>CAVTOF010000015.1:0-57332 GCA_963736225.1 uncultured Acidimicrobiaceae bacterium | reverse complement strand
GGCTCCACCTTCACCACGTCGGCACCGAGCTCGGCCAACAGCCGCGCCGCCAGCGGACCGGCCCAGAAGCTCGAGAGGTCGACGATGCGGTGGCCACCGAGCGCCCCCTGCTCCCCACCGTGCCTGCGACCGGACCGCCGTGCGCCAGCGGTCGCGTCGACACCGATCCGCAGGGGCGGACCCACGACTGGTGCCGATCCGAGCGCCGGGTCGCCGGACGCGACGAAGATCTCATTGGCCCGGGCCTGGTCGTGGCTGATCCACTCGGCCAGGGTGTTGCACTTGGCCACCGCAGCGGGTGTCTCGCACAGCGCCTGCTCCCACTCGTCGGCCGTCTTGGTCGCGAATCGCTCGGTGAACTCGGCCACCTTGGCCTTGTTCCATTGCCTGTCGGACAGACGCGCCAGGCCTTCGGGTGTGGCGTAGTCGAGGCCCCCGTCGTCGGCGCCCACCAGTCGACAGAGCTCGCGCCAACGCTCCGTGCCGCTGAGGTTCACCATGACGTTGCGTCCGTCGGCGGTGTCGTACGCCCGGAGGATCACCGAGTTCCTCTGGCGCACGATCCGCGGTGGGCGTCCCTCACGGTGGAAGATGGGCGCGGCATTGAGGAAGAGCAGCCCGTCGAGCAGCGACGTCTCGACACGTTGTCCGTACCCCGTCGACTCGCGCTTGATGAGCGCCGCGGCGGCGCCCAACACGGCCACCAGCGCCGCCGCGACGCTCGCTGCCGGGAAGGGCAGCCAGATCGGCTCGTCTCCGGTGAAGAGCCCCTGCTGCGCTCCGCCGCGGGCGTGTACCAGGGGCTCCCATCCGGGCTCGTCTCGGGCCGGTCCGGTCGGGCCCCACGCGGAGATCGAGCACGTCACCAGGCGCGGCCGAGTGGCCCGCAGCGCGCGTGCCCCGAGGCCAAGCCGCTCGAGCGCGCCAGGCCGCAGGTTCTCCACGAGCAGGTCGGCCCCGTCGATCAGCCGAAGAACCTCGTCCCTTCCCGCACCGCTGGCGAGATCCAATTCGACGGACTGCTTGCCCCGGTTCCACGCGGCGAACCGTGCCGCGTCGGCGCGCAGGGGATCGCCCCCGGGTCGCTCCACCTTCACCACGTCGGCGCCCAGGTCGGCGAAGATCGTCGCGGCGAGGGGTGCCGCGACGTACTGTCCGATCTCGACCACGCGGAGGCCCGAGAGGACGCGGTCAGTGTTCATTCGACCCACCCGCCCGGGACTCCATCCAGGGGTCGCCACGATCGCCCGGCATGAGGTCTCCTTCCTCGTCACGGGGCAGGCCCAGGGCGCGCTCGGCGATGACGTTGCGCACGATCTCGTTGGTGCCGCCGCCGATCGAGGCGGACAATGAGCTGAGCAGCTGGTTCGACCAGCGCCCGCCCCCCGGGTCGTCGGCCCTCCACGCGGTGGCATCCATCCCCACGACCTCGACGGCCACCAGGGCCGACTCCTGCACGAGTTGGGCCATGGCGAGCTTGAGCACCGAAGCCACGGCGGCGTCGCTCCCGCCTGACTTCACCTTGGCCTGCAGGTAGGACGTGAGGTGACGCAAGAGCATCTGGCGGATGCGGAGCTCGACCAGGCGGTCCCGTAGCCCGGGGCGGTCCGCGAGGTCGCGACGCTGTGCCTCGGACACGAGGGCCGAAAATCCACCCTTGCCGCCACCGCCCGATCCCATGCCGCTGAGCGCCTGTCGTTCGAAGGCGAGCGTGGTGCGCGCGACGCGCCAGCCTCCGTGGAGGTCGCCGACCACGTTTCCAACGGGTACCCGGACCGCGTCGAGGAACACCTCGTTGAAGTGTGTCTCGCCGGTGAGCTGGCGCAGCGGCCGCACAGCGATCCCGGGAGCGTGCATGTCGACGATGAGCATGCTGATGCCCTCGCGCTTCGGGCGCGCGGGATCGGTGCGCACGAGGCAGACGGCGAAGTCGCTGTGCTGGGCGCCTGACGTCCACACCTTCTGCCCGTCCAGTACGAACTCGTCCCCGTCAGGTCGTGCCCTCGTCTGCACGCTGGAAAGGTCGGAACCGGCGCCGGGCTCGCTGAAGAGCTCGCACCACACGTGTTCGCCGCGGAGCAGGGGAGGGATGAAGGCACGCTTCTGCTCGTCGCTGGCGTGCACGAGCAGCGTCGGGCCACACATGCCGAGACCGATCTCGAGCGAGCGCGGGGGAACCTCGAACGCCCGCGCTTCGTGGTCGAGGATCCGCTGGTAGCGCCCGGGGAGGCCTCGCCCGCCGTACTCGAGCGGCCAGGTGATCCCGGCCAATCCCGCTTCGGCCAGGCTGCGCTGATAGACCACGGCTCGCTTCAGGCCCGAGCCGCCCGCGAAGGGCCCCGCACCGTCGGCGCGCGCGTCGCCACCCTTGGGGGGGAGTGTGGCCTCCAAGAAGCGGACCACCTCTTGGCGGAAGGCCTCTTCGTCGGGAAGCACGGCCGTCCGGTCGCTCATGCGCGAACCACCACCGGGCGCGGCAGGCCCACCGACAGCAAGCCCCCCAGCACCATGTCTTTTATGACGCTCGCCAGTTGCTCCTGGTCCATGTCGGTCAACGTCGTGATGGAACGGAGCATGCCGTCGACCATGGTGACGGCCGCCCGCGCCTCCTGGTCGCTGAGGCCAGGTCGGACCTCGCTCAACAGGTGGACCCATTCCGCCATGCGCACCCGCTCGATGCGGGCGACGCGCCGCCGTGCGTCATCGTCGAGCGAGCGGTACTCCTTGGCGAAGACGTCGCGGAGGTTCCCGTTGCGCAGCTGCAGCGTGACCGCCGCGTCGATCAGGCGTTCCAGGGTGACCTGAGGGGGCGTGTCTTCGTTGAGGACTTCGTCCGCCGTTCCCCGCCACAGGATCGCTGCCTCCTCGATCAGGACCGAGAGCAGCTCGCCCTTCGACGTGAAGTAGCGGTAGATGGCCGGCCCGCTCACCCCGGCAGCCGCACCAATATCGCTGAGGCTGGTCTCGCGGAAGCCTCGCTCCCGGAACAGCTCGGCGGCGGCCGCCATGATCGCCTCGCGGGTCCGCTCACCCTTCGTCTGACGGGCGGCGCCGTCGGAGCTCATATGACAGCAGATGTTAGCCATGCCTCACAAATGGGCAGCCCGTCACGTTGACGAGGCCTCCGTCGCATGGTTAGATGTTAATGATCATTAACAAAGCGCGCAAGGGCGCATGGGGAGGGAGCCATGGAGTTCGGCTTGTTCATGGAGCTGTCGGTGCCGCGCCCGTGGACGCCCGACTCCGAGCGCCAGGTGTACGAGAACGCGCTCGAGCAGGTGCGCCTGGCGGACGAGTTGGGCTTCGACTACATCTGGGCCGTCGAGCACCACTTCTTGGAGGAGTACTCGCACTGTTCGGGCCCTGACATCTTCCTTTCCGCTGCGGCCACGATGACCAAGCGCATCCGGGTGGGGCACGGCGTCGTGGCCTGCGTGCCCCAGTACCAGAGCCCGATCAGGGTGGCCGAGCGAGCCGCGGTCCTCGACATCATCTCGGGCGGACGTCTCGAGCTGGGGACCGGCCGGTCGGCGACCTGGCCCGAGTTGAGCGGCTTCGGCGCGAACCCCGACGACACCAAGAAGACGTGGGACGAGTTCGTCCGCGTGATCCCCAAGATGTGGACCCAGGAACGCTTCGCCTGGAACGGACGGATGTTCTCCATGCCCGAGCGGGCCGTGCTGCCCAAGCCGATCCAGAAGCCGCACCCGCCCATGTGGGTGGCCGTGACGTCACCGGGCACCGAGATCGATGCCGCGGACCGGGGTCTCGGCTGTCTCGGGCTCTCCCCCGGGGGTTTCGAGGACTCTGAGAAGAAGGTCACGAACTACCGCCGGCACATCGCCTCGTGCGACCCCGTCGGCTCCTTCGTCAACGACAAGGTGCTGACCGTCAACTTCTTGTCGTGCTGCGAGGACGGCGATCGCGGTCGGCGGAACGGGCTCAAGATCGCCTCGATGTTCTCCTACATGGCGGCCCAGCTCCTCTCGGCCAAGGAGGTGCTGCCGACGCACTCGTATCCCTCCGAGGGCCTGTTGCCCGCGTTGCGGCGTGAATCGGGCAGCCCGGGCGACGCGGCGAGGTCCTTCAAGGGCGTGACCATGGGCACGCCTGACGACGTCGCCGACGCCATCACGGCGTGGGAGAACGTCGGGTTCGACGGGATCAATTTCATCCACCAGTTCATGGAAGTCGTGCCCCAGCAGTACGTCCTCGATTCCATGCGCCTCTTCGCCGAGGAGGTCATGCCACGGTTCAAGACGGGAGCGCCGAAGGGGACGAGCTCGTCGCGGCCGGTGGCGACGGCGGGGGTGGCCTGATGCCGCTGGCAGGGTCCCTCGACATCCGGCCATTGGTGGAGGGTGCGCCCGAGGTCGTGCTGGAGGATCGCGAGTTGAAGGTCGACGACGTCGACATCCTCCAGGTCCTCTACGAGGTGCGGGTGGACGACCGCGAGTCGCTCGTGCCACCCGCGCTGAACCCGACGATCCCACCCGTCATCAGCTTCCTCGTCTACCGGGCGAAGGAGAGCTCGTTTGGGCCCTTCGCGTTGGCCCAGCTCCGCCTGACCGCGCGCTCGGGCGTGCGCCCTCGCGCCTATCTGATTTCGGCGCGCTGCGACAATGCCGCCCTGTCGGAGGCCTTGGCGGGGTCGTGGGGGTTCCGCATCGCCCCGGGTGTCGTCAGCCTGCGTCGTTTCCACGACCGGGTGGACTGCAGCGTGCGCGACCCTCGAAGCGACGGGAGCTCGACCGGCCGCGGCCCGGACCGGGAGATTCTCTCGGTGTCCGTGGTCGACCCGGTCCCCGTGACGGGACACGACGTGCAGTACCCGCCGGGGATGCACCTGGCCCGGGTGCGCCGTGACGGCGTCCTCGTCCCGCGCATCGTCCAGGTCGACTCCGAGTACGAGTTCCGGCGCGCCGACCGTGGCCGCCCCGAGCTCAGCTGCTTCGACCCTGCCGGCGTGGGGCGACGAGCGGCTCGTCCCCGACCTGGCCGTCTCCGCCAGTTTTTCTGCGTGCGACATGACCATCGCCAATGTGCGCTACATCTGCAATCCGGACATCCCCGCAGCCGAGGGGACGGAGAAGGTCTCGGAGAGATGAGCCGACGTCGGTCGGGCCCGCAGGCTCTGCCGTCGGTGGTTTCGTATCCTTCGCTTTGGTGACGACTAATCCCGACTTTGCGGACGAGGGACTCCACGCCGCAGGTGACGACCCCGACTGGCAGGAGAGCGCGTACCTGGCCTGGCGCGACCCCGCCGCCCGGTTGGGGGGCAACCATCGCATCGGCAACGAGCTCACCCGGGGCACGGCCAACCTGTGGTGCGGTGTGTACTCGGACGCCGGAACGCGCTTCCGCTGCAACGGCGAGGGGCTCGAGCTGACGCGGCTGGAGGAGCTCGGGCTGGGTGCGGGGCCACAGCGCCTCTTCCACGACGGGAAGCGATTGCGCTTCGTGCTCGACGGCGAGGGATGCCGGGCCGACCTTGACATCACCGACGTCGGTACGCGTGCCTTCGCCAACGCGCAGACCTTCACCGGGACCTCGGGGACCGCCGGGACGATCTTCTCCAACAACTTCCATGTCTTCTGTCGGGTACGGGGCACGGTGGAGCTCGACGGCACGTTGACGCGAGTCGACGCCCCCGGCTGGCGTGACCACTCATGGGGTGCCCGCCGCTGGGACAGCTTCGTCTCGAGCCGGAGCTTCGGGGGTGAACACGGCCAGGGCGCGGACGCGCTGCAGTTCCGCTTCGCCTCGATGGTGGGAGCAAACGGCAGCTTCTTCCGCGTCGGTGCGCTCGACGCGGGGAGGGGACCGCCTGCCGGTGGCCAGCGCCGAGATGCGGGTGCACGTCGATGATGACTCGGTGCGCTGCCCGGGCGCCGAAGTGCGCTACCGGCTCGAAGACGGCGGCATCACGACGAGTGCGCATCGAGACGATCGGCGGGATGATCGGTGCGACGGCGCAACGCTACGGCTGGGAGTCGGTCGGCGACGTGACAGTCGACGGGGTCCCCGGAGGTTGGGGGTTTCTCGAGACCAACCTCAACGCGCGCAACGGGCTGGATCCGCCTGCCTATGTCCTGTCCGACGCGTTGACCAATGGCATCGTCCGCGCCCCCGCCGCACAGAGCGACGGCGGGCCGTGATCCGGCCACGGTGAGGCAACCCGCCGAAGACCGGGCGGGCTATTACCGTCAGCTGCGGGACACCGTCGCCGGCACCTTCCTCCCCGAGCTCACCAGCGCCACGGCCATCGATGCGGCCGCGCTGGTGGACCGGATCCTGGCCGAGTTCATCGTCGAGGAGGAGTGGAGCGATGTACTGAGTCAGGAGTTCGGCGCCGAGTTCGGCGCGCTGCTCGGCACCACGAACGCGGAAGAAGGTGCGACGACGACGGCCCGATTCCACGACCTACGGAAGCAAGCCGCCGAGCTCGTTGCCTCCGAGGGCACGAGCGATGACGCATCGGAACGCGCGCGCTGCCGCCAACTCGTCGATATCGAGCACCGCTTCCTCGAGCGTGTCGACGAGCTCCGGCGCGGCGTGCTGGCTGAAGCCCTCCGCACCTCGGACGGAGCGTCGGGCGCCCACTGTTCGATGACCCCGGAGGAGCTCACCGCCTACCTACGGTCTACCTTGGCCGATTCGCCCGACGTGGCGGTGACCGCGATGGAGGTCGTCCCCGGTGGGCGCTCCAAAGAGACGATTCTGGTCACCGTGACCGGGACGAACGAGCTCCCGCCAGACGTCATCGTGCGCAAGGATCGTCCGGTCGGGCTCCTCCAGACTCGGGCGGCCGATGAGTTCGCCGTCCTGCGCGCCGTCCACGCGAGGGGGGTGCCGGTGCCCGAGCCCTTCTTTGCCGGCGCCGTCCCGAGCGGGCGTGTAGGAGAAGGAGACGACGGCGGCGTCGAAGCAGGAGGTGTGACGCTGCTCGTCATGGCCAAGGTGCCGGGAATGAAGGCTGGTGAATACTTCCCCGATCTCGCCGCACCGACCGAGCATCAGCGCGAGATCGGCCGGCAATTGGCCGCCGCGCTGGCGCGCCTGCACTCCGTACCGCTCGAGGACCTGGCGACGACCAGTCTCGATCTCACGGTGACGGTCACCGAGGCGTCGCTGCGCACCGCGGTCGAGGGAATGTCCGCCCGAATCGCCTCGCTGAGTGGGCCGCCCATCGTTGCCGTTCCCATGGCGCGCCAGTGGCTGCTCGAGCACGCAGTCGACGTGGCCCCAGCCGGTCGGCTCTGCCTGTTGCAGGGCGACGTCGGCTTGCACAATCTGCTCGTCGAAGACGGTCGGGTCACGGCGTTGGTCGACTGGGAGGCCGCAACGATCGGGCCGCCCGCGCGCGAGCTCGCCGCGGCCTGGCCAGCCGCGACCGCATTGATGGAATGGGACGAGTTCGTCGATGCGTACTCCGCTGCCGGCGGACCGCGCGAGGCAACGGATCCCGACGCGGTCGCGTATTACCGCGTCTTCTTCGCGCTCGGCGCGTGCATGACGTCGCGCATGGGTGGCGACATGTTCCGCACCGGCGCAAAGCGCGACCTGGTGACGGCGCACTCGGCGATCGACGCCCACTTTCGGGCCCAGCGCAACCTGGCCCGAGCGCTCGAGCACGCGATCGGCGAAGGCTGACGCCGGAGGGGCCTGCGTCACTCCCTCCGTCGGTCCTGCTCTCCGTCCGCCGGGCCGTCTCCGAATCCCGCCGCAGCCGCCGTTTGTCCTGTCCCAGAGCGAATTTGCCGATCGTCGAGGGTGTGACGATTTATTGCGGAAACGTTGCGATACGTTGCCAGCGGGATGACGTCAATCCCGATGCTCACACCCGGGGGGGACACGGGGAGTGAGCGAAAACTGGGGAAACCGGGAAGGGGACTCGGCTTCCCCAGAACGGCGTACGGAGCGGCCATTCCTCCCGGGGAGCGCCGCTCCTGCGCCGCGTCCGGGCACCGGTCGTGACAGAAAACAGGGACCCTCATTGCCGCGGGCACCCCGGCCACCTTCCGGCGTCCGCTGCAGTTCCTGCCTGCTATTTCGCGAAATGTTGCGGTATCTTGACGATGGGAATGGCCAAACGGTACACTCTTTTCGACCACGGAATCCGGGGGGCTTGTTGCGGTCGGATCGAGCACGTGTGCCGCCCCTGATCCTCAAGGAGGAAACAGTGCTCACAACAGGTGCGATGCGGCGGTCCGGGAAGAAGCGGGTGGGAAGAGTCGTGGTGTCCGGTGTGCTCAGCGCCGGCGTCGTTACGGCAGCGATTGTGTCGACCGCCGTCGGCGTCGCGGGTGCAAGTGCCCCGTCCGAGAAGGCGACCGGCTCGCCCGTGACGATCGGTCTCATCGCAGACGCCGGCGGCGCCGGTGGCATCGGCACCGGCCCGCTCGTGGAGCAGGGCGCCAAGGCCGCCACCGAGTACGTGAACGCCGACCTCGGTGGGCTCGAGGGCCACAAGGTCAACCTGTACATCTGCGAGAACCAGAACACACCCGCGGGCGGCCAGACCTGCGCCAACGACATGGTGCAGCACGGGGTCGTCGCCGTGGTCGAGCCCTTCACCGGTCAGGGCCAGACCGAGGTGCCGACGATCGTCGGCGCGGGGATTCCTTACGTCACGATCTCCGGCGCGTCGACCGCCGAGCTGACGTCGGCGGGCGCCTTCGACATCGAGGGTGGCTTTCCCGCCTATCTCGGTGCCATGGCGCTCAGTGCGAAGCAGCACGGCATCAAGAAGGTCGCCTTCCTCGTGGACAACGTGCCCGCGGCAATCCAAGGGGCTCAGGAGCTCGGCGGCATCGTGTACAAGGCGGCGGGCGTGGGGTACACCGTCATCCCGGTGAACACCGGCACGGCGGACCTCACCCCGCAGATGCAATCGGCCGTCTCCGGCGGCGCGCAGGCCATCGGGATGGTCGGCGACGTGACGCTGTGCACGTCGTTCCTCCAGGCCTACAACACGCTCGGGCTGAAGCTGCCCAAGTACGTGCTGTCGACCTGCCAGGACCCGAGCATCCTCGATTCGGCCACCCTCGACAAGGCGCTGGCCGGCTCGTACATCACCACCTCGACCGCGTCGTCCAAGGCCGATGACGAGGAATACGCCGCGATCATCAAGAAGTTCGATCCGAAGGCGAGCCCGAACCCCAACGTCAGCAGCAATCAGGCCTCGGGCGTGACGCCCGTGTTGACGCTGGCGGCGATCATGAAGGATTCGACCCAGCCGGTCACGGCGGCAGGCATCAAGCAGGCCATCCAGACCGCGACCAACGTGGCCATCCCGCTCTCGGGCGGCCTCAAGTTCTCGTGCAACGGCAAGGCCATCCCGCTGCTCAAGGACGTGTGCTCCTCGGCCGCCGCCATCGGGGTGATCCAAGCCGGCAAGACGGGCAAGATCACCCACATCACGGTGTACAACCCGACGCCTCTGTTCTAGAGGCGATTCCATAGGTCCGGCTCTGCCGGCCGCCGGCACGTCTGCTGCAGGGGTGACACCTCAGCCGAGGAGTCGCCCCCGTGGCGCGTTCGCGGCACTGCGTGCGAGGAGGAGCGGGTTCGTCGGCGGCGATTGTCGTACGCGTCAGGTCGTCGAGATCGACCCGCTCATGTAGGCCGCCTCCACCGCGCTCGGTGTCGGTGCGGAACGTGTCAGCGCGACCGGACAACGCGACGCTCCCGTGCACCAACACCATCGCCTCGTCAGCCACCTCGAGCGCGAGCTGTATGTGCTGTTCCACCATGATCACCGAGGCACCGTGCTCGTCCGCCACGCTCCGGATGATGGGCATGAGGGACTCCACCACCACGGGCGCCAGCCCCATGGACATCTCGTCGATGAGCAGCAACTTCGGGGCTTGCACCAGCGCACGGGCGATGGCCAGCATCTGTTGCTCGCCGCCGGACAGGTCAGCCACCCTGAGCTTCTCGCGCCGCTGCAGGGCTGGAAACAGCGCCAGCACGGAGCTGATGTCGACGCCGTGCGCCGCCGCCAGCTTCAAGTTCTGGACCGGCGTCAGCTGGGTGAACAACGCCCGGAAATCCGGGATGAGCACCAGGCCGGATCGGTTCATGCGGCGCGGCGAGGAACCCTTCACCGGCTGACCGTCGAGGGTGATCGAGCCCGCTCGCGGGGCAGGAACCCGGCCAACGTCATCAAGAGCGTGGTCTTTCCAGCGCCGTTGGGGCCGAGGATGGTGAGCACGGTCTTCGGCGGCAGCGAGAACGAAATACCCCGGGCCACGGTCAGCTTGCCGTAGCCGACGTCGAGATCGTGGCACTCCAGCACGGGCCGCGCCACGTCAGACTCGCCGACCGATGCAGTCGTCACCGCGAGGTCGCTCACGTCGCCACCAGACGTTGGTGCGTCGCCCCCAGGTAGGCCGTCGACACCTGTTCGTTGGTCCGGATCTGGTCAGGCGTGCCCGACGCGATGAGCGCGCCGAAGTCGAGGACCCTGATGGCGTCGCACAGGTTCAACACCAGGCTCATGTCGTGGTCGACCAGCAGAATGGTCACCCCGTTGTCGCGTACGTCTCGTAGCCGATCGGCCAGCCACAGGCTCTCGGTGCTGTCGAGGCCGGCGGCCGGTTCGTCGAGCAGCAGGAGGCGTGGCTCCCCGGCCAATGCGCGCGCCACCGAGACGAGCTGGCGTTGTCCTTGGGACAACATGGAGACCTGCAGGTCACGCATCTCGGTCAGGCCGAGCTCGTCGAGGATCCGGTTCAGAGCCTGCGGGTCGTGTGCAGTGGCCCGGTGTTGTCCGACCTGGACGTTCTCCTCGACGGTCAAGTCATCGGACACACCGGCCAGCTGGAACGTGCGCGCCAGGCCGAGGGTGGTCCGGCGGTGGGGCGCCAGCCCCTCGACGTCCTGGCCGTCGAACAGGACCGTGCCCGAACACCCGTGGAACCCGCACAACGCGTCGATGGTGGTCGTCTTGCCCGCGCCATTCGGCCCGATCAACCCGACGATCTGGCCCTCCTCGACGCTGAAGCTGACTTTGTCGACCGCGACCACGCCGCCGTAGCGGACGGTGAGTTCCCGCACGTCGAGCAGCGGCGCTGTCCTGCCACCCGTCGAGGGCAGGGTGTGGCCGTTGTTCGTGATGCCACCACCGGTGCCGACCAGTTCGCCGGCTTCAGCCGTGACGGGTGCGAGCAGCGGCGTCGGTTCCCTCACGTCGGTCTGCGTCGTCTGCGTCCCCTGCGGCGTCTGCAAAGTGGGTGCGAGCGCTCCTTCGGGCCGGGCCATGACCCCACGCACGCGGTGTTGCTCGAGGGCGAGGTGAATCGGGCCGACGATCCCCTCGGGATTGAAGACGACGGTCAGGATGACGCCGATGCCGGCGACCACCCCGTACCAGTTGTCGACGCCGCCCTGGCCGACGTTCGACGAGATCACCGTCACCAAGATGCCACCCGACGTGATCATCCCGGCCAGGATGCCGCCGCTCACCGACGTGATGCCGGCCACCACGACGACCGAGAAGAGCACGAGGCCCACAAACGCGTCGAAGTCCTGGAACGTGACATTGCCCAGTTGGTAGGCCAGCAGTGAGCCACCCAGTCCGGCGATGAACGCGGCAATGGCGAACCCGATCAGCTTGACGCGTACGACGTTGATCCCCGCTGCGGCCGCGGAACGTTCGTCGGCCCGCACGGCCAGCATGGACGACCCCAATCGGCTGGTGCGCAGCCAGCTGATGCCCAACGCGACCAGCGTGAGCACGACGAGGCACACGATCCCGAAGGCCGGACGCGGAAAATCGCGACCCGACCCGATGCCGAGGTTCATGCCGAACAACGTGGGCGTGGGGATGGCCAATCCGCTGGCGCCGCCGTCGATGGAATTGTTGTTGAACCAGATCGCCTCGACGCCGGCCGCGAAGGTGAGGGTCACGACGCCGAGCATGAGGCCGCGCACGCGCAACGCGGGGATGCCGATGATCACCCCGGCCCCAGCCGCAACCAGTGCGGCGAGGATGGGCGCGATCGGGAAGGGAATCCCCCACGAGTGGGCGAACGTGCTGAGGATGTAGGCCGACACGCCGGCGAAGGTCAGTTGGGCCAGCGAGATCTGCCCGGTGTAGCCGGTGACCACGACGAGCGACAACGTGATCACCGCGGTGATGAAGCTCGTGTACAACCCGGCGCGGTCGTTCCCCGAAAAGAGGTAGATGGCCAAGAGGCCGAGGCCGAACCCCACGACCGCCGTGGGGATGCGCCAGTGCGGGCGGGGCGCCCGGCCCAACGTCACCTGGGTCAGTGTCCCCCGGCTCGGCATCACCTGTCCCCGGAAGGCGAGGACGACGAGCACGAGGACCAAGGGCACGAGCTCCCCGGCACCGGCGGGGAACCCGGGGTGGACGCCGTTCAGGTAGACGGACAACGACTCGAGCGCCCCGATGCCGAGTCCGGCCGTGATGGCCCAACCCAATGAGTGGAAGCGGCCGACGACGGCCGCGGCGAGCGCCGGCACGATGAAGAGGGTGTACGTACCCGGCTCGAGCGGAACGAGCGGCGCGATGAGGACACCGGCGATGCCGCAGACGACGAAGCTGATGATCCAGTTGACGAGCGCGATGCGGTCGGGAGACAGACCGCTCACCAGCGCGCCGACCTCCGTTTCGGCCGAGGCCCGCGTGGCGAGGCCGAACCGGGTGAAGCGGAACAACACCGTGAGGACGATGCCGAGGCCGATGATGGTGGCGGCAAGCCACAGTCGGTCGGTCGAAATGTCGATGCCGAGGAAGTTCACGTGGTTCTGAGGAAAGATCGGGTTGACCAACACGATGTCCGTCCCGACCTGGTAGGTCACGACGGCGGTCAACAGGCCCATGAGGCCGATGGAGGCGACCGCCTTGGCGACCGGGCGGTGGTTGCGCAACGGCCGGAAGACCAGGAGATAGGCCAGGGCGCCCAGCACGGCCTGGATCAAGAGCGTCACGAGGAGCGCGGGCCAGAACCCCCAGGCCGACCCGACGTTCACGGTCGGGCCGAGCCCCGGGATCGGGATGAGGAGCTGCCCGTTGCGCAGGAGCGAGTACGTGTAGGCCGCATACAGCGCCTGCGCGCCGGTGGCGAAGTTGAGCACCCCCGACGAGCGGTAGGTGACGACGAGGGCGACGGCCAGCGCGGCGAAGACGCCGCCGTTGCCGAGCCCGAGGAAGGCGAACTCGGCGTAGGCGCTCACGAGGCCCACTCCAGCCCGGACCCGGGCCGCACCCGCAGCCGGAGCCGCGTCGGGCTGCGCGTCGGGTTCGGCCAGCTTCCCTCACAGGCCTCCCCCAGGAAACGTGGCACGTATTGAGGATACTCAAATCAGGACAGCGGCGCACGTGATGCGCCGGAACGCAGGTTGTCAGGGTGGTCCTGACAGCCTAGGGTGCGTCCCGGCACCCACACGCCGCTGGAGGAGGTCGCTGATGCCGGTCGACGCGCGAGAAGGCGCCATCGCATGGTGCAGCTTCTGCCTGAAGCCGGACACCGAGGTCCAGCGGCTCGTCGCGGGGCCGGCGGTCTTGGTGTGCAACGAGTGCGTCGACCTGTGCTCCCAGATCATTCGTGAGATCCCCGAGGGGAACTCGTCACCGAGGGTCTTGCCCTGGGAAGCGACCGACTCGCTCGACGCCGCGCTGGCCAACCTGCCCAACGTGGCCCGCGCCCAGGCGCAGGTCGAAGAGAGCCTTCTGGGTTGGGTCCGGCGCGCCCGCACCCTCGGCGCGACCTGGGCCCAGATCGGCGAAGCCCTGGGCATCACCCGCCAGTCGGCGTGGGAGCGCTTCGCAGCAGAGGGGTAGCTGCCACCCGGAGCGCTGCGATACTCGACTGTGCGCCTCAGCGATGAACAGTGTTGGGCGCAACTCCGCGCCGCCGACCACGGCGTGCTGTGCACGGTGCACCCCAGCCGCGCGGTCGACGCCGTGCCCGTCTGTTTCGCCGTCGTGGGAGCCGTGATCGCGACGCCGGTCGACCGCGTCAAGGCGAAGACCACGCTGGCGCTTGCTCGGCTCGCCAACCTCGAGCACGATCCTCGTGCCGCGCTGGTGTGCGAGCACTGGGACCGCGACGACTGGTCGCAGCTGTGGTGGGTGCGGGCGCACCTGCGGCACCGCCCGGCCGACGACGTGCGCGCGCGTCAGGTCGATGAGGGCCAAAGGGCGCTCCGCGAGAAGTACCCCCAGTACGCCGACGCCACGTTCGCCCGGGTACTCGTCTTCGACGTCACGCTGGTGGCGGGCTGGTCGGCGACCGAGGAGATCGCCCCGGCCTGAACGACGGTCCCGGTCCTCGTGCAGGTGGCGTGGCCATACCTCTTGACAGGTAACTATTTAGTTACATATACTGTCCGAGTGTGGACGACAACGACAACCTCGTGTTCAAGGCGCTCGCCGACCCCACACGTCGCTTCCTCTTGGATCTGCTCTTCGAGCGTGAGGGCCGCACGTTGACCGAGCTCGAATCCCACGTGGACATGACGCGTATCGGGGTCATGAAGCACCTGCGCCTGCTCGAGGAGGCCGACCTCGTCATCACACGCCGCTCGGGCCGCGAGAAGTTGCATTTTCTCAATCCCGTTCCGATTCGCTTGATCCACGACCGCTGGATCGACAAGTACACCGAGCGCCACGTGTCGGCACTCGCCGACCTGAAAACCAACCTGGAGGGACAGAGATGACCACGGCGACCGAGGCCAAGACGACCCAGATCTACCGCGTGTACATCAAGGCGAGCCCCGAGGCGATCTGGGACGCGCTCACCAAGCCCGAATGGACGGTGCAGTACGGGTATGCCCCGGTCGTGGAGTACGAGCTGCACGCGGGCGGTGCCTTCCGGGCGCTGGCCAACGAGGGCATGAAAGCGCTGGGCTGCCCGGACGTCATCAGCGATGGCGAGGTGATCGAAGCCGACCCGCCGCGCAAGCTGGTGCAGACATGGCGCATGACGATGACGCCCGAGCTGGCGGCCGAGGCATTCACTCGACTGACCTGCGACATCGAGCCCGTACGAGGTGGCGTCACGAAGCTCACCGTCACCCACGACGTGAGCGGTGCGCCGATCTGGGCCGCCGTGCTCAGGGGCGAGAGCGAGTCGAGCGGGGCCGGCGGCGGCTGGAACGAGATCCTCAGCGGGCTGAAGACACTGCTCGAGACGGGACGGCAGCTTCCGTTCCAGAGCGGTCCGGCATAAGGCGACTACGCGGCCCCGGCACCGCCGGACAGCTCGTCGCGCAAGACCCGCCGCAGCAGCTTCCCCGTCGGCGAATAGGGGAGCTCGTCGCGGATGTCGATGACGCCGGGCATCTTGGTGGAGCGCAGGCGCTCGCGGACCCAGCCCTGGAGCTCGGGCTCGTCGGCCGACTGCCCCGGGTGCAGGACGACCACAGCGGCGACCGCCTCGCCCCACTCGGCGTCGGGCACCCCGATCACCGCGGCCTCCGCCACCGCTGGATGCAACATGAGCACGTCCTCGATCTCCCCCGGCGACAAATTCTCGGACCCCCGCACGATCACGTCGTCGAGCCGTCCGTCGACGTACAAGAAGCCGTCGGCGTCGAACCAGCCCGCGTCGCGGGTGGGGAACCAGCCGTCCTCGGTCAGGACCGAGCGCCCGACGTACTCGCCGGCCACCTGCTCGCCGCGCACCCAGATCTCGCCCTTCTCGCCGGCGGGCAGGACCGAGTCGTCTTCGCCGCGCACCTCCACCTCCAACGCCGGCAGCGGCCGTCCCACCGAGGCGAGGCGCGCCCGGACGGCGGGATCGGTGGAGGCGAACGCCTCACGGTGTTCGTCCGGCGTCAGCATGGCGATGGTCGACGACGTCTCCGTCAGCCCGTAGGCGTTGACCAGATCGACGTGCGGCATGTCGCGCAGGGTGCGCTCGACCAGCTCGAGCGGCATGCGCCCGCCCCCGTAGGAGAGGTGGCGCAGCGCGTCGAGTGTGACCCCGGAGGACTCGGCCGCATCGAGGATCCGGCCCAGCATGGTGGGGACGACCATGGCGTGGGTGATGTGCTCGTCGACGGCGAGGCGCACCCACTCGGCCGCGTCGAAGGACGGCAGGTACATGATGCGGCGCCCGGCGTAGAGCGAGCTCAGCACGGCCGCCACGCCGGCGATGTGGTACGGCGGCACGCAGATCAGCTGCGCCTCGTCGGGTGCGCAGCCGAGGAACTCGACCGAGCTGATGATGTAGGACACGAGATGCCGGTGGCGCAGCACCGCGGCCTTCGGCTCCGACGTGGTCCCGCTCGTGAAGAGCAGCACGCCCACGTCCTCGGGGTCGACGAAGTCGAACTCGCCCGTCTCGTCAGCACCCCCGTCGAGCGCAGCGGCGAACTCCCCCTTCGTCACGATGTGCGTCGCCCCGCACGTGCCGAGGCGCGACACCTCGTCGTCGTCGGCGATCATCAAGCCGCCGGACAGCCGGGCGATGATCCCGCGCAGTTGCTCGTCCGGCGCCCGGTAGTTGATGGGCGCGAACGGCACCCCCGCCAGCGCCGCGCCGAACAGCGCGACCGGCAGCACGTCGGAGTTGAGCCCGAAGTACCCGACGATCTCGGCCCCGGTCCCGGAGAAGAAGCGGCCCGCCCGCCGGGCGCGCGCCAGGAGGTCCGACGCGGTGGCGCCGCCGGCATGCGGACCGAGCACGACGCGGTCGGGATCCCCCTCGGCCGCCATCTCGAGGAGCATGGCGATGTTCATGGGTCAGTCCGAGGCGGGCAGCGGCTTGGCGCCCTTGACGGGGAGGATGGTCTCGCCGATCGAGATCGCGCCCTCTCCCGCCTTGGTGCACAGGACCTCGACGCCGACCTCCTCGTCGGCGTAGCGCTTGCCCAGGAGGGCGCCCCCGTCGAACCCCGCCTCGATGCTCTGCGGCGTCACCTCGGCGTCCGCCGGCACGAACGGGTGCCCCCCGCAACGCAGGTCGACGGGCTCAGCCGGCGCCTTGACCACCATGACCTCGCAGGCGTCGACGGCGCTGCGCAGCTTGAGCCCTGCCTTCAGTTGCAATCCCACTGCAGTCCTTCCTCGTTCTTCTTGTAGGCGCCGCCCCTGACGACCGGGGCCGGGGAGGCGGGGACCCATTCTGCCGCCGGGCCTGGTCCGGGCGCACACTGGGTATAGATCGTTGTTGTTGATCAGAAGTTGGCCGACGAGCGGTATGACGAGCGCGTCGCCCATGGAAGACTCCCCCGAGGGGGTTCGGCGCTCCGGCGCGGAATGAGAAGAGGAAGGCCGGTAGTCGATGGACGAGGCCGCGGGGTGGCGGACTGACCCCGAGAACGAGGGGGAAGAGCGTTACTGGGACGGCTCGGCGTGGACCGATCACGTCCGCCCGGCCGGAAAGGCCATCGTCATGCACCTGCCCGAGCACGTGCCCGAGCTGCAGCGTGCGCTGGCGGCGGCGACCTTCGACATCGACGCGGTGGAGGATCGTTTGTCGACGCTCTTCGACCGGACGGGCCAGCCCTCCGGGGCTGGGCGGGCGCCGGGCGACGTCGATGGCGCCGATGGCGCCGGTGGCGACGACGCCAGGCCCGACGGGTACGACCGGGAGCTCTACCTGGACTTTGAGGTGGACGAGGCCTCGCTGAACGGATCGCGTGAGGCGCCGGCGATCGACGCGGCCGCGTTGAACGAGCCGGCGGCCGAGTTCGACGAGGGCTTCGCCGACCTCGACGAGGCGTTGGCGGCCGAGGAGCCCGAACGCGAGATGGAGGCGGCGCCGCCCGCCCGGAAGAAAGGCCTGTTCCGCCGCCGTTCCTGAGCCGACTTGGCCCCAGGGTAGGTCGTCGCTTAGCCTCTTGACCTGGGGGTTGGTGTCCGAGCGGGTGTCGCGGGAGGGCCATCGGGGCCCTTCGGCGCGTTGTGGGGGCACGGGCGTCTGATCCAACCGAGCGGCAGGAGCCTCGCGTGAACAGGGAACCCGGCTGGTACAACGACCCCTTCTTTCACGAGCGAGAGCGCTACTGGGACGGCTCGAACTGGAGCGACGAGGTGCGGATGGCTCCGACGAAGCAACCCGTTCCGGCGCCGCCGAAGCAAGAGGCCGCGACGACGTCGGGTTCGGCCGCCGCCGCTCGCGAGAACCGGACAACCGCCTCGACCGCAGCCGCCGCGGCGGCCGCCGCGGCGAGGACCTCTGACCAGGTCAGGACCTCTGACCCGGTGACCGCCACGTATCCCAAGTCCGAGCCGCTCCCAAACGACCCGATGATCACCGGGGTCGTGCCGGCCCAAGCCCCGCCCCAACCCGACGATCCGATGATCACCGGGGTCGTGCCGGCCCAGTCCCGGCCCCAACCCGACGATCCGATGATCACCGGGATCGTGCCGGCCGCGCCGACCGGGAGCACGCCGCGCCCGCCGACGGAGGCCCCCGCGCCGGCGGGGGGCCGGACGGTCAGCGGTTCGGTCCCGCCCACGCCGCCGCCGGCGGCGAAGGTCGCCGACGAATCCCCGCTGATGCAGATCTCGTCGCGCCCGGTGAATCCCCTGTCCGATCCACTCACCACCATGAACATCGCGCCCGCGAAGGATCGTCCGTCGCGCCGGCGCTGGATACTCCTCGCCGGCGCCGCGGTCGTGGTCCTCGTCGTCGTTGCGGTCGGTGCCTATCTCGCCTTCGGCGCCAGCTCATCCAGCGCGGGAGGGAGCGCGCAGGTCGCCAAGGCGGCCCACCACATCTTGCACAAGAAGTCGGTGGACGTGTCCCTGACGGTAAAGGTGGTCTCGACCGGATCGTCGGATCTGACCGGGTCCGGCGCGTTCGACCTCGCGTCCGACTCGGGCACCATGACGATGACCCCGGTCGACGGCGGGTCACGGGGGACCGAGCAGATGCTCTTCGTCGGCCAGACCGTCTACGTGAGCTTCTCGAACGTCAGCGTCTTGGAGCCGGGCAAGCGGTGGATCTCGGCCGACGTGACCGAACTCGGTTCGGCTTCGTCGGCGATCGGTTCGGACGCGAGCAGCATCGTCAAGATCCTGGGCAACCCCGCGGCCAGCGTGCAGCAGCTGGAGTCCTCGGGCCTGACTGTGACCTCGCTCGGCTCGTCGACCTACGACGGCACGCCGGTCCAGGGCTACCGGGTGGTGCTCAACGGGTCAGCCGTCGACGGCGTGAGCGCGGGGTCGCACAGCTCCGAGACCATCTACGTCACCTCGAAGCACCACCTTCTGGTGGCCATCGTGGTCCCCGTCACGGTGGACACGAGCGGCGGACCTTTTCCCGAGACCCTGACCTTGTCGTTCACCAACTACGGCACGCCGGTCAGTGTGGCGACGCCAGCCCCCTCCGAGGTCGTCAGCCTCGGCCAGTACGAGTCGATCCAGAACGCGGCGCCGGGCGGGTGACGTCGGCCGCCGGGACGAGTCCGGCGGGAAGGCGCGGCGCTCAAAAAGCGGCTGACTTGGCCCGGACGGCCTGGGCCACCGAGCCCCAGCGTTCGAAGGCCGAAGGATCGCGCACGACGTCGGCACCGGTGAAGTAGCTGACGACGCGGGTGGCGATGCCGCCGTATTTCGCCACGATCTCGTCTGCGATGTCGTCCCAGGTGCCCGTCGTCGTGAAGTGCACGAGGATGTCGTCGTCGATGACCGCCGCCATGCCGGCGATGTCGCCGGCCCGCTGGCGCTCCCTGATGCGATCGGTCGTCCCCTCGCGGTCGAGCTGCTCGAAGATGAAGGCGTAGTTCGGTGTGGAGCCGTAGAAGGCGACCTGCACGCGGGCCATCTCGCGCCAGCGGGCGCGCTCCTCCTCGGTGTCGCCCACGCACAGGAACGCCGGCACGATCAACTCGAGCTCGTCGGCGCTGCGTCCGGCGCGTGCCGCGCCGGCGCTCAGCTCGGGCAGCACGGTCTCGGTGAGGTAGGTCGGGGTGTTGAGCGGGTGGATGTGGACGCCGTCGGCCACTTCGCCGGCCATGCGGAGCATCCAGGGGTTGACGGCCGCCACGTCGACGGGCGGGTCGTCGCAGTCGATGGCGACCGGGGGCCCACATCGGCGGCAACAGGGACAGCGCGTAGAACTCGCCGTCGACGGCGAGGGGCTCGCCGGTGCGGAAGGAGTGGAAGATGTCCTTGACGGCTCGGACGTATTCGCGCAGGCGTGGGCCGGGCGGGTCGAACTCGGCGCCGTAACGGCGCTGGATGTGGGCCCGGACCTGCGCGCCCAGCCCCAGGCGGAAGCGCCCGTTGGTGGCCTCGGCCAGCTCCCACGCCGTCGACGCGGTGACCATCGGGCTGCGCGGGAAGGCCACGGCGATGCCGGTGAGGATGTCGATGTCGTGGGTGGCGACGGCCAGCGCGGCGCACGTGAGGTAGGCCGTGCGACCGGCTTCGGTGACCACGAGCCCCGACAGGCCGGCTTCCGCGGCCAGGCGTCCGAGCTCGCCGACCTGTCGCAGGGGCTGCGCCGGCAACATGGCGTCGAAGGACAAGCCGGCGTCGGACAGTGTCGTCATCGTCGTCGTAGTCGTCGTCGTCGCCGCCGACGCGGCGTGGCGAGCACCGTCACCGTCGGGGTTCCTCGGACACCTCCACGACGACGTCGACCTCGACCACCTCGCGGATCCGGCCCACCAGCTCGTGCGCGCTCGGCGCCTCGAGCCACGGCGTCAGGTCGAAGTCGTAGTCGGCCGACGGCTCGGGCCCTTGGTCGAGGTAGTGCGGCTCCGACGCCATGAAGCGCCCGTCCATGTGGCGCACCTCGGTCACCACCTCGGCGTAGGGGAGGGTCGACGCGGCCGGCGAGCCGAAACCGAAGACGCGCTCGGACCCCATGACCGCCGTGGCCGCCGCCCGCCCGGTCAAGAAGCTGCGGTAGTCGTTGCGCTCGAGCTCTCCCGTGTAGGCCTCGAGAATGTGCAGGGCACGGTCGAGCACCTTCTGGTCGAAGCCATAGAAGACGTTGGGCGCGGGGAGGTCCCCCCAGACGCCCCACATCCACCAACGCAGCGTGGGCGGCAGGACTGCCAGCGCGTGCTGCACGCCGCGTCCCACCGTCTCGTGTCCGTGGTGCACGTCGTGGGGCGAGGGGGACACGACGATGGAGGCGCCGTGATCTTCGATGATGGCCGGGAGCTCGTCGGCCACCCGGCGGGTCGCCACGTCCAGATCGCCGTCGAGGTCGAGGTCGAGCGGCGGGTCCACGAACACCGGCACGAAGCCGGCCCGGCGCGCCGCCTCTTCCGCCTCGGCCCGCCGCCGTTCCCGCTGCGCTTCGAAACCGAGGCTGGCGACCACGCTGACGATCGTCCAGCCCGCGGTCTTGCAGGTGGAGGAGCGAGGCCGGGCAGCCGACGGCCTCGTCGTCGGGGTGCGGAGCGACGTGGACGAGCGTGGGCACCACCAGGGAGATTAGGCCGCTCCTCCGGCTGACGCGCCCAGCTCGTATCCGGGAGCGCGGCGGGCCAAGAGCGAGCAAGATGGGTTCATGGCCACGGTGGACGACACGCCTGGGATGGCCGGTACGGCACCGGCCGGCGCCGCCATGGTCACCGCCACCGCGTCGTCACCCGGCTCCGCGGCCTGGTTCGCCCTCGATACCGATGCCGTCGTCGCCGCGGTCGGCAGCGACCTCGCTCGTGGCCTGACGTCGGGCGACGCCGCCAACCGCCTCTCCCGCTACGGCGCCAACGAGATCGCCAAGGAGAAGCCCCCGTCGCTGTGGGAGGTCGCGCTCAACCAGATACGCGACCCCATGAACATCATGTTGATCGCCGTCATCGTGGTCAGCTGCTTCATCAGCCAGTTCTCGACCGCCGTCCTCGTCCTCTTCCTCGTCCTGCTCAACGTGGTCCTGGGTTCACGCCAGGAGCTCAAGGCACGGGCCAGCGTCGACGCCCTGTCGAAGATGCAGGTGCCCCAGGCCAAGGTCGTGCGCGACGGCGAGCTCGGCCTCATCCCGGCCGTCGACCTCGTCCCCGGCGACGTCGTGCAGCTCGAGGCGGGCGACATCGTCCCCGCCGACGGGCGCATCGTCCGCGCCGCGACGCTCGAGACGCAGGAGGCCGCGCTCACCGGCGAGAGCGCGCCGGTGTCCAAGGACGCCGAGACCCTCCCCGCCGGCGACGTCGCGCTCGGCGACCGCTCGAACATGGCCTTCCAGAACACGTCGGTCACCCGCGGCACCGCCACCGTCGTGGTGACCGCCACCGGCATGCAGACCCAGATGGGCCAGATCGCGACCATGCTGTCCTCGGTCACGCGCACCCGCTCGCCGCTGCAGAAGGAGCTCGACTCGCTGACCAAGGTGCTGGCGATCATCGCCTGGTCGGCCGTGGCGTTCATCTTCGTGGTGGGCCTCGCCCGCGGCGAGCCGGCCAAGCAACTCCTCCTCCTCGGCACGGCCATGGCCATCGCCGCCATCCCGACCGGCCTGCCCGCCTTCGTCTCGGGCCTCCTCTCCATGGGGGCCAAGCAGCTCGCCGAGGCCAAGGCGGTCGTGAAGAACCTCACCGACGTCGAGACGCTGGGTGCGACGAGCGCCATCAACACCGACAAGACCGGCACGCTGACCATGAACGAGATGATGGTCTGCGACCTCTACGTCAACGGCCTCTGGTTCACCGTCGAGGGCGAGGGCTACGCCAAGACCGGTGCGATCCGGGCCGTCGCCGGCGCGCCCGTGCCCGACTTCACACGATTGGCCTTGGGGCTCTGCCTCGACAGCGACGCCACCGTCGACTCGGAGGGACACGTCGTTGGTGATCCGACCGAAGCCGCGCTCATCGTGTTGGCGGCCAAACTCGGCGTCGACGCCGACGAGACGCGCCGGGCCTATCCGCGGCTGGCCGAGGTGCCCTTCGATTCGGAGTACAAGTTCATGGCCACCTTCCACGAGGCCACCGTGGACGGCGCGACGCATGTGGTCGAGCTCGTGAAGGGCGCGCCCGACGTCGTGCTGGCGCGCTGCAGCCAGACGGGCGGGCCGTTCCGCGGCTCGCAGTTCCCGATCGCCGAGGCGAAGGCCGACATCGATGCGGCCAACGAGCGCATGGGGGAGCAGGGCCTGCGCGTCCTGGCCTTCGCCGCCCGCGTCGTGAGCGACGGCGAGCGCTCGATCATGGCCTCCGACCCGATGACGCTGACGACCGGACTGTCCTTCGTCGGCATGGTCGGGATCATCGACCCGTTGCGGGCCGAGGCCACCGGCGCGGTGCACACGGCGCTCGAGGCGGGGATCGACGTGCGCATGATCACCGGTGACCACGCCGTCACGGCGCGGGCCATCGGCGAGAAGCTCGGCCTCGGTCCCGGGCTCCATCAGCGGTCCCGAGCTCGAGGCGCTCTCGGACGACGAGCTGGTGCGCCGGCTGCCCGAACCTGCACGTCTTCGGGCGGGTCTCCCCCGAGGACAAGCTGCGCCTGGCCCGGGCCATGCAGCGCGAGGGCCTCATCGTGGCGATGACCGGCGATGCGGTGAACGACGCCGCGGCACTGAAGCAGGCCGACATCGGCGTCGCCATGGGCAGCGGCAGCGAGGTCACCAAGCAGGCGGGCCGGATGATCCTCACCGACGACAACTTCGGCACCCTGGTGCACGCGGTCGAGATCGGGCGCCGGGTCTACGAGAAGATCGTCTCCTACGTCCGCTTCCAGATGACCCAGCTGCTGGCGCTCGTGATCCTGTTCGTGGTGGCGTCGGCCTTCAACGTCAACAAGGGCGTGGCGCTCACCCCGTCCATGGTCCTCTACCTCTTGTTCTTCGTGACCGTGCCCGGCGTCGTCGTGATCGCCATCGACCCGGGCGACCCCGAGGTCATGCACCGCCCGCCGCGCGACCCCAAGGTCCCCATCACCAACCGCGCCGCGCTGATGTCGTGGGTGCTCTACGCGGTGGCGCTGTTCGTGGCCGCCTTCATCCCGCTCGTGGCCGGCCCGGACACCGTGCACCCGACGACGGCGAGCGCGTCGCTGACGATGACCTTCGTGGTCATGGGTCTGGGCACGGTGTTCAACGGGCTGACCAACCGTCGCGACCCGGCGAGCGGGCTCGATCCGCCCATCTTCAAAGCGGCCGTCGTCTCGCTCTTCCCGGTCATCATGCTGGTGCTCGCGACCCAGCTCCCGGTCCTCCAGAGTGGGCTCATCACCCGAGTCGTTGAGCGGCCGCGAGTGGTTGGCCTGCATCGGGCTGGCGCTGTTGCTGCCTGTCGTCGTCGAGACCAACAAGTGGCTGCGCCGCCGCCGGTTGCCGCAGCCAACCACCATCAGCGTGCAGGCGGCGGTGACCGGCGACCAGGTCGAGGCGGTGGCATGAGCGCCAAAGAGACCAACGGGGCCAAAGCGGTCAAAGCGGTCAAAGCGGTCAAAGCGGCCAAAGCGAAGGTCGCCGACCCCGCCGCCGGCACCCGGATGAAGCGGAAGGACTACGAGCGCGAGCTCCGCCGGCTGCACGGCGAGCTGGTCGCCATGCAGGAGTGGGTCAAGTCGACCGGGGCCAAGGTCTGCATCGTCTTCGAGGGCCGTGACACCGCCGGCAAGGGTGGGACGATCAAGGCGATCACCGAGCGGGTGAGCCCCCGCGTCTTCCGGGTGATCGCACTGCCCGCGCCGAACGACCGCGAGCGGTCCCAGATGTTCATCCAGCGCTACATCCCGCACCTGCCGGCCGCCGGCGAGGTCGTGATCTTCGACCGCAGTTGGTACAACCGGGCCGGCATCGAGCGCGTCATGGGCTTCGCCACCGAGGAGCAGGTGCAGAAGTTCCTCGACGGGAGTGCCGCTGGTGGAACGCACGATGGTCGAGTCCGGCATCATCCTGGTCAAGTACTGGCTCGAAGTCAGCCCCGACGAGCAGACCCGCCGGCTCGAGAGCCGCATCCACGACCCGCGCAAGATCTGGAAGCTCTCGGACATGGACCTCAAGTCCTACAGCCGCTGGTGGGACTACGAGCGCGCCCGCGACGACATGTTCCGGGCCACCGACACCGCGTGGGCACCCTGGTACGTCGCCCACACCGACGACAAGCGCCGCGGCCGGCTCAACATCATCACGCACCTCTTGAGCCACGTTCCGTACGATCCGCTGGCGCACCGTGACGTGGACTTGCCGAAACGCCAGAAGCAGCCCGACAGCGAGCACCCGATTGCCGTCCCGCCACTGCGCGAGATACCGACACCCTTCGGCTGACCGCCGGGGGGTTTGCCTTGGGTTCACCAGGCTGAGCGACGAGCCGCCCGCTACGCTCACGGGTCACGATCGGCGGTCGGTAGGCGGAAGTGGGGAGGGACCAGCGTGCTCAAGGTCGTTGGTGCGGGGGTGGGCCGGACAGGCACACACTCGCTGAAGATTGCGCTCGAAACGCTCTTGGGTGGGACGTGCCACCACATGGTCGAGGTGTTCGGCCATCCCGACGAGGTGCCAGTGTGGACCGACGCCATCGACGGGCGTCCCGTCGACTGGGGCAAGCTCATGGAGGGCTACACGGCGCAGGTCGATTGGCCCGGAGCGAGTTTCTGGCCCGAGCTCTCGGCGGCCAACCCCGATGCGTTGGTGATCCTCTCGGTGCGCGACCCGGACTCGTGGTTCACGAGCTGTTCGAACACCATCTTCGCCGGCATCGACCAGATGGTCGCAGGCGGCGACGAGTGGATGGCGGCGATGGTCCGGCTCATGGGGACGCGTTTCGACGACCAGATCCGACGACCGCGCCGCCATGACAGATGCCTTCGAGCGGCACAACGAGAAGGTGCGCACGACCATCCCGCCGGAGCGCCTGCTCGAATGGACGGTGGACGACGGGTGGGAGCCCATCTGCGACCGGCTCGGTGTGGCCGTGCCCGACCAGCCGTTCCCGGTCACCAACACCACCGCCGAGTTCCGGGCCATGGTGGGGATGCCCTACCTGGAGGCCTAGCCCCGAGTCCCGCGGCCGCTGCAGCAACGGCTCGTTAAGGGTGGAGGACGATCTTTCCCAGCGTGTGTCGTCGCTCGAGCTCGCGGAACGCCTCCCGGACCTCCGCCAGGGGATAGGTGGCGGCGATCGGAACCTCGAGCGCGCCGTCGGCGACGAGTCCAGCCAGTTCCGCGAGCACCTCCGCGCTCGAACCGACGGCGCTGCCGTCCGTCTTCACGCCGAATCGTGCGGCGGCGTCCCTGTCCGCAATGGTGTCGATCCGCTCGGGTGCGATGCCGAGCTCGATCCCGAGCTCCACGTACCCGCCGCCATACGTGTCGATCAGCGCATCCACCCGACCGCCGGCGGCGGCACGAATGCGGTCCGCCACCCCTTCCCCGTACGTGATCGGAATCGAACCGTGTGCTCGCAGCCAGTCATGGTGGTCCGGGCTGGCCAGGGCGATGACCGTTGCCCCCGCATGGCCCGCCAGCTGGATGGCGATGGTGCCCACGCCGCCCGCCGCGCCCGAGACGACGATCACGTCGCCGGATGAGGCGCCGACCGCTCGCACCGCCGCCCACGCCGTGGACCCCGCGACGTGGAGCGACCCCGCCGCGTCCCAGCTGACAGACGCCGGCTTCGGCGTGAGGTTCGTGCGCTCGCACACCACGAGCTCGGCGTGGCTGGCCCGTTGGTCGGTGAACCCGATGACCTCGTCGCCCCGTGCGACGTCGTCGACGCCCGCACCGAGCGCCTCGACCACACCGGCGAGGTCGCTGCCTTCGCCGGAGGGGAACGTCGCCGGCCAGACTGCACTCAGCAGACCCTTCCGGATCGCAGCCTCGCCGGGATTGATCGCGGCGGCGCGGACCCTGACGAGCGCCTGCCCGTCCCCGGGCGACGGATCCGGGACCTCGACGACCTGCAGCACATCGATGTCGCCGTAGTGGTCGAAGCGGACTGCTTTCATGCGCAGCTCCTTTCGGGTTTTCGCCTCGTCTCGAATGCTCAGGAGCGGGCAACGTGTGATGGAGGATTGGCCTGCCGAGGGCCGGGCGCGCCCCGCTCTCGGGCATGTAGTTCCCCCTGTATATGTATCCTTCCGAAACTGACCGGGCTGGACGGTTTGTGTCAGCTGGCGGAGTTTCGGAAGGATACATATACAGCCCGCAGCAAGTGCCCGGATCTCCCCGGAGCCTCCTCACGCCCACCCCGACCTGCACTTTCGGGGATCGAGGCGGAGAATCCGACCGTGAAACCGAACCAGAACACTCTTGACAGATTACTCTGAGTAGAGTACTTTGAGCGGGATGCCGAGATGGTCCCGGTCCAATCCCCTCGCCCTGGCGGTCCTCGTCTGTCTGTACGAGAAGCCGATGCACCCCTACGAGGTGGCCCAGACGCTGCGCCAACGGGCGAAGCAGGAGAGCGTCCGCCTCAATTACGGATCGCTCTACGCCGTGGTCGAGTCGCTCGAGAAGAACGGGTTCATCAAGGCCACGGGCACGGTCCAAGAGGGCAAGCGCCCTCAGCGCACCATCTATGAGATCACCGACGCCGGCGCCACCGAGATGACGGACTGGCTCACCGAGCTCATCGGCACTCCCACCAAGGAGTACCCCGCCTTCATGGCGGGCCTGTCCTTCCTCCCCGCGCTCGATCCCGACGACGCCCTCGCCGCGCTCCAGCGCCGGGCCGAGACCCTCACCGTCAAGCTCGTCGCGCTGCGAGGAGTCCAGCAGGCAGCCACCAACGCCGGCCTGCCGAGGATCTTCGAGCTCGAAACGGAGTACGAGGAGAGCCAGCTCGCCGCCGAGCTGAAGTTCGTCACGGCCCTCGCCGCCGAGATGCAGGCCGGCACGCTCGAGGGACTCGACCTCTGGCGGATGTTCCAATCCGAGGACTTCGATCCGGAGGAGGTGCACTTCACCTTCGAGCTCCCCAAAGAGTGACGACCCGGAGCCGCGTGTTGGAGCACGCGGCCCCGGGCCTAGACAACCACGAGCCCGATCCACGAAGGACCTTCGCCCGAGGCAGCAACTCGAAAGCGTAGGCGACCTCCGTCGAGCGGGCCGATGTAACCCCACGACGAAAAGGAGGCGCGCCGATGCACGCGCTCATCGAGGCCGACGGCCTCACCAAGAAGTTCGGCAAGGTCCAGGCGCTCGCCGGACTGAGCCTCAGCCTGTCGCCGGGCGAACCGGTGGCGATCCTCGGCCCCAACGGCGCCGGGAAGACGACGTTCATCCGCATGGTGGCCACGCTCATCGAGCCCGACGCCGGCACGCTGCACGTCGGCGGGCACGACGTGGTGCGCGACCCGATGGCCGTGCGCCGCATGATCGGCCTGGCCGGCCAGTCGGCCGCCGTCGAGGAGATGATGACGGGGCGCGAGAACCTCGTCATGGTCGCCCGCCTCTACGGCCAGTCGGCCAAGGCGGCCAAGCACAGCGCGACGCGCATTCTGGAGCAGATGGATTTGGTGGAGGCCGCCGACCGCCGCGTCCGGACCTATTCCGGCGGGATGCGACGACGACTCGACCTCGGGGCGAGCCTCGTCGGCTCGCCCCGCCTGCTCCTGCTCGACGAGCCGACGACGGGGCTCGATCCCGGCGGGCGCAACGAGGTGTGGGACGCCGTGCGCGACATGGGGCGGGCCGGCACCGACATCGTGCTCACCACCCAGTACCTCGATGAGGCCGACCACCTCGCCGCGCACATCGTCATCATCGACGACGGTCGCGTCATCGCGCAGGGCACGCCGGGCGAACTGAAGTCGCGGGTGGGCGCCGACATGATCGAGCTCCACACCACCGACGTGGCGACGATGCAGCGCGCGGCCGGCGTGCTCGGCGCGCTCGGCGTGGCCGAGCCGGCGACGGACCCCGTGACGCGGCGGTGTTCCATCGCCGCGCCGACTGGCGCCAAGCTCCTGCCGATCGTCGTGCGTGCGCTCGACGAGGCGGAAGTCCCGGTGGAGGACATCGCGCTCCGCCGCCCCACGCTCGACGAGGTCTTCTTGGCCCTCACCGGCCGCATTCCCACCGACTCCAAGGAGGACGCAGCATGACCACCGACCTGACACTCGATCCACCGCGCCAAGCAACTGCACCCGTCGCCGCGCTCAACCGCGGCGCCTCGTACCTCACCGCGTCGGGCCAGGTGGCGATGCGGACGCTCAAACAGTTCGTGCGCACGCCGGCACTCATCATCGCCGGCACTGCGCAGGGCGTGCTGTTCCTGCTCATCTTCCGCTACGTCTTCGGCGGTGCCGTGGCGCACACCGGCTCGCTGAACTACGTGGACTTCCTGGTTCCGGGCTTCGTCGTCACCGGCGTGCTCTTCCAGGGCATGGGGGCGGCGAGTGGCGTGGCCGCCGATCTCGAAGGCGGCCTGTTCGACCGCTTGCGCAGCCTGCCCATCCGGCTGCTCTCGATCCTCACGGGGCGCGTCGGCGCCGACTCGGCCCTCGTCGGGCTGGGGCGTGCTCGTCATGACGGTGGTCGGCTTCGCCGTGGGGTTCCGCCTCGGCGGCTCGACTGCCGACGCGCTGGCCGCGCTGGGACTCACGTTCCTCTTCGGCTTCGCCTTCGTCTGGATGTTCATCACGATGGGTCTCTTCGCCGGCAGCCCGCAGGCGGCGCAAGGATTGTCGTTCCTCGTGTTCCCGCTCAGCTTCGTGTCGTCGGCCTACGTGCCGGTCTCCACCATGCCGGGCTGGATGCAGGGCTTCGCCACGAACCAGCCCATGACCCAGATGGTGAACACGGTCCGGTTGCTGACGGGCGGTCCGGCGGCACAAGAGCTTCTCGGCCACTCGGCCTCCTACTACTTGGTGCCATCACTGCTCTGGACGGCCGGCCTGATCGTGGTCTTTGCGCCCCTCGCCGCCTGGAAGCTCAAGCGGTCGTGATCAGCGGCGCTCGAAGCCGTTGGTGGGCAGCTCGGGCCCGGGGACGACGTCGTCGAGGGCACGACGGAGGCGCTCTTGCGCATCGACCATCCAGTCGATGTAAAAGGCGTAGTCCTCGCTCCTCGTGATGTCGCCCTCGCCGTAGTCGGCGATGCGGTAGGCGCCGCGGTCGGGCAGCCGCTCCCACGTGAGCGGCGCGCCGTAGCGGGACTCGATGGCGGTCTGCTGGGCCACGATCACCTCGAACTGCGCCGCGCTCGCCTCCTGCGAGCCGAGGTCGATGGTGAAGTCCGACCGCAGCCGCCCCCCGGCCGCGAAGGCCAGTCCGTAGTACGTGCCCTTGATCAGCGCGGGCAGCGTGATGAAGTTCTGCGCCGGCAAGGTCGACATGCGCGTCCACTCCGGGTGCCGCGGGCGGACGACCTCGAGCCAGCGGGACCAGTAGTCGCGGTAGAGCGCGCCGCGGCCGCCGCTGATGGGGCCCGCCAGCTCGACGAGCGTCCAGCCCGTCGGGTCGCGCCACCACTGCGTGCCGAACACGTCCTGGCTGAGACCGGTGGCCTCCTCGATGATGGTGCGCGCCAGCGCGGCCGGTGTGTACGCCAGCTTGTCCACGTCCCAGACGAGCGACGCGGTGACGTTGTTCTGCCAGTACGCAGTGCGGCGGGCCGGGTCCTCGTGCAGCCACTGCTCGAGCTGGTCGCGGCAGGTCGAAGGCGAGGTCGCTCGGCGGGCTGATCGTGAAGATGGTGCCGTCGGCCACGAGCTCGGACGTCACGAGGCGGCGCACGGTGCTGGCGTCCTGGACGCGACGCTTGGCATCGGCCATCTCCTTGGCGCGCTGGCGCTCGGGGCTGATGGTGAACTCTTCGACCTCGCGCAGCGGGTAGATCTGGTTCACCGCGATCATGGGCACGTTGCCGCTGCTGGCGCCGGACTGGCCGTAGACGTAGGAGCGGAAGGCGCTGATCTGGACGAGTGCGAGATCGAGCCCCATCTCGCTCAGCCACACCACGCTCGCCGTGACCATGGGCGAGAAGTCCCGGGCCAACAGCACGATGCGGGGCCGACGCAACGTCTCGTAGGAAAGGTCCGGCGCGTGGGCCTGGAGGTCCGCCATCGCTTCGTCGACCGTCGTGGGGAGCTGGCGCCGGCTCTGGAAGCGGGCGTACTGGTCGGCCAGTGATTCGGGCAGCATCCGGCTCGCCAGAGCGGCGTACTTGATCGCCGTGACCTCGGTGTCGGCCGTGCGGCTGCTCTTGAGCTCGGCGACCACCAATCGCCCGTCGATACCGAGACCGAGGACATGGATGCGGTCGCGCCGGTCGCCGGCTGCGGCCGCCAGGCCGTCGATCTCGAAGGTGATGACCTTGACGGCGGGACCCAGGATGGCCGGGTTGGAGAGCACCCACTCCTGCAGATCGGCGCGCTCTTCGAACCCCGCTTCCTCGAGCGAGATCATCTGCGCCGGCATAGCGACCGAGCCGGCAACGGTGAAGAGCATCTCTTCGGCCATGGGAAGTCTCAACCTACGGCAAACGATCGCGAAAACGCAGGTGTCAAAAGTCACAGACACGCGCAACGGGACCTCAAAAGACGTTGCGTGCGACCGGGGCTTTTGTTGCTCCGTTGTGATCCGCGTGGCCATCGTCAGGCGTCGTCTACGGACGGTTGGCGAACGGTTGCGAACCGGTTGCGGTTGCCCCGCGCGACTGTACGTTCCGTCGTGGTTCGGCGACGAAAGGAATGACCGATTTCGGACTGATCGACGGAGGGCTCAGAGCGCCCGTCCGAGCAGAAGGCAGCGGTCAGGACCGCGCCCGTGAAGAAGCGGCCGACTCGTTCAGACGGGTGCGTGTGGCGCCACGAGCGGCCAGGGGCGTTCGAGTTCGACGGTCCTAGCCAGATCCAGCAGCAACTGCTCGGCGTGCCGGCGCCCGATGATCTGCATGGAGACGGGCAGCCCGTCGACGAGCCCGATCGGGATCGCCACCGCGGGGTGACCGGTGGTGTTGGCCGGGATGGTCAACGCCCCGTTGTTGCCCAGTGCCGCCTCGAAGCCACGTTCGGCGATCAGATCGACGCCGTCGACTGTCGTCGGCATCGGGCCCTGCGCGCCGAAGGCGACGTCGGGGTTGGTGGCACAGATGATGAAGTCGACCTGCTCGAAAATCTGGCCCATCAGGACGATGGACGCTCGGCGGAACGCCTCGATGTTCTTGGCGGTGTCGACGTTGAAGTGGTTCGTCGCAATGTTGGTCGCGAGCAGTATCTCGGGCGTGAGGTCGTTCTCGCAGTCCGGGTAGAGGTCACCGAGCCCGACCAGCAGGCTCGCCGTGCCGGCCAGGGCCCACTCCAGCCCGCCCTGGGGTAGCGCGATGGCCACGTCGACGCGCTCGAGGCCGGCGTCCTTGATCAACAGGTCGGCTGCATGCTCGACCCGGTCGCGCACGGCGGCCGCCACGACGGCGGATCCCAGATCGACCGAGACGGCGACGCGCTTGCCGCGGATGTCCTGTTGGCCCAGCCCGTCCTCCCAGCCGCCGATCCGGGGGAGCGAGAAGGGGTCGAGCTCGTCGGCGCCGTTGCACACGTCGAACCAGCGCGCCGTGTCGCGCACCGAGCGCGAGACGCACCCGACGACCGCCGTCAACGGTTCGATCTCGGTGTGCGGTCCTTTCGGGATCCGTCCGAACGTCGCCTTCAACCCGAACAGTCCCGTGAAGCCGGCCGGGATGCGGATGGAGCCACCGCCGTCGCCACCGGTGCAGATCGGGAACAGGCCGCCCGCCACCGACGCTGCCGACCCGCCGGACGAGCCACCGGGAGTGCGTTCGAGCTCGTAGGGGTTCGAGGTGGCACCATGCAAGCCGGGTGTAGGTGCAATTGATGCCCCCGAACTCCGACGCGGTCGTCTGTCCCGCCAGGACGGCGCCCGCGTCACGCAGGCGGGACGTCATGGTGCCGTCGTAGTCGGACACCCGGTCCTTGAAGACGAGTGAGGCCTCCGTCAGCGGCCAGCCCTTGACCGGGTCGAGCTCCTTCACGCCCATGGGCACGCCGCCGAACGGGAGGTTCACGTCAACCAGGCGGCTGCCTCGCCCGGGCCTGCTCCTCGTCGACGAAGCACACGGCGTTGAGCTGCGAGGCCTCGATCGCCGCCAGCGATCCTTCGAGCGCTTCGGTCGGCGAGATCGTGCCGGCCCGGAACGCATCCACGAGGGAGCACGCGTCCTCCATCCATGGCTCTCCCGTCACGGCTGAGGAGGCTACCGAACCTCTTCGCCGGACGCCGCCGCCGTGGAGGAGCCCGTTAGCTCTGATTCGACGCGCCGAAGGCTTGGACATCCTGCTCGAACTGAGCAAACCCAATCACGTCATTGCTGGCGGGCGGTTGGATCGTCACCGGCGTACCGAAATTCGAGAAGGTGAGCTGCACCGTGCTGGTCACCGAGCTCGAGCCGCCCCCGACGGACACCGTCTCACGGCGCAGCAGGCCGCTGCCGTCGAAGTAGACGTTCAGCTTCGGTGGCCCAATGGCCTGGGCTGCGTTCAGGGCTTGCTGCGCTTCGCTCGGCGAGAGCTTCATCGCCTGGATCTCCTGTTGTTCCCCCTGCTGCACTTCGGCCTCGCTCAACGTGACGGCGTAGCCGGACACGGTGGTCCCGCCGACGCTCGAAGTGCCGAGCGGCGCGACTGTCGCCCCCTTTTGCTCCAACAGCTTCAGCTGGTCGAGGGGATCGACGTTGCCCGCGCCGAGCGAGCTCGAGTCCTGATCCGGGAGCGGCACATTGACCCACTGCGCTCCGCCCGTGACCGTGGAGACGCCTGAGCCGTCAATCGTCAGGCCGACGTAGAACTGATTGTCCACAACCAACTCGTTCTCCACCACTGAGCTCGAACCGTTCGCAAGCGATATGTCGGCTTCGAACGAATTCGTATCGAAGTCAGCCATCCCCGTTCCTTGCATCGGTATGGATTTGCCATCGGCGTTGACGGTCCCGCTGATGTCGACATCCGCGGTGTGCTGCCCCAGCGTCGTCTGCGTCGACGAGACGACGAAATTCGCGGGGGCGATCCCCGCACCGGGGGGTGGCGGCCCGCTCGTCGCAGAGACGATGCCCCCGATGACGCCGCCAGCAATCAAGACGAGTGCGAGCGAGACGACAGCGACACGCAGGCGCCCGTGTGCGCTCGGAGCCTGGGATGGGGGATCTGGCGTCAGTGCAGCCTGCTGCGGCGCCAGCGAATCCTGGCCCATCGAGGAAGGAGGCGACCAGGCGGCAGCGGTGGCATCCGACGAAACCGCTGGCGCCGACGCTGGCGGGACGTCGGGACCACCAGACGCTTGCGTGACTCGTGGAGTCCCAGGGACCTCAGGCCGTCGGTCGCCCCAACCCCCCGGTGGCCTCGCAAAGTAACGATCGAGCGGATCGGTCTCGGTTGACTCCGCGTCGCCCGACCCTGTGCCCTCCGCGGCAGACCCACCGACCTCGAACTCGTCCATCCCCCCGCCTCCTTTCGCCGCCGAAACGCTAGCGCGACAGGTCGGCGTAGGGGAATGGCCGTTGACCGTGAGACCACCCCGGGGCAGCGCCCCGGCGCCCCGGACTACTCCGTCGTGCGGCGCTTGAAGAAGTACGCGGCCAGCGGCGCGGCCACCGCCAGGATGACGACGCTCCAGATCAACGACGCCTCGACGGGATGTTGCATGGGCCACGCATGGATCGTCCCGGCGGGGTTGGGGTTGTCCCACAGCACCCGGGCCCCGGTCGTCACGGCGCTGACGGGATTCCAGTTGGCGATGGCCTGGAGCCAGCCGGGCATGTGCTGCGTCGGCACCATGGCATTGGAGACGAAGGCGAGCGGGAACAGCACGATGAACCCGAACGACGCGGCGGACTCGGGACTCTTCGAGTTCATCGCCACCACCACGCAGATCCACGTCAACGAGTAGGCGAAGAAGAGCACGAGGGCGAAGCCGCCCACGATGGAGATGAAGTTGGACCCCGGCCGCCAGCCCACGGCCAGCCCGGTCAGCCCGACGATCAGGGCGCAGAGGAACGAGGTCAGCAGGTCGGCCATCGAACGGCCTACCAACATGGCGGAGCGCCACATCGGGAGCGCACGGAAGCGGTCGATCATGCCCTCGTGCAGGTCGGTGCTCAGCCCGACGGCGGTGCCCATGGTCGAGGTCACCAGGTTCAACGACAACAGCCCCGCCAAGAGGTAGTCGACGTCGCTCCCGCCACCGGGGATCGGAATGGCCCCACCGAAGATGTAGACGAACAGCACCGTGAAGAGGAGCGGTTGCAGCGTCACGTCCGACAGCTGCATCGGCTCCCGAGAGATATGGACCAGACTGCGGCGCGTCATCGCCCACACGTCGGAGAGCCGGCCGGCCAAGACGCCGCCCACCTGCGGGCGACGCACTCCCACCGTGGTCGGGGTCAACGTGGTCGTCGTCATCGCTGCGCTCCCTCCAACTCCGCCCACTCGTCGGCCTCGTCCTGCAGCGGTCCCCCGACTTCGGACCGACCGTCCTCGACCCCAGGATCAGCCACCACCTCGTCCTCCTCTTCGACGTGCTCACCGGTCAAGGCGAAGAAGACGTCGTCGAGCGAGGGCTGGCGCACCTCGATGTTGTCCACCAGCACGCCGGCCGCATCCAGGGCACGGACGACCGCCGTGGCCAAGCCCGTCGACGCGTCCACGCCGGCGATCAGTCGACGCCCGTCGTCGCTCACGTGCACCGTCCCTGCCACGAGCGGCGCCATGGCCGCCACCGCCTGCGGGTGGGGAGCCGACAACGTCACTTCCAACCGAGCGCTCCGGCTCGCCTCCTTCAGCTCGAGCGGCGTCCCGTCGGCGATCACCAGGCCGTGGTTCACCACGACGATGCGCTCCGCCAACTCGTCGGCCTCCTCGAGATACTGCGTCGTCAGCAACACGGTCACGCCCTCACCGAGCAACTCCCGGATGGCCTCCCACACCCGCTGGCGCGACGTCGGGTCGAGCCCCGTCGTCGGCTCGTCGAGGAACAAGACCGGGGGCCGGGTCATCATCGAGGCGGCCAGGTCCAGCCGGCGGCGCATCCCGCCCGAGTAGCCCTTGACCACCCGGTCGGCCGAGAACGTCAGCTCGAACTGCTCCAGCAACTCGGTCGCCCGGGACCGGGACGCCGAGCGGCCCATGTCGGACAGCTCGCCCACCAAGACGAGGTTCTGGCGCCCGGTCAGCAGCGGGTCCAACGTGGCGTCCTGGGCGGCCACGCCGATGTGGCGCCGTACCTCGCCCGGGTGCCGAACCACGTCGATCCCGGCGACCGTCGCCGCACCGGCGTCGGGCACGGCCAGCGTGGTCAGGATCCGCACCGCCGTCGTCTTCCCGGCGCCGTTCGGACCCAGCAAGCCGAGGATCGTCCCCGCAGGCACGCCGAACGAGACCCCCGCCAGGGCCTCGGTCTCGCCATACCTCTTCTTCAGGCCATCGGCCTGGATCATGAGCTCGTCAGCCATGGACATCCTTACCTGTCGGTCAGTAAACTGAGGGCCAGACGGTCAGAGTATGGTGTTACTAACCGGCCGTCAAGTAGATTTGTCGAAAGAAATATGACGCAGACCGACCAGTCAGAACAGAACGAGCAGCGACTCACCGACGCCGTCGCCGGTGACGAGCCCGCCCTCGAGCTGGACGACAACCCGTCTGACCTGCCCGATCCCACCATCACTCACGTCGACACTCGCCAGCGCATCCTCGATGTGGCGCTCGACCTCTTCACCGAGCAAGGCTTCGACGCCACCAGCCTGCGCCAGATCGCCGAAGGCCTCGGCGTGACCAAGGCCGCGCTGTACTACTACTTCGAGTCCAAGGACGACATCCTCCTGGCGCTGCACATGCGCATCCACGAGTTCGGCCAGCAGGCCCTCTTGGCCATGGGGGACGAACCGGTCACCCTCGAGCAGTGGGGCGAGCTGGTCGACGAGATCGCCGTCCAGATGCTGCCCCAGCGCAAGCTCTTCGCCATGCACGAGCGAAACCAGGCCGCCCTCGAGAAGCTGCACAACGAGCAGCACGAGGCCGAGCACGAGGACATCCAGAACAAGCTGCGTCAGGTGCTGGCCGACCCCCGGATCCCGCTGGCGAACCGGGTCAGGATGGCGGCGTCGGTGGGCGTCGTCTTCTCGGGGCTCTTCCTCGCTGGCGAGGCCTTCGAGTCCGTGACCGACGAGGAATTGGGCGGCCAGCTCCGCGCTGTCATCCACAATGTCCTCTTCGGATGACGGGACCGGTTTCGCCGGGCCCTGCTCCAACCTCACTTCGATACAGTTCTCCTGGTGACGGACTCCTCGACCGGCGCAGCAGCAGCCGACGCGCACGAGCACCCGTACACGCTCGCCTTCGACATCGGCGGCACCGGACTCAAGGCCAACGTGCTCGATGCCAAGGGCGAGCTGGTGGCGGACCGGGTCCGCCTCGCCACGACCTACCCCATGCCGCCGAAGCACCTCGTCGATCGTTTGACCGAGCTGGCCAAGAAGCTGCCCGAGGCCGATCGCATCTCGGCCGGCTTCCCCGGCATGGTGCGCCGGGGCCACATCCTCAGCGCGCCGCACTTCGTCACGAAGAGCGGGCCCGGCACCGAGGTCGACATGAAACTCCAGGAGGCCTGGTCCCACTTCAAGCTGGCCACGGCGCTGAAGAAGGCGATCGGCAAGCCGTGCCGCGTGGCCAACGATGCCGACGTCCAGGGCCTGGCCGTCGCCGGCACCAAGGGCTTCGAGGCCGTGATCACCATGGGCACCGGCTTCGGCACGGCCTTCTTCATGGACGGCCGCCTCTTGCCGCACCTGGAGTTCTCCCACATCGAGTTCCGCAAGGGCGAGTCGTTCAACGAGCAGCTGGGCGAGCCGGCCCGCAAGAAGATCGGCGACAAGCGCTGGAACAAGCGCGTGCAGAAGATGATCGCCTACCTCGATGCGGTGACCTTCTTCGACCACCTCTACATCGGCGGCGGCAACGCGCCGCGCATCAACCGGCGCGACCTGGGCGACGTGCTCGAGCGCATCACGGTCGTGCCGAACACGGCCGGCATCCTGGGCGGCATCAAACTCTGGGAAGAGGACCACGTCGGCCTCCGGAGCCCCGACGAGTGAGCCTCGACCAATGACGGCCATCGACACCGAGCCGCTCGCCTGGGATCCGCTCGACGAGCAGTACAAGGTCGACCCGCACTCCATCTGGAAGCGCCTGCGCGACGAGCAACCGCTCTATTACAACGAGCAGTACGACTTCTACGCGGTGAGCCGCTTCGCCGAGGTCGACACGTTCAGCCGCGACCCCAAGACGTTCTGCTCCTCGCACGGCACGGTGATGGAGATGATCTCCGCCGAGCCGACCGACATGGAGATGATGATCTTCATGGACCCGCCGGAGCACACCCGTTACCGGCGGTTGGTCTCCAAGGCCTTCACGCCGCGGCGCATGAAGCTGCTCGAAGAGGACATCCGCACGCTGTCCGCGAACCTGCTCGACGGACTGGTCGGCCGGAGCTCGTTCGATTACGTCCAGGACTTCGGGGCGCGCGTCCCCGCCTACGTGATCGCCGCGCTCCTCGGCGTGCCGCCCGAGGACCGCGACATGGTCCGCGGCTGGATCGACGAGTCCTTCCACCTCGACCCCGAGACGGGGATGTCGAACGACATCTCGACGACGGCGATGCTCCGTTTCATGGAGTACCTCGGGGCGACGCTGACCGATCGGCAGTCGCACCCGCGCGACGACATGTTCACCGACCTCGTGAACGGCGAGATCGTCGAAGAGGACGGCGAGCCGCGCCGGCTCACCTTGGCGCAGGCGGTCAACTTCGCCGCATTGATCGGGAGCGCCGGCACCGAGACGGTGGCCCGCATGCTCGGCTGGGCCACGCTGACCCTCGACAACAATCCGGACCAGCGCGCCGAGCTGGCCGCCGACCAGTCGCTCATCCCGAACTGTGTGGAGGAGCTGCTGCGCTACGAGGCGCCGTCACCGGTGCAGAGTCGCTGGTGCACGGCCGACGTCGACGTGCACGGCGGCACGATCCCTGCCCGCTCGAAGGTCGTGATGATCACCGGCTCGGCCGGCCGCGACGAGCGCGCCTACCCGGACGCGGACCGCTTCGACATCCACCGCAACTTCGACCACCACCTGTCCTTCGGGTACGGGATCCACTTCTGCCTCGGCGCGGCACTGGCGCGGACGGAGGGGCGCATTGCGCTCGAGGAGACGTTCAAGCGCTTCCCGGAGTGGTCGGTCGACATGGCCGGCGCCGTGCCGCTCTATACGACCACGGTGCGCGGCTACACCAAGCTCCCGATCTCGGTCTGACCGGCTTTCTGAACCCTCGTCTGTACCCGACGTCCTCAGAAGAGGCTGTCGGCGCGCTCGTTCAGTCGGCTGCCCGCTCCAAGCAATGGACGTCGAAATAGACAGGAAGGAGGTACTTCACGTAGAAGGCGTGGACCGTGAGGTTCGGGTAGACGAGATCGTCGTATTGGACGATGCTGACGCGGTCGTCCTTGTCGGCGAAGCGCGTGCACTCCTCGAGCAGACGGTCGACGTCGTCCCGCGAGTCCTGAAGCAGCCCGAGGTGGTCGTACCCGGGGGAGGACATCGGTCGGTCGCTCTCGGCCAGGAGGATGAACTGGCCCGGGTCCGGTTGCAGAAGGTGGCAGAGCTGACCGACGACCTCGGTGTCGAGGGCGGTCCACCCGAAGACCGCTCCGTAGAAGGTGTCGATCTCCTCTCGGCATTCCGCGGTGAGGGTTCCTCTTGGGAACGTCAGTTCCATGTGGTTGAAGCGCATGAGCCGCTCCTCTCGTGAGGAGCCAAGGATACGCCGGGCACGACCCGGCGCCCCGACCCGTCTTGCAAGGATAGGTCCGATAGGTTGCTGCGCCGTACTCGTTCCTCGTCGTCCGCCGCGCCGAGCCCTCTCAGATTCCTCCGTGAACCTTCGTCCCGCCCCGCCCCGCTCCCTTGTCGTGGCCACGGTGGCGGCAACGTTCTGCGTCCTCGCCTCGACCCTTGCGCCGGCGTCCCTTTCGGGAGCAGCGGTTGCGACCACGGGCACGGTCGGCTCACCTCCCGCATCGAGCTTTCTCCACGTGGTCGTCCCGACGAGCGGCCTCGACGTCACCCCCTACCTGGCCGACGCCGCCGGTCGGCAAGTGTTGCTCCACGGCGTCGCCGCGGTCGGGATGCAGGACGTCGCCTACCCCCGCGCCAACGGTGGTCCAGCAATCTTCCCGGTGTCGCCCTCCGCCTACGACGGCCGCTGCCCGAAGGCCTCGCCGCTGGTACCCCAGCCCCCGCTGTGCGAGGTGCAGGCATCGCGGCCGGCCTACGCCCAGTCGACGGCTCCGGGCAGCGGTGACGACTTCGCGCAGATGCGGGCGTTGGGTTTCGACGTCGTGCGCCTCGTCTTGAACTGGAGCCAGCTCGAACCGACGCCTGGCGTCTACTCGACCACGTACCTTGCCCGCGTTGCGCAGGTGGTGGGCTGGGCGCGTCAGCAGGGAATCTACGTGATCCTTGACATGCACCAGGACCAGTACTCGCGCTACATCCTGCCGGCATCGAAGAGTGCGTCCCCGGCCGGCTGCTCGCCGTCGGGCGGTGGCGATGGTGCGCCGGCGTGGGCGGTGCAGACGGACGGCAAGCCCGGCTGCGCCCTCTACGGCATCGACGAGCTCAACCCGGCCGAGTCCGCCGCCTTTGCCAACTTCTGGCAGAACAGCCCGGTGGCGGCGCCGAAGGGGCAGGCTCCGGGCACCGGTCTCCAGGACCACTACATCGGCGCGCTGGCCGCCTTGGCCCGCCGATTCGAGCACGATCCGGCCGTGCTCGGCTACGAGCTCATGAACGAGCCGCAGCCCGGCTCGACCGGCTCGCTTCCGGCGGCGAACGGGTACGCCGCGAGCAGCCAGCTGCTCTACCCCTTCTATACCCGCGCCATCGAGGCGTTGACCGGGGTGCGCGACGGCAAGCCCACCTGTCCCGCTTCGGCGCCGACTTCGCTCGGCGACCAGTGCTCTTATCCGCAGCTGGCTTCGGTCCAACGCCAGCAGATCTTCTTCGAGCCGCTGGCCTACCGGAACCTGACCGATTTCTCACTCCAGGTGAGCGCGCCATTCACGTCGTATCCGAACATCGTCTACGCGCCGCACGTCTATACATACGCCTTCACCATCGAGCAGGACCTTCTCGGTCTGCCGGCCAAGCCTGGTGGCTATCCGCCCAACTTCACCTTCGGGTACCAGACGGCCGAGGCGGAGGCTCAAGCGATGCACGCGGCCGTCTTCACGACCGAATTCGGCGATTCCTCGAGCACGGACAGCACCATCGTGTCGAACGAACTGGCGGCTCAGGAGGCGACGCAGACGGGTGGGACCCTCTGGGCCTGGAAGGGCTTGGCGCGCACGCCGGGATCCTGCTGGTGCGTCCGGTGGCAGCACTCGAGCTACCAGACGACGGCCAACGGCACTCTTGGCAAGGGAAATACGAAGGCGCAACCGTCGCCTGCCGATTTGCTCATCCCGAGCCGTGGCACCCAGCTCATGCGGGTGTGGCCCGTGGCGACGGCAGGCCGCTTGGGCGCCTACGCCTACGACCCGTCCTCGCGCAGCTTCGCCATGATGGCGACGTCGCTGAGCGTGGGCCGAAGGGGTGACCGGTCCACCGACACCGTCGTCGCCATCCCCTCGGTGGTGCACGGTTCGGTGCGTGTCAGCGGCGCCGCCGTCCTGGACGCCGTCATCACCAACCCCGACGGCAGCCGCACGGCCTACGTCACGACGACGCTGCCCGGGGACCAGAGTTCGACGCCGGCCGAGTATCAGGTCGCCGTCGGCTCGCCCTCGGCCGCGTTGCAGAAGCACGTCGCCGACCTCGCCGCGCAGCCTTTGCCCCCGATCAGCGAGCCCGTGGCACGCGCCATGGCGGAGGAGGCGCTCAATGCGGAGGCGCACTCGTCCAACCCCTCCGTCCGCTCGACTGCCCAGCTGGTACAGGGTCTGGCCGGAATCGTGCTCGGTACGACTGATCCGAACCCACCCACCTCATCCTGACGATTGCGGACCCGTTTGCTTGAGTGGCCAGTGGACGTTGCATAGCCGGTGCCGCTCCACACCTGGCTGGCGCGGGCTACAACGCGCTGCCGATGTCGGTCTGAATATGTCTCAACTGGGGATTCGTCGGCCAGGAAGTGCCGCTTGGTGCTCCAGTACACTGATCCACTTACCCAGCGCTCGTAGCTCAACGGACTAGAGCATCTGACTACGGATCAGAAGGTTGGGGGTTCGAATCCCTCCGAGCGCGCAGTATAAGTCCAGTTCAGAGGCCTAATACGCAAATGACTTGCTGGCAATCCCTGCAGTTGGCAATCTGATTGGCAATCCACCTATCAGGAGATTGCCGTGGCCGGTCATCTTCAGCAGCGAGGTCCGAAGACGTGGCGCCTGAGCGTCTTCGTCGGACGGGACCCGCGAACCGGCAGGAAGCGCTACGCCCAGCGCACTGTTCATGGCACCAAGAAGGAAGCCGAGAAGGCGCTCGCACGACTCGTCACCGAGGTCGACGAGGGCCGCCACTCGGCCTCAGCTGCTGGCACTTTCGGCAATCTCCTCGACCGCTGGCTCGAAACCAAGGCTCAGTCCGTCGATCCGGCCACGATAGGCAACTATCGATGGGTGGCCGACAAGTACATCCGTCCGGGCCTCGGACGGGCCCGGCTCGCCAACCTGAAGGCCGCCGACATCGACTCGTTCTACGTGCGGCTCGCGGCGCAGCCCGGCGAGCGGGGCAAGAAGCTCTCGCCGAGGACGATCCGGATCTGTCACGTAGTCATCCGTCAGGCCCTGGACCAGGCCCGCAAATGGGGACTCATCACGCGCAACCCCGCGGTCGATGCCAGCCCGCCTAGGTCGCGCCACCACGAGATCCACCCGCCGTCTGTCGAACAGGTACTCACGCTGCTCGCTGCCGCCAAGGAAGACGACGAGGATTTCGCGACCTACCTGCGCGTGCTAGCCGCCACGGGGTGCCGGCGAAGTGAGGCACTCGCCCTTCGCTGGAACTCCATCGAGTGGAAGAAATCCGAGCTGTTGATCGCTCACTCCCTGACAATGGTGGAATCAGCAGTTGTCGAGAAGGATACGAAGACACATCAGGCGAGGCGCGTGATTCTGGATCCAGGGACGATGCGAGAACTGGAAATCCACAAGAAGCGTGCCAATGATCGTGCCTCGGCATGTGCATCTGCGCTCGACGAGGACGCCTACGTTTTCACTTCAGATGCCGATGGTCGTCGGCCATGGCGACCCGACGTGGCAACGAATCGCTTTGGCCGACTGTGCAAGTCGACAGGAATCTCCGGCGTACGACTCCACGATCTACGTCACTACGTGGCTACGAACCTCGGGGCCGCGGGAACACCGATCGCTACCATCAGCGCTCGGCTCGGCCATCGAGATAAGGCGACGACCCTCAACGTGTACCAGCACACACTGCCCGCTCAGGATCACCAGGCCGCAGCCTTGCTTGGTGCACTGCTTGACACGTAGCGAGTTCCGATGCCCGATATCAGGACTGAAGGACGGCGATATGACGTACTGCACCCGGGTCAACACGACCCGCAATCCGATCAACAGACCCTCTCTTGACCACTATGAAGGGAGCGATTGTGCCAACTGGTGGTGACCGGCAGCCGGTCCGGCAGCAGGAAGGGCTTCCCACATTGGTCGACATTCAGACCGTCTCGCGCTCATTCGGTATCTCAATGCGTCAAGTCCGACGGTTCGTCGCCGAAGGCACGATGCCGTTCGTGCGCGTCGGTCACCTGATTCGGTTCGACCCAGTCGAACTCAACAAATGGATTGATGCCCGGCGTTTCGGGTCCACCGGGCCGAGGTAACCGACCCACTGCTTCAACAGTTTCCGGGCATGCAGTTTCTTGACCGACCTAGCTTTGGACACGCTTCTCGCGGAACGGCCGACACGACGGCCATCCTCGCGCCCAAACTGAGCTCACTTCCGAGGCTCATCGTTGACGTTGACCCCGCCCACCGGACATCATGCGGCATGCCCGATTCACCGGCGACCGATGTGCTCGGCTCGGATCCTGGGAAGTTGTCTCAGTTCGCCCTGACAAGGACACAGATCCGCGCACTCCTTGAACTGACATACAGAGGACGCACTAATGGTGCGGTCTTGCGTCGGGCCGCCTCAACCTTGGAAGGCCGATCGATCCCCCGAGGTGGAATTCCGATCTGGCTCACGGAAACGCAGATGAAGATCCTTGTCGCGTCGGCTCGTAGCGGTCGGCGCGAGTCGGGTATTGCCGCGGCGGCGGCTCCTCTTCAGAAGGCTTTGGACACCGTGCGTCAAGGACTCCGGGGACCGATTGCTAAAGACACGAATGGAGTATCGCAACAGAACGCCCTCAAACGCTGCGTAGGTTGCCACAAGTTGCGACAACCCAACGAGTTCGCCGGAACACGCGGCGTTCGCTGCATCAGCTGTCGACGTCTCAGGATCACGCCAGTTCGAATCGTGAGCGGTGGAGCACCGACGCTGGGGCACAGACGCTAAGGCCCTAACCGGCGGATACTCACCCTCGAGCTTATGGAGTCTGGCGGTAATTGGCGTGGAGCCAGCCGCGCACGTCGCTCAAACTGGCAAGGTGGTTTTGCTCAAGGATGTCAACGATGTCCCGACCACATATCAAGACCACAGGGTGGGCGTCCGCCCGCACTTCTTCGTATGCCTGGCGTGCAAAGTAGGACGTCGTGACGAAGACGCCGAACTGCCGATGGCGAAGTCGAGCAATCAATCGAGACATTCTCGTACACCAACTGAGTTCTGTACTGCGTAGCATTTAGCTTCAAGCGCGAACTCAACTACCACTCTGTCTGAAACGGGCTCAAGTAAGTATTCTCCAACGGCGTCACGCCCGCCATCTCTCCATGGCCTTGTAAGGTCAGTCACTCCGGTTGCCGGAGCAAACATCCGCCATAGATCCACAGCACATGCCTCGAATCCTTGAGGCCATGCCCGAAAGTATTTCGTGATCTCTAGGAGCGGCCCCAGCCGGTCGACCGCCGGTAACTGTTCATCCCTCGTTCTAATCACTCGGGTGGGTTCTGCCCGAAGAACGACACGGTGAGCCGAGCGCACCCAGGTGCGCCACTCTGGCGGGCAAGGATTTCCGAGAGCATCTCCGGCGAGAATGTCTCGGATCCAGCTCCTTGACAGCACGGGCGATGCGATCAAAGTGAAAGTCGCCCGGTAGTTCTGAAACCGGCTCCCCCCAATATGCCGCCAGACGGCTACGAGATCCTCAGATTGTCGTAGCCGGACCGAGCCTGGTACTAGCAAGCCCCTGAATCGGACGTCGCGACCAGATCCGAATTTCTCAAAGAGGAGGTACGGGGGTACGAGCTTTCGCTCGTCCTCAGTTCCATAGGCCCACGTGAAGTGATCCCGCAGCAGGCGGTTTCCACCACGGCTTGTGTCGTGTAGTTCGCTACCGGGTTGACGGTTGTCCCCGAAGTAGGTCAATTCTCCCAGTTCGGGATCTAGTCGGTCTGGCCAGTCAACCTCGCCACCCGTCGTGTAGAGCACTACAAGGGCGACTCTTCCGTCCACCAGTTTGTACCTAAAGCCGCCTTGATTACCTACAGGTAGGAGGCGGGCTAGCGGCTCATCGGAGAAATTTCCGGTACGTCCGCCTTCGTAGATTGCATCGACGATGAGGTCGGCATCTGCCAGGTTTTCGAACGAGATAACGGGCGCACTGGTCATCGATCAGCATCCATTGCCAGCGAGCTACGGACTCTCATTGGAACGGCTATGACGCCCCATGAATGGCCCGCTCGACCCGGTCAGCAGCCTGATTGACGTCTTCGTGTTCCCACACCCGTACGACTGTCCATCCTGCGTCGACCAACTCGAGGTCGGCCGCCCGATCTCGACGCACGTTCGCATTCAGTTTGGCCAACCACCAATCACGATTGGACTTCGGCAGCGAGCCATGGATGGGACATTGATGCCAGAAGCAGCCGTCGATAAATACGGCTACTCGTAGTCGTGTGAAAAACGATGTCGACGCGCTTGCGGCGACCGACAACGGGAAGGTCGACACGAAACCGAAATCCCCGTCGCCACAGTGCCGACCGTAGAGCAATTTCGGGACCCGTGTCGCGCCGGCGCTGCCTCGTCATGCGCGTATATGCCGCTGGAGAAGAGGCACGAATCTCTGTCAGCTTGCTCATCACTCGGAATTCCCTGTCCTACTCCGCGACGATAGCGGCGGGATGTCAAAGTGCTCGTACGGAGCTCCAGTAAAACGGCCTCGCCTCAAATGATGTTGGCTGATGTTCGGCACCGCAGGCCGCACACGGCCCTCGATGATCGCATCAATATTGAGTCTCTTTCACGCCGCGAGTCCTACGAAATAGCGGCTAGGACGGCAGCCGCCCCGAGAATCGGTGGCACTGCGTCACCGATCCATTTGCCGAGCTTTGCTCTCGTCAATCCAGACCCCGTTGCCGGCTCGAAGTCGAAGTCGTCGGGCAACCCCTGGACCCTCGCAGCCTCATGGGGAGTAAGAACTCGCTGTCGTAGAGGGTGCACAAACCGCCCTCGCCCAGGGGTCGAGAATCCACCGGTGATCGTCGGAGCAGGTTCCTCCCAATGCAGTCGCCCGTAGACAGCTGGATACGTGTGGCCGTCTTGGTGGCATTTAGGACGTTCGTGATCGGCGAGCTCATACGCGTCGTTCTCGAAGAGCCAACGAATCCGACGTTCGTTCTCTTCACTCATCTTCGGAACAGAATCCATCAAGGATTCCTCGGACATCGACAATGAAAGTAGATCATCGATGGCCCAGGAAAGTGTCTGAGGTGCCATCGTGATCGCATCCAAGACCCCTTCAAGAGGGTACGACCGGGGCTCCTTCCGAGCAATCATGAAGAACCGCTTCCGCATTTGTGGCCATCCGAGCTTGTGAGCGCTGATCACCACTTGCTCAACGATGTATCCGTCGCTCTCGAACAGGTCCTGCGCAATGCGAACGACCTTTCGTGAATCGTTGAGCACATTTGGAACGTTCTCGATCACGACCGATGGGACGTCCATTGCGACCGCCATCGCTGGCATCGTCAAGAGAAGCTGGTTCTTCGGATCGGCACTGCGCGTTCGGTTGTTGAGACTGGAGTGGCCCTGACAAGGCGGACCTCCGACGAGAAGCTCCGGACTCTTCAGAGCCTCTCCGTCTCTTGCAGTCGTTGCATACCGGAACCGAAAACGCCCGGTTCTCTCGTCTTCGGTGATCTGAAAGTCGACGAGATCCCGGACCGATTCGTTGACGGTCCTTCGAGGTCGAAAATTTGCGGCGTACACCTCGAGAGCTTCATGATCAGTATCTGCGGCCGCCTCGATTCTCAAACGTCGACCAAGCATCTCGCTTGCCACTCGAGATCCCAGAGTCAGACCGCCGATGCTGGAGTAAAGATCCATACCGATCAACTCAGGTCGATCCTCTGCGGCGGCGTAAGGGACATTGCTCCTCAAGAACCGTGACCACCAGGAGACTGGTTCGCGGGCGTACTCGGGGGCCAGCTCGAGCGCGGGATGCCGAGTTATGGAGCCGTCCGTCTTGGCCTTTGGCCTCGCAGACTTAGTCCGTTTCGTGGATCGACCAACTATGGGGCTTGTAGTTGACAATCTCTTCCCTTCAGGTTCAAGGCTTGAGTCCTGACCAGGGGACACCTAGTCACAGCGATTCCTTCAGGATTTGCGCGAGCCTGTCCGCTTCGATCAGCTCGAGTACGACATTTGAACGTATCTGTCGTATTTCTTTCGCAACCTCACGAAGCACTCCCACATTTGGGATGGACTTGTCTGCCATCGCTAGCGCAAGCAGGCCGACTATCCGCGGGTCAAACCGATTTTGAACCCGGAGGACGTGGCTCTGCCAGAAGTCCGCTCCCCCAGTAGTTGCGATTTGAACGTCCGTCATCCCGTCGTCCCCTGCGATCTTCAGCGCAAGGTGAGCCCTATTAAACATCCGGAGGGGCACACAGTCGGGGATGCGCCTTTCTGACTTGAGGCCGAAGCTGGCGAGGCTGCAGTCTTCGCCGTCACGCCAATAGACAAACTCCCTCACCGTCTCGACAGCGACGAATCGCCAGAAACCCGGGTCTCCGAGAGCTTGTGGCGGGACGTCTCGAAGTGATTCGTACAGCGCGAGCGAAAGCACGCCTTCGACCTTGTCATGAGACCGGTTGGAGCTCAGCTTCTGGGCTCTAGCGACGGTGACTCGGTCCGCCAACAACGACAGTGCGACTTCTACCTCTGTATGGGCCGACGCACCTTTGACGACCCGCATTTCGGGATCGACTCGTACGCTGCTTTTCGACTCGCTGTAGTTGGCGAGAGCCGTGAGACCCTGTGAGATCCTGAAACAGGGATACTTCATGACACGTCTCGAAGCGCTCGAGAAGTAGTCTTCAGCATCCCGACGTGGGCCTCGACACAGCTTCTGACTAGGCCGGGGTTCCGGACTGCAGCCCCGAGCAGTTCATTTGGGTTGAGTCCCCCCGACTTGGCCACCTCGACAAAAATGCGAGCGATCGGACGCTGAGCCGACTGCATGTCCTCGACAGAATTGAATTCTCCGTGTTCGGAAACCTGTTCCGCCGCTTTCGAAAGGAGGGCGCAGAGCGTCTCCGACACGAGGTCAAGCTGTACATAGGTGGCGAGTGGCTCATCCGGGTTTTCTTGCAGTAAGCGAAGGATTGATAGATCTACGAATACTTCGATCTCGTCGTCGAGCGCGTCTGCTGAAAGGACGTTGTCGCCCACTTCGACGTAGGACATGCAGCTCTTCGGGAGCCCGTACCTGCCGCGTATCACATCGTCCATGGGCACGGGACAGAACCTTGACAATGAGGTGGATGGAAAGACGCTGAACGCTGCTAGAGCCAACCAGGTTCCGGATCGGTGGGGACGGAACGCCCTCGGTCTCAAATCAGTCCGCAAGTAGAGCACGACGCGCATGTCAAACCCATTGGGACTCTCGAACACGAACGGATCGCCTTGAAGTTCGACGGTCCGAGGAAATGTGCAATCCACGACGCCTTCGTCGAACACAGTGCAAGACGCTGCTATCACGGAGCCCAATGCCACGCAGGCGACGGCGAGGTCCGTCGCATCTATGCGTAATGGCTCGATGACTTCGAGGACACGGTCGACATCCAGGAAGATCTCGAGTTCACCAGACTTCAAGGGCAGAGATTCGCGAGAGAGGCTCACGTTGCCCTGAGGGTAGGACTTACCGTCGATGTGCAGCATCGTCAGCTCGAGCGCTGCACTGAGCGAATCGACTCCCTCATAAGGTCTAGCGAGGAGTCGTTGGCTCGTCTTGATCGTGAGGTCCGACGTGGTCATGCAACGTCCTCGCCGGAGACCGTTGGGAGTGCATGCAGCGCTGCCTTGGGGAGGATCAAAAGACTGCGGTCCTCTGGATATGGCCCAGTCGTGAGGGTGAAGACGACCTCCGACCCGGGACTGACGGATCCGGAGTACAAGCCGTTCGCATCGACGCGAACGAAGTGATCCGGCGGGAGTATGTCGACTTTCACCGGATCGGACGTGGTGGCGTCGAGGTCTTGCGCGATGGATGCTTCGATGATCACGTCAAGCTTCGCGTTCTCCCATCTGGGGTCGTTAGGGATCTTTACTGAGAGGCTCCTCTCCAGCACGATCGTCCCATCGTCGGCTCGCTTTCTCCGATCTGCTTTCGTACCGCGGAAGGTGAGAAACGGTCCTACGTGACCGCCAGGACCGGGAGGTTGAGGTGGCCCGAATCCGCGACCACCGATCAGTCCGCTCAACAGTGTCCCGAAGAGCGGCAGGTCCGTTGGCACGTCTGATGGCGGGGGAGCGAATTCCTCTGCGAACTCCTGGACTGAACGGCGAATCCGCGCGAAGGGCGCTCTTTGCGACCTCACGAGCACGTTCGTCGACCTGTTGGCTCCGGACGTTGTCCCATGTGTTGTGCGCAGGGGGTTCTACCTCTCGGAGATAGTCGTCGATTTCGGGGCTCGCGACGTAGACGCCGCGGATAGGGAGTCGGGATTGAAAGGTCTTGTACTCGATGACCATTCTCGGACCCCTGATCAGAGCGACGACCGGCTTTGACGCATCGATCGGGTCGGCGTCGACGCTCCCGTCCAGCGAGCTGGAATCCTTGTCAATGACCAGGGCAAGTGACCCATACTTCGTGCCTTGCGAGTCTGCGCGCCACTTGTTGGATGCAAGTCGTTCATTGCTGGCTGGCTTTGGTTCCTTCAGCCCGACGGCGATCCCGTAAGCCTTGACGAACGGCACCAAGCTCTTCTGGCCTCGTGGTCGCGGCACGAGCGTGTCGCCCTGTTCCGTCTCAATAGTCACGTCCATCAGATGGTCCTCAAGCGCTGGCCACCAGTAGCGCTCGACCGCAGCGCATACCTCCTCGGGCCCGACGACCGGGTCGACCACCATCACCGTGGTGCCCATCTGTCCGGCGGCCGATGACCTCTTCGGCATCCCCAATGAGGCAGCCAGGGACTCTGCCGGGCGGTCGACTAGTGGAAGAGCTCCGGATTGCAACGTCTTTCCGGGCAGTCCGAACATCGCACGACCCTCGAAGGCCTTGCCCCCGACCTCGTGCTCCCCCCACCAAGTGAATCCGATGAGGCGTTGCGAGGCCCCATCCCCCTGCCTAGGTGCGAACCGAGTGTGCGCAACGACGGATCGGAGACCGGACGATCCGATGAAAGCGCTCTTACCGAACCCGAAGGATCCACCTTGCGACTCTCGAGAATCGTCTTTTGACGTCGATCCCAGAATGTAAAGAGCCTTGTAGAGATGCGACTTCACGGTCGTCTTTGGATCCCCGTACATGCCGTGGGTGCCGTAGTCCTCGAGATAGAGCAGCTGCAGTGGCTGTCGTTGTTTACTCAAATTGAGAATTGCTTCACCGTCCGGAAAGTATCTGTCGTTTCCGAGAGCCTGGCGGCGCTCCAGAATCGATTCGAAGTTGAATGATTGGAGGAACCTTGCCTTTGACGCTCCCTTCAACGTCACGAAACGGAAGCAAAACCGAAAGGCGGGGGCATCCGGGAGCTCGTGGACGAGGGCAGCGTCCCAGCTGTTCTGAAGCACCTCGCGAGCAAGCAGATCTGCCGCGGGCAGAGCGTCATTTCGGAACAGCTTTGAATAAGCCGCACCGCCGGCGCCGCCCAACGGGTTCGCCGGCAACCAGACCCACCTCGGAGTTGATCTTCTAATCGCCATCGGTACCGGATCGTAGCGGTACGTTGTAGCGACGTCGAGTCCCAGATTCCGCTCAGCCAGAGGAGCTGTCGATGGCTTCGAATTCTAGGCCCAGGTCTCCGGGTACTGCAGTAGCTGACCCTGGCAGATAGATCGTGAGTCCCACTGTGCAAATCTCTGGGTCAACGGACTCTGTACTCCGACTGGCCGATGTGCCCCTCAAGAGATCCTGTTCAGGGATGAGGTACGCCAGAATGACGCCTCGGCCCGCCGGCTTCCAGTGGGGCACGAGTGCAGGTGAGCAACTCGCCGCCGACCCTATGAACGCCTGTGCCACCGCGCGGTGGCTCTGGTCTGTGAATTCACCGTAGTAACCATCGACTCTGGTTCTTTTCACCGCGGTGCGTTCACCCACTCCAGGCACCAGAACGGTCCCCGCACCTGCACCCACGTCCAGAAGTTGCGGGAATAGGATGAGGAAATCCTCCAAATACCCTGATTCGATGCTGTGTTGGTAATAGTTCGCCTTCGGTCGAACAATGTCGTCAAAGCATTGATCCAACCATTTGGTCTTCCGCAGCGTTTTGATCACGCCTTCAGCGGCGATCAGACCGACCCAAGCGGACACTCTGCGTGCCTTGTGTTCGCTGTCGTCGATCTCTACGTGCTCCAGCGCTGACTTCACCAGACCGAGGCTTGCTTTCCAGTTTGCCTTGACTTCCGGAGCCGAAAAAGCCATGCCTTTTGGACTGAAGATGTTCTCGCGCTGCATCTTCAGACGAGCGTTGTACATCTTGTTTGCCGCAGTCGGTTTCAGCCAAGGAAGGCATTGTCGTACGAAAGGACGGACCTGTCGCGGAGTAATCGCCGGAGAATTGCCGTCCCACCCTGAGTAGATGGACAATTGCTTCCGAAAGTCACTTTCGCTCTTTGCAATCGAGACAAATGCGTCGTACAGGCTCACGGTCTTGTTCTTCGAGAATGGCAGCTTGTCAGCCAGATAGATGCGAACGAGGTCCCCGTATCCGGGCCGGTATCCAAACCACCTGCCCATCTGCAACAGCGTGTCGTGGGCCTTGGCGAGACGACGGAAGTACGTAACCGTGAGTCCCTCGATCGTGAATCCTCGACTGAGCATCGCACCACCGACAACGACCTTCCACGTATCGCGGCGATCAAAGTCAAGCCGCCTCTCTATGTCGGTATCGCTGTTCACGACGATTACACAGTTCTCGACGGACTTCTCTTCCGCAGGTTCGAAAGTCTCGACTTTGGCGACGACGTCCTTGATGAAATTCTTGATCACTTCGAAGCTGTCGACGAAGGGGACGGACGGCGATCCCCGGTCCTCCAACGTCGGTCGCATGTCTTCGAACGCCGACCTGAGCAGTACCTCTCCGCTGGCCGACTCCCAATCACTCGTCTTCCAAACCTCGATCACTTTCTTGGCCCGTTCTTTGTGCGCCGCTCTTTGCGCGGCATCGTGGATCAACATCGTGTGATGCCTGTAGTGCTTCGCCAGTGACGGATCCTTGGCCTGTCGATACAGCTTTATTGCGCCGGAGACGAGAAATGAGGCCAGTGCCGATCTCAGCTCTTCCTTCTCGGCCGTGTCGTCCCGTGTCTTGGCGTGAAGTTCCCGGATGTAAGCCCCACGGTTGGACAGGGACCACCGCGATTCCTCCTCGTTATCCTCGGCGTCGAAGAATGAACTGGCTCCCATGTAATTCTCGGGTTCATCGAGCGAAACGATGAAGTGCTGCGGAAAGATGTCCTCGTTGTCACTCGGATCGATGAAAACGTTGGCAAACGGAGTGGCCGTGTAGCCGACGTACTGAGCAAGCGGGAGAAGTTCGAGCATCTCCGAAAGAAGTTTGTTGATGCGCTTTCGTTCCTGCCGTGTTGATTTGAGTTCTTCGTCGTCTCGTTTCGTGCGCCAGGATGGCTTCGCCGTGTTCACCGATGCTTGATCCGATTCGTCATCGATGATGAGGACCGGCAGTTCGGCCATTGATGACTTATTGACCTTCAATGCCTGCACAAGATGGCCGAGAACGTCTTTGTTCTTCTTCACGACAGCGAGTCGGGCATGCGTACTGAAAAGGCGCGACTCGTCATGCAGGGACACGGGGTCATCTGGCGCCTTGAACCGAAGCGAACTGGCCGAATACTTGCTGAAATCAGAAGAACGGTATGTCAGCCTCTCAATCTCCGGGCGAGGCTTGGAGCCCTGGAGGTCAGAGAACATGTCCTCGTCCCACAACGGATCGTCCTGGTATTCACCTTGCGCTGTCCCCTGAGCCTGCAGCTCGGTGAGGTCAAGGAGGATGTTTGGTCGCCCGAGAAGTTCCATATCGAGCCGACGCTGCGTCTGCCGCCTCAACGGTTCCTGCATACCGGCCAAGACGATGATCAGTCGGTAGCCTTGGTCTATCGCCTTGGCAATGACACCCGTGAAGTTCGCCGTCTTGCCACTTTGGACATGTCCCACGACCAGTCCTCGCCGCGGCCTTGGTGCAAGGGGATCTGCCAACCGCTCCATGACCTCGTCGGAGGCCAGGTCAAGAGAACGTAGATCCGCCTCGGTCCAATTTCGCTTGGTCCGCAGGTAGTCCTGGTAGCACGGCCAGTAAAATTCACGCTCTGCTACGCGTGATCGCGTATACCAGCGAGTGAAGTCCTCGCTGATCACAGTCGGCCGCTTCAGATGCATGACTGGCCGCAATCTTGCGAGTTCCGCGATGCTTTTGGGCGGCAAGCCAAGTGAGCGACACACGACGTTCGCGACGCTCCGTAGAAAATGGTTGCGTTTCTTCGACCCATTTGTGTTCTTCGGCCGCGGCATCAAGCTTGCTGACAACTTCCCCCAAGGCGATCACGACAGGATTGACTGGTAACGCGTCCTCCAGAAGCACATCCAGGTCGCTTGCCAGCGGGGCGTCGTCTGGGAGCGCAGCGATTCGCCTGGCCAACACCAACAGGTCTTCAGGCTCGTCTCGACCCCGGAGAAGCGTCAGAGCATCGAGAATCGCTCTGCGGGTTTCGACGATCGATGTCACAAGTCCTCCAGGCTTGAGACGTACTCAACCACGAGCTCTGTACACGGTTGAAGCGATTCGAGGTGCACGCGGTAGGAGACCTCGGAGATCAATGTTGCTAACGGTCCGATCTTTGCCAATTCCACTGATGTGAGACGAGGAAAGCTGGCATCGACCAGATACTCGAGCACGCTGCTCCTCAATGCCCAAGACGTACGGTAAAGGTCCTGATCGCTTCGTCTATAACCGACCGATTCGAGTTTGCTCTCCACTTCGCTCCCTTGGCCCTCCGCTCTCTCCGTCGCAAGGCGAGCCAATTCGGCGAGCGTGAGTGCGCTCTTTCCGTTCTTGGGTGTGAGCTGAATCGAAACCAACCTAAGAGGTCGGCCCGGAGCGGGGAGGAGTTGCGTCGCCGACGTTATCCAGTGCGTCCGTCTCCTCGGATGTCGTGGTCTTGACCTCAAGGTCTGCGGAAGTCACGGAGAAGTCGTGTTCCTCCCCGTAGACGCCAAGCCACGAGTCAAGTGCCGCACTGACGCCCGATTGAGTCATCAGCGAGATGAGGACAACGAGTTCGCCAGCCAAACCAATTTCGGCGTCCCGCGACAACGAGTCCTCGCGACGCAACAGATCCTTCATGCCCCGAAGTACCACGTCGGTAGCCTTCGCCAACGACTCGCCGCTCAGTTGCACACGGTCGGTAACCGCGCAGGCGAACAGGTACGCCTCCACTGGGGTACTCACCCACTCAATGGACAACGAACGCCACGATCTCCCGTCGAGATTCGCCGTGGACAACCGCAGGCTTCTCAGCCCTTTCACGTCAGGGTCAGATTCATCATCCTCGACCAGGATCTCCACCAGCCGATCCGCAGGAAGGATTCGGATCTGGCAGTCAGGAGTGCCTGGGACCCCGAATGAGATGGGGAGATCGTTGTCGACCTGTCTCTGAATCTCACTCGCTGAGGGATGTCGGTCGGGGTCCATCTGGTCCATCGCCATCGGTCGGAAGATCTACTCGGCGCCGCGGAGCTGATGCTGCGGGTGGCCGACTGCTGGTGCCGGGCCACGTGAAGAGGCCAAGGGGTCTGGGCGAACAAATGTTCGTAGAACAATGTTGTGGCGCACCGTATTGACGGCACACGTACGCATGAAGGACGGAGCGTTTGCGCGCTGCCACATTGGCTTGTCGCCACATGATGCAACGTACTCGCCGACGACCCCTCCGAGCGGGAGCAATTCCTTAGTGCAACTCGGAACGGGCCGCTTATCGCTCTCACGGCCCTAGAACGGCGGGGCGGCGAACTCATCTCTCAGTACCCTGCGCCAGGGGCGCTCTCGCATGCGCACGACCTCACCGAAGAGGAGGCTCTCTGGTTCGCGCCATGCCACAAGTCTTGTCCTTTCCGATCAGCTCAGAACCTGGCCGACATCGCGTTCGCCTGTGCCTCACTGACCCGATCTTGGACGGAGCTAGCTGCCCCGCCGCCATGGCCACCGTCGCCGAAGGGCGGCTTCAGCCATCACCGGACGTGCGTGTATTGAATCGATCACACACATGCACCTCCGGTGCTCGCCGCCCGGCTCGCCAACGCGCTGCTGGCGGGAGACGCCATCGCAAGAGCGGACAATGTCGCACTCAGGCCGGCCCCGGGGGCCGGCCAACTCCATTGTGTCCAGGGAGTGTGCCCGGGCCCTCAAGGGACGGCGCCGACACGTCGGACGCCTCGGCTCCGCCGCCCTTGACCGCCCTGCCTCTCGCTGCACGAGCCACAAAATCTCCAAGAAGTCCAAGCTGTGGACGTTTCTGTGGACGTTTTTGTGGACGTCCACAGCCCAACGTGGCGTCCATGAGCACATCGATCCGCAATCCACAGACGCCTGACGAGCGACTCGTCTACACCGTTGCCGAGGCCGGCGAACTGCTCGGGATCTCCCGGGCCTTCGCCTACGAGCTGGTGGCCCGGGGCGAGCTCCCGGTGATCTGTCTCGGTCGCCGGCGCCTGGTGCCCAAGGTCGCCCTCCTGGCTCTGGTCGGCCAGAGCTCGGCCGAGGTACGCGAAGCACCGACCCTCGGCTGAGCCGGGTGCTCTCCATCGCCAAGTTGGTGGCCCGAGCCGAGGACTACTACCTACGCACCGTGGCCGCCGGTCGCGAGGAGTACTACACCGGGGCCGGGGAGTCTCCCGGCTACTGGCTGGGGGAGGGCTCTCGCGCTCCTCGGTCTCGAGGGCGAGGTGGCGCCGGCCGATCTCCGAGCGGTCCTCGCCGGCGTCTCGCCGCAGGGCGAGATCCTGACCAACGGCGGGGTGGCCGACGCGGAGCCGGGTGGCCGGCTTCGACCTCACCTTCTCGGCCCCCAAATCGGTCTCCCTCCTCTACGGCCTCTCCGACCGTGACGTCTCGGCCACCGTGCGGGCCGTCGCACGCCGACGCCGTCGCCCAGGCTCTCGACTACCTCGAGCGCCGGGCGCTGTTCGTCCGCCGGGGGCACGGAGGGCTCACCCGCATGGGGGCACAGGGAATCGTCGGCGCCGCCTTCGTCCATCGCACCTCGCGGGCCGGCGACCCCCAGCTCCACACTCACGTGCTGGTGGCCAACGTCGCGCAGGGGGACGACGGCGCCTGGTCGGCCCCCGACGGCCGCCTGATCTACGCGCACACTCGCACGGCCGGCTTCGTCTACCAGTCAGCGCTCCGTGCCGGCCTCGGCAAGGCGCTCGGCGTCCGCTTCGGGCCAGCGACTCCGCGGCATGGCCGAGCTGGATGGAGTGCCCAAGAGCGCGCTCCGCGCCTTCTCGACCCGCCGGCGCCAGATCGAGGGACTCATGGACGCCACCGGGATGCACACGGCCCGGGCCGCCGAGGCAGCAGCTCTCGTCACCCGTTTGCCAAAGGTCCCCGAGTTGGTATCTGGCCCAGGGTTGCGTCAGCGCTGGCTCGCTCAGGCCGCCGAGCTCGGTCTCGAGCCCGCGAGCTCCGAGCCGCGGCCCGCTGGACTACCTAATTGGTGTTGAGCGCTGGACGCCTCCGAGCGCCGCCGAGATCAGAGATCTCTTCGGTCGCCTCGTCGGGCCCGAGGGGCTCACGACGTCGAACTCGACGTTCGAACGGCGTGACGTGGTTCGTGCCGTTGCCGAGGGCGTGGCTCGTGGTGC
>CAVTOF010000014.1:0-17542 GCA_963736225.1 uncultured Acidimicrobiaceae bacterium | reverse complement strand
ATCTCCCGACCGGCATGACGCTGCTGCCGGTGGCGGAACAGCGAACCGCCAAGACCTTCACCATCGCCGCCCTGGCGGCGCGCTACGTCGCGGAAGAGCGTCCTCAATCGTTCAGCCTCTCGTCGTCACGTTCACACGCATGGCGACGGCGAACTTCCACGACGCGCTGCGAGCACTCCTGCACGCCTTCGACGGCCTGGTCGACATCTACCGATCGCGCCCGCGGACGCGGACGACGGTTCGTTCCACTCCTGGCGACGGCGTCGGGAAGATCACGCCGTGGACCGTTTCGGCAAGGCCAGTCGCGACTTCGACCGCGCCACCATCGAACGACCCACGATTCTGCTTGCAGTTCCTCTATCGGCTCGGACCGCCGGACGTCGACAAAGTCACGCTGGTCGAGGTGCGACGCCTCATCGAAGGTGACCGATCACCTCTTCCTGCGCAAGTTCGCCACCCGGACCAACCCGTTGCAAATTCCTCGTGCCGAGCGATGGAGATCGCCGCGCCACGCACTCGATCACCCCGACGCCGAGCTGGTGCCGGCCTGTCGCACCAACAGGACACGCCGTCCCTCCGACGTCGCTTTGCCGAGGCCGTACGCGAAGACATGAGGGAACGCAAGCGGAGCCGCGAGATCCTGACCTACGACGACGTGCTGCTCCGCCTGCGCGAGACCCTGGCCGACCCCGACCGCGGCCCGGTCGCCTGCACACGGCTGCGGGAGCGCTTCGACGTCGTCCTGGTCGACGAATTCCAGGACACCGACCCGGTGCAGTGGGAGATCATGCGCGCGCGCCTTCGGCGAGGGTCCTCGACGACCCTCGTCCTGGTCGGCGATCCGAAGCAGGCGATCTACGCGTTCCGCGGTGCCGACGTCCACGCCTATCTGCTCGCGGATCAAGCCGTGCAATCGGAATGGACGCTCGACGTCAATTGGCGCAGCGACCAGGCGCTGCTCGAGGCCTACGATGCGCTCTTCGGCGACGCGCATCTCGGCTACGCCGATATCGCCTATCGCCCGGTCCGCGCCGCCGAGGCCAACCAGGAGCCGCGCCTCGCCGGTGCGCCGGCCTCGGCGCCCCTCCGGCTGCGGATCGTGCACGCGGCAGACGGCCTCGTCCCGGTCACACCCAAGCAAGGCCTGCTGAACAAGGCCGAGGCCCGGAACGCGATCGCCTCCGACCTCGCCGCTGACATCGTGTCGCTCCTCTCGGCGCGGCCGACGCTCATTGCGCCGCGCTCGTGACGGGCGCGAGCTCGAGCACGTCGAGGTACACCCTGGACACATCGCCGTGCTCGTGCGGCTCAACTCGCACGCCGCGCTGGTCCGGGACGCCCTCCACGTGGGCAACGTCCCCGCGGTGATCGGTGGCGCCGGCTCGGTGTTCGCGACCGAGCCCGCGCAGGAATGGCTGCGCCTGCTCGAGGCCCTGGAGCGGCCGACGGCTCGTGACCGAGCCTCGCTGGCCGCGTTGACCTGTTTCGTCGGCTGGTCGGCGAGCGAGGTGGCGGCGGCGTCGGAGGAGGCGTGGGAGGACTTGCACTGGTCCCTGCACCGCTGGGCCGCGCTGCTACGCGATCAGGGGATCGCCGCGCTGTTCGAGAAGGTGAGCAACGCGCGGGCCGTGCCGGGCGCGTCCTCACGCGTGCCTCGGGCGAGCGCTTCATGACGGACCTACGCCACGTGGCCCAGCTGCTCCACGAGGCCGGCGTGTCCGAGGGGCTCGGCCCGACCGCGCTGGCCACCTGGCTGGGCCGGCGTATCCACGACGTCGAGCGCGGACGCGGAGAGCGAGGAACGGGCTCGCCGGCTCGAGTCCGACGCCGACGCCGTCCAGGTGATCACCATCCACCGCAGCAAGGGTCTCGAGTTCCCCATCGTCTATTGCCCCTACGCATGGGATGGCTACGCCAAGCCCCGCGACGTCCCGATGTTCCACGACCCCGCTAACGCCAAGAAGCGCACGATCGACGTCGGGCACCAGGGGAACGACTTTGCCCGTCATCAGAAGATGGAGATCGAGGAGGGACGCGGCGAGGACCTGCGCCTGCTGTACGTCGCGCTGACGCGGGCCCGGCACCAGGCGGTGCTCTGGTGGGCCGGTGCGTCCGACAGCCAACACTCTCCCCTGGGCCGGTTGCTCTTCGACCGCGACCCCAGTGGTGTCGTCCCGCCCTACGGTGCGGCGAGCCGCACCGACGAGGCCGTCGAGGCCGCGGGGCGCGCGCTCGGGCCGCGTGTGGCGGTGGAGCGGGTCGGTCCAGCCTCATCGGAACGGTGGCGGCCGGACGCGGAACCCGCACCCGTGCTCCACGCGGCGCGCTTTACCCGGCTTCTCGACACCGAGTGGCGACGCCTCTCCTATTCGAGCCTGACGCGCGCCGCGCACGAACAGCCCGCCATCGGGAGCGAGCCCGAGCCAGGGATCGCCCTCACCTCCGACGAAATCGATCGCGCAGAGCAGATCCAGTCCGGACCGGGCGCCGGGGACATCGCCGCAGACCCGGCGCAGTCGCAGGTGCTGGGACTCTCCGCCATGCCCGGCGGTGCCTTGGTCGGTACGGTCGTCCACAGCATCTTCGAGCGAACGGACTTCGACACCGCCGACCTGGCCACCGCCGTCGGCGAGGCGCTCACACGCGAGATGACATGGCACAACGTCGACGTGGGAGACACCGATGCCGTGGTCGCTGGCCTCTGCGCGGCTATCGCATCGCCGCTCGGTCCCCTCGTCGACGGGGTGGCGCTGCGCGGCGTGTCACGACAGGACCGGATGGACGAGCTGGGCTTCGAGATCCCGCTGGCGGGGGGCGACGAGCCGAAGGCCACCCTCCGAGTGGCCGATCTCGCCGACCTCCTCGAGACACACCTGCCGGCCGACGATCCGGTGGCCCGTTACGCGGCGCGGCTGCGCGAGCCTGCGCTGGACGGGATTCTGCGCGGCTACCTGACCGGGAGCCTGGACCTCGTGGTCCGGTTGCGCGACGGCCGCTTCGTCCTCGCCGACTACAAGACCAACCGGCTCGCCGGCCGCGACGTGACCCTCACGGCGTGGCACTACCGGCCCGAGGCCCTCCAGGCCGAGATGGAGGCGTCGCACTATCCGCTCCAGGCCGTGCTCTATGCGGTGGCCTTGCACCGCTACCTGCGTTGGCGGCTGCCGGGGTACGAGCCCGCCCGGCACCTGGGCGGGGTGCTCTATCTCTTCGTCCGCGGCATGAGTGCGACGGTGCCGACGGGGACTGACGCCGAGCCCTGCGGGGTGTGGTCGTGGCGCCCCCCGGCACAGCTGGTCGAGGCGCTCAGCGACTATTTCGACGGCGGCGCCGCATGACGACCCTCGCGAGCGTCGACGCCTTCGATGCCGGGCTGGTGCTCGGCGCGTCAGGCCCGCTGCTCGAGTTCAACCGTGCCGGGATTCTGTCGCCCTCTGACGTCCACGTCGCCCTTCGGCTGGCCCGCCTGGGCGACACCGCCGACGACACGGTCTGCCTCGGTGCCGCCTTTGCCGCCCGAGCGCCGCGGCTCGGCCACGTCTGCGTCGACCTCGCCACGATCCGCCAGACAGCAAGCAGCGACGTCGACACCCCAGCCGACCTCACGGTGCTGCCGTGGCCCGACCCGGCGACGTGGGTCGCACGCCTGGCCGAGAGCGCACTGGCCGGAGACGGCCGCCCGCTGCACCTGGCGGACACGACCCTCTACCTCGACCGGCTCTGGCGGGACGAGCGGCAGGTGGCGCGCGCGACCTCGCGGCCCGGGCATCGGCGCCGATCGACATCGCCCGAGCCCCTCTGGCTGCCGCCCTGGCGCGCCTCTTCGAGCACAGCGACGACGACCCAGACCTGCAGCGCCTGGCGGCCGCCGCGGCCCTCGTGCGCCGGGTGTCGGTCGTGGCCGGGGGCCCGGGCACCGGCAAGACGCGCACCGTGGCGCGGGTCCTCGCGCTGCTCGACGAGTTGGCCCAGGCGGACGCCGCTCGCCCGCCACGCATCGCCTTGGCGGCACCGACCGGCAAGGCTGCGGCGCGTCTGGAGGAGGCTGTACGCGCCGGTGCGGACACCATGCCAGTGGAGGACGCCGTCCGCGGGCGTCTCCGCGCGCTGCGGGCGAGCACGATCCACCGGCTGCTCGGGTTCAACCCCGGGAACCGCAGCCGCTTCCGCCACAACCGCGACAACCGGCTCCCCTTCGACGTGGTCGTGGTCGACGAGACGTCCATGGTCTCGCTCTCTCTCATGGCCCGTCTGGTCGAGGCGGTGCGGCCTGAGGCTCGCCTCATCCTCGTGGGCGACCCCGACCAGCTGGCCTCGGTGGAAGCGGGCGCCGTTCTCGGCGACATCGTCGGACCGGCGTCACTCGGCATCTGCATGGACCACGCTGCCCGGACCCGGCTCGCCGAGCTGACCGGGCAGGACGTGCCAGCGGCTCCCGGACCGCGCGCGCCGATCGGGGACGGGATCGTCGTCCTCAAGACGGTGCACCGCTATGGGGGCGCCATCGCGGAGCTGGCGGACGCCATCCACGCGGGCGACGCGCAGAGAGCGGTGGCGGTGCTCGAACGCGACGGCACCAACGTGGAGTGGATCGCGTCCGACGTCGCCGGCGCGGCGGAGGCACCCGACGACGCGCTCGGTGCGGTGCGCGGCGTCGCGGTCGAGAGCGGCCGCGCGGTGATCGAGGCGGCCCGCGACGGGCGGGCGACGGACGCCATTGACGCGCTCGGGCATTTCCGCCTGTTGTGCGCGCACCGCCGGGGGCCCGACGGCGTCGGCGCATGGATGCACCACGTGGAGCGGTGGCTCCGGGCCGAGGTGGAGGGGTTCGCGACGGGCGACGACTGGTACGTCGGGCGCCCGCTCATCGTGACGGAGAACGACTACGGACTGCAGCTCTTCAACGGCGACACCGGGGTCGTCGTCGACACCGGGGGCGGGCGGCTGGCCGCTGCCTTCGAGCGCGAGGAGGGCATCGCCGAGGTGAGTCCCACCCGGCTCGCGGCCGTCGACACCGTCTACGCCATGACGGTCCACAAGAGCCAAGGGTCCCAGTTCCACACCGTCGCCTTCCTGCTGCCCAGCACGGACTCCCGGCTCCTCACCCGCGAGCTGCTCTACACCGCGGTGAGCCGAGCCCAGGAGCGCTTGATCCTCGTCGGCACCGAGGCGCCCATCCGGGCCGCCATTGCACGGCCGATTGCCCGGGCCTCGGGCCTGCGCCGCGCCCTGTGGGCCGAGCCCGCCTGACCGGTACGGCAGCGGGCGCACGCCGGGAAGCCCGAACGTCCTCCAGCGCCGATTTCGGTTCCGGACGAGCGATGAAACGTTGCCGGGTTGTTACTTCGTTGACCACTGTGTTACCCCAGTGCAAGGTGTGCCACCCTGATGACAGACGTTCCACAGCTTGGATTCAGGGTTTTGGCCCATGATGTGGCCCGATAGGGCTCCGGCCGTTTTGGGGAACCGGGTTCCTGAACAGACGAAGGGGTGAGGATGAAGATTCTGGTTCTCGGAGGCGACGGCTATCTCGGCTGGCCCACCGCCCTGCACCTTTCGGCCCGCGGCTTCGACGTCACGGTCGTCGACAACCTCGTGCGGCGCGAGTACGACCGCGAGATGGGAGTCGACAGCCTGGTGCCCATCGCGTCTCTGCCGGACCGCGTGACGCGCTGGGAGCAGGTCTCGGGGCACGCCGTCACGGTTCGCATCGGGAACCTCACCGACGCCGCCTTCACGTACGGGGTCATTGCCGAGGAAGAGCCCGATGCGATCGTCCACTTCGGTGAGCAGCGCTCCGCGCCCTACTCCATGATCGACCGCGAGCACGCGGTCTACACACAGGTCAACAACGTCGTGGGCAACTTGAACGTGATGTACGCCATTCAGGAGACCAACCCTGACATCCACCTCGTCAAGCTCGGGACGATGGGCGAGTACGGCTATCCCAACATCGACATCGAAGAGGGCTTCATCGAGATCACGCACAAGGGCCGCACCGACGTGATGCCCTACCCGAAGCAGCCTGGCTCCTTCTACCACCTGTCCAAGGTGCACGACAGCCACAACATCATGTTCGGCTGCCGCATCTGGGGCCTACGCGCGACCGACCTCAATCAGGGCATCGTCTACGGCCAGTCGACCGACGAGACGGATCTCGATCCCGTGCTCGCCACCCGCTTCGACTACGACGGCGTGTTCGGCACGGTATTGAACCGCTTCTGCGTGCAGGCCGTGACCGGTCACCCGCTGACCGTCTACGGAGCGGGCGGCCAGACCCGCGGCATGCTCAACATCCGCGACACGCTGGCGTGCGTGACGCTCGCCATCGAGAACCCCGCCGAGCGCAGCGAGTTCCGGGTCTTCAACCAATTCACCGAGTCCTTCTCGGTGCGGGACATGGCCAGCATGGTCCAGAAGGTCTGTCCGGGGCGCGTCGACATTGCCGAGGGTCTGGCCAACCCGCGCGTCGAGAACGAAGAGCACTACTTCCACGCGGCGAACACCAAATTGCTCGATCTCGGCCTCGAGCCGCACCTGCTGACCGACGAGGTGATCGCGGACATCCTCAAGCTGGTGGAGAACCACCGCGACAGGGTCGATGTCCGGGCGATCGCCCCGACGGTGCAGTGGCGCTCGAGCGCGAGCACCCTCACCACGGCCGGCGACACCGGGGACTCGGACTTTCTCGCGATCTAGGAGGCCCCGTCTCGCTGTAAGTTGCGGGGTTCATGTCGCCACGCAGGCCCCGCCGTCGTGCGCGCCGTCGATCACCGGCCCGTCCGATCATCCTGCTCGTCGGAGTCGTGATCCTGCTGGCGCTCGTCGTCGGAGGGCTGACCCAGGTGTCGCGGCAGTCACAGGGCTATGACGCCAGCTCAGACCGAGCCCTGGCGGCGCAGGGCGCGGTCCTGGCCGGCCAGTCCAATACCACCGCGGCCCAGGTCCGCAAGCTGCTGAACGACGTGTCGTCCCAGACGCGCCAGGGGCTCCAGGTCGATCTGGACGCCGCCGTGGATGAGACGTCGGACCAGTCGGCCCAAGCAGCGCTGGTGACCCGGGACATCCCGTCGGGCTCGGTCGCCACCGAATTCGACACGGTGTTCGCCGAGCGCGCCGAATCGATGGTCCAGTTGCGCGCCGTCGTCGACGCCTACCTCGGCATGGGGCCGATCCCCGACGTGGGCGCGCCGCCCGCTACGGCGGCGCTGACCGATACTGCTGCGCCGCTCTCCGCGACACAGGCCACCAACCGCATCGCGGCGGCGGGAAGCCTGTTGTCGCGGGCTGACCGCCTGTACGGCTCGGTGCGTCGCTCGCTCGCAGCGGGTGCGGGTCACGGCAGGCTGCCGCGCTCGGTCTGGGTCACTGATCCGCAGGAGTGGCGGCTCGGCACGGTGGCCGCACAGGTCGACCTGATGGCGACATCCCCCACACTGGCGGCCACGCATGACGTGGTCATCCGCACCACGCGGCTCGTCCCCCCGGCCCTTCCGTCGCCGCCGGGCGCGCCGGCCGACCTCTCGGTGCTCAGCCCGACCCGCACCCTGGGCGTCACGGTCGTCCTGGCGAACCAGGGCTCGGTCGACGAGCCGCACGTGTCGGTCCGCTACTCCATGGCGGACCAGTCCAACGGTGCCACGGCAACCCATGTCGAGGAGACCTCGCTCGCGCTGGACACCTCGGTGACGCTGCCGCCGGTGACCTTCACCGCCGAGCCCAGCACCACCTACGTGTTGACGGTCCAGATCGTCCTTCCCGCCGGGCAGACGCTGACGAACGGCACCATCCTCCAGCAGGCACTCCGGGTCGCACCGGCCAGCTGACCGACGGCGCGCGCCGGCCGCCAGGGGCCGCCGTGTGTCGACCACCCTCGCGTCCTGGTCATAGGATCGGGACGCACCGAAATCTGGAACTGGAGGCGCTTCTCGTGCCCGAGAGCATCACGATCACGGACAATCGCACCGGCGAGTCCATGGAGATCCCGATCGTCAACGGCGGGGTGTCAGCCGAGGAGTGGGCCAAGCTGCTCCCAGGGGTCTGGTTCTTCGACCCCACGTTCATGTCCACGGCGGCGTGCGAGAGCGCGATCACGTTTCTCGACGGCGAAGCGGGCATCCTGCGGTACCGGGGCTATCCCATTGAGCAGCTGGCCGAACGCTCCACCTACCTCGAAGTGGCCTATCTGCTCTTGAACGGCGAGCTCCCCAACGAGGAGCAGTTCGCAGCCTGGAAACACGACGTCACGTACCACACGTTCATCCACGAGAACGTCCGCAAGCGCTTCCTCGAAGGCTTCCACTACGACGCCCACCCCATGGGCATGCTCGTCTCCGCCGTCGCTGCCCTCTCGACCTTCTACCTCGACGCGAAGGACATCTTCGACCTGGAGTCTCGCAACAAGCAGATCATTCGGCTCATCGCCAAGATGCCGACGTTGGCCGCCGCCGCCCACCGCTTCAGCGTCGGGATGCCCTTCGTCTACCCCGACAACACGCTCGATTTCGCCCCGAACTTCCTCTCGATGCTCTGGAAGGTGGCGGAGCCCCGCTTCGAGGCCGACCCGGTCCTGGCCCGGGCTCTCGACGTGCTGTTCATCCTTCATGCCGACCACGAGCAGAACTGCTCGACCACCGCCATGCGTGTCGTCGGCTCCTCGCACTCGGATCCGTACTCGTCCACCGCGGCCGCGGCGGCCGCGCTCTACGGGCCCCGCCACGGCGGGGCCAACGAGGCGGTCATCCGGATGTTGACCGACATCGGCAGCATCGAGAACGTGCCCGACTTCATCGCGACGGTGAAGTCCGGATCGAGCGGCCAGCGACTCCAGGGCTTCGGGCACCGGGTGTACAAGAGCTACGACCCGCGGGCAACGATCATCAAAAAGACGGCCGACGAGGTCTTCGAGGTGACGGGGAAGAACCCGCTGCTCGACATCGCGCTGAAACTCGAGGAGATCGCGCTCAACGACGAGTACTTCACCTCGCGCAAGCTCTACCCCAACGTCGACTTCTACTCGGGCCTGATCTATCAGGCGATGGGATTCCCGCTCGAGATGTTCCCCGTCCTCTTCGCCATCCCCCGGACGTCGGGGTGGCTGGCCCATTGGCAGGAGATGCTCGACCAGGACTCGAAGATCGCACGGCCCCGGCAGCTCTACATCGGCGCCGACGAGCGCGACTACACGCCCATCGAGGCCCGCTGATCGAGGCGCCGACCTAGGACGGCTGCCGCGCCGGCGAGTGCTCGCGTACCCGGAGCAGGCCTTCTTGGACGAGCGAGACGCAGAGGCGCCCATCCCGGTCGTAGAGGAAGCCGCGGGCCAACCCGCGTCCACCGGCCGCGGCGGGCGAGTCCATGTCGAAGAGCATCCACTCGTCGACGCGAAAAGGCCGGTGAAACCACATGCAGTGGTCCAGGGTCGCCCCCATGAAATTGGTGTCGTCCCAGCGCACGTCGTGGGGCCCGAGCACCGTGTCGAGCATCGACATGTCCGACGCGTACGCAGCGATGCACGCGTGCAGCAGCGGGTCGTCGGGCAGCGTGCCGTCGGCCCGGATCCACAGCCGCTGATAGGCCTCCCCGGCGCCCTCGCGGTGCCAGGGCAAATCACCGATGTGGCGCTGGTCGATGGGATGGGGGCGATCGAACCAGTCGACCAGCTCACCCTTCCACGGTTGCAGCCGCTCGTAGAGCGGCGGGAGGTCCTCGGGCGCAGGGACCTCGGGCATGGGGAACTCGTGCTCGAGCCCCTCCTCGGGGTCGTGGAACGACGTCTCGAGGTTGAAGATGGCACGCCCGTGCTGAATGGCCACCACGCGCCGCGTCGTGAAGGAGCGGCCGTCGCGGATGCGGTCCACTTCGTAGAGGATGGGCACGGTGGGGTCGCCGGGGCGCAAGAAGTACGAGTGCAAGGAGTGCACCCGTCCGTGTTCGACGGTTCGCCCAGCCGCCATCAGCGCCTGGCCGGCGACCTGACCGCCGAAGACGCGCTGGCGTTCCTCGTCGAGTTGGGTACCCCGGAAGATATTGACCTCAATGGGCTCGAGGTCGAGCAGATCGACCAGGAAGTCGAGGGACTCGCTCATTGGCCCATGTTCGCAGGCCGCCGGTGCGGCCGTCACCGGGCACGGTGGCACGACCCCCGCTACCCTGCGGCAGCGTGACTGCGGCCAATCCCGACGACGAGAGACGCGAGCTCGTGTTCCCCGAGGGGTTCACTTGGGGCGTGGCGACGGCGGCCCATCAGATCGAGGGCGGCAACGTCAACAACGACTGGTGGGACTGGGAGCACAATCCGTCATCGGGGACTGTCGAACCCAGCGGCGACGCCTGCGACTCCTTCCATCGTTGGCGTGAGGACATCGCACTGGTGGCGGACATGGGCCTCGGCGCCTACCGCTTCTCGCTCGAGTGGAGCCGGATCGAGCCGGCCGAGGGGGAGTTCTCGCTGGCGGCGCTCGAGCACTACCGCCGGATGTGCGCAGCGTGCCACGGTGCCGGCATCCTCCCGGTCGTCACCTTCCACCACTTCACGTCGCCCCGCTGGTTGGCGGCGCAAGGCGGGTGGGAGTCGCCCGACGCCCCTGAGCGCTTTGCCGCGGTACGTGACCCGGGCGACCGAGTACCTGGGCGATCTCGTCGGCTGGGCCTGCACCATCAACGAGCCCAATGTGGTCGGGGTGATGGGCTACTTCCAAGGCGAGTACCCCCCGGGGGTGAAGGAGGACTTCGGCCGTTTCGCCGCCGTGAACGAGGCCATGGTGCGCGCGCACCGCCTGGCCGTCGACGCCCTGCGCGCCGGGCCCGGTGACTTCCCGGTCGGCCTCACCTTGTCCATGGCCGAGATCGCGGCGGACAAGGGCGGCGAATCGCTTCGTGACGCAGCCGAGGAGATGCTCGAAAACGTCTTCTTGCGGGCCACCGGCGGCGACGACTTCGTCGGCGTGCAGTGCTACACCCGCATGCACTTCGGTCCCGACGGCTTGGCGCCCAACGACCCTGATGTGCCACTCACCCAGATGGGCGACGAGCGCTGGCCCCAGGCGGTGGAACACACGGTGCGCCGGGCCGCCGCGGTGAGCGGCCGTCCTGTGGTCGTGACCGAGAACGGGATCGCCACGGGGGACGACACCGAGCGCATCGCCTTCGTCGCCGAGGCACTGCGCAGCGCCCATCGCTGCATCGAAGAGGGGATCGACCTGCGCGGGTACTTCGCCTGGAGCCTGCTCGACAACTTCGAGTGGCACTTGGGGTATGGGCCCGAAATTCGGGCTGGTGGCAGTCGCTCCCGGCACCTTCGAGCGCCGCCCGAAGCCGAGCGCGCACTGGTTCGGCGAGGTGGCGCGGGCGAACCGTGTGCTCACAGGGGGGACCTAGCCGCTTGACGGGGTGGCAATTGGCCGCTCCGCTAGGGTTGCTTTGTGCCGTTTTCGCCTACGGGGCTCGACCGGTGATCGCGAGCGCTTCGTGAGCGAGCAGGAAGAACATCCTCCGCTCTCGCACATCTGGTCGTCCGACGAGCCGCTGACGGATCGGGCCCGCCAGATGATCGCCCACCCCACGAGCGTGAAGCTGATCAAGTACGCCGGCGTCTCGGTGATCTCGACAGTCTTTTCGCAAGTCACCCTCTTCCTGATCTTCGGCGTCTTCCACGTGATGTCCGAGGTGCCGGCGAACATCGTGGCCAACGTGGTGGCGACGGTCCCCTCCTACACGCTGAACCGCCGCTGGGTCTGGCAGAAGAGCGACCGTTCGCACTTCTGGCGCGAGATCGTGCCCTTCTGGGCGCTTGGTTTCATCGGGCTGGCTTTCTCGAGCCTGGCGGTCTACCTGGCGGGCTCGTTCGCCCGTCATCATGGTCTGCACCATGCCGGCACGACGCTGCTCGTGAACGCAGCGAGCCTGCTTTCCTTCGCCATCTTGTGGATCGTCAAGTTCGTGATCTTCAACAAGCTCTTCCACGTCGACCCGATCGAGATTGACGAGGAGCACGCCGAGAAGTTGGTGCACGAGCTCGAGCACGGCCACGGTCATGACCACGATCACGACCATGACGGCACGCCGGTCGTATGAGATTCTCGCCCTGACGCGTCCGCGGGAACGAGCCCCGCTGAGCCCGCCGGCTGGAACGCCGCTTCAGTCGCGGAAGTTAGTGAACTGCAGCGGGATTCCGAAGTCCTCGGCCTTGCACTTCGCGATGACCTCTTGGAGGTCGTCGCGCTTCTTGCCCGTCACACGCAGCTGGTCGCCCTGGGTCTGCGACGACACGCCTTTGAGGCCGAGGTCCTTGATGAATTTGTTCAGGCGCTTGGCATGGTCGGAGGAGATGCCGGCGCGAATGGCCACCTTCTGTCGTGCCGTCCCCTTCTGGGCCTCCTCGACCTTGGCGTCCTCGAAGGCCTTCAACGAGACCTGTCGCTTGACGAGTTTCTCGTCGAGCACCTGATGCAGCGCGCGGAGGCGGTCCTCGGTCGAGGAGCGCAGGACCAACTCGTTGTCACTCAGCTCGATGGCCGAATCGGTGTTCTTGAAGTCGAAGCGGGTGGCCGCTTCCCGGTTGGCCTGGTCCACCGCGTTGCGCACTTCTTGCATGTCGACTTCCGAGACGATGTCAAAGGTGGGCATGCGATCAGCGTACCGGCGCGCTCTGGCCATCCGGGGTGGCCGGCCCGGCTAACCTCGCCCGCTGCGGGTCGGTGTCCGAGTGGCCAAAGGAAGCAGGCTGTAAACCTGCCGGTTAACACCTACGGAGGTTCGAATCCTTCCCGGCCCACCGCGGCGGTCGGCGCGGCCCTTCGGGGGCGCTCCTTGCCGACACGGAACCCGGCGTTACAATGCTGTTTCAGATCCATTGCGGGAACACGGTTCCCCCTGCGTACGCCCCCTGTTTTCCCCCGAGTCCGAGTGCCCGGACATGACGAGCGAGACTGAAGCCCCGTGTTGGACGACAGCCTGACGACCCCCTCACAACCGGTCATCGAACGGGTCGCCGCGCGCCTTCGCCGCGTCTCCATGCGAGCCGAGGCACTGCGATTCCGACTCTCACCTCGCGTCGCGCTGACCGAGCGCGTCGAGGTGCAGGCCGGCGATGCCGAAGACTGGTCGTTCCTTCGCCGCCCCGCGATCCTGGGCTTCGTCGCGGTCCTTTCCATCTGCCTCGGCGCCTCGTTGCCGAGCTCGCCGTTCAAGCTCGAGATCGGCGGCACGTGGTTCTTCGGAACGTCCGACTGGCCGACCACCACCCTCATGCTTCCCGGAGTCGTCGCGGTCTACGGCGGCATGATCCTGTTCGTCCGGGTCTGGTTCGGGCTCTACCAGACGTTGCGGGTCCGGCCCGGTGTCCCGATCCGTCAGCTGTCGTACATGCTCGCTCTCTGGATCGTGCCGCTGCTCGTGGTCGCGCCGCTCTTCAGCCGCGACGTGTTCTCCTACGCCGCCCAGGGCGAGATGATGAGCCACCACATCAACCCGTACCGCTACGGGCCAGGCACGATCGGCTCGGGGTCGTACGTCTCGGGCGTCGACCCCCTGTGGGCCAACACCCCGGCGCCCTACGGTCCGCTGTTCTTGATGCTGGCGGGGTGGTCCGCGTCGCTCAGCCTGCACCATGCGCTCGTCACGGTGCTCTTGCTGCGGCTGCAGTCGATCGCCGGCGTGGCGCTCATCGCCTACTGCATCCCGAAACTGGCCCGCTCGTTCGGCCGGGATCCGGGTCCTGCCTTCGTCCTCGCCGTGTTGAACCCACTGACATTGCTCGCGCTCGTCGGCGGCGCCCATAACGACGCAATCATGGTGGGCCTCCTGCTGGCCGGCATCACCGCGGCGCGGGCGCAGCATCCGGTCTGGGGCATCGTCTTGTGCGCGTTGGCGGCGTCCATCAAGGTGCCCGCCGCGATCGGCATCGTCTACGTGGCGTGGGATTGGGCCGGACCGTTCGCCGACTGGCGCCGGCGGGCCCGAGCCTTGGTGCGCGCCGCCTTGGTCACTGTCGCCGTGATGGGCTTCCTCTCACTCGTGTCGGGCCTCGGCTGGGGCTGGATCGCCAACTTGGGAACGCCGGGCACCGTGCGCTCCTGGATGGCGCCCGCCACTGCGGTGGGTCTGCTCATCAGCGGGTCGGCCCACGTCGTGGGCATCGGGGTGGGTCTCGGGGGCGTGCTGACCCTGACCCGGGCCATCGGGCTCGTCTCGGCCGCGGCGATCGCCATCTACTGCCTGCGCCACCGCGAGCGCCTCGGTGTGCTCGGTGCGCTCGGCATCACGATGATGGCCTTCGTTCTGCTCGGCCCGGTCGTCCAACCCTGGTACCTCACGTGGGGGATCATCCTGGTCGCGCCGATCGCCACGGGCCGGATGCTCTACGCCGTCCTCGGCCTGTCCACGGTGGCGCCGTTCATCGGACTGACGGGCGGCACCGAGCTTTTGAACGAGCTGGTGCACACGGATCCGACCGCCATGGTCCTGGCCGTGCTCGTCCTGTGGGCGGTGGCCATCGTCCCCCTCGGCAACTGGACGACCTCGTGGCGAATCGACCGCTCCCGGCTGCCCGGGCCCCTCGTCGGTCAGGGCGCCGCCCTCGAGTCCTGAGTCACCGCTGACTCGGCCCGATCCCGCGACCGGCGGGCGGGTGGGTGGTCAGAGTAGGCGTTGCATTTCGACCACGTCGAGCCACTGGCGGTGCTTGCGCCCGACCTCGCGCTCGACACCCACCAGCTCGAAGCCGGCCCTGCGGTGCAGCTCGATGGAGGTCTCGTTGTGCCCGGCGATGCGGGCGATCACCGAGTGGAAGCCGTGGGCGGAGGCGAGGACCAGCAGCTCGGCGAGGAGGGCCCTTCCGACCCCCTTGCCGCGCTGGCCCCGGTCGACGTACACGGAGTTCTCGGCGGTGGCCGAGTAGCCCGAGCGGTCCCGGAAGGACGAGAGCGAGCCGAACCCCAGCACGATCTCCCCGTTTGACCCGGCCGGACCGGCCACCTGGACCCTCGGGTCCTCCACCGCCACCAGCGCCGGATGGACCCCGCTGTGCTCGAGGATCCACGCCTCCTGCTCGGCGCGGGTGCGCGGGACCATGTCGAAGGTGTTGGTGCTGTCGAGGACCTCGACGTTGTAGATGGTGCGGATCGCCTCGGCATCGGCGACTTCGGCCAATCGGATCCGCATCCGCCGATGGTAGTGTCGACCAGGTAAAACCGTGAAAGCGGCGGTACCCCGCACCCTGCGCTGGCTATCATTGACCGCTCGCGGAAGGTTGCCGCGGCGCCCCCTTAGCTCAGTCGGCAGAGCACAGCCATGGTAAGGCTGGTGTCGTCGGTTCGATTCCGACAGGGGGCTCCCACGGCGGCGTAGCTCAGTTGGTCAGAGCACACGGCTCATAATCGTGTTGTCGCGGGTTCGAGTCCCGCCGCCGCTACCAGGCCCGGGGTGTCCCGGGAGCGACCAGGGACCAGGAAGGATTGCCATGCCGAAGAACGAGAAGAGGGTCCAGGTGACGCTGGCCTGCGAGGTGTGCAAGCGGCGCAACTACATCACGACCAAGAACAAGATCAACGACCGCGAGCGGATCGAGATGAAGAAGTACTGCCGGTGGGACCGCCAGCACACCCTGCACAAGGAGACCCGCTGAGCCGCCGTTCGGTCTTCGACCTGCCGTTGCTCTGACGGGTCGGTCTCCAGGTCACGGGAAGAACCGTGGGCGCAGCACTCTGCCCCATAGGTTTGCAACCCCCGTAATCTCTCAGCCGTCGCAGAACGGCCTGGCGCGAATGCTCGGAGGGCTCTGGACGGGCGTCCCTCATGCCCTGCAAACCCCGAGATCGATTCCGCGTCGCGAGGCCCGGGTTGCTTGGCGCGGCTCGCGCCGCCTAGAAATGCGCCCTGCCGGTGGTCACAGGTCGATCACACAGAGTTTGGTTGCCCCTGTTCATCCCCACAACCAGACTCTACGCGGCTTGCAGGACAGCACAACTGAGAAAGCGAAGCACTATCGGGGCTTTTGGAAACCCTCCATCAATCTCAAGGGAACAGGGGAGTTGAGAGATATGAAGAGAGTTGGAAAAAGCCTGGCTGTCAAAGCCGTGGCGGGGACACTGTTGGCAATGGCATTGGTGCTTTCGGCGACGAGTTCGATTGCCACTGCTCAAACGACAACGACGGTAAATCGATGGGGATCGTTTATCGGCTCATCTGCCGGCGGGCGCGGCCGAAACGACGAAGGTACTTCAGCAAGTCCAGTGACGGTCCCCTTGCCTGGCACAGTCGCGCAGGTTGCCTCGTCGAACTCGACGGACTACATGCTTCTTAGTGACGGCACCGTCTACGCCTTGGGGATTGGTGACCGAGGAGAGCTGGGTGACGGGCAAACGATCAATAAGTACACCACCCCGGTCAAGGTAGATTTTCCTGCTGGCGTCTCAATCGCGCGCTTAGCCGATACGTCGCCATTTGACACGGCTTTAGCAATCGATACGAAGGGCAAGGCCTGGGGGTGGGGATACGATTCCTACGGCCAACTGTGTCAGGGCAATGCAGATGAGTATTTGAAGCCAGTTCAAATCCCAATTGCCGGCACGATTACCGCCTTGGCGGGTGCGGGGGACCATGCCTTGTACGTTGCGCACGGGGATGTCCTCGCGTGTGGAGGTAACAACCACGGCGAATTAGGCGACAACAGTTTGACAGCCAGCACCAAACCGGTAGCCGTGAAGGGTGATGGCTTGCAGAGGGGAGCTGTGGCTGGTGTGTACGCCTCGTGGAGCAATTCTGCAGCCTTGCTGAATGATGGCTTACTTGACACGTGGGGATACAACGCGGTGGGTGAAGTTGGCGACGGGCACCTCGGCGTTGATGCTCTGGTTCCTCAGAGGATCGCCTTCTCCTCTCCGGTCACTGAGGTCTCACTTGGCGGTTCTGGCAGAAAGAACGGTCAGACACTGGTGATGCTGCAGAACAAGACGCTGTGGGCCTGGGGTGACGACCGGAACACGCAGCTGGGTGATGACGCCACCGTAAATGAAGGCTCACCAATAGCTCTCACACCTCCTGCGGGCACCACGTATTCGTACCTCGACACAGGCGGTTCGACCTCATACGCCATCGATACGAATGGCAATGTCTGGGCCTGGGGTAACAACAGTGCCGGAGAAGTCGGTAACGGGATCAAAGCAAAAGTAAGTCAAACGACACCCGTGATGGTTGAGAGTGGTGTGTCGACGATCTCGACGACGGCAAATAACGTGATCACATTGTCGAATTGATGTAGATACCGGAATCAAAGTGGGAGACCGCCGACCCGACCCGACCCGACCAGTCGGGCGGAGCGGGGCCGTCTGCCGGGCCGCAACGTCGGCCTGCTCGAAGTGATCCGAGGTCCCTTCTCAGCTCGCCTGCCAGGCGGGAGATACGCCGCAGGGTTCGATGCCGTACGAATCGTGCCGTTCGCGCGGCACGCACCGGCTGCGAGCGTGCCTCCTCAGCCGCCACGCCGGTGCCGTGGAAGGTCTCGACCGCTAAACTTGAGCCTGACCGCCACGCTCCACCACGA
>CAVTOF010000013.1:0-21466 GCA_963736225.1 uncultured Acidimicrobiaceae bacterium | reverse complement strand
CGGCTCACCTGACTACGGGTCTCCCATAGTCCCCCCGAGGCGGACCTGCCCGTCGACCCGACCACCGATGTGCCCGCCGGGTACAGCGAGGCGCAGCGAGGCGCCCCCAGCGGCTTCGCCGGGGACCCCGATGTCATGGACACGTGGGCCACCTCCTCGGTCACGCCCCAGATCGCCTGCGGCTGGGAGGACGACCCCGCTCTGTTTGCGGCCACCTTCCCCATGGACCTGCGGCCCCAAGGACCCGAGATCATCCGCACCTGGCTCTTCTCGACGCTGTTGCGCTCGCACCTCGAACACGCCGTCCTCCCCTGGCGCCACGCCACCATCAACGGCTGGATCCTCGACAAGGACCACAACAAGATCTCCAAGTCCAAGGGCAACGACGTCGTCATGCCCATGGAGACCCTGGAGGAATTCGGGTCTGACGCTGTCCGCTACTGGGCCTGCAACGGCCGGCCCGGGACCGACACCGCACTGGATACGAGCGTGATGAAGATCGGGCGCCGGCTGGCGATCAAGATCCTCAACGCCTCCAAGTTCGCGCTGGGACGGCTCGGTGAGGGCCCGCCCCCTGGAATCGACGCGGTGAGCCGCGCCTCTGAGCGCCACGTTGCTGGCACAGCTGGCCACCCTGGTGGACGCGGCAACGGTGGCGCACGAGGGATTCGACTACGCCCGGGCCCTGGAGCTCACCGAGACCTTCTTCTGGTCCTTCTGCGACGACTACGTGGAGCTGGTCAAGGCCCACGCCTACGGCGAGAGCGACGCTGCCGGCACAGACTCGTCTCGGGCGACGCTGGCCATCGCGCTCTCGATGCTCCACCGCCTCTTCGCACCGTTCATGCCCTTCGTCACCGAAGAGGTCTGGAGCTGGTGGCAACCCGGCTCGGTCCACACCGCGCGCTGGCCCGAGGCGGGCGAGGTCGGAATCCACGCCAGCGCCGATATCGAGGTCCTACGCGTCGCGGCGGAGGTGCTCGGCGCGGTGCGCCGGGCGAAGACCGAGCACAAGCGCTCCATGCGAGCCCGCGTGGCGCTGCTCGTGGTGCACGCCTCCGTGGCCACGTGCGCCGCAGTAGAGGCAGCGCGCGGCGACATCACGGAGGCGGGTGGGGTGGACGAGCTGGTGGTCGCGCCAGGGGACGCGCTCACGGTGGAGGTGCGGCTCGCCGACGACTAGCGCCGACGACGAGCGCCGACGACAAGCCGACGACGAGCAAGGTGCCGCGTCAGCGGTCTGACGCGAAGTCAGATTCCTGTGGGGACTCCATCTCAGAACCAATCCGAGCGGAGGCCGCATCCAGTGCGGGCGGATGACCGGCCGCGTAGCCGGCGCGGACCCCATCGAGGAAGTCCGCGACCGCGGACGTCGTTGCCAGGCAGCGCAGGGAGGCCAACACGTCGAACGCATGCTGGGCCAGGGGCAGCTCGGCGTAGGCCACCGGATTCCGCGACACCGCCCGCAGACGGGACACGAACGTGCGGGCGGTCTCGACCGGGACCAGCGTGTCGTTGACGCCCTGGAGGACGAAGAACGGGGGGGCATCTGCTCGGACCCGGAACGTGGGCGACGCGTCGCGGAAGACGTCGGGATGCTCGGACTCCTTTTCCTTCATGACCGTCTTCTCGAGCATCTCGACCAGGCCGGTACCGAAGAGGGACGCCTCGGGTGAGCTGGTCATGTCCATGACGCCGTAAAAGGGGATGCACGCCTGGACCGAGGTGTCCTTGTCCTCGAAGCCCGGTTGATACCGGGGATCCCCGGCACTCAACGCCAGGAGCGCGCACAGGTGTCCGCCTGCCGACCCGCCGCTGACCGCCACGAAGGAGGGGTCGCCTCCGTATTCGCCGATGTGCTCTTTCAGCCATGCGAGGGCCGCCTTGACGTCGACGATGTGCGCCGGCCAGGTCGCCTTCGGGCTCAGCCGGTAGTTGATGGCGACGCAGACCCAGCCACGCGCCACCAGCTCGAACATCATCGGCTTGCCTTGCTCACGCTTGTCCCCGATGACCCAGGCGCCGCCGTGGATGTAGACCATGACAGGTGCGCGCTGCGGCGGCGCGAGCCGGGAGCGGTACACGTCGAGACGGTGGTACGGGCTCCCGTCGCCCCAGTAGTCGAGGTTCATCGCGGCTTCGACCGCCCTCGACTTGAAGGGGATGGCCCGGGTGACGCGCCACCAGCGGCCCCACGTGGGCGCTGTCGGCACATCGGGCACCGGGAAGGAGGTGTGACGCACCTCGCCCAAGGCAGCTGCCGTGACGTCGGCCGCACGGAGGCCGGCGATCCCGAGACCCACCAGCCCGACCCATCCGACGGCGGCGACAGCCAGACCGAGCCAGCCGGCCCATCCGTCCAGGGCCCCGTAGGTGATGAAGAGCACCGAGGCGATCACCTGCCACGCGATGTTCTGGAATGCGAGCTCGCCGGCGGTCCAGCCGGCCACGAAGCTCACCACCGTGAAGGGCTCCCGCCTGATAGGCCGGTAGGCCAGCGCGACAGCTGCGGCCCCCACGGCGGTCACAGCCAAATAGGCGTACGGCACCCCACCATCATTCCCTGCCGCCGTCGCTCGTATAGATCTGTCCTGGTCGGAGCGCTTTCCCGCTTGCTCTGCCACCGAGTTGGCGCGAGGTTATGCACGCAGCACACGTCCATGCAGGGTGGGCAGCACCAGCTTCACCAGGTAAGAAGGAGAGTCGATGACCCCCGAACGGCTGAGCGGCCTCGACGCGAGCTTCCTCTACATGGAGACGCCCACCTTGCACATGCACGTGGCGGTGGCAGCCGTCTTCGACCCGTCGACCGTGCCCGGCGGCTACTCGTTCCGTCGCATCCGGCGGCTGATCAACGACCGCATCCCGCTGGCCCCCGTCTTCCAGCGCCGTCTCGTCGAGGTGCCGTTGCGCCTCGGACACCCGGTGTGGGTCGACGATCCCGAGTTCGACATCGACAACCACTTGCGCCGGGCCGCGCTCCCCTCGCCCGGAGGCATGCGGGAGCTGGGCGACTTCGCGGCCGATGTCATCAGCCGCCAGCTCCATCGCGACCGTCCCTTATGGGAGATGTGGATCGTCGAGGGTCTGGAGGACGGCAAGATCGCCCTGGTCGCCAAGATGCACCACAGCACGATCGACGGGGTGTCGGGCGCCGAGCTGCTCGGCGTCCTCTTCGATCTCGAGCCCAATCCGCCCGACACGTCGCCGCTGACTCCGCGCCAGCCCGACTCGCGCATCCCGTCGGGGTGCGAGTTGGTGTCCCAGTCGATGCTCGGCAGCCTGGTTGCGCCGTTCGAGATCGGACGCATGGCGTTGCGCACGACGATGGGGATCTTGGATGTGCGTCGCATCCGCCAGGGCCTTACGGCCAAGGCGGCGCTCCCGTTGACGGCGCCGCGCACGTCCATCAACGTCGCCGTCCACGCACGTCGCCGGGTCGCCTTCGCAGCAGCGAGCCTCGCCGACGTGAAGAAATTGAAGGACGCCCTGGGCACCACGGTCAACGACGTCGTGTTGGCGATGTGCACCGGCGCGCTCCGCACGTACCTGTTGGCGGGCGACGAGCTCCCCGATATCCCTCTTGTCTCCGTGGTCCCGGTTTCGGTCACACCCGACGTCGCCGAGCTCACCGGCTCCAACAAGATCTCGGCGATGTTCGTCCAGTTACCGTGTCAGGTCGAGGATCCTCTCGAGCGCCTCCAGCTGATCCACGAAGGCACCAAGGGCGCCAAGGAAGAGCACAAGGCACTGGGAGCGGCGACGTTGCAGAACTGGGCCGAGCACGCGTCGCCCAACGTCTTCGCTGCGGCGGCCCGCCTCTACACCGGGATGAAGCTGGCCGATCGCCACCGGCCGGTGGCCAATCTGGTGGTGTCCAACGTGCCCGGTCCCGACTTCCCGCTCTACCTCGGGGGCAGCCAACTCCTGGGCATGTTCCCACTCGGGCCGGTGATGGACGGGATGGGACTCAACATCACCATCATGAGCTACCTCGGCGTCCTCTATTGGGGCTTCGCCTCCGACGCTCGCGCCGTCCCGCGCCTGTGGGACATCGCAGCTGCCGTCCCGCAGGCGCTGAGCGAGTTGATGGATGCCGCCGGGATCGAACCCGAGCCCTTCGATGTGCCCATCCATCTCGGCCCGGGTATGCCGGCCAACGCCCAGTGGATCCGTACGGCGGGGCAGGACCGGGCGACGGATGCAGCGCCGGTCGAGAGCGAGGCGACCGGTAGCGTGAGCGCATGACCGTTCGCGAACTCGGCCACCTCGTCCTCTACGTGCGGGACGTCTCCCGCTCGGCCGCGTTCGTACCGCGACGTACTTGGCTGGCGCCAGGTCCTGCCCGAGCCGGGCCAGGAGCCAGTGGGCGCCGCCGCCTTCTCCTCAGGACGAACGCATCACGAGCTCCTCCTCATTGAGGTTGGCACCGACGCCACCCCCGTCCCCCAGGGTCGCAGGGTCGGCCTCTACCACTTCGGCCTGAACGTGGGTGACAGCGACGACGACCTGCGCGGCGCACTGGCGGCGGTCCAGGCGGCGGGAGCCACCGTGGTCGGCGCCTCGGACCATACGGTGACCCACAGCGTCTACATCCTCGACCCCGACGGCAACGAGATCGAGCTGTACATCGACGTCCCGGGCGTCGACTGGCGGGCCGACCCCGCACTCGTGGGCTCCACCGTCAAACCGCTCCGGCTCTGAGGCGCCGCACCCGCCACCGCCGCGTGACGCCATGAGCAAGGTGAACACCGTGGGGACCGACGCGGCCGGCACGCGGCTCGCCGTCGACACGCTCACCTCGGGCGGGGTGGCCGTGCTCCCGACCGACACCGTCTACGGCCTCGCGGCGCGGCCGACGGACGCCGACGCCGTGCGTGCCGTCTACCGGGCCAAGGGCAGGCCCGAGGGGATGCACCTGCCAGTCCTGGCCGCGTCGGTCGCGCAGGTCCGCGCCCTCGGCGTCGCCTTCACGCCGGACGCGGACGCGCTGGCGTGGGCCTGGTGGCCCGGGCCACTCACTCTGGCGTTCGGATTCGACCAGGACGCCGAGAGGCCCACATGGTTGGCCGGCCGCGACGAGGTGGCGGTGCGCATCCCCGCCCATGAGTTCCTACGTGCACTGCTGCGCGAGACCGGGGTGCTCCTCGTGACGAGCGCCAACCCTCACGGTGCGCCAACATCTCGGACTGCTCAGGACGTATCGGAAAGCCTCTGCGCGCACGTCGCCGTCGTCGTCGACGGCGGGACGCTGACCGACGTCCCGTCGACGTTGGTCAACGTGCGTGGTGGCGAAGCCGTGGTGGAGCGGGAAGGGGCAATCTCGAGGGCCACGGTGGCAGCAACGGTGGCGGGGGCAGGATGACGCGTCTGTTGCTGGCGATCGAGACCTCGTGCGACGAGACGGCGGCCGCAGTGATCGGAGAGGACCTGGCGGTGCGATCCTCCGTCGTCGCCAGCCAGGTCGACCTGCATGCGGCCTTCGGCGGTGTGGTGCCGGAGCTGGCAAGCCGGGCGCACGTGGAGACGATCACGCCGATCGTCCAGCGCGCGCTGGCCGAGGCGGACGTCGAAGGGCCTGAGCTGGCTGGGGTGGCCGTGACCGCAGGCCCCGGCCTCGTTGGCGCACTGCTCGTCGGGATCGCGACGGCAAAGGCCCTCGCACTCGGCTGGGGCGTCCCGGTGGTCGGCGTCAACCACCTCGAGGGTCACCTGGCCAGTGTGTACCTGGCCGATGCTGCCGTCCCCTTCCCCCAGGTCGCGCTGTTGGTCTCGGGCGGGCACTGCATGTTGACCCGCGCCGTGACGCCAGGGCGCTACGAGCTTCTCGGGGAGACGGTGGACGACTCCATCGGCGAGGCCTATGACAAGGTGGCCCGCTTCCTCGGACTGGGGTATCCAGGGGGGCCGGTGCTCGATCGCCTCGCCGCGGAGGGCGCCGACGTGCTCGGGTTCCCTCGGCCCATGCTGGCCGAGGGGTACACCTTTTCGTTCTCTGGCCTCAAGACTGCCGTGGTCAACTACGTGCACGCCGACCCGGGATTCTCCGAGAGGGACGTGGCCGCATCTTTCGTCGCCGCCTGTATGGACGTGCTGGAGGCCAAGCTCCGGCGCGCGCTGCGGGAGTTCGGCGACCCTGCGCTCGCCATCGTGGGCGGCGTGGCGGCCAGCCCCATCCTGCGGACGCGCGCGCAGGCACTGGCCGACGAATTCGGGACGCGGCTGTTGATCCCACCTCAGTCGATGGCTACCGACAACGCAGCCATGATCGGGGTAGCAGGCTGGCACAAGCTCGCAGCGCTGGGACCGAGCGACCCGGCATTCGGACCCGAACCGGACCTGCGGCTGCGCTTCGTTTAATCGTTCTTGGTGGCCGCCCGGCGCGACCGACGCCGTCGAGCCGTGGAGCCGAAGAGGTGTGACGACACGTCGATGACGACCCCCAGGGCCACGATGAACCAGCCGAAGGCGTCGACGCCGTGCCCCGGTGCGTACACGAGGGCATAGAAGAGCGTCGTATACGGCAGGAAGATGAACCCGAGCACACCCTCCCATCCCGAGCGGAAGGCGATGCTCAGCCGATCGGTGAAGAGCCAGACCAAGAAGAGGGCGAAGCGGGCCGAGAAGGCAGCGACGAGCGCGAAGATGCAACCCATTGCTCAGAGTGGGAGCCCGGTGGCGCCGGACCAGCTCGAGCAGGCGAGCGCGCCGGGCGCGCGGGTCCTGATCATTTCGTGCTGGGGGTCGAGCGTGACGTCGATGGCCATGCGCGCCTCCTCGGGCGTTTAGTAGAGGCCGACGACGTTGCCGTCATCGTCGATGTCGATTCGCTCCGCGGCCGGGCTGCGCGAAAGCCCGGGCATCGTGCGCATGTCGCCACTGACCAAATAGACGAATCCCGCCCCGACATTGGCCCGTGCCTCGCGCACCGGCAATCGCCAGCCCCGCGGAGCACCGAGCAGCGTGGGGTCCGACGAGAGCGAGAGATGCGTCTTGGCAATACACACCGGCAGTGTGCCGAACCCGGCCCGCTCGTAGTTGTCGAGGTGCCGTGCGGCCGCCGGTTGATAGTCGACGCCGTCTGCTCCGTAGATCTCGGTCGCTATGGTCTCCACCTTCTCGCGCAACGTGGCGCGGTCGGGATAGAGCATCCGGAATTCGCCCGGCTCGGCAGCCGCCTCGACCACCGCTTCCGCCAAGTCGACCGCGCCCTTGCCGCCGTTCTCGAAGTGCGTGCACACCGCTGCGCGCACATCCGCCGATGCCGCGATCTCCCGTATGGCGGTGTGCTCCGACGAGAAGTCGCCCTCCATCGCGTTGATGGCGACGACGGGTGTAACGCCGTGCCGACGCACGATGGCAAGGTGGGCCAGCAGGTTCGCGGCACCGAGCTGCACCTCCTCGGGGTTCTCCTCCAGCATGGCGGGGGGAAGAGGCCGGCCCGCCACGACCCGGTGCCGGCCCGAGTGCAGCTTCATGGCCCGCACCGTCGTGACGACCACGGCGGCGTCGGGAACCAGTCCCGAGGTGCGGCACTTGATGTTGAAGAAGCGCTCGGCCCCCATGTCGGAGCCAAAACCCGCCTCGGTGACGAGGTACTCGCCGGAGTGGATACCGATGAGGTCCGCCACCACCGAGGAGTTGCCGTGGGCGATATTGCCGAATGGTCCCGCGTGGACAAGAACCGGCGTGTTCTCGAGTGTCTGCAGCAGGTTCGGCTTGATCGCGTCACGCATGATGACGGTCATCGCGCCGGCCGCCCTCAGCTCCTCGGCTGTCACCGGTTCGCCGGATTCGGTATAGCCGACGACGATACGGCCCATCCGCTCGCGCAGGTCGCGCAGCGATCGGGCCAAGGCGAGCACGGCCATGACCTCCGACGCAGCCGTGATGTCGAAGCCCGTCTGGCGAGGTACGCCGTCCTGCTTGGAGCCGAGCCCGCTGACGATGCTGCGGAGCGAGCGGTCGTTGACGTCGAGCACGCGTTTCCAGGTGATGCCGTACGGGTCCAGGCCGAGCGCGTTTCCTCCATAGATGTGGTTGTCCACCATGGCGGCCAACAGGTTGTTCGCCGCCGTCACCGCGTGGAGATCTCCGGTGAGGTGCAGATTCAGGTTCTCGAAGGGGACCACTTGGCTGTAGCCGCCGCCAGCGGCACCACCCTTGATCCCGAAGGTCGGACCCATTGACGCCTGACGGATGGCGATGGTCGCCCGCTTCCCGATGCAGGCGAGCGCCTGCCCGAGGCCGACCGTCGTCGTGGTCTTTCCCTCCCCGAGGGGGGTCGGGGTCACGGCCGTGACCACGACGTAGCGCGCACGGGGCCGGTCCGCGAGGGCGCCCACGGCATCGAGACCGATCTTGGCGATAAAGGCGCCGTACGGTTCGAGCAGCCGCGAGTCGATGCCCATGTCCGCTGCGACGTCGCCAATCGGCCGAAGCGTCGCCCGTCGCGCAATCTCTATGGCGGGGGGCACGGGCACCGGTTCGATCATGCCAGAAGGCGCCGGCGGGAGGCCCCTCCGAGCCGAGGCGGGGGCGCCTACGCTGCGCAGCGGGCCGTTTCTCGTCGAGGCCCGACGGAGCACACGTCCCGCGTGGCGCAGCGCCGGATCTCGAGAAAGGAATGCACGATGTCCAAGGCCGATGGTGTCTTCATCTACATCGGGACCTACGCCAGCGAGGTGGACGCCCGGTCGGACTACGACGTGGTCAAGGACCTGCACCTCGTCGGTGCGGTCGGGACCTACGACGCCGCCGTCATCACGAAGGACGACAAGGGCAAGATCCACGTCAACAAGGACGAGACGACGACGAGGCACGGTGCGTGGGGTGGCGCCGCGGCCGGCGCGCTGATCGGGATCCTGTTCCCACCGTCGATCATCGGGACGGCGCTGGTCGGCGCCGCCGTCGGCGGCGTCAGCGGCCACCTCTGGAAGGGCATGTCGCGCACCGACGTGAAGGAGTTCGGTGAGGCGATCGACGCCGGCCAAGCCGCGCTCGTCGTCGTGGGCGAGTCGACGATTGAGGCGGCGCTTTGGAAGGCACAGCTCAAAGCGACGACGAAGGTCACCAAGGAGCTCTCGGTCGACAAGCAGAGCGTGGACGCCGCCGTCCAGGAGGCTGCGAAGGATCTCTCTTGAGGGTGACCACGGAGTAGCGTGACCGCGACCATCGCCCCGCTGCGCGTCGACACCCATGCCCGTCCTCCACGTCTTGTCCTTCGTATTCGGCGTCGCGCTGACGCTGGCCATCCTCGGGTCGGCGCTCGAGACCGTCGTCCTGCCCCAAGAGGGGTTCTCGCGCATCTCGCAGGCCGTCTTCGCCGGGGCCTACGGGCTGCTCGTGCACCGCAAGAGCTCGCAGGCCGAGGCGCGCACGTTGCGCTCCCTCTACGCGCCCGTCTCGCTCGTCAGCCTGCCGCTGGTCTGGATGATCTTCATGGTCATCGCGTTCACGTTCGTCTTCTGGGGCACGGGTAACGAGGCGTTCCAGCGGGCCTTCGAGCACAGCGCCTCATCGCTCACGACGCTCGGCTTCTCCGAGCCCAACGGGACGGGCAAGATCGTGATCGCCTTCGTCGAGGCGACCATCGGCCTCGGCCTGGTGGCACTGCTCATCAGCTACCTGCCGACCATCTTCACGGCGTACAACAGCCGGGAGAAGGGCATCAATCGGCTCCGGCCCGTCGCCGGCGCGCCGCCCAACGCGACCCAGCTGGTGCAGACCCTCCACCGCATCGGCTCGCTGGAGGCCATCGACTTCTGGCGCGCCCAGTCCGATTGGCTGCTCGATCTGGAGCAGACCCACACCGCCTTCCCCGTCCTCACATACTTCCCCGAGACCCACACGGACCACTCCTGGGTCGCCACGGTCGGGTCCGTGCTCGACGCCGCCGCACTGGTCGTCGCGACGACGGACGACGAGGGCGACGAGGTGTACCAGGACGCCGAGAAGGGGCCCATCATGGTCGTCGTCTACGGCCTGCCCCTGATCGTGCGCATCGCCCGCGCCGCCAACGTCCCGCTCCCCCCCTCCCAGGGACTCCCCGACCTGAGTGCCCAGGCCGCCACGCCGGCCCCCGACATCGCCGTCACGCGCGCCGAGTTCGACGCCGCACTGGAAGCCTTGGATGCCGTCCTCGTCGTCCCACCGGACCGCCGCGACGAGTCGTGGCGCCGGTTCGCCCTCATCCGGTCCGTCTACGAACCGTCAATCCGCGCCCTAGCCGGCCTCACCGCGGCCTCGCCCGCTCCGTGGACGACTGACCGTCCGGCCGACGTCGGCCGGCCACACTTCCTGCGCCGCCGTCCGCTCCACGTGGACTGGTCGGTGCCGCCGCCCGCGCCGGCACCGGTCGTCGGCGACCCCGCTACAGGTGGCTGAAGCCCCCCGATTCCTCTTTGGTCATGGGCACCGTCACGGGGTGACGGTCGAAGTGGGCGATCGAGTCCTTCATGTCCTGCAGCAGGAGCCCGGCCAGGTCCCGGCTGACACCTTGGCGCACCAGGATGCGCTGGACCGAGACGTTGGAGACGGACCCGGTCAGGGGGTAGGCCGGCACCTGCCAGCCCCGGGTGCGCAGGCGGTCGGCAATGTCGTAGAGCGTGTAGCCGGGGTCCTCGCCCTCTTTGATCCGCCACGTCACCGTAGGGATCCCGGTCAGGGGATTGGAGTCGCACAGCAGCTCGAACGGTCCGAGCTTGAGCACCTCCCGGGCCAGGAACTGGCCCGTCTGGTAGCACGCGTCGTGGATGTTGCGGTAGCCGTCGCGGCCGAGACGCACGAAGTTGTAGTACTGCGCCACGATCTGGCCGGCGGGCCGTGAGAAGTTGATCTGGAACACCGGCATGTCCCCGCCCAGGTAGGTGACGTGGAAGATCAGGTCGTCCGGCAGCTCGGCCGCGTCCCGCCACAGCACCCAACCCACGCCGAGGGGCGCCAGCCCGAACTTGTGCCCTGATGTGCTGATCGACTTCACGCGTGGCACGCGGAAGTCCCATTCCACGTCGGGTGCACAGAAGGGACCTAGGAAGGCGCCGCTGGCGCCGTCCACGTGGATGTCGATATCGAGGCCGGTGTCCTGCTGGAGCTTGTCGAGCGCCTGGGAGAGCTCGAGCACCGGCTCGTAGGACCCGGTGTAGGTGACCCCGAAGGTGGGCACCACCATGATGGTGTTCTCGTCCACCCGCTCGAGCATCTGCTCGGCGTCCATTTGGTAGCGCCCCGGGGACATGGGGATCTCCCGCATCTCGACGTCCCAGTAACGGGCGAACTTGTGCCAGACGACCTGGACCGGCCCGCACACCATGTTGGGCGAGTCGGTCGGCTTCCCGGCTGCCCTGCGCTTCGCCCTCCAGCGCCACTTGGCCGCCATGCCGCCCAGCATGCAGGCCTCGGACGAACCGATGGCCGAGCAGCCGACGGGCTCCGCGCTCTCTGGCGCGTTCCACAGACCGGCCAGCATGCGGACGCAGCGCCGCTCCAGCTCGGCCGTCTGGGGATACTCGTCCTTGTCAATGAGGTTCTTGTCGATGCACAGGTCCATCAACTGGTGGACCTGTGGCTCCTCCCAGGTCTGACAGAACGTGGCGAGGTTCTGGCGCGCATTGCCGTCGAGCATGAGCTCGTCGGTGATGGCCTGCATCACGTCGGTGGGTTGCATCTCGGCGCTGGGACAATGCGTCGATGGCAGCGGCGCCTTGAGGGCCCGGTCGGCGTAGACCGAATCGATCAATTCCTCTCGAACGGACTCCCTCTTGTGCAACGGCATGGCACGCCCCTGTCTGGTCGGGTACAGCGCGGTCGGGAGTACCGTACCGGCCGACGTGCGCGCAGGCCCACCGCCCGAGGCGGGGACCAACCACCGTGCCCTCGTGAGCTAAGACGCCAGGAGCTCGAGCCGCGGCCGAGAAGCCGGCTGGCGCGTCGACGTGCGCTCTGAAGACCGCGAGGCTGCGGCCTTGCGCGCAGGCTCAGGACGGTCCGCCAGCTTGGAGCGGAGCTGACGCAGGGCTTTGGTGTGGATTTGGCACACCCTGCTCTCGGTGACGCCGAGGACGTTGCCGATCTCGGTCAGCGTGAGGCCGTCGTAGTAGTACATCATCAGTACGGTGCGCTCGCGCTCGGGCATGCCGTCGACGGCAGCGATCAGAGCCTCCTTGGACTCCTTGGCCTCAAAGGTGTCGACGGGTCCACTCGACGAGTCGGGCAGGGTCTCGCCCAGGGTCGAGCGCTCGGAACGGTCACCGCCGCGCAATACCTCGTCGAGCGCCATGACGCCGACCGTCGAGATCTTGCGGAGCGCCTTGTGGAAGTCGCCGACGCTCATCTCGAGCTCAGCCGCCACCTCGGCCTCGTTGGGCGTGCGCCGGAGCGTCGCCTCCAGATGGGTGAAGGCCTGCTCGACGGCACGGGCCTTGGTCCGCACCGAACGGGGGACCCAGTCGATGGAGCGCAGCTCGTCGATGATGGCGCCCTTGATTCGCGGGATGGCGTACGTCTCGAAACGCAGATTGCGGTCTAACTCGAACCGCTCGATGGCGTCGATCAACCCGATGATGCCGTAGCTGATCAGGTCCTCTTCGTCGAAATGCCGCGGCAGCCCGGCCAACACCCGCCCGGCGACGTATTTGACGAACGGCGAGTAATAGATGATCAGCTGGTTCCGCAGTTCCTGTGAGCCGGTCCTCTTGAACTCCGACCAGAGGCTCTCGATGCCCCGCTGGGCACACTCCTCTGCCGTGGAAATTTGACGATCCGTCGATCCCACGTCTCCCCCCTCCCTCATTTGGCACCGTTCAACCAGTGCCACTCCCCTCGTAGGGTCATCCAGATTGACCCGGCGGACTTCGCATCTACAGGAGTAGCGATCACTTTAATTGATCGCGTACTAGCAGGTCAGTTGCATGATCGTTGTGAAAAGGTTGCAGAGGATACGCAACCGTTGCGCAACAAACTTGTTTTTTGCATCTGCGCGCGTCGCTCCGATGAGGGCGGCGCGGCACTCGCGCCGCTGCACGTCATTGTCCGTGCGCCGAGGTAAAGCGTGTCCGGACGCGCTCGGCTCGGCCCACGGCGGGCGTGGGCCTTTCGACCCGGGTGGCGTATCTGGCAAGGACGAAGGAAGGCCAGTGTCACCTCGCTCTCTGCGTTGCTGCGGTCCATTCACTCAAGGTCCCCAGGTCAGCAGCCGACATATTGACCATGGCGACACTGGCTGGAAAGCGGGCGGTGGGTCGGTGCTGGACACCGACCGCTGAGAACCGCGCCGGATGAACGCGCGGACGGATATGGTGACCCGCGCCCAGGCCAGGCACCGCGTGCCTCACCTTGCACCGAACGGCTCCGAAGCGTCGGAGTACCAACCGGACGGTGCCGCGGCGGCGGAGCGGACCATCCTCGTCGCCGAGGACGACCACAGTTGTCGCAGTGCGCTGCACCAGTACTTCGAACGCAGCGGTTATCGCGTGACAGAGGCAACCGACGGACCGTCCACACTGCCGCGCGGTGTTCCAACATTCGGCGAGCCTCGTCATCCTCGATCTCGGCCTTCCGGGATTCGACGGTGCCGACGTGCTGGCGAAGATCCGCCGCCACAGCGCCGTCCCGGTCATCGTGTGCTCGGGACGGGACTCCGAGGAGGACCGGATCCGGACACTGAACCTCGGCGCAGACGACTTCGTGGTCAAGCCCTTCTCCTTCGCGGAGCTCGAGGCCCGGGTCAGGGCGGTGCTCCGCCGCGGTGGCGCAGAACCGGCTGCCACCTGCCTTCACCACGGTGACCTCATCGTCGACCGGGATACCCGCACCGTCACTGTCCGGGACAAGGTCGTTCCCATGACTCGCAAGGAGTTCGACCTCCTGGCCTTTCTCGCCGCCTCGCCTGGCCAGGTCTTCACCCGTGAAGACCTCCTGGAGCGGGTCTGGGGTTCCACCGAGGAGTGGCAAGGCCGCTCGACGGTGACCGAGCACGTACGGCGGGTCCGCTTGAAGATCGAGCCCGATCCCGACTCCCCGCAATGGATCACGACCGTACGCGGCGTCGGCTACCGCTTCTCGCTGCCCGAATCCTGACCCGCTCACTCCCCGCGAGAACGGACCGAGCCGGCGTTGCGAATCGGCGAATCGTACGACTCGCGCGCCCCGTCGTCCGATTGCGCGGCCGCCGTTGCCCAGCGATTGGTCCGAAAGGCCTATGGAGGCGCTGCGCGACCGAGCCGACATTGTCTGCAGGCATCCGGACCCAAGTAGGTGGCGCATGACGGTATCCCTTGACGTAACAAGTCGACCTCAGCACATCGCAGAGGCGCTGCGCGCGGTTGAACCCGACCCTTTACTGCTCGGGGCGCCTCTAGATGAGGGCGGCGCGGGAACCACGATCCTGGTGGCCGAGGACGATCCCACCTGCCGCCGAGCCCTCCAGCACTTCCTGCGCCGGTCGGGCTACCTCGTTGGCGAGGCGGCCACCGTCGCGTCGACGCTCGAGGCCGTGGCCGGGCACGCCGACCTCGTCATCGTGGACCTCGACCAGGAAGGCGGCACCTCGGAAGCGTTGTCGAGGATCCGCCTCCACAGCTCGATCCCCGTCATCGTGTGCTCTGGCCGGGCGTCGGAGCGTGACCGTGTCAGCTTGTTCAACCTGGGTGCCGACGACTTCTTGAGCAAGCCGTACTCGTTCGCCGAGCTCGAGGCCCGGATCAGGGCTGTCCTCCGCCGGGGCGCGGGGGCGCCGGCGACGACCCTCGAGCACGGGGACCTGCTGATCGACCAAGGCACCCGTACCGTGACCGTCGGCCGGTCCGAGGTCCCGATGACGCGCAAGGAATTCGACTTGCTCGCGTTCCTGGCCGCCGCTCCGGGAAGGGTCTTCTCGCGCGACGACTTGCTGGAGCGGGTATGGGGCTCGAACGGACGGTGGCAGGGCCGGTCCACGGTCACCGAGCACATCCGGCGCGTCCGGCTGAAGATCGAGGTGGACCCGGAGAACCCCCGCTGGATCACAACCATTCGCGGCATCGGGTATCGCTTCACTGCGCCGGCGGCCTAGCCGATATCGCCCCCCGGCCGCGGCCAGGGCGACGGAAGCCCGACCCGCTTCGCAGGCCGTCTCAGCGGACCGCCAGCCAGATCGCCCAGCCAGCCAACCCCGTCAGCACGACGGCCGTGACGATGCGCACGGTGGCGATGTTCACGATGCGCAGAAGGCTCTGTCCGCTGACCACGGCCAGGCCGGCCACGGCCCAGAGCGCAAGGAGCGCACCGAGGCCGACGGAGAGGGCGTCGTGGTAGTGCGCGGCCAGATTGGCTGTGAGGATTTGCGTGAGATCGCCCCACTCGGCCAAAAAGATGACGATGAACGCCGTGATGGCGGTGCGGCGGTGCGAGGCCACCTCACGCTCGACCAATTCTTCCTCCTGGCGCTGCTTGGCGGCCTCACGCAGGGCCAGGGCCGCGCCCGCGAGGAACATGGCCGCCACAAATGCGTCGAGCGCGCGCTGTGGCAGCAGATGGAACAGCGCGACGCCGACGGTGACCGCGATCACCACGTGTGCGGAAAACGCGGCCGCTGCACCCAGCCAGACCATGAAAGGGCGCCCGTGGGTCGACATCACCAATGACGCGAACATCGTCTTGTCCGGGAGCTCGCCCAAGAAGATGATCGGAAAGACGGCAAGGATGACGTTGAGCTGCACGGCCACCTCTCTGTCGCGGTTGGGGCGCTGCCGAACGTAGCGTGTGGTGCGACCCGGCCGTCACCACGACATTCGGCATCGCATAGCGTGATCCCAGGCGCCACACGCCGGTGCCGGTCGGTATCCGGAGGGCCCAGTGAACCTAGGAACACCAGAGTGGGTACGCGAGCTGGTGAGTCTGCTGCGAGTCGAACCGGGTGCAACGGTGCGTCTCGCCGAGGATTTCGACCCCGCCTTTGTCGCCGATTTCGTCAAGAAGAAGGACGCCTCCAAACTGCTCAAGGAGAGCGTCACACTCGTCTCCTCATTTCAAGAACGGCTCGCCGCACAGGACGAGCACGGGGTGCTGCTCTGCCTGCAGGGGATCGACGCTGCCGGCAAGGACAGCACGATTCGGCATGTGATGAGCGGCGTGAACCCCCAAGGCGTGCGGGTCACCAGCTTCAAAGAGCCTTCGACCGAGGAGCTCAGCCACGACTACCTGTGGCGCTACACCCGGAGCCTGCCGGCGCACGGCGAGGTCGGTGTCTTCAACCGGTCGCACTATGAGGAAGTGCTTGTCGTCCGGGTGCATCCCGAGCTCCTGGCGCGTCAGCGCCTGACCCGTCCGCACGACGGCGAGAGTCTCTGGAGGCGCCGTTTCAGGGAGATCAACGACTGGGAGCGCTATCTCGGCGACAACGACATTCGCGTGCTGAAGGTCTGCCTCAACCTGTCCAAGGAGGAGCAGCGCGTCCGCTTCCTGCGCCGCCTCGACCTCCCCGACCACAACTGGAAGTTCTCAGCGAGTGACGTCAACGAGCGCAGGTACTGGGACGACTACCAACACGCCTATTCGGAGGTCCTGTCCCACACCAGCACCAGCTGGGCGCCGTGGTACGTGGTCCCCGCCGACCACAAGTGGTTCGAGCGCCTCTGCGTCAGCGCGGTGCTGCTCGAGGCACTGACGGAGCTCGACCCACAGTTCCCGTCCGTCCCGGCCGAGCAACGCCACCAAGAGGAGAAAGCGAAGGCCGCGTCGTTGGCTGAGGCACCGGAGGCACGCGGCAAGGAGGACGAGGGCTAGCCCTCCGCCACGCCTCCGCCGTTGGTGACACTCGCCTGGTCGAGCATCGACCGTCCCGTCATCGCGAACACCGTCTCGTCGTCGCACTGGCGCCACAGGTCGAGCAGCTCGAGCGAGACAGGGTCGCAGCCGTAACGCATCGGCCCGGAGGAGTCGACGATGGCGTCGACGACGGCCTGCGCTGCGTGCGCCGTGTCGACAACACGCGGGTCGGCGTGCTCGCGGCGCAGCGTCTCGGCGACCCCGGCGAGTGTCCGGTAGTGCTCGAAGCGGGCGGCATCCTGCTCCCCCGTGCTGAGCCGGAACATGTCCGTGTCGATGGGCCCAGGGAGGATCTCGACGACCCGGATGCCGAAGGGGGCGACCTCCACTCTGAGACTGTCGTCGAAGGCGGAGACTGCTGCCTTCGACGCCCGGTAGGCGGAATAGAAAGGCACGGAGGCGATGATCGACGACGACGTGATCGTGCACACGACCGAGGGTTGGTTCTCCCGCAGGATGGGGATCGCGGCCGCGGTGAGCGCCACCACGCCGAACACATTCGTCTCGAACAGCCGGCGCCAGTCGTCGAGGACCGCATGCTCCACTGGCAGATAGTCCGTGTCGATGCCTGCGTTGTTGACGAGCACACGCAGGTCCCCCGGGAGGTCGAAGGTCGATGGCCTCGTGACGTCGAGACGCCGGACGGTGATCCGGCCCTCTGTCTCCGACGCCATAGTGGCCCCGGCCGCGGGGTCTCGCATGGTCGCCACCGTGTCGAACCCGCGGGCGGCCAGCTCCAGCGCGACCGCCCTTCCGATACCGCGACTGGCGCCCGTGACGAGCGCGCTCCCGTGAGTGTCCATCAGGCGATTCTTCCTCATGGCCCCCTGTGCCCGCCTACCCGCGCCGCTAGCGTTCTTCCGATGGGTCTCTACCGCGAGCACGTCGTGCCGCGCCTCGTCGACCTCGCCTGCGGCACGGCCGGCCTCGACCGCTGGCGGGCCCGCACGACCGAAGGCCTGTCGGGCACGGTGGTCGAGATCGGGTTCGGCTCAGGCCTGAATGTGCCCCATTACCCGCCCACGATCGACGTCGTCCTGGCCGTCGAACCGGCGCGGGTGGCACGCCGACTGGCCCGCCGCCGGATCGAGGCGTCAGCGGTAACGGTGGAGCACGTCGGGCTCGACGGACAGAGGATCCCGCTGGCGGACGAGTCGTGTGACGCTGCGCTCTGCACCTTCACGTTGTGCACGGTGCCAGACCCGGCGCGGGCATTGACCGAGGTGCGACGAGTGCTGCGACCCGGTGGCACGGTCCACTTCTTGGAGCACGGACTTTCCCCCGACCCTGGGGTGGCACGCTGGCAACACCGGCTCGATCCGCTCCAGCGGAGGCTTGCGGACGGCTGTCACCTCACCCGTGACCCGACCACCCTTGTCGCCGACGCTGGCTTGGAGCTCCAACGCAGCGAGCAGCAGTACGTCCCGGGCCCCAAGCCTTGGAGCTGGCTCACCGTCGGCGTCGCGGCAACCCCGACGGTCTGAGCGCGCTGGGCGCAGTGCGGCCCGCCTACCGCCGCAGGCTCGCGGTCCCGTCCCGCTTGCGCGACTCCTGCAGGTAGTCCCGCAGGCGCGGTTGATGGTCACCCCCCAGCAGGTCCAGCGCGACGCGCAGGACGTCCAGTGCTTCGGCCCCCAGTTCTGACGCGATTCGGCGCTCGATCCGACGCGCCGCCTCCTGCTGGACCCGCAGGAAGGTGCGCGCCCGTGGTGTGAGCGCCACGAGCTTCTCCCTCGCGTCCGCTCCCGAGGGGCGCAGGGTGACATAGCCCCGGGCCCGCAGGCTCGCCACGAGCTTGCTGGCCCCCTGCCGGGTGATCCCGAGCTCGCGCCCGATTGCGGAGATCGTGACGTCGGACGCCGTCGCGCAGATGGAAAGGACCCGGCCGTCCGGAAAGCCCCGGTCGCCAAAGCCGGCCTCGGCCAACTCGTCGTCGAGGCGTCTGCGGTATCCGACCCAAGCCTGTCGCAACGCCACGCCGAGACCGGCCTGGCTTTCCCCCGTCATCCGGCCTTGCCCCTCAGACTGACAACCATGGTTGACATTTTAGGCCCGACCAAGAGCGCGCGGCGGCGAACCGCGCTGCTCGTCACCCGTACTGCGGCGTCGGTGGGAGAGGATGCCCGTCTCGAACTGCGTCGGCCACTGCTGCGGCGTCGGCGGCTGGGTACTCCTCGCCGTAGACCGCCCCTTCGCGTCGCGGCGGCTCCATGACGGAAGCGGCGGCGGTGCCACCGAGGTCGATGGGAACGAACCCGGCGTCCACGATCAGGCCCGCCACGATCGCCTTGGCCCCCTGGTCGTTTCCGCCGAGCCACTGCACGACTCGATGGTCACCGGTCCTCGTCGCGGCGTCGGCCTGGAAGCCCGATGTGAGCGTGTTGAACGACTTGGTGTAGCGGGACCCTGCCGTCCGCGCCGCGTTGAACTGTGCGGCCGTCTGCCCGGCCGGGGGCATCGGCGACCCGTACTGATTGGTGGTGTCGACCACGACCTTGTCGTCGAGCGAGCCCGCCTGGGCCAGTGCGTCGGGAATCACACTCCACGGCACCGAGACGACCACGACGTCACCGAAGGACACCGCTTCGGCCGGTGTACCGACTGAGGCGGTTGCGCCGATCTCCGTCGCGAGGCCCTCCAGCGAAACCGGGTCTCGGCTAAAAGAAAGGAACACCGCGTGCCCGGCCGCAGCCACCTGCCGCTCGATGCCACCTCCGATCCGGCCGGCGCCGATGATGCCGATCTGCATGCCGCGTCCTTTCGCCCGATCCCCTTGCTGGCGCCCGGTCCAGCCGGTCTACCCGGCTCGACGCGCCGTCGAAACGGCTCGCCTCCCCGACGCTGGCGCTGCCACGGGCCTCGCTACCGTTGCACGAATGGTGGGCCGGGGCGACGTGACAGCGAGCGCCAGGGCCCTGCCGAGAAGGGCGGGTGCAGCGCTGGCTGTCGTCGCGGCGCTGGTCATCGCCGGCTGCAGTGCTGCCGGCGTGACGGAACCGGGCGGCGGACTGAGCGATCCGAGCCGATCGGTGTCCCCCTCCCCCGACTACCTCGACGTCTGCGCGCCGATTGGCGCTGACACCTCGAGCACGTGCCTACGCCTCACCCTCGGCGCCATCGACGCCGCCCGGGCTGACGAAGGCGTCCGGCCGATGGTGCTGCCAGCGGACTTCACACATCTGAGCGTTCCGGAACAGCTCTTCGTGGCCATCGACCGCGAGCGTGTCGACCGCGGCCTCGCGCCCTTTGCCGGCCTGGCCACGTCGCTCAACGCTGGCGCCCAGGCGGGCGCAGATCGTGCACAGCTGCCGCCCGCACCGGGTCACTCGTTCGACGCCGTCAGCACGGAATGGATCGGCGCCGTCGACAACGGGCTCGATGCGGACTTCCAATGGATGTACGACGACGGGCCTAACAGCGGCGTCCCCGGCTGTACAGGCACCAAGACGGCGGGCTGCTGGGCCGATCACGCGATCGTGCTCAACCGTTTCGGGGCATCGGCGCACTCCCTCGTGATGGGTGCCGGCTACAACCCTGACGGCGACACCTCTTCCCGAGACGCCGGCGGGTCGTCGCTGGCCGCCACGCTGGCCGTCGAGAGCGGGCACCACCTGACCTACTCCTACACCTGGATGCAGGCGCTGGCGGCCACCGCGGACGGGACGCTGCACCCGCTGCAGGGCATCGCCGCCACCGAGTCGGATACGGGCATCCCCGATCCTCGCCACAACGTCGCGCCCGTGCCCGACTACACGCGGGTTTGTGCTGTGGTGGGCGTGGATGACTCCACTGCCTGCATTGCTGCCGCCCTCGCCGCCATCAACCACGCCCACACGCTCGAGGGCGTTGCGCCCATGGTGCTACCGGTCGGGTTCGCGCAGATGACGGTGCCCGAGCAGCTCTTCGCGGCCGTCAACCTTGAACGAGTCGACCGCCATCTGCCACCGCTGGCCGGGTTGACCACTGAACTGGACGCCAACGCGCAGCGGGGTGCAGACGATGCCGACGACCCGCCCGACCCCGGGCGCGGCTTTGCGCTCGACGACGCAGAATGGGCCGGCGGATCTTCAAACGGGCTCGATGCGGTCTACGGCTGGATGTACGAAGATGGCTACGACAGCGGCAACCTCGACTGTGTCCACCGCGGCGCCTCTGGATGCTGGGGCCATCGCAAGGGACTCCTCGACGACTTCGGCACCGGCACCAACGTGGTGATGGGCGCCGCCGTCGACACCGCGGCCGATACCCACCGGGGCGATCGCGGCGGCACGTCCATGGCCGTCACCCTCGCGGTGTCGACGACCCCGGTCCACTCCTTCGTCCTCACGTGGGCGCAGGTCGCCGCCGCGCTGCCGCATGCAGCATGAACCACAACCGCCAACGGTTTCACTTCGCTTCGCGCGCCCCTGCCAAGGGAGAGGATGGCGTGACTGCCGGGACGAATACCGTCAGGTTGCGCTCGATCATGACGACTGAGCCCGGGGCTTTTCTCGGGATCAGGGAACTGTTGCATCGTCTCCACGTCATGCGCCACACCGGCGAATCCCTTTGACCGCGCCGACTCGCCCGCCCGATGGAAGAGAGCTTCCGCGCGCTCGGGCGTCGCCGGGATGCCGCCGACGCAGCAACATCGAAGCCCACTGGACGTCGGTCAGGCAGCGCC
>CAVTOF010000012.1:0-29290 GCA_963736225.1 uncultured Acidimicrobiaceae bacterium | reverse complement strand
TGGCACACCCGACTACGGATCTCCCATCGTTCCCGCCGAAGCGGACCTGCCCGTCGACCCGACCACCGATGTGCCGGACGGGTACACCGAGGCGCAGCGGGGCACTCCGGGCGGCTTTGCCGGGGACCCCGACGTCATGGACACGTGGGCCACCTCCTCGGTCACGCCCCAGATCGCCTGCGGCTGGGAGGACGACCCTGCTCTGTTTGCGGCCACCTTCCCCATGGACCTGCGTCCCCAAGGACCCGAGATCATCCGCACCTGGCTGTTCTCGACGCTGTTGCGCTCCCACCTCGAACACGCCGTCCTCCCCTGGCGCCACGCCACCATCAACGGCTGGATCCTCGACAAGGACCACAACAAGATCTCCAAGTCGAAGGGCAACGATGTTGTTCCGCCCATGGACACCTTGGAGGAGTTCGTCGACGCCGTCCTGTTACTGGGCCGGGAACGGCCTGCTGGGACCCTGAAGACCGCACGGATACGAGCGTGATGAAGATCGGGTGCGACTGGCTGATCAAGGTCTACAATGCCTCGAAGTTTGTACTGGGCAGGCTCGGCGAGGGTCTGACCCCGGGATCGATGTGGTCAGCGTACTGCTCGACGCCGGTGTTGCTGGCACGGCTGGCGACCGGTGGATGTGGCAACGGCTGGCACACGAGGCGTTCGACTGATGCCCTGCCCTGGAGCCACCGAGACCTTCTTCAAGGTCCTTCTGCGACGACCACCAGGAGTGGTCAAAGCCGGCGCCTACGGCGAGAGCGACGTGGCGGAGGCGGAGACTCGTCGTGGTGAGACGGTGGGCATCGTGGGTCGGCGTCGACTGGTGCTTCGGTGCCGTTCATGTCCTTCGTCACCGAACAGGCGGTGGAGCTGGTGGCAACCCGGGTCGGTCCACACCGCGGCTGGCCCGAGGCGGGCGAGGACGGATTCAGCGCCGAACGCCGAGCACCGAAGTCCGACGTGTCGCGGCGGAAGTGCTCGGCGCGGTGCGCCGGGCGAGACTCGAGCACAAGCCGATCAATGCCAGCCGCGTGGCGCTGCCGTGGCGCATGCCCCCGTGGCCACGTGCGCCGCCGTGGAGGCAGCACGGGGCGACATCACGGAGGCCGGTGGGGGTGGACGAAGCTGGTGGTCGTGCCGGGATGCGCTCCACGGTGGAGGGCGAGGTCGTCGATCCACTCGAGGGAGGTGCTCGGCGTCAGCGGTTCGACGTGCACCAGATCCGCGTCGGGATCCGATCTCAGAACCATCGCCAGCGGAGGCTGTGTCCGGCGGCGAACGGACGGCGGCTACGCGGGCGGCGTGGGCCCCACCAGGAGTCCGCAACCGCGGAGGCCGTTGCGAAGGCAGCGCAAAGAGAGGCGAGGACCGTTCAACGCATGCTGAGCCAGGGCAGCTCGGCGTAGGCCAGCGGGTTGCGGGGCACGCGGCCGGAGCGGACACGAACGTGCGGGTGGTCCCGACCGGGACCAGCGTGTCGTTGGACGCCGGGAGGACGAAGAACGGGGCGGCGTCGGCACGGACCCGGAACGTGGCGACGTGGTCGGGTGAAGACGTCGGGGCGCTGGACTCCTTCCTTTCATGACCGTCTTCTCGAGCATCTCGACCAGGCCGTGCCGAAGGGGGCTCCCGGTGAGCTGGTCACGTCCATGACGCCATAGAAGGGGACGCACGCTGGGACCGAGGTGGTCGGAGTCTTTGAAAACGAGGTCGAAATTCGCGGGGCATCCGGCACTGAACGCCAGCCAGCGTGGACAAGTGCCCGCCTGGAGACCTGCTGCTGACCGCGACGAAGGAGGGGTCGCCCCCGTATCGCCGACGTGCCCTTCAGCGACGCCAAGCGCCGCCTCGACGTCAACGACGTGCGCCGCCGATGTCGCTTCGGGCTGAGCCGGTAGTCGATGGTGACGCAGACCCAGCCGTGCGCCATGCAGCTCGAACATCATCGGCTTGCCTTGGCCCTGGTGCGTTTGATGACCCAGGCACTGCTGTGGATGTAGACGATGACAGGCTGGAGGTTGCGGCGGCGCGAGCCTGGAGCGGCAGACGTCGAGACGGTGGAACGGGCTCCGTCGGCCCCAGTAGTCGAGGTCCACCGAGGGCTTCGACCGCCTCGACCCCAACGGGATGGCCGTGCCCAGACGCGACCAGCGGCCCGACGTGGCGCTGTCGGTGCATCGGGAGGCTGCAAGGGGGCGACGTACAGGCCAGGGCGAGCTGCCGCGACATCACGGCACGGAGGCCGGCGATCCCGAGACCGACGAGCCCGACCCATCTCGACGGCGGCGATGGTCAACAACCAGCCAGCCGGCTGATCCGTCGAGAAGCCTGACGTGATCAAGAGCATGCAGGCGATCACCTGCCACGCCATGTTCTGGAATGCGAGCTGCCGGCGATCCAGCCGGCGACGAAGCTCACCACCGTGAAGGGCTCCCGCCTGATCGGCCGGTAGGCCAGCGTGACGGCTGCGGACCCCCACGGCGGTCACGCGAAATAGGCGAACGGCACCCCACCATCATTGCCGCCGTCGGCCGCACATCGTCCTGGTCGAAGCGCTTTCCCGCCTGCTCTGCCACCGAGTCGGCGCGAGGTCATCCACGCACCACACATCCATGCAGGGTCGGCAGCACCAGCTTCACCAGGTAAGAAGAACTCGATCACCCCCGAACGGCTGAGCGGCCTCGACGGAGCTCCTCTACATGGAGACGCCCACCCTGCACACCGCACGTGGCGGTGGCAGCCGTCTTCGACCCCTCGACCGTGCCCGGCGGCTACTCCTTCCGCCGCATCCGGCGGCTGATCAGCGACCGTATCCCGCTGGCCCCCGTCTTCCAGCGGCGTCTCGTCGAGGTGCCGTTGCGCCTGGGCCACCCGGCGTGGGTCGACGATCCGGAGTTCGACATCGACAACCACCTGCGCCGGGCCGCGCTTCGTCGCCCGGGGGCATGCGGGAGCTGGGCGACTTCGCGGCCGATGTCATCAGCCGCCAACTCCATCGTGACCGCCCGTTATGGGAGATGTGGATCGTCGAGGGTCTGGAGGACGGCAAGATCGCCCTCGTCGCCAAGATGCATCACAGCACGATCGACGGGGTGTCGGGCGCCGAGCTGCTCGGCGTCCTCTTCGATCTGGAGCCCGATCCGCCCGACACGTCGCCGCTGACCCCGCGCCAGCCCGACTCGCGCATCCCGTCGGGGTGCGAGTTGGTGTCCCAGTCGATGCTCGGCAGCCTGGTCGCGCCCTTCGAGATCGGACGCATGGCGTTGCGAACGACGATGGGGATCTTGGATGTGCGTCGCATCCGCCAGGGCCTCACGGCCAAGGCGGCGCTCCCGTTGACGGCGCCGCGCACCTCCATCAACGTCGCCGTCCACGCCCGTCGGCGGGTCGCCTTCGCGGCGGCCAGCCTCGCCGACGTGAAGAAATTGAAGGACGCCCTGGGTACCACGGTCAACGACGTCGTATTGGCGATGTGCACCGGCGCGCTCCGCACCTACCTGTTGGCGGGCGACGAGCTCCCCGACATCCCTCTCGTCTCCGTCGTCCCGGTTTCGGTCACGCCCGACGTCGCAGAGCTCACCGGCTCCAACAAGATTTCGGCCATGTTCGTTCAGTTGCCGTGTCAGGTCGAGGATCCTCTCGAGCGCCTCCGGCTGATCCACGAAGGCACCAAGGGCGCCAAGGAAGAGCACAAGGCACTGGGAGCGGCGACGTTGCAGAACTGGGCCGAGCACGCGTCGCCCAACGTCTTCGCTGCGGCGGCCCGCCTCTACACCGGGATGAAGCTGGCTGATCGCCACCGGCCCGTGGCCAATCTGGTGGTGTCCAACGTGCCCGGTCCCGACTTCCCGCTCTACCTCGGGGGCAGCCAGCTGCTGGGCATGTTCCCGCTCGGGCCGGTCATGGACGGGATGGGGCTCAACATCACCATCATGAGCTACCTCGGCGTCCTCTATTGGGGCCTCGCCTCCGACGCTCGCGCCGTCCCGCGCCTGTGGGACATCGCGGCGGCCGTCCCCCAGGCGCTCAGCGAGTTGATGGATGCCGCCGGGATCGAACCCGAGCCGTTCGACGTGCCCATCCATCTCGGCCCCGGTATGCCGGCCAACGCACAGTGGATCCGAACGGCCGGGAAGGACCGGGCGACGGATGCGGCGCCGGTCGAGAGCGAAGCGACCGGTAGCGTGAGCGCATGACCGTTCGCGAACTCGGCCACCTCGTCCTCTATGTGCGGGACGTCTCCCGCTCGGCCGCGTTCTACCGTGACGTACTGGGGTGGCGCCAGATCCTGCCCGAGCCGGGCCAGGAGCCGGTGGGCGCCGCCGCCTTCTCCTCGGGACGAACGCATCACGAGCTCCTCCTCATTGAGGTCGGCACCGACGCCACCCCGGTCCCACAGGGACGCAGAGTCGGGCTCTACCACTTCGGCCTGAACGTCGGTGACAGCGACGACGACCTGCGCGCTGCACTGGCGGCGGTCCAGGCGGCGGGAGCCACCGTGGTCGGCGCCTCGGACCACACGGTGACCCACAGCGTCTACATCCTCGACCCCGACGGCAACGAGATCGAGCTGTACATCGACGTCCCGGGCGTGGACTGGCGGGCCGACCCCGCCCTCGTGGGCTCCACCGTCAAACCGCTCCGGCTCTGAGGCGCCGCACCCGCCACCGCCGCGTGACGCCATGAGCAAGCTGAACACCGTGGGGACCGACGCGGCCGGTACGCGGCTCGCCGTGGACGCCCTGACCTCGGGGGGGGTGGCCGTGCTCCCGACCGACACCGTCTACGGCCTCGCTGTGCGGCCGACGGACGCCGACGCGGTGCGTGCCGTCTACCCGGGCCAAGGGCAGGCCCGAGGGGATGCACCTGCCGGTCCTGGCCGCGTCGGTCGCGCAGGTCCGCGACCTGGGCGTCGCCTTTACGGCGCACGCGGACGCGCTGCGTGGGCCTGGTGGCCCGGCCCCCTCACGTTGGCGTTCGGATTCGAGGAGGACGCCGAGAGGCCCGCATGGTTGGCCGGCCGCGACGAGGTGGCGGTGCGCATCCCCGCTCACGAGTTCCTACGCGCACTGTTGCGCGAGACTGGGGTGCTCCTGGTGACGAGCGCCAACCCCCACGGTGCGCCGACATGCCGGACTGCTCAGGACGTGTCGGACAGCCTCGGCGCGCGACGTCGCCGTCGTCGTCGACGGCGGGACGCTGACCGACGTCCCGTCGACGTTGGTGAACGTGCATGGCCGCAAAGCCCTCGTGGAGCGGGAAGGGGCAATCTCGAGGGCCCAGGTGGCAGCGACGGTGGCGGAGGCAGGATGACGCGTCTGCTCCTGGCGATCGAGACCTCGTGCGACGAGACGGCGGCCGCGGTGATCGGGGAGGACCTGGCGGTCCGATCCTCCGTCGTCGCCAGCCAGGTCGACCTGCATGCAGCCTTCGGCGGCGTGGTGCCGGAGCTGGCGAGCCGGGCGCACGTGGGGACGATCACGCCGATCGTCCAGCGTGCGCTGGCCGAGGCGGACGTCGACGGGCCCGAGCTGGCCGGGGTGGCCGTGACCTCGGGCCCCGGCCTTGTCGGCGCGCTGCTCGTCGGGATCGCGACGGCAAAGGCCCTCGCGCTCGGCTGGGGCGTCCCGGTGGTCGGCGTCAACCACCTCGAGGGTCACCTGGCCAGTGTCTACCTGGCCGATCCGGCCGTCCCCTTCCCTCAGGTCGCGCTGTTGGTCTCGGGCGGGCACTGCATGCTGACACGCGCCGTGACGCCAGGGCGCTACGAGCTTCTCGGCGAGACAGTGGACGACTCCATCGGCGAGGCGTATGACAAGGTGGCCCGCTTCCTCGGGCTGGGGTACCCCGGGGGGCCGGTCCTCGATCGCCTCGCCGCGGAGGGCGCCGACGTCCTCGGGTTCCCTCGGCCCATGCTGGCCGAGGGGTACACCTTTTCGTTCTCAGGCCTCAAGACTGCCGTGGTCAATTACGTGCGCGCCGACCCGGGATTCTCCGAGAGGGACGTCGCCGCATCTTTCGTCGCTGCCTGTATGGACGTGCTGGAGACCAAGCTCCGCCGCGCGCTGCAGGAGTTCGGCGACCCAGCCCTCGCCATCGTGGGCGGCGTGGCGGCCAGCCCTATCCTGCGGACACGCGCGCAGACACTGGCCGAGGAATTCGGCACGCGGCTCTTGATCCCACCCCAGTCGATGGCCACCGACAACGCAGCCATGATCGGGGTGGCGGGCTGGCACAAGCTCGCAGCGGTGGGACCGAGCGACCCGGCGTTCGGTCCCGAACCGGACCTGCGGCTGCGCTTCGTCTAGCCGTCCCTGGCGACAGCCCGGCCAGCCCGGCGCGCCCGGCGCCGTCGGGCCGTCGATCCGAAGAGGTGTGACGACACATCGATGACGAGTCCCAGCGCCACGATGAACCAGCCGAAGGCGTCGACACCGTGCCCCGGTGCATACACGAGGACGTAGAAGAGCGTCGCGTAGGGCAGGAAGATGAACCCGAGCACACCCTCCCATCCCGAGCGGAAGGCGATGCTCAGTCGATCGCTGAAGAGCCAGATCAAGAAGAGGGCGAAGCGGGCCGAGAAGGCAGCGACGAGCGCGAAGATGCAACCCATTGCTCAGAGTGGGAGCCCGGCAGTGGCAGAGCGGCTCGAGCAGGCGAGCGCGCCGGGCACGCGGGTCCTGGTCATTTCGTGCTCGGGGTCGAGCGTGACCTCGATGGCCATGCGCGCCTCCTCGGGCGTTCAGTAGAGGCCGACGACGTTGCCGTCGTCGTCGATGTCGATTCGCTCCGCGGCCGGGCTGCGCGAAAGCCCGGGCATCGTGCGCATGTCGCCACTGACCAGATAGACGAATCCCGCCCCGACATTGGCCCGTGCCTCGCGCACCGGCAATCGCCAGCCCCGCGGGGCACCGAGCAGCGTGGGGTCCGACGAGAGGGAGAGGTGCGTCTTGGCGATACACACCGGCAGCGTGCCGAACCCCGCCCGCTCGTAGTTGTCGAGATGCCGTGCGGCCGCCGGTTGATAGTCGACGCCGTCTGCCCCGTAGATCTCGGTCGCGATGGTCTCCACCTTCTCGCGCAACGTGGCGCGGTCGGGATAGAGCATCCGGAATTCGCCTGGCTCGGCCGCCGCCTCGACCACCGCCTCCGCCAACTCGACCGCGCCCTTGCCGCCGTTCTCGAAGTGCGTGCACACCGGCCGCGCACGTCCGCCGATGTCGCGATCTCCCGTATGGCGGTGTGCTCCGATGAGAAGTCGCCCTCCATCGCGTTGATGGCGACGACGGGTGTGACTCCGTGCCGGCGCACGATGGCAAGGTGGGCCAGCAGGTTCCGCGGCGCCGAGCTGTACCTCCTCGGGGTTTTCCTCCAGCATGGCGGGGGGAAGAGGCCGGCCCGCCACGACCCGGTGCCGGCCTGAGTGCAGCTTCATGGCCCGTACCGTCGTGACGACCACGGCGGCGTCGGGCACCAGTCCCGAGGTGCGGCACTTGATGTTGAAAAAACGCTCGGCCCCCATGTCGGAGCCGAAACCCGCCTCGGTGACGAGGTACTCGCCGGTGTGGATACCGATGAGGTCCGCCACCACCGAGGAGTTGCCGTGGGCGATGTTGCCAAACGGTCCCGCATGGACAAGGACGGGCGTGTTCTCGAGCGTCTGCAGCAGGTTCGGCTTGATCGCGTCACGCATGATGACGGTCATCGCGCCGGCCGCCTTCAGCTGCTCGGCTGTCACCGGCTCGCCGGATTCGGTATAGCCGACGACGATCCGGCCCATCCGCTCGCGCAGGTCGCGCAGCGACCGGGCCAACGCGAGCACGGCCATGACTTCCGACGCAGCCGTGATGTCGAAACCCGTCTGGCGGGGCACACCATCCTGCTTGGAGCCGAGCCCGCTGACGATGCTGCGCAGCGAGCGGTCGTTGACGTCGAGCACACGCTTCCAGGTGATGCCGTACGGGTCCAGGCCGAGCGCGTTTCCTCCATAGAGGTGGTTGTCCACCATGGCGGCCAACAGGTTGTTGGCCGCCGTCACCGCGTGGAGGTCTCCGGTGAGGTGCAGGTTCAGGTTCTCGAAGGGGACAACTTGGCTGTAGCCGCCACCAGCGGCACCACCCTTGATCCCGAAGGTCGGGCCCATCGACGCCTGACGGATGGCGATGGTCGCCCGCTTCCCGATGCAGGCGAGCGCCTGCCCGAGGCCGACCGTCGTCGTGGTCTTTCCCTCCCCGAGGGGGGTCGGGGTCACGGCCGTGACGACGATGTAGCGCGCACGAGGCCGGTCCGCGAGGGCGCCCACGGCATCGAGGGCGATCTTGGCGATGGAGGCGCCGTACGGTTCGAGCAGCCGCGAGTCGATGCCCATGTCCGCTGCGACGTCGCCAATAGGCCGAAGCGTCGCCCGTCGCGCAATCTCGATGGCGGGGGGCACGGGCACCAGCTCGATCATGCCAGAAGGGGCCGGCGCATAGCCCGTCCGAGCCCGGGCGGGGACGCCTACGCTGCGCAGCGGGCCGCCGTTCGTCGCGGTTCGGCGGAGCACGCGTCCCGCATGGCGCGGCTCCGGATCTCGAGAAAGGAACGCACGATGTCCAAGGCCGATGGTGTCTTCATCTACATCGGGACCTATGCCAGCGAGGTGGACGCCCGGTCGGACTACGACGTGGTCAAGGACCTGCACCTCGTCGGTGCGGTCGGGACCTACGACGCAGCCGTCATCACGAAGGACGACAAGGGCAAGATCCACGTCAACAAGGACGAGACGACGACGAGGCACGGTGCGTGGGGTGGCGCCGCGGCCGGCGAGCTGATTGGAATCCTCTTCCCACCGTCGATCATCGGGACGGCGTTGGTCGGCGCCGCCGTTGGCGGCGTCAGCGGCCACCTCTGGAAGGGCATGTCGCGCACGGACGTGAAGGAGTTCGGTGAGGCGATCGACGCCGGCGAAGCCCCGCTCGTCGTCGTAGGCGAGTCGACCATTGAGGCGGCGCTCTGGAAGGCACAACTCAAGGCGACCACGAAGGTCACCAGGAGCTCTCCGTCGACAAGCAAAGCGTGGACGCCGCCGTCCAGGAGGCTGCAAAGGACATCTCTTCGAAGTGACCACGGAGTAGCGTGACCGCGACCATCGCCCAACCGGCGCGTCGACACCCATGCCCTTCCTCCACGTCTTGTCCTTCGCCTTCGGCGCCGCCGTGACGGTGGCCGTACTGGGGTCGGCGCTGAAGACGGTGGTGCTCCCCCAAGAAGGCCTCCCGCCTTGCCGCAGGCGGTGTTCGCACTGGTGCATCGGCTGATGGTCCGCCGCTGGAACGACGAATCGAGGACCTCCTCCGCTGCCCGAAGCCTGTATGCACCGGTGGCCCTGGTCAGCCTCCCACTGGTCTGGATGATCTTGATCGCGTTCGCATTCACGTTTCTGTTCCGGGGCACGGGATCCCTCGACGGGCAGCGTGTGTTCGAGGTGAGTGCCTCGTCGTTGACCACCCTGGGTTTCGCTGAGCCGAAGTCCACAGCGAGAATTGCGATTGCCTTTGTCGAGGCGACCATCGGCCTCGGCCTCGTCGCGTCGTTGATCAGCTACCTGCCGACGATCTACTCGGCGTACAACACGCGCGGGCGCGGCATCATCATGTTGAACCCGATCGCCGGCATCCCGCCCACCGTGCCCGATCTCATTTCCACCTTGCACCAAACGGGGTCGCTCGACAGCCAGGAATTGGCGCCGCCAAGCCGATTGGGTCGTCGACGTCGAGCAGACGCACACGGCCTTTCCGATCCTGACCTACTTCCCCGAGGCGCAACACAATCCGTCGTGGGTGGCGTCGATCGGCGTGATCCTGGATGCGGCGGCCGTGATCGTCTCGGCCTCGGAGGCCCAGCCAAGCCGGGTTCTGGCCGACGAGGAGAAAGGCCCGCTGTTGTCGCTGGTCTACGGCACGGCGGCCATCGACCGCATCGCGTGCGTGGCTAACGTCCCCTTGCCACCCGCTGTCGGAGTCGTCGAGACCGTCGGACGCCGCGACCAAGAGCCACCGCCATCAGCGTCACCCGTGACGAGTACCGCACCGTGCTGACGGCTGTCGCCCCGATCATCGGGTTCGAGACCCGCCACGAGGACGAGAGCTGGCATCGCTTCGCTTGGCTCCGCTCCACGTACGACCAGCCGCTGCGCGTGCTGGCCGGCATCGCACGCGGAGCGCCCGCCCCGTGGACGACCGACCGCCCGGCACACGTTGGCCGCCCCCGCCTGCTCCGCCAGCGTCAACTCCCAGTGGACTGGACGGTGCGGGTGCTCCCAACAGGTGGCTGAAGCCCCCCGATTCCTCTTTGGTCATCGGCACCGTCACGGGGTGACGGTCGAAGTGGGCGATCGAGTCCTTCATGTCCTGGAGCAGGAGCCCGGCCAGGTCGCGGCTGACGCCTTGGCGCACCAGGATGCGCTGGACCGAGATGTCGGAGACGGACCCGTGAGGGGGTAGGCGGGCACCTGCCACCCCCGGGTGCGCAGGCGGTCGGCAATGTCGTACAGGGTGTAGCCCGGGTCCTCGCCCTCCCGGACCGCCACGTCACGGTCGGGATCCCGGTCAGGGCATTGGAGTCGCAGAGCAGTTCGAACGGACCGAGCTTGACGACCTCCGAGGTGCAGCAAAGTGGCCCGTGCGGTAGCAAGCGTCGTGGATGTCGCGGTAAACGTCCCTGCCGAGCCGCACGAAGTTGTAGTACTGCGCCACGATCTGGCCCGCCGGCCGCGAAAAGCGATCTGGAACACCGGCATGTCCCCGCCCAGGTACGTGACGTGGAAGATGAGGTCGCTCGGCAGCTCCGCCGCGTCCCGCCACAGCACCCACCCCACCCCGAGGGGCGCCAGGCCGAATTCGCGACCCGAGGTGCTGATCGACTTCACGCGTGGCACCCGGAAGTCCCATTCCACGTCGGGGGCGCAGAAGGGAGCCAGGAAGGCCCCGCTGGCGCCGTCCACGTGGATGTCGATGTCAAGGCCAGTGTCCTGCTGGAGCGTGTCGAGCGCCTGGGAGAGCTCGAGCACCGGCTCGTAGGACCCGGTGTAGGTGACCCCGAAGGTGGGCACCACCATGATGGTGTTCTCGTCCACCCGCTCGAGCATCTGTTCGACGTCCATTTCGTAGCGCCCCCGGGGACATCGGGATCTCCCTGATCTCGATGTCCCAATACCGCGTGAATTTGCGCCAGACGACCTGGACCGGCCCGCACACCATGTTCGGCGAGTCGGTCGGCTTCCCGGCTGCCGACGCTTGGCCCGCCAGCGCCACTTGGCCGCCATGCCGCCCGGCATGCACGCCTCGGACGACCCGATGGCCGAGCAGCCGACGGGCTCCGCCTGCTCGGGCGTGTCGACAGGCCGGCCAGCATGCGGACGCAGCGCCGCTCCAGCTCGGCCGTCTGGGGGTACTCGTCCTTGTCGATGAGGTTCTTGTCGATGCACAGGTCCATTAACTGGTGGACCTGAGGCTCCTCCCAGGTCTGGCAGAACGTCGCCAGGTTCGGCGTGCGTTGCCGTCGAGCATGAGCTCGTCGGTGATCGCCTGCATCACGTCGTACGGCTGCATCTCGGCGCTGGGACAATGGGTCGATGGCAGCGGCGCCTTCAGAGCCTGGTCCGCGTAGACCGAATCGATCAATTCGCTCGGATTGACTCCCTCTTGTGCAACGGCATGGCACGCCCCTTGTCTGGTCGGGTACAGCGCTGTGGGGCGTACCGTACCGGCCGACAGAGGCGCAGGCCCACCGCCCGAGGCGGGGACCACGGTGTCTTCGTGGGCTACGACGCCAGGAGCTGGAGGCGCGGCCGCGGAGACGGCTGGCGGCTGGCGTGCGCTCTGACGACCGTGAGGCGGCGGGTGCACGCGCTGGCTCGGGACGGTCCGCCAGCTTGGAGCGGAGCTGACGCAGAGCCTTGGTGTGGATCTGGCACACCCTGCTCTCGGTGACGCCGAGGACGTTGCCGATCTCGGTCAGCGTGAGGCCGTCGTAGTAGTACATCATCAGCACGGTGCGCTCGCGCTCGGGCATGCCGTCGACCGCAGCGATCAGAGCCTCCTTGGACTCCTTGGCCTCGAAGGTGTCGACGGGTCCACTCGATGCATCGGGCAGGGTCTCGCCCAGGGTCGAGCGCTCGGACGGTCACCGCCGCGAACACCTCGTCCAGTGCCATCACGCCGACCGTTGAGATCTTGCGCAGCGCTTTGTGGAAGTCGCCGACGCTCATCTCGAGCTCGGCTGCCACCTCGGCCTCGTTCGGCGTGCGCCGGAGCGTCGCCTCCAGATGGGTGAAGGCCTGCTCGACGGCGCGGGCCTTGGTCCGCACCGAACGGGGGACCCAGTCGATCGAGCGCAGCTCGTCGATGATGGCGCCCTTGATCCGCGGGATGGCGTACGTCTCGAAACGCAGGTTGCGGTCTAGCTCGAACCGCTCGATGGCGTCGATCAACCCGATGATGCCGTAGCTGATCAGGTCCTCTTCGTCGAAATGCCGCGGCAGCCCGGCCAACACCCGCCCGGCGACGTACTTGACGAACGGCGAGTAATAAATGATCAGCTGGTTCCGCAGTTCCTGTGCGCCGGTCTTCTTGAACTCCGACCAGAGGCTCTCGATGCCCCGCAGGGCACACTCCTCTGCCGTGGAAATTTCGACGATCCGTCGATCCCACGTCTCCCCCTCCCTCACTGGCACCGTCCAACGGTGCCGCTCCCCCTCGTGGGGTCATTCAGATTGACCCTGCGGACTTCGCGGTCTACAGGAGTAGCAATCACTTGAATTTGATCGTGTACTAGCAGGTCAGTTGCATGATCGTTGTGAAAAGGTTGCAGAGGACACGCAACCGTTGCGCAACAAACTTGTTTTTACATCTGCGCGCGCCGAACTGACGAGGGTGGCGCGGCACTCGCGCCGCTGTACGTCACGGTCCCGTGCGCCGAGGTGAACCGTGTCCGGACGTGCTCGGTTCGACCCACGACGGGCGTGGGCCTTTCGACCCAGGCGGCGCATCACGCGAGGACGAAGGAAGGCCCGTGTCACCGTGGTCCCCCGTGCCGCTGCAGTCCATTCACTCAAGGTTCCCAGGTCAGCAGCCGACATATTGACCATGGCGACACTGGCTGGAGAGCGGGCGGTGGGCCGGTGCTGGACACCGGCCGCTGAGAACCGCGGAGGATGAACCGGACGGACATGGTGACCCGCGGTCAGGCTAGGCATCGCGTGCCTCACCTTGCACCGAACGGCTCCGAAGCGTCGGAGTACCAACCCGACGGTGCGGCGGCGGAGCGGACCATCCTCGTCGCCGAGGACGACCACAGTTGTCGCAGCGCGCTGCACCAGTACTTCGAACGCAGCGGCTATCGTGTGACAGAGGCAACCGACGGACCGTCCACACTGCGTGCGGTGTTCCAGCACTCGGCGAGTCTCGTCATCCTCGACCTTGGCCTTCCGGGATTTGACGGTGCCGACGTGCTGGCGAAGATCCGCCGCCACAGCGCCGTCCCGGTCATCGTGTGCTCGGGCCGGGACTCCGAGGAGGACCGGATCCGGACGCTGAACCTCGGCGCGGACGACTTCGTGGTCAAGCCCTTCTCCTTCGCCGAGCTCGAGGCCCGGGTCAGGGCGGTGCTCCGTCGTGGCGGCGCAGAGCCCGCTGCCACCTGCCTCCACCACGGTGACCTCATCGTCGACCGCGACACTCGCACGGTGACTGTCCGGGACAAGGCCGTTCCGATGACCCGCAAGGAGTTCGACCTCCTGGCCTTTCTGGCCGCCTCGCCTGGCCAGGTCTTCACCCGTGAAGACCTCCTGGAGCGGGTGTGGGGTTCCACCGAGGAGTGGCAAGGCCGCTCGACGGTGACCGAGCACGTCCGGCGGGTCCGCTTGAAGATCGAGCCCGATCCCGACTCCCCGCAATGGATCACGACCGTACGTGGCGTCGGCTACCGCTTCTCGCTGCCCGAGTCCTGACGCGGTCACTCCCCGCGAGGAACGGGCTCGCCGACGCGGAGAATCGGCAAATCTTCCATTGGCGCTGTCCGTAGTCGGATGGCGCGGCCGCGGTTGCCCGGCGATTGGTCCGAAAGGCCTATGGAGGCGCCGCGGGACTGAGCCGACATTGTGTGCAGGCATCCGGACCCAAGTAGGTGGCGCATGACGGTATCCCTTGACGTAACAAGTCGACCTCGGCACATCGCAGAGGCGCTGCGCGCGGTTGACCCCGATCCGTTACTGCTCGGGGGCGCCTCTGGCTGAGGGCGGCGCGGGAACCACGATCGTGGTGGCCGAGGACGATCCCACCTGCCGCCGCGCCCTCCAGCACTTCCTGCGCAGGTCGGGCTACCTCGTTGGCGAGGCGGCCACCGTGGCGTCGACGCTCGAGGCCGTGGCCGGGCACGCCGACCTCGTCATCGTGGACCTCGACCAGGACGGCAACACCTCGGAGGCGTTGTCGAGGATCCGCCTCCACAGCTCGATCCCCGTCATCGTGTGCTCCGGCCGGGCGTCGGAGCGTGACCGTGTCAGCTTGTTCAACCTGGGTGCCGACGACTTCTTGAGCAAGCCGTACTCGTTTGCCGAGCTCGAGGCCCGGATCAGGGCGGTCCTCCGCCGGGGCGCGGGGACGCCGGCGACGACCCTCGAGCACGGGGACCTGCTGATCGACCAGGGCACCCGTACCGTGACCGTCGGCCGGTCCGAAGTCCCCATGACGCGGAAGGAGTTCGACTTGCTCGCGTTCCTCGCCGCCGCACCGGGAAGGGTCTTCTCGCGCGACGACTTGCTGGAGCGGGTGTGGGGGTCGAACGGACGCTGGCAGGGCCGGTCCACGGTTACCGAGCACATCCGGCGCGTCCGGCTGAAAATCGAGGTGGACCCGGAGAACCCTCGGTGGATCACAACCATTCGCGGCATCGGTTATCGCTTCGCTGCACCGGCGGCCTAACCGGCATCGACCCGCAGCCGTGGCCGAGGCGACGCAAGCCCTACCCGCTTCGGCGGCCGTCTCAGCGGACCGCCAGCCAGATCGCCCAGCCGGCCAATCCCGTCAGCACGACCGCCGTGACGATGCGCACGGTGGCGATGTTCACGATGCGCAGGAGGCTCTGTCCGCTGACCACGGCAAGGCCAGCCACGGCCCAGAGCGCCAGGAGCGCACCGACGCCCACAGAGAGGGCGTCGTGGTAGTGCGCGGCCAGGTTGGCCGTGAGGATTTGCGTGAGATCGCCCCACTCGGCCAAAAAGACGACGACGAACGCCGTGACGGCGGTGCGACGGTGCGAGGCCACCTCACGCTCGACCAATTCTCCCTCTTCGCGCCGCTTGGTGGCCTCACGAAGGGCCAGGGCCGCGCCCGTGAGGAACATGGCGGCCACAAATGCGTCGAGCGCGCGCTGTGGGAGCAGATGGAACAGCGCGACGCCGATGGTGACCGCGATCACCACGTGCACGGAAAACGCTGCCGCCGCACCCAGCCACACCATGAAAGGGCGCCCGCGGGTCGATAGCACCAGTGACGTGAACATCGTCTTGTCCGGGAGCTCGCCCAAGAAGATGATCGGAAAGACGGCAAAGATGACGTTGAGCTGCACGGCGACCTCTCTGTCGCGGCTGGGGCGCTGCCGAACGTAGCGTGCGGTGCCACCCGGCCGTCACCACGACATTCGGCATCGCATAGCGTGAACCCAGGCGCCACACGCTGGTGCTGGCCGGTACCCGGAGGGCCGAGTGAACCGAGGAACGCCAGAGTGGGTGCGCGAGCTGGTGAGCCTGTTGCAGGTCGAACCAGGTGCATCGGTCCGTCTCACTGAGGATTTCGACCCCGCCTTTGTCGCCGACTTTGTCAAGAAGAAGGACGCCTCCAAACTGCTCAAGGAGAGCGTCACACTCGTCTCCTCCTATCAAGAGCGGCTCGCCGCAGAGAACGCGCACGCGGTGCTGCTCTGCCTGCAGGGGATGGACGCTGCCGGCAAGGACAGCACGATTCGCCATGTGATGAGCGGCGTGAACCCCCAAGGCGTGCGGGTCACCAGCTTCAAAGAGCCTTCGACCGAGGAGCTCAGCCACGACTACCTGTGGCGCTACACCCGGAGCCTGCCGGCGCACGGCGAGATCGGTGTCTTCAACCGGTCGCAGTATGAGGAAGTGCTTGTGGTGCGAGTGCATCCCGAGCTCCTGGCGCGCCAGCGCCTGACCCGTCCGCACGACGGCGAGAGTCTCTGGGAACGCCGTTTCAGGGAGATGAACGACTGGGAGCGCTACCTCAACGACAACGACATTCGCGTGCTGAAGGTCTGCCTCAACCTGTCCAAGGAGGAGCAGCGCGTCCGCTTCCTCCGACGCCTCGACCTCCCCGACCACACCTGGAAGTTCTCCGCGAGTGACGTCAGCGAGCGCAAGTACTGGGACGACTACCAACACGCCTATTCGGAGGTTCTGTCTCACACCAGCACCAGCTGGGCGCCGTGGTACGTGGTCCCCGCCGACCACAAGTGGTTCGGGCGCGTCTGCGCTCAGCGCGGTGCTGCTCGAGGCGCTGACGGAGCTCGACCCGCAGTTCCCGTCCGTCCCGCCCGAGCGACGCCATCAAGAGGAGAACGCGAAGGCCGCGCTGTTGGCTGAGGCACCGGAGGCACGCGGCACGAAGGACGAGAGCCACGGGGAGAACAGCTAGCCCTCCGCCACACCTCCACCGTTGGCGACACTCGCCTGGTCGAGCATCGACCGTCCCGTCATCGCGAACACTGTCTCGTCGTCGCACTGGCGCCATAGGTCGAGCAACTCGAGGGAGATAGGGTCGCAGCCGTAACGCATCGGTCCCGAGGAGTCGACGATGGCGTCGACGACGGCCTGCGCCGCGTGCGCCGTGTCGACAACACGGGGGTCGGCGTGCTCGCGGCGCAGCGTCTCGGCGAGCCCGGCGAGCGTCCGGTAGTGCTCGAAGCGGGCGGCATCCTGCTCGCCCGTGCTGAGCCGGAACATGTCCGTGTCGATGGGTCCCGGGAGGATCTCGACGACCCGGATGCCGAAGGGCGCGACCTCCACTCGGAGGCTGTCGTCGAAGGCGGAGACTGCTGCCTTCGACGCCCGGTAGGCGGAATAGAAGGGCACCGAGGCGATGATCGACGAGGACGTGATCGTGCACACAACCGAGGGTGGGTTCTCCCGCAGGATGGGGATGGCGGCCGCGGTGAGCGCCACCACACCGAACACATTCGTCTCGAACAGCCGCCGCCAGTCGTCGAGGACCGCATGCTCCACTGGCAGATAATCCGTATCGATGCCTGCGTTGTTGACGAGCACACGCAAGTCCCCAGGGAGGTCGAAGGTCGATGGGTCAGTGACGTCGAGACGCCGGACGGTGATCCTGCCCTCTGTCTCCGACGCTCATGGTGGCCCCAGCCGTGGGGTCTCGCATGGTCGCCACCGTCTCGAATCCGCGGGCAGCAAGCTCCAGCGCGACCGCCCTTCCAATACCGCGACTGGCGCCCGTGACGAGCGCACTCCCGTGAGTGTCCATCGGGCGATTCTTCCTCATAGCCCCCCGTGCCTGCCTATCCGCGCCGCTAGCGTTCTGCCGATGGGTCTGTATCGCGAGCACGTCGTGCCCCGCCTCGTCGACCTCGCCTGCGGGGCGGCCGGCCTCGACCGCTGGCGGGCCCGCACGACCGAGGGCCTGTCGGGCACGGTGGTCGAAATCGGGTTCGGCTCGGGCCTGAACCTGCCTCACTACCCGCCCGCGGTCGACGTCGTCCTGGCGGTCGAACCGGCGCGGGTGGCGCGCCGACTGGCCCGGCACCGGATCGAGGCGTCAGCGGTCACGGTGGAGCACGTCGGGCTCGACGGACAGAGGATCCCGCTGGACGACGAGTCGTGTGACGCTGCGCTCTGTACCTTCACGTTATGCACGGTTCCAGACCCAGCGTGGGCATTGACCGAGGTGCGACGAGTGCTGCGACCGGGCGGCACGGTCCACTTCTTGGAGCACGGACTCTCGCCCGACCCTGGGGTGGCACGCTGGCAACACCGGCTCGATCCGCTCCAGCGGAGACTGGCTGACGGCTGTCACCTCACCCGTGACCCCGCCACGCTTGTCGCCGACGCGGGGTTCGAGCTCCAACGCAGCGAGCAGCAGTACGTCCAGGGCCCCAAGCCTTGGAGCTGGCTCACCGTCGGGGTCGCGGCAACCCCCACGGTCTGAGCGCGCTGGGCGCAGTGCGGCCCGCCTACCTCCGCGGGCTCGTGGCCCCGCCCCGGCCGCGTGACTCCTCCAAGTAGTCCCGCAGGCGCGGTTGGTGGTCACCCCCGAGCAGGTCCAGCGCGGACGCGTAGGACCTCCAGTGCTTCGGCCCCCAGCTCGGAGGCGACCCGGCGTTCGATCCGACGCGCCGCTTCCTGCTGGACCCGCAGGAAGGTGCGCGCCCGTGGCGTGAGCGCCACGAACTTCTGTCTCCCGTCCGCTCCCGAGGGGCGCAGGGTGACATAGCCCCGGGCCCGCAGGCTCGCCACCAGCTTGCTGGCCCCCTGCCGAGTGATCCCGAGTTCGCGCCCGATTGAGGAGATCGTCACGTCGGCCACAGTCGCGCAGATGGAAAGGACCCGGCCGTCCGGAAAGCCCCGATCGCCAAAGCCGGCCTCGGCCAACTCGTCGTCGAGACGTCTGCGGTACCCGACCCAGGCCTGTCGCAACGCCACGCCGAGACCGGTCTGACGCTCTCCCGTCATCCAGCCTTGGCAGTCAGACTGACAACCATGGTTGACATTTTAGCGGACCAAGAGCGCGGCGGCTGAGGGTGCAGCCCCTCAGCCGTAGTGCGGCGTCGGTGGGAGAGGACGCCCGTCTCGAACCGCGTCGGCCACAGCTGCGGCGTCAGGGGCTCGGTACTCCTCGCCGTAGACCGCACCCTCGCGCCGCGGCGGCTCCATGACGGAGGCGGTGGAAGTGCCACCGAGGTCGATCGGGACGAACCCGGCGTCCTCGATCAGGCCCGCGACGACGTTCTTCGCCCCCTGGTCGTCACCGCAGAGCCACTGCACGACTCGGCGGTCACCAGTCCTCGTCGCCGCCTCGGCCTGGAAGGCCGATGTCAGCGTGTTGAACGACTTCGTGTAACGGGACCCCGTCATGCGCACCGCGTTGAACTGTGCGGCCGTCTGCCCGGCCGGGGGCAACGGCGTCCCGTACTGATTGGTGGTGTCGACCACGATCTTGTCCTCGAGCGAGCCCGCCTGGGCCAGTGCGTCGGGAATCACACTCCACGGCACCGAGACGACCACGACGTCACCGAAGGAAACCGCCTCGGCCGGTGTCCCGGTTGAGGCGGTTGTGCCGATCTCCGTCGCGAGGGCCTCCAACGAAACCGGGTCTCGGCTGAAAGAAACGAAAACCGCGTGGCCGGCCGCAGCCGCCTGCCGCGCGATGCCGCCTCCGATCCGGCCGGCGCCGATGATGCCGATCTGCATGCCGCGTCCTTTCGCCCGATCCCTTCCTGGCTCCCGGTCCAGCCGGTCTACCCGGCTCGACGCGCTGTCGAAACGCCTCGCCTCCCCGACGCTGGCGCTGCCACAGGCCTCGCTACCGTTGCACGAATGGTGGGCCGGGCGACGTGCCAGTGAGCTCGAGAGCCCGGCCGAGCAGGGCGGGCGCAGCAGTGCTGGCTGTCGTCGCGGCGCTGGTTCTCGCCGGCTGTAGTGCCGTCAGCATGAAACAGCCGGGCGGCGGACTGACCGATCCGAACCGCTCCGTGTCCCCCTCGCCCGACTACCTCGACGTCTGCGCCCCGGTTGGCACTGACGTCTCGAGCACGTGCCTGCGGCTCACTCTGGGCGCCATCGACGCCGCGGTGGGCCGACGAAGGCGTGCGGCCCATGGTGCTGCCAGCGGACTTCATCCACCTGAGCGTTCCGGAACAGCTCTTCGTGGCCATCGACCGCGAGCGTGTCGACCGCGGCCTCGCGCCCTTTGCCGGCCTGGCCACGTCGCTCAACGCTGATGCCCAGGCGGGCGCCGATCGTGCACAGCTGCCGCGTGCCCCGGGTCACCTTTTCGACGCCGTCAGCACGGAATGGATCGGCGCCGTCGACAACGGGCTCGATGCGGACTTCCAGTGGATGTACGACGACGGGCCCGACAGCGGCGTCCCCGGCTGTGCGGGCACCAAGACGGCGGGCTGCTGGGCCGACCGCGCCATCGTGCTCAACCGTTTCGGGGCTCCAGCACGCTCCCTCGTGATGGGTGCCGGCTATAACCCTGACAGCGACACCTCTTCGCGAGACACCGGCGGGTCGTCGCTGGCCGCCACGCTGGCCGTCGAGACCGGGAGCCACGTGACGTACTCCTACACCTGGGGGCAGGCGCTGGCTGCCACCGCCGGCGGAACGCTGCAGCCGCTGCAGGGCATCGCCGCCACCGAGTCGGACACCGGCATCCCCGACCCTCGCCACAACGTCGCGCCCGTGCCCGATTACACCCGGGTCTGTGCTGTGGTGGGCGTGGATGACTCCACCGCCTGCATTGCCGCCGTCCTTGCCGCCATCAACCACGCCCACGCGCTCGAGGGCGTCGCGCCCATGGTGCTGCCGGTGGGGTTCGCGCAGATGACGGTGTCCCAGCAACTCTTCGTGGCCGTCAACCTTGAACGCGTCGACCGCCATCTACCACCGTTGGCGGGCTTGACCACCCAACTGGACGCCAACGCGCAGCGGGGTGCAGACGATGCCGACGACCCGCCCGACCCCGGGCGCGGCTATGCGCTCGACGACGCAGAATGGGCCGGCGGATCTTCGAACGGGCTCGATGCGGTCTACGGCTGGATGTACGAGGACGGCTACGACAGCGGCAACCTCGACTGTGTCCACCGCGGCGCCGCAGGGTGCTGGGGCCATCGAAAGGGACTCCTCGACGACTTCGGCACGGGCAGCAACGTGGTCATGGGCGCCGCCGTCGACACTGCGGCCGATACCCACCGGGGCGATCGCGGCGGCACGTCCATGGCCGTCACGCTTGCGGTCTCGACGACCCCGGTCCGCTCCTTCGTCCTCACGTGGGCGCAGGTCGCGGCCGCGCTGCCGGTGTGCAGCATGAACCGCGGCACCAACCGACCGGTGCGGCCACACCAGAGCCCTGCCGCGCCATGCTCCGAAGATCGGTGTGCGGCCAATGGAGGGGATGATGGCGTGACTGCAGGGGCGAAGAACGTCAGGTTGCGCTCAGATCATGACGACTGAGTCCCGCGTGCGTTCCTCGGGATCAGGCAACTGGTGCGCTGTCTCTACGTCGTGCGCTACCCCGGCGAATCCCTTTGACCGCGCCGACTCGCGAGCCCGATGGAGCAGGGCATCCGCGCGCTGAGCGTCGCCCGGATGCCGCCGGCGCAGCAACATCGAAGCCCACTGGACGTCGGTCAGGCTGCCCATATACGGGGCGTCGGCCGCCGCGTTCCACTGGCTGGCGGTGTGGAAGTAGTCCTCTGCTTCGTCGTAGCCACCGAGGACGGTGGCGAGCGCTCCGAGATGCTGAGAGATGTGCCCATTGCTCGCGCAGCCGGTGAAGCCGACCTGATCGGCATAGGGCAGCAGGAGGTTGGCCAGTATCTCGGCGGAAGCGCCGTCGCCCAAGAGGACGGCGGCCTCGGCGTACATGGTGATGCCATGCGCCCACACCAGGTCTTCGGGGATGTCGGCGAACGATTTCTCCCGGGCCTCGGCGAGGAGCTCGGCCGCCTCGTCGAATCGTCCTCCGTGCACGAGTGCTCGCGAGCGCGGCCCGAAAGCCGGGCACCCCGGGGTGTTCGATCATCGATTCCCGGAGCGTGTCGGCCACCTCGTGGACCCGTCCCTGCATCCAGAGGGACATGTCGACCTGGCTCAGGTAGTACATCAGGGCGTCGGGCTGACCCGCAGACTGGCCAAGTTCGTAGGCCTCGGCGGCGAGTTGGTCGCCCCGCTCGACGTCCCCGTGCAGGAGTGTCCGGAAGGCCAGGGCGTAGCGGGCCTGCCGAGGAGTGCCGGCTCGCCGATCCCGGAGGCGATCGCCAGCATCTCGTGGAAGAGGTGGTCGCTTTCTTCGACCAACCCCATCTCGAAGGTAGCCCGCATGCGATGGCCGACAGCCCAGAAAAGGGCCACCGGATCGCCCAGTCCCCGTGCGACCGACAGCGACAGTGTGGTGTCCTCGAGCCGTTGGGGGAGCCGCCGCGGGTGGCGGACGACCTCGACCACGAGGTTGTAGACGCTCACAAGGGTGGCCGGGTCGTCGGGGGGCACGAGCTCCTCGGCCCGTCGAAGCAGATCAGCCCTCTCGTCGAAGGAAGCATCGAAGGTTCTCTCCGACACGACCATGGCGAAGAGCCGAGCTGCCAGCGTGGGGATCGGAGGCTCGTGCCAAGGCCGCCTCCAACGCTGCGACACGTTCCCGGTCGACCGTGCCGGTCACGCTCCAATTTCCGCGGCCGTTGGCCAGCGTGGCGGCGGCCATACGATCGGGATCGTCGACCTCGGCAGCGAGCGAGCGGCCTCAAGGAGCGTCTTGGGGAAGCCGGGGTCGCCCGTCGACGCCGGCGGTGCCACAGGCCACGAGAGGTCGCACCGCAGCATCGGGGCGTCAGCCATGGTCTCGTGGAGCGCCAGCGCATCGCCCAGCCACCGCACTGCTTCATTGGGAGCCAGCGCGTCGAGCGCAACGAGGCCGGCACGGCGGGCGTACTCGAGCGCCTTTGCCTGGTCCCGTGCTTCGCGCCAGTGATGGGCGAGGAACGAGGCGTGCCGGGTCGTCGCCGTGGTGTGCCTCGATCGACTCGGCGATCCGCCGATGCATCCTGCAGCGTGGTGCCGTACTGAGGTTGTCGTAGAGGATGGCGGGGACCAAGGCGTGGACAAAGCTGACGTACGACGTCCGGCCGGGCACCTCGGTCAGGATTGCAGCCCGCTGAGCCTGCTCGACGACGTCGATCAGGTGCTCGGGTTCCATCCCAACTACGTCGGCCAGCACGTCGAGCTCGATCTCGCCACCCATCACGGCCGGGTGAGAGCGAGGACCCGTGCCGAGTCCGGCCCGAGGTGGACGACCCGCTGGGTCACCACCTCTTGCAGGCTCAGCGGAAGTCCCGTGGCGAGCAGCGCCTCGGTGACGGGACCACCGGCCCCGGGCGTTCTGGACCAGGCCGCCCGAGTTGGCGAGGTGCCGGAGGATCTCGGCATGAAAAAGGGGTCGCCCCTGGTCTCGACGGTGAGGGACTCGATGAGGCGTAGTGCCTCTGATCTTCGATTTCGTGTCCGGCCAGCATTGCCACGAGTTCGTTCACCGACGCATGCGAAAGCCCGCCGAGCTCCATTCGGGTCACACCGGGTTCCCGGCGTAGCGCGGCGAGCGTTTCTGTCAGAGGATGGCTTGGCCCAATGTCGGTCGTCCGGTAGGTCCCGACAACCATGACCGGCCCCAACTCGGGGACGGCGCTCAGGTGACACAAGAGCTGCGAGGTGGGCCGGTCAGCCCAGTGCAGGTCCTCGAGCACGAGGAGCACCGGGTGCTCCCGAGCGGCGAGCGACAGCAGGCCGATCACAGCGCCGAAGGTCAAATACTTTTCCGAATCGGGGTCGGTGGTGGTGGCGGGCGGGCACCCAGGGACCTGGCGGACGAGGGTCGGGACCAGGCGGGCCAACTCGCCGCCATGCTCCTCGACATGCATTTCGAGCACCTCGGGCAGGCGCATGGGTCACGAAGTGGTCCAGGGCCTCGACGAAGGCCTGGTAGGGCAGGCCGAGATCCTTCTGGGTGCGGCCGTAGCAAACGACGGCACCGTCCTCGTGTGCCGATCGGGCCAGGACCTACATCAGGGTCGTTTTGCCGATGCCAAGGCTCGCCGCCCACGAGGACGACCTGCCGGGCACCGCTGGAGGCGTCGGCGAGGGCCTTCTGGAGCTGCTCGACGTGCGTGGTTGTTCGCCCATTCCGACGGGCTCGACCACTTCGAGGAGTGCCGGGAGAGGGATCCGGTTAACGCCCACACTGGACTGGTTCCCAGTCGAGCTCGAGGGCCTCAACCGGTTCGGGGAGCCCTTTCAGTCCCAGCGGGGACTGAGTGGAGCGAATGAGAAGGCCACCCCGGCGGCCGGCCAGGGTCCGCACCAAGGCGTGGACGACGATGCGGCCTGCCCCCGCTCTCGCGGAGAGGCGAGCCGCCTCGACCACGGCGTCGCCGTAGAGGTCCCCCTCCTCCTCGGTCACCTCACCCTCGCCGACATCCCGATGCGGAGGCCGACCGGCTCGGGCAATGAAGCGGTCGTCACGCTCCGTCGCCTGCTGGGCGGCGACAGCGGCTGCCAGGGCGGCCGAGGCGCTCGAGAAGACCACCATGATCCCGTCGCCGAGGCCCTTCAATAGTCGTGACCATCGTGCTGAGCGGTCGCGTGGCGGAGGGCTGCGAAATGGCTCCGCCGGACATCGTCACCGAGGTCTGGACCCAGGCGGGCCGACAATCCGGTCGAATCGACCATGTCAGTGAACATCACTGTGACCATCCGGGTCGACATAGCCCCGCTCCTCACCAGCATGAATCTACTCCGCACCGGCTCAGCACCCCTGTTGCGGCGTGTCGAGGCGCCACTCGCGTCTGCAACGGGCGGTCCGCTCGGCCTCCTGCTACCGTCACCCAGAGCCGGGCGGCCCGGAGGTGGTCATGGGCGAAATCCGATGGGTACGTCTTTCGGCACCTCCAACCGCAGACCCTCGACAGCGTCCTGACCGAGTTGCAACTCCACCCGCAAAACGGCAGCGCCGTCGACTCCTCGGTGCCTTCCCCCGTCCTCACCGCGCTGTGCGAGTGCATCGAAGTACTGGGGGATTCCGATGATCCCCCCGATCTCGTAATCCTGGGTGATCTGTTCGAGCTGGCCCTCAGCTCGACCGAAGAGGCCGCCGCCACGTTCGCCCATTTGGTGGTGGCCCTCGCCCCCGGGACACCCGGGGCCGCCATCGCCCCCGCCATCCGGTTCGTCCCCGGAAACCATGATCACCATCTGTGGAGACGGCCCGGGGCGCGTGCTACCTCGAGCACATCAGCGGACTCCCGAGGGCCAAGCGCTGCCCGTCGAAGCGCATGCCACCCGGCTGCTCCCCGACAACGACCCGTATCCGGTGCGCGACACCCTGATCGAGCTGCTGGCGGCGCGGTCCCGCCATCAAGGTCACGGTCGAGCAGAGCTACCCCAACTTCGGGCTCGTGGACACGACAGGCAACCGAGTCGTGTTCTCTCCCATGGGCACTTCATCGAACCCCTCTACCGTGCCATGTCAGCCCTGGACGACATCTTTGATCGGGGACGGACCTCGACGGCGACGGTGGACGACCTCGAAGCGGAGAACGGTGCCTGGATCGACTTCTTCTGGTCGTCGATGGGTGACAGCGGGCACGTCTCGGGTGGTCCCGTGACCTCTACGAGTCCCTGCAGAGCGACGTCGCCATCGACGCCGAGATCAAAGCCATCCGACGGGCCATCGTCAGTGGCCGAGGGTCGAGGATACGCAAGCACATCGGGAGCGTCTGATCGGGGGGATGCTGCTCAGTGCCGCGAAAGCCTCGCTCCGCCGCGAGCGCCACGTCCCGGAGGTGCTGAGCCAGAACGCCGACACCGGCCTGACCGCATACCTCTCCGGAGCGGTGTCGACCCAGGTCACCGAGGAGGTCGGCAAACCGGACGAGGTCCGCTTCGTCTTCGGGCACACGCACAAGCCCTTCCTCCACTATCGCCAGGCGCAGGGATTGCCCGGAGCCGTGCCCGTCATCAACACCGGCGGGTGGGTGGTGGACACTCCCCAGGCCGAGCCCAACAAGGGCGCGGCCGTGGTCCTGATCGACGAAGACCTCAACGTGGCGACCCTCCGCTGTTTCGTCCAGGGCGCCGCGCGGACCCCGAGATCCGAGTCGAGGGGCCCGAGAGCGACAGCACCAACCCCCTCGTCGACGACCTGCACGGCAGGATCGACCCGTCCCGAGACCCGTGGCGTGCCTTGACCAACGCGCAGACGAGATCGAACGCGAGCGCCGCCGTCAACTCGAGGCGCGGCGTGCTCGCCGGAACCGCCGCCTGACGACAACCCGATCACGGCAGACGCTCCGAGCCGTCGGCGACGGGAGGACATAATGGACCGGCTTCTCGGCCCTCTGACCGACCTTCGGGAGCACTACGACGTGATCGTCGTGGGCTCAGGCTACGGCGGGAGCATCGCCGCCTGCCGGCTCAGCCGGGCCGGTCGGAGGGTGGCCCTGCTCGAACGGGGCCGCGAGCTCCACCCCGGCGAGTACCCGGCGACCATCGAGGAAGCGCGTCGCCAGTCCAGGCGAGCACCCCCGAAGGCGACACCGGTGACCCGCGCGACCTCTACTGGTTCCACGTCGGGGCCGACATGAACGTGTTCTCCGGGTGCGGGCTCGGGGGCACGTCACTGGTCAACGCCAACGTGTCGCTGCGCCCCGACCCCCGGGTCTTCCAGGACGAGTGGTGGCCGCAAGCACTGCGCGCCGACGGCGAAGGGCTCGGAGCGGGATTCGCCCGGGCCGAGGCCATGCTCTCGCCCACCACCTATCCGACGTCATTCCCACCTCTGGCCAAGATGGAGGCACTGCGTCGTCGCCGCCGACGGCGTCCGTGGTATCCCACGCCGATCAACGTCACCTTCCGGGCCGGTCCCAACGCGGCCGGGGTCCATCAGGAAGCCTGCACCGGATGCGGGGACTGCGTGACGGGCTGCAACGTCGGTGCCAAGAACACGCTGCTCATGAACTACCTTCCCGACGCCGTCGCCACGGGGCGGAGATCTTCACCGAGATCGACGTGCGGTGGGTGGAACGGGCCGACGCCCGACGGCCGGCCCGACGAGCCCGGGCACCGTGGGCGGTACGAGCCCAGCCGCTGGGATCGGGACGAGACCGGTTCGACGCCCCCCCGCTGGCCGTCACGGCCGATGTGGTGATCCTGGCGGCGGGCACGCTCGGGACCTCCCGACTGCTCTTCCAGTCTCGTCGCCACGGCCTGACCGTTTCCGACCGGCTCGGACGGCGTTTCAGCGGCAACGGTGACGTGCTCGGCTTCGCGTTCCGACCCGGTCCGACCGGTGCGCGCCGTGGGGGCCGGTCATCGCGCCCCCGACCGCGACCGTCTGGCCGGACCGTGCATCACGTCGGTCATCGACAAACGCCCGGGCCGCGACGTCGAACACGGCATCATCATCGAGGACGCGGTGGTGCCCGGAGCCATCGCCGGCCTTCTCCCCTTCGAGCTGCTCCGCCAGTTGGGGGCCTCCTGGTCGGCGCGGTGGACTGCGCGGCGGCGGTCCGCTTCCAAGCACTCCTCAGCGCTGCTGACCGCCGGACGGCGGGGCCTGACCGAGCACCTCCAGACCCTCCTGGTCATGGGTGACGACGACGACGAGGGGTCGCTGTTCCTCGACGATGACCGCGTGCGGATCGACTGGCCCGGCGCCGGGACGAGCCCCTACTACGAGCGGGCGAACCGCATGGTGGGCGAGACCGCGTCGGTGGGCGGCGGGACCTTCATGCACAATCCGATCTGGTCTCGACTGATGCGTCACAGCCTGATCACCGTGCACCCTCTCGGCGGTTGCGTGATGGCGGAACGAGCCGAGGAGGGCGTTGTGGACGACCGGGGCCGTGTCTTCGGCCGTGACGGGGTCGGCCGTCCACGACGGGTTGCTGGTGTGGGACGGCTCGATCGTTCCCCTGCCGCTCGGCGTGAACCCGCTTCTCACGATCTCAGCCCTGGCCGAGCGTGCCGCCGCCGCACTCGCGGCGGACAACGGCTGGACGGTCTCCGACGCCCGAGGCCGGCGCGCCGCACCCGCCGGTCGGCCGCCCCCGGCGCCGACACGACCCGGGCTTCGATTCACCGAGCGCATGGCCGGCTACTGGGCCCCCACTGTCGACGGCGAGACCGCGACCTGGCCGAATACGAACGGGCCTCGGATGCGGGCGCCGCATCGGGGTCCAGGCTCGCCTTCGAGCTGACCCTGTCGACCGACGACCTGCGCGCCGAGATCGCAGACCTGGCCCGACCGATGGTGGCGGTCGGCACGGTGGATGCACCCGCCCTCAGCGCCGAGCCGCTCACCGTCGAGAGCGGGCAATTCCAACTGATGGTGGGCGTCGACCGGAACCTCGGCGGCGTCGGGCACATGTGGTACCGGCTCCCTCTCGCCGCCACCGACGGGCGGCGGTTCGATCTCACCGGGTTCAAGACGGTTGCCCGAGGGTGGGCTCGACGACGTCTGGCCGGCCACGACGACGCTCTATGTGACGCTCCGCCGCGACGACCCCCACGGGCACGTTGCTCGGTCGGGGGCTGCTCCGGATCAGCGCCGCGGACTTCGCCAAGCAACTACGGACGATGGCCGTGACCGGTCCCGTCAGCGCGCGGGAACGACTCGAGCTCGAAGCGCGCTTCGGCCGGGCCTTCGCGGGCCGGCTCTACGAGGACTACGGACCGGTCGTGCACCGGCCCACCCGGTTCAATCGACGCGCCGCGCCCCGTCGTCGTCGACCCCTCGAGCTGCCCCCGCGCCAGGAGAGCGAATACCGGACCAACGACGGTGTCGCTCTTCGCATCGCGCGCTACCAGGGCGGGACCCGGGGACCGGTGCTCCTCGTACACGGCATGGGGGCCAACCCGCTCACCTACATGCTCGACACGATCCAGCCGAACCTCGTCGAGTACCTGGTCGCACACGGCTTCGACGTCTGGCTCCAGGAGTGGCGCGGGATCCACGCTGCTGCCGACGGCGCGTACCCAGTTCACGGCTGACGACGTTGCCCACCACGACCACGCCGCCGTGCAGGGCGCGATCAGAGAACACACGGGCCGAGCCGAGCTCCATGTCGTGTCGCACTGCGTCGGCAGCATCACGTGGATGATGGCCACCTTGGCCGGCACCGCGTCTCCGACCTCGCTCGTGTGCTCGTCGGTAGGCATGCATCCGGTCGGCCCGACCATGACGCGGATCAAGGCCGGGCTCCACCTGGCCGGACTCATGAAGCACGCGGGGATACGGATGCTCACCACCGATTCGCTCTCCGACGAATCGGCAGGGGCGCGTGCCTCGATCAAGCGCTGCGTGTCTATCCGATACCGAAGGCCGAACGCTGTGACCAGTCGGTATGCCGCCGGCTGGCCTTCATCTACGGGGTCGCAGTCCACCACCCGAACATGAACGAGCTCACCCACACCACCATGCACGAGCTGTTCGGGCCCACCGACATG
>CAVTOF010000011.1:0-23220 GCA_963736225.1 uncultured Acidimicrobiaceae bacterium | reverse complement strand
CACGAACCAGTCTTCTGCCATGACCCCCCATGCTGACGACCAGAGCACACCATATCCACGATGAGCGCTGTCGTGCCGATGGCCGGCACCACTAAGCCCGGATTCGACAGCTGGGCCGAGAAGCCGATGAACGATGCAAATGATTTCATCGTCTGCCGGCGGCAAAGGATCGCTCAGGGTCGAAGATGTCCGATTGTTCGCCGAGCGACGTGGTCATCGTCGTTCTCGACCGTTTCGCTTCGCCGCCTTGGCCCGTACCTTGTCAACCGTCCTCGCGGCGGTCGCCTGTGACATCCCCTTGGAATCACTCCGTTGCTCGAGCCCGGCTTTGATGTGTTCGTATTCGCGCTCCCGTTCGTCGGGCCATGTCCGCTGCGGCATTGCGGTATCTCGCCGTGCGGGAGGTCGGCTCTTGCCGCGACGTCAAATTTACGATCGACGAGGCGGCATACCCGGCCTTCGCGCTCTGAAACGGAACGCAAAGGGTGCCCTATGCCGCTCTCGATGCCAAGGCTGAGCCGCAACTGCGCGTTCGTAGGCAGCGATTGAACGGGACAACGCTCGGGTATTCAGCAATCAAGAGAATTGATCTATGGGAGGTCACGAATGTCTGTCGGAAACAAGGCGAAGAACGCGAAGGAATCCACCAAGGGTGCTGTCAAGGAAGCCGCAGGTCGGGTGAAGGGCGATCGTTCGCTCGAGGCAAAGGGCAAGGCGCAGCGGAGCAAGGGTCATGTGAAGCAAGCTGGGGAAAAGGTAAAAGACGCACTCAAGTGATCACCATTGAGAGTCGCGGGGCGTTGTAGTGCGGTACACCGCCCTAGGAACCGAGTCGCCTGGGAGCCTGGCGGTTGACGTACCTGACCGCACTCGCTGACGCGCGTCTGAGTCTCGTTGACGATCGAGGGTCGAGTTGACTAGCTGTGACGCCAACGGCAACCACTCAGACACGTGCGGTCGGTCGAACGGCAGTGGAGCGGCGCGAACCCATTTAGGCGAGAGACCGCGGTGCGGATTTGCCCCCCGTGGAATGAATGCCTTCGGTGCGAGTTGCGTTGGTGTCGACCGGGTTGGTCTGTGATGAGAAAGGAGAAACGAGATGAAGAAGCTTACGTTGTTGGTCGGTCTCGGTGCCGGGTTTGTTGCGGGCTCGTGGGCGGGGCGCGGTCCCTACGAGCGTGTTGAGGCCATGGTGCGAAACGTTATGAAACAGCCCAAGGTGCAGACGACGGTGCACACCGCCGCCGACGGCGCGGCGACTGTTCGCGACGCCGCGATGGACGCCGCCACCGGGACGATCGACGAGGCCTCGAAGGCCGCCACAGATGCGATCGCTGAGACCACGAGAAGAGCCGCGACCGGAACGCAAAAGGTGGCGTCGAAGGTGGGGAACGGTTCGTAAGGGCTTCGGTCATGGCCATGTCGAGGGTGCGGGGCCAAAGATTGGCGGGGCTTTGGTGCACCGACGTCGACGCAGGCGCGTTATTGGGGCTTGATGCCCGCCGAGCGCGGCACTGAAGCACTTTCGTGCGATGACATTGGCCTCAGAGCAAAGAGGGCCCGCCCAGAGGAGCGCGCCCAAGTGCGAGGGAATGTCCGAAGCCAAACCGAACGTGCCTGCAGGGCAGACGGGACGGTGTCGTTCGCTATGGTAGGGCTCTCAGCCATCCAAGGAGGACCGATGGACGCGGACAGCTTTGACCGTGCCGTGCGTAGCTCGCGGGTCGTGCTCACTGCAGTTCGCCCCGAGCAGCTCGACGACCCGACCCCGTGCGCGTCGTGGAAGGTGCGAAACCTGATCAACCACATGGTGCAGGCGCCGGGCTTCGCCAGCACCGTCGCCAGCACACATGACTTCTCCAACCATCGAGGTGACGACTCCGACCATGCCTCGGGTGACTACCTCGCCGCCTACGACGCGGCGACCGGGAGCGCCCTCGACGCATTCCGGAGTGAAGGCGCCTTCGAGGGTACGGTGCAGATGCCTTTCGGGGAAATGCCAGCGTCCGCCTTTGCCACCATCGCGACGGGAGATGCGTTCGTCCACGGGTGGGACCTAGCCAAGGCGACGGGTCAGCCGGCGAGCGGGCTCGACCCCGGACTCGCCGAGGAACTTCTTGTCGCGGTGGTACCGCTGCTCCCCGACAGCCTTCGCGGCGCCGATGGTACTGCGCCGTTCGGACCGACTGTCGAGGTCGCCGAGGATGCATCAGCAGCCGACCGGCTGGCGGGTTTCCTTGGCCGTCATCCCTGAGGCAGGTTTCGCGACTGATCAAACTGATCGCGTAGGAGGGCTCCCCGTCCGCGGGCGCCATAGATCCGCCGATCGAACTCGCTTCTGTGCTCGCCGGTGTTACAACTTCGCCAGTGCAGACACGAAATCGGTCCCAGGTGACCCGATCCCGGTCATGTTGTCGTAATCCCGGCGCGGTCACCACGACGATCGTTACTCCGTGACAACTGGCCACGGTCGTAGCAATTCGTCACGCTGCAGAGACACATGGACGTCGGCCTCGCCCGTTGCACGAGCCTGCCTACGTCGAAGTGCAAACCGAATTAGGTGCAGTCCGGGCAGGTGCCGATGATCTCGATCGTGTGGGTGACATCGACAAAGCCGTGCTGTGCGCCTGTTGCAGTGGCCCACCGTTCGACCTCCGGTCCCTCGACTTCGATGGCCGTGCCGCAGTGGCGGCAGACAAGGTGGTGGTGGTGGTCGGCGCTGGCGCAGCGGCGATAGCGGGTTTCACCGTCGTCGCTCCGCAGCGCGTCGAGCTCACCTGCATCGGCGAGCGCCCGGACCTGGTTGTACACGGTGGTCAGCGCGATGTTCTCGCCTTGTGCCTGGAGCTCGGCGTGAAGCTCTTGCGCAGAACGAAATCCGTCGGAAGCTTCTAAGACGGCGGCCAGCGCGCGCTTCTGACGGGTCGAGCGCTCTTGCGGTGTCTTACTCGGAAGACCAGCAGAGTCGGACGCAATCACCATCGTGTCTCAGTCCGTGAGGTCAACGAACGTGGCTGCAGTCGGGCGCACGACGTGGGTGGATGTCATGCATGTGCCTCCTGGGAGTGCCTGATGGCGTCATGGACGATGTGCCCGACGTGGGCGTCGGCCAGCTGGTAGGTGATCTCGGTACCGCGCCGGGTGGTCGTGACCAAGCCGGCTTGCCGCAGGACCTTGAGGTGCTGGGACAACAGAGGCTGGCTGATCGATCGCCCAGAAGTTCCGAGTGACGTCTGGAGCTCGTGCACGCAGTGCGGTCCCTCGCTGAGCTCGACGATGGTGGCCAGGCGGACCGGAGACGCAAGTGCCTTCAGCAGATCCGCCGCTTCTGTCAGGTCATCACCCACGGCCGTTCCAGCCACACCCATACATTAGGAGTTCCTTATATAAGGGGCAAGCCATAGATGCCCGGGGGCAGGGCACGTGTCCTGGGGCCATATTTGCAATCATTTCAGATATATCGTACGGTTATCTGAAACGGATCCAGACAAGTGACTGGTGAGCTCGTCGTGGGCGAGGTCCGGATGGGTCGGTGGGGAGCCGGGTTGCCGATACCGACGAAGACCAGCAGAGGGAGGACGAGTGTTCAGGTTGGCCATGGTGCGAAGAGGCATGCTGGGAATCGGGGCGGCCCTGATCGCCGTCGCAGGCACCTCGTCGTTGACGTCCGCCGGGGCGTCCATGGACGCACGCAGCGGAAGCACGGTGGCGGTGGTGGCGGGCGAGAACGAGTACGGCAACGTGGCGTCACAAATCGGCGGAAAGTACGTGAGCGTGTACTCGGTGGACTCGAACCCGAATACCGATCCCCACACCTATGAGGCCACACCGAGCGTGGGCCAGAAGATCGCCGGCGCGAATCTGCTGATCGAGAACGGGGTCGGCTACGACACGTTCATGGGCACGCTTGCGTCGGCGTCACCGAACTCGGCTCGCAAGGTGATCAACGTGCAGCATCTTTTGGGGTTGCCGGACAGCACGGCGAACCCACACCTGTGGTACAACCCGAGAACGATGCCGGCAGTTGCCGTCGCGCTGGCGTCCGATCTCTCGAAGTTGGACCCAGCCCACGCGTCGACCTTCCACGAGAACGAGCGCGCGTTCGTGGCGTCGCTTCAACCGTGGCTCAGCGCGATCGCCGCGTTCAAAGCGAAGTACGGCGGGACGACTGCAGCGACGACCGAGCCTGTCGCCGACTACCTACTGACTGCCATGAGCATCAAGAACCTGACGCCCTGGCAGTTCCAGGCCGACATCATGAACGGCACAGACCCCAGCCCTCAGGACGTCTCGTTGGAACAGGGGTTTTTCACCAAGCATCAGGTGAAGGTGTTCTGCTACAACCAGCAGGTCACCGACCAGCTCACGGATTCGATCCGCCAGACCGCCCTGCAGGCCGGTGTTCCGGTGGTGGGGGTCTATGAAACCATGCCGGTACCCGGCTACAACTACCAATCGTGGATGATGGCCGAGCTCAACGCCATCAAGAAGGCCATTACCACGGGCGCCTCGACCCAACACCTGTGACCGTCGGGGACGACCTCATGGCGGCTGCGGCAGCCGACGCCCCGCCCGTGGGAGACGGCACCGGCAGTGCGCCAGAGCTCGTGCTGCGGGTCGAGGATCTGAGTGTGTCGCTCGGGGGTCGGCGCGTGCTGGACCGAGTCTCGTTCTCGGTCGAAGCCGGCGGGTTCTGTGGGCTGATCGGCTCGAACGGAGCAGGAAAGACCACGTTGTTGCGGGTGATCCTCGGCCTGATCGCTCCGAGCGCCGGTCGGGTCATCGTGACCGGGGGGACCCGCACGCGGCACAGCCCAGAGATCGGGTACGTCCCACAGAAGATCACGCTGGAGGCGGACATGCCGCTGCGGGCCCGGGACCTGGTCGGGCTGGGGCTCGACGGGCACCGCTTCGGGATCGCCAAACCGGCGGCGAAGCGCCGTCTCGCAGTCGAGGAGATGCTCGATGCGGTCGGAGCGACCCGGTTCGCGGACGCCCGGATCGGGAACCTGTCGGGCGGGGAGCAGCAGCGGATCATGATCGCCCAGGCACTCATTTGCCGCCCCACGTTGTTGCTGCTCGACGAGCCGCTGGCGAACCTGGATATCCGATCCGCCGCTGAGGTGGTCGACCTTCTGGCCCGGATCGCCGCCGAGCACCACATTGCGATTTTGCTGTCCGCGCACGACATCAACCCGCTGCTGCCGGTGATGGACCGCGTCGTCTATCTGGCGGACGGGCGGGCCGCGTCGGGCACGACCGACCAGGTGGTCCGAACGGAGACCCTCAGTCGCCTCTACGGGCACCATGTCGAGGTGATCCACGTCCAAGGTCGCGTGTTGGTCGTGTCCGGCGCCGAGCACCAGGCCCATCATCCCGGCGACTCCGACCACGTGCACGGGGAGCGCTGATGCTCGTCGCGGCAGGGTGGTCGACGCTGTTCGAACCAGGGTTCTTCTCGTCGGGCCCGGTCCACGTTGCGTTGATCGTCGGCGCGATCACCGCAGTCGTCTCCGGCATCGTCGGGGTGTTCACCGTCATTCGTGGACAGTCGTTCGCCGGGCACGCGCTGTCAGACATCGGGACCGCCGGCGGTTCCGCGGCGTTCCTCGTCGGAGCGTCCACGCTCTACGGCTTCGTTGCCTTCAACGTCGTCGCCGCGGGGGTCATGGAGCTCATCGGCATTCGGAAGCCCCGAGGCCGGGATCTCGCCACCGGGATCGTGCTGGGTGCCTCCTTGGGCTTGGCGGCCTTGTTCCTCTACGAAGGCACCATCTCCTCGAGCACCACCGGGGCAACGGTCAACGTGCTCTTCGGGTCCATCTTCACGCTGCCGCCCGGTATCACGACGGTGATGGCTGTCCTCGGGATCGCCTCCGTCGCCCTGATCGCCGTGTTGTACCGGCCTCTTCTCCTCAGCTCCGTGAGCGACGAGCTCGCCGCGGCGCGCCGGGTTCCCGTTCGTCTCGTCGGCGCCGGCTACCTGTTGGCCCTCGCTCTGGCGGTGTCGATGTCAGCTGTCACGATCGGGGCAATTCTCTCGACAGCATTGTTGATCGGGCCGGCCGCGGTCGCGCTTCGGGTGGCCAACCGCATCGGAGTCGCCATCGCCATTGCGTGCGCCGTCGGCGTGTGCGCCTGCTGGGTGGGGACGTTGATGGCGTACGACAGCACCGTCTGGGCCGGCGGGAACGGCTACCCGGTCAGTTTTTGCATCGTGGCGGTCATTTTCGTTTTCTACTTCGTCTCAGGGGTCATCGCCCGACTTCGGCGGGATCGGCGAGGGGTGCCGGCCGTGCGGGGAGCGCCTGACCGGCCCGCCGAGGTGGCCTGATGTTCGCCAGCTTCATGATCAATGCGTGGGAGGCGGGCACCGTCGTCGCGATCGTGGCCGGCGTCGTCGGGTTCTTCACCGTGCTCCGTGGCGCGGCCTTCGCGGCCCACTCCCTTCCCAACGGGGCCTTCGCCGGCGCGGCGGGCGCCTTCTTGATCGGTGCCAGCACGATTGTCGGCCTCGGCGTGTTCTCCCTCGCCGGGGCGGGCATGATCGCCGGGCTGGGTCGGCGGGCTCGAAGCGACGTCGCCACGGCACTCACCATCGTGCTGATGCTCGCGCTCGGGGACCTCTTTTTGTCGCGCACGAGCGAATACGCCCCCGAGATCTTCGCCTTGCTCTTTGGCGAGGTCCTTGGTGTCTCGACCAGCAAGCTGCTCCCGACGGTCGTGCTCGCAGTGGTGTGCATCGTGGCGGTGGTCATTCTCTACCGCCCGCTGATGTTCTCCTCTGTCACACCTGACGTCGCCGCAGCCCGCGGCATCAACCCCCGGCTGATGGATCTGGCCTTTCTCGTGGTGCTCGCACTGGTCACCACAATGGCCGTGCCGGTCGTCGGGTCGCTGCTGATCTTCAGTTTGCTCATCGGACCGCCGGCGGCGGCCCGGTCCTTCACCAACAGTCCGCTGATCGCGATCGCGCTTTCCATGGTGTTCGCGCTCCTCACCGTGTGGGTCGCGATCGCGTCCTCCTATCTGACGAATCTTCCCATTGGGTTCTTTGTCGGAGCCACGAGCGCGTTCGCGTACGCCGTCGGACGCGCATGGACCGCTTGGCAGCAGACCAGCAGACGGCGGCGGCTTGGCGCGGCCCTGGCCTACGTCAGCTAGGAGGAGTCGGACACTCGTCCCGACTCCTCCTAGCTGCCTCGGGAGCTCTACCCGCGAAGAGGTGGTACCCGGCGAAGACCCAGGCCGCGATGAGCAGCAGGTGCGCGACGCTCGACGTCGAGATGAACCGAACGAACTCCTCGGCTGTCGCGACGACGCCGTTCGTCCGTCGCGCGACGAGGTCGATCACGATCGCTGCGACGGGCACGGCGATCCAGAAGGCCACGCCGACGGGCGGACTCGAGGGCAAGAGCAGGGCCGGCGGGTTCGAATGGGCGCCCAGACCGAGGACGCACGCGCCGAGGAGTCCCTGCGTGCCCTGAGGGGAGTCACGCTGGTCCGACGCGGACGGCGGTGGCGCAGATTCCCCACCCACGGGCGCTCGGACCCGCGCCGCCTCGTAGCCGACCCCGACCAGCATCCAGGTCAAGAGGACCGCTGCATTCAATGGTCGATAGGCCTGGGCCAGTGCGCTGATGGTCAGGTGGTACTGGTGCGGCCCGCTGTCGATGCCGAGGATGTCCCAGGCGAGGGCGATGAGGATCAGGATCAACCAGGGTGCGACCCCTCGCAGCGCGAGGCGGCTCCCGCCGCGTCCGCCACGCGGCCACGGCGCACCCGCTCGCGGCAACTGCCAGCCGAAGCCGTTCGCCAGTGACGCTCGCCAGAGCGCGGTGTCCTCGAGCACGACCGCGGCCAGTGACACGATCCACGTGATTTCCGCCGCGCCCGAGGTGCGGTGGAAGCCACTGACCCAGCCACACCACGCGCACAGCGCGACTGTGGTGGGCACGGCCACGAGCACAGTGCGGACGCGCACCGCTCTGGTCTACCCGCAATCAGCAGTGCAGCCCAAGCGGCGCGGGGTGGCGTCACTGCTGCGTTAGGGTCCGCCCGATGGTCAGGGGAGGGGTGTTGCTCCGGCACCGCGACTTCCGGCTGTTGTGGGGCGGTGAGACGGTCAGCGAGTTGGGCTCGCAGGTCAGCTTGCTGGCTATCCCGTTGCTGGCCGTGCGCACGCTGCACGCGACGACGTTCGAGATGGGCCTGTTGACCGCGGCGTCGACGGCGGCCTTCTTGGTGGTGGGCCTACCGGCCGGCGTGTGGGTCGATCGCATCCGGCGGCGCCGGGTCATGATCGCCGCCGACCTGGGCCGGGTGCTGGCGCTCGGGTCGGTACCGATCGCGTACGCCGTGGGCGGGCTCACGCTGACGCAGCTCTTCGTCGTGGCACTGGCGAGCGGGATCCTGACTGTCTTCTTCGACGTCGCGTATCAGTCGTATCTCCCCGCTCTGGTGGGTCGGGAGCACCTGGTCGAGGGGAACGCGAAACTCACGGGGAGCGCTCAAGTGGCGGCTGTCGCCGGACCGGGTGTTGCGGGTGGGCTCGTCCAGGCGGTCGGGAGCTCGGCCGCGGTCGCCCTCGACTCCGCCAGCTTCTTGGTGTCCGCCGTCGCGGTGGGCGCCATTCGGGCCCCGGAATCCAAGCCGGTCGTCCCCGATGAAGGGCACCCACGCCTCCTCCGAGGCATCGCGGAAGGCCTTCGGTTCGTGTTCGGCCATGCGCTGTTACGGGCCATCGCGGCGACGACGGCGACCTCGAATTTCTTCAGCGGCATCGCGGCCGCCGTCGAGATCGTCTTCCTGGTGCGCGAGGTGCATGCGTCACCGGGGGTGATCGGGCTCCTGTTCAGCCTCGGCGGTCTGGGAGGCGTGCTCGGCGCGTTCGCCGCGGGACCGATCGCCACCCGATTTGGTGGCGCGAGGGCAACGCTGATCGGCATCGCCGGCACCGTCGGAGGGCTCCTGATGCCGCTGACCATGTCCGGCGGCCGCCTCGCGCTCTTCGGCGTGGGCTTCATGATCGTGTCGTTCTTCGTGGTCGTCTACAACGTGAACCAGGTCAGTTTCCGCCAGCGTCTCTGCCCTGACCGACTTTTGGGCCGCATGAACGCGACGATGCGCTTCGTGGTCTGGGGCGTGCTGCCCATCGGTGCCCTCATCGGCGGGGTACTCGGGACGCTCGTCGGCCTGCGCCCGACGTTGTGGATCGGCGTGGTGGGCCAGGTGCTCGCGGGCGGCTGGCTGCTGGCGTCACCGATGCGCACGATGCGCGATTTTCCCGAGACACCCGACGCCGGCGCGGCTGCCGATGCGGGTTGAAGTCGCGATCAGCGAGAGAGCGCCCGCTCAGCCTGCCGGCTTGGAGAGGTCCACTGCGGGCAGCTCGCCGATCTCGTGCTTGCTCATCGAGACCGAGATCCCTCCGTCGTCGAGTCGCGTGACGTTGCCGACGGGGATGGCGACGTCCTTGCGGTCCCACAAGTGACCCTCCTGGAGGAGGACGTGCGTCACGTGGCCGGCACGGGTGTCGATGACGAGTCCCTCAACCTTGCCGATCTCGCCGTCGCTGGCGTGGACGCGGTCGCCCCGGCGCACGCCCACCTCGCCCGGTGGCAGCGTGTCGTGGGTCACGACGGCACTGGCATTGGCGACCAGCGGATCCGGCCCACCCTCGATCCCGAAATAGGGCCAGTAGTAGGCCTCGTGCGCCTCGTAGTCCGCGTAGCCGCTGCCGCCGGGGAGGAAGTCGTTCTCTTCGGCGTAGGGGAGCGCGTCGAACTCGTCGAGGGTGTAGCGCAGCGCGACACCGTCGGCACCTGACTCGACCCGGTCGAGCGGGACAAGGCGGCCCAGGCCGGCCCGGTGTTCTGGCTCGACCACCAAGTGGGTGAGCGCGCGGCCGACCGGATCCACGACGACCTTGGTCACCGTCCCGCAGGGGCCGTCGGTACATGTCGCGGGTGACCCGATCGTGAACGTGGCCTCTGCCATTGCGACCTCCTTGTCCCGGCCAACCCTACCGGCGACGCGCGAGAGGGCCCGGGTCCCGCGTCCCGAGCGCGGGCGGACTCACCAGCCGCGCAGGTCGATCGGCCAACGATCGATGACGTCGTCGCCGTCGACCACGTGCAGGAACTCGTGGTACGCGACGGTCGGGTCGACATGCGCCGGCAGGACCCGGACGCGGTCACCCACTTGCAGGGGCCGCTTCGGGGTGAAGGTCAGGTGCTCGTCGGAGCAGAACCACACCTCGCCACCCTCCACCGAAGGATTGCCGTGGTCCATGCCGAGGGCCTTGAGCCCACAATCGGCGACGGTCCACTCCGCCGACACGGAGATCACGGTGGCGAGGACGGAGAGTGCGTGCTCGAAGGGGAGGCCCAACTTCGCGTAGGCGGTGTCCATCAGCGCGTACGAGCCAGCCTGGATCTCGGTCGCCCATCTGTTGAGGTCGTAGGTGCCCGTGCCGCCCGCCGACACGACCTCGCCGCCGACATCCTCGTGGGCACGGGCCAGCTGCGCCATCGACACCTCGATCATGGCCACCCTCGTCGCGCGATCTTCGAGCCCGACGATGTGCCCCTCGTAGCCCATGACGCCGCGCACGGTCAGCCCGGCCGCCCTCGCCCGGTCGGCCAGGCGTCCCGCGTCCTCCGGGCGGCACCCGCACCGGGGCAGGCCGACGTTGACGTCGACGAGCACCTCGGGGACACCCGCCCGCGCCGCGGCCGCGATGGTCTCCTCCGAGTCGACGGCCGCGGTGACCCGTACCCCGTCGCGCGACGAACGCGCCCAACCGACTGGCGTCGGCCACCTCGTTGGCCAGCAACAGGTCGTCACCGAGGCCGGCCCTGGCCATGCCCTCCATCTCTCGCAACGTTGCGCAGGTGAACCGGCTGTGCCCGTGCGCGGCCTGGCGTGCCGCGAGAGCCGTGCACTTGTGCGCCTTGACGTGGGGGCGCAGCCGGTCGCCGGGAAGCGCCGCAGCCATGGTCCGCAGGTTCGTCTCGAGTGCGGGCGCATCGACGAGCAGGGCCGGCGTTGTGAGCGCTGCGGTGTCCACGCCCCGGAGGCTAGCGAGCAGGCGGCGCGGTGCGCGATGGGCGGGTACTGTCCGCGCCGTGCGCACACCATGGCTCACCGACGCCTGCAGCCTGGTCGACGCCTATCGGGCCAAGGAACTGTCGCCTCTCGAGGCACTCGACGAGTGCATCGCAGCCGTGGAGCTGTCACCGCTCAATGCCTTCTCCCATACCGATTTCGAGCGTGCCCGCGGGCCGCGGGCCGAGCGGACGTGTCGCTGCCTTTCGGCGGCGTGCCCTTCGGGATCAAGGAGCTGGAAAAGGTGGAAGGGTGGCCCTACACCGAGGCATCGGTCATCTTCCAGGACCGCGTCGCCGGCCACGATGACACGTCGGTGGCCCGATTGCGGACAACCGGGGCTGTCCTGGCGGCGCAAACGGCCGCACCAGAGTTCGGCGGTATCAACTGCACCTCCACCGTGCTGCACGGGACGACACGCAACCCCTGGAATCCCGAACGCACGCCGGGCGGCTCGTCGGGTGGCACCGCGGCCGCCGTTGCCGGTGGGCTGCTGCCGATCGCAACCGGGAGCGACGGAGGCGGATCGATCCGGGGTCCGGCGGGTTTCAGCGGCCTGTTCGGGCTCAAGGCGACCTACGGCAGGATTCCCAAGGGGCCCGACGGCACCATCGAGCCGATGACGACCGTGCTCGGGTGCCTCACCCGCTCGGTGCGCGACACGGCGCGCTACTTCGACGCCTGCAACGGCTTCGATTCGCGGGACCCCTTGAGTCTGCCGCGCGTCGAGGGATGGGAAGCGGGCCTCGGGACGTACGACCTGACTGGCCTGTCGGCGGCCATCGTGGTTGACCTGGGGATCGCCCAGGTGCGCGACGAGGTGGCTGCCGTCGTGGAGGACGCGGCGGAGCGCCTGGCCCGTACCGCGGGCTTGCGGGTGGTGGTCGTCTCACCCACCCTGCCGCCACTGCGTGGCGCATGGGCCATGGCGAACCAGCCGCCGATGGTCGCCGACCTCGGCGACGCGTATCCAGACCGCATCGGGGATCTCTCGACCGAGATCGCAGCCGGTCTGCAGAGTGCGCGCGAGCGCTACAACCTCGAGCGGGCGGCGTCGATCGAGCGTTACCGCCGCCAGCTGAACGAAGCGATGGCGGCGTTGTTCGACGAAGCCGACTTCGTCTTCTGCTCGACGCATCCCGACGTGGCGTTCCGGGCGGAGGGTCCGCCGCCCTCGACGCTGCCGGGTCGCGACCTGATCCACGAGATCGGCTTTGCCCGCGCCATCATGAACAACGCGGCATTGACCGCGCCGTCGAATCTGAACGGGAGCCCGGCCGCCTCGATCCCGGCCGGCCTCGTCGACGGACTACCGGTCGGGCTGCAGGTGTTGACCGGTCATCACCGCGAGCCTCTGCTGCTCGACCTGGCGTTGGTCGCGGAGCGTGCCATGCCGTGGCCGTTGGTCGCGCCGGGCTCGCCGCACGCCCGCCAGGTGTGAGCGCTCAACCCAGCGCGTCTCGCCACGGCGCGATGTCGAGGCCCGGGTAGCGCGCCTGTACGCCCTGCAACGTCGCCTCGGTCCAGTACGGATGACCCGGTGGCGGGATGCCCATCAGGGCGAGCTGGCGCGGCGTCGCTTGCTGGACGTACTTGGCCAGTTCGAAGGAGAAGCCGCGGAAGGGCCACGCCTGGTAGCCGCCCCAGCCGGCCTCGCGGTGGCGGAACGACACGTGCAGCATCACCCGGTAGCGGGTGGGGTCGGTGTGGTCGACCGAGCGGTGGTACACGTCGGGGCGGTAGGCCACGACGGAACCAGCCGGTGCCGCCGCGTCCCGCGAGTCGTCGTAGAGCTCGGCATAGTCCACATAATTCAGCGTGTGGCGCTCGACCGGAATGTCCTTGGTCTTCTGCCAGGAGACCAAGCGGGTGGCGCCGTCCTCTGTCGTGACGTCGGTCAGGTAGACGAAGAACTCGACTTGTTGGTACCCGACCTCGTGGCGAGGCACCACCATCATGTGGTTGGGGTAGTCGGCGTGGAGCAACTGGTTGTACCCCGATTCCTGGTGTGCGTACTTGGCCGTGGCGATGCCCATGTACAGCGCGAGGTCTGTCGTGCCGAGGAGGCCCTCCGCGATGTCGACGACGTTGTCGTGGAGGACGAGGGCGTTGAGCCGTGCGCTGTGGAACGGGAACTCGGGCCATGGCGCGTCCCAGGTGTGCCACTCGCCGGCCGCGGTGCCGCCCAGGTCGAGCATCTCGGCGGGGGTGGGGAAGTAGCGGTGGACCGCGTCCTGCGCGGCCTTCAGCTGCCTGGCGGGGATGGCGTCGGGCACCACGCACCAACCGTCGACGTCCCACTGCTCTTTCAGTGCGGGCGTGAGCAACGGCGGGTCGGGCGGCACGCGTGGCACGTTAGCGCCGGGTCTGATCGAGAGTGGTGGCCATAGGGCCAGGTCGGACCCGGTTTGACCGGGGCCGGAGGCGCGCTCTACTCTGATTGAGCAATCGCTTAGACCAATCAGTCAAGGGGCAACGTATGGCCAAGTCGGGCGTGAAAGCGCGGGTCGGGCACGCGGGCTCGCCCGGGGTGGAGGAGACCCGGGAGGCGCTGGTGCGTGGCGCGGTCGCCGCCCTGAAGGAAGAGGGCTTCGCCGGCGCCAGCGCCCGTGCGATCGCCCGGCGGGCCGGCTGTAATCAAGGCCTCGTCTTCTACCACTTCGGATCGGTGGCCAACTTGTTGCTCGCTGCGCTCGACGATGTCAGCGAGACCCGGCGCGTCCACTATCAAGCGGCAGTCGACGGCGCGGACGGGATAGGCGAGCTCGTCGACGCGGCGCAGGCGATCTTCGAGGAGGATCTCGATGCCGGCCACATCGCGGTGCTCGCCGAAATGATCGCCGGAGCCTCGGCCACGCCGGGGCTGGCCACCGAAGTGGCGGCGCGCATTGCGCCCTGGCGCACCTTCACGACAGACGCACTGCGCGGCGCGTTCGAGGGATCGCCGCTCCCGGCATTGGTTGAGCCCGACGTTGCCGCACATGCGGTCGTGGCGCTCTATCTCGGACTCGAGATGTTGGCGCACCTCGACGGGGACCGCAGCTCGGCGCTGGCGCTGTTCGACCGGGCTCGACTGCTGGCGGGCTTGGTGCAGGCGTTCGGGGTGCCGATGCCAGCGACGGGAGGGGACCACCAGGGCCCGGCGAGTGCCCAGTCGAACGAGGAGGCTCCATGACAATGCGGACAGGAGTGGCCGGGCGTCTCGCGGACTCGACGGGGACGCGGGCGACCACCGTCCCGGCCGATGGCGTCGACGTCGTCACGGGCGCGTTCAGCTATTCAGGTGCAGCGATCGCCCGTGAGCTCGAGCGCACGGGGAGGCGGGTGCGTACCCTCACGGGCCATCCCGAACGGGCCGCGGCGGGCAGCGCAATCGACGTGCGGCCCTTGGACTTCGAAGACGTGATCGAGCTGACGGCATCGTTGCGGGGGGCGACGACCCTCTACAACACGTACTGGGTCCGCTTTCCTCACGAGCGCGACGACCATGAGCGCGCCGTGGCCAATCTGCGCACCCTGTTCCACGCGGCGCATCATGCCGGGATCCAACGCATCGTCCACGTGTCGATCACCCATCCGAGCATCTCGTCGCCCTACGGTTACTTTCGGGGCAAGGCCGAGGCCGAGCGTGCGCTGGCCGAGGTGGGTGTCCCCTACGCGGTGCTCCGTCCCGCCATCCTCTTCGGAGGGGACGGCGTCCTGCTCAACAACATCGCCTGGCTGCTGCGCCGACTCCCGGTCTTTGCGGTCGGCGGCACGGGTGCGTACCGGGTCCGAGCCATCCACATCGACGACCTCGCGGCGCTGGCTGTCGCCGCCGGGCGAGAGCGAGACGATTCGGTCATCGACGCCGTCGGCCCGGAACGGCCTACCTTCCTCGAGCTCGTCCATCAATTGCGGACGGCGGTGCAGAGCCGGAGCCTGATCGTGCGGGTGCCGGGAGTGCTGATGCCGGTTCTGGCGGGAGCGCTCGGCCTCGTGGTGCGCGACGTGCTGCTCACCGGCGACGAGTACCGAGCCATGGCCGACGGTCTCGCCGACACCGTCGGGCCGGCCACGGGATCCGTCGCGCTCAGCGTGTGGATCGAGGAGCACGCTGATTCGCTCGGTCGTCGCTATGCCAACGAGATCGACCGGCACTTCCGCCGGCCGGGGGTCAGCTCCAGATGACCAGGACGAGAGCAGCCGCCAGAGCCAGGTAGAGCCCGAACGGCAGCTGCGAGCCTCGCTTGGCCCGGTGCAGGCCGATGAGGACGAGGCCCACGACCGCAGCCATCAGATTCGCGTAGAAGAAGCCGTCGAGGAGGGCCATCGGGCTCACCCAGGCCAGTCCGAACCCGACGACGAGCGAGAGGCGTACGTCCCCATAGGCGATCCAGCGCGGGTTCATGAGGTTGATGAGGAAGAGGACAGCGAACAGCACCAAGCCGCCGAGCGTGGCGTGCACCAGTTTCTCCCAGTCGGGCACGGCCGCGGCTGCGACCACCCCGCTCGCGACGACCACCGCGCCGAGCGCGTACACCAGCGTCTTCGGCAGGAGCCGCTGGGTCAGGTCGCAATAGGCGAGTTGGACGAGACCGACGAGCATGAGCAGCGGGGGGAGTGCGAGGAGCGACCACCCGACCCGATAGAGAATGAGCGCGGGGATGACGCCTGACGCAGCAGCCAGGGCCAGCCACTGGCGCCGGCCGATGCGCGGCGCGTCGACCTCCACGAGCGGCCCGGCGGCGGCGCCCACCGCCTCCGTCCCCGGGACCTGCCCCGCTGCCGCCCGCGCCAGCGACGCCGTGAGTTCACGCCGGGTCAGCGGCACCAGGAGCGACCCGGCCGCGATGCCGAAGGAGGCGCCGACGATGAGAGCGACGGTCGTGCTCACTGGACCAGGGAGACCGCGCCGCAGTTGGTGCTCAGGTCGGTGGTCTGCGCGCCACCGACCGCGACACCGGCCGTCTGGAGGACCGGGGCGAGCACGCCAGCGGCCAGGGCGGTAAGGACTGGGTTCGACGTGCCGGAATAGACCAGGGTGGGAGTGGTCGACCCGGAGTTGATCGGGTTGAAGTCCTCTTGCGCCGTGGTCGCCGTCGGGGGCACGACGTTGGCCGCAAAGCTCAGGCTCCCGGTGAAGCTACTGAACGACATCTGGCCGAGCGAGACGCCGGCCAGCGTGATGTTCTGGTTCGAGATCGCCGAGCCGGCGACCGCCATCTTCGTGGTGAACATGCTGTTGTTCGAACAGGTCACGGTCGAAAGGGTCGCAGTGGCGCTCGCCCCGCTCAGTGGGACGTCGAGGATGCCGGAACCCAGAATGCTCAGCTTGAGGTCGGCGTTGACCTGCGCCGTCGAGGCCTTCGTGCCGACCGGTCCGTAGGCGACCGCAGGGAGCGAGCCGACGGTGAGGTAGAGGTTGGCCGAGGTCACGCCGGTGATGCCCAGGGCGGAGGTCACGTTGATCGCATTCGTGCCGTTGGCCAGCTCGGCCTCGGTCTCGAGCGTCTGCAGTGCGTTGACGCTGGCATTCAAGGCAGACGTCGGCGGGGTGGCACACGCGGTCGATTGGCTCGAGTTGGAGTTGATGGTGACGAGCTGGCAGAGCTCCACCGAATCGGCGCTGCTGAAGTCGAGCGCGCTCAGCGCGGTGCTGGCACTACAGGGATAGGGCGTCGGCGACGACCCGCAGCTGAGCTGGGCCACCTGGTTGGCGACGGCGTCGGTCCAAATCGTGAGCCACTGGGCACCGGTCAGCGACGTCGTCATGACGTTAGAAGGAGTCAGGATCCCTCCTGACGCCGTGATCAGCTGACTGAGGGTGACGTTCGTGTTGGCCAGCCCCTCGTAGCCCACGGCCGTCACGTTGGCGCTCGTACCGAGGCTGCTGAGCAGCGCGTTGAGGACTCCTGATTGCTGCGCGTTGATGCTGACCAGGTACGAACCGATGGAGAACCCCGCCTCGGGAGTGACGGCCGCGATCGCCGACCGGCTCACCGAAGAATTCCCGCCACCGAAGATCTGGGGAACCGTCTGGGTCGCCGTCACCATGACGGCGTTGCACAGCGGGAGGAAGGGCGACGCTGTCTCGCACCCGTGGACGGGACTGGACCACGCGTTGTTGGTCCACTCACCGGGCACGACGGTGAGCGTGGTATTGGTCCCGTTGTCGGAGTCGACGTTTGGGAGCTTTTTCGTGGTGAGCCAAGAGGTTGTCTTCGGCAAAGTGATCTGGGCGTCGGCGATGTTGACATAGCGGGCCATGTCGAGCGCCGCCGTGTCGGCTATCGATTGCGCCTCGCGGCCGCCGTCGACCGTGAACCCCAGGTCCACGCCGAACGCGCCCGCCGAGAGCAGCAGCACCATGCAGATCGCGGTCAGGACGAAGGTCGCGCCGCGCTCGTCGCGATGCCGCGCGTGAACCCAGCGCCGGAAGCGTCGTCGTGCTGGCCCCATCTACGAGCTCGGTGTCGACATCTGCAAGACGTTGGTCGACGAGATCGTCGAGGGCGTGATGACGCCGAGTCCGGGCATCTCGGGAAAGAGCGGGGACGAGGCGTAGTTGTAGGACACCGTCACCTTCAGGCAGGTGTTGCTGGCGTTCGACGGGCATGGTTCCGGCGCGGCCGTGCACGTGATGATGGTGGAGGTGGGGCACGATCCCTTCCCCATCCAGCCGACGTCGTTTCCCGCCTGGGCGTCGGCGGCGCAGACCGAGGCCAGCGTCGATTGCGTGCACGTCGGGGTGGTCGACGAGTTGGCCACGATGCCGGCGCGGGCGCCGTCGGCGGCGGCCTGGGTCACGGTCGCCTGTGCCGCGAGGATGAGACCGTACGTGATGATGCCGTAGAGGAGCATGATGAGGAGGATCACGACGAACGCGAACTCCACCATCTCGGCCCCTCGCTCATCGTCGCGCCACCGCCTTAGCGCAACTGGAAGCTTCCACGTCCGCGGTCTCAACGCGACCCCCCTCTCTTCTATGTCGGGCGGCGGTACCAACTCTTGAAGGGCAACTGTCGAATTGCCGCGTCGCCGTGTCGCGACCGAGTCGATTCTGGGCTGTCGGCTCCACCCGGTACATAGGACATATGGACCATTTGGGGGTCTCACCAGGGACGCTGCGTTCGAGAATGGTCTAAAGGTCCTATGTACGAAAACTCGTTCCCGTCGTACCCTCCAAGCGAGCCACGGCGGGCGACGCAATGAGTTGTCGTCGTCGTCTGCAGGCTGAGAGGGGGAATGTTCTGTGAAGAGGCAGACGCTCACGCTGGTCCTGATCGGGGTGATTCTGTTCATTGCGGGGAGCGCAATCGCCTTTGCGAGCGTCAAGGGAGCCGGCAAACACGCGGCTTCGAACGCGAACGCCGGAGCGCCAACGACGATGTCGGCAGTTGTTGCGAAGAGCAACATCCCGTCCGGTACCACCGGCCAGTCGATGATCTCCAACAACCTGGTGGCGATCGAGCTGATCCCCACGAAGTCGTTCAAACCGACGGACCTGACCACGCTGACGTTCCTGCCCAACGAGGTCTTGACCCAGGCGGTCAGCAAGGGTCAGGCCGTGAGCTCGGCTGAACTGACGGCCAGCACGTCGTCCATCTCCATCCCGACCGGTCTGGAGGCAGTGACCGTCACCATGAGCGGGACGAACGCCCTCGCCGGCTACCTGCAGCCGGGCAGCCGCGTCGACGTCTACGCCAACATCACAAAGGTCTCGAGTGGCAGTGCCGACGCCACCCTCCCGGTGCCGTGCACGGAGCTGGCCATGTCGAACATCCAGGTGCTCGACGTAGAGAGCACGGTGCCTTCGTACGCCAGCCATCGAACGGCAGAGGGCCGTGCGGTTCCCGGCAGTGAGACGATCTTGCTGGCGGTCAATGGTCAGCAGGCTCGAACGCTCGAGTTCCTGTCGCAGAACGAATCGCTCTCGGTGGTGCAGCCTCAGCAGGACTCAACGCCACCGCCGACGATGCAGTGCATCGGCACCGACCAGACGACGGGCGCCCCATGATCAACCGCCGCATCCTGGTCATCAGCCGGTCACCGGCTCTCAGCCGAGCAATCCAGGCTTCGCTCGGACCGGGCTATCAGGTCGTCACCAGCTCGAACGTCATCGACGTCGAGGAGGAGGTTCGTGACGAGGGACCGTTCGACATCCTCGTGGCCGGACCGGTCTTTGACAGCCACGCCGGTATGGCCCGACTGGCCAACCTGCGTGCCGTGTCCGCCGTGCCGGCCGTCGTCCTGGCGCTGGGGCCGAAGCCCAAAGCGAACCTTGGCGACATCGTCCGCACGGGAGCGGTCGAGCTCGTCGAATACCCGACCTCCAAGCGGCAGCTCGCCAGCGCGCTGAAGCGTGCCTTCGATATCGCCGACGCGTCACAGTCCGGCTCCGGCCCGACCGCCCCGGTGGTCGCCGACGGGGTCGTGGTGGAACGCTCACACTTCGCGGAGGTGTTCACGGTCGCCTCGTCGAGCGGCGGCTGCGGCAAGACCTTCTACGCCACCAACCTGGCCTGCTACCTGGCCGGACAGACCGGGCAACGAGTGTGCCTGGTCGACCTCGACCTTCAATTCGGCGAGGTCTCCACCGCCCTGCACCTGCGGCCCCGGTTCACCATCTCGGACCTGCTCTCCCGGGAGCCGGTCGACGAGGACGACCTCGACGAGCACGTGGAGCAATACCTCGAGGACCATGAGCTCGGATTCTCCGTGCTGGCGGCGCCATTCAGCCCGGCCGACGCGGACATGATCGCTCCTAAGGACGTCTACAAGGTCATCGGTGCGTTGCGGCGCCATTTCGACTACATCGTCGTCGACACTCCGGCGCAACTCTCCGAAATCGTCCTCGCTGCGTTCGACCATTCGACCCACGTGTTGTGCATGGTGACGCTCGACCTTCCGAGCATCCGCAACATGCGGGTGTTCCTGACCACGCTCGAGAAGCTCAAGATCAACAGCGACGCGATCGGCGTCGTGCTCAACAAGGTCGAAGACGACATGGGGATCGACATCAGCGACGTCCAAGAGGTGCTCGACAACAAGATCATCTCCGTCCTGCCGTATTCCCGCGAGGTCATGAAGTCCATCAACAAGGGACGCCCCGCGCTCGTGTCCGCGGCCAGTTCCGAGATCGGCAAGAAGCTGGCCGGCGGCATGAACCAGTTCCTGTCCGGTGAGGTGACGCCCGTCCTCCAGACGGGCGCCAACGCAGTTCCCGAGCTCAATGGCAACGGCGAGTCCCGGGGTTTTTGGCGGAGGAGAAAGGGACGCACCGCCAAGGTGCCTGAGCTCGAAAGGGCCTGATCGTCATGAACCTCTCGGAGAAGCTGGCCGCGGCCGACGGGCCCGCTGTCCCAGCCCGCCGCCGCCGACGAGTCCCCGCAGCCGCCGCGCAACCGACGCGCCGGGGATCCCGGGGGGCCTCCCCCAAGCCCCAGCCCGTTCGGGCCGCCTGGCACCAAGGGCCACCCGATGCGGCGGGCGGCCGACCGGACGTTGCTCGACGAGCAGTGGAAGCAGAGCAAGGCCAAGGTCCAGGCCAAGGTGCTCGCCGAAATAGCGCCGACCGCAGCGGACCTCTCACCGGACGAATTGCGGACCAAGGTCCGCTCATCGGTCAACGAGATCCTCGAACGCGAAGACATCGGAATCTCGCCGATCGAGCGCCAGCGTTTTGTCGAGGAGATGCTCGAGGACTCCCTCGGCTACGGGCCGCTCGAAGCGCTGCTCGCCGACAACGGCATCACCGAGATCATGTGCAACGCGTTCGACGAGATCTGGATCGAGCGCAAGGGAAGGATCGAGCGCAGCGAGATCATCTTCACCAATCCGCAGCAGTACCGTCGGATCATCGACCGGATGGTGCATGCCGTCGGCCGTCGCGTCGACGAGTCGTCCCCCATGGTCGACGCCCGGCTGGCGGACGGATCCCGGATCAACGCCATCGTGCCGCCTCTCGCCCTGCGGGGCCCGGTCTTGACCATCCGAAAGTTCCCAGAGCGGGCTTTTCTCATGCAGGACCTGATCAACCTGGGCACGGTCACGATGGACGCAGCGGTGTTCCTCGAGGCGTGCGTGCGGGGCAAGATCAGCATGGTCGTCGTGGGTGGCACCGGCACCGGTAAGACGACGATGCTCAATGTCCTTTCGAACTTCATCCCCGACGGTGAGCGACTGATCACCATCGAGGAGTCGGCGGAACTCCAGATCCAAGGCGTCCACGTCGTCACCCTCGAGACACGGCCCGCCAACGCCGAAGGGACGGGCGAGGTGCGGATCCGTGACTTGGTCCGCAACTCGCTGCGTATGCGGCCCGACCGCATCATCGTCGGTGAGTGTCGTGGCTCCGAAACTCTCGACATGCTCCAGGCCATGAACACCGGTCACGCCGGCTCCATGACGACGGTGCACGCGAACACGCCCCGCGAGTTGCTCGGCCGTCTCGAAACCATGGTCATGATGGGCGGAGTCGAACTGCCTCAGCGCGCCATTCGAGAGCAGATCGTGATGGCGGTTGGTCTCCTGGTACAGCTCCAACGGACGGCCGGCGGCCCCCGTGTCGTGCACTCCATCACCGAGATCCAGGGCATGGAGGGCGACACCGTGCTGCTCCAGGACATCTTCCACCGGGTCGACACCGCCGAGGGGATGGGCCGCCTGGTGCCCACCGGTCTTCGCCCCGAAGATTCTCGACGAGCTGGCTGAGAACGGTATCGAAGTGCCGCCGCAGCTCTTTCGCAACGACGGCGATCCTTTCGGCTCGAGCCGGTCAGGCGGCCGCCACCACAGGCCGTCTCGACCCAACCGGGTGGCCGAACCACCCTCCGAGGAGCTCTACGAGATGTTGGCCCGCCGCCGAGACGGAAGGTGAGGGCGGCCATGCTCGCCTCCATGCAGCTGAGCCCGACGACAGAGGCCTTCGTCGCCGCCGTCCTCATCGGGGCGGGCATCTCCATCGCCGTTGTCGGCGCCATCATGCGAGTGCGCACGAAGCAGCGCACGCTGGCTCAGATCCTCGACGACACGATGGGTACCGCGGAGGTCCCGGTCGAGGTCGTGAGCGAGTCGCCCGAACACGGTGAGCTTTCCGCGCTGACTGTCAGGATGGCCGGCATCTTCGGCCGGATCGACACGTCGGGAGCGCTGGAGCGCCGCTTGGAGCGCGCCGACATCCCGCTGCGGTCCGGCGAGTACATCGTCATTGCCGGCGCCATTGCCCTCATCCTGGCGGCCGGCGCCGGTGCCGTGGCGAAATCGCCGTTCGCGGCCCTCGCTGCGATCATGGTCGTCGGGGGCATCGCCTGGTATCTCCCGACACGACGGGCCAACAAACGGATCAAGCAGCTCCAAGAGCAGCTGCCTGACGCACTGGCGCTCCTGGCCGCATCCGTCGAAGGTGGTCAGACGTTCCAGCGATCGATTGACATGTACCGGCGCGACGCCAGGCCACCGCTCTCCTCCGAGCTCGACCGCGTGATGGCCGAGGTCGCCGTCGGTTCCGATCTCGTCGTCGCGTTGGAGAACATGGCCGAGCGATCGGGCGTCGAGGACCTGAGCTGGGCTGTCGAGGCGGTGCGGATCCAGCAGTCCACCGGAGGCCGGCTAGCGCCGATCCTGCACACCCTGGCCGACTTCATGCCGAACGCGGCAGGAGGTTCGCCGCGAAGGTCAGACGCTCTCGGCCGAAGGGCGGATGTCTGGGGATGTCCTCTTCGCCATCCCGATCTTTTTGGGTCATCGCGCCTTGCAACTGAAGGATCCCGAGCTACCTCCGGCCGATGGAACATGGGGCGGGGCTCGTCGTCCTCATCTTCACCGCCGGTTTGATGGCGCTCGGGTTCTGGATCGTGCGGCGCATGGTCAACATCAAAGTATGAGAGTCGTGGGGAGGCTGACGAGATCGGAACGCTGCGTACTTCGTTCCGCTGGCGGGCATCACGCTCATGGCGTTCGGCGTCATCGGCGTTGGTACGGCGGCGTGGCGCTCGCACCGCCAGAACCAGCGACTCGATTTCATCCGTTCCCTCGGCTCCGAGGCGGAGCTCACCGCCCAAGCGACTCCAAACCCTCGAGCGTGTGCAGAAGCCTCTCGTCAATCGGATGTTCGGTCCCGTCGTCAAA
>CAVTOF010000010.1:0-267881 GCA_963736225.1 uncultured Acidimicrobiaceae bacterium | reverse complement strand
GTGCAGCCGCCGTGTTCGTGGGCGAGAGCACGCTGGGCGATCCGATCGTCCTGGCCGCCGGCGTCGCAGCCTCGGTTCACGACGTGCAGCTGGGCGTGCGCATCGTGTTCGCTGCCGACGGTCGGCACCCCGCCATGCTCGCCCGCGATCTCGACCAGCTTGGACCTCGTCTCGGGGGCCGCAGCGTGCTCTGCTTCGAGCCGCCGTTCGACAACGATCTTGCCGAGGCCATCACCCTCTGCCGGGCGCTGTGGCACGAGGGGGTAGTCGCACGCGTGGGGGCCTGGTTTTCCGGCGCACGCTCCCGCCACCAGGGCGAGCAACCGCTGAGCGAGACGAGCCCGCTCGTCGCCCTCGACCTCACGGCAGTCGACGCGGTGCCGCCGTCGTTGCCCGGCCTGGTCGACCTCCTCCTCCATCCGACGCCAGACCCGCAGATCTGCCAGATGGAGCACGTGTGACCGATACGGCCATCGTGTGGGCGCACCACGAGACCCTCACGCCGACGACCGCGGTCACGGGCGGCACCTCCCAGCGCTCAACGGCCTGCGCGGCGTGGCCGTCATCGGCGTTGTCGCGTACCACCTCCAGCTCGGATGGGCGTCGGGTGGGTATCTCGGCGTCGACCTCTTCTTCGTCCTCTCCGGCTTCCTCATCACGACCCTGTTCTGCTCGAGGAGTGGGTCGGATCGGGCCGCATCAACCTGGCTGCCTTCTGGGGCGGCGTGCCAAGCGGCTCCTGCCCGCGCTCTTCCTCGTCGTCATCGCGGTCGGTCTCTATCTCATCGGCAATGCGCTTTTCGGGGGACCCGGCGCGAAAAGTTTTGGATTGATCGACCTCCCCGGCCTGCGCGGCGACGCCATCTGGACCCTGCTGTACGCGAACAATTGGCATCTCGACTGACGTGCACCAGTCGTACTTCGCGGAGTTCTCGACCCCGTCGCCGTTGCAGCACACCTGGTCCCGGTGGATCGAGGAGCAGTTCTATCTGGTGTGGCCCCTCGTGCTCCTGCTCTCGTTCCGCTTCGCCCGACGCGGTTGGCGCGCCGCTGGCGCCGTGGTCACCATCTCGCTCGGCCTCCTCTCGTCGATCCTCATGGCCGTGCTGTTCGTGACGACCGTCCTGCCACACGCCGGGACCGATCCGTCACGGATCTACTACGGAACCGACACCCGCCTCTTCGACCTCATGGCCGGTGCCACCTTGGCCTTCCTGGCGGCGTCGCGGCGCCAGCCCAACCCCGGGCACGCCGAACGCTGCACGTGGTCGCTCCGGTGGCGGCCGCCGTCCTCGGCGTCTTCTGGGTCACCGCCGGCACCCCGGCCGGCCTGCCGACCAACTTCATGTTCGAGGGAGGGTTCCTCATCTGTGCGGGGCTGGCCGCGTTGGTGATCGCCGACGCCAGGCTCATCGAACCGGGCTGGTTCTCCTGGTCGGCGTGGCCGCCCCTGCACTTCATCGGGACCATCTCGTACGGCGTCTATCTGTGGCACTGGCCGGTCATCGTCTACCTCACCACCGCCCGCACCGGGCTCCCGACGGTGTCGCTCGACATCGTGCGCGTCCTCGTGACCCTGGCGCTGTCGACCGCCAGCGACTACCTCGTCGAGCGGCCGATCCGGCTTGCTCGTCCCGGCGGCGTCGTGCGCTGGTGGGGGGCACCGCTCGCCGGCATCCTCAGCGTGGTCCTCATCGTCGTTGCCACCACTCCCGCCGTCGCCGACCCGTCCAAGGTCGTAGGGACGACACACCTCGTCAGCGCTAGCAACCGCGAAGGACGGCGTCCCCGGAGCAGGTGGATACGCCGGGCAGAAGCCGATCCAGCTCGCACGGTGCCCACCTCGGTGGACCCGCTCCGGGTCATGCTGCTGGGCGATTCGGTGATGGGGGACGCGGTCCGACGGGATCACGGCCGTGCTCCAGGCCACCCGTCAGGTCGAGGTCACCCGCAAGACGATCCCCGGCTTCGGGCTCACGACGGCGACAAACTGGCGCTCGTCGTTCCCGACGCTCATTGGGCAAGTCAAGCCACAGGTGATCGTGCGCGTGGAGCTGGGACCAGTACGGACCCACGACACCCAACGCCCTGCACGAACCGGCGCAGTACACCAGGTTGCTGCGAAGTGCGGTCAGCACCATGCTCGCCGCCGGCAACGGTGTGGAGGGAGTGATCTTCACCCAATTTCCCGAGTCGGGGAACATCGCGGCGCCGACGCCAGCGCAGCAGGCCAGCTACAACAAGGAGCGGTGGGACGGCGTCATCGCCTGGAACAACATCGCCAAGGACATGACGACGCTCTTCCCTGGTCGCGTGATGTACTTCCCGATCGCCAGCTCGGTGATGCTCAACGGAAAGTTCTCGCCCTGGCTCCCTCCCGAAGGCGACCCCCATGCACCGAGCAGCGAGTGGATCAGGGTGCGCAAGGTTGACAACGTGCATCTCTGTCCGGAAGGCAGCGCTCGCTACGGGGACGCGGCTGCTGGCCGACATGACGTCGGTGTTCCATTTGGAGCCAGCGGTCGGGGACTGGTCCCAAGGCATCTGGGTGACCGATCCGGACTTCAACAACCCACCGGGCGCCTGCCCCGACGACCACCCGCCCGGCTGAGCCTTTCCCCGTCAGCTGAGCCGGTCCCGTCTGCCCGGCCTCAGGGCTGCACGCAGAACGGGCTCGAGCTGCGCATGGTGCTTTCGGGACTGGCCGACGATTTCGCGCTGCTCCACGTCGTCCCCACCAAGGCCAGCACCTCGAACCAGTAGTTCGTGCTCGCGGTCAACGCGCCGCCGGTCCACGACGTGGTCGTGATCCCGCTCACGGCAAGCGTGTAGGTGCCGCTGGCCGACGTCGTCGATTCGTAGACCGAATAGGACTTGGCGTGCGTCACTGCACCCCAGCCCACGGTGACCGTCGCCGTCGTAGTGGGCGCAGCGCACACAGCGGTGATGCTCCCTGGAGCCGACGGAAGCGCGTTGGCGTGCGCCTCGCCAGCGTTGGTCGTAGCGACGTGGACGAGCCAGTTGGTGGCGGCCCAGGCCGACCCGGTCACCGTCATCGAGCAGAGCGCAGTGGCCAGCAGCAGAACGACGAGGCGAGCTGCGAGTCTCATGACCCGGCTCGCCCCGTCGCTCTCTGCCCGCCTCTGGGGGAGACGAGAGGGGATCAGCTGGTCCAGGCGTCGGTGGCCGGACTGGTGGTCGATGTGGCAGCACCACCGGTGGCGGTGACCCCGGTCAGCGACGGCATGGAGAAGTAGGTGTTCGCACAGGCCGCGGGTGAGCTGGTACCCATGCTGGCGTCGTTGGTGAGCGTGACGACGAGCGGGTTGTTCGAGGCGCCGCTCGCTCCGACTGTGAGCGCTGTCGTCAAGGTATGGGAGGTGCCGCTCGTGCCTGTGGCGAACGACCACGTCACACCACTTGGCGTCGAGGCAATGCAGCCTGTCTGCGTGGTCAACGCCGCGCGCGTGGTGTACCCGGTGGCGTAGGTGGTGCTCGTGGGCAGTTGCACCGCGGTGATCGTGACCGGGAACGGGTTGGGATTGGCGATTGTCACGACGGCGTCACCGGCCCCGCCCGGGTAGAGCAGGTTCGTTCGCGGCCGGAGACGCCACTGCACTGATCGTGAGGTTCGAGACGGAGGCCGACTGTCCCTCACCCGAGGAGCCGGCATTCAGATTGACGATCCAGTTGGAGGCCGCGTAGGCACCCGCGCCGGCCAGCACGATCCCGCAGACCGCCGAGACGATCTTCAACCGCAACGAGATCCGACCTGCACGAGTCGTCGTCTTGCGCGTCACCCCCAGCTTCACTGCTCCGCTCTCCCTCTCGATCGCTCATCGCACCCCTCGGGTTGCGATTCGTTCGTGGTCCCTCACGACGTCGGAGGAGCTGCAACCCGCCTTGAGGACCGCTGAGGGATTTGGACGCCTGACGGAATTGTCGCGCCCCGGGGCCTTCGGCTCGGTTATCCACAGGCTCAGGGCACGGCCGTTTCGAACCGATATTGCAGTCGTGACGAGCGTGCCCACGATGCCAAGAGCGCCCAAATCACCACCGAGGCCGGCGAAGTCGACGGCACCGACCGCCAAGCCGGGTTGGTGGCATGTGACAGCCGCCGCTTCTGGTGGGACGAAGCAGGGCCAGGTTCCCGAGCAGAGCCTCGGTCTCGTCGGGCCGTTGGAGATACCCATGACGCGGCGTGAGTCGTTCGTGCGCCGCGCCCCTTCGCCTTCGTCGCGATCGCTGGTCAGCTCAGCGCACTCTGGCCCCCTGGTCCGACGGACATGGGCATGTTCTGGGCGAGCTGTGTCCTCCTGCTCGCCTCCGTCACGGTGGTGTTGCGGGCCCATGGCCTGCCGCCGCGGATCTGGGTCGTCCGCTCGACCATTTACATCGCGTCGGTGTCGCTCCTGATGCTCTCCACGGGCGGCGTGGACAGCGGCCTCGGCCTGTTGCTGCTGGTACCGGTCGTCGGCGTGGCGTTGTACGGAGAACCGTGGGAGTCCGCCTGCACTGTGGTGGCTGCGGTGCTCGCGATCCTTGCGCTCTCGCTCGTCTCAGGCCCGCACCTTGCAGGTGCGACACCGCGCCGGCTCTTCCTCTCGGGCTCTCTTGGCCGCCATGCTGACCATCGGGATCCACACGCTGCGCAACCGGCTCATCGAGTCGAACGAACACGCCATGCGCCTCTTGGGTCAGGCGAAGGACATGAACGAGGCAGCTCGCGAGCTGACGCTGTTGTCGGATCCGCCGGCGATCACGGCGCTCGGCGCCGAGCTGGCCGGGCGGATCGCCCTGCCCGAAGGCTCCGAGCTCCTGCCGCGCCTCCTACATGCGGATCGAAAACGAGGTCGTGGTCATCGACGCCCAGTTCGACCAGTCCGGGCACCGCGTCGAAGGGAGTTGGCCCCTCGACGAACACCCCGGTATTGCGGAGGCCGTCGCCACGTTGCGCCCGGTGAGCTCCCGCCTCGACCCCGAGCGGGTCGGGCCTGTGGTGCGCGACATCATCGCCGCGACAGGCGTCACCCACGGAGCGTGGGTGCCGGTGTGCCCCGACGGAGAACTGCACGGCGTCCTGTCGGTCGCCAGCCGAGGCACCCCGGTGCCCGAGGAGTGCGTCGATCGCGTGGTAGCGCTGGGTCACTTCCTCGAGCTGGCCCTGTCCAACTGGACGGCCCACGAGAAACTCAACCAGCGGGCGACGGCCGAGGAGCGCCGCCGCATCGCTCGAGATCTGCACGACGGGCTCGCGGACGAGTTGGCCTTCATCGCCAGCAAGACGCGCGGGTGGGCGGGAACCGCCCCAAGACCCTGGACGTCAGGGAGCTGTCGGGCGCGGCCGACCGCGCCCTGGACGAGGCCCGGCGCGCCATCACGGTGCTTTCGGTACCGCAGCCCCAGACCTTGCAGGATGCCATCGCGCAGACCGCAGAAGACCTCGGGCGCGTCTCGGTATCGCCATCGAACTCGACCTGGCTCCCGACGTGGACGTGCCTGGAGAAGTGACCGAAAACCTGTTGCGCATCGTGCGTGAAGCCGTGACCAACGCGGCGATGCACGGTCACGCTGCCGAAGGTCACGGTACGGCTCGAGCAGACCGACACCGTACGACTCGTTGTCGAGGACGACGGGTGTGGATTCGATCCCGACGCTGCAGCGGTGTCGAGCGGCTTTGGGCTCCTGAGCATGCACGAGCGGGCTGCGTCGGTCGGCGCCACCTTCAGTGTGCAGTCAGCGCCACACGAGGGGACCGGCGTCGAGGTCGCCTTCCGATGAGCGTGGCGAGCGTCCTCCTGGCGGACGACCATGCGCGCACCCGAGCCATGGTTCGGCACGCGCTCGAGCAGAGCGGTGACTTCGTCGTCTGCGCCGAGGCGGCCGACGCTGCCGGGGCAGTCCACAAGGCCAGGCAAGAGCGGCCTGACGTGTGTCTGCTCGACATCAACATGCCGGGCAACGGAATTGCTGCGGCGGCGGAGATCACCGCCGCACTGCCGGGGACGGCGGTGGTCATGCTCACCGTCTCACGGCAGGACGAGGACCTCTTCGACGCCCTGCGCGCCGGAGCGCTCGGGCTACCTGCTGAAAGGGCTCGACGAGCACAGGATCGGCGAGTCCCTGCAACGGGTACTGGCGGGGGAAGCGAGTCTCCCGGGAACGCTCGTCGCCCGGCTCGTCGACGAGTTCCGCGACCGCGAGCAGCACCGGGTCGCCGTGGCCGATGGCCAGGCGGCCCGTCTCACCGGGAGGGAATGGGACGTCCTGGAGCTCATGCGCAAGGGCGCGACGACAACGCAGATCTCCGAGCGGCTCTTCGTGTCCTCGACGACCGTCCGGACCCACGTCTCGGCCATCTTGCGCAAGCTCGGTGTGCCGACGCGGGAAGAGGCCATCAAGCTGCTCGAGCGCACCTGAGCCAGGAGAAGCACCCCGCACACCGGCCCTAAGCTGAGCGCCGTGAGCACGACACCGGCGACACGCATCGAGAGCGACAGCATGGGGGAGATCGAAGTCCCTGCAGACCACTACTGGGGCGCACAGACCCAGCGCTCCCTGCACCACTTCGACATCGGCATCGAGACGATGCCCAAGTCGCTGATCCGGGCCTTCGGCATCCTCAAGGGTGCGTCAGCCGAGGTGAACCGTGATCTCGGGAAGCTCGACGACCGGCGCGCCGACCTCATCATCCAGGCCGCCGACGAAGTGGCCAAGGGGGCGCTCGACGCTGAGTTCCCGCTCCGGATCTGGCAGACGGGCAGCGGCACGCAGACCAACATGAACGCGAACGAGGTGATCTCCAATCGCGCCATCGAGCTGGCCGGCGGGGTGATGGGCTCCAAAGACCCCATCCACCCGAACGACCACGTCAACATGTCGCAGTCGTCGAACGACACCTTTCCCACGGCGATGCACATCGCCGCCACCGAGGAGATCGTGCATCGTCTCCTTCCCTCGGTCGCCGCCCTGTGCGACGCGCTCTACGACAAGGAAGTGGAGTTCGCCGGCATCACCAAGATCGGACGCACCCATCTCATGGACGCCGTGCCTCTGACGCTGGGCCAGGAGTTCTCGGGATATGTCGCGCAGTTGAGCGCGGACATCGTGCGGGTCGAGCAGACGCTGCCCGGCCTCTACGAGCTGGCGCTCGGCGGGAGCGCCGTGGGGACCGGTTTGAACACCCATCCCGAGTTCGGCGAGCGGGTGGCCGCGAAGATCGCCGACATGACGGGGCTTCCCTTCGTCACGGCGCCCAACAAGTTCGCCGCGCTGGCGGCCCACGACGCGTTGGTCTTCACGCACGGCGCACTGCGGACGCTTGCCGTCTCCCTCATGAAGATCGCCGACGACGTGCGCTGGCTCGGATCCGGCCCGCGCTCTGGTCTCGGAGAGCTCGTCCTGCCCGAGAACGAGCCGGGATCCTCCATCATGCCGGGCAAGGTCAACCCCACGCAGTGCGAGGCCATGATCATGGTCGGGATCGAGGTGATCGGGAACGACGTGGCGGTGACGACGGCCGGGAGCCGGGGCAACCTCGAGCTCAACGTCTGCAAGCCGGTGATCGCGTACAACATCATGCAATCGATCACGCTCATGACGGACGCCTGCAGGAGTTTCCGCGAGTTCTGCATCGTCGACGTCAAGCCCGGCCTCGAACAGATCCGGCGCCACCTCGCCAACTCCCTCATGCTGGTGACCGCGCTCACGCCGGATATCGGCTACGACAAGGCAGCGGAGGTCGCGAAGAAGGCGCACAAGGAGGGCTCGACGCTCAAGGAGGCTGCACTGGCGCTCGGCTACCTCACCGAGGAGCAGTTCGACGCCACCGTGCGCGCTGAGGACATGACCCACCCGTGAGCGAACCCGTGCTGACCCGGGCCGACATCGATGCGGCGCTTGAAGAGCAGCACCTGAACTGGGCACGCCAGGACGACGTCCTCGTCACGACGGTCAAGCTGCACGACTTCGCAGCGGCGCTCGCGTTCGTCAACGCCGTCGGCGCCGCGGCCGAGGCAGCCAATCACCACCCCGACATCGACATCCGCTGGAACACCGTGCGGCTCGCCCTCACGACCCACGATTCGAGCGGCCTCACCCTGCTGGACCTCGCCTTGGCCGGCGCCATCGACCGGCTGCGACCGGACGTGCGCGACAGCGACAGCGGCTCTTAGGGCAGCCGGCCCGTCCCTTACCGCAGCGGCTCGAGCAGGGCGCCACGCAGCGCCTCGATGAGACCAGCGCGTGCCCCCAACCCGGCCAGGTAGGCCTCGGCCGATCCGTACTGGGCCCGCAGGTGGTCGAGCAGCAGCTCCATCTGGACCGGGTCCGCCGAGAACACCTCATCGATGTTCTCGAGCGTCTCGCGACCCTCGGGGTACTTGAGGATGAGCTTGGCCCGCAGACGCAGCATGGCCTCACCGCTCAAGGCGTAGTCGGCCACCACCGTGGGCTCGTCCACCCCGAGGAGGGACAGCACGAGCGCGGAGAGGACGCCGGTGCGGTCCTTGCCGGCGGTGCAGTGGAACACGGCAGGGAGTGCACCGGGCGCCGACAGGACGTCGAGGACGTCGACGATCTTCGGGCCGGCGTCACGCAGGATCTCCTGATACTGGGAGCCGAGCAGCCCGGGCCGCCGGTCGAACTCCTGGGCGTCGGGCAGTTCCTCGATGAAGGGGAAGTGGTGGAACGCGACGGGATGGGCGTCGATGTCGAAGCGGCTGCGTTCGAGCTCGGTCGCCGAGCGCAGGTCGATCACGGTCCGGATCCCGAGCGTCTCCATGACGGACAGGTCGGCCGCGGTGAGGTCGCTCAACCCGTCGGCGCGGAACAGGACACGCCAGCGGGTGCGCTGCCCGTCCTGCGCTGCGTAGCCACCCAGGTCGCGGAAGTTCACCGCACCCTCGAGCGCGATGAGCCGGTCCAGCGCGTCGGCCGTCATGAGACCGGCATGTCCCACATGGGGAACCAGCGGCTCAGGTCCGGCTCGAACGGGAGGTCGGCGCCCACCATGGAGCGGATGCGCAGTTCGAGCTCGGTGTCGCGGCGCTCCTTGGCGGCGTCGACCGGGGCGAAGGGATAGAAGGTGCCGCGCTTGAAGAGGTAGAGGAGGCGGAACGGCCGAGCGTCCTCGGGCGCGTCGGGTCCGGGCACGAAGCCGAACACCGACACGAGCAGTTGGGGTCCCCAGCCGTTGTCCTGCAGGGTCGAGTTGGCCATGTGGATCTTGGTCACCAACTCCTCGAGATCGGGATCGTCGAGGAGGAGCCACCCGTAGTCGAAGGAGTCGTGCGCGTGGCGGAAGCCGTCGCCGACGAGCTCACCGATCTCTTTTTGGGCGTCGGCGGAGCCCTGTCCGGGCGGTGGCTTCCAACAGACGCCGGCATGGCCCGAGGTCACCAGGCCGCCCGCGCTCTGCAGCGTCAGGGCCGCCGTGGGCAGCGCGAAGAGCGCATCGAGGTTGGCGCGCACCGGCTTGGAGCGGCCGAGGATGGTGTCGAGGAGGCCCACAGTCGTGACGGGGTGCGACCGAGACCTGATCTAACTCCGAACCGTGACCCGACCAGGCTCAGCTGGCCTGGTCGAGCTGGTGCTGCAGCGCGTCCAGTTGCGCCAGCCGGCGCTCGAGCGTCGGGTGGGTCCGGAACAGGTTGCCGAAGCTGAAGCCCCCGCCGCCGCCCTGTGTGCCGCCGCTGGCCACGGCCGGGGCGAAGAAGAAGGCGTTGAACGGCTCGGCCGAGCGCAGGTCCTTGGTGGGGATGCGCCCCATCTCCCCGGTGATCTTGACCAGGGCCGAGGCCAGCAGCGAGGGCCGCCCGATCAGGATCGCCCCCGAACGGTCGGCGGCCAGCTCGCGGTACCTCGACAGCGCCATGGTGAGCAGGAAGCTGATGAAGTACACGACGACCGACACGAGCAGCACGAGCATCTCGACCAGTGCGGCCTGGCTCTGCTGGTTGTTACCGCCACCCCGGCCACCGCCGAAGATCTCCGAATAGAACAACACCCGGGTCATCAGCCCGGCGATCATCCCGAGTCCGCTGGCGATGGTCATGACGGCCACGTCGCGGTGCGCCACGTGGGAGAGCTCGTGCGACAGCACCGCCTCCACCTCGGGCTCGTCGAGCCGCCGTAGCAGGCCCGAGGTCACGCAGACCACCGAGGACTTGGGGCTGCGGCCCGTGGCGAACGCATTGGGGATGTCCGTGGTGGCGATGGCCACCTTGGGCTTGGGCATGTCGGCCAGGGCGCAGAGCCGGTCGACCACACCGTGGAGCTGCGGGGCCTGTTCCGGCGTCACTTCCTTGGCATGCATGGCGTACATGGCGATCTTGGCGCTGAACCAGTACTGGCAGAAGATCAACGCGAACGCGATGACGAGGACGATGGAATACGACAGCCCGATGGCGATGAGGATTCCGACGACCAGCCCGTAGAGCAGGACGAGCAAGAAGCCCGTCAGCAGCATGCGTGAGGTCAATCCCCGGTCCGGCTTGATGTTGCGTGAGATTGCCATCAGGCGCTCTCTCCTCCAGTCCCCCCTGCAGTCCCCCCTGCTTCCGCCTGCTCGGCCGCGGGCAGCGCAGCCGTGCCGTCAGTTCCGTCAGAGCCCTGTCCCAGTTCCGCTCTCAGCGCAGCCAATTCGTTGTCCACCTGGTTGGTCGACGACACCTTGTCGAGCTCCTTCTGGATGTCGTCCACCGGCTGCGTCAGGTCGTCCAGCGCGCCGGAGGCGAGCAGCTCGTCGATGGCGCCCGCCCGCGCCTGCATTGATGCGATCTTGTCCTGCGCCCGTTGCATGGTGGCCCCGGCCGAACGGGTGGAGTCCGAGATCCCCGACACCGCTTCGCCCACCTTGGTCTGGGCCTCGGCAGCGGTGTAGGAGGCCTTCATCGTCTCCTTCTGCGTGCGGAAACGCTCCACCGCGGTCTGGAGTTCCTGTGAGGTCTGGACGAGTTTCTGCTCCTGGTCGGTGATCTGGTCGTGCTGGGTCTTCAGCTCGGCCAGCTGCTCGCCGAGCGCGGCGCGGCGCGACAGCGCCTCGCGGGCCAGGTCCTCGTTGCCCTGGCTGAGGGCGGCCTTGGCTTGGCCCTGCAGCTTGTCGGCCTGCTTCTGCAATCCCTGGGCCTGCAGCTCGATCCGCTTGCGCGCCGTCGCCACGTCCGCCACCCCACGGCGCACCTTCTGGAGCTGCTCGAGCTGCTTCTCGTAGGAGAGATCCAGGGTGTCGCGGGGATCCTCCATCTTGTCCAGGGCCTTGTTCGCCTTGGACCGGAAGATGTCGGCGACCCGACTGAAAAAACCTGCCATAGACACCGAGCATAAGGCCCAGCGGGGGACGGGTGGCACCGGGCGGCCCAGGCCAGGTACGCCGCTAAGGTCCTCCCGTGCCTGATCGCCTGTGCCTGCTCAGTGTCCACGCGCACCCCGACGACGAGGCCTCCAAGGGCGCGCCCACGGTGGCCCGCTACCACGCCGAGGGCGTCCACACCGTCCTGGTCTGCTGTACCGGGGGCGAGGAGGGCGACATCTTGAACCCGGCGATGGACACCCCCGAGGTGCGAGCCGACATCGGGCGGATCCGGATGGCCGAGCTGAAGGCCTCCACCGACATCATCGGCTACGACGACACCGTCTTGCTCGGCTACCGAGACTCGGGCATGCCCGACTCCGAGGCGAACAAGAACCCTGCTTCGTTTGCGCAGGCCCCGCTCGACGAGGCGGTGGGCCGGCTCGTGGCCACCATCCGCCGCGAGCGTCCGCAGGTCATCATCACGTACGGCGACAACCAGTCCGAGTACCCGCATCCGGACCATCTGCGGGTCCACGAGATTTCGATCGTGGCGTTCGACTCCGCCGGTGATCCGGACCGCTACCCGGAGGCCGGCCCTCCGTTCACCCCTTCGAAGCTCTACTACTCGGTGTGGTCGGGCGAGCGGTTCCGCCAGATCCACGAGAAGTTCGTCGAGCTCGGCCTCGAGTCACCTTTCGACGACAAGTGGCTGAAGCGCATGACGCGGACCGAGCCGTTCACCACGACCATCGACGTGACCGGGTACACGCACGTGCGCGCCGAGGCGCTGAAGGCGCACGCGACCCAGGTGGACCCGAAGTCACCGTTCTGGTTCGGCCTGCCGCCCGAGGTCATGCGCGACATCCATCCCGTCGACGAGTTCCGTCTTGCGCAGAGCCGCCTCGGACCCACCGAGGTGATCGAGGACGACCTCTTCGCAGGCCTGCGCTCCTCCTGATCCCGCTCAGGCGGTCGGCCCGAGGAACCCCCAGCTGATGATGCCAGCGCTCTGGAGCAACACGAGAGTGACCGCGGCCGCCAGGAGGCAGAGCAGGGACACGGTCGCCACGGCTCTCCACGGCACGCCGGTTCGCGTGGTTCGGCGCCGGACGGCTCGCCGCTCGTCTTGCGGTGGGCCAGGAGCAACCGACTCCGGTTGGGTCGCCTGTTCGGGTTCGGCCGCGGTCTCGGTCTCGGTCTCGTCCTCGGCCTCGGCCAGAGGCGGGGCCTCGGGCTCGGCGCGCTGGGTTGCGCCGGCCACGATGTGCTCGGTCGTGTCGTCCGGGGTGTCCGGGACGGGCTCGGTGTGCAGCAAGCCCGCGGTGACGTCGCGCATCACAACCTCGAGGTCCTCGAGCGTCCACCCACGAACGACCAGCGGCGTCACGGCACCGTCGCCGCGCAGCGTGAGCAGGACATAGCCCGAGCGCTCGGCTATCTCCCACTGCGAGATGCGGTCCCAGCCCATGTGCTGTGCGGTGCGACCCGGCCGCAAGACCTGAATGCCCTCGATCGACAGAGCGATGTCGAAGACGTCGGCGCGTCGTGCCCGCTTCCTCGTAAGGATCTGGACGCCCTTGATCGTCGTGGTCGTCGCGGCCACCCGTCTCGTCGTCAGCTGCCGGCCCTCGCCAGCTCGCGCAGGGGACGGTACCCGATCAGGGTCGCGCCAGCGTCGTCGAGGGAACGCCGGACCCAGTCCTCCTCGCAGATGAGGTGGTGGTCGTCGACTCGGGCCTCCCAGTCGTCGGTGGCGAGCGACCGCAGCTCCGCGCTGTCGACGGCGGGGTGGAGGTGGAACTCGGTCACGCCCGGCCGCAGCGTGGCGAGGTCCTTCTCGAAGGTCTGCCGGGAGCCCACACCGGGGACGAAGCGGAAGTGGTCGGTGAAGACAGCGCCGGCCTCGGCCGCCACCGCCCTGGCCGGAAACCCGAGGTAGCGCTCCATGGACGGGTTCACCATCCGCAGGGGCAGCCCGAACTCGATGGCCAGGTCGAGGTACACGTCGAAGAACTCGGCGCGCAGCTGCAGCGTGCCCATGTGCGCGTCGACGTGGCTGACGTCGAAGCCCCACAGGATGGCGCGCTCGATCTGGGCCCGGCATTCGCGCCGGACCTCGTCGAGATCAGCGTGATCCCAGACGTCCTCGAGCGTCCTCGGGAACCCACCGTCGCCACCGAGGAGGGACGGTGCGTGCGTGATCGGACCCCAGCGATAGAGCTCGTATTCCGCGTTGAGCGTGAGGTGCACACCGATGTCCTCCCCGCGGTAGCGGCTGCTCGCCTCGCGGGCCCACGGGCAGGGCACCATGAGCGTGGCGCTGGTGACGGTGCCGGTCGCCAGGCATTCGAAGACGCCCACGTTGGCCGAGTGGCACGATCCGAGGTCGTCGGCGTTGATGATGACGAGCTTGGCATCAGCGTCGTACCCCAGGCGTTGGGCCAGGGTAGGCGTCGCATCATCCATCGCTGTGAGCTCCTCTCGCCACCTCGGCGTCTTGCGTGTGCGCGTCAGCGGCGATCTCGGCCTGGTACGCCTCCATCTTGGCCGTGAGGCCGGCATCGCCGACGGCCAGGATCCGCACGGCCAGGAGGCCCGCGTTGCGGGCGCCGTTCACCGCGACGGTGGCCACGGGCACGCCCTTTGGCATCTGGACGATCGAGAGCAGGCTGTCGAGGCCGTCGAGGTTGGCCAGCGCCACCGGGACGCCGATCACCGGAAGCGGGGTGACCGAGGCGAGCATGCCCGGCAAGTGCGCCGCGCCGCCGGCCCCGGCGATCACCACACGCAGGCCGCGACCGACTGCCGCCTGACCGAAGGCGAGCATCTCGCGCGGGGTGCGGTGGGCGGAGACCACGCGCACCTCGTGGGCGATGTCGAAGCGCTCGAGCATTTCGGCCGCGCCCTGCATCACCGGGAGGTCCGACGAGCTGCCCATCACGATCGCCACGACCGGCGCGCCCTCCGTCACGGCTGTCCCCCGGCCCGATTCCTGCCGTGCGCCGCGCGGGAGGGTGCAGCGGGGACCCCGTCCGAGCGTGGAAGACCGTTGGGCAACGTGAGACCGTCGGGCGCCGGGGTACCAAGGGCCAGGGCCGCCGTCCAGGCGCGCGAACGCACCACCTCGGCCTCATCGCCGCACACCGTCACGTGCCCCAGTTTGCGTCCTGGTTTGGCGACCTTGCCGTAGAGGTGGATGTGCGCCCCTTCGACGGAGAGTCCCCGCGACAGCAGACGAGCCGGGTCCTCGTTCCGCGGCCCGCCGAAGATGTTGACGCTGGCTACCTGCGGGTGCTGCGCCGCAGTCGAGCCGAGAGGCAGGTCCAACACCGCACGCACGTGGTTCTCGAACTGCGACGTGACCGCCCCCTCGATCGTCCAATGGCCCGAGTTGTGCGGCCGCGTCGCAACTTCGTTGACCAGCAGCCGGCCTTCCGACCAGAACAGCTCGACGGCCATCACGCCGACCGCGCCGGCGATCTCGGCCACCTTCTGACCCAGGGCGGCTGCCGCGTCGACGATCTCGTGATCGAGTCGCCCGGGTACCAGGACTTCGCGGCAGACCCCGCTGACCTGCGCGGTCTCGACTGCGGGCCAGGCGGCCGATGAGCCCGATGGGCTGCGCGCCACCATCACAGCGAGCTCCGCCTCGAGCGGCACGAGCTCTTCGATCACGATCTGCGTCGTGATGTGGTCGAGCACCGCCTCGGCCTCGGCGGGGCCCGCCACCGTCCAGACGCCCTTGCCGTCGTAGCCGCCCCGAGCTGCCTTGAGGATCAGGGGCCACCCGTGCTCGGTTGCGAACGAGGAGACGGCTCCGAGCGCGCCCGGGCCGTTGTCGAGGATCCGGTACGAGGGCACAGGCACACCGGCAGCATCGAGGACGCTGCGCATGTGCGCCTTGTCGACGGCCATCTCGAGCGCGTCGGATCCCGGCCGTATCGCCACGCCCTCTCTTTCCAGCGAGGCGACGATGTCGAGGTCGACCTGCTCGTGGTCGAACGTGACGACCCGGCAACGCTCGGACAAGGCGCGCATGTCGGCGGGGACGAAGGGCGTACCGACCAGGACCTCGGCGGCCACGGAGCAGGCGGCGTCGTCCGGTCGTTCGGCCAGGACGGCCATGGAGAGGCCCAGCGCGCTGGCCGCCTCGCCTGCCATGCGCGCCAGCTGGCCCGCGCCGACGAACCCGATGTCGTGCGTGCTCAGCTCGCTCGCCCCCGTCGGGGGATTCGCCTAGACAAAGGGGCGGACACATCCGGCAGGTTACGCGAGGAAGGACCTGGACATGGCCAAACCGCTGCGGATCGGGACTCTCATTGACGTGGACCGATCGTTGAGTGACACCGTGGCCCAGCTGCAGCGGTTTGCCGATGCCGGCCTCGACCACGCCTTCGCCGTGCAGATCTTCGGCCCGGACGCCTTGACACTCCTCGCGGCCGCCGGGGCGCAGGTGCCCGGCATCGGACTGGGCACGGGCGTCGTCCCGGTCTATCCACGCCACCCGATGATGCTGGCGCAGCAGGCGTTGACGGTGCAGTGGGCCACTAGCAACCGGCTCCTCCTCGGCGTCGGGCTCTCGCATCAGGTGGTCGTCGAGAACATGTGGGGCATGAGCTTCGACAAGCCTGTGGGTTACATGAAGGAGTACCTGGCGTCCCTCATGCCCCTCCTGCGCGGTGAGACCGTCGCCAGTCCGGGCGAGCGGGTCACGACCAACGCGTTCGCACCGATCGACGTGGCCGGTGTGTCCCCGCCGCCGGTGCTGGTCGCAGCCCTCGGCCCGGCGATGCTGAAGCTTGCGGGCACCGTTGCCGACGGCACCATCACGTGGATGACGGGCACCGGGACCATCGGCAGTCATACCGTCCCGGCGATCGTCGCCGCGGCGGACGCGGCCGGGCGGCCGTCGCCGCGGATCGTCGTGTCCTTGCCGATCGCGGTCACGGCGGACGTGGCGGGCGCAAAGGAACGGATCAACGAGATGTTCTCGATCTATCCGAACTTGCCGTCCTACAAGGCGATGCTCGACAAGGAGGGCGCGGAGGCGGCCGCGGACATCGGCTTCGTCGGCGACGAGGAAGCCGTCGCTGGCTCGATCGCGCGGCTGGCGGACGCGGGAGCCACGGACTTCGTTGCCTCCGTGGTGGGCGACGCCGACGAGCGCACGCGCGGCTTCGCCCTGATCAGCGACTTGGCTCGCGCCTAGCCATCACTGACCCACCCGATTCCGGCCACACCGGGCGGCGAGGTCAGTGCGACAGCGACGTGTGCTTGAACTCGTTGAGATCGGGCAGCGTGTCGAACAGGGCGAGCACGCCGTCGATGGTTCGCCGAGCCAGCGCCGCGTCGCCGGCGGGCCGGCTCATCAAGCGCACGAAGACGGCTCGGTCGCCAATGACGAACGTCGGCACCCCGAAGGCGTCCCATTCCGACACCGACTGTTCGTGGGCCGCCCGTATGACCGCCACCGGCTCGCCGGACTGCGCTTCGGCCACGACCTTGGTGCCCGGCAGGCCGACGCCGTCGAGCACACCGGCGACCACATCGGGCAGACGAAGGTCGAGGCCTTCGTCGTGGCGCGCGGCGAAGAGCGCGATGTGCGCATCGAAGAAGCGATCGGGGTACTGGTCGCGGACAACCACGCCGGAGGCAAGTGCGACGAGGTCACCCGCTTTGTCGGGGTCGTCCCACACGGGGACCCCGCCCTCGGGCACGTGCACCTGGCTGAGCGAGAAGGGCAGGAACGTCACGTCCCAGTCCGCGTCCGCACCGTCAGCCAACGCGGCGACGAGGTGCTCATGGGCGTTGCGGGCGAAGGGACAGCGATAGTCCCAGTTGACGGCGAAGGTGCTCACAGAACGTGCAACACGACGCCGTCGGCCGTCATTCCCTGCCTGCGCCCCCTGCGCCGGCTGCTCCGTCCCGTGCTGCCTGCCTGTCCAGGCCGCCCGGCCGCTCTGACCCCGCCGTTCGGCGCTCCAGACCGGCGCCCTCGGCGGCCCGCCGAGCCCGGTGCCACGGCGTTGACGATGGGCCGAAGGCCGAGCCCCAGCACCGAACCGATGGCTGCCCCACCGAGCACGTCGGTCGGGTGGTGGGCTCGCAGGTGCACTCGACTCGCGGCGACCGCGGTGGCGAAGCTGACGTTGGCCACCGTTTGGGCCTCGGAGTTCGCGAGCACGAAGGCGGTGCAGAACGCAGCCAGGGTGTGCCCGCTCGGGAAGCTGCTGCTCGAGGGCGTGCGGACGCTGGCATCGAGATGGTCATCGGGCCGCTGGCGCTCGACCGCCTGCTTCACCACGCGGCTGACGAGCAGGGAGGAGAAGCCCGCCGCGGCGAGGGCGACCACGGCGCGCCGCCGGTTCGGTCCGCGGCGGCGGGCCTTGAGCCCGGCCAACAGCACCCAGACCAGCCCGTAGTCGGCGAGGTTCGAGACGGCGGCGGCGGCCCGGTCGACCTCGGGCCGGCCGCGGAGCGGGTCGAAGGCGGCATCGACCGCCTGATCCAGGCTGCTCATCGGTTCGTCACGCGGCGAATGCGGGGCAGGAGGTCTTGAAGTGGCAATGGTCGCAGAGCGGGCCGACATTCGGGCGGAAGTCCTCGGCGTCGCAGGCTCGCTCGATGGCCGTCCAGACTGCGACGGCGCGCCTTCGTTGACCCCGGATGCTCTGTTCGGATGCCACCGACGAGATGGCGACCGGTTGGCGGAGGTAGAGGAGCCTGACTTCGCTGGGGGCACGTCCGAGCAGGCTCTCGCACAAGAGGGCGTAGGTCTGGACGCCGCCCAGACTGCCGCGCTCGAACCGCTCGGATGGAGCGCGGCCGGTCTTGTAGTCGACGACGATGAGGCTGCCGTCGGGCGCCACGTCGAGCCGGTCGATGATGCCGCGCAGGCGCATCCCCTCGACCATCGTCTCGACGCCCAGCTCGACACCCACGGCGCGGGCCTGATTGGGGTCCTCCAGCCTGAAGTAGTTCTTCACCAGCGTCCCGGCGTCGGCGAGGAACTCGTCGGCGCCGTCCCGGTCGAGCTCGAGCTGGACGAACTCCTCGTCGTCCTGCAGCTCGGTCCACGCTCGCTCGAGCTCGGCGCCCGCTGCCGCCGGCGTACGGGCGCCTGGGGGGTGGTCCCAGAACAGACCCTCGAGCGCGGTGTGCACCAGCGTGCCTTTGACGGCGTGGGGTGAGGGAGGCTCGGGGAGTCGCTCGAGCTGCGAGAGCCGGAAGGCCAGCGGGCAGTTGGTGAACGCGGTGACCTTCGATGGTGTGAGGGTGCGCGGCAGATCGAGCGCCATGCAGGTCAGGATAGGACCCGGGTGCTCACGCACCGGACCATCCTCGCCAACCAGTAGAAAGGGTCTCGATGCCCGTGTCAGCCCGTCGCATCCCCGTCCGCCCGTTCGATGGCCCGGCCCGGCGCCCCCGTCGTCGCAGTGGCTGACCTGCGCCGCTCCAGTCGGTGGGCCGGACTGCGACCGGGCGACCCCGTGCACGTCGACGGGACGCGTCTGCGCGGCGCCACGTGGGAGTTCGTAGCGCACGTCCGCAACGACGAGACCGGGGAGGAGTGGGTCGAGGTGGTCGGTGGCCGGCCCGGGGACCGGGCGGTGCGGTCCTTCGGTCCCCACCAGCTCTACGCACCCACGGCGCGTCCGGGTCACGATCCCTCTTTGGCGGACGCGCCCGGGCTGCCGCTCAATTGACGGCCGAGCACGCGAGCGAGCGACTGGCCATGGCGCACCCCGGGATCCCGACGCTGACGACGGATCGTCTCGTGCTGCGTCCGTTCGTCCCCGAGGATCTGGACGAACTGGCGCCGATCCATGCCGAGGAGTCGTTCTGGTGGTACCCGCTGCGAGCGGCGATGACCAAGGAGGAGACGAGCAGGTTCCTCGAGCGCACGGTGGCGCGCTACGAGAGCGACGGATACGGGATCGAGGCGCTGATCGACCGTGCCACCGGCGCCATGATCGGCTGGGCCGGGCTGGCGGTGCCGCACTTCTTGCCCGAGATCCTGCCGGCCGTCGAGGTCGGCTGGCGCCTGTCGCGCGCCCAGTGGGGGAAGGGCCTGGCGACGGAGGCCGGTGCCGCCGCGGTGGACTTCGGGTTCACCCAGGGCGGCCTCGACCGCATCGTCAGCATCTACGAGCCGGAGAACGCCGCGTCGGGCCGAGTCATGGACCGGCTGGGTTTCACGCGCTTCCTCACCACCACGGGGCCGGGCGGCGAGGAGGTCGCCGTGACCGAGCTCACGCGGACGACGTGGGAGCAGCGGGAGGGCGAACGCGGTGGGTGACATCGCGGTGCAGACGGCGACCGAGCGCGTCGCGGAGGGACGGCATCGCGCGACCGTGCACGACGACTGGGAGATCTGGGGACCGTGCGGCGGGTACGTCGCCGCCATCGCACTGCGCGCCGCCGGGGCCGACAGCCCGTTGGTCCGGCCGGCCAGCTTCTACTGCCACTACCTCTCGGTTGCCGCGTTCGCGCCCGTCGACCTCGTCGTCACGCCGTTGCGGACGGGGCGCACCGTGCTCGCGCAGCGAGTCGAGATGACGCAGGAGGGTCGGCCTGTGCTCGATGCCATGGTGTGGTCGGTCGGCGACGTCGCCGGCCTCGAGCACGAGGACACCGCGGCGCCCGACGTGCCCGGACCCGACGAGATCCCGTCGCGCGAGGACCAGACGCCGGAGGAAGATCGACCCCATTTCGCGTTCTGGGACAACTTCGACCAGAAGATGATCGACTGGTCCGAGGAGTGGCCGCCCTCTCGGCCCTTGCCGCCGATCTGGCGGACCTGGGTGCGCTGCCGTCCGACGCCGGCCTTCGACGACCCGTGGATCGACGCGGCGCGCTCACTCATCGTGCTCGACGTGGGCAGCTGGCCCGCGGGATCGCGCCCGCACATGTACCTCGAGCCCCCGTTCATCGCACCGAGTCTCGACTTGTACGCGTCGTTCCAGTATCCAGGGAGCTCGTCGGAATGGATGTTGCTCGACGCGCATGCACCGGTGGCCCACGCAGGCCTGCTCTCGTGGACCGGCCGGGTCTGGTCGGTCGACCGGCGCTTGCTCGCCAGTGGCGGGGGACAGGCGGTCTTCCGGCACACCTAGGCCCGCGACCTACTCAGCCGAGTAGCCGTCCATCCGGGCCAGGATGCGCAGCATCACTTCGTCCGCCCCGGCCCCGATGGAATCGAGCCGGGTGTCGCGGAAATAGCGCGAGGTCCAGTTCTCGTCCATGTAGCCCATGCCACCGTGGAACTGCACCGCGCAGTCGGCCACCTCGCGCTGGAGCCGCGAGCCCAAGAGCTTGCCGATGGTGGCGTACCGCGTCGCGTCCTCGCCGGAGAGGACCGCGTCGGCCGTGGTGCGCGCGTAGTGCTTCAAGACATCGTGGCGTGCCGCGAGCTCGGCCAGCACGAACTGCAGGTGCTGGTTGGCCAACAGCGGGGCGCCGAAGGCACGGCGCTCCTTGAGGTACGACTTCGTCCGTTCGAGGGCGAGCTCGATCGACCCGACCTGCTTGTAGAAGGTCATGAGGCGCTCGGCCTGGAACTGGACCATCTGCTGCTGAAAGCCGCGGCCGATCTCGCCGATGGTATTGGTGACCGGCACGCGCACGTCGGTGAAGGACAGCTCCGCCGTGTCGCTCGACCACATACCGAGCTTCTCGAGCTTGCGCGACACCGCGACACCGTCCAGCGCAGTGGGGACCACGATCAGCGACATGGAGCGGGAGCCGGGTTCGTCCGAGGTCCGGGCCAGGAGGCAGAGCCAGTCCGCCTGCGTACCGTTGGTGATGAAGAGCTTGGTGCCGTTGATGACCCACTCGTCGCCGTCGCGCACGGCCCGGGTGCGGATGCCTGCGACGTCGCTGCCGGCGTCGGGCTCGGTCACCGCGATGGAGGTGACGACCTCGCCGCGAATGGCCGGGGCGAGATACTGGCGCTTCAGCTCGTCCGACCCGTAACGCGCCAGGGCAGGTGTCGCCATTGACATCTGCACGGCGATGGCCATGGGCACGCCCCCACAGCTGACACGGCCCATCTCCTCACCTGCGATGAGCGAGAAGGTGTGGTCCGCGCCCATGCCGCCGTACGCCTCGTCGTACTCGAGCCCGAACAACCCCACCGCGGCAAGCTTGGGGAAGAGCTCGTGGGCGGGAAAGGTGCGGGCCGCCTCCCACTCGTCGACATGCGGCTCGATCTCCCGCTCGAAGAGGCTCCGGAGCGTCTTGCGAAACAACTGATGCTCGTCGCTCTCGATCACCGGCGAACGATACCACTGGCCGTTTTTTCGCCCTCCGCAGGCGCCCCCCTACACTGCGGCTCGTGACGGACGCGTTGGTCGACCTGCGAGACGACGACGGCATCCGTACGATCACCCTGGACTCCCCGCATAACCGCAACGCGTTGTCGGCGCGCCTCCTCGACGAGCTCGCCGACGCGTTGCGTGACGCGACCGAAGCGCCGGCGCTGCGCGCCATCGTCCTCACCGGCTCGGGCACCGTGTTCTGTTCGGGTGCTGATCTCTCCGAGCGCGGCGCCGCGGCGCCGAACCGTATGCCCGAGATCCTCACGTCCATCGTCGAGAGCCCCATACCCGTCATCGCGCGCGTGAACGGACATGCCCGAGCCGGGGGCATCGGGCTTATCGCCGCCTCGGACATGGCGGCCGCCGCCGCGGCGGCGACGTTCGCCTTCACCGAGGTACGCGTTGGCGTGGCCCCGGCCATGATCTTGGTGCCGGCGCTGCGCGTGATGGACAGGCGCTTCCTCGCCCGCATGGCCCTGACCGGCGAGCGCTTCGACGCGCGCGACGCGGCGGCGACGGGGTTGCTCTCGGCCGTGGTCGACGACGAGGCGGCGCTCGACGCCTGGGTCGGGGCGCAGGCGAGCGCGCTCCGCAAATCGGCTCCGGGAGCGGTGAGCGTCACCAAAGAGCTGCTGCGGACACTGCCGGCCCAGGAGTGGGCCGACGGGCTGGCGGCCGCCGCCGCGACGTCGGCGTCGCTGTTCGCTGGGCCGGAGGCCGCCGAGGGGATGGAAGCCTTCCTGCAGAAGCGCGCGCCGTCGTGGGACACCATGTCGTGAGCACCGTCCTGCAGTCGCACCTCACGAGCTCGAGCGAAGCGTTCCGGGCCAACGCCGACGCCATGCGCACGCTCACCGACGAGGTGCGCGCGCTGCACGACCAGGTGCTGGCCGGTGGTGGGCCGCAGTATGTGGAGCGCCACCGCTCCCGCGGCAAGATGATGGTGCGCGAGCGACTGGAGGCGCTCGTCGATCCGGGTACCCCCGTCCTCGAGCTGTGTCCGCTGGCCGGTCTGCACACGGGCGACCCGCTGGGCGGCGGCGTGGTCGTGGCGCTGGCCGAGGTGTCCCACACGCAGTGCCTGATCATCGCCAACGATCCGACCGTGCGCGGCGGCACGACGAGTCCCACCACCATCCGCAAGCTGTTGCGTGCCATGGAGGTGGCAGAGGAGAACCGCCTCCCCGTCCTGCTCCTCGTAGAGTCCGGAGGGGCCGACCTGCCCCGCCAGGCCGACATCTTCGTGCCCGGAGGCGAGCAGTTCCGCCGTCTCACCCAGCTCTCGGCCCAGGGCGTTCCCTCCGTCTGTGTCGTGTTCGGGTCGTCCACCGCCGGAGGCGCCTACCTGCCCGGCATGAGTGACTACACGGTGATGGTGGAGGACAGGGCCCGCGTCTTTCTCGGGGGGCCACCCCTCGTCAAGATGGCCATCGGCGAGGAGGCCGACGAGGAGGAGCTGGGTGGTGCGGCCATGCACGCCCGGACCTCCGGTCTGTGTGACTACCTTGCCCGTGACGAGGCGCATGCGCTGCGCATCGCACGGGGGATCGTCACCCACCTGCACTGGCGGCGGGTGGGCCCGGCACCCGAGGTCCCGGGCGACGCGCCGGCCTACCCGGCAGACGAGCTGTTCGGGATCGCGTCGGTCGACGTCCGGGTGCCCTTCGACGTGCGCGAGATCCTCGCCCGGGTCGTGGACGGGTCACGCTTCGAGGAGTTCAAGGAGTTGTACGGACCGCAGCTGGTCTGCGGCTGGGCGTCGATCGGCGGCTACCCCATCGGCGTCGTGGCGAACAACGGCATCCTCTTCTCGCCGGAGGCACAGAAGGGCGCGCAGTTCATCGAGCTGTGCAACCGCACGGACACGCCGATCCTGTTCGTGCAGAACATCACCGGGTTCATGGTCGGCACCCGGTACGAGCAGGGCGGGATCATCAAGGACGGGGCGAAGCTGATCAACGCCGTGTCCAACTCCACGGTCCCACACCTGACGCTGATGGTCGGGGCCAGCTACGGCGCCGGTAACTACGCCATGGCGGGGCGGGCGTACGACCCCCGCTTCATCTTCACCTGGCCGAACCACCGCATCGCGGTGATGGGCCCCAAGCAGCTGGCGGGTGTCCTCTCCATCGTGCGCCGCAACGCGGCGGAGGCGGCGGGGCGTCCCTTCGACGAGGCGGCCGACGAGGAGCTGCGCCGCGCGACCGAGAGCCAGATCGAAGAGGAGTCCACGGCGCAGTACGCCACCGGGCGCCTGTGGGACGACGGCATCATCGATCCGCGCGACACGCGCGTCGTGCTTGGCATCGCGTTGGCGGCGGTCCACTCGGCACCGGTGCGCGGGACGGCGGTCTTCGGCGTGGTGCGGCACTGATGGCGGCCGGACCTCGACCCGTGCCGGTGACGGGGAGCGGGATCCGTCGGCTCCTCGTCGCCAACCGCGGCGAGATCGCCCGCAGGGTGATCACCGGCGCCCACGACGCCGGCTGCGAGGCCGTCGCCGTCTTCGCGGCAGACGACGCCGTCAGCCCGCACGTGACCGAAGCGGATGCCGCCGTGCTGCTCCCGGGCGCGTCTCTGGCCGAGACGTATCTCGACCCCGACGTGCTGGTGCGGGCGGCGAAGGTCTCGGGTGCCGACGCGCTCCATCCGGGGTACGGCTTCCTCTCGGAGAATCCCACCCTTCCCGAGGCCTGCGCACCGGCCGGCATCGTGTGGGTCGGTCCGCCGCCCGAAGCGATGCGCGTCATGGGGCACAAGGCGCGGGCGAAGGAGGTCGTGGCTGCGGCGGGCGTACCGGTGCTGCCGAGCGCGCTCCTCGGCGCCGAAGACGACGCAGCCCGGTTGGCCGCGGCTGCGGCCACCGTGGGCTACCCGTTGCTCGTCAAGGCGTCGGCCGGGGGAGGGGGGCGGGGGATGCGCCTGGTCCGCACGGAGGACGAACTGGACGACGCGGTGGCGTCGGCCCGGCGTGAGGCGGCCGGTGCGTTCGGCTCGGACGAGGTCTTCTTGGAGCGCTACCTCGACACCCCGCGCCACGTCGAGGTCCAGGTTCTCGGGGACACCCATGGTGCGCTGCTCCATCTCTTCGACCGGGAGTGCTCGGTGCAACGCCGGCATCAGAAGGTCGTCGAGGAGGCGCCGGCGGTCCTGGTGCCCGAATCCACCCGCCGAGAGATGTGGCGGGCAGCCGTGTCGGCTGCTCGGGCCGTGGGCTACGTCGGCGTCGGCACTGTCGAGTACCTGGTCGACGCGAGCGGGTTCTACTTCCTCGAGATGAACACCCGGCTGCAGGTCGAGCACGGCGTGACCGAGCTGGTCACCGGGCTCGACCTGGTCGGGCTCCAGCTGGCGGTAGCCGGGGGGAGCCCGCTGCCCTTCAGCCAGTCCGAGGTGACGCTCCGCGGCCACGCCGTCGAGGTCCGCCTCTGTGCGGAACGACCCCGCGAGGGCTATCGCCCGACGCCGGGTCCCGTGTCGCGCGTCCGCTGGCCGACCGGGAAGGGCCTGCGCACCGACCGCAGCGTCGAGAGCGGGAGCGTCGTCAGCCCGTCCTACGACTCCCTGGTCGCCAAGCTCATGGCCCACGCATCTGACCGGCCCGCTGCGGTGGCACGCGTGTCGCGCGCGTTGCGCGCGCTCGAGCTCGACGGTCTCGAGACCAACCGGGACCTGCTGCAGGCCGTGCTCGACGACGACGCGTTCCGGCGCGGTGAGGCCGACATCCACTATCTCGACGGCCGTCCCGACCTCCGCGACGCCCGGCTGCCCGATGAAGTGCGCCAGCGCCATGCTGCCGCGACAGCGTTCTGCCTGCTCGCCGCCCGCGCCCGCCGAAGCCTGATCCCGGTGCGTGCAGCCGGCTGGCGCAACGTCGGCCGGCCGCTGCATGCCGACCAGCTCACTGACGGTGCAGGGACGCTCGAGGTGCGCTGCACCTCGTTCGGAGCGCCGGCGCAGATCTTCGTCGACGACGCGTGGCGCGACGCGGGGACGGTCGCCACGCCTGAACCAACCGACCCGGGCGAGGCAGCGAGCCAGACGGCACCGTCGCATGAGACGTTGCCCTCGGCCTGGGCGGTCGATCTCACCGCAGAAGACGGCTTGCGTCGCCGCTACCGGGTCCGCCTCTCGGTGCACAGCGCCGACGTCAACGGCCCCGAGGGCCAGTCGAGTTTCGTCTTGCGCACCGAGGACGACGTCGACGAGCGCGGCGGCGTCGCCGGAGAGTGCCGCGTGCCGCTGCCCGGCGCGATCAGCAAGGTCCTCGTGGTCGCCGGCGACCAGGTTGCCGAAGGCGACGGGCTGGTCGTGCTCGAAGCCATGAAGATGGAGCACACCCTTCGGGCCAACGGTGCGGGCACGGTGACCCTCGTGCAGTGCGAGCCCGGTCAACAGGTGGACGTCAACGATCTCCTCGTCACGGTGGAGCCGTCGTGACCGCGCCCGAGGGTCGAACCGACCCGCTGCGCATCGCCAACTGCAGCGGCTTCTTCGGGGATCGTGCCTCGGCTGCGAAGGAGATGGTGGAGGGCGGTCCAATCGACGTGCTGACGGGGGACTGGCTCGCCGAGCTCACGATGTACATCTTGCACAAGACGAGGGAGCGCAGTGGAGGCTTTGCCCGCACGTTCCTGCGCGAGCTCGAAGACGTGCTCCCGACCTGTGTCGAACGGCGCATCGCGGTCGTCTCGAACGCCGGCGGACTGCAGCCCGAACGGTTGGCCGATGCAGTGCGCGAGCTGGCCACGCGCCAAGGCATCGAGGTGCGAGTGGCCTCCGTCTCGGGTGACGACATCACCTCGCGGCTGCCGGACCTTCGCCTGGCCGGTGAACGCTTCGTCAATCTCGACACCGGCGAGCCACTGCCGGCGGACGCGACCGTCGTCACTGCCAACGCCTACCTGCGGGCGCGTCCGATCGCCGACGCGCTGGCGGCCGGCGCACAGGTGGTCGTCACCGGCCGCGTGACCGATGCTGCCCTGGTCGTCGGCCCGGCCCTGCACGCCTTCGGTTGGTCCGACGCCGACCTCGACGCCATCGCCGGCGCCGTGGTGGCCGGCCACGTCATCGAGTGCGGTGCCCAGTGTTGCGGCGGCAACTACGCGTTCTTCGAGGACGTGCCGGGTCGTGCGCGGATCGGCTTCCCGCTGGCCGAGCTGCATGCCGACGGCTCTTCGGTGATCACCAAGCATCCCGGAACGGGTGGCATGGTCACCGTGGGCACAGTCACGGCCCAATTGCTCTACGAGATCGGCGGCCCGCGCTACCTGAGCCCCGATGCGGTGGCCCGCTTCGACACCATCGAGCTCAGCCAGCACGGGCAAGACCGGGTACGGATCTCGGGCGTGCGCGGCGAGCCGCCGCCACCGACGCTCAAGGTGACGGCCAACCTCGACGCCGGTTGGCGCAACGCCATGACCATGGCGCTCACGGGCGCGAACGTGGCGGAGAAGGCCCGCTTTGCCGCGGACGCCGTCTGGGCCGGTGTCCCCGGGGGACGCGCGGCCTACACCGAAACCGCGGAGGACCTCTCGGGAGATCTGACCGGTGGAGGCATGGCGTACCTGCGCCTTGCCGTCCGCGGCGAAGACGAACACCCGGTCGGCCGGGCCTTCTCGGGTGCGGTCGTGGAGACGAGCCTGTCGAGCTATCCGGGCACCTTCTTCACCAGTGCCCCCTCAGGCGCCCAGGGCGTGGCCCGCTACTGGCCCACGACCGTCGCTGCCGACGAGGTGACGCCTCGCATCGAGTGCGAGGGGGTGGTGGTGCACACCACACCCCGGACGATCGCCCCGGGGGCGCCGCCCGAGGATGAGGGGGCAAGGACCGAGAGCAAGGACGCGAGGCCAGGGTCCGGCGTGACCGGCGCGGCGACCGATCTGGTGCGGGTTCCGCTCTGGGTGCTGGTCGGCGCGCGCTCGGGCGACAAGGGTGGCGACGCCAACGTCGGGCTGTGGGCCGACGAGGAAACGGTTGCGGCATGGCTCCAACGGGACTTCACCACCGAGCTCTTCACGGCACTGCTGCCCGAAGCCGGGCCGTTCCGCGTGAGCCGCTTCGCGCTTCCGAACCTTCGGGCACTCAACTTCGTCGTCCACGGTTTCCTCGGATGGGGTGTGGCGTCGAACCTGCGCCTCGACACCCAGGCGAAGGGCCTGGGCGAGCTGCTGCGCGCGCGCCCGGTTGAGGTGCCCGCGGCGCTGATCGCGGCGGGGAGGCCGGCCGCGCGGTTGGCATCCGTGTAGCGGCACGACGGACGACGACGCCGGGCGAGACCTGGTGGCCCGCGGGCCGGTGCCATGGGCCGACGATCTGGCAGGATGAGGACGTGGAGTTCGCCCGCCTGGTCGCACTCGTCGCGGGCATCGCCATCGTCGTGCTCACAGCGTGGAGTGTCTTCACCACTCTCGTCGTACCCCGCGTGACGTCGTCGCGCATCATGCGCGGCCTGGCGCGCTCGCTCGGGAGCGTGACGCACTGGCTCTCGCCCCGCCTCCCCAACTACGAGGTGCGCGACCGCGTGCTCTCTTTCGTGGGTCCGGCGGCCATGGTGATGCTCTTCGTCCTCTGGCTGTGCCTGATCCTCCTCGGCTTCTCGCTCATCATCTGGTGGGACAGCGGCAGGGACTACGGGTCGGCGCTCGGTATATCGGGTTCGTCGGTCTTCACGCTCGGCATCGCCAGCGCCAGCGGGCCCGGTCCACACACGCTCGAGATCCTGGCGGCCGGCATCGGCCTCCTGGTCATCGCACTCGAGATCGCGTACCTGCCGGCCCTCTACGGGCAGTTCGCGACCCGAGAGACCGAGGTCACGCTCCTCTCGGCGCGGGGCGGGAATCCGGCCTGGGGCCCCGAAATCCTGGCTCGGAACTTTTGGCTCGACACGATGGGCGAGCTGCCCCCGCTCTACAGCGACTGGGAGCGCTGGGCCGCCAATGTCTCCGAGAGCCACTCCAACTATCCGGCGCTCATCTGGTTCCGGTCTCCGGTCTCCTCACGCAGTTGGCTCGTTGGGCTCGTCGCCATGATGGACTCGGCCGCCCTGTATCACGCCATCAGCCCGAACCAGACACCGCACCAAGCGCGACTCTTTCTGTCAATGGGCATCCGCTGCCTCCGCTCCATGGCTCGGGCGCTGCACATCCCCTACGACGGTGACCCGTTGCCGACTGCGGGCACGCGTCTGACCAAGGAGGAGTTCGAGGACGGGTTCCGCCGCCTCAACGAGGTCAACTGGCCCGCGGAGCGCGACCTCGACGAGTCGTGGCGGAACTTCCAGGGCTGGCGCGTGAACTACGAGCCCATCGTCGACGCGCTCACACACCTCATCACGCCGCCGCCGTCGCCGTGGTTCGTGGCCCGGCCCGAGCTCGGCGCGGCGGAGTGGCCGCAAGTGATCAACCGCACGCCGGAGGAGCCCGGTGGCGCTCAGTCGTTCGGCAAGAGCAAGACTTTCAAGACCCCGTCCGAGCGCGAGTCGAACAGTTCGTAGGCGTCGGGCACCCGGCTGAGCCCGATGCGGTGCGTGAAGGTGTCGGCCAGGCCGCTGAAGTAACCCGACTGGACGAGTGGCACGAGTTGGGGCCAGGTTCCGGGGACCGGTGCGAAAATCGTGCGTACCGTGAGGCTCTTCAAGAAGACCATCCCCATCGGGAACGACATGGCGGGCGAAAGGTTCACGCCGACGATCGAGACGGTGCCTCCCGTCGCGGCGCAGGCCAGCGCCTCGGTCACCGTTGCATCCGCGCCCACCGCCTCGATGACCGATTCGGCTCCGCGGCCGCCAGTCGCCTCGAGGACCTGCGCTGAGCCCGCTGCGACCCGGGCGTCGATGGGCTCCGCGCCGAGTTGTTCGGCTCGCGCCAGACGCTCAGGCACGACGTCGACCGCGAGTATCCGGGCGGGGCCGAACAGTGCGGCGCAACGGAGCGCCATGATGCCGACAGGCCCGAGACCGACGACGACGACTGTCGCTCCGGGTCGGATGTCCGCACGCAGCGCGCCGAGGTACCCGGTCGGGAGGATGTCGGTGAGGAGCACTGCTTCCTCGTCCGACATCCCCTCGGGGATGGGTAACGCGAACAAGTCGGCGAACGGCACGGCCATCGCTTCGGCTTGTCCGCCCGGCAGGTCGGGCATCGTCCCGAACGCGGCAGACTTTCCGGCGCGACAGACGTGCGGCTGCCCCGACCGGCATGGTCCGCAGACGCCACAGCCGATGACGCCCGAGACCAGCGCGCGGTCTCCGGGTTTCAGGGTGCGCACGTGCGCGCCGGCATCGGCCACCGTGCCGATGGCCTCGTGACCCAATCGGATGCCGGCTCCCGTCGGGGCATCGTGGTACAGGTGCAGGTCCGACCCGCAGATCGCCGTCGCCTCGACGGTGACCACGACACCCTCGGGGCCGGGAAGGACGGGATCGGGGACGTCGCGCAACGTGACGGTGCGTGGTCCCTCGAGAACGGTGGCTCGCATCCCACGCACGCTATAGCCAGGACCAGGGACTACACTGAGCCGGGCCAATTGTCGGGCCCATGATTCTTCGGACGCACATGGCCAACCTCTCGCTGCCCTCGACCACGATCGAGCTCGATGTTCTCGCTGACGAGGACATCCACACGTTCTTCGATCTCGAGGACCTCTGGGCGGTCGTCGTCTGGAACGACGATGTGACGACGTTTCAGACCGTCATCCAGGCGTTCGTCGAGATCCTGGGCCACACCGTCGAGCGCGCGGACCAACTGGCGTGGACGATCCACCGGACCGGCAAGGCGGTGGCCGCCGTGCGACCCAAGGACGAGGCCGAGGCCGCCGTCCATGCGCTGCACCGGCGCAAGATCCAGGCGACGCTGGCCCGGGCCTAAGTCACGCGGCGCGAGGCGTCGAGTCGAGCCGTCAGCTTCGCCTTCACCGCCGGCCACTCCGACGCCACGATGGAGAAGCGGGCGGACGTTCGCACGGTGTCGTCCGAACCAGGTCGATCGGCCCGCATGATGCCGTCGAGTTGTCCGCCGATCCGTTCGATGGCGGCCCATGATCGTGTGTTGCGGACGTCGGTTTGCAGTGCCACGCGATGCACCTGCCATACCTCGAAGGCGTGGCTCATCATCAGGAGCTTGGCTTCGGTGTTGACCGGGCTCCGCTGAGCCGAGCCCGACAACCAGGTGAAGCCGATGTCCACGACGTCGGGTACGCCTCGGCGTTGGTGTGTCGCGCCCGGTGGCCACTGCCAGAAGGCGATTTCGCAGAAGCGAGTGGCGCCGACAACGACGTCATCTCCGTCGGGACCGACCCCCTTGCGGACGGTGGCGAACGCCACGTGGGCGCCCGAGGCAACCTTGTCCAAGGCGTCCCGCACGTAGTCGGTCATCTGTGCAAGGCCGTCTGGGGTGTACGTCCACTGGTAATTGGTGCGGTCCTCTGCTGCGGCGTCGACGAGGCCCGGGATGTGTGCCTCGTTCAGCGGCTCGAGGCGGACGAACCGACCTTCGAGAATGAACGGCTCACGCATGGGCGGCGGGCACGCCGGCGTCGGCCGACGTCTGCACCGCCTTGCCGTCCGCGCTCGGCCCACCCTGTGCCGCGGGCGCGCTCGGCTGAGGACCGCCTGGCGCGGTCGGGACGACGAAGTCACTTTGGCGGACCAATGCGAAGGCGAGAATCGCGCCAACGAGGGCGACCACGGCGCCGATTTCCATCAGGTGGTTCAGCGTGGCCGAGAACCCGACGTGGTAGGCGTCCAGCAGCGCGTTGCGGGCGCTGGCCGGGAACGAGGCCGCCGCCTGGCGTACGCCCCCGCCCGACATGGCGGCCTGGAGTTGCGCACCGCCCTGGCGGATGATCTGGGCGCCGTACGCGCTCTTGCCCAATGCCGCGGTGGTGTGCGCCACGATCTGGCTCTGGAAGACCGCGCCGAGTACGGCGATGCCCGTGGCGATGCCGACCTGGCGGAACGTGTTGTTGGCGCCGGAGGCCATGCCGCTGCGCTGGGGTTGCACGACCGAGACGGCGCCCGAGGCCAAGACAGGGTTGACGATCCCGACCCCGAAGCCGCAGACGAGGAACCCCGGCAACAGGACGGTCCAGGTCGAGTTCGGATGCGTCGTCGCCATCAACAGCAGCCCGCCGCTCACCACGAGCATGCCGACGCCCAAGAGGAGGCGCGACGGTAGGCGCACGGTGAGGCGTCCCGCGAAGAAGGACGTGAAGAAGATGAGGAGGGTCATCGGCAGGAAGCGGATACCTGCGGCCAGCGGGCCGTAGCCCAGGTTGTCCTGGATGTAGAGGGTCAGGTAGAGGAACATGGCGAAGATGGAGGCGGCCAGGCAGAAGGCCGTCGTCGACAGCCCGACGAAGGCCGGGATCTTGAAGAGGCCGAGATCCAACATCGGGTCACTGGTGAACCGTTCGTTGACGAAGAAGGCCACCATGAGAACGGCCGCGCCGACGAGCAAGCCGATGGTCTTGCCGCTGCCCCAGCCGAAGTCGTTCCCCCGCACCAGCGCGAAGACGAGCAGGAAGAGGCTCACCGAGAAGGTCACGAAACCGACCCAGTCGATCTTGCGCTGCCGCAGGTCCTCGGACTTGGCGATCTGCGTGAACGTGATGAAGACGGCAAGTGCCCCGATGGGCACGTTCACGAAGAAGATCCAGCGCCAACCGATGCCGCTCGTGATGGCGCCGCCGATCAGCGGTCCGATGGCAACCGCGCCGCCGATGACCGCGCCATAGACGCCGAAGGCCGTCCCGCGGTCACGCCCGGTGAACGCGGCGGCGATCAGGGCCAAAGAGGTGGCGAACATGATGGCGCCCCCGACACCCTGTACGGCACGGGCCAGGTTGAGCATGAGGGGGGTCGTCGACAAGCCACAGACAAGCGAGGCGGCGGAGAAGACGACCAGCCCGATGGCGAAGATCTTGCGCCGCCCGTAGATGTCGCCCGCCACCCCGGCGGTGAGCAGGAAGGCAGCCAGCGTCAGCGAGTAGGCGTCCACGACCCATTGCAGGTCCGAGAAGCTCGCGTGCAGCGACCTTTGGATGTCGGGCAGCGCCACGTTCACGACCGTGATGTCCAGCAGGAGCATGAACGTCGCCGTGCACACGGCGATCAGGGTCCACCACTTGCGGTCCAGTGCGGGCATTCGCGGAGTGTACCGAGCGGGTGTTCCCCCTCGTACACTGTGCTGTGATCGTCGGATCGGGCCTGACCATCGAGATCGGCGACCGCACGCTGGTGACGGACGCCTCGTTCGTGGTGGGTGCCGGCGAGAAGGTGGGACTCGTCGGGCGAAATGGGACGGGCAAGTCCTCTTTCATCTCCATCCTCGTGGGCGAGCCGGCGCCGCAGCTGCGGCACCAGGGAAATGTCCGGCTGCTCGGCTCGTACGGGTATCTGCCGCAAGCGCCCGTTGAAGGTGGGCTCGGATTGGAGCCCACCGGCTTCTCGCACATCCTGTCCGCGCGGGGTCTCGACGTCCTCGACGACGCGTTGGGTGCGGCCCGACGGGCCATGGCCGAGGAGCCTTCCGCCGAGCACATCGAGCTCTTCACCGACCTCCAGGACAAGTTCCAGTCCAATGGCGGCTACGAGGCGGAGTCGGTCATGGCGCGGTTGGCCGACGGCTTGGGCCTACGACAGGAGCTGTTGCTCGAGGACATCGACACGCTCTCGGGCGGTCAGCGCCGCCGTGTCGACCTGATGCGGGTGCTCTTCCAGGAGCCCGAGCTGATGATCCTCGACGAGCCGACGAACCACCTCGACCGATCCGCGAAACGCTGGCTCCTCGACGAGCTCGGCCGTTTCCCCGGTGCGCTGCTCGTGGTCAGCCACGACCTGAAGCTGCTCGACCAGTCGATCACCAAGGTGTTGCACATCTCGAACCAGAGACTCACCGAGTGGAAGGGCAACTACACGAAGTTCCAGGCCCAACACGAGGCGGACCAGTCGCAGCGTGAGCGCGCGGCAGAGCTGGAGGCGCGTGAGATCAAGCGGCTCTCGTCGCTCGCCGACTCCATGCGGGCCAGCACCGAGAAGCGTGCACGCAAGGCCAAGGCCCTCGACAAGCGAGTCGACCGGTTACAGGCGACGCGCACCCAGGTGGGCCGGCGCGAGCGTGCCACCACCTTCAAGCTGCCTGTTCCGACCCGCTCTGGAGCGGTGCCGCTCGAAGTGAGCAAGCTCGGCGTGCGGTATGGCTCGAACGAGGTCCTGTCCGACGTCACCTTCCACGCGAGCCGGGGCGATCACATCGTCGTGATCGGTCGCAACGGAGCGGGGAAGTCCTCACTGTTGCGCTGTCTTGCCGGAGTCCAGGAGCCCACGAACGGTGTGGTCGAGCTCGGGACGAACGTCACGCTCGGCTACTTCGCCCAGGAGCACGAACAAATCGATCCGGATTCTTCCGCGCTGGCAAACGTGAGCGATACCGTGCTCACGGCCGAGAAGGACCGCCGGGCGCTGCTCGGGTCGTTCGGGTTGCCATCCAAGGCAGCCGACCAGCTGCCCTCGACCCTCTCCGGCGGTGAGCGGGCAAAGCTCGGGCTGGCCATGCTCTCGGCCGGAGAAGCCAACCTGCTGCTGCTCGACGAGCCCACGAACAATCTCGACCCGGCCTCCATTGTCGCCGTGGGCACAATGCTGGGCGCGTGGCCCGGGACGATCGTTGCGGTGAGTCACGAGCGGGGCTTCGTCGAGGCGCTGCGCCCCACGTACTGCTTGCGACTGCCTGAAGAGCGCTTCACCCATTGGCGAGATGAATATCTCGACGATGTGGAGATGCGCTAGAGGAACAGAGCTCCGTCACCGAAGGCAATGAACGAACGGTACCGTCCAGCCCTTCCGCAATTGGGTGGGGTTTTGGAAGGATACGTATACAGCCGCACCCACCACCCCGCCGCCGGCCGTCGCCCCCGCCAGGCCCAATGGGAGACGAACGAAAGAGCGTGATCAGACTGTCAGGACACCCAGATCTGTGTCGGCCACAGGACACCCTCGTCGAAACCGACCGCCTTTGAGTTCTGCAGCGTCGTCGGGTTGGCGAAGTTCTGGACCTTGGGGTTGGCGATGACGGCCCAGGTGTCGCGGGCCAGCCACAAGTAGGGGATGTCCTGGGCCAGGTACTCGTTCACCTGTTGGTACGCCTTGATCCGATCAGCGTGGTCGCTGGTGGTCCGCCCGGCCAGGAGGGCCGTCTGAATGCGGGGGTCGCTGTTGCGGGCCATGTTGAGCGCCAGGGGTGGGGAGGTGGTCTGCGTGCTCCACCACACATAGTTCAGATCGGGGTCCACTGCGCCGAACTGACGCCACAGCGTGGCCTGGTAGGTGCCGGCCAGCGCGTCGTTGATGATCGTCGATTGAGCGATGATGTTGATGTTCACCTTCATGCCCGCCTGTTGGAACGCCTGCTGGAGGAATTGCGCAGCCTGCAGGGTTTCGGGGTCGCTGGTTGAATTGAGCGAGAAGGTGACGGACGAGCCGGTCTGTTGCTGCACCTGCTTGACCAGGTTGGCGGCGCCCGACGGGTTGTACGAGGGGTAGGCCGTCTTGGAGTAATACTCGCTGCCCGGCAGGAAGAGGCCGTTCATGGCGGCGTCGATGCCCTTGTCGATGACCTTGGAGTACTGGGTCCGGTTGACGCACATCGCCATCGCGGTGCGGAGTGTCTTGTTGTTGAACGGGGCGGTGGCGGTGTTCAACATGATGCACTGGACCGTCGGCTGTCCGACCACCTGCCCGCTGTTGTCGTAGTAGGCCCACTTCTTGTTGCCCCGGAACTGCAGAAGGTTGTCGGGCGAGTTGGAATGCATCATGTCGATCTCACCGGTCTCGAGCGCGTCGGCGCGCGAGTCGTCATTGATGATCGGCTTGTACGTGATGGAGCTCAGGTAGGGGTAGCCCTTCCGCCAGTAGTGGGGGTTCCTGGTGGAGGTCATATGGCTGTTGGGGACCCAGTCCTGGAAGACGAAGGGGCCGGTGCCGACCGGGTTCGCTGTACCGCCGTCGGTGCTGTTGAGCATTGACGGCGCGGCGATGTAGCCAGTCTGGGCCTGCGCCAGGTAGTAGGGGAACGGGGCCCATGGCGTCTTCATGTTGACGGTGACCGCCAGCGGGCCCGTGACCGACGCGCCGGCGATCTGATCGGCGAAGGCGGGACCGGTCAGGAGGGAGGTGGCGGCGTTCTCGATGTTGAGATGGAGCGCGGCGGCGTTCAGCGGCGTGCCGTCGTGGAACACGATCCCGGGCCGCAGCGTGATGGTGAAGGCCGTGAAGTCGTCGTTCGACGTGATCGACTCGGCCAGGAACGGCTCCACGCCGCCGGCCGCGTTCACGATGGCCAGGGGGTCGAACACGGTGCGGCCGTAGAGGAAGCCGCCTTCGTCCCAGCGGGCGGTCGAAGGGTTGAAGCCGCTTTCTTCCGTGTCGATGCCGAACGTGACCGAGCCGCCGCGTACGGGTCGTTTGGTGCTGATGCCGTTCAACCCCGGGCCGTTGGTGCGGGCGGCCCCTGCCACACCTGCGTCCCCCAGGACGCCGAGTGCAGCAGCGCCGGCACCGAGTGCCAGCCCACCGGCGAGGAACGACCGGCGATCAAACGACTGCGTCATCGCAACCCCCCAAGGTTTCGACTGCCCGTGTATTACGACTCGTCGTGGCACGACTGGCGGCAGGTTACAGCTTCGTGACTGAGGGCGGGCGGCAGCCGATTGGGGTCTCGCCTGGGGGTATGGCAACCTGGGCCCGGAGACCAAGAAGCACGAGCGACCGCGAAGTGGGAGGCGATCAGATGATTGCAGTCGGCGACCGGGTGCCCGACGTGAAGGTGTTCACATTCGGCGACAAGGGACCGGAAGCGACGACGTCGGCGGAGGTTCTGGGCAAGGGCAAGGTCGTCCTCTTCGGCGTGCCGGGCGCGTTCACGCCGACCTGCTCGGACCATCACCTTCCCGGTTTTGTGTTGCGCGCCGAGGAGTTGCGCGCCAAAGGTGTGGACAAGGTGGTCTGCGTCTCGGTGAACGACCCGTTCGTCATGGGCGCATGGGGCAAGGAACAGAAGGTCGGTGACTCCGTGGTGATGTTGGCGGACGGCAATGGTGAGCTGACCGCGGCCCTCGGGTTGACGATGGACGGCAGCGGGTTCGGACTGGGGCAGCGCTCACAGCGCTACGCCGCCATCCTCGACGACGGCGATCGTCTCGTGGCTGGCCGTCGAGCCCGGCCCGGGCTGAAGGTGAGCTCGGTCGAAGAGGTCCTCGCCGCGCTGTAGTCACGACGGCCCGAGCCGGCCCCGAACCGGTCCGGAGCCCGCTCCGGCGGGCCGAGCCGCCTCGCGGGACGTGCAGGCGGATCGCTGCACTGGGCGCGGCACCCGCTCGCAACGAACCATCGTCCCGGCGGCCGGTCCGGCACACGTCGAGCGCGTCTGCACCCCCGGATGCAGGGTGGATCCCAGCATTGTGCGTCCGTTGTCTGCGTCGCGCCACGCGTAGTCCGAATTGCCCAGGAAATCGACGGGCGTGCTCACGCACAATCAAAAGGCACGGCAGTGCCGCCACCGCGCGTCACAGCGGAAGGCGATTGCTGCCCGGGGGACTACTGGCAGCGGGGGACCATCACAGTGCTCTACAACGGCAACACCTGCCTGGTCGATAATCCGACGAGGGGCGCTGCACCGTTCGATCAGCCGTTCTTCATCGCGCTGACGCAGGCGCTCGGTGTGGACACCAACGCGTTTTCGGCCTCGACGACACCCCTCCCGGCCACGACCCAGATCGACTGGGTCCGCGCCTGGTCTCCTTCGTAGAGGTCGCTCCGTCGGCCCGCCCCCGCCTCCCCGGGGGCGCGGCCGGCAGTTTCCCCAGACCGGCAGTCCGCATGACGGTGTTGGCTGACCCGCAGGGGTTGACATGCAACCAGATAGCTGCTTAAGTGATTCATGCAACCAAACGGTTGCATGAACACGAAGCGGACACGCGATGCAGGACATGGATTCGATCTTCCGAGCACTGGGCGATCCCGCCCGGCGCCGGTTGCTCGATCGGCTCAACGAGCACAACGGCCTCACCCTCTCCGAGCTCTGCACCGGGATGGGGATGACCCGTCAGTCGGTGACCAAGCACCTCGGCATCCTCGAAGCAGCGGGCCTGGTCGCCACGCTGCGACGGGGGAGGGAAAAGCTGCACTACCTCAACGCCGCACCCATCAACGACATCGCGGACCGCTGGATCCATCACTACGACCGGGCGAGGGTCGAAGCCCTCTCCGACCTCAAGACGGCACTGGAGGAGACGAACCCCATGAGCACCGACACCAGCACAACCTTCGTCTACAGCACGTACATCCGGGCCACCCCGAGCGGGTGTGGCAGGGACTGACCGATCCGGCGTTCACCACGCGTTACTGGCGGCATCCGAAGGCGGGCGGGGTGTCCATGACCACCCCGTGGAAGAAGGGCGAGGCCTACGACATGGTCTACGACCAGGGGGGTCTCGTGATCAGCGACCCCGACCAAGTGGTCCTCGAGGCAGACCCGTACCGCCGGCTGGCCTACACGTGGCACACCTTCTCGCCCGAGTGGGCCGACGCGCACGGGATCGACGCCGAGGACGCTGCCGCCTGGCGGGCCGAGCCCCGTTCCAAGGTCGCGTTCGACATCGAGGAGACCGCCGACGGCGTCGTCAAGCTCACGGTCGTGCACGACGGCTTCGCCCCCGGCAGCAGCGTGCTCCAGGCGGTCTCGGGCGGCTGGCCCGCCGTGCTGGCCAGCCTCAAGACGCTCCTCGAGACGGGCTCACCGCTGACGTCGTGACCTGGGTGGCGCCGTCGGGGATCGGGTAGGACCTCCGCACCACGAAAGGACCCGGCGGCGCCACGCACGTATATTTCCCCTTGCCAGGAGCGTGTACCCCGTATAAGATACTCAGTATGCTACTTCGAATCAGGGGTTGCTCATGAGTGTCAGGCACGCCATTCTCGCCCTCCTCAGCGAGGGACCCAAGTACGGGCTGCAACTGCGTCAGGAATTCGAGGCGCGCACCGGCGAGGTGTGGCCCCTCAACGTCGGGCAGGTGTACACGACCCTGCAACGGCTGGAGCGCGACGGGCTGGTCGAGTCCAATGACTCCGCCGAGGAGGGCCCACAAAAAGGCTTCCACATCACCGAGGAGGGCGCAGAGGAGCTGTCGACCTGGCTGCGCACGCCGCCCGACTTCTCCTCGCCGCCGCGGGACGAACTGGTCATCAAGGTGCTGGTGGCCCTCGGGCTGCCGGGCGTCGACGTGCACGAGGTCGTGCAGGTGCACCGGCGCTATCTGGTGGAGCTGATGCAGCAGTGGACCCGCCTGAAGGAAGACGAGTCCCGCCTCGATCTCAATTTCGCCCTGGTCGTCGACGCCGAGCTCTTCCGGCTCGACTCGTTGATCAGGTGGTTGGACACGGCCGACGGCCGTCTGAAGCGAGCAGCTGCGGGCGTGGACGCGCCGGCCCCGCAGTCATTCCCCCTCCCCAAGTCCCGGCGCAGGGTAGGAGCCCCCAAATGAGCTACCTCGAACTCCGCGATATCTCCAAGGTCTACGGAGAAGGGCCCGCTGAGGTGCACGCTCTCGAGCGCATCGATCTCTCGGTGGACGCCGGGTCCCTGGTCGCCGTCATGGGTGCCAGCGGGTCGGGCAAGAGCACGCTCCTGACGATCGCCGGCAGCCTGGAGGACCCTTCCAGCGGCGAGGTCTACGTCGGCGGCCGGCCGCTGTCCTCCTTGTCGCGCAACGGCAAGGCGCGCCTTCGCCGCCAGTCCATCGGCTACGTCTTCCAGGACTACAACCTCCTGGCCGGGCTGAGCGCGGTGGAGAACGTCTCGCTGCCGCTGGAACTCGACGGCGTGGCGGCGCGGAAGGCACAGGCGGCCGCCCTCGAGGCGCTCGAGGACTTCGGATTGAGTGATCGGGCCTCGCACTACCCGGACCAGCTGTCGGGTGGCGAGCGCCAGCGGGTCTCCATCGCACGGGCTGTCGTCGGGGGGCGCCAATTGCTCCTGGCCGACGAACCGTCGGGCGCGCTCGACTCGACCAATGCCGAATCGGTCATGCGCTTGATCCTGGCGGCTTGTCACCGCGGCATGGCCGCCGTGGTCGTGACCCACGACGCCCAGCTCGCCTCGTGGGCCGACCGCGTCGTGTTCTTGCGCGACGGCAGAGTCGTCGACCAGACGCTGCCGCTCGAGAGCCCCGACAAGTTCCTCGCCGAACTCCCGAACTCGTGAGCGTCAGCGTTCTCGAACGGCCGGCCACCCAATCGGGCCCCGAGCCGACCACCGGCGGCGTCCCGGCCCGCCGGGCCATGCTCCGCTGGTCCTGGCGCCTCTTCAAGCGCGAATGGCGACAGCAGTTCCTGATCCTGCTCCTCATCATCGTCGCGGTGGCGGCTGTGGTGGTCGGCTCGGCCGTCGCGGTGAACACGCCGCCGCCGGCCAACGCCGGGTTCGGTACGGCACACGACCTCGCGACCTTCAACTTGACCCCGACGAACAAGGCGGCCAAGGACAGCCCGGCGTATGTAGACGCCCAGATCGCCATGCTGGAGCACGACTTCGGCACCACGCAGGTCATCTCGAACGAGACTTTCAGCGTCCCGGGCAGCAACCAGACCTATCAGCTGCGCGCCATGGACCCGAACGGTCCGTACGCCAAGCCGATGATCCAGCTGCTTTCGGGGCACTATCCGACCGGCTCCAATCAGATCGCCCTCACGCCAGGCTTGGCCTCCCAGCTCAACCTGCGGATCGGCGACACCTGGTCCGAAGGGGGCAAGACCGTCGTCGGCATCGTGCAGAACCCGCAGAGCCTGCTCGACTCGTTCGCACTGGTGCCGCCCGGGCAGGTGACCCACCCGACGGAGGTGAGCGTGCTGTTCGACACATCGCCTTCGAACGCCAAGAACGTTCCCTCGTACGTCACGACGCCGGGCTCGACCAACACCAACATCATCAACCCGGCCACCATCATTCTGGCGTTGGCGACGGTCGGCATGCTGCTCATCGCATTGGTGTCGATCGGTGGTTTCACCGTGCTCGCTCAGCGCCGCATGCGCTCGCTCGGCATGCTCGAGTCCATGGGGGCGACCGACCGGAACGTCCGGCTCGTCTTGGAGGCCAACGGCGTCATCGTCGGGTTCGTGGGAGCGATCGTGGGCTTCGCGCTCGGCCTGGTGCTCTGGCTGGCCTACCGTCCGCACAACGAACAGAGCGCGCACCACGTCATCTCGATGTTCGCGCTGCCGTGGAACGTGATCGCGCCCGCCATGGTGCTCGCGGTCATCGCGACCTTCTTCGCCGCCGGCTATCCCGCCCGCGCCATTACACGGGTACCCGTCGTGACCGCCCTGGCCGGGCGCCCCGCGCCGCCGCGCCAGATCCACCGCTCGCTGGTGCCCGGTGTGGTGGCGCTCGTCGTGGGGTTCATCATGTTCTCGATCTCCGGCGCGTCGGGCAACGGCGGGGGGGTGATTTGGCTGGTCCCCGGACTCATCGCACTGATCGTCGGGATCATCTTGGTCTCTCCGTTCTTCTTGGCGCTGCTGGCCCGGATCGGCGCCAAGTCTCCGATCGCCATCCGTTTGCCCCTGCGTGACATGGCGCGCTACCGGGCTCGCTCCGGCTCGGCCCTCTCGGCCATCAGCCTGGGCATCATGATCGCGGTGATCGTCTGCGCCGTCGCGGTGGCCCGCTACGCCAACGTCTTCGACTACGTCGGCCCGAACATGGCGGCCAACACGATCAACGTGTACACGGCGCCGACCGGACCTACCTTTGGTCCCGGCGGACAGACGCAGCAGGCGCAACCGGCGCCGAGCCTCTCGGCAGCAGGAGGCAACCGTGCACGCCATCGCCTCTGCCGTCGGCGCCAAGGACGTCGTCGAGCTCGACCAGCCGGCGGCGGGGCTGCAGAATCCGAGCACGAGCGGCCGGCAATGGAACGGGGCGATCTACGTCGGGACGCCGGCCCTCTTGCGGTCGTACGGCATCAATCCGTCGTCGATCCCGTCCAACGTCGACGTACTGAGCTCACGGCCCGGGCTGGCCGGCTCGGGCGCCCAGCTCACCTTCGGGGGCGGCGGCAAGGGGGGCGACGGCTTCCAGGGACAGGGAGGTCCGGGAGGGCCGGGAGGGGGCGGGAGCAACTACAACCAGTGCACGCCCAACCAGTGCATCGCCCACCCGGTGATTCAGGAGGAGAGCCAGCTGCCCATCGGCACGTCGGCCCCGAACACGGTCATCACGGAGAGCGCGCTGCGCCGGCTACACATCGCGGACCAGAACAGCCCCGACGGGTGGATGGTCCAGTCCAACAGCACCATCACCTCGGCCCAGCTGACGAGTGCGCAATCCCTGGCCGCCGCGGGCGACCTGAGCGTCGAGTCGAAGAACGACGAGCCGACCTCGGCCGAGATCGTGAACTGGGCGACCGTCTTTGGCATCGCCCTCGCCCTGGGCGTCCTCGCCATGAGCGTGGGTCTCATCCGCAGCGAGACGGCGAGCGAGTTGCGCACGCTCACGGCGACTGGTGCCAGTTCCCGCACCCGGCGCGCGCCTGACGGCGGTGACCGCTGGTGGCCTCGCCTTCCTGGGGGCACTGCTCGGGACGGTGGCGGCGTATGTCGGCCTCTTCGGTTGGTTCCGCACCAACGCCCTGGAGGGTGGTGTCTCCGACATCATCAATCACGTCCCGTGGAACAACCTGTTCTTCATCTTGATCGCCATGCCGATCGCCGCCGTGCTCATCGGCTGGGTGCTGGCGGGACGCGACCCCAAGGGGATCTCGACCCGGCCGATGGAATAGTCGGCCGAGCGTGACCATCCGCAGCGACACCGACCCGGTGGCGACCGAGTCCGCCTCGCCGCCACCGGGCGCTGCGGTGGTCCACGGCCGGCGGGGACAGACCCGGTTCGTGGTCCACCTCCTGCTGTTGGCGACGTTTGCTGCATCGCTGGCCACCGTGACGTTGATCACCGAAGGCTGGCCGCACCTCGTCGTCGGGCTGGCGTTCGGGGCTCTGGTCGGTCTGCATCTGGTGCAGCGGCGCCACACCGTGGCGCGGTTGCTCGGGAACCTGGGACGCGCCCGCACGTGGTTCCGTCCCCGGGGGCGGCTGGCGTGGTCGGACGTGGTCCTGGCCCTGTTGACGCTCAACGTGCTGGTGTCGGGAACCTACGACTTGCTCTCGGGCACCCAGGTCATCCTTCACCCGCGCAGTGTCGGGATCCCGTTCCGCGACATCGGGTGGCACGTGCTCTCCGCGCTCGTGCTCCTCGCCTACCTCACGGTGCACGTCGTGCGCCGGAGGCAGCGGATCCGCCGCACGACGATCCGCTAGGTGCTCTGGCCGGCTAGGACTCGAGCGTGACCCCGAACCGGTCCGTGTAGAACGACAGCGCGCGCCGGCGCTCGGCTGCATCGAGGTCGAACTCGGCCAGGTCGTAGACGACGGCGCCGTGCCGGCCCCGCGGGTGCGCGGCCATGAACGCGTTCATCGCATCGCGTGAGCTCGCGTGCATCGGTTGGCCGGCCAGCTCGTACACGCGCCCGACCATCGCCATGTCGTCGGCCATGAACTCGTCGAAGTGCACGTCGATGGTCTGGTCGTCGGGCAGGGCGTCGTGTCCCTCCGCGCAGGATCGGAGCATGCGGACGAGGCGGTCAGCCCAATAATGCCCGATCCCGACGACGTCGACCTCGTCGCGGGTGAGCCGGGCACTGTAGGCGAGCATCACGACCATGGACGCCGTCACCGAGACCGGGTCGCGGTGCGTGACCACGAAGGTGGCGTCGGGGAAGGTGTCGACCAGCGCAGGGAACTGCTCGAGGTGCTGGGGGGACTTGAGCACCCAGCGCGTCCCGCCCCGCAGCCACTGGAGCGTCTGGAGGATCTTGCGCAGGTAGGCATAGCTGGGGCGCTGGTCGCGGGCCAGGTAGTGGTCACGCCAGAGTGGCATGGGCGCCGTGGTCTCGAACAGCATCGTCGAGAAGTCGATCGCCAGCAGCTGGATCTCCTCGTGGGTGTGCGCCACGGTCATCTCGTGCATGCGCTTGAAGTACGGCAGCGCGGTGTTGAGGAACGAGAGGGCCATCTCGGTGCGCGCGAGGCGCGGGTCCGGTTCTGCGGGGCCCGGTCGCTCGTGTTCGGCCAGCACGGGCTCGAGGCTTTCCCAGTAGGGGAGCGAGCGCAGGGCCGGGTCGGCCGAGATGAGGTTGTGCAAGTGAGTGGTCCCGGTGCGGGGGAGGCCGCAGATGATGATCGGGGCATCGATGCGCTCCTCGAGGATCTCGGGGTGTCGGCGTACGAGGTCCTCGATCAGGAGGCGGTTCTTGAGCAGCCCGAGCAACAAGGTGTGCTGTTGCAGCACGCCGGCGCCGTTGAAGCCGCCCTCGTCGCGCATGGCGCGGCAGAGCACATCGAGGCGTTCGACGAAGTCCGTAGGACCGAAGTCGTCCAGCCCCGTCTCGGCAGCCGCCGCCTCCATGAGCGGGCCCGCTTCCAGTTGCAGCTGCGACCCCGCCTCTTCCATGAAGTCGAGGATGGCCCGCACATCGTCGCTGTAGCGCGGCTGGGCCAGGTCGTCGATGCGGACGCGGGGCGGCCGGTCTCCGGCCAGGGTCACACGGTCTCCACGGGCAGCACCTCGACCTGGGGCTGCTCGGGCGTCTCGGCCGGCAAGAACCAGCGGAACCAGATGCGCCCGCTGCGGTGGCCCGCGGTCGACACCCAGTTGGGGTGGGCGGGGCGCCGGGGTGAGACGACGATGATGAAGGACCCGTCGCTCTCGTAGTGCACCTGGGCCCCGTTGATGGTCACCGGCTCGTAGTCGTAGTTGTAGGTGTGCAGCAGGCGATTCCACAGGCACATGTTCCAGAAGACGCAGTTGGGTGAGCGACCTCTGATCACCAGCGCCTCGTCGTCTTCGAGCTCGAAGGCGCCCATGGCGTAGGCAGCGTCGCCCGCGGCCCAGCCGAACGTCGTGGTCGGGACCGGGTACGGCGGATCGATCGCGTTGGGCGTCCCGAGGGGGATGGGCACGATGCCGGCCTGCTCACTCACCCAGGTCGTCATTGCCCGCAGGCGGCGCGCCATGTCCGCGTCGTCCTCGCGGAAGGTGTCGGGCGGGTCGTCGGCTTCGATGTGCCAGGTGGCCCGGCGCCCGCGGACCGGGTCCTCGAGGTAGTCGCGGGTGATGGCGGCGACGGCGTCGGACTCGAGACGGATCCAGGCGACGCCCGGCTCCGCGGGCTCGATCGGCGACAGGACGATGTGGATGGCGCCGTCGGGCCCCCTCGACGCCTCCTCGCTGTTGACGCTGCCGACGATGCGTTCGGAGTACCGCCCGTCGTTGGGGCCCCCGTAGACGGTCAGCGACATGTAGACGGCGTCGCCGGGATGCAGGGTGACCCGGTACGTCCGATCGGGATCGATCGGCGCGTAGCAGTAGAACGCGTCGGAGTTGTCCCCACCCCATTTCTTGTACGGGCCGACGATCTCGACGAAGCGGGGGCGGGCCGTGTCAGCCCACAGGTTCACCTCGGCGGCCACCTGGAGGATCGAGAGCACCCACTTGTGGGCCTCGAGCAACGTGTCCGGCTCGTCGGCCAATTGCTCGACCATGCGGGCGTGCGTCGCGGTGACGGCCTCGAGTAACTCGCTGAAGGCCTGCTCGGTCTCGGTCGTCATAGGTCCCCCGGAACTCGGCGTCGCGCCGATCATAGGGACCGGTCCGGGTGCGGGCAGTCTGCGCGCGGCGCTGCCGGCGCGGGGTCAGGTGCCGTAGGGACGCGTGAGGACCTCGAGGTTGTGGCCGGATGGGTCCTCGAAGTAGAAGCCACGACCGTGGTGATTGAGCACACCTTCTTGGGTGTGGCCCGGATCGGCCCAGTACGAAAGACCTCGCTCGACGACCCGAGCGAAGATGGCATCGAAGTCCTCCTCACCGACAAGGAAGGCGTAGTGGGTAGGTTCGAAGGGAGCCGCACGATCTGCGTAGTCCAGGCTGACACCGTTCGCCGTCTCGACGCACATGAACGGACCGAACGGTGACGGAGGGCTGAGTCCGAGGATGTCGGCCAGGAACATCGCGGAGACGGCTTTGTCCCGGGCGGGGACGATCGTATGGTTCAGCTCGATTGCCATCTCGGCCTCCGTCATTGTCGCCGCACCAGTATCGGCGCGTCCGGACTCGCTTGTCACGCCGGACCGCTGCGCCTACGTCACTGTACGAGTCGACCAACGGTGCGATGGCGGTCGACGAGCACGCCTCCGCCGTGGACGGGTTGACCGTTCTGTGGCTGTCGTGTTGCCTTGTGCTCCGACTCGGGATCGAAAGGGGGAGTGAATCGGTGATCGCCTACATCCTCCGCCGATTGGTGGCGATCATCCCCCTCCTGATCCTCATCTCCTTCGCTGTCTTTTCGCTGACCCTCCTCATCCCCGGCGATCCGGCCCGCGAGATCCTGGGACCGAATGCGCCGGCCATCGAGGTCGCACAGCTCCGCCATCAGATGGGTCTCGACCAGCCCTACCTGGTCCAGTACTGGCATTGGCTGGTCAACGCGCTGCACGGGAACCTGGGACGCTCGATCCAGCGGAACAGCTCGGTCTCCCACGAGATCGCGCAGCGCTTTCCGGTGACGTTCAGCATCGCCACTCGGTGGCCTGGCCGTGACCATCTTGTTGGGCGTTCCGCTCGGAGTGGTGGCCGGTACCCGGCCGGGATCGGGTGTCGACCGCATCGTGACGGTGACCACGAGTGCGTTGTTGGCCATCCCTGACTTCTGGCTGGCGATCCTGTTGATCCTGCTCTTCTCGGTGAATCTCAAGGTGTTGCCGGCGATCGGCTACGTGCCCTTCGCCCAGTCACCCCTCGAGTGGGCGTCGCACCTGTGCCTGCCCTGGATCGCCGTCGGCGTCGGCGGTGCGGCCACCCTGGCCCGCCAGCTCCGCGGGTCGCTGGCCGACGCGCTCGAACAGGACTACGTACGCACGGCCGAGGCCAAAGGCGTCCGCGGCTCGGTCGTCGTGCTCAAGCACGCTCTGAAGAACGCCTCGATCGCCCCCGTCACCATCCTCGGTATCATCTTCGCCTACACCCTGGGCGGCACCGTCCTGATCGAGTACATCTTCTCCATCCCGGGGATGGGTCAGTACTTCTACCAAGCCCTCAACAGCAAGGACGTGCCGGTCATTCAGGCCGTCACGCTCCTGGTGGCGTTGATCTTCATCACCGTGAACCTGTTGGTCGATGTGCTCTACGCGTACCTGAACCCGAAGGTCCGGCTCCGATGACGTGGATGGGATCGGAGCAGGCGGCCCGCGAGGCGGCCGAGACGTTGGAGGAGCGCCCGCTCGGCGCACACCCGGAGCGGGACGTCGCCGGGCCGTGGCGGCTTGTCGTGCGGAGATTCCGCCGCAACAAGGTTGCGATGACCGGTCTGTGCTTCATCGTGCTGGTCGGGCTTGTTGCGATCTTCGCTCCCTTGATCGCTCCGCAGAACCCGAACACGATCGGCGACGTCGTCAACGGTGGGCCCTCGTGGGCCCATTGGCTGGGCACCGACAACATCGGCCGTGACAACCTCAGCCGTCTCATCTACGGCGCGCGAGTCTCCATGCAAGTGTCGGTCCAGGTGGTCTTGCTCGCCCTCGTCATCGCGTTGCCCCTCGGCATGATCGCCGGCTACCGCGGACGGTGGACCGACTCGGTGGTCATGCGCGCGATGGATGCGTTGTTCGCCTTCCCACCGATCACCTTGGCGCTCGCGGTCGCCGCCCTCCTGGGCGCCAACATCTACACGATCTCGGTGGCCATCGCGATCGTCTTCGTTCCCGGCTTCGTACGCGTCATTCGGGCGCAAGTGCTGGCCGTGCGCGAGGAGACGTTTGTCGAAGCCGCTCGTTCAGTGGGCGTCGGCGCCAACCGCATGCTGCGCCGCCACATCTTTCCGAACGTGGCGTCGCCCCTCGTCGTCCAGGTCGCGATCAGTTTGGGCTATGCGCTGTTGGCCGAGGCGGGACTGAGCTTCCTTGGTTTCGGGGTACAGCCGCCCGCCGCCAGTTGGGGCAACATGCTGCAGAGCGCGTACCAGTTCGTCCTTGTCCAACCCTGGCCCATGATCCCGCCGGGCGTGGCGATCGTGCTGACCGTCCTGTCCTTCAACCTCATCGGCGACGGTCTCCGCGACGCCATGGGTCGTGACGCCTCGATCGGTGACGTCCGATGACCGGCGAACCCGTACTGGCCGTCGAGGGTCTGTCCGTGGAGTTCAGCGGCCATCCGGACTGGTTGCGGGTGGTGGACGACGTCAGCTTCGAGATTCAGCCGGGCGAGACGGTCGGCCTCGTGGGCGAGAGCGGCTCGGGCAAGACGGTCACCGCGCTGGCGGCGATGGGGCTCCTGCCGAGGCGCGCCGCTCGTATCGCCGCCGGCACCGTGCGCCTCGACGGGCGGGATCTTCAGCAGCTCACCCCCAAAGAGCGTCGGCAGGTGCGGGGTCGCGACATGTCGATGGTGTTCCAGGAGCCGATGACGAGCCTGAATCCCGCCTTCTCGGTCGGCAACCAGATCGCCGAGACCTTGCGGGTGCACCGCGGGCTGAGTCGGCGCCAGGCCCTGGCGCAGGCGGTTGACCTGCTCGAGCTGGTCGGGGTGCCCGACGCAGCCCGCCGGGTGCGGGACTACCCCCATACCTTCTCGGGAGGGATGCGCCAGCGAGCGATGATCGCCATGGCGGTGGCATGCCAGCCCCGTTTGTTGATCGCCGACGAGCCGACGACGGCACTCGACGTGACGGTGCAGGCGCAGGTCCTCGATCTGCTGCGTCGCCTGCAGGCCGAGTTCGGCATGGCCATGCTCCTCGTTACGCACGACTTGGGAGTGGTTGCGAACGCCTGCCACCGGGTGGTCGTGCTCTACGCCGGGCAGGTGGTCGAACAAGCGGTCGCGACGGACTTCTTTGCGCGACCGCGCCATCCGTACGCCAGAGGGTTGCTCGATGCCATGCCGCAAGTGGGCGACCCGCGGGAACGGCTTCGGGCCATTCCGGGTGAAGTTCCCCGCCCCGAACAGTTCCCCACCGGTTGTCGCTTCCAGCCGCGGTGTCCCTATGCCGAGCCCCGTTGTGCCGAGGCGCCGATTGCGCTCGGGCCCCCCGGCACTGAGCAGCAGTGGGCGGCGCGCGGACTCATGCTGGGCTCATCGGGGACCGCCTCGGCCGAACCGCTGGTCCGCTGTGTCCGACAGGAGGAGCTCGATCTCACCTTTCCCGTCGCCGGTCCTGGCCGGGGCGGTGCCCGTGGCCCGGATCAACACTCCTCGGCCGGCACGCCCGGCGAACTCCTGCGGGTGTGCAACCTGACCAAGCACTTTCCGGTCCACAGCAGCGTGTTGCGTCGGGAAGTCGGCCAGGTGAAGGCGGTCGATGGCATCGACCTCACCGTCGGAGCGGGGGAGACCGTCGGGTTGGTCGGGGAGAGCGGCTCGGGAAAGTCCACGGTCGCCCGGCTGATACTCCGTCTGATCGAACCGTCGTCGGGATCCATCTGGTTGTCCGGCGAAGAGCTCACCTCGCTTCGCGCCGCCGAGCTCCGCCGAGCTCGGCGGGCCATCCAGATGGTCTTCCAGGATCCGTATTCGTCACTGAATCCGAGGGCGACGATCGGCGACATCGTCAGCGAGCCCATGGTGGTCCATGAGAACCTCACGAGCGACGAACGCCGGGCACGGGTGCGTGCGCTGTTGGACCAAGTGGGCCTGGACCCGGCAATGGCTCGCCGTTACCCTCACGAATTCTCAGGAGGGCAACGCCAACGGATCGCCATTGCTCGGGCGCTCGCCCTGCGTCCGAGCCTGGTGGTGTGCGACGAGCCCATCAGCTCGCTCGATGTCTCCACGCAGTCACAGGTCATCAATCTCCTCGCCGACCTGCAGGCGGAACTCGGTCTGGCCTATCTCTTCGTCTCGCACGACTTGTCCATCGTCCGGCGTATCAGCCACCGGATCGCCGTGATGTACCTCGGTCAGATTGTCGAGACCGGTCCGGCCGACGAGGTCTACGAACGTCCGACCCATCCGTACACGGAGGCCCTCCTCTCGGCCATCCCGCAGCCCGTTCCCGACGCCGGCGCCTCGGCCGCCAGGATCGTGCTCGCAGGCGACCTGCCGAGTCCGTTTGATCCGCCAGACGGCTGTCGTTTCCATACCCGCTGCCCGTATGCCATGGACATCTGCATGCACGAAGAACCGGACGCGTTGGTCACAGCGGCCGGCACCACCGTCACGTGCCATCTCCATCGTCACGGGCCGGCGCTCGGCGGGCGATCAGTCCGGTCCGCGCACGACGCGAGAGCCGGACTCGGTGCCCGGAGGTTCCGGTCCGTAAGAGTCGAGCAACGACGAGCGGTTCAATCGCGGGTTCAGTATCCTCCTCGCCCATGTCAACGACCAGCGCACGCGGGCGACGCAGCGCACGGAGCGAACCTCGACGGGGTGTGAGGGACCTTGGCCGCGTGGTCGCGATCGGTCTGGTGATGTCGGGGGTCGCCGTCGCGGTCGCTGCGACGGGAGCGGGACCGTCAGGTGCTTCCACGTCGGGCCGTCAGGCGGGCACGCTCAGCGTTGGCTACGACTTCTCCTCTGAGTTCACGAACACCTTCGACCCGGCCAAGAGCCAGAGTGAGTGCGACTCCATTGTCACTGCACAGATCTACGGATTCCTTCTCACGCGCAACGCCAAAGACCAGGTCCAGCCCGGCCTCGCCCAGTCCTGGACGCTCGGCCCCGACAGCTTGACCCTCAACCTGCGGCCGGGGCTCACCTACTCCGACGGCGAGCCCTATGACGCCGACGCCGTGAAGTCCGGGCTCCTGCACAACAAGTCGAACACCATGTTCACCGAGCTCCACGCCATCTCGAGCATCGACGTCGTGAGCCCCACCTCGCTCCGTATCAATCTGAGTGACAACAGCGGCGTGCGCCTCACCTACGCCTTGACGCAGAGCTCGGGCGAGATCCCAGCCCCTTCGACGCTCAATTCGAGCTTCACGAATCCGATCGGAGCCGGGCCTTTCCAGTTCGCCTCCTATCGCGAGGACAGCAGCCTCGACCTGAAGCGCAACAGCAAGTACTACGACGCGTCCGCGTATCGCCTGGGAGGCGTCAACTTCGTCCAAGTGGGTGCAGGCCCGCCCTCGGTTCTGGCTCTGCGGTCCGGCTCGGTCGACCTCGTGCGGCTGCAGCCCGATTCCTACTCCGAGGTGGCTGGCAACTCCGGGATCGGCACAGCATCGCGTCCTTCCACCGACTATCTCCAGCTCACCTTCCGTTATTCGGGTCCCCTGCTCAACACGAAGGTACGCCAGGCCATCAACCTCGCCATCAACCGCCAGCAGATCAACCAGGTGGTACTCGACGGCAAGGGCCTGGTCGCCACGCAGCCCTTTCCGCCCTTCTCCCCGGTCTACGTCCCTGGTTTGGTTGGCTCCAACCGCTACGACCCAGCCAAGGCCAAGCAGCTGCTGGCCCAAGCCGGCTATCCCCACGGCTTCAGTTTCACCCTGCTGATCCCAGGTGGTGGCATCTCCATCGAGGAGCGCCTGGCCGCGTTGGTGCAGGCTGACCTCGGTGCCGTCGGGATACAGACAAACGTGCAGCGAGAGCTCGGGAGTGATCTCTACACGGCGTTTCTCGTGCAAAAGCAGGGCAATGCTCTGGCCGCGGAGAACACTGACAATCCCTACCCGCCGCTGTTGCTCGGCCAGTTCGCCTCGAACGACTTCGCGGCGGTGCAGCTCAACGCCGTCAACCCCACCGTCAACTCCATTCTTCAGCAGGCGGACGACTCCACCAATCTGAGCACGATCGACGCTCTCGGTCGACAGGGGAACAAGGTGGACGTCGATCAAGCATTGGAAGTTCCCATTGCCTTCCTTCCTCAGCTGGTGGCGTGGAACAAGTCGAGTGTGGGTGGCAACGTGCAGGCACCACTCAACACGTGTGCTCCCGACGACCTCGCCGGGATAACCGTCAAGGGTTGACGTCCCGTCTTCGGGGGGGGCGAGATCTCGGACTGATGCCTTCTTCTCGGCGTTCCGGGATGGGACTCCGCTGATTCCGGCTCTCGACGGTCGGACGAAGACGGGCCCCGCGTGAATCCAGACGCTTCCCTGGCTATCTTGGCGAGCACCGCTCACCAAGGAGGTGACCATGTCCGACTTCCCCGGCGTCACACACGTGGCCTTGACCGTCACCGATCTCGGTCGCAGCAGGCCCTGGTATCAAGACCTCTTCGGCGCTCCGCCGGTCATCGACGAAGATACGGGTCCGTTCCACCATGTCGTCTGGCTCTTGGGCAGTCAGACGCTCGTTGGTCTCCACGAGTTTCCCGATGCACGCGGAACCGAGCCCTTCGACGAACGCCGCCTGGGTCTCGACCACCTTGCGTTTGCCTGCGCCACCCGGGCTGAGCTCGAGCAGTGGCAGTCCAAGCTCGACGCGCTCGGGATCGAGAATGGCGGCATCGTCGACGCCGCGTATGGCTCGGGCTTGTCCTTCCGCGATCCGGACAACATCGCTCTGGAGTTCTTCGCTCCGCCCGGGTAGGGCTCCAACGTCTTACAGCCGTGGTGGGTGCACGCACTGCGTGACAACGAACGGACAAAACACCTGTTGGCCTCTGGTGCAACATCAAGCCATCGTTTATGGTCAGCGACCGGCGAAGGCGGTGTGGCGAGCGGGAGGCGGACTGTGCGGAGGACACACCATGTCCCCAGGATCACTGAGATATCAGATGGTCGTTGGGTTGTGGTCTGCAGTGATTGTGAGAGCGATCCGGATGCGGCTGTTCCAATAGGCATCGGCATTCCAGTGAACTCGCGACGCATGGCGGAGCTGCTGCGAGACAACCACGCCATCGACCCGTTGGCGATTCGTCGGGGAGCCTGACGAGCTGGTCGGCGGAACCCTGGTCTCCTAGGCAGGTCTCACTCCTCGGCTGTGGCGCCCCGCTCGCGAAAGGGCCATAGTTTTGGGAGTGGCCAAGCCCGTTGATTGGGAAGCACTGCTCGTCAAGGGTTATGAACCCCTGAAGGTCGCGCAACGGATCTTTCGTTGGCTGCCTCACGATCCCCGCTGCAAGCTTTGCCTGAATCCGTTCGGGGGCGTGGGCGGCAAAATAATCGGGTTCCTCGGGAGAAAGCCTTCCCGAAAGAACCCGAACATCTGCCAGTACTGCTTCGATCATCTGCCGACAGGAGGCATCGAGATCGACATCGGAGTCGTGTTCGCCGACGTGCGAGCTTCGACGGCTCTGGGCGAGCAGTCGGATGCCACCGCGTTCGCCGAGCGTCTGAACGACTTCTATGCGGCCGCAACCCAGGTGCTGATCCACAACGAGGGCATCGTGGACAAGCTGATCGGCGACGAAGTAATGGGTCTGTTCATCCAAGGCATCGCTGGCCCCGACTACCGCCGCAAGGCGGCGATCGCTGCTCTCGAACTGGCCGCGAAGGTCAACGAACTACCCGTTGGTGTCGCCGCCAACGCTGGTGTCGCCTTCGTGGGCAACGTGGGATCGGGCACTGTATTGGATTTCACCGCGCTGGGTGATGCCGTCAATGTTGGCGCACGCCTGCAGGCCCACGCGTCGCCCGGCGAGGTCGTGCTGGCAGCGACGCTTTACCCGCTGATCGAGGCGGAGTATCCGGGGGGCCGTGCCGATCGGATCGCCATACGTGGCCGGGAGCAACAGGTTGACGTGGTGGTGTTGACCTCGTCCGGGTAGCCACCGACTCGTGCCGACCGGCCGATGCCACCGGAGAGTGGCGCCGGGTCGCGGCGCGTCGTGGGTGCGCCGATTCAGTGCTGACGCCGGGCCTGGATGAAGGGGACTCCAAACGGCAGAAAGGCCACGATCGCCGCACTCAGCGCGAGAAAGGCGCCCCACGACCAGCTGAACCCGGTCGGCTTGAGCAGGAAGCCCAGCACAACGAGAGCAAGGTTGATCCCGGTGAGGAGGACCAGGAGCTGATCTTTCGACAGTCGGCCCAGGTCCGCGAGGTCGCCGACGCCGAACGCGGTGACCAAGGCGTACACGACCAGCACAATCGAGTTCAGCACTGCGATGAACAGCCAGCCGTGGACGCTGAGTCCGTCAGCCGAGAAGGGACCGATGCTGTACCAGGGCAACCACAAGGAGATCAGGAGCACCAAGGTGGCTGGGCCGGCGACCCGATCCTTGGCGTTCAAGGCGTTCAGGCGCTGGCGCGACTTCCCGATCTTCTTGGGCGCCGTTCGCGGCATCACAGCTGGCCTGATGGCGGCGCCGCACTTGGGGCAGAGTGCGGTCCCGGGGAACACCTCAATCAGGCAGCGGGAGCACGCAGGCATCCAACCTCCTTCCTGCTGTTGGGAACGCGGCCCGATCAGGCTACAAGCCCTACCGGGGGGATTGATCCATTCGACTTCGGATCACAGGCTGATCTGGCGTGGCGGACCAGCGACGCACGAGCTTCGGGTGGTGTGCCCGAGTCAGAGCCTCTGGTGACGCGCAGAGCGTTGCTGTTCGACGCGGGCGATTGATCCGACCGAGGATCTAGAGGGTGAAGGCGGCGATGACTGCGCTGCTGTCGTACCACTGAGCCGAAGTCTGCGAGATGGTGGTTTTCTGCAGACCCAGCTTGTCCGTCACCAATGCGGAGAAGGTGCCCGGCTGGTAGCTCGATCCGTCTCCCCAGACCGAGACGATGTCGAAACCATGCGAAGCCTGATACTGATTGGGCGGGTACTCACTGCCGTCCGTCTCGGCGACCAGAACGAGATCGTGGCCGCCTCGCATGGCCTTCGACGTGGCAACGGTGATCGATGACCCGCCGACGACACTGGCGAAGCCGCTCGCGTCGAGCGAGGAGCTGGTGCCCGCACCCCTGATTTCCCACGTGAAGGTGGTGCACGACACGTTGTCGTTGCCGGCCGGGACCTGTCCCAACGTGATGGAGGTGATGCCGCCCGGGTTGTCGGCTCGGTAGAAGATCGCCACCTCGAGTCCGCCGTCGATCCCGCCCGTGTGCTTCTTTGCTTTGTCCCAGCCGGGCGGGGGTGTCAGCTTCGGGACTGGCATTCCGGCGCTGAGGACCCCGCACAAAACCGCGGCGACGAGCAAGTCTCCTGTGCGCGTTGCCTTGGCGAATGACGCCGGCGGGATTTGTTCTCCGCCGGCGATCTCGTCGGAGCTGCTCTGACACGTGTCGGCGACGGTGACGGCCGAATCACCGGGAAGATCGATGGGCGTGGTGGTCGCATTGACGCACGAGCCCTCAGCCGTGGCGCTGACCTCTGCGCCCGCGCTTGGACCGCTCGTGGTCGCAACCCCGACCCCCAAGAGGCAGAACAGACACACGGACGCGAACGCAGACAGCACGATTCGTGCCGAGGACAAGAGCGCGCCACCTCCTGTTGATAGTTCCGTCAACCCGCCACCGGAGACAGCCAACCGTTGGCGCCCCGATGGTAAATCGGACTCAGGAGAGTTGCACATCCATGTAGAGGCGCGTCACAGAGTGGTCACATTCCCGACGTCAACGACGCCAGCGCGCCACCGTCGTGCTCTCGTCGATCCCACCTGTCCAAAGACACGACGCTGTCGGAGCGGGTCCCGCTCCTGTCGGACGTCTGCGACTAATGCGGTCCTGGGGCATCCCTTGATTCACAAATTCTGAGCAATTCCAGACTGGATAGGACCGCTCCCTCGCTGATGGGAGCCGCGGAGGATCCTTACTGGGCAACGCGGTAGTGAAGGTGGACGACGCCGCTGCCGGTGCGTCGCTCATCGAGTAGTCGAAGATCGAGACGTCCGTCCCTGGGCAGGGCGGGTTTGCCTCCCCCGAATACGACGGGCCAGAAGAACACGTGGCACTCGTCCACCAAGCCGGCGCCAAAGGCTTGAGCAGCGAGATCAGCTCCGCCGACCGTGAGGTCGTGGGTCGCATCTGCTTTCATCTGCCGAACCGCCTCGACGTCGAACTCTCGCTCGAGGGTGGTCCGAGCGCTTGCGACCGTTGCCAGGGTCCTCGAGAACACGGACTTGTCGGCACTTCGCCACATGGTGTGAAGTCCACGACCCAGGGCGGCTGGTCGGCGATGACTGCGGTCTCCCAGTAGGTCATCGCTTCGTACATGCGGCGTCCGTAGAGATAGGTGCCGACCGGGCGCTCAAGCTCGTTGATGAAGCCGAAATACTGTTCATCGGGAGGTCCGAAATCGATCCCGCCGTCCCGATCCTCGCAGTAGCCGTCGAGTGACGCGTTCGCAATGTAGATGAGCTTGGCCATGGTGATGCCTCCGAGCGGGACCGCGACCGAAGATAGTTCGCACTGAGTGTTCAAGTACGTCCCACCGGTCGCCGCTCAGCGTGCCGACCCGGTTTCGGGATCTCGATTCGCCGGCCGAGACACCTTCTGGCGGTGACCCAGGCCGCGATCACGGTCGCTCATCGACCTCGGTCACGTACACCCAGCTGTCAACGTGTGCGCTGTGGCGCTTAATAACGATGGGACTCGCGCTCGACGTTGACAGTTCTCGAGCCCTCGCCTCTGCCGTGTCGTCGCCAGTGAACTCGCCGGTTTCTACGACAGTGTCGCCAGGTTGGGAGAATTGGTAGCGCCAGACTTTTCCAAGGGACGGGTCTGCATCGGTCATGCTTCGACACTATCGGCTTGCAGCTCTTGCTCACCTCTCAGAATGCGCCGATTCGACTGTCGTCCGAGCGACCAGTCGATCGATCAGGGAGCCCCTTCTGCATTCGGCACCCCCTCACCGCCTCCTGCTTGGCGATCGCCGTCCGCTTCCTTGTAGAGATGGCGAAGCCGGCCCGAACCAACACCTTTCACCAGTGCCTCCAGCACCTGTGCTCGATCTAATTCGGGCATCGTCTCGATAGCCTCAAGTACTTTTTGGCTGATGTCTTCATCCGAGGCGTCGGGACCCAGTTCCTGACTTACCTTTGAGATCAGCTCGTTCACGTCTGCCATAGCTCGCCTCCCTGACGAGGAGGTTACGGGCGTTCTCACACAGCGCAATCGCATGGTGGGCGAGAGGGCACGGCTCGAACGGACGGACGGCGACCATTGGAGAATGGATCGTGCGGCTCAGGTGACACACTTGGTTCGTGGTCCCTCGCAGTCCCGATCCGAAGCTCGAACGGTGGGACATGGGGGGTCGGAGCCCACGAGGGTGAATCGACCCTTGGCAGATCGACAGAATAAGGGCGTGTCGATATCTACCAGCGCGATGAACGATGCTGTTTCCTCCAATCTCCTCGCGCTCTTCCGCCAGATTCACCAGCAACTCCGTGACGAGCTGAAGGATCTCGATGACGATGCCCTCAACTGGGTACCCACGCCTGGTGCCAACTCCATTGCCACAATCGTCCGGCACCTGGTCGGATCCGAGGCCGAGACGCTCCGATGTATTGCAGGGGGCGCGTGCGAGCGGGACCGAGATGCAGAGTTCGTCCCTTCGACCCAGACAAGACGGAATGTGCTCGTCCTTCTCGACAGTGCAGACGAGCTCATCGCGGAGCTGGAGCCACACATCGACGTGAACCGACTGACTGCTGAGTTTCCGCTACCAACAATGCCCGATCACGATATGCGCTCAGGGCTCTCATGGCTTCTTGGCAACTACGGCCATGCGCGCGAACACGTGGGACAGATTCAGCTCACCAAGCAGCTACATCCTCATTGAGCGCTCGGACGTGTCCTTTGTGTTCGCCGTGAGTACGGTCGTAGAGCGTCCAGGTGCACATCATTAAGCCGACGGCGGAGTAGTCACACTGTGACCGGCAACGAAAATGTATTCTCTTGACTTGTTACATTGAGTTCATGACTGCAGCGGATCTGTTCAGACCTGGACAATGGACGAACTTCTTTCTGCTTGTCGGAACAGGCGCAGTCACACTGACCGGCTTGGTGTTTGTGGCGATGTCACTCAATCTCAAAGTGATCGCCATCGATGCAACACATCGAAACCGTGCCATAAACACACTTACAGGATTGGCACTGGTTTTCATGCGCTGCGCGCTTGTACTTATGGGTGGGCAAAACCATCGGTGCATTCGATCTCAAGACTTCTGCGTCATAGCGTCCCAGAAGCGAATCTCGTCCTGACTCTCGTGGCACGTAGCGACCAAGCCGCAGCCGTATGAGGCTTTCGAAAGACGACCCGCTGGCCCGAGCGCTGGTCGACGCGATCCACGCCGGCGACGTCGAGCGAGTGGGTGAACTGATTGCAGAGAATCAAGGCCTCGTCTCAGCTCGCCTGGTCGATGACAAGGGAAGTTCGGCCACCCCTCTGCACGCCGCGACCGATTGGCCCGGATACTTTCCGAACGGGCCAAAGATCATCTCGGTCCTTATCGACGCGGGCGCCGATCCAAACGTCCCCGTGGAGGGAGGCTGGCATGCCGAGACGCCGCTGCATTGGGCAGCAAGTAGCGACGACGTCGAGGTGGCCCGGGCTCTCATCGATGGCGGCGCCGACATCGAGGCGATGGGTGCATCCATGGCAGGTGGGACTCCACTCGACGACGCCGTGGGTTACGGGTGTTGGCAGGTGGCCCGTCTCTTGGTCGAGCACGGAGCGCGGGTTGACCTCGGGCAAGCGGCGGCCTTGGGCTTGATGACACGGGTCAGGAACTTGCTGGCGGTCGATCGACCTACTCCACAGGAGCTCACCGACGCCTTCTGGCAGGCATGTCATGGTGGCCAGCGGCGGGTCGCGGAACTCCTGCTGGATCTCGGAGCCGACGTCAACGGGAGTCCTTCGTGGGGTGCCGGCACCCCATTGGAGGCGGCGGATTCTCAAGATACCGGCCGAGAGGCACTCGTGAAGTGGCTGCGGGAGCGAGGCGCTACAAAGTCATCCGACGTGGCTACGTAGCCCGGACCGCAGGCTCTTGTGGCACAAATGAACCAGGTTGCAGTGGCACACTCGGACTCAAGAGTTCGCGGTCGGCGACGGCTAGGACGACGTGATCGTGACCTTGAGCATCCGGTGAATGACGTCGGGCGGGACTCCTGAGGCGCTTCCTTGGGCATTGATCTTTTCGACAACACTCATCCCTGAAGTGACGTGACCGAATAGGGAATACGAGTTCGCGAGTGACTCGCCCTGCGACCCAGCGACGACGAACCACTGGCTGCCACCGGTATGCGGTTGGCCTGTGTTGGCCATGGCCACGGACCCGAGCGGATACTGGTCGGCGGGATTTGATGCCTTCGCGGGCAGCTCGTCAGGGATGGTGTACCCCGGGCCGCCGCTTCCCGTGCCGGTGGGATCCCCGGTCTGATCCACGAACCCAGGGATGACGCGATGGAAGATCACGCAGTCGAAGAAACGGTGCTGAGCTAAAAAGACGAAGTTGTTGACGGTTTGGGGTGCATCCTTCGCATCGAGGGCAATGACGAATGTGCCGACATCGGTCTTCACTGTGGCGGTATACGTCTTTGTGGCATCGATGGCCGTGGCCGGTGCGCTGCTCCACTTCGGCTTCCGCAGCGATGTCAAGGGATTCTTTGGGCAGCCGGCAGCAACCGAGGTGGCGTTTGCCGTTGCCTGCGCCTTCGCATCGGCCGCCGAACCGCTGGTCCCCGAGGAAACCGTTACATCCGTGAATTTCGCACTTTGCTGCGTTGCTGCGTTCGCCAGCACCTGCTTGTCGTGCGCGGTAAGCGGAACCGGGCTCCCCGTGGTGGTACTTGTCGTCGAACCCGAAGGCAGATCGGTAGAGAGGCCGGTCAGCTCGAAGGCGTTGCCGCGGCGCCAGGCGATGAGGTAGGTCGAGCCCGTCCCGATGCGCGCGACGGCTGTCGATCCCAGGCTCTTCGGAGGGCTCAGACCAGGTTGCGCTTTGCTGCTGGATGCAAAACCCTTCAGGAGTGTGGTCGCGTCTGTCGCTGATACGCAATAGAGCACCTCAGACTCCAACCCAAGGCTTCCGGATCCGCTCGCGAACTCCTCTTGGGCCCCGTACGGGCACCCCGAGACGCCGGTGCTGGTTGAGGTTGTGGGAGCGTCGACGACTTTCGTGAATCCCGCCTGCTTGGCCGAAGAGACAGGAACGAGCACGCTGGTCGATGGCTTCGACGCGGAAGACGCTGCCGCGGCAGGAACCAAGGAAATCGGCCCTACGGCGGCGACAACGGCTGCGCCAATGCTTGCCGCGACAAGGAGATTCACAGTCGGCTTTCTCACGAACGCATGTCTTTCTAAAAAGGGGGCTGCAAAACCCGATCGGGTAGAGGCGACGCAACTCGGAGGCCGCCTCGCTTCGGTGAGGAAGATAGCCGACCAACGAGGTAGTTAGGTCGCGCCGGAGGCGTTGGTCTGATCGTGAGATGAAGAGCCTGGGAGGCTGGCAAAACGTGGCTGTCCCGGCGCCCAGGGACAGCGGGTCAGGGTGTTCGAGAAATTGTCACGCGAGACGTCCTGATCCGGTCCGTGCCGGGACAACCCCCGTACGCTCGTTTTCATCGAAAACACGAAGAGGGGGTTGAACGATGAACCGTCAGACGTTCCGCCGCGGACGAGTGACCATGGCCGTGGCGCTGGCCGCAGGGTTTGTACTTGGAGGTGCCACCTACGGGGCTGTTGTTGTGGCAGGTGCCTCTGGTGTGAACACGACGTATTTCGCCTGCCTCACGACGACAAAGATGTTGACCAAGGTTGGGACGGTGAGCCCGAATTGCAAGAACGGCTCGCAGCTCATCTCTTGGAACTCGGTTGGTCCGCAGGGTCCGGCCGGTGCGACCGGAGCAACTGGTCCCACCGGAGCAACTGGTGCCACTGGAGCAACGGGTCCACAGGGACCTGTGGGTCCGTCTGGAACGACAGGAATTTTCGGTTCAGACAGCTTTTCGGTCAATCAGGGCGATCAGACGGGGGCAACGTGCACCCTCGGGAATGTCGTTCTGACTGCCTCATCGGTTTATGCAAACAACTGGATGCCGGCCAAAGGCCAAACGCTCCCCATCAGTGGAAACACGGCGCTGTTTTCCCTCATGGGAATTAACTATGGCGGGAACGGAACATCGAATTTCGATCTCCCCAATCTCACGGCGGCAGCACCAAACGGACTTACCTACATCATCTGCGTGAGCGGCGACTTCCCTGGAGAGGGTTGACCCACCAGGTGCCGGTACGGGGGAGGGAATCAGCCAGGGAGCCGGACTCTAGAACTATGGGCACGGCGGCGAAAGCATGCCGTCCCGGCGCTGTGGGAAGTGACATGGCAATGTAGAGCGGATCAAGGAGCTCCGTATTGGAACCGAACGAAGAAGAGGGCTGGTACACCGATCCCTACGGTCGGCATGAGGCCCGATGGATGTCGGCCGGGAAACCCACCAAACTTGTCCGTGACGGCGAGGTGGAGTCCTACGAGGACCCACCAGACACACCGCCGACGCAGCACGCGATCGAAATCGAACCGTCGCCCGGGTCGGTGACTGCTGCCGACACTCTTCGAGCCGATGATGGCGACCCGGACACGATGCCTCGAATCGCCGAGATCGATGAGGCCGAGCGAGACTTCGTTCTCAGTGGACGGCGGAGTCCACTGCTCCCCTCACGTCGCGACTCGAAAGGCAAGAGCGATCATAGATTTTTTCCGTGATCGATGACGTGAATGCCCACCTACGGCAGAAGCCTTAGGTGCCAACTTGGAAGTCGAGCAAGAGGTACCCGGTCGGAGAGATGACGTGGCGAGTCAGAGTGAGTCGCCTCGGCACACCCCGGTCGAAGAGCTTGCGTCCGTGCATGTGCAGGGCGGGGGCGATGACGAGCCGCAGGTCGTCGACCAGGCCTTGTTCGAACAACGATTGGGTCAGTGCGATGCTGCCATGCACGCCGATATCGCCTCCGGACCCGTGCTTGAGCTCCGTGAGCAGGTCAACCAGACCGCTATCAACGACCGTCGTCTCGGCCCAAGACTTTTCCGGCTGCGTCGAGGTCACCACGAACTTCTTCACGGCGTTGATAAAACTCGCGAACGGCTCGATGTCACTGGTTGGCCAGAAACCGGCCCAGTCGTCGTAGGTTCGGCGCCCGAGGAACACCGCATCCTGGGTGGCGATGACGCGACCGAGATTTTCTCGCATCGCGTCATCCCAGTCAGTGAAGAACTCCTCCGGATTCTCCGCCACCCCATCGAGCGACAACAATTCGTAGGCGAGTATCTTGCGCACCGAGTCCTCTCCCTACCTCAATGGGAATCGATGGTGGCGAGGTTCCTTCGTCTCCTTCACCGTCTCCGGACGACGCTATCGAATACGCGCCGGAACCTGCGGGTCGCGCACGCGATCCCTCAGTGTCGGTTGACTCGATCCTGCGCAGTAAAGCTGTACACGGGCGAACTCGGCGCACTCTGTGCCGCATCTCCGAGTGCGACGCACGAGCCTGCCGAAGGGCAGGAGATCCCACCCAAACTGAGGTAACTCTGGCTGTAATCGTCCGGCGCCCCCTCGGGCACGCTGAAGGTGACGTCGGACCACGTCGCTCCTCCATCGGTTGTTCCGAGCAAGATCGGCTGGCCCCCGTCATAGGTAGTGCCGACCACTCGAGGCACCACATCAGAGCCGGTCACCCAGCACTGCGAATCGGTGGGACACGATAGACCGTCGAACAAGGGCTGCGGCACGTCTGCAGGGATCGAATCGGGTGTCCACGAGAGGCCACCATCGCTCGTTGATGCCAGAGCGCCGATGATGAGCGGCCAGCCCGGAGCACTACAGCCGACCTGAGGCGATCCGGCCTCCTTTTGGAACTCCTTCGCTGTCGCAGCGGACTCGGCCTGGGCAACTGCCGCGACGGCGGGGCTTTGCACACTTGTCGTCGGCGTGGTGGTCCCCGGCGGTTCATGAATGGGTATCCCAGCGCATTGGGGCGGGTTCTGAGATGGAATCGCGATCAGCCCGGTCATCCAGCAGTGCTGCGCGTCGGCACACGACAGCGCCGAGTCCGATTCGACGCCGAGGCCGTCTTCAACGCCGAGGCCTTCTGGAATGGTGCCAGACGACCAGGTCGCACCGCCGTCGGTGGTTCGAGCTGATACCCCGGCAGCGAAGTTGCCTGGCCCCCCGATGTCGTCCCTCCATCCGATGACAGTGCAGTCCTGGTCCGAGCTGCAGCTGAGCGACTGCATCGAATCGCCACGCACGAGACGCTCGTCGGTGAAGGTCTGGCCACCGTCCGTGGTGAAGAGGAACGTGGCGTCGGTGGGCTGCTCGGACGAGACCTTGCTGTGCGCAGCCAGGCCGGCACAAAAGGTGTTCGAGGGACACGACAACGCGACGAGATCGCCAACACTGCTCGGGAGTGGTTGGAGCGCCCACGACTCTCCGCCGTCGTTCGTCGCAGCCAGGACGGCTTGGCCGCTATGGGTGCCTCCAGCAGCGCAGTTGGACGCACTGCCGCACGCGATCTGGCTCGTGGGCGCGAAGCCATTGGGCATCGGGTGCGCAGTCCAGCTCTGGCCTTCGTCGGAACTCGCATACAAGGATACGCCGAGCAGTGGCGCTCCCGCGTAAGGACTGTTGTAGTGGCCGCTCATGACGTAGCAGACCGACACGGTCGGGCACGTGAGCGAACCACGCGGCGGTCCTTGCGTGTACTGGCTCCATGTGCCCGAAAGTACGTCGTCAGCGAGCCTCCAGGTGCCCGATTGAAGAGGCAACCTGCCGGCCTGTGGTGTGCCGCCTCCGCCCCCGACGACCAGGAGACCTGCCACGACCAGGACGGCAGCGCACGCGACCAGCACCGCCGATCGCCGAACCATGCGGGTCCGGTCGTGCGCCTTGACCGAACCTTCCGGTCGCCGGGGAGACTCCGCAGCAGAGGCGCGACTGCGCTCCATGTCCTCGAGCTCGTGGAGTGACGGCGCTGGTGGCGCTGCGTCGACGAGTTCCATGACCAGGATTCGGATCTGAGTGTCGAGCTTGTCACTCATTTGACCTGAGTTCCTCCTTCAAGCGGGATCGAGCGCGGGCGAGATGCCGCTTCACCGCCCCGTCGCTTATTCCCAGTAGCTGAGCGATTGCAGAAGGGCCGAGGTCCTCCCAGTACGTGAGCACGATGACGGCTCGCTGTTTCACGCTCAATAGTCGGACGGCCTCGAGTACCTCGGGGCGAACCTCTGGGGGATCGACGAGGTCCGGAAACGCCACCCTCTCCTCCCTCGCTCGGCGACGGCCGGCGGCGCGGTGGAACTCGGCGGCTCTGTTGAAGACGCTCCGGTAGAGGTACGAGCGTTTCTCGTGAACGGTCGACCACCCCGGAGACACGAAACAGCGGAGCACGGCATCTGACACCACATCGGACGCGTTGCTGGGTCCTACGAGCCCGGTCGCGAATCGAGTCAGATCGTCCGCGTACTTCCGATAGACCTCGCCGTCCGACGCCTCCACTTCACTACGATGCCGCGGGACCCCGGATCGGGTGACATGACCCGATCTGGTAGGGGAACTCCTCACCGCCCGACCGCTGGGTGACCGGTTGGAATGAGGATCCTCAGTCCTCGCCGATGGGCCTGAACATCTCGGCCGAGGCGAGGCGCCGGTGGCCCCAAAAGGGGTGACCTTCATCGAACGGGAGAGCGGCCGACCGGGATCGAACCGGCATCATCAGCTCGGAAGGGACGCCAAGACGGATTCGCGCGAACCGGAGTGAACCAAAGAAGCAGGTCGGACGTATGCATGAACTTGCGTGAACCGCTCTGGTTTCCGGTGTCCGCGGGATATTCGCGGGATGAAAGACGCCGCTTCGATTGCGATAGCTAGTCAAGGTTCGCCGGAGGCGAGCGAGGAACGAAGCGAAGCGGCGTCCCGCAGCGTGGCCTTGACGAGGCGGGAGTGGTCCGAGACCACAATGGTTATGGCCGGGCCTCCTGGGCCGGCCTGGATGCCTTTTGGGTCGCTCCGAACTGATGCGGCGTACTGGGTCACGTGGTCGTCCTAGCATTGGCGCGTAACGGGGGCGGTGTCACGTGGACCATGAGCAATGCGAGGCATGCAAGTTCGATGGTGCGGATTATGAACCGGCGCAGCTCGTGGACGCGATTCGAGACCTTGGGCCCCAATGGATCCGCCTTTTGTTCGATGCTGGGGACGAACTCCGACAGAGACCAGCCCCCGACACCTGGTCGGCGCTCGAGTATGCGGCGCACAGTCGGGATGTCACTGCACTTCACGTCTTCGGCGTCGAACAGGCGTTGACGATCGATGAACCCACGTTTCCAGAGATCGACGGGGATGACCTCGTGCAGAGCGCCGCGCCGGGTTACGCAACGCTCGACGCGGTTGTCGTTGGTCGAGAACTGGGTAGCCAAGCCGGGAAGCTCGCCGATTTGGCTCAAGAATCAGGACCCACCTCATGGGCACGAGGCATCACCATCGGTGACTCACGGAGCGACGTCCGCCGGCTCCTCGAGCATGCACTCCATGACTCCCACCACCATTTGGCGGACGTAGAGTATGGTCTCGCCACCCTGAAGTCGCGTTCCCACTGACCGGATGTGATGCTGAGCACCGTCTGATGTGTTTGCGACGTGCCGAAGGGTGCACCCCAACCCGGCGCATGGGGGCAGTCTGTTCGCCCAGTTCAAATCTTCTGTTCACCCGGTTCGGTTGCGATGATTGACAGCTGGGAGCAACCTGAGTAGAACTCTCGCCTAGGGCCGTATTGGCGCGGCCCTAGAAGGCGGTCCCGCTGGCGCGTGGCGTCGGCACCCACCCGCCACGTAAGGAGGTCACGTTCATGCACCCAAGACTGCTCAAATTATGCGTAGGTGCAATTACTGCGTCTGCGCTTGCCTTAGGTGGGGTCACCAGCATCGCGCCGACCTCAGCCGGCGCGTCGGGTTCTTACACTGCCTACGTCGGCAACGACCAATGCCCAACCAACAACTCGGTCACCTCGATCACGGGTCCATCATCGTGGACGGTCGGATCCACGATTGGCGTGGGGGATTGCCCGGCCGGAATCGCGTTCTCGCCCGACGGGTCGACGGCCTACATGGCCAACGCTTCTGACAACACGATTACACCGATAGACACCTCGACCTTCACCGCTGGAACGGCGTTTGCATCGGACGTGACCGGGCCGTTGTTCATGGCCGTCACTCCGAACGGAGCGTCGCTCGTGGTCGGTGGATCTGGGTCGAACCAGCTTGCGGTGATAAGCACGGCCAACACCGCCGACGTTCAGACGGTGACCGTCGGCGACAACCCCGAAGGACTTTCGATCCTTCCTGACAGTAGCGCCGCCTACGTCGATAACGGCAATGACAACACTGTCGATGTGGTGAGTCTCACGGGCACACCAACCGTTACGAAGACCATTACGTTCCCGAGCCCAGGATGCACCGGGCCAGAAGGCAACGCCGTGACCACGAACGGGAAGTGGGTGTGGGTCGCATGCGACGGAAACAAGAGGCTCTGGGGGATCAAGGTATCCAAGGAGAAGGCGAAGGTCTCGATCAAAGTTGGTAACGGCGACCACCAGGTTGTGGTCACTCCCGACGGCTCGACCGCATATGTCTCCAGCCCCAACAACAACAAGGTCTTCCCCGTCAACCTCACCACCCACGCCGTCGGGACCGGTATCCCCGTGAACGACGCCTGGGGGCTCGCGATGAGTCCGGACGGCAAGTATGTCATTGCTGGTGACGGCACATGCTGCTTCGACACAACCGACGTGTATGTGATCAAGACCAGCAACAACACAATCACCGCAACACTCAACACGGGCGGCTACACGCACCGCTGGTTGGCCTTCCAACCCTGATCAAGCCCTAATCGACAACGTCATCGTGACCCTCCGGTCGCATCCCGTCCGCGTCCTTGCACCCCCGACCCCTCGCTTCCAGTGCACTGCCCCGGTGAAAGGGAATGGATATTGCCCCTGACCGAATACGAGTGCCCCCAAGGTGCCGCACGGTGGCACCCCGGCCCGGCGAAGTGGGGCAGTCTTGGCCAGGGTTCTGGCACAGTGGAAGCTATGAGCGGCATGACGCTCGAAGGAGTGGGACGAATCGGGGTCTTTTGTTCCCTGAGCAAGATAGCGAGAGATGTGTCGGGTCTCTGGGCTCGTCGAGATCGACAGCCCTTCGGGCGAATCTTCGAGGATGAGCGAAGTCTCCCTAACGTTTTTGAGCGTGGCTGAGATGGTCGATTGGGCGCGCCTCCGAGCGCGTGAAGTGGTCGTCCTAATCCGGACCACGATCTACGGGGAGGATCCTGGCGACACCCCGACTGACGCCGTGCCACTGAACTTCGTCGCGGTTCAGGCGGATTTCCAAGACTTTCTGAACGATCCCAGGAATCAGGACCAAAGCAATCCCCGCCTCCGAAAGAGAGTGACCTGGCCTCGCTTCGGCGGGGCCAGGTCACAACCACCATTGCGGCACCCGCGAACTGACACCATACTGGCGCTCCAACACCAAAATGATCGGCATGGAGGACATGATGATGCGTCGGATAGGAGCGGCAGCGGGAGGACTCGCGATGACAGCGGCACTCGTGTTGGTGGGCGCTGGCTCGGCGTCGGCTGCTCCAGTGTTCAAGATCAAGAATGGCGCCGAGTGGACCAACGAGGTGAACAACGGAACGTGCGAGGTCCAGACCTTCTCGTCGAACGGAACCTGGACCTCAGATCTCTACGGAGACTCGGGCACATGGTCCGTTGATGACGAGATTATCCACATCAAGTGGACCGAAGGCACCGAACAGGGCGTCGCCTTCAAGGGCACCTACACCACGACGCCGACCAAGGAGTATCCCGGCAAGTTCGTCGGTTCCGTCCGCGGGGATGGCTACACTGGTCAACTGGTCAAGGGCGTCGTTTCGACCTGGGACGGCCACAACTGCTGAGGCGCTGATCGTCGTCGGCATCACGATTCCGACGTCCGTCGTAGTCGATCCGGAGCGCCAAGGTCACGTAACTGATCTTGTCAGGCGCCCCAGGCTGCTTGAAATGCCTCGGCAGATATGGGATGTAGATCTTCCGACTCGGCCGGTCGCAGGGGCTGGCCCGTGAGGAATCCCCACTCGTCGTCAAGGTGCTTGGCGGTATATGCGTGTTCTGCCGTCGGATTCAACCGTCAGTTGCCTGACGGCAACAAGCTCGCCCGGATCCTCTACGGACTCGAAGAACCAATGCTCGGAGGGGTTCTCTGTCGAGACACCCGCCCAGTGTGAACGCGGCAGGGACGATGCCGTCAGACGCCCGACATACGGTCCCCGTTGGTCCTGCATGTCTCCGAGGATAGGGTGCCCCACTCGTGCCGTTAGGGGACAGTGGTCGGCAACTCCGAGCTACCCTCGCGAATCGGCGAGCTCCAAGTCGCCATTCCGCCGGCCGAGGCGGCGGCGGAGCCGCCGCCGACGGCCCTGCGGTTTAATACAGTACAGAAGAACAAGAACATCATGGGCCTGAGCTGGGCCGATGCGGCCAAATCGTGTGTTCGGATTCGGTTCCCTTTGTCGTCTCTGTTACTCGTTGATGCGCGCTGTTGTCGTTTCCGGCACTCTGTCTTCCCGCGTGAAGTCCGAATCGTGGAAGTCCGCGATTCGTGTCGCTTTGAACTGGATGTTGTTCGGTTTGCCCTCTCGGGCGGCTCCTATAGGTAGGGAAGGAACTTCCTTCCGTACGAGGAGGGAACGCCATGGGCACGTCGATACCGGAGGAGTCGGGAGCCAGGCGAAACGCAACTGAAGCCCTGTTGCTGACGCCCGAACAGGCATCCGAATCATTGGCGATCTGTCGAACGAAGGTCTATGAGCTGTTGCGGAGAGGTGAGCTGGAATCCGTCTGCATCGGTACCAGTCGGCGGATCCCCCGTGCCGCAGTGGCTGAATTCGTCCAACGACTCCGCCAAAGGGCGGAGGAAAACTGTGGACCCCAGGGCTGCGCCGGCGACCGTTCTCCAACGTCAGCGGGTTCCTGAACAGCCTTTTTTGGAAAGGTGGAAGCTCAGTAAAGGAGTCGAAGAAGTTGATCGAGCGTCGGGACACCAAGAAGGGACCGCGTTACGAGGTCCGGTGGCGTGGGCCCGATGGCGTGGAGCGATCGCGGACGTTCCGGACGCGGCGCGACGCCGAGCGCTACGAGCGGGATCAGAGGTCAGCCTTAGATCGGGGAGATTGGATCGACCCTCGTGGAGCGACGATCGGCTTTGGCGACTATGCCAGCAGGTGGTTGCAGCAGCGGTCAGATCTACGCCCCCGAACAGTCGAGATCTACCACTCGATGCTCCAGAATCACCTCCTCCCGACGTTCGAATCGACTCCGCTGAAGAGGATCTCGCCAGGTGCAGTGCGGTCGTGGAACGCTCAACTGGCCCGGATCCATCCCGTCACCGCCGCCAAGGCATACCGACTTCTCAAGGGGATTCTGGCGACGGCTGTCACGGACGAGCTCATCGTGCGCAATCCGTGCTTGGTCAGGGGAGCGGCGCAGGAGCGGTCACCTGAGCGGCCGATGGTGTCAATCGCCGAGGTCGAGGCCCTCGTCGGAGCAATGCCGGCGCAATGGTGCATCGCCGTGGAGCTCGCAGCGTGGTGTCATCTGCGGGTCGGAGAGGTCCTCGGCCTCGAGCGGCGAGACATCGACCTGCTTCACGGTGCGGTCCGAGTCGAGCGCACGGCCAACGACGTCAACGGTCGGCTGTATTTGGGACCTCCAAAGACCGCCGCCGGCAAACGGATCGTCACCGTTCCGCCGCACATCCTCTCCGCCCTCGAGCGGCATCTGGAGACTCATGTGAGCGCCGAACCGAACGCCCCGCTTCTGACGGGCCTGAAGGGTGGAAGGCTTGGCAGGCATCCTCTGCACGCCGCCTGGTGCACCGCCCGAGAGTCGATCGGGCGCCCGGAGATCCACTTCCACGATTTGCGGGGCGCGGGACTGACCTGGGCTGCGACGCAGGGCGCAACGACTCGTGAGTTGATGGCCCGGGCCGGGCACGCCAGCCCGGCCGCAGCGTTGCGCTACCAACACGCCGTCGCAGACCGTGATGTCGCGATCGCAAAAGCACTCTCAGGACTCGCGGAGGCGGCGCATGCGGCGACTCACGCGGGATATTCGCGGGATGAAGGCGATGAGCCCGAGCGTGCAATGAACAACGTCGTGGCCCTGAACAGCAACAACGAAGAGAGCGGCCGACCGGGATCGAACCGGCATCATCAGCTTGGAAGGCTGAGGTTCTACCATTGAACTACGGCCGCGGAACGGCTCGCAGTCTAAAGCCTCTACTCTCGGCTCCATGGACACGTTGTTCGACCGGGTTGACGGAGAACAGTTCTTCGTAGACCTCGTTGACCGTTTCTATCTCAGCGTCGCCGGCGACCCCTTGTTGCGTCCTCTGTATCCGGACGACCTGAGCGAGTCATCGCACCACCTCGCCCTGTTCCTGATGCAGTACTGGGGGGGTCCGAGTACCTACAACGAACAGCGCGGACATCCTCGGCTCCGCCTGCGGCACGCCCCCTTTGTCATCGGCCCGCCCGAACGCGACGCCTGGTTGCGCCACATGCTCAGCGCACTCCTCGAACTGGAGTCCGCCTCGCGGATCTCGCCGGAGGATGCCATCGAGTTGCGCGGCTACCTCGACATGGCTGCGAATTCGCTCGTCAATTCTCCCTGACCGTGGACGTCAATCCTTGAAGTCGGGTGTGCGCCCCTCTTTGCGGGCGGCCACTGCCTCTTCGAAGTTGCGCGTCGTGATGCGCACGAAAAGCTGTGACGTCCCCTCGGCGTCCATGTGCGACTGGAGGCTGCTGGCGTCGAGGCTGTTCCAGAGCTGACGCTTGGTCAGCTCCACGCCGGCCCTGCTCCAACCGTTGATGCGGTCGGCCAGCTCGAAGCAGGCGGGAAGTAGTTCGGCCGGCGCCACGACCCTGGACACAATGCCGATTCGGTCAGCCTCGGACGCATCGACGTCTCGCCCCGTCAGCATGATCTCGGCGGCCCTGGCGTGTCCGACCGACCGCGGCAGCAGAAAGCTGAGCCCGAGCTCGGCGGCGGTCAGCCCGTTATTGATCCCCGCGGCCCGGAAGTAGGCCTCCTGGGAGGCGATCCTGATGTCAGCGGCGAGCGCAAGGCAGAATCCGCCGCCGATGGCCGCGCCGTTGACAGCGGCGATGACCGGCTGGTGGAGCCTGCGGATGGTGGCGATGACGTCGTCGAGCATCTCCATGGACCGCAGTGCGATGGTCGGCAACGTCAAGCCATCCATGTTGGGCATCGTCCCGGGATTCTCGTGGTCGGCCCCCGAACAGAATCCTCGGCCGGCCCCGGTGATCACGACGACACGCGTGTCGTTGTCGCTCCCGATATCGCGCAATGCGTCGCGGAACGGGATCATCACGTCGAAGGCCATGGCGTTCATGCGCTCGGGACGGTTCAACGTGACCACCGCGACCTGGGGATGGGGACGGCTGACTTCGGCAAATGACATGCGCGGCATCGTAGATGCCGAGGTGTGGCGCCTCCCAGAGCCGGTGTGGGTATCGCGTGTGTCGGGTGTCGGGTGTCGGATCAGCGGGCGGTGCGCTCAGGCTGCGCTGCGATGGTGCGCCTGTGTCTGTTGGCTCCGACCCATCGGGCTCTCCCTACGGGCGATCCAGCGTAGGCGGGCCGCGCGGGCGTCCCAGTCGTAGACGACGGCGGTCCCCGCGATGAAGTCGTCGAGCCCGCGGCGCTCCCGCTGGAAGATGATGGGGAGGAACCCGATGCCGAGGGTGATGAACAGCGTGATCGCCAGCCCGATGGTGCGGCGCACAGCCTGGCGACCACTGATCCGCTTGCCTTCCTTGGTCACCACCTGCAAGCCGAAGATCGCCATGCCCAGCGTCTTGCCGCTCACGGCCCATTGGTACGTGTAGTACAAGAACTCCCACACGGTCAGCGTCACGAAGGCAGCTACCTGGTGATTCGACAGCGTGTAGGAGTGCCCCGAGACGAGCTTGACCGCAGCATTGAGGCCTGCCACGCCGATCGTGTAGGCGCCCCAGGACGCACCGACGTCTGCTGCGAAGGCCACGAGCCGGCTGGCCGCGCCCGCGTAGTGGCCCTGCCGGCCAACGGTCATCTCCGGAGGGGGAACCGGCACGTTCGTCACGGGGTCACCGGCTTCGGCGGGACGAGGAGGGGTGGGCCGTCGGGCCAGTCGAGCATGCGTTTTCTCCGCCCGACCAGCCGATTGGCCCAACGCCAGATGAAGTCGTCCAGCCCGACGCCCTGCGCGCGGATCACGTCGAGGATCTCGGTCAGGACGCCGGTCGTCGAGCGGGCGATGATCGATCCGAGCTCGGTGTGCTCGACCAGGGCGTCGATGTCGATCTCCTCGACGATGGCGTTGATGTCGACCCGCTCGATGATCTTCTGGATGTCGACGCGTTCGACGATCTTCTCGACGTCGACCCGGTCGACGATGGCATTGATGTCGACCCGGCTCACGATCTTGTCGACGTCGACCTGGTCGAGGATGGCGTCGATGTCGATGGCATCGACGATGAGCGGGACGATGTGCTCGGCCAGCGATTGCGCCAGCTGCTCGACCCGGGAGCCGATCGGGTTGCTCACAGGTCTCCGGGCCACTGTGACATTCCCGTGATCATCTCACCCCCGGGCCGCAGCACGTGGGACATCGATCGGGTACCGTCGACACGTCGGGGCGCGGGACCGCGAGGACAAGGAGACGGGATCGTGGAGTACGAACGCTATGACGACGGAGTCCCCTCATGGGTCGATCTGGGCAGCCCCGACCTGGCCAAGGCCAAGGAGTTCTACGGCGGGCTCTTCGGCTGGGAATGCCCCGAGGGTCCGGCCGAGGCGGGCGGCTATTCGGTGTGCACCCTGCACGGGAAGACGGTGGCCGGCCTGGGTCCCCAGATGAACCCGGACTTCCCGCCGGTGTGGATGACCTACGTCAACGTGGACGACGCCGACAACACGGCGGCCAAGGCGTCGGCCGCCGGGGGCACCGTCTTCGCGGGACCCATGGACGTCATGGACGTGGGCCGCATGGCCGTGCTGGCCGACCCGCTCGGCGCCGTGTTCGGGCTTTGGCAGCCCAAGTCGCATACGGGGGCGCAGCTGGTCAACGAGCCGGGCACGCTCTGCTGGAACGAGCTGATCACCACCGATCTTGACGCGTCGAAGGCGTTCTACAAGGCGGTCTTCGACTGGGACGCCGAGGACCAGGGTCCACCCGGTGGCCCGCCGGCCTACACCGAGTGGAAGCTCGCCGGCCGTTCCGTGGGCGGCATGATGCTCAAGCACGCTGACATGCCGGCCGACATGCCTCCGAATTGGGGCGTGTACTTCGCCGTCGCCGATACCGACGCGACGGTGGGCAAGGCCCAGGAGCTCGGCGGCGCCGTCTTCATGGGACCGACTGACATCGAGCCGGGCCGCTTCGCCGTGCTCGGCGACAACCAGGGCGTGGTCTTCAACGTCCTCAAGCTCGCGTCGTAGCCGGGGAGGGGCGGTGGAGCGCCGGCGACTCGGTCGGACGGGTCACGAGAGCAGCGTCGCCATCCTCGGCGGGGCGGCCTGTTGGTCCGCCACCGTCGACGAGGCGGCGGCCTGGTTGCATCTGGCGCTTGACCACGGGGTCAACCACCTCGACATCGCCCCCCAATACGGGGCCGCCGAGTCCGTGGTGGGGCCGAACCTGGCCGCTCACCGCGATGAGCTGTTCATCGCGGGGAAGACCCTGCGAGCGAACCCCGAGGGGGTGGCGGAGCAGTTCGACACGACCCGGCGCCTCCTCCACGCGGAGGTGCTCGATCTCTACCAAGCGCACGCGGTGACCACCTTCGAGGAGCTCGAGCGCCGCTCACCGGCCCTCGAGCGCATCATCGCCTTGCGCGACCAAGGGCGCACCCGCTTCGCCGGCATCACCGGACACGACCTCGACGTGCCTCGCGTCCATCTCGAGGCGCTGCGCCGTTTCGATCTCGACACCGTGATGTTCCCGGTCTACCCGGCGCTGTGGGCCCGGCCCGACTACCGCGACGCGGCCGAGGAGCTCCTGTCGGTGTGCGCCGAGCGTGACATCGGCGTGATGGCCATCAAGGCGGTGGCCCGCCGCCCCTGGGCCGACCACCGGCCGTTGGCCGACGCGGTCGCCGGCGACCCGTCGACCGCGGCGCGCTGGGCGTCGTCGTGGTACGAGCCCCAGCACAGCGACGAGGAGATCGACCGCGGCGTGCACTTCGCGCTCTCCGTGCCCGGCGTCGTCGCCTTCTGCACGCCCGGCGACATCGCCATGTTGCCGCGGGTGCTGGCGTCCGCCGAGCGCTACTCGCCCATGGACGACGCGGGTCGCGCCGCGGCGGTCGACGCGATGGCGGCGGAGGAGCTCATCTTCCCCATGCCGCGCTGAGGCCGAACGCGGCGGTTGCTCCTCAGCCGGCGCGGATCGCCTCGACGACCGTGCGGAACGACGGGTCGTCACCGGGGTCAGACGGCGGTGACACGACAATGCCTTGGCCCAGAGCCTCGAAGCGCGCCAACAAGAGAGCCGGCAGCTCCGCGAAGGTGCCACAGGGGACGAGTGTCTCGAGGACCTCGTCGGAGAGGACCCCTCCCAGGTCGTCCCAGCGCTCGTGCCGGATGAGGTCCCGCAGACGCGGGCCGAGGTCGTCCCATCCGTAGAGCTCGAGGGTGGGGGCATAGGCGGGTGTCGAGTACAAGAAGGCGAGCAAGCGGCGCTGGCGTTCCCGCTCGGCCAGCACGCCGGCGTCCGTCGCGGCCGTGATCACCGACGTCCCGATGACCGTCTCGAACCCGACTGCCGCCAGATCGCGTCCGGCATCGGACGCCCCCTCGGCGAGCGCGGGGAGGCAGACCTCGAGCAGGTAGCGCGGGTTGGAGTTGGTGGGGTGGCTGACGAAGCCGTCGGCCACCGACCCGGCCAGCGCGCACGCACGCCGTTGGACGCCGCCAAGGTAGAGACGCGGCGCAGCGGTCTCGAGGTCGGGCCCCGGGTTGAAGTAGGGCTGCAGACGGGTCATGCGGTAGTGCGGGCTCTCGTAGGTGGGCGCCGTTCCGGACGCGAACGACGCGAACGCGGCCCGCACCGCACCCATGTAGTCGCCGAGGCGCCCGATGGGGTCTTCACCGAAGGGCACGGCGAAACGGTCTTCGATGTTCTGGCGGATCTGTGTCCCCAGGCCGAGCTCGAAGCGGCCACCGCTGAGCTTCGCCAGGTCCCACGCGGCGTAGGCCACCAAGGTCGGACTCCGCGTGAAGGCCAGCGCCACGCTCGTGCGCACGGTGATCCGGCTCGTGTGCTCGGCGCAGAGCAGGGCGACGGCCAACCCGTCGTGCACCGTCTCGGCCACGTGCAGCCCGTCGTAGCCGAGGGACTCCACCCGCTTGGCGTGCTCGATGGCCTCCCGGAGCGAGAGACGCGGGTCCATGCCCGCATAGATCTTCACGCCGGCGCGCCGTCCAGTCCGGTGTTCTGCTGGCGTCCTCGGGCCACGATCGTTCTCGCGCTCCGCGGCCAGGCGGCTCTGGTCGAATCGCTCTTCCATCCACCCGCGCGACCACCGGTTCTCCGCGGCGAGGGCTTCGGCCCCCGAGAGGGCCCCGATCTCGTCGTACCCGCGCCGCAGCTCGCGGACGTACTCGTTGGGGATGGTGGCAATGGTTGCCGCCAGCTCGCGGGCCCGTGGAAGGAGCGCATCGTGGGGGACCACCTCGACGACGAGGCCCCAGTCGCGCGCCGTCTCGGCATCGATGTAGTCGCCGGTGAAGCTCATCCGGCGCGCCCGGTCGATGCCGACCAGTTGGGGCAGACGGATGGTCATGCCACCGCCGGGCATGACGCCGACCCGAGCGTGCGTGTCGGCGAAGCGCGCGCGTTCGGAGGCGATGAGGAAGTCGCAGCACATGGCGAGCTCGAGGCCACCGGTCACGGTCGGCCCGTTGATGGCCCCGATGATCGGCGCCGAGTGGGGCGGCACCATGCCGTCGAAGCGAGCTGGTGTGCGTTGGCGCTGCTGCTGGACCGAACGCAGCTCAGTGGCGAGCGACTTGAGGTCCATGCCCGCACAGAACGCCGGGTCTGCGCCCGTGAGCACGATGCACCCCACGTCGTCGCGTCCGTCGAGCTCGATGATCGCCGCATCGAGCTGGGCGTGGAGCTCGGAGGAGATCGCATTGCGTGCTTCGGGACGGTTCAGCGTGACCGTGGCGACGCGGTCCTCGACTTCGACCAGCACCAGCATCAGCGGTTCCTCCTTGCGCGGTGGGATGCGCTCCAGACCCTGGTCATCGCGTCACCCATCCTCGTCGAGCACTCCGGGCACCAGACCCTCGAACGTGACCACACGCCCGATCGCCCGCTCCTCGTCGAGCGAGCCGAAGCTCCAGCCTTCCATCGCAGTGACGCCGCGCTCCATTCGTTTCCAGGTGAAGCGGAAGTAGCCGTGGTGCAGGTCGATGCTGCTGGTCCGGCGCAGAGTGACGGGCCGCCGGTCAGCGCGGCGATACAGCGCGAACGCCTCGCTCAGCCCCTCTGGTCCCTCGAAGACGGCTTCGGGAGTGACGTACACGAAGTCCGGTGCCACGTGACGGCGGAGGCTCGCCAGCCGCTCGTCGACGTCCTCCTTGAAGACGGCCGCCATGAGCCGGTCGATCCGGGTGGCGATGGCCTTCGCCTCGTGGTCCGCTGCGAACATGGCTGCAGTCTCGCAGAGCCCTCCGACTGCAGTCAGGTTCAGTCCGGGGTGTCGCGTTCGCTGTGCAAGAGGGCGAAGCAGTCGGCGTCGTGCTGCGCGCCATCGATGCGCTCCCAACCCCGCAAGGTGGCCTCACGATGGAAGCCGGCGGCCTCCGCCGTCCGCGCCGAGGCAATGTTCCAGGGCTCGACGAAGAGGTGCAGGCGGGGGATGGCCAGCTGGTCGAGCGCGAAGTCGACGACCGCGCGCAGGGCACAGGCCGCCAAGCCGTGTCCGCGGGCGCTGGCGAGCAGCCAGTAGCCGACGGAGGCACGGCCGCTCTCGATCTCTTGGAGCCACAGCCCGATGGAGCCGAGGCCGGCGCCGGGGTCGTCGCCGCGGGCGATCACGAAGGAGTAGCCGTCGCCCTCGCTGGCCCGCGCGTGCTGGCGTTCGACGAAGGCTCGCCCGGCGTCGTCGGTGTAGGTCGCCGGAACGGAGGAGATCGGCGGGATCGCCGGGTCGGCCGAGGCGTGACGCACCATGGCGAGGTCGGAGATGGCGTAGGGCCGCAACACGACCGGCGGGCAGGCGAGGTGTGGCACGTGCAGGGGGGGAGTGAACGCCTCGGGGTGGAAGACGGTCATCAGAGCTGGAAATACCCCGGTACGAGATGGTGCGGCACATCGAGATATCCCTTGGCCTCGGGGAGGCCCCCGAAGCGTCCGTGGCTCCATCGCACCTCGATGTGCCCCGCCACCTCGCACAGCTCGTGCGAGACACGGTGGCGCACGACCGCCGCCCAGCCCACGCGCGGCTGCCCGCCGGGTTGGGCCTCGACCGAGAACGAGACGAGCTTGTACTGCTGGCGCCAGTCCCACGACGTCGCGATACGCAGCCGGAGCGAGCGTGCGGTCGAGGAGCCGAGGACGAAGTAGGGGGCGCTGCCGATGCGCAGCAGACGCCAGAGCATGGCCTCGCCCGCCCCGCCGGTGCCCCCGCCCGCACCTGCCATGGCCTCCTCCCAGCGCCGCGCCGTCGCCCGTGCCACCTCGTCCGACAGCGCGCCGTAGCGGTCCTTCGCCTCTTCGGACCATCCGGCGCGCAGCCAGTGCCCCAAGGCGTCGCGCTGCGCCGTCGTCAGGTCGACCGCGCGCTCGGGCAGCGTGCGGAGGGCGACCGACGGAGAGCGGTTCGCCGTAACCAGCCGAGCGTCCGCGTCTGCGCCGGCGTCGGCACCGGCACCGTCGATCTCATCGAAACCGGGGAGTGACACCGCGGCGACGCCGCGGCCCCTCCAGAGCGTCGCGCTCTCGTGTGCGCGGCTGTCGACGCGGAGGCCGGGGCCGCCATGGGACCGGCGTTCCCGTCCGCGGCCTGCAGCAGTGGCTGCCGAACCGCCTCGTAGAGCGCCTGGAACTGGCGGGGTGCGACCTCGGCGTACCAGTCCCCGCTGCCGGGGAGGACGTCGCGCGCGGTCCGGCCGGCGCGGCTCTGCCCGCCGACCAGCAAGGAGTCGAAGAGGTGCGCTGGCGACGCGTTGAAGAGGATGTTCGAGAGGTACTTGCAGCTGACGAGGTAGACGTGATCGACGCGCAGGTCGATGGGCGCCACCTCGTCGCCGGGCGCCCGTCCGGTGCCCTTCCATTCCACCACGGTGGGCTGCCGCCCGCGCAGGCCGTCGGTGGCGGCGAGGAAGGCCTGCCCGTTGGCCCACGCCGCGTGGAACTCGGTGTCGAAGGCCCCGCCGGCACGGAGTGCGGTGAGGCGCTCCCACATCTCGGGCGAGAGACTGTGCATGATCGGTGTGCGCGAGCGCACCGCGGCGTCGACGTCGGGCAAACCGAGCATGCCGAGTCCGGTGCCGAGTTCGGTCACCGTGGTGCGATCGCTCGGCATCTACGAATCCTGGCACGACACGACCCAGGGTCTCGGTTACGTGCGGCCGGATGCCGCGGTGGCGCTGTCACGGCTCCGTCGTGTCACCGGGGTGCAGCCGGGAGGCGGGACGGGCCGGGCTGGGCCGTCGCGCGGTTACCCGGTGAAGAGGGGCGTGAGCTGCAGCTCCAGCGGGCCGACGGCGGCGTCGGCCGCGACGTGCAGTTCCGTGCTCTCGTAGACGTCCACTGCGATGCCGGTCCGGGCGATGAAGGCGAACACGGCGTCACCCCACCGCTGCTCTTGGAGTGCGAGGCGCAGCGCGTCCCGTTCCCCGGCGGGCAGCTCGTCCCCCGGGGTCTTCGCCACCAGCTGGCAGGCCAGCACCCAGTTCAGCGTGTCGAGATCCTCGGCGACGAAGACTCGTGGCGGATCGTCACGCACGACGGCGCACGCCACGACGGTGCCCACGGCTCAGACTGCCCCCGGCGCGACGTCCGATGAGGCCCAGAACCCCGCCATCGGGCTGGCGCATCGTCCACGCGCATAGCGGGCCAGCCGCGTCAGTGCGGCCTCGGAGAGCAGGTCGATGACGTCGAACAACCCGCCCGGCCCCGGGGCGCGCAGTGCACGGTCCGCTTCGGTGCCGGCGCGCGGCAGCTGTGAGGTCAGCACCACGAAGGGCGACGCGTCGCCGGCGGCCATCACGTAGGCCCGCCCCAGTGTGCGCCACACCGTCTCCGACCGCGCCATGCCGCCGCGGAACGCCGAGTTCGGCCCGGCGACGTCGAAGTACCACGTTCGGCCTGCGGCGTCGGTTCCCGTGAAGTCGACGGCCATGCCGAGGCCGCGGAAGCGACGGTTCGTCCGCACGTCGCGGAAGCCGGCCCGCTCGAGGGTCGCCCGCGCCAGCGTCGACGCCGAGGTGCCGTCGCTCTCCGGTCCTGGGTCGCGGTCACCTTCGGAGGCCATCCGAGCCCGGGCCAGCTCGACGTACGCCGGGTCGGTGTCGTAGCCGACGGCGTCGCGGCCGCACCGCCGCGCCGCGACGAGGGTCGAGCCCGAGCCGGCGAACGGGTCGACGACGAGATCCCCTCGATATGTGTAGAGCTCCATCAGCCGCAGCGGCAGCTCGACGGGGAACGGCGCCGGGTGTCGCACCCGCACGGCACTCTCGGGCGGGATGTCCCACACGTCGAGCGTCAGCGCCATGAAGTCGTCGGCGCCGATGCTGCTCTCGTGCGGCAACCCGTCGCGCCGGCGCTCCTTCGGGGAGCGGGCGCGCCCGAAGCGGCCCTTACTGGCCACGATCACCCGCTCGGTGACGTCGCGCAGCACCGGGTTGGCGGCCGAGCGGAAGGAGCCCCACGCGCACGAGCCGCTGGCGCCCTCGCCCTTCTGCCACACGATCTCGCCGCGGGGCAGCAGGCGCAGATCGTCCTGGAGGATGGTCATGACGTCCGCCGCCAGGCTGCGGTACGGCTTGCGGCCGAGGTTGGCGACGTTGACGGCGATGCGCCCGCCCGGCTCGAGCACACGCTTGCACTCGGCGAAGACGTCACGCAGCAGCGCCAGGTACTCGATGTAGGACCCCGGCACGCCCTCGCGGTCGAGCTCCTCCTCGTACTGCTTCCCGGCGAAATACGGCGGTGACGTGACGACGAGAGCCACCGAGTCGTCCGCCACCTCATCCATCCGGCGGGCATCACCGCACACGCAGGACACACCGGGCCGGTGCGCGTTCACGTGCTCGTCCGCGCTCAACTCCGTTGCTTCGAAGCGGGAGTAGAAGGCGTCGGCCACGTGGGACTCGCGGCGTCCGACACCGAAATTGGAGGTCGCGGTGCGACGTCGTGGCGGCATGACGATCGGTCGAACCCTACCGGCCGGCTCGAGACCGGGCCGGGATGCGAGGGGTGGACGTGGGCGCCGTCGAGAGCACGGGGAGGGCCGTCACACGGAGGACCATACGGAGGCGTTGTGACAGGGCTACATCTCGTAGACGACGAAGGACGTGGGGTGCGCGACCTGGTCGTAGAGCGACCGCGCCCGGCCGTTGTAGACCTGGGTGTGCCAGTACAGGCGACCCGCGCCGCGCTGCAGCGCCGCCTCCTTGGCGGCGTGCAGCAGGGCGCGCCCGACGTCCTGCCCGCGTGCGGAGGGGTCCACGAAGAGGTCCTCGAGGTAGCACGTGGGCTGCCGCGACCAGGTCTGGGCGTGCAGGACGCAGTTGGCCATCCCGATGCCCTGGCCGGTGTCGTCGAGGGCGATGAGCCCGAACATGGTGTCGTCGGCACCGCAGAGGCGCTCGAACGTGGCGCCCGAGGTCTCCTCCGAGAGCGTGGCGCGGTAGAAGTCGAGGTAGCCCGCCCACAACGCCCGCCAGTCGTCCCAGTCGGTCTGGGTGAGAGGCCGGATGCGCACGCCGGCCAGGTTACGGGGGCGGCACCTATCCTTCCGTAAATGGGTGGGGTTTCGGAAGGATACGTATACAGGGGGCACGAGGTCCCGGTCTCCTGGAACGGTGCCGAGGTGCGGGCGTGGGTGCCCATGCCGCTGCGTGACCAGCCCTTCGACCTCGGCCTCAAGGCGAGCCGGCTGACCGAGCGGGCCGCGGCCGCGGCCGTGGCGGCCGGGAACCGCACGGCCCACTTCGGACCGCTCGCCACGCTGCTCCTGCGCTCCGAGGGGGTGGCGTCCTCCTTCATCGAGGGGCTCCAGGCACCGATGGCCGACGTCGCGGCGGCCGAGGTCGGGGGCGCGGTGAGCGATGCCGCGTCCGAGGTGGCCGACAACCTCGGCGCGGTGGTCGGCGCCCTGGCCCACCCGCAGCGCGCCCTCACCGAGAAGGACATCCGAACATGGCACCGCCGGCTGACCGAGCCCGGCGGGGCACTCCCGCCGCGCCTGGTGGGCGCCTACCGCACCGAGCAGTCCTGGGTCGGCGGCACGTCCCCGGCCGACGCCGCCTTCGTGCCCCCGCCGCCCGAGCTGATCGGCGGCCTCATGGAGGATCTGGTGTCCTTCGCCAACGGCGAGTCGCTCGACCCCGTGACCCAGGCCTCGGTCGTCCACGCGCAGTTCGAGTCGATCCATCCCTTCGGCGACGGCAACGGGCGAATCGGGCGCGTCCTCATCGGCTGGGTGCTCTCGCACCGCCTGGCGCTGACGGTCCCGCCGCCGGTCAGCGTCGTGATCGCACGGGACCCGGGCGGGTATCTCGCCGGCCTGACGCTGTATCGCATGGGCCAGCTGGACCCGTGGGTCGAGTGGATGGCGAGCGCGTTGGAGCGCAGCAGCGAGGCGGCCGTCGAGCTCATCGCGCGCTCAGAGAACCTGCTGGCGGACTGGCGGACGCGTGTGGGCGGCCTGCGCGAGGACGCCGCGGCGCGGCGGGTCATCGACCTCCTGGCCGAACAGCCGGTCCTCGCCGCGGGCGACGTTGCCGAACGGCTCGGGGTCTCGGCGCGCTCGGGACAGAGCGCGCTCGCCGCACTGGCGGAGCGAGGCATCGTCGAGCGCTACCAGCCGGGCCACTCGGGCCCCGGCCGGCCGCCGCACTACTGGGTGGCGCGGCAGTTGCTCGAGCTCGTGTCGGGATGGTCGTCGGCGACGCGCTGATCTGCGGATGGTTGGTGGTGGTTCGTCGGGGGTGGTTCGTCGCGGGTGGTCGTCGGAGGTGGTCAGCCAGGGGTGGGCCGACGACCCGAACGCCGGCCCCGGCCACCGCGCCGGCCCCGGGAGCGGCCCCGGCCTTCGAACTTCTCGCGCACCTCGGCCCGGCGCGCCTGGAGCTCGCGGTGGGTGAGGCTCTCGGTCGTCTCGTCCAGCCCGAACCCGGCCTTGAAGCCCGCCATGTCGGGGACCCAGTCCTCGGTCGGCTCGAGGCCGAGCTGGGCCATGATCCGCTCGCCGTGCTTGGCGGCGAACATCAAGGCGATGGCCTCCACCTCGGCGAAGAGGTCGAGGTCGGGCGCCAACGTCGCAATGGCGCCGTCGAGGAACATCAGGTTCTTCACGAACAGCATGAGCTCCTTGGGCAAACGGGCGCCGAGCGCGAGCAGCGTCTTGATCGACCGCTGCATCTCGGCCACCAGCTGGTCGGCCGTCAGCGTGACCGGATCCACCGGCGGCCCCTCGAGCCCGAGCGCGTCGATGACCTGTTGCACGTCGACATCGTCGGGAAACGCGCCCAGGTCGCGGCAGCGCGACGACCTGAGCCGGAATGTCCCCGTTGGACGCGCCGACGAGGAGGGAGAGCAGCGCGAGCCGTTTGGCCTCGGTCAGCCGGCCGGTGATCCCGAAATCGAGCAGCGCCGTCTTCCCCGAGGGCAGCACGAACAGGTTCCCTCCATGGAGGTCACCGTGGAAGATGCCGTACATCATGCAGCCCTCGAGAAATCCGACCATGCCGGCCCGCACGACCGCCTCGGTGTCGATGCCGGCGGCGTGCATGCCCTCGACGTCGGAGAAGTTGAACCCGTCGAGGCGTTCCATGACGAGCATGCGCCGCGTCACGAGGGACGGGTGGGGGCGCGGCACCACGAAGTCACGCTGATCCAACGCGGCGAAGGTCGTGGCGATATCGAGCATGTTCTCGGCCTCGAGCCGGAAGTCGAGCTCTTCGGTGATCGTCTCGGCGAACAGTTCGACCAGCGCCGGCGGGTTGGCCAACGCGGCGACCGGGATGCGCCCCACGAGGTGCGGCGCCAACCAGGCCATCACCGCCAGGTCGCGGCGCACGAGGTCCGCCACCGAGGGCCGCTGCACCTTGACCACGACCTTCGTGCCGTCGAGCAACGTGGCCGGATGCACCTGGGCGATGGAGGCGGCGGCGAGCGGTACGCGCTCGACCGAGGCGAAGACGCGGTCGAGGGGCCCGCCGAGCTCCTCGACCAGCACCCGCTCGATGACGGGCCACGGCTCGGGCGCCACCTGGTCCCGGCACCACTTGAACTCGGCCACCAGCTCGGCCGGGAAGATGCCGTCGCCCGAAGCGACGATCTGGCCGAGCTTGATGTAGGTCGGGCCCAGCGTCTCGGCGGCCACGCGCAACCGGTGCGACAGGCCGGCGACGGAGGCGGCGCCGCCCCGGCGCCGCTCGGTCACGTACCACAGTCCGAGCGCGCCCCCGAGGTGCCGCAGGGTGCTGCCGAGCCGGCGGCCCGGCGGGATCGCGCGGCGGCGGGTCAGGCGGGGGAGGGCGGCGCTGAGGCGGGAGCGCACCCCGGTGAGCCCACGGCGCCACGTGAGGCCAGCGGGATCGACGACCCACGGCCCGTCGTCACTGAAGGTGGCGAAGGCGACGTCGGGCGCGGCGCCACGGGGAGTCGGGTCCGTCGCAGCGTCCACCGAAACGAGCCTATGGGCGGTGGGCGGCGGGGCCTCTCGGGACCTCCTCCGTCCTCCCTCCGGGCACTGACCCTACGCCAGCGTGGGTGGGCCGCGTCGAAGGGCCGGATCAGGAAGGCCGGACGAGCCCCGACTGGAAGGCAAAGACCACTGCTTGCACCCGGTCGCGCAGCCCCAGCTTGGCCAGCAGACGACCCACGTGCGACTTCACCGTCGCCTCGGAGACGTAGAGGCGCTCCGCGATCTCGGCGTTGGAGAGGCCGTCGGCGACCGCGAGCAGCACCTCCCGCTCGCGCTCGGTCAGGCTGGCCAGTGCCACCTGGTCCGGCGTGCCCGCGCCCGCCGCCCCGGTGGCCCCAGCCTCGGCGTCCGAGCCGATGCCGGCGCCGGCTCCGGCCTCCGGTCCACCACCGGACATATCGGGCAAGGTGTCGGCGTACTCCTCGAGGAGCCGCCGTGTGATGCGCGGCGACACGACGGCGTCGCCGCGGGCCACGGTGCGGATGGCCGAGACGAGCTCGGCCGGGGGCACGTCCTTCAACAAGAAGCCACTGGCGCCGGCGCGCAGCGCGCTGAAGGCGTACTCGTCGAGGTCGAAGGTCGTCAAGATCAAGACGCGGGTCCGGTCGCCCGCCTCCGACTGTGCGATGGCGCGCGTCGCCTCGATCCCGTCGAGCACGGGCATGCGCACGTCCATCAGCACGACGTCGGGCCCGTAGAGCTCGACGAGGCGGACGGCGTCGGCGCCGTCGGCCGCCTCACCCACGATCTCGATGCCGTCCTCCGCCTCGAGGATCATGCGGAAGCCCTTGCGCAACAGAGCCTGGTCGTCCGCCAGCACGACGCGGACGGTCATACCGGGATGGGCGCCTTGCAGTCACGCAGCGTGGCCCGGACCTCCCAGCCGCCCTCGGGCTTGGGACCGGCCTCGAGCCGCCCGCCGAAGGCGGCGGCGCGCTCGGCCATGCCGGTCACGCCGTGACCGCTCGAGCTCCCATTGGCGCCCACGCCCGCGCCGGCCCCGCCCGCCACGGACACCACGCTCTGACCGTCGTCGTTGACCCGCACCGAGAGATCGGGGTCGTCGAACTCGAGCACCACCTCGACGACGCCCGGCTCGTGTGCATGCTTCAAGGCGTTGGTCAGGGCCTCCTGCACGATCCGATAGACCGTCAGGCCCGCGGCGCCCGACACGTCGAAGGGGCGCCCCCGGTGCTCGACCGAGACGGCCAGGCCGGTGCCGCGGCACGCGCTCGACGAGCGCAGCGAGGTCGCGCAGGCCCGGCTGGGGGGCGAGAGGCGGCCGGCTGCCGTTGGCACTACCGGCAGCAGCCGCACCAGCACCACCGAGCGCGCCGGTCACGTTCACCCCCGCCGCCGCGGCCACCGTGGCGCCGGCGCCGGTCGGCTCATCGCGCAGCACGCCGAGCATGCGGCGCATGTCGGTCAGGGCCTGGCGCCCGGTGGCCGACACCTCGTGCATGGTCTCGGCCGCGCGTGCGGGGTCGGACGCCAGCGCGGCGGAGGCGGCGTCGGCCAGGGTCACCATCACCTGGATGTTGTGTGACACGACATCGTGCATCTCCCGCGCGATGCGGGCCCGCTCCGTGGCGGCGGCCAGCGACGCCTGCTGGTCCCGCTCGATCTCCAGGCGCTGGGTGCGCTCGGCCAGCCAGTCCAGCTGGCTGCGCAGCGCCCGCATCACGATGCCCGCCAGCAGCGCAGCGAAGGCGAGACCGGTGAGGAACACGAACGACTTGAGATCGTTCCCCGTCGGCGTCCAGCTGATCGTGGCCAAGACGACGCCGGCCTCGAGGATGGCCGAGGCCGCCACGACGAGGAACCACTGCGACTCGAGCGCCACGGTGTAGAGCGCCACGAGCAGCGCGGCGTCGGCCAGCGCAGGGCTGGTGACCAAGTACTGCACGAAGGCCACCGCGCTGATGACGAGGAAGACGGTCATCGGTGCCCGCCGCCGGAAGATCAGGGGGAAGATCAGGGCGGCGGCCAGCCACAAATTCGGCGCGGTGCCACGCTCGATGAGCCATCCCGAGCACAAGACGAAGAGGACGCAGGCCAGCGCCACGTCGACATAGGTGGCGTAGCGGCGGTCGAAGGCCCGCAGGCGCTCCCAGACCCGCGCCGCCCCGTCGGGCTGGCGTTCGGCTCCGAGCTCGCTGCCCGGCGTGGCCCGGACGCTCGCGGGCCGGAGCCACTCTGGATACAGGTGACGTGCGCTGGGGGCCATCGGATCCCTCGTTCCCGGGCGGGACGACCATCGTAGTGCCGCCTGAGCAGGATCTCCGTACGCGAACCTCCCCGGTCTCATCTCTCCAGACTCTCCGGCGGGGGCCGCCCGGGTGCTCATCCCCAAGGATGAAACCCGCCCACGGTGGATCATTCCTCTGGACGATTCGATCCGTCGTCGGTGGTCGTACCGTCGTCAGTGCAAGCCTACGGGTGGCGCGGGGAAGCGGGCGTGTTCCGCCCCGAGCATGCGGCGCGCCTCGCGTCGCCCGTGGGTTGTGTGCCGTCGGCGCCTTCCCCTCCTCTACCCATCAGACGCCGGCGCGCGGTCAGGACGCGGTGCGCAGCGCAGCTTCGCGGCACGCCTCGAGGTCGTCGAAGGCGCGGGCCACGTCGTCTGGGGTGAAGGCGAAGAACAGCGCGGCGACTGCATCGGCGCCGGCTTCGGCGTAGCCCTCGACCCACTCGGGCGTGAGCTGGTTGAAGTACGGGCAGACTGTGATGCGCAGCTCGTCTCGGCTGCGGCCGGCCGCGTCGAGCTCGAGGTCGAGCGCCGCCAGCCCGTCGGCCAGCTCCTCGGGTGAGCGGTTGAAAGTGTGCCAGCCCTGGGCGTGGCGAGCGGCCCGGCGCAAGGCGGCCGTGGTCTCCCCGCCGATGTGGATGGGCGGGTGGGGCTGTTGCACCGGCTTGGGGAACATCTCGCACGGGGCCAGGTCGTAGGTCTGGCCGTGGAATTCGGACGTGTCGTCGACCCAGAGCGTGCGCAACACTTCGAGGTACTCGTCCGTGCGGGTGCCCCGGCGCGCCCAGGGCACGTTGAGCGCGTCGAACTCCTCTTTGAGCCAGCCCACGCCGACCCCGAGGTCGACCCGCCCGCCCGAGAGCCAGTCGAGCGTGCTGACCTCCTTGGCCACGTAGACCGGGTTGCGCTGGGGGAGCAGCAGCATGGCCGTCCCCAGGCGCACGGTCGAGGTGCGGGCGGCCAGGTAGGTCAGCGTCACCAGTGGCTCCAGGAGCCCGCTGCCCGGCGGCGCGGGGATACGGCCGTCGTCCGCGTAGGGATAGGCGCTCTCGTACTGGTCGAAGAGCACGACGTGCTCGCCCACCCAGATGGTCGCGATGTCCCGTGCCTGGGCGCCCTCGGCGACCGCATCGAGCAGCGCGGGTGTCGTCATCGGGCTGGCGGTCGGCATCCAGAGATCGAATTGCATCGGTGTCAGCCCCCCAGGCCACGTCGGACGAAGTCGCAGATCTCCTCGGCCGCCCGCGCGGCCGGGATCGGGTCGGGCTCGCCCGCTCGGACCGAGAGCGCACCGTAGATCTGCTGACCGATCAGGACGACCGCACGCTCCGCTTCGAGCTCGTTACGGAAGTCACCCGCCGCCACGCTGGCGGCGACGAGCTCCTCGAGCACGCGCATCATGTCGAGCCCGATCATCATCAACGCGCCGCCCACCGCCTCGGCGCCCTCGGCCCGCGCCGAGCCCTGGGTGGCCATGGCGAGCCGGAAGAACGACCGGTTCTCGTCGATGCGCTCGAGCACCCCGACCATGAGCCGGCGCAGGCGCTCCATCGGCGCGGCGTCGCCGGTCACCACGAGCGCAATGGTGTCGGCCATCTGGTCGTACATCGACTGCACGCAGGCCCGCAGGAGCTCGTCCCGGTTGGCGAAGTACACGTAGACCGTCGAGCGGGCCACGCCGGCCTGCCCGGCGATCTCGTCCATCGAGACATCGGTCGTGCCGCGCTCGCCGAAGAGCTGGCGCGCCGTGTCGATGATCTGGTCGCGCCGGAAGTCCCGGATGACGTCTTTCAGTGCGTCAGGCGCGCGCCGGGCCATGGTTGTGTTCGCTGCCCGCTCAGTACGCCGGCTCAGGCGGCCGGGCGGGGGGTGACGCGGGCGGCCGGGGTGAACGCGACGGGAAGGTGCTTGACGCCATTGATGAACTGGGACTGTAGGCGCTGCGCCTCGCCGGCCTGGCGGATGTCGGGCATGCGGTCCAACAGGTGCTCGAACATCACCCGGATCTCCATGCGAGCGAGGTTGGTGCCCAGACAGAAATGGGGGCCGCCGCCGCCGAAGGCGATGTGCGGGTTGGGGTCGCGGCTCACGTCGAAACGGTCGGGGTCATCGAAGACGTCCTCGTCGCGGTTGGCCGAGGTATGGAAGAAGACCACCTTGTCTCCCGCGGCGACGTTGGTCCCGCTGAGGGTGAGGTCGCACATGGCGGTGCGACGGAAGTTCATCACGGGCGAGACGAAGCGCAGCATCTCGTCGACCGCGGTGGGCAGCAGGCTGCGGTCGTCGACGAGGCGTTGCCACTGCTCGGGGTGCACGAAGAAGGCGTGCATGGCGCCCGACATCAGGTTGCGCGTCGTCTCGTTGCCGGCGACGGTGAGGAGGAGGAAGAACAGCTCGAGCTCCATGTCGCTCAGGCGCTCGCCCTCGACCTCGACCGTCGTGAGCGAGCTCATGAGGTCGGCGTGGGGGTCGACGCGCTTGGCCGCGAAGAGCTCGGCGGCATACGCGTAGAGCTCCATGGCGGCGACGATGGCCTGGTCGGCCTGGGCCTGGTACTCGGGGTCCTCGTTGCCCACCATGGCGTTCGACCACTCGAACATGCGGTGGCGGTCCGCCTGCGGCACACCGAGCAGCTCGGCGATCACCTGAAGGGGGAGCTCGGCGGAGAGCTGCGTGACGAAGTCGGCCTCACCGGTCTCGATGACGTCGTCGATGATGGCGTCGGTGACCTGGTGGATGCTCGCCTCGAGGTCGCGCACCATGCGGGGGGTGAAGCCCTTGTTGACCAGGCGGCGGTAGCGCGTGTGCAGCGGCGGGTCCATGTTGAGCATCATCAGGCCCTGCTGGGCGATGTCGTCGTCGGACAGCTCGAAGGGCATGGTGCCGCGGGCGGCCGAGCTGAAGCGCTCGTAGTCGCGGTTGACCGTGACGCAGTCCTCGTAACGGGTCACGGCCCAGAAGCCAGGCCCGCTCTGCTCTTGTTGCCAATGGACCGGGTCGTGGCGCCGCAGGTAGGCCAGCCAGGCGTGGGGGACCCCCGACACAAAGGAGCGCGAGTCCGAGAGATCGACCGGGCTGACGCCGGCGCCGGGTGTTACGTCCGCCAGGGTGCTCATGTCTGTACATCTCCTCTGAAGAATCGGACAAGCTGTCTGATTCACCAGATCCTAAGTCCGAGGCGTTGGAGAGTCAACGCGGGCGGACGGAGTCCCTGATCAGGGGGAGGGTTGCGGTGGAGGCGGGGCGCCGTCTTTGGGCTCGGGGACGATGGCGACTGACTTGGTGGGGTCGTCGGGATCGAGGATGACGCGGATTCGCTCGTCCTCGCCCGGGGGCTCCCCGGGCACGGCGGCGACGATGACCGGCTCGTCGACCGGGGGAGCGAAGACGGCCTGCAGACCCCGGGCGACGCCGGTGCCGACCACGCCGAGTGCTGAGTCCCGGCGCCAGCGGTCGAAGCCGGACGGGGCCTCATCGGATGCCGGCGTGTCGCACGGCTGTGGCTCGAGCTCGTTCGGATCGGTGGCGGGGTCGTCGTCCGCCTGGGTGGCGTCGTCGGGTTCGATGCGTTCCATCCTCGCACGGCGCGCGGCTCGCACCTCCTCAAGCGAAGCGGTGTGGTCGATCAGCGCGGTCGGGCGGCGCGGTCGCGACTTGAGCCGTATTGAGACAAGGCGCGCACAACATTCCTATGACGAACGCGTGAGAGCGAGCAGGGAGTCCGCACAACGGATTGACAAGAGTCCTGGTAGCGAACCGGCCGCGCGCGTCCATGCATGTGTGCCGGTCGCCGACGTGCCATGCGACACATGACTTTTGGCTCGTTGACCGCATGCCCGCTGCATGAATCAATGCTGCATTGGCGAAGGAGTGGTTTGGCGACCGCTCCTTAAAAGATCAGGCGATAGGGGTGCAGTGGATCTGGCGAATCCGACTGTTGGCGGATCAGCGCGTGACGCAGCCGGTCCTTCGGTCAGCTCGTGTGATCGAGGCGCGGCGCTGGACCGTCGTTCGCGCGTCGACACAACGCCGGCAACACGGCTCCTATCGCTCAGGTGTGGCGGCACGGAACAGCGGAGTCATCTCCGCGTTCGGTTCGGGCCGCTCACACGGGAACTCGCAAGGGTTCCCGGCAGCACACGGGAACTCGCAAGGGTTCCCGGCAGCAAGCGGGAACCCCCTCGAATGGGTTCCTTGCATAGGGCGACCTGGCCCCCGCAGGCGCCGCACACAGTGACGCCTGTAACCCAGGCGCCCTAATCAAGTAACCCATCAAACAAAGGAGAAAAATGAAGCGATTCATGAACAAGAAGGTGGCGGCCATCGGTCTCGCCGCAGGGCTCGCCCTCGGTGTTGCTGGTGGTGCGTTCGCGTACTTCACGAGCACAGGAGCCGGCACGGGTTCGGGAACGGTGGGCAGCACCACCGCCGTTACCGTCGTGCAGGATTCGATCACTTACAACGGTCCGAGTGACGGCGCCGGGGCGAATCTGAAGCCCGGTGACACTGCCACGGTGGCCTTCGGCATCACCAACCCAGGTGGTCAACGAGTACGTGAGCTCTATTCACTTGGCCAGCTGGACATCTAACAAGACCGGCTGCGACTCGACGACTGACCCGGGCTGGATCACCATGCCTGACGTTCCGGTGGCGCAGAACTTCCCGACCGGGACTGACGAGACCACTGGTGACCTTGGCACGATCACGTTCAATGACCTGAATGTGAATCAGAACGTCTGCCAAGGGCGCGTCGCTGACCTTCAGCTACACGTCGAACTGACGTAGCCACTAACTCGGTCGGAAGGCCGGGTCACGGACCCCTCCGTGGCCCGGCCAACCACCGGGTGAGGCCAGCGAGGGGTTTCAGGTCCGTGGCGGAATCTGAGGTCCCTCGGTGGACTTGCCCATCACAGTGAGAACGAGGAATAAGTGAAGTCAGAGCGGTTCAAGAGGACGAAGCGGGCGAGGGGTGGCCACAGTGGCCGCGTCGTTGCCGCGCTCGTGGCCGTTCTCAGCGGTGTCGCAGCCGCCGAGCTACTTCGTGGACGATGCACTGGCCGCTTCCGGCCCGGCGGCACCGTCGATCACCTCTGAGCCGTCCAACCCGACGACTTCGACCTCGGCCGCATTCACCTTCACCGACACCTCCTCCGGTGTCACCTTCAAGTGCTCTCTCAGACTCGGCTGCCTTTGCCACCTGCTCCAGCGGTGTCAGCTACAGCGGACTGGCGCAGGGCAGCCACACCTTCAAGGTGGAGGCCATCTCGGGAACCTCGACGAGTTCTGCCACCTCCTACTCGTGGGCGATCGTGCCGCCGACCCCGACCATCACGTCTGAGCCGGCCAACCCCACGACGGCGACCTCGGCCAGCTTCAAGTACTCCGACACCCTGTCGGGCGTGTCGTTCCTCTGCTCGTTCAATGGCGCCAGCTTCAGCTCGTGTGCGTCGAGCGGCGTGACCGAGACGGTGACCAACGCCGGGTCGAACACCTTTGCCGTCGAGGCCCAAGTGGGGTCGAACACCCCTTCGCCAGCGGCGTCGGACACCTGGACGGTGACCACCCCCACGCCGACGATCACCTCTGAGCCGGTGAATCCGACCAACTCGACGTCGGCCACGTTCAAGTACTCCGACACCCAGACCGGTGACACCTTCAAGTGCTCCTTGGACGGGGCGAGCTACAGCACCTGCGCGTCGAGCGGGGTCACCTACAGCGGGCTCTCCAACGCCACCCACACCTTCGACGTCGAGGCGTCCCTGGGGAGCGGTCCGGCTAGCAGCGTCGCCACCTACTCGTGGCTGGTGCACACCACGGCACCGACGATCACGTTGAACTTCCCCGCCAGCGGCAGCTACTACAACGCGGCGAGCTGGACGGCGGGGTGCTCGACGGTGGGCGTGTGCGGCACTGCGGCCGACCCGGTGGGAGTGACCAGCGTCGGGGTGGCGGTGCTCCAGCAGTCGAGCGGCAAGTACTGGAACGGCTCGTCGTTCTCGTCGAGCTCACAGGTGTTCAACACCGCCACGGGGACCTCTTCGTGGGACTACCCCTTGGCGCGGCCGGCCGACGGCGTCTACACGCTCTACGTGCGGGCCACCGACACCTTGGGCAACACCACCTCGAGCAGCGGCCTGACCACGGCCAGCTTCACCATCGACACCGTGGCCCCGGCGGCTCCGGTGATCAGCGTCGAGGAGTCAACGAGCACCGACACCGAGTTCGAGTTCACCGACACCGGTTGGCCCAACGTCACCTTCTCGTGTGATCTCGACTCGGGAACGGTCATGAACTGCACCGGCGACACCGACCACGACGGTGACACCAACACCGAGGGCGAATGGGACTTCACCAACCTCGCTCCGGGTCCGCACTGCTTCTACGTCTGGGCCACCGACAAGGCGGGCAACGTCTCTTCGACCTCCAGCTACTGCTGGACTGTCGTGGGCCCCCCGGCTTCGGTCACCGAGGTGTCGGGCTCGCCGCAGTCGGCCACCGTGCACAGCGCGTTCGGGTCCCCGCTAGTGGCCAAGGTCACCGACTCGCACTCGGCGACCCCGTTCCCGGAGCGAGCGTCACCTTCAGTGCCCCCTCCAGCGGAGCGTCGGGCACCTTCTCCAAGGGCTCGAGCACCGTCACCGTGACCACCGGATCGAACGGCGAGGTGTCTGAGACTTTCACCGCCAACACCACCACCGGTGGTCCCTACACCGTGACGGCCAAGGTCTCGGGCGTCACCTCTGTGGCCGACTTCTCCCTCACCAACACCGTCGGCGGCGTCGTCCAAGCTGGTCTTCATCACCGAGCCCACCTCGGGCCAAAACGTCACCGCCGGATCGACCAGCGCCTTCAAGGTGGCCGTCGAGGACACCTACGGCAACATCGAGACCTCCGACACCACCACCACGGTGAGCCTGGGCTTCTCGGCTAACCCCGGCTCTTCGACCCTCACCTGCACTAACAGCGGCGGGTCCGGGCCGGTGAGCGTCTCTGGTGGCGTGGCCAGCTTCACCTGCTCGCTCAACAAGGCGGCGACGGGCTACTCGCTCTCGGCCACCTCGAACCCTGCCCATGGAACGGCCACCTCGAACTCCTTCAACATCGTGGCGGCGAGCGCGTCGCAGTTGGTCTTCAGCACCGAGCCCCCCGCCTCGACGGCAGCGTCGTCCACCTTCTCGACGTCGGTCACCATCGAGGACCTCTACGGCAACAAGGTGACCAGCGACTCGAGCACGGTGACGATCGCTCTCTACACCAATCCATGCGGGGGCACCTTGGGCGGCACCACCTCCAAGGCGGCGTCGAGCGGGGTAGCGAGCTTCTCGGGCCTCCAGATCACCAAGGCGTGCTCGGGCTATCAGCTCTCGGGCACCGACGTCTCTGACGGCCCCATGTTGGCCACGAGCAGTCCCTTTGCCATCACCGCGGCGGGCGCGTCCAAGCTGGTCTTTACCACCGAGCCCCCGGCGTCGACGCCATCGACCTCGACCTTCGCTGTGGCGCTCACTATCGAGGACACCTACGGCAACACGGTGACGAGCGACACCCATACCGTGGCGCTCTCCCTCTCCACCAACCCGTGTTCGGGCACGCTGAGTGGGACCACGTCGAAAGCAGCGTCATCGGGGGTGGCCAACTTCTCAGGTCTCCAGATCACCAAGGTCTGCACGGGCTACAAGCTGAGTGCCACCGACGCTTCGGACTCCCTCACGGTCACGAGCAGCGCCTTTGCCATCACCGCGGCCAGCGCAAACGCCATCAGCGTCGTCTCGGGCAACAACCAGTCGGCCACCCAGGGCGCGGCCTTCAGCGCCCCGCTCGTGGTCGAGGTCACGACCAATACAACGACCCGGTGTCGGGGGCCTCGGTCACCTTGACCGCCCCGTCGTCGGGGGCGTCTGGGACCTTCTCCAACGGGACGGACACCATCACGGCGACCACCGGGACCAACGGGCAGCTCTCCGAGAACTTCACGGCCAACTTCATTGGTGGCTCCTACACGGTTGGAGCCACGACGCCCGGTGCCACCAGCCCGGCGGACTTCAGCCTCTTGAACGGCATGAACTTCTCCATCAGCGGCAACACCAGCACGCCCTTTTATCCGGGCACGACGGAGTCGGTTGACCTGTCCATTTCCAACCCGAACCCGGGCTCGGACGAGCTGACGGTGAGCTCGTCGAGCCTGTCCCTCGTCGTCACCCCCGACGCCGCTCACGCGTCGTGCCAGGCCTCCTGGTTCACCTTGAACCCGGGGAGTTGGTCGGTGAGCGTTCAGGGTGGCACGACCGAGCCGCTGAGCGACCTGGGGGTGGCGATGGGGAATCTGCCCACCGTCACCATGACCGACGTCAATAGCCCCCAGGACGCCTGTAAGGGCGCCAGTTTGAGCTTGCACTGGTCGGCCAACGGGAACGGCGCGCCGTGAGACACGCAAGACACGCCCGGAGCCTGAGCAGACGTCGAGGTTTCCTCGCGGTCCTCGTCGCCGTCGGCGTCCTCGCGGTCGTGGGAGGTGCCTGGGCGTACTTCACATCCACGGGCTCGGGCACGGGGGCAGCGGCGACGGGGTTGTTGAACCCTCCAACGAGCGTCAACGCCGGGCCAGCGAGCGGCATCACGGTGCCCGTGACTTGGACGGCCTCTGTCACAGGTGGTGGAGCTGTCGCGCCCCAGGGCTACTACGTCACCGAGTCGAACGGTTCGACGACCAGTCCAGCCTGTGGCACTGACTCGACGCACCTCATCACGAGCGCCACGTCCTGCACCGACGGCAATGGAGCGAGCTACTCCAGCACCTCGGGAGGTCCAACGAACCGGCCACTTGCCAATGGCTCTTACACCTACACCGTCGTCGCCGTGTACTACTCCTGGTCAGCGAGCGGAACCAGTGGCTCGGTGAGCGTCAACGTGGCAGCCCCAACCGTGACGGCGACGGTGATCGGCCAGGGCTCGGGCGCGCTCGTCAACGGCTACGTCCAGGACAACGCCGGCTACTACGTCTACGCGAACGTCACGGACAACTCGGGGACGGGCATTCAGAGCGTGACTGCCAACGTGACCAACGTGACCACCGGTGATACCGCGGTGGCTCTGGTCTCGACCGGCGGGCCATTCACCACTCCCGGCGGCAGCACCTACACCTACCGCTCCGCCCCGCTCATCTCCAACCCGAGCCAGGCCGACGGATTGGTCCACTACAGCGTGAACGCCACAGACAACTCTGCTCGCACCTCGACCTACTCCAACAACGGCTCGGTGACGTTCGACACCACGGCACCGACAGGAGGTGCGATCAGCGTACCGACCTACTCGAAGACCCATTCGCTCGCGATCACTATGACGGGCTACACCGATTCGGGGTCGGGCATCGCCAGCAACGTGATCACCCGGTCGAATGGCCAGACGCCCGTCAACGGGGTCTGCCCGGCAAGCGGTTACTCCGGCACGAATGCCGTCAGCAATCCTGACACGACCATTACCGACAACAACTGCTACGTGTACACGCTGACTGGCACCGACAATGTCCGGAACTCGGCCAGTGTGACGAGTACGCCTGTGCTCGTTGACGCCATCGCCCCGGTCGTCCCGGTACCAACGGTGAACGGACACTGATGATGCGATTCCGCCGAGCTGTTCACAGCGAGTACTCCGTGAAAGTGATCGGATCTCATGCGGGTACCAGCCGCTCAGTGACGGGTGAATCACGATGAAGCGTTTCGTACGGACCTTCCTGCCGATCCTGATGCTCGGGACCCTGGCGGCACCATTCGTCCTCATCGAGTCAGCCTCTGCCAGCGCGGTCAGCGGAGACGGGACGATGGTGGTCTCGCCGACATCGACTTCCGCAGGGTCCACTGGCAATATCCTCTCCTTCACGTTCACTGCCAACCAAGGCGGCGGCCCGACCTGTGGCTCAGGCAGCTGCGCGTTCAGCAGCGGCTCATACCTCACGCTCGTCATACCGGCAGGCTGGACCGCTCCAAACACCACGTCAGGCACTCCCGGGTACACCACGGTCACTGGCTGCTCGTCTTCTATCGCGAGCATCAGCGGCACCGGTCCGTGGACCATCACCGTGACTCAAGCCTGTTCAAACGGCGCGAGCCTGACCATTACGTACGGCGCGGGGTCTGGCGGGAGCGTGACAGCTCCAACACCGCCAGGCACTTCGACCTTCTCGACTTCTACCCATCAGGGGTCTGGTGGAACCGCCACGGCTATTACGACCTCGCCGACCGTCACTGTCATTGGTCCCGCCGCTCAGCTCGTCTTCACGACCTCACCGGTCGCGGCGGCGTCAGGATCGGCATTCACGACCGAGCCCGTAATCAAAGCCGAGGACTCGGCAGGCAACGTGGTGACCTCCTTCTCGGGGACGATCGGGCTCGCGGCCTCCACGGGCGGGAGCCTGACGTCATGTACAAGTTTGACTGCCTCGTCTGGCGTCGTGACCCTGAACAGCACCTGCAAGTTCAGCGGCACGGTGGGCACCCAATACACCCTGACGGCGACGTACTCGGGGCTGACCAGCGGTACAAGTGCGTCGTTCGCTCCGACAAGCAGTTCTGGGAGCAGCGAATACAAACTCGCCGTTACCACCTCGCCTATTGCTGCAGCATCGGGATCGACGTTCACGACCCAGCCAGTGGTCAAGGTCGAGAGTGAGACCGGCACCGTCATCACCGGCACCGGGGCCACGGACACCATTGCCCTAACCATTGCCAGCGGCTCCGGCGGCACCTTGTCGGGTTGCTCGTCGCTGACCGCTACTGGCGGCATCGTGAATGTAGCCGGCTGCACCTTCAGCGGAGTCATCGGCACTCAGTACACCTTGTCGGCCACGGATAGTACTCATACAACTGTCAATAGCAATGGTCCGTTCACAAGCGCCTCCTTCTCGCCGACCGGTGCCGGTCCCGCCAGCACCTCGAATACCACAATCACTGCTAACCCGACCTCGGTTATTGCAAACGGCACGTCATCGTCAACGATTACCGTGCAGGCCGTCGATGCTGCTGGGAATGACCTCACTTCGAGCGGCGGCATCGTCACGTTGAGCACAACGGCTGGCTCTCTCTCCTCCCCTACTGCCACCGACAACGGTGACGGTACTTACACCGACACACTGACTAGCCCGACGACTGTAAGCGCCGGGACCATTAGCGGCACCATCGGCGGGAGTGCCATCAGCTCTTCCCAAGACGCCACAGTCAACTTCGTCGCCGGTCCGGCCACTCAACTTGTCTTCACCACGCAGCCAGGCAACGGAGTCGTCAACATCCCGTGGAGTCAGCAACCCATCGTGAAGGTCGAAGATGCTCACGGCAACGTAGTCACGTCGGATTCGGAGGCGATTACGCTGGCCATCGCCAACAACGCGGGGCCAGGCGGCACGCTCTCCGGTTGTAGTGCGACAACGATCAACGGTGTAGCAAGCTTCTCCGGCTGTCAGATCGACACGATCGGACAGGGCTACACGCTCCAGGCGAGCAACGCTGCACCAGACAACTTCACCTCGTTGGCCTCCAGTGCGTTCAACATCACCGGTCTGGCCGCTCAGCTCGTCTTCACGACATCACCGGTCGCGGGGGCAGGCGGCTCAGCGACCGCACTCACGACCCAACCGGTGGTGAAAGTGGAGGACCTCGAAGGCAATGTGGTGACCTCGTTCTCGGGGAGTATCACTCTCGCATCCTCTGGGGGAACCTTGTCCTCGTGCTCGGGTCTGACGGCGGTGTCCGGCGTTGTGACCGTGACTGGCTGCACCTTCAATGGAACGAGCGGTACCTCCTACTACCTGACGGCCTCGTCCTCAGGACTGACCAGCGGGACGAGTGCAAGCTTCGTACCGACCTATTCAAGCGGTTCTCCAGCGTCGAAGCTCGTCTTTACAACGTCGCCCGTAGCTGGGTCATCGGGCTCGACGTTTGCGGTTCAGCCTGTGGTCGAGGTCGAGAGCCAGAGAACTAATGCGGTCGTGAGTACGTTCTCAAGCACGATCACCTTGACCGCCACGTCTGGTGGAACCCTGTCCTCATGCTCGGGTCTGACCGCATCGTCGGGCGTCGTCAACGTGTCGTCCTGCACGTTCGCTGGCCTTATCGGCACCCAATACACCCTCACGGCTTCGTACTCGGGACTGACCGAGCGCGACAAGTGCCTCGTTCTCGCCGACCGGTGCCGGTCCTGCGAGCAAGCTGGCGTTCACGCCCGAGCCGCCCGCGACGGGTACGGCGGGCACCCCTCTCACGAGCTTCGTCGTTTCGGTCGAAGACGCCCAGGGCAACCTCGTCGCCACCGGGACTGGATCTAGCGACACGATCACCTTGTCCATCGCCACCGGACCCGCAGGCGGGGTCTTCAACTCAGCGGCGACCACCTACACCAACGTCGCTGCGGTCAAGGGCCAAGCCACTTTCTCCTCGATTGTCCTCGACACGGCTGGGACCACCTACTCCTTCACGGCTACCGACACGAAGTCACCCGATACGGGATTTGCGCCAGTGACCAGCACGCCTGACACCGTCATCGGGCCGACGGGGACGGTGACGCAGTTCGCCTTGACGGGTTCGGCGACGATGGCGGCGGGGGCGACGAACAACCTCACCATCGTCGCCGAAGACACCTACGGGAATAAGGTGACCACCTACACTGGGTCACAAGGCCTCGTCTTCTCTGGCGCCAGCACCGCCTTAAACGGGACACAGCCGACCGTCACCAACTCTTCGGGCACAGCGATCAACTTCGGTTCGACCACGGCCATCAACTTCACCTCTGGACAGGCGTCTGTGTCAGGGTCGAATAACGGCGTCATGAGTCTCTACAAAGCGGAGACCGCGAGCATCGTGGTCACGCAGGGGTCGATCAGCAACAGTTCCAACCCTCTCCAGGTCATCGTGAGCTCCACCGGTACGACGACGCAGTTCTCCCTCGGAGCCGCCACCACGACTCCGACGGCAGGTGCAGCGGACAACCTGACGATCACCGCCGAGGACACCTATGGCAACACCGTCACGACCTACACCGGATCGAAGAGCCTGACCTTCAGCGGTGCGAGCGCCATCGGCTCGAACAACCCGACGGTGACCAACGCCTCGGCCAGCGCCACCAACTTTGGCACCGCCGAATCGATCACCTTCGCCAGCGGCGTGGCGAGCCCCACGACGACAGGTGCGAGTGGACAGGCCGAGATGACGCTCTACCAGACCGGCACCGACTCCATCGTCGTCAGCGCCGGTTCGATCAACAACGGCAGCGGCCTGTCGGTGACCGTTGGCACGCCTGGTGCGTCGCAGCTCGTCTTCGGTCAGCCGCCCTCCAACGCGTACGTCGGCCTGTCGATGAGCCCAGCGGTCACCGTCCTGATCGAGGATCAGTACGGAAACCTGACCTCCAGCAACTCGAGCATCGCCCTCACTATCACGACCAATCCGTGTGGCGGATCGCCCGTGGTCACGAACGGCACCGTGAGCGCCGTGAGCGGAACGGCCACCTTCTCCAGCCTTCAGATCTCCAAGGAGTGCATCGGCTACGCCCTTACGGCAACCGATGGACATGACGGCAATCTCACCATCCCCAGCACGACCTTTACGGTCTCCGCCATCGTGACCACTTCGGCCAACGTCCTCCAAGATGCCGCCACAGATGCTGGTGGCTCCGGCATGAACTCCGTCACTTACTACCGCTGCTCCGGGTTCACGACCTCGTGCTCCTCCGGCGCGTGGACGATGATCGGGTTGCCGTCCAATTCACCGCCCTTCCAGGTCAACTGGACGTCCCTACCAGCCAACGGTCCCTACAGCATTGTCGCCGTCGGCACCGACAACGCGTCGAACTCCACCACGAGTACGCCGCCGATCCCGGTGACAGTCGATGGTACCGGGCCAACTGGCGGGGCAATCAGTGTGCCGACCTACGCCAACACGCTCTCGGTCACCATCACGACGACCAACTTCAGCGATTCCATCTCGGGGATGGCGGGCAATGTGATCACGCGCTCGAACGCCCAGGCACCCACCGCTGGCGTCTGCCCGACAAGCGGCTACATGGGCAACAACACCGTCAGCAGCAACCCTGACACGGGCGTCGTAAACGGCAACTGCTACGAGTACACGCTCACGGGCACCGCCAATGATGGGAGCTCGTCCAATGTGACGAGCAATCCCGTGCTCGTGGACACTGTCGCACCGGTGACCACCATCACCCTCAACCCGGCCTCGCCCAACGGGACAAACGGCTGGTACGACGGCACGAGCCCAACCTTCACGCTGTCGGCCTCCGACACCGGAGGCTCAGGGGTCGCCACGACCTACTACAAGATCGACGGCGGGACTGCCACGGTGTACCCAGGCAGCGCCGTCACGATCCCTGACGGCTCGGCGCAGACAATCAGCTACTGGTCGGTGGACAAGGCCGGGAATGTCGAGACGACACACACCACCTCGGCGCTGAAGATCGACACCGTCGCACCGGTGACCACCATCACGCTCAACCCGGCGTCACCCAATGGATCAGGCGGCTGGTACAAGGGCACGAGTCCAACCTTCACACTCTCGGCCACCGACACCGGTGGCTCGGGGGTCACCACGACCTACTACGAGATCGACGGCGGGACCCAAACGGTCTACCCGGGTAGCGCCGTGACGATCCCCAACGGCTCGGCGCAGACGATCAGCTACTGGTCGGTGGACAACGCCGGGAACATCGAGACCGTGCACACCACCGCGGGGCTGAAGATCGACACCGTCGCACCGGCGACCACCATCACGCTCAGCCCGGCCTCGCCCAATGGTTCGAACAGCTGGTACAACGGTACGAGCCCGACCTTCACGCTGTCGGCCTCCGACACCGGAGGCTCAGGGGTCGCCACGACCTACTACAAGATCGACGGCGGGACCCAGACGGTCTACCCGGGTAGCGCCGTCACGATCCCTGACGGCTCGGCGCAGACGATCAGCTACTGGTCGGTGGACAACGCCGGGAATACCGAGACCACGCACACCACCGCGGCGCTGAAGATCGATACCGTCGCACCGACCGGCTCGATCACGGCACCCGCAGCGAATGCGACGGTCTCTGGAAGTGCGGTCACGGTCTCGTCCAACTCGGCAGACAGCGGGTCGGGTGTCGCTTCTGCAGTGTTCCAATACTCCGCTCACAATGCCAATACGTGGACGACGATCGGCACTGACACGACGTCGCCGTACTCCGTCAGCTGGAACACGACGTCCCTGAGCTCTGGCAGCTATGACCTCCGTGTAGTCACTACCGATGTTGCGGGCAACGTGACGACGTCGGCGATTGTCACAGTCACGGTCCATAATATTGCCTTGGTCGGGACCCCTTCGAGTGCAACCGTGCAGAACGCAACTTCCCTCACAATCCCTGCTCCGTCGAACCTCACTACCGGCGATGTGTTGCTCGCACAAGTGACGGCTCGTGACAATCTCACGACAGCCGGTGTAACCACTATCACTGCTCCAAGCGGCTGGACAGAGGTGCCCACCGCGTCGTTCGATGGAAGCGCCACGATCTTCCAGTTTGCCTATTGGTGTGTTGTTGGCAGCACTGGCTGTTCCACAAGTAGCCCTTCTTGGACTTGGTCTTGGCCGTGCACTAGTAACAGTTGTGGCGGGCTGACCCTCGCGGACGGTAGCGGAGGGATCTTCGAATTCAGCGGCGTGAACACGACTACTCCGATCGACGTCGCTGGAGTTAGCCCCAAGAGCTCGGGGAGTCCCGTGACAGCTCCGTCGGTTACAACGTCCTCCGCGGACGACGAAATAGTCGCGATGTTTGCCAGTGGCGGGACGAACACCTTCAGTGGAGCGCCTAGTGGCACAGACGCCCCAGGCACGCCTAACTACGATGTCGGATCTGCCAACACGGGTTCCTGTAATGGCACCGCTGATGCGTGTTCCTCCAATGCCGCTAGTGCTGCGACTACGACGGTCCTGCCGACGGCAGGAGCGACAGGCACCTACACACTTGCGTGTGCTAACGCTACCTACGCGTGGATCGCATCGACCGTCGCGCTCGAACCCTAGGCTGGAAGACCTGCCCGTCTGAGCTCGACCGGCCCGAATGGAGCAAGACATCCAATCCCACGATCTCGGTCGGGCAAAGTCAAAGTACAAGTTTTACGGTGACGCACAAAAGCACCGATATACGACACGCTCGGCACGAGAAACAGTGGATACGCGGAGGACTCGCTGACGATAGATACGTCGCTGCGACGAGTGGGGCCCCGTCTCCCGTTCGACCCCCCTCATCGGCGAAGATGGGATCCATGAGCGAGTTCCTCGTCGTCTATCTCGACTCCATCGACGAGCGACTTTTGGACTACCTCGATGAGAACGACGAACTCCGCCCCGAGGTGGTCAAGCGCCTGCGCTACTACACCAGCGCCCTCCTGGAGGGTTCCATCACCCCGGCCGCCGTGTCCGAGGACTGGGCCGATTGGTTCGACCTCACCCAGGCCTTCGTGGCGGCCTACGCCCCCGAGGAGATCGAGGAGCTCGAAGAGGCGGCACCGCTCATGAGCGACGAGGTGGAGGAGGACACCGTGCTCACCGAGGCCGACCGCTCCTACCTGATGGCCGTCGAGCTGCTCCTCGACGCCTACCCCGAGATGCGGATGGGGGAGTAGCTCACTCGGCGGGGAACGCCTTGTCCACGGCGTCGGAGAGGTCGGCGTCGGAGAGGTGCAGGTAGCGGGTCGTCGTGGCGATGTTGGAGTGACCGAGGAGGCGCTGGACGACGTGGATGTCCACTCCGCGGCGCAGCAGGCTGGTGGCATAGGAGTGTCGCCAGCGGTGGGGGAAGTGGCGCCCCGATGACCCCGGCCCCGGTGCCGGCGCGCTGGACCAGCTTGGCCACCGTCATCGGGCCGTAGCGTCCCTCGTAGCGCCCGCCGTGTTGCGTCGAGGGGTTGACGAAGAAGAAGGCCGACTTCGCGAGGGCAGGGCGCAGGCTGGTCACGTAGTCGTCGAAGATGGGCACGAGCGGGGGAGCGATGGGCACGATGCGGGCCTTGTCCCCCTTGCCGACGAGCGAGATGCGCCGGGCGTCGAGGTCCACCTCGTCGAGGCGGAGCATCGAGATCTCGTTGCGGCGCAGCCCTGTCCAGCGCAAGGTGGCCAAGACGGCGTAGCCCACTCGGCCGCGCTTTCCCGGCTGATCACCCGCCCAGGCCAGCATCAGGTCGGCCTCGGCGTCGCTGTAGACCTCGGTGCGCAGCTTGCGGGCGCCGGGGACCTTGATCTTGGCCGTCGGGTTGGTGGCGATGAGATCTTCGGAGCGCAGGTACTCGAAGAACGAGCGCAGCGCGAAGAGGGCCGACGACCGAGTGGCGGGGGCGATGCCCCGTGCCGCCTCGGCCAACAAGAAGGCCTTGACGTGCATCCCCTGGACCTCCGGCAACGCCGTGTCGGGGTACTCGTGGCCCAGCCACCGACGAAAGGTCCCGAGGTGCTGACCGTAGGTGGTGATCGTGGTGGCCGAGCGGTCCTGATGGAGACAGAGGTCGGTGCGGTACGCACCCACCAACATTTCGTCGTCGAGAAGCGACCTCTGGTCCGAGCGACCCGGTCCGCGGACGGGGACGGGACCGGGCAGAGGGGTAAGCCCAGGGTTCATTCGTCGCTTGTGGATCGGGTTCTCAGCGGCCATCAGCCTCCCCCGCCTTGGTACCTATGGCGGGGCCCAAGATGCCTTTTCCCCTGGCCCGGCTGATCCAACGACCTGCCGCTGCCCGTGACATACCGAGCCCCTCGGCTACGAGCTGGGTCGGAGACGAACCGACAAGAACGCCGAACCGTAGACGTCAGCAACGTGGATGAGCTTCTCGTCGTCCTCCAGGTTCGTCGGACGCAGCGAGCTCCGGCGTTCTGATGCGGACTGTCCCTTGGTAACCACCAGTTCAGCTGCCTCCGACACCGACACCGTGCAGTACTGCTACTCGGCCACTGCGGCCCAGGCGGCGACCACCTCTCCGCGCACGAGCTCGACGGCCACCCCTGACAGCAAGGCACTGACCGGGCTGACGCCGGGCACCGAGTACTACTACGACCTGGTGGTCACCAGTTCGGGTGGCACCGTCTACTACGGCGCCACGGTGGACAACTTCACCCTCCACGGCGCTCCAGCGGTAGCGACTGGGACCGCCAGCCCGATCAACACCACCTCAGCCACGTTGAACGGTACAGTCAATGCCGAGGGCGACACCGACACGGTGACGTTCTGCTATTCGACCACGCAGTCGCAGGTTACGACGTGCTCGGGGGGCACCACTGTCAGTGCCAGTCCGACGACCGCCAGTGGTTCGTCGAGCACTCCGGAGAGTGCCGCCTTGACCGGTCTGACTGCGAACACGACGTACTACTTCAACATCCAGGCCACCAACCCGGGCAGCCAGACGTACTACGGCACAGTGCAGAACTTCACGACCGCGGTTACCGTCACGAAGTCGGCTGCGGGCACCTACACCCTCACAGTGCCGGCGCACGTCACGTCCTTTGGTTTCACCATGAACGGAGCCGGCGGCGGCGGTGGTGCCAATGGGTCCTCTGGCTACAGCGCCGGGGCGGCCGGGGGAACCGTGACGGGAACCATCACCGTCCCCAACAGCGCGACGCAGACACAATTCACGGTTGTCGTTGGTGGTGGCGGCGGTCTTGGCGCGAATGGCAGCCCCGGAACCGGCGGCACCGCAGGTGCCGGTGGTACGGGATGCGCGGCTGGTGGAGCTGGTGGCCAGGGCTATGACAGTGCGGGAGGCGCCGGCGGCGGGGCCACGTGCATCTACCTCGTGGGCGCTCCGAGCGGAACGATCGTCGAGGTTGGCGGCGGTGGCGGCGGCGGCGGATACGGGAACCCGAGCGGAGCGAACGGCGGCGCGGGCAGCGGCGGGACGACCAGTGCCACCGTGTGCGGGACGAGCACGGGCACAACCGGCACCAACTACGGGAGCGGTACGACCCCCGCTACAGGCGGCGGCGGCGGAAAGACGGTCTCTGCTGGCAGCACTTCTCCCTGTAGCCTCAGCACGAACACGGGCGGCAGCGCAGGTACCGGTGGTACCGACAGCAACGGGTCGGAGCCGAACGGGATAGCTGGGGCACCGGCAACGCGTACCGGAGGCAGCAACGCATCCGGAGGCGGCGGCAATGGTGGCGCCGGCAACAATACGGATACCGGAGGCTTCTCTGCCGGTGGTGGTGGCGGCGGCGGCGGATATGCCTCTGGCGGAGGCGGCGGTGCAGGCCCGAATGCTGCTGGCGGCGCTGCAGGCGGTGGCGGCTCGGCATTCACTGGTGGAACATCCAACGTCGCGGTCACCGTCACCTCGGACAATGGTGGTAGTGGGGGTGGGAGTGCTGGTGGCGCCACGGGAGTGAAAGGCACGGATGGATCTGTGAGCTTCACCGGGGTGGGCCTCACACTGGCCTGAGCAAACTCGTCACGATCCCAGTTCGACGCTTCGTCGCCCGGGCTGAGCAGGTGAGCCAGTTCCTGGCTCACCTACTCCGACTCTGGCCCCCCTGGCCTGGGCGAGATCCGGCCCGGCTCCAACTCCGGTTGGTGCGGTAGCGCGGAGCACTGACCGCTCTGACCCCCCAATTCGTCGGCAATTGTGAGACGCCCGGGGCCGATGGACGCTAAAGGCGCTGCTCATCAGATCGGGAGTCTGCGCCGGCAGATGTCCCGGAGGACAAGATGGATCACGACGTATCAAGCGAGGGAGCGACTACATCTTCAAACGAACGAACTCACGCGGCCCATTTGGCGCACGATGCCGAAGGAACGATTTCCATGGTTGGTCAATGTGTCTGTCGAATGACCGCGGACCTCGATGCGTCGCCGCGCCGAGCCCGTCTCCTTCCTCTTTGGCACCCGGGGTGCTCTCAGTACCCCGGGTCGGCGCTCCCGCCGTGGGTGTTCGAGTCGTTGGCGACGTATTGAGCATGGTTGCTCACAGGCCGTCGACTCCTTCTCGCGCCTTTGCGCGCCCGCCGCGGCTCTTGCCCTGAGCGGACTGCAGCAAGCAAGACCGGCCGGAAGAGACGACCCCTCACTATGCATACATCGAGGCTGCAGACACCACGGACACTGCCCTTACGGGCCTTGATTCTCGGAGCTCTCATAGCCTCACTCCTCGTCCTGGCGACGCCGCAACGAGGATTCGCTGCCAGCTCCGTCTCGGACAACTTCAACCGGGCGAACGGAAGCCTTGGTGCATGCTGGACCGACATGACCAACGGGGGACTGGCGATCTCCAATGACGCCGTGATCGGCACCCAGGCGAGCGGAACCTCCGGTGACATCCGCACCAGAGAGGCCTACACCAGCGATCAGTTCTCCCAGATCGAGGTCACCTCCACTCCGCTCAGTGGCGGCCAGTGGATCGGTCCCGCGGTGAGAGCACAGAACGGTGGTCAGGATCTCTATCTGGGCATCTATTGGTGGAACAACGGCAAGCCGGAATTGGGGCTGTACATAGAGATCGAAGGCCAGTTCACGCAGCTCGGCTCCTTCAACGTCTCCGGCCCCTTGGCAGCCGGCACCGACTTGACTCTGAGCGCTATCGGTTCCGCACTCTCCTTCTCAGAGAACGGTGTCGTGGAGATAACGGCCACCGACACCACCTTGACCGGCGGTGCTCCGGGCATCGTGGCCTACGGCACCGCGACCGCTGACAACTGGACCGGCGGAGACGCGAGCGTCGGCGGGACCTATTCGATCGGGGGCACCGTCTCGGGGCTTGCGGGGACGGTCGTCCTCGAGAACAACAGCGGGGACGATCTGAGCATCAGTGCCAACGGCACGTTCACCTTCGATTCCCCCATAGCCCAGGGGGACCCCTACGCCGTCGCCGTGACCACCGAACCTCCCGGTCAGACCTGCACCGTCGCCGACGGATCAGGCGTCGCGGGTTCGGCCAACGTCACCAACGTCTCCGTCACCTGTCACAACGGTGCATTTTCGGTTCAATACGAGAGCACCGACGCCAACAACGTGATGACCTACTCGGTGGCCTCCACCGCCAACGGGCCCGGCGCACAGACCCTTCGCGTCCTGCAGCCAAGCAACCCGGCGGCCGGGGTGGCGCACAACTTCCTCTACGTGCTCCCGGTCGAGGCCGGGCTGGACGCTGCCTTCGGCGACGGGCTCAACACGTTGCAGGGTCTCGACGCCGAGGATCAGTACAACCTGACCATCATCGAGCCCACGTTCGCCATCGACCCTTGGTACGCGGACAATCCGACCAACGCCACCGAACGGTACGAGACCTTCATGACGGAGTTGGTGCCCTGGGTGAATGGCGAACTTCAGCACCTCGGGCACCGAGCAGAGCTGGCTGATCGGATTCTCCAAGTCGGGCTTCGGGGCCCAGGACCTCATCCTGAAGCATCCCGACCTGTTCACCCTGGCCGCTTCCTGGGACTTCCCCGCCGACATGCCGTCCTACAACTCTTTCGGATCGAGCTCCGCCGACAACTACGGGACCGACACCAACTTCCAGGCCAACTACCGCCTGACCCAGGCGTTCGTCGATGCCCACAAGGCGCCATTCCTGACCAACAACAGGATCTGGATCGGCGGGTACAACAGCTTCCAGGGCGATATGTCGGACTATGACGCCCTCTTGACGTCGGAGGGGATCCTCCACTCTGACGGCCCGTCACAGCTCATGGACCACAGCTGGGACGGCGGGTGGGTGCCCGAGGCGCTGGTGGGTCTCTACCAAGAGAGCACGCAAATCGTGGGCCGCGGTACCACCGACACGCTGACCTTTGACGCAGACGGGGGCAGTGCGGTCGGCTCGCTCTCGGGCCTCGACGGCACCACCGTGACGTTGCCGAGCGCCCCGACCCTGGCCGGCTACACCTTCGACGGCTGGAACAGCGCTCCAGACGGGAGCGGCACCAACGAGGACGCCGGAGCCACCTACACGCTCGCCGGCTCGACCACCCTCTACGCCCAGTGGACGCCCAACGCCACCGACACGCTGAGCTTCAACGCAGGCGGAGGCAGCGCCGTCGCCTCGCTCTCGGGCCTCGACGGCACCACCGTGACGTTGCCGAGCGCCCCGACGCTTGCTGGCTTCACCTTCGCCGGCTGGAACACAGCCATTGGCGGGCTCGGCACCACCTACGCCGCCGGGGCCACCTACACCCTCAGTGGCTCGACCACCCTCTACGCCCAGTGGACGCCCAACGCCACCGACACGCTGAGCTTCAACGCAGACGGAGGCAGCGCCGTCGCCTCGCTCTCGGGCCTCGACGGCACCACCGTGACGTTGCCGAGCGCCCCGATCTTGGCCGGCTACGCCTTTACCGGCTGGAACAGCGCCATGGACGGGACCGGCGCCAACGAGAACGCCGGGGCCACCTACACGCTCGCCGGCTCGACCACCCTCTACGCCCAGTGGACCTCCGTCATGCCCACCATCACAGGTTTTACCCCGGCGTCAGGGCCTCCGGGAACCAAAGTCGTCATCACTGGAATGAACCTTGGAGGCGCGAGGAAGTGATTGTCGGCGGGGTCGCAGGAACGATCAAATCCGACACCGCGACCACACTGGTGGTCAAGGTGCCGATGGGTGCCAAGACGGGCAAGATCAAAGTGATCACTCCCAACGGAAAAGCCAAGAGCGTCACCACGTTCAAAGTCGCCTGAGCCTGGGCTGGGCCGGGCTGGAGGAGCTCGAGCAGACCGAAGGAGCGCCGAATGTGTCGGCAACCGTCACGACATGACCCATTTCCCACGACGCGACCCAGTTCAAAGAACTCGGTGGACGAGCTGGTGAGGCGGTTAGACCCTTGTCTAGGGCCGACGGCGGTTCGAACCGGTCGACAGGGCTGCCGGCATGGTGTGCATCTCATCGAGCGCTGAATCCGCCAGACTGATCAAGTGACGATCCTCGTGACAGGCGGCGCCGGCTACATCGGTTCCCACACGGTGCGCCTCCTGCAAGAGCAGGGACGCGACGTCGTGGCGTTCGATTCCATGGAATTCGGCCATGCCACGGCCGTCGGTGACGTCCCGCTGGTCAGGGGTGACGTAGGAGACCCTGGAGCGGTCGCCGACGCCGTCCAGCGCTACGGCATCGACGCGGTCGTCCACTTTGCGGCCTACAAGTCAGTCGGGAGTCGATGAGCAAGCCCCAGCGCTACTTCGGGAACAACGTCGCCAAGAGTGCGATCTCTGCTTCGAGTCACTCCATTCGGCGGGAGTGACGCGAATCGTCTTCTCCTCGACGGCGGCGGTCTATGGGACCCCCGAGACGGTGCCAGTAAGAGAGGATGCCCCGATCCACCCCGAGAGTCCCTACGGCGAGAGCAAAGCCATCACCGAGCGTGTCCTCGGCTGGTATGACCGCTGCCTCGGCCTGCGATCGGTCAGCCTGCGCTACTTCAACGCGGCCGGAGCCTGGCCCGACGGATCGATCGGTGAGGATTGGACCGTCACCACGAACTTGGTCCCGCTGGTCATGAAGGCGGTGCTCGGAGCAAGCGGTCCGCTCCAGGTGTTCGGGACGGACTACCCGACGCCGGATGGGACCGCCATCCGGGACTACGTCCACGTCCTCGACCTGGCTGACGCGCACATCAAGGCGCTCGAGTACCTCGAATCTGGTGGGGGCTCAACCGTCTTGAATCTCGGCACGGGGGTCGGTTCGTCCGTACTCGAAGTCCTCACGACGGCCGAGAAGATCATCGGGCGGCCCGTCCCGCACGAGCTGGTGGGGCGGCGGCCCGGCGATCCCGTTGCGCTCTTCGCTGACACGACGTTGGCGAAGACGACATTGGGTTGGTCTGCCGAGTCGACGCTCGACGACATCCTCGGTTCGGCCTGGGCGTGGCACTCGGCGCACGTGCAGGGATACGACGACTGATCACCATTTCGTTTGGCCTCGGCCAGTAGCGTTGTGCCTGTGGCGAAGCGGCTGACACCGTAGGCGGGTCCGTCTGGGTGTTGGGAGCTCTCATCGGCGTATGCGCCGTCTTCGGACTGGCGGTTGGTTCATTTCTCAACGTCGTGATCTACCGAGTGCCGCTCGGCCTGTCCGTGGTGGCGCCGCGCTCGGCCTGTCCATCGTGCAGACATGTGATCACCCCGCGCGACGACATCCCCGTCGTGTCATGGGTTCTCCTGCGAGGCAGATGTCGCTACTGCAAGGAACCGATCTCTGCGCTCTACCCGCTCGTCGAGATCCTGTGTGCCGCGTTGTTCGCCGGAACAGCCGCCCGGTTCGGGCAGAGCTGGGTGCTCCCGGCGTACCTCGCCCTCTTCGCCGGCCTGCTCGCTCTCTCGGTCATTGACGTCCAGACGCTGCTCCTGCCGAAGAAGATCGTGTATCCGCTCACCGGCATCGTCACGATCTTGTTTCTCGTGGCCACCGCCGCCATCGGGGTCTGGCATCAGCTGTTGGTGGGTGCCATCTGCGCCGCCGCCTGGTTCGCCCTTTTCTTCGTCATGAACCTCGCGAGTCCACGGATCCTGGGCTTCGGCGACGTGCGGCTCGCTCCCGTGCTCGGTCTCTCCTTGGGGTGGTTGGGAGCCGGCTATGCCCTACTTGGGTTCTTCGCGGCGAACCTCATCGGCGCTGTCGTCGGCATCGCCCTCATTGCCACGGGGCGCATCGCGCGCCAGCAGCAGATTCCCTACGGCGTCTTCCTCGCGGCAGGCTGCGCCGTCGCCGTGTTCGTGGGCCCGCAGCTCCTGAGCCCGTTCCATCACTGAGCCCATCCTTGGGGTCGGCGCTGGCCTGTCCTTGGTTTCGAGGAGGCGGTTAGCGGACGATCTCCATCCGCAGGCCCAGTTCGTCCCACTCCGGGTCCCGGGGGATGCGGATGGCCGCCCGGTGGAAGATGCGCCGGGCCGTCCACACAAAGGCAGCGACGTCGAGGAGGTGTGCCGGTGAGGCGCCGGGCAACTCGGCCGAGAGGATCCTTGCCACGCCGGGAAATTTCATCTCGAGCAGCTCCCGACGCTCGTGCGAGCCCCTTCTCCGTCTGCTTGGGGAACTGCATGGGCTGCCCGTCGTTGAGCTCGAAGAACGTGACGTCGGAGTGGACCTCGTAGACCGTGCGCTGCCGGAACGGCGCCATCTCGGCGGCGACCTCGCGGTAGCGGGGGAGCAGGGTCATGCTGATGGCGTCGAGATGCTCGTCTTTGAATTCGATCTCGTCCGTGCCCGAACGCACCGGAGCGCTCTGGATGGACGAGCCGCGCTTCGGTCCGAGCAGTGCTCGTGCCTCTCGATCGCAGGTTCGGCCGCCCGAGCGATGCCTGGTCGAGGTAGCCCACTGGCGCATTCAGGGCGATCACTGCGTAAGAGGGCCGCTGGTCCAGGACCTCGCTGAAGGGGCGAATGAGCTGAGGCTCCTCGGGCGCGAAAATCGTGCCCTGCAGCTTCGCTGCCGCCACGAGCCAGGCCGGGCCGCACGGCGTGACGCCCGCGACCACCGTGTAGGGGAGATTCGGGCCGTGCCGGGTGCGCGGTACCGATCGTCACGCGGTCGCGACCATCGGCCGGCTCTGGGACACCAGCCGGGTCAGCTCCTTGGGATGCGACGAGATGGCCAAGGCCTCCTCGTAGTCAACGATCTGCGCCGTGACGAGATCGGCCAGGCTGGACTCGAGCGAGCACATACCTTCGGCCTGGTTCGTCGTGATCAGGTTGGGCAACTGGTGCGTCTTACCCTCACGGATGATGTTGCGCACGGGGTGGTTGGCGATCAAGATCTCGAAGGCCGCCACCATGCCACCGCCGATCCTCGGCACGAGCCGCTGCGCGATGACGGCACCGAGCGACGACCCCAGCTGTACCCTGATCTGGTCCTGACGCCAGGCGGGGAAGACGTCGATGATGCGGTCGATCGCCTGCGAAGAGTCGTTGGTGTGCAGCGTGGAGAAGACGAGGTGGCCCGTTTCGGCCAGTGTCAGGGCGAGTTGAATCGACTCGAGATCGCGCATTTCACCCACCAGCAGGACGTCGGGGTCTTCGCGCAAGGCAGAGCGCAGGGCACGCTCGAACGAAGGGCTGTCGGTCCCGACCTCGCGCTGGCTGATGGCCGAGAGGCCATGCTTGTGCACGTATTCGATCGGGTCCTCGATGGTGAGGATGTGTACCGATCGCGTCTGATTGATCCGGTCGATGATGGACGCCAAGGTCGTCGATTTTCCGGAACCCGTCGGACCGGTGAGCAAGACGAGACCGCGGGGGAGGCGCGCCATCCACTCCGCTACCGGGGGAAGACCGAGCTCCTCGAAGGTGGGGATCTCCGAGGGGATCATGCGCAGGGCCAGCGCCGTGTCACCCATCTGCGTGAACGCGCTACCACGCAGGCGGGCCAGGTCTCGCCAGCTCATGGAGAAGTCAACGTCCTGGTGCTCATTGAAGGTGGCCTCTTGCTCCGGGCTCAGCATGTCCCGGACCATCTCGTCGATCTCTTCTCCGGTGAGAATCGACGTGCCCGGCAGCGGGGTCAGGCCCCCGTCGACTCTCGTCCGTGGCTGAGAGCCGGTCGCGAGCAACAGGTCCGACCCCTTGTTGTCCCACAGGACCTGGAGCCACGGGTCGATCTTCTCGATGTTGGCTGCGTTGGTCATTCGCTTCTTCCTCGCTCTCTCGATGGTGAAGGCCAAAGCGCCCGGCCCATGAGGGCCGGGCGCTTTGGTTCACCTTGTTACTTCGGTCCTAGTCGGCGCATTCCTTAAGTGGCGGCCGAGCAGGCCGGTTGGTGCCGGTCGGTGTCGTAGGCCGCCCAGGGTGCCGGTTTGAGGCGTCGCCACGACCACGGTGTCGCCCGCCGGGTTGCCGAGGGCCGTCTGCTGGGCGGGGGTCAGCTCCGCGTGCGAGCTTCACGGAGAATGCCGTGTTGTTCGATGGGCTCGTGATGAACGTGTCGCCCGTGCCGGACACCAGTGGGTCGCCCGTCTTGTTGAACGGCGCGTTGACCAGGTTGCCGCTCGTGGTCGGGATGGCGTTCGTGGCGTTGTCCGGCGAGTTGATGTACGCCTGGCACGGCCACCTCGAGGGTCTTGGCGTCCGAGTTGCACGCCGCCACTGGCGCTCTGTCCGGTCACACCGGTCAGAGCAAAGACGACTGTCGCGGCAAGGATGCCGAGGACGACGATGACGACCAGGAGTTCGATGAGGGTGAAGCCGGATTCAACGACCTCGCCTCGACGACGCGCCTGAACGTCGCGTAGATGCCTAATCATGTGCGGTGGTTCCGCCTTTCAGTTCGGGCCGCTGGAAGCATTCCAGAGGCGCATTTCCTCCCATCGCCAAAAGGGAGACCAAAAAAAAGTACCATTGCAACGTACTTCTTTACTACTGACAAAAGTCACATAAATGCCCTGTGACGTGCAATTTTGCGTCCGTTGTTAATGCACGGAATCTCTCTCGATGGTGAAGGCCAAAGCGCCCGGCCCACTGGGCCGGGCGCTTTGGTTCACCTTGCTGTTTGGGACCTAGTCGACGCTGCCTTAGGTAGCGGCCGAGCAGGGGTTGGTGCCCGTGGTGTCGTACACCGCCCAGTTGGTGCCAGTCTTCGGCGTCGCCACCACCACGGTGTCGCCCGCCGGGTTGCCGAGGGCCGTCTGCTGGGCGGGGGTCAGCTCCGCGGCGAGCTTCACGGAGAATGCCGTGTTGTTCGATGGGCTCGTGATGAACGTGTCGCCCGTGCCGGACACCAGTGGGTCGCCCGTCTTGTTGAACGGCGCGTTGACCAGGTTCCCCGTCGAAGTCGGGATGGCGTTCGTGGCATTGTCCGGCGAGTTGATGTACGCCTGGACGGCCACGTCGAAGGTCTTGGCGTCCGAGTTGCACGCAGCCACTGCGCTCTGTCCGGTCACACCGGTCAGAGCAAAGACGACTGTTGCGGCCAGGATGCCGAGGACGACGATGACGACCAGGAGCTCGATGAGGGTGAAGCCGGATTCAACGACCTCGCCCCGACGACGCGCCTGAATGTCGCGTAGGTGCCTAATCATGTGCGGTGGTTCCGCCTTTCAGTTCGGGCCCCTAGAAACACTCCAGAGGCTGCTTTCCTCCCCTCGCCAAAAGGGAGACCCAAGGAAATTACCATTACTCCGTGTTTTTAACTACAGGGCAAAAGTCACATATGTGCCCTGTGACGTGCAATTTTGCGTCCGTTGTTGGCGCACGGAACCTGTCAAGACCCGCAATTGAGCCTCGCCTTTATTTTCGGCCGATGCGGGATCCCACTTTAGGAAATTCCGGCTCCGACTTGACCCGGTTTTCCCTCCTTGTCACTGGACTTTCACTTGCTTGTAGATCCCGTACATGGCCGACACGAGCGCGATGGCGACGAAGCCCACGATGACACCCATGAACACGATGACGATTGGCTCGAAGAGACTCGTAAACCGCTTGAGCTTGACGTCGAGCTCCCGGTCGTAGAATGACGCGGCCGTGGCAAGCTGAGCGTCGAGCGTGCCGGTCTCCTCGCCGACGCGGAACATCTGTCTGGCGGCACCAGGAAAGAGTCCGGTGCGCGCCAGCGGCTCTGCGAGACCCTGGCCCTCGATCATCTCTTCGCGCACCGTAGCGAGACCTTTGCTGTAGACGGCATTGTTCGCCGACTCCGCGGTGACCCGCATGGCATCAGGCAACGAGACACCGGCTCGGAGCATGGAAGAGAGGATCCGGCAGACGCGCTCGATGATTGCGGTCTGGACCAGATCACCGAGAAGGGGAAGCCTCAGGATGACCGAATCAATCCGCGCCTTACCTGAGGGTGATCGACGTACAGCGATGAAGCCGGCGACGGCGATGACGATCAGCGCCAAGATGGCCCACCACCAGTGGCTCACGAAATTCGACACGCCCAATAGCATGCGAGTCGGCAGCGGAAGTTTGGCGTTGAACGACTTGAAGAAGACGACGAATTTTGGCATCACGAAGGTCGCCAGGACGATGACGACAACCACCGCCATCGCGGCGACGACGGCCGGGTAGACCATGGCCGACGTGATCTTTCCTCGCGCCTCGATGTCACGATCCAGGTAGTCGGCCAATTGGTCGAGCACCACGTCGAGGTTTCCCGTCAACTCAGCCGACGAGAGGATCCCGACGTAATAGTTGGGAAAGGCCTCCGGATGCGCGGCCGCCGCCGACGCAAAGGTATCTCCGGCTTGGAGGCGATCGATCATGTCAAGGAGACCCCGCTGCAGCAGCTTGTCGGACGTTTCTTCCGCGATGATTTCGAGCGCCTCCATGATGGGAACGCCCGCTCGCACGAAGACGGCCAGCTGTCGCGAGAAGTGCATGATGTCCTTGCGCGAGACCAGCTTCTTGGTGATCTCGAACTGCAGGAGGTTTCTCTTCTCGTCGAGCTGAATGGTTTGGTACCCGCGCTCGAGCAGCGCCAGATGCGCCGTCCCGACCGAGGAGGCAACTTCGACGCCGGATACCGTGTTCCCGGCCTCGTCCACTGCGCTGTATTTGAACTTGTCCATGGCTTCGTCCGCCTTTGCCTAGAGCGAATAGATGCTGCGGATGACTTCAGAGATGGTGGTGATGTCCTGGGTGACGAGGCTGATTGCCTCCTCGCGGAGCCCGCGCATGCCCTGCTTTTGCGCCAGGCGTCGCAGTTCGTCTTGCGTCGCCCAGCCCACGATCAGCCGTTTGATCTCGGGGGTCATTTGCAGAAGTTCGTACACCCCGACGCGGTCCTGATAGCCGGTGTGCCCGCAGAAATTGCAACCGATTCCGTAGAAAAAATCGGTCTTCGGCAGTCCGCCGCTCTCCTCGTAAAAGATCATCTCCTCCTCTGTCGGTGTGTAGGCGGTCTTGCACGAGGGACAAATACGCCGAACGAGTCGCTGCCCCACCACGCCGATGACCGACGAAGCGATCAAGAAGGACTCGATCCCCATGTCCAAGAAGCGGTGCAGCGCGGACACCGAATCGGTCGCGTGCAGCGACGACAACACCATGTGGCCAGTCAGCGCAGACTGCACCGCGATCCGGGCCGTCTCGACGTCTCGGATCTCGCCGACGAGTATCACGTCGGGGTCTTGGCGCAGGATCGACTTGAGGCCGGTCGCAAAAGTGAGGCCAGCCTGTTCGTTGGTCTGGATCTGGTTAATCGAAGGAAAGGTGTATTCGACGGGGTCTTCGATGGTCATGACGTTCTTGGTCGGGTCGCTGACCTGAGCAAGGGTCGCGTACAGCGTCGTCGTCTTGCCGCTCCCCGTCGGACCGGCGCATAGGACCATGCCGAAAGGGGCCTTAACGAGGCGCGAGAAGGTCTCGTGCGTGTCAGTCGGCATGCCGAGGTCGTGCAGGCGAAGGACCGACCGGGTCTTGTCCAGGATCCGCATCACGCACTTCTCACCCCAGATGGTGGTGGCCGTCGAGACCCGGACGTCGGTGTCCTTCCCGTCAATGGCGATCGTCAGCTGGCCATCCTGAGGCCGCCGTCGCTCGACGATGTTCATGCCGGCCATGATCTTGATCCGGCTGACGAGCCCCACTCCCATGTTCGAGGGAAGTAGCAAGACCTCCTTCAGAGCGCCGTCGATGCGGAAGCGCACGCGGACCACTTCTTGCGATGGCTCGATATGGACATCCGATGCGCGGTCGCGTTTGGCCTGGGTGAGGATCCGGGACACGAGCTTGCACGATCGGCGCGTCGTCCGAGACGACCTCGGTCTCGTCGGTCTCGCTTGGTCGACGCCGATGGCCCTCGACCGCTTCGAACGCTTCCACCAGAGTGTCAATCCCGCCGATGGCGCGGTAGCTGCTATCGATGGCCCACTGGATGTCGGACTCGGGTGCGAGCACGAAGCGGATCGGATGATCCGTCGCCTGCGTGAGCTGTGCGCGGGCAGTCACCGAGGGCTGATCGGACACGGCGACCTGCAGGCCGTCGTCATCGAGCCGAATCGGCATTGCCCTGTGTCTGCGGACGACCTCCTCGGGGATGAGCGCCTGAGCCTCGGGATCTGGGTTGTCGCGGCGAAGGTCGGCCACTGGCATGTGCAGCAGCTCAGCCACCACCACGATCAGATCGCGCTCGTTGAGCAGGCCCATATCCACGAGGGTCTCGCCGAGCCGCTTGCCCGATTCCTCCTGCGCGATCAGCGCTTGCGCGACGTCGTCCTCCGCGACCAGCCCGCGCCGGATCAGCAGCTGGCCAAAAGGCTCGGCTCCCAGGGCCGGGCGAGGGCTTGAACCCGGAGCAACGTCAGCCAAGTCGATCTCGAGGTCGGACAGAGCACCGTTGCCGTTGCCGTTCGTGGAGTTTTCGTCTCGAGCGTGCCTGGCGACGGTCGCCGTTTTGTCCTTGCGTCCCAATTTCATGAGTCCCACTCCGCTTTACGCTCGAGCCCCTTCGGCATTGATGACCTGCGTGGGGTGTCGAGCAGGGAGTATTCAACCGTGGCACACCAAAGTGCCGGTGCCGGAGAGACTTCGATCCGCCGATTTCTCATTGTGTCCGCTCCACGGCGGACCGCCTCCACTCGTTTGGTAGTCCTACGCCTTGCCGTACCGGTCTGTGATCTGTGAAGGCAGCAGCTGCCCGCGGGCGCGTGTTGCCTCTCCCACATATCGGCTGAATCCTGAGCTTCCTAAAGCGCCTCGTTGATCTCCTCTTGAGAATCCCGTGCGCCAGCCCGAGACCCGGCTGAGAAGATGAAGGAGCGACGGGCCCGCCGGGGCGGGGGCGATCAGTCCTGGTCATCCGGGGACGGTCAGGTGTATTTGAAGATGTCATTGGGCTCGTTGTAGGGCTGAGAGGCAAGGCTGCCGTTCGCCGCCGGAAGAGTCACCACTGGGAAATACGAGCTGTTGACGGTCAGACCGGTGGTTGGGATGGTGACCGTGATCGACGTCGGGCTGGTCACCGTCTCCGACGTGCTGATGGCACTGCCGGAAGCCGCGCCGTTCTGGTCGAGATAGAGGGTTACCTGGGAGCCGGTCAAGAAGTTGCTACCGGTGAGGACGAGCTGGGTGTTCGGGCCTCCACTCGAAGGGCTCAGGCTGATGATCAACGGCACCTGGACGCCGTAGCTGAAGACGTCGCTGGTGTTGGCGCTTACGCCTCCAACGGTGCGAACCTGCACGTACCAGTTCCCGGCGGTGGTCACTGCCGGCGAGGCAGCCGTGATCTGCGTCGATGACAGGACATCGACGTTGGACGCCTGCGCCTTGGTTGCGGCGGTGTTGCAGGACGCCTGGCAGAACCACACCTGCGCCGCGAAATTGAGGGTGTTGTTGTAGAACCCGGTGCCGTTGATGGTGATCGTGCTACCGCCCGTGATGGATCCCTGCGGTACGCCGCCGCTCTCGTTCGGGCCGGAGATGCTCGTCACCGTGGGCTGATAGCTCGTGGTGTACTGCAGATCGTCGAGGTCGGGACCGGCTCCCGTTGGGAGATAGGCACTCGTGCCACCGGGTGTCGTCACTGTCACGAAATAGTCGGTGCCCGACGTGACCGACGGTGTCGTCAGGCTGAGGGACGTGCAGTTGGCGCCGGTCGCGTCACACCCGCCGACCGTCACCTGGCTGGCTGGGACGGTGATGACCACGTTGGCGCTCGTTGGGATGTCCGCCGACTCTTGGACGAGGTTCACGCTCGATCCGGGAACGAAGCCGGTGCCGGTAATCTCCAGCGTGACGCCCCCGACAATCGTGTTCGTGGTCGGCGAGATGGATGTCACCACAGGCACGGTGGGCTGCCATTGCCAGCTGTTCTGAGTCAGGCTCTGACCGCAGGTCTGGGTCTGGCTGCACGGCACGGGGGTCGGTGACGGCACGATGATCCCAACCGAATAGTCGTCGAACGTCACAACCGCTTGGAGCAGTGGGTCTTGCGCGCAATTTGCGGCGGTCACGGTGGACTGGCAAGCCGAATAGGTGACGACTCGGGTGTCGGGGCTGAAGGGCTGCCACACCATGGAGCACCAGACGTCGATGGGGTAACTGTTGATTGCGGGGGGTTGCTGAGGGACAGTCGGCGGGTTGGCGCTGCCCGTGTACCAACAGGGGACAGGCGGGCTGCTGTTCAGCATCTGCGGCGCGAATGTGCCCCGGGACTCTTGAATCGCCAGGTTCACGGCGCTGGTGGCGGCGTCCTCGAGTGAGCGCTCGCTGCTGAAGCTGGCGCTCGAGGACAGGCTGGTGCCCACCCATGACAAGAGTGCCACGACGAGCACGCTGACGGCAACGAGAAAGACGAGCGCCAGGATGATGATGGCACCGGCCTCATCGGACTCGCCCGACTCGCTGAGCGCGCGCCGACTGGCGGAGTGCATCAATTGCGAGAACGTTCGCTTCATGGCTAGCCGAGCCCCTGCAGCTCGAGGGCGATGGAGCCCCAGGAGCGGCTGTTCGTATTCGACCAAGCCGTATCGCTGGCCGTGTCCGTCTGTGCTGCGGGGTTGGTGTCGTAGACCGCGATAGATGCGGCGGTGTTACTCGAGCCGTAGAGGAGGCCACTGCCGGAGCTCCACGTCAAATAGGGCGTCGTACTGATCGTGTAGTCACTGCCCACGATCTCGAGCGAGACGTCCCCGCGAGGGGTGCATTAGCCAGGTCCGCATCGACCGCGGTCACGTTCTGGGAGCAGGCGTTCGTGTCACAACCCGAGTCCACACCGCTGTTCGCCGTCACAACCGGTGCGCTCACATCGTTGTTCGTCACCTGGAGCACGTCGAAGCTGGTCGCAGTGTTCTGGGTCAGGCTACCCATCGTCACAGTGGCCGTGGCATTGGACGTGGCCGCGGTGTAGTACCACGCCCACTGGTAGCAGCGCACCCCACTCGTCGGGCAGTCGACGGAGTGTTTGTTGACTCCATTCCCCGTGGTCCCGCCGAATGTGTTCGTCGAAATCAAGGTTGGGGTGCCCCCGCCAGTGAGGGTGAACGTCGGCGACGGGGCCGTATTCGACGTGTCGTTGTCGAAGGCCGCGATGATGTAGGTGTCGCCGGCCACCTGTGCGAACGTGCCACTCGTGCCACTCGTCGCTGTGAAGTTCGCGTCGCTCGCCACGCTGGTCACCACGATTGCCGGGTTGTTGGTCTCAGAGAAGTTCGCGGTCCCGGTGCCGGTCGCGTTGGCCGAGATGTTGTACGGGCCGCCGGCCGTGGCGTTGGCTGTGAAGCTCGAAGTGGCCGCTTGACCATTCGAGCTGGTCGTGGCGACGCAGGAGTACGTGTGGGGGTTCGATGTGCAACTGCCGCCCGTGGCGAAGGTCTCGCTGGCGCCGGTCGTCGGTCCACTGAAGGTCACGGACGCACCTGCGACCGGGTTGCCGAATGCATCGGTCACGGTCGCTACCAGCGGGTTTGCAAATGCCGTGTTGACGACGGCGGCTTGAGCGGACCCGGACGTGACAGCGATGGACGACGCGTCGGCGGCGTTGATCGTCACGTTGACCGTGCCCCAGGTGGTGGTGCCGTTCTTGGCCGTGATGGTCGGGGAGGCGGCAGTCTCGTCGCCGTAGTAGTTGGTGGCCGTGCCGACCCCGTTGGCGAAGGTCACCGTGGCCGTCGCCCCGAGGGTGCCGGTGTGGTTCGTGGTGGTGGCGAAGAAGCCCTTGGCCGAGCTGGTGCTCACCGTCAAGGAGACGCCGCCGGTGCCTGCCGTCGTCGGGTTCCCGAAGGCGTCCTCGAGCTGGTAGCCGAGGGTGATGTTGGTCGTCGAGGAGGCGCCGGCTGTGGGCGGGGCGGTCGAGATCGAGACCTGGGCGGCGCTCCCGGCGTTGACCGTGATGGAGGCGCTGCCCCAGGTGGTGGCGCCGTTCTTGGCCGTGATGGTCGGGCCTCCGGCGATCTCGTCGCCGTAGTAGTCAGTGGCCGTGCCGACCCCGTTGGCGAACGTCACCGTGGCCGTGCCGCCGAGGGTGCCCGTCCCGCCGTTGGTGCTGGCGAAGAAGCCCTTGGTCGAGCTGGTGCTCACCGTCAGGCTTGTCGTCCCGGCGCTCGTCGTGTTGTTGCCGAAGGCGTCCTGGAGCTGGTAGCCGAGCGTGACGTTGGTGGTGCCCGAGGCCGTCACTGTCGTCGGGTTGGCGGTCACCACGACCTTGGCCGCGGTGCCACCGGTGATGGTGACCCCGACCGTGCCCCAGGTGGTGGCGCCGTTCTTGGCGGTGATGGTCGGAGAGCCAGATGCCTCGTCGCCGTAGTAGTCGGTGGCCGTGCCGACCCCGCTGGCGAAGCTGACCGTGCCTGAAGCACCGAGGGTGCCGGTCCCGCCGCTGGTGGTGGCGAAGAAGCCCTTGGCCGAGCTGGTGCTCACCGTCAAGGAGACGCCGCCGGTGCCTGCCGTCGTGGTGTTCCCGAAGGCGTCCTCGAGCTGGTAGCCGAGGGTGATGTTGGTCGTCGAGGAGGCGCCGGCCGAGCTCGGGGTCGGGGTGATGACGACCTGGGTGGCCGTGCCGCCGGTGATGGTGACCCCGACGGTGCCCCAGGTGGTGGCGCCGTTCTTGGCCGTGATGGTCGGGGAGGCGGCAGTCTCGTCGCCGTAGTAGTTGGTGGCCGTGCCGACCCCGTTGGCGAAGGTCACCGTGGCCGTCGCACCCAGGGTGCCCGTCCCGCCGAGGGTGTTGGCGAAGAAGCCCTTGGCCGAGCTGGTGCTCACCGTCAAGGAGACGCCACCGGTGCCTGCCGTCGTGGTGTTCCCGAAGGCGTCCTCGAGCTGGTAGCCGAGGGTGATGTTGGTCGTCGAGGAGGCGCCGGCCGAGCTCGGGGTCGGGGTGATGACGACCTGGGTGGCCGTGCCGCCGGTGATGGTGACCCCGACGGTGCCCCAGGTGGTGGCGCCGTTCTTGGCCGTGATGGTCGGGGAGGCGGCAGTCTCGTCGCCGTAGTAGTTGGTGGCCGTGCCGACCCCGTTGGCGAAGGTCACCGTGGCCGTCGCACCCAGGGTGCCGGTGTGGTTGTTGGTGGTGGCGAAGAAGCCCTTCGAAGACGTCGAGCTCACCGTCAAGGAGACGCCGCCGGTGCCTGCCGTCGTTGGGTTCCCGAAGGCGTCCTCGAGCTGGTAGCCGAGGGTGATGTTGGTCGTCGAGGAGGCGCCGGCCGAGCTCGGGATCGGGGTGATGGCCACCTGGGCGGCCGTGCCGCCGGTGATGGTCACCCCGACCGTGCCCCAGGTGGTGGCGCCGTTCGTGGCCGTGATGGTCGGGGTCGCCGCCGTCTCGTCGCCGTAGTAGTTGGTGGCCGTGCCGACCCCGTTGGCGAAGGTCACCGTGGCCGTGGCGCCCAGGGTGCCCGTCGGACCCGTTGGTGGTGGCGAAGAAGCCCTTGGCCGAGCTGGTGCTGAGCGTCAGGCGTCCTGGTGCCTGCTCGTCGTGGTGTTGCCGAACTGCGTCCTCGAGCTGGAGGCCGAGCGTGACGTTGGTCGTCGAGCCGAGGCGCCGTGGCCGTGCTCGGGGTCGGGCGTGATGACCACCTGGGTAGGCCGCGCCGGCGGTGATCGTGACCCTCGATGGTGCCCCAGGTGGTCGCGCCGTTCTTGGCCGTGATGGTCGGGGAGGCCGCCGTCTCGTCGCCGTAGTACTTGGTGGCGGTGCCGACGCCGTTGGCGAAGGTCACCGTGGCGCGTGGCACCCAGGGTGCCCGTCCCGCCGAGTGGTGGTGGCGAAGAAGCCCTTGGTCGAGCTGGTGCTCAGCGTCAGGAGACGCCGTCGGTGCCGGTGCTCGTGGTGGTGTTGCCGTACTGGTCCTCGAGCTGGAGGCCGAGCGTGATGTTGGTCGTCGAGCGAGGCCGTCGCCGAGCTCGGGGTCGGGCGTGATGACGACCTGGGTGGCCGCCCCGGCGGTGTTGGTCTCGGTGAAGGTTGACGGGGCTGCACGCCCGGCGGCCGTCGCCGAGACGCTGTAGCCGCTGCCCGACTTCGTGTTGGCCGTGTAGGTCGAAGCGGTCGGCCTGGCCGCTGGCGTTGGTCGGCACGACGCACGAGTAGGCCTGGGGGTTGCCGCCCGAGCAGGCAGCGAAGACGCCCGAAGCACCCGTGGCCGGGGCCGAGAAGGTCACGTTCACGTCGGGCACCGGGTTGCCGAACGGGTCGACTGACGAGTACCTCGAGGGCGGTGCCGAAGGCGGTGCTCGACCGTGGCGCTCTGGTTGTTGCCCTGGACGATGGTCATGGTGTCCCCGGTGGTCTGCGCCGTGATCGTCACCGTCGTCGTGCCCCAGGTGGCCGCACCGTTCTTGGCCGTGATGGTCGGGGTCGCCGCCGTCTCGTCCCCGTAGTACTCGGTGGCGGTCCCCACGCCGTTGGCGAAGGTCACCGTGGCGCTGGCGCCGAGGGTCCCCGTCGGACCCGGTGGTGGTGGCGAAGAAGCCCTTGGTCGAGCTGGAGCTGAGCGTCAGCGTCGTGGTGCCGGTGCTCGTGGTGGCGTTGCCGTACTGGTCCTCGAGCTGGAGGCCGAGCGTGATGTTGGTGGTGGCCGACGTCGTGGCCGTGGTCGGGGTCGGCGTGATGAGGACCTTGGTGGCCGCGCCGGCGGCGTTGGTCTCGGAGAAGGTGACGGTGTTGGTGCCGGTGGCCGAGGCCGTGATGGTGTCGGCGCCTGCTGTGGTGTTGGCCGTGAAGGCCGACGAGGTGGCCACGCCGCTGGCGTTGGTGGTGGCCACGCACGAGTAGGTGTGCGGGTTCGAGGTGCAGGCAGCGAAGGTCTCGCTGGCACCGCTGGCCGGGCCGGCGAAGGTCACCGCCGACGCCCGAGACCGGGTTGCCGAAGGCGTCGGTCACGGTGGCCACCGAGCGGGTTGGCAAAGGCGGTATTGACGGTCGCCGTCTGCCCCGACCCCGAGGTCGCCGTGATCGTGGTGGCGCCCCCGGCGGTGATGGTGACCGTCGTCGTGCCCCAGGTGGTCGCACCGTTCTTGGCCGTGATGGTCGGGGTCGCCGCCGTCTCGTCGCCGTAGTACTCGGTGGCGGTCCCCACGCCGTTGGCGAAGGTCACCGTGGCGCTGGCGCCGAGGGTCCCGCCGGACCCCGTCGGTGGTGGCGAAGAAGCCCTTGGCCGAGCTGGAGCTGAGCGTCAGCGTCGTGGTGCCGGTGCTCGTGGTGGCGTTGCCGAACTGGTCCTCGAGCTGGAGGCCGAGCTTGACGTTGGTGGTGGCCGACACCGTGGCGGTGCCCGGGGTCGGGCGTGATGACCACGAGGGCAGGCGCCCCGGGGTTGATCGTGACCGTCGTGGTGCCCCAGGTGGTCGCGCCGTTCTTGGCCGTGATGGTCGGGGTCGCCGCCGTCTCGTCCCCGTAGTACTCGGTGGCGGTCCCCACGCCGTTGGCGAAGGTCACCGTGGCGCTGGCGCCGAGGGTCCCGCCCGACCCGGTCGTGGTGGCGAAGAAGCCCTTGGTCGAGCTGGAGCTCAGCGTCAGCGTCGTGGTGCCGGTGCTCGTGGTGGCGTTGCCGTACTGGTCCTCGAGCTGGAGGCCGAGCGCGACGTTGGTGGTGGCCGACGCCGTCGCCGTGCCCGGGGTCGGCGTGATGAGGACCTGGGTGGCCGCCCCGGCGGCGTTGGTCTCGGTGAAGTTGACGGTGTTGGTGCCGGTGGCCGAGGCCGTGACGGTGTAGCCACTGCCCGACCTCACATTGGCCGTGAAGGTCGACGACGGTGGCCACGCCGCTGGCGTTGGTGGTGGCCACGCACGAGTAGGTGTGCGGGTTCGAGGTGCAGGCAGCGAAGATCTCGCTGGCACCGCTGGCCGGAGCCGCGAAGGTCACCGCCGCGCCCGGCACCGGGTTGCCGAAGGCGTCGGTCACGCGTGGCCACGAGGGCGGTTGGCGAAGGCGGTATTGACCGTCGCCGCTCTGCCCCGACCCCGGACGATGGTCGTGATCGTCGGTGGTCGCGCCGGGAGTGATCGTCACCGACTTGGTGCCCCAGGTGGTCGCACCGTTCTTGGCCGTGATGGTCGGGGTCGCCGCCGTCTCGTCCCCGTAGTACTCGGTGGCGGTCCCCACGCCCGTGCCGAAGGTCACCGTGCACGGTGCCGCCGAGGGTCCCCGTCGGTCCCGGTGGTGGTGGCGAAGAAGCCCCTTGGTCGAGCTGGAGCTGAGCGTCAGCGTCGTGGTGCCGGTGCTCGTGGTGGCGTTGCCGTACTGGTCCTCGAGTTGGAGGCCGAGCTTGATGTTGGTGGTGGCCGACGCGGTGGCCGTGGTCGGGGTCGGGGTGATGGCCACCTGGGTGGGCGCTCCCGCCGTGTTCGTCTCGGAGAAGTTGACGGTGTTCGTGCCGGAGGCCGAGGCCGTGATGGTGTCGGCGCCTGCTGTGGTGTTGGCCGTGAAGGCCGACGAGGTGGCCACGCCGCTGGCGTTGGTGGTGGCCACGCACGGTCGGTGTGCGGGTTCGAGGTGCAGGCAGCGAAGGTCTCGCTGGCACCGCTGGCCGGGCCGGCGAAGGTCACCGTCACGTTGGGCACCGGGTTGCCGAAGGCGTCGGTCACGGTGGCTACCAGCGGGTTGGCAAAGGCGGTGTTGACGGTCGCGCTCTGGCCCGACCCCGAGGTCGCGGTGTCGTCGGTGGTCGCGACGGTGATGGTCACCGTCGTGGTGCCCCAGGAGGAGGTGCCGTTCATTGGCGGCGTGATGGTCGGGCTCCCGATCGGTCTCGTCGCCGTAGTAGGCGGTGCCGGTCCCCACGTTGTGGGCGCAAGTCGTACGTGGCCGTGCCGCCGAGGGTGCCGTTGTGCCCGTTGGTGTGGCGAAGAAGCCCTTGGTCGACGACGTGCGAGCGTGAGCGTCAGCGACGTCGTGTTGGGGTTGGTGGTCGGGTTGTTGCCGTACTGATCCTCGAGTTGGTACCCCAGCGTGACGTTGGTCGTGCTCGACACGCCGGCCGAGGTCGGGGTCGGAGTGATGGCCACCTGGGCGGCCGAACCAGCGACGATCGTCTCGGACTGGGAGTTCGACTGGAGGTTCGTGGCCGACACTGTGATGGTGGGCGACCCCGCCTTCGTGTCGCCGTAATAGAAGGAGACCGAAGGCTGACCGGCAGGAATCGTGATGGAAGTGATCGGGGCCCCACCGGAGCTCGCCGCAAAGACGCCAGTGCTGTGGGTGACGCCGGAGTTGGCACTCGAAGACAGATTGACCACCACGGCACTGCCCGGATCGGCGTTGCCAAAGGCGTCGTTCACCTGCACGGTCATCTTGTTCGTTGCGGCGGAGTTGGCGGTGGCGTTGGTGATAGCGGTGCTGGTGATGGCCAATGCCGCCTGAGGCGCCGTCGAGATGGCATACGTCGGATCATTTGCCAGGGCCGTCGTCAAGCCGTCGGAGTCCGTCGCTTTGAGGGTGTAGGTCCCTGTCGCACTCAGGCTGCAGTCTCCAAACGCGAAGACCCCTTCGTTTTCCACGCTCGAGCAGCTGCTCGACAGCGTTCCCGTCCCCGTGCCGCCCCCAGACACGATCGAGAGAGTCAGCGACGAAGCGTCGCTGTAGACGATGTTGCCGTGGTCTTCGATCGCGACGATCGGCTGCGGACTGATATTGGCGTTGACGGTTCCCGTACCCGGTGACGTCGGCTCGAGGAAGACCAGCTCGTTTGGCGTGGTGCCTCCAGCTGTCGCCGGTGCATTGGGATCGTAGATGACCGTGCTGACCGTCGTGTGGTACGTCCCGTTCGTGATCGTCATCGACCATTGCTGGGGCCCGAATCCGTACGAGGTGCAGTTGGCCGGCGTCGTGCTCGTCGCCACATAGGCGGACCCGTTCCAGGTGTCGGTACCTCCGGGAACCCAGCTCGTGCCGTTCCAGTACTGGTACGTGTAGGTGGACACCTGGTACGAACCCGGGAGGGTGAACGTCGGCGTGTACGCCATCGGACAGGTGGTGGTCCCGAATGCCTTGTCCTGTCCGGCCTGCACGTTGGCGATTGCCTCCGCGGTGACCGCCCGTACGGACGCGTCGAGCGTCGCCAGCTGGCGGTGCTCCCCCGAGGATGTGATCGCGGTGGCGAACCCGACCAAGAGCAGACACCTGCGATGCCCAGGATCACCATGGCGAGCAGGACCTCAATGAGGGTGTCACCTGACTCGGACCGGTCGGAGTCGTTCATGGGATCGGTCGGCTCACCCGAGCGGCGCCTCACAGGAGTACTCCGAGGAACATCGCCTCAGCCCACCCCGTGCCCTGCATGGTCACGGTGATGCTCTGTGGCGCGGAGGAGTTCACGGGCTCTTGCGCAGAGAGCATGAGGGTGCCCGTCTTGTTCAGTTGCTGGTCGGCTTCGCACAGGACCGAAGAGACGCCGGTGGCGTACGTCGACGGGTTGATGGTGAGGGCGGCCGACTGCGCGGGCGGACCGTTCGACGGCGTGCCGATGGCGGCGGAGGTGGGGGGAGTAGGGCCGGTGTACTGGAGGAGACCGCTGTTGTTCGCGTCCTTGTCGTCGTAGCAGGAGTTGCCGTAGAGGTCGCTCGGGCCGTTGTTGGGGAGGATCGACCAGGTCACACCACTGGTGTTCGACGTGAAGTCCATCCATTCGTTGGTGTCGGTCGACTCGGCGTCCCCGGTGACCAGTGTCCAACCCGTAGCCGCGTGGCCCGCCGCGTCCAGTACCTGGAAGTCGGTGATGTAGACGGTCGAGAACGTCGTTTGTCCACCGCTGTTGCACGGGCTGGAAGTTGGCGGAGCGGCAGGCGAACAGGTGTGCTCGTACAGCGCCGGATCGCCCGAAATGCCGGTGTAGAAGCCGTTGTTGCCCAGAAACGCCTCGCTGTTGAAGTTCTGGTCGTAATAGGTCGGGATGGGCCACGCCGCATCCGGGTAGGTCGTTTGTGCGGGGTTGTACTGGTTCGTCGCCTGGGCGACGCAGAAGCTGACCGTGTAGGGCGTGTCCTGGACCGGGCCCGCCATGTACTGCCCGCCGGTTGGGCACAGGGAGGTCGGCGCCGTGCTCGCCCCGGTGTACCCGGTGAAGTCGACGAAGCAGAGCTGGTTGGAGTAGGTGCCGGTGCCCGAGGTGGCGAAGTTGCAACCGTTGTTGGTGTTGGGAAGCACCGTCGGGGTGAACGTGCCTTGCGACGCCGACTCGCCGGGGAGTCCCGTCAGGGCATAGGCGTACCGGGACCCCGGCTCGTTGATGTTGAACGCGACCTTGGTCACGCCTTGGGTCGACTTCCAGGTCGAGGCGTACTCACTCGTGATGTCTGGAAATGTGTTCTGTGCGGTTGCCTGGCCGGAGATCGTCACCGACGGCGCCGTCCCAAGGTCGTGCGACACCGTCGTCGTGGAAGGTGCGCTTGTCGGCCCGAAGGAGCAGACCGATCGCACGAGGTCCCAAGTCGCCCCCCCGTTGGGGCCGTTGTTCGCCTGGATCGAGGTGTATGAGACGACCGTCTGGTAGAAGCCAGAAGCAGGACTGCCCGGGATCGTGGTGGGAGTCGTACTAGCTGGCGTGCTGGTGTTGTAGCCCCACTCGAGTCCCAGCAGCTGCGTTCCGGACGTACCGCACGCGGGGTATCCACTCGTCGTCAACATCACCGCGCTTTGGACGTCGCGGTTGAAGTTCACCGAGCCGATGAACGCGTCGTTGGAGTCGCTCACTCGGCTCGAGACGCTTCCCGAGAGCGACACGACGGAGAGGAGTGCGACAGCGATGCCGCCCAGGATGATCGGCATGATCGCCACCACGACGACGAGCTCGATGAGCGTAAACCCGCCTTCGTCACCGCGTCCCGCCCGCGCGGACTCGAGTCGTTTCCGCGTGGCGTGGCGTACCCTCGCAATCGGATGAGTCATCGACCCGCGCGTGTCCGTGCCGACGCGGATTCCTTTGTCGGCGAGGTGCGACGGAAGGCGGTGGTCTCCCGAGAACTACCCGTGAGGTCAGGCAGCGATAGGCCGGGAGGACGCTGCTGCAGCCTCACGAGCGAACCATAGAGGGGCGCGAAAAGACCACGAGGGACCGTTGCATGACCTGTGGCTGTTGCCACACTTCGCCAAGTCGCCAAGATGCTCCCAGTGGACGGACCGCCTCCGTCCGAGGACAGCGCCGAATCTAATCGTGTTCTTGCAGGTCGGGAAACACCTGCCTCATCTTTAGGGTTTTGGACGCCCCAAGACAGCCCAATGTGGAGTCCTTGGCCGCGACGAAACGGATTTTCGAAGCGTGGACTGCTTGTCAATGACTATTGCCATATCGGCCTGTCGCTGCTGCGCAGCGAGGGCCTGACCAGCGGAAAGTGGGCGGGGCTTGAGGATCGCCTTCGTGCCGCAATAGGTCTCACCCGCGTCAGTGCCCGATTGTGAAGGGTCATCGGGACCGATTATCAAAATTTCAACAAAAAAGTTAGCGACTTCACTTTATTGCTCAATAAGTCTCGAGTCTTGCCGTATGTGCGTCGCCCGATGAACCGAGCATTCGGTGGCGCACCCCGGACGCGTGTCGGCTTACCAGCGAGCAAGATGTAATCGCATGGACAGGTTGGTCGAGCTGCGAGCGCGCCATCCCGGAACCTGCGCAGTTGGAACGGGTCGACCGACCGACGGCTCGAGACGAGTCGCAGCAACCGCCTTTACCGTGATGCGCCAGTACGCCGAACCGAGGAGTTCGCGTACTCCGCTGCTCGCCAGCGACGGCTTTGCGCTGCGCCGGCACGACGGCACAGTTCAGGCCCGAACTGATCCTTGGGCTGATGCGCACACCGATGAACTTACGTGTGCATTGTTGAGGGACGATTGTCGAGCGAGGTGGCAAGTCTTCAGTTGCACGCCTCGACGGTTCCATATCTCGCGGCGGCAACCAACCCGCGGGTCACGTCTCTCGCCCGAACTTGTTGCCCATATGCCAGGCGTCGCAGAAGCCGCAGAGGTAAACGTTCAGGTCGGCCCCGGAGATCCGGCGGCGCTCGTCCGCGACAACCAGCGCCTCGGTCTGCGAGCGATAGCTGTCCTTCGGCGTGCCGTCGGCACGCCAGTGTGACCCCAGATTCTGGGGGCCGTATTTCTCTGCGTTCTTAGCGGAGGTATTCGTCCTTCTGGAGCGCCGGGGCATGCACCATTCTGGCCCCGCCGGTCGCGGCGATAGACGGCAACGATTGGTCAGTTCTGTTCGGTCTCAAAAACGACGATCGCCATGTTCCGCATGGAGCGTTCCACCCCGAAGGCGGTCGACGGCAGCAACCGCGCTGAAACGGGCAACGGCCCGCTCGACCGCGTCGCTCGGGCGAAGTGCTGCCTCATCGCAGTGTCCCGATGACCCGTCCCTCTTCTGAGGTCCACCAGGTGCAGGGCTCGAACGAGTGTCGACTCTCAGTGTGATCTTCGGAAAACCCCCATTTTGCGTGCCGTTCACGCTACGTTCGACTCAACCGTGACTCGAGAAGTCACAGCAGGGAGGTCGTCTGATGGAAGAGCACGAGCCCGGACCTGCGACCACAACCGGGGTGGAGCCGAACGAGGAGTGGCATCCCCCTGGGGCTACTCCCAAGGACCCTGGGTGGTATCCGACCGGGGCGAACCCGAACGAGCGGGCGTACTGGGACGGGCAGGCTTGGACGGCCACGCGCCACTGGACGGTGACCGGGTGGGTCGAGGAGGGAGTCGCCCCCACGCCCGATCGTGAGACAGCCCCACCTCGATACTCCGCCAATCCCTACGTGCCCCCAACCCATTCGAGGCGCAGGGCTGCGCCGGCCACGTTCAATCTGGGGGTGCTCCTGTTGATGGTCAGCGGGGTCGCTCTCATGTACGGCTCCGTGGGCACATGGGTCAAGGTCAGCGGATCTGGATTTGCTGACTTTCACATCTCCATCAATGGGACGGATCCGAGCATCTCGACCCTGATCGGCGTCAACGGGTGGGTGACATTCATTGGCGGCATCGTATTGCTCGTGTTTGCCGGGTTGGCATTGGCGTCGGAAGATCGCTTCATTGGCCTCTTGACGACTGTCGTGGCGTTCGTGACCTTGGTGTTCGCCATCTACGACATGTTTCGCATCGTGCAGAAGATCACGCAAACGACAGCGCCGATCGGCTCGAGCGTCAGTATCGGCTGGGGCCTCATCTGCGTCTTGAGCGGCGCCGTTCTCGCCATGCTGGTCCGCGCTCGTCCGCATGCTCCAGCGCTGAGACGATCGAGGCCCCGTACCAGAACCGGTACGGGGCCTCAGGATCGGCAGTGCTGGTCGAATCGGAGCGCCTACTGAGGCGGCCCTGAGGACAACTGCACCGTGGCGGTGTGGGTTTGTCCCGAGCCGTCGGTCCAGCCGATCTGCACCTTGTCGCCAGGGTGGTAGATCCCCATGTCGTTGGTGAGGTCGTTGGCCGAGTTGATGGTCTTGCCACCGATCGAGGTGATCACGTCGCCCTCCGCCAGCCCGGCCTCTTGCGCCGGGCCGTTCGTCACGACACCGGCGACCGAGGCGCCCGAGCTCGAGGAGCCGGTGTTGCCCGATCCTCCGGTGTTCCCGGTGTTCCCGGTGTTCCCTGTGCTGCCTGTGTTGCCACCGAAGCCGCCGAACCCGCCGAACGGGTTGCCGCCGCCCGAGCCGCCGATGCCGCCGTTGCCCGACCCCGAGCTCGACCCGTTGGGGCTGATGTCGACGCCGAGGAAGGCGGTCTCACCGATGTGGATCGTCGTCGACGCGTTCCCCGCCTCGATGGTGTGGGCGATCGAGAGGGCGGTGTTGATCGGGATGGCGAAGCCCTGGTTCCCCGATGACTGCCCGTTGTAGGTGAACGAGTAGCCCTCCGAGGCAGCCGTGTCCATACCGAGCACCTGACCGGAAGTGTCGACCAGGGCACCGCCCGAGTCACCCGGCTGAATGTTGGCGTTGGTCTGGATCAGCCCGCTGAGCTGTTCGGAGGTGCCGTCGCCCTCGTCGCTGGCGGTAATGGACTGGTTCAATGCGGTCACTGTCCCGCCGGCCGCACTGGGGGTGCCGCCGGTCCCGCCCGCGTTGCCGACCCCGACGACCTGCTGGCCGACCGAGGCGTTGGACGAGTTACCGATGCTGGCCGTCTGCAGCCCCGACGCGTTGTGCAATTGGAGCACCGCGATGTCCTTGGTGCGGTCGTAGCCGACGACGCTGGCCGTGTACGTCTTCTGGTTTCCCACGTCGGTGACCGAGATGCTCGTGGCACCGTCGATCACGTGGTTGTTGGTCAGGACGATGCCGTTGGACGTCAGCACGATGCCGGTGCCCGCCGCCTGCTCCTGCTGGTAGCCGAGCGTCGTGTTGACGTCGACGAGCCCGGGGTCGACCTTCGAGGCGATGGCGCTGACGTCGCTCGGCCCGCCCGAGCCCGAGCTCGAAGACCCCGAGTTCCCCGAGGTTCCCGAGTTGCCCGAACCGCCGCTGAACGGGGAGCCGTTCCTGAAGGGCGAACCGTTGAAGCCGTTGCCCGCCGAACCCGAGCCCGAGGGAACCCGGGTGCCCCCGGACGCGTTCTGGGCGGCGAGGTTGGAGGGGTTGTTGGAGCTCCAGGCGGCGGCGCCGATGCCGATCCCGGCGCCCAGGAGAGCCACCGCGGCCGCGCCGGCGAGAAGGCCGTTGCGGAAGCCGTGGTTGGCGTGCGAGTGGGTCCGGCACCCACTCCGGCAGGGGGGGTCGACCAGATGGGTGCGTTCGGATCGGTCGGGGGGCCGTTGTACCCGCCGGACCCACCCGCATCACCCGACGTGGCAGCGACGGGGACAGGCTCGTCGAGCGCAGGGTTGCCCGCCAGTGCGCCCATGGCGTAGGTGCCCTGGGGAGGGGTACTGCCGGTCGTGGCCGGTGCCTCCTCGGGCACACTTTGTGGCGCTGTCACCGGGTCCGAGGCGTTGTCCATGGTGTGCGCCATCCCGAGAGGTACGCCTTGTGGCACCCCTTGTGGTTGCGTGTCCGGCTGGGCCGGCATGATCACCGGTTCCGCCGTGGGCGTGGGCGCTGGCCCCGGCAGGGCAATGGCCTCGCCCGTGGTCTGGGCCACCGGGGTCGGGGGACTCTCCTGCTCGGGCCCGTCCGTGGGTTGGCCTGTCGACTGGTCGTTCTGATCCTCGCTCATCGGTCCTCCGTCTGAACTCCACAGCGCCGGGAGTTCTTCACGTAGTCCATTGGACAGGTCAGGTCTGTACGCCAGGTCAGAGAAACTTATGACCGGGATAAATGTTGTCTGAGACGCCTCAGCCTCGCGGGAATCGAGCGCTCGGACGCCTGAAACGGCGTTCGAAGCGCCCCGCAGCCGACACCGACGCCGTTCGTTTCCCGGTCGGCACCGCAGGTCGGCAGGATTGTCCGCAGGTCTACTCTGGTGCGAGACGATCACGTACACCAGGGGGGTCCTGTGGAAACTGCGATCTTCGACGCCGACAGCCACCTGATGGAGACGCCCGAGTGGCTCGGGCACTACGCCGATGCCGCGCGTGCGGGACCGCCTGGCGCCGCTCGGGTTCGGCGGGGCGGGGTCCGGTGCGGCCGAGCTCATGGCCGGCCTGCCCGAGCTGTGGGAGTCGCACCGCGCCCAGGAGATCGGGCCCGAAGTCCTGAAAGGCCCGAAAGGCTGGATGGCACCGGGCGCCCTCGACACCGACGTGCGCTCCCGGGTGCTCGATGCGCTCCACATCGAGGCCCAGCTCGTGTTCCCGACCTTCGCCCTGGCCCACTTCTCGCTGAGCAAGGACCCCGACGTGCTCTACGGCGGGACCGAGGCCCTGAACCGGGCGATGGCGGATTTCTGCGCGACCCGACCCGAGGCTCAAGGCCGTCGGCTACCTGCCGCTCAACGACCCGTTGCGGGCGGCAGCGGTGGTCGAGCACGCGCTCGCAACTGGGTATCGCCGCCCTCTGGGTGCCGTCCGATGCTCCCGGCGGATTCTCACCCACCCACGTCGACCTCGACCCCGTCTGGGCTCGCCTCGCCGAGGCCGGGGTGCCCTTCGTCCTCCACGTCGGTGGCGGGAAGCTGCTGCCCAAGGCCTTCCACAACAACGGCCGGCCCCGGCCCAAGGACTGGCTGGGCGGCGGGGAGAACCTGCGGTCCAAGGACTTCCCGGTGCTGCACCACTCACCCGAGCGCTTCTTGGCCTGCATGGTGCTGGACGGGGTCTTCGAGCGTCACCCGCGACTGCACGGCGCGGCCATCGAGCTCGGTGCGAGCTGGGTGCCGGGGCTCCTGCGCAACGTCGACCACGCGCTGCGCTCGTTCTCGAAGTTCGAGCCGGCACTCCAGGAGCTGACGCTCCAGCCTTCGGAGTACCTCCGCCGCCAGGTGCGCTTCACCCCGTTCCCCTTCGAGGACACGGCATGGCTGCTCGAGCAGTGCGGGCCCGAGCTGTTCATGTTCTCGACCGACTACCCGCATCCCGAGGGTGGCAGGCGGCCGTTCGAGGCCTTCGGCGACGCGGTGGCCGGTTTCGACGAGCCGACCCGCGAGCGCTTCTTCTGGCGCAACGGCGCCGAGCTCCTCGGCCTCGTGTGAGCCGGACCCGAGCGTGACGCGGAGTGCCGATCTGAAGGTCGAACCGGTCGCGGGCGCGCTCGGCGCCACGGTCACCGGCCTCGACCTGACCGAGGTCTCGGAGCCGACGCAGCTCGACGGCGTGCGCCAGGCGCTGGCCGACCACCTCGTGGTGTTCCTGCCCGAGCAGCACCTGTCCCTCGACGACCTCGAGCGCGTCACCGACCTTCTCGGCGGGCGCGACGTCACGCCGTTTGTGGATCCCCTCGAGGACCGGCCCGTACGTGATCCGGGTCATCAAGGAGCCGACGGACGTCTTGAACTTCGCCAATGCCTGGCACAGCGACCTGAGCTATCTGCCGGCCCCGCCCGCCTACACGCTGCTCCACGCCTGGGAGGTGCCCGACCACGGGGGCGACACGGTGTGGTCGAACCAGTACCTGGCCTACGAGACGCTCTCGGGCGGCCTCAAGGCCACCCTCGACGGGTCTGCGGGCCGTGCACTCGGCGGGACTGGCCTACGGCACCGGCGGGTTGCTCGACCAGGTCAAGGACCTGACCTCCATGGCGATCGCGCCGTCACCCGAGGCGTTCGCCGAGCACTGCCATCCGGTCGTGACCGTCCACCCGGTGACCAAGCAAGCGCGTGCTCTTCGTGAACCCGATCTACACGACCCGCTTCGAGGGATGGACGAAGGAAGAGTCACAGACGCTGCTGGCGCACCTCTACCGGCACAGCGTCAACGAGAACTTCACCTGCCGCCTGCGCTGGTCGGTCCACACGCTCGCCATCTGGGACAACCGCTGCACCATGCACAACGCGCTGAACGACTACTCGGGTGTGCGCCGCGAGATGTACCGCACCAGCGTGCAGGGTTCCGCGCCGGTCGGCGTCGACTGAGCACGACCCGGACCTCGAACCCCCGAATCGGGTCGACACCTCCGGGCGCCGACCGCCACGCCCGGGCGCCGTCGTGGCCCGGGCGTGGCGGCTCTGCGAATGACTCAGGTGCCGGCGCCGCCGACCACCGGCTTGACGAGGTGCAGGGACCCCGCCGAGCCGAAGAACTGCGACCCCGCCGCCGGGCCGGTCGAGTAGTTGAAGACGCCGCCGTCCGACGCGAAGGTCCAGTACCCGGCGTTGTCCGGGGCAGCGGCGACGCCGACCACCGGCGCGTTCAGGTGCAGGCCCCCGGCCGAGCCGAAGAAGCCGGCCGAGCCGAAGTTGAAGATGCCGCCGTCGGAGGCCACCTCGTAGTAGCCGGCGCCGTCCACGGCGTCGGCGATGCCGACGATCGGCTTGTTCAGGTGCTTGCCACCCATGGAGCCGAAGAATCCGGCGTCACCGAAGTTGAAGATGCCGCCGTCGGAGGCGACCTCCCAGTAGCCCCGGCCGTCGGGTGTCACGGCGATGCCGACGATCGGCGCGTTCAGCGGCTTGCCTCCCATGGAACCGTAGAAGCCGGCGTCACCGAAGGTGAACACGCCGCCGTCGGAAGCCACCTCGATATAGCCCTGGCCGTCGGGCGTCGACGCGATGCCGACCACCGGCGCGTTCAGCGGCTTGCCGCCCATGGAGCCGAAGAAGCGCGGCGTCACCGAAGTTGAAGATGCCGCCGTCGGAGGCGACCTCCCAGTAGCCCTGGTTCCCGGGCGTGTGCGCCACGCCGACCACCGGCTTGTTCAACGGCTTGCCGCCCATGGAGCCGAAGAAGCCGGCGTTGTAGTTGAAGACACCGCCGTCCGAGGCCGTCATCCAATACCCCTGCTTCGACGCGCCCTGGCGGTCCGAGCTCGTGGCGAAACCGCAGGTCGCATCGCCCACGACATTCCCGCCCGCCGAGGACAGCGGAACGCCGCCGCGCGCCGGTGAGCGCGCAGTCCTGCTCGGCACCCGCCGGGGTCCGGTTGAACCCGACCGTGCTGTTGGCGAGCGTGCCGCCGCCAGTTGGTTGGTCGACGGCGATGCCGGCCCCGGAGTCGGACACGTTGCCCGCGACCGTCACGGCCTGGAAGTCGATCCTGTTGTCGCCGTTGTCTCGCGCACATACACGCCGCCGCCGGCGTTGTTGGTGCCCGAGGCCGTGTTGTCGACGATGGCCGCGCTGGCCCCCTGCAAGACCCAGTCGGCGTAGACCCCTCCTCCTTGGTTGGCGGTGTTGCCCGAGATGAGCGAGTTGTTGACGATGACGCCCTCGTCCTCCCAGATGCCACCACCTCCCGCCGAGGCGTGATTGCCGCTGATGGTCACGTTGGAGACGGTGCCGTTCTCGTCGAACGCAAGTCCGCCGCCGTTCCCGCCGGCGGTACCCGCTGGCCGAGTTCCCGGTGACGGTGCTGTTCGAGAGCACGGTTCCCTCGTCGTCCTCGTAGATCGCGCCGCCGTTACCGTTGCTGGCGGTGTTGTTCTGGAACGTCGACCCGGTGATCGTCAGGGCGCTGCCGTCGTCGACGATGGCGCCGCCGAGGCCCGCATCGCTGGTCGTGCTGTTGGCGGAGTTGGCGATGAAGGTGCTCCCGGTGATGGCGTTCAGGCCGAAGTTGTCGAACACGGCGCCACCGTTCGCGGTGTTCGCGGCCCCGGTCGTCGTCGCCGAGTTGGCGTTGAAGAGGTCGTTCGTCAGCTCCATCTCGCCGTCGGCAAAGACCGCACCGCCGTCGGCGTCGGCGGCGGTCGTGGTCGACCGAGTTCAAAGTGAAGGTGGAGTTGTCCACGGCAACGGTCCCGTCGTCGTTGTAGATCGCACCTCCGTCGCCGCCGGCGGTGTTGCCGGTGAAGGTGTCATTGCTCAGGCGGACTGAGCCGGTGTCGTTGAACAGCGCCCCACCTTCTTCGAGCGCGCTGTTGCCGGTGAAGGTGGACGTGGTCGCCCACAACTGTCCGTCGTTGTGGACGCCGGCGCCGAGGTTGATGCCCGAGGCGTTGGCCACGGTGGCGCCGCTCATGATGAGAACGGCGTTGTCAGCGTCCACCCCGATACCCTCGCCTCCGCTCACCGTGAGGTTGGTCAGGCCGGCGAAGCCGCCATTGGCCGTGGCGTCGGTGACGTCGAAGACGTCGGTACCTCCCGGACCCGTGATGGTCGTGGTCGAGGCACCGGCGCCCACCAGCTGCACGCCCGCGGTGTCAGTGGCGTCGAGCGCACCGAGGGACAGCGTGTAGGTCCCCGCCGGGATGTTCACGGTGATCGTCTGGTTGGTGGCGTTGGCCACCTCGAGCGCGGCCCGGATCGAGCACTGCCCCCCGCTGTCCGCACACACGCCGCCGGCGGGATTCGCCGCGTGGGCGTCAGTCGTCGTGTTGACGGTGAACGACGTCGCCGGCGGTGGGAAGGTGCGCGGTTGCTCCGGGAGGAACGAATGCACCACCCTTCGGCGTCCCCGCGCCGGCCGGCGCAACGCCGAGCGCAATCGCCACGGGTGCGGCCAGTACCGCGAGGCTGAAGAGGCCACCGAGCAGCGCACGGAAAGGGGCAGAGGAAGCTGACATGGGGGACACCACCTCTCTCTGATCGCACCCACGCGCGACCAGAGGCGACAGTAGCGACTCAACCGACGCGATGCCACGATGGGTGGGAGACACCCGCGTGACGCTGGGAGCAGCCCTGATCCGGGCATCGATATGGTGGCGCCGGTGACCGGTGACGACGTGTTGGAGGCGGCCGAGCTGGTCGAGGAGACGCTCGAGTCCCACCTCGGCGCCGACTGGAACGCACCGGTCCCGGGTCTCGATTTCTCGGTTGCGTCGGCCGTCGCGCACGCCGCTCGGGCCATGTTGTGGTACTCGGTCAACCTCTGGAATGGGAGCGCCGACTCGGCGTTCGAGGTGCAGGTGCGCGCCGGCGCGCCCAATGACCGGCTCCTGACGAGTCTGACTGCCGCCACGCGTGCGCTCGCCGCCGGGATCGACGCCGCGCCGCCCGACACGCGCGGCTTCCATCCCTTCGGCTCGCCCGACCCCGGTGGGTTCGCCGCCATGGCGTGCGACGAGCTGTTGGTCCACGGTGACGACGCCGCCCGGGGGCTCGGCGTCAGCTTCCGATCCGACCGGCGCCTTGCCGCGGGGGTCCTCGGCCGCGTGTTCCCCTGGCACCACCTCGGACCTCACGATGACCCCTGGGAGGTGCTCTTGTGGGCGAACGGTCGTCGTGACCTGCCGGGACGGGACCATCAAGATCGGTGGCGCTTTCATACGCAGCCCCTGAGCGAATGGGACGGCGCCACGCCCTGACCCGTCCGCACCGCGCAGCCTCCACGCCGAGCCGGTTGCTGTTGCGTTGCTTTTCGCTCCGAGGGCCCCCCAACCCTGGCCTGGGCGCGATCGCGATGCCACAATGCAGTGAGGGGAGGCCTACGTCCCGGCACCAGTCGAGCCGGGCGGGGCTGGGCGGCACACGACGGCACGAGCCGGGCATGTGCCGGCGCCGTAGACAGAGGGGGACGGATGCAGAGGGTGTCGGCCTGGATCGACGCGAGAGCGGTGCCGTTGATCGTCACCATGGTGCTCGCCGTCGCCGGTGCGGCCTACTCGTTGTTCTGGCTGGCGGCGGCGCGCCACGGATGGCAGTCCTACAGCGATCTGTGGAACAGCGCCGGGCTGGCGCTCGCGCATCGGGCACGGCCACTTCGCCTCGGTCTACACGCCGTCGTCGTATCTCGACTCGCCGCCCGGCCTCGAGTTCCTCCTGGCCCCCGTCATGGTCGTCGGTCACGCCCTGGGCCTCGGGACGACCGCCGCCCAGAGCAGCACCAAGGTGTTCGGGCTGCTGCTCGCGGCGGTGGCCACGGCCTATGGGTGCACCGTGCTCTTCGCGCTCGACGCGGTGGCGCGGCACTGGGAGTACTCCGACGCCCGCCGTCTCGCGCTCGCCGTCCTGGCCGGGCTGGGCGTCGTCAGCGCCGCCGCGTTCTGGGGCCACCCCGAGGACTGTATGGCGCTGGCGTTCGTGCTCTGGGCCGCGCTTGCGGTCGAGCGACGCGGGTCTGGGGCGCTCCGCCGGGCGGGCTGGCTGCTGGGCATCGCGGTGGCCTGCCAGCCGCTGGCGTTGCTCGCCGTGGCGCCGATCGTGGCGTATGCCCGCTGGCGCGACATCTGGTCGGTCGCCTGGCGCCTGGTCGTGCCGAGCGCGCTGGTCTTGCTCCCCGAGCTCGTGGCGGCGCCGGTCCGCGCCCTGCACGCCGTCGTTGACCAGCCCTTCTATCCGCCGGCAGAGTCGGCCACTCCGTTCAGCCACCTGGCGCGCGCCCTCGGGCACGGCATGTACAGCGGGGGGACCGTGCGGCTGGTGGCCACCGTGGCCGCGGTCGCGGTGGGCTGGGTGGCCTGTCGACGGCGCCACGACCTGCCCTTCGTGCTCTTCGTGATGGCCATCGCCTTCACGCTCCGCGTTGTCTTCGAGAGCGAGCTCCTCGGGTTCTACTTCTTCCCGGTGGTGGCGCTGTGCCTCCTGCTCTCCCTGCGCAGCGGCTGGACAGCGCTTCGACGTGTGTGCGGCGGTCTCCATGGTGAACCTGGCCCTCGGGAACCGGCGCCAGCACGACATCGCGTTGTGGTGGCCCGCCATGATGGCAACCGTGCTGGTCCTGCTCGCTGCTCGCCTACGCCAGCCTCCCGGCCGGCACCGCCAGCGCCGACCTGCGCCGGCTCGCCCGCCGGCGACGCGAGAGCAATTGGGTGACGATCTCGCACGTGCGGCTGCTCGACACGCCGCTGCCCCGGCCGGGCGTGGCCTCCTCAGCCCGAGCCTGACGCCGCCTGCGCCGCGTGTCGCAACGTCACCGTGACGTCGCGCACGCTCGGCGCCAGGGTCACCGTGCCCGTCGCCTGGTCGACGGTGCCCGCCGACGCCGAGGCCACGTCGTGCACGAAGGCGGGCAGCTGGAAGAGGACCTGTCCCGTGGGGCACGGCGCCGTGCAGGGTCAGGCGTACCTGCGTACCGCTCGACGCGGTGATCGTGATGCCCGCACGCTGTCCCTTGGCGGTGGGGAAGTTCGTCACGGCGATCGGCGAGGCGCCTGCGCGCAGCCAGGCCGAGGGCACGCCGCGCCCGACGACCAGCGCGCCGTCGGCTCGTTGCGCGACGAGAGAGTCGAGGAGCACCTTGTTGGCACCCGCGATGCCCCAGGCATGGGGCGAGGAGCCCTGCCCCGCGCCGGGGTGGCGGCCGACCCAAGGCGAGCTGGGATCGGGTGCGGTCGAGCTCTCCCACCACGACAGGGGCCCGCTCTGCCCGTTGGCCAGCATGAACTCGTAGTTGACGATGCCCTGGTCGCGGTGGGAGGCGCCCGCCAGACCGGCCGAGCCGGTTTCTGCGTCGTAGGCGCTCGAGTAGTAGTCGTCGGGGAAGCCGCCCGTCGTGCCGGCGGGGAGGAGGCCGCGCAGGCGGCCGAAACCGTAGTCGTAGGTGGCGTCGATCAGCGTCAGGCCCGGCCCGGTGACCGCGGCCCCGAGGAGTGAGCCTTCCCACGCCCAGGTGCCGAAGCCGAACGGCGACGTCCAATTGGCGTCGCGCGGGTTGTTACAACGATTGGCGGTGTTCGGCTGGATGAGGGAGCACGGGAGGTAGTCCAGCTTGTTCTGGCTGATGGTCTCGCTGAGGACCGCGTTGGTGGCGGCGAGCAGGCTGTCGTACTGCGACGTGGCCCAACTGGCCTCGGTGGCGTTGCCGATCGTCGCCGCCACGTAGCGGTAGGCCGCGAGGCCGAGCAGCGCCTCGTAGTCGTCCACTGTCCAGTACCCCTGCGTGTCGATGTCGTTCGTTGCTTCCATGGTCCCCTGCGGGCCGGTCCGGTCGGCCGCGATGGCGTGGGCCGCGTCCTCGATGCTCGGCTGCTGTGCCGCCCCGGCGGCCCCGGCGGTCGCAAAGTTCTGAGCCACGAACGACGTGTCGCCCGTCTTCATCAGGTAGACGGCCCACGGCACCGAGTAGGTCCAGAGGCCGTCGACGTACTGGCCCTGGGCGCCGACCACGTTGCGGGCCTCGGTCAAGAGCGCGTGAGCGTCCGTGAAGTACCCCTGCGTGAACAAGTTGGTCAAGATGCCGACCACGTCATGGCTGAACTCGCTCTCGTAGCCGTTGACGCCGGTATCGAGGTTGTTGCCGCTGCGGGCGATCTGGGTCGTGATGAACCCGCTCTTGTAGGCGTCCACCAGGGCGGGATCGGGCACGCTGACCTGCGCGATGGCGGCGAGTTGCGCGTTCCAGAAGGAGCGCATGTGGCTGAAGTGCTCGTCGAAACCGCCCGCGCCGGCCAACGCCTGGTCGCTCGGCCACGGGACGTCGGCACCGAAGCGGTCCGCCAGCACGACGTAGTCGTGCTGGACGCTGCCATGCGCGGCCACGCTGTTCGAGGCGTTGTCGAGCGGGACCAGGTTGGGTGATGCCTCGGGGTTACGACCACCGCGCGTGGCCGTGGGATTGGTGACGTGCACCCTGCTGTAGACCGCGACGTAGGGATGGCCACCGAGCGCGACCTCGTCGGCGAACTCGGTGATGGCCACGGTGGTCCCCGCGTCGTCGAACGTCGTCACCTGCGCGGGGAGGTACCCGTCGGCGTCGGCCCACGTTGTGCGCTGGCCGACGTAGACCCCGAAGCCGTCGTTTTGAAAGAGCGCGCCGGGGCCGTCCTGGACCACAAACGTGCCGCCCAGGCAGGTGATCACGCTGTTGTAATCGCCCAACCAGCCGATGGCCGACGCCGTCCCGTCGGCGCCGGTGAAGGCGTCGGTGTTCACGTTGAACGAGCAGTGGTACGCCGGCTGGGGGCCACCGCTCACGCCCGATATGGGCGTGCCGGATGTGGTCGCCGGCGTGCCCGTGCTGGGAGCGGCGCCGGCAGCGGCGCCGGCAGCGGCCGCGCCACCGGCAGCCGCCGGGCCGAAGGCGAACAGGGCGAGCAGCAAAAGAGCCAGCGCCACCACCTCCGGCGCGGACACCCACGGCGACCGGTCGGTCCTTGGCAACACGGGTGCATCTTCTATCAGGTGCGTCCCTCGCCATGGCGGGGGCACCCTGGTGCCTACGGCCGGAAGACCACCTTGATGGCGTGTGACGAGTGACGGTCGATGGCCGCCTCGACGGCCTCGCGGTATCCCTCGAGTGGGAACTCGTGGGTGACCACGACCGAGTCGGGCAGGAAGCCGGCGGCCAGCACGTCGATGGCACGGTCGACGGAGTGGCGGTCGGGGCCGCCGGCCAGGCCGGGCGCGGACGAGGCGTCGACCGTGTGGTCGATGGAACCCACGAGCGCGGCCTCCTTGTACCAGATAGGAGTCAGGTCGACCTCGCTGATGCCCGCGGCCCCGAGCAGCAGGACGGTGCCCCGGTGCGCCACGGCGCGCAGCGCCTCGGTCACCGACTGGGGCGCGCCCACCGCCTCGATCACATAGGGAAAGCCGCCCATCAGCATCTGGTGCTGCTTGCGCCCGACGATACGGGCGTCCGACAGCGACGCCAGTTCCTCCCAGTGCCTGTTCTCGGAGTCGCTGTAGACGACGTGATGCGCGCCGCACGCGGCCGCAGCCACGCCCTGATGCGGATGACGGGCCAGCACGGTGATGGGGGAGTTGGGGAACAGACCGCGCAACGCGGCAACGGCTGCCAGGCCGATGATGCCGGCGCCCACGACGAGGACGGGGTCGCCGTCCTCGGGCATCGCCCGCATGAGTCCGTGGCACGCGATGGACACGGGCTCGTAGAGGCTGCCCGCCCGGTCGGGCACGGCGTCGGGGAGCGGATGCAGCATGGAGTCGTGGGCCAGCACCGTCTCGGCCCAGCCGCCGCCGAGGTCCTGGGTGAAGCCGAGGGAACGTCCCGAGCTGATGATGCGGCTGTCGAGGTTCAAGCACGATGACGTCCAGCCGCGCCCGCAATTGGCACACGGCGGCTCGATCCCCCGGGGCAGGCACGGGATGCAGGGATCGATCACCACTCGCGTCCCGGTCGCGATCGTGCACCCGGGCCCGGTCTCGACGACCCGCCCGGCCGTTTCGTGGCCGAGGACGAAGGGGAACGTGCCGACCGAGGCCAGCGTCGGGGAGGGACCGGTGTTGTGGGCGAAGAGATGGAGGTCGCTCCCGCAGATGCCACCGGTCAGCACCTCGATCCGCGCCCAGGACGGACCGGGAAGTTCGGGCTCGGGCAGGTCGGCCAACGAGGCGGGGAACGCAGGGTCAGCGAAGTCGAACACGACGGCACGCACGGGCGACGAGCGTAGGCGCGGCGGACCGAGGGTGACGGCCGGAGCGCGGCAGACCGAGCGGCGGACGGGGGAGTGACGGCGGTGCGGGGTGGTGGGCTCACGGGCGCGGCGTGCGCGTAAGGTGCCGAACCATGCGGGTCCCCGACGCCGTGCTCGACGAAGTGCGCGGGCGCGGCTTCGCGCTGATGGAGGGCTTCCTCGATTCCGACGAACTGTCCGCCGCGCAGGAGTCGCTCTGGCGGCACTTCCCTCGCCCCGACGAGTACTTCGCCGACCCGGCCGCCTACGCCCAGTACGCCTCGAGTCAGTTCGCCGGCGTCGAGGAGTTCCCGTACCGCTCCTGGGACCTGAACCGGCTCGCGGTCCACCCCGACCTGGTCGACGCGGCCGAGCGCTACCTCGAGACGACCGAGCTCCACCTCTACAAGGTCGAGCTGTGGGCCAAGTACTCCGGCGCCGTCAACTACGACCAGCCGCTGCACCGCGACTACGGCAGTCACAGCCTCGTCGTGCCCCGGCCCGAGGCGCGCTACCAGCAGCTCACCACCTTCATCTACCTCTCGGACGTCACCGACGAGGACGGGCCGACGTGCATCGTGCCCTACGACGACGGCAAGGACGTCCCCTACACGCCGTTGTATCTCCCCTTTGGGACGCTCGCCGCCCGCGAGGTGCGGTGCACCGGCCCGGCGGGCTCACTCCTGGTGTACCGGACCGACATCTTGCACCGGGGCTCGGACATGACCGGCACGAGCCGGTCGCGCTTCTCGCTCCTGGCGGACTACCAGGTCCGCGGCACGACCTGGGGCGGCAAGATGGCCTGGCCCAAACAGCATCCCGATCGCTGGGCGAAGCTCATCCCGCAGTGCTCGGAGCGCCAGCGCGACCTCTTCGGCTTCCCGCGGCCCGGCGACCCCTACTGGAGCGAGGAGACGCTGCGTGGCGTGGCGGCGCGTTATCCGGGCATCGACCTCGCGCCCTATCGCGCCTGCCTCTCGACGTAGGAGCACTCCGGTGCCCGCGTGCGCTGTGACGTGCTGCTGGGTCGCCCTCTTGAACACGTGGCCGCGTCACTCAGCTGACGTCCAATGGGGCGGTACATACTGAGCTGGCAGTTCCCCCGAGCGAAGGAGCCCCATGCCAGCACAAGTCATTCTCGAATTCGAAGGCGTCTCGACTAAGGAGTACGAAGCGGTCAACGCCGCGCTCGGCATCGACCCCGAGACGGGATCGGGCGACTGGCCCGACGGCCTCCAGGTCCACGCGGCCGGGCTGAACGAAGATGGGCACCTCGTGGTCACCGAGATATGGGACACCCCAGAGCACCAGGCCCGCTTCATGGAGGATCGGCTGGGGGAGGCTCTGGCCAAGGGTGGGGTCACCGGTCCGCCGTCGAGCATCACCTGGATCGAGTTGGTCGCGCACCACACCCCGGGGGTCTAACTCAGGGGTGTGGCCAGGTAGCAGCCTCCGCTCGCCGCCGCGTGTGACGGGTTGTATGTCGCGTCGTACTGACCGGCCGGTTCTACCCAGACGTGGCCGGCGGCGTCGTACTCGATCACGTAGCGCGTGGTCGTCGGGGCCGACGGCATGAACGGGCCCCCGTGACCTGCGGCCGTGAGCGGTTGGTAGTTGGTCGCGTAGGTCGCCGCGCTCCACGGAGACGGCGGCGTCGGGTAGTTCCCTGTCTCTGCGTCGTAGGCCTCGAGGGCGACGTCGACGAGCTTCGAGTCGCTCTGGCAGGCGGCGATGATTGCGGCGTCGGACTGGCCGAAGGTGACCCCGCTGGCCGTCGTGGACGTGGTCGGTGGGCGTGACGTGCTCGCGGAGCCGGTGGACGCGGACCCTGCGTGCGTCGTCGGCGTCGCCGACGGGCTCTGGGTGCTCGAGCACGCCCCGAGTGCCAGCGCCAGCGCCAGCGCGGCCACGGCGGCCAGGGCCGGGGAAAGTCCCACCCCGTGCCGCTGGACCTCAGCGGATGGTGCCGGCACCTGGGATCAGGGGAAGGTCGAGTGCGGTGACCCAGCCGGGTGGCAGCTCGTTGACCGCGGGCACGGCGTTGAGCGCGCGCAGTCCCGTCGCCAGGCACCCGGCCGCAGCCGCGTCGCGCCCCGACCCGTCGGTGAAGCGGAACGCCGTCTCCTGGCGAATGGAGGGCGAGCCGTCGATCTCCACGCGGTAGACGTCGTCCTCGGTGCCGCGCGGCCAGTCGGGCGCCGCATCCGTGCCGACCCGGTTGATGTGCTCGAGGGCGATACGCGTCTCGTCCTTGAAGATCCCGTTGATGGTGAAGTGGATGGCGGCCACCTGGCCGGCGCTGATGACGCCCTTCGCAGTCTGAATGGGCGCCGGCGTGACCCATTTCTCCCAGGTCGTGGTGATGCGGTCGAGCTCGATGCCGACGGCGTGGGCGATCATCGGCACGGTGGCGCCCCACGACATGACCAAGATCTCCTGGTGCTCGAGGAGGGGTGTGAACTCGGGAGGTCGCCCGATGCCCATCTCCTCCTCGTAGTCACCCTCGTAGTTGATGTAGTCGAGGATCTCGAGCGCCCGTACCGACCGCACCTCACTGCACAGGCCCATCAGCGTCATCGGGAAGAGGTCGTTGGCGAAGCCGGGATCGATGCCGGTGGTGAAGCACGACGCGCCGCCGGCGGCGCAGGCGTCGCTGATCGGCTCGATCCACGACGGTGGGTTGAGTGTCATGGCCGGCCACACCCACGGGGTCATCGCAGTCGAGCACACGTCGATACCGGCCCGCAGGAACCGCCCGATGAGGTCGATGTTGTCCTGCGCGTGGGCCGCGGTCGGCCCGTAGTGGACAAGCGCGTCAGGCTGCAGTCCCACGAGTCGGTCGACGTCGTCGCTCGCCTCCACGCCGATTGGTCCGATGCCACAGATCTCACCCGCGTCGCGACCCACCTTCTCGGGCGCACTCACCCCCACGCCGACGAGCTCGAAGCCGGGGTGCCGCACGATCTCGGGGATGACCATCTTCCCGACGAAGCCCGTCCCCCACACCACCACGCGTTTCCGCGACCGCTGCTCGCTCTCTGCACCCACGACCGAGACGCTAACCCCCGGACCCGCGTCTCGTGGGTGTTGGGTCGTCAGGTGCCCGCGGGCAGCCGGTAGACGGCGACCGGCTCAGGGGTCGGTTCGGACGGGAGCGCAGCGACCCGCATCAGCTCGAAGCCATTTTTCTCGAGGACGCGACGAGACGGGCCGTTTCGCTCGTCGGGATCGGCGATGACGCCGCAGCCAGGACGGGTCGTCCGTACCCGCTCGACGAGCGCTGCGACCAGCGCGGTCCCGATGCCCTGCCCGACCAGCCTCGCCTCACCGACGGCGTAGTCGATCCCCACGTCCCCGGGTGCGGCGCCGACGTCGGCGGCCCAGGCCGGCTCCTGCTCGCAGAGGTACCACTGGCACCACCCGATCGCCGCGTCGTCGCCGATCACCATCAGCGCGTGCACGGGCTCGACGCCGGTCACGCTCCGGCGGAGGTCGTCGAGCTCGCGCTCGACCGAGGACCCGGCCAGCCACCAGCGAGCCACGTGCGGTGCCGCGAGCCAGTGCCCAACGAGAGGGAGGTCGCCCATCTCCATCGTTCGCAGGAGCAGGCTCAGTCCTCGCCTCCCTCGGGGTCCCGCTGGAAGAGGGCCGCCATGGCCTCCCGCATGGATGTGTCGACGAGCTCGACGCGGACGCCGAGCACGTCGTCGCGGTGATAGGTGAAGGTCACGGGCGCGTCCTGACCGGCCCGGCCGCAGAATTGCATGCGGGCAACCGCCACCGCTCAGCTCCGCGCTGACCTCGACGAGCCCCTCGGTCCAGAAGCCGATGTGATGCAGGTTGCTGTGCTCGTTGCGGACCCAGACGGACCCGGGGACCTCCTCGATGAGCTCCAGGCACGGGTCGCCCACCGAGTAGCACATGGTGGTGGGGAGCACGAGATCGTTGCCGGCACCGTCGCGGTAGTCGACCGCGTCGAGGTGCATGACTGGTCCCCAGGTGACCCCGAGCAGGGTCGTCAGCCGCGTGCGGGCCGCGGCGAGGTCGGGCACGACGATGCCGACGTGATAGTGGTCGGGCAGGGTGGGCATCTCAGTTCTCAGTCCTCTCTTGTTCCTGCGTGTCTTGTTCCGGCGTCATGCGTCATGGATCCACCGGCCATTACCCTGCAAGTCAGTCTGCGTCCCACCGGGCCACCTGGTCGCGCAGCCAGCCGTTCTCCCAGAAGCTCACATCGCCGCCTGAGTCGAGCAGATGCCGATGGGCGTCCGCCATGAGGGCCGCGAGGCGCGGCTCGTCCGGCGACGCGGTGGCAACGACCTCGCCCAGCCGGATGGCCACGACGGCATCGCCGCGGGCCAGGGCGGCCTCGGCCCGTTCGAGCACGGCGGCGACTCCGGCGGCGTCGAGCAGCTCCGCCATGGCGGCCATCGAACAATCGGGATACATCTCCGTCGTCGACTGCAACTTGAACCATCCGACGTAGCTCTCCCACAGCGTGCGCACCGCCCACGAGACCTTGCCGTAGCCCTCGCCGACGCGCAGTTCGGCGGGCAGGCGGATCTGTTCCATCAATGTCCACACGTCGGTGCCGGCGTTGAAGCCTTCGAGTGCCTGCTGGTGGACGTACTCGACGGCGTCGCCCAGACGAGCCAGGGAGGCGTCGATCAAGTCGGCGCCGACGATCGGCTCGTGACGACCGGTGATGAGCATCTCGGGCCTGAGCGCCCGCACCGTGCGCACGCTCTCGAGGTAGGGCTCGACGAAACGGTAGCGATCGCCTCGGAGTGTGTTGAGGTTCGGGAAGTGTGGAAAGAGGGGGCCGAAGAGGTTGCTGATGAGCGCCGTGCGACGCTCGGGCAGCCAGACGATCGCGCTGTCGATCGTCTCACCGACGGCGGCGATGAGCTCGAGGTGCAGGCCGTCGGCATCGAGTTCCAGTCGCTCGTCGAAGGTGATGTCGGGCACCGGTTCCGCCTGGCGCATGGGCACGCCGGGATTCTGCGTCGCGATGCGCCGGGCGTCGGTGCCCAGCATGTCGAACCAGATACCCGCCGTCCGCATGCGCAGGCTGCGGATGCGCGCGTCGTCGGCCTGGCAGGCCTGGTTGTTGGCCTGGGCGACGTAGAGGGTGTCGGGCTCCTTGAACAGGTCGACGCCGCCGACGTGGTCGACGTGGGCCTGCGTGGTCACGATGAAGTGGGTCGGCCCCGGTCGCACGGCGTCGAAGACCCGCTTGTGGTGCGGCGCTTCGAACCCGAGGCCGGTGTTGACGATGACCCGGCCGGCGTCGGTGAGGAGCATGTAGGCCGCGGTGGTCCCCCCCGAGCGGAAGATGGCGTCGCCGACGGGGTGGGCCGCATCGTCATAGGCCGGACGCATGAGCTCCTTGCCACCCCGCGTGTCGATGAGCTGGTCCACCTGCTCCTGAATGCTCACTGCACCTCAATTCGGACGTCGAAGCGATCGAGATAGGCACCGAAGCGCGAACGGAGCTCACCGGGTGTGGTGGAGAAGTCACGGCGCAGGTCGTAGGCGACCCTGCCCTCCTTCCCTCGTGGATGGGCCCGTTGGTAGGTCGCGATCTCGGCCCGTGCCTGGTCCGTCAGCTCCATCCCGGCGCACTCGTAGACACGTTCGAGTGTGCCGATCTCGTCAGCCATGTACTCGTGAAACAGCACGTCAATGGTGCGCTGGGGAGGCAGGAAATGCGCGATCACGGAGCGACGCGTCGAGCAGGCGACCGATACGGTCCGTCCAGTAGTCCCGGTACCACTCCGGGCGGGTCGAGCGGTACGCGGTGCGGGCGCCGTAACAGGTCATGGTCATGGCCGACTGGGCGACGGCGACGGGGTCACGGTGGGTGACGACGATCGTCGCGTCAGGGAAGGTGGCGAGCAGGGGAGCCAGCTGTTCGAGATGTTGTGGTGACTTGAGCACCCAGCGCTCGCGTGGGCGGTACCACTGCATGATCTGCAGCACCGTCTTCATGTAGGCGTAGTGCGGCGTCTGGTCGTGGCTGATGTAGTAGTCGCGCCACTGCGGCGCCCGCGCCACCCACTCGTGGGTGTAGCTCGAGAAGTCGGGCAGCTGGAGCTCGATCTCCTCGTGCACGTGGTCGGGCTCCATCGGATGCATGGCCGCAATGAACGGCGCGGCTGCCTGCATCGCCTGCCACGTGCCCTCACATCGGGTCCAGCGCGGGTCCTTGCCGTCGATCTCGGCGGGCTCCCTCGGGTTCGGTACTGGCTCGTATGACTCCCAGAGCGGCATCGATCGGAAGCGGGTATCAGAGGCCAGCAGGTTCACCAGGTGCGTCGTGCCGGAACGGGGGAGCCCGACCACGATCACCGGTCGCGTGATCGGTATGTCCAGGATCTCGGGGTGCCGTCTCAAGAGGTCGTGGATGAGAAGACGGTTCGAGGCAGACGCGAGTGCAGTCACTGAACATCAGTATCCGCCCCAGGCCGGTCCGCTCCCCGTCAGCGTCCATCTCGGCCAGCTGGAGTCCGAGGCGCTCCCGGAAGTCGCCAGGGCCGAAGTCCTCGAGTCCGGTGCGCGCGCTGGCCGCGGTGCAGACCGCGTCGACGCTCAGATCGGTGTGGGTGGACTCGCCGTACTCGATCCCCATTCGCTGCATCTCGTTGAGCACCGGGGCGCCCAGGTCGTCGATGCGGATCACGCTGGCCATCATGACGCTCCGACTGCCGCTCCGCTGTGCCGGCGCTCAGCGCGCGAGGTAGCCGCCGTCGACGGCGAGCACCGATCCGGTGGTGAAGGACGACGCGTCGGAGCAGAGGAAGAGCACGGCCGCCGCCACCTCCTCCGGCGTCCCCATGCGCGGCATGGCTGCTTTGCCGATCTCGGCGTCGAGCAATTCGGGGAACGCCTTCATGGGGGCCGTCATGGGCGTGTCGATCAGGCCGGGTGCCACCGCGTTCACCCTGATCCCGTCAGCGGCCCAGTGCACGGCCAGGTTGCGTGTGAGGGCGAGCAGGGCCGCCTTGGCGGCCGAATACCCCGGGACGATGGTGGTCGAGCGGAAGGCGGTCATCGACACCAGGTTCACCACGCTGGCTCCCCCCGTCATCGAGCTCGCGGTCAGAGCCGGCCGGAGTCGGATGGTGAGCCGCATGGCACCTTCGACGTTGAGGTCCAGCGCGGCGGCGAAACCGTCGGGGTCCCACTCGTCTCGCCCGTCGGGAAAGTTCGCACCGGCATTGTTGACGAGCACGTCGAGACGATCGAGGCCTTCCGCCAGGGCATCGACCACGTCGTGGTCGCGTACGTCGAGCGAGTGGAAAGTGAAGGCAGAGAGATCGCGGTCGTAGTCGGCTGCCGATTGCCGTGTGCCAGTGATGGTGACGCTGGCGCCGGCGATGACGAACGCGGAAGCGATGGCGTGGCCGATGCCGCTCGTGCCTCCGGTGACGAGCACCGAGGTTTCTCCGAAATCGAAGTGCAGCCCGTTCGTCACCGATCGTCGCCCATGGTGATCATGACTTTGCCGCAATCCTTGGAGCCTTCGAGCATGGCCAGGCCGCGCCCGAACTCCTCGAGCGGCAGGGTGTGGGTGATGAGAGATGAGAGATCGCGCGTGGCGAGCAAGTCGATCGCGTCCTCGAAGCGCGGCGGGTACTCGAACGAGCCGCGGATGGTGAACTGCTTCATCAGCACGATGGCGTAGTTGGTCGGTACCGGCTGATAGTGCACGGCCACCACCGACATGCGGCCACCGAACCGCCCGTGCTCGAGAATCTCGGTGAGCACCTGGTCGGAGCCCGATGCCTCGATGAAGGCGTCGGTGGCCGGTGTCGGACCCAGCATGAACGGCGCCGTGCCGTGCAGGCGTGCCAACTCGCCCCAGACGTCGACTGCTGTCGGGTCGAGGACGTGGGCGGCACCGAACTCCTGTGCCAGCGCACGGCGTGCCGGGCTGAGGTCGAGGGCGACGACGTCGTCGATGCCCAGATCCGACAGAGCGACGAGAGACAGCAGGCCGATCGGGCCGCAGCCGAACACCGCGACCTTGTCACCCCGCGCCACCTCGGCTTGGCGCACCGCCTGGATACCGACGGCCAAAGGCTCGGTCAAGGCGGCCACGCGGAGCGGGATCGTGTCGGGCACCCGGAACAGCCGGCGCCCGCGGGCCGCTTCCCGGACCAGGAGGGTCGGAGTCAGGCCGCCTTCGGGTGCTCCACTGCCCAGCCGGCCGAGCTCGTTGTCGCCGGGGTGGACGACGACGCGGTCGCCGGTGGCAACGCCGACGACCTCGTCACCCACCCACTCCACGACCCCTGCCATCTCATGGCCCAGCGCCATCGGCTTGCCGGTGATGCCGCCCATGTGCACGAACGAGATGTCGCTGCCGCAGATCCCACAGGCGGCGATGCGGACCAGCGCATCACGCGGGCCTGGGGTCGCCGACGGAAGGTCATCGAGGCGCACGTCGTTGGGACCGTGGACGCGGATCTGCTTCATGATCGGTGCCCGGACCCCTACAACGACATGCCGCGGAGTCCGCCGATCCCCAGGGACTCGTCGTCGTTGTCGCTGCCGGAGTCGGTCGCGACTGTCTCGGGCGGGACGGCACGCTGGCCCATCGGGTCGGCGGCCACGTCGTCAGCCTCGCCCGGCGGCGGGGGAGGGTCGTCGAGGAAGTCGGCGGTGGGCACGAAGAACAAGGTGCCGGTCACCGCGGTGGAGAAATCGAGAATCCGGTCGTAGTTGCCGGGCGGATCTCCGAGGAACATGTGCTCGAGCATCAGTTCGGTCACCGAAGGTGTCGCCGAGTAGCCGATGAAGTAGGTGCCGAACTCCCCGCTCCCGACTGCGCCGAATGGCATGTTCTCCCGCAGGATCTGGCGCTGGGTCCCGTCCGTCTCGACGATGGTGTTGAGCGCAACGTGCGAGTTCGACGGCTTGACATCGTCGGCCATCTCGACGTTCGAGAGCTTGGCCCGCCCGATCACCTTCTCCTGCTCCTCGACGGCCAACGCATCCCAGGCGTCCATGTCGTGGCGATATTTCTGGACGATGACGTAACTGCCCCCGGCGAACGGGGGATCTTCGGCTCCGATGGTCACAGCCGCGTCGGCCGCGGATCCGGTCGGGTTCTCGGTTCCGTCCACGAAGCCGAGCAGGTCCCGCTCGTCGAAATAGCGGAACCCGTGAACCTCGTCCACGACGGTGGCGGCTCCCTCGAGCCTTCCGACCACCAAGGAAGCGACCTCCCAACACAAGTCCATGGTTGCGGCCCGGATGTGGAACAACAGGTCCCCCGGGGTCGCCACGGCGACGTGCCGGCCACCGTCGAGCGCGTGGAACGGGTGGAGCTCTGCAGGCCGGCCGCCGCCGAAGAGGCGGTCCCACGCGTCGGATCCGACGCCCAGCACGACGGCCAGCCCTCCATCGGGCGAGCGGAACCCGACGGTGCGACTCAGGCCAGAGAGATCCGCCAGGATATCCCGGACGGTGGGTTCGCCGTCGCTGTCGATCGTGAGGACGAGGAACACGGCGCTGGCCGTCAGCGGGGTGAGGACGGGTTGTGCCACCGGGCCTCTGGCGACGCCCATCGGGTTCGCCGGGGTCGTCACGGCCCGACCTTCCCGCGGTTCTGTTCGTCGCTCCGCGAACAATCGGCGTGGGACTCGTCTTCGATCGGATTGGGATCGCCCACAAGGCGGCGCACGATGTCCCCGGGATCCCAATCCATAGCCATTGTCTCCAGCGTAAACCGCTCTCTCGTCCGCCTCCGAATTCGTGTCGATCCCGTGGTTCCGACGGATCCACGCTCCTCGAAACAGCTCCTTTGCGGGCGTCCCATAAGGTTGGCGGCAGAAGGAAGTAGCCTCTGATGCATCACATGTGGGCCGAGCGCTTCACCCGAAGGAACACCGACAGCCAGGACGGCGGATTGCGTCCTGCCGATGACCCAACGAGAGCGAACGTCTGAGACGGTGCCGAACTGGAAGAAGGTTCCGTGAAGAAATTGGCGAAGTTGTCGTGGAGGGCTCGAGGCCAGGGTGGGACGTGTACCGCGGAAGTCGACCTCCCGATCCGGGGCTACCGGGTCAATCCACGGAGCCGGTCCAATCCGTTCGCGGTGGCTGGACCCGAAGGATCAATCCCGACGGTGGCATGGATCTCCTTCGATGGCGACACGTATTGGGTCCGACTCTCGGCTGCCCAAGGCTGGCCGCGCACGATTCGAGTCACCCAGAGTGATGTGGATGGCGCGAGGGTATGAACGCACCTCGCATCGCGTCGACAATGATCCTTGAGGCGCCAGGCATGGCATAGGAGGTCCGAGAGGGTCGCTTCTCTGGTCATGACGAGAAGTCGGCTGGCCTCGTGATATCCTGTCCGTACCGCCTCGCAGTTTGCTGGCGTGGGCCCGTTCGAGAATTGACTCCCCGAGTTGGCCTCTTGTTTCAACTCGAACGGAGCTATCGACATTTCTACTTTTCTTGACCTCGGGGTCAACGCGCCCATTTGCAAACGCCTCGATGACCTCGGCATTTCCAGCCCGCTGCCCATTCAGGTGGCGACCATTCCCGACGCACTCGCTGGGCGCGACATCTGCGGGCAGGCCCCTACTGGTTCGGGTAAGACGCTCGCCTTTGGCGTGCCGCTTGTGATGAATGCCACCGGCTCCAAGCCCGGGTTGCCGAGAGCGCTGGTCCTGGTGCCGACGCGTGAGCTGGCGGAGCAGGTGCGAGAGGTCCTGGCGGGCCTCATGGGGTCGCGAGCCAAGCGGGTCGTCGCACTCTATGGAGGCATGGGCTACGAGCCGCAGCGGAGGGCGCTGCGACGAGGCGCGGACATCGTCGTGGCCTGTCCGGGGCGACTCGAGGACCTGATCGAACGTCGCGACCTCAACCTGAGCGAGGTTCACACCGTGGTGCTCGATGAGGCGGACCGGATGGTGGACATGGGGTTCATCCGTCCCGTCTGTCGGTTGATCGACCAGACTCAGCACCAGCGCCAGGTCCTGTTGTTCTCCGCAACCATTGGCAAGGAGGTGGCGGCGATCAGCCGGCGTTACCAGCGCGAGCCGGCGCGCTACGAGATCCAACCCGAACCCGACCAGGCGGATGACGTCGCGCACCACTTCTGGCGTGTGCTGCGCGCTGATCGTGTGAAGCTCACCGCGGAGCTGGTTGCACGCCACGGGCAAGCTTTCGTCTTCTGCCGGACCAAGCGCGCCGCCGACCGGGTGGCGCGCCAGCTGGGAGCGGCCGGGGTCGTGTCGGCTCCGATCCACGGCGATCGGTCACAAGGCCAGCGAGCCAGAGCTCTTGCCTCCTTCGCGAGTGGGCAGACCCACGCCCTCGTGGCCACCGACGTCGTCGCACGGGGGATCCACGTCGATGATGTCCCTTGTGTCGTGCATTTCGACCCGCCGGGTCACGCCGAGGGTTACGTGCACCGGTCGGGTCGCACCGGCCGGGCAGGGAACACTGGGACCGTCGTGTCCCTGGTGCCGGACGAGCAGCAGGGTGAGGTACGTGCCCTCCAGCGGGAGCTGGGATTCCCGGCCAAGTTCACCGAGCCCTTCGAGATCGCCGCCCCGCCAGTTCCGAGCCGATCAACCGATGCTCCGCGTCTCGACCGGCCCGCGCACGCCGCGAAGCCCGGGCCCACCGCGAGCCCCGAGCGGTCGTCACGCCGTGAGACGACCGATTCGCGGCTGAACGGGACGGTGAAGTTCTTCGACGCAAAGCGCGGCTACGGCTTTCTTGCTGCCCCGGACGGCAGCGACGTCTTCGTGCATCACTCAAAGTTGCACGAGCGCGGGTCCGGACGACCCTTCCTCCGCAAGGGTGAGCGGGTCGTCTTCGACCTCGCTGCCGGTCGACGCGGCCAGGAGGCTCGCAACGTGAAAGTGCAAAAAGTGGCATCGTGATGGGCGGCGCTCTCGTGGAGGCTGAACCGGAGTTCGGCGAGGGGGACGGCTCCGAGCCCAACTCCTCGGAGCCATGGTGGAATCAGCTCATCACAGTCGTGGTTGTCGTTCTCCCGTTGGCCGTGCTTGCCGTCGCCATCTGGATCTTTTGGCATCGCGGAATCGGGTGGTTCGACATCGTGCTGGGTGCCACCCTGTATGTCATCACCGGTCTCGGCATCTCGCTCGGATTCCACCGCCACTTCACGCACCGCAGCTTCCGCGCCCGACGACCCCTTCGGATCGCCCTCGGCGTCGCAGGTTCGTTGGCAGCGGAGGGCTCGCTGATCAGTTGGGTGTCCCATCACCGCCGCCACCACGTCTACGCCGACCAAGCCGGTGATCCCCATTCACCATGGGCCGTCGACCACGGCAGCTTTCGTCGGCTCCGGGGACTCTTCCATGCCCATGTCGGCTGGCTCTTCTCGGGCGTGCACTCCAACCCGAACCGCTGGAGCCGGGATCTGCTCGGTGACCGCGACGTGGTGATGATCTCGAACCTTGCACCCCTCTGGATGGTGCTTTCCCTGGCACTTCCGTTCGCGATCGGTTGGGCCATCACCGGATCCATCGTGGGCGCGGCACTCGCATTGGTATGGGCTGGGCTCGTGCGGATCGCGCTTTTGCACCATGTGACCTGGAGCGTGAATTCGTTTGGGCACATGTTCGGCAAGCGTCCGTACCAGAGCGGCGACCAGAGCGGGAATATCGCATGGCTGAGCGTTGTCAGTTTTGGCGATTCCTGGCACAACTCGCACCATGCATTCCCCGCGTTGGCACGCCACGGCTGTGACCGCGGTCAACTCGATCCGTCGGCTTCTGTCCTCCGGCTGTTCGAGGGCCTGGGCTGGGCCTCTCAGGTCAAGCGGCCGACCAGCTCGTTGCTGAACCGGCGCAGGTGTGACCCGATGGGTTTGCCGAGCAGATCCCCCGAGCCGGCGCACGGTTCGTCCGACTGATCGTGTCCTCAAGGAGGAGGAGCTGGCATCCCGAACGAAGTGCAGGGATCACAGACATTCGCAGCCGTTCGATGAACGGCGCAACAGAGCGCAAGGGCGCATGAGAGCAAGGAAATGAGAGCAGAGAGATAGTTATGGCAACCGGAACAGTAAAATTCTTCAACGCTGACAAGGGATTTGGTTTCATCAGCCAGCCCAACGAGGACAAGGACGTGTTCGTCCACTACTCGAACATCAGCGGCGACGGGTACAAGTCCCTCGAGGAAGGGCAGCAGGTCGAGTTCGACGTCGCGGAGGGGCGAAAGGGCCCCGAAGCACAGAACGTTCGGATCCTGTAGCCATCAACAGTGTGACGCGGGAGTGTTGGAAGCTCAACACTCCCGCGTTTCCGCGAGCGAGCACGGTTCACCGCGGATCTACCAGAGGCCGGTGGATGTACGGCGCCTCGTCTGCACGGGACGTGCGCGATCTCGCACAAGGGGTCCGCACGGGCACAGGCGGAGCATGTGTTCGTGGAGGCTGGCGGGAACTGATCGGCCCCGTCCAGCACCCTGACCAGATCGCAGTCCGAAGCACCCGCTCCCGCCTCGGGATCTGGTTCCCGTGATCCTGATGAGCTGGGCGTTCGGAGGGGTCTACATTGTCCACGTGGACTCTCCTTCAAACGACGCAACTGTGGGCTTTGCGACGGACATCAAGCCGCTCTTCAGACAGCTTGACCGCCAGTCGATGGAACGAGCGTTTGATCTTTGGTCCTACGACGACGTGCGCGCTCATGGGTCCGACATTCTCGAGCACGTGAAGAACGGTTCGATGCCGTGCGACGGAGCGTGGCCGCCCGAACGGGTGGAATTGCTTCAACGTTGGGTCGATGGCGGTATGGCTCCCTGAGCTCGAACACCGTTCTGTCCGTAGCGTCAGACGTGGTGTGCGCCACTCGCTCACCCACCGACATCAAGGGGTGATGGGCCGAACAAACCCTCTGATGCAACGGTACATCGCCCAACCTGCATCGGCGCCCGGAGCGGCAGGGTTAAAGCCCCTTTCTGACCGTTCGCTCCAAGATCCCCAGTGTGGCGCGCAGGGCCGGCTCGGGCACGATCGGGAAACGCTCCTTAAGGTCGCCGTCCACTTTCGACCAGTCGTAGTAGGACGTCACGTTGGTGACTCCATCCTCACCGGGCTCCAGCCGGTAGCCATAGAAGTGCGCGATCGGAATATCCGGACCGAGATCCCATGCGATCTCTTTGTCGCGTTCAAAGAGGATGATGTGCACGGTTACGTCGTACTTGCCTAGCGGAAAGTCATTGAGCGACTCGCGATCCATGTGGATGACGAAGGTGTCGCCCACCTTCTCGGCCGGTTCGCCCGTGAAGTCCTGCAGCATTCCGGAGGCGTCGATCGCTACATGGCCTGCCGGGCTGCGCACAACGTCGAAGATCGCGCCAGGCGGCGCCGGGATAGGCCGGGTCACTTCGATTCGGTCGGGCAACAGAACAGTATCGGGCATGTGGGACCCTCTCTGGATGTGAGTGCCCATGGGGGCCACCCTCGGCTAGTTCGGTTGGACCAGCATCGCGCGTCGAGGCCGCGGTCCGGAGCGGCGAGCGCCGAGAGCTACCGGGTCATCAACTCATCGGACTTAGGGCGTTGCTCGGCAATCCTTGAACGACTGAGGCAAAAGAGGTCGTGAAACTGTTTCGCTCGGCCGTCCCCGGTGGGGCCAGTCGGCTCAGCACCACGCCTCCGACGGGAGTATTCTCCAAACCCGGAGTCCGAGCGTAGAGGTATCTGGAGGTGACGCCTATGCGTTCTCGCTGTGTCGTGGCATCGCTCCTCGCAGTGGTGATCGGATCGCCGCTGTTGATGGCGATCGCTCTGGCGCAACCGGCAGCCGCCTCGGTGACAGTTACGTCGCACTTCATCTACGTTGCGCCGGGCAATGGGACCTTCGCATCTCCCATCAACAACGACGCCACCAACGGCGAGGGCAGCGCGCTGCTGTTCGTCACTCCCAACTACTCGGCAGGCGGTGTGTGTGGTTGTGTCGCCGACACGGTTCCCACCGGAGTCATTTACAACCTGTTCGGAGGCGCTCAATGGGCCATCTACAACCTCGACGAATCCACCAACATCGCCGCCGGATCGACCTACAACGTGCTCGTCGTACAGAAGGCGAGCAGCAAGGTATTCGTCCAGACCGCCACGACCGCCAACACGCTCGGGGGCGCAACCTACATCGATTCACCACTGACCAACGGCAATCCGAATGCAATGATCCTGATTACTCCGAACTATGACCCCGACGGCACAGACGGGTTCAACAGTGATCATCCGGTGGGCGCTTACTACAACCCGACCTTGAAGCAGTGGGGTGTCCTCAACGAGGACGGGGCTTCCATGGCCATCGGAGCCCAGTTCAACATCATGATCGGGTCAAAGGCCAGCAACGGAGGCTCTGAGATCGTCACGACAGCGAACCGCAAGAACAGCGCTGGCTCCTACGTCCTCGTCAACAGTCCCGAATCCGATGGGAACCCCAATGCTGCGGTGTTCGAGACGCCCAACTGTGACCCGGGTGGTACGGGCGGCACATTCGACACGGCCGCCACGGGTGTCGAGTATTTTCAGAGCCCAACCGACGATTGGGGCGTGTTTCAAGAGGACGGCTCCAGCATGGCGCGCCGGTCCTCGTTCAACGTGCTGGTGTTCTCGAGCTAGTCCGCGCGTTCACTGGGACCCGTCCTTCACGGTCGCAGTGAACCCATCAGCGTCACGTGGCAGACGTGTGGGCAGGACTCGGAAACGAACCGAACCCGACCGGGATGCGTCAAACTGACGGACGGAGCCTTAGACCGACTCGGGAGGAACTCGATGTCGTTCAGAAGATCGACTGTGTCCTTGGTGACTTGTGTTCTGGCGGGCGTCGCGGTTCCTTTGTCGGGCGCCTCCGCGGCATCACACACCCAACGGACCCCCACGTATCTCCTGCCGAGCGATGGCTGGAAGCCGGGACAACCTGCCATGGAGGCCATATCCTCTGCACGGTTTCATGCGACACGTACACGCTCGGGAACGTGCACGTCGGATGGATCTATCGGCTACCTGTGGCCGGCAGGATACCGGGTCAGATTCCATCCAACCGTATTGCTTGATCCAACGGGCAAGGTCGTGGCCCACCAGGACCAGTACATCACCGTCGGGGGCGGAATCGTGGGTACCGCCTCGTGGCGTAGCGCGGCGCGCTGTTATCCGGGCGGCCACGTCTTCGCGATCCAGAGTCCCGTGCGTGTGGGCAGACCAGGGCTGATCCCCCCCGGTTCTTCCCCTTCGTCCTGATCGTCGGCTGGATCGAAAGACCAACTGGAACCCGTGAGGCTTTATCTCAGCTCGTACCGCATCGGCACCGATCGAAGCGCCCTGGCCGAACTGGTTGAACGACCTGGGCGCGCAGGGATCGTTTTCAATGCGCTTGATGGCTTCGCTGATCGTCTACGCATCTTTGGGAGGGAATGGGACGATCTGAGTGCCCTCGGCTTCGAGTGTGAGGAGCTAGATCTTCGCTCGTACTTCGATGATCCTGAGGGTCTCAGCGATCGCCTGAGCCATCTGCAGTTCCTTTGGGTGGTGGGCGGGAACTCTTTTGTGTTGGCCCGGGCAATGACGCAGTCCAGATTGCAGGAGGCTCTCGATCTGCCATTATCGCTGGACCGCCTGGTCTACGGCGGATACAGCGCAGGGTCCTGTGTCGCAGCACCCGATCTCGAGGGCATTCACTTGATCGACGATCGGGGGATTATCCCTGAGGGCTATCTGGAGGACGTCACTCCACAGACCCTCCACCTCGTGCCGTGGCGGATAGTTCCGCACTGGCGGTCGGACCATCCGGAAAGCGCAGATGCCGAAAAGGCCGCCGAGTATCTGCGTCACTCAGGCTTGGACTTTCGAACATTGCGTGACGGGGAGGCGTTGATAGTCGCAGATGGGAACTCGCACGTCGTTTGATCGGTACACCCGATCGCCGAGATGGTGGGACGGGACTGCGTCGGGAGGCATCCCTTTGGGTCGCCCTGATCAGCTCGAACGGTCGGCGGGCGATGGCATCAATGTTTGGACTGCGGGATCCGGTCTAGGTCGTGGATCAGCGGCCTGCCGTAGATGGAGTCGATCTGCGACACGAGAACCTCTAGCGAAGGGCGATATCCGAGATCAGTTTCCACGGTGAGCACGGGGCACCCGAAATCCAGGGGCTCGACCAGTTCCTCGCTGAGACGATTCACGAGCGGCGTGAGCGTGGTCAGACGGTTCTCACCGCACAGCGGGTCCTGTCGCATCCGGAGTTCCCACCGCTGCGAGGACTGACTGCTTCGGCAATGCACTTGGACCAGCGTCGCGAATGGCCTCAGTCGCCTCGCGACATCGGGCTCGCTCACGCCGGGATAGAAGGTTCGTTCTGCCACGAAACTGATGCCGTGCTCCAACCACAGCTCCATCGATCGATAGAACGGCTCGACACTCGACGGCCCCAGCTGCATGGCTCGTTCCCTGGTTCGCCATATTCCATGGCACAGTGCGTCGTTGTGGAGTACCGGCAGGTTCAAAGCTGGTGCGAGCACATCGGCGAGTGTTGTCTTACCTGATCCGGGCGCCCCGTTGACAAGGACGGCCAATGGCGCTCGGTCCCGCATGCTGGCACGGTACCGAGAGGGGGAGCCGGCTGCCACCTGTTGCCGCCTGGAGTATCTCGGTTGACCGTCTCGTCGCGGTGCCCCTCAATCTGAAGTGGGCGTCCGCTGATCACGGAAACCAGTCCGATGCGGGTAGCCTCGAGCGCGGCCAGCGTCTCGGGATTCGGCTGCAGTACGACCTCTTTGGCCGGCTTGACGAGCGCGATTTGGCCGGCAAATTCTGAGCTTGGGATGTCCTCTGTCACCGGGTGTGGACCGGTCTCGCCGATGACATCTGGCGGTGGGGCGCCGAAAACGGAGTGCCACGAGGTGCGGCTGGCGTAGGCATCACCGTCGTCGGTTTCTGAGTCGAGGGTCGCGAGCGCTTTCAGGAGCACCTATCGCCGGCCGTCGCTCTGATCGCCGACATAGGCGTCGACTGCCCGCTCCACTGCTGAGCAGTCACCTTCCAGTCCGGCGGCGATCGCAAGCTGCTGCTCGGGAGGCGACCGCCTTGGACCTCTCCTGTCAGGTCCGAACACAAACGAAAGGTACTTACAGCCGACTGGCTGCCTTCGACTGCGCCGCGTCTGACAATTCCGAGACCCAGAGATTTGCTGCCCATCTGCTCGCCGCTTCGGTGGGCCGCCGCGTTCGGGAGTCCTTGGCCCGGTCCTTCCCTGCCGTCTTAGGCTGTGCGTCGTGGAATTCCGGCGAAACAGAGGCGCGTCTGTACGCAGCCGATTGCGGGTCGGAGACGGGGCCCGCGATCTGGCCGCGGGAGTTCTTCAGCGAGCTTTTGCAAAGGGGCAACTCACGCGTGATGAGCTTGACGAACGCCTGTCCCTTGTACTCGCGGCCCAGGTTCGAAATGACTTGAGACCGGCCCTGGAGGACTTGGAGGAATACCAACTCGTTCGCTCGGACCCGAAGATGTGGCGCTACTGGTTGGACTAGCGCCGTCGTGCCATCGAGATGTCCCACTCCGAAAACTCCGTCAGTGGGATATTGCCATCTGCCAACGAGAACCGCCAGCGACCAATGGTGAGCGTCCAGAACCGCGGCGGACTCGGACGACGCGCGCGAGCATCAGATCCCGATGACACACGCGTACGTCCAGCCGCCAGAGGGGTCGTCGCGCGGACCAACAAGCGGACTCGGGCCGTTTGTCAGCCGCCAAGAGGTCGTGTTGGCCGACGGATCCCGCGTGGTCTGGGAGTCGCGTTGGCATCGCAAGCACCCCCGAGTGAGCGGTATCGGATCAACATGGTGGGCGCCACGAGCCATCGCGTGGTGGATCGGAGTTCTCTTCGCCGTTGGTTCCGCCTGCTTCGCTCTTGGTGCGCTTCCCTTCTACGCCGACGGCGTCGGGACGAATGTCGACGATCTGACCTACTTCATCGGTTCCATCTTCTTCACGACCGCGGCCTTTTGCCAGTACTTCGAAGCGGCAACGACGAGTCTGCGTCTCGAAAGTACATCGCGTCGCAGCTTCAAGCTGCTCTTCGCGGTACAACACAAGCGTATCGACTGGTGGGCGTCGTTGGTGCAACTCGTTGGCACGCTCTGGTTCAACCGCACCACCTTCAGCGCCCTCGTGGTCGGGCTGGGTGCGACGACCTCACATCACCCGATCTGGAGGCCAGACGCTTTTGGATCGATCTGTTTCTTGGTCTCGAGTTGGCTGGCCTGGGCTGAGGTCTGTCATGGTCGTTTTGCGTGGCGACCCGATGACATCTCCTGGTGGATCACTCTGCTCAACCTCGTGGGTTCGATCGCCTTTGGCCTTTCCGCTATCGCTTCATATGTAAAGCCGAATGGGCAGCTGGTCAGCCTGGCGCTGACCAACCTTGGCACGTTTGTCGGCGCGATGTGCTTCCTCGTTGGTGGGATCCTGCTTCTTCCCGAGCGCACTACCTCGGCGGCCACGACTGTGTCAACTTGATGGGCTCGCCGTTGCCTCGCGTACCAGGTCGCGAGGGTGGCGGCGGTCGTCGAACAAGATGTCGCAACACGAAGGTCGCCCACAGGCCGCCGAGCACCTCGGCGGCGTTGATCGCACTTCCTGAGGAGGGCGGTGTCCTCGAACGCTCCAACCAAAGCGTCTGCCCTTGTCCTCGGCACGTGTTTCGGCTGGTTAGCGTTCATCAGTTGCAAATCGCAATCAACCAGCGCTGCGGAGGCCGCCATGTCTCAGGTCCGTGTCCACAACTTCTCGATCTCCTTGGACGGGTTCGGGACCGGCGAGGGCATCACGTTGGACGCCCCGTTCGGTCATGCCGGCCATCGCTTGCACGAGTGGTATTTCGCCACCCGCTTCTGGCGCTCGATGGTTGGCGAACCTGGTGGCACCGTTGGTGTCGACCATTCGTTCGCCGAACGGATTGAGCTCGGGTTCGGTGCGGAGATCATGGGCCGGGGCAAGTTCGGTCCGCAGAACGGCCCGTGGACCGATGTCGGCACCGACGACGAGTGGCGGGGCTGGTGGGGACCGAACCCGCCGTTCCACACGCCGGTGTTCGTGCTGACGCACCACGCGCGCCCGTCGATCGAGATGGAGGGCGGCACGGTGTTCCACTTCGTCGACGCCTCTCCGCAGGAGGCGCTCGAGCTCGCCCGGGAGGCCGCCGGTGACCTCGACGTGCGCATCGGCGGTGGGCCGACGGTCGTCCGCGACTTCCTCGCTGCCGACCTCATCGACACCCTCCACGTCGTGCAGGTGCCGATCCTGCTCGGCCGGGGCGCTCGTCTCTGGGACGGCCTCGAAGGCGTCGAGGAGCGCTTCAACCTCGAGGCAGTCTCGTCACCGAGCGGCGTCACCCATCTGACCTTCACACGTCGATGACCGATCATGCGGACGAGCAGATGCCCTGCTCCCGAACGCTGGACGTGGGAGGCAGCTGCCTCTCGCTGGAGGCAGAACAAACAATTGGTATTCCCGTGAAAGGACTAGTCAGCTACCTCCTGTTCATGAGCGCTATTGAGGTCGAAGCCAGCACGTGCGTGCGCTCCAGCTCGGGTTCGATCAGGCGGCGCACGACTCCGAAGCCGGTACGCGAATTCGCCCACCATCTCACGGGCACCGCGTCGACGACAGACCGCTGATCGAAGCGACCGGCTTTAACCGGCAAGACGCTGCGCTGACGGAACTCAAGTGTCGAGATCACCGAACTGCAGGTCGCTGATTCTCTGCTGCAGGGATTCGATGTCCTGCGCAAAGCGTTCTCGTAGCTGACCGACCTGCGAACGGACATCGGGTGACTCTTGGGTCTCCATTTGTTGGAGCACCCAACTCAGCCTTTCCTGAGTCCTCTCGAGCTCGTCCTCGAGTCCAGAGGTCGGCACGCCTGCGGGTGAGCGGCGAAACTGGCGACTGATCTCCCCGGCGAGTGCCTGCCTATCGGACTCGTCCAAGTAGGCATCGACCTTCCCAAGCCATGCCTCCACCACCAGCGGGTCGGTGAAGTCGATTTCCTCAGATCTTCCATCTTCGTGGGCTTTCTGTTCGGCCATGGGTTCCTTCTCCTTGTCGTCCACTCACCGCCGCCGGCTAATCATTCCACCGCGATGCTCACCCTCGGCGTGTCTTGAGAGCCCGTGAACGGGCTCAAGGTGCGGTCGCTGATCGGCCTAAGGTCCCCTACGCTCGCCATACTGTTCGCCGACATATGTGAAGCGATGGAAATCGCGGAGGTGATCGGTGACCCAGTCAGTCAGCCAATTCTGGGCGCCTTGTGGGCTTATGTCGATGCCACCCACGCGGGCGACTGTGACCTGGCGGAGCATTGCCTCGACAGGGGTGCTTCATCAGCGCAGGGCTCCAAGAGCCCGCCATGCTGTGGGCCCCTACGTGTCAGGAGGCCTCGCAGGCTCTTCTCCGAGGCGAGTCCGATCGGCCGAGGAACTGGCGACGAAGGCGTTGGAAATCGGGAGCGCGAGCGGTGCGCCTGACGCCTTCACCTGGTATGGCACCCAGTTGATGGTCGCGCGAGATCAGCAGGGGCGCCTGGCCGATCTCGTGCGAGTTATTGCACCTCCCGCGGCATCGGTCACCGATGTAACGGTAGAAGTGGGATTGCCGAAGTCGACCGCGACGCCAGTCGAACCGCCTCCAAGGGCCGGCTTCGTGGCGATCAGCCCGATGACGTACTTGTCGAGCGCGTAGAGGTGGCCGGCCATGTCGCCTTCGTACAGCGTGTTGCCGACGATGGAGGGGGGACCCCAGAACGGGCCGGTGCCGGCGTAGGTGAACACCGATGCTCCGGTCGCGGCCGAGTAGAGCGCGATGTTGCTGCCTTCGCCCACGGCGACGACGCCGCCGGCAGTGGCGGTGACGGCGCCGAGCACGAAGGGACCGCCTGTGAGGCAGTCCTGCCAGATGAAGGCGCCGGTCGACGGATTGATGGCGTTGAGCGAACCGCTACAGCTGTTGGTGGAGTCACCGCCGACGTAGAGTGTCGTGCCGTCAAAGGCCGAGGACGAAAGGTCACCGTTGCCCGTCGGCGGATTGCCGCCGCCAATGGCGATCTGGTCTTCCCAGATCGGTCCCGCCGTGAGCGCGCCCCGCTCGAACACGTAATAGATGCCGTTCTTGTTGATCACGCCGACAAGATTTTCCGAATGCCCGCCGATGACGCCGTTGAACAACGTCGGTGTCGCCCCGAAGTCGGAGTCGCCCTGATCCTGGGAGGCGGGAATCTGCCACGAGCCCACCAAGCTCAGGTTCGAAGTCGTCAGTTCGACCACCGACTGGCTCATCGTTTCCCCGCCCGGGCAGTCGCTGTGATCGGGATCGGAGCTGCCCGTGCCGATGTAGAGGGTGCCTGCGGCGGCATCGATCGCCGGTGAGCTCCACACGCCGCCACCGATGCAACCATTGGGAACCACATAGAAGGTGTTCTCCAGCGCGCCGGTGACCCGGTTGAGTTGGATGACTCGACCCTGGACTTTCGGGCAATCACCGAAGGAGGCGACACCGACGTAGACAGAGTTGCCGAACACCGCCGGCGACGACCATATGAACGTATTCGGATTCCCTCCGACGTTGTACGACCACAGTACCGCGCCAGTCGCCGCGTTCAACGCGTACATATTCGAGTCGCCGCCGCCGACGTAGAGGACTGAGGTCGCCGTCCCCACCGGGACGTCCGACGTAATGGTCCCGGTGCTCGAGATACCCGCTGAAGACGGGTCGGTGCAGCCCGGCGGGGCCGTGATCCCCAAGTTTGTCTTCCAGACGAGATTCCCGGCCGTAGTGGTCACGCGCTCGTACCCGTCGAACGATCCCCAGTACACCACTCCGTTCGACACGATCGGTTGCGTAAAGACGCCGGAGTTTGAACCGCCGCTGTCCGACGCCTCCCAGGCAAGATGCAGATTCGCCGCGGTCGTCGGAGTGAACCCGGCGTCGGTGTCGAACCCGGTTCGGTCAATGCCCCCCATGTACGTCGTCCAGTCCGAGATCGTATCCGTGGTGATATTGAAGGGCGCTGAGGTGGCCGCGCTGTACGACGGTGTGCTCGAGGCGATCAGCGTGTAGCCCGTCCCCATGTCGTCGATGGAGAGGCCCGAGAAGGTGGCGATGCCCGAGGCCACCGTCACCGCCGCGCCGCCGGTCAGCGTCCCGCCGACGGGGTTGGTCCCGATGGCCAGGCTCACCATGGTGGCGTTGTCAGTGGTCTCGACGTTGCCGTTGGCGTCCTCGACGGCCACCGTCACGGCCGGGGAGATCGTGGCACCGGCGGGGGTGTTCGAGGGACCCTGCACGAAGGCCAGCTGGGTGGGTGGGCCGATCGGAGCGGTGATATTGAAGGGCGCTGAGGTGGCCGCGCTGTACGAAGGCGTGCTCGAGGCGATCAGCGTGTAGCCCGTCCCCATGTCGTCGATGGAGAGGCCCGAGAAGGTGGCGATGCCCGAGGCCACCGTCACCGCCGCGCCGCCGGTCAGCGTCCCGCCGACGGGGTTGGTCCCGATGGCCAGGCTCACCATGGTGGCGTTGTCAGTGGTCTCGACGTTGCCGTTGGCGTCCTCGACGGCCACCGTCACGGCCGGGGAGATCGTGGCACCGGCGGGGGTGTTCGAGGGACCCTGCACGAAGGCCAGCTGGGTGGGTGGGCCGATCGGAGCGGTGATATTGAAGGGCGCTGAGGTGGCCGCGCTGTACGAAGGCGTGCTCTTGGCGATCAGCGTGTACCCAGTCCCCACGTCGTTGATGGAGAGGCCCGAGAAGGAGGCGATGCCCGAGACCACCGTGACGGCCGCGCCGCCGGTGAGCGTCCCGCCGCCGGGGTTGGTCCCGATCGCCAGCCTCACCGCGGTGGCGTTGTCAGCCGTCTCGACGTTGCCGAGCGCGTCCTCGACGGCCACCGTCACAGAGTTGCCGAACACGGCGGGCACGGCCGGCGTGATGGTGGCGCCGGCGGGCGCGCTGGAGGGGCCCAGGACGAAGGCCAGCTTGGCCGGAGCACCTGGGGCGATTTTGAAGGACGCTGAGGTGGCCGGGGTGTACGACGGCGTGCTCGAGGCGATGAGCGTGTAGCCCTTCCCCGCGTCGTTGATGGAGAGGCCCGAGAAGGTGGCGATGCCCGAGGCCACCGTCACGGCCGAGCCACCGGCGAGCGTCCCGCTGCCAGGGTTGGCTCCGATGGCCAGGCTCACCTTGGTGGCGTTGTCAGTCGTCTCGACCGTGCCGTTGGCGTCCTCGACGGCCACCTTGACGGCCGGGGAGATCGTGGCACCGGCAGTGGTCTTGGAGGGGCTTTGGACGAAGGCCAGCTTGGTCGCAGCACCCGTGGTGATGTTGAAGGCCGCTGAGGTGGCCGCGGTATAGGACGGGGTGCTTTTGGCGATGAGCGTGTAGCCCGTCCCCTCGTCGTTGATGGAGAGGCCCGAGAAGGTGGCGATGCCCGAGGCCACCGTGACGGCCGCGCCACCGGTGAGCGTCCCGCCGCCGGGGTTGGTCCCCATGGCCAGCTTCACCGTGGTGACGTTGTCAGTGGTCTCGACGTTGCCGTTGGCGTCCTCGACCGCCACCTTGACGGCCGGCGTGATGGTGGCACCGGCGGGGGTGCTGGAGGGGCTCTGCACGAAGGCCAGCTTGGTCGGCGGGCCGGTCTTTCCCGTGGCGACCCGGAACGCGACGAGCTGCATGACCCATTGCGAGCCGTTCTGTTTGGCGGTCCCTGCGTAGGATCCCGCCGTCGTGACGACGCGATCCTCCGTGAGATTGCCGAAGCCAGTGAGACGCGTCGTAAAGCCGGACCCCGCTTTTGTAACGGCGTTGTCGGACGCACCGGCGGCGAAGAGAAGGTCATTGGCGTGGGTGGTCATCACGGCTCCGCTGCTCATGGCCGCCGACGCTCCGATGCCGGACGCACTGACGTCGACGGGGTTCACGGCGGCAAGACCGGAATACTCGTGCACGTACACGATGCCGAACGAAGCGATCGGTGTGCTGAAGGTCGCCGTGACGGTGTTGGACCCTCCGGCGAGGATCGGGGCATAGAAGACTTGCGCACTCCAGTTGTCCCCAAAGGACTGGCGCACGGTGGCAGCCGTGTAGGTATTGCCGTTGCTGTCGGACATACTGACGCTGTCGAGGTTGTCCCAAACCACGTAGGCCACGATCAGGTCCCCGGCGGTGTTCACTTGGCTGAAGGCTGCGCTGGCGGAACTGCCACTCGTGACCTGGTTCTGTGCACCTTGTACATAGGCCGTTGTTGCGGCAGACGCGGGAGGAGGCGACACAACCCCAAGAGTGGCTACGGTAAGAATGATGGCGGCGCCGAGCAGAACGTGCTTCGTGGTCCGAGGAACCACCTTCATCTGATTCCCGCCCCGACCGCCCCTTCTTCCAACGCCGAGAGTCCGCAGGATCATTCCTTACTCCGATCGGTCGCCAGACGGGGGTACAGGTGGACGACGATATTCCCCATATCCCGACATGCCCCTTTGCCTAGCGGCCCTCGCGCCGCTGATGAGACGAGGCCAGCGGTCGGCGAGAAATACAACGCCGGGACTTCAGCTGGCCGTCGAACTTGGCCTCAGGTCCCGGCACGCCATGACGGACCCGACTGCTTGGTCCCTTGCGGCCGGGAATCGAACCGTAGGTGCACGTTGCAGAAGTGCACGTCAACGGAGTTCTGGCCTGCACATACGCAGGCAAAATCCCTTGGAGGTGGCGGGAATCGAACGGACTCAGGCGCAACTATGTGTGCCGAAGTCAAGTGCCACCCATGCCATTTGCACACGCGAAACGGGGCATCTGTCTCTCGCCGACAGTGACCGCCACTGACCGTGATTCTGTGTCTTCTTCGGTGCTCATGCGCCTTTTTCGTGTGGCTAGGGGGCCGTTCGGAGATGTGGAGATTTTCACCGATCAGGGTCGCTGAACCGCTCTGGAATAAGGGTGTTCCTCAGCCTGCCCTAATATGTCGATGGCTGATGCGACATCGCCCGTACTGTCAGTCGGGCATCACGCCCGAAGCCGGTCGGCTGGGCGTTTGGTGATCGACACGCGCTGCTCGAACTCGAACTTCGAGGAGCCGCTCAGGTGGCCGATGGCGACCCAGTCCGGCACGGCGGCCGGGGTGACTTTGGGGTCGAGGGTGACCGCCCACGACGGAACGTCGGATCCCTCGATCTGCTCCACCCTGGCCCGCCGGTTGATGGCCTGTACGGCGGCGGCCAGTCCCTTGTCATGGCCCGACCGCAGCAGTGAACTCCAGCTCGCCCCGTCGTCGTCCGCCTTGGCGGGACCGTCGAGGAGGCGGAGGCGGAGCGCATCGCCCTCGTGCTCCAACGCGATGGGTTGGTACTCGGCCGGTTGGAACATCGGGTGTAACGACAGGATGGTCTCGATCTCGTCGAGGCTGCCCGTAGCGGAGGGCACATCGAGCAGGCGGGCCAATCGCTCGCTCATGATCCACCCTGAGCCGACCATCTCGGCCTCCAGGATCTCCGTCGCCTTCTCGGTGCCGACCGCATCGGCCAGCGAAAGCGCCAACGAGCGGACCAGAAGGTGCACCTGGACGGCGACCTCTTTGCAGATGACAATCAGCGCGTCCCGAGAGAAGAGTTCGAGGTGGGGCTCGGCCAGCACGGGTCCGTCGTAGAGGGCCAGTCCGTCATCGTCGGGATCAGCGGAAGGGCGGCGTAGCTCGAGCCCAGCCAGGGCCGACCGCTCCACCCGGCTGAGCAGTGGGTGGTCGGCGACTGGATCGTGTGAGGGGTCGATCGTCACGGTCCACTCACAATGGGCGTGGAGCGGATCCGTCGACTCGAGGCGGGGCGGACGGTGGACCGGACGAGTCTGCGCCCGGCGGTTCGTGGCGACGGCGGTGGCGTCGAACGTGGGGTCCTCGATGGTGTGACACATCGTGTGGACCATCTCCTCCCCGTGAGGTTCGACATCGAGGAGCGCACCACAGCTTTCCAGCCAGAAACGACCCTTGTTCGGGCTCTCGACCTCGTAGCGGACATCCATGTACTGGTGGACAAAGCCGCAGTCGAGCTGCAGGCCCTTGAAGATGGTTGCCACGTCGTCACCACCGGCGAATCCGAGGGCGCGCTGCATGCGACGGGTGTAGATCGGGCTGGCTCCCATCCACTCTTCGATGGCGATGGTGGCATAGTCGAGATTGGCCGGATCGAGTTGGGCCGCCGCCAGGCCGGTCCGGTCGTTGACGTGGGCGGTGATCATGTACTCCCGTGCGAGCTTGGCCAGCTCGTTCCGAGACATGTCTTCTGGTCGTGGCGTTGTCATTGCTTCCTCCCGACCCTGGGCGCCAAGGCAAAGATCATATAAGGCTCTATGATACCTAGGAGCTAATCCGCAGTCGACGACCGAAGGGGATGATCCACGTGCCGCTCCAAAACTGCGATTCCGAGGAGCTCGACGACTACAGCGGTCCGTTCGAACCAGATCTCCGGCTGAGCGACTTCTCAAAAGAAGCCCTGATGAAGCTCGTGGAGGTTGGCGGAGAGATCTACGGAGCCGTGAACCGAAGTTGGTACGCAGAGGCCACAAAGCGCTTCGGTCAAGAGGTAGCGGACGAGATGCACCACACGGTGTGGTTCGAAGACGGCGGGGCGGGAGACCACGAGAACTATACGATCAGCCGCCTCATGGGGTTCTCAGACGAGAACGAAGTCACGACGCCGCTCAAGGTCTGGCAGTGCTTGCCGGCGATGTCGACTCGCATGACTCTGACATTCCGACAGATTGGTGAGAACGAGTGGGAGATGTTCACTCCCCAGTGTGTCGTCCCCGAGACGGGGGAGGCGGGCGGCCCCGAGATCATGGACTACATGGTGAACAAGATCTGCGGTCACCTCGAACTCTTCGGCTTTCGCCATGGGGCAGCCCGCTGGAACCCGAGCATCCGCATCGATCCGTTGAAGCTCCCGCCCAGGGCCTCCGCCGACGAGCCGCACTGCAGATGGAGGATCACCTTGGAGACCGAGCCGGTTGACTACGTCGCCGAACCGGGCGCCTACGTTCGCGAGCATCATCTCGAACGCCACACGGACCGACAGATCGTGAACATCGAAGCTGGCAAATATCGACGAGCTGCGACATCCACTCAATAGCGACGAGAGACGTCGGGCGGTCAAGTTGGTTCTAGATGATCGGAGACCCCATGGCGTCGTGAAAGGTTGGTCGTGAGTACTTCGACGTCTTCACAGGTGAGGCTGAGCGCGCAAGGCACTCGACTGAATCGCCGTGGCAGGGAGAATCGGCAGGCGATACTCGCCACAGCGGTGTCCTGCCTTGCCACGGGCTCACCTGAGGCGGTGAGCGCAAACCGAATCGCTAAAGAGGCGGGAGTGACCTGGGGAACGATTCAGCATCAGTTTGGTGACGCCGACGGCCTCTGGGAGGCCGTTCTCAAACAGGTGGCCGATGCATTGACGTCCTACCGCATCGCCAGCCCCGTCCGCCAACAACGAACGATCGCCCGGCAAGTGTCGGCCATCGTCGAGTGGCTCTGGCTCGCCCTGGACGCCCCCGAAGCGAGGGCGGTACAGACCATCCGCATGTGCCTCAGCCGTGACCACGAGATCCTGACGAGAATGTGGCCGCGCACAGCCGCCGCCATTGAACACGTGGATAAGGCTTGGACGACGCTGATTAGCGCCATGTTGGAGGGACTAGTGGGTTCGAGGACGAAACTCCATCGTGTCGAACAACTCCTCCCGGCGGCGATGCATGGGATCCAGATGCAAGGGGAGATCAGCACGCTCACTGAGGTCGGAGAAGCTCGGCGTGGCCTTACTGACGCAATCACTGCCTACCTGACTGCGTGATTCCCGGCAAGGCGACCGTTCATTGTCGTCGATGGCTGCTGCGACACCGCCCGCCTCCCTGTTGACATATTGCTCATTCGCGTTGCTCGTTGGCGCGGCGGTTGCCGGCGTTCCAAAGAGCGATGCTGGAGTGCTGCGGCGGAGTTCCGGTGTCATATTCGTGTCACGCAGCGCGAAACAGGCCGCTGATCAGAGCAAAAGCCTTGGTCAGCGGCATGCAATTCGTTGAGGTGGCGGGATCGGACGACCTCGGGCCAATTGCATAACAGGACGTCAGCCCACCAATTGTCCCTCTGACCTGGCAAACAAATTCCCAACCGTTCTCCGCCATTGACCGCTAGTGACCACAATTTCGTGTCTCTTTTGTGTTCCTGTGTCTGTTTCGTGTCGCAAGCGGGCTATCGGGAAGCCTCAACTTCCGAGTCGGAGTGACGTCCAGGCGAGGTGATTTGCAAGCGCTCAAACTGCCCAGGCATGGCAGTTATGGACTAGCCCCGGCGAGTTGGTGCTTTGCCTTTTGCTGTCATGGATTCCGCGAATCTGGACTTCTCGATCCGGGGTGCGACCGTATGGGCTTCCCCGAGCCAGACTGGACGGGTGACACAGGGATGGCGCGTACAGCGCGTGGACCACCGCGACCCCTTGGCTCCCGTGGAGGATATCGTGCGCCTCATCGACGTGGCCGGCACAGCTACGGCTGCCGCCTATAGCCGCAGCGACGTGGTCCAGGCACTCGACGAACAGCAGCCAGCCGCCGTGGCCTTCGCGTCCGGGCAGCTTGTTGGCGTTGCCATCGCGCGTATGGCGGGTCGCGATGCTCATCTCCTCGCCCTGGCACTGCACCCGAGTTGGCGGAACCGCGGCGTCGGCTCTGCGCTGCTCCGCGAACTTGACCAGGAAGCGATCCATCGCGGCGCTCTTCGCATGCTGGCTCTGGTCGAGCCAGGTCAAGTCGGGGAGATCGCGTTCGCACACCAAGGGTTCAACCGAATAGACGGCCTGCACTTCTACGTCAGGTCGGCCTCCATGGTCCCCGAGGAGCTCGAAATCGTCGAACGCTATGCCGGCCACTTCCCGCCGGTGGGGCTATGGGAAGAGATGAAAGGTTTCTCGACGACCAAGGAGCTCCTGGAGCGCCGGATCGTCGCTCCGCTTGCACATGTCGACCTGGCTGACAGCGTCGGGCTACGAGCGCCCGCGGCGGTGATGCTCTTCGGGCCACCCGGGACGGGCAAGACCTCGTTTGCCCGTGCCATGGCGTCCCGACTGTCCTGGGCTTTCGTTGAACTGCACCCCTCACTCCTGGGCCATGGCACCGCGGGCGCAGCGGCTCTGCGTGCCGCGCTGGAGGATCTGGCGCACGTGGATCGCTTGGTGTGCTTCATTGACGAGGCGGACGAAATCGCCTCGGCGCGCGCCAGCCGACCCGAGAGCCAGCCGGTGGTCAACGAGCTGCTCAAGGCGATTCCAGTCTTCAAGTCCCGCCCGGGTCGACTCATGGTGATGGCAACAAACTCCATCGCCTCCATCGATCCAGCATTGCTTCGACCAGGACGCTTCGATCTCATCATCCCGATCGGCGCTCCCGACAGTGCCGGCCGTGCCGAACTAGCGGCCGAGTTCCTGGAGTGGTGTGATCCCGAGGACATCGCCGAGCGCACGGAGGGCTTCACGCCCGCTGACTTCGCGCTGGCCGCCCAGCGAGCCGCCCAGCTCGCCTTCGAGCGGGCGCTCGCCGGCGGAGAGTCAGCGGTGACAGCCGGCGACTGTGCCGACGCCGTGTCGCGGACGCGTCCCAGTGTCCACAAGGAAGCCGCGGCGACCTTCAGCGAGGAAGCGGCCGCGTTTGCCAGGCTCTGATGCGATCTACGGCAGCAACGAAAAGCCAGCGCGGATGCAGCCGCGACCCTCGGCGACTCGATTCGGGTGCAGGGAGCGCAATTCCAGATGCGAAACCGATAGCCGACAACGTAGTTTCCCTGTCAGTCCGGAGAGCGACGCACTGTTCTGCCGCGAATGGTTGCAGGTCAGCGCCAAGCAAGCTCCGGCGCAATGTCGCTCAGAATGGTGTCGAGTACGTGGGCGCAGTAGTCGACACCTAGACACCCATTAGCTGGTTGGGGATAATCGGCAACAGGGTGTCGGCCGCGGCGACTGCCTCATCCACACTACGGCGACGAATTGCTCGTGAAAGGACCACCTCCTCCGGCCGGTGAATCCGTGGCCTGCGGTGCTGGACCCGTGGTCACGCTGTCTGTGGGAAGGCCGGTCGCGTCGGCTGGGAACTGCAGTTTCATGCCGGGATAGATCAAGTTGGGATTAACCAGGGTGTGGCCGTCGGCCTGGGAGATGCCCTCGTTCAGGGCGAACAACTCTGAATAGCGGAGAGGGCTTCCCAAGTATCGGGCAGCGAGATCCCAAAGCGTGTCACCGGGCTGCACCGTGTAGACGTAGGTCGTAGCAGGCTGAGCCAGAGGTGGCGGCGGCTGCTCCACGGGACTCGGCGGGGTGGGAGTCGGAAGCGGTGGGAGGGTGGGTTGAAGCCTCGAGGTTGGGCCTGTGGTTGCGGTGACGAGGGCTGCTCGATGCTGAGGCACGAGGCGAGAGGCCAGCGTCTGGCCCTCGACGAACATCGCTCCGGCCAAAAAGACGATAAGCGCGGCGGTGAGTATCCGATGGGTCGGCCACCATTTCCGCAGCGCCGCAGCCAGTCGTCGGATGAGCATTCCGATGATGAGCAGGATTCCAAGCGGAGCGATAGCGATGAAGACCAGGTCCGCCAGGTCGTTGAGCGCGCCTGCTACATCGTGGTGGCCGAGCGCTGAGGCCATGCCGTCGACCTGGAAAAGGGCAGCTGACCACTCCGACGGAAACAGAACAGGCGCCACCAAGATGATGGTCACCACGTTGAACGCAAGGAAAATGACCGTCAGTAGGGCCCAGGTTCGGATGGCCACGCGCGCCCGCCGGTTCACGAGCGCCAATCGCGCCGCGGTCCTCCTGTCGTGCCGGCGGATAAAGCCCGTGAGGACCGGTCCCATGAAGGCGAACAAGTTAGGGACGCCGATGAGATCGCTCATGATGTAGTAGCCGTCGAGCCTGATGAACGGCAGGAACTGGTAGAGCGCTGCCGCCTGCGAAAGAACGATGAAAACGAGCAGCGGGCTGAACTTGGTCGGAATGTAGGTCCCGCAAGCAACCACGATGAGGATTGCGTTGAAGTAGACGCCGCCGAGGTCGCTTCGTAGCCGGCCGCGTCGACTCAACCGGTACGCGTCGGTCAGGTCGGTGTAGAAAGCTGGAAAGGCCAGATAGATGCCAACGCCCATGACACCGGGCGAGGCGCCGCCGTACCTCGTCCCAGCGGCATGACCAAGTTCGTGGAAGAAACCAGAGAAGAGGACCAGGCTGGTCACCAATAGGAACAGGGCGGGGTGAAATGGAAGCTGGCGCGCCGCCTGGATGAGCGCGTGAGGTCGAGTTCCGAACAGCCAGATGTCGGTGGCAACCAAACCACCGAGGACGAGGAGCACCATCGGCGGCCAGAACAGATGTTGTAGAGCCGCAACGACCCTTCGATGGAAGCGGGCTGGGATGACTTTGGTCCGATAACGCAGGACCAGCAAAGGCTTCGAACGGGAGAGAGCGTCGTCTTCAGCCTCAGGCGAAGCAGCAATCAGCCCGAGGGGCCCGAGTTTGTTCTCGACCAGGTAGCCGACGTTGTTGGCGACCACGGGCCGACCGAGCTTTTCGCTTGTGTGCGCAGCAACTGCCTCGAGGTCCCGTTCGCCGTTCATTGCAATCAGGACCAGGAAGAGCAATTCGGACAAGTGGAGAACCTGGCCATCACCGCGACGTACCAGGTAGTGCGGCTGTTGGTACGCCGAGCCCTCGTACTGGCCTAGCAGTTCGGTGCCCGCAGCCAACCGAAGAGGGGTGCCCGTCGTGGCCGTAAAAACGTCCATCACTCTTGATGTCGGTTCAACGACGAGGCCCATGGGAAACGCTCCTGGATACGAGTGGGGGGGTGACCCAAAGGTCACCCCCCCAACTGCTTGGTTTTGACCGGGACCCCTACTGGAAGATCTCGGTCAGGTTGCCGTTGCCGTCGAGGTTGCCGTTGAGCACTGACACGTTGATCAGGCCCTCTTGCTCGGTGTTCCCGTCGCCACTGCCGTTGACCACGACAGCGTGGTTGCTGGGCGCACCGCCGCGGGCACACCACATGACCTCGCGCGCAGGCAGGTACTCGGCGTGCTCGCTCTCGAGCTCGGCGAGGGAAAGTCCAGTTGTTTCCATAGTTTCTTCTCCTTTGCTCCTTCTGAGGCCTGTTCCTCAGAGTTCCGAAGCACCGATTCGTGTTAAATCGATAACTTCGACGCCGCGACTTTTACCAATTAGCAACGGAATGTAAACCCCTTTATCAGGATTATTTTGCGACGGGTTTTTGGGCGCGACGAAACCCAAGCGGTCGAGTCGAGGCCGCTGCCGTCGTCTGAAACTGCCGTCTGAACAGGGAGGTTTAGGCAGCCCCTTCAAGAGAGTGATGTGCGCAGCGGGGCATGGCCGATCAACGGTCAACAATGGCCCGATGCGTGAGCACAGCCAATAATTTAAATGGACGACGCTCTTATCTCGTTTAAAAGCGTCAAAATGCGCTGGGTCGAGTCGGCCCGGATCATTCAGCTGAATCGAACGTCGACCGCGTCGCGGCGGCCAAGTCAGACCAGGATCACGACTTTGAATCCAACGTCCCGCTTCGGAACGCGGGGTTCAGATACCTGGTACCGGCGCCAGGCACCGAGCTGCGGAGGAACGGAGCTGGCGCTTAGCCGAACCAGCCTTAGAGAGGGCTTCTGGCCGACGTACGACCGACCTCTGGCCTCCTTCTGATGATGGAAGAGGCTTCGGTCGCACGTGCAGTGAACCTCGGGAGGCGTTCGCCCCCGTGTGCTCGACCTAGCCAGACAGGTGTTACCCCGGGTCCCCGGGAATCGCGAAGAATCCGCTCGGCAGAGACCCCACCGGGTCGAGCCGCGACAGCTTGCGACCTTGTGCCTCCAGCGGGCACACGGCAGGGATGATGCCGAGGATGAGGGCCGAAGTAGAACTCGTTAGCCCATCAGACGACGAGGACGAAGGCGACGGTGAAACCGTAGGCGTAGGAGGGGCGGGAATATGGCCTCCGGGTGTCGGCCACGACGGAGCGGCGCCCAGCGACGGAGCCGTTGGCATGGCTCGAGAGAGAACTTCCTTCGACGATTGGGCCTTACGTCTTCCACCCGGTCTCGACGCCACGGATTGAGTGGCGCCGTGGGCCACTCCCGTTGGGATGGTCAGTGAAACCCCTGAGACCGACGGGTCGACCGTGTTGGTCGCCGAGGCAGGGACCGGGGCGGCGGGCAGCGCTACCGGGGCCCGCGGAGCAGGGACGTTGATCAGCGTCTGGGTCTTCCGCGCCAGCGCCGGTGTAACGGGCGCCTTTGTCGAGGTGACCGTCGACAGCGGCTGCTGCATAGGAACGAGCGCCGGTGCGCTGATCGCACTGAGGGTCTGGGTGACCGGTGCGCTGATCGCCCTGAGGGTCTGGGTGACCGGTGCGGTGATCGCACTGAGGGTCTGGGTGACCGGTGCGGTGATCGCACTGAGGGTCTGGGTGACCGGTGCGCTGATCGCACTGAGGGTCTGGGTGACCGGTGCGCTGATCGCACTGAGGGTCTGGGTGACCGGTGCGCTGATCGCACTGAGGGTCTGGGTGACCGGTGCGCTGATCGCACTGAGGGTCTGGGTGACCGGTGCGCTGATCGCACTGAGGGTCTGGGTGACCGGTGCGCTGATCGCACTGAGGGTCTGGGTGACCGGTGCGCTGATCGCACTGAGGGTCTGGGTGACCGGTGCGCTGATCGCACTGAGGGTCTGGGTGACCGGTGCGCTGATCGCACTGAGGGTCTGGGTGACCGGTGCGCTGATCGCACTGAGGGTCTGGGTGACCGGTGCGCTGATCGCACTGAGGGTCTGGGTGACCGGTGCACTTGCGGGCAAGGCCTCGGTGACTGGTGCGGCGGCCGACCCCAGCGCATCGGTGACCGGCGTCGTCGCCTTCGCAGTCGTGTCAACCGGGGGACTGGTGGCGGTGTTGACCGGCGCGCCCACCCCAGACACCGCCTGACTCGCCGGCGAGATGACGTTCGTGGTGTTTTCGGCGCGCGATTGCGATGCGATGTCCACGCTCGGGGCTGGGACTGTGCTCTCGAGAGCCGAGGCCACACCCGATACGGTGCCACTCGCGGGCTCCAAAGAACCTGACAAAAGGGTGGGCGCGGGAGCATCTGATGACGATGCCGTAGCAGGTAACGACGCACTAGAGGGTGAGGTGGTCGTGGATTTTCCGGCTGCCTCCGGAGCCGCAGATCCGCCCACCGAGCCTGCCGCTGAGCTCACTGCACCGGTGACGCCGGAAGTCAGTGGGGCTGTGTTAACACCTAGTGCTCCGGCCCTGGCCGGATCCAAGAGAAACACCAAAGCGCCCGCGAACAAAACGAATCCGAGCAGTGTGATTCCGCGAAGGATACGGGCGCGACTATGCACAGCCTTGACGGCAGGTCTTTCGTGATTTCCTTGCGTCTGTGCCGTCATCGCAGTCCTAGCACGCTGCAGTGTGCGAATGTGGAGCTTCCGTCGCGGCTCGCCAGGAATCTCATAACCCACACGGACGAAGTGAAACCCGTGATTTTTGGGTTTTTCTTTGCCGAAGTCACGGCCATGGCCGTGTTGCTAGGTACGTCTCTGCGAACTCGAAATTTGGTTGTCGAGTCAGAAACAACGGAAGAGAAAAAAGTTGGCGCCGGATGAGACAACCGTTGGTTTGCAGCCCGCCAATGACGCGGCCCGCGAGGCGGAGGTGGTCAGAGAGTTTCGACCTGGGTTCTAACGGCAATGGACATGTTCGTTACTGCAAGCCCAATCTGCCTATAAAACCATTCGTTTGTTTTAGATTGTTATGACGCCATTTGGGAAGCGCGACGTGAATCTCACGCCATTCACAGCCCTCGTGGAACCACTTCGTCGGAGACTGTTTCTCTATCTCGCGTCCGCCGCCGCACCGGTTGGCCGCGACGAGGCTGCCGCTGCGCTCGGCGTGGCGCGGTCGGTTGCGGCCTTTCACCTCGACAAGTTGGCGGCTGCAGGTGTCGTGACGGTTGAGTATGGGCGGCGCTCCGGGCGGACTGGGCCGGGCGCAGGCCGTCCCGCCAAGCTGTATCGGGCGGTCGAAGGTGAGCTCATCTTCAGCGTGCCCGAACGCCGCTACGAACTCGCCGCCGCGATCCTCGCGCAAGCAGTGGCAGATGCCGAGGAGGAGTCGATCTCGGTTGCCGAAGCGCTGGAAAAGGCGGCGCGCACCTTCGGACGTACCATGGGTGCGGATTCCGATAAACCGGGTGGACCGAAGGACAGTCTCGAACGGGTCGCGGACGTACTTATTCCGTATGGCTACCTCCCATGCATTGGGCCGGACCAAATCACGTTGACGAACTGCCCGTACCATTCGCTGGCCACCGAGCACCGCGCGGTCGTCTGCGGTATGAACCTCCGGTTGATCAAAGGTGTACTGAAGGGCGCGGGCGCGAAGGACCTATCGGCGCGCTTTGACCGCTCCGCCGGACACTGCTGTGTGTCGATCACGGCGCGTTGACCATGCACCAGGTCCAGTCCGAGTCCGGACGTCTAGGACGTCGGGATCCCTTGGGCCGGCCGTCAGAACTGGCGCGGGTCGGGTCCGTTCATCGTCCAGTGCGCGCTATCGAGCGGTGACATCGTCAACGGGAGCACCCAACCTAGGTCCAGGGCACACATCGCGTGTCTTTCGCCGAGTCCTGCGAGGTGTCGGTGCACCTCCAACAACGTCCTGGTCTACGTGTTCGCAACCAAGCCGTTCTTGGAGGTGGCGGGAATCGAACGGACCCAGGCGCAAATGTGTACGCCGAGGTCAGGTGTCCCGTGCGTCCTCCGAACAGGGAAAACATGGTGTCCGTCGGTTGCCAGCAATGACCGCCACCGACCGCAATTCGTGTCTTTTCGGTGTTCTTGCGTCTTCTTCGGGTCGCGAAAGTCTCGTCTCCGTGTCGCAAAATCCTGAGCGCCGCCGACTCTGATTGTCGCAGGAATCCAGGTATTAACACTCTCCCCGTACGCATCATTGGGGACGCGCAGAAAGAGTGGAGCTCGTCTAACGAGAAATCCGTGCGAGGTCGATAGAAACGATGAACACCAGGTGACCGGGCCCCGATTGTTGATCCACCCACTATGCGAGCTGTAGTTGGTGCTTGCTGAGCCACTCCTCGGCGAACTCGACCGGTGACTTCCAGCCGAGCGAGCTGTGGGGCCGCTCATTGTTGTACTCGATCCGCCAGACCTCCAAGAGGACCTGCGCCTCGAGGAGGCTCTCGAAGAGCTGACCGTTGAGGTACTCGTCGCGCAGCCTCCCGTTGAACGACTCGATCCAGGCGTTTTGCCAGGGACTGCCCGGATCGATGAACACAGTCCCCGTGCCGTTGAACCGGCACCAGTCGGCCACCGCGTAGGCGATGAACTCGGGGCCGTGGTCGAAGCGCACGTAGGCCGGAGCGCCACGTTCGGCGGCCAGGCGTTCGAGGCAGCTGACGACGCCGTCGGCGTCGATGGAGCGTCCGACGTCGATGGCCAGGCACTCGCGGGTGTACTCGTCGATCACGTTCAACAGCTTGAGCAGCCTCCCTTCTCTCGTCTGGTCGAACTGGAAGTCGAGGGCCCAGATGACGTTGGGCCGGATCGGCGACATGGCGCCAACTGACAGACCGATGCCGCGCAGCGGGCGCTTCTTCTTGCGGTAAGGGACGCGAAGTCCCTCGTCACGCCAGAGACGGTGGATCCGCTTGTGGTTCGCCCGCCAGCCGGCCTTCGTGGCCGCGACGGCGGCTCTTCGCCAGCCCCAGCGCGGATGGCGTCGCGAGAAGTCGCGGAGGAACGCCCGTAGGGCGAGCTCGTCATCGCCGGGCACTGGCGCACCGAGGCGTTGGGTGGACCGTGGCTGGTCGAGCACCCGACAGGCCCGTCGCTCGGAGACCCCGAACTGGCCTTGGAGGGCACGAACGGCCCGCCGTCGGCAGTTCGGGGTTAGAAGTTTCCCCGGGCGATCTCCTTCAACATGTCGATGTCGAGCGCCTGGTCGGCCACGATCTTCTTCAGGCGTTGGTTCTCCTTGCGCAGCTCTCGCAGCTCCTTGGCATCGTCGGCCTTCATGCCGCCGTACTGGCTCTGCCAGCGATGCCAGGTCGATTCTGAGATCTCGAGGTGACGCGCGACCTCGTCGACGGGCTGGCCCTGGCCGAGAAGTTTCTCTCCCTCGGCCAAGAGCCGGATGATCTGCTCGGGCGTGTGGTGACGTCTCTTCATTGCCGTGCTGTCCTCCATCCCACCATGGTGGGCGTCGGGCTCGCACAGCGGGTGGATCAGTTCACGGGGATCCGGTCACAGGCAATCGACGGAGAAGAACAATCGTTCATCAATTCCAAGGATGGGGTGAAGCATCCGGGGCCTCTTCTTGCCTAGGTTCTCCGTTGAGCCGACCCTGAGGGTCGGACCAGGATGCATCGCGGGAGGGTTGTATCAATGGGGATTGTCATTGCTCTTCTTCCGAGGACCCCTATGGGACCCGGTTGCATAGATCAAAGGCGAGTAAAAGGTAAATGAAATATGTCGTGATCAGTCGGCTTCCTCCCGGGTCGAAGGCGCTCGCAAGGCACTGAGGTGTTCTTGAAGGCCGCGCGACCAACCGGAACCGAGTCGGTGTGGGCGGGAGCGGACGGGAAGACCTTCGTCAACATCGTCGAAAGCGAGACAGCGGACATTACGGGTGTGTCCACGTATGCACCGCTTTTCGAGGGCTCGACCGTCATTCCTGTTGTTGGATTTGATGACGCCCGGATGGGAGCCATCCGTACTGCCCAAGCCAACTGGGACTAAAGGGTCACCGGAAGAAACTCATATGGACAGCGACCTGTCTCCTACTAGTCGAGGGTCAGAACATCGAACGTTGAGAGACTCAAGTAGGCCGCTCCATTTCGAACGGAGCACATTCAGGGGTGTCCCATGCGCTGGGTAGGAGTGTCGGACAAACAGGCAAGAGTCATGTCAGCCACGCTGATCGTGATCGTGAGCACCCTGCCACGTTCCTTGAAACCAACCGGACTCTCCCCTCAAGGTCAACGCCAGGGTCCTGTCGCATGAGGATCTGCTGACGATGCTGCACGCGCTGCTGACGGCCGCCGCCGGTGCCGACAGCGCCGTTCGGTACAAGCTGTGGCACTCGAAGTTCCGCTTGACGATGACCGCGGGGTAGGCGGGAGATGTTCCGGTCGCTGCTGCTCGGCCCGGCCTACTTCCGGCACCGCCGGCTCATCGCAGAGTCGCGGAACTGGTCGCCCGGCGACATCGCCGAGTACCAGGCGCAGGTGACTCGGCCGCTGCGCCGCAGGTACGGCCAGTTCACCACGACCACCAAGGCCGACTACCGCGAAAACCCCGGCTACCACGCGCCCTTCGCCCCGCCGCTGCTGACCCGGACCGTCCATACCGGCGGGTCGACCGGGCAGCCGCTGACGTTCACCGCTGACACCTTCGCCCGGCGGCAGAAGGAACGCGCGTACCTTCATGACATCTGGTCCGCAGCCGGGTACGAGCCGCATGACCTGCGGGTGGTCTTCCGGGGCACGCCTCACCGCGGCGGCCTAGTCAGCCGCGACCGGCTAGAGAACGTGTGGATCCTGTCGCCTGCGGTGACGAGGGCACAGGTGCCCGAACTACGCCGGTTCCTGGCTTCCGTGCCACCCTTCTTCCTTCACGTCTACCCCGGCTCGCTTCGTCCGTTCATTGAGCTGGCCGGCGACGACGCTTTCCGGCGGCTTCCGGTGCGCGGCGTCCTCGCCGGGTCGGAGAGTTTCCTGCCGGGGCAGCAGCGTCGGTTCGAGCAAGAGTTCGGTATTCGTATCGCGCACTGGTACGGGCACAGCGAGTACGCCGCCCTCGCCCGCTGGTGCCGGGAGTGCGGCGGCTTCCACTTCTACCCGACATACGGCACGGTCGAGCTGGGGCCAGGCGTGGAGGGCGGGCTGCTGCGCGTCGTGGCGACCTCGTCGAACCGGCTCGGCACGCAGTTCTGGCGATATGAGACCGGGGACCTGGCGCTGCCGGCCGAGGGGACCTGCGGCACCGACCGCTGGCTGCGGTCCGGCCTGATCGCCGGACGGCAACAGGAAGTGTTCACCGACGCTGAGGGCACCGTCCGGGCGCTCAACCCGTTCCTGTACGGCAACCAGCATGACGGCTTCTGGGACATGGTCGACGACGTGCGGCTCAGCCAGCCAGCGGCAGGGGTGCTGCGGGTGACGCTGGTCACAAGCGCGTGGGCCAGCCGGCACCGGATCGAGCAGCTCCTCGTAGCCCGGTTCCCGATGGTGACACTCCAATTTGAGTACACGACTCAGATCGACCGCGGCGGCAGCAAGCGGACGTTCCTGACGGCCGCCGAGGGACAGTGACCGGCGACGAGGCGATCCAGCGTCTGACTGCAGCCGTGGTGCTGCTGGTCGGCACGATCGCCGCCGTCGTGTCGTTCATCCAAAATTGAGCACCTGGCAGCCACGCACGGGCGGACCCAGCTGGTGAGGTGGCTGCCGCCAGTCAGCGTTGACGGCACGGTTACGGCCGCGTCGTTGTCGATGCTGGGGGCGGCTCGTGCTGGCTGCAGACACCATGGATGAGCCACTGTTTCGACCGACGAGTACATCCCCGGGGCTGATCGGGACGTGATACGCCGGTACTGCATCGGTAAGCGTAAGAATCGTGTCTTGGTCGAGCTGGATGATGCAGCCGGAGTGCTTCAGATCTCCTCTCACAAGAGTGGCCCCGAGGCGTTCGAAACGTCGTGGGTGTCGAGCCGTAGCGCGACAGCGAATTGCGAAGACCACCACCCCCTGTGCTGCTCTCGGAGCCATAGAGTCGTAGGCGCCGGGATTCCTGAACGACCACGACCTCAGCACCGTCACCTCGTCAAAGGGGTGGGTACTCTACTGCCGGCTCGGGGACACCTGATCCTTAAGGAGCGAACGCCCGGCCGTTCTGGTGCCCAGTGAGCGGGACGGCGGCCGCCGCCTCAATATCAGACGTGTGGTCTTGCGGCATTCTGTGTCTTTTCTGTGTCGTTGTGTCCTTTTCGTGTCCCGAGAGCCCCATCGGAGCGCTCCAGAATTTCGACGAGTCAGTCCCGAACCGAACAGATGCAGCGGCTGTGGGCGCGTGCCCGAACCTTCAGGAGTTTGTTCTGGGCGTGAGGACCACAAGGGGATGCTGCGCTACGTCAGCAATTCGATATCGGCGAAACTGGGGATGGCGCTCGGCCACCCTTTGCAAAGAGGCGTTTGCGTTCGCCGCTGACGGTCCACCGCGACAACTCCGATCGTCTCTCTGCTGACCTCCGTCCTCGCAACCGAGTGCTCCTTTAGTTTGTGAAACCAGGCTGAATGCTTGGGCGCTCCTCGCTTTCGCGGCCTGGAAATCGGCCAGCCGCACGATTGGGTGCAACAGCTGTGACGCCTTATGAAAAGGCACGAACGCGCCGATCAGTAACACTGTGAGCACCGGGTCGAAGACGAACCTCCGGGACCCCTGGCGGTGGTATGCACCCCACCGGGCAATCGTGCTGCTGGGCATCGTGCTCACCATGATCGCGCTCGCCGGGGCCTTCCTCGGGGTTGCGAACGCGTCCCAAGCCGAATCGCTCAATGCCAAATTGACGCAGAAGTACCTCGTGATCCTCCCGCCGGTACGGGAGATGCGGACAGCGGCGGCGGCTTTCCAGGTGCTCGCGACGGGTGCCTTCAACAGCTCCGCGCCGACGACCGCGACGAACGTGGCCGCAGCCGAAACTGACGCAAACGCCATCAACAAGTCCTACGTGACCCTGCAGCACGTCCTCGCAGTGCCCGGCAATGCCGGGCTATCGCCTGGTCTGGCCGGCCGGATGTCGGCCTACCTCGCCGCGCAGTCGAGTCTCGGAGCGTTCCTGGCTGGCGGGACGCACACGCCACAGACCGCCCATCTGGCTGCTGTGGAGACGTCAGCCGAAGCGAACCTCGATGCAACCTTGGTCGCGCTGCAGACGACCGCCACCAACCTGGTGGACACGACATCCGACCAGGCACACGCGGCCGGCGACAAGGCCCGGGTCGATCTCCTGTGGTCCATTGCCATCGGCATGGCCCTCGCCGGCACCGTGATCGCGGTCCTCACCCGCCACGCCCTCCGGGTGGAACGTGAGCAGTCCAGGCGGGAAGCCATTCAGTCCGACGTCGCACGAAGGATCGCTTTCGAGGCGAGCCTGCAAACGGCACTGGAGATGTCGAAGGCGGAAGCATCCGTCTTCGATCTCGTGGCCGAGGCCCTGAGCCAGGCTGCTCCGGACATGCGATCCGAGCTCCTGCTGGCCGATTCCAGCAAAGCCCACTTTCGGCAGGTCCTTGTCAGCTCTGCGCAAACCGACGATTTCGGTTGCGGGGTCATGTCACCCGACGACTGCCCGGCTGCGTCGAGAGGGCGGTCCATGGTGTTTCCCGACAGTACAGCGCTCGATGCCTGCCCCAACCTCCGGGGCCGACACTGCTCCGCGCTCTGCGTTCCCATGAGCATCGGCGGCAACTCCCTGGGGGTCTTCCACGTGACCACGGAGGACGGTTCGCCTCCGTCAGACGAAATAGAGATGAACGTGGAGGCGGTCGCACGAAGAGCATCGGAACGGTTGGCGATGCTGCGCGCTTTCGAGGTCTCCCGGACCCAGGCCAACAGTGACTCCCTCACTGGGCTCATGACCCGGAGGAGCTTGGAGACTGCAGTCCGGGAGCTCCACGCCACGGGCACGCCGTATTCGGTCGCCTACGGCGACCTTGACCACTTCAAAGAGTTGAACGACGTCTTCGGGCACGCCGCGGGCGACCGCGCCCTGAGGACCTTCTCGCAGGTAATCCGGGATTCCCTCCGCCCCGCCGACATCCCTGGCCGCTACGGGGGGGAGGAGTTCGTCATCGTCCTCCCCGACTGTCCTGTCGACGAGGCGCACCAAGTCCTGGAACGAGTCCGCGCGCGTCTGGCCGAACGCATCGTCATCGCCGAACTCCCGCGGTTCACCATCAGCTTCGGCCTCGCCTTCTCGGAACAAGCCGGGGACTTCGAAGCGGTGGTGTCACTGGCCGACGCCGCTCTTCTTAGCGCCAAGGCCGGGGGCCGGGATCAGATCGTCGTTTCAGCGGGACCGGACCGGCTGGCGACGAACCCGGTGGACGTCAGCGTCCGGTTGGATTCGACCGCCCATACCAACGGCGAGTCCGTCGATGTCGCCTTCAGGGAGCCGCAACCCAACTGACCCCCGGCACTTGCGGGCTTTTGCTCCGGCGATCACTGTGCCATGACTCCTGGTGGATCTCCTTCAGCGAGCACGACATCTGTGCTCAACGGCTGACTTGTGGATCCAGCGTAGGGAGATGAGCCGAAATTGAGCTCGTCGCCGTTGCTTTCCAACTCCATCCCGAGAGAGGTCTCCGCGCCTTCTTGTGTCACATTCGTGTCACGAGACGCGAACAGGCCGCCGCCAAGAGCAGAAGCCCTGGTCAACGGCCTGTTCATCGTTCGTTCGTGGAGGTGGCGGGAATCGAACGGTGTGACTTTGGTTCGCAGACTCCCTGATCAACACCACATTTGCGACTCTATCTGCGGCGACCGTGGGACCCAGCGGCACTCGCTGGCACCCGTTGCTACGCGCTGGTACGTCTCGTAGTCGCGCGCTCCGTGTCCGATCTGTGTCAGATGCTCAACCGCCCTGCCGGCTCGGGGTGCCATATTCGGAGCCCAGTTGGTGACACCGAACTGGCGGACCCTGAGGCTTCAGGTGGCCTCGATCCTCCTAGAGGAGCGCCGTGCGGACCGACGCGAGATCGCGCGTCAGAGTCAGCGATTGGTCACCGCGATGAGGTCGACATCGCCAGTTGCGTATACGTGGATCCACCAGACTTGCACGGCCGGTTCTCCCTCGACTTCAAGTGCCGCTGTGCGGACTTCGTATTCTGGCTGGTTCGAAAGCTCAGCGATCGGCACGCTTGGTGCAAGCCACGGCCAATCACCCAATTCTGCAATGAACGTCCGGGCGACACTGCGGGCCGACGGATTGGGAGCTTCTCGCTCGATCCAGAGACGGTATTCGCTGACGTCGCGGAGCGGCACTACCCGGTCACGGGGTGTTCTGAGTGAGGAACTGGTCTCCGGTGATGGGTTCAGCGTCGGACCCGTTCACTCGCTCGATCGACTCCTCGAGTTGGGCCCGGAACGTGGGGTCGGAGAGTGACATCTGGGCGGCACGCCAGGAGCGATCAAGAGCAGTCTGCCGAGCCGATTCCTCGGGACTCAGATCCTCACGGTGAAGGGCCACTTCCTACCTCGTTTGACGGTGTTCGCCCATAGCGTACCGGCCCGACTGGCGAACTGGGAGGTGTGCTGGGGTTCGGCAAGCACCCGACATCGCTGGGCTCCGATCCCAGACCTCTGCGGTAACAAGTGCCCCGGAACACCGGGACGGAGCGCCTTCTGACAGGATCACATTGAAGGAGCTCCTTGCGTGATCCCGAACGCTACGGTCGGGTCGTGGATGACACGCCCAGCTCGGGTGGCTACACCTCAATGGCCACCTTTAGTGACGGCAACCTGCACATGGACTTCACTGAACGAATCATGATTTTCGACCACCGTCCTGCCAGCCTGCGAAATCGGGCCATCTTGAACCCGCATGAGTCCGCGGTCCTTGCTGCTCTGGTCGAGAATCGGGGTGAGACGCTCTCGCCGGAGCAAACTGGGTGAGATTATCTGGGGCGAGTCCGACGGAGAGGCCGCCAAGCGGGCCATCAAGGTCGTAGTGCGTCTTCAGCACGCGCTGGGCGGTATGGACCTGCCGGAGTGCCCAATCGAAACGGTGCCCGGAATCGGCTATCGCTACTTGCCGCTCAGTCGGTAAGCGCCCACCCGCCTCCGAACGCCGACTCTGGGCGCCATATTCGACAGCTACCGCCCGGCATTTTGGGCAATCGCGAGCGGGCGATCCTCGGAGTCGATCTAGTCGTTTGACCCCGATCGGACGTTCTAGGCCAGGCGCCATTTCCTTCAACCGGGCTAGCTTCCGCCGCCTCTAATCCGGAGTGCAACTACTATTCCGGCACCCCATCGACGAGGGGCTGCTCGTGGGAAACACGCAGACGGTCACAATCGTTTTCACCGACATTGTGGGCTCGACAGAGTTGTCTTCGCGCCTTGGTCCCGACGCGTCCGACAAGGTTCGCCAGGATCACTTCTCTCTCTTGCGCCAGGCGTTGGCGGCCACCGAGGGCACAGAGGTGAAGAACCTCGGCGACGGCCTCATGGCCGTGTTCGGAAGTCCCTCGGGAGCGGTGGCCGCCGCCGTGGCCATGCAACAGGCTGTCGAGCAGGACAACCATCGCTCGGCCGAGCAACTCGGCCTGCGGGTGGCCATGAGCTGCGGCGAGGCCACCGTGGAGGACGATGACTACTTCGGGGACCCCGTTGTCGAGGCGGCCAGGGTCTGCGCCCTATGCGAGGGAGGCCAGATACTGGTCACCGAAACGGTGAAGACCCTGGCCGGGCGACGCTGTCCGCATCCCTTCACCGTGCTCGGAGACTGGGAGCTGAAAGGCCTCCCCGAGGCGGTCACCGTCTGCGAAGTGGGGTGGGAGCCCATCGCCGAGAGCGCGGGAATGCCCCTGCCCGACCGACTGGCGACCAGCGCCAACGTCTTCTTCGGTTTCCTTGGACGCCACCAGGAACGGCAGCGACTGATCGAGGCGGTGAAGCAAGCCGCCGAATCCAACCACAGCACGATCGTTCTCTCCGGCGAGCCCGGGATCGGCAAGACCTCATTGTGCACAGAAGTGGCAAGAGAAGCCCACGATCTCGGCATCCCCGTGCTCTACGGACGCTGTGACGAGGACCTGGTGGCGAGCTACCAGCCCTTCGCCGAGGCACTCTCGTATCTGGTCGTCCACGCCTCGGATTCGCGGCTCCAAGACCACGTCGCCGACAGCGGAGGAGCGCTCCTGACCCTGGTGCCCGCCCTGGCCAAGCGTCTGCCCGACGTCCAGCCGACCCAGAGCGCCGACCCCGACTCTGAACGCGTGCGGTTGTTCGGGGCGGTGGTGAACCTATTGGCGTTGGCCTCGGCCGACCACGGCCTCCTGCTCGTCCTCGACGACCTGCACTGGGCCGACCAGGCCAGCCTGCAACTACTCCGCCATGTCGCCGCGACACAGCATCTGTCCAAGGTCATGATCCTTGGCACCTACCGCAGCTCGGACATCTCGGCCGGAGACCCACTCTCTGACACGCTGGCCAGCCTGCGCCGAGAAGCCAATGCCGAACGCATCGAACTGGTGGGCCTCGAGAGCACAGAGATCCTCGAGATGATGGAGCGCGTTGCGGGTCACGACCTGGACCAGGCGGGGGTGGACCTGGCCCACGCCGTGAGACGCGAGACCGAAGGCAATCCCTTCTTCACCACCGAACTGCTGCGTCACCTGGCCGAGACCGGGCTCGTCCACCAAGACGAGACGGGACGCTGGGTGGCGAGCGACGACCTCTATGAGAAGGGCCTCCCCCAGAGTGTGCGCGAGGTGGTGGGACAGAGAGTGGACCGTCTGGGGGAGGACGTACGCAAGGTGCTGTCCCAGGCGGCGGTGATCGGGCGGGACTTCGACATCGACGTGCTGGCTGCCGTCGCCCAGATGGACGAGGACGCGGTGCTGGACATCGTCGACCTAGGGGTCGAGGCGGGGCTCTTGACCGAGGTCGAGGGAGTCGCCGAGCGCGTCAGTTTCGCCCACGCCCTCACCCAGCACACTCTCTACGAAGACCTCGGGGCGGCACGCCGGGCGCGAGCGCATCGCAAAGTGGCCGATGTTCTAGAGCAGATGTACGGCACAGCGCCGGGGTCTCGGGCCGCCGAGTTGGCGCATCACTTCCTGGCCGCCACCAAGTCCGCTGACGCTAGGAAGGCCCTCACCTACTCCAAGATGGCCGGGGACCAAGCTCTCGCCCAGGCCGCTCCCGCCGACGCCTTGGGCTGGTTCGTCCAGGCGCTCGACCTCTATCCTCAGCTCCCCGCCGACGAGAGCCTCCACTGCGATCTGCTCATCGGACTCGGCACGGCCCAGATTCGCACCGGGGACCCGGCGCACCGCCAAACCCTCCTCAATGCGGCCGCCATCGCCCAGGCCCAAGGCGACAGCGCCCGAATGGTGGCCGCCGCTCTGGCCAATAACCGCCTCGGCGTAAGCGCATCGGGCCAAGTGGATCACGATCGGGTAACCGTTCTAGAGGCCGCCCTAGAAGCCGTGGGGCCAGGTGACAACACCGAGCGGGCACACCTGCTCGCCATCTTGGGGTGTGAACTGACCTATGAGTCGTTCCTTGGTCGGGCATGGCCGCTCATGTCCGAGGCCCTGGCCATGGCCCGGCGCCTCGACGATCCCTTGTGCTTCTTGCGTGTCACCACCACCGTTTACACCAATTCCGGAACCCCTGACACGGTCGAGGATCGCCTTGTCGACTTCGCTCGCGCCGTGACATTGGCTGACTCGCTCGGTGATCCCAAGGCCAGTTTCAATGCTCACTACGAACGAGCTATCGCCTGCCTGCAAGCGGTTGACCGGTCGGGCTTCGACTCGCATTTGGATGCTGCTTTGTCTTTGGCTGAGCGGGTCGGTGAGACGTTTGTGCTCTGGCAGGCAAAAATCGGCGAGGCAATGCGGGCGCACCTGAGGGGCGAGCTGGATCGTTCCCAGCAAGAGGCCGAAGCAGCCTTCGCGTTGGGAGCCGAAGGCGTACCCGAAGCCATGGCTGCTTACGCCGGCCAACTCATAGAGATCCAGAGTGTCCGGGGAAGTTGGTCCGAACTGAGCGAAATGGCCGATCTCCTGGCCGCCGCCGCCGCTGAGAACCCTGGATTACCCGTTCTGCGAGCCGCGCTCGGCGCGCACGTATTGCGATCTCGGCAGGGACAACGAGGCGCACTCGGTCATCGACGACGACATCGCGGACGGCTTTGCCCAGTTCCCATATGACGTGACGTGGGTGCCGTCGATGGCAGTCCTCTGTGAAATATGCGCTCACCTCGGACGCGCAGATGGGGCAGCCCGGCTTTATGAATGGCTGTCGCCTTGGCCCGCCCAAGTGTCAACTAGCGTCGTCGGTGAATACGGTTCCGTCGCTTTCCATCTCGGCACCATGGCGGCCCTCCTCGGCAAGGACGAGGTGGCCGACGAGCATTTCGCCGAGGCACTCGAGATAAGCGAGAAGCTCGAGTCCCCTTATTGGATCGCTCGGACACAAACCGAGTGGGCACGACTCGACCGGAAGGTCGGCATGACCGATAGGGCGGAGTCGAAGCTTGCAGAGGCTCTTGAATCAGCTCAACGCCATGAGTTCGGCGCGCTCGTAGAACAGATTGAGGCGCAGGTCTGAGTCACGTCGTTGGAACCCGCAGTGGGGTGCCCCACAACGCCGGCTCGGAGCGCGCCCTTCGGCACAACCGGGGCAGGCAATTCACGATAGAGATGAATCCGGTCGTCCCCCAATAACAACGGTCGCGTCGGGCTGGGATCCAGTGGTCGCTATACCCTTTCTGGCGTGCCAGAGGTCCCAGAGCCCCGATATGCCAAGTGCGGGGACGTGCACATCGCGTACCAAGTAGTCGGCGACGGACCGATCGATCTCGTCTACACGCCGGGAATCTGGTCGAACCTCGAGATAATGTGGGAATGGCCAGAGTGGGCGCACTACCTCGACCGTTTGGCCGCATTCAGTCGATTGATCGTCTTCGACATGCGTGGCGTTGGGATCTCGGATCGGGGTTCGGAGCCCCCGACCTTGGAACTCCAGACCGACGACGTGGCTGCCGTGATGAACGCCGTCGACTCGCAGAGTGCAGTCCTGTTCGGGGGCGCCCGGGGCGGGGCAATGACCATGCTGTTTGCGGCCAGTCATCCCGACCGAACGAAGGCGCTCATTCTGTATGCGCCGACCGCGAAAACGGTCCGTTCCCCAGACTGGCCATTCGGACGAACCGAAGAGGAACAGAAAATCTTCTACGAACGTTTCATCGCCGAGATGGGGACGGGTAAGAACCTCGACCTGCAAGGCCCGAGCGGCGACGATCGTTTCCAGCGTTGGTGGGCACGCTTCGAGCGGTTGGGGGCCTCCCCCGGGGCATGGCGGGAGTTGGCTGGGATTTTGGGCCAGATCGACGTACGCCAGGTTCTGCCGAACATTCAGGCTCCCACGATGGTGCTCCATCGCTCGGGCGATCTGATCGTCGACGTCGCGCAAGGGCGGGCTGTCGCCGAGAAGATCCCAGGCGCCAAGTTCGTAGAGTTGCACGGCCGGGACCACATCCCATTCCTGGGTGATCCGGATTCGATCGTCGATGAGATCGAGGAGTTCTTGACAGGCGTGCGCCCAGCACCCGAACCGGAGCGGGTTCTCGCCACGGTTCTCTTCACCGACATCGTCGGTTCGACTGAGGTAGCGACGGCTCTTGGTGATCGACGTTGGCGAGCCCTGTTGGATGCCCACGACCACCTGGCCGAGCAACAGATCTCCCACTACCGAGGACGGCAGGTCAAGTCAACTGGAGACGGCATCTTGGCCGTCTTCGATGGCCCCGGACGTGCCATTCGCTGTGCCAGCACCATCCGCGACGAGGTCCGTTCGCTTGGCATTGAGGTTCGATCCGGCCTCCATTGCGGCGAAGTTGAGTTGCGAGGTGAGGACATTGGAGGTATTGCGGTGCACATCGGGGCTCGGGTCTCAGGACTGGCGAGAGCCGGACAGGTGCTGGTGTCCTCGACCGTCAAGGATCTCGTCGCTGGTTCGGGAATCACCTTTGTCGATTCCGGCGAACACCAACTCAAGGGTGTGCCCGGCTCGTGGCATCTCTTTTCCGTCGAACCCAGACCCTCCCACTGACGTACGCCAACAGCAATTGGACTCGACTGCCCCGGTACGTCGGGTAGGAGTGCCACCCTGCGGCACCATGGGGCTACCCGGTTGAGGCAGGCTTATCGGCGTGTCATCCCGATACCAATGGGCGCTGGATAAGGCCGTCCCCGATGTGCGGGCAACTCTGGAGTGGTTGGATACAGCGGGGTTCACGATCACGGACTCACGGGGCGGCGAGCGTGAGGAATTCGGAAACGTGCTGCTTCAGTTTCAGCGGACCGACGTGGGCGTCAGAATTCGTCGGGATCGTGGTCAATGGTTGTGCAACATTTCCCCACCGGGTCGCCCCGACTACCTCGGATTAAATGTCTTGCTGACAGCCAAGGAAGGCGGAGAGCCTGATCCTGGCCCTCGCGATGCGGCCTTTACTCAACCTCTACCTGAACAGCTCCCGAAGGGCGTCAGTTGGCACTCCGTAATCCCGTCACTGATCGACTGGCTGCAAGGGGCTGATCGGAACGGTTCAATCTCCGATGCGGACCGTCGGTGGCGAGAGGCGATGAAACGGTATTGGAACGAACTTTGAAGCTCACCAGGTAACGGCGCCCCACACCGCCGGGACGGTGGCGCCTAGCTACGAGCCTGCCCCCCCCAATCGATATATGCCGAATCAACGATGGATCCGAGAGATACCCAGACGATTTCAGGTTGGTAGCCCCAGGATCGAGAATGGTCTCCAAACTTCCGATAGGTCCATTTCGCGCCGTACTGGGTCAGGGAATCCTTCCAAGATTCGATCTCTCCCTCGGTTGTGGGCCGATCTGCTTCGAGAAGGTTATGAAGGGCCTCGATGCGTTCGCGCAATCCGCTCGCCGCTTCGTCGCTTATGTCCAGGTCGTAGTGGTCAGGATCTCGCTGGTCCAAAAGCCGCTCGAACTCTGTGATCTGCATCCACAGCTCTTCGAAGTCTTGAACCCACGAGATGGCGTTGCTCGCCCGAAGGATCACATGCATGCGAGCGTCCTCCGAGCGACGGTCAAAGGCTGTTCCGGGATATCCATCCCAACCCCGCACCCAACTGACGAACATTCGCCGTGTCGGATGTGGGGAGTTGCGCAGGTCCTCCTGACAGTTTGCCAACCAGCCACGAACCGAGTCCATGATCTCATCGGTCCAGCCTGCGGAGCGCTCAGCGGAGGTCAATGGCTGGTCGGCCACTTGTTGGGCTGCCGCCAGTGCGTCAACCATTCTGCGGTATCGAAAGTTTGTCGGAGGCGGCTCGGCGGGTCTCGACTCCACTCCCGTCACGTTAGGCGAGCGGCTCCTCCAGATCGTCACCCGCGTAGGGCAGGGTGCCTCCTACCGCCGGAACTGAGACGCTTTCATATCGCCGGAATTGTCTAAGTCGTGGCCTCCGGCCGACGAGACGATGAAGTTGATCCCATGCGGTGACGGCAGCATCTCGAGGTTGGGACCGAATGGGGTACGAATGCGGGCTTTACGGGACGGCGACCGGGTGACAGGGACCGTCCAAAACGTGATTTCCAGACCGCCGTTGATCGTGCTGTCTCTGGCGAGGAAGTGGCTGCTACGGCCCGGATCCCGCTCGGTGGATGGGCACGACCGTCGCGTCTTTGGGTTCGGTCGCTGCCCTTAGCTCGTCGATCTTCTCGCTCAGCTGCACCTGCGTCCCTTCGAAGAGGTGGCCGTAGAGGCGAAGCGTCATGGCCGGGTCGCTGTGCCCCATCCGTTGCGCCAGGGCGAGCAGGTTGACACCCAGGTCGATCATCACCGAGGCGTGCGAGTGCCGGAGGTCGTAGGTGCGGAAGTTCTCGGGCAGTCCGGCGTCACGCAGTGCGGGCCGGATCACCTTCTCGCGCAGCTTGTCCCGGTTGAGTGGGTTGCCGTAGCGGGTCTGGAACAGGGTCTCCTTGTTGTTCGAGCTGCAGCTTCCACCCTCGCGCTGCCGGCGAGCCGCCACCATCGCGGCGAGGTCGTCGCAGAGCCACGCCGGGATGGGGATACGGCGGTCGCCCGCCGATGTCTTGGGAGGCCCGGTGACGAGCCCGAAACCTTCGGTGTCGAAGGAGTGCACGGGCAGCACTGTTTGGCTCACGTGGACGACGTGTTTGATGAAGTCGACGTCGCACACCCGCAGGCCGCAGAGTTCGGCCGGTCGGAGCCCAGCCAGCATGAGCAGCCAGACAGCGGGTTTGTATGGGGTCTTCACGTGGGCAACGAGCTGGTGGATCTGTTCCATGTTCAGCACGTCTCCCTCGTGGAGCTTGCGACGGGGGAGCGGGATGTTGTGGTCAGCCGCTGGGTTGTCCTTACGCAGGTTGGCCCGTACGGCACTCTTCATGACGAGCGAGAGGACCGAGACACAGTCCCTCGTGTACTTCGGCGACAGACCCTGACCGAGCAGATGCGTGATGAACTCCTCGACGTCCATGTAGCCGATATCCGACAGCGGCCACCCCTCGAAGTGGGGGCGCACGTGTCGCTGGAGCATGCCCCAGTACCCACGACGGGTAGTCGGGCGCAGCTTCGTGGTCGTCGCCCACCACCGGTCGGCCCACTGCTCGAACGGAGTCCGAGCGAGCTTCGGGTCGATCCATTGACCTCGGCGGAGGTCGTGACCGACGTCGTCGAGATAGCTCTGTGCATCCGCTTTGCGATCGAAGGTCTTGGAGTGAGAGCGGCCAGCCTTGTCCCGATAGCGGGCCCGCCAGCGTCCGTTGGGCTGCTTGTCGAGGGAGCTCATGCCGGCCCACTCCTGCCCGTACGTGGAACGGCAAAGGCCTGCCGCACCGCCTTCGGCGGTTTGGCCTCTGAACAAGGTGCTATTCCGTCCGGGTGTACCACTCGAACTCCGCTTCCCTCTTCTCCTCCGTCCGTTGTCGTTGCTGGCTGGTGGCGAAGAGGGATTCGCCCTCGTTGGCCCAGCCCGCCCCGACCGCACGCCAATGGCCCTTGAAGGAATGGTCCGCCGGGACATCACCTCCGAACCGACGGGCCTCGCGCCACTGGACTCGAGCGTCACGCAGGGCGCCGAACGTCGTCGAATAACTGCGTGACTTGGTGAGGAAGTGCCCCCCGAAGCCGAGACGGTGGGCGTGCCGAGCGAGGTTCAGGTCGGCGAACGCGGGATCGGCTCCCAGCTCGAGCGCCGTGGCGACCATGCGGTGCAAATGTGGGGGCAGTCGCCGGCGGGTCAGGTCCGAGAGCGAACGGACCGGAGCGTCGAGGCGGTGGTCGTCGCTCGAGGTCTTGGTGGCGTACTTGGCGACGTAGATGGCCACGCGGCGTGCCCGCTCGTCGTCTTGCTCGAGGACTTGCACGTCGATCTGGGGGCCCCACGTCGTGGTCCCCCTCGGATGCGCCAAGGTCACGACCTTGGCCGCATGGAGGCACGAGAGCGCGAGCCGTCTGGCGTCGACGGGCGGGATCGAACCGTCCGGACCGTCGGCCCGTACGACGGCATGCAGATGCACGATGCCACGGCGCTGGAACTCGGCCACCCGGCAGAAGGAGAGCCGCACCGCCCGATCGGTGTCGGCTTGCGTGCGACCGAGCACGACGGCGAGCTGTCTCTGGGTGTAGATCATCGTGCGACGCCACAACTCGGGCGTGTACGCGTTCTGGAGCACTGCGCCCTCGTAGTCGTAGCAATCGAGGCAAAGGGGAGTGCCGATCGACTCGTCCCCTTGCCGGTGGGATGCGGAGCACGTCAAGGGGGCGCCGTGCGCACAGCGGGCCCGCCTATCGACCACATGACACGGCGAGGCCGCCCTTGCGGTGTGGATCGCGCCGAAGCCCGGAGCCGTCAACGTCAAGAAGACGGCCGGATGCAGGGCAATCGTCTCGTCCACGCCCTTTCCGCCTTCGAGCCCGGCCCGGACGAGGTGGCGGGAATCCCCCCGGTAGACGGCGGCGCACGACGGGCAGCGAATCTCGGACCGTGATCCACACGCCTTGAGGACGACGCCGTCGGGGAGCGACGCGCTCGAGAATGTCACGGCCTGCTCCCCGGGGGCACCGGAAACGACGAAGCCACGCAGTCGGATCGGATGGCGGCACCAACCGCAGCGGTCACCTTGAGCCAAGAAGTCGTGGATCTCACCTCGCCGTCCGTGGCGGGCGAGCGCTTCGAGCATCGCGTGGTCGTCGGGATCCATGGCGTCCACCGTGGAGCCTCGGTGTGACATCGATCCAGGTCAGAAGTGGTATCCAGCGGGACACAGCGAGTGCCAACGGGACACAGCGAGTGACAGCGAGACACAGCGGGACACAAAAATTTTCTTGAAAGAAATTCTCGGCTGCGTGGTTGTTCGGCGCCTCCGGCCTCCAGCGGCCGTCGGCGCCCGGTCCCACGGACCGGGAGTTCTTCGAAACTTCGAGTCCGAGCTCTCGAGCCGTCGATGACCGGTGGAGCTGTGAGCAGTTCCTCTACCGGATCAAGAAACACGCTCGACCGGTGGTTCCGGAGCCGTCGCTCGCAGAACTCAATGCCGACCCCAGGACACGCATCCTGTGTCTTTTCGTGTCCTGCTGTGTCCTGCGAGGCGTCGGCGCACCTCCAGCAGCGTCCCGACCTGCACATTCGCAGGCGAGGCGCTCCTGGAGGTGGCGGGAATCGAACCCGCGTCCTCCGGAGCCGCAATAGGCCTTCTCCGAGCGCAGCCGGCAGGAGATTGTCGGGGGCGGCACAACTGCCGGCGGCGGTGCCGCCCCGTAACCAACGAAGATGTCCTCAGCGTTCAGTTGGTGTGAAGTGCTGAGTAAGCCCTACTGAATGACGCCCGTAATCCGATCCGTAGGGCTGGGACCGGGCGGACGTCGCTACCTAAGCAGCGAGCGCGAGCTGTGGTTGCTCGGCGTTTGTTTTTGGTTCCGGCTCTTTAACGTGGCTCCGGAGACCACGGCTCGCTTCTCCTACCTTGACGACCGAAGTCGAAACCGATCACCCCCATGTCTGGGTTCCCGGCCCCTCTGGCCGAGTCACTCCAGTGTACGACCCAGGGTGGGCCGCTCGTCCGGCGAGGTGACGGAGTTGACCGCTAGGCCATGAAGCGGCCGATCTCCTTGGTGGCCCGGGCGGCCTCCTGCTCGGCGTCGCGGGCCTTGAGCAGGTTGCGTTTGTCGTAGAGCCGGCGCCCCTTGGCCAGCGCCACCTGCACCTTGGCCTTGCCGTCGCGGAAGTAGAGGGAATACGGGATGAGGGTCAGGGACTGCTGTTGGGTCTTGCCCAGCAGTTCGTCGATCTGCGCTCGATGAACGAGGAGCTTGCGCTTGCGGTCAGGCTCGTGGGCGCCAACGCCGGTGGCGAACTGCCACGGGGGGATGTGCATCTGGAAGAGCCACAGCTCGCCGTCGTCGACCCGCGCGTAGGCCTCGTTGAGTTGGGCCTTGCCCTGGCGGAGTGACTTCACCTCGGACCCCTGCAGCACGATGCCGGCCTCGAAGGTCTCGAGGAACTCGTACTCGCGCCGGGCGCGCCGGTTCGTGGCGACCGTCCGGTCGCCCCCGCGCTCATCACGGGCCGCCGCCCGCTTGGCAATCTGCTTCTTCGCCCTGGCCATGAGGGGTACGAGGGTACCCTTCATGGGTGCTCCGGCTGTCCCGTGCCATGTACATGGAGATGGTTGCCCACTGTCTCTCGGGACTGCCCGACGAGGCGTGCGGCCTCCTGGTCGGCTCCTACGAGGGCGACGAGGCGAGCCATCTCTTCGTCACGGCCAACGCGGCGGAATCGGCCATGGTCTACGAGATCGACCCGCGGGACTTGTTGCGGGTTGACCGGGCCGCGCAGGCGCTCGGTGCCGACATCATGGGTGTCTTCCACTCGCACACCCACACCGACGCCTACCCCTCGCCGACCGATGTGGCGCAGGCGACCGACCCCGGCTGGCACTACGTGCTCGTGTCGTTGCGCGACACCCACCCGGTCGTCCGCAGCTACCGCATCCGCAACGGTGAGATCTCCGAGGAGCCCGTCGAGGTGCCCGGCCTCGACGTGCCCGGCCTCGAGGTGCCCGGCCTCGATCTGACGGAGCCGGCCAGCGGCGCCTAGGCGCGCTCCCACCGGGGTCGGCGGGACCCGGATGCGGCCTTGTAGAATCGTTACCGAATCAGTCAACAATCACCTGCGCCGGCCTCGGGCCGGCCCGGTGAGCAGCCGAGATCCAGCGAGGAGACCCCCGTGGCCGTCGAAGTCCGCCTCCCGACCGTCCTGCGCAGCCAGGCCGGTGGTGCCTCCGTCGTCAGCGTGGACGGGTCCACCATCAGCGAGGTGCTCTCCAAGCTCGTCGCCGAATACCCCGGGATGGCGGGCCAGGTGCTCACCGAGGACGGCGCCCTGCACAAGTTCGTGAACATCTACGTCAACGACGACGACGTCCGCTATCTCGAGGGCCTCGACACGCCGGTCAACGACGGCGCGGAGGTGTCCATCCTCCCCGCCGTGGCCGGGGGCTGACGCCGCGGGCACGGGTTCGGAGCCGTGACGCTGTACCCCTCTGTCCTCGACCTCATCGGCAACACGCCGCTGGTCGACATCAGCACGCTGAGCCCCAATCCAGCGGCTCGCCTCTTCATCAAGCTCGAAGGCCAGAACCCGGGCGGTTCGGTCAAGGACCGGGTCGCGCTGTCCCTGATCGAAGAGGCCGAGCGCGCCGGCGTACTCGTTCCCGGGAAGCCCGACCAGGTGCTGATGGAGCCGACGTCGGGCAACACCGGTATCGGGCTCGCCATGGTGTGCCGGGTCAAGGGCTATCGGCTGAAGGCGGTGATGCCGACCAACGTCTCGATCGAGCGTCGACAGCTGCTCGAGCTGTGGGGGGCCGAGATCATCGAGTCGCCCGGCACGGAGGGTTCCAATGGCGCCGTGCGCATGGCGCGCCACCTGGCCGACGAGCACCCCGAATGGGTCTTCCTCTACCAGTACGGCAACCCGGCCAACCCCAAGGCGCACTACGAGGGGACCGGTCCTGAGATCTTGCGCGACTGCCCCGGCATCACCCATTTCGTCGCGGGCCTCGGCACGTCGGGCACGCTGCTCGGGGTCGGGCGTTTCCTTCGGGAGAAGCTCGGCGACAAGGTCCAGATCTGGGCGGTCGAGCCGCCGGCGGGCGAGATGGTCGACGGGCTGCGCAACCTCGACGACGGCTACATCCCGCCCATCTTCGAGGATCTCGGCGGCGCCGCGCTGCTCGATCGCAAGACCGTCGTGCGGCCACGGGAATCGATCGAATGGACGCGTCGCCTGATCGAGGTGGGGATCTTCGCCGGTATCTCGACGGGGGCGGCGCTGGCGGGAGCGATCAGGTGCGCCACGTCGCTTCCCGAGGGAGAGGCGGCCTCCATCGTGGTGGTCTCGGCCGACGGCGGGTGGAAATACCTCTCCACCGGCGCCTGGACCGACGACCTCGACGAGGTCACCGAGCGCGCCAAGGGGATCATCTACTTCTAGCGGCGAGGTCGATCCGACGGCTCTGTTCCCGACACGTCGGTCCGGAGGGCCGCGGCGCGGCGCCCACCGGGCTACGTGGTGGCCAGGCGCCGCATGGCCTTGGCGTACGAGCGGGGCGCCAGCGTCCGCGCGATCGGTGCGAGCAACGGGAGCCGCGCCGCGTTGATGTCGATGAGCGGTCCGCCCATGCGATCCACCGTGAGCGTGGCCACCTGGTCCGCGGTGCGGCGCACCATCTTCGGCGGGAGCGACCCTCCATCCTCGTTGCCCGACAGCCCCATCGCGGTGGGAACCCAGCCCGGGTAGAGCACGTGCACGTGCACACCGCGGCCGACCACCTCGTTGGCCACCGATTCGCTGAACGCGGAGACGGCTGCTTTCGACGCCGCGTAGGCGCCCTGCCGCGGTTCGGGCGCGCGCGCCGTATCGGAGGACACGTTGACAATCACGCCCCAGCCCCGCTCGACCATGGCGGGGACGACGGCGAGGGTGCCGGCCACGACGGCGAAGAAGTTGACGTCGAACACCTGGTGCACCGTGGCGTCATCGCCGCCAGGAACGGGGAGCATCAGATCGATCCCGGCGTTGTTGACGAGGATGTCGATCCCGCCGTGTTCGGTGGCCAGCGCGGCGAGGGCGCGGCCGAACGCGTCGGTCTCCGCGACGTCGCACACCACCGTCGCGCTCTGCGGGCTGTGCCGGGCGAGCTCAGGAGCCAGCTCGTCGAGCAGGTCCTTGCGCCGCGCCAGACCGATCACGGTCGCGCCGCGGGCCGCCAGGGTCAGGGCGATGGCACGGCCGATACCCGACGACGCGCCGGTGACGACCGCGAGCCGGCCGTCGAAACGGGGAGGCGTGCGAGGGTGCAGGTGCATCCGCCAACCCTACGGCCGGCCCCACCCGTGCGGCTCAGGCGGCCAAGGCGGTGCGTTCGGCGATCCAGGCGGCGAAATCGCTCACCGTGGTGTCGGTGAGCGGCGCCGCGGCGAGGTCGAGGACACGCGCGGCCGTGACGGCGCCGTCATCGTCTCCGGGCGGCGGAGTCCACGGGTGCCCGTTGCGCAGGCAGAACTCGATCGTGACGACCAGCGCGACCGGCGCGTTCCCGTCCTCGAGCGGGTGGTTCTTGATCAGGTGCGCGCAGAGCACAGCGGCCTTGGTCGGGAAGTCGGGGTAAAAGTCCTCACCGCCGAAGCAGGCGAGCGGTGCGTGCAGGGCCGAGTCGGCGAGATGCAGGCTCGATGTCTCGGCGATCCGCTTGGCCGGCGTCTCGAGCACCGCCTCCGCGATGAGCAGGAAATCCGCCAACTCGATCGGACGCACCGTCTCGGGTTCGGCACGCAGGTGCGCTTCGGGCGTCATCGCTTCAACCGCTCCAAGGCACGCTCGTTCTGGCGCATGGCGCCGGCGAGCCGGATGTAGAAAGCGCGGTCGGCCCGGCGTCGGCGTACCGACGCATTCAGAGTGGGCCGCTTCGGCGTGCCGATGGGTGCGGCCGCGCCGTCGGCGCTGTCAGGCCCTGAACCCGGCGGTGCGCTCTCGCGGCCACTCGACTGGTCACGCCCTGCCGAGTCGCCGATCACGGGGCGATCCTAAAGGTGGGGCCCTGCGATCCGCGCGGCTCAGCGTCCAGCCAGCTCGCAGAGCTTGGTGACCGTATTCCAGTTGCGCGTGGTGCTCACGACGCCGAGCCGTCGTTCGAGGAAGGTGCCGGTGTACTTGGTCCCGGCGTAGCCGTCCGGCGTGTAGACGTAGACCTCTCGTCCCTCGACCACCAGCTCGTCATGCCCGCTCGCCGGCGGGTCGAGTGCGGACAAGGCTTTTTTGGTCGGCGCCGAGGCGAGGAACGTCACGTGGTGGCGTGCCGGGTTGGCCCCCGCCTTGGCGTAGGGGCTGGCGCCGCCGATGCGCAGGAGCTCGGGGACGGACCGCACGATCACGGCAGGGGCGTCTCCGAAGTCGGCGTCCATCTGCTCCTCGATGGCCGTCGCAACGGCCTGTTCGCTCCGTGTCGAGCTGCTGAACAACACGTTTCCCGTCTGGATGTACGTGCTGACGTCGTCATAGCCCAGGCGCTCGAAGGAGGCCCGCAACTCGCTCATGGCCAGCCGGCCGTGGCCGGCGACGTTCACGCTCCGGAGCAGGGCGACGTAGCGGGGCACCGACGTCACGGTAGCGGGCGAGGTGCCCGGCGCCGCACTCGGTCAGCGACGCGACAGGCGGAAGGGTCCGAGGTCGGCGCGGGGTCGGATGCCCTCGGCCAGGTCGGCGAGGAGCTCGCCGAGGAACGGCCCGAACTTGAAGCCATGGCCGCTGGTCCCGCACCCGACCACGACCTTGCCCACCCGATCGAGGACGAAGTCGGTGTCCGCCGAGTTGTCGTAGACGCACCGCTCGGTCGCGACAGGGTTCGGGTCGACGACGGGGAGGAGGCGGCGGACCGCATCGACGAGGCCCGCCAGGAGCACTGGATCGTCGGGGAAGGCCGCCGATCCAGTCGGGTCGTAGCCCGCGAGCGGCGCACCGGGCGTGTGATGGGACACCTTGACGGTGGCTGGTGCGCCGGAGCCTGGCACCGGCAGTCCGTAGATCATGTCGTCGCCCCACTCGATGAAGACGGGGACCGCGTCGGCGTGGTCGGTCGCGTACTGGAAGTAGGCGACCTGGGGGAGTGAGGGCGCGACCACCGGGGTCGCCGGCGCGTCGGGTCCGAACAGCGCCATCGTGCACGGCCCGGCACAGGCGACGGCCACGTCCGCCTGGAGCTCCTCGCCGCCCGCCGTGATGACGCGGACGCCGCGGGCCGTGTCGCGCAGCGCGGTGGACGCGAATGTCGGTCCGCACCTCGCCGGCCTCCGCGCGACCGAGCGCGTGCAAGCAGGCGTCGGCGGCCAGCACACCCGAGTCCGGCTCGACGAGCGCGGCACCCGCGATGGCGATACGCCGGGGTACCGCTCATGAGCCTCCGCTGCGGTCAGCCGCTCACACGCCGCGCCGCAGCTGCCCATGGCGGCAGCGATCGTGTCCAGTGTCGCCTCGTCACCGAAGGTGACCTGTCCGGTCACGTGCAGCAAGCGCCGCCCGCTCTCGTGTTCGAGGGCGCGCCAGAGGTCGCGCGCCATCAGCGCCATCTCGACGTGGTGCGGCTCGGGATAGCCGAGACGGAAGATACGCGCCGCTACCCTTGGACCCGGCGCCGGCGTGGCCGACGTCGGCGCCCGCCTCGAGCACCACGACAGACCACCCGCGTCGCTCCAAGGCCCGGGCGGCCGACAGCCCCAATACGCCCGCGCCCACGACGACACAGCGGCGAATGGCGGGCACCTGATGAATCATATGAACGACGCTGCAACGCGAGCGGTGCTGCGATCCCTGCTGTCGCATCGGGGGTGACGGTGCTCGCAGTACGCTCGCCTGCGGTGACGAGCCGGACGGACGTGTCGACACATCCCACGGACGAGCCGCCCGCCCCCCCCGCCGCTCGAGGCCGACCTGCGCCGACGAAGGAGAGGGGCCTCCCGACTCCGAGGAGGCGCCCATCTCCGAAGGGTGGGAGCCGCAGAGGTCGGTCGCCGCGCCGCCCGATCGCTCGTGCGCTGCGCGGCGTCGCGTTCCACCTGACCGCCATCGTGGGATTCGCCGTGCCCGCCGTGGTCCTGTGGTGGCACGTGTGGTCCGGCCACCCCGCCTCCAGCCTCACCTGCGGCTGCGGTGATCCGGCGCAACAGGTGTGGTTCACCGAATGGCCGGCGTGGGCCATGGCCCATCTGCACGGTCTCTTCTTCACCGGCGCAGTGAATGTGCCCAATGGCGCGAACCTGCTCTCCAACACGTCCGGGCTCCTCGTCGGCGTGCTCCTCGCCCCGGTGACCGTCTTGTTCGGGCCGGTCGTCTCCACCAATGTCGCGCTCACATTGGCGCCCGCCCTGAGCGCGTGGGGATGTTTCGTCGCCGTCCGGTCGTTGGTGACGTGGAAACCCATCGCGATACCGGCCGCCCTGATCTACGGGTACTCGGCGGCCATCGTCTCCTCATTGGTCTTCGGTCACGTCTCGGTGACGGTGCTGGTCATTCCACCGCTTCTGTTCACGACGCTGCACGAGATCGTGATCCGCCAGGAGCACACGGTCTGGCGCGACGGGGTCGTACTGGCGGCGATTGCTCATCGTGCAGTTCTTCATTTCCCCCGAGGTCTTCGTCATGTCGCTGCTCTTCGCAGCGGTCGGTCTGGTCGCGGTCGTGGTGGTGGGCTGGCGCCAGATCGGACCTCGGGCGGGCCACGCGGTGCCCGCACTGGGCCTGGCGGTCGGGCTCGTCGTCGTCGTCCTCGCGTACCCGGCCTGGTACGGGCTGGCCGGGCCCCAGTCCGTCAGCGGCGTGCTCTTCGCGCTCGCGCCCTTGACCGGCATGTCGCTCTCGAGCCTCCTGTCCCCGGGGAGCTACGCCGCCTTCGCCGACAACTACGTGCGTTTCGGCGGGTACCTGGGTCGCAACGGGCCGCCTCCGGACTATGTCGGCGGCGGGGTCGCGCTGGCGGCGGTGGCCTCGATGGCCCTGGGCCGACGCCGGCCTCTCACCTGGCTGCTCGTGCTACTCGTCGTGGTCAGTCTCTGGCTCTCCCTCGGAGCGCTCCTCATCGGCGGGCCCGAGTGGTTCTCGCACGTCTGGTTGCCCTGGGCGCAGCTCTCGAGGCTGCCGGTCCTCAAGGAGATCCTCCCTGATCAGTTCGCCCCGTTCATCGCGCTGTTCGCGGCGCTCCTCATCGCGGTCGGCGTCGACGCATTCGTGGCCACCCATCGCCGCGGCGACTCCTGGCTGGCGGTGCACAGGCGTGGCGCGGGCGCGGGCGCGACCGTGCTGGTCGCCCTGCTCGCGCTGGTCCCCGTGTTCCTCACCTTCAACGTGCCCCTCCGCGTCGTGCCGGTGGTCGTCCCTCGGTACGTCCGCAACGTGGCCGATTCGCTGCCGCCGAACAACGTCCTGCTCACGGTCCCCTACGCCGTGTCGGGGTCGACGCCACCGATGCTCTGGCAGGCGGCAGGCGGCATGCACTTCCGACTCGCCGGCGCGGCGCTGAAGACGCCCGACGCCACCGGAGGACCCGTCGGCACCGGGGCGCCAGGGTCGCCGCGGCGCATTCTGACCAACCTGACGCTTGCGGGCGCGCCCGAGCCGGTGGGGACGCCGGCTCAGCTCGCCGCGGTCCGCGGCGCATTGCTGCGGTGGCACGTGAACCAGGTCGTGATCGCGGGCGTCAGCCGGGACCCGGTGTACGCGTCCGGGTTCTTCACCATGGCCGTCGGCAGCGCCCCGCAGTATGTGGACCGCGCCTGGGTGTGGGACCTGCCCCGGGGCGGCCCGGCGACAGCGCCGGCCACGGGTGCCTCCCTGGCGGCGTGCCGGGGGGCCGCCGCCGCGCCGAGCGCCCGGGCCACGCCGCTCTTCATGGCCGACTGCGTGCTCCTGGGAGCGGGACGGTCCTGACTAGCACGCTCGGGGCCGGTGGTCCGCAGCCGTAGGCTGGCGCCGTGCAGCCGGTGCTTCATCTGTCGATTCCCGTGCGCGACATGGACGAGGCGCGCGACTTCTACGTACACGTGCTCGGATGCCGGGCGGCACGGACGACGTCCGACTTCACCGATGTGTGGTTCTACGGCCTGCAGCTCACACTGCAGGACCGGCCCGACGAGGTTGCCGCGACACCGCCGCGGGGCTGTCGGCATTTCGGGGTCACGCTCGGTCGAGACGAGTTCGACGCGATGGTGGCTCGCCTGGGCACGATGGGCATCGACTGGCTGGTGCCGGTCTCGACCGACGACGAGGGGCTGGCCACCGAGCAGACCAAGGGCAAGATCGCGGACCCGAGCGGCAACGTCATAGAGCTGAAGACCTACCGCGACGTCGAGGCCGCGCTGGAGATCTCAGCGCACTCGTATCCCGAGGCCTTTGCCCACGGCAACTAGCCGTCGCCTACGGTGTCGCTCGTGGCACGGGCCCGGGCGGGCCGGGAGACACACACAATGGGAGGAGACGACATGGGTGACGATCCGCGTGCGGCGCGCCAGGACGGCGCGCGATAGACCAGCTGCGGCCGGTCACCTTCGAGCGGGACTACACGGTGATGGCTCCGGGCTCGGTGCTCGTGACCTTCGGGCAGACCAAAGTGCTGTGCACGGCGTCGGTCGAAGAGCGCGTTCCGCCCTGGATGCGGGGCACCGGCCGCGGGTGGGTCACCGCCGAGTACTCCATGCTCCCGGGGTCGACGCCGGAGCGGGCCTCGCGTGAGGCCGCGAAGGGCAAGCAGTCGGGGCGAACCCAGGAGATCCAGCGCCTCATCGCGCGCTCGCTGCGTGCCGTCTGCGACTTGGTGACCCTGGGCGAGGTGCAGATCACTGTTGACTGCGACGCGCTGCAGGCAGACGGCGGCACGCGCACCGCCTCCATCTGTGGCGCCTATGTCGCGCTGCACGACGCCTGTACGCGCCTGGTCGATGCCGGGACCATCCGCACCCATCCCTTGACCGACTCGGTGGCGGCTGTCTCGGTCGGCATCGTCGACGGCGTGCCCATGCTCGACCTGCCCTATGCGGAGGACTCCACTGCCGAAGTCGACATGAACGTCGTCATGACCGGTGCCGGTCGATTCGTCGAGGTGCAGGGCACGGCCGAGGGGATGGCGTTCACCCGTGGCGAGCTCGACAGCCTGTTGGGCCTCGCCGAGGCCGGCATCAAGGAGTTGACCGGAATGCAGGCGGCCGTCCTGGCCGAGCCCCCAGCGCGGCGGTGAGCCGCGGGGGCGGCCCGTTGCGGCTCGTGGTCGCGTCGGCCAACCCGGACAAGGTCACAGAGATCGTTGCGGTGCTCTCGGCCGCGCTCCCCGTCGAGCTGGTCCCGCGGCCACGGAACGTGCCCGAGGTCGTCGAGGACGGCGCGACCCTGCTCGACAACGCGCGCCTGAAGGCGCAGGCGCTCGTGACGGCGACCGGTCTCGCCGCCGTGGCAGACGACACCGGACTCGAAGTCGACGCGCTCGGGGGTGCGCCCGGCGTCTACTCGGCTCGCTACGCGGGCGAGGACGCCACCTACGCGGACAACGTGAGCAAGCTCCTGCGGGCGCTCGCCACTCACGACGAGAGTGGGCAGCGCACAGCCCGGTTCAAGACGATCGCACTCGTGGCCTTCCCCGACGGGGCGGAGGTGTGGGCCGAGGGGATCGTGGAGGGAACGATCGCGCCGGACGGCGGCGAGAACGGGTTTGGCTACGACCCGGTCTTCGTGCCCGATCCCGGGGAGGGCGGGGACGGGCGGACGTTCGCGCAGATGGACGCGGCGGAGAAGGATGCGCTGTCGCACCGGGGTCGTGCCTTTCGTGCGCTGGCACAACAATTGGCGGCGGGCGCGCCGGCGCACTAAACCCCCCGCGGCGGCCTCCACCGGGGGTCATGCAAAGGCTGCGGCGAGCTCCTGATACCCCTGGAGTGGGAAATCGTTGTGGTCTGCGATCACCTGGATGCACACGTGATCCGCCCCGGCGTCCAGGTGGGCGCGCACACGGCGGCCACTGCGTCAGCACCGCCCCAGGGAATGACCGCATCAATCAGACGGTCGCTCCCACCACCACCGATGTCGTCATCGCCAAAGCCGAGTGTCCGCAGGTTGTTCGAGTAGTTGGGAAGGTCGAGATAGATGCTGGCGTAACGCCGGGCCAGGTGGCACGCGCGGTGTCAGGATCCGCATCGAGCACGACGGCCACCTCGGGCGCGAGCAACGGTCCGCTGCCGAGGATGCCCGCCGCGCCCAGGCTGTGTGTTCCACGGGAACGAAGTACGGGTGCGCCCCCGCCGCCCGGGCCGCCGCCAGTTCGAGCATGCGGGGTCCGAGCGCCGCCAGGATGCGACGCTGCGGCAGGACGGGCTGGTCGAGGGCGTCCAGCGCATCGAGGAAGGCGACCATGCGCGAGTAGGGCCGGGCGTAGTCCGGTGCGATCGCGGCGTGGCTGGCACCGACTCCGAGGACGAATCGGCCCGGATAGGTGGTCTCGAGAGCCGCCACCGCCGGCCCGACCTCGTCCGGCGCCGCGGCCCAGATGCTGACGATGCCGCTCGCCACGTGCAGCCGCCCGGTGGCAGCCAGGAGCTGCTCGAAGTGCGGGGAGAGTCCACGCTCGAAGCCGCCGGAGGACCACAGCGTCCCGAAGCCGAGGGCTTCGAGGCTCGCCGGCACGTCGACGCCGGGGTCGCCGGCCACCCGCCACGAGCCGCTCCACCAGACGCCGAGACGACCGAGATCCACGAGACGGACGGTAGCGGGATCGGGCGGGTCGCGACCAGGTGCCGCGATCAGGCGAGGTGCAACAGGCGCGCTGCCGTTCCGCCGAGATAGGCGTCGACCGCAGCGTCAGAGAGGGGCAGATCCCGGGCGGCCGCCACAGCCCGCTCCATCGGGAGGAACGGATGGTCGGATGCGAAGAGAACGCGACCAAAGCCCCGCTTGGAGTCCATGAACGACACCAGTGCCGGGTCCATGTACTTCGCGAGATACGCGGAGTTGGACAGGTACAGATCCGGCCACTTCAACATGTACTGCATGAGCAAGGCCTCGAAGGGGTGACCCATGTGGGCACCGATGACAGTGAGGCCCTTGAAGTCGATGAGGACGTCCTCGAGCAGTTCGGGATGCTGACACGCGGAACGAACCCGCGGGCCGGGGATCCCGACGTTGATGGAGACCGGGAGGCCGAGCTCCGCACACGTCTCATAGACGGGGTAATACAGCTTGTCGTTGAGCGGGTACTGGTCGACCAGTGGCGTGACTCGAGCCAGAGCGACGGCGGGATGGCCGGCGAGTTCGCGCAGGCGGGTGCACTGGCGCACCGGCCGGTCGGGCCGGTCGACCACGAGCGCAGCGAGCGAGGCGCGCCGGGTGCGCGGCGATGGCGAGCAGCATGTCGTCGGTCTCGGGGGCCGAGAGGCCGAGTGCGACCACTCCGACATCGACGCCACACGCATCCATGGTGCCGAGGAGATCGGTGAGGGTGGACGAGGCACCGATGTCGCCGCCGAGCAGATCGGGAATGCCCTCATTGCCGGCGCGTCCCAAGAAGGCCGCGGCGGCCTCGCCGCTCAGCGCGTTGACCCAGAGGTCGACAACCGTCACGCAGGGTCGGACGTGCCTGGTGCCGGTTGCGTGGTTTTGGGCGTCGCGTTCGCCGCTGTTTTCTCCGCCGCCCTGGCCTTCGCGGCGCGCAGGAGCCGGACTCCTGTCGTCAGCGACTCCTTGATCAAGTGATCGTTGTCTTTTGAGATGAAGGCATGCACGCGCTTCTCGAAGAGGGTGCGCAGGAGCGGGTTGAAGGCGTGGTAGGTCTCGGTGAAATGGACACGCGTGTGCCGTCACCCAGTCCTCGAGCCGCGTGATGTCCTTCTGCCTCGGACAGCAGGGGTCGTCCGACTCCGTCTGTACTTCCATGACTCCTTGGGCTTCACCTGGGTCAGCCATTCCCACGATTGCCCTTTGCCACCGGTCAGGAGATACGCGCGGCACGCGGAAGGTGGACATGACGCACGAGCCCCTCACCGACGTCATCGCCCGGATGGAGGATGTCGATCGTCACGTCCCCCGACTTGGTGTGGGGAATGCGAGCCCAAAAGAGTTGCCACAGCTCGTCGACCGTGGCGTCGATATCGACGTAGTAATGGTGCTCTTGCACCGGCTCACCATATCCGCGGGGCCTGACACCGGTGTCAGGTTGCCTCCGGACGCGGCGGACGGGTCAGCGGCGGTCCGTCGCCGCCCGGCTCAGCTCGAGGGACCCGTCGGGGAAGGGATTGCCGTAGCGATCCAGATGAGCCTTCTCCGACACGGGCCGGCGGCGGGGTGCGCCGAGTGGCTTCGCGAGATGGCCGAGTGGGACCACGGCGACGGGCACGACTTCGGGCGGGAGCCCAAGGAGGCTCGGGAGCTCGTCACCGCCGAGAACCGGCAGAGTCGTCAGCGTCGAGCCCAGGCCGAGCGCGTGGGCGGCGAGGAGCAGGTTCTGCACGGCCGGCAACACCGAGGCGTCCATGGTCGGGGCGAACGTCGAGGCGCTGTCGCCACAGACGACGACCAGGACGGGCGCCGCGGCGATCCCACCCATGGCGCCGTGGTCGACGTCGCGGAGGAAGGCGGGGGAGAGGCGGCCCTCCTCGGCCGCCCGGGCGCCGCCCTGCCACAACCGTGCCGTCAACTCGCCGATGCTCTGGCGAAGGTCGGGGTCCCGAACAACGACGAAGACGAAGGGTTGGCTGTTCTCAGCGCTCGGTGCGTGTGTGGCCGCCGTGAGGATCGCGCGCCACGGTCTCGTCGTCGACTTCGTCGGAGGAACGAACTCGCCGCACGCTGTGTGTGGACCACCTCGAAGAAGTCCGGCACGGGAAACGGCCTTGCTAGCTCTCAAGTCCGGACACGGCGGCTGATGGTACCGAGTCGGTGGACCCGCCGCCCTGTCCACCGAGTGGATTGGGCGGGGCCGAGGCGACTTCGCTACCGTCGGCGCCGCATCGGCCCAGGGGTCGGTGCGCGGCGCCTAGACCACGTGGTCTGGACGAGGCGGGGGGGACAGGAGGCAGCAAAGGTGGCAGACGGTGCCGCATCGGTTGAAGAGTTGCTCAAAGAGATCATCGGGGCGCCGATCGGCACCTCCAAGGTCGTCGTCGAGCGAGGACCGGTGCAGCATTTCGCCGACGCCGTGCTCAGCTCCAGTCCGATCTACCACGACCCCGACGCAGCGCGGCGCGTCGGGTTCGACAACATCCCGGCGCCGCCGACGTGGGCCTTCGCTATGGAGTTCTCCGGCAATTTCGACGAGATCCAGCCGGCCGATGCATCCACTGGCGGCAATCCATTGGGCAAGGTGATCGGCCCTCTCATGGCCAAGGGCGGCCTGATCCTGCACGGCGAGCGGGAACCGACCTACCACCGCCCGGTGCAGGTGGGCGATGTGCTCGTGAGCGAGGGCCGGATTGCAGACGCCTACCAGAAGGAGTCCAAAGGGCGCACGATGACGTTCTCATCGTGCAGGAGACCAACTGGAGCGACGACAAGACGGGCGAGCCCGTGGTGACGGCTCGCTTCAACGTTACCTGATACAGTACGCGCCTAGAACGGCGCAGGGGGAACGCACATGACGTTGGCGACGTACTCGACGACATGGCTGACAGCAGCCGAATGGTTGGCCGTCCTGCGGATCGGCTTGGGCGTGTGGTGGTTCGAGAGCTTCCGCCACAAAGACAAGGCCGCCTGGTTCCAGCGGGGAGCCGGCATCTCCTGGGGTCAATCGGTCGCGGAGAAGCACAAGTGGACCTTCGTGAAGACAGGCTTCAACACGGTGGTCCTCCCTCGCCAAGGTGATGGCGTACGTGGTCGTCTTGGGCGAGCTGGCGATCGGCCTGGGCCTGATCCTCGGTTTCCTGACGCCCGTCGCAGCCTTCGCCGGGATCCTGCTCAACATCATGTACTTCATCCTCATGATCTCGGACTGGGCTGAGCAGGGACAGAACTTCATGATGATCCTGGCCTCGGTGGTGGTGCTGGGAGCCCATGCCTGGAACACGTGGTCGATCGACCATTGGCTGCACCTCTTCGGGGCATGAGAACCCGGTTTTCAGATGGCGGGCTATGTCCTTGTGGTTCCGCGGTAAGCCAATCTTCGACGGGAGGTCGAGACGATGGGTGAGAAGAAGCTGTCCTTCGAGGACGTGAAGGTCGGAGACGAGGCACCGGTGCTCTCCCACACGCTGACCCGCACGGACCTGGTCCGCTACGCCGGCGCGTCCGGCGACTTCAACCCGATGCACCACGACGAGGTCCAGGCGCAGGCCGCCGGCCAACCCAGCGTGTTCGGCCACGGCATGTTCTCCATGGGCTTTTTGGGCTCCACGCTGACCGACTATGTGGGCGTCGGGAACCTGCAGCGCTACCAGGTCCGGTTCGCCCGCCAGACGTGGCCCGACGAGGTCCTGTCGACCAAGATCGTGGTCACCGCGAAGCGAGCGGGGGTCAGAGGCTGGTCGATCTGGCGGTGACGCTGTCCAACGCCGAGGGAGAAGACAAGCTCGTCGGGGAAGCAACGGCCGTTCTGACCTGATCTCGGGCAGATTTTCTCGTTGCCCGTCCGACCTCTGGGACAGGTTTTGGGCTGTATATACGGCTGGAAGTCGACTGCCCCTCGCTCAGGAGCCATGCCAGTCCGCCGCTCCCCAAGCCAACCGGAACGCTACGACGCAGCCCCCGGTTCGAAGCTCACGGGTAATCGCGCCGGTCCCCAGATCCCGAAGGTCGAGGGCTTCCACTCGATGTCGCCCGCCCGTCTCAAGCCAGGCATCCGCTTGGCCAGGAGCGGGAGCGCCTCTTGGAGCTCCGCCCGGGCGAGCGCTGCCCCCATGCAGAAGTGGATACCGGCACCGAAGGTCATCTGGGCGGTCGCCCGCTCGCGGGTGATATCGAAGACGTCGGGATCCTCGAACGTGTCGGGGTCGCGGTTCGCACCGGCCAGTGACGTTGCCACGAGCGTCCCCTGGGGAAAGAGGACGTCGCGGTACACGATGTCCTCGGGGGCGAACCGCGCCGTACCACGAACCGCACCGAGGTAGCGCATCGCACTCCTCGACGGCGCGGCTTGCGAGCTCCGGTCGTTCGGCCAACAGGGCCCATTGCTCGGGATATTCGGTGAAGAGCGCCACCGAGCAGGCGAGTTGGTTGCGGGTGGTGTCGGTTCCGGCCATGAGCACCGCCTGCGCCAACATGGCCATCTCGTCGGTCGAGAGCCGATCGCCCTCCTGCTCGATCGCGATCATGTCGCTGAGGAGGTCGTCACGGGGGTCGGCCCGGCGTTGGGCAATCATGTCGCTCACGTAGTCGTTGAGCTCTTGACCCGCCTTGGCGATGAGCGGCAGGTCCTCGGCCAGGTTGTTGTTGAAGATGCGAAAGATGTCGGTCGCCCAGGCCGAAAACAGCTTCCAGTCTTCGGGCGGTGCACCGAGGAGTTCGCAGATGATCGGAATGGGGTAGGGCTCGCACACGTCTGCCACCAGCTCACACTCGCCCCGGTCGGCGATCGCGTCGACCAGGGTGCCCACGACCGTCCGCATGGTGGGACGCAGCCGGTTCGCTGATGCCGGCGTGAAGGCCGGAGCCACCAGGCGCCTGAGGCGGGCGTGCGCGTCGCCTTCCATGGTGAGGATGGAATCGCCGTGTGGACCTTGGTAGTCGCTGTCCTGTAACTCGGGCGCCTGCTCCAGCATGGAGAGAGCCGAGTGGAAGCGCTGGTCGCGCAGGATCGAGGTGACGTCTTGCAGGTTGATGACCGAGTAGCCCAACTCCGTACGGGCCAACCAGTGTCGTGCCCTTGCCTCGCTGATTGCGTCGACGGCCTCCCGCCTCTCCAAACCGATCGTGTCGAGGTACGGGAGGTCGAGTTCGCTGACAGGTTGCGCGTGCATGATCGCGGCGAAGGCCGGCTAGGACCGTTGATCGGGTTGCAGCGCCGGATGACGCTGCGCCATCAGCGGGAGGAGCAGTGACTTCGGGACCAGATGGGCCAGCGCTGCCGCGGTCCGGTTTACGGTGCCAGGGATCACGACGGCGCGGCCTGTCGCCAGCCCGTCCACCGCGGCCTTGGCCACCTGGGCAGCTGGGACCCACATGACCTTCGGCAACGACTCGCTCGCTTCCTCGTCGGTCATGCCGGCCACCTCGGCGAAGCCTGTCTCGACGGGCCCGGGGCAGAGCGTGGTGACCGTCACACCCTTGCCGCGGAGCTCGGCTCCCAGCGCACGGCCGTAGGACAACACGAAGGCCTTGGACGCGCCGTACGTGGCCTGGCCGGGCAGCGGCTGGAACGCGGCAGTCGACGCCGTGTTCAACACTGCACCGCGGTGCCGGGTGACCATGCCGGGCACGAACAGCGTGCACAAGTCCACCACTGCCTCGACGTTGGTCCGGACCACCGCGTACTTCAGCCGAGTGGTCGGCACGGTGGACCGGGCCCATAGTCGTAAAGCCGGCGTTGTTGACCAGGATGTCTGCCGTGAGTCCTCGTTGCTCCAACACGGCAGGGAGCTCGGCGCGCGAGCCCGCATCGGCCAGGTCGGCAACGATCACCTCGGTTCGCACGCCGTGCGAGTGTGCGATCTCGTCCGCCAACGCCTTTAGCCGGTCCTCTCGCCGTGCCACCAGCGTCAGTCCGTGTCCGCGGCGCGCCAGCTCGCGGGCGATCTCGGCACCGATCCCCGACGAAGCACCGGTGACGAGAGCAGTCGTATTGTCCTTGGGGGTTGGCAGTGCCATGAGCCCAGAGCGTAGGGGACCTGCGCAGCCATAGTCCCGGCCGTCGGGGGTCGGACAGATCACGAGAAGATGAAGTTCCCGTGACGCCGAGATGCCCTACCAGGACCTTCGCGAAGGCCCAGTTCGTGTGGGGTTCACATGCTCGATGTCGAGGCAGATACTTAGTGACAGCGAGCGGCAACTGGAGCACCCGCCGTTGCCACGAGTGAAAGGAGCTGCCGATGTCATCGACAAGCTCGACCGAGGAGGCCGGTCCGCCGGGTTGAACCGGCGTCACCGTTGTCCACTTCGGTGACGCACCCGTTGGCAGCCGCTAGGTCTGAAGCCCGGCGTACGAATCGAGGCCGCGCTCGCGCCGGTGCGCGTGCCGGCCGGCCGACAAGGCGGCCCCCGCACCTACTGCGTCGTAGGCTGGAACCAGAGCGCTGCCCAGAGAACAGAACAAATAGCGAGTGAAGGACCGGCCGAGGAGGTCGGTCCTTCTCGCGTGCGCAGCCAGCTCGTCATCCGGCCGGCCCGCCCAGTTCATCTGCGTACACCGCGTGCCCCGAGCGCGCCCGTGCCATGGTGGAGCATGACCGGGACCCGCCTCCCAATGTTCCCGCTGTCGACCGTGCTCTTTCCCGTAACGTCCATGCCGCTCCACGTCTTTGAACCCCGCTACCGAGCCCTCATGCGCGACTGTCTCGCTGACGACCACCGCTTTGGCGTAATCCTCATTGAGAGGGGCTCAGAGGTGGGCGGGGGTGACGTGCGAGCGACACTCGGCACCAAAGGACTGATCACCAAAGCAATCGAGCTCCCCGACGGGCGCTGGCTCCTCCAGGTGGTCGGGGAGTCCGTTGTCGAGGTGGAGGAGTGGCTGCCTGACGACCCGTATCCCGTTGCGTTGGTGCGTGACCACGGACCTGAGGGCGTCCGCCGGTCCGTACCCCCGTCGCAGTCCCGGCCCCTTTCCGGCGGAGCCGACGACGACGAGGCGAGCACCCTCCTGGCAACAGCAACCCAGCGGGTGCGCCGAGCGCGGGCATTGCTGGCCGAGCACGGCGGGTCACAACCGTTACCGCCAGATCTCGCACTGGACGGCGACGGCGATCCCGGTGCGGCGTCGTGGGAGCTGTGCGCCGCTGCTCCAATCAGCGCGTACGATGCCGAGCGCCTTCTCGGTGCAGTCGGGACGCTGGCGCGGGCTCGGCTCCTGGTCGAGCTCATGGAGGACCTCGAGCTCGACCTCCACCGCATGCTCGCCTCGGAGTGAGCCTGAGTTGGTCGAACCGTGGCACCGCACCGCAATGGCATGCTCTGGGACCTGGAGCACCAGGGAGGGAGTCGAGTGGCGATCACACCGACGAGAGAAGGAGTTGACCGAGTTCGCCCACGGCACTCGTGACGGCGAGGTGGTGATGATCAACCTGCTGCACTTCGCGCTGGCCGAGGTGGACGAGGGAGCGGCCGGGCACCCTGATGGAGATCCGGCGAAGGACGATCCCGGCGTGAAGGCGACTGGCGCGGCCGCCTACCGTGACTACAGCGACCAGGTCGTGGCGATGGTCGAGGCGCGGGCGGCCGGGTCATCTGGACGGGTCGCCCCGAGCAGGTGCTGATTGGCGACTCCGAGAACGACGCCTGGGACCTGGTGGCGCTGGTGTCATATCCCAGCCGGGCCGCCTTCATCGACATGGTCACCTCGCCTTCGTACGGGGAGGCGCATACCCATCGCGAACGTGGGCTCGATCGCACGGTGCTCTTGGCATGTGAACCGCTGCGGAACGCCCTCGCCGAAGAGATCGCCGATGCCTGAGGCGCCCGCGCCCGCCGGCACCCCACGGCGCCGCAACATCCTCTTCATCACGACCGACCAGCAGCGCTACGACAGCCTGGGCTGCAACGGCGGGACAGTGGCCCGCACGCCCGTCGTGGACCGCCTCGCGGCCGACAAGGCATCACCTACCGGCGTGCCTACAACCAGAACACGGTGTGCATGCCGGCGCGCTCGATGCACGCCGACGGGACAGTACGTGCGCACCCATGGCGTCGTCGCCAACGGCATTCCGCTCCCGCTCGACGCGCCGTCAGTTGCCCAGTACCTCGCTGACGCCGCCGGCTACCGGACCGCATTGTTGGGCAAGGCACACTTCGAACCGGGCTTCGACCCGCAGAATCAGTTCGAGGAAAACGCCCGCGTGGGCGTGGGGCGACACCGGGCCGTGGCGCGGGTTCGAGCGGTCGCAGCAAGCCATGCACGCGGCGGCGTGGGGCGATCATGCGATCGCGGACTACGGCCGCTGGCTAAAGGAGCATCATCCCGAACACCTGCACAGCTTCGCCGGATTGCTCCAGGCCGAGCCCGGCGGCGACACACGGGCACCCGAGACCAAGAACAACCCCATCCCACGTGCGTGGTACCACACCGATTGGGTCGCCGACCTGACCGTCGACTGGCTGCAGTCACTCGGCGCCGACGAGCCGTGGTTCTGCTGGATGTCCTTCCCCGACCCGCATCACCCGCGGACCCACCCGCCTCCGAGCTGCACCGTGTGCCCTGGCAGGAGCTCGGGCTCCCGCCGGGCCATCCCGGGTCCGACGACGGCATCCGTGCCGTGCTCGAGCGAAAGCCGGCTCACTGGCTTGCCTTCTGGGACGGCCGGTTCCCCAACATGGAGGGCGGGCCGGCCGCCTTGTCCCCTCGCGACTCACCCACGACCAGATCCGCGAGGTCAACGCCAAGGTGCACGTCATGAACGAGCTCATCGACGAAGCCTGCGGCCGCGTGCTGCAGACGGTGGCCCAGCGTGGGTGGCTCGAGGACACCGACGTGATCTTCACCACCGACCACGGCGAGATGCAGGGCGACTTCGGCCTCCTCTACAAGGGACCGTTCCACACCGACGCCTGCTGATGCGCCTGCCCTTCATCTGGCGGCCGGCCGCCTCTGCCGGGATTGAGCCAGCGGTCGTGACCGACCCGGTCGGTCAGGTCGACCTGGCCCCGACCTTCTGCGCCATCGCCGGTGTCGACGCGGCGCCATGGATGCAGGGCAGTGCGCTGCCGCTCACCGACGGCGAGCGTGGTCGCGAGCGTGCGCTCGTGCGAGTGGGATAGCCAGTTCCCCGGGTACGGCATGCATCTTCGCTCGGTGTACCGGGACGGATGGTTGTGCACTGTGTACGAGCCCTCCACGGCCGGGCAACCCAACGGCCTCGAAGAGGTGTGGGGTGACGGGGTCCTGGCGCCGTGTCCGGTGGTGTACGAGCAGGCGAGCGCCGGCCCGGGGGCGTGGGTATCGCCACCGGCGAGCTCTACAACGTCGACGATGACCCCTACCAGTTCGACAACCGCTGGGACGACCCGGCGTACCGCGGGCGCCGAGACGACCTGGTGGAGGATCTGTACGCCAGCCTGCCCGCCGAGGCCCGCCACCTCAAGGTCATGGCACCGGCCTGAGGATGGCGCCGGCCTGAGCTCACTCGAGACCGGGGAGTACCGCGTCGAGAAAGCGTTGGGGTGCTTCGACCATCGGGTAGTGGCCGACGCCGCCGAGACGCTCGGCCGTTGCATCGGGCGTGGTGCCAGCAGCGTGTCGACCATGGACGGGACAGCGACGGGATCGTCGAGACCCCAGACGACGTGCAGCGGGGATGGGTCGGTCTCGATGGCTCCGGTGAAGCGCCGTTCGTTGCCCCGGCGTTCCTCGATGTAGCGGATCAGCCGTGGCAGCATTCGGTGGCCGTCGTCGTGCACGACCTGCGCCGCGGCGGCCGGGACCGGGTCCTCCGGCCAGCCCGCGGGACGAGCGGCGTGTCCGGGCTGAAGGTGTCGCGCAGGCTCTGAGCGATCGTTGCGGCATCGATGGGGATCCCGTCGGGCAGGACCTCGTCGGGGAGGCTCAAGAGCAGCTGCTGGCCGTTGGTCAGGTGGGCCTGCTCGATATAGATGCTCCCGTTGGTGAGCACCCGGCGCGCCACCTCCACCGGCCAGATCCCTTCGCCTCGGCGGGCGAGCAGCTCACCGCCGACGGTGTCGCCCATGTCGTGGGTGAGCAGCGCCAGGCGGTCGACGCCCAGCGCCGCCACGTAGGCGACGGCGAGATCGGCCTGGAGCGCCATGGTGTAGGGCCGGTCTGGCTTGGCCGACAGCCCGTAGCCCACCATGTCCATCAGGAGCACCCGTGCCCGGCCGCAGTCCGTCGAGCACGGCCGCGTAGTCGAAGGACGAGGTCGGGAAGCCGTGGAGCACCAGCAGTGGCGGGTGGCGCTCGGGTCCGATGCTCGGCACATCGACGGTGAACACGCGTGCTCGCCCTCGAGGTGGCGGTGTTCTCCGATCGCCGCCCAGCCCGCGGTCGTCGTGATCGTCACGTGCCGGCCAGCTTGCTCACCACCGGGGCGAGCGTCTCCCACGCGGCGGACTCGATCGACCAGTAGGAGATCCCGTATTCGGCCCGGCGCCACTCGAGTTCGGCCGCCATCTCGTCGAGCGTGCCGATCAGCGCGAGGGGGACGTGGAGCGCGTCGGCCGGGTCGATGCCGAAGGCGGGGGCCATCTGCGCGGCGAGCCCGTGCGCGTCGTCGGTGACCATGACGAAGCCGATCAGCGAGTTCAGCTCGAGGTCGTCGAAGCGCCCACCGGCCGCCTCCTTGACCCAGCCGACTTTGGTGCGGGTCCGTTCGGGCGTGGCGTCCGCGGCCGTCTCGGCCCCGCCGGTGCCCGCGCGCAGGTTGACGTTGATGCTGACGATGTCGGCGTGCTGCGCGGCGAAGGACAGGACTCGCTTGCCGCCGCCGCCGATGATCAGGGGAGGCCCGGGCTGCTGCACGGGCCGCGGCGTCAAGGTGTGACCGAGCACCTCGTAGTGCTCGCCGTGGAAATGAAACGGACCGTCCGTGCGCAGCAGGCCCTGGACGACCTTGACCGCTTCCTCGAAGCGCGACACCCGCACGGCGGGGTGGTCGTAGGCGATGCCGGCTTCGTCGTAGTCCGTGCGCATCCAGCCCGCGCCAAGGCTCAGCTCGAAGCGACCCTCGCTCAACAGATCGAGGGTGGCCGCCTCCTTGGCCAGCACGAACGGATGGCGATAGTCGTTGCAGAAGACGAGCGAACCCATGCGCAGCGTGGTCGTCGCGGCGGCCACCGCAGCGAGGGCGGGGACCGGAGCCAGCTGGTCGCCGAAGTGATCGGGCATCAAGAGCGCGCTGTAACCGAGTTCCTCCGCCCGCCGGGCTTGCTCGGCCCAGGAACGTGCAGATCCTTCGGGTGCGTTGCTCAGTTGCGCGGCGAAGCGAAACTTCCGGTCGTGTGCCATGGCGCCATGGTGCCAGAGAACGAGCCCAGTGGCCCAGTTCTCAACCGGCGAACTTGCCGGTGACGAAGCGCTCGAGAAGGAAGTACCCGCACGGGAGGAACAAGAACAGCAGTGCGCGTTCGCGCCACTGGTGCCGGGCCACCCAGACGCCGAGTGCTGCGAAGAAGGGGAACAACACCAGCACCTCCCGGCTCTCGGAGAGGAGGATCGTCTGGAACGTGAACACGCACCACACGAGCGCCAGCAGGACTCCGTAGGAGGGACGGATCCGAACCCACGCCACCACCGCGGCGACGGCGATGAGGATCACGGTCACCAGGTCGAAGAGCTCCACCACCGACGCCGTGGACGTATCGAGCAGCCGCCAGTGCACGAGGTCAGAGACCGCATGGCCGATCGAGGTCCAGGGCCAGCTGAGGTGGCGGTTCCAGTGGGCCTGCGCGCGGATGAACGCGGTCCACTCCCCGAAGTGGGCGCTTTGATAGGCAACCCAGGCGACGAAGGCAAGGATCGTCGGGGCGAGGACGGCGGCCAGGCGTGTCGCCAGCACGCCCAGCGGCGACAACCACTCGATGTCTCGACCCCAGCGCCACGTCGAACGGTCGCGCGGCGCCCACCACACCTCGAGCGCGAGGGGCACGAGGAGGAGCACCAGGTAGTACTTCCCCATGGCGGCCGCCGCAGCGAGCAGACCCGCACCGACGTAGTGACCGCGCCGCGCCGCCAAGAAGGCAACGGTCGCCGCCGCCAACGTGACCGACTCGGGGTAGGTGGTGACCAAGAAGAACGCGCTCGGCCACGCCAACAACAGCACGCAGGCCCCGTCGGCCGCCTGCCGGCCCACCTCCAGGTCGACCAACTTCCAGAGCGCCGCCAGGGCAACCACCAGGCCGAGGGTGCTGACGATCTCGGCGCTCGTGATGTAGCCGAACCCGAAGATGTCGTGGGTAAGCCGCGTCAAGAGCGGATAGAGCGGCCCGAACGCGTAGAAGGCCCGATTGTTCGTCTGCACCGACGCGGCCACCGCATGAGCCGGATACCCGTGCGCGGCCAGGCTGAGGTAGTAGCCGGCATCCCACTGGGCCAGGATCTGGGTCAGCACGCCAGGATGGCGGGCCACGATGTGTGGGAATTGCACGCCATCGGCACTGACGAGGGCGATCCAGGTGACGATGAGGCGAAAGCCGATCGTCGCGCCGATGGCGATCGTCAGGGGCCGGCGCCACTCGGCCCAGAGCAGAGAGAGGCGAGACGGCGGCGCGTCCTGTTGCTGGTGTTGCTGATGATCTTGCTGCCGTGGTGACGCGTCGGCCGCCGCGTCGCGATCGTCGAAGACCGTCGAGAGTGGGAAGTCGTCGCCTCGCTCCGTGGCGCCGTCCGCTCCCAGGGCCTGCTCAGTCACGACGAGGCCACCGTATCGCAGGAGGCTGCGTGCGGCGGGGGTCCGGCGCCGGCGCGGCGGTCCGGCGGATTGGCGGCGTGAACCTAAATGAAGCTGAAGTCAGGTACGCCCGAACTGATGCCCTTGAAGAGCTCGCCCTTGTTGGCGACCAGTTCTTCGGGCGTCCAGGCCGCGTCACGCGTCACCTGTCCCACCGCCTTGAAGGCGCTCATGGCGTAGATGTCGCCGCCGAAGACGACGAGGATCTGGCCCGTGATGTCGGCGGACGCCGGCGCGGCGAGGAACGCCACGACGTTGGCGATGTTCTTCGGGTCCCACGCATCGAAGCCGTCCTTCGCCTGCATGCCGTCGCCGCCGAAGAGGGTCTCGGTCATGCGGGTCCGGGCGCGTGGGGCGATGGCATTCGACGTGACGCCGTAGCGGCCGAGCTCGCGCGCCTCGACCACCGTGAGGGCAGCGATGCCGGCCTTGGCGGCCGCGTAGTTCGCCTGGCCGGCGTTGCCGAAGAGGCCGGCCTCCGACGACGTGTTGATGATGCGGCCGGTCACGTCCTCACCGGCCTTGGAGCGGTTGCGCCAGTACACGGACGCGTGGTGGGTGGCGGCGAAGTGCCCCTTGAGGTGGACCCGGATCACGTCGTCCCAGTCCGACTCGTCGATGTTGAACATCATCTTGTCCCGCAGGATCCCCGCATTGTTCACGAGGATGTCGATGGAGCCGTAGGTGTCGATCGCCTGGTCGACCACACTCTTGCCCCCGGCCCATGTGCTGATGTCGTCGCCGTTGACCGAGGCCTCGCCACCGTTCTTCTTGATGAGCTCGACGACCTCTTCAGCGGGGTGGACATCCACGCTGCCTTCACCGTGCAATCCAGCGCCGACGTCGTTGACAACGACTCGCGCGCCCTCGCCGGCCAGCACGAGCGCCTCTTCGCGTCCGATACCTCGCCCTGCGCCGGTGACCACGGCCACTTTGCCGTCGAGCAGTCCCATCGTCATGCCTCCCTGTGCCAATGCTCTGCCGCGGCGACGCGCCGACCCGTTCGTCCTTGGAATGAGGGCCCGGCGTCAGGGCCCGAAGGCCCCCGCGTGGCCCATCCAGTGTGGCCGATGGCGCTCTTCACGGGCAAAACCGGGCCAGCGCCTCGGCGACAACCAGCGCAATCAGCGCGGCGGTCTCAGCCCGGGCGCGGGCACGCCCGAAGCGTGTGGCGAGGCTGACGATCTCCATCCCGTCGGGTGGTGCGGCGAGCAACGCCGCATCCACCCCTCCCGCCACGCACAGCACAGGGAGGGGCGGCCCGTGCCCCGACCGCTCCCGTGCCAGCGCCAGTACGCCCCCGGGCACCTTGCCCTGGAAGGAAGGCGGATCGAGGTGGCCCTCGCCGGTCAGCACGAGGTCGGCCGGCTCCAGCCGGGCGGCCAGGCCGACCAGGCCCGCCACGAAGTCAAAACCCCGTTCGATACGGGCGCCGAGTGCCACGAGTCCGCCGGCCAGGCCTCCCGCGGCACCGGCACCGGGGATCTCGGTGACGTCCACGCCCGTCTCACGCCGGTAGCGCGCCGCCACCTCGTCGAGGCGACGCTCGAGCAGCTCGACCTGGGCCGGGGTGGCACCTTTCTGCGGGCCGAACACCGCCGCCGCGTCGGTGAAGAAGGTCGTCACGTCGGACGCGACGACCAGCTCCACGTCGCGCAGCGCCTCGGGCGATCCGACGGCGTCGAACGCGCCCGCACCGCCATCGGTCGTCGTGGAGCCCCCGCAGCCGATGACGATGCGCCGCGCCCCGGCGTCGCGGGCGGCCAGCAGCAGTTGGCCGACCCCGGTCGTGGTGGCGCGCACCGGGTCGTCGCCCCGTGGCCTCAGCACGAGGGCGCGGCCTGCCGCCTTGGACATCTCGACCACCGCGGTGAGAGGAGTGCCGGCCCCGCCACGGTGGGGATCACCGGTCCCGAGCAGGCGCCAGGACGCGGCGACGGGCCGGCCAAGGGGACCGGTGACGGTGGTGACACGGCGGGTGCCTCCGCAGGCATCGAGCAGGCCCTCGCCGCCGTCGGACATCGGCACCTCGTCGGCGCTCCACCCCATCTCGCGTGCGGCGCCGGCCGCGGCAGCAGCGGCGGCGGTCGCCGAGACCGTGCCGCGGAACTTGTCCGGCGCGGCGACGAAGTGGGGCATGCCGGCGAAACCTATCGGCCGGCACGCGAGGAAGTCTGGGGGCGGCGTGTGTGGGCGGCGTACGTGGGCGGCGTACGTGGGCGGCGTACGGGCGAGGTGTGCGGGCGAGAGGACTCGAACCTCCACCCCCTCACGGGGACCGGGACCTAAACCCGGCGCGTCTGCCAATTCCGCCACGCCCGCAGCGGTCCCGCAGTGCGGGTGACCAGGCAGTGTACGGCGCTGTGCCCCGCGGAGCGCTCGACGCCCACTAGCCTCGTGCCATGGCCAATTCATCCGACGCCACCCCCATCGTGGCCGCAGGCGCCGACCTCGACTCCAGCGGCCGGATCTTCCAGCAACTGCTCAAGGAGCGAATCGTCTTCATCGGCAGCGCGATCGACCAGGTCACAGCCAACCTGGTCTGCGCCCAGCTCATCCTCTTGGAGGCTGAGGACTCCGAGAAGGACATCTCCCTGTACATCAACTCTCCGGGCGGCTCGGTCACCGACGGCCTGGCCATCTACGACACGATGCAGTACGTCCGTCCTGACGTGTCGACGATCTGCGTGGGGCTGGCGGCCAGCATGGGCCAGTTCCTGCTCTGCGCCGGCGCGCCGGGCAAGCGCTACGCGCTGCCGCATGCCCGCATCTTGATGCACCAGCCCTCGGGGTCCATGCAGGGCCAGGCGGCCGACATCGCCATCCAGGCCGAGCAGATCATCTATCTGAAGCGGATGATGGCCGAGCGCATCGCCTTCCACACCGGACAGCCCCTCGAGCGCATCGAGACGGACTCGGACCGCGACCGCTGGTTCACGGCCGACGAGGCACAGGAGTACGGGTTCATCGACAAGGTCATCGACCGTTCGGCAGCCACGACAGCGGCGGGGAACACATAAACGTGGCGCTCGACGTCCCGGCCTCTTCGTCGGACGCGGACCAAAGACTCGAAGGCGCGCTGGACGAGGAGCGGGTCGCGGACCGCTCGCCCATGGCGGCGCAGGCGGGGGGCCTCAGCGGGCGTGAGGCCCGCCGGGCCACCGGCACACGTATCGTCACCCCGACCATCAGCGTGCGCAAGCGGTTGCGCGAGATCTGGCTGTCCCGCGAGCTCCTGGTCTATTTGGTCCGCACCGAGATCAAGGTCAAGTACAAGAACTCGGTCCTCGGCCTCGTGTGGTCGATGGTGGCGCCCGCCATGACGCTGGCCATCTACTTCGTCGTGTTCCAGATCGTGCTCGGCAACCACACGCCGAACTTCGTGATCTTCCTGTTCGCTGGGCTGTTGCTGTGGAACCTCTTCTCCCTCGGCGTGCTCACGGGCACCGGTGTGGTGGTCAACAACGCCGGCATCGTGAAAAAGGTCTCCTTCCCGCGGGAGATCCTCTCGCTGGCCGCGGTCGGGTCGGCCTGCGTCTTCTTCTTCTTCCAGTCGATCGTTTTGGTCTGCTTCATGGTCGCCCTGCACCACGGGCCCGACTGGGCCTACCTGCCGGTCCTGCTCCTTGCGCTCGTCACCGGAATCGTCCTCGCCTCGGCGATCGCGGTGCTCCTCTCGTCGATCAACGTCTACCTGCGGGACACGCAGCACCTGATCGAGGTCATCCTCACCGCGTGGTTCTGGGCCTGCCCGATCGTCTACCTCTACCAGCAGCAGATCGGGATCAAGCTCGGGATGAAGGGCCTGACCTGGGTGTACTTCCTCAACCCGATGGTGCCGCTCATCCTGTCGTTCCAGCGCTGCATCTACGCGGTCCCGACCGCCTACGGCAAGGTGAACGGCCAACTGACGACGTTCTACGTCCTGCCCACGAAGGGGATGCTCTGGTACGTCGCACTCGATCTCGCGGTGCTCGTGCTCTCGGCCATCCTCTTCCTGATTGCCCTCGCCATCTTTGGCCGCCTGGAGGGCAATTTCGCCGAGGAGCTCTGATGAGCGACTTCGCGGTCGACGTGCGCAACGTCTCCAAGCGCTTCCGGCTGGCCCACGGGCAGTACAACTCCGTGAAGGAGCGCCTCATCCACGGCGGCCGTCGCAAGAGCACGGAGGACTTCTGGGCCCTCAACGAGGTGTCACTCACGGTGCGCGAGGGCGAGACGGTCGGCATCCTCGGCCGCAACGGCTCGGGCAAGTCGACCCTGCTCAAGTGCATCTGCGGCGTCCTCCAACCAACGAAGGGCGAGGTGGCGGTGCGCGGGAAGCTGGCCGCCCTGTTGGAGCTCGGGGCCGGCTTCGCGCAGGATCTCACGGGACGGGAGAACATCTACCTGAACGGGTCACTGCTCGGGATGACCAAGCGCCAGGTCGACAAGGCCTTCGATGCCATCGTCGACTTCTCCGAGCTCGAGGAGTTCATCGACGGGCCGGTCAAGTTCTACTCGTCGGGCATGGCCGTGCGATTGGGCTTCGCCGTCGCCGTGAACGTCGACCCCGACATCCTGGTGATCGACGAGGTCCTGGCGGTGGGGGACGAGCGGTTCCAGCGCAAGTGCCTCGACCGGGTCAGCCAGTTCCAGAAGGAAGGCCGCACCATTCTGTTGGTGACGCATTCGGCCGACACCGTGCGGAGCATCTGCGACCGCGGCGTGGTGCTCAGCCACGGCCTGCTCGTCGCCGAGGGCGAGCCGGGGGAAGCGACGCGGATCTTCCGGGAGCGCCTCATGGCCGAGGGCGCCGGCATGGCGATCATCGACCCCGCGCTGGTGGCGGTGCCGGCGAAACCCGACACCATCGGGAACGACTCGCTGCCCGACACCGAGCGACCGGTGCGGTTCCGCTCGGTGCATCGGATCTACTCGGGCGACAACACCGTCCCGTATATGCGCACCGGAGACGACCTGATCATCCGGGTGGAGTTCGAGGCGCTGTACGCCACCGAGGACGTGGTCTTCTCACTCGAGATCCGTGACGACCACGGGAACACGCTCATGCGGACCGACACCTCGATCATCGGCATGCCCATCGACGCACCGCGTGGCATCAGTGTCATGCATTTCGGGATCGTCGACATGCCGATGCTCGACGGCTCGTTCAACTTCGCGCTCGGCATCCAGAGCCGGAGCGGCATCCTCTACGACTGGCAGGAGCACGCGGGGACCTTCGAGGTGATGAACCCGGGCAAGACGACCGGCGCCATCCACTTGAAGGTGCATGCCGCGCTGATCTCGAGCGAGAGCGTCGACGAATCCTCGGACGCGCTGGCCCAGCCCTACTGAGAGAGGCGAGCGCCATGAACGACAGCGAGGTGCCCCTGCCCGAGGACCCGCAGGCCTACGTGGCCCAGGTGATGGCCGAGATCGCCGAGGAAGTGCGGCTTCGCCGCGCCTCGGGCGACCTGCCGCCGAAGCTCGAGCGCGAGCTCGACGAGCTGTTCCTGGCGCATTCACCGGTCGCCGGCCGTGGCGGCGACCTGAGCGACGCGCTCCGCATGGTCGACGCGGCCACGTTCATCGATCCGGTCGTGCCGGTCGGATCCGAGAAGGCGGCGGGTGCCTTCGTCAAGAAGGGCATGCGCTCGATGCTCCTCTGGTACGTCGGGTGGGTCACCCACCAGATGAGCCAGTCGGCGTCGGCCGTGAGCCGCGCACTGCACATCGTGGACCAGCGCGTCGGTGAGCTCGAGCGCCAGGTCGAGACGCAGCGGGTCCCGGGCGCCGGCGTCGTCGAATTCCCTGGGCTGGTGGGTCCGGACGCCTGGTGGGTCGAGCCGGCGGTGGCCGCCGTGGCCAAGGCGCCCGGCCGCGTGCTCCATGCCGCGTCCGGTGACGGCTGGCTGGTTCGCCGCATCGTGGCGGCCGGCGGGGACGCCTACGGGGTCGATCCGCGGACGCACCTGGTCAACGCAGCAGAGCTGAACTCCGTCGACCTGCGGGCGGAGAGCTTGGACGAGCACCTGCGAGCCGTGGCGGCCGCTGGACTGGGCGGACTCGTCCTCAGCGGCATCATCGAAGGCATGGCGGGCGGCGAACGCGCCCAGTTGCTCGCCGCAGTGGACGCCCGGCTCGCGCCCGGCGGCACCTTGGTCATCCACTCCGTGACTCGAGCGAGCTGGGAGGCCGACGACGCGCCACCCGAGGCGGATCTTGCGCCGGGCCGGCCCCTGCGGCCCGAGGCCTGGTGCAGTCTGCTCGAGCAGAGCGGGTACGACGCCGTCGCCCAGAGTGGTCCGGGCGAGTCCGACTTCTTGGTGACCGCGGTCCGGGACGCGATCACCGCGCCGTACGCGCCAGCGGAACGGTGAGCGCCGCCGCCGGGAGGCCGGTGGCCGTCCACCAGTTCATCGCCACCCTCAACCCGCACGACGCCACCGGCGCGCACACGCTGTTGCTGCGAGACGCCCTGCGCGCAGCAGGATGGCGTTCGGAGATCTTCGCCGAGGCGATTCATGACGACCTCTCGTCGCAGGCGTACAAGCATTGGATGTACCCCGACCACGCCACCGAGGGCGACGTGGCCGTCTACCAATTCACGACGTCATCCGCGGTGGCCGGATACCTGGCCGAGCGCGGCGTGCCCCTCATTGTGGATTTCCACAACTTCACCGCTCCCGAATACTTCGACGGCTGGGAGCCCCAGAGCGTCGAGCGGGCGACAAGGGCGGCGGAGGAACTCGCGCTCCTCGCGCCGCGGGCACGGCTCGGACTGGCCAAGAGCCGGTACAGCGAGAGGGAGCTCCGGCGCGCCGGCTGCCGGCGCACCGCCGTGTTCCCCGCACTCGCCGACTACGCCCGGGTCAGCGCCGCGCCGGATGCCCGGGTCGCCGCCGAGCTCGCACACGCCCGTGCGGGCGGCGGAGCCGACATCCTCTTCGTCGGGCGGGTGGTCCCGTCCAAGGCACAGCACGAGCTGGTGAAAGCGGTGTGGGCCTACCGCCGCCTCTACGACCCGCAGGCCCGGCTGCACCTGGTCGGCGGTACGACCAGCTTCGAATACACCAAGGCGCTCCAGGACTTCATCGGGGATCTCGGGCTGGCCGAGTCCGTCCGTCTGGCCGGCGAGGTGTCCGACGCGTCACTGGCAGCCCACTACGCGGCGGCAGACGTCTACCTGTCGTTGTCCGCGCACGAGGGTTTCGGCGTGCCGCTGGTCGAAGCCATGGCGGCCGGTGTGCCGGTCGTGGCGCGGGGTGCGGGAGCGGTCGGCGAGACGGCGGCGGGAGCTGCGTTGCTCCTGGACGCGGCCGACCCCTCGTACATCGCTGCCGCGCTGCATCGGGTCTGCACCGACGACGCGCTGCGCGCCGCCTTGAAGGCGGCCGGGCTCCAACGCGCCGCCGAGCTGGCCGATGGTGGCGTCGCCACCCGGATGGTGGACGCCATCGCGGAGGAGGTGGCACGGTGAGCGGGAAGGTCGCCTTCGTCACGCCCCGCTACGGGACCCAGATCATGGGCGGGGCCGAGACGGCGGTCCGCAAGCTGGCCGAGCACCTCCGTGCCATGACGAGCTGGGAGCCCGAGGTCCACACCACGTGCGCCCTGGACCCGGTGACCTGGGACGACGAACTCGAGCCCGGAACGTCCGAGCTGAACGGCGTCCTCGTGCACCGCCACCCGAACGCGCACGGGCGTCTGCCCGACTTCTACGGCCTCGACGGCATGCTCCGCCTGGCGCCGCAGCAGACGACCCGGGCCCAGGCGGCTCGCTGGGTCGACTACAACGGGCCGGTTTCCCCCCAGCTGGTCGACGCGGTCGGCACGACCGATGCCGACGTCGTCGCCTTCACCCCGTACCTCTACCACCCCACGGTGGCGGGCATGGCCCGGGTGCGCGCGCCCGCTGTGTTCCACCCGGCCGCCCACGACGAGCCCGCGCTCTACTTCCCGGTTTTCCGCGGGACCTTCGGTGACGCCGACGCCTTCTGCTTCTATACGGCCGCGGAGCGCTCCCTCGTCCAGCGCATGTACCCGGTGGCCGAGCGGCCCCAGATCGTGCTCGGGCTCGGCATCGGGGATTCGGAGGGAGCGGGCCGGCGGGGTGGCGACGTGGCGGGCGTGGGAGACCGCCCCTACATCGTCAGCGTCGGGCGCGTCGACGAGCACAAGGGCTCGAAGATGCTGGCGTCGTACTTCGCGACCTACAAGGAGCGCCACCCCGGGCCGCTGGCGCTGGTGCTCGTGGGCCCCGTCGCCGTGGAGCTCGAGCCACACCCCGACGTCGTGGTGACCGGTCCGGTGAGCGAGCCTGACAAGTGGGACATCGTGCACGACGCGCTGGTGTCCGTGTCCCCCTCGGCGCTCGAGTCGTTCTCCCTGGTCGTCATCGAAGCCTGGGTCGACCGGATCCCCGTGCTCGTCAACGGCGCCTGCGGACCGACTCGCGAGCACTGCGAACGATCCGGAGGCGGCCTGTGGTTCACCTCGTACCCCGAATTCGAGGCCGTCCTCGAGCGACTCGTCGCCGACTCCGCCCTGCGCGAGAGGCTCGGCGCGCGGGGCCGCTCGTATGTGGACACGCACTTCCGGTGGCCGGTGCTCATACGCCGCTACGACGACTTCATCACCGCGGCGGCCGAACGCGGGCGCGGGACGCCAGGGCTGTTCTGAGTACGCAGGGCGGCGGTCACCGGTGCGCGCTCACCGGTCCGCTGTCACCGATCCCGCCAGCGGAACCGTCTCGAGTTGACTCGTGTCGTAGTTGGTGACGTCGATTGCCGCACCTCGCGCCTCCAATGTCATCTGTCTCGGGAACCCGCCAGCGGTGATGTAGCCCACCAGCGCGGGGACACCGGCGACGTTGACGACGGCGAGCGAGCCCAGCCCTTGGCTGAAGCGGTTCGAATCGGCGACGAGGAGGCGTCGCCCGCCGTCGAAGAAGGCGAGCCCGACCGGTGCAAGGCCCACCGGGACGTCGGCGGTGAGGGCCGGTACGCCACGGGCCAGCGCGTGGGCGGAGAACCCAAGAAGTGCGTCGCTGCCGCGCGCGGTCACCCAGATCGTGTGGCCGTCGGCCGACACCACGACGCGGACCGGCTGGCACCCGGCCACCACGGTGCGCTCGACCGCGTGCCTGGGGTTGTGCTCGGCCACGGCGACACGTAGGAGCGACAGGGTCCCGGGCAAGGAGGTCGAGTCCCCGTTCTCGATCTCACTCGTCACGTAGGCGGTTGTGCCGTCGGCACTGAAGGCCACGCCGACCGGGGAGCGCCCGACAGCCGCCGCGCCCACGTAGCGGAGGCGGTGCGCCCCCGAGAGGCGGAACACGTCCACCTGGTCGCTGTTCTCCATGGTGACGAAGGCGTACCGCCCGTCGCGCGTCGGCGCCACCTCAATGGCGCCCGTCCCCGGCGCCAGTTCCTCTGCGGTGACGGCGTCCGCCGCTCCGCGTTCGGCGTCCTGCACGTCGAGGACGACCAGCGCGCTGCCCGCGGCCACGAGCAGGACCCCGCCGTGGTCGGTGAACGCCATACCACTGGGTGGGAGGTGGCCCAGGAACACGGTGTGCAGCGGGTTGCCACTGCTGCCGTCTCCTCGGTACACGAGGATGGCGCCGCCCCCGGTGTGGTCGGGCAGACCGATGCCCTGGCTCGACACAAAGGTGTAGCGGCCGTCTGGTGTGGTCTCGACGTCGAAGGGAAGGCCGGGGACATTGGCGAACTGCGGGGTGACCGGCAACTGCGGGGCCGTAGCTGCCGCGGTGGAACAGCCGGGGGGCGAAAGAGGTGGATCGGTCGCGGCCGTGCCGGCCGTGGCGGCTGTGGCGACCGCCCGACCCGGGAGCACCAGCACACAGGCCACCAGGGCCACGGCCGGGACCCAGCGGGCGGCGGTCACCGAGCCTCGCTCACGCCTCCGGGCGGCCCACCACGGTGTACATACGCTGCTCGATGGCCTCGGCCCCGATGTCGTGGGCCAGGTGGTGGCGCTGGGTGTGCATCGTGGTCTCCGTCCGCCCGAAGCCCAACCGCGAGAGCATCGACACGACTGCGCCGGGGTAGATCGACCACCAGTTCGTCAGGTGGTGCTCAGCCGAGGGGGAGAATCGCATGATGTTGGATTCGGGCGGCTGCGTGTCGTCCTGCAGGGGCTCGGTCACGATCATGGTGTCCGTCGTGCGGGCCGCGGCCTGCGAGAGGGCGCCCCAGGGCTCACGCAGGTGCAGCAGGATCGCACCAACTAGAGTGATGTCGAAGGTACCGAGATCGGCCGGCATGTCGTAGATGTTCCCCTGGACGAACGTGACCGAGGAACCGAAGGCGCGATGGAGATACCACCACGCGTCGTGGTTGCGGTCGATCGTCTCCTGCATGACGCGCTGCCTCTCTCCGGGAAACTCGACCCCTTTCACCGGGAGCAGGTCGATCGACACGTCGAAGCCGGCTTCGAAGGACACCACTTCCGCACCCATCCGCTCCAGGTAGAAGCTCAGGTAGCCGGTGGCGGGGCCCAACTCGAGGACACGCTTGCCCGCGACGTCCACCCCACCGAGGTAAGCCGGCTCGTGACCACGCAGGTCCCAGGCCCCAGGCAGCACCCGGCCGTCGGGAAGCTCGACGGCGTGATACCACACGAGGTCGTCGAGGTGTGCGTCAGCGCGTTGGGCCGACAGCGCGGCCTGGTAGGCGGGATCGAGCTGCCCGAGGTAGTCGCGTGGGGGATAGGTGGGCAGAAGCGGGCCTCGGCGCGTCACTGGCGGCGCCGCGGTCGTGCTGGGTTGCGCGCTGTCAGATCGGCAGGGGAGGGCATGGCGCGTCACTCTACGCGAGACCGTTGCGCCCGAAGTGCCTCACGGCGGCATGCACAGATGGCGCCACGACCAGACGGGCGGATGGGTCAGAACCCGTCCATGCCCACCATGGGCCGGTTGAGGTGCTGCCCGCCCATCGAGCCGTGGAAGGGCGCGTCGCCGTAGGAGAAGATGCCACCGTCGGCGGCGACGAACCAGTAGCCACCACCGTCTCGGGTGGACTGCATCGCGACCACGGGCTGGTTGAGTACGAGGTTGCCAGTCGAACCGTAGAACGGTGCGTCGAAGGAGAAGACGCCACCGTCCGAACCGATCAGCCAGTAGCCGCCGGTGACGGGGTCGGGCGTCATCCCGACGATGGGCGCATGCAGGTGGATGCCCTCGGTGTCACCAGCGAATTGCGCGTCGCCGAAGGTGAAGACGTGGCCCGTCGTGCTCACCTCCCAGTACCCGAGGCCGTCGGGCGTCGCCGCCATCCCGACGATGTCCTGCCCGGGGACCGAGGCGGCGGACCCGTAGAAGCCGGCGTCCCCGTACGTGAAGATGCCGCCGTCGGACGCGACGAGCCAGTAGCCCTTGCCGTCCGGCGTGGGTGCCATGCCGACCACCGGCGCGTTGAGGTGGAGTGACCCGGTCGAACCGTAGAACCCCGCGTCGCCGTAGGAGAAGATGCCGCCGTCGGACGCGACGAGCCAATAGCCTCCCTGCCCCGGGACGGCCGCCATGCCGACCACGGGTTTGTTCAGCACCAAGCTGCCCGTGCTTCCGCAGAAGTCCTGTCCGAAGGCGAAGATACCGCCGTCGGACGCGACGGTGAGATAGCCGTGTTGGCCCGCGGCCGGCCGGTCGCACTGCCCGAGCGGGACACCACCGCCCACGAACCCGCTGAGCGACGGGTCGTGGTGGAACTGGGGCCACGCACCTGCCTCGTCCGCCAGCGCTCCGTTGGAGCCGGTGACTTCGAAGTGTTGGACGATGCCCTGGACATCGCCACCACCGATACCGAAGTAACCGGCCACCGTGATGCCGATCGGCCCACCGTCATTGGTCACCAAGGCGGCGTTCTGGAACCCGAACGTCTTGCCGGACAGGTTTGGATTTTGCGTGTTGGTCGACCCGTCGTCGACATGGGCGACTTCGGCGCCAGTCTGGCCGTCGAGTATGTAGAGGCCGAGGTCGGTTGGCACGATGACGTCCTGATAGCCCGTTCCGAGGTCCGCCGTCGTCACCGAGCCATACACAGCGCCCTGGGGGAGGTTCGTCTGCCAGATGACGGCTCCCGTCGTCGCGTTGAGTGCGTAGACGGACCCTGTGTTCGTGCTGGACACGGTGCCCTCGACGACGGCGAGCTGCCCGTTGCCATGCACGTCCGCCAGGGCAGGCGAACCCCCGGTCGTGCCGTCGAGCTTGTCGCTCCAGACCTGGTTGCACTTGGTGTCGAAGACCTTGACCGTGTCCTCGTCGCTGCCGCCGAAGAAGCTGCCGGTGCCCGTCGCGATCCCATAGTGCCCGAACGGCAGGATCGGTCCGATGGCGGGGGACGAATCGACTTCCTCAGTCGTGTCGGCGCTGCAGACCAACCCTCCGCTGTCGTTGTAGATCCGGACGTGGCCGCCGTTGTCGTAATGCTTGCCGTAGGCGAAGCCCTGCGACGAGGCGCCGCCTGAGACGAAGTCGTCCGATCCGGTGCCGTAGAGGTCACCGACGGCCGCCGTCGAGAAGACGCTGTCAGCGGAGAACTGCGGCCAGGCTGGTGTGGGCGACCCGCTGCCACTGCTGAGGGCGTACGTCTCTTGACCGAGCGAGCCGGCCTCGACGAGTGCCCCGCCGTCGCCGATGGCGAGGGACGCTTGCACGCCGCCGTTGGGGACGGTGTCGCTCGACGGGTTGGTCACGACCTGGTTCCAGAGCGCGCTGCCGTTGGGACCGTACGCGTAGTAGCCGCCGTCAATCGGCTCCGCTGCATTGCCGCCACCGAAGTAGAGGTCGCCGTTGGGCCCGACTGACGCCGTCGAGTCGACGGGCGGTCTGCCTGGAACCCCGATGCCAATGTCGCCGGTGGCGGGCGTGCCGCCACTTGGATTGCCGCAGCCCTGTCCCGGGCCCAATCCGCTGCCTGTGCCGTTGCCCCACCCGGGGGCTTGGGTGCCGTTCAAGAGGTTCAAGCCGTACAGGAAGCCCAGGCGGTCGCCGATCTCGACCGCCGGCGTCCCCCCATCGTCGAACTGGACCGGCGAGGCCTCGGCGACGCCGCAGGGCGCGTCGTCGAGGATCACACCTGGAAACGCTGCGGTGCTGTTCCAGGTCTCGGTCAGCGTCAGAGGATTCGCGGCTGCCGACCTGCGCCGTGTCCGTCGTCAGCGCGCCGCCGACGACGCACACGCCCGCCACAGCGATGCAGGAGAGGGTGAGACGCGTCGTCAACCTGTGCGCGCTCGTCACGGAGCCCCGAAGTGAACGTGCCAATCGCACGACGCTACCCGCTCCTCCTGACCGTGAAACCGCGCCCCCGTCCACGTGCGGGCATCACCGGTAGCATCCAGCGCCATGCCCGTCCTCACTCCTCCAACCGGCGATGCCTGACGCGACGGCCCAGGGTGCGGGCCGTGGACGGGGTCGATGACGACGGCGATGGAGACGGCGCGGGCGTGGCCGCAGCCGACCGCGAACGGGCTGCACAGGCGCTGCACGATGCCTTCGCTCGTCTCGCGCCACAGGGCAGCGACGCCTGGAATTTCCTGGGGGCGTTCACCCTCCTCGGTGATCGCTACGGTCCCTATCACCCTGGTGCGTCGGCTCTGTCCGACGCACTCGACGAGGAGCGCCGCAGCAGCGGCCGCCGGGGCGGCCGACTCGAGCGCTTGCGTCGGGAGCGAGGTCCGCGGCCGACCGAGAGCGTGAAGACCGAGCTCGAGGAAGCGATGGGCCATGTCGTCGAGGCTTTTCGCTTCCTCTCGGCACGCGTTGCGACCCTCGAGGCGAGGCTGGCCGCACAAGACCGGCCTGTCGAAGGTCCGGCCTGGCTCGTCCCGGCTCGCGACGTGGGCCCGTGGGCGGGCCCGGTCACCGCGCACGTCACGGCCACGACCCCCGGCGGTGACATCGTGCACGCCGACTGCGGGGAGGGCAGCTTGCTCGACGCCTTCGCCAGCCGCGGCACGACTGCTCATGGCGTCGAACCTCGCGGCGCACTGGCTCTGCGTGCGCTCGAGCGCGGCTGCACCGTCACGATCGCCGAGGCTTCGGAGTACCTGCGGGCGCAGGCCGACGCCGATCTTGGCGGGATCGTGCTGAGCGGTGTGGTCGATCGCCTCGCACTGCACGACCTTCTGCCCCTCCTCAGCGCGTGCAGGCGCACGCTCGCCCGTGGCGCGCCGCTGATTGTCCTGTCCGAGCCGGTGACGGCGGCCGGGTCGAGGGAGGCGCCGGCACGCGACCTCGTCGAGGGTCGATCGCTGCACGAAGCGACGTGGGAACTCCTGCTCGACCGCATCGGGTTCGTCGACGTCGTCCCGCTCCTGGGCGCCGAGGAGGAGAATCAGCGGATCGCCCTGGCGGCCAGCACGCCCCCGTGAGCGGCATTCACCACTTCGTGCCCGTCCTGCACCGCGGCGATGCGGTCGGGCGCCACACCCTCCGGCTGCGCGACGCCACGCGCGCCCGTGGGTTTGACGCACAGATCTTCGTCGACACCATCGACGTCGAGACCGCGGACGAGACTCTCCCTGTGCTGTCGTACGCTGAAGGCAGCGCGGCCTGGGGACGTCGTGGTGTACCAGTTCGCCACTGCGTCGGCCATGGCACCGTGGCTGGCCGCACGGTCCGAGACCCTCGTCGTCAACTACCACAACATCACGCCGCCGGATCTCATGGCGCCATGGGACAACCACCTTGCACTCGGCCAGCTGCAGGCCCAGGGTGACTTGGCGCTCTTGGCGCCACGAGCAGCGCTTGCCGTCGCGGACTCGGCCTACAACGAAGCGCACCTCGCCGCGGCGGGCTTTGCCAAGACTGCAGTCGTCCCGCCGTCGGCGGCGCTCGATAGCGCCGCACCCGCCGCAGCCGCACCTACCGCAGCCGTCGCCAAGCGCAGCCGGCGACGCCACCCGCCGGCGTGGCGCGCGGTGGCTCGCCGTCGGCCGGGTATCACCGAACAAAGCCCTCGAGAACACAGTCGCCGCACTGGCCGTGGCGCGAGCCCATCAGGATCCCGACGCGACGCTTCTCGTCGTCGGCAAACCTGCCACCGAGTCCTATGCCGCCGCGCTGCGGCGCTTCGTCATCGACCTGGGCGTGTCGGACGCGGTGCGCTTCACGGGACACGCGAGCGACGCCACGGTGGCGTCGGCCTATGCCCAAGCCGACGTCCTGGTGGTGACGTCCGAGCACGAGGGATTCTGCGTCCCCGTCGTGGAGGCCATGGCAGCGCATATTCCGGTCGTCGCCTTCGATCAGGGCGCCGTGCCCGAGGTGCTCGACGGCGCCGGACTGCTGGTCTCGGACAAGGACCCCTACGCGCTGGCCGGCGCCATCCACGCGCTGCTGGCCGACGCGCCGATGCGGGCCACCTTGGCCCAGGCCGGCAGCCGGCGCCTCGGTGAGCTCGATCTCGCCACCGCGGCGGACCGCTTCGTCGCCCTGCTCGTCCCGCTGGTGGGCGCGGGCGCCCGCACCAACGCGACCGCGTCATGACCGCGGTCCACCAGTTCGTGCCGATGCTGCACCGCGCCGACGCCGTCGGCCGGCACACCCTGCGCCTGCGTGAGGTGCTCGAGGCGCGGGGTGTGCGTTCGGAGATCTACGTCGAGCTCACCGACGAGGAAACGGCTGCGCTGACCCGGCCGTTCGGCCGCTACGCCGAGGAGGCAGAACCGGGGGACGTGCTCGTCTACCAATTCGCCACAGCCTCGGGCATTGCCGCGTTCCTCGGTGCGCGCCGTGAGCGGCTCGTGGTGAACTACCACAACGTGACCCCGCCCGAGTTCTACGCGTCCTGGAACAACGCCGATGGCTCGTCATCAGCTGCGCGCCCAACAAGAATTCGCGCGCACTCGCCCCCAGAGCGTCGCTCGGACTGGCGGTGTCCTCCTTCAACGCGGCCGAGTTGACGGCCGCAGGGTTCGCGCACATCGCCGTGGTGCCGCCCGCGGCGACGCTGCCGACCCCGAGTGGGGCCGTGCCGAGCGCACCGGCGACACCGGCCACGCCCACTGGCGGCGCCCGCTGGATCAGCGTCGGCCGTGTCGCGCCGAACAAGGGCATCGAGCTGGCGGTCATGGGTCTCCTCGTGGCACGCGAGCACTACGACCGCACGGCGACCCTCGAGGTGGTCGGCCGGCCCGCCGTACCCGCGTACAGCGACGCTCTGCACCGCTTCGTCGCCGAGATGGGACTCCACGACGCCGTCACCTTCACCGGCGGACTGAGCGACCCCGCCCTCATTGGAGCGATGAGGGGCGCGGACGTCCTCGTGCTCAGCTCGCGGCACGAAGGGTTCGGCGTGCCCGTGCTCGAGGCGATGAGTATGGGCCTGTGCGTCGTGGCGAATCGGGCCGGCGCGCTGCCCGGAGGTGGTCGGCGACGCAGGCCTTCTGGTGGACGCGACCGACCCGTACGCACTCGCCGGTGCCATCGCCCGCGTGCTCGGTGACCAGGGTCTCCGCCACGCGCTCGCCCACGCCGGTCGGGAGCGGGTCGAGGCGCTCGATCTGCCTTCGGCCGGCAACCGCGCCGTCGACGCCATCCTGGCGTTGCGGGGCTGAAGCCCGGTCAGGACGCCACGGCGTCCTGCACCAGCGACACGAAGCGCCGGGTCGAGGCCGCCAGGTCGAAGCCGGCCGCGCGCTCCCGCCCCACAGCGGCCAGCACGCCACGCAGAGTGTCGTCGCGCAACACACGGCCGACGGCGGCGGCAAAGGGAACCGGGGACTTGTCGTCGAGCACGAGGCCGGCGCCACCGACGGTCTCGGGGACTGCGGTGACCCCGTAGGCCACGATGGGGACGCCGTGTCCCATGGCCTCGGCCAGTGGAACGCAGAAGCCTTCGTGGTCCGACGCCATGACGAAGACGTCGGCCGCGTCGTAGTAGGCCTCGAGCTCGGCGCCGCTCACCGAGCCAGCGAGATTCACGGCAGCGCTCAGTCCGAGCTCCTCGATAAACGTGCGGAGGGCGGGCTCGTAGGTCTCCCCGAGCGGCGAGCCCACGAGGTGGAGGCGGGCGCATGGGTCGTCGGTCCGTCGGAGGACGTCGAGCATCTTCACGAGGTCGTGCGGCGCCTTGTGCGGCGAGATCTTCCCGACGTAGAGGAGGTCGCCGCCGCCCTCGCGCGCTTTGCGCCGGGCCAGGGATGCCAGCAGCTCGGGATCGGGTTGGTCGCTCTTGGCCTGCATGTCGATCAGCAGTGGCACCACGGCGGTGCCCTGGAAGCCGAGCGCGTGGAGCTCGGACTCGTTGAACGCGGAATCGGCCACGGCGAAGCGGCTCTGTGCGGCGAGGCGCGCCAGCTGCGTCCGGCCCAGCGCGACCTCGTACGCCACTGCGGGCTCCCAGTCGCGCAACAGATCGGCCGGGGTGATGTTGTGGTAGTTGACGAGCTTGGGCTCGTTGCGCGTGGCGAGAATGTCGTACACCGGGCTCCCGATGGAGGCCTGGTACAGCAACCATCGGTCGCGTCCGGCGCGCCCGAGCTCGATCACCGGCCGTCCCTCGTGCTCGACGTCGGGCGTGTGCGAGCCGTAGTAGATGTCCGAGTCGAAGCCGGCGTCACGAAGACCGTCGCGCAGGTTCACGGTGTGGACCCCGATGGCGTCGCGGCTGGCGAGCGACGGAATGACCTGGTCGACTCGCACGGGCGTGCAGTGTACAAGCGCACATTGGAACCGGAATTGCCTTCCCCATGCACCATTGGGCGCCCGGAGCGCCCCTATCCTGGTCGCATCGTGTCGGACCGAGCCCCAGCCGCGCGTGCGAGATCATGAGCTCTTGGATCGTGAGTCCGGGCCGTCCGGCAACACCACGGCCGCCGCGCCGTACTGGTGGTGGGCTTCGTGCTCTCGTGCTTCGTGGCCGTGCCCGCCGCGCTGGTCGGCTCCACCGCTCCCGCGGCGGCCGACCTCGGTGCGCCGAACCGGCCGTCGGTGCCCCAGATCCCGTCCTCGCAGTCGCGCGCGCTGCCGGCGGATTCGACGAACGTGCGCGTCGACATGATGGAGAACGATGGCCTCGATGTGATCGTGGAGTCATTGGGCGGCGTCTCGGCGCCGGGCGTCTCCGACTCGCCCGCTGTTCGGTTCCAACAGACGGCGGGAACGTGGGCCGTCGATACGGGGCCCGGGTGTGCCGGACCGTGGACACAGGTCCTGGCCAATCAGAACAGTCCCACCGCGTCGCCCGTCAGCGGAGGCCTCCTCCAGTTGTGCGTTGCCGGCGGCAGCCCCATCGTGCACGGCACGTTGACGGCGCTCTACAACTCCGACGACGAGGCGAGGACCGTCAACACGCTGCCGCTCGAGACCTACGTCGCCGACACGGTGCCGGGGGAATCGCCGTCGAGCTGGGGGAGTGTGGGCGGGGCCGGTCCCCAAGGCATGGACTGGGGCTTCCAGGAGCTCGAGGCCCAGGCGGTGGCGGTCCGTTCCTATGTGCTCGCCAACCTCGGCGGCTACGGGGGCTACGCCGATACCTGCGACCTGAGCTGTCAGACCTATCGCGGCACCGAGTACGAAACATCGACGAGCATCGCCGCCGCGGACGACACTGCCGGGCAGGTCATGGCGATGCCCAACGGCGCGATCGCCACCACCGAGTACTCCGCGTCGACCGGCGGTTACACCTCGAGCGCCAACCAGGAGTCGCCATTCACGGCGGTGCCCGACGACGGCGACGCCGTGTGCGTGTCTGGCGCCTGCAACCCCAACCACCAGTGGACGACCTCGGTCGGCTACGGAGCGATCGAATCAGCGTGGCCCCAGATCGGCACGTTTACCAACTTCCCGACCGGACCCGGCCAGTTGGTCACCGACCCCGGCCATCCCTACGACGCCTCGTACGGACGGGTCGACACCATCACGGTGGCCGGCACATCAGGGAGCGTCACGATGCCCGGCACCGAGTTCTACACCGACCTCGGTCTCAACTCGGACCTGTTCTCCATCACCGGGATCAACGGTTCCTCGGTTTCGATCGAAGGCCAGGGATGGGGTCACGGGATCGGCATGGGCCAGTGGGGTGCGTTGGGCTACGCCATCGGTCAGGACAACGGCGACGGGAATTGGTCATACACCCAGATCGTGGACCATTACTACGGCCCGGCTCAGTTGAGCACCCTCCCGGGCTCGTCCGGGCAACCGAGCGGTGGCGTGGGCGGCTACTGGATCAACGCAGCGGACGGCGGCGTCTTCAGCTTCGGGAACGCGGAGTTTCACGGGAGCATGGGCGGCCTCCGGTTGAACGCCCCGGTCGTCGGCATCGCGACAACACACGACGCCGGCGGCTACTGGGAGGTCGCCAGCGACGGCGGCGTGTTCAGCTTTGGCGACGCTGGCTTCGACGGCAGTACCGGCAGCATCCGGCTGAACAAGCCGATGGTCGGGATGGCGGTCACGCCCGACGGGGGCGGCTACTGGCTGGTGGCCTCCGACGGCGGCATCTTCGCCTACGGCGACGCCGGCTTCTACGGGAGCACCGGAAGCCTCGTCCTGAACAAGCCGGTCATCGGCATGGTGCCGACGCACGACGGTAGGGGCTACTGGCTCATCGCGTCCGACGGAGGCGTCTTCGCCTTCGGTGACGCCGGTTTCTTCGGCTCCCTGGGTGGGGCGCCGCCGTCCACGGCCCTGGTCGGCGTCGCGCCCACACCTGACGGCGGCGGGTACTGGGTGCTCGGTGCGAACGGCACGGTGTACGACTTCGGCGACGCTCCTCCGGTGGGGATCGGTGCGGTCTCGCCCGGGCTCGGCGCGATGAAGAGCCCGATGACCGGCTTGATCCCTGACTTCAGCGGGCAGGGCTTCGACGCTGTCAACGGGAGCGGGCAGGTGTTCGCGTTCGGCGATGCGCCGTACTTCGGCGATGTCACCACTGCGGTTCCCGGGTACTCGGGCCACGCCGTGGGCATCGCGGTCACGCCCTCCTAGAGCGAGCACAGCGCAGCTGCGGCAGCGTCGAGTCACGGCTCGTCGCAGCGTGTCGCGCTGAGCGTTGAGTACCCGCGTGTCAGGTCTGCAACGTGCGTCGCCCACGCCACACGACAGCCGCTGATCGCGTTTCTGGCAGATTCGCTCGTGCGATGCGGGTGAGAGGTCGTTGCATTGCAAAGGAAATATTTCAAGCACGAAGGCGGCCCCAAACGAACATCCGCTTAAATTTCTTGCGAACGTGCGTTTAAAACGTTCAACACATTGGGTAAGGGCATCCGTGGTTGCGGGATGCAACCCAGAGTGAGGGGGCAGGCCAAGAGCAAAGGGTAAAGGGGAGGGGCAGTCATGAGCCCAGGCGTGCCAGCACGCGTCCATGGAGCTGTGATCTTCAGGATCGTGTCAGCTTTGTTGTTGGCAGCGGGCGTCCTGGCCACGGCGGCCATCACGCTCGAGTCGCCCGCTTTCGCGGATACCCCTCCGACCATTGCCAACGGCACCGGCGCATTCTCGACGGACCCAGTGATCAATCTCACCGGATGCACCGCGTCGAGCGGTTCGACATCGCTCACCTGCACCAGCACGACCGGTGTCGCCGTGGGGATGAGCGCCAACGGATCCTCCTTTGCCTCCGGCACCACGGTGAGCACCGTGACGACCGGTGGCATGACGATCTCGACCAAGACGTCCGCGGCGATCACCAGCACCCAGGTCCTCACCTTCACGACGCGCGACAGCAGTCGACGACGTCACCGGGTCGAGCTCGTCGACGACCGTCACGAGTTCGAACAATTTCGCCAACGTGGGCGTGACTGCAGGCTCGGCCGTGGTCGGGCCCGGGATCGCCAACGGCACCTATGTGAGCTCGGTCAGTGGAACGTCCATCGTCCTTTCGGCCGATCCGACGGGGACGCTCTCGGACATAACGCTCATCTTCAACGCTCCCGACAACTTCGACACCCTGACGTTGGTGTCCGGCGGCGCATCGAACGTCAACCCGGCATCGCTGACCGTGGTGAGCCAGCCGCCCGCCGGTGACGGGACGGTGATCACGACGGCCACCCAGGGCATCTTGAGCATGCTGCCCGGCGACAGCGCCACCAGCACGTTCAACGCCACTTTTGCCTACTGCGCCCCGGGTGACACGTACTCGCCCGGCTCGCCGAACTGCACGATCGCAACCATGAACTATGCGCCGGCGACCGACCAGGAGGTGGGCGAAGCGATCACGGTCGACGGCGACACGCAGGACATCTACGAGACGGCGGAACAGGCCGTCGTGGTCCCCTCGACCGCCCAGCAGAACGCGCCGCTGACGGTCACCTCGGCCCCGATCGGGTCGAGCGTTCCGATCAGCGAGTCGACTCAGCTCGGCACGGCGACGATCAACTACGCGGACGGCTTCGCCACTGTGGTGACAGTTCCCTCTGGTTTCACGTACGTGCCGAATACGGTGCAGGTGACCGGCGGCGATGCGACGACGGAAGGTGTGGCGACGGCCCAGTTCTGCACGGCGACCGGGGCCGGCTGCGACGCGCAGATGAGCGGTAACTATCACACGACGTTCCCGTATCTCGAGGTCGAGCTGCCCACTTCCGACCACGTAGCTGGTGGCGACAACGTCACCCTCCCCACGGTGAGCGCGCAGTTTACGGCGACGGGATCCGTGGGGTCGACCCAAAGCGAGACCCTCTCGGAGTTCAGGGTCGACACAAACGTGACCGTCCCGGACCTCGGCACGCAGAACGTCACCTTTGACGGCTACCCGACGAGTGGCAACAGTGGCACGCCGCCGTACACACCTCCGGTCGCGCTCGCATCCACCCAGATCGTCGTGCAGCAGATCCCGCCGACGATCACCTCGGCGAACACGACGACCTTCACGACCGGCAGCGCTGGGACCTTCACCGTGAAGACAAATGGGTATCCCACCCCGTCACTGTCCGAGTCCGGACCCCTGCCGTCGGGCGTGACCTTTGTCGACAACGGGAACGGCACCGCCACCCTGGCGGGCACGCCGGCCGCGGGCTCCGGCGGCACGTACCCCATCACCATCACGGCGGCCAACGGCAACCCTCCGAACGGGACCCAGTCCTTCACCTTGACGGTCGACCAGGTCCCGTCCATCACGTCAGGTTCGACTGCGACCTTCACGACCGGGACGGCGGGCTCCTTCACGGTGACGAGTACCGGATTCCCGACACCGTCGTACTCCGAGGTGGGTGCGCTGCCGTCGGGGGTCACCTTGGTTGACAACGGGAACGGTTCCGCCACGCTCTCGGGCACGCCGGCCGCGGGCACCGGTGGCGAGTACCCGTTCACGATCACGGCAAGCAACGGGGTCGGAAGCCCAGCCACGCAGTCGTTCACGCTGACTGTCGATCAGGCACCGGCCATCACGTCGGCCGACGCCACTACCTTCTCGACCGGAAGCTCCGACAGCTTCAGCGTGACCACCACGGGCAACCCGACATCCGCCATCGCCGAAAGCGGCCCGCTGCCGACAGGAGTGTCCTTCGTCGACAACGGGAACGGGACTGCCACGCTCTCCGGGACGCCCACTTCACCGGGCAGCTTCCCGATCACCATCACGGCGAGCAACGGGGTGGGGACCGGCGCCACCCAGAACTTCACGCTGACGGTCAGCAGCGGTCCGCTCGCGCCGACCATCACGTCGGGAGCAAGCACGACCTTCCAGGTCAACGCCGCGGGTACCTTCACCGTGACGACGTCCGCCAATCCCACCGCGGCTCTCGGCGAGACCGGGCCCCTGCCCTCGGGTGTGACCTTCGTCGACAACGGGAACGGCACCGCCACCTTGGCGGGCACGCCCGCGGTGGGCAGCGGCGGCGTCTACCCGATCACGATCACCGCGAGCAACGGGGTCGCACCCGACGCCACCCAGAATTTCACGCTGACGGTCGACGAGCCGCCGTCCATCAGCTCGGGAGCCAGCACGACCTTCAGGACCGGCAGCCTCGGTACGTTCGCGGTGACCACGGCGGGCTTCCCTGCTCCAGCACTCTCCGAGAGCGGGTCCCTCCCGAGCGGTGTGACCTTCGTCGACAACGGTGACGGCACTGCCACGCTCTCGGGCACTCCGGCCGCCGGAACCGGCGGCACGTACTCGATCACCGTCACGGCCATCAACGGCGTCGGGACCCAGGCGACGCAATCGTTCACCCTGACGGTCGACCAGTCCTCCGCGGTGACCTCGGCAACGAGCACGACGTTCACCGTCGGGAGCGCGGGCACATTCACCGTGATGGCAACTGGCTTCCCGACGCCGGCGGTCTCCGAGACTGGATCTTTGCCCAGTGGTGTGACGTTCACCGACAACGGCAACGGGACCGCAACGTTGGCGGGGACCCCGGCTGCCGGCAGCGGCGGGGACTACCCGATCACCGTCACGGCGACCAACGGCATCGGGACCCAGGCGACGCAGTCGTTCACGCTGACCGTCGACCAGACCGCCGCGGTGACCTCGGCAACGAGCACGACGTTCACCGTCGGCAGCGCGGGCTCCTTCACCGTGACGACCAGTGGATTCCCCGCTCCTGCGCTCTCTGAGACCGGATCCCTGCCCAGTGGCGTGACGTTCACCGACAACGGTGATGGCACCGCCACCTTGGCGGGGACGCCGGCTGCCGGCAGCGGCGGTGCCTACCCGATCAGCCTCAAGGCGAACAACGGCATCGGGACCCCGGCGACGCAGTCGTTCACGCTGAGCATCGATGAGGCTCCCGCCATCACGTCGGCGAACGCAACAACCTTCGTCGAAGGCGTCCTCTCCCAGTTCACGCCGACGGCGACCGGGTACCCGGCCCCGACCCTCACCGAGTGGGGCAACCTTCCCAGAGGGGTCAGCTTCACCGGCAGTCGCCTGTTCGGCCGGCCATCGAAGAAGGGGACCTTCCAGATCCTCTTCACGGAGTCGAACGGCGTCTCGCCGAACGCAACTCAGGTCTTCACGCTCACCGTCGTGAAGCTCGCCGTCACGACGACGGAGCTCCCGACCCTCACCGAGGCCGCTCCGTACAGCCAGCAACTCACCGCACAGGGCGGGGTGACGCCGTACAAGTGGAAGGTCGTCGGCACGCTACCGAGCGGACTGACGCTGTCCAAGCACGGCGTGTTGTCAGGGACCGTTCCCTCGACCGTCACGCCGGGGACCTACACGATCAACGTGTCGGTGAAGGACAGCACCAAGCCGACTGCGCTGGCCGCAACCGGCTCCATCAGCCTGACCATTCAGGCGGCAGGTCCGTAGGCGACTCGAGAGAGTCGGGACAGGCAAGGAATGGCACACGCGGGGCTGGCGGGCAGCTCCGAAGACAACGACGCAATGGACTCTGAAGTAGTACGACCGAGGAGGATGGTGTGATGGTCGGTGTGCGACCGGGGGCAGGTCATGTGGCACGAGTCACGAAAGCGATATTCGCTGCCGTCTTGATGGGAAGCGCGCTCACCCTGGCGGCCACATTGACGCCGCAGGCTGGCGCGAGCTCGGCCACCCCGCAGTGGTTCACCACCGGGGGGACATCGGTCTCGTCGCTGGCCTGTGGCACCTGGTACGTCACGACGCTGTCGGCCGAGACCGGCGGAGGTAGCGCCACAATCACCCTGACCGGCGGCGGCGGTGGTGGTGGTGGCAGTAGCACTGGACTGTTAGACAACGCCAACACCGCCACCGGAGGTGCCGGTGGCCAGGTGCTCGGAACCTTCACCGTGGCGGCTGGTGAGAGCATCGCAGCGCGAATCGGCTGTGGCGGCGGCGGGGGCGGCGCCCACTCGAGCGGTACGACGGCGACCGGCGGGACTGGCGGCGCGGGGTACTCGATCGGCGGAAACGGCGGCCAGCAGACAACCACCGCAAATCAGTCGGGTGGCGGTGCCGGCGGTGGCTCCAGCGCCGTGTGCGTCTACGGGACCTCGGGGTCGCCGTGCGCCACGCTGCTGGCCATCGCGGCTGGTGGCGGTGGCGGTGGCGGTGCAGGTGGCTGCACCGACAATGGCGGCGATGGCGGCAACGGCGGCAATGGCAATGCTGGGGCCAGCACGGGCGCATCGGCGACCTCGGAGTCCAACACCTCTGCTCCGGGCGGCTCGGCCAGCGGCCAGGGCTTTGGCGGTGGCGGTGGCGGAGCTGATAGCGACAAGCAGGCCGCTGGCGGTGGTGGTGGTGGCGGTGTCGGGGCTCCAACGGGCACGTCGGGGACCTCCGCAACCACGGGCAGTGGTGGAGCAGCCAACAGCACGGGCGGAGCCGGCGGCGCAGAGTTGACCGGTGGGAGCGGCCCTGCGGGGTCGCAGGGTACTGGCCCGAACGCCTCGGGCTCCGGTGCCGCAGGGGGATCTGATACCAACTCGGACACGCAACATCAGGGTGGCGGCGGTGGTGGTGGCGGCTACTACGGCGGAGGCAGCGGGGCCGCCAACGCCTGCAGTGTGCTCGCCGCTGTCGGTGCAGGCGCCGGCGGGGCCGGATCTTCGTGGGTGTCGACTTCCTCCCTGACCAGCTTCACCAACACGTCCAACCCCGCCTTCACCGCGGGCACCGCAGTCAGTTCGACCTCCTGTGGTGAGCAGGAGACACAGGGCACCAGCGGCGCGACCAGCGGCGCCGGTGGCAGCGGCGCCACCAACACAACAGATGACACCATCTCTGGCGGCTACGCGGGGTGCCCGGGCACCGTGAGCTTGACCTGGAGCGCCCTCCCGGGTGCCCCTTCGGGTGTGACCGCCACCGGCTCGAGCGGGCAGATCACGGTCAGCTGGACCGCGCCCGACCCGGGTACTGGCAGCCTCACCAGCTACAAGATCACGGCCGACCCGGTCGGCGGTGGTTCCCCGGTGAGTGAAACCTTCAACTCGACGGCCACCACTGAGACGGTCACCGGGCTGAGCAACGGCGACGACTACGACGTCTCCGTGGCCGCCATCAGCACGCTCGGAACCGGGCCGTCGGCCAACGCGTCCGACAATCCAATCTCGCTCGGGGTCGCGCCGGCGATCACCTCGCCGAACAACACGACCTTCACGACCGGCAGCGCGGGGAGCTTCACCGTCGCCACGACCGGGAGCCCCGCTCCTTCGATCACGGAGTCCGGTGCGCTGCCGAGCGGTGTGAGCTTCAAGGACAACGGCAACGGCACCGGGACATTGTCCGGGACCCCGGCCGCCGGCACCGGAGGCACCTATCCGCTGACCTTCTCGGCGTCCAACGGCATCAGCCCAAACGCGTCTCAGTCGTTCACGTTCACCGTGGACCAGGCGCCCAGCATCACGTCGAGCGATTCGGCCACCTTCGACGAGAACGATCCCGGCAGCACGACCATCACGACGGGGGGCTACCCGACGACGGCGATCTCGGAGTCTGGCGCGCTGCCGAGTGGCGTCAGCTTCAACGACAACGGCAACGGCACGGCCACCCTGGCCGGCACGCCGGCAGGGACCACGAGGGGCTCGTACCCGATCACGATCACAGCGAGCAACGGGGTGAGCCCGGAGGCGACGCAGTCGTTCACCCTGACGGTCGATGCGGCGCCGGCGATCACGTCGCCTTCGAGCAAGACGTTCACCGAAAACACCTTCGGGACGTTCACCGTGATCTCCACTGGTGCGCCGACGGCGGCGCTCACGGAGACGGGAGGCCTGCCGAGCGGGGTTACCTTTGTCGACAACCATGACGGGACCGCCACCCTGGCGGGCACGCCAGCCACCGGCACCTACGGGACGTATCCGCTGACGATCACAGCGAGTAACGGCGTCAACCCGGTGGCCACCCAAACCTTTGCCTTGACCGTCGATGCGCCGTCAGCCATCACCAGCAACGCTTCGACCACCTTCACCGTCGGGACTGCTGGCACCTTCACCGTCACGACGACGGGGAACCCCACGGCAGCCATCTCCGAGACTGGAGCCCTACCGAGCGGTGTGAGCTTCCTTGACAACGGGGACGGCACCGCGACGTTGTCCGGGACCCCGGCCACTGGCAGCGGGGGCCTCTACGCGTTCAGCATCACGGCGGGCAACGGCGTCGGCACCGCCGACACCCAGTCCTTCACGCTGACCGTGAACGAGGCCGCGTCCATCACCTCGAGCAACAGCACGACGTTCGCCGTCGGCACCGTCGGGACCTTCACCGTGACCACGAGTGGGTTCCCGGTCGCCGCGTTGTCGGAGACCGGTGCCACCCTGCCGAGCGGTGTGACCTTTGTCGACAACGGTGACGGCACCGCCACATTGTCCGGAAGCCCGGCCGCCGGCGCGGGAGGCGTCTACGCAATCACCGTGACGGCTGACAACGGGGTGGGCAACGCGGCGACGCAGTCCTTCACGCTGACCGTCACCGCGGCCCCCGCCATCACGAGCAACGCCGCCGCCACGTTCGTGTCGGGCGCTCAGAACGGCTTCACCGTCACGACGACGGGAACGCCCGCGCCCGCCATCTCCGAGACGGGGAACCTGCCCAACGGCGTCACACTCACCGACAACGGAGACGGGACGGCGACCCTGGCGGGCAACCCGGCGGCGGCCAGCGCGGACAGTTACACGTTCACGATCACGGCATCGAACGGCGGAGGGCCAGCAGCCAACCAGTCCTTCACGCTGACCATCGAGATCCCAGCCGGCATCAGCTCGCCGGATCAGGCGAGCTTCCCCCGCTACAGCCTCAGCAGCTTCACCGTGGTCACCACGGGCAACCCGAAGCCGACCCTCACCGAGGTGGGGACGCTGCCGAGGGGCGTCACGTACTCGGGCGGCACACTCTCGGGCACGCCGACCAAGGCCGGCTCCTTCGAGCTGTCATTCCTCGCCGACAACGGCATCGGCTACCAGTACGTGCAGTACTTCACACTGACCGTCACGTCCTTCCAGATCACCACGACCTCGCCGCTGCCGGCCGCGACCGAAGGCACGGCCTACAGCGTGCAGCTGACCGCGAGCGGCGGGGTCACGCCGTACAAATGGAAGGTGAAGGGCACGCTGCCCACCGGGCTCACGCTGTCGAAGGCCGGTGTGCTGTCCGGGACGGTGGCCACGCCGGGCACCTACCAGATCTCGGTCAAGGTGAAGGACTCCAAGACACCGACGGCCGAGGTCCTCACCGCGACCTTCAGCCTCACGGTGAACGCCAGCGACTGACCTTCCCGGGGCCGCCGACGACCGGCCCCGGGACAGGTGAGCCGACTTCTATCGGGGGAGGACGCGCAGCGCGGGACCTAACGGTCTCGCGCTGCGCGGTTTCGCCGGGTGACGGGCGCGGTGTCGAGCGGGGCTCAGTCGGCGGTGCGGGCCGTGGCGGGCGGCGCCGGTGGCTCTGCCTGCTCGGCTGTGACCTGGGCCAGGCGAGGGAAGCGGCGAAGCCGGCCGAGCGGGCCCAGCTTGCCGGCGTCCACTCCGTAATCGGCTGCGTTGAGCAGCCGGAGATCGCCGCGGCTGTTGCCGTAGGCCCACAGCACCGGCTGCTCGGCGCCATTGCCCGAGAGCAGACCCTGGGCGCGGAAGTGCACGATCAGCCGGGCGTACTTCTCGGCGCCCCGGCAGTTCTTGCCCTCGTAGCCACCGGTGAGGAGGCCGCCGCCGCCGATGGCGAGGCGGGTGGCGACGACGGCGTCGACGCCGAGCTCGGCGCCGGCCGGGCGCACGTAGCACTCGGGTGAAGCCGAGACGATGACGGTGTAGTGGCCCTGGCGCTGGTGCCACTCGAGCCGGCGCCGGGTGTCGGCGCGCAGACGACGGGCCAGGTGCTCATGGGCGAACTCAACGCCGCAGCGATCGACCTCGGACACCGGGAGGCCACCGAGGAGACGGTGGAAGAGCTTCTCCTTGACGAGGTCGGCGGCCGTGCCGCCCGTGATCCCGGCGCGGACCAGCTCCGGGGAGAGCCCGGCCACGGCGCGCAGGACCGGCCAGACCCCCCGCAGCCTGACGAGGAAGGGGAACACGCTGCCGCCGTGGGTCAGCGTGCCGTCGAAGTCGAAGGCGGCGACGGTCGGGCGATCGGGCCGGGGCTGTCCCGGTTCGGTCTGGTCAGCCGAGCGCAGTGCCACCACGACCCGCACCCCCGGCGAAGCGCCGCGCGCCCTCGAGCGTCTCACCGCTGCTGATGACAGCGCGCCGCGCCGAGCCTCGCCGACCGCGGCTTCCTCCTCGGTCAGGCCCCACTGCTCGAGCGCGCTCATGCGGTCCGAGCGCAGGCAGACCTGGGGGAGGGCCGCCAGCTGCTGGGCCAGTTCGAGGGCGGCCGCCAGGGCGCGGCCCGGCGGTACGACGCGGGTGACCAAGCCCATGGCCAACGCCTCGGGGGCCAGCACCGCCCGGCCGGTCAGAATCAGGTCCATGGCGCGGCCGTGCCCGACGATCCGGGGCAGGCGCACCGTGCCCAGGTCGCAGAGGGGGACGCCGAAACGGCGGCAGAACACGCCGAAGGTGGCGTCCTCGGCGGCGACCCGCAGGTCGCACCACAGGGCCAGCTCGATGCCGCCCGCCACGGCGTAGCCCTCCACCGCGGCGATGACCGGCTTGGTCAAGGCGAGGCGGGTCGGGCCCATGGGCCCGGGGCCGTCGTCAGGGATGGGACGGCGGTCGCCTTCAGCCACCGCCTTGAGGTCGGCGCCGGCGCAGAACGTCCCGCCGGCCCCGGTGAGCACGGCCACCGCGCTGTCCTCGTCGTGGTCGAAGGCCACGAAGGCTTCGCGCAGCCGGTCGGCGCAGGTACTGTCCACCGCGTTGCGGCGCTCGGGCCGGTTGATGGTCACGACGGTGACCGACCCGTCGCGCTCGACGAGCAGGGAGTCCGCGCCGGAGGGCACGTCGCCGTCGGCGGGCGCCGCCTGCTCGGGAGTCATGGGGGCATTCTCGCATGAGGGGCGGGGGCCTCCGCACATCGAGCTCTGGCGCGTTCCCAGGTGAGAGCGGCTTTCGCGGAGCGGCGGCGGGAAACCATAAATATGACCAATCATGTCGACAATTGCGGCGGATCCCGGTAAGGTCACACCACTCACAGACGACCCATCCCACCCAGGAGGAGCAGATGGCTGTACGACTCGGGGACACGGCTCCCGACTTCACCGCCGACACCACCGACGGCACGATCAACTTCCACGAATGGCTCGGCGACAGCTGGGGCATCCTGTTCTCCCACCCCAAGGACTTCACGCCCGTCTGCACCACTGAGCTGGGCGCCTTCTCCCGGGCCAAGCCCGAGTTCGACAAGCGCAACACCAAGCTCATCGGCCTCTCCGTCGACTCGGTCGAGTCGCACAAGGGGTGGGCGGGCGACATCGAGGAGACCCAGGGCGCGGCGCTGAGCTTCCCGCTCATCGGCGACGAGGACCGCAAGGTCGCCGACCTCTACGACATGATCCACCCGAACGCCAACGACACGCTCACGGTCAGGTCGGTCTTCATCATCGGTCCCGACAAGAAGGTCAAGCTCACCCTGACCTACCCCGCCTCCACCGGACGCAACGTCGACGAGATCCTCCGGGTGCTCGACTCGCTGCAGCTCACGGCCGACTACTCGGTCGCCACCCCGGTGAACTGGAAGGAGGGCGAGGACGTGATCATCGCCCCCGCGGTGAGCGACGAGGACGCCAAGGGCCGCTTCCCCAAGGGCTGGAAGGCCCTCAAGCCCTACCTGAGGGTGACGCCGCAGCCGAACAAGTAGCACCCCGCGGGCGCCCGGCCGAGCCGGATCGCCCAGACACACGCTGTCGTGCCGTGCCGGTCCTGCGGGGCCGGCACGGTCGCGTCCGGCGCCTGTCTGGGACGGTGTGCGCCGGTCTGGGGCGGTCTGGGCCGCGCCGACCTGCCAGCGCCCGACCTGGTCGCGGTCCCGTCACAGCCGGAGGCAAGGATGAGCGCCGCCGCGCTGGTGCGGCGCGCCCGCGAGTCGTTCGCGCCGAGGTGAAGTCCCGAGCGCTCGTCGCTGCGCGCCTTGATCAACTATCACGCCTCACGACGACGCCTGGATGCCCGACATGCTGGCCGGGCTGACCATGGCCGAGGCCGCGGCCGAGAGATCGGCGTCGACGCCGCACTGCCCGAGGAGCCCGCTGTGCCTCACCGGCCGGCCACCGGATTAGCCCGGCGGGACCAACTCGTCGCGCAGTTCACGCTTGAGGACCTTGCCCTGCGGGTTGCGCGGGAGCGGCTCTGAGCGGAACCAGATGCGGGTCGGCACCATGAAGCCGGCCAGGCGCGCCTTGACGTGCTGCGCGAGCTCCTCGGCCGTCACCTTGGCCCCCGGCCGGAGCACCACCACCGCACCGACCTCCTCCCCGAGGGTCGGGTCCGGCACGCCGATGACCGCGCAGTCGGCGACCGCCGAGTGTTCGAAGAGCGCGCCCTCGACCTGGACGGAGTAGACGTTCTCGCCGCCGCGAATGATCATGTCCTTGGCCCGGTCCACGATGTAGACGAAGTCCTCGTCGTCGATCCGGGCGACGTCTCCAGTGTGGAGCCAGCCTTTCGAGAACGACGTGGCCGTCTCCTCGGGGCGGTTCCAATAGCCCCGTACCACGTTGGGACCCTTGATCCAGAGCTCACCGCGCACGTCGGGGCCCCGCGGGTTCGACGCGTCGGGCTCGTCGCCGGCGAAGTCCTCCGGGACGACGGCCACGTCGCAGACCGGGACGGGTGGTCCCACGCTCTCGGGCTTGGCGACGTAGTCGCCGCCCGAGATCATGCACGTCACCGACGACGTCTCGGTGAGCCCGTACCCGTTCGAGGGCTGCCCGACGGGCCAGGCGGCGCGGATGCGGCGGACCAAATCTGGGGGAGCCGGTGCGCCGCCGTAGGACACACCGCGCACCGACGACGTGTCGAATTTGGCGAAGTTGGGCGAGTCGAGCACTTGCATCACCATGGCGGGCACTCCGCCGAAACTCGTGATCTTCTCCCGTTCGATCAGCTCGAGGGCGCGCTCGGGGTCGAAGTGGTGCATCATCACGATCTTGCCGCCGCTGGCGATCGTGCTGAGCATGATGGAGTGGCATCCCGTGGCGTGGAACAGCGGCACCGACAACAAGAACGAGGGCTGGGTCCTGTCCTCTGGGTCCAGCAGCGACGACCCGAAGCGTTTGGCCCCGCGCGTGTTGACGAAGAAGAGGCTCATCAAGTTCGTGATCATGTTGCGTTGGGTGCCGACGGCGCCCTTGGGCCGGCCCGTGGTCCCCGAGGTGTAGAAGATGGTGGCGTCGTCCTCCGGCTCGATCGTGACGTCGGGCGGTGTCGCGTCCGCTTCCACGGGTCCCACGGCGAGCGGGAAGGGCCACTCCGTGACCGGTGGCGCGCCACCCGGTGGCTCGTAGACCGAGAGCGGCGCCTTGGGCTCGCTGCGATGCTCGTCGGCGACGACGAGCGCGCGCAGACTCGAGAGCCCACCGAGATAGGGCCGGATGCGCTCGGCTCGTTCCGTGTCGACGAACGCGACCTTGGAGCCCGAGTCCTCGAGGCCGTAGCGCAGCTCCTCGCCGCTCCACCACGCGTTGAGCGGCACCACGATGGCGCCGAGGGCCGCGGCCGCCCAGAAGGCCATGACCCACTCGGGGATGTTGCGCATGACGATCGCCACGCGGTCGCCCTTGGCAATCCCGAACTCGTCGCGCAGCCGGTGCGCCAGCGTGGCGGCGACGCGGTGGTGCTCGGCGAAGGTCGTGCGCTCGTCTTCATAGACCAAGAACGTCGCGTCGCCGTGTCCGAGCGACATGTCGAGAACGGACCGCAGCGAGGGTGGTTGGTTCTTCCAGGTCCGGGTGGGCACGCCGCGGATATCGAGCTCCTCCATCTCGAAGAGCTCGCCCGGTGCCGTCATCGTCGCGTTCGCCTCGTCGATCGACATGGCGGCCGTGTCGTTGCGCGGCCTTGTCATGGTGCTCCCTTGCCGGCGTTGTCGCTCCCGGTGGCCTCGGTCTCGGCTATTTCCCCGGGCCCTCCGGGCTGTCCGCTTTCCTCGGCGTGGTCGAAGAGCGCGTCCCGGTAGTACGCCAGCTCGGCCACGCTCTCGCGGATGTCCTGGAGGGCGCGATGTCCGCCCTTCTTCTCCGGTGCCGCCCGGTAGACCTCGGGGCGCCAGCGCCGGCACAGCTCTTTGAGCGTGGAGACGTCGACGGAGCGGTAGTGCAAGAAGTCCTCGATCTCAGGCAGCTGGGCGGCCAGGAAGCGCCGATCCGTCCCGATGGAGTTGCCCGCCAGCGGCACTGTGCGAGGTTGGGCGATGTGCTCCTCGAGGAAGGCGAGAATCTGCGCCCCCGCATCGGCGAGGCTGGTCGTCGACGCCTCCATCTCGGCCAGGAGGCCCGAGCGGGTGTGCATGGCTCGCACGACATCATCCATGGTGGCGATCTGCTCGGGTGAGGTGTGGACCACCAGGTCGGGCGCTTCCGCGACGATGGTCAGGTCGTCGTCGGTGACGAGGCAGGCGATCTCGACGATGGTGTGGCGCGCCGGATCGAGCCCCGTCATCTCGAGATCGATCCAGGCCAGCATCCGCCGGATGCTATCGGCCGGTCCCGACGCAGGCGCTCGATCGCGCCTTGTATCGTCCGGCGATATTGTCCGGCGATGCTGCGTGTCCCCCTGCACCAGCTCGACGCGGATCTCGCCGTGCCCGGCTACGCGCGCGACGGGGACGCGGGGGCCGACCTGCTTGCCCGCGCCGACGTGACGCTTTCGCGCGGCGGCGGCCGCGCCGTCGTGCCCACCGGGGTCGCGGTCGCTATCCCCAACGGGTACGCGGGGCTGGTCTTGCCGCGGAGCGGGCTGGCGGCCCGGCACGGGGTGAGCTGCCTCAACGCGCCTGGCCTGGTGGACTCGGGCTATCGGGGCGAGCTCAAGGTCATCCTGGTCAACCATGACCCCGGTCGGGACTATGAGGTGAGGCGCGGGGACCGCATCGCCCAGCTCGTGCTGGTCCGGGTGGAGCAAGCCGACTTCGTGCTCGTGCCCGAGGAGGAACTCGGCGAGTCAATGCGGGGCCACGGTGGCTTCGGACATACAGGTACATGACGGCGGGTCGACGACACGCTATGAAAGGGTGATGCAGCCCCTTGTCGGCATGGACGCCGCCTTCCTCGCGTTGGAGACGCCCACCACGCCGATGCACGTGGGGGTCGTCCTCGTGCTCGATCCGCCGGAGGGGACGCGCTCGCTCTTCTCACCCTCGACGCGCTACGCCCAGATCCGACGGATCATCGAGCAGCGGATCCACCTCATCCCCCCACTGCGCCAGCGGGCGGTGCGCGTCCCACTCGGCCTGCACCATCCGGTGTGGGCCGCCGACCCCGACTTCGAGCTCGACGAGCACCTGAGCCGGGCCAGCCTGCCGTCGCCCGGCGGGCGTGCCGAGCTGGACGCCTTTGTGGCGGGTGTCATGAGCCGCCAGCTCGATCCCGACCGGCCACTGTGGGAGATGCACATCGTCGAAGGCCTCGAGGACGACCGCACTGCCCTGCTGGCCAAGGTGCACCACGCCGTCCTCGACGGCGTCAGCGGAGCCTCCGTGCTCGCCGCGTTCCTCGATCTCACGCCGCGGTCACGCGTCGTCGAACTCCCGATCGTGTGGGACCCGCCGCCGCTGCCGTCGGGTACCCAAATGTTGCGCCACGCGGCCTCGTCTCTGGTGCGCCAGCCCGGCGAGACGCTGACCACGTTGCAGGCGGGCGTCGAAGCCGTGGCCGACCTCGGCATCCACAACCGCGAGCTGGCAGGGCGTGGCGAGGGCCCGCCGCCGGGGTTTTTCGCCGCACCGCGTACCTCGTTCAACGGCGCCGTGTCCAACCGCAAGCGTTACGCGACCTTGTCGGCGCCCCTCGAGGACGTGAAGCTCGTCAACCGAGTCTTCGAGGCCACCGTGAACGACGTGTTGCTGGCCTGCGTCTCGGGCGGGTTGCGACGGTTGCTCGCGGCGCGGGACGAGCGGGTCGAGCAGACACTCGTCGCCATGGTGCCGGTCTCGACCCGGCCCGACGGGCAGACCGAGGAGTTTGGTAATCAGGTCTCGGGGATGCTCGTGTCGCTGGCGAGCGACATCGACGACCCTGTGGCGCGGCTCGACGCCATCTCGGAATCGGCCCGCGTGGCCAAGGAACAGGAGAAGCTCCACCGGGGCCGCTTCATCGGCGACCTGGCACAGATCGCGGTCCCAGCACTGGTCTCGCGTATCGCCCGTGCTGTTGCCGGGGCGCGGCTCTTCGACAAGGTCCGACCGCCGTTCAACGTCACTGTCTCGAGCGTGCGCGCACCTGACGTCGCACTGTTCTGTGCCGGCAGCCGGGTCGTCGGGATGTACCCCGTCGGGCCCATGGCAGAGGGAATCGGCGTCAACGTCACTGTGTTCTCCTATCTCGACCGCGTCTACTTCGGCATGCTGGCGTGCTGCCGGCTCATCCCCGAGCTGGCCGAGCTGGCCATCCACGTCGACGATGCGCTCGGCGAGCTGGTCGCCTGTGCGCTCGACGCGGAGGGAGCAATCGCCTAGGAGGCGACCCGGTCCGGGCCGCGGCTCCCAAACCGAGAGGGGGCGGTGGGACCGTGGGCCCTCCGGCCGCACCGGCCCACACCGCCCGACCTCTTTGGGATCAGGGAGGGGAGGATCGTGTCAGGGGCGCCCCCTTAGGAGCCGGAGCTCGAGCCTGGCGGTGGCGTCTCGCCCGAGCCCGACGGGGGAGCACCGGGTCGAGAGCCGGAGCTGGAGCCCGAGCCCCTGCTGCCCATGTTTGGACAGTTACTCGTGGAGCCCGAGCTCGACCCCGAGGTGCCGGAGCTCGACGAGCCAGAGCTCGAGGAACCCGAGGTCGAGGACGACGACGGCGTGGACGTCGACGAGTTGGAGGACGGCGTGGACGTGGAGCTGGTTCCCGAGCTCCCGGTTGAACCCGTGGTCGAGGTCGTGGCGGCATTCGCCACCAATGCTCCCCCGACCAGAAGGCCGGAGCTGAGTGCGCCGACTGCGAGCACGTTGCGAAGACGGAATGGCATGAGCGGTATCCCTTCGTTCTCTGTGACCGGCCTACTCAGGCCGGCACAGCAGAGCGTGCACCTCGCATCTGTGGATCCCCGTACATCCGCGTAGGTCAGTGCACGGGGTTTCCCGACGAACCGATGACGATTCTCAGGATGAGGCCACGGTGCTCGGATGCCTCACGGGCCGCCCACAGGACGTCCACGGCGCGCGTGCACGCTGCCTCAAGAAAGACCGACGGATCAGGTCAACGCTTGTCTGCCCGCCAACAATACGAGCGCATCGGCACCTCGATCACATCTTGGCCGAGGAATCCCTCGTGGGAGGCGAGGTAGCGCGTCATGGCATCGAGATGCCGTTGGCGGTCGGCCCCATCCATGTTGATGACCACGCTGTAGGTCGCCGCCAGTGCCACGAGATCAGTTCTCGTCATGGGTCTGGCCCACCGGAAGAGGATGGTTTCGGGCTCACCGAACGGACTTTCGCCATCCACCTCGACGTTCACAAGGTGACGCCTCCGCCTGCGTGCGTCTCCGCCTTCCTTGTCCTCTGGGCTGAAGACAACGCCGCCAGCCCAGAGCGAGCGCATCCAGTCGACGGTTCGGTCGGGGCCGCTCCACACGAGCGACAGCCGTCCCCCGGGACGGAGGACCCTGGCCACCTCGGGCACGGCGCGCGCTTCATCGACCCAGTGCCAGGCCGACTGGGCAATCACGACGTCTCGAGATGCCGCGTCGGCCGGGATTTGCTCGGCGGTGCCAGCCACGACCTCGGCTCCGGTGTGACGGCTCTCGAGAACAATCCGCATCCGGTCGTCGGGCTCAACTGCGGTCACGTGAGGGATCCTCGCCGTCAGCAACTCCGTGAGGATCCCCGTGCCCGCACCGATCTCGAGCGCATCGGTCGCCCCCAGGGGGATTAGCCAGTCCAATGCTTCGTTGGACGGGCCCGAACGAAGGCGATCGTATTCCGTCGCGACCTTGCCGAAGGAGCGGCTCAGGACGGACGAAGTCTCGTCTTGGCGCATCAATCGGGCAATCTAATGGCGAGGCCTTCGCACGGAGGTGCAGGCATCGCTCCACAGCCTCGTTGACCGGCTTCAGCTGGGGTTCCAGTCCACCGGTGGTGCCACCAACGGCGCGATAAAGTGATTGTCCAACGCGGAAGTGGCGCAGCGGTAGCGCATCACCTTGCCAAGGTGAGGGTCGCGGGTTCGAATCCCGTCTTCCGCTCCATCGAAGTCCCTGATAGAGGCGGTTTCCGGAGCTCACAAGGAGCCGACCATGGTCTTCGGGTCAACCACCCGGTCGAACTCGTCGGCGCTGATGTCGCCCGAGGCCAGAGCGGCGTCGCGCAGGGTGCTACCAGTGTCGTTGGCCTTGTGTGCGATCGCACTGGCTTCGTCGTAGCCAATGACCGGGGACAGCGCGGTGACCAGCATCAGAGATCGGTCGACGTACTCTCCGATCTTGTCGGTGTTGAGTTTCGTCCCCAGGATGCAGAACTGTCGGAGCTTCTCGCAGGCATCGCCGAGGATCCGAGCCGAATGCAGCACGTTGTTGATGATGATCGGGCGCATGGCGTTGAGCTCGAAATTGCCCTGGCTGCCGGCGAAGGCCACACAGCTGTCCTCGGACAGCACCTGGATGCAGACCATCACCATGGCCTCGCACTGGGTGGGGTTCACCTTGCCCGGCATGATCGACGAGCCCGGCTCGTTTGCCGGTAGGACCAACTCACTGATCCCGCAGCGCGGCCCCGAGGCGAGCCAGCGGATGTCGTTGGCGATCTTCATAAGCGGCACCGCCAGGGCCCGCAACCCCGCGCTTGCTGCGACCATGGCGTCGAGGCCGCCTTGGGCGGCGAACTTGTTCGGCGCGGTCGTGAACGGCTGACCGGTCAGTTCCGCGATCCTCCCAGCCACATCGGCGGCGAACCCAGGCGGGGCGTTCAAGCCGGTCCCGACTGCGGTGCCTCCCATAGCCAGTTCGTACAGGCCCCCCAGGGTCGACTGCAGCCGATCGAGGCCCTGCTCGAGCTGAGTGGCGTAGCCGGACCACTCCTGGCCGACGGTGAGCGGCACGGCATCCTGAAGGTGGGTGCGGCCGATTTTGACGACGTCATGCCACTCTCGGGCCTTACCTGCGATGGCCTCCTGGAGGCTCTGTGCGGCGGGAACGAGGTGACCGGTGAACTCCTGGACGGTGGCGATGTGCATGGCCGTCGGAAAGGTGTCGTTGGAGGACTGGCCCATGTTGACGTGATCGTTGGGGTGCACCGGTGTCTTGGTGCCCAGAGCGCCTCCCAGCAGCTGGATCGCCCGGTTGGAGATGACCTCGTTGACGTTCATGTTCGACTGGGTCCCCGAACCGGTCTGCCACACGTAGAGCGGGAAGCTGTCGTCGAGGTCACCGGCGATGACCTCGTCGGCGACTTGGCCGATGATGTCGGCCTTCCACTGGGGAAGCCGGCCAGCCTGACCGTTGACGATCGCCGCTGCCTTCTTGACGTACCCGTAGGCGTGGTAGACCGCGTGGGGCATCCGGTCGTTACCGATCGAGAAATGCACCAAGGACCGTTGGGTCTGCGCCCCCCAGTACCGGTCGGCGGGCACATCGATTCCTCCCATGGAGTCGGTCTCGTGGCGCGTTCCCGTGACGTCGAGGCCGACCGGCAGGTCGAGGACCTTGGGTGGCCTCTCCTGCCGGCCGTTCGAGCTGCTCGTCGCCGAACTGTCGCCGACCGAGGTACGGGTCCTGGCGCGGGAGGACTTGTCCGAGGCGGCCTTCATCGGGTCTGCCTAGGTCCGTAGACGGGCTCCCACATGGCGTCTTGGATCGCTTGGACGACGTCATCGGGCCGTACGGTCGCGACATCGTCATCGATAGCGGCCTGGACGACCGCGGCGGCGACGATGGTGGACGAGGCCCGCAGGTGGGCGACCGGCGGGAGCAGCGAAGCCCCACGTTCGGTGGGGTCGACCTGGCCGGCTACCGCGTCAGCGGCGGCGACCAACATGTTGGGTGTCACGTGCTTGGCACGGGAGACGATCGTGCCCAAGGCGAGGCCGGGGTAGAGCAGTGCGTTGTTCGCCTGGCCGATCTGGTAGTCGACCCCCTTGTAGGGAACGGGGTCGACGGGGATGCCGATGGCGATCAGCGCCTTGCCGTCGCTCCAGGGAATGACATCGGAGGGCATCGCCTCGATCCTCGAGGTCGGATTGGAGATCGGCAGGATGATCGGTCGGTCGACACCCGCACACATCGCGTCGATGATCGGCTTGCTGAATGCTCCGTGGACGGTGGAGGTGCCGAGCAGGATCGTCGGCTTGACGTGCTTGATCGTCGTGAGCAGGTCGGGAGTGGTGTCGCTCCACGCCTTGATCTCCGCCGCCGGCCGGGCGTAGGGCTGCTGGTAGTTCCGCAGGTCGGCCATGTCGTCGATGAGCAAGCCTTGCTTGTCCACCAGCCAGACCTGGCTGACTGCCTCTTCCCGGCTGGCGCCATCGTGGATCATGGCATCACGCAGGGCGTCGGCGATCCCGCAACCGGCGGTCCCCGAACCGAACACCACCAGGCGCTGGTCCCGGAAGGACTGGCCGGTGACCTTCAACGCAGAGATGACCGAAGCCAACACGATGGCGCCGGTGCCCTGAACGTCGTCGTTGAAGATCCGGTAGGTGCCGGCGTTGTCGTCGAGGATTCGCCGGGCGTTGCTCGGGCCGAAGTCCTCGAAATGGTAGAGGGCGTTGGGGAACAGCTCGCTGACGGTCTTCAGGTACAGCGCGATGAAGTCGTCGTACGCCTTTCCGGTGGTGCGCGAGTGCCGGTTCCCCAGGTACAAGGGGTCGTTGAGCAGCACCTGGTTGTCGGTCCCGCAGTCCAACCCGACCGCGATCACCCGACCGGGATGGATCCCCGCCGCCCCGGTGTAGACCGCCAGTTTGCCGACGCAGATGTCGATCCCGTTCACGCCCCAGTCCCCGATCCCGAGGATCTCCTGGGCGTCGGTGACCACGATCAGATCCACGTCGTCGGACCCCAGTCCGAGGCCTTCGAACGACTCACGCAACTGGTCCTGATGATCGATGGACAGATACACCCCACGTGGGCGGCGGTAGTCGTGCGAGTACCGCTCGATGGCGTCACCGACGGTGGGGTCGTAGACGATCGGGTTGAGCTCCACAAGGTGGTCGACCAGCAGTCGGTAGAAGAGCACTTCGTTGCGGTCCTGAAGGCTCGCCATAAACAGGTTCTTGGTCAAGTCGTTCGGCTGGGCCTGCAGCTGTGCGTACGCTCGCTCAGCCTGCTGATCCAGAGTCGACACAGCTGCGGGCAGCCGTCCGATCAACCCGAGCTTTGCGCGCTCGGAGGAGGTGAACGCGGTTCCCCGGTTGGTCAGTGGATCTTGAAGGACGGATGGTGTCTTTCTAGGCATGAGAAAACTTCCTTTTCGCTAGGAGATCGGGTAAACCGATCTCGTCTTGTCTTTGCTCAGATGCTCTTGGTTGAGTGAGGCCTCCCCGCTGACGAGCTCCCATGATCGTTTGGAGCGGAACCTCATCAGCGGGGAGGGTGTAGTGGCCCGACGTCAGCGTTCCCTGAGGAAGGCCAAGAGGTCGGCGTTGATGGTCTCGGCATGTGTCGTGAACATCCCGTGAGGCCAGCCGCTGTAGGTCTTGAGCGTCCCGTTCTTGAGGAGCTCGGCCGACAGGGGTCCTGAGTCGGCATAGGGAACGACCTGGTCGTCATCGCCATGCATGACGAGCACCGGCACGGTGATCTTCTTCAGGTCTTCGGTGAAATCAGTCTGCGAGAAGGCGACGATGCCGTCGTACTGGGCCTTGGCGCCGCCCATCATGCCCTGGCGCCACCAGTTGTCGATGATCCCTGGTATTGGCTTCACGCCGGTGCGGTTGAAGTTGTAGAACGGGCCCTCCGGAAGATCGCGGTAGAACTGGGCACGATTCGTCGCAACCTGTTCCTGGAATCCGTCGAACACCTTCTTGGGCAGGCCGCCGGGGTTGGCGGGCGTCTGCACCATGAGGGGCGGCACCGAGCTGATCAGCACGGCCTTTGCCACTCGGCTCTCGCCGTGCCGGGCCAGGTAGCGCGTCACCTCGCCGCCACCCGTCGAGTGGCCGATGTGCACGGCGTCGTGGAGATCGAGGTGCGCGGTCAGCGCCGCGAGATCGTCGGCGTAGTGGTCCATGTCGTGGCCGGTTGCGGTCTGGGTGGATCGTCCGTGGCCGCGTCGGTCGTGAGCGATGACTCGATAGCCCTGCTGGAGGAAGAACATCATCTGGATGTCCCAGTCGTCGGCCGAGAGGGGCCAGCCATGGCTGAAGACGATCGGCTGACCACTTCCCCAGTCCTTGTAAAAGATCTCCGTGCCGTCGGAGGTGGTGATTGTGCCCATTGTGTTGCCTTCCTTTCTCATAATGAACACCCTGTGGTGTTCCACTTTTCATCGTGAACGCAATAGGGCGTTCCATCGGGATCCTCGAACTGAGGTGATTTATCGTCACCCGTCCCCAGGGAAGACCCAGTCACGCAGTCCGATGGTGGTCGCCGAACGCGTCGTTCATCCCGCTCCTGTCTGCGAGTCGACGTCAATGCGAGCGAGTAGGGCCATCAGGTCCTTGACCTCGATGTGCTCGAGCGAGTGGACCGCGTCCTTGATCTCGTTCGCGAGATCGCCGTCGATGCGATCGGCCACGAGCTGATCGAACTTCTCCACGGCGTCCTTCCAGGTGAACGGGTCCGACGGCATCCCGGGGCATTCCTGTACCTGGTGCTCGAGCGTCGTGCCGTCCTTGAGGCGCACAGTGATCTTTGCCGGCATGCGGTCGGGATACTGTGCGGTGTACGAGGCATTCGGCCGTGCCGACACCTTCTGGAGTAGTGCCTGGACGTCCGGGCTCGTGACGCGCTGGCGAGTGAACTGGGCCGGCATGACCTTCCCGTCCAGCAACGCCACGGCGAGCAGATAGCGCAGGTCGTGATCCGCTTGCTCCTTCGAGGTCACGGCCGCCTCTGTTCCGTACAACCCGCCGCCGGTGAAGTCGTAGGTGATCTGCGTCACCTCGGCGTCGATCGAGACGATTGTGCTCGGGTCGAACCCGGCTGCGACCTCCAGACGCGGCTTGTTCGCCGTTGCCAGCTCGATCATGCAATAGACCGCCGACTGCGTGTGGATCTGCGCGTTGTACTTCTTGATCGTGCTCGAGACGACGCCTTCGTAACCCTGGGCGTCCCAGTCGACGCGGAGGCGCCTGTCGAGCAGATGGTCGATTCCGAGGGGTCCCTCGACCACGCGGAGTGGCCCTTCGACGCCGCGCCGGGCCAGGAACAGCGCGTTCATTGCACCGATCGCGGACTGCGCCGACGCGATTCCCTTCCACTGGGAGAGCGGCTTGGCCCGGATGACCGCGAACGAGGCATCGCTCGAGGCGGCCATCGCGATCGCGTTCGCGATTTCGGACTCGGTCATGCCCAGCAGCCGCCCTGCTGCCGCGTTGTGCGAAAAGGCGAGCTGCGCGGTGTGATCGAAGCCGCGGGTCATGAAGTTGCCGTGGTCGACCAGCCGGGACTGGACCGTGTATCCGAGCGCCACGCCGAGCATGAGCTCGCGGCCGCTCGCACCGGCCAACGCCGCGGCCGTCAGCGCGACGCCAAAGTTGTCCGCCGTGTGGCAGGTCTCTGTGGGCGCCAAGAAGTTATCCATGAAGTCCACGTAGCGAACGAGGACGGTGTGCCAGAAGGCGGCGTACACCGGGTTGGCCTCTCCGCCGCCGATCAGCGTCACCCCGTGACCGCCTCCGAAGTCCCTCACCTGGTCGCGGCAGGCGTTAACCGGGCGGGCGCCGAGGGCCGAGATGGAGCACCCGAGGCAGTCGAGGATATGGACCGGAAGCTCCGTCCGTGACTGGGCTGAGAGGTCGTCGAACGTTGCCCGTGCCGCGTAACGCGCGAGCGCCTGCACCTGCGTCTCGTGGCCGGCCGCGACGTTGCGTGACGTCTTCGCCGGGCTGGACGGTTGATGGGTCAATGTCATGAGACACCTCCGCTTGGTGAGTGAGGAATATGAGGGTCAGGTAAATGTGATGAACGCGGCAAGGCTGAAAAGCGAAAAGACGCTGCTGAAGAGCACCACTGAGGCCATCTCGCGCTGGCCCTGCTTGTACTGGACTGCGAAGATCACTGCGGCGACAGGCGCCGGAAGCGCATTGGCCAAGACAGCCAGACGCAGGTCTATGTGCGAGAGACCGATCGCCGCGAGGATTACCCACAGCAGAGCCGGAACAATGATGTTGCGCATGGCGACGGCGCCCAGCACAAAGCGGCTGACCGTAATGCGCTGAGCGTAGAGCACGATGCCGCTGGCGAACAGTGCAATTCCGGTGGTCGCCGACCCCAAGAGCTTCGTTGCGTTGAGGAGTGCAGGCGGAAACTCGATACCGGCGACGACGAGCAGCAGTGCGAGGATCGGGGCCACCACAACGGGTTGCTCGATCGCCGAGAGAACGTGTTGCCCCAGACTTCCACTGGCTGCGGAGTGTGCTGCCGGCGGGCCGGCTTGTGGTGTATTGGCCGGCTGCACACACATCGCGCTGTCCTTCTCGCCTGCCCCTCCCGCGTAAGTGGGGACCAGCGCCGGCACCATCGTGGCCGGCGTCGGGACTCGCGGCGGCGTCCCGCCGGCCGCAACCGAAGATCCCGCCGAGACGGAGAGCAGGACGAGTGTGAGGGGAACCTCGATGACATTGAACACCAGTGCTCCGACGGCCACTGGAACAGCGGTCACGGACGGCCGGTACAAGTACCCGAGTACCACGACGCCGGCGAAGGGGACGGCTGGGCCGCCGATGGCAAGAGCGGTGAGGGCAGACACTCCCAGCGGCCTGTGGAGCGCGAGTCGGACGACCAGGAACGTCACCAGGTACGCACCGAGCATCGCCGCGGTGATCGCTGCAGCCAGACCGAGACTGCCGGTCAGCGTGCCTCTCTTAATCGTGACCGTGCCTGCGAACAACAAGAGCGGCAACGCGTACAGCAGGACTACACGGTTCAGTACCAATGCTTGCTCAGGAGAGAATTCGTGACGCCAGGCGGCAAAGAAGCCAAGCGCCAAGGTCACGATCAGAGGGAGAAGCGCCCCTATAACCGCATTCATCGAGCACCCCGTGCATCGAGAGCTGCCACGACCTCATCGGTTGTTGCGAGCTCGGCGATTTTGGGGAAGATGGCGTTGAGGCTGTTGTTGTGCGCACCGAGGTCCGTGTCGGTCACCGCATCGGTGACGATGGTCAATTGATAGTCGCGTTCGGCGGCCGCCCGAGCTGCAGACTCGATGCCGACGCTGGTCGAAATTCCTGCGAGGACGATTCCGCTGACCCCACGTCGTCGTAGTTGCAGATCGAGTTCCGTGCCGTAAAAGGCGTTCCATCCTCGCTTGGTGATCAGTATGGCGTTTTCATCCAGCCGAAGTTCGGGGCGCATGACGGTCCCTTCGGGGCCGAAGGCGACCATTGGTGTGTTGGCCGCAGTCCGGGTGCGGACCACGTCCCCACCGTCTGCGGAAAATCCAACCCGGGTTGCGACGACGGGGAGATGATGTTCTCGGAAGGCGTCGGCCAGCGCTGCACTGCGCAAGACGATGTCGTCGGCTGGATGCGCAGTCGGCAGCGCGGTGATCCCTTGCTGGAGGTCGATGAGGACCAAGGCGGTGGCCTGGTCGAGGGTGGCAGGCATTGACGGTTCCTTATGGTCGTGGGTTCAGCAGGGGACGTTGGTCCGCCGTCAGTCCAGGGCCGATGCCACGGTTGGAGTGAGCAGGGCCGTCAGATCAGAGATGTCCTTGACTGTGTCCAGATTGAGGACGGTGTCCTCGATGGCGGTCTGGCGGGCCGGCGAGATCACCGCACGAGTCAGGCTGCGGTACTTGTTCACGATGTCGGCATCACTGAGCTGGCGGTCGCCGGTGCCGCGGGGGTGCGCAATGACCTTTTCGACCGTGCTGCCGTCCTTGAGTGTGAGCCGCACCCGCGTGGTCAGCCTGTCCTCAACGGGCAGCTTGTCGTAGGAGGCTTCATGGTGGATGTCGGTGCGGTCGATGAGGTTCCACACGTCGTCGGCGTTAATCCGCTTCTCGGAGAACTGGTCGATGAGGACAGCTCCGTCGAGGATTGCCACCGCCACCGTGTAGGCGACGCTCATCTGGGCACCGATGGGCTCCAGCGGTCGCACCGCCTTCCAGCCGCCGTGCTGGTAGCCGGCTTCGGGCATGTCGATCTCGATGTGTTGGATCTGCTCAGCGGACACCTTGTCCTTCGAGCGAAGTTCGAGGGCGGCGTCGATGGCGGCGTGGAGAAGGCCCATGGCGGCATAGGGCTTGATGGAGTACACCTGCGTTTGCCAGACGGTTCCGAGACCGGCGTAGATCTCGCTCGGAAACGTTTTGTGGCAGTCACCGAAGGTAGATAGCCAGCCTCCAAATTTGCGTTCGAAGACGCGCTTGATGCCGACATAGCCGGAGGCGGCCAGCGCCGCCGCGGTCAGTCCGTCGCGGGAGGCAAAGCCGTGCTGCATCCGCTTGACCATGGACTCGAATTGGGCGGACATGAGGCCGCCCGATTGCGTGGCGCCGATTCCGAGTGCGTCTTCGAACCCGGCAGCATCGAGCCCGTAGAGGGTCCCGGCGGAGGCGGCGGCGGCCAATGGTCCGAAGACCACGCCCGAGTGCCAGCCCCGAGAGATCATGTCGAGGCCGCCGAGCGCAAGCCCGACGCGAGGCCCGGTTTCGTAGCCGAGGATCGCACCGAGAAGGAAACGGGCACCTGAGACGGTCCCGACGTGCGGCGCAGCCGCCAGCATTGCGGGGAGCACCAATGAGTTGGCGTGAAGGGGAGCGAGGGGATGATAGTCATCGAGCTCGAAACCCTGGATAAAGCTCGAGTTGAGCATCGCGGCGGACGTGGCACTGGTCGTGCGGC
>CAVTOF010000009.1:0-40293 GCA_963736225.1 uncultured Acidimicrobiaceae bacterium | reverse complement strand
CGTTCTCGGCATCGGCAGACGCGGTGCCGGGCTCGGTCACGAAGGCAGCGCAGACCCGCTGGCCCCACTGCTCGTCGTCCAGCCCGAAGACGGCCAGCTCGGCGACCCCCGCCGCGGTGGCCAGCACATTCTCGATCTCGGCCGGGTAGACGTTCACACCCCCGCTGATGATGAGGTCGTGGCGGCGGCCCGTGAGGTAGAGGTAGCCGTCGGGGGTGAGGTGGCCCAGGTCTCCCACCGTGCAGGCCGCCCCGCGGCACGCCCGGGCGGTGGCCTCGGGGTCGCGCCAGTACCCGAAGCGGGCGAAGTCGGGCATGTCGGACCAGACGACGCCGCCGTCTTCGGGATGGCCGTCTTCGGTGTGGCCGTCGTCGGTGTGCACCTCGTCGGTGTGCACCTCGTCACCGATCGGTTCGACGAAGAGGCGGCGGCCGGCCCGGGCCCGCCCGACGCTCCCGGGGTGCTCGAGCCACTCGTCGGGAGAGCAGACGCTGAACTGCGCTTCGGTCGAGCCGTAGAACTCCCACACCGTGCCGGGGTTGGCTCGCGCCATGGCGGCTCGCTTGACCGACTCGGGACAGGGCGTGCCGGCATGGGCGAGGAGGCGTAACGAATCGAACCGCTCGCCGGCACCGAGGCCGGGGTGCTGGAGGATGCGCTGTAGATGCGTCGGGACGAGGAAGGCGGTGGTCGGGCGGTGGCGCCGCAGTACATCGAGCGCGGACGCCGCATCGAAGCGGCTCACGATGACGAGCGACCCGCCCGCCAGCAGCGTGTTGGTCGAGAAGCGGATCGACACCGTGTGATACATCGGCGAGCAGACCATGTGGAGGTCGACCGGGTCGAAGTGCCACACCGACACTTCATCCTCGTAGACCGCGGTGGGCGGTGCGCTCGTCCCAGATCCCGGTCGTCACGCCCTTGGGACGCCCCGTGGTGCCCGACGTGAAATGCATGGGACGGGTCAGTGGCAACGGCGCAAGCTCGGCCGGGCGCGCGCCCTCCCCATCGGTCAGCGTGGCGAGCTCGACCTGGCTGAAGACACGGGCCACCGGTTCGGCGTCGTCGGCCAGCAGGTCGCGCTCGGCCGCCGTGAGTGTGGCGTTGAGCAAGACCGGGATGAGGCCGACGCGGGCCGCGCCGAGGACGGCGCAGACGAGGTCGGCCGACGAGCCGAGTGCGAAGGCGACGCGCTCCCCCTGCGCGTACCCCCGGGCCAGCAGCGCACCCGCGGCGCGGCGCTGGCGCGCCTCAGCATCGGCGTGGGCAAGCATCTCGACGACGGGTGCAGGCGCAGCTGGGGGCGCGGGTGGCACGGGCGCAGCGTATGTCGGGTCCGTGCCACCATTGCTGCTCCGTGGACCACAACGACAACGACAACGACAACGACAACGACCACAACGATGCCGACACGAGTGACGTCGAGGGCGCAGGCCGCATCGACGGCATGGCCGCAGAGACGGCGCGGGCGCGTGCCCTGCTGGCCCAGGCGCGGCGGGTGGTCGTGCTGACCGGCGCCGGCATCTCGACCGACTCGGGCATACCCGACTTCCGTGGGCCTCACGGCGTCTGGACCAAGAACCCCGAGGCCGAGAAGATGGCGACCCTGCAAACCTACCTAAGCGACCCTGAGCTCCGGCGGCGCTCGTGGCAGAACCGTCTGACCTCACCGATGTGGGACTCCGAGCCCAATGCCGGGCACGCCGCGCTCGTGGCCCTCGAGCGCGGCGGTCGGCTCGACACGCTCGTCACGCAGAACATCGACGGGCTCCACCAGAAGGCGGGGACCGATCCGGCGCGCGTGGTCGAGATCCACGGCACCGCCCGTGATGTCATGTGCCTGCGCTGCGGGGACCGCCAGCCATCTGAGCCTGTGCACGAGCGGGTGCGGGCCGGCGAAGCGGACCCGGCCTGCACGGCGGCAGGCAGCGACGGGGTCGTGTGCGGCGGCATCTTGAAATCAGCCACGATCAGCTTCGGCCAGAGCCTGGTCGCCGAGGACCTGTTCCGTGCCGAGGAGGCGGCCGCGGCGTGCGACCTCTTGCTCGCCGTCGGCTCGACCCTCGCCGTGTTCCCCGCCGCCGGTCTGGTGCCTGTGGCCGTTCAGCACGGGGCCGTTCTGATCATCGTCAACGCCGAGCCGACCGAGATGGACGCACTCGCCGACGTCATCGTCAACGGCTCGATCGGCGAGGTGCTGCCACAGATGATCGAGGGCCTCGCCCCTGTGAGCTGAGCGTGGCGTCAGCTCGGCGCGACACGGCCGTCATGCACGAGCTCGCGTACGAACGGACTTGCTTCAGGTGCAGGCTCCGTAGGGATCGATGGGAGCATCGGAAGCTCCCGTCAGGACCCAGGAATTGGACGCCTCGTTCATGTAGGCCGCGGCACACGGATCCGCGACGGCGATGAGGCGCTCGTTGTCGCAGACGCCGGCTTCGTTGACGCACGTCATGGCCTGGTGGCCGAGCGCGTAGCCCGGGCACTCGAAGGTGAAGCCGGGCGCGGCGTAGGCCGCAAGGTAGGCGATGGCCGCCGTGCAACCGTAGGTCGTCGCCGCTCCACGGCCGGGCAGGGCGGCGGGCGTGGGCGGGGGTGGTGGTGGTGCCGGTGTCGCCGCCGGTGCGGGTGGTGGCGTGGAGACCTGACTGACCACTGGTTGGGCGGGCACGGTGACGACCGGCGGTGCCGGCGGTGTTGACTCATGTGGCTTTGGAAGGGGTGGCACGTCGTCAGTCCCCCAGTAGGTGTGCGCGCCGACCGGCTGATTCGTCGAGACGACCGTGGCGCGCGCGTGCGGCGCAGAGCCCTCGCTCCGAAGGGTGTGGAATCCCGAAGCGCCGACCCCTGTCCCGATTCCGTTGACGACCAGCAAGCAAATTGACAGCACCAGGCACGCGCCAGCGAACCAAAATGTGACGGTGCCGGCGACATGGCGAAGGTAAAGCGCCGCCCGCTTTTCCACGATTCCCCCCTCGGGCCGCGATCACGCGGCCACTACGAGTCCTTCGGACCGAGGTGGGCGACACCTGAGGGACCATGACAGCCAGTTGTCAGAGCGTTGTGCGCATCCTCACTGGAGTTGCAGGAACGATGGCGCGCCGGTGGCAGTCATCACGGGTCGCCGTCGCCGTCGCCGTCGCCGCGCGCGGGCCGCTCTGACGTTGCGGCCGGAGAACAGTCCAACCTCAGCGGGCGGTCACTCGGCGGTGAGCTGTTTGAGCAGATCGACCAAGGACATTCGGGTGCGTTCGAGTTCGTGCGCGCCACTGACACGGGACCAGCGCCTTTCGACAGCCGCGGCGGCTTTGTGGGTGACCACGGGAACCCGCTTGCCCCGTGCCGTGAGGAAGATCAGCTGCGATCGTCGGTCCGAAGGGTTCGGACGGCGCTCGACGTAGCCGGATCGCTCGAGCTGCTCGACGGTCTGCGCCATCGTCTGTTTCCGAACGTGCGAGAGGTTGGCCAGTTCCGAAACGGTGGCGCCCTCTGGGGTCAAGAAGGTGAACACATTGGCGGCAGCCGGATTGATGTCGTCGAAGCCTGCCCGTCGCAGCGCGCCTTGAATCTCCAACGAGTAGAGCTGGTAGAGCAGTCTGAGCAGGAGGCCCATCGGGGCGTGGTCGAGAGTGTCAGGCATCGCGATATAGACAGGACCCTGTCCAGTTGCTATAGTAGACAGGATCCTGTCGAGTATAGACGATGAAGGGACATACCTCATGAATGCATTGCCTGCTGCCTATATGGAGTTCGGCCAGACCCTGGCCTTCACGGAGAGGACGCTGACCGCCGTGCTGCGCAAGCACCTGGCCCAACGAGACGTCGAGCCCGAGACGTGGTACGCCCTCAAGCTGGTTGCCACCGGAGGACCGCATGCGGACCGCACGTCACTCGTGCGGGATCTCGAAGGCTCGCGTGGTTTGGACGCGGACTCCACCCGCGCGCTGCTGGCGCAGCTGGCCGCCGACGGCCTGATCGCCGGCGACGATGCCGTGGACCTCACCGAAGAGGGCGCCGCCTTGTTCGAAAGCCTCCGGGAGCACGTCCTCGGAGCGACCGCGGACCTGCTCGGCCAACTCGACCTCAGTGATGTGGAGACCACGGTTCGCACCTGCAAGGCGATCACACGCCGCGCCCAGGAGGAAGTCGAATCCGCGGCGTAGCGGCCCGAAACGCTCAGTTCAGCTGGCGACCCAGGCGATGGCTGCTTCACGCTCGGCGATCGGGAAGATCTTGGTCTCGCCGGGGGTCATCCAGCCGAAAAGACCGGTCAGATGGTGGACCCACGAGATGTCAGTGACCACTGCGATCCGCTTGAAAGCCCGGATGTGCTCAATGCCCATCTTGAGATCCTCCCAGAGGGCGGCGCCCGACATCCCCTCGAAATCGGAGATCACGATGAGGTATCGCACTTCGCCGTTGGCCGCGGCTCGCTCGACCGCGGGCAGCACCACGTCGCGATAGTCCTCGGCCCGTAGTTTGCCGGATATCTCGAATCCAGTGACACCGGCTGGCAAATCACTGAGTGCTTCGATCATCGATTCACTCCCTTCGGGCGGGTGCAGTTGCTGTGGCCGTGCGGACACCTTTCACCATTGCCTCGGCGGACACGGTGCACGCATCCGCCGGAGCGGGGACCGACTGAGGCGCCCTTCGTCTAGGGGACGTCGACGTGTCTCGACGGGGTTACGTGCCGCCGGAGGTGCCACCGCCCTTCGCCTTGCGACGGGGCTTGAGGGCGAACCACCAGATGCTGGCGATCGTCCCCAGCGTGACGGCGGCCGCCGCCACGGGCTTCACGACCTTGCGGGCACCACTGTCGGCCATGAGCAGACCTTACCCGGCAAGTCCGGAAACCGGCTGGTCCGGGACGCGACACACGACCTGCTCGGACGGGTTCGGGCCGAAAGCGAGGGCCAGGATGTAGTCGGCCACCCACGCCGGCGAATTGAAGCGATGCTCCTCGGCGATCCGTCGAAACCGGGCCACCTCGGGAAAGGATGCCTCGTCCGAGCCCCGGACCGCCGCTTGCATGTCGGTGTCCACCACACCCGGCGCGACCGCGTACGCGGCCAGACCGTGCTGGGCCTCCTCGAGAGCGACGACGCGCGTGAGCTGGTCGACCGCCGCCTTGGAGGCGCAGTAGGCGGCCCAGCCCACGTACGGCGTGGTGGCGGCGCCGGTCGAGATGTTGACCAGCACGCCAGGGCCGGGGCGACCACGGACGTGGCGTGCAAAGACGGTGGAGCCGTTCAGCACGCCGACGACGTTGACATCGATCACCGCCGCGACGGCGGCCGGATGCAGGTCGGCCAGCGGCCCGATCGGTCCGAGCACGCCCGCGTTGTTGACCCATACGTCGATCCGCCCAAACCGCTCGACGACTGCGGCGGCGAAGCGTTCGAGCGCGGTGTTGTCGGTGACGTCCACCGCGGCCCGCAGCGGGGTCTCCGCGGCTAGGACGCGACCCGCGGCCGCGGTTGGTCGGGTGCGGACCACCAGCGCAGGCCGGTGCCGCGGCGGAGAGGCCGAGGTGCATGCCCGATCCGGCGAAGTGGTCGGCCAACCCGGCCCCGAGCCCACGGCTGGCGCCGGTGATGACTGCGACGCGGCCGGCGACCTGCGCGCTCGCACGTGCTGCGGCGCACCGACCGGTCGCGGCGGTAGGCGGCCGCCGCCTCGACCAACGCGTCAAAGGGACGCTGGTCCAAACCTTCCTCGGGATGCCACTGCACCGCCAGCACGAAACGGGCCGCCGGCAGTTCCACGGCCTCGATGACTCCGTCCCCTGCGTGTGCGGTCGCCACTAGTCCGCGCCCCAGCATCCTGATGGACTGGTGGTGCGAGCAGCGCACCGTCGTGGTGTCACCGAAGACGTCCGACGTCACGGTGCCGGGCACCGTCGCCACGTCGACATCGCCGAACACCATCGGCGCACTGCGGTGATCGACGTTGCCCACGACATCCGGCAGATGCTGGTACAGCGTACCGCCGAGCTCGACGTTGAGGACCTGGCAGCCGCGGCAGATGGCCAGCACCGGCATGTCCGCCCGCAAGGCGGCAGCCAACAGTGCGCGCTCACTGGCGTCGCGGTTGGTATCGACACCCGACACTTCGGGATCGGGCTCCTCGCCGTAGCAGTCCGGATCGACGTCGCCCCCGCCCGTCAGCACCAGCGCATCAAGAACGTCGATGACCTCGTCGGCCCCGACACCGGGTCCCCCAGGTGCGCTGGAGGGCGGAGGCACCAACAACGGCCGGCCGCCCGCGGCTGCCACCAGCTCGAAGTAGGACTCCGGCAGCACTGCGGCGCGGCGCTCCCAGGACCCCCATGCAGCATCAGCCACGTAGGTGGTGACACCGACGATCGGGATCACGAGTGGACTCCCCCGCAGCGGCATGCGCGACGATTCCTCACCTGATCCAGCGTACAGACGGCTGGACGAGTACCGACGGCGCGGCCAACATGGCGCATGACAGGTCGCGAGCTGATCGACGCAGGGATAGCCGACGGGTCCATCGACACGATCGTGGTGGCTTTCCCTGACATGTACGGACGCCCGGTCGGCAAGCGGGTGACGGCGGACTTCTTCGCCTCCCACGTGGCCGAGCACGGGATCGAGGCGTGCGACTACCTGCTCGCGGTCGACGTCGACATGACCCCGCTCCCGGGTTACCGCTTCACCAACTGGGACACCGGCTACGGAGATTTCGTCTGCCGGCCCGACTACGCGACGACGCGACGCATCCCGTGGCTCGCGGGCACGGCCATGGTGGTCTGCGACCTGACCGACGAGGAGGGCACGCCGGTCGAGGTGTCGCCCCGTCAGATCCTGCGACGCCAGCTCGAGCGGGCGGCCGAGCGCGGCCTGCGCGTGTGTTGCGCTACCGAGCTCGAGTTCTTCCTCTTCCACGACACCTACGAGGAGGCGGCTGCCAAGGGGTGGAGGGATCTGCGGCCCCACACCTCGACCATTGAGGACTACCAGCTGCTCCAGACCGCGCGGGAGGAGTACCTGCTGCGGCGCATCCGCAACGAGATGCGCGACGCCGAGATCCCGGTGGAATTCTCCAAGGGCGAGGCAGGACGGGGACAGCATGAGGTCAACGTCACCTACAACGAAGCCCTCGTGACCGCCGACCGGCACCTCGTGTTCAAAAACGGCATCAAAGAGATCGCAGCGCAGGAGGGCCGCGCCGCCACGTTCATGGCCAAGTGGACCATGGATGACGTCGGTTCGTCCTGCCACGTGCACACCAGTCTGTGGGACGCCGAGAGCGGTGAAGCGGCGATGGCCGACGCCTCCCATTCGAGCGGCCTGTCGACGATCGGACGCCACTTCCTCGGCGGGCAGCTGCGCGCCGCGCGCGAGCTGGCCTGGCTTTCGGCACCAACCCTGAACTCGTACCGGCGCTACGTACCCGGCAGCTGGGCCCCTACGGCCGTTGTATGGGGTGAGGACAACCGCACCTGCGGCTTCCGCGTTGTCGGGCACGGCGCCGGCAGGCGCGTGGAGAGCCGCATCCCCGGAGCCGACGTCAACCCCTACCTCGTGCTGGCCGGCTCCATCGCGGCCGGGCTCTACGGCATCGACCACGAGATCGAGCCGGGCGACCCCTACCCCGTCAATGCCTACGAGGCCACCGACGTCCCACGGATCCCGTCCACCCTTGTCGAGGCCATCGAGGAGCTGCGCACGTCGGCCGTCGCGCTGGAGGCGTTCGGCGACGACGTGCACCACCACCTGCTGAACACCGCGGAGCAGGAATGGGCGTCGGCCAACCGGCACGTGACGGACTGGGAGCTTGCCCGCAACTTCGAACGGATCTGATCTCGTCGCGTCCCGCGCGCGCCATCAGGGGTACGCGTGCACGACGGCTCGATAATTCGCGCTGGGGGCGGAGAGCCGAGGCGGCGAAGAGCCGTCGATGGCCCGTGCGAGCCGCTCGCGTAGCTGCGCCGGCGAGCTCGGCGCGGCCGGCGGGGTGGGCGGGCCGGCCACGGTGCGCACCGATGAGAAGCCGGCGGCTCGGCAGAGGTTACGGAGGGCCTCGATGGTCGGCACGTACCAGTTTCCGAAGTCTGTCTGCAACGAGCTCCCCGCGTAGAACTGCAGAAGGGCTTCGTCATCGAGCCCTTGGATGTGGACGGCCTCGGTTTCGATCACCGCCACCTCTTTGGTGACCGCTCGGACTCGCTCGAGGGCCGAGAGGGGCTCCTTCATGTGGTACAGCACGCCGAGATACAGCACGACGTCGAACGCCCCGATCTCATCGAGATCGCACGTCTGGAAATCGGCCACCACGGGCTGCACCGTGGAGCCGAGCGTGGCCGCAGCGAACTCGAACCCTCGACGGCCCGGAAGGTCAGGTTGCCAGAAGTCGGTCTCATCGCGCGACTGGTCGGGAAGGACGCCCTGGCCGATGCACTCTGCCCAGTACGCGCCGCGCGCGTCGAAGTCGACGCCCCAGGCGTAGTGGTCGAGGGCGACGACCCGCGCCGCGCCGGCCCTCTCGGCCAGGAAAGAGAACCTGCCGTCCCACGCGCCGATGTCGAGCACACTGCGCCCCGCGACGTCGGGCAGGATTTCGGCACCCTTCTCCTGGGCGCTGGCGCCCTTGGTCACGACGCCCTGGCCGAGATCAATGGAGTGATACCACGACAGTGCGTCGGCCTGTTCCTGCAATTGTGCCCGCGACGTCATCGGGCGAGAGCGTAGCGAGGGCTCGACGGCAGACACGGTTGGTTCCCTCTGTCGAAGCCGAGCCGAATCGAGCTCCAGCCCTACGACGGCCGTTCGTGCAGACGTGGGCCGTTGAGCCGCTTGTGGATCGCCTTGGTCTTCTCGTAGAGATTGACGAATTCCTTCACGCGTTCCTCGTAGACGGCGGTCGCAGACGGGTCGGGCTCGTAGGTGGCCCGGACGGCGACGGTGCCGGGGATGTCGTCGAGGGACATGTGCCCGAGGGCGACGAGGGTGAGCAGGCCGGCTCCCCGCACGTTGGCCAGCACCGGATCCGCCACCTGGCGGATGGTGCGCCCGGTGGCGTCGGCGTGAATCTGCGACCACAGATCCGAGTTGGCGCCGCCGCCGACGAAGGCGAGCGAGTCCATCCGGCGCTTGCAGAACTTCTCGACCGCCCCGAGGAGCCAGGCCGAGTTGAGCGCGACGCCCTCGAAGACGGCCCGGATCATGTCGGACCGCGTCGACGACAAGGAGAGGTTGTGAAACCCGCCCCGGATGGTGTGGTCGTCCACCGGTGATCGTTCACCGTTGAGCCATGGGGTGAACATCACGCCGCCGGCTCCGGTGGGAACCGATGCTGCGATGTCGTTGAGCAGCCCGAAGAAGCCATCAGGCGCTCCCCCGGGACCGCTGCCGGCGCCCTGGCCTGCGTCCGCGAGGACGTCGCCTGGGAACAGCAGGTTGTCGCGCAGCCAGGTCAGGCACGCCCCGCCCGTTTCGTGTTCGTCGGCCAGCAGGTACTTGGTGGGGAGGCCCGAGGGGATGGACGCGATGTTGGTCAGTGCGTCGGTCTTCTTGTAGGGGACGTGGCAGCTGATCCAGCTGGAGGTGCCGATGTAGAGGTGGGCCGCGAAGTCGGCCACGGCGCCCGAGCCGACCGCTGCCGAGTGCAGGTCGCCGGTGCCGGCCACGACCGGGGTGCCGCCCAGCAGTCCCAGCTCCTCGGCCGCACCGGCAGTCAGCCCACCCAGCACGCTCCCCGTCGGCACGAGGTCGGGCAACGTGGTGCGCTCGAGCCCTGCGAGCTCGATGAGCGCGTCGTCGTAGGCGACAGCCCGCCGGTCCCGGTTGTCGGTCACCCAGTGCACGGTGATGGAGTCGTGCGAGGCGCGGGCGAGGCCGGTCAGGCGGAGGTTCAGGTAATCGACCGGCTCGAGAAACACCGCGGTTGCCCCGTACACATCGGGACGCCGGGTACGCAGGAAGTGGATGTGGCCGACCGGATCCTTGCCCGACAGGCTCGGGATGCCACCGGTCTTGCGGACCCAGCGGGCCAGCTTGGACGCGGAGTAGCCCTGCACGTTGAGGGCGCCCCGCACCGTCTCACGGACGGCCTCGGCACCACGCGAGTCCATCCAAATGATGGCCGGCCCGATGGCGTCGCCGGCCCCGTCGACGGCCACGGTGCCCGACCACTGCGACGTGCACCCCACGCCGGCCACCCGCTCGGGCGCGACACCACTGTCGGCCAGGGCGCGCCGTGCCGAGGACACGATCGCCTCCCACCAGGCCTGGGGCATCTGTTCAGCACCACCGTCGTCGCTGAGCGAGAGACCGACGGGCGCGAACGCGTGTGCCACGATCCGCCCCGACGCTGACAAGAGCGCCACCTTGGGGCCACCGGTGCCCAGGTCGACCGCGAGGACGAACGTGCCGTCCGGACTCGTCCGCTCGACTGATCGGAGCGGCGTGGCCAACGCGGCGCGCACGCCCGCCGACGACCCTGGCGTAGGCATGGCGGGGAAGCGTACGGCCTCCCCGCCGATGCCGTCATTGAAGCGCGTGCGGCGGCCGGCCGGGCCGGGCCGCCACCCGTGCGAGGTCAGTCGGCCTGGGTGGCCTCGGCCTCGATCTCGATGACGACCTTGTTGCCCACGACCACGCTGCCGTCGAGCAGCGAGTGGTTGAAGCTGACGCCGAAGTCGCGCCGGTCGATCGTCGCGGTGGCTTCGAAGGCCACGACGGTCTTGCCCTCCTGCATGGAGGCGCCCTCGCCCAGGAATTCCAGGTCGAAGTCGACCGACTTGGTCACGCCACGGATGGTCAGGTCACCGGTCAGGGTCCAGTGGGTGTCGTTCACCCGCTTGAGGCCCGTGCTCTTCAAGGTGATCGTCGGGTAGTTCGGGACGTCGAGGAAATCGTTCGTCCGCAGGTGGTCGTCGCGCTGGAGCTGGTTGGTGTGGATGCTCTCCGCCTGTACGACAGCGTCCAGGGTCGAGTCCTCGGGGTTCTCGGCCACCGTGAAGGTGCCGCTGACGTCGGTGAAGCGGCCCCTGACCTTGGTGCCGACCAGGTGGCGGGCGATGAAGCCCACTTCGGTGTGCGCCGGGTCGATCACGTAGTTACCGGTCCGAGGGACGGTCTGGGTGCTCGATGTCGTGCTCATTTTTATCGTCTCCTTGCTTGTTCGAGAAGTTACTGTAGGTATAGTATCTGATTATACAGATACTTGTCAATCAGAGACATTAGATGAGCGAGGCCAGTTCGGGGGAGACTGAAAGGAGGCAGGCAAATGGGAGCGGCGACCATCTCGGCGAAGGGCGGTGACGAGGAGCGGGCAGCGCTCCGCCCCGACGACGGCACCTGCGGGGTCCTCGGACAGATCGACGACGAGCGAATCCAACTCATGGGCCTCATAGTCCGTACCCATCGCCGCCTGACCGACACCCTCGGCCGAGAGCTCGAGCAGTCGGTCGGGATCCCGCTGGTGTTCTTCGACGTGCTGATCCACGTGGGGGCCGCCCCCGAGGGCCGCCTCACCATGAGCCGGCTCAGCTCGGACGTGGCCCTCACGACGGGTGGCGTGACCCGCCTCGTCGACCGCATGGTCGACGCGGGCCTCGTGGAGCGGCAGAACTGCCCGAACGACCGCCGCAGCGTGCACGTGGTGCTGACGCCTCGAGGCCGGTCCATGCTCGACCAGGCCGTGGTCGCGCACATCGACGGCATCGACCGCCACCTCATGGCGCACCTCGACGACGCGGATCGCGCTGCGTTGGTGGCCGTGTTGACCAAGGTTCTCGACGCCGGTTGCTGAGGCGGCCCGCTCAGTCTGCTCGGCGGGCGATGAAGACGAGCTCGAGACCGGGCCGGTCCGGTGCATCTCGTACGTCCTCGACGACGAGACCGGCGCCGCGGGAGGGAACGCTCGATGTCGTCGTGGCTCCGAAAGCGCAACGTCGACTCCGATGTCAGGACGGAACCGTCGGCCTCGAAGACGAACGTATGGCGAAACGAAACCAGAGGGAGAGCGACCGAAATGAGATCGACCCAGGTCGCAACCGCCTCATGTCCTGGGAGCGTGACCAGGCGGTAGGTCCGAGCGCGATCCCACTCCTCCCAGGCTCTCCGGGCCGGGTCACGCACCTCGAAGGCCAGGCGGCCGCCTGCGTGCAGCACGACCCACACCTGCGCGAGCACGCGCGTCCACTCTGCGTCCGTCACGAAGAAACTTGCGCGACATTGCCCGTCATGGTGACGAGGTCGCACGGCGAAGACGGCAACGTGGCCGCATCCCCGTGGATCCACGTCACCCCGCCTGAGAACGGCTTGCGAACGGCCACGGCGAGCGACGCCCCAGCGGGATCCAGCCCCGTGACCTCGATCCCCTCTTGGGCGAGGAGACACGCAAAGGTGCCTGTTCCGCAGCCGATGTCAAGCACGGATCGTGCATCGAACTCGGCCACCATCGCCACGTAGGCATTCAGATCAGAACGACTCCGCTCGAGTCGGTCGTAGATGTCAGCGAGCCGAGGAGTCTCGAAGATCGCGTCGGCCATGCACTCAGGATGACAGCCGGGCACCCGTTGCCGCGACTGGGCTGAAGCCACGACGACGCGGGGACAGCTGGCCGCCTCTCACGCTCCGCACCGAGGCGACGACGGAGCTCTCGCGAGAACGATCGACCCGCCGGCCTTGTCGTGGATCGTCTGGTTCTGCGGGTCCCACAGTGGAAAGAGCATGTCGAGGACCCAGAGCAGGTACAGCGCCGCGAACAAGATGTACTCGACGAAGGCACGAAGGAGCGCCCTGCCGTAGCCGAGAGAGCCACTTGGGACATTCGCGTCGACGCAGCGAAGTCCGAGGAGCATCATTCCGGGCGTCTGTCCACGACGAGAGCCGACGAAGAGCATCCCGTAGAGCAACACCAAGACGGCGTGGGCCAGAAGAGCAGGACCGTGAAGGCTGAGACTGACGCTATGCGTCGTCGCCGTTCTGGTCTCGTGATAGTAGCCGCCGAATGGGACCAGCAAGGGAAGTTTGATGACGGTGACGATCACGAAGTCCAGGAGCCACGCGCCGAGACGCGTCCCGTAGCCGGCAAGCAGGGGGCGCGACGCGATGTCCGAGATGGGTGGCGGGGGCGGTGCGATCTGGGTCTGCTCCGACCACTGCGTTCCGGTCCACCAGCGGTTGACCCCCGGGCGCGCCGTGCGGATCGCGGTACCACCCCTGCGGAAGCATGGTCACGCTTCGCTCCGACGGCCTGGCGCGGAGCAGGACATGGAGGTGGGACGGTTCATACGCACCCCTCAGGCGGTCATATCGGCCGATCGCTCGACCAGATGTAATCAAATCCCGGTGGCTAGCGTGTCCCGGCATGACGGACCGGCTGCGCGACAAGGTGGCGATCGTGACGGGGGGCGGCGATGGCATCGGGCGAGGGGTCGTCCGGCGCTTCGCCAAGGAAGGCGCCAAGGTACTCGTCGCTGACATCGACGACGATGCCGGCGCCGGCGTGGCACACGTGTGCCGCGACGAGTTCGGCGCCGACGTGCGCTTCGTGCACGCCGACGCCAGCGCGAAGGACGACGTGCTGGCGATGGTGTCCTCCGCCCACGAGGCCTGGGGCACGGTCGACGTCCTGGTGAACAACGCCTGGGGTGGCGGATCACTCGGGCGCTTCGAGCACATGACGGACGAGCAGATGCGGTGGGGGCTCTCGATCGGCCTGCTGGGTCCGTTCTGGGCCATGCAGGCCGTCCTCCCCACCATGAAGGCGCAGGGCGACGGCGCCGTCATCAACATGTGCTCGCTCAACGGCGTCAACGCCCACATGGGCACGGTGCAGTACAACGTCGCCAAAGAAGCATTGCGGTGCGCGAGCCGCACCGCCGCACGCGAATGGGCCCCCTGGCAGATCCGTGTCAACGTCATCTGCCCGGGGGCGAAAACCGCGGCATCGAGGGCTGCCTTCGCCGCCCATCCCGAGCTCGAGGCCGCAGCCGACGCGTCCAATCCGATGGGCCGGCTCGGAGACCCCGAGGACGACATCGCGCCGGTCGCCGTGTTCCTCGCCAGTGACGACGCCCGTTACGTGACGGGCAACACGCTGTTCGTCGACGGCGGCGGGCACATCAACGGCGTGCAATGGGCGCCCGACCTCGGAGAGTGAGCGCGTGACCGAGCTTCGGGGAATGGTGGCCGTGGTGGCCGGTGCCGGGCCGGGAATCGGGCGCGCCTGCGCCACTGCGCTCGGGCATGCCGGCGCAGACGTGATCGTGGCGGCGCGCGACGGCGAGCGACTCGCCGCGCTGGCGAAGGACGTGGCGACCGACACCGGCCGACAGATCGTGCCGCTGCCGGCCGACCTCGCCGACGTCGCCTCGTGCCGGGCACTGGTGGACGGGGCTGCAGCCCGCTTGGGCCGGATTGACGTCCTGGTCAACGTCGCCACCTACGGCGGCGCCTTTGCGCGCATCGACGACAGCGACTGGCAGTCCTGGCGCACCGCATTCGAGGTCAACGTCATCGGAACGCTGGAGCTGAGCCGTGTCGCCGCGCGCGTCATGGCAAAGGGTGGTGGTGGCTCCATCATCCAGATCGGTACATTCGGCACGCAAGGGCTCCCGGCGGGCCGGGCGCGCTATACGTCGACCAAGCAGGCAATGGTGACGGCGTCGCTCACGCTGGCCAAGGAGCTTGGACCCTCCAACGTGCGCGTCAATGTGGTCACGCCCGGCTTCACCACCGGGCCGGCGTTCGACGCCATGGTGGACGGCACCGCAGCGCAGACCGGCGAGAGCGCCGACGAGGCGTCCCGGCGACTGGCGGCGACCGCCGCGCTCGGTCGCCACGTTGAGCCCTCCGATGTCGCGGCAGCCGTCCTCTTCCTGGCCGGGCCCGATGCTCGCAGCATCACCGGCGTCGAGCTCCCCGTCACGGCAGGCCGGTGAGTCGCCGGCCCCCGTCGTGGGCGAGGCAGTGACGGTGGGCGGGCGCCACGAGGTCAGCTGGCTCTTTCACTCGACCGCGATGGTCGACGACTATGACGGCGCCGTGGCAGCACTCACGCACCTGGTCGGGCTCGAGGTCCTCGAGTACGGCGAGTCCGCCGAGCCGGGCATCGGCCGGCGTGGTGGCATGGCCTGGGCCGGGGACAACGCGATCGAGATCGGCCAACCGATCGTCGACGGGGGTGCGGCCCAGTTCGTCTCCCGCTTCGGCGGCGGAATGCACTCGGTCGCGCTCCAGGTCGCCGACCTGGAGGCCACCGTCGCCTTCCTCGACGGGAACGGCGTGCGGATCGCGGCACCGACCGCGTCCTGAGATGTGCTTCACCGACCCGCGGGACACCGGAGGCGTGTTCCTGCAGTGGAGCTGCTTCGAGCTCGAGGTCGACCCACGCTTCGGCGCGTCGCGTCCGGCCGCGGCGCCGCACGCGTTGGCACCGGCCACCCACCACGCCTTTGTCGGCGCGCTGGTCGAGAACCCGGCCGAGTGCGCCGACCGCCTGGCCACGCTGCTCGGCACCACCGTCACCTTCGAGCGTGTTGACGCCCCGCCCGGCCAGCCGGTGGCCGGAGTCTCGCTGGGCGACTGCACCCTCGCCCTGTACCAGTTGCCCGGCGACGACGGACCCGCCCTGTGGGGACGGCAGTACGGACGAGCACGCACCCACTTGATGGCGCTCCGAGTCGACGACCTGGATGCGGCCGCCGCAGCGATGGTCGGTGCCGGGGTAGCCGTGGTGCGGTCCGACGCGGACCTTGTCGTGCTCGACCCGTCGGCGGCCGGAGGAATCCAGGTCGCATTGACGGGATCGCTGCTGCCCGGCGACCCGCGTCTCTGACTGGCCGGGGGCCGCCGCGGCCCACCGCACCGCCGCGACCGATCAGGTCATTGCTGGTCCTGGCCACCCCACTCGTCGACGTAGAGGAGGCCTCCCTGGGGGACGAACGGCACGCCGCCTACCGTCAGCGCGGTCACCTGACCCGTCCAAGGGTTCAACGACGCGAGATAGTTGGGAAGGAACCCTGGTGCGGGGCACGTCGCGGGCGCGCTGGTGGCACCGCACGGCGTCGCTGCCACCACGGGGCCGCCCGGGAAGTCACCCGTCACCGCGTCCACCGTGTCGTTGGTGGAGTCGGTCGCGTAGAGAGTCCCCTGGCCTGCGTCCGGCCATGCCGTGTCGTCGACCGACTGCGTCAGGTTCAGCACCGAGAGGCCATGGCCCCACGGGTTGACGAAGATCTGCTGTTGGTCACCCTGGCTGGTCAGCATGAAGTCGCCCGAGAAGCGTGGCGCGTCACGAGGAACGATCTCGTTCGAGTCCGGGTCGGTCAGGGCCAACCGAACGGTCTGACCGCTCTCGGGTGTCCCTACGTTGGCGACGGTCGCGGGATCTTCGTCGTAGAACAACGGTGTCACCGTCGCGATCGAGTCGGAGCGATCGAGGGCGACTGTGTAGACGGCAGGAAACGTCGGCTGGGGTGCCGGAAGCGGACCGGTCGTACCCGGGGCGGACGCACTGATGTAGAGACGTCCGTCCATGACTGAGATGGCGTCGGTGCCTCCGTTGTGCGGCAGCGGCTCGTTGTACGCGTAGTGCTGCACGCCACCACCCCAGCCCGGTGTGATCGCGTACAGCGAGGAGTTGGCGTCCTCGTTCACGGTGGCGATGACGGTTCCCGTGTCGGGATCCGCCGTCACACCGTCGGCCTTACCCGCGATGTCCCACTGGGCGAGGGGCAGCCCGCTCTGGCTCATCTCGACGATGGTGCTGTCGAGGTTGCCACTCGAGCTGGCCTGGCCCTGCGGGCCAACGCCGTTCTGGAAGCCGACGAAGATGTCCCGGCCGAGCATTGTGATGTCGTCGGGGCTGCTCAGCGGCTCCGACTTCACCCTCGACGTGCCGCTCACGGTGAACGTGTGCGTGAGCGAGCGGCCGGCGAGGATCGCGTGCGCGGTGAGCGCGTGGTGCCCCCACGGAGATCCGCCGTTGAGAGCGGCGCCGAAGGCGGGTGACGCGGCCGGAACGAGGGCCATTCCCAGCGGAGCCAGCACTACTGCCGCCGGGACGGCGACTGACCGGATTGACAACCCGCGCATGGACGACCTCCTGGCGTGTCCGATGACGGAAACGGTGCCCCCCGGGGGACAGTAGAACGCCGGCATGACACGTCCTTGATTGAAGGGTGACCGGAGAGTGAATCCTCACAGTGACGCTGCGGACCACTCCGGGACTGTGTTCGGAACGCCCGTGAGCGGATGCAACCGGCGTCCTCTCGCGAGGTGCCCGGTCGCCTCGCCGGCAGGAAGCCGGCCCAGCGCGCTACGACTCAGCCGTGTCGACGCGCTCGATCCACACCGAGACCGGCTGGGTGAGGAGCTCGTCGTCGTCGAGGTCCAGCGGTGTCCCCTCGCCCGTCCCGGGCCCGCTGACGATCTCGACGGCGAGCACCTCTCGGGCGATGAAGTCGAAGTGCGCACGGAGCGCATCGAGGCCGACGACGTGCAATCTGATCCGGTCGGAGACCTCGAGACCGCTCGTCTTGCGCAGGTCCTGCACGAGGCGCACGGCGTCACGGGCCAAACCCCGCCGTCGCAGCTCGTCGTCGAGGGCCAGGTCCAGCGCAACCACCTCGCCGCCCTCCCGCGAGACAGCGAAACCCTGCTGGGGCCGGACCCGCAGCGACACGTCGTCCGGTGTGAGCTCAACCATCTCTCCGTCGAGGAAGATCGTCACCGGCTGTCCCGACTCGAGCGCATCCGCCGCTGCCACACCGTCCAGCGCAGCCAACGCCGCCTTGAGGCCCTTTCCCCGCTCGCCGAGCCGGGGGCCGAGGGTGCGGAAATTGGGCACGAGCTCGAACGAGAGGACCTCACTCAGCTCGTCCGCCGTATCGATCTCGTCGACGTTGAGTTCGTCCGCCACGATGTCGCGCAGGATCGACGGTGCGCCCGAAGGCAGAAACACCAGGGCGCGCCGCAGGGGCTGGCGCACTTTCACCGAGGCCTCGCCGCGGGCAGCCCGCCCAAGTGACGTCAGCCGGCGCGCCAGCGCCATCTGTTCCTCGAGGTCGACATCGCGCAACGCAACGTCGACAACCGGCCAATCCGCCAGATGGACCGAATCGTCCTCACCTGCACCGGTGAGCTCGCGCCACAACGTGTCGGCGACGAACGGGCAGAGCGGCGCCAGCAGCAGCGACAGCGTGGTCAGCGCCGTGTGCAGGGTTGCCTGCGCCGCCAGCGTGTCTCCAGGTGGCGCGTCGGGATCGGTGCGCCAGAAGCGGCGGCGGCTACGGCGCACGTACCAATTGGAGAGGTCATCGACGAAGTCGCCCAGCGCGGTCGCCGCGTCCAGCGGCTCGTAGCCCGACAGCGCAGTCGTCATGGCGCCCGTGGTGCCGGCCAAGCGCGAGAGGATCCAGCGGTCGAGCGCCCCGCGGGCGGCGGGTGCGGGTACGGAGGTGTCGCCCGGGTCGAACCCGTTCAGTGACGCGTAGGTGGTGAAGAAGCTGAAGGTGTTCCACAGCGTGAGGAGCATGTCGCGCATGGCCGTGTCGATCGCCCCGAGAGTGGCCCGGGTCGGCGTCCACGGGGACCCCTGGCTGAACATCCACCACCGCATGGCGTCCGCGCCAGCGCGTGTCGAGGATGAGCCAGGGGTCGATGATGTTGCCGAGCGACTTGGACATCTTGCGGCCGTCGGCGTCGACGATGTGGCCGAGGCAGACGACGTGGCGATACGGGCTCTCGCCGAACACGGTCACGTTGATGGCCAAGAGCGAGTAGAACCAGCCTCGCGTCTGGTCGATCGCTTCAGAGATGAAATCGGCGGGGAAGGTGAACGCCTCCGCCGACCCGGGGACATGTGGATACCCGACCTGCGCCGCCGGCATCGAGCCCGAGTCGAACCAGGCGTCGATCACCGGCTCGACGCGCCGGCACAGAGCCAGCTCGTCGTCGGTGCCGTCAGCGACACACGTGGAGCAGGTGAACGTCACGTCGTCGATGGTGGGGCGGTGCGGATCGACGCCGGTGACGTCGTGCCGGGCGAGGTCTGACAATTCGGCCAGCGACGCCACGCAGCGCAGGTGGCCACGCCCGCAGCGCCAGATGGGCAGGGGCGTGCCCCAGTAGCGGTCGCGCGAGAGCGCCCAGTCCACGTTGTTGGCGAGCCACTCGCCGAAACGGCCTTCCTTGATATAACCCGGGTGCCAGTCGACCGTCTCGTTCGCCGCCAGCAAGTCGTCCTTACGGGTCGACGTGGCGATGTACCAGCTGGGCTTGCCCCAGTAGATGAGCGGGGTACGGCAACGCCAGCAGTGCGGGTACGAGTGCACGTAAGGCGCGCGCCTGATGAGCAGGCCGGCCGCCTGCAGGTGGTCGTTGATGTCGGTGTTGGCCGCGCGGACCTCGCTGCCGGCCAACCAGCCGATGTCTGCGGTGAAGCGACCGTCGGGCCCGACCGGGTTGAGGGACGGCAGGCCGTTGTCGCGCCCGATCTGCCGGTCGATCTCGCCGAAGGCCGGCGCGAGGTGCACGAGCCCGGTGCCCTCCTCGGTCGTGACGTAATCGGCGGGCACGACGCGCCAGCCGTCGGCGCCCGTCGGCACATCGAGGTCGTCAAAGGGACGCTCGTAGCGCAGTCCCACCAGCGCCAGACCCGGGACCCGCGTCGTGATGCGGGCGGACGCACCCTCGCCGAGCACCGAGTCGACCAGATCTTCGGCCACCAGCATCCCGTCGACGACGGCGTAGCTCAGCCCCGGGTTGACCGCGACCCCGGTATTGGAGAGCAGCGTCCACGGCGTGGTGGTCCACACCGCCAGCCATTCGGCGTCGCCGACGACAGTGGGTTCGGGGTCGACGAGGCGCAGCCGGACATAGGCGGTCTCGTCCTCCTCGTCGCGGTAGACGTCGGCCTGCCCGAGCTCGTGGCTCGAGAGCGCGGTGCCGCAGCGCGGACAGTAGGGCACGACCTTGAGGTCCTCGTAGAGCAATCCCTGGTCGAACAGCTGCTGGAGATGCCACCAGACCGACTCGATGTAGGACGGGCTGAGCGTCCAGTAGGCCGCGTCCATGTCGACCCAGTAGCCGATGCGCGTCGTCAGCCGGGCGAATTCGTCGACGTACGAGTACACCGACTCGCGGCAGAGCCGGGTGAATTCGGCGATACCGACCTCGTCCTCGATCTGCTGCTTGCCGGTGATCCCGAGCGTCTTCTCGACCTCGACCTCGACCGGGAGCCCGTGGGTGTCCCACCCGGCGCGGCGGGCGACGTAGGCGCCACCCATCGTGCGGTAGCGGCAGAACAGGTCCTTGTACACCCGCGCCCACGCGTGGTGCAGGCCGGGCATGCCGTTCGCCGTCGGAGGACCCTCGTAGAAGACCCACGGCGGCGCACCCTCCCGCTGCTCGATGGAGCGTTCGAAGACGCGGTGCGCCGCCCAGCGGGCCAGTTCGGCCTGCTCGAGCGCCACGAAGTCGATATCGGGAGGGACGGGCGAGAACACGGGAGAGGGTGTTGGACAGCACGGGACACGGGCGCCCCGGCTGTCTCGGAAAGGATAGAGGGTATGCCTCACCCCACCTTCGCCATCCCGTCGGGCACAGAGCTGGCGTCGGAGCCCGCAGGCGACGCCGGTCCGCGCTTTCTCGTGGCTCGGGCAGAGGAGGAGCTCGTCGCGCGTTACGGGCGCCTCGACGACACCGAGCTCGGCCTCACCCCCGCCATGTTCGACCCGCCTGCTGGCGCATTCCTCGTGGCCCGCGTCGCCCGCGCCGCCGGCGTCGCCCCCGACCACACGCGACTCGAACCAGTCGGCGGGGTCGGCCTGCGCACCATCGGCGATAGCACCCGGACCCGTCCCGGCACCGGCGAGGTCAAGCGGCTCTGGGTCGACCCCGAATGCCGTGGCCGCGGTCTCGGGCGAGCGCTCATGACGGCGCTGGAAGAGACAGCCCGCGATCTCGGCCTGGTCGAGCTCGAGCTGGCGACGGGTGACCGCCAGCCCGAGGCGGTCGCGCTCTACGTCGCCACCGGATGGCAGCGTCGGTTCGAAGACGCCGACGGTAACGCCCTGGCCCCCGGGTACCTCCGCTTCACCAAGCAGCTGACGTGAGCCCGCCGGCGACCGCCCCCACTCGCCCCTTCGAGCTCGTCTGCGAGATCGAGCCCGCCACCTCGCCCGACCTGAAACGCGTCAGGCACCAGATCGGCGTGCTCAGTTCCATCGCCAGCACGTTCTTGATCCCTGACAACCACATCGGTCGGGCCACTGTCTCGAGCGTCGCCGTGGCGCACGAGGTCGAGGCGATGGGCGGGCGCTCCATTGCGTGCCTGAACGCCCGCGACCGCAACCTGCTCGGGTTCCGCCGCGACCTGCTCACCGCGTCGGCCTACGGCGTCGACCAGTTCCTCTTCATCTACGGCGACGAGCCGCTCGCCGGCACCCGCACGAGCGAGCTCACGGTGCGCACGATGCTGGGCGAAGGCCGCGCCTATGCAGCCGGGCTCGACCCGCCGGCACCCATGCGATTCGGCACCGTCACCGGGTTGCGGGCGCTGCCGGCGTGGAAGCAGGCGGCGGACTTCGTCTTCGTCCAGATCGGCTTTTCGCTCCCGGACCTGTTGGACTGGCGGGCGCAGGTCGACGTGGCGGTTCCCGTCTACGCCGGGATCCTGGTGGTGGCGAGCCCCGGCATGGCCCGCACCCTCGACATCCCCGGCGTGACGCTGCCGCCTGACCTCACGGCACGGCTCGAACGCGATCGCAACGCCGGCGTGGACCTGGCCTGCGACCTGGTGACCGGCATCCGCGACTCGGGCGCCTTCGACGGTGTGCACCTCATCCCTGTCGCCCGCTATCGCGAGGTGGCGGCGCGCCTCGAGACGCTGCTCTGAGGCGGCCCGCACCGACACCGGATCGCCCGGCGCCGTCCTACGAGGACACGACACCCGTCCCGGACGCCGCAGCCACGGCGTCGAGCACCGCGTCGTCTACCTCGAGCAGCGAATCGACGACCAGGTCGGCCAAGCCGAACGCGGGATGATGTCCCTCCCCCGCCTCCGGCACGGCGATGCACGCCATGGACGCGGCCTTGGCCGCGAGGACCCCGGCGGGCGCGTCCTCCCACACGAGGCATCGAGTGGGCGCGGCGCCCAACCGGGTGGCGGCGGTCAGGAACACGGCAGGATGCGGCTTGCCGTACTGCTCCTCCTCGGCCGAGTGGATGACCGCGAAGCGGCCCCGCAGTCCGAAGTGCAACAGTGCGGCGTCGATCAGCCGGTACTCCGACGAGGACGCCACCGCCAGCGGCAAACCCCGGCCAGCACACAGGTCGATGGCATGCTCCGCCCCGGGCTTGAGCGTCCCCTTGGTCAGGATCAGCTCGATGACGCGGTCGACCACCGTGACCGCCAGCTCGTCAGGCGTCGGGCCCGCCCAGGGATACAAGGCGAACCAGTGCCGCGTGACCTCGTTGACGAACATCCCCTTCGTCGTGCGGCACCCGTCGGCCGACAGCGGGACACCCAGCGCGCCGAGGATCTCGATCTCGGCCTCGTGCCAGAGCACCTCGGAGTCGAGCAACAACCCGTCCATGTCGAAGATGGACGCACTGAACCCCGCCGGGGCGGGGCGCGGCGGGGTCAACCGGCGAGCTGCGCCTCGATGTCGCTCACGATGGCAGCGTCCTCGGGCTCGACCTGGGGGCGGTCGCGCGCCACGACGTCGCCCTTGGGCGAGACGAGGAACTTCTCGAAGTTCCACGTGATGTCGCCGGCCTTGCCTTCGGCGTCGGCCTTCTCCTCCAACAGCGCGTAGATCGGGTGCCGGCCGTCACCGTTCACCTCGATCTTCTCCATGAGCGGGAAGGTCACCCCGTAGGTGGTCGAACAGAACTGCTCGATCTCCTCGGCAGTGCCGGGCTCTTGCTCGAGGAACTGGTTGCAGGGAAAGCCGATGACCGAGAAGCCGCGGTCCTCGTACTTCTTCTGCAGGCGCTCGAGGCCTTCGTACTGCGGGGTGAGACCGCACTTGGATGCGACGTTGACCAGCAGCAGCGTCTTGCCCTTGTAGTCGCCCAGCGAGGCGTCGCCGCCCTGAAGGGTGTGGATGGGGATGTCGTAGAGAGCCATGGCTCGGACCCTACCGGGCACTGGCGTGGGCCCGCTCGGCCGTCGGACCGGCGCCGAGCCGTCACCGACCCGCTCCGCTCTAGGGTGACCGCCGTGCACGCCGCAGTGATCCGGGACGGCCACCTGGTCTACGAAGAGCGCGAAGACCCGGTCCCCGGCGACACCGAGCTCCTCGTTGCCGTGCAGGCTGCGGGCATCAACGGCGCCGACATCGCGCAGCGGGCGGGCTTCTACCCGGCGCCTCCTGGGTGGCCGCAGGACATCCCCGGCATGGAGATGGCCGGCGAGGTGGTCGGTGTCGGACGCGCCGTCACCCTCTTCTCCCCCGGCGACCGGGTCATGGCCCTCGTCGGCGGCGGCGCGCAGGCGACCCTCGCCTACGTGGACGAGTCCCATGCCTTGGCTGTCCCCGCCTCTCTGCCCTGGGCCCAGGCCGGGGGCTTCCCCGAGGTGTTCTCGACCGCCTATGACGCCCTCTTCACCCAGGCCGGTCTGGCCATGGGCGAGCGCGTGCTCGTCTCGGGCGCAGCGGGCGGCGTCGGCACCGCCGGGGTGCAGCTCGCGGCCGCGACCGGTGCGGTCGTGGTGGCGACGGTGCGTGACCCCGAGCGCCGCGAGGCGGTGGCCGCGCTGGGCGCCGAGGTGGTCGCCGCACCGGGCGAGGAAGCCGAGCACGGCCCGTACGACGTCGTCCTCGAGCTGGTCGGCGCACCGAGCCTCACCAACGCCCTGCCGGCACTCGCCACCGGGGGACGCGTCGTGGTCATCGGCATGGGTGGCGGCGCGCAGATGGAGGTGAATCTCTTCACGATCATGCACGCGCGTGCCCGCATCAGCGGCTCGACACTGCGCGCCCGCACCAGGCGCGAGAAGGCCAATGTGGCTGAGGGTGTGCGCGCCCACGTGCTTCCGCTCCTGGCCTCGGGGCGCGTCGAGGTGCCCGTCTGCGAGATCTTTCCGCTGGCGGAGGCTGAGGCCGCCTATGACCGGTTCACCCAGGGGGCAAAGCTCGGCAAGATCGTCCTCGTCCCGTGACGCAGCGACTGTGATTCAGGCCGTCCTCTTCGACGGCGACCAGACGCTGTGGGACTTCGAGCGCGTCATGCGCGACGCACTGATCGCTGTGCTCGGCGAGCTGCGCGCCGAGCGACCAGGCTCCGGCACGGACGCGCTGACGTGGCACGACATCCAGGAGGACCGCGCCGCGGTGGCGGAGGAACTGGCCGGCGTCGAGTTCAATCTGGCCCGGCTACGCGTTCTCGGGTTCTCGCGAACGCTGGCCCGCGTACGCGCCGCGGAGGGCGGCGACGAGACGGCTGACGCGGCGTTGGCCGAATGGATCGCCGCCTCCTACTTCGAGCACCGCGACCGCGATCCCGTGCTCTTCCCCGACACCATCCCCTGCTTGCAGGCCCTGCGCGACCGCTACCGGCTCGGCCTGCTCTCCAACGGCAGCCGGCTTCCCGAGAGGGTCGGACTCGCCGGGTACTTCGAGTCGGTGGTGTTCGCCCAGGACCACCGGGTCGCCAAACCGGACAAGGGCATCTTCGAGGTCGTCGAGCACGAGCTGGGACTTCCGTCCAAGACGTGCGTGCTGGTCGGTGACCACCCGCTCAACGACGTCGTCGGGGCCAAGCGCGCCGGGTGGCGGGCCGTGTGGCTCAACCGCCAGGGCAAGGGTGCGGTGGAGGACGGCCACGCCTTGTGGCAGCTGCACGACGACGAGCGGCCCGACGCGGTGGTCTCGTCGCTCTCCGACCTGCCTGTCGCCCTCGCGTCGCTCGATCCGGCCTGACTACCGACGTATGTGCTCACCGGGGCCCAGACCACGTAACATAGACAATCCGATATACTGACGGCGATGAGCGCAGCCACGGTGATCCGTGACGTACGGCGCCGCCAGGGGCTGACCCAGGCCCAGCTGGCCCGGCGCGCCGGCACGACCCAGCCAGTGATCTCCGCCTACGAACACGGGCGGCGCGATCCCAGTTACGAGATGCTGCGCAAGCTCGTCGAGGCGGCCGGGGAACGGTTGCGCGTCGACGCCGCTCGACCCGGGCCCGACCTCCCGCCACCCGCTGACCTCGAGGAGCACGCGCGACGTCTGCTCGACGTGCTGTCTCTGGCGGACGCCATCCCGCGAAGGCGAGTCGACCCCGTTCTGCGCGCCCCGCTGCTGGCCTCGCGATGAGCACGCTGACGCTCGCCGGCCGCGTGCAGGCGATCGACCAGGCGCTCGCCGAGATCCCCCATGCGTTCGGGGGCGCGCTTGCTCTGGCCTACTACGCCGAACCTCGTGCGACCATTGACATCGACCTCAACGTATTCGTTCCGGCGGAGCGCTTTGGCGACGTCGCGGGGCCACTGGCGCGGCTCGGCGCCGCGGCGAACGATCCGGCGATCGAGACGGTCGCCCGTCGCGACGGCCAGGTCCGGGTGCTCTGGGACAGGACGCCGATCGACCTCTTCTTCGCTTATGACGCCTTCCACGAGGCGGCCGGAGCGGCGCGCCGATCCGTGCCTTTCGCTGACGGGACGATCCCGATCCTGGCCGCCGACCATCTCATGGTCTGCAAGGTGATCTACAACCGTCCGCGTGATTGGGTCGATATCGAGGCGGCCCTGGACGCAGGGGCGGACGTGCGCGCGGCTGAAGTCCTGCGCTGGGTGGCGCGGATCGCGGGCGACGAAGACCCGCGCTACGAGAGGATCGCCGCCGTCCTGACGGCACGATGACCGGTTGCGCCGTCAGCCGTTCTGCAGATGTGCGGTCGTAGCTGTCTCACGCGACGGATACCCGGATGAGGACCTCACCGGAATGCCGCGGGGGCGGCTGATGGTCGGCACGGCACTCTAACCTTCCGGATCGAACCCCATGAAATCGGCGCTCTGGTCACGTCGCCAACAAATACGAGCTCTTCCCGACGAGCCAAAGGCCCACCGCCGCCGCCACGATGACGATGATCAGGTCGGTGTGCCGGTCGATCCATGCCTTGAGGCGTGTGAGGACCTCGTCGCTGCGCTTGGGACGGGCCACTGCATAGACGTCCATGGCGAGGTAGGTCGATACCGACAGAAGTCCGAACAACACGAGAGAGAAGTAGTCGGCCGCCGACGACAGCTTTGCCCCGGTGATGGTCGCTGCGGCCGACACCACGAACACAGAGGGTTGGAAGAGGGCTCCCAGTCCGATGGCGAAGAGGGGCGACATGTCGTCGATGCGCGCTTGCCACCTGGGCTCCTCTTTGCGCTGCTTGGGTCGACCGATGCGCCGCCGCTGGCGCTCCGCGATGGCCAGCAGAACGAGACCAAGCACAATCTTGACCACCAAGATGCTGAGCGATGGCGCCGTCCCGGGCGCAGGAGGCTTGTTGCCTGTGGCCGAGATCGTGACGACTGCGACCACCGCGAGCGCCCCCAACCAGCCGAGGATGAACCCAACCCCCTTGCGGGGACCCCGCCTCGACCCCAGGATCAGGATGAAGATCGTCAGCGCGACCGGGTAAAACGCCATGGCCAACCCGATGAGGACGAGGTCGATCACCACTCCTGACCCTGATCCTCGCTCTCAGACTGTCCCGACAATGCTGGGCATCCTTCATGGCACTGCTACCAGCCACTCACTCCAAGACTGAGTGCTGAGAGCGGCATGTGTGGTTGAACTTACACTTTCTGGTGCGAATGCCCCTGGAACGTGGACGCCGTTCCGTGGACCGTCGAAGAGTTGGATACCACGAGTGAGGCCGTCCTGCCGGCGCGTCTCAGCGATGTCGTCCGTTCGGTCACGCAAGGAGCGATCGGCTCGTCGCCCATCGAGCTGTCGTGGATCAACGCCGATGCGATGGGGCTGGGCCCAACGACGCAGACGTCAAAGGATTGACGCCTGAGCCGCGTACGGGAAGGCGATCAGCGTCCAACTACGCTTGACAAACACAGACGCACGTCGCACATGCCGGTGCGGCGAGAGCGGAAGGGAGAGTCTCCGCGTTGGCCCTGAGCCTCAAACGTGTCGACCCGACTCGGCCGACCGGTGCGTTCGCTCGCACGTACGCAACACTCGCGACAACGCGCTTCGCCAGGTATGTGTCGTCCAGAGTCGGCTGGAAACTCGACCCGATCCTCTTGCGGGTGAGCCGTGGCCGACTGGCTACGACGCTGGTCTTCCCAACAGCCCTACTCGAGACACAAGGGGCGAAGAGCGGCGCGCGACGACTCCATGCGGTCATCTACTTTCACGATGGTGAGACAGTCACCATCGCAGCCTCGAACGCCGGGAGTTCGAATCATCCTGCTTGGTATTACAACCTCCGAGCCCACCCAGATGTCGTGCTCGGTGGAATCCCGATGAGAGCCAAGGTGGTGCACGACGAAGCTGATCGAGAGAGGTTGTGGGCCATGGCGGACCGGGTGTTCCCCGCCTACGCCACCTATCGACGTGAGGCGACCGCGGCACATCGAACGATTCCGCTCATTCAGCTCGCTCAGGACGGGGAGAGCTGACGCAAGCCACCTTTGATTCAGGTGAAGATCAGAACCGCGGACGTTGACATGATCCCTTTCGTCAGTGCGCGAACGTGCGCTGTCATTCACGCCAGCTGTGGCAGGTCTCCGGATTCTGGCTAGCGTCGCGCTATGACAGCGTTCATCAAATACGTCACGTTCGACTGTGCTGACCCACGAGGTCTCTCGGCCTTCTGGTCAGAGGTCACCGGTTACCAATCCGTAGCTGAAGAGGTGGACTTCGCAGCTCTGGCCGCACCCGACCACCGTGGCATCCGAGGGATCTTGTTCTGGCGGGTTCCTGAACCGAAGACGTCCAAGAGCAGAATGCATGTTGACCTAGCTGCCAAGAATCCAGAGGACGAGATCGAGCGACTTGTCGCCCTTGGCGCGACGAAAGTCGAGTATCGAGAGGGAAACGGGAGCAGCTGGACCGTCATGCTCGACCCTGAGGGCAACGAGTTCTGCATTGGGTGAAACGAGAACGATGCCGTCGTTGATGGCGTACTGCGGCGAGGTGAGTCACCCGCCACTCCCAGTGTGGACCGGTCGCCAGATCACACCTGTTCGGGTCGGGCAACAATGGACACGTGACGCAGTTAGTTCTCATTCGGCACGCCCAGCCACTCATGTCCGCAGAGACGGCGGAGGCCGAGCGGCCTCTGAGCGAGATAGGCAGACACGAGGCGGGTGCTCTGGGATCAGCCCTTGCCGGCCGGTTCCAGGTCAGCACTGTGTGGACCAGTCCGGCACGCAGAGCCCGCGAGACCGCCGCGCTGGCCTTTCCCTTGGCGGCGGCCGGAATACGGGCTCAGCTCAGCGAGGTGAAGAAGCCGTGGTATGCCTCGGCTGACGAGCACGCGGATGCCGTCGAGAAATATCTGAGCGGGGAGGCGGTCGACGATTGGGAGTCTCGCGACGCCGTTGTACGCCGGATCACGCAGGTGAAGTCGAACTTCGGATCGTTGGAAAATCTGGCGCTGGTCAGCCACGGACTGCTCATCAGCACCTGGCTCCACAGTGAGATAGGCCTCGATGATCCTTTCTCGTTTTGGTCCGATTTGCGGATGCCTGACGCTTGGGAGCTCAGCGTGGACCAGGAGTCTTTCGTGCGAATTCCCTAACGCCGTCCCGGCCTCTTGGCACTGGGGCCAGACGTATGAGACCCGCCGCCAATCGGTGATGACCGTCGTCAGCACGATGTTGGGCCAGACTGCGCCGAGGCCGGGGGACGGCAGCGTGCTCGATGATGCGATTCGGGTTGATGGTCTCGAAGTCGTACCGGCATTCATCGTCAGCCTCGTCTCCTGCCTGCGATCAGCCGATTTCGGCACTGGAGTGTGAGCCTGGTGCCTTGGGCCGCCGATCGGGACCCCCTGGAACCCAGCACCGTGCAGCGTCGGCACAGTGCGAGTGGCTTCGGACCACACGTCGTCAGCTTTGGGACTTGCGTCCGGCCGTAGCGTTCATCTGTTTGTCACGGTCCATTCGCGTGAGTGTCATGTGAGGCCACAAGCGCAACGCTTTTGTGCGGATCGCTCTCAACTCAATAGCTTGTGCGCTTCAAGCGGCTTGCGGGCTGAGCCAGTAAGCGGAGGTGCGGTGACGGTCAAGGCTTTGTTTCGCGACGCACGGGGCGCCATGCAGGTGCGGGCGCGCAGTGTCAACCTCGTCAGAGATACGTTCGGCGTGGCGACCTTGCGCACCCGGACGCAGTCTGCCCTCGCGTCATGAGCCACGTGCGGAACGCATGGCAGGACGTCGTTCGCGGCGAGGTAGTCGTCGGGCCAGCCGTCGCAGTAGGAGTGATCGTCGCCATCGTCGCGCTCATCGTCGGGTCCAGGCGCGGCGATGTCAGAGTGGACATCGCCCTGGCCAGTATGGCCGCCTTCCTGTTCGGTGTCCTCCTCGCTTTCACCATCGTCCGTACCCGCGAGCGGCTGGTCTTGGTGCAGGATCTCGTGGCCAAAAGCGACGCCGCGCTGCTCACCCTCCACGACGCGGTGGCCGTGTTCGGCGACACTCAGCGCGACGAGATCAGGGGTCTGATCGACCGGCACCTGACTGATCAGATCGACTATCGGCTCGTGGACTACCACCGGGCCTCGCCGTCGTTTCGAATACTTGTCAAGTCCGTCCTGGGCCTGCGCCCGAGCAACCCCGAGCAAGACGCCGTCTACAGGGAGCTGGTGTCCCGCTGCTTTGTCCTCGACAACGACCGAGCCTTGATCGAGGCAGCGTCGGGTCAGGCGATGTCGCCGCTGGAATGGACTGGGCTTCTTTTGCTCCTCGCAGTGCTCCTGGGCCTGTTAGCGGTGCTTCCGGGGGGCACGCCGCTGGGCTCGCTGGTGGCAGGGGTGATGGCGGGCGCGCTTGTAACTCTGATCGTCCTACTCCGAAAGCTCGACCTCCTTCGCTGGCACGAGCGGGTGACGATCTGGGAGCCAACCACGCGGCTCTTCCGGAGTATGGGCCGCGATCCCTACGTTCCCCGTGAAGTCATCGACAGCGGTCGTTACCGGCCAGCTGGTCGCGTCCGTGTCGTCGACTACCCCGACCCCTATCCGATCCGAGCGAACAAGGTTGTCACCGTCGTTGACTAGTTCGGCGTGAGGCCTCGGGTACCTAGGGGTAGATCCTCGCCCAGGGCTCAACCGAACCCACGGCCCGATTGTTGAGAACAATCCCCACGGTGCGGAGAATTGCAGGACCCTTCGGGCCTGGTGTTTCGTTCTCATGATCCTTGCCACGCGCTGCGTCTAGCGTGACCACGTCGCCGTGGGGAGGACATGATGGACCGCGCAAATCGGATTCGTAGCCTCGAGGGGCTCGGTCTCGCAGTCGTCCTGCTGATCGCTCTCTGCGGCATCGTTACGGCCGGCGGCGCCTCGGCAGCGCCACGAGGACCGCGTGTCCTCTACGTCGGCAGCATCGCAGGCATCACCACCCCGAAGTCAACGACCTTCAAGACCATCCAATCTGCAGTCGATGCCGCCAGGCCCTCTGATTGGATCCTCATCGCTCCCGGTGATTACCACGAGACGGGAGATATGGGTTCGAATGCGCCCAGCAAGGCGGACCTCGCCGACGGATGGTACGGCGGTGTCGATATCACCACGCCACGAATCCACCTGCGAGGCATGAACCGAAACTCGGTGATCGTTGACGGCACCCTGTCCAAGGCATCGACTCCGTGTAGCTCGGCGACCTCCGATCAGAACACCTTGGGCGGCAAGGGACGGAACGGGATCCTGATCTGGAAGGCCAACGGGGTCAGCGTCGAGAACCTGACGGTATGCAATTTCCTGGCTGGGAGCGGCAACGCCGGGAACGAAGTCTGGTGGAACGGCGGCTCGGGCTCGTCCAAAATCGCACTCAAGGGTTACGAGGGCAACTACCTGACAGCGACATCTACGTACTTCAAAAGCAGCGATCCGAAGAATCCCAGTGCGTGCTCAACGTGCGCGCTCTACGGAATCTTCTCTTCCGACTCGACGGGTCCCGCCTCCTTGCGCAACCTCTACGCCAACAATTTCTCCGACTCTGGGATGTACGTGGGCGCCTGTCAGCGGGTCTGCAACGTAACCATCAACCAGGCCTGGATGGAAGACAACGCGCTCGGGTACTCCGGCACGAACTCAGGGGGCCGGATCATCATCGAGAACTCGACGTTCGACGACAACAAGGAAGGCTTCGACACCAACACTGCCCTCACCGGTGATCCCCCACCGCCACAAGACGGACGCTGTGCCGGCACGGCCTCGCTGACACGGTGCTGGGTGTTCACCCACAACACCCTGGAGGACAACAACAACCCGAATGTCCCGATCTCGGGCACGGCGGGACTCGGACCGACGGGAACCGGAATGACCATCTCTGGCGGGCGCTACGACACCATTAGCAATAACCGCTTCATCGACAACGGCGCTTGGGGGATGGCGTTCGTGCCGTACCCAGAGGGAAATCTCAACTCCGACGGGCGGACATGCCGTGGAACCGGCGGTATCGTCGCCACGTCGCTGAAGATCTCCGGTTTGCGCTGCCTCTACGACCCCTGGGGAGGCATGTTGTCCAACAACGTATTCACGGGGAATGGGTTCTTCGGCAACCCAGGCAACGCCGACTACGCCAACCTCATCGCCGGAGGCGGCCGGCCGGTGAACTGCTTCTCGGGGAACGTCCGTGTCGATTCGTCGTTATCCGACGTGCTCGGGCCGGCCACCAGCGCCAACGCGCAGGACGGGCATCCGGGACAGACACCGACTACCTGCGGAACCATCTCCCCGTCTTCCGGCCTCTTCGGTCCGAACTCCGACACGAACCTCGCCGTCCAACTGGAATGCGACGCCGGACTGTTGAGCGGGACGGGCTGCTCTTCGGCTCACTACCCCCAGGCGACCACCGTGGTTATGCACCCGCTCCCCGTGCTGTCGACCATGCCCAACCCGTGCGCCGGTGTGCCTGCCGACTTGTGGTGTTCGAACGGGACGCCGGCGATTCGTACCGCGGGATCAGCGTGACGCGCAGGCTGGAGGCGCCCGGCCGGGTATAGCAAGCGGCGCGGCAACGGGGACACTTCACGGTTGACCGTCCCGGCGATGTACGGGGCAGCGTCGCATTACGACACCTTGGCCGACTCCTAGACGACGTGAGCGATTCGGATCGGCCCACGACCAGCGGATTCCACTTACCGTGGAGAGCAATAGAGGAACTCTCTGACAGGGCAAGACGGGCTAAATCTCGCCGATCGTGCGATGGCGCCGTTTCGTTCAGTTGAGTCGAATGAGCCCAGCCGCAGTTGGCGCAAAGCCACAGGATTGGAAATAGAACTGCCCTAGGTCTTCGTCGAAGTCAACATGCAACCACCTACAGCCCGCTCTGCGGCATTCGGTCCGAACGAGCGCGATCATTCGAGTCCCGATACCTCGGCCGCGATCCGCGACAGCGACCATCGTGTCTTGAATCCATGCGTGCGCAAATCCATCCCATGGGACGCTGACAAGTCCGACAAGGCGGGTGCCATCTCGCGCAACGACCCAGCCGAGACTGTGTTTGGCGAGGACGTCGTTCCAGTCCCGTAGGTCGTCGGGGTACATTCGAGGCCCGAAAGCTTCGGCGTGGAGGGCGTTGACCTCCGCGTTTCCAAAGGTCCCGCGCCATTCGTAGCTGACAGGCATTCGCGGAGAGTATCGGGCACCTCCCCACGAGAGTCGTGCCCTCCAGGCGAAGTGGGACACTGAGGCAGCCAAGAGAGCCTGACGACAGGATGGACGGATGGAGAGACAGAGCCAACGCGTGAGGGGCTGCTTGTTCAACGAGGTGCCTGAGCTCTACGACCGGGTGCGGCCGACCTACCCTGAGGAGCTGTTCGCTGACCTCATTGCCATAACCGGAGTCGACGAGAGATCATCCGTACTCGAGGTGGGCTGTGGCACCGGCCAAGCGACGCGCTCTTTGGCCCAGCTTGGCTTCGCGGTAACGGCCGTGGAGGCCGGAGTGGACATGGCCGACCTTGCCCGCCAACGCCTTGTCAGTTTTGACAAGGTCCAGGTCGAGACTTCAACCTTCGAACAGTGGGATGACCGGGGTCGGCGCTTCGACCTCCTCGTGGCTGCCGCGTCTTGGCATTGGGTGGACCCATCTCTTGGTTGGCCACGCGGCGCAAGAGGTCCTCCGTCCGGATGGATGGATGGCGCTGATCGGGAACGTTGTGATCCGCCGACGCGGAGAGCCCGAGGTGTACGCCGAGACCGCTGACCTGCACCAGCGGTATTGCCCTGCCAACCCTGACTGGGGTGATCCACCGCTCGAGGACGAGGCGCGGGCGACCAACGAGGGCTGGGGACTCGTCGAGGACCCAGGTGCCCTATTCGGTCGAACACACGTGCGGTGGTGCCCCGTCGTCCAGTGGTTTGACGGGACCGGTTTCGCGGATCTCCTCCGCACGACCTCCATCTACCGCCGGCTCGACGCAGAGGTGCGCGAGCCCCTGCTCGACGCTGTCGCCGAAAGGATCCGAACGCAGATGGGGGACCGGGTGCCCCGGCGCTACCTGGCGGTCCTCCGGGTCGGACAGCGCGCCGACTGACCTACGGGGAAGGAGTCACAAGGCGGCGTGCGGGGATGGTGCTTAGCAAATGGGGGGTAAGGCGTTCGACACTGCCGTCGCTGGCGATCAGTTGGCTTCAATCGGATGTGTCTTGCGGTCGCTGACGTTGCCCCGAGTCGGAGACCCCTCGCCAAGCGCTGTAGCCGCTCTCGATTCGGTCAGCGGGAACCCGAGTGGAGCACGACGTTGGAGGTCACTCGAAGCCGAGGAATTTGATTGTCGCGTCAATCGCCCCGAAGTCCGACGGCGTCGCGAAGTGATCAACGCCGGCGAGCATGACCAACGAGGCCGAAGGCAGCGCCGCCATCAACCGGTCGGCAGGTGCCGCCCAGTCCCGGTCGCCGAGCACAAGAAGGACGGGGCAATGCAGCCTCGAAAGCTGTTCGCCGGTGAGCGATCTGCGGGGCCGACGAAGGAAGGCAGAGAGCGCTTGCGGATCGTTGCCCGCAGACTGGGCCAGCCGACAGAACAGTCGAGCCCGAACGTCCTCTGGCTCCTCGCTGCTGTCGAGAGCCGCCGCGAGCGCGGCGGGATCGCCCGGCTCGAACACATTGTCTCCCAGCCCGAGGAGGACGATCCGGTCGAAGCGCGCTGGCTCGGCCGCTGCCAGGCGCAGGAGCAACTCTGCGCCGGCCGAGAACCCGACGCCCGCGATGAGCCCGTCCGCCGGGAGTGCGCGGCGGACCTCCCGATCGATGTCGGAGTAATCCGCCGGATCGGTCGACGCCGAAGACGATCCGTGACCCGGCAGATCGATCGCGGGAACCGCGACACCGAAGTCGGCCAGGATGTCGACCCAGCCCGTCTGTCGCCAGTTGTGATCGAAGGACGATCCAAAGCCGTGCAAGAGGATCAACGAGCTGGGTTCGCGAGTCATGATTCGGTCAAGCTAACGGGAACACAATGACCATGGCAGCCCTGAACCGTGGTCTTCAGCGCGCTGAAAGTGGACGCCCGCCCCTTGCGCGCTTCTACGTCGATCCGGACGCCAAAAGGCTTGAGAGAGGTATCGAGCCTTGGGGTTTCGCAATGATCTTTGCGACTCCCCATGATCCGAGCTGGAAAGGAACACCTCCAATTGTTACTGATACCGGGAGGTGCTTGCCTCCAAGTGCTACATACGCCGAGGCCCGACCAGAGTCGGTGCCACTATTCACAAAGGTGATCTCGATCGCGCGAATGCCGTCGACAGTCCGAATGCCCCCTTTGTGGTAGGTGTTCGCGTGAAAGAGATCCTTCGTAAGGGTGGGCATCGTGAGGTCAGATGACGCCTCTTCGTACAGAGGGCTGCTGGTCGGGATTTCGACCCACTTTTGCGCCACCAGGTTGCTCTTGGCTTCCGAAAAGCCAGCGGAACTAGACCAGAACTCCGCGTTGGCGTTGACATACAGCGCGCCGTCAACGACCAAGGTGGTGGCGGCAGGGAGGGTGACACTCGAACCGGATTGGCTTGAGGTGGTTTTGATTACTTGGCTACCAGAGGTCTTACCCGAATAGTTGGTCTCGGTGGTCGTCACCATTCCAACGCCAGGAAGGTTTTCTGGAGCGGTTCCAGTTGCACTCACAGATCCGGCCGCTGTCATTGCTGTCCGGGCTGCCGCGACGATTGCACCGGCACTCTGCGAGCTGAAGCCCGAGGTTGCGGCGGACGCTGAGATCCTCGAGATGAACAACGGAAAAAGGAGGAACAAAGGCGCAGGGATGAGTCGTACCCACACTCGAACTGAACGTTGAGAGTTACCCGGTCGGCCATTCACGCCATTGCTCCCCTTTGTCGAAGACGATCCCTCGCCGCAGATCCTTACATCCGCCGTGTGTCGATTGGCGCTCTTCCTGCAGCACACCTGATCCCAACTCGGTCGTTTTGGACGCCGCGGTCTTCCCGTGAGGCGGCTTTCGGGCCACGCCCAAGGCCACCCCGAGGTGTCAGCACGGTGGCCACCCGAGACGCTTCGTGCTCGACCTCACAAATCGGGCGGCTGGCGGGTGCCACGGGTTCACCATCGCAGAGTTGCCTCGGTCGCGCCTGAGGCTCGGTACCGGCTATTCCTTCGGCGGCGGTCGTATATTGATAGCGCCCTTCCGGGCGAAAAGGGGGAATCCTCATGAACGACCGTACGTTCCAACGCCTCGGCGCCCTGAGCGGCCTTTCCTTCGTGGTGCTCGCCGTGCTTTCCGGCTTCATCTACCCGCAGCAACCGCGGGTCGACTCCTCACCGGCGGCGACGTTGGCTTGGGTCACTGATCACCGAGTGGCCCTACAGACCGGAATGATCTGCGACTTCTTCGCTGCCGGCCTGCTGCTCTGGTTCGTCGGGTACTTGCACCGCGTGCTCCGGCAAGCGGAAGACGGCCCCGAGTCACTGGCTCCGATCGTCTTCGGTGCTGGTTTAGGTGTGGCCATCACGACCGCTCTGGCGGCGCTGCCCACCGCCGTCCTCGCCTTCATGGTCGCCCAGCCCGGTGGGATAAGCGACCCGTCCCTCGTCCGGATGCTGGGCGATCTGAATACGATCTTTTTCTCGGCGACGTCCGTGATGACCGCTGTCTTCCTGCTCGGGTTGGGACTAGCTATGTTGGGTCGGGAGATCGCGTCAGGATGGCTCGGGTGGCTGAGCCTGGTCGTCGCTGCCTTCAACGGATTGGCGGTGTGGATCGGGGTCACCTTCAGCAGCTATCACGGAAAGACCTGGCAAGTGGTGGGCTGGGGCGCGTACATCGGCTTCCTGCTCATCATGTTGCTCGTGAGCGCATCTTTGCTTCGGCAAAGGAACTCTGCTCGCGCGGTCACTGCGTCGGTAGCTGTGTCGTAGAGAACGCCGGGCTGCAGACTGTTCTGCGGTCCCCGGCGTCGGCGGAACTGTCCGCTTGGAGTTCGGTTCACTCGGACTGAGAAAACTCGACGTTGCCCGGAGCTTGGACTTGAAGCGGATCTGCGAATGCGTCCTTGCGCCAATTCGTGTCCTTCTGTCACATTGCGTTGGAGGTGAGAGATCATGCTTTGGGGTCTTGGCGTTGGAGTCCGGCCCGAGGAGCAATCGATGCATTGCAATTCCCCTCCAGGGAAACGACGTACACGCCGCAATCATCGCCACACCGCGCGTAGGCCACGGACGTAGTCAATGTCATCGGTGCGATCGCATATCTGACGAAACTGGGACACCCGAATTGGAGAGACATTGGCGACGGATTCCGACGACAAACTGGCCGTAGCCGAGACGGTGTACCGCTACGCGACCGGAGTTGACCGGCGCGATTGGGCGCTCTACCGCTCGCTGTTCACCGATGCCGTGACGATCGATTTCTCGAGCTTCGACTCGAATCTCCCACCTCGCGAGATGAGCGCGGACGACTGGGTGGCCGGGCTGGTCCCGCTGTTCACTGGTCTCGCCGCGACCCAGCACTCGATGTCGAACCCGCTCGTCACGGTGGACGGCGAGGCGGCAACGATCACGATGTACGTGCAGGCGCATCACGTCCATGACCCCGACAATCCGGCGTCGTGGTACACGGTGGGCGGCTACTACGACGACACCCTCGTGCGCGTCAATGGAGATTGGCTGCTCACCGGGGTACGCCTGACCGTCACCTGGCGGGCGGGCGATCCGGCGATAATGGAACTCGCCCGAGCGTCTGGGAACCGCCGGCTACTGGGCCGCTGATCAAACCTTCATCGAGTTCGGCTGCCGTTACAAATCTGGTTGCCGAAGACTGTGCAGCCACACTCCGAGCCCTGCTGCGCAGCCACAGAGGATTGCGACGGTCCACACGACGGGACTGGGCACAAGGGTCCAAGCGGGTTCCCCCGTCGCAATCGCCCAGACGATGCCGCACGGCCGGCTCCATCGCCAAGACAGACCCGACGACCAGTGCAATAAGCGTCCATTGCCGATTCACGGCAAGCCGCGAGCCGAGCGCACCCAGGACCGCGCCACCGACCACACCCAGGAGAAACCAACGGTTCTCGAGTGCAACCGTCAGCGTGGGGGTTACGCCACGTAGATGGCCGGCGGTCTGAGCTCCTCTGAGCGTTCGGACGACGGTGTAGCTGGCAAGAGCCGCAGCGCTCGAGAGAGCCCCAACCGATGCACCCGACGTAAGCCGCCGAGGTGCGAGCACCGCTCCCGATAGGAAGGAAATGAGAAGCCACGGCGCGCTGATATTGCCGATCGCATCGCGCGTTCCCCCATGTTGGCCCTTGATCATCGCGTCGGCCGCACCAAAGACGCAGACAACCAGAAGAAGGAAGTGCGATCGAAGCACAGGGCGGCGATGCACAAGAAAAAGATAAGGACGACAGACGCCGAATGTTGTATCGAGCGTGATTTCGTCGCATCATTGACCAGGTGGAGCGACGATTCGAGGAATGGGACAAGGACCTAACCCTTGTGAGGGCCGCCGCCCGGGAACTGAACGTTGCCGAGTTGAGCCTTCGCCATCGGGTCGCGGTCGCGCGGAGAAACGGACACTCGTGGGCCGCCATTGGATTCGTGCTTGGCATCTCCGAACAGACTGCTCAGGGGAGATTCGGACGGCCAGACGAAGAAATCGCTTGATCGATCCATAGCGCTGCAACCCGGCGAGCGGGGCGTGGCCGTCGTGCTCTGGTCCCCCGAGAGCGCACCCTTATCGGGAGGGATTGGAAACGGCGCGGGCAGTCAGCGCGGTGGCATCCCATTTGCGCCGAACCGCCAAGTGGTCTGAAACGTCAGCCCAAGAAGTGCGGGAGAGTCACCCAGGACAGCTGGCCCGGCTGGTGGTACACCGCCTGCTCCGCGGCCCGCATGGTGGTGGCCGTGGCCGGCGGCTCTCCGGTGCCGAGGTTGCGGGCATACACGGGGTGGGCGCCGCTGGAGATCTGAACCCGCAGGCGGTGACCCGTGGCGAAGGTATGACCGACGGGCCACAGGGCCACGACAGCCGTGAACGTCCCGTCCGGATTCTGGTGAATGGACGCAGGCTCGAAGCGCTGCAGTCCGTCGCACACATTGAGGGACCGACCGTCGGGTGATACGTCGCAGACCCTGACAAAAAAGTCCGTATGGTCCAGGCTCGAGCTCACACGCAGCTCCGCCTCGACCGGACCGACGAGTTCAAGCGGCTCGCCCAACTCGTCGGAGGTGTACACGAGGACGTCGGGTCGGGCCTCCAAAGGCCGGTTGTCGACGGTGCCCCCAGTCGAGCATGCCGATGCCGCCCATCGACGGCGTCGGGTCGGCGGGGTCATAACGATAACGGTCGGGCTCCGACGGCTCCTCCGGCGCCAGGGGCGTGAGGTGGCCCCCAGCCGCGAGGTACCAGCGGACGGGCTCTGAGGACGGGGGCCAGTCCGGCAGGTCACGCCATCGCCCACCTTCGCCCTGCACGTGCACCCGCACCGGAGTGCGCCCGAGGAGTCCCGGCCGGCCGAGTAACCAGGTGTCGAACCAGTCCAGTGGGGCGTCCGTCATGCCGCCTTCTCCGCCGCCTCCGAGGTGTCCGCCCGCACCGATGCGCAGGTGCACGGGAGCGGGCGATGCGCGCAGGACGGCGTAGTCCAGCACCACACCGGGCAGCGGGTAGTCGTGCCAGCCGTCGACGAGCAGGGTCGGCACCGTCCAGTCCGCCAGCAGGGGTCGGAAGTTCACCGGATCCCGAAAACCATCCCCGGCAGCACCGTGGGCGAGCTGGTCCTGATAGAGCTGCAAATCGACACCTGTCAGCCGGTTGATTACCTCGCCCAGAGGTAGGTGGTCGAAACCCGCCTTTAGCTCGGCCATGCGCCGCTCGATCCCCTCCGGCGAGATATCGGTGGTGGCGAGGGCGTCCGCCTGCTTGTTGAACTGGGTGGCGCCCAAGTCCCAGGGGATGATCACCTCGAGGGCAAGCGAGCCCCCCGGGTACCACGAGTAGGCACGCACCGACGTCGACAGCGCGACCGCCATGGCCTTGAGGTACGGCGGCTTGGTAGAAGCCAGCGCCCACTGGGTGAAGCCCATGTAGCTCGCGCCGAACGTGCCCATACGGCCGTCGAACCACGCTTGGGAGGCGATCCAGTCCGCTGTGTCCCGCCCGTCCGGCGCTTCGGCGAAGTAGCTGTGCGTGCCACCCGACCCGTCCGTGCCCCGGCACGCCTGCAGGACGTAGCGGTAGCCGCGGGCGGCGAACTCCGGGCCCATAGCCGAGGCGAAGTTGGCCCTGCCGTACGGTGTGCGCTCCAAGATGGTGGGGGCGTCGTCGATGCCCACAGGGTGGTAGATGTCGGCCAGCAGCACCGTCCCATCCGACACGGCAACCTTGACGTCCCGCTCGACCTCGACTTCGTTGGAGCGCTCCCGCATGCCGACCCCCTTCGCGACCGGACCTCCGGCAACCGGCGGCGGACTGACCCTACGTCAAGTCTCGTTGATTCCGGAGCCCCTCAGTTCCTGACCGCCCGCAGTCGCCACGAGCCCAGCGGTCGGGGATGCGCAGAGGTGACGGCGTCGCGAACGATTCCGGACCTTTCGCCACAGCCAACCTCCGCTCGGCAGTCCTGGCACATCCTGACCGATTGGTCACGGGTGTTGACGGGCGAGCGCAGCTTC
>CAVTOF010000008.1:0-774503 GCA_963736225.1 uncultured Acidimicrobiaceae bacterium | reverse complement strand
ACTCGAACCCTCGGCCTCTACATTGCGAACGTAGCGCTCTTCCAGCTGAGCTACACCCCCGGGGCGATCTCTCAGGATAGTCGGGTCGGCACCACCCTCCTTGGGCCAGGTCCCAAGAATGCTCAGCGAGCTGCTGCCCTCGCCACTTCGAATTCATCGTCGAGGTCCTGGTCGTCCCAGGCGCCCGGGTACCCCGCCGCCGCTGCATCCATCACGGGATGCGCTGCGGTGTCGAGCGGCTCGCGACGCGACGTGCCGGCCTCACGGTTGGCGCGGCCTCCTCGACGACGTTGCTGCTCAGCCTCGAGCTCCTTGGCATAGGCCATGAGCCCGACGAGCCCCAACGCCGCCAGCCCGAACAGCCCGGTGAACACCCAGGCCAGGTGCATTCCCGGCAATATCCCGATGAGACCAGTGGAGATCGCCACTCCGCAGAGGCAGCGCAGCAAGACAGTGCACCGACGGCGGGCCTGGTCCCGGCGGAACGCCGGGAGGTCAGCACCGAACTCCGGCAGACAGTCTGCCTCGGGACGATCCAACACCCCGACCCGTTGGTAGTGCACACCGTCGCTGTCGTCCACGTCGGCGACGTCCACGTCGGCGGTCGGGCGCACCAGCACCAGCTTGGGACGCGATGTGTCCGCACCGACTGCCGGTGGGGCGACGGCGCCGGTGCCCGGCAACGCCGTATGCAAGCGATACGCCGGCGCGACAGTCTTCGGGCCTGCGTGTTCGAGCAGCTGCAACTGGTGGTGGAAGTGATCGATGGAACCCACCCCTTGACGCTCTCCGAAACGACGCCACGCGCTCGGAGCCAGCATTGCCGCCCAGAGAAGCACAACGAGGACCAGCAGGATCAAAATCGTCACTCCCCGACGTCCTACCTTTGCCTTTCCGCGAAAAGCCTAATGAGCGGCCATTTGCAAGTGGTGGATGGTTGGGGAAATGCCAAAGCGCCGACCCTCGTCGACACTTCTCCTCGCACGTTCGTTTGTACTCGCGCGGCCGTAATGAATCAAGACCTCTTTCGCGGACCACCGCGTGCACGCGCGTTCAGCGCGCGGGTATCACGTAGCGCGGCTCCACCACCGCCCGTCCGTGCAGCCGACAGAGACCTGCACGCCGAAACATGAAGACACGAGGGCGGAGGTCACGACGTCGCCGAGCGGACCCGATGCGACCAGAGCGCCGCTCGACACAAGTCCTCCGTGGGTGAATCCGAGCGGTATCTCCTCACAGTGGTGCGTCACGAGGACGATCGGCGGGCTGTGCGAGTCGGCCGCCAGGGCGCCCAGCTGGACCAGGAGCGTTTCGCGTGCACCAAGATCCAGTCCCGCAAAGGGTTCGTCCAGCATGAGGATCTCCGGGTCGCCCATGAGAGCACGGGCGAGGAGGACCTGTTGCCGCTCACCCTCAGAGATCACGCCGAACGGGCGGTCCCCGATATCGGCGACGCCGCCGCGGGCGAGGAGCCGGTCTGCCTTCTCCCAATCATCCGCGGTGTACCGGTTCCACCAGGTCTCGAGCGCGCCGTAGCGCCCACTGGCCACGACGTCACGGGCGAGCACATCGGTGCGCAGCTGCCTCGTGACGGCACCGCTGACCAGCGCAACCCGTGGCCGCAAGGTTCGGACATCGACGCGTCCCAGGCGTGCGCCCAGGATCTCGACCGTGCCGGCCGTTGGCCACAGCCGCGCCGCTGCGACCTGCAACAACGTCGTCTTGCCTGAGCCGTTCGGGCCCAGGATGACCCAGCGGTCCCCCGCGTCGACGAGCCAGTCGACCCCCGACAAGACCGGCACGCCCTCACGCCGGACCGTGACACCAGCGAGGGAGATGACGGGTGCGGGCTGGCGCTGGGCGGTCCGTCGGGCTCACACGTTGGCGCGGTCGCGCTCGGCGATGCGCCGGGAGATGCGTCCGATGAGACCAGAGCAGCACTGGGCCCATGTCCGCTCGCCCGCCAGCCAGAGCCAGATCTCTCGCTGATACCCCAGCACTATGGTGCGCAGGTCGGACTCGTCCAACCCAGCGGACGAGAGCGAACGCCATCTCGTCCAGAGCCAATCGACCACGCCGTCCTCGCCGGTGAGCACGTCGTCGAGCGCGCGCCCATCGAGCACCGCGGTGAGCCACCGCTCGGCTCGCCCGGTTGGCTCATCGGGCACATGCAGCGTGGGAGCAGTCGCCACGATCAATGCCGGATGAAAACGGGCTGACGGTCTGTGCCGTCATACGCGCGCACGTGCTCGTCGAAGTCGATGAAGAGCGGCGCGTCAGGGTCGAGCTTGCGTTGCAACGATCGGTTGGCGATCTTCTTGTCCAGTGCGTCCAGGCGCAGGAGCGCCGCTGGATCGTCGAGACCACGCACGTCGAGCTTGGCCCGCGCCGCCTGGAACGCGAGGCGACCCCGTTCCGTCCGCACGAGCACACTGGTCCAGCCGGTCATGGAGCCGACGCTGCCCACCGAGATGTCGGCCGAGCGACCAAGGAAGTCGGCGCACTCGTCGCATCCCTTGAGCGCGGCACCGTGGAAATCCTTGACCGGCTCGTCGACGGCGAGCTCGCCGTCTCGATATTCGACAATCATCCGACCGCGGATGACGTCCATCTTCGACACCCGGTCCAAATCCACGCCACGCTTGTCGCGCAACTCCTTGAGTGTCAGAGCCTCGTAGTCGAAGTTCTTCGTGCACATGAGTGCGATGGTCAGGACGACGGCATCGACGCGATGGGCGCCGGTCGGCCAGCGTCGCGCCTGCATCGCTCGGAGTCCTTGCACCTCACAGGGTGTGCCGACCACCGCAATACGCGGGGAGGGAGGAAGCGAGTACGCGGACAGGTCCAGTTCCGCCAGCGCCATCGTCTGGTTGTAGAAGCTCCCCGCCGCGGCGCGGATCTCGTCGGCGCTCGTCGCGATGGTGGCGACGCCCTTCCACTGTTCGTCTGGATCGGCGCTTGGCTTCGACACCAGGGCGCCGTCGATCTCACCGGCTGCGAGCAGGCCGATCAGCAGTGCGCTGACCGCCCCGCCATCCTGCACATCGTCGATCTGGGCGCTGGCCCGTACGGCATAGGACTCCATCACCGCACCCAGGCCCTCAGCCGGCGGGCCGCCGCTGATCTTCCAGTAGGTGTCGGACGAGTCCGAGCGCACCTGCGCGGGCTGCACATCGGCGTCCTCGCCTGCGACGACCGTCGACGGCGGCCAGAGCGCCTCGTAGCGCAGTCCGCCCCGCGGGCAGAAGTCCCAGCAGAGCGAACATCCCGTGCACATCTTGACCAGCTCGGGCAGGTTGGTGTCCTCGTCGATGCCGATGGAGTTGGAGGGACACACCGCGACGCAGGTCCCGCACTGGATGCACCGGTCGGCGTGGATGACGCCGGCCTCGAGCTCCCAGAACCAGACCTTGCCCGGCGGCTCGATGATCCCGTTCATCTGCTCCCGCAGGCGGTATCGCTTCACGGCGTCACCGCCTCGACCGCTCCGACCAACGTGGCCCGGAGGTCTTCGGGCGCGCTGCGCCGTGCCCAGAGATGGAAGGGTTCATCGGGGCGGCGATCCTCGCGGTACCGGGAGACCACCCGGACCAGTGCGTCGGGGACCTGGTCCACCGGCATCGCACCGACCAGCCAGTCGATGAACGCGGCATCCGGCCCGAGTGAGCCGCCGAAACCGATGTCGACTGCCTCTTCGATGTGCTCCTCGACGTGTGCGATGTCGCCCCGGAACCCGATGTCCGCGATCTGGGGCTGGGCGCACGATGCCGAGCAGCCTGAGAAGTGCATGCGGATCACACCGGCGTCGTTCCGTTCCCTCCCGTTTTCGATCGACAACTTGGCGTCGAGCGCCCTGGCCCACTTGACGGCCCGCTCCTTCGTCTCGACGACCGCGAAGCGGCAGAACTCCGAACCCGTGCACGCAACCACGCCCCGCTCGAAGGGCCCGGGGAACGGCGAGTACCGCTCGATGAGCGGTTCGGCCAGCAGGTCCTCGAGCCGCTCCTCGGGAACGCCCGAGACGATGAAGTTCTGGTCGGTCCCGATCCGCACGCCCCCGTCGCCGTAGGTCTCGGCCACCCGAGCCAGCTCGACCAGGTCGATGCCGTGCATACGTCCGACCGGTACCGAGCAGCCGACGTAGAAGAGCCCCGGCTGCTTCTGCGGATGGACCCCCACGTGGTCACCCCGGAACGCTGTCGTCAGCTCCTGGCCGGCCGGCTCCAGTGCGAAGTTCGTCCGCTCGTCGAGCGCCGCCCGGAACCCCTCGGGTCCCAACTCTTGTGCCAGGTACCTCATCCGCGCCAGGCCGCGGTTCTCGCGGTTGCCGAGCTCGCCGAAAACCTGTGCCACGCCCCGGCAGAGGTCGACCGCCTGGTCCGGACGGATGAAGACATCGATGTCGGAGGCCATCCGCTCCCCGTCGGACAGACCGCCCCCGATGAGGACGTTGAAGCCGACGGATCCGTCCCCCCGTTCGGCCGGCCACAGACCAACGTCGTTGATCTCGACCCGCGCACAATCCTCCGTGCACCCGGTCACGGCAACCTTCCACTTCCGGGGCAGGTTGGCGTATTCGCGGTTTCCGGTGAAGAAGGCGGAGATCGCGTGTGCGACCGGGTATGCCTCGACGACCTCCTTGGCGTCGATGCCCGACACCGGGCAGGAGCACACATTGCGCGCCGAGTCACCACACGCCTGCACCGTGGTCAGCCCGACCTCCCAGAAGCGCTGCCAGATCCGCGGAACGTCGGCGATTCGGATCCAGTGCAGCTGCACGTCCTGGCGCGTCGTGAGGTCCGCGTAGCGGTTGCCGAACACGGGGCTGTCGTCCGGTCCCTCGGCAAAGGCGTCGGCCGCCACACCGATCTCGCGGACCTGGGCCGCGGTCATCACTCCGCCCGGCACCTTGATCCGCAGCATGAAGGCATCGCCCCCTTGGCGCTGGGGGTACATCCCGACCCACTTCAACCGCTCCTGTTCACCCGGCACTTTGGCGATGGAGTCCGGGCCCTGCTTCGAATAGGTGTCGATGACGGCCTGCGCGACCTCGAAGGGATGGCGTGCCAGCTTCCATTGCTCGATGTTGTTGAGCTCGCCGATGTTGCGATACGGACGTATGAACTTCAGACCGCGGTCGCGGCGGCCACGGAACTCCATCCCGTAAGGATTGTCGAGGTCACGCGGCACTAGACGTGCAGACCACACTCGGACTTGTCGAGACCAGCCCAGCGTCCGGCACGGGGGTCCTCCCCTTCGGCCACAGGGCACGTCGTGGGCGCGCACCCGATGGAGCGGTAGCCCTGTGACACCAGTGGGTGCACGGGGAGGTCGTGGTCGGCAAGGTACGAGGCGATGTCGTCATCAGTCCATGTGGCCAGAGGGTTGACCTTCACGAGACCGAAGCCCCGATCCCAACTCACGATCGCCGCGTCCACGCGTGTCGGCCCGTCCGACCGCTTGAGTGAGGTCATCCATGCCTGCCGGCCCTCGATGGCCCTCCGCAGCGGCTCGACCTTCCGAAATTGGCAGCACTGCTCAGTGCCGCAGGGGTGCGCAGCCGCCTCGGGACCTGGCTTCGTGACGGTGAGGTTCAGCCCATAGCATTCCGTGATCTCGTCGACGAACGCGAGCGTCTCCGGAAAGTGCGCCTCCGTATCGAGGAAGACCACTTCGATGCCGGGCGCGATCTTCGTCGCCAAGTCGATCAGCACGATGTCTTCGAACGACGCGGCCAGCGCGAGGGAGTCTCCGAACGTATCGACTGCCCAGCGGATCACGGCGCTGGCCGGTGCCGACTCCAAACCAGCACTCAGCAACGCGAGCTCTTCGCTGGTCAAGGGCTGATCGCTCACATAGGTCTCGGCCACCGATCCTCACCTTCTTGCCAGTGGCGGATCGGGCCGTTCTCGGGGCCTGCCGCCGGCTCTTGACGCCCGTCCGAATGCAGGCTTTAGTATACATGACCAAAATGGTCATGATTTGAGAGGCCTCATGGACACCGCAGCCGCCCTTCGCTCCCAGCAGGATCGCCCCGCCCCTACCCCGGCAGCGACGCGGGCGGCCGGATCCGTCACTGCCCTGGTCAGGCCGGTGGAACGACCGCTCGGGCATCTTGACCTGTTGGAATCCTTGGCGATTTTCATCATACGAGAGGTGGCCGCGGAAGCCGAGCGCCCGGTCCTCCTGTTCAGCGGGGGGAAGGACTCGGCGGTGCTGCTGCACCTGGCCGCCAAGGCCTTCAAGCCGGGGCAGATCCCCTTCCCGGTTCTTCACGTCGACACCGGCCACAATTTCCAAGAGGTCCTCGAGTATCGCGACGCCCAGGTGGATGCGGAGGGGGCTCGACTGCTCATCGCGAAAGTGCAGGATTCCATCGACCAGGGTCGCGTCGCTGACCCCGGGCCGATCGCCTCGCGGAACCGTCTGCAGACCACCACATTGCTCGACGCCATCAATGCCAACGGCTTCGACGCCGCCTTCGGCGGCGCGCGACGCGACGAGGACAAGGCAAGAGCGAAGGAGCGTGTCCTCTCCTTCCGCGACTCGTTCGGCCAGTGGGACCCGAAGCGGCAACGCCCCGAGCTCTGGCAGCTGTACCAAGGCAGCGTGCGGCCCGGAGAGCACCTGCGTGCCTTCCCATTGTCGGACTGGACGGAGCTCGACATCTGGCAGTACATCCGGCGCGAGCGCATCGAGCTGCCCTCCATCTACTACGCGCACGAGCGCGAGATCCTCGAACGTGACGGCATGTTGCTCGCACTGAGCGAATGGGTCACGCCCGAAGAGGGCGAAGAGGTACGCAAGGAAACTGTGCGCTTCCGCACCGTCGGCGACGCGACCTGTACCGGAGCGGTGAGGTCCGACGCCGACTCCGTCGAGGAGATCATCCGAGAGATCTCTGCATCGCGGATCTCCGAGCGGGGAGCGACCCGTGCCGACGACCGCTTTTCGGAGACGGCGATGGAGGACCGCAAGCGCGAGGGGTACTTCTAGACCCATGACCACGTTGCCCGGCGCGCCGCCGGCTGGCGGCACCGAGCTCGGCGCGGACACAATGGACCTTCTCCGATTCGCCACGATCGGGTCGGTGGACGACGGCAAAAGCACCCTCATCGGCCGATTGCTATTCGACACCCGCCAGCTCTTCGACGACCAGCTGACGGCTATCGAGACCGCCTCGGAGCGCCGCGGCCTCGGCGAGGTCGATCTCTCCTTCGTCACCGACGGTCTGCGCGCCGAACGTGAGCAGGGCATCACGATCGACGTCGCCTATCGCTACGCGGCCACCCCGCACCGCAAGTTCGTGATCGCCGACTGCCCCGGGCATGTCCAGTACACCCGCAACATGGCCACCGGCGCGTCCACGGCTGATCTTGCCCTCGTCCTGGTCGACGCAACGGCCGGCCTTCGTGAGCAGTCACGCCGGCACGTCTGCATCGCCGCTCTGCTCGGTGTCGACCAGCTCGTCGTCTGCGCAAACAAGATGGACCTGGTCGAATGGGATCGGTCGGCCTACCAACGCATCACCGACGAGATGGACGCGTTGGCCCGTCGCCTCGGTATTTCTTCGTGCATCGTGATACCCATCTCCGCCCTCCACGGTGACAATGTCGTGCAGCGGTCCGACGCCGCGCCGTGGTACGACGGCCCCACTGTCCTCGACGCCCTGGAGTCCGCGCAGGCCGGGGGGTGGGCGGCCCAGCATGCGCAGCATGGCGACCAGGGCACCGACCGCACCCTCGGCAACGGAGCCCGCCTGCCGGTGCAATGGGTGCTCCGGCAGCCCGGAGGCGGCCGCAACTACGCCGGGATGGTCAATGGCGGTCCGTTCCGCGTCGGCGATGCAGTGGTCGTCCTTCCACAAGGAGCCTCGACGTCTATCAGGGCCATCGAGACCGCTGACGGCCCGCTCCAGCGGGCCGAAGTCGGGCTCTCCGTGTCCCTCCGCCTGGCGGACCACCTGGACGTCTCGCGCGGCGACCTGATCGCCGCCGCCGAGGGTGCACCAGAGGTGACTGACTCGTTCGAGGCCACCGTCTGCTGGTTCCGGGACCAGCCGCTCAGGGTGGGCGATCGGCTCAAACTGAAGCACACGACGCGGGTGACGCCGGCCGTGGTCGAGAGCATCGCAGGGACATTTGACGTCAATGAGCTGACGCTCACCGATACCAACGAGCTCAAGGAGAACGAGATCGGCGTGGTGACACTGCGCACTGCCACCCCTCTGGCTGTCGATCCCTATGAAGCAGACCGCATCACTGGAAGCTTCGTCCTGATCGACGAGCGGTCGTTCGCGACGATCGCCGCCGGCATGGTCGGGCCTCCTCGCCTCCATGACTGAGCGCAGCGATCGCCCTCCCTTCTTCCCGGTCTCTCTCGACATTTCCGGACGCCGGTGCCTCGTGGTGGGCGGTGGCGCTGTGGCGGCACGAAAAGCACGGGCGCTCACGCAGTGCGGGGCCGTCGTGACGGTCGTCGCGACAGCCGTCAGTGAGGAGATGGAGTCGCTGGCGCCGGTGCTGCACGCGATCGAGCGGCGTCCCTACGGGTCCGGCGAGGCGTCTGGTTTTCGGCTGGTCGTGACCGCCACCGGTGACACCGTTGTCGACGGCACGGTCTTCGACGATGCCGAGTCGTCAGGAGTCTGGATCAACAGTGCCGACGACCTCGCGCATTCATCGTTCATCCTTCCTGCGATTCACCGCGACGGCGCCGTCACGGTGTCGGTGTCGACAGGCGGGCTGAGCCCGGCACTCGCGTCATGGCTTCGCGGCCGCCTGGCCGTGCGCGGCGGCAGGGGGCTGGGCGACCTGGCGCAGATGCTCGGAGACGCACGGGAACGGCTGCGTCGGCAGGGCAGGCCGACCGATTCCGTGGACTGGTCCGCCCTTCTTGAAGGCCCCTTGCCGGACTTGGTCGACGCTGGGGAGCTGGACAACGCCCAGGCAATTGTCGAAGGAGCTCTCGGGCAGTAGTCCTTTTGGACCTTTTCGGTCGAACGTCCTCGGCCCATATTGGCTCCGGCAGTGAGGCACCACGGGGCAGGTGATCTCCGAGGCCCCCGGCATCCGTACGCCGTTGCGTTCCTGAGGGGGGACCAAATGAGACTGTCGGCCGTTGCGATCAGAGCCATTCACCGCGACACGTCCGCGCACACAACGCGCGCTGACTCGACGACGCCGAGGCTCGTCGTCACCACGCGGCACAGCGCAGCCTTGTTCCTCGCGACGCTGATCCTCTTTGCCACTGTCGGTGTGGTGCTGACGACGGGTGCTCCGAAGCCCGCCGGCGCCAGCTCGATCTTCGCCAGCGGTCAGGTCTTCGCCTCGGTCGGCAACTCGACGGTCAACATGTACGACCCCACGTCGGGCGACCTGCTCGACTCCCTCGTCGACAACACCAACGAGCCCTACACCGTCGGTACCGCCTTCAATTCGCAAGGTGACCTCTTCGTCGCCGACGACCTCAACGGTGACATCAGCGAGTTCGGTCCCGACGGCACGCCGCTCCCGACCTTCGCCAGCGGGCTCTCGAACCCGATTTCGATGGTGTTCGACAACCAGGGGAACATGTACGTCGGGCAACAGACGACGCCCTACATCGCCGAGTTCGCGCCCGACGGAGCTCGGCTTCCCGACATCGGCCCGCTCCAGACCGAGCTCTACGGCGACGACTGGATCGACCTCTCGACCGATCAGTGCACCTTCTATTACACCACCGAGGGCACCGACATCCTCACCTACAACAAGTGCACCAACACCCAAGGGCCCGACTTCAACCAGGTCCCCTTCCCCTCGACCGACCCCTCCACCGGACTGCCCGTCAACGCCTTCGAGCTCAAGATCCTCGAAAACGGCGATGTCCTCGTCGCCGACTCCGATGCGGTCCTGGTCTTGGACTCGGGCGGCAACGTGATCCAGACCTACCCGTGTTCAGGGCTGCCCAACTGCAGCGGCCAGCTCTTCGCCGTGAGCGTCGACCCGAGCGGCACGGCGTTTTGGACCGCCGACTCGGCGTCGGGCGACATCTACGAGATCAACATCGCCACCGGCGCCCTGATCCAGACCATCGCGACCCACCAAGGTCTGCTCTACGGACTCTCCGTCGCCGGTGAGATCAACGTGGCCACGACGCCCACGACCGTCCCGGCGACCCCCACGAGCTTGGCCCTTCAGCCCGTGACGGGGAACTTCTCGACGCCGACACCGGTCTCTGCCGTGTTGAGCGATTCCTCCACCACGACCCCGATCCCAGGTGAGCAGGTCACGTTCACCCTCAACGGGAACACCAGCGAGTCGTGCACGGCGACGACCGATTCCACCGGCACGGCGACCTGCGACATCACTGCGAGTGAGCCGGCCAGCACCTACACCTTGACCGTGTCGTTCCCAGGTGACTCGTCGCAGTCGACCCCGATCGGTTCGGACAGCACGACGAGCACCTTCACGGTGAACCCCGATACGAGCTCGGTCACGTACACCGGACCGACGACCGCGGAAAACGGCGGCCCCACGACGCTGAGCGGCACGCTCACCACGAACACGCCGACGGCGGACACCCCACTGCCCACCAAGGTCGTGACGTTCACCATCGGGTCGGGCTCGACGTCGCAGTACTGCACCGGCACGACAGACGCCGACGGAAACGCCCAGTGCACCATCGGCTCCGTCGACCAGCCCAACAGCACTGTAACGATCACCAGCAGCTTCAACGGCGACAGTTACGACACCGCGACGTCGACCACGACGTCGGCCGTGGTCAGCGAACCAACCTCGCTCATGGTCACTGCCGCCAAGGGCGACTACGCCGACGCCACGACGGTGTCGGGGGTGCTGACCGACTCGGTCACCAACTCCCCCATCGGCGAAGAGCCGATCACGCTGTCGCTGAACGGTCACGAGACCTGCACCGCCACCACCGACGCCACTGGAACCGCGTCGTGCAACATCACGCCCGGAGAACCAGCCGGCACCTACTCGCTGAAAGGCAGCTTCGGCGGCGACAGCACGCGTCCGCTCCAACTCCTGCCCTCGAGTGGCCAATCCAGCTTCGTTGTGACCCTGGAAGAGGACTGGCTGTCCTACACCGGGGGCACGACGGCGCAGAACGGGCAACCGCTCAACGTGTCCGGTGTCCTGACCACCGATGACCCGGTGCTGGGCACCGGCATTAGCGGCCGCATGGTCACGTTCACCCTCGGCTCCGGTTCATCGGCGCAAACTTGCATCGGCACCACCGACGCGACTGGTTCGGCCTCGTGCACCATCGCGGTGGCCGGCCAGTCACCCGGACCGATCCCGGTCGTTGCCAGTTTCGCCAGCGACGGGTTTTACCGGATCGTCAGCGCCGCATCGACGGTCAACCTGCCGGAGGGCACGCAGCTGACGCTGGGCCAGACCTCCGGCCCCTACAACGGCTCGACGACGGTGACCGGCACGCTCGTCAACACCAACACCAACCAGCCGGTGGCGAACGAGCCGGTCGCCTTGACCGTGAACGGGACACCGGCCTGCACCGCGATGACTAACGCCAACGGCGTGGCGTCGTGCTCCGGTGACGCCGAACGAGCCGCCCGGCTCCTACTCGCTGACGGGCACGTTCCCCGGCGACAACGGCTCCACGCCGCAGATGCTGCCCACGAGCGGTGTCGAGCACGTTCACCGTGACGCAGGCACCGACGACGTTCACGTACACGGGCACGACCTCGGTCACCAACGGGCAGAACGCAACCCTGTCCGGGCGTCCTGACGACCAACGAGCCGTCGCCTGGTACCGACATCTCGGGCCGCACCGTCACCTTCACCTTGGGCTCTGGGAGCTCACTTCAGAGCTGCACCGCGGTGACCAACGCCAGCGGCGCCGCCAGCTGCATCGTCACCGGAGTGAACCAGACCAGCGGGACGGCTGGCATCTCCGCCAGCTTCAACGGTGACAACGACTATCAGTCCTCCACCGCGGCATCGAGCGCAACGGTCCGCACGCCGACCGTCGCTGAGCGTGAACGCCGGCACCAGCGACTACGCCGACGCCGGCACGGTCTCGGGAGCGCTCACGAACTCGGTCACGGGCGCCCCGGATCAGTGGCGAGCAGGTCACGCTTACGCTCGACGGCACGCAATCGTGCACCGCCACGACCAACGCCAGCGGCCTGGCGTCCTGCTCGATCACCCCGAACGAGACCGGCGGCGACCTACACCCTGAGCGGTTCGTTCGGCGGGGACACCGCCAAGGCCCCGCAGCTATTGGCGAGCACGGGTTCCAACAACTACATCGTCACGCTCGAGGAGACCGCGATCGCCTACACGGGGCCCTCTCTGGCAGTGAGCGGGATGTCGTTCACCTTGTCGGCCAACTTGACGACCGACGGGAACCCGCTCGGCGGCCGCTCGGTCCTCATGACGCTCGGCTCGGGCAGCACGGCCCAGAGCTGCACCGGGACCACCAGCGCGGCCGGGAACGCCAGCTGCACCATCGCCGACGTCAGCCAGACCGCGGGCTCGGTGCCCATCACCGTCGCCTTCGGCGGCGATGCGTACTACCGACCGGCGAGTGCAACCGGCACCGAGACCACGGCCGCGCCCCCTCGGGCGGAGGCGGGTTCGTGATCGGTGACATCTCGGCCGGGCATCCGACGGTCGGCACCCAGGTGAACTTCTGGGGCTCGCAGCTCTGGAAGACCAACCAGTTCAGCGGCGTGAACGACGCCCCCGCGTCCATGAAGGGGTACATCGACAACGCACCGAGCTACACCTGCGGCGCGGCCTGGAGCTCGGACCCGGGTAACAGTTCGAACCCGCCCTCGACCATCCCCGTCAACATGGTTGTCGTGGTCGCTAGTTCGATCACCAAGTCGGGCTCGACCGAGTACGGCAACATTGAGCATCTGGTCGTTGTCTCGGTCTCACCGGGATACGGACCGGCGCCCGGCCACGACGGCTACGGCAACATCATCGCCACCATCTGCTGAGCCGATCGACAGACCCAGGCCATAGGAGGCTGTTGACGGATCGGTGAGCCTTTGTTGCGCAGCCGGTGACACGCGCGCCACAACGATGTCGCAAATTGCCGCGCTGCCGCGCCACAGGTAGTCCTTTTACCCCTGTCGGCAGCGGGGCCTGCCACTCATATTGGATCCCAAGCACGGCGCCGGTCGTGACGAAGCAGCGAGGCAGTCGGGTGCCCAGGTACTCGCCGTCCTCGCCGTCGATGCGATGGCGCCTGCGAGTGAGCGACATGACCACGGTGGCACGGACGGAACGTGCACGTACGAGGGGGCGTAATGCGACTGTCGATTGCTCGAGGGCAAACGAGTGGGACTGGACCTGCGGTCCACGTATCGAGCCAGTACCGAGGCGACCACGCCGTCGTGAGGTACGGGCTGGGATGGCGCCGGATGACCATCTTGTTGGCGCTCGTACTGATGGTCGGCTCCGTCGGCGTCCTGCTCGGGTCGGCCAAGCCGGCCGCAGCGGACACTCCGGTGTTCGCGCCGGGCCAGGTCTTCGCCTCGGTCGGCAACTCGACCGTCAACGTGTACGACCCCACGTCGGGCAACCTGCTCGACTCCCTCGTCGACAACACCAACGAGCCCTACACCGTCGGTACCGCCTTCAATTCGCAAGGCGACCTCTTCGTCGCCGACGACCTCAACGGTGACATCAGCGAGTTCGGTCCCGACGGCACGCCGCTCCCGACCTTCGCCACCGGGCTCTCGAACCCGATTTCGATGGTGTTCGACAACCAGGGGAACATGTACGTCGGCCAACAGACGACGCCGTACATCGCCGAGTTCGCGCCCGACGGAACCCGCATGACGGATATCGGCCCGCTCCAGACCGAGCTCTACGGCGACGATTGGATCGACCTCGCCAGTGACGAGTGCACCTTCTACTACACCACCGAGGGCACCGACATCCTCACCTACAACAAGTGCACCAACACTCAGGGGCCCGACTTCAACCAGGTTCCCTTCCCCTCGACGGATCCCTCCACCGGGCTCCCGGTGAACGCCTTTGAAGTCAAACTCCTGTCCGACGGCGACGTCCTGGTCGCCGACTCCGACGCGGTGCTGCTCTTGGACTCGGGCGGCAACGTGATCCAGACCTACCCGTGTTCGGGGCTGCCCAACTGCGGGGGCCAGCTCTTCGCCGTCAGCGTCGACCCCAGCGGCACGGCGTTCTGGACGGGCGACTCGGCTTCGGGTGACATCTACGAGATCAACATCGCCACCGGCGCCCTGATGCAGACCATCGCGACCCACGAGGGCCTGCTCTACGGCCTGTCAGTCGCCGGCAACCTCAGTGTGGCGACGCCGCCACAGACGACCACCACTGTCCCGTCCACGCTGAGCATTCAGCCGGTGACCGGCAACTTCTCGACGCCGACACCGGTCTCTGCCGTATTGACCAACCCGGACACCAGTACGCCCATAGTGAACGAGCCGGTGACCTTCACACTCAACGGGAACTCTTCGGAGACGTGTACCGCCGACACTGACTCGACGGGAACCGCGACCTGCAACATCACAGCGAGCGAACCTTCGAGCAGCTATACCTTGACCGCGTCCTTCCCAGGCGACTCCACAGCTTCGACGCCGATCGGGTCCGACAGCACCTCGAGTACGTTCACGGTGAACCCCGACACGAGCTCGTTGAGCTATACCGGCTCGACGACGGGGGTGAACGGACAACCCATCACTCTGTCCGGCACGCTCACCACGAACACGCCATCGTCTGGCACGCCGCTGCCGACCAAAGTCGTGACTTTCACGGTGGGGTCGGGCACAACGGCGCAGTCGTGCAACGCTGTCACCGATTCGAACGGCGATGTCAGCTGCACGATTTCGTCCCTCGACCAGCCTCAAACGAACGTCACCATCAACTCGACGTTCAGTGGCGACAGCTATGACACGTCATCGACGGTGTCGACCCCGGCCACGGTGACGGAACCCACAGTCTTGACGGTCAGCGCGGCCACAAGCGACTACTCCGACACCACGTCCGTGTCGGCTGTGCTCACCGACGCCAACACCAACGCGCCGATCGCCAACGAGTCGGTCACCCTCACGCTGAACAAAACGGAGACGTGCACGGCGACGACCGACGCCACGGGCACGGCCACGTGTCCGATCACACCTGGTGAGCCCGCCGCCACCTACACGCTGGCCGGCAGCTTCGGCGGCGACTCCACGTTGCCGTTGCAGCTGACGTCGTCGACCGGATCGGCGAACTTCGTCGTCACGCTCGAGGAGACGGAACTGACGTACACCGGGGGCACGGTCGCCCAGAACGGCCAGCCGCTGACGGTCTCGGGCGTCCTGACCTCCGACGAGGGCGCGACTCCCCTCGGAGGCCAACCGGTGACCTTCACCCTCGGCACAGGGTCGAGCGCCCAGACCTGCACCGGTACGTCGCTTCCGACGGGCTCGGTCTCGTGCACGATCGCGGTGACCGGCCAGCCGCAGGGTCCGATCCCCGTCACCGACAACTTCGCCGGGAACGCCTACTACAAGGTGGCGAGCGCCGCCGCCACGGTCAACCTCCCGGAGGGCACCACGCTGACGGTCAGCCCGGGTTCGGGCACCTACAACGGGTCGACGACGATCACGGGCACACTCGTCAACAGCTACACCAACCAGCCCGTCGCCAACGAGCCGGTCACGTTGACCGTGAACAGCTCGCAGACCTGCACGGGCACGACAAACGCCAGTGGTGTCGCGACATGCACGGTCACGACCACCGAACCACCGGGGACCTATTCGCTCAGCGGCACGTTCGGCGGGACCACCGCGACCACACCCGTGCTCCTCTCGTCCAGTGGATCCAGCACATTCGTGCAGAACAAGGCGCCCACCACGGTGACCTACACCGGGAGCACTTCGACGACGTCCGGCCAGCCGCCGAACCTGTCGGCGACGCTCACGACGCCGAGCGGCACGCCACTGCCGGGCCAGACCGTCACCTTCACGGTCGGCACGGGATCCGGAGCCCAGCACTGCTCCGCAACGACCAACTCGGCGGGTACGGCGAGCTGCAACATCTGCATGTACAACCAGAGCACCAGCCCGCTGCCCGTCACCGTGACCTACGGCGGCAACACGTACTACTCGTCGTCGACCACGTCACAATCCGTCACGGTGCTCACTCCGACCACCCTGTCGGTGAGCGCCACGACGGCCACCTACGGTCAACCAGTGTCCCTGACCGGCACCCTGACCAACTCGGTGACGGGACAGGGCATCAACGGACAGACCATCACGCTCACACTGAACGGCACGCAGACCTGCACCGCCGTCACAGGGAGCACCGGCAAGGGATCGTGCACCATCACGCCGACCGAGTCCTCGGGTACCTACCCGGTCACCGGCTCCTTTGCCGGCAACACGACCACCTCGCCGCAGCTGACGGGGAGCACTGGCTCGAACAAGGTGGTGGTCACCGGAGCGCCGACGACCATCGTCTACACAGGCGCCACCTCGGTGACCAACGGACAGTCCCTCACGCTGTCGGCCACGCTCACGAGCAACGGGGCGCCGCTGGGTAACCAGCCGGTCACCCTGACGCTCGGCACAGGCCAGTCGTCGCAGCATTGCACCGCGACGACCAACTCCTCGGGCGCCGCCTCGTGCAGCATCCAGTCCGTGAACCAGGTCGCAGGCACGGTGACGGTCACTGTCTCCTACGCCGGGAACAGCAGCTACGCCGCATCGAGCAGCTCCGCCGGCGTCAAGGTCTCCAACTGCGGCGGTGGTGGAGGCAGCGGCGGGAGTGGTGGCGGTGGCTGCGGTGGCGGCGGCTGCGGTGGTGGCTACAGCGAGCCACCACCGGTCGGCGGTGGTAGGGGCTGCGGCTGATCCTCGGAACCACCGACACCGACGCCGGTATGACCGCCAACAACAGGGCGGGGCCGTCTGGTCCCGCCCTGTTGCGGGTCCTAAGGCTGGGCGATCATCAGGACGACACCGGCCACGAGCAGGACGAGTGCGACCTGTGCGGCGCGGGCCATGACCGCCGCATCGCGCGACGCTGCGTCCACGTCGGCCTCCGCGTCGCCCGGCGACCTGGGAGCCGCGAGCGCTTCGTGAACCGCAGGGCCACGGACCGGCCCGCTCAAGGTGGCGGCCACCGCCGCCTGCAGGCGCCGTTCGGCCGGCCACAGCACGCCCTCCGCCACGAGCGCCACGGCGGCGAAGAGCGCAAGGCCACCCAGCACCCAGCCGTCGCGCAAGGCGTAGGCACCCTGACTCATGGCGACGAGGGCAAAGCCGAAAACCGGAATGCCGTAGATCGTGCGGCCCGCCCAGTTGACGCCCGGCCGGAAGTAGCGCCGGAGCGCCTCGGGCAGAGGTGCGGCCGCAAGGAGGAGGCGCCGAAGCCGGGCGGCGGTGGCGGCCGCGGTGATGGCCGTCACGAGCCCGACAACGACGCAGGCGACGTGAAGCAACAACACGATGTCGAAGGCGGCGCCCTGCGGCTGGTGGTGCACGGCCGACATGTTCCCCTATGCACGCTAAGTCCAGGTGACAGGACGGTGGCCTGGCGCTTCTGCAACCAGTGGAACCTGTACCGTAGAGGTGGAGGAAAGACGATGAGCACGAGTGCGAAGTACACAGGGCGACCGGCGCCTGGGAGAGTCAACCGATGAACCAGTTGCGCCTCGATCCATTGTCCGGCCGCTGGGTCGTCGTGAGCCCGGGCCGCGCCGAGCGGCCCTACTCCTTCGTCACTCGCACGCCGCCGCCGTCTGAGGCACTCGGCCGGCCGTGCCCGTTCTGCCCTGGCAACGAGGAGGACACCCCGCCCGCGCTCGAGACCTACGGGCCGTCAGGGCGGTGGCTCGTCAGGGTGGTGCCCAACCTCTACCCCGCCTTCGAGGGCGACGAGCCCTTCGTCGTCGCCAACCGCGGTCCCGTCTTCACCCAGGCCTCGGCGGGCGGCATCCATGAGATCCTGATCTTCTCCCCTGAGCACGACGCCACCTTGGGCCAGCTGAGCCAGGAGCAGGTCGAGCTCGTCATGGCGGCCCTGCGCGACCGGCTCGAGGAGCATGCCTCCCAACCCAACCTGCGCTACACCCAGGCCATCGTCAACTCGGGCCGAGAGGCGGGCGCGTCGCTCGAGCACCCACATGGGCAACTCCTGGGCATGTCGTTCATCCCCCGAGAGCTCGCGGAGGAGCAAGCCCGCTTCGCCCGCTTCGTCGGGTCGTGCCTGTTGTGCACCACGATCGAAGCAGAGGAGGACTCCACCGAGCGCGTGATCTACGCCAACGATCGCGTCGTGGTCGTCTGTCCCTTCTGGAGCGCCGTTCCCTACGAGATGTTGGTCATGCCCCGGGAGCACAACCCGCACCTGCACCGCAGCCCGACCGAAGACCTCATTGCAGTGGGCGAGGCGCTCCGACGCACGCTGCAGCAGCTCGCCGAGGCCATCGGCGACGTGGCCTACAACGTCGTCTTCCACTCGGCGCCGTACCGCGTAGGCGAGCCCTACCACTGGCATGCCCACGTGTGGCCGAAGGCGACCACCACCGCTGGCTTCGAGTTGGGTACTGGGGTCGCCATCAACGTGGTCTCGCCCGAAGAGGCCGCCGAGACCCTGAAGGTCGCCGCCCTCGCCCTCTGAGCGAGCACGCGCCGGGCGACGACCTACACCGTCGTGGCGCGCACCGAACGAGCCAGCTCCAACAAGGAGACGAGACGCCGCACCAGGTCGCGGTCCGGCCCGACCAGCCCGCTGATCCCCGGGGTGCCCAGGTAGCCGGTCACGAAGGACCGGCGGTTCCTGCTCTCCCAGGCCGCGCCGAGCGAGGCCAGCCCCAGACGGCCGGCCGGGTCCCGCTCGGCGGCAGCGGCTCTGGTGGCCTCGTGCATCGACCACAAGAGGTCGGCCACGTCGGCCAGCGGTGTACGGCGACCCGGTGACGAGCCACCGACCAGCACTCCTCCGGGTCCGCAGTCGCTGAGCACCCAGCCCTGGTCGGTGCGTGCCGTGCGCGCGAGCTGGAAGTCACCGTGCGTCCGGATGACCGGGAGCCGTCCATCGGCCTCGCGCAACCACTTGAGCAGATCGGCGACCCCGGGTGCGTCGAGCAGGCTCGCGTCGGCCCCGGCGATCTCTCCCTCGGCCGCGTCCACCCAGTCGACCACCGGCTCGTGATGGCGCAGGAAGGCGCGATCGAGGGCGAGATGCATGCGGGCCGTCATGGTGCCCAGCGCGCGTGCTTCGGCGCCGAAGTCGCCCCCGGCCGCCTCAGGCGATCCTCCCGACGCGTAGAAGTCACGCAACGAGGTCATGGCCAGCGCCCAACCTCCGGATCGATCGATCAGCGGTTCCTGCACCACGCCGAGATCGATCCCCTCCCACACCCAGCGCACCAGCGGCGCAGCGACGTGGTTGAAGCCGACCTCGTCCAGTGCGACCATCACGTCGACCTCCGGGCGCGCCGCCACGTCGAGCCAGGGGAAGACGGTGAGGTCGCCGCGGTCACCGCAGTCGATCACCGTGGCGTCCTCGTCGTCGCGCAGCACGGCGACCGGGCCCGGGCGCGTGGGAACGCCGCGGAGGGTGGCCAGGAGCAGTGGCGCCAGCTGTGCGTCGCGCAGTGCGTCGGTGCACACCGCAAGCCCATGCTCGTCGTCGAGCAAGCCGAGCGCCGCCTCCTCGCCCGAGCGCAGGAAGTGCGGCTCGTCGGCCACGCTGCGCAGGCCCGCGACGACGTGAGCCTGCCGTTGCCCGACACGCGCGACGATGTCGAGCAGGCCGGGGCGTCCGGCGCGCAGGATCTCCGCCCGCTCGATGGTGATCTCACCGGTGGGAGCCACTCGGCGCAGGCCCAGCCACGCCTCGGCCAAGGAGCGCAATGCCCGCTCGCGCTCGGATCGCAGAGGTGTCGCCGGCGTCGCAGGCGTCTCGGGCGGCATGCTCACTCCGAGACCGATCTCTCCTCGGGGGCCAAGTCGAACCACAAGAACCCGTAGGGCGGCAGGGTGATCGTGTAGGGCTCCTCGGTGATGACCGGGAACGGGACGCGGCCCAGTACCTCGTAGGGCGTGCTCCCCGCCCACTTGGCCAGCGCGAGCTCCGCCGGCTGCGCGAACCGGCTGAGGTTGTGCACGCAGAGCACCGCCTGGTGGCGGTGCACCACTTCGTCGCCCTCGCTCTCGTTGCCCGCCGGGACGGTCCGGGCCAGCACTGTGGCCTGGCCCCAGTCGAGCGTGCCGTCGACAGTGGGTCCGACCGAGGGTCCGATCGATGCCGAGGGGGTCAGGATGTCGGCCACCTCACCCGATCGCATGTACGCCAGCACGGAGGGGTTGGCGCAGGGCAGGACCTCCATCGCACCCACGCCCATCACCGGCAGCGCCCGGCGCTCGGTCAGCATGCGCCGCAGCCAGTGCAGGAACGAACCCTGGTTCCGCAACTGCGCCTCCACGTTGAGCGCGCTGAAGCCGTAGACCGGGTCCATGAGGGGTGGCAGGTAGAGCTGTGCGAAGTCCGCCTGGGAGAAGCCGCCGTTGCGGTCGGGCGACCACTGCATGGGTGTGCGCACGGAGTCCCTGTCACCGAGGTAGATGTTGTCACCCATGAGGAGCTCGTCGCCGTAGTAGATCACGGGGCTGCCCGGCAGCGACAGGATCAGGGCGTAGAGGAGCTCGGCGGTCCGGCGGTCGTTGTCGAGCAGGGGGGCCAGTCGGCGCCCGATGCCCATATGGCGCTTCATCCGCGGATCCTTGGCGTACTCGGCGATGAGGTAGTCCCGCTCCTCGTCGCTGACCTGCTCGAGCGTGAGCTCGTCGTGGTTGCGCAAGAAAATCGCCCACTGGCAGGCGTCGTCGATGACCGGGGTCTGGGCCAGGATCTCGGTGATCGGGTACCGCTGTTCCCGGCGGACCGCCATGAAGAGCCGTGGCATCAGGGGGAAATGGAAGCACAGGTGGCATTCGTCGCCGTCACCGAAGTAGTCGGCGACGTCACTCGGCCAGCCGTTGGCCTCGGCCAGGAGGATGCGCCCCGGGTAGTCGGCGTCGATTTGCTTGCGGACCCGCTTGATGAAGGCATGCGTCTCGGGCAGATGCTCCCCCGAGGTGCCGTCGCGCTGGTAGAGGTAGGGCACGGCGTCGAGGCGGAACCCGTCGAAGCCGAGGTCCAGCCAGAAGCGCACCAGGTCGATCATCGTGTCGGCGACCTCGGGGTTGTCGTAGTTGAGGTCGGGCTGGTGATGGAAGAAGCGGTGCCAGTAGTACTGCTGGCGCGTGTCGTCCCACGTCCAGTTGGACCGTTCGACGTCGGTGAAGACGACGCGCGCGTCGGGCCACTTCTGATCGTCGTCGTTCCAGACGTACCAGTCGGCCTTGGCGTTGTCGCGTGACGAGCGCGACTCCAGGAACCAGGGGTGCTCGTCGCTGGTGTGGTTCATCACGAGGTCCGCGATGACACGGATCCCACGGCGGTGGGCGTCCTCCAAGAACGCAACGAGGTCGCCGATCGTCCCGTAGTCGGGGTGGACGTTGAAGAAGTCGCTGATGTCGTACCCGCCGTCGCGCAGCGGCGACGGGTAGAAGGGCAGCATCCAGATGCAGTCGACGCCCAACCACTCCATGTAGTCGAGCTTCTCGCGCAGGCCCCGCAGGTCCCCCGTCCCGTCGTTGTTGGCATCGAAGTAGCCCCGGATCAGGACCTCGTAGAAGACGGCGTGCTGGAACCATCGGACCGAGGGGTCGAAGGCGCCCTCACCGGGGCTGATCGGGATGGGGGGTGAGCTCATCTGTTCACCGGCCGACGAACGTGGCCTTGCCGGGGCCCCGCTCGTTGAACGAGGCGATCCCGCGTGCGGCATCCTCGGTGCGGGCGGCCGCCGCGAAGGCTTCCTGTTCGACGGCGAGGCCGTCGGCCAGCGTGCCCTCCAACCCACGGTCGACCGCAGCCTTGGCCAGACCGTGGGCCAGGACCGGACCTGCCGCCAATTCGGCCGCCCAGGTGTGCGCGGCTTCCAGGACGTCGTCCGGTGCAGCGATGCGGTTCACCAGCCCGATGGAGAGCGCCTCCTCAGCCCGGACCTGGCGGCCCGTGAGGATCAGCTCCTTGGCCCGCGACGAACCGATGAGCCGGGGCAGCCGCTGGGTGCCACCCCCGCCCGGGATCACCCCGAGCAGCACCTCGGGCAGCCCGCAGCGCGCGTCCTCGGCACAGACGCGGAAGTCGCACGCCAGCGCCAGCTCCAACCCGCCGCCGAGCGCATAGCCGTTGATGGCGGCGATGGTCGCCCGGGGGATCGCCGCCAAGGCGCCCAGAGCGCGGGCGAAGTTGGCACCCACGGCCGGTGCCCCCGACCCGTCGAGTTCGACGATGTCCGCTCCGGCGGCGAAGATCCTTCGCCCACCCCAGAGCACCACCGCCCCTGGTGGGTCGTGGTGCAACGACATCGCGACATCGTGGAGCTGGTCGAGCACCGCCGCGGACAGGGCGTTGGCCTTGGGCCGGTCGAGCCTGATGAGCGCGACGTTGTCGGGCCGGCGCTCCAGGCTGACGAACGTTTCAGGCATGGCCGCACCGTACCGGAACCCGCCCCAGGCGGAGATCGACCCGGGAGTGTGCCGTCATGGCTGCAACAGCCGGTCCGCGGCGTGGTAGGGATCGAGCTCGCCGGCCACTAGTGCCTTGACGGCGCTGGTGAACTCCTCCCCCGCCACGAGCTCGTCGATGTGCACCTCGGTGCGTGCCACCAACACCCGCCGCAGCTCCTGCGCCAGCCGGTCGGCCCGGCGCACGGCCAGCTGGCCCGACGACCGGAGGTGGACGCGATGTCGGGCGACCGCCGCCCACAGTTCGGCCACGCCGTCGCCGGCGGTCGCGGTGGTGTCGATGATCTCGGGCCGCCACGAGCCCGGCCGCGCCAGGTCGAGCATCTGCTCGAGGTCGCGGCGCGTCTCGCGCAGACCGGGGCGGTCCGCCTTGTTGACGACCAGGACGTCCGCCACCTCCAAGAGTCCCGCCTTGTTGGCCTGCATGGAGTCGCCCCAGCCCGGGGTCACCACGACGACGGTCGTGTCGGCGGCCGATGCGATCTCGACCTCCATCTGGCCGACGCCGACGGTCTCGACGATGACGACGGGTACACCTGCTGCGCCCAGCAGGCGGACAGCGTCGGGCACGGCGAGCGACAGCCCACCCAAATGACCTCTCGTGGCCATGGAGCGGATGAAGACCGACGGATCGAGCGCGTGACGGCCCATGCGCACGCGGTCGCCGAGGATCGCACCGCCGCTGAAGGGCGACGTCGGATCGACCGCCAGCACGCCGACCTGTGCCACGCCCTCCGCCTCGGGCTCAGGCCAGCCGCCGCGCGCCGCGCCGATGAGGCCGTCGGTCAGCGTCGACTTGCCCGCCCCTGGCGCGCCGGTCAAGCCCACGGCGAAGGGCGGTGCAACGCGGTAGGCCAGGCCCGCCACGGCCGTCGCTGCCTCACCCCCGCGCTCGATCATGGAGAGCAGGCGCGCCAGTGCCACCCGGTCGCCGCCGCGGGCGTCGCGGAGGAGGGCCGCCGGATCGGCGGCGCGTACACGTCCGCTCACCGGCTCGTCACCTTGGCGCCGAGCGAGCACAGCGCCCCGGCCAGGTCCTCGTAGCCTCGGCCGATGTGGTGCGCCCCACTGACCGTCGTCTGCCCTTCGGCCACCAGGCCGGCCAGGACGAGCGCCACGCCGGCGCGGATGTCGGGTGCGCGCACCGGTGCGCCCGAGAGGCGCTCCACACCTCGCACGACGGCGTGATGACCCTCGGTCCGGATGTCCGCGCCCATCCGTCGCAGCTCCTCGACGTAGCGGAAGCGTCCCGAGAACAGGTTCTCGGTCAAGATCCCCACGCCGTCGGCCACGGTGAGCATGGCAACGAGGAGCGGGCTGTAGTCGGTGGCGACGCCGGGATAGGGCAACGTGGCCACGTCCGCCGCAGTCAGGCGCCCCTGCGCGCTGGCTCGCAGGCCCTGCGGGGTCATCTCGGTGGTGACCCCCATCTGCTGCAGCTTGCGCAGCAGGTTCTCCATGTGGTCCGCCCGGGCGTCGGCGATGGTCACCTCGCCGCCCGCCATGCCGACCGCCGCCACGTAGGTGGCCGCCACCACCCGGTCGGGCACGACGGCGTGGCGCGTGGGCTGCAGCTCGTCGACTCCTTCGATCTCGATGCGTGAGGTCCCCGCTCCGCGCACGACGGCTCCCATGTCGCAGAGCATGGCGGCCAGGTCGGCCACCTCGGGCTCCTTGGCCGCGTTCTCGATCACGGTCGTCCCTTTGGCCAGCACGGCCGCCATCAACAGGTTGTCGGTCGCCGTATGACTGGGGTACTCGAGGACGACGCGCGTGCCGACCAGGCGCCCGCCCGGCACCGTGCCGCGCACGTCACCGTGAGACGACTCGAAGCGGGCACCCATCGCGCTCAGCCCGTTGATGTGGAAGTCGATTGGCCGGGCGCCGAAGTCGTCCCCACCGGGGAGGGGGACGCGCACGGCGCCGCAGCGCGCCAGGAGGAGGCCGAGCACGACGACCGACGCCCGCATGCGCTCGAAGAGCTCGTAGGGACCTTCGGGCACGAGCTCGTTCGCCGGCGGCGTCGTCACGCTCACATCACCGTTGTCATGGCGCTCGACCTGTGCGCCCATGGCGCGCAACACCTTGGCCATCGTGTCGACGTCGCTGATGCGCGGCACGTTCGACAACACTGTGGATCCCTCGGCCAGCAGGCAGGCCGCCATGAGTTTGAGCGCGGAATTCTTCGCTCCGCCTGCGCTCACCGTACCTCGCAGCGGTCCGTTCGGTTCGACGGCGATCTCGTCCACGCCATCAAGTATCGCCGCTGGCGGGTGGCCCGTTCGGGAGGCTCCCGGCGGTCAGCCACTATGGTCAATAGCCGTGGTGACGTCCCCTCAAGCACCTGACCGGAACCTCGCGATGGACCTCGTGCGGACCACGGAGGCGGCGGCGATGGCGGCCAGCCGCTGGATGGGCCGGGGCGACAAGATCGGCGCCGACGGCGCCGCGGTGGAAGCCATGCGAACGGTGCTCTCCACCGTACCGATGGACGGCATCGTGGTGATCGGCGAGGGCGAGAAGGACCACGCGCCGATGTTGTTCAACGGCGAGAAGATCGGTGACGGCACGCCGCCGCTGACCGACATCGCCGTGGACCCGATCGACGGGACGACACTGACGGCTCAGGGCCGCGGCGGTGCGCTGGCGGTCATCGCCGTCGCCGAGCGTGGCACCATGTTCGACCCGGGGCCGTGCGTGTACATGGAGAAGCTGGCGGTCGGGCCACGCGCCAAAGGCGCCTGCGACATCCGCCGCACCCCGACCGAGAACCTGCACGCCCTCTCCGAGGCGTTGGGGCGCCAGGTCCCGGACCTGACGGCGGTGATCCTGGACCGTCCACGCCACGAAGGCCTGATCGCTGAGGTGCGGGCCGCCGGGGCCCGCATCCGCCTCATCACCGACGGCGACGTCGCCGGTGCCATCGAGACGGGCTGGCCGGGCGCGGGCGTCGACATCCTCTTCGGGATCGGCGGCACCCCCGAGGGCGTGATCGCCGCGGCGGCGCTCAAGTGCATGGGCGCCGAGATCCAAGGCAAGCTCTACCCGCGCAACGAAGCCGAGCGCGCGGCCGCGGTGGAGGCCGGCTACCAGCTCGACGCGGTGCTGAGCACCGACGACCTCGTTCAGGGCAACAACTGCTTCTTCGCCGCCACCGGGATCACGGACGGCGAGCTGCTCCAGGGCGTGCAGTACCACGAGTTCGGCGCCACCACCCAGTCCCTCGTGATGCGCTCGAAGTCGGGGACGGTCCGCAAGATCGACGCCAGCCACGCGTTGAAGAAGCTGGCCGAGTTCAGCTCGATCTCTTTCTCCTGAGTCCTCCGGACGGGTCACCGCCCGCCACCACCGGACGCTTACGCGGCGGCCCCCGACGCCACCGCCAGACGAAGCTCCGCGCGCGCCAGCGCGCGCTCGGCCTCGCTGAGCGCGACGTCCTCCTCGCCCTCGTCGGCACCGCCGCCCCGGCCGCCCCCGAGCTCGTGCACGCGCTGGGTGGCGACCTCCTTGGCCCGCTCTGCCCGCGGTACGTCGATCTCCTCCGCGAGCTCGGCCACGCCGGCCAGCACGGTGACCCGTGTGGAAAGGCCCGGCAGCGGCCCGTCGCCCTCGGCCAATCCGGCTGCGGCACCGGGGCTCGTGTCGACCTGGAGGAAGCCGCCGTGGACGGCCAGGCGCACCAGCGTGCCCTCGGCGTCCTCGAGCGTGAGTGCGCACGGCACCACGTCGCCGACCAGCGGTGTGTGGCCGTCGAGCACGGTGAGCGCGCCCTCGGACGTGGCCAGCACCACCGAGCGCGCGCCGCCCGCGAAGAGCGATTGCTCGGGGGTGACCACCTCGAGGCCGAAGACGTCGTCGGCCACTAGCCCGCGTCCGCCTCGAGCTTCTTTGCCTTCTCGAGGACCGACTCCACCCCGCCGACGTTGAGGAACGCCTGCTCCGGGATCTGGTCAAGGTCGCCGTTGGCCAGGGCCTCGAACGACTCGACGGTCTCGTCGATGGGCACGAAGATCCCCGGCACGCCGGTGAAGACCTCGGCGACGAAGAAGGGCTGTGACAAGAAGCGCTGGACCTTGCGGGCCCGGCTCACCGTCACCCGGTCCTCCTCGGACAGCTCGTCCATGCCGAGGATGGCGATGATGTCCTGCAGCTCCTTGTAACGCTGCAGGATCTCCTGCACGCGCCGGGCCACTGCGTAGTGGCGGTCGCCCACGATCTCGGGGGCCAAGATGTTCGAGGTCGAGGCCAGCGGGTCCACGGCGGGGTAGATGCCGAGGGCCGCGATCTGGCGGGAGAGCTCGGTGGTGGCGTCGAGGTGGGTGAACGTCGTGAACGGCGCCGGGTCCGTGTAGTCGTCGGCGGGGACGTAGACGGCCTGCATCGAGGTGATCGACTTTCCCTTGGTGGAGGTGATGCGCTCCTGGAGCTCGCCCATCTCGTCGGCCAGCGTGGGCTGGTAGCCCACGGCCGAAGGCATGCGGCCGAGCAGCGTCGACACCTCCGAACCGGCCTGCACGAAGCGGAAGATGTTGTCGATGAACAGCAGCACGTCCTGGTTCTGGACGTCGCGGAAGTACTCCGCCATGGTGAGGGCGGCCAGGCCGACCCGCAGGCGGACGCCCGGTGGCTCGTCCATCTGCCCGTAGACCAACGCGGCCTTGTCGATGACGCCGGACTCCTGCATTTCGAGCCACATGTCGGTGCCCTCGCGGGTGCGCTCCCCCACGCCGGCGAACACAGAAACGCCACCGAACTGCTGAGCGACCCGGTGGATCATCTCCTGGATGATGACGGTCTTACCCACACCGGCGCCGCCGAAGAGGCCGATCTTGCCGCCCTGCACGTACGGCTCCAAGAGGTCGATGACCTTGATGCCGGTCTCGAACATGAGCGCCCTCGGCTCGAGCTGGTCGAAGGCCGGGGCGTTGCGGTGGATCTCCCAGTAGTCGTCGGGCTGGCCGATGGAGTCGGTGTCGAGCGGCTGGCCGAGGACGTTGAAGACGTGGCCGAGCACGGCGTTGCCGACCGGTACCTCAATGCCGTGGCCCAGGTTCCGGACCGCGGCCCCGCGCACCAGCCCGTCGGTCTGCTGCATGCAGATGCACCGGACCCGGCCGTCGCCGATCTGCTGCGCCACTTCAGCCGCGACGGTGTTGGTCTCGCCGTCGAGCTCGATGTCGAACTCGACCTCGTGGTTGATCTCGGGGAGCGAGTGCGGCGGGAACTCGACGTCGATCACCGGTCCCGCGATCGCGACTACGCGACCCTCTTCGAGCGCGCCCCGCGCCGCTGTGCCTTCTGGTGCGGTGGTGGTCATGCGGTCAAGCTCCCTTCGCTTGGCGGAGCGCCTCGGCCCCGCCGACGATCTCCATGATCTCGGTGGTGATGGCATCCTGACGGGCGCGGTTCATGACGCGCGTCAGGGTGCGGACCAATTCGTCCGCATTCTCGGTGGCGGCGGCCATGGCCCGCTGCTGGGCAGTGAAGAACGAGGCCGCGCCTTCGAGGAGCGCGGCGAAGATCTCCGCCTCGAGCGCACGCGGCGCCAACTCGACGAGCAGCTTCGCGGGCTCCGGCTCGAATTCGGTATACCCCTCGAGCGGTGTGTCCTCGAGCGTGACGTGCTCATCTGCGGGCACGGGCACGGGCTCGGGCAGGGGCAGCGGCAACATCTGCATGCGCTCCACCCGCTGGGTGCCGGCCGAGATAAATCGGGTCGAGACCATCTCGACCAGATCGATGTCCCCCGCCACGAAGGGCGCCGCCACGACCGCGGCGATGTGGCGAGCGTCAGCGAAGTCGGGACGGTCGGCAACGCCGATGAACGACTCTGCGGTCTCGATCCCCCGATAGCGGAAGTACGCGGGCGCTTTCTTGCCCACCGACCAGAGCGTGACCTCCACACCGGCGGCCCGGTACTCCGCGACACGGCGCTCGGTGGCGCGCAGCACACCTGAGTTGTAGGACCCGGCCAGGCCCCGGTCCCCGACGATGGCCAGGATGCCCACATGGCGCGGCGCCTCCGGCGTCCCCAGGAGCTTGGCCGCGGCCTGCGAATCGGCCGCCGCGGTGAGGCGCAGCACGCGCTCCATGCCCTCGCGGAACGGACGGTTCGCTGCGATCCGATTCTGGGCGCGCACGATCCGCGAGGCGGCGATGAGCTCCATCGCCTTGGTGATCTTCCTCGTTGATTGCACGCTGCGGATCCTGCGGCGCAGGATCCGCTCTTGGCCTCCGGCCATACCTCAGTCGACCTTCCCCGTGTCGAAGCCCTCGAGGAAGGTGGTCATCCCCTTGTCGATCTCATCACCATCGGGCATGGCGCCTGTCGTCCGGATGGTCTCGAGCACGGCCGCATGGTTGGCTTTGAAGTACTCCACCAGCTCGGCCTCGAACCGCTGCACCTCGCTGACGGGGACGGAGTCCGTCCACCCCTTGGTGCCGGCGTAGATGGCCAGCACCTGCTCCTCGACCGGCACTGGCCTGTTCTGGGGCTGCTTGAGCAGCTCGGTCAGCCGGTACCCGCGGTCCAGCTGGGCCTGGGACACCCGGTCGAGCTCGGAACCGAAGGTCGCGAATGCTTCGAGCTCGCGGAATTGAGCCAGGTCGAGCTTGAGGGTCCCCGAGACCTGCTTCATGGCCTTGATCTGCGCCGCGCTCCCCACCCGGCTCACCGAGTTGCCCACGTTGATGGCAGGGCGGATCCCGGAGTTGAAGAGGTCGGTCTCGAGGAAGACCTGCCCGTCGGTGATCGAGATCACGTTGGTGGGGATGTAGGCCGAGATGTCCCCCGCCTTGGTCTCGATGATCGGCAGGGCGGTCAGCGAGCCGCCGCCGCGCGCGTCGGACAGCTTGGCGGCGCGCTCGAGCAGGCGCGAGTGAAGATAGAAGACATCGCCGGGGTAGGCCTCGCGGCCCGGTGGGCGCCTGAGCAGGAGCGAGACGGACCGGTAGGCCTCGGCCTGCTTGGAGAGGTCGTCGTAGACGATCAGCGCGTGCTCGCCGTTCTCCATCCAGTGCTGGCCCATGGCGCACCCCGCGTAGGGCGCCAGGTACTTGAACGGGGCAGGGTCGCCGGCGGACGCGACCACCACGACCGTGTAGTCGAGCGCCTGGTGGTCTTCGAGTGTGGCCACCGTCTGCGCCACCGACGAGTTCTTCTGGCCGATGGCGACATAGATGCACTTCACACCCTGGCCGGCCTGGTTGATGATGGTGTCGACCGCGACCGTCGTCTTGCCCGTCTTGCGGTCCCCGATGATCAGCTCGCGCTGGCCGCGCCCGATCGGGGTCATGGCGTCGATGGCCTTGGTGCCGGTCTGGAGCGGCTCGCTCACCGGCTGGCGGCCGACGATGCCGGGGGCCTGCACCTCCATCCGGCGCGTCTCGGTGGTGTTGACCGGGCCCTTGCCGTCGATCGGCTCGCCCAGGGCGTTGACGACACGGCCCAGGAGGGCGTCGCCAACCGGGACGGTCTGGATCCGACCCGTCGCCTTGACCGTCTGCTCCTCCTCGAGGTTGTCGACGTCGCCCAGGACGACGGCCCCGATGGTGTCCTCGTCGAGGTTGAGGGCCAGGCCGAGGGTGCCGTCCTCGAACTCGAGCAGCTCGTTGACTGCGGCACCCGGCAACCCCGACACGCGTGCGATGCCGTCACCGACCTCGACGATGCGGCCGATCTGCTCGGTGCCGACGGCCGGGGTGTACTCCTCGACATGGCGCTCGAGCGCCTGGGTGATCTCACTGGCATCGATCGTGAGCTCTGCCATCACTGTGCTCCCTCTGTCTCATCTGTCGAACTGTGTCCCCGCCCGCCGAACCTCGAGGACGAGTCCCAGTCCGCTGGGGCGAAGTGCTCGCGCAGAGCGTCGAGACGCCCGCGCGCCGTGGCGTCCACCTGCAGGTCGCCGATGCGGATCAGGGCGCCGCTGAGCAGCGACTGGTCGACCTCCACCTGCAACTCCACCGGTCCGCCGGCGATCGAACCCAACGACTCCGTGAGCTGGCCCCGCTGCACGTCGTCGATCGGTGCCGCGGCCCGCACGCGGGCGATGCGCCATCCCCGGGCCTGGGCCGTCTGCTCGACCAGGAAGTCGAGTGTCCCTACGAAGTCGCGGGCGCGTCCCCCGGCGACGGTGTACGTGGCGAGCGCCACGGTGGTCGCAGGCACCTTCCCCTCGAGCAGCTGGGTGACCAGGCCCTGGCGCGCCGCGACGTCGAGGTCCCGGTCGGTCAGTGCGCCCCGGAGAGATGGGGTCGCTGCCACGATGCGAGCGAAGCGGAACAGATCGTCTTCGAGCGACTCCAGTTCCGCGCTCGTCATGTCCTCGTACAGCGCGGTGGCGAAGCCGGCCACGCGCTGGCGGGACTGGGTCAGGCCCAGTCCCGGTTCGTCGTCCTGACCCTCGGCGAGATGACGCATCCGGTTGGCCAGCCAGCTCAGCGCGGCCACGACCTCTTGGGCCGGCACGGCGCCGCAGGCGAAGGCGGCGAGGCGGCGTGCGCTGTCAGAGACCTTCCCCTCCAGCAGGTCCAGCATCACGGCCCGGCGCGCTGAGCCCGCCACCGATGTGTCGCTCAGCGCGGCGCGCAGCTGCGGGTTGGCCAGCACTTGCTGCTCAATCGCTTCAAGGTCGCCCGCGATGTCGCCGAGCGCGGCGAGACCGGCGGCCTGCGCCACCGCCGCCGTGTACCCCTGAAGCGTCGGGTTCATTGACGGGTCCCTGCGCCGGCGGCTGCGCCACCGGTCGTGTCGGCGCGCAGGGCGGCGACGGCCTCGTCGATGAGGTCACGGTGGGCCTCCGCGTTGATCTCTCGCCCGATGACCCGCTCGACGACCTCCATGACGATCTCACCCATCCGCGCCGCCGCTTCCTCGACCGCGCGTTGGCGGGCCAGGGAAATCTCGACGTCGGCGTTGCCGACGATGCGCTCGTACTCCGACTGGCCGCGCGCCTGCGCCTCGGTGCGCACCTGCTCGGCTGTGCGGTTGGCCGTGGCGACGATCTCGCGGGCCTGCTGCCGGGCTTCCTCGAGAACGGCACGCCGCTCGTCGTCAGCCGCTTCGGCGTCCGCGCGGGCCTGATCCGCCGCCTCGAGCGACGCCCTGATCTTCTCCTGACGCTCCTCCATCGCCTTGTTGATGGGGGGCAGCACGTATTTGTAGATGAGGAAGATCAGCACGAGCGAGACGATCAGCTCGAGGAAGAACGTCCCGTTGGGCAGAAGGAAGATGCCTGCTGTTGTCATGGTGCTCTTGGTCTCCTGTTGTCCCTGTCGGATTGCCGACGGGGGGGTCCGGCGCTAAGCCTTGATGCTCTTGGCGGCGAAGACGTAGACGAACACCACCATGAAGAGCAGGTTGATGAAGTACATGGCCTCCACCAGGCCGACCGTCAGGAAGAAGTACTGACGCGCCTTTGCCTCGATTTCGGGCTGCCGGGCGATGGCCGCGATCGTCTGCGACCCGGCCAGGCCGTCACCGACCGCCGCGCCGATGGCGCCGCCCCCCAGTGCGAGTCCACCGCCGACGAGCGCGCCAGCGATTCGGATCGCCCCTTCAGTTGTTCCTGCCATGTTTCCTCTCCTTTGTCGAGATCTCTGCGTTGTCAATCGGTCCGGTGGTGCGGCCCATCATTCGTGGGCGTCCTCGCTCATGCCCTGGCCTAAGTACATGATCGTCAGCAGGGCGAAGATGAAAGCCTGGATCGCCCCGATGAAGAGCTCGTCGAAGGGCTTCCAGATCAGGAGCCCTATCCATGATGCGAAGGGCGGGATCAGGGTCACGATCACGGCGACCATCAGCACACCCGAGAAGATGTTGCCGAAGAGTCGGAACGTGAGCGTGATCGGCTTGGTGATCTCCTCGATGATGTTGATCGGGGTCAGCGCGGCGTAGGGCTGCGCGTAGTGCTTGAAGTAGCCCTTGACGCCCCTCGTCTTCACCGAGTTGTAGTGGACGGTGAAGAACACGATCAGTGCCAGGGCCAGGGGCAGGTTCACGTCGCCGGTGGGCGGAGCCAGGAAGCCCGGGTCACCGCTCGGGATGAAGGCGATCCAGTTGCAGACGAGGATGAAGAGTCCGATGGTGACGCCGAGGCCGACGAAGGGCAGCCCTTGAGGCCCGATGGCCGACTCCGCCAGGTCGGAGACCTGCTCGACCACGGTCTCCCAGAACAGCTGCAACTTGCCGGGGACGCCCGACGTCGCCTTGGCCCGCATGCGCAGGCCCAGAGCGAGCACGATGGCGGCTGCGATCAGCGTCGTCCAGACGACGTCGAGGTAGATGGTCAACCCGAAGACGCGCACCACACCGTGGTGCTGGCCGATCGTGATGTTCCCGCTGGCCAGGATGAAGTGGTGTGGGTTCACTGGATCCCCTGCGACATGACCACGCGGCCGACGTTGACCACGAAGAGGAGTTGGAAGATGACGATGCCCGCCACGGCCCCGATTCCCAGGGCACCGTTGAGCAGCAGAAGGCCGACACAGATGAGCGTAATGATCCCGAGACGGGTGACGCTCTTTGTTCCCATGGCGCGGCGCAACACCTTGTTGCTGACCTCGCCGTCGGTGTGCAGTTTGGCGACGCCGGCGTCGAGGAAGCGTAGGTTCAAGACCGCCATGCCGAGGCCGACGATCAGACCCAGCGCCGCCCACGGCACCGAGAGCAGCATGACGAGCAGGACCGCGACCGCTCCGACGATGAGTGAGGAGACGATCGTGCGGCGCAGCACCTTGGTCAGCGCGTTGCCCTCGAGCCCCGAGAGCCCGTCGAGCATGGTCAGGTCCTGCCTTCTAGAGATACGTACGGATCTGCTTGACCACGCTCATCGCGGCGAGCGACACGCCCAGCGCCAGCCCGACCAGCAGGAACGCGGGCCCGGTCCCCAGCGCGCTGTCCACCCAGAGCCCGAGCCCGACACCGATGCCCACGCAGACCGCGGCCGACAGGCCCATCGAGAGGAACGCCACAGCACCCGGAAGGGGCTTGGGCCCCTCTGGCTGGGAGGTTTCGTCCGGGTCGCTCACCCGTGTGGGCGCGCACGACGACGCCTACGGAACCACGCATGCGACTGCTGCGCCCTTATGCGGTGCGGGGCGCGCCGGAGTCCATCGTCCACGGGGCCGCGTGGGCAGCATCGGACGAGGCGAGGTGGACGGGGTACACAGGCCTCATCATCGCATCTCGGCCCGTTTGGCGTCCAAACGGTCACGAGGGGAATCTCACCACCTCAGTGAGGGATTCGGCGCCCTGGGAGACGCCCGGAATGCCCTGGTCGGGGCGCTCGTCCTCCTCGTCGCCAACGCCACGGCGCAGCCCAGGGTGAAAGAACGTGTAGAGGCCGACGCCGAGGGCCGCCGCGCCGATCGGGATGAAGGCGTTGACCTGGTGCACGAAGAGCGGGAACAGCAAGAAGCTCGAGAGGATCGCCGTCCACGCCCACAGGATGATGACGCTGCGGCGCGGCCCGTGCCCGAGTCGCAGCAGGCGGTGGTGGATGTGCTCTTTGTCGGGGGTGTCGAAGCCGGTCCCGCGCGCGGTGCGGCGGACGAAGGCGAAGGCCATGTCGACGAGGGGGACCCCCAAAATGAGGATCGGGATGAAGAGCGGCGCGAAGAAGAAGTAGGTGACGCCGCTGATCGGCACAGCGGTGGGGACCCGACCGCCGATCACCATGGTCGACGCCGCCATGAGCAACCCGAGGAAGTGCGCGCCGGCGTCACCCATGAAGATTCGCGCCGGGTTGAAGTTGAACGGCAGGAACCCGAGGCAGATCCCGCACGCGATCACCGCCACCAATGCTCCGATGTTGTCGCTGGGCAGGAGGCCGAGGCCCATGAGTCGGATGCCGTAGAGCGCGAGCGCGCCACCGCCGATGGCGACGACGCCGGCGGCGAGGCCGTCGAGGCCGTCAATCAGGTTCACCGCGTTCGTCAGGCAGATCACCCAGATCGCGGTGATCAGCGGGATGATCCCGGGGGTCAACACGAAGAAGCCGGCCAACGGGATCTTGAGCTCGTACATCGTGACGCCGCTGAAGTACAAGATGCTCGCCGCCAGCACCTGGCCGGCCATCTTCGCCGGGGCTGACATGTCGCGGACGTCGTCGATGAGGCCGACCGCGAACATCGCGCCGGCAGCCAGCACCACACCCATCATCTCGGGCGAATCAGTGAACACGCTGCGCAAGGCCGGGATGGCGGCGGCCGACAGCACGGCCACCAAGAAGCCCATCAGCATGGCGGCGCCGCCCCCGTAGGCGATCGGCCGATCGTGCACCGAACGCGGCCCCGGGTGCGAGACGTAGCCGACCTTGATCGCAATGCGCTTGGCGGGAACGGTCAAGGCCGCCGTCGCCCCCGCGGCGATCACCAGCACCAGGCCGTACCAGCCAATGTCAGGCACGCGCTATCCCACGAGGTGGGGATACGGACGGAAGCCGGCGCACAGCGAGGCCACCTCCGTGCGGACCGCGGCAACCTCACGCTCGTCCGTCCGGGCCTTGAGGGTGCGCACGATCAGGGCGGCGATCGCCTGCATCTCGGCCGCGCCCATACCCGCTGTCGTCTCCGCCGCCGTCCCCAGGCGAAGGCCCGACGTCAAGAAGGGCGAGCGGGGATCGTCAGGGATCGTGTTGCGGTTGCACGTGATGCCCGCTCGGTCGAGGACCTCTTGGGCCTCCTTGCCGGTGAGGTCCTCGTCGAAGGCGCGCAGGTCGACCAGCAACATGTGGTTGTCGGTGCCACCGGAGACCAACCGGAAGCCGTGCGCGGCCAGCGCGTCGGCCAGCGCCGCCGCGTTGGTGACCACCTGGGCCGCGTACTGGCGGAATTCGGGCTGCGCTGCCTCGGCGAACGCGACCGCCTTGGCCGCGATGACGTGCTCGAGCGGGCCGCCTTGCAATCCGGGGAAGACCGCACTGTCGATCTTCTTGGCCAGATCGGATCCGCACAGGATGGCGCCGCCGCGGGGTCCGCGCAGCGTCTTGTGTGTGGTGAGGGTGACGACGTCGGCGATCCCGACGGGGTTCGGGTGGGCGCCGCCGGCGATGAGCCCAGCCGGGTGTGCCGCGTCGAACATGAACAGGGCGCCCACCGTGTCGGCGATCTCGCGAAAGGGCTGGGGGTCGATCACGCGGGCGTAGGCGGTGGAGCCGGCGACGATCAGCGCCGGCTTCTCGGTCTTGGCGAGGTGTGCCACCTGGTCGAAGTCGATCACCTCGCCCGGGTTCGACGGGTCGCTCGACTCAGGCGTCACCCCGTAGGAGACGAAGCGCCACCACTTCGAGACGATGGAGGCGGGCGAACCGTGGCTGAGGTGCCCGCCGTGGTCGAGCCGCATGGCGAGGATGGTCGCCCCGGGCTCGAGCAGCGCCTGGTACGCCGCCAGGTTCGCGCTGGCTCCAGCATGGGGTTGCACGTTGGCGTGTTCCGCTCCGAAAAGCGCCGTGGCGCGACGACGGGCCAGGTCCTCCACCTCGTCGATGATCTGGTTGCCTCCGTAGTACCGACGGCCCGGGTAGCCCTCCGAGTACTTGTTGGTCAACACAGAGCCAGAGGCGGCCAGCACGGCGGGCGAGGTGAAATTCTCTGACGCAATGAGCTGCAACGTCGTCTGCTGACGGTCGAGCTCCTGGCCGATCAGGGCTGCGACGTCCGGGTCGGCGGACAGCGCTGTCTCGTAGCTGCTCATGTGATCCCTTCGGCGCGCATGCGCACCAAGTGTACCGGCGGGCCCGGAGAGCCCTGGGGCGCAACCGGTACGCTGCCCGGGCCATGGTCCTGGACCCGCGCTCACCGGTCGTGGTCGGGGTGGGACAGGTCATGACCCCGGCGGACGCCCCGCTCGCACCGTCGGAACGGCCCGAGCCGGTGGCCCTCATGGCCATGGCGCTCCGTGCCGCCGTCGAGGATTGCGACGGCGTGCCGCCCGGTGGTGCGAGTCCGTCGGGCACTGCCATCCTGCGGCGCGCCGACTCGCTGCGCGTCGTGCTCCCCCTCGGGTGGCACTCGTCCAACCCTGCCCTGCAGGTGGCCCACCGCCTCGGCTTTGCAGCGGGGGACGAGCCGGCCGAGCTCATGCTGACCGCCGTGGGCGGGAACACCCCACAAGCGCTCATGCACGACGCGTGCGTGGCCATCAGCAGCGGAGCACGCGACGTCGTGCTGGTGAGCGGAGCCGAGGCGATGTATGCGCGCGCGTCGTTCCGACGACATCCGGGCGCAACGCCGCTGCACTGGGCCGAGTTGCCCGCGGGCGCGCCGGCCCCGGTCACGTTCGGATCCGACAAACCAGGGGCCAGCGAGCTCGAGATGACCCGCGGCGTGCTGCTCCCGGTGCACGCCTACCCGCTCTTCGAGAACGCGCTGCGGGCCGCCAACGGCTGGAGCCTCGACGAGCACGCAGCTCGTATCGGCGCCCTCTGGTCGCGTTTCAGCGAGGTGGCGGCGGCGAATCCGAACGCCTGGATCCGCACGGCGCGGACTGGGTCCGAGATCGTGACGCCGTCGCCGAGCAACCGGATGATCTCGTTTCCCTACCCGAAGCTGTGCACGGCCAACATGCAGGTGGACCAGGGTGCGGGCTACATCGTCTGCTCCGTGGAGGCCGCCCGGGCCGCCGGCGTGCCCGAGGACCGATGGGTCTTCCCGCTGTCAGGTGCGGATGGCAACGACCACTGGTACATCTCCAACCGGGACGAATTGCACCGTTCCCCCGCCATTCGCCTGGCCGGCGCGGCGGCACTCGAGCTGGCGGGGTTGGGCGTCGACGACATCGCCCACGTCGATCTCTACTCCTGCTTCCCCGCGGTCGTACAGATGGCGGCACGCGAGCTCGGACTCCGCATTGACGACGAGGACCGTCCGCTGACCTTGACCGGCGGATTGACGTTCGGAGGCGGCCCCGGCAACAACTACACCTCGCACGGCATCGCCCAAGCCGTGGGTGCCGTGCGAGCGGCGCCCGGTTCTGCTGCCCTCGTGACGGGTCTGGGATGGTACGCGACGAAACACTCCGTCGGGATCTACTCCTCGCGGCCACCCGCACACGACGGTCCCTTCGCCTGGCGGGACGTCCAGGCCGACGTGGACGCGCTGCCCCGACGCGCCGTGGACCCGGACGCCACCGGTCCCGTGCAGGTGGAGACCTACACCGTCACGTTCGATCGCGAGGGTGCCCCCGAGCGGGGCATCGTCGCGTGCCGCACCAAGGACGACGCCCGGGCCTGGGGCTCGACGAGTGATGTGGACGTGTTGCGCGGCGCTCAGTGCCGAGGATCCAATCGGCGCCAACGCCACGTTGCGGGCGGACGGGTCCTTCGAGCTGCGCGCCTGACCCCGCAGCGCACCTTCGGCGGGGCCGGTCGTCCGAGCGGGCCGCCCGGATGTCTATCGTTCGGCATGGCCGCTGCGACGAACGACCGGGTGCCCGGGGTGCGGCTGGTCGTGTCCCTCTACCGCGAATTCGAGCAGGTAGCCCGCCAGGGCGACATGAGCATGGCGCAGTACCGCACGCTCCTCTACCTCCTCGCCGGCTCGCGCCGGGCCGGCGAGCTGGCGGCGGCCAACGCGGTCACCAAGCCGACCGTCTCATCCATGATCAACGGCCTTCGCCACCAGGGCTGGGTCACCGACGCCGACGACGAGACGGGCGACGGTCGGGTGACACGCATCGAGCTGACGGCGGCGGGTCGGGAGCGCCTGGCTCAATTCGAGGAGGAGCTGGCCGACCGCATGGAGGAGCTGCTGCCGGGGGTCGACCGGACAACCACGAGGGCGTTCCTACGGGACCTGCACACGGCACATGCCGAGACACGCGCCGCCCGGTTCGGCGCCGCCTTCAAGCCCGATGCTTGATGCTCTGGGCTCGAGGCGCACGAGGCGCACGAGGCGCACGAGGCGCACGAGGCGCACGAAGCCTCTTGCCAGATCCGGTCGTGCCGCATATAGTTAGACCAGTCTAACTATCTTCGAACCGTCTCTTCGGACCTGTACTCCGGCTCGATGAGGGAAGCGAGGACATGGCAATGGCAACCAGCGCAGGCACGGCCCACGACCTGGTCATCAGAGGGGGGCTGGTGTCCGACGGGCGGGGCGGCGAGCCCTTCGAGGCGGACGTCGCCGTCGTGGGCGGCACGATCAACGCCGTCGGTGCGGTGCCGGGCCGGGGACACGAGGAGCTCGACGCGACCGGGCTGCTCGTCACGCCAGGGTTCGTCGACATCCACACGCACTACGACGGCCAGGCGACCTGGGACTCCCGCATGACTCCGTCGAGCTGGCACGGCGTCACGACGGCCGTGATGGGCAACTGCGGCGTGGGCTTCGCGCCAGTTCGCCCCGACGCCCACGACCGGCTGATCTCGCTCATGGAGGGTGTGGAGGACATCCCCGGCGCAGTCCTCGAGGAGGGCATCGAGTGGACGTGGGAGAGCTTCGCCGAGTACCTCGACGCCGTCGAGCAGCGCCCCCATGACATCGACTTGTGCGCACAGCTCCCCCACGGCGCGCTCCGCCTCTACGTGATGGGTGAGCGGGCCGCCCGCCTGGAGGATGCAACGGAGGACGACGCGGCGACCATGCGTAGCCTGGCGACCGAGGCCATGCGCGCCGGAGCCATCGGGTTCTCGACGTCGCGCACGCTGAACCACCGCACGGCGAGCGGCGACTCCACGCCGTCGTTGCGGGCGCGGGCAGATGAGCTCGAGGCCATTGCGTGCGGCGTGGCCGACGCTGGTCACGGCGTCGTCGAGCTCATCTCCGACTTCTGGCCCGATACCGACGGCGAATTCGAGCTCGTGCGGGGCATGGTGGCGTGCTCGGGCGTGCCGCTCTCGCTGTCGCTCTCGCAGAGCCATCGCCAGCCCGAGGCGTGGCGGGGCCTGCTTGCGCGCATCGAGGCGGCCGTCGCCGAGGGCCTGCCCATACGCGCCCAGGTCGCACCGCGCGCCGTCGGCCTGCTCGTGGGGCTCCAGTCGTCCTACCACCCCTTCTTGCGCTTCCCCGCCTTCGCCGAGATCGCCGGCCTGCCCGTGGCCGAGCAGGCCCACGCCCTGCGCGATCCCACGTTCCGCGACCGCCTCCTCGCCGAGCTCCCAGACGACGACCACGACGGCGGTCGGCGCAGCGGGCGGCGGCGTCTGATCGACTACGCCCGCCTCTTCCCGCTGGGCGACATCCCCGACTACGAGCCGACGCCTGAGCGGAGCGTCGAACGCCTCGCCGCCGCTCGGGGCGTCGAGCCCGCCGCGCTCACCCTCGACCTGCTCGCCGAGGACGACGGCCGGCGCTTCCTCTACACGCCCTTCTCCAACTATGCGGGCGGGAACCTCGACGCCTGCGCGGAGATGCTTGTGCATCCCGACACCGTCTTCGGGCTGGGCGACGGCGGTGCGCACGTCGGCCTCATCGCGGACGCCAGCTTTCCGACCTACTTCTTGTCGCACTGGGCCCGCGACCGCACCCACGGCCGTCTGCCCGTCGGCCAGGTCGTCGAGCAGCTGACCAGCTCGACGGCACGGGCGGTCGGCCTCACGGACCGCGGCGTCGTGGCCGAGGGCATGCGCGCCGACCTCAACCTGATCGACTTCGACCACCTCACCTGCCTGGCGCCCGAAATGGGCTACGACCTGCCCGCCGGAGGCAAGCGCCTCCTCCAGCGTGCCCGCGGGTACCGCGCGACGGTGGTCGCGGGCGAGGTGACATATCGAGACGGGGAACCGACCGGCGCACTGCCAGGACGGCTGGTGCGGGCCGGACACTGAGCACAGGCGCGACGAAAAGGAGCGGAGATGGGCACGAGAGCACTGCACGAGCTCGAGACGCAGGCCGAGTGGCGGGCCGCCGACGTCGCCGACCCCGACGTCTGGACGGTGCGCTTGCGCCCGTCGGACCACGCCGAGCTCGACGAGGCGCTCGCCACGGCGAAGCGCAAGAGCAGTGACCCCCTCGAGTTGACACGCGAGGACTTCCCCCTCGACGGCCTGGCCACCACGTTGGCCGGCGTGGTCGACGTCCTCATCGACGGCCGCGGCTTCGTGCGCATCGCCGCACTCGACACGTCGCGCTACGGCGACGACGACCTGACACTGCTCTATTGGGGCATCGGCCTGCATCTCGGCGCGCCGTGGGCCCAGAACAAGCACGGGCACGTGCTGGGTGACGTGACCGACCAGGGCAAGACCATCGACGACCCGACGGTGCGCGGCAACGAGCTCGGTGGCATCGCGCTCGACTACCACACCGACGGATCCGACCTCGTCGGCCTCCTCTGCCTGCGCACGGCGCGCACAGGCGGCCTGTCGTGCGTGGCCAACGCAGTGACGATCCACAACCAGCTGGTCCGCCGGCGTCCGGACCTGGCGGCGGCGCTCTACGAGCCCATGCCCTACGACACGCGAGGTGAGCAGGCCGAGGGTGCCCAGGCGTTCTACGCAGTCCCGGCGTTCACCGAGCACGGCGGGCGGCTCTTCGTCCGCTTCATCCCGCAGTACATCCTGGCGTCGCAACGACACCCCGACGCGCCCCGCCTCAGCGAGACGGCCCGCGAGGCGATCGCCACCGTGTCAGCGATGGCGAACGACCCCGACTGCAACGTCTACATGGACCTCCAGCCCGGTGAGATGCAGTTCATCAACAACTATCACGTGCTCCACGGCCGCACCGCGTACGAAGACGACGTGGCGGGCGGCTACAAGCGGCATTTGAAGCGACTCTGGTTGGCCACGTACGCGTTGCGTGATCGACCGCCCTATTTCGCGGCACTCGGCCGCAGCCACTGGGAGGCGAAGCGTTCTGTCAGCAGGCTGCCGGCGGTGGAGCGGGTCCCGGCCGAGCCGTAGTCACTTGGGGGTTCGTTCGTCTTTCGGGCGCCGGGAGAACAGGCGCCGGCGCGCGCCCATGGCCATCGTGGCGTCGACGAAGTTCGCCGGCAGCGCACCTTCGCGCAGCACCCGCACCGGTGTCACCGTCGCGTCCACCACTGTCGGCGGCTCGCCCTCCACGCTCCCGCCGTCGACCACGCACGCCACGTCCGCGGCGGCAAACGCGTGCGCGACCTCGTGCGCCTCGGTCAGCCTGAGCGGCACCGTGCGCCAGGGCCCGTGTTCGCGACAGAGCTTGCGCAGGGCGCGGCCTTCGGGCATGCCCACAGTGACGGCCCACGCCCCCGAGTCCGCCTCCGCGTCGTAGGGCCGGCCGGTGTCGGTGCGTGGCAAGAAGACTTCGACCGGTCCGGGCCAGCACCGCTCGAGCAGCCGGCTGAGCTCGTCGTTCCAGGCCGAGGTGAGGGCCCGGACGTCGTCGCGGTGGCCGACGGCATAGTGGGGACCCTCGGGGTCCGCGGCCAGGTCGGCCAGGCGGTCCTCGCGCTCGTGCGATCCCGTACGGACGGCCAGGCAGTAGCCACCCACACCGGGCACGGCGATGATGGCCCCGTCGTCGAGTGCGCCCACCACCGCGGGGGCACTGCTGGTGACGACCGGGGGTTCCACAAGGGGATCCACGGCGTCGGCCACCGACTTTTCCGCGCCCTGATCAGGTCCTGGCATGTCCGCCATCACGTTCTCTCTACCCACTCACCTCTCCCGCCGTCCGTACCAGGCTGCCGCACCGGGCGGCCGCGCTTGTGGATGCCAACAGGGGTGTGGGCGTGCCCCCGATCACCTGCAGGCGAGCAAGGCCCGCGGCCGGCGCGCCAGGTCGGGCATGACCTGGGCGTGGGCGAACCCGAGCCGACCGGCCAGCGCCACGGCTGCGTCGGCCTGGTGCGGCGCGAGCTCCACGATCACCATCGCCGGCTCCGCCAGCCAGTCCCGGCTCTGCACCAGGACGGCCTCGACGTCGGCCAGGCCCGGGGTCCCGTCGCTCGCCGGCCCGGCCACGAGTGCCTGGCGCGGTTCGGCCCGCACCTCGGCGTCGAGCTCCGCCCACTCGGACTCGCTCACGTACGGCGGGTTCGACACGATCAGCGACACCGCGCCGCGCAGCGGGGTCGGCAGGCACTCGAGCCAGCTCCCCACCACGAGCTCGACCGGGGGGAGAGCGGCGTGCGCCGCCTGGACGTGCGCCCGGTTCGATCCGGCCACCTCGAGCGCGCCGACGCTGCTGTCGGTCGCCCAGACCTCGCGTAGCGACCGCGGGTCCCAGCTCGGCCGCCAGCGACAGTGCGATGGCGCCGGAGCCGGTCCCGGCGTCGACCACCACGAGATTTCCGGCGTCCCGCGCGCCGCGCAGTCGCCGCGCCTGGTTCAGTGCCACCTCCACCACCTGCTCGGTCTCGGGACGCGGGATCAGCACCCGCGGGTCGACGAGCAGGTCGAGCGAGCGGAAGGGCCAGTGTCCGAAGATGTACTGCAGTGGCTCGCCCGCCGCCCGGCGCGCGGCCATTGCCCGCGCCGTCGCGATGACGTCGTCGTCGAGCGCGCCCGCCGGCGGATCAGGGTGGCCGAGGATAGGGCCGAGCCCGAGTACCTCGTCGACGATGAATCGTGCTTCGTGCGGGGCACCCACGACCGCGGCCAGCTCGGCGACGAGCGCGCCTCGTGTCACGCCTGCCTTCACGCTCACGGACCGACGCCGTCGGCACCCTCGAGCTGGCGGCCGCGCTTGTCGGCCATCAACGCGTCGGTGAGCTCGGACAGGTCACCCGCCAGCACCTGATCGAGCTTGTAGAGAGTCAGGTTGATCCGATGGTCGGTGACCCGGTTCTCCTTGAAATTGTAGGTGCGGATCTTGTCGGTGCGGCTGCCCGAGCCGACCTGGCCGCGACGCTGGGCCGACATCTCGGCGGCCTGGCGATCCTGCTCGGCCTTGAGCAAGCGCGAACGCAGGACGACCATGGCCTTGGCGCGGTTCTGGATCTGGCTCTTCTCGTCCTGCATGGCCACGACCGTGCCCGTCGGGATGTGCGTGATGCGCACCGCCGAGTCCGTGGTGTTGACCGACTGCCCGCCCGGTCCCGTGGAGCGGTAGACGTCGATCTTGAGGTCGTTGGGGTCGATCTCGACGTCGACCTCCTCCGCTTCGGGCAGCACGGTGACAGTGGCGGTCGAGGTGTGGATCCGGCCCTTGGCCTCGGTGACCGGCACCCGCTGCACCCGATGCGTGCCGCCCTCGTGCTCGAGCCGGAGATACGCGTCGGGCCCCTTGACGAGGAAGACCGCCTCGTTGATCCCGTCCTTGTCCGAGGCGTCCTCGGAGAGCACTTCCACCTTCCACTTCTGCATGGCGGCGTAGCGCAGGTACATGTCGTAGAGGTTCCGGGCGAACAGGTTCGCCTCGTCGCCCCCGACGGCGCCCCGGATCTCCATGATCACGTTGCGCCCCTCGTTGGGGTCCTTCGGCAGCAACAGCTCCTGGAGCCGGTCCTCGAGTGCGTGCACCCTGGGCTCGGACTCGTCGAGCTCCTGGCGCATCAGCTCGCGCTCGTCACCCGAGGACTCGGTGAGCATCTCGCGTGCGGTAGCCACGTCTTCACGGGCTGCGGCGAGGTCGTGCCACGTGCGCACGATCTCGCCTAGCTCCTTGTGGCGCCGCGACAGGTCGCGCAGGCGGTCGGGATCGGCCAGGGCGGCGGGGTCGGACAGGTCCTTTTCGACCGCGTCGTACTCGGCCTCGAGCGCGACGACGCGGTCCTCGAACGTGCTCATCGGTGGTGCTCCGGCGTGGGCGCGGGTGACAGCGGCGGGCGCACCCGCCTACCGGCTCAGTCCTCGGCCGGCGTCTGGGCGGGCTTCGCCTTGGCGCGGCCCTTGCGCTCGCCGTAGCGGCGCTGGAAGCGCTCGACCCGGCCACCGGAGTCGACCAGCTTCTGCTTGCCGGTGAAGAAGGGGTGGCACTCGTTGCACAGCTCGACGTGGAGATCGGCCTTCGTCGAGTGCGTGACGAAAGTGTTGCCGCACGAGCACCGGACCGTGGCGTCTACGTAGTCGGGGTGGATGTCGGTCTTCATGGTGTCTCCAGTCGAGTCGTCGAAACAGTGTAGGGGCGATGCCGACGGGATCAGGTCCCGGGCCCCTTGGCGATCTCCGCCAGGAACTCGTCGTTGCTCGTCGTCGTGCGGATCTTGTCCATGAGCAGTTCGAGGCCGGCCGCGTCCTTGCCGTCGCTCGCCAGGGCGTTGAGCACCCGGCGCAGTTTCCAGACCTGCTGGAGCTGGCCGCGCTCGAAGAGGAGCTCTTCGTGCCGGGTCGAGCTGGCGTTGACGTCGATGGCCGGGTACAGGCGCCGCTCGGAGAGCCGGCGGTCGAGGCGCAGCTCCATGTTGCCGGTGCCCTTGAACTCCTCGAAGATGACCTCGTCCATCTTCGAGCCGGTCTCGACGAGGGCCGAGGCCAAGATGGTCAGCGAGCCGCCCTCCTCCACGTTGCGCGCCGCACCGAAGAACTTCTTGGGCGGGTAGAGCGCACCCGAGTCGACACCACCGGACATGATGCGTCCGGTTGCCGGCGCGGCCAGGTTGTAGGCCCGGGCCAAGCGGGTGATGCCGTCGAGGACGATGACGACGTCCTTCCCCATCTCCACGAGGCGCTTGGCCCGCTCGATCGCCAGCTCGGCCACCTGGGTGTGCTCGTCGGCCGGGCGGTCGAAGGTCGACGCGATGACCTCGCCCTTGACCGAGCGGCGCATGTCGGTCACCTCTTCGGGCCGTTCGTCGACCAGGAGGACCATCAGATGCACTTCGGGGTTGTTGGCCTCGATGGAGTGCGCGATCTGCTTCATGACCGTCGTCTTCCCGGCCTTGGGCGGCGAGACGATCATGCCGCGCTGGCCCTTGCCGATCGGCGAGATCAGGTCGACGATGCGCGCCGTGAGGTTGTCCTTGTCACCCTTCTCGTCCACCATCTCGAGGTTGAGCCGCGAGTCGGGGAACAGCGGGGTCAGGTCCTCGAAGCGGGGCCGGTTGCGCGCCGCCTCGGGGTCGAGGCCCGAGATCGAGTCGATGCGCAGCAGCGCCGGGTACTTCTCGTTGTTCGAGGCGGGCCTGCACGCGCCCTCGATGTAGTCGCCCCGTCGCAGCGCGAACTTGCGAGCTTGACTGATGGAGACGTACACGTCCTTCGCAGAGGGCAGGTAGCCCTCGCAGCGCAGGAAGCCGTAGCCCTCGTCGCGCAGATCGAGCAAGCCCTTCACCTCGACCAGCTCGCCGCTGTAGGGCTGCTCCTGGCCACTTCCCTGCAGTTCGCCGCTCTGGCCGCGCTCACGGCCCCGCCGGCGGCGGCTGCGCCGGTTCCCGACTTCACCGTCCTGGTTGCCGCGGTTCTGCGTGTTCTGATTGTGCTGGTTGTTCTGATTGCGGTTGCGGTTGCCCTGCTGGCTCTGGGCCTGCCCGTTCTGGCGCGGCCCCGGGTCGGCGCCGTCGGCGAGCTCGGGTGGCTCGACGAAGATCGCCGGTCCGGCGTCACCGGCGCCGGCCGCCTCCGCCGTGGTGGTGGCGACCGGGGCGGCCTCGCCCGGAGTCGTCCCCGGATCGGCACCGGCACCCGCGGCCGGGGTGGGTGCGGCACCGGCGTCGCCAGCGGTCTCGCCCCGGTCGGAGGCGCCGTTGGCGGTGGCGTCGTCGCCCGCGCCGGCGGCACTGGCACGGGAACGGCGGGCAGGCCGGGTGGCACCGTCGACCTTCCCGTTGGCGTCACCGTTGGCCGACGCGGCGGAGCCGGTGGTCACGCCCGTGGCGTCGAGAATCTGGTCAATGATGTCGGCCTTCTTCGTCCTGCTCGTCGTCTTGAGCGACATGGCCTGGGCGATGGCGCTGAGCTCGTCTCGCTCTTTGCCTTCGAGAACCGATCGTTCGAGCTGCTGTTCCGCAGTCATCGGGCTCCTCATCTTCGAGGGTCGTCGCCGGCTCGGATTGTGTACCGCGGACGGCAGAGGAATTTCAGGGAAAGAGAAGGGATTCGCGTGTGAATGCCCTTCCCCGGGTCACCGCTGCGTGATGCCCTCCCGAGACCGCTGTGTACCCGCGGAGAGCGCTGTGAGGCGCAGTGGGGATATGTGCATTGTAGTCGGGGGCGGTCGTTCATGCCAACATACCCCCGGTTTGGCCGGTCAGGTCGGCGCCCTGCGCCGCGTCACAGTGAGATCTCGGCCAGCACCGTCCCGAGATCCAGATCGATCACCTCGGGCACCGAGATGGCCTTGATGGCCAGGTCGGGGTCCTTCAACCCGTGCCCAGTCAACACACAGACAACCCGGGATCCCTCGGGCACTCCGTGTTTGATCAGGCCGGCAACAGAGGCCGAGGACGCCGCCTCGCAAAAGACGGACTCCTGCGACGCGAGAAAGGTGTACGCGTCCATGATCTCATCGTCGCTGACCGCCGTGATCGAGCCGCCGGACTCGGACGCGGCGGCCGTGGCCGAGTACCAACTGGCCGGGTTCCCGATGCGGATCGCGGTGGCGATCGTCTCAGGCTCCTCGACGGGGTGCCCGAGCACGATGGGCGCGGCGCCCGCGGCCTGGAACCCGAGCATGCGGGGCAGACGCGTGGACTTTCCCGCCTCCTTGTACTGGAGATAACCCCGCCAGTAGGCGGAAATATTCCCGGCGTTGCCGACAGGGATGCAGTGGACGTCGGGCGCGTCCCCCAGCACGTCGACGATCTCGAAGGCGCCCGTCTTCTGACCCTCGATCCGGTGCGGGTTGACCGAGTTGACGACGGTGATGGGTGCGTGGTTGGGCAGATCGCGCACGATGGTGAGGAGCTGATCGAAGTTGCCGCGCACCTGGAGCACGCGGGCCCCGTGCATCAAGGCCTGCGCCAGCTTGCCCAGGGCGATGTGCCCCTCGGGGATGAGCACGACGCACACGAGGCCCGCACGCGAGGCGTAGGCGGCCGCCGAGGCCGACGTGTTCCCCGTCGACGCGCACACCACGGCCTTGGCCCCCTCTTCGACCGCCTTGGAGATGGCCATGGTCATGCCCCGGTCCTTGAAACTTCCGGTCGGGTTGGCGCCCTCGACCTTGAGCCAGACCTCGGCCCCGACGCGCTCGGAGAGGCGCGGGGCCGGGACGAGCGGCGTGCCGCCCTCGAGCAAGGTGACCACCGGGGTCGACTGGTCGACCGGGAGATAGTCGCGATACTCCTCGATGACGCCGCGCCAGCCGGTCGCAGTCACAGCGCGTCGCGCTCGCCGTCGATCACGCGCAGCACGCCGCTCACCCGGTCGACGGCCTGGAGGTTGCGCAGCGCATCAATCGTGGCCAGCAGGTCACCCTCGCGGGCGACGTGGGTCAAGAATATGAGCCGGGCTTCTTCGGCCAGGCCCACCTGCTCCATGGCCCGGATGGAGACGTCGTGGTCACCGAAGATCTTGGCCACGGCGGCCAGCACCCCGGGCCGGTCGGCCACGTCCATGCTCAGGTAGAAGGCCGAGCGCAGATCGTTCGGCGAGCGCACCGTGGCGCTGGTGCGCTTGGGCGCCGGTGCCGGCGCGCCGGCCAGCAGATTGCGCGACGCGTCCACCAGGTCGCCCAGCATGGCGCTGGCGGTGGGACCGCCGCCCGCCCCGCGCCCGTAGAGCATCAGCTCGCCGCTCACCGCGCCCTCGACGAACACCGCATTGAAGGCGCCGCGCACCGCGGCCAGGGGATGTGTCTTGGGGACCATCGCTGGGTGGACGCGCACGGAGACCTCGGGACCGCCGTCGACCAGCTCAGCGACGGCGAGAAGCTTCACCGAGTAGCCGAGGCGGGTGGCGTAGGCCACGTCCGCCGCTTGCACGCCGCTGATGCCCTCGCGGTGCACGTCGGCATCGACCACGTCGCTGCCGAACGCGAGCGCGGCGAGGATGGCCGCCTTGGCCGCGGCATCGTGGCCCTCGACGTCGGCCGTCGGGTCCCGCTCCGCCAGCCCGAGCTCTTGGGCCTCGCGCAGCACGTCGTCGTAGCTGGCGCCCTCCTCCTCCATCCGGGTGAGTATGTAGTTGGTCGTGCCGTTGACGATGCCCATCACGCGCACGATCTGCTCACCGGCCAGCGACTCGCGCAGCGGGCGGATGACGGGGATGGCGCCCGCCACCGCCGCCTCGTACAAGAGGTCGACGCCGGCATCGGCGGCCACCTCGGCCAGTTCCGCGCCTGCGGTGGCGAGCAGCGCCTTGTTCCCGGTCACCACCGGCTTGCCCGCCGCGAGGGCGCTCTCGACGAGCTCGTGGGCCGGATGCAGGCCTCCGATCAGCTCGACGATCACGTCGACGTCGTCCCGTGCCACGAGCGCGGCCGCGTCGCCGCTGATGAGCGCGCGGTCGATAGTGGCGTTGCGGGGCTTGGCCGGGTCGGCCACGGCGATCCCCACCAGCTCCAGGCGGATGCCCGTGCGGGCGGCGACGTCGTCGGCGCGGGTGAGGAGGATCTCGGCGAGGGCGCTCCCGACGTTGCCGCAGCCGAGCAGGCCGACGCGCACGGTCGGCGTGGGATGTGCGTGTGGCTCGGCGCGCGCCCGCGTGCCCCGCGCTTTCTCAGCGCGCGCACTCCCCCGGCCGGCGGCCCTCTCCGCGGTCACCTCCAAACGCTAACCGCTGCCCGTGTCACCGCTGGGCCCGGTGGGCCCGGGGGCCAGCGTGCTCAGGCATCGAGGCGATCGAGATCGTCGAAGGTCTCCCGGCGGACGACTTCGCGGGCGCTGCCGCGCGAGACGAAGACCACAGCCGGGCGTGGAACCTTGTTGTAGTTCGACGCCATGGCGTACCCGTAGGCGCCGGTGACCGGCGTGGCCAACACGTCGCCCACGATCAGGTCCTCGGGGACGAACGCGTCCGGTACGACAAGGTCGCCGCTCTCACAGTGCTTGCCCACAATCCGCACGGGCCGCGGGCGTGGGGCGTCGGTGGCGCGGGGCAAGAAAGCCTCGTACCCGCTGCCGTAGAGGACGGGACGGGGGTTGTCGCTCATGCCGCCGTCGACGCTCACGTAGGTGCGGATGCCGGGCAGGTGCTTGACCGTGCCCACCGTGTAGAGCGTCATGCCCGCCGTCGCCACGATCGATCGTCCCGGCTCGGCCGAGATGCGCGTGGCCGGGTCGACTCCGACCTTGGCGCAGGCGGCACGGGTGGCAGCCGCCCACTCGGTGTGGCTCGGCGCAGACTCGCCGTTGACGTACGGGACGCCGAGACCGCCGCCGACAACCAGCTCGGGAAGGTCGAGCGGCGCGAAGAACGCGCCGAGCACCTCGGCCGCCTGCTCGAACGAGGAGGCGTCGAACACCTGGCTCCCGATGTGGGCGTGGACCCCGACCAGCTCGACGCCGGGCAAGAACTCGAGCGCGGCAACGGCCTCGGCCGCCGCGCCCGAGGAGACGGAGAAGCCGAACTTGGAATCCTCCTGGCCGGTGCGCACGAACTCGTGGGTGTGCGCTTCCACCCCTGGCGTCACCCGCACCAAGACGCGGGGCCGGGACGGCGCGGGCGGCCTTGATTCGACGAGGCCGCCGAGCCGGGTGATCTCGTCGAAGGAGTCGACGACGATCCGACCCACCCCCCGCTCGAGTGCCATGGCCAACTCCTCGGTGGACTTGTTGTTGCCGTGCAGGACGAGACGCTCAGGCGGGACACCTGCCGCCAGGGCCACGTGCATCTCGCCACCCGAGGCGACGTCGAGGTGCATGCCCTCCTCGTGGGCCAGCCGGGCGACGGCCCGGCACAAGAACGCCTTCGTCGCATAGGCCACGCCCTCGCCCCAGGCGTCGACGGCGTCCCGGCAGGCCTGGCGGAGGTGGTCCTCGTCGTAGACGAAGAGCGGTGTACCGAATTCCTGCACCAGGTCGAGGAGGTCGATGCCGCCGACGTGCAGATGGCCCTTCTCATCGATCTCGGCCGTGCGCGGGAGGAGACGGCGCTCCAGCGCGGCGGTCGCCACGTCGTGATCGGTGGGCATGGAGATGCAGGATACGGCAGCCTTCTCGTGATCCGGCGCGTTGGGAGCCCGACGTGGTGCCGACGAGTACGATCGTTCCCTGCTCGTGCGCGTCCACGTGCGACCACCCGCCCCCGTAGCTCAGCGGATAGAGCACCGGCCTCCGGAGCCGGTGGCGCAGGTTCGAGTCCTGCCGGGGGCGCCACTGGAGCCGCGAGCCCAAGGCGTCGCGAGGCGCGTCGCACCGACTTTTCCTGCCGACACGGCACGACGTTCGAGTGCCGACAACGCGGTTCCGAGCCGGATATGTCTCACATGACCTCTCCCCTACGCTCGTTGCTTCGAGAGGCCAACGCCATCGAGAAGCGAACGGGTTCTCGGTCCGGGGCCAAGACTCGGCCTGGTGCGCCAGGCCTTTCGTGACGTGACGGGGTGGACAATGAGGATTTCGAGGAGAGACGTTCTCAAAGGGGGTGCTGCCTCGACCGCAGCGACTCTGACGGCGCTCGCGTCGGGAACCACAGGGTCCGCCCTCGATCCCCTCGACCTCGATGCGAGCACCTCCCGCCTGAGAACCGGGAAAGGACCTCTCTATTGGTCCACCTACGGGTACGAGTTCGAGTTCAACACGATCATGCCCGAGGACGAGTGGAACGCAAACGTCGAGTGGGTGGACGAGAATTTCAAGGCTTACGGATACACGATGCTCTGCACCGACGGCTGGATCGATTCGACCCAGGAGGTGACCCGTCACGGCTACATCGTCAAGCACGACGACGCATGGACGCACACCTGGTCCTGGTGGGCGGACCACCTCAAGACAAAGGGCCTGGAACTGGGGGTCTATTACAACCCCCTCTGGGTGACCCGCTCGGCCATCGACGACCCGTCAGTAACGGTGGTCGGTCGACCCGACGTCCGGGTCGCCGACATTGTCAACCCGAACGATCCCTTCGACGGAACCCATCAGCTCTATTGGGCGGACGCCACGCGCGACGGAGCCGAGGAGTACGTGAAGGGCTATGTGACCTATTTCCGCGAGCTCGGCGCCGCCATGCTCCGTATCGATTTCCTCGGCTGGTATGAGATCGGTTTTGACCAGAGTGAAGGCACCGTCTGCATGGCCCACGGGCGCGAGGCCTATGCGAGCGCGCTGCGCTGGATGCACGAGGCCGCAGGCGATATGACACTCAGCCTCGTGTTGCCCAACCTGTTCAACCACGCCGAGGTGGAGCGGGCGTACGGGGACATGATCCGGATCGACAACGACGTGGCGCAGGGCGGGTGGTTCTCCCTCAGCGAAGGGAGCCAGACGTGGCAGCCCATCTGGTCACAGTGGAACAGCCCCTTCCTCGGCTTCACGGGCTTCTCCGACGTGTCGGGACGCGGGCAGCTTGTCCTCGACGGTGACCCCACGATCATCAGTTCGTTCTCGACGGACGACCAGCGTCGTTCTGCCATCAGCCTCTTCATCATGGCCGGCGCACCCATCGCGATCGCTGACCGCCACGACACCATCGGCTCGAACGCCGCCTTCTATCAGAACGCCGAAGTGTTGGCGTTGCGCGACTCGGGACTCGTCGGCAAGCCCGTGTACGCCAACGGCCACCTCCTCGACTACGACCCGTCGAGCCGGGATCCCGAGCGCTGGGTCGGGCAGCTTCCGGATTCGAGCTGGGTCGTCGGTCTCTTCAACCGGACCGGGGCCGCACAGCCGGTGACCAAGTCCATCGACTTCGCCGACGAGCTCGGTGTCACGACGGAAGCCGAGGTCCGGGACCTGTGGACCCATGAGGACCTGGGGCAGATGACAAGGTGGCGTGTCGCCCTTGGCCCCTACGCCTCGTCGCTGGTCAAGATCAGCCCCACCTCCCGGGCGCAGTACCAGGCCGAGGTCGGCGCGTGGTCCGGCACGGCCCGCTTCGACAACATCTTCGACGGGTACGAGGGGTTCGGCTACGTCACGGGTCTCGACACCCCGGGCGCCGGCGTGTCCGTCTGCGTCGCAGCGCAGGCATCAGGCCGCTATCGCCTGACCTGTCGCGTCGCCAACGCGACCGGCTCTCGCTCGACGCTCACCGCGACGGCTGCGAACCCCGACGATGGGAGCGTGCATTCGACCGCCCGGTTTTCGGTGCCTTCGACTGCTCTCTGGACCGCGTGGCAAGAGGTGGGCGTGACCCTGCAATTGACATCAGGGGACAACCTGATCGCTCTGACCCACGGCGCCGGAGATCTGGGCGCCGTCAACGTGGACCATCTCGTGCTCGGGGACGCCAACGGGTAGATCCTCGAGCAAAAGAACGAGCCGTGGCGGTTCCAACGGGGTGCTACTACTACCGCTGAGAGAGGCTGACCACCTTGGGCGCGCCGGGCCCGATCAATAAGACTGGCGCCGGGAGGTCATCGTGGGCGCAGTCAGGCTGGTCTTCGGCGCCGAGCTTCGCCGCCGCTGGCACTCCTGGCTGATCCTTGTCGTCGTGATCGCCGTGGTGGCGGGAATCGTCCTGGCCGCTGCAGCCGCGGGACGACGGACCGCGACTGCCTTTCCGCGGTTCGTCGCGTCGCACGGCTACGACGTCTATATCTTCAACCAAAAGCCCGTTCCCGGGCTCAGCACGCTGCCGGGTGTTGCGTCGGTCACGGCGATCGACCTCCCTGCGAGCGGACAACCCTCGTGTACCTGTTCCACTCGTTCCATCGTCCCCTCCAACTTCTACATCAACGAGCTGTCGCCCGACGCATTGAACCGGGTGGTGAAGTTGGTCGCCGGGAACATGCCCGCCGGGTCGTCACCGTTCGAGGTCGTCGCCTCTTTCACACTCCAACAGGACTACGGCGTGCACGTCGGTTCGGTCTTTCGCGTGCCCCTGTATGCATCGTCACAGTTGCCGGAACTGGGCAGCGGCGCCAACGTGAGGCCGTCGGGGCCGACGGTTGCTCTGCATGTCGTGGGAATCGGTGCAGCCGAAATGGAGTTCCCCGCCGGATCGACACCCGAGTACGACCTCTTCACAACACCGGCGTTCGCACGAACCTTCAACAAGCGAGTTCCACTCGCTTCCGTCTACCTCGTTCGACTGCGTCACGGGACCGCCACGCTCCCCCGGTTCGGGGCGGCCATAGGCCCTCTTCATCCCGACTATGTCTCGAATCAGGCCACCGCGGCGGCAGCGGTGGAAGCCTCGATCCATCCCCAAGCTGTGGGGTGGTGGGTGCTCGCCGTCCTGGCCGCACTGGTCGGACTTGCCGTCATCGGCCAGGCGCTCGGTAGGCAGAGCGCTGTCGAGAGCGAGGAGTACCCGTCTTTGGTGGCCTTGGGCTTGCCGAGGCGCCACCTCGCCGCCCTCGGTACGTTGCGGAACCTGTTGGTGGCTCTCCTTGGCGCGGCCGGTGCCCTCATCGTCGCCTTTGTCCTGTCTCCCCTGACTCCGGTCGGCGAGGCGCGCCTGGCGGAGCCTTCGACCGGTCTTGCCTTCGATCCGTTGGTTCTCCTCCTGGGGGCTCTGGCAACGGTGGTGGTCGTTCTGCTCCTTGGCATCTGGCCGGCCGTCCGCGCCTCGCGGATCCGCGTCAGCAGCAACCCGGTGCCAGAGGAGCGCCGGTCTTCCATCGTGGCGAAGGTCAGCGCCGCGGGCGCGCCGCCGAGCGCGGTGATCGGAGTCCGTCACGCGTTGGAACGCGGACGCGGCACGACCTCGGTCCCGGTAGGCACAGCGTTGTTCGGATCGGCATTGGCCGTCGTCGCTCTGTGCGCCACTATCGTCTTCGCCGACAGCCTGACGCACCTCACCGCTACTCCCGCGCTCTACGGCAGCAACTACCAGGTGTCGTTTTCGAGCACGAACGGGGGGCCGGGCAACCCCACCTCGTGGGTGTCCAGCTTGCAGCATGACCGATCCATCACCGCGATCATGCTGACAGCCAGCAACGAGGTCTCGATCAACGGACACGACGTGCTCGCCCTTGCCGGAAAGGCGGTACGTGGACCACTGCTCCTGTCGACGGTCGACGGTCGGCTTCCGACCGGAAACGACGAGGTGTCGCTCGGAGTCACGACCCTGCACCAGGTCGGTGCCCATGTGGGGTCGTTCGTGCGAGTGACCGTGCAACGTCCGGCTGGCGGTTCGCGGACCGTTCCCTTTCGCGTCGTGGGGACGGCGTCGTTCCCCAGCGACGCCGGAGGCGGTGGGCTCGGCACGGGGTCGGCCTTCACATTGGCCGGTTACGTCAATGCTGTGTGCCCGCCGGGACGCGATGCGAGTCAGTGCCGGCAGGCATTCGCGGCCAGTCAAAGCTTCGTCGTCTTGGCGAACGCGAAGCCCGGACCCCAGGGCCAGGCCGCGATCGCCCGCTATGTCGCGGAGGACAGCGCGACCAGGCCGGTCGTCCCGACCGCGTTGGTCAACTTCGGGGAAGCAGTGAACTTCCCGCTCATCCTCGGATGTGTGCTGGCGATGTTCGGTGTGGCGACTCTCCTGCACCTGCTCGTGGTCAGCGTCGTCCGGCGCCGACGGGAGATGGGACTGCTCAAGGCGCTCGGCTTCGTGAACCGGCAGGTCGGCGCGACCGTGCTGTGGCAAGCCACAACGATCGCCGTGGTGGGCATCGTCGTCGGCATCCCTCTCGGCATCGTCGTCGGCCGGGTCGTCTGGAACGCCTTTGCGACCAATCTCGGTGCGGTGCCCGTCGCCGCCGTCCCCGGGGGCACGATCGCGGTCCTGGCGGTAGGCGTGCTCGTGGTCGCCAACGCGCTGGCAGTGATCCCGGCCATGACCGCGGCGCGCAGACGCTCCGTGGGACAGCTCTTGCGGACTCAGTGAATGCCCGTTGGTCTGCGACGCCCCGGGTGGCGTCGATCAATGGCGTCAGGAGTGATACCCGCTCGATCGTCGTTGAAGATCGCTGCTTTCCAGCACACGGTTCTGGGCCGGGGACTGCGATCGATGGCCGGGCTAGGGACGAACAACGGGTTGATGCGGTAGTCTGGGTCCCTCGTCCCCTTGGGAGAGTCGCTTCGCTTGGGCAGGACGGCCACGACGGCCGACGTCGCCCCGTGCAGGTTCGACGCCTCGACCGAGCCTCATTGAGGAGCATCTGTGCGCGTCTTGAACTTGCCTCTCGAAGGCGTTGATGGTCGCGGAGGCTCCTTCGGGATCCTGAGCTCCTTTCCTCCGACTGCATGCGGTCTGGCCACCTTCAGCGCTGCGCTGGCAAGCGGATTGGAAGCGCACAACACGCAGGTCGGCGTGGTGCGGGTCGTCGACACCGAAGGGCAGCCTTCGGAGAGCGACCGTGTTGCCGGCGAGTTGGTCAACGGATCCCGGCGGTCAGTGGTTGCCAGTTCGGACCTGTTGAACCAGTTCGATGTCGCCGTCGTGCAGCACGAATACGGCCTCTATGGGGGCAGCGGATGGAGACGAGGTGATCGAGATTCTCGGCGGTCTCCACATCCCCTCCATCGTCATCGCCCACACGATCCTGGCCAACCCGACGGCGCACCAGCGGTCCGTCCTGAACGAAGTCGCAGCACTGGCAGACCGGGTGGTGGTCATGACAGAGGCGGCTCGAGTCCGGCTCTGTCATGCCTTCGACGTCGACGCCTCCAAAGTGATCACCATCGCCCACGGCGCGGCCATCCCGGCTGCACGTGCCGCGCCAGATCGGGTGGGGCGTCCACTGATGTTGACCTGGGGACTGATCGGGCCGGGCAAGGGGATCGAGCGTGCGATCGAAGCCATGCGGACCCTGCACGACCTCCCGATGCGACCGCGCTATCTGGTTGCAGGCCAGACCCATCCCAAAGTGTTGGCCACGCATGGAGAGTCATACCGACAGGACCGGGTGGAACAGGTCGAGCGCCACGGGATTTCCTCGTCAGTCGAATTCGACGCCGACTATCGCGACGTGGCGTCGCTCACGGCCTTGATCCAGTCCAGCAAGGTGGTCGTCCTGCCCTATGACTCCAAGGACCAGGTCACGTCGGGTGTCCTCGTTGATGCCATCGCGGCCGGACGGCCCGTGGTGGCGACGGCGTTTCCACACGCGGTCGAATTGCTCTCGAGCGGCGCCGGACTCGTCGTCGACCACGATGACCCTGACGCAATGGCTCGAGCTCTGAAGCGGGTCCTCACGAGGCCGGAGTTGGCAGCCAAAATGGCCGCAGAGGCGTCCCGGCTCGCGCCGGACCTCGGATGGTCGGTCATAGCGGGCGAGTACCTGCACGTTGCCAATCGGCTGCACAGCGAACGTCTCGCGCTCGGTGTGAACTCTCGGCTGGTTCCTCCTGAGCCGAACTTCGGACATCTTGTTTCGATGACGGACGATCGCGGGACGTTCGAGCACGCCCTCTTTCGCCAGCCCAGAGCCGAGCATGGCTACTGCACCGACGACATGGCTCGCGTCCTTGTCGTTGCCTCGCGGGAAGCAAGCGGTACGCCGGCTTTACGGCACCTGGCGGTTCTCAGCCTGCGATTTCTTCTCGAAGCATTAGAACCGCAAGGCAAGTGTCGAAATCGAATGAACCAGCGTGGTACGTGGGACGATTCTCCATCACTCGACGATTGTTGGGGTAGATGCGTCTGGGGGCTGGGTACGGCTGCGTCTCATAGCGACGACGAGGAGATTCGCCATCGGGCCATTCGGGGGCTCGAACAGGCCATGAGACCACGCTCACCCTGGCCGAGGGCAATGGCCTTCGCTGCGCTGGGTGCCGCCGAATTGCTCAGCGTCCATCCCGACGACAAGTCGGCGCGGACCCTGCTGTCCGATGCCGCCGATTCAATGACGCTCGTCCGATGGCGTACCGAGTGGCCGTGGCCCGAACCGCGCCTTACCTACGCCAACGCCACCCTCCCCGAAGCGATGATCGCCGCCGGGTCTGCCCTCGAGCGTCCGGCCCTGCTCACGCGGGGATTGGACCTCTTGGAATGGCTGTTCGATCGCCAGTGCTCCGACGGTCATCTCTCGGTGACCCCCGTCGGAGGCAGGGGCCCCGGTGAGCGGGGTCCGGGATTCGACCAACAGCCCATTGAGGTGTCGGCGCTGGCGGATGCCTGTGTCCGTGCGAAGGCTGTTGACGGCAATCGACGGTGGGTGGGTGGCGTGACCGCGGCCGCGAATTGGTTTCTCGGTGACAATGACGGATCGGTCGTCATGTGGGACCCGGAGACCGGCGGAGGATTTGATGGTCTGGAGATCGACGGAGCCAATTGCAATCAGGGCACGGAGTCGACGCTCGCCCTCCTCTCGACCTTGCAGCACGCGCGATCCCGGGTCAGCGTCTTGCAATGAGTCGGCAACCCTCGACTCTGGCGTGTCGCAGCCCGGTCCATATCGCGGCAGACAGATCACGGGTGGTGACTCGCCTGTTCGTGCCGGGGCACGAGGGCTTTGATCAGCAAGAGTCCCGATCGTCTGCAGTGCTGCGGCGCGTCCTGGCACTCACCGAGGACGAGGTCCAGCGCAGCTACAACGACGTCGTCAAGCGGTTCGAGGGTCGCCACCACGCCTTGACGGACGCGTTCCTGCAGCACGCCGACGAACTCTCGGACCGCCTCGACCCAGAACGTCAACTCTCGCTGACCCGTCGGCTTCTGCTTGGGGCCACCTTCACAAGCGAATACGCGATTGAGGGTGCCGCTCTCTGCAATCCGAGCATGGTGATGCACCCGGACCAGACTGCAGTCAGCCCCGGCAGTCTCCGGTTCGTGATGAGTGTCCGAGCCATTGGCGAGGGGCACAGCTCCTCGATTGGGTTCCGCACGGGGACCATCAGTGGTTCGGGCGAGGTCCGTCCTGATCCCAAGCCGACCTTCGCCACGAAGGGACATCGGAACGGGGCGATCTTCGAGGCAGAGGTTTTCAGAGCAGAGCTGCGTCGGCTCCGGGGAGGCGGCGATGACGCCGACTACGTACTCGATCACCTCGGAGCGAGATTCACCGAAGCGGAGATGGAGGGCCGGCTCAGGAATCTCGAGGATCGCGCCGCAACCCGGAAGCAGGCGAAAAGGACGATCGGCCTCATGCGGAAGATCGCGGAACGAACCTATAGCGTCAGCTTCGACGACGGCACACCGCTGAGTGAACAGGTGCTCATGCCCGCGATGAGTGCCGAATCGAGGGGCATGGAGGACGCCCGGTTCGTGCGATTCGTCGAACAGGACGGCAGCGTGATCTTCTACGCCTCCTACACTGCGTACAACGGCACTGACATTGGCCAGCAGCTGCTCGAAACCGAAGACTTCGTACACTTCACTTCTTCGCCGATGGTCGGGGCGGCGGCGGCCAACAAGGGTCTCGCTCTCTTCCCTCGCCGGATCGGGGGTCGCTTCGCCGCTCTCTCCCGAAGTGATCGAGAGTCGAACACGATCGCGTACTCGGAGAATCTTCGCCGCTGGGAAGATTCGCTGCCGTGCCAGACGCCGACGACATCGTGGGAAGTCGTTCAACTCGGCAACTGCGGGTCGCCGATCGAAACAGCCGCCGGCTGGCTGGTGCTCACCCACGGGGTCGGTCCGATGCGTACGTACAACATCGGGGCAATGTTGCTCGACCTCGACGACCCCACCCGGATCCTGGGCCGATTGTCCGAGCCGCTGCTGAGTCCGACCCCCGACGAACAGGATGGCTACGTGCCCAACGTGGTCTACTCGTGCGGCGCTCTCCTCCATGCTGGATTCCTTGTCATCCCCTATGGGATCGGCGACTCCGCGATCGGAGTGGCGACGGTACCGCTGGAGGAGTTTCTCGCAACCATGAGATCCGCTCCCGATTGACTCGCGCTTCACCGCTGAAGATAGGAGAACACCGTGCCAGACAGATCCCCGCAGAAACCGGCAGGAAAAAAGCCCGGCAAGTCCCTCAAGGAGAAGAGAGGAGCGAAAAAAGAGAAGCGAGAAGCTCGAGACAAGAAGGCTGACCGCCTCGGACTGGGACGCTGAGGGCGCTGTGCGCATTGCAGTACTCGCACCGATTGCTTGGCGCGTCCCTCCGCGCCATTACGGACCATGGGAGCTCTTCGCTTCGCTCCTGACCGAGGGGCTCGTGTCCCGAGGCCACGATGTGACGCTGTTCGCCACCGGAGATTCAGTGACCTCGGCTCGCCTGTCCAGCGTGGTCCCCCGAGGCTGGTCGGAGGACCACGGTATCGACCCAAAGGTTGCCGAATGCCTGCACGTCTCGGAGGTTTTCGAGCGGGCTTCCGAGTTCGACGTCATTCACAACAGCTTCGACTTTCTGCCGCTCACCTACTCCGCTCTGACTTCGACTCCAGTTGTGACAACGATTCACGGCTTCTCTTCGCCTCTGATTGTGCCGGTGTACGCCAAGTACAACAGCGGAACGTTCTACGTCGCGATCAGCGATGCGGACAGACATCCCGCTCTCGCCTACGCGGCCACGATTCATCACGGGATCGACACCAAAGCCTTCACGTTCGCTCCGGATCCCGGTTCCTACTTGGCCTTCTTCGGACGTATCCATCCGGACAAGGGGGTCGTTGCCGCCATCGATGCCGCGTTGGCGGCGGGAATTCCGCTTCGGATAGCTGGAATCATTCAGGACCAGCCATATTTCGAGCGCGAGGTCATGCCGCGCCTTGACGGCGGCCGAGTCCAGTTCGTCGGGCCAGTCGCGGCGAAAGATCGCTCCTCCTTCTTGGGCGGTGCGGTGGCTCTCCTGCACCTCATCGACTTCGATGAGCCGTTCGGATTCTCGGTCGTCGAGGCCATGGCGTGTGGGACACCGGCGATTGCGTTCGACCGAGGCTCCATGCCGGAACTCATCATCGACGGCGTGACGGGCTCTCTCGTGCCTGACGTTCCTGCTGCGGTTGCCGCAATAGAGCGAGCGAGTGAGTTCCACCGAAAAACAGTTCGAGACGCCACCGTCCAGCGGTTCAGCAGCGACCGTATGGTCGATGAATACATCGACGTCTATCGGCATGCTGTCATGGCCGTCCGAGCTGGCGATCGGATGGGGTAATCGGAAGGACAGCGACGCACCACTCCCCCCGGGCATTCTGGCTCAGGAATCTGGGGCAGCAAGGCGAGACGGGCTAGACAAATCACATGGGCCTCGAATTCGAACGTCTCCTCGTTATCGACCCATTGTCGGCATTTGGAGCGGCGCTCCCACTGGGTCAAGAATCCAAGAATGGGTCCGGACTTGGACCTCGATCGGAATTCGTGACGTGATCGTCACCGTCGTCTTCGCGCTGGCCGCCGCGTTGGCAAACGCAGTGCACCTCATGACCCAGCACGCGGCCAGTATCGGGGTGTCGCACAAGCACCGTGGCTGGCATCTCGTAGCGTTTCTGTTCCGCCAACCCGTCTGGCTCCTCGGTTGGGTGGCAGCGGCGGGAGGATTCGCCTTCCAAGCCATCGCACTCCACAACGGGCAACTCTCTATCGTCCAGCCGCTGCTCGTCACCGAGTTGGTCTTTGTGTTGCTTCTGCGGCGGTTCCGGATCCATCAACACATCGCCAAGACAGCATGGACTGCTGCCGTCATGACGTGTGCGGCTTTGGCGGTGTTCTTGATCGCAGCCGAGCCCCATGGCGGCCACCCACAGCCGGATGGGGCCAGCTGGATCTCCGCCGCGGCCGTCTTCGGCGGGGCGGTCGCCGTATTGGCGGTCATGGCGCGGTGGGGACCGCCGGTGCGCCGGGCCGCGCTCTACGCCACCGCAGCCTCGATCACGTGGGCGTTGATGGCAGCGTTCATCAAAGCGACCACCAACGTGCTCGCAACGTCGGGCTTCTGGAAAATGATGACGCACTGGCCCATCTATGCGTTGGTCGCTTCTGGCGTCATCGGTTCGGTACTCCAACAGGCTGCGCTACAGACCGGCCCGTTGAGCGTGTCCCAACCGCTGATCGTCGTGGTCGACCCAGCCGTCGCCATCGTCTTGAGCGTATGGATCTTCGGCGAACGATTCACGGTGAGCCCGGCCCAGAAGGTCGTCGCAAGCGTTGCCTTCTGCGTCATGGCCATCGGGGTCACCCTTTTGTCGCGGACGGCACCCACAGACCTCGACCGGTCGATACCGGTGAAGCTCTGAGAGGTCACGCCCGGAGATCGAGCACCCACTGCGGCCAGAGCAGGGGTGGCGACAGATCGCCCTATTGAACGAAGACCTTCCCGTCGCTCTCGATCACCTTCCCTCGGCGCAGTGGAATCACCTTGGTCAACAGTCGGTAGCCAGAATCAAGGCCGGGGATCTTGGCGAAGGCACCCTGAGGGCCGAGAGTCATACGTCCCGTCGAGACGTCGTATTTCGCACCGTGCCACGGACACACCAGGCAACCTTCGTCGTCGATCGAACCTTGAGCAAGATCGGCGCGAAGGTGGCGGCATCGGCGACTCACCGCAAAGAGCTCGCCTCGAGCATTCCCGACGGCAAAATGGCCTGCGCCGCGAACGACACCAGGTTGCAGTTCTGCGATGGACCCCACTTCGATTTCTTTGCTCATGGTGACCCTCCTTGGGCGCCTCTCGGAACCATAGGCACAGAGCGACCCCGGTGTCGCAGGGCGCTCACTCTCGACGAACTCGGGCCGCCCCCGCCTGCCCCCGATAGGAATAGGGTGGAGACACGGACAAGCCGATCATCCGGAGCCGGTGGCCTTCGTCCGGCCGTCGGTCTCGATGATGTGCGCCGACAGGAGGACCATGAGCTCACCCGAGTCTTCGGATGTTGCCGCTCAGCTCGACCAGCACCATCTTCCCGAAACGAACGGCCGCATACCCGTGTGCAGGCGATGCGGCGCACGCACGGACTGTGCGGCCGGGTTGCACCACGAACTACGGGAGGGCCACGTAAGCCGATCGATCGATTGGCTGACCGCCCAGTCGCGGCTCCAAGACATTGCACGCTCGAAGTCGCTTCGAGGCTCCTGACTCCAAGAGTTCAACGGGAGACAACGAGAGACGATCCGCGCAGGACCGAAACACGGCATTGAGCTGTGGCGAGGAGCGTCAGGTCTCCGCAGGCTCGCTCCGTCTCTCCAACGTGGCCGCCTCGACCAGGTCACCAACTTCCTTGTCGATGGCCCGCCAGTACTCGAAGGCCCGCTGGCGCACCTCCTCGCGGCGCAGACTCGCCAGGAGGCCTGACACGGTGTCGATGAGGCGCTCGCGCGCGCCGTCGTCCATTACGTCTTTGATCAACGTGTTGGCCTGCCCGACGTCATCGTCCTCGGCGTGGAGGGTGTAGGCGGCGCGCACCATCTCACCGTCCGCCGCCCACACTGCCTGCTCGGCGTAGGTGTGCTCGTCAGCGGCCGGAGCGTCCTCGAAGGAGTTCGGGTAGTAGACGGGATCCGCGACGTTGTCGACCCGCATGGCACCGTCCTTGGAATAGTTGTGCAGCGGCGCCTTGGGCCGGTTCACCGGAATCTGTTGGTAGTTGACGCCGAGGCGCGCCCGGTGGGCGTCGGCGTAGGAAAAGCCGCGGGCGAGCAGCATCTTGTCGGGCGAGAGACCGGTGCCCGGCACCATGTTGTTGGGCTGGAACGCCGCCTGCTCCATCTCGGTGTGGAAGTCGGTGACGTTGCGATTGAGCGTGAGCGTACCCACGTCGACCAGGGGGTAGTCGCCGTGCGGCCACACTTTCGTGAGGTCGAAGGGGTTGAAGCGGTACGTCTTCGCCTCGGCGAAGGGCATGATCTGCATCTTGAGCGACCAGGAAGGGAACGTGCCTCGCTCGATGGCTTCGTACAGGTCGCGCTGGTGATAGTCCGCATCCTCCCCGGCGATCCGGTCGGCGTCGGCCTGGGTCAGCGTCTCAATGCCTTGGTCGCTCTTGAAGTGGTACTTGACCCAGAACCGCTCGCCTGCGCTGTTGACCCACATGTAGGTGTGCGACGAGTAGCCGTTCATGTGACGCCACGAGCGCGGGATACCACGGTCGCCCATCAAATAGGCCACCTGGTGGGCCGACTCGGGTGAGAGCGTCCAGAAATCCCACTGCATGTCGGGGTCGCGCAGGTTGTTGGCTGCCAGTCGTTTCTGAGATCGGATGAAGTGCTGGAACTTGATCGGGTCGCGGACGAAGAATACTGGCGTGTTGTTGCCGACGATGTCGAGATTGCCCTCCTTCGTGTAGAACCGCACCGCGAAACCACGTGGGTCACGCCAGGTGTCAGGCGATCCGCGCTCGCCGGCCACCGTGGAAAAGCGGACTATGACTTCGGTTTCGGCGCCGGGCGCGAACACCGCAGCCTTGGTGTAGGGGCTGACGTCGTCGGTGACCTCGAACACGCCGAACGCACCCCCGCCCTTGGCGTGGGGTTGCCGCTCGGGGATGCGCTCTCGGTTGAAGTTCGCCATCTGCTCGATGAGGTAGAAGTCCTGCAAGAGGACGGGACCGTCGGGGCCCACGGTGAGCGAGTGCTCCTGACTGGCGACAGGGATCCCGGCGTCGGTGGTTGTTGGTGGCCTCTGTGCGTGCTCTGTGCTCATGGCTCCTCGCTTCTTCAATTTCAGACATCGCGTCCTCGTCCCACGCCGCGGTCGACTCGGGCTGGCCCGAACCGACCCGTCCGACCTTGCAATACCCGGTCGCGACATACGTAGTCTGCCGACCCAGGACGTCTCGAACATCACGCGGCTTCGTCGCTGCTGGCCGAGCGCCCGGAGGGCCGCCGACGAAGGAGCCCGACTTTGGGGCGGATAAGGGTGACGTCGGAGCCTGGTCCATCGCGCCGGTACGGACACTCGTCGCAGGGATGACGATGCGACCCCGCCACGAGCCGTCGCTTCAGTAATCAGGTAATCAGATCGCTCCTACGGCAGGGTTCACCTGAGTGGTGCGACCAGCTAAACCGATCAGCCAGCAGCGTGAGGGAGACCTCCGCCCGGTCTAAGGCCAGACGGCTTCCACAACCGAGCCACCGCGCACCCTGACCGCGAGGACGGGATGCGTATCGCTGCTCCCACGCACTCGGAGTTCCCACCGGCCTTCGGCCAGGGTCCCGAAGACGGCCGCATAACGCACACCATCGGCAACCCGTCGCTCCCGGACGGCCGTATGGACTCCCCGCCACTCCTCGGAGGCGGGCCGAATCTCGATCTCGGCACCTTCCAGGTCCGATCGGGTGTAGATGACGGCGGCCCCGACCCCTTCGCCGATGTCGATGATCACCGCGCCCTCGCTGGGGCCAGGAGGTTCCTCGGCGACGGAGTGGTGGTGAGGGTGCGCCGACGTCGCCGTCACGACGCGACACTCGGGGCGTTGTACCCGCTGTGGGGGACTCCCAAATAGGGGAAACCGGAAAGGTAGTTCTCGGTTCCACCCACCGTCGTGTCCGTCCCGCCGTTCACGAGGTCGTAGATCGCGCCTGCCGCGCCGTCACCGGGATTCGGAAACCCCGGGACGATACCGGGGGCCAGCACGCCGGCGATGCAGCGAAGCTCGATCGTCACCACGTCGTCGAAGACGCGACGGCCGTTGGGGAATCCGGCCGCGTCCAGGGCCAGCAACCCCAATGTGTTGGGCTTGGCCGAAGGTCCGATCGCCATGTTCAGCCGGAGCATGTCCGCCTGGATCGGCCCGGTGAAGTTCTGGAACGAAGGCGCCACGGACAACGTTCCCGCCGGAATCCCGGTCAGCAGAATCGCGAGGAGGTCAACCCTGTTCGGATGGCCGTTGTTGTACGAAAAGAGTTTGGGGAATGCTCCCTCGGCGGGTCCCGCCGCGGACGGCGGCGTGTAGAGGATCGGCAGAAGGTTGGCGAGTTCCGGGTTCGAGACGTACCTGGCGAACTGACTGTCGTACACGGGCTGGCTGGCGTTCCAGTAGTCCTTGGCTGCCATCGGGACGATGACCTCGTTGAACAGCGGGTTCCCGAGTCGCGACACTTGCGTCCACGGCCCGATCTCAAACGGCTGGCCGAGGAACGCTTCGTTGAACTGCACTTTCCTGCGACTCGCGGTCGTCCAGACCCCGATGACCGAGCTCTGCTTCGAGGGATCGGTCGGGTTGACGCCACCGGCGGTGAGTTGCTCCTTCGGAACCTGAATCGCCAGGGAGTGCACGTTGAGTGTATTGGTCGAATTGATGCCGGACATGGCGGAGAGGGGTCCGGTAACGCCGAACGTGGCGTGCAATTCCTGGAAGGGTCGCAGGGTCCCCAGGTCGAAAATGGAACCCAGGTCCACGTAAAAGCCTTCCGCTCTCTGGCCGGCAAAAGCCTTTATCCCGTTGCTGAGCCATTGAACCGCCGGTCCCCCTAGGGCGTCCTCGTAGTTGGGTGTGGACAGTTGTCCGACGTTGCACGGAGGACACGGGAGATCCGTGCCGAGCACGGTGACGTGCCCGCTCGGGTAGTCGACACGCTGAAGGTCATACGTCTGCACCCGATTCCAGTTCGGGCTGGCCAGTGACTGTATGGGGCCAGTGTTGTAGAGGAACGTGTTCTGGTTCCGGATTGTCGTCTTGAAAAGGAACTGGAAGGAGATGTCGGGTCTGGCGTCTCCGTTGTTGTCGATGAGGATCTCGTAGAGGACATCGTCGCCGAACTCGTAGAAATTCGGCCCCCCCGCCGGTCCTTCGAGCGGCAGGTAATTGGCGATCAACGTCACGGTGCTCGGGGCATCCGGGCTGACGAAGGCGTACAGGTCGGTACTGTCGGCCACTGGATCCTTGGAGATCTCGGGCGCTTCACGATGAGAGGACATGGCTCACCTTTCAGGTTCGGGCGACGGGGAGGCTGACGCGGCCCCTGGCGCGTGAGGGAAGATCGAAGTGGGGTGTCCGGAGTCGGCGGTGGCGCGAGCTATTGCGCGGCTTTGAACAGCCGGGCAGCCAACTGGGGATCCCGGTAACTGACCTCGTGCTCGCCAAAGAAGAGGTCGATCTCGCCGGTGCGCACATCACGTATCCGAGCGACGAGAGGCAGGGCCGTGTCGCCCTCTGGCAGTTGGACGTCACCCGACTCGCCGTCGGGTGACGGTTCGTGGTGCAGGGAAGCGCCGGCGGATGACGGGAGGCCGGGAAGAAGGGTGCCCGCTCCTACGGCGGCCACCGCAGCAGAACCGCGGAGTAGAAAGTCGCGTCGATTGACTGTCATTGGTGAATCTCCTTTCGTTGGGGAGCGAACGTCCGTCGCCAGAATCCCGGCCGCGGCCCGACGCCAGTGATGGCATTCGAAGGGGTCTGGGCACCACCGCGCGGGGCCGCCGGGGTGCGAATTGCCGGTTCAGCCTGCCAGGGACCACTCCAACTCCTCCCCGTGTGAGTGCGGTGACCCGCCCTCGTCCAGTGGTTCTCTACCTTCTACGAGGCCGAACCCCGGTCGGATGACGAAAACAAAGGAAGATGGGAGCTGTAAGAGAATGGTCACGCGCTGTAAGACGATCGTCACACAGTGACCACAGGGGCGATGCTCGGCGTACCTCGAGCTTCTAGGGAGATGGGAGCGGGGACACCTCGTGGACACTGGCGCTCAGGCGGCTGATCACGGAATCCCCGCTGTTGTATCGACCCTTGTCAGCTGCGCCCGGGGCCAGCATGTATCCGTGAGCGCCTGGCGATCCGAGATGCCTCGGCGCGACCGTGCTGCACTCGCGGCGGACGAGACTGCACCGATGAGCTCTGGCCGTGCCTCGACACGTCAGGGCACCAGCGAGCCGAAGCCGTGGTAGATCCGGGGGCTCACCAGGAACCGGGGGCCGTCGTTGCGAGCCCCATCGACCCCGATGCACCTCGCGAAGAGCCCAACATCTCGTACATTCCCGCACTCGACGGTATCCGGGGAGTAGCGATCATCGTGATCATGGGATACCACGGCGGCGTCTTCCTCACGTCCGGGGGTTTCTACTCCTTGGACACGTTCTTCGCTCTGTCCGGTTTCCTCATCACATCGCTACTGATCTCCGAATGGCGGCGTACGACGACGGTCCGACTCGGACGTTTCTGGGCTCGACGGGCTCGCCGGCTCCTTCCCGCGCTCTTGGTCATGCTGCTCGGGGTGGCCCTCTTCGCCGCCTTCGTTGTTCCCGCCGGGACATACCCGACACTACGTGGTGACGCGTTCTCATCGCTACTCTATTTCGCCAACTGGCACTTCATCGCGAACGGCTCGAACTACTTCAACCAGAGCGCGCTCACGTCCCCACTCACCCACACCTGGTCGCTCGCGGTCGAAGAGCAGTTCTATCTGGTGTGGCCGCTTCTCGTCCTGGGCCTCTTCAAACTTTGGAAGAGCACCCGGGTTCTCCTGGTGGTGTGCGTCGTCGGAGCGCTGGCTTCGGCGGTCGAGATGGGCGTGCTCTACTCTTCCGCCCGCGTCAATCGCTTGTACTACGGCACCGATACCCGCGCCCAGTCCCTGCTTGTCGGCGCAGCGTTGGCGGCGTCACTGTCGCTCTGGGCGGACCATCGGCACCGGTCTGGTACGACCCTGCTCAGAACCGATCAGATGCGACGCCGACCTGGCGGCGACCCGGCGTGGGCCGTGCAGACACCGCGCGGACGGACCGCCGTGCTCGCGGTCGGGCTGGCGGGCGTTGGCGTGAGTGCAATGCTTTGGACGCTTGTCTCCTATAACGACGCCATCGCGTACCGCGGGGGGTTCCTTCTGGCTGCGCTCGCCACTGCTGCCGTGCTCTTTAGCGTCGTCTGCTCACAGCGTTCCGTCCTGGCACGGTGCCTCTCGGTCGCGCCGCTGCGCTACGTCGGTCGGATCTCCTACGGCCTGTACCTCTGGCATTTTCCGCTGTTCATCTATCTCGATCACGCCCGGACCGGACTTACCGGTTACCCGTTGTTCGCGCTCCGAGCCGCCGTCACCACAGTGGTCGCCACCGGGTCCTTCTATCTCGTCGAGCGACCCATCCGACAAGGCACCTTGCTGCGCGGATGGCGCGCCTGGGCGATCACTCCCGCCGCGGTCCTGGGTACAGCGGCCGCACTCGTTGCGGCGACGACGGTTCCAGCAGTAGCCCAGAAGGCTCCGTCGCCGCCTGCGTCCGCAGTCGGCGCGGGACCGCGGGTGAGGGCGCTCATGGTGGGCGACTCGACCGCGTTGACCCTTGACATCGGCCTCAACGAGTACGCCGTTCGTGACTATGACGTCCAGCCCTTCAACGGCGGGATCCTCGGTTGCGGGATCACCACTGGCGCGGAGTACCAGGAAAAGGGCGTGGACGCTCCGATGGCCATCCAGTGCCGGGGAGCACCGCGGCGATTGCAGTGGCCGTCGCTCTGGAAGGCGGACATCGCAAAAGACCGTCCGAACGTGGTCATGATCCTGGCCGGCCGCTGGGAGGTCTCGAACCGCACGTACGAGGGCCATTGGACGAACATCGAGAATCCGACGTATGCCGCATACGTGGGGCGCGAACTGCATCAGGCGGTGCAGGTGGCCGGCTCAGGCGGCGCCAGAGTCGTCTTGATGACGGCCCCCTGTTACGACACGGGTGAGCAGCCCGACGGGCAGTCCTGGCCTGAGGACTCGCGCACGCGCCTGGACACCTATAACGACATTGTCCGCCAGGTCGCCGCCTCGATACCCGGCACCTCGCTGTTCAACTTCAACGCAATGGCCTGTCCGGGCGGGCAGTACCAGGAATTCATGGACGGCCAGCAAGTCCGCCTTGGTGACGGCATTCACTTCACCTTCACCGGGGGAAACGTCTTTGCGCCCAAGATCTGGCCGTTCGTCGTGAAACTCGGGCGCCAACAGATGAGCGGAACCCGCTGAATCCCCCCTGCGTACGGTCCTCGATCCACTGATAGAACCCTGAGACATGCAGGCGGTCGAGATCTTCTTTGCGATCGGGTGGGCGGCGTTCTGGATCTACTGGCTCGCCGCAGCGATCTCCATGAAAAAGGGCCGCGTTCCGTGGTCGCGTGAGCTGCGCATCAGAGCGCTGCTGGTCATCATCGTGATCGTCTTGATCCGCTTCGGGGCTCTCCGCGGCCACGATCTCAACGCGGACCCGTGGCGCGCTGCCCTCGGGATCGTCTTCTTCGTTCTCGGGTTGGCGTTCGCGATCTGGGCGCGCGTGCACATTGGGCGCAACTGGGGCACCCCGATGACCCAGAAGGATGAACCCGAGCTGGTGACCAGTGGTCCCTACCACCTGGTTCGGCACCCCATCTACTCGGGGATCCTGGTCGCTGGTTTTGGCACAGCGCTGGCGCTGAGCTGGCTGTGGCTTATCGCTGTCGGCCTGGCCGGGGTCTACTTCGTCTACAGCGCGACGGTCGAGGAGCGCTTCTTGACCGAGCAGTTTCCCGACGCCTATCCGGCGTACAGGAGCTCCACCAAGATGCTCGTGCCCTTCGTCTTCTGAGGTTCGGCAGCTGACGATCCGACAGCGACGGAGACCGCTCTACCGCTCCGTCGACCCGGATCGTCGCCCTATCAGGTGATCCTGAGGTGCTCCACGAGGCTCAGGGTCCCAGCGGGCTGACCCCAGTGGAGAACGTTCCGTACCCAGCAAGAGTTGCCAGTCCCCCACTGCTCGCTCCACCGGAGCTGATGAGGAACGTGCCGCTCGTTGAGGCGTTCTTGCATCCGGCAGGCCCGAGGTCTCGAACGACCGGCCTGCCGTGCAGGCCGCTCCCATGGCGTTGGAGGAAACCCAGGCGCGCGTCGATCTGGCCGCGGAGAAAGCGGATCAAGGCGACTGGTCTACTCCAGTGCTGCAGCTTTCACCGACCTCGACAGCGAAACGACGGTGCCTCCGGGGGAAAGGGGGAGAGAGGCACCGGCCGCTTCACTGTGAGGAAAGCCTGATGGACTCGTATAAGAACCGGCTATGACCCTCGTTACGAAGTCGTGGAGTTTGTCGCGCGAAGTGACCTCGCCTGGCGACGCACAGACAGGCGGTCGCGCGACCCAAGAGGGCGAAGGTGGTGGTGGCTACACGGTTGGCGACATGGCTCCACCCTGTCCAATGCCGGTTTGTTCTGCATGAATAGCTGCCATGCACACTCGTATCAGGTGCCCTCGAAGAGCACGATTGGGACGTCTGCGTGACGCCCGCTTCGGGGCAGCGACCCTCTCCGTCGCACTCGGTGCGGGCATCGTGGTGCTGTCCTCAGCTTTGACAGTGCCAGCAGACGCCTCCACGACGACGACGACACCCGCCACATCAGCGGGCACAGTCGTGTCGGCCGAGAACAGCCCCTACGGCCAAGCGCTGATCGTGGGATCGGGCCCGTTCCTCGGATACACGCTCTACCAGTTCGATCGCAACACGCCGAGCGCGTGCACCACGACCAGCGTCACGGTGCAGAACATGGCGATCACCTGCACGGGCAGCGAGACGGACAAGACCGCGGACTGGCCCGCGCTGACGACCGTCGGCAAGCCGGTGGCCGGACAGGGGGTGAAGCAGCACCTGCTCGGTTCGGTCTATCGCAAGGACATCGGTGCCGATCAGGTCACGTACGCCGGCAAGCTGTTGTACCTGTTCGATATGAAGCCAGACCAGTTCACCGGCGCCAACTTCATGGAGACCGCGCTGCCGCTGCCTCCCTGGCGTGGCCTGTGGCGAATGGTCTCCCCGGAGAACGGCCTGCCTGTCGTCGGCCCGATCCCCGTCACGACGCAGAAGCAGCCCGACGGCGCGACCGTCCTGGCGGCCGACATGTTCCAGGGCGAGGGCACGACCCCGATCATCGTCTACACCGACAGCAAAGACTCCAAGGACCACAGTGCTTGTACCGGCACCTGCGCGCTGACGTGGATGCCCGTCCTCACGACGGCGGCGCCGCAGGCGGGCATGGGCGTCTCCAAGAAGGCGCTCGGGGAGATTCGACGCGCCGACGGCACGACTCAGCTGACCTATGAGGGCAAGCCGCTGTACTTCTACTCGGGCGAGGTGCCGCGGCTGGACCCCGCGACGGGCAACCCATTGGATCCCGCGACGATCGGCACGGGCGACGGCATGCATGGACCGCCGCACTTCGGGGGCACCTTCTCCATCGTGCCTGCACCTGCCCCAGCGTGACATCCCTCGGCCAGGATCGGGCGACCTCAGAGGCGTAGAGGACCCGGCCTCACCCGCTCGCCGGCCCTGGACGCCGTCCTGAGCGGACCGGTGAGGGATACGGTCCTCAGCCGGTGACGGTGACGTCGGCTGTCGCGATGTTGTTGGCCACGTTCGGGTCGCGGTTGAACGAGAAGGCCGCGCCGAGCACGGGTCCCCAGGTGGGCCCGAGAGCAACGAAACCGACTGAGAAGCTGACCGATGCACCCGGCGCGAGGGAACCGACGAACCACAGGCCGGCGCCGCCGAACCACGAACCGCTCCGACCGCCCCAGATCGGTGCGAGGTGATAGGGCAGGGCGATCGCCGCGGTCACGAACCGTGCGGTGGCCGGACCCGCGTTCGAGACCGTCAGCGTGCAGCTACCCAAGCTATGGACCGGCACGGAGGACGGGCACGCCAGAGCGGCCGCAATGTCGGCATCGAATGGGGGCGACGGCGGTGGGGTCGTCACCGCGACCTGGAAGGGTCCGGCAGTCACACGTCCGGCGCCGTTGGTGGCCTGCACCGAGTAGGTAAACGTGGCGGTGCCCGCCGGTGGCGTGCCCGAGAGTGCACCGGTCGAGCCGTCGAGTGTCAGCCATGATGGCGCGCCCGGCGCCAGGGCAAACGATGGCGACGGGACTCCGCTGGCTGCGAACGAATAGATGTACGCGGCGCCCGCGACCGCGCTCGCCGGTGGGGCGTCGACGGTGAATGCGGGTGGCTGGTCCACCGCGATGCTCACGCTGACGGTGGATGCCGCGGCATAGCTCGCGTCTGCCGGCCTGGTTGGCGTCGACGACACAGGTCCCCGGCTGGTCGTAGGTAAGGGTCGACCCGTCGACACCAGAAACCGCGCACACGCCGGCTCCGCTTGTGGGGTCGATCGAGAAGTCGACCGGATTGCCTGAATTGCCACCCGTCGCCGAGAGCGTCGTCGACTGCCCAACGATCCCGGTGGTCGGCCCCGAGAACGTGATGGCCTGAGGCACCGGGATCACGACATCGGCGTCCACAGCGTCGTTCGACGGGTCCGTGTCGATCTCCGCCGGTGATGTGGAAGCGTTGACGAGGTCCACGTACGTGATGCCCGCGGTGAGTGATGTCGAGACGACGCCCATGATGCCGAACGTGGCGGACGCACCGCTGGCCAGGTCAATCCCGCTCCATTCGAACTGGTTCGGTCCGGGGTCCGAGAAGCTGGTCCCGCCGATGGAGCTGATGGCGAAGAGGGCGACGAACCCCCCACTCAGCGAGTCCGAGACCGACGCGCCCGAGACAGCGGACGGACCGTTGTTGGTCACGGTGACCGTGTAGGTGTCCGACGCCCCCGGTGCGATGGTGTCGGTGCCGTCGGTGACGCTGATGGAGAGGTCGGCGACGGGCAGGACTTCGACCGATGAGCTCGCCGTCACCGGCGCTGCGTTCTGGTCGCTCGTCGCCGATGCGGTCGTGGCATCGGACTCGAGTGCGACCGGGGAATCAGTCGTCTCGGTATAGGTGACGGTGGCCGAGGCGCCGGCCGCCAGTGTTGGGATGGACCAGGTGATCACCCCGCCGGCGATCGATGTCGTCCCCGACGAGGCGCTGAGCGTGTCGGCCTGGAGGGCGAAGTTCGACGGCACCGTGACCGGAACCGACACGTCGCTCTGCGCGTTGGCGGACGCGTTGGCCACCGTCACCTGGTAGGTGAGATCGCTGGCGGCCAGCGCGGAGAGACTCGGCGTGGTCGTCGAGTCCCCGGCGAAGGAGGCGATGGCGAGCCCGAGCGGTGTCGCGCTCGCCGCGCCGGCCACGGTGTCGGTGTCTGTGTCATAGGACTGCGGGTTGGGATCGACTGCGCCTGGAAAAGGCGTGACGTCGGCCAAGCTCACAAACGCGCTGCCTGCAGCCAGCGAGGCCGGCACGATCCCGGTGAGCTCCAGGACCGCGCTGGCGCCGCTCAGGAGGTCGATTCCGCTCCACTGGAACTGGCCACCACCGAGACCGGTGAACACCGCTCCCGCAGTGTCGAACTCAGCGGTCGCGGCGAAATCGCCACTAAAAGTCTCGGTCGCGGTTGCGTCGGGCGTCTCGGACGGACCGTTGTTGGTCACGGTGACCGTGTAGGTGTCCGACGCCCCCGGTGCGATGGTGTCGGTGCCGTCGGTGACGCTGATGGAGAGGTCGGCGACGGGCAGGACTTCGACCGATGAGCTCGCCGTCACCGGCGCTGCGTTCTGGTCGCTCGTCGCCGATGCGGTCGTGGCATCGGACTCGAGTGCGACCGGGGAATCAGTCGTCTCGGTATAGGTGACGGTGGCCGAGGCGCCGGCCGCCAGTGTTGGGATGGACCAGGTGATCACCCCGCCGGCGATCGATGTCGTCCCCGACGAGGCGCTGAGCGTGTCGGCCTGGAGGGCGAAGTTCGACGGCACCGTGACCGGAACCGACACGTCGCTCTGCGCGTTGGCGGACGCGTTGGCCACCGTCACCTGGTAGGTGAGATCGCTGGCGGCCAGCGCGGAGAGACTCGGCGTGGTCGTCGAGTCCCCGGCGAAGGAGGCGATGGCGAGCCCGAGCGGTGTCGCGCTCGCCGCGCCGGCCACGGTGGCAGGGCCGAGCAGGCTGACGACAGGACCGAGGCACAGCGCCAGTGCCGCGGAGATCGCGAACGCCACCGAACCGGCTCCAGGGTGTCTCCGCCCACGCGTGGTGCGCCGCTCGGGAGGCGTTGCCCCTCGTCGTGCCGGGCGGCGCTCGGCGTACTGCATGGCGTTCCTCCTCGGGACGTGACTGCGCACGTTTCCCCCGACGCGCTGCGGCCATTATGAGGAAACCCCGGTGCGATGTCTCTGGTAAATAAGTCCTGCACGTCCGCCCCGTTCGCCTGATTTGTGTGCCGCTAGTTCTGATTCCGACGGCGCGTTCGATGCGCGCCAATCTGCATCGGACCGCGGCGCGATGATCGAGCTGGGGCTAGAGCTCGAAGGTCTGGCCGTGGGATCGGTGGATCGTGAAGAAGGCCACGACGGCGCCGACCAGGATGAGGCTTCCCGAGAGTGCGAGCGCCTCATGCAGACCGGAACCGAAGGCGTCGTAGGCGGCGTTGACAACCTTCGTTGCGATGCGGGCCACTGCCTCGTTCTTCGAGTGCTCGGCGGTACTGGCGCTCCCTCCGCTCGAGGTGCCCCCCGTCTGCACGGCATGGAGCACCAGGCTCTGGAAGTTGGGCGGGATGCCGATCGCCTTCAGCCGCGCGGCCAGGTCGCCGGTGAGCTTGGCGTTGACGATGGCGCCGAGGATGGCCACACCGAACACCGCACCCATCTCCCGGCTCGTGTTGGTTGCTGACGCAGCCATGCCAGAGCGCTCCGGAGGCACCACGGTCAGCGGCACGGACGTAACGGGGACCAGGAGCATGCCGATCCCTATACCGGTCAGGGGCAGCACCCATCCGAGGGTCGAGAAGGTCACGTGCGGTCCGAGCACGGCAGCCGCGATGAGGATCCCCCCGCCGGCCAGCACGCACCCGATCGTCATAGGCCAACGCGGGCCGATGCGCGCGACGAGTGGACCCGTGAGCCCCGAGACGATGATGAGGCCGGCGGCCATGGGCAAGAAGTCCACTGCCGTCTGGTACGCCGACGCGCCGACGACCACCTGAAGGTAGAGAGCGGTGAAGAAGAAGATCGAGAACGTCCCGAAGTAGGCCGCGAAGGCGACGAAGGTCGAGCCGGCGAAAGGCGCGCGCCGGAACATGCTCAGCTCGAGCATCGGACTTTTCACCTTGCGCTCGGTCACGATGAACGCGACGCCGGACACTCCACAGAGCACGAACAGCGCGACGATCCAGCCCGCGGTGTAGCCGGACTCTTCTCCCTGGATCACCGCGAAAGAAATGCACCCCAAGAAGGCAGCACCGAAGAGAAACCCCAGCACGTCGATCTTGCGACCCTGTCGGTCCGAGGACTCAGGCACGCTGACGGCGGCGAGGACGAAGGCCGCGACACCGAAGCCCAGATTGAACCAGAAGATGGCCCGCCAGCTCGAGAACCCAACCAACGCGCCGCCAATGACCGGCCCGAGCGCCAGGGCCAAGCCCGAGACGGCCGCCCATACACCGAGGGCGTCGGCGCGGGTCGCGCGATCGGGGTACACGTGCCGGATGATGGACAGCGTCCCAGGCTCGCTCGCGGCGGCACCGACCCCCATGATGACGCGACCAGCAATGAGCCAGTCCACGTTGCTCGCCAGCGCGGCGACGACCGATCCGGCGCAGAAGACAGCGACGCCGGCAAGCATGATCCGCTTTCGACCGAGGATGTCGCCGAGCATCCCCGCTGCGAGCATGAAGCTGGCGAAGGTCAGGGCGTATCCGTTGACCACCCATTGCAGCGACGTCACGCCGGCGTGCAGGTCGCTCTGGACGTTGGCCAGCCCGACGCTGACGATCGTGTTGTCGAGGAAGGTGAGGAAGAGGACCGCGCACAGCGTGGCCAGAGCGAGCGCCTGCGCGGCCGATCCGAGGCCACCCTTCTTGATGTCGAACCCCGGCGGCGCCCCGTCGATCCCCGTGGCGGCGCGGGCACCCTTTGCCCCTTCGGTCAGCAGCGCGGTCCCTCCCACGTGAGTCGAGCCGCAGCCCGGGCCATGGCACAGATCATCCTCATGAGTTTTGCCTACCCGGGCGGTGGGTACTGGAACCGCTACGGGGCGCTGCCTGAGCGCTTGGCCGGGTGAACGCCCTGGCTCGTGGAGCACCCCACGGACGTGCTCGATGGACTCGGTGTTGCTCGGTTTGAGGCGTGGAGGACCGGCAGTGGGCTTCGGTGTGGCGGATCCGGTTCATCGCCCCGTGAACGGCGGAGCTGAAGACCTCGCTGCATTCTTGACCCGTATCGACTACCCCTACTACGTCGTGACAGTGCGGGCGCCCGATCACAACATGAGCGGCTGCCTGGCCGGATTCGTGACGCAGTGCAGCATCGATCCGCCCAATTTCCTCGTGTGCATCTCGAAGGTGAACCACACCTTCGCAGTCGCAGAGCGCTCGGCGGGCATGGGACTCCACCTCCTCGGCGCCGATCAGACCGCAACAGCGCGGCTGTTCGGCGAGGAGACGGGGGACCTCGTCGACAAGTTCGCGTCGGTCGACTGGCGGCTCGGTGCCACCGGCGCGCCGCTGCTGGTCGACGCGGCCGTCAGTATGGAGGGCCAGGTGCTCGGTCACTTCTCGGTGGGCGACCACGAGGCCTTTCTGGTGCGGGCAGTGCGGGCCGTTGCGGGAGAGCACGGCGGCCTCCTCACGTACCGTGGGGCGCCGCCGCTCGAACCGGGGCACCCGGCGTAACGCATGCCGGCCGACCGGCCGGCGCCCTCACGAGGGTGGCGCGCCGGCTTCGAAGGCGAACGGCTGCACCAGGCTCATCATGTTGCCCGAGTCGTCGCGCAACGTCGCCTCGATCCCGTATGGACGTTCGGCCGGCTCGGACAGGAAGGTCACGCCCTTGGCCAGGAGTTCCTTGTAGGTCCGATGGCAATCGTCGGTCTGCATGACCCCGATGCCCATCGCGCCACCGGCCGCCAGGGCGCGCAGCTGCGCGGCGGCCTCGGCGGAACGACCCATGTCACACGAGGACAGGATGATTTGGAGATCAGGCTGGTCTTTGGGCCCGACCGTGAGCCAGCGGAACCCGGCACCGGTCCCCTCGAATTCCTCCCCCATGGAGATGTCGAAGCGCTCCTCGAATCCGAGCGACTCCGTGTAAAACACTTTCGCGGGTGGCTGGTCCAAGACGAAGACACTGGTGTGGGACATCCGGTTGATCATGGCGCTCGCCCTCCTTCTCGACTCCTCCGGCAGGGTACGACGAGGAGCATCGCTCAGGCTTCTCCGAGATTGCGCAATGTGGCGCTCGGTGGCGCGCTCGAACCTGCCGCAACTGACTCTGGCCGGGGACGGCCCCAGTCCATGAGGAAGCAGCCCGGGATGGGAGGCACCCCGCCCCGGGCGGCCGACAGCCGTTGGAAGCTGCTTGGCGACATGCCGACCAGCTCTGAGAAGCGGGAGCTGAACGAGCCCAGGCTCGCGAATGCCGACCAGCATGCACACCTCGGTGACCGTCAGGTTGGCCGAACGCAGAAGGTCTTTCGCGCGTTCCACACGCCGGCGGATCAGATAGTTCGCCGGGGTTTCACCGAAGGCGGCCTTGCAGGCCCGGGCGAAATGGAACTTGGAGAAGCCGGCCTCCGCGGCAAGGCGGTCGAGGTCGATGGGCTCGGCGAAGTGAAGGTCCATCAGGTCCCGCGCGGCCCGAAGATGTCCGACCCGCTCGCTCGAGCTCACCGCCGAGCACGGTACCGCCCCGGCGCGCGGGGGACACGCGCCGGGGCGGTGGCCCGATGGTTCAGGCGTGCGCTTCCCAGAAGTCCCGGAGCAAGGGGACGAGGTCGGCTGCCCGCTCGTCGGGCCAGAAGAGCATGGCGTCGGGAACGAGGGTGACGCGCTCGACCCCGGGGATCATGTCGGCTAGGCGATCGGCCCACGACGGCTCGAAGAAGATGTCAGCGGTTCCCCACACCACCTGCGCCGGCGCCTGCAGCTCGGCCAGCAATGGCTCGACGGCGACGAGCTCCGCCGTCGAGGAGGCGGTGAGGAAGCGCTCGAGGCCCTTGCCCTGATCCGCGACGAACGGTCCCAAGAAGCTTGTCAGGAGCTCGTCGGGCAGGTCATCGGGATGCGCGTAACCCATGCCGAATCCGGTTTCGGAGCGGGCGAGCACGTTGTCGCCCGCCATGGCCGCGACCAACGGTCCGAACTCGCCGGCCTCGGCCAGCGCGATGAACGGCTTGAAGATCTCGGGTGGGAAGTTGTCGTGCACGTCACAGTTGGTGAGTGTCAGCGTACGGATGCGCTCGGGGTAGTGGGCGGCGAAGACCTGTGCCACCGCTCCTCCGGTGTCGTTGGCGACGACATCGACCTGATCGAGATCGAGGCGCTCACAGAGCTCGTTCAACAGGGCGGCCAACCCGTTGAGGGAGAGGTCCGGCGCAGCGCCGTCGCTCGCCGCGAATGCAGACGAACCGCCGTGCGCCGGCAGATCGGGCGCGATGCAGCGGCGCACGTCGGCGACGTCCCAGATGACGTTGCGCCATAGGTCCGCGTTGACGAGCACGCCGTGCACGAAGAGTGCCGCCGGCGCAGTGTGCCCGCCGCTCCCGTCGCCCTGGTCGACGTAGGCAAGGTCGCCGCCGCTGAGGCTGACCACCTGCCGCGGCAGCACGGTCGGGGCGTGCTGGGTGGATGGTGTCCGGTCTGTCTTGGTGGTGGGGGTCATGGACCGAGTGTACATACCAACTGTCTGTTTGTAAAGAGGGAGTAGGATTTTGCCGTGCCCACCCAGGCAGAACGCACCGAAGCAACTCGCGGCCGGCTCATCGCCACGGCCCGACGGCTGTTCGCGCGGCAGGGCTTCGCCGCCACCTCGACCGAGGAGATCCTCGAGGAAGCCAAGGTGAGTCGCGGTGCCCTGTACCACCACTTCGCCGGCAAGACCGACCTCTTCCAGGCCGCGTTCGAAGCGGTCGAGGACGAAGTGACCGCGCAGGTGCTCCAGATCCGCCACCGCCGGCGGCGAGACCGACCCGATGCGCATCCTCCAATTGGGTTTCGACGCGTTCTTGGACCAGTGCGTCAATCCCGAGGTGCAACGCATCGTGATGCTCGACGGCCCCACTGTCCTCGGCTGGGACACCTGGCACGAGATCGACGAGCGCTACGCGTTCGGCACGTTGAAGGCGGTGCTCGGGGTGGCAGCACAGATAGGCCGCATCGACGAATCCGCCGTCGAGCCGCTCTCGCACCTTCTCCTCGGCGCCATCATGCAAGCCGGGATGGTGGTTGCACGGGCCGACGACCCGACTGCGGCCAAGCAGGCGATGGCGGACTCGTTCGCGAGGCTGGTGTCGACCCTTTAGTGCGGACGCCCACTCCGGGCGACCCAGTCGGGCAGGCGTGTCGGTCGGCCCCGTCGGTCGATGCATCCGTGCACCGTGACCGCAGTCGCTCTCGCCTCGCCATCGACCGAGAGCAGATAAGCGATCTGGAACGTGGTGCGCGTGACGGCGCCGACGAGCAAGCCGATCTCGACCTCGTCGTCGAAGCGCAGTGGCCGGAGGTACTGCAGCAACACCTCCAGCACGGGGAACTCGCGGCCCGCTGTCTGGTCCACCTCGGCGGACGCGTCACCGTCAACGCCAGCCCGCACCAGGTCGTAGGGATGGCCGATCGACCGCAGGTACTCGACGCGCGCTTCTTCGAGGTACGGGAGGTACGCGGCATGATGCACGACGTCCATGGCGTCGGTCTCGGCGAAGCGCGTGCGCAGCCGATGGCTGAACGCGTAGTCCTCCGGATCGCGCGAGGGCTGCAGGGACAGGCGAGCCACGCTCCGCCGGCTACTCCCCCATCGGGACCGTGCCGCCCGCTGCCGCCTCTGCATCCGCGCCATCCGCCACCGGGCCGCTGGCGCCTGCGGACTTCTGCAGCCCGGCGTCGAACGCGGCGCGCCGCGAGTCAGCCATGCCCTGGACGCGGTCCCGGTTGAAGATGGCGAACTCGCCGTCGGCCTCGACAGTGACGATGCCCCCTTGGACGATACGTCCCTTGCTCAGGATCCGGCGTTCTGTCACCTCGGTCACCCATCCCTCGAAGACAGCCTCCTCGTTGGTCAGGGTCGGGCGCAGATAGCGCAGCGCAAGGCGAACGGTGGGACCGGTCGCGCCCTCGATTGCGTTGGCTGCGGTCAGGATGATGTCGAAGGTGGCGGCCAGGACGGCGCCGTGCACACAGCCGGGCGCGCCCTCGTAGGTGACGTCGAACACTGCCCGACCGAGCGCCCTGGGCGGATCGAAGTCGAGTTCGACCGGGGGCGCCACCGGGTTGAAGGGACCGACGATCACGTCGTAGGGCATGGCGCTCCCGAGCGGGATCTCGCTCGGGGGACCGTCCTCGTCCGGCGGAATAAAGCGCGGCAACGGGTCCTCGGGCAGGTGGAGCTCAAGCTCGTCGGCGACAGCGGCCAACTGTGCGGTGAGCCGCACCGTCTCGGCTGGTGGCGGCGCTGCGCTGACCGAGAGGCGGATGAGACGGCGCAGCACGTCGGCCAGGTCACGAGCCTCGGGCTCGCGGCCACGCAGCCCGGGGTGGTTCTCGAAGGAGATCGGCCTCGGGTCTTGGCTCAGCACGGCGCGAACAGTACCGCCGGGTCCGCGGCCACCGACATTTCTCCTGCCGTATCGCGATGCGCCGGCCGTGCCCGCTGGGCCGCCGCTGGCGCGCTCGTAACATGGCCCGGTGGCCACCGAACACTCCGTCCAATTCACCTCCGGGAGTCCCGAGACCGTCCTCGACCCGCTCGATCCCGAATTGGCCGCCGCCCTCGACGCGGCCCGGTCCCTCCCGCCGGATCGACGTCGGGACGCAGTCGCGGCCGTCGCCGCGCAGGATCCGCACTGCCTGGCGGCGTGGGCCGACCTCGCGGAGCTGGGCCGGGACCCGATCGAGCGCTACGCGTATGCCCGAGTCGGGTATCACCGCGGGCTCGACGCCCTGCGGGCGGCCGGATGGCGGGGGTCGGGCCCCGTGCGCTGGCGTCACGAGTCCAACCAAGGCTTCCTCCGCTCACTCCACGCGTTGGAGCTGGCCGCAGCGGACGATCGGCGAGACAGACGAGGAGCAGCGCTGCGACCTGTTCCTGCGACAACTCGATCCCGAGTGGCGGCTCGCGCCGGGGCTGAGCGCCGAGCCCGGGCCCCGGCAGCGCTCGCTCGGCAGGGCTGCGCTCGCCCGCACGTAGTTAGGGTGTCTAACTGTATGATGGACGAAATGTCCGTGACCACGCCCCCCAAGAGCGCCGCGGCCCCGAACCGGAAGGAAAGCGGCGCCAACACGGCACCGCACCCCGTGCTGGGGTCCTATGGCCGCGTCGCCGCGTGGCTCTCCAAGCGTGTGGAGGTCGCGCTCGGCACCGTCGACCTCACCCTGCCTCAGTTCAGGGTGCTCGGGATCCTGGCCGAGGGCTCGTCGGCAGCCTCAGGCCTCGCCGACCGCCTGGCCGTACGGCGGCCGTCGATCACGGCCCTCATCGACGGGCTCGTCGCCCGCGGACTGGTCCACCGCCGCCAGGAGGACACCGATCGCCGGCGGGTCGAGCTGCGCCTGACCGACGAAGGGTCGAGGATCCTCGCCGACGCCGACCGCGCCGTCGACGACTACCTGGCCTCCATCGCCGCCTTCCTACCGAGCAAGGACGAAGCGATGGCTCTGCGCTCGCTCGAGCTGTGGGGCCGTGCGCTGGCCGCGTCGCGCGTGGGACCGAAGGACGTCACGGACGCCAAGGACGCCAAGGACGCAAGGAGCGGCCCGGCCGATGAGCAAGACAGAGGACAGGCTCGACCGTAGCGGCGAGGCCGCGGACGGCCAGGTGCCAACCACGGCGGCCCGAGCGGCAACACGAACGGATCGACCGCCGGCAGCGTCGCCGAGGATTGCCACTGGCGGCGTACGTCCCGATGGGGGCCACGAGCCGCTACGAGGCGCCCAAGGCCACCATCGACCCGGACCGCTCCAAGTCGTGGATCAAGCGAGCGGCGCCCATCGTCATGGCGCACAAGCTGCAGTGGTTCACCGCGCTCATCTTCTCCTTCCTCGGCCTCATCATCCAGGTGTGGATCCCCAAGATCCTCCAGAACGGCATCACCAACTCGCTGATCAACAAGACCCAGCCGCTGCACCACTACGTGGAGTTGATCGCCGTGCTGGCGCTGTTCACCGGGGCCTTCGGCTACATCTCGCGGACCAACCTCTTCAAGGTCGCGTACGCGATCGAATTCGACCTGCGCAACATCCTCTACGAGCACTTCACGCGGATGTCCTTCCCCTTCTACGATCGGGTCCAGTCCGGCCAGCTGATCTCGCGGGCCAACTCGGACATCCGCTCCGTGCAGATGTACCTGACGTTCGCTCCGATGATCCTGGTGCAGTGCTCCATCGCCCTGGTCGCCTTTGCCTTCATGCTCTCCATCAGCGTGCCGCTTGCCTTCGTCGCCATGGCGTCCATGCCGTTCATCTACATCGTTGGCGTGAAAATGCGGAAGTCGCTCTTCCCCGTGTCGTGGCTCATCCAGTCCCGGCTGGCCGAGGTGGCGACCGTCGTGGACGAAAACGTCAACGGCGTGCGTGTCGTGCGCAGCTTCGCCGCCGAGCAACAGCAGCTCGGCCAGCTGGCCAAGGCGGCCGACCGGGTCCAGTGGGGCTACATCAAGGACGCCGACCTGCGCGCCCGCTTCGCCCCGCTGGTGCAGAACCTCTCCCAGGTCGGTCTCGTCCTCGTGCTGCTGGTTGGCGGATGGATGGTCATCCACGAGCACCTACCGGTCGCGTCCATCGTCTCGTTCAACCTCTACCTGGTGATGATGCAGGCACCGTTCATGATGCTCGGGATGCTCATCATGATGGGGCAGCGGGCCTCGGCGTCGGCCGAACGCATCTACGAGATCATCGACGAGCAGCCCACCATCGTCGACCGGCCCGGCGCCGTCGACCTCGTCGACTCCCACGGTGATGTCGAGTTCGACCACGTGACCTTCGCCTACGCCGACGACAGTCTGCTCTCCAAGGCGGATGGGGACGACGGTCCACGCGAGATCCTGCGCGATCTGAACCTGCATCTGCACCCGGGCGAGACCATCGCTCTCGTCGGGCGGACCGGCAGCGGCAAATCCACAGTCGCCCGCGTACTCGCCCGCTTCTACGACGCCACCGGCGGTACCGTGCGAGTCGACGGGCACGACGTGCGCGACCTCACCCTGACCAGCCTGCGGGCCAACATCGGTGTCGTCCTCGACGAACCCTTCCTCTTCTCCGTGTCGATCCGCGACAACATCGCCTACGGGCGGCCGGACGCCTCCTTCGAGGAGGTCAAGACGGCGGCCGAGGCCGCCGGTGCCACCGGCTTCATCAATCGGCTGGCCGACGGGTACGACACCGTGGTGGGCGAGCGGGGCTACACGCTCTCCGGCGGTCAACGCCAGCGGATCGCCATCGCTCGCGCCCTGCTGATCAACCCGCCGATCCTGATTCTCGACGACGCCACGAGCGCGATCGACGTCAAGGTGGAGCAGGGCATCCACTCGGCTCGCTGCGCGTGCTGATGGAGGGCAGGACCACCTTGATCATCGCCCACCGGCTCTCGACCATCAGCCTGGCCGACCGGGTCGTCCTGCTCGACAACGGGCGCATCGTGGCCGATGGGACTCACGTCGAGCTGCTGGCCTCGACGCCTCTGTACTCCGAGGTGCTGGCCCAGGCGGCCAAGGAGGAGGACACGGCCGAGGCGGCGGCGGCCGGCACGGAGGTCCTGGGGCTGGACGACGACGTCCTCGAGCCGGAGGGCGTGGCACTCGCGCCGCAGGACGGGCTCCTCGAGACCGACGACGAGGTCCTCGAGCCCGAGAAGGGTGCGATCTGATGTTCGGCGGAGGAGGAGTCGGACCGCCGATGGGTGGCGGAGGAGCCCCGGGCTCGGCCCAGGCGGGGCTGCCCTTCGGCGGGATCCCACACGAGCTCCAGGACGGTGTCGACCTGCTCCTCAAGGAGGAGCCCGACCGGGGCGAGCCGGACGTCGTCTTCACACAGTTGCCGACGGAGCACGAGTCGAAGAAGCTGACGCTCACCAGCCTGCTCATGGAGTACCCGGGCATGTGCGCTCTGGCCGGGTTGCTGGTCGGGATGATCGCCTTGTTCACCCAGCTCGGTCCGAGCCTGGTCTCCTACGCCATCAACCACGGCCTCACGCCGCCCCACTACGACTACGGCGTTGTGGTGCTCATGGCGGTGCTGTACCTGGTTTCGATCCTCGTCTCGGGCAGCGCGCAGTGGGGGCAGGCGCGGGTGACCGGCCGCCTCGCCTCGTGGGTCATGAACGACCTGCGCATCAAGGTGTTCCGCCATCTCCAGCGGCTGTCGCTCGACTTCTTCACCGAGGAGAAGGCGGGCGTCGTCATGAGTCGCATGACGAGCGACATCGAGAACCTGCAGCAGCTGCTGCAGGACGGGCTGGCCCAGTTCGCCATTCAGGGCCTGACCATGGTCGTCATCACGGTCTTCCTCTTCGCCACCAACGTCAAGCTGGCTGCCATCACGGTCTTCGCCGTGCTGCCGCCGCTCGTGATCATGTCGATCTGGTTCAAGCGGTCATCCGAGCGCGGCTACGACAAAGTGCGCGACGGCATCGCGCTCGTCCTGGCCGACCTCTCAGAGAGTTTGCAGGGCGTGCGCATCGTGACGGCGCACAACCGGCAGCGCTACAACGTCGAGACCCACCGCGACATCGTCGGCGCCTACCGGGACGCCAACAACTACACGGGTCGTATCAACGGCGTCTATGGACCGGGGTCACAGGTCATCAGCGTCTTCGGCCAGTTGCTCATCCTGGGCATCGGCGGGACCATGTACCTGCACCACCCGCAGGAAATCAACCTGGGCCAGCTGACCGCCTTCTTCCTCTACGTGAACCGGTTCTTCTCGCCCATCCAGCTCTTGGTGCAGCAGTACAACACCTTCCAGCAAGGCCGGGCGTCCGTGTTCAAGCTGCAGGGTCTGCTCGAGACCCAGCCCTCCGTGTTGGAGTCCCCTGACGCGGTGGTGCTGCCACAGATCAAGGGGCGGATCGACTTCGACCACGTCTCCTTCGGCTACGACCCCGCGGTGCCGGTGCTGCACGACGTCGACCTGACCATTGAGCCCGGCGAGACGGTGGCCTTCGTCGGAGCCACCGGGGCGGGCAAGTCGACCATGGCCAAACTCGTCACGCGCTTCTACGACCCCACGGCCGGCCGGGTGCTCATCGACGGGTTCGACCTCACGCCGCGTAACCCTCGAGTCGCTGCGAAGCCAGCTGGGTGTCGTGCCTCAGGAGCCATTCCTCTTCGCGGGGACGATCCGTGACAACATCTCGTTCGCCCGACCAGGTGCCCCCGACGACGAGGTGTGGAACGCCGTGCACCAGGTCGGCCTGGGCGAGCTCGTGCACCGCCTGCCCTACGGCCTCGACACGCCCGTGCACGAGCGCGGCCAGTCGCTCTCCTCGGGCGAGCGACAGCTGATCGCTCTCGGGAGGGCGTTCATGGCCGAGCCCCGGGTGCTGGTCCTCGACGAGGCGACGTCGAACCTCGACCTCAAGTCCGAGACTCTGGTGGAGGGGGCGCTCGATGTGCTCCTCGAGGGGCGCACCGCGGTCCTCATCGCCCACCGGCTGTCGACGGCCATGCGGGCTGACCGCATCGTGGTGGTGGGCGACGGACGACTGCTCGAGGTCGGCTCCCACGACGAGCTGGTCGCGCTCGGTGGCCACTACGCCGAGATGTACGAGACCTGGATCTCGCAGTCGCACGCGGCCTGAGGTCCCGCCAGTGCGTCAGGGGAGGCGAGTGTCGTGGTGCGCCGCGGCCGCCCGCCGATCCTCCTCACTGAGCGCGGAGTCGGACACCGGGACCACGATGCGCCACTTCTTGCACACCGGGCAACGCTGGTACCGCCTGTAGCCGAGCCGCACGGCCTTGAACGATGCGCCGACGACCCACACCGTGGTGAAGAGGTGGCCCCGGCTGCAGCGAACGACGGTGTCGCCACCCATGCCCTCGTAGCCACGGTTGCGCCCGGCCCGCCCACCGACGACCACGATCACGACCCCTGCCGTGATCACCGCGGCCAGGATGGCGATGACCCAGGTGCTCATCCCGCTCTCCGATCAGCCTGCGAGTACGGCCACGGTACCGGTGCCTCTCGGCGCGGTCCTGGCAGGATACGACAGTGCCCGAGAACTACTTCGTCGGCTCGATCGCAACGGACTACGAGGCCAAGTGGCCCAGTCTCTTCGAGCCCGCAGTTGTGGATCCGGCCGTCGAGTTCTTGGCCGAAGCAGCAGGGGCGGGGCCGATCCTCGAATTCGGCATCGGCACGGGCCGGCTGGCCGTGCCATTGAGCCGGCGAGGTCTTCACGTCTGCGGCATCGAGCTGTCCCCCGACATGGTGGCCGTGCTGCGCGCCCACGAGGGAGCCGACGCCATCGGCGTGACCATCGGCGACTTCGCCGCGACACTGGTCGAGGGATCGCTGGGTTCCTTCACCCTCGCCTACCTCGTCCGCAACACGATCATGAACCTGACGTCGCAAGACGAGCAGGTGGCCTGCTTCGCCAACGCGGCCGCCCATCTTGCTCACAGGGGGCGCTTCGTCATCGAGGTGATCGTCCCCGAGCTGCGGCGCCTCCCACCGGGCACGACTGTCCGGCCTTTCGTGGTGACCCCGTCTCACGTCGGCATCGACGAGTTCGACGTCGCCACGCAGCACTCGTGGTCACACCACTACTGGTTCAGCGACACGGGCTCGACGGAGACGTTCAGCGCGCCGTTCCGCTACGTCTGGCCCGCCGAGTTAGACCTGATGGCGCGGCTGGCCGGCATGGCACTCCGGGAACGGTGGAGCGACTGGGACCGGTCCAGCTTCGACGAGAACAGCACCAGCCACGTCTCGGTCTGGGAGAAGGTGGGGCCGCCGCTCGTGTGAGCGTCTCACGGCCACGCGCCAGCAGCTCGACGACAGTCGTGTGAGCCGACGGGGCCGGCCGAACAGGCGTTCGAAGCACTTTGGACCGGTGGCGAACGCCGGGACGGGCACCGCAGTGAAGGCGACTCGACGTTCTTGGGCTGCGACGTTACCGCCGCCGCAATCCCGGCGCCCGACCCGGCCGTACCACGGGTGAGGGGGCGGGCCGTTGACCTCCAACGGGTCCGGGAGCCAGAAAGAGGGTCAGACGCATATGGACCGACACCCCACACGCGCGCGGCGACGGTGGCGCGCATCCACACCAGCAATGGGACAGACATCGGATTCGAGACGGAAAGCGGCACATTCGCCGGGCGGTCGAGTTCGCCTCGCGGCGGCCGCCTTCGCCACGTTCGCGGCGCTTGCCGCGACAGTCACCGTCGGCGCACTGGGTGCGGCACCGGCCGGCGCAGCCCCCGTCCCCTTCCTCTCGCATTTCGGCTCGGTGAGCGTCGTCGGTTCCACGGTGCCGAGCAACGGCGACGTGAACCCCTACGGCGTCGCCACCGTGCCCTTCAGCACGGGCACGCTGGTGCGGGGCGACACGTTGGTGAGCAACTTCAACTCGATCAACAACCTGCAGGGAACCGGGACCACGATCGTCCAGGTCGCGCCGAAGGGACAGCTCAACGTCTTCGCCCAGATCAATCCGAACCTGCCGGGGTGCCCCGGCGGTGTCGGCCTGACAACGGCGCTCAGCGTGCTCGACGATGGCTATGTCGTCGTCGGCAGCCTGCCGGTGACCAACGACGGGAGCGGGACGCCCGAGGCAGGATGCCTCATTGTCCTCAATAGCAACGGCGTGCCGGTCGAGACCTGGGCCGGCAACGGCATCAACGGGCCCTGGGACATGACGTCGGTGCAACTGTTCGGGCCGTTCGCGGAGCTGTTCGTCACGAACGTGCTCAACGGCACGGTGGCCGCAGGTGGCAACGAAGTGGACCACGGCACGGTGCAGCGGCTCAGTGTCTTCGATCCGCCCGGCCGCCCACCGCTCCTCTTCCTCTCGACGACGATCGCCACGGGCTTTGCCGAGGAGCTCAACTCGAGCGCGCTGGTGCTGGGCCCGACCGGCGTCGCGCTCGGCCGAGACGGCACGCTCTACGTCGCCGATACCGTGCACAGCCGCATTGCAGCGGTGCCATTCGCCACGGGCCGCTTCTTCCCCGCCTTCGGCGGCGGCTTCACCCTCAGTGCGGGTAACAACCTGAGCGCGCCGCTCGGGCTCGCCCTGGCGCCCAACGGGGACCTGATCACCGTGAACGGGAACAACGGCAACGCGGTCGAGGTGACTCCCTTCGGGGCCCAGATCGACACCGCGACGATCGACCCGTACAACTCGGGCGGTGACCTGTTCGGGCTGGCCATCGCGCCAGGCGGCAACGGCGTCCTCTTCGTGGACGACAACAGCGCCGCCAACACGCTCGACCTGCTGCACTGAGCCCGGCCGGGCGACCGCCCGAACGAGTGCAGCGGTCAGCCGGGGAGCCCGGGGTGGGACACCACGCCTGCCCCGGGCACCCGAGCTCGGCCTGGTGACACCTAGGCCCGGCTCCACTCGCGCAGCGTGGCGCGATCAGCGCGTGTCCCAGTCGTCATAGGCCGCTCGCAGTGCGGCGCCCGGCCATTCGGCGGGGAGCAGCTCGGCCGGGAGCAGCGGGTCACCTTGGAGATGGCGCAGAACGGCAGCCGAGAGCTCGAACCCCGGCGCCAGCGCCTCGGTACGGTCGGGTGCCAGCGCATCGAGCGCGCGCGCCAGGTCCTCAGCACGCTCGGCCCATGCCGCCAGGTCCCACAGCCGGTCGGCAAGTCCCTTCGCGCTCGGCGGGACGAGCGGCCATGAGCTCGACGTCGTCGTCCAGGAAGGCGGGGAGCTGTACCGCGACGTTGGCCGGCCGCATCCAGACCCCCTCGCGTAGCTCGGCCAACCGGGCGTAGGCGAGCGCGCGACGACGGGCGACCCGGATCTCAGCGGTGCTGCCCGACGTCGTCACGACGGCCATCCACCAGCTGCCGTCGTAGGACACGGTCGCCTCCCCCGAGCGGCTGCGCGCCTGGCGGGCCTGCCGGGCCACGAGATGGCCGGCGAGCCGGTACCCACCGCATCCGTCCGTCGTGGCCTCGCCGGCGGACACCATCCGGCTGAGGGCGACCCGAGCCCTGTTCTCACTGATGCCGAACAACCCGGTCAGTCGGACGAGCTGGGCCACCGGGAGCTCCGGCGGCTCCATCCCCAAGAGCGCGCTGGCCAGCACCGACCGAGCGGTGAGAGGCGAGGTGTCGGGCGCAACGCCGGTATTACTCGGTTGTATCACTTGACCAAATATCGTAATATGTCTTCATGGCCGCAACCATGGTGCCCGACGCCGCACGGCGGCCGGATGTGTTCCCGAGCGAACGCCTGCTGGCCAATGGCATGGCCATCCCGGGATTGCGGGCCGACCTGCGCCACATCGACAACGGGCGCAACGCCCTCTCGGTCGTGGCGGTGTGGTTCTGGGTCGCGCTGATCATCGGCGGTGCCGTCTTCATCGACCAGTGGTGGAGCTACCTGATCGCCTTCGTCTTGATGGGGCCGATGTACGCCCGCTTCGCCATCCTCATGCACGAGTCGGCGCACAAGCTCCTCTTCACCAACAAGCGCTGGAACGACCAGGTCGGCAAGTGGGTGGTGGCGTATCCCGTCTTCACCCCCGTGCAGCTGTACCGGCGGGTGCATTTCGCGCACCACAAAGACGAGTTCGGGCCGGACGAGCCGGACATGGCGTTCTACTCGCCGTATCCCTGCACGCGCCGCGCTCTCTCTCGGCGGCTCGTCCGCGATGCGGCGGGTATCAGCGGCTGGAAGAACTTCGTTCCGCTCGTCAAGAACACGCTGCATAAGCCGTTCCGTCCGATCGGCCTCTCCATCTTCGGCGTCCAGGCCGTGCTCTGGGCGGTGATGTGGGCCGCCACCGGACGCTGGTGGATCTACCCGCTGCTGTGGTTCCTGCCCTGGATGACAGAGTGGCGCGTGATCAACCGCCTGCGTTCCATCGCCGAGCACGGCGGCATGGAACGGAGCCCGGATCGCCGGGCAACGACGCACCACGTGCACCAGTCGTGGCTCGCTCGATTCTGGATCGTGCCGTACAACACCGGGTGGCATCTCGCCCACCACGTCGACATGGGGGTCCCGTGGCGCAACTTGCCCGCCTACCACGACGAGCTCGAGCGGGCGGGCTACGTCACCAACGCCATCACCTATCCGAGCTACTGGGCCCTGTGGAAGGCGCTCAGCAGCGCGGACGAGGCCACCGAGGTAAAGGCGCAGGCCGCTTCAGCCTGAGCGCGACGCCAGCTGCGTGAGCGGTTTGCCTCGGCGCATGAAGGGGCACTGGTCGGTGGTGTCCGGCTCAGGAACGACATCACGGACGGCGACGCCCTCATCCGTCGGCCCGGATCCGGTCCCGCGCAGTCGCCCGTCGTGGTGGCTGGCCGGGCTCGGCGTGGCCGCGCTGGTGGCTGCGGCGATCGCGGCACCAGACGATGCCCGGGCGGCAGCCACCCAGGATTGGCCTCCGTTCGTCCTCGTCGCCGGATTGCTCCTCGTGGGCCTGGTGGCCGAGGAAGACGGACTCTTCGCCGCGGGCGGCCACACGCTGGCCCGCGTCGCACCGAACGGCGTGGCGCTCTACACCGGGACAGCGATCCTGGTCGTCGCCGTCACGACGCTGCTCAATCTCGACACAGCGGTCACCTTCCTCACGCCGGTGCTCGTGTACGCGGCGCGCAGCAGAGGCGAGGAGCGGGCGGCACTCGTCTACGCCTGCCTCCTGCTGGCCAACGCCGGGTCGCTCATGTTGCCCGGTTCAAACCTGACGAACCTCATCGTGCTCGGACACCTCCACCTCACGGGCGGCGCGTTCCTTCGGCACATGGCGTTCCCCGCCTTGGCGGCTGCGACGGTGACGGCCCTCGTCGTCGGCACGTTTCATCACCGCTCCCTACGGACGACGATCGCGCCGGTCGGCGAACCCGAGCGGCCGATCTTCGGTCTCGGTCTGCTCGCCGTCGTCACCGTCACCGTGCTCGTCGTTGCGTTGCACGCGCCTGCCCTGCCCGTCGTCGCTGTGGGCACCGGGGCCTTCCTACTCCGCTGGCTGGTTCCCGCCTTTGGGCGGTCCCGGACCACTGCCGCGTCAGCGTCCGGGCCGACCACGCCGCGCCACGCCCTGGAGCTCCTGGGCCTGCCGGTACTCGTCGGACTCTTCGGAGTGGCCGTGGCACTGGGCGCACTGGGGCGAGCCTGGAACGGCCCCGCGACGATGTTGGCGCACCTGAACGCGTGGGGCACCGCAGCCGCGGCCGCGCTGACCAGTGTGCTCGTCAACAACCTCCCGGCGGCCTCCCTCTTGGCAGCACGCCAGCCGCCGCACCCGTACTCGCTGCTGGTCGGTTTGAACGTCGGCCCGAACCTCTTTCTCACCGGCTCTTTGGCCTGGATCCTGTGGCTCCGCGCCGCGCGTGGCGCCGGAGAGCGACCGGACGTCAGGCGGGCGGTCCTGCTCGGCGTGGCCGAGCGCGCCACTCGCCATCGCAGCGGCCGTCGGGGTGCTGGTCGCCGAGGGCCTGCACTGACCTTGGCTCGCATCACATCGCAGGGCTGCTAGTCGGCCACGCCGAGGACATGTCGCAGGACCGACGCGGATTCCTGCTGGGCCCGCTTCGACACGGCCGCGGTCATGACCAGCGCCGAGCCGTGGAAGGTCCCGGGGAATTGGTGCAGCTCCACCGAGACGCCCGCACGCAGGAGACCCAGCGCGTATTCGATGCCCTCGTCGCGTAGGGGATCATTCTCCGCCGTCGACACGTAGGCGGGCGGCAGCCCGCGCAGGTCGGTCGCCCGAGCCGGCGCTGCGTAGACCGGCACATCGGGCGCGCCTGAGAGGTCACCCAGGTAGGCGCGCCAGCTGTGTTCCGCCAGGGGGCGGTTCCAGACCGGCGTGTCCACGAACGCCTGCATGGACGGGGTCTCGAGGCGATCGTCGAGCTCGGGAATGTGCAGCATCTGGAAGCACAGCGCGGGTCCGCCTTCGTCGCGTGCCAGGAGGGCAGTCGCCGCAGCGAGGCCCCCGCCGGCGCTCGCGCCCATGACGGCGACCCGGCCGGTATCGACGCCGAGCGCATCTGCCTCGGCATGGATGTAGCGCAAGGCTGCGTAGCAGTCGTGGACGCCCGCCGGGTACGGGTGCTCGGGGGCCAACCGGTAGTCGACGGAGACGATGACCGCCCCGAGGTCGGCGGCGGTGAGGACCGCACCGATGTGCTCGGTCTCGATGCTGCCGACGATGAAGCCTCCCCCGTGGATCATCACGATGCCGGGCACCGACCGCGCGGTCGTCGCCTTCCGCCGGTAGACGCGCACCTTGACCTCCGGATCACCCGGCCAGCCCGGGATCATCCGGTCGTCGATCTCGAGGGTGTCGGCCTGCGGGAGATCGCGGGCCATCGAAACGATCATCGCCTCGAAGCCCGCCCGGGCGGCGACCGGGTCGTTGAGGTCGAAGTGGGGCATCGCCTCGACGAAGGCAGCCAGCTCCGGGTCGATCATGATGTGAACCCTCCCTGAATCGCGGCCTGCTCCGCGGGCCCTACTTAGGCTGCATTCGGATGCCGGCGTCGATGCGGATCGACTCCGCATTCATGTACGAGTTCGCCAACAGCTCGACGGCGAGCGTGGCGAACTCGTCGGGCCGCCCGAGGCGATGTGGAAACAGCACGTCCTGGGCCAACTTGCCCTTGAACGCCTCCGACCCCTCCCCCGCCCCGTAGATCGGCGTGTCGATGAGCCCGGGCAGGATCGTGTTGACCCTGATGCCGACCACGGCGAGATCGCGCGCCACCGGGAGGGTCAGGCCGACGACGCCACCTTTGGACGACGAGTACGCGGCCTGCCCGATCTGACCGTCCTCGGCCGCCACCGACGACGTGTTCACGATGGCGCCGCGCCCGCCGTCAGCGTCGGGCTCGTTCAGGCTCATCTTGGTGGCGGCCAACCGGATGCAGTTGAAGGTCCCGATCAAGTTGATCTCGATCACCCGGCGGTAGAGATCGAGATCGTGCGCCGACGCGTAGTCGCCGTCCCTGCCGATGGTGCGCGTCGCCCATCCGATGCCGGCGCAGTTGACCAGTGACCTGAGTGGCGCCATCTCGACGGCGGCATCGACGGCTGCGATGACCTGCCCGGCGTTGGTGACGTCGGTCTGGACGTAGAGTCCGCCGATCTGCTTGGCGAGCGGTGCGCCCTTGTCCTCTTGGACGTCGGCCACCACCACGTGCACTCTCCGCTGGGCCAGCAGGCGAGCGGTGGCCTCACCCAAGCCCGATGCGCCACCGGTGACGATCGCCGACGTGCCGTTGAGATCCATCTCGCTGCGATTCCTCCTGCCCTCTCTGAAGTGCGGGTCCGCTCGGCGGTCCCTGGCACCACGCGTGCCGCAGAGGATAGGGGCCGCCGCTGGGCTGGTCACATCTCACATCTCACATCTGCTCGGGCGCCTCCATGCCGAGGAGCGACAGTCCCAACTCGAGCACCCGCGCGGTGAGATCGCAGAGACCGAGGCGAGACGTCCTGAGGACCTCGTCCTCGACGAGGACCCGGCAGGCCTCATAGAACGAGGTGAACGTCGTCGCCAGCTCGAAGAGATAGGCGCACAGCTTGGACGGGCTCAGCGTCTCAGCCGTTGCCTCGATCGCCTCGGCGAAGCGCAGCAGCTGCAGAGCCAGTGCGCGTTCTTGGGGCTCGCCGAGGAGCGGCATCGCGCCAGGCGCCGGCGGCTGGACCTGGCCGCGGCGGAAGATCGAACGGATGCGGGCATGCGCGTATTGCAGGTAGGGCCCGGTGTCGCCCTCGGTGGCCAGCATGCGGTCCCAATCGAAGACGTAGTCGCGCATCCGCTCCGTTGCCAGGTCGGCGTACTTGATCGCGCCGATGCCGAGCGCGTGCGCCACCTCGGCCTGGCGCTCGGGCTGGAGCTCACTGTCATGCTCTCGCAACGCTGCGCCGGCGCGGTCGATGCCTTCGGTCAGCAAATCGATCAGACGCTCGGACTCACCGCTGCGGCTGGCCAGCTTCTTGCCGTCTGGCCCCAGCACGAGCCCGAATCCGGCGTGCACCGCCGCGGACGCGTCGGGCAGGTAACCGGCGAGGACCGCCACGGCGAAGACCAGCCGCAGGTGGAGCGTCTGCTCGGCTCCGACCACGTACACGAGTCGCGTCGCTCCAAGCCGGCCAACTCGGTCGCGCACTGCGGCCAGGTCGGTCGCCGGGTACCCGTAACCACCGTCGGACTTGCGCACGATCAAGGGCAGTGGGTCGCCCTGACGGTTCTCGAAACCCTCGGGGAAGACACACAAGGCGCCCCCGTCCTCCACGAGCAACCCCTTGGCGTCGAGCTCGGACACGACGTCGGGCAGGAACGGGTTGTAGAAGGATTCGCCAACGATGTCCTCGGGTGTGAGGAGGACGCCCAACAGGTCGTACACCTCCTGAGCGTGCCGCACCGACTCGCCGACGAAGATCTGCCAGAGCCGCATGGTCTCGGGATCGCCACCCTGGAGGAGCACGACGCGGTGGCGGCACCGGTCCGCGAACACGGGATCGCTGTCGAACTGCGCGCGGGCAGCGGCGTAGAACTCGTTCAGATCCCGCACGCTGAATGATTCGGCATGCTCGGCGCCGTCGACGTCGAGGAGGTGCTCGATCAGCATGCCGAAGGGTGTGCCCCAGTCACCGATGTGGTTTTCGCGCTCCACCTCGTGGCCAAGGAACCCCAGGACCCGTACCAGCGCGTCGCCGATCAGCGTGCTGCGCAGGTGACCGACGTGCATCTCCTTGGCGACATTGGGACCCGAGTAGTCGACGACGAGACGCTCGGGCCGGGCAGCAAGAGCGACACCGAGCCGCGGATCGGCCGAAAGCCCGGCGACGAGTCCGGCCACGAACTCGTCCGAGAGGGTGAGGTTGATGAAGCCCGGGCCGCTGACCTCCACAGCCGCGCAGACGTCGTCGAGATCCGCCGCCGCCACGACCTCCTCGGCGACCGAGCGGGGGGTCGCACCCCCCAGTTCCTTGGCCAGGGCGAGGGCACCATTGGCCTGGTAGTCGGCCCGGTCCGAGGCCCGCAAGACCGGGTCCGCACCGGGTTGGACCGTGTCAAACGCCTTCTGCAGCCGGTCGAGGAGGATGCCGGCGGGGTCGGGCATCCCGCATTCTCGCATGCGGGCTGCGCGGAGCCGATCGCCCGGTGTCCGCCGCGGCGGCTCAGCTTTCGGGCGCGCCCATGCCCCCGTCCAGCAAGCCGTAGTGGCGGTACGGGCCGAAGAACCCGTGCTCGAGCAGGCCGTAGCCGACGCGCCCGTCGTAGGAGAACTCGGCAACGTGGTCGACGATGCCGTACTGCGCGATTCCCTGTACGTCGTCGACGGGCAGCACGAGTCCCTGCGTCACCGGTTCGGGCCCGTGGTACATGCCATGGCGCCAGTCCGCGTCGATGCCGTATCCCGTGCCGATGGAGACGAAATTCGCCAGCAACGGTGTGCAGGTGATGGTGATCCCGGCTTCGGGGAAGCGAACGACCGAGTGGTCGATGACCCGCGTCCCGGGGATGAGGTGATGCTCGTGCTCGGATCGGCCGAGGTCCTCGATGCCCCGCTCGGGATCCACCCAGACCCGCTCCGCCTGCACGAGCGGACGCTCGCCGTCATCGCGCTCGTGGCAGATGTACATGATCGTGTGATCCGCGAACTGCATCGGGAAGTAGTTCCACATGCCGCCGAGGACCAGCTCCCCCTGGCGGATGCCGTCGCTCTCGGGCTCGCCGACCGGCCGTACGCCCCAGGAGCGGTCGCGGGTGCCCCAGCACCGCTCCGGCGTGACGGCCACGTCGGTGCCGCCGACACTGAGGGTGCCAGACCAAAAGCCGGTCTGGGCCAGGCGCTGCGTGTCGAACACGACCTTGCCCTTGCTCCGCATGTACTGGCGCGGCTCGGCGACCGCGGGGATGTGACCCTCCCAGGTCACGTCCATTGCGACCGAATGTTCCGTCGGCTCCACCACGACGCGCAGGCGGCGCAGGGGCTCGAGCACCTCGATGCGGATCGGCCCGACCGAGAGGTCGCCCCGGTCGACCAGGGGCGCCGAGGCACGGACGATGTGCTGGGAACGGCCGTGACGGACGTCGACGAAAGCGTCGACGACGCCGAGGTTCGGGTATTGGCCGTAGCCGAAGATGGCGAACCAGTCACTCGAGCACGGGTGCATGTTGAAGTAGTACCTGTCGTAGAAGTTGCGGTCACTCGTCCCGGGATGGGCGATGAACTCCGAAGCCTGATGGACCGGGTAATCGTCGAAGGAAGAAAGGGTCATGCCGGCCCGCTCAGCAGCACGCGCAGCCGCTGCCGCAGCCGCCGGCGACCGGAGCTCCGCATCCAGTTGCGCCCGCAGGCTCGACGGCGAGGCCGGTCGTGGCGAACACGGGAAACAACCGCCGTGCTCCCACGTGACCCTCGGGGCAGGTCGCCGGCGCGTCAGCGGCGGCCATGGGCCGCCGCTCGTCAAAGACGGCGTGACAGGTCGAGCAGCGGAATTCGTAGACGGGCACGGTGACCTCCGCGAGCAGCCTACGCGATGCCCGTCTCAGCAACGGAGCCCGCACGTCTCCGGTATCAGGGCTGTGCGAACGCGTAGATGGGGACGCCGTTATAGGACGAAGAGTCAACGGGCAGGTACGGTCCATCGAGGCTCACCGAGAGATACCCGTCGCGGCCGGGACCTGCGTCCCCCGCCACCGTCATGATGGCATCGTCCGGCCAGACCTCGGTCACGATCCCGACGTGCACCGAGGTCGCGGTGCTCCAGGGTCCGGTGCCGTAGAGGACGGCGTCGCCCACGGCGGGCATGGCGGTTGGCGGCAGGTCGGCCCCGTAGGTAGCCGCCCACCCCCAGATGTCGCCGGTGAAGGCGTAGCGCGGGATCGGGATGCCCGCCTGCTCCCAGGCCCAGGTGGCGAACAGCGCGCACCATTCCTCACAGGGTCCGTAGGGGTTGCAGTAGGGCCCCTCGGTGTCGGGGTCGGGCGCGATCTGGCCCGCCACGGCGTCCGCGATCGCCGCCGACTGGGGGAACATGGGCTCGGGCGTCGCGGTCGCAAAGCTGTAGTCCCACGCTTGGGGGTCAAGCAGCCAGTAGCCCGTCCCCTCGTTGTTGCCGATGATGGCGGAGATCTGTGTCGCCGTCGGGTCCAGCGAGAGACCGCCGAAAGCCTGTGCGTCGCCATAGGGAAGGACCACGCCGTTGCCGGTGGCGATCAGATACCCGCCTCCGTCCGGAGCGGCGACCATGCCCACCACCGAGTCGGGCAGGTTCGCGCTGCCCGCCGAGCCGTCGAAGCTCGCGTCGCCGAAGGAGAAGATGCCGCCGTCGGCGCCGACGAGCCAGTAGCCCTTGCCGTCGTGGGTCGCCGCCATGCCGACGATCGGGGCATTGAGGCTGAGGCTGCCCGTGCTGCCGTAGAAGCCGGCGTCGCCGTAGGCGAAGATCCCACCGTCGGCCGCCACCAGCCAGTAGCCCTTGCCATCCGGCGTCGATGCCATGCCGACGATGGGCTGGTTGAGGTGCGACGCCCCCATCGACCCGTAGAACTGGGCGTCGCCGTACGCGAAGACCCCGCCATCGAGCGCGCCGAGCCAGTAGCCCTTGGCGTCGCGTGTCGTGGCCATGGCGACGATCGGACCCTGCAGCGGAAGCGCGCCCGCTGATCCCTCGAAGGTTGCGTCGCCGAAGGCGAACACGCCGCCGTCGGCGCTGGCAAGCAGGTAGCCGCCACCGTCGGGCGTTGCCACACCCGAAAAGACCGGCGAGTTGAGCGGCTCGGGCAGTTGCGGATTGGTGAGGCTGACGTTGCCGAAGCCGATCATCCCGCCGTCCTGGTAGACGTGCGGCTGCTGCGCCGCGCCCGACGGCGCCGACGCGATCACAGCGCCGAGCGCCAGCGTGACCGGAGCGAGCACGGTTGCCACCACCACGCTGACCAACGATGACCTCAGCGCCGAACGCCAGCTCCGCCGAGTGCCAGCCCTCCCCACAACTCCCCTCGCGCCTCCCCGACTGCGCACTCGTCGATTCTGCTCGCTCCGTTTCCGTCCTGAAGGCCGAAGCCGTTACGAAGTGGTTACGACTTCGGTCGTCAACTCGGGTGTGGCCCTCTCAGCCACTGCCAGGCGAGATCGGGCCCGAATCCGACAGCTCGGTGGGCGGTCCCGCCAGGCCCACGGCAGAATGGGCAGATGAGCCCGAACTCCACCAACGCGGCAGCGCACCCCGACACCTTCGGCGCCCGCACCGATCTTGTCGTGGGCGACCGCACCTACGAGATCTTCCACATCAAGGCGCCCATGCTGGCCGAGCAGCACGATATCGATCGGCTTCCGTACTCCATCAAGGTCCTGCTCGAAAACTTGCTGCGCCACGAGGACGGCCCGCATGTCTCCGCCGATGACATCGTCGCGGTAGCGGACTGGGGCTCCAACCCCGAAGGGCACGGGCAGGGTGCAGGCGCGTCGGCCCACGAGATTGCCTTCACGCCCGAGCGCGTCCTGATGCAGGACTTCACGGGTGTCCCGGCCGTGGTCGACCTGGCCGCGATCCGCGATGCGCTGGCCCGGCTCGGCGGCGACGCCACCCTGGTCAACCCCCTCGTCCCTGTCGAGCTCGTCATCGACCACTCGGTGATCGCCGAGCGCTCGGGCACCGCCGCGTCGTACGACGCCAACGTCTCGATCGAGTATTCGCGCAATCTGGAGCGGTACCAACTCCTGCGCTGGGCCCAGGGCGCGTTCCGGGACTTCCGTCTGGTGCCGCCCGGCACGGGCATCTGCCACCAAGTCAACCTCGAGTACCTCTCGCGCCTTGTGTTCGCGACCGACGACGGGCGTGCCTTCTGCGACACGCTCGTGGGCACCGACTCGCACACCGTGATGGTCAACGGGCTCGGCGTGCTCGGGTGGGGCGTCGGCGGGATCGAGGCCGAGGCGGCAATGCTGGGCCAGCCGCTATCCATGCTTCTGCCTCCGGTGGTCGGCCTGCGCCTCTCAGGTCAGACTCGACCTGGCATCACTGCGACCGACGTGGTCCTCACCGTCACCGAGCTGCTGCGCGACCACGGCGTCGTCGGCGCCTTCGTCGAGTGCTACGGCCCCGGTGTGGCTGCGCTCCCACTCGAGACGCGTGCCACGATCGGCAACATGAGCCCCGAATACGGGGCCACCTGCACGATGTTCCCAATCGACCAGGTCACACTCGACTACCTCCGTTTCACCGGCCGCGACGAAGAGCATCTCGCTCTGGTCCAGGCGTACGCCCGGACCCAGGGGCTTTGGCACGATCCCGGCGCGGCCGAGCCGGTCTACTCAGAGCACCTCGAGCTGAACCTGGACGACGTCGAGCCGTCGCTCGCCGGCCCGGCCCGGCCCCAGGACAGGGTGGCCCTGACCAGGGCGCGCGACTCGTTCCGCGCCGCGATCGACCGGGCACCGGCGACCGCCGCGACAGAGCCCGCGGCCGCTCCACACCATCAGATGGCTGACGGCGACGTCGTCATCGCGGCGATCACCAGCTGCACCAACACGTCGAACCCGCAGGTGCTCGTCGGCGCGGGGCTGCTGGCCCAGAAGGCGGTCGAGCGCGGCCTGCGCGCCAAGCCGTGGGTCAAGACGTCGCTCGCGCCCGGCTCCCGGGTCGTCATGGACTACCTCGAACGGGCCGGCCTGACCGGTCCGCTCGAGGAGCTGGGCTTCTATCTCGTCGGGTTCGGCTGCACGACCTGCATCGGCAACTCCGGCCCCCTGCTCGACGGGGTCAGCGAGGCCGTGAAAGAGGGAGACCTCTCGGTGGCGGCGGTGCTCTCGGGCAACCGCAATTTCGAGGGCCGGATCCACCCTGATGTCCGGCTCAATTACCTGGCGTCACCGCCACTCGTCGTGGCCTACGCGTTGGCGGGGACGATGGACGTCGACCTCACCAGCGAACCCATCGGTGACGACACCGATGGCAACCCGGTCATGCTCTCGGAGCTCTGGCCCTCGATGGAAGAAGTCAACGAGACCATTCGCGCCTCGCTGACGTCGGACATGTTCCGCACCCGGTACGCGGCCGTCTTCGACGGTGACGAGTACTGGCGGCACGTGACGGTGGCCGAGGGCGAGACCTATGCCTGGCAGGACACATCCACCTACGTGAAGAACCCACCGTTCTTCGAATCGATGACGATGACACCGGCGCCGGTCACCGACATCGCTGACGCGCGGGTGCTCGTCATCGTGGGCGACAGCGTGACGACCGACCACATCTCTCCCGCCGGTTCCATCGGTCCGACGACGCCGGCTGGTCGGTACCTGACGGAGCACGGTGTCGGTCGAGAGGACTTCAACTCGTACGGGGCGAGGCGCGGCAACCACGAGGTGATGATGCGCGGCACGTTCGCCAACGTCCGCTTGCGCAATCAGTTGGCACCCGGAACCGAAGGCGGGGTGACGCTCCACCTGCCCGACGGCGTGCAAACCTCGATCTACGAGGCGGCGATGCAGTACGCCTCAGACCAGGTGCCACTCGTCGTCCTGGCGGGCCGCGAGTACGGCACGGGGAGCAGCCGCGACTGGGCGGCCAAAGGCACGGCGCTCCTCGGTGTTCGTGCCGTCATCGCGCAGAGCCTCGAACGCATCCATCGCTCCAACCTGATCGGCATGGGGGTCGTTCCCCTGCAGTTCTACAAGGGCGACTCCGCGGCCAGCCTCGGGCTCACAGGGCGCGAGCGCTTCAGCATCACTGGCCTCGACGTCCTCAACAGAGGTGACGTACCGAAGGAGGTCACGGTGACCGCGACGACGGACGACGACGACGTCACCGAGTTCCGCGTCATCGTCCGCATCGACACACCGATGGAGGCCGAGTACTACCGCCACGGTGGGATCCTCCAGTACGTGCTCCGCCAGATGGCACGCCAGGCCTGATCCTCAGCGTCCGACACCCCCCATCACTCCGGCTGCGCCAGCCCGATGAAACGCCGCACGATGCCCTCGCCGGCGCGGCTCACGTGCGCGACGTCGGACGCTCGCACGAAGACGCCGCGTGGGAGGTGCGGAGTCCAGTGCGCCACGAGGCTCGCGGTCACCTCGACGTGGAATTGCAGGCCGTAGGCCCGGGCTCCGACACGGAAGGCCTGGTTCTCATACGCGTCGTTCCCCGCCAGACGCACCGCAGACTCAGGCAGCGTGAAGGTGTCGCCGTGCCAGTGCACGCAGGGCAACGGCGTCGGTGCCGGCCCGAAGACGGGATCTGCCATCGCGGCGACGGTGAGGTGGACCTCGCCGACGCCCAGCTCCGGCCTGGTGCCGCTCGTGACCTCGCCTCCCAACGCGTAGGCGAGCTGCTGGGCGCCGAGGCACACACCGAGGACGGGGAGGCCGGCCTCCAGGGCAGCACGCAGTAACGCGCGCTCGGGCTCGAGCCACTCGAGCTCGTCGTGCACCCCCATCGGGCCGCCCATCACCACCAGTCCCGCCATGTCGCGCACCGAGTGCAGCGCTGGCACCGGGTCGTCCCGGTCGATCCGCACGATGGCCAGCTCGGCGCCGGAGTCGCGGACCGCGCCGACAAGTGAGCCCGGGCCCTCGAACGCGACGTGCTGCACCAGCACCCAGGGGTTGCCAGCGGCCACCGTGCTTCAGGGGATGCGGGTCACGCGGAACATCTCGGCGCTGGAACCCTCGGGAAGTCCCGCCAGCTCGCCAAGCGAGCTCCCCGCCGCGGCGGACGCGCTCGGCAACGCCCTCGGGATCGGGCATCTGGCTCTTGTGGCACATGAGTGCCGACACCTTGCGCTCCAGGGTCGCCGTGGTGTCCACGGCGACCCCCGCCCCCTGCCCTCCCGGACCCATGATCCACAGCTCGGGCACCGTCCAGGGCTCGAGCCCCTCCGTCTGCAGCAGTTCGGGGTGGGCGAACGGGTTTCGGGCGTCGGGATACACGGCGCAGACCGCGGCCTCGCCGGCGGCGAGGTGGTCGGGATGGCTGGCGTAGATGAAGTCCCAATTGCGCTCGGGCGACTGTGTGATGACACGCTCGGGGCACACCTGACGGATGACGCGGCTGATGTCACGGCGCAACCCGATGGTGGCTTCCACCTTGCCGTCGGGGTGGCCGAGGAAGCGGACGTCGTCCACACCGACGACGGCGGCCGCAGCTCGCTGTTCGTCTTGACGCAGCGCCGCCATTTCCGTGCGCGGCATCGACCGGTCCGATCCACCGGCGTCCCCGTTCGTGACGATGCAATAGGTGACCGTCACGCCGGCGGACGTGAACGCCGCGATGCTGCCGGCAGATCCGAAGTCGACGTCGTCGGGATGGGCGGTCACCACCAGCACCTGCGTCACCCCGTCATCGGGCGACCAGATCGGGATGGCCTCGGCGTCGCTCAGAGAACGCTCTCTTCGCTCAGCGGAGTCCAGGCCGCGAGGTCGGCCAGACGCGGGTCGTTGGAGAACATCTCGACGATCGGGATCCGCAGCGCCAGCCGGCGTTGGATGACCTCCATCTCCACCAGCTGATTCCAGAGCGCAAGGCTCACGACTACGCCGGCCTTGCCCGCGCGCGCGGTGCGGCCCGATCGGTGGAGGTAGGCCTTGTGGTCCTCCGGCGGGTCGAAATGGATCACTGCGTCGACACCCTCGATGTGGAGTCCGCGGGCGGCAACATCGGTCGCGACGAGGACGGGCAACTTGCCGTTCGAGAAATCCGACAAGGCGCGCTCGCGGTTGGCCTGCCGGAGGTCACCGTGAATGGCGGCGGCACGGACGCCTTCCTTCGTCAAGGACTCGACCAGGCGGTCGGCGCCACGCTTGGTCCGCACGAAGAGCAACGACTTGTCCTGGCCGCGGCAGATCGCTGCCGCCACTTTGACCTTGTCCATCTGATGCACCTGGATGAAGCGATGTTCCATCAGAGTCACCGTCTGGGTGGACGACGCCACCTCGTGGAACACGGGGTCGGAGAGGTACCGCTTGACCAACCGGTCGACCGCACCGTCCAAGGTGGCCGAGAACAACAGCGTCTGGTGCTCCTGGTCGAGGCGACGCAGCACCCACTCGACCTGAGGCATGAAGCCCATGTCCGCCATGCGGTCAGCCTCGTCGAGCACGAGTGTCTCGAGCCCGTCGACAGCCACCTCGCCGCGGTCACCGAGGTCGATGAGCCGTCCGGGCGTGGCGATCACGACATCGGCGCCCTTGCGGAGCTTGGCGACTTGGCGGTCGATGTCCGCGCCCCCGTAGACCGCGACCGCCCGCAAGCCGAGCTTCTGCGCCAGGGGAGCCAGCACCTCGTACACCTGCACCGCCAGCTCGCGGGTGGGCAGCAACACGAGCGCGAGCGGGCGCGCCGGCCGTGCGGCGTTCTCAGGACCGTGGCTGTCGCGGGTCGCCTTCGCCCGTTGCAAAAGTGGCACCCCGAACGCGAGGGTCTTGCCGGATCCGGTCTTGGCCTTGCCGCAGACGTCACGGCCGGCCAGCGCGTCGGCCACCGTCAGGGCCTGAATTGGAAAAGCGCTGACGATGCCTTCATCAGCCAGCGCTTTGGTGAGTTCCATGGAGACGCCCAGCGACTCGAAGGTCCTGCTCGTCTCGTAGGTGTCGGTCGCGTCATTCCGGGTGACATCACTGTCCCCGGTCGCGTCCCGGCCCGGCTCCCGCGCCGGCCAGGGCATCAACTGTCATTGGTGCTCTCTCTGTCTTCGGCGGGACCGTGCGCCGTCCAGAGGAGTGAGGATCGGCCCCGACTCACCGGCCCCCGCCGGTGGTCGCAGGCCTATTGTACCAGCCCAAGACGGTCGCGGTGCGTATGCCGCGTGCCACAACAAGCAGTCTCGTCCGAGCAAAGGAGTGCGAGCACGATGGCCAAACTCGAGGTGGGCTCGACCGCCCCCGCATTCACCCTGCCTGACCAGGACGGCAAGCCGGTCAAGCTTTCCGACTACAAGGGACGGCGAGTCGTCGTCTACTTCTATCCGGCCGACGACACGCCCGGCTGCACCAAGGAGGCGTGCCAATTCAACGACAACTTGCGCGCTTTCGACAAGGCGGGGGTCACGGTGCTCGGGATCTCGCCCGACAAGGCGGAGAAGCACGTCAAGTTCCGCAGCAAATACAAACTCAAGTTCCCGTTGTTGACCGACGCCGACAAGAAGGTCATGGAGAAGTACGGCGCCTGGGGCGAGAAGACGATGTACGGGAAGAAGACGGTTGGCACCATCCGATCCACGTTCCTCGTGGGACCGAACGGCAAGGTGCAACGGGCCTGGTACAACGTCAGGGCCGACGGCCATGCCGCCAAGGTGCTCGAGGAGATCGACCAGTACGGGGACTGAGCGGGCGCCTTCGTCGCGACCACCCTCCCATCCACGGCGTCACGCGCTCAAAGACCCATGATGTGACCGTCCTGGGGGCACAGCGAGGGGTTCGACGTGGGACAGGGGATCAGCGAGGTTCTGACGTTCGCCATCGGGGTGGCCATCAGCCCCCTCCCGATCATCGCCGTCATCCTCATGCTGTTCTCGCAGCGGGCAAAGATCAACGGGCCCGCCTTTCTCTTCGGGTGGGTCATCGCTCTGGCCGTTGTGAGCGCGGTCGCCTACGTGCTCGCGCACGACGGGAGCGTCGCGACCAGCAGCACCGCGTCGGACTCGGTGTCGTGGGGCAAGATCGTGCTCGGCGTCCTGTTGCTCGCGCTGGCGCGGCGCAACTGGCGCAAGCGTCCCGGTCCGGCCGAAGAACCCGAGATGCCCCGGTGGCTCGAGACGGTGGCGTCGATGTCACCGGTGAAAGCGTTCGGCCTGGCCGTGGTGCTCGCGGCCGTCAACCCGAAGAACCTGATCCTCACGCTCGGCGCGGCGGCAGGACTGGCGCAACTCGGGCTGTCGACCTCCGACGCCGTCGTCGCCGTCGCCGTCTTCATCGCCATCGCCAGCCTCACCATCGCCGGGCCCGTGCTCTATGCCCTCGTCGGCGGTGCACGCGCCCGGTCGTCGCTCGATGCGGCGAAGGCGTGGCTCACGACGCACAACGCGGCGCTGCTGGCCGTGCTCTTCCTCGTCTTCGGCGTCGACATGATCGCCCAGGGTCTGCCGCCGCTCACCAGGTGAGGGAGTGCGGCCGGTGGCCGCCTTGACACGAAAGAGCCGGAGGGGCATATTTATCTAGTCATCTAGATGAATGAGGTGCTCGTGATCGAGTTCCACCTGGACAGCCGCTCCGGTGTCTCCCCCTACCTCCAGATCGTCCAGCAGGTCCGCCAAGCCCTTCGGCTGGGTCTTCTCCACGAGGGCGATCAGCTCCCGACGGTCAAGGAGGTGGTCGCGCAGCTGGCGCTCAACCCCAACACGGTGTTGAAGGCCTACCGCGAGCTCGAACACGAGGGGCTGGCCAGCGCGCGCCCCGGCGTCGGCACGTTCGTCACCGGGTCGCTCGGTGGCCAGTCGATCGCCGCCCACGGGCCGCTGCGTCAGGCGTTACAGCGCTGGATCATCAAGGCGCGGCGCGCCGGGCTCGACGACGAGAGCATCGAAGCACTGTTCCGCGATTCCTTTCGGTCCGCCGCTGAGGAGGACATAGCGTGAGCGCGGTCCTGTGCGCCCGCGGATTGGGCAAGCGCTACGGCCGCCGCTGGGCTCTCAACGACTGCGACCTCGAGGTGCCGGCCGGCCATGTCGTCGGCCTGGTCGGACCCAACGGCGCCGGCAAGACGACGTTGCTGCACCTCGCCGTCGGGCTCCTCACCCCGACCGCCGGCAGCATCGACGTGCTCGGCAACCCGCCGAGCGACGACCCGGTGCAGCTGGCCCGGGTCGGCTTCGTCGCCCAGGACACGCCCACGTACGCGCGGCTGACGGTGAACGACCATCTCGCGCTCGGCGCGCACATGAACCCGGGCTGGGACGCCGCGATGGCACGAGAGCGGATCGCGGACCTCGACCTCGATCCCAGGCAACGTGCCGGGACGCTCTCGGGAGGGCAGCGCGCCCAGCTCGCCCTGACGCTGGCGGTGGCGAAGCGGCCCGAATTCCTGATCCTCGACGAGCCGGTGGCGAGCCTCGACCCGCTGGCGCGACGTGAGTTCCTCCAGAGTCTCATGGAGGTCGTGGCCGAACACGGCGTCAGTGTGGTCCTGTCGTCGCACCTCGTGGCCGACCTCGAACGCGTGTGCGACTACCTCGTCGTCCTCGTGGCGTCCCGCGTGCAGGTGGCTGGTGAGGTCGACGAGCTGTTGGCGACCCATCATCGTCTGACCGGGCCGCGCCACGACCTCGATGCGCTCCCCCGCGACCAGCACGTGATCGACGAGAGCCACACCGACCGGCAGAGCACGCTGCTGGTGCGGTGCGACGGACCAGTCCTCGACCCCTCGTGGACGGTCGAGCAACTCGATCTCGAAGACCTCGTGCTGGCCTACATGGAACAGGCGGGCGGCAGCACCCGCCGGCGCCGGTCGACCGGTGAGAGGAGCGCCGTCACGAAACTGGACGTGGCCCGATGATCACCTTCAGCTGGCGCCAGTTCCGTGGGCAGGCGACCGTCGGCGCCACTGGGCTGGTGCTGATCGCCATCGTGCTCGCCGTCACCGGGCCGCACCTGGTCAGCGTCTACGACACGGCGGTCGCCGCCTGCAAGGCGTCCGGCGGGACCAGCACGGCCTGCCACAACCCGGTCACCGCAACCGACAAGGGCTTGCAGATCGCGGTGATGGCACTGGTGCTGGTCGTGCCAGCCCTCATCGGGATGTTCTGGGGCGCGCCGCTCATCGCCCACGAGCTCGAGACGGGGACGTTCCGACTGGCCTGGACGCAAAGCGTGAGCCGCCTGCGTTGGCTGCTCGTCAAGCTCGGCGTCGTGGGGGCGGCCAGCATGCTTGCCGCCGGGCTCCTCAGCCTGATGGCGACGTGGTGGGCCAGCCCGCTCGACAAAGTGGCCCAGAACCGATTCAGCCCCTCCAACTTCGCCCTGCATGGGTTCGTCCCGGCCGGCTATGCCCTCTTTGCCTTTGCTCTGGCCGCCACCGTCGGACTCCTCGTCCGCAGGACCCTGCCGGCCATGGCGATCACGCTGGCCGGCTTCATCGCCGTGCGACTCGGCGTCACCTACTGGATCCGGCCGCGCTACATGAGCCCGTTGACCAAAACGCTGCCGCTGACGGTCGCCGACACCGGATTCGGGTTCAGCGGGCCCGGCGCCGGTTCAGCCGCCAACGTCAGCGCACAGGCTCCGAACCTTCCGAACGCGTTGGTCACTGGGACGAACGTGGTCAACAAGGCAGGCCAGTCGCCGACGTCGGCGTACGTCAAGCGGGTCTGCCCGAGCATCTTCTCCGCACCGCCGCCCGGATTCGCCAAAGTTCCGCGAGGAGGCGGCGGAGCCCTCGGCGGGCACGCCGCGGTGTCCCGTGCGGCACCCAGCGCGCAGAATGCGTTCGAGCAGTGCGTCAACACGTTGTCCGCCACGTACCACCAGGTCGTCACCTACCAGCCGGCGAACCGATTCTGGACGTTCCAGACCATCGAGACTGCGCTCTTCGTCGTGCTCGCCGTCGCGCTGGCCGGCGTGTGCGCCTGGTGGGTCCGGCACCGCATCAGCTGATGGTCCCCCGTAGAGACGGAGCAGCAGGGTGTTCTGGCTGACCTTTCGGCAGTTCCGAGTCCAGGCAATCGTCGCAGCGGTCATCGTCGGCGGACTGGGCGTCCTGGTGCTGATCGTGGGCTCCCAAGCCTTGAGCGACTACCACGCGAGCGTGAGCACCTGCGGCAGCAACTCGTCCAGTTGCGCCGGCGCCGCCACCGAATTTCTCGACAAATACCAGACGATGGGCCACTGGCTCACGGGCGTGGTGCTCGTCGTGCCCGGACTGCTCGGTGTCTTCTGGGGTGCGCCGCTCGTGGCGCGTGAGCTCGAATCCGGAACGTTCCGCCTGGCCTGGACACAGACCGTGTCACGAACGCGCTGGACGTTGTACAAGCTCGCGCTGCTCGGCCTGGCCGTGGTGGCGGTCGCCGGACTCTGCAGTCTCCTCGTGACGTGGTGGTCGAGCCCGCTCGATTTCGTCGGCGGCAACAAGCCCTTTGCAAACTTCGACAGCCGCGACATCGTGCCGATCGGGTACGCCGCGTTCGCCTTCGCACTCGGCGTCGCCGCGGGGGCGGTGTTGCGCCGGACCGTCGCCGCAATGGGTGCGACGCTCGTCGCCTTCGCCGTCGTCCGGGTGGCCTTCACCGAGTTGGTGCGACCGCATCTGATGGCGCCGTTCACACTGCGCACCCCGTTCACGATCACCGATCCCCGGCGTATACAGATCGGCGGACACCTGCCCCAGGGCTCCTGGGTGGTGAACGAAACGATCGTCAACGGCGCTGGTCAGGCCTTACACGGTGGCAGCAGCGGCTTCCTCGTCAACCCGGCCACGGCGGTGGGCGCGAACGGGGTCACCATCCCCGGCGTGGGCTCGTGCCCCAACCTCAAGCCGTCCGCGTCCCAGCTGGCCAACCTGCAGCGAGCCAATCTCGACGGTCTCGTGGCGCGCTGCGTCAACCAGCTGCACCTGAGCAACATCGTCACCTACCAGCCGGCCAGCCGGTACTGGCCCTTCCAGGTCTACGAGACCCTCATCTTCTTCGCCGTGGCCATGGCGATCGGGGCCTTCGCCGTGTGGTGGGTGCGGCGCCTCAACTGACCGGGTGGGCGGCGGCACGTCAGCCGTCAGCGATCGGCCGTCAGTCGTCAGCTCACGGTCAGTGCTGGTGCGCCGGGCACCAGTAGGTCGTACGCCCGCCCACCGTCTCACGGACCAACTCGGTACCGTCGAGCGGGCAGCGGCCGTCGGCATCGCGCTGCTCCATCAGATCGCCCATGTGCGACCCGCCGCGGCGAGACAGCTGGCGCAGGGTCGAACGGAGGGCCTTGTGCAGGACGCGTAGCTCTGTGTCGTCGAGCGGCGTCCGGCGACCGGGTGCCAACCCGGCCCGCCAGAGGATCTCGTCGGCCAGGAGGTTGCCCACGCCGGCCAGGCGCTCCTGGTCCATGAGCCGAGCCTTGAGTGGTGCCGCCGCCGCCTCCTGACGCCCCGGTCGAACAGCGAGGGCCGAGCGGAGCTCGGCCAGCGACACGCCGAGCGCGTCAGGGCCGAGGCGCCGCTCGTCCGGCGTCAACTCGAGGGAACCAAAGCGGCGGGGGTCGTGGACCAGCAGGTCGCCACCGTCTTCGAAGCTGATACGGGCCCGCACCCACTTCTCCTCGAAGACCCCCGGCCCGTAGCGCAACCGGTCCAGGGCCTGCAGTCCGTCGACGACTAGCCCCCCGGTCATGCCGAAGCGCACGCCGAGGGTCGGCCCGCCCGACGTGTCGAGCAAGAGGAGCTTCCCCCGCCGCCGCGCCGCCGTGAACGAGCGGCCGACCAGGGCCGCCCGGAGACGTTGCGGGGTCGTGCCGCCCCGGCCGTAGCGGGCGTCCACCATCCAGACCCGGGCGATCGGCCGGCCCAGGGCCTGCTCGGCCAGGACCCGGTAGAGCTCGACTTCGAGGATCTCGGGCACCGGGGCACGGTATCGGACCACCCGGGCGTGGCCGAATATGGTGGGCCAATGCCACCCGAGAAGCCACAGTGGGCCGAACTGTTCACAGAGGTCGTGACCTCGGGTCTCTGCACCGGGTGTTCGGCGTGCGTGATCTCGTGCCCCTACGACGTCTTGGGTTACGACGACAGCGATGGCGTCTACCGCCCCTTCCACGTCGACGCCGAGGGCGGACCCGACAATTGCACCCACGGGCTCAAGGGCTGCACGCTCTGCACCAGGGCCTGCCCTCGCTTCCGCACCTGGGAGCCGGACATCGAGACCCATCTCTTCGGCCGGACGCGCACCGACGACGAGGTCGCCGGCATCGCCCGGCGCACCGTGCTGGCCCGGGCCACGGACACCGACATCCAGGGAGTCGGCCAGGACGGCGGCCTCGTCTCCGCGCTGTTGATCTGGGCGTTCGAGCACGACGTGATCGACGCCGCCCTCGTGTCGGGCCTCGAGGGTGATGGGTCGACCTGGAAGGCGGTGCCCCAGGTGGCCTGGAACAAGGAGGACGTCCTGGCCACCGTGGGATCCCGCTACACCTACTCGGCCAACCCGCTCGCCTACCCCGAGGCCATCGCCGCCGGTGCCGAGCGCATCGCGCTGGTCGGGATGGGCTGCCAAGCCTCCGCGCCCCCGGTCATGCAGGCACGCAAGGCGGGCAAGATCGCCCGGCGTTTCACCCTCTCAATCGGGTTGCTCTGCTCGAAGACGTTCGACGACGCCATCTTCCCCGAGCTCTTCGAGGCCAAGTACGGGCTGGCGCGCGCCGACATCGTCAAGATGAACATCAAGGGCGTGTTCCAGGTCTGGATGAAGGACGGCAGCTATCACGAGGTGCCCCTGAAGGAGGCCCACGGCTGGACCCGTGAGGGCTGCACCAGCTGCCCCGACTTCGCGGCCGAACACGCCGACATCTCGACCGGGGGCATCGGTGCCTTCGGGGACTGGACGTTGACGCTGCTGCGCACCGAGAAGGGCGAGGCCCTCTTCGACGACATGGAGGCGGCCGGTGTGATCGAGACCCGGCCGATCGAGGACGACCCTGGCGCGGTGACCCTGCTCAACAAGCTCAGCCGGGTCAGCCGCAAGCGCTGGCCGGCGACGGCGGTGCCGATGCCCGGGCGCCTCCCGGCGTCCGCCTCCTGAGCGGGCCGGCGTGGCCGGACCCCAGGCGGACCGCTTCGCCGCGCTGTTGGGGATCGAGGTGCAGCGTGAGGGAGCCGGGCACACGGTCGCCACGCTGACCACCACCGAGGAGCACGCCAACCCGCACGGCACAGTCCACGGCGCGGTCTTCTACGCCGTCGTGGGGGCCGCCGTCGCCGCCGCGGCCAACGACGAGGAGAACTCGGGCATCATCACGTCCGTCCTGGTCGAGTACCTCCAGCCGGCCGCCATCGGCGACGACCTCTACGCCGAGGTCCTACGTGAGGTCTCCACCGAGCGCGAAGACATCTTCACCGGCACGGTCCGGCGCGGGCGCGCCGGCGACCTGCTGGCCTGGGTCCGGGCCCGCGGGACGCGCCGGGCCCGCTCGGCCTGAGACCGGCTTCGCCGGCCGACACCCCCAGCTCGGCACAGCCTGGCGCTTGGACCGCCTCTGGCCGAATCTGTGGGAACTATGTCATTGACGCCATAGCCCGCCGGCCCCACAGTGGCAGGCATGCGCGAGCGCCACGTCGTCATCGTCGCCTTCGACGGCGTGCAGCCGCTCGACGCGGTCGGCCCCCACGAGGTCTTTGCCGGCGCGGGGCGGGCCGCCGCCGCCCTGGGCCGCAGCGGGGCCTACCGCGTCACGGTGGCGTCGGGGGAAGGCGGCACCGTGCGCGCCGAGAGCGGGCTCGAGCTCGGCACCGTCGCGCTCCCGGATCCCTCGGATCCCGCCGAGCGCATCGACACGGTGATCGTGGCGGGCGGCTCGGGCGCCGACGCGGCCGCTCGGGACGAGCAACTCCTCGAATGGATCGGTGCGGTCGCGCCGCGCTGCCGTCGGGTGGCGACGGTGTGCTCGGGCGCCTTCGTGGTCGCCGCCACGGGACTCCTCGCGGGCCGGCGAGTCACGACCCACTGGGCGCGCGCCCGCCAGCTCGCAGACGAGCACCCGGAACTGACGGTGGACAGTGACCCGATTTACCTTCACGAGGGGAAGTTCTGGTCGAGCGCAGGCGTCACCGCAGGGATCGACCTCTCGCTGGCGTTGGTCCAAGAGGACTTGGGCGTCGACGTCGCGCAGACGGTGGCGCGCTGGCTCGTCATGTTCCTCCACCGGCCCGGAGGCCAGACCCAGTTCGCCTCGCCGGTCTGGGTGCCGCGTGCCGAGCGGTCGACGGTACGCGTGGTCCAGAGCCTCGTCGAAGCCGCACCCGCGGGCGACCACCGCCTGCCCGCGCTGGCCGCCGCGGCAGGCATGAGCGTGCGCCACTTCACCCGCGTGTTCACCGTCGAGGTCGGCGAGAGCCCCGGGCGTTTCGTCGAACGTATCCGCCTCGAGGCGGCGCGCCGCGACCTCGAGGAGACGGCCGACACGCTCGACGTCGTGGCGGAACGCTGCGGGCTGGGCAGCGCGGAGACGTTGCGCCGGGTCTTCCAACGCTCCTTGGGTGTCCCGCCCGACGCCTACCGCCGCCGCTTCCGCGCCACCCCACGAGAAGGGACACCCGCATGATCACCACCGCTGACCGCCTCCAGGTCGCCATTCCCCTCTTTCCTCGTCTGACCGCACTCGATGCGGTCGGCCCGTACGAGGTCCTCCAGCGCATCCCGAGCTTCGACATCGTCTTCGTCGGCCACCGCCGCGGCGAGGTCCGGACCGAGAACGGCATGCTCGGGCTCAGCGTGGATGCCACGTTCGCGGAGGTGCCGGCGCCCGACGTCGTCGTCTTCCCCGGCGGCGTCGGGACGAGGGCGCTCGAGCGCGACGAGCTGGTGCTCGAATGGGTGCGTACCGCGCACGGCGGCACTCGGTTCACGACGTCGGTGTGTACGGGATCGCTCGTGCTCGGCGCCGCCGGACTCCTCGAGGGCAAGGCCGCCACGACGCACTGGTCCTGCACCCGCGAGCTCGCCGCGCACGGGGCGACACCGGTCCCCCAACGGGTGGTCGAGCATCTCGACGACCGCATCATCACGGCCGCCGGCGTGTCGGCCGGGATCGACATGGCTCTGCGGCTGGTCGAGTTGCTCGTCGACCGCACCGCCGCGCAGGCGTCGCAGCTCATGATCGAGTACGACCCTCAGCCGCCCTTCGACTGCGGCGCCGTGTCCAAGTCCAACGACGAGGTCATGACCCGCGTCATCGAATACGCCGCGTTGCGGGAGTGACTCGTCGCGCCGCGGCGGTAACGGCGCGCAAGGCGACCGCGTGACGAGCTCGGGCCAGAAAGGATCCCGCGGAATCCTCTCTGGCCCGGACGCTCTGCCCCCGAAAGACGCTGACCGGATATCAGGTCACGGTGAAGATCGGGGTCTTTCCTTTGCCGTCCGCGACGGAGACCGTGATTTTCCCTGTGATGGATCCGCTCGGGACGTGCGTGACGATCTGTGTCGCGGTGTCAGAGGTGATCGTGGCGACGTGGCCGCCGCCGAACTTGACCGTTGCTCCCGCCAGGTCGGTGCCGACGATCGTCACCTTTTTTCCGATCGGGCCCGACGTCGGGCTGACGCTCGTGAACGTGGGCCCGGTCACCGTGACCGATTCGGTGGTCGTCACGTACGTCACGGCTGACCCAACGGTGTTGTCCACCGTTGTGGTAACCGTGAACACGCCGGCCGTCTTGTACTTGTGCGTTGGCGCAGTGACCGTCCCCGAGGGCCCCGTGACGTTCACCGTGGCCGCCTGGGTCGGCTTGCCGTCACCCCAGTTGACCGTGGCCGAGTACGTCCCCGTGCCCAGGTTGGCGCTGTTGATGGCGGCCACCTGAACAGGCCCGGTCTGGTGGTACTCCTTGGGGCTGAACGACGTCGGCGTCAGCGTGAACGTTTGCTCGGCGGTCAGCTGCACGGTGCCTGCGGGGTACGTCACGTTGTAGGAATCCGTCTCGAAGTTGAAGGCCGAGAAGGTGCCTGTCGCGCTCGGTCCGCTGATCGGAGTGAAGACCGTGCTGGTCGTCGGTGTGCCGACGGTGGCGACCGACAAGGTGCCGGCATCGGTCACACCTGGTCCGGAGATACCCCCGGTGCCGGCGGTGCCGTTGACCGTCACACCGACGGTGGCCGTCGACGCATTCGTGAGGGTCGAACTCCCGCTGAGCGTCAGCTCGCCGCCGTTGAGCACCTGCAATGTTCCCGAGTTCGTGGTGACCGTGTCCGAGTCCTGATGAGTGGTCGGGGCGCCGATGGTCACCGTTCCCCCGGTCTGGTTGGTGATCGGAACCCGGAGGTATGCGTCGTTGGTGGACCCGGCAACCGTGGCCAGGTTGCCGCCTGAAGCGACGATGAGGCTGCCCGCCCCTGTCACCATCGCAAAACCGGACGAGGTCGGGCTCACGTCGAGGGTGCCGTCGATGGTCACCGCGCCGCTGACGGTCAGCTCCACGTTGGTGACCGATCCGTTGACGTTCACGGTCTGCCCCGCGGGGACGGTGCCCGAGAGGGTGCTCGAGCCGGTGACGTTGAAGGCGCCTGCGCCGGCCGAGTCAGCCAAGGTGGCCCCTCCGTCAACCGTCACCGGGTTACCCGATTCGGCGCCGCCGGACTGGGTGAAGGTGCCGTTGTCTTGGGTCATCGACCCCGTCACAGTGAGAGTGCCGGCCTCATCTTTGAACGAGCTCCCGTCGCTCAGGTTGTACCCGCCGCCGCTCGACACGGTGAAAGTCCCCGAGTTCGTGGTCAGCGTGCCCTCGTCCTGATTGGTGGTCGGCGCGCCGATTGTCACCGTTCCGCCGGCGTTATTGGTGATCGGTGTACGCAGGTATGCCTCGTTGGTGGTCCCTGCAACCGTGGACAGGTTGCCGCCGGACTTGACGGTGAGGCTGCCGCTCCCCGTCACCATCGCAAACCCGGCGTTGGTCGGGCTCACGTCGAGCGTGCCGTCGATGGTCACCCCGGCGTTGACCGTCAGCTCCACGTTGGTGCCCGATCCGTCGACGTTTACCGTCTGTCCCGCTGGAATCTTGCCCGAGAGGCTGCTCGAGCCGACGACGTCGAACCCACCGGTGCCGGCCGAGTCGACGATCGTCGCTCCTCCGTCAACTGTCACCGCGTTGCCGGCGATGGCGCCGCTGGTCTGGGTAAAGGTGCCGTCGTCTTGGGTCATCGTTCCCGTGACCGTGAGCGTGCCGGCTGAGTGAGTGAAGGTGCTGTTGCCGGTCAGGGTGTACCCCGCGCCGCTCGACACGGTGAATGTCCCCGAGCTCGTGGTGGCGGTGGTCGAGTCCTGATCGGTGGTCGGGGCGCCGATGGTCACCGTTCCCCCGGTCTGGTTGGTGATCGGAACCCGGAGGTATGCCTCGTTGGTGGACCCGGCAACCGTGGCCAGGTTGCCGCCTGAAGCGACGATGAGGCTGCCCGTCGCCCCTGTCACCATCGCAAAACCGGACGAGGTCGGGCTCACGTCGAGGGTGCCGTCGATGGTCACCGCGCCGCTGACGGTCAGCTCCACGTTGGTGACCGATCCGTTGACGTTCACGGTCTGCCCCGCGGGGACGGTGCCCGAGAGGGTGCTCGAGCCGGTGACGTTGAAGGCGCCTGCGCCGGCCGAGTCAGCCAAGGTGGCCCCTCCGTCAACCGTCACCGGGTTACCCGATTCGGCGCCGCCGGACTGGGTGAAGGTGCCGTTGTCTTGGGTCATCGACCCCGTCACAGTGAGAGTGCCGGTCGAGTCGGTGAACGTGCTGTTGCCGGTCAGGGTGTACCCGCCGCCGCTCGACACGGTGAATGTCCCCGAGTTCGTGGTCAGCGTGGTCGAGTCCTGATTGGTGGTCGCGGCGCCTATTGTCACCGTTCCGCCGGACTGATTGGTGATCGGTGTCCGCAGGTATGCGATATTCGACGAACCAGAGGTGGACAGGGTGCCCCCGGACTGGACGGTGATGCCGGATCCTCCGGTGATCATGGCGTATCCGGACGAAGTAGGGGTGAGGCTCAGGACTCCGTTGCTCTCCACGAAGCTCGTGTCGCCGGAGCCAAAGGTCAACGCGACATTGGTGGAGCTCCCGTCGACGATGAGGGTCTGCGTGGTACCAACGCCCCCTCCCCCGACCTCGACGGTGCCGACGCTGGCGCTCGCGGTCAGGTCGACCGCGTAGGTGCCGGGCTTGCTGATACAGACAACACTCGTACTGGTGGGAAAGCCGCTGCTCCAGTCGGTTGAGAGCGCATTCCAGTTGGTCGTTCCGGTCGTCGGACCTTGCCAGTTATCGGTACAGGTGGGCGGCTGCGCGCCGGCCGGCACTGCAGAGAGCCCGACGGTGATGCCGGCGGTACCCAACGGTGCCAACACGATGGCCGCGGCGGCGGCGAACCTCTTCCACGAGATCATGGCCGTTACTCCCCTTCACTTGGGCGAACCAGCGTTCGCAATGTGAGGTGACACGATCCTCGGGCGTCTCGCCAAAAACGCTTCCCCGAAGAACGAAGCCACCATAAGGCGATCGTTGACTGCAGGCAAGTGATTCGGCACCGAGCAGGGGACGCGAGCGTCTGAGTCAGTGACAGAAGCGCGAACTGTTGAACCCACGCAGATGTGTGAAGTGCCCGCTTAGTAGAAGCCAACTACGTACAAGTACGTACACGCCATGCAGCGGCGAGTACGAAGGTCACTTTCTCAGTGCGCAGCCGGCGACGCAGCCGCACTCGCTCCTGCGAGACGGCCGAAGATCGTAGAATCCCCGATGGAGAGCCCGCTGGCGTACCCGAAGGAGCACACGCCGGCGGTAGTGCGCCCCGCGGCAAAGAGGCCGGTGATCTCGCGACCCGCAAGATCGAGCACCGAGCCCTCGACCGATGTCTCGAGGCCTCCGAGGGTGAACGGTGCGTACGGTGCAGGCCCGATTCGCAGGTCGATCGCGCCGATCGGCGGCACCAGCGGCCGCACCCACGCTGCGCCCTTGTGGAAGAGGGGGTCCTCACCCCGCGTGGCGTGCCGGTTGTAGAGGTCGAGCGTCGCCTGGAGCGATCCGTCAGGCAGGCCGATCTCGCTCTCCAGCTGTGCCGCCGTCTCGCAGACCCAGCTGGCAGCGAGGCCCATCCAGTTCACCTCGTAGGCGGCCTCGTCGACGACGAGATAGACCTCACCGTCCTGCTCGTAGAGCGCCGACTGGCCCACCCGGCCCATGTAGGTGTCCTCGTTGATGAAGCGCTGCCCGCGGCCGTTGACCAGGATCCCGTGAATGAGGCTGCGCGGCGGCGTGATGGGCAGCGAGACTTCGCCGGCGTACATGTTGCGCACTGCGGCGCCGATGGCCTGTGCCATGCGGATGGCTCGACCGTCGTCACCTTCGGTCCCCACTTTGAACGTCCCGCGCACGAGCGGTGGGCTGTGCCGACGCAGCATGTCGTCGTTGAAGATGAAGCCGCCCGCGGTCAGGACAACACCGCGGCGGGCCCGGAGCGACACCGTCTCGCCGAAGCGCTGCGCCTGCACCCCCACGACGCGCCCGTCGTCGACGACGAGGCGGTCGACCCGGGTGTCGGCGGAGACGGCCGCGCCCGCGTCGGTTGCGGCCGCGGCCAGGTGTTGCATGAGCAGCCACCCCGTCGAGCGCGCCGTCTTGGCCAGGTGCCCGCGCGGCGCGGGCCGGGCGATCTCGTTGAAGGGGTAGGCGTCCTCCCCGCCCGAGTAGACGAGACCCTCGGTCCCCGTCGGGGCCATGGAGGTCTCGGCGCAGAAGGTGGGCTCGAAGGGGACGCCGCGCGCCACCAGCCAATCGAAGTGACCCAGGCTCTCCTCGCAGTAACGGGCGATCTTTGCCTCGTCGGGATCGGGGCCACAGGCCGCCATCATGTAGCGGTACATGTCGTCGAGGCTGTCCTCGAACCCACAGGCGCTCTGGAGGGGCGTACCGCCGCCGAGGTACACGATCCCCTCGGCCAGCGCGGCCGCGCCGCCCGGCCCACCGGCCCGCTCGGCCACGAGCACCTGCGCGCCGGCCTCGGCGGCACTGAAGGCGGCCGCCGAACCCGCGGCGCCGAAACCCACGACGATCACGTCGGCGGTGTTGTCCCACCGCGTGATCTCGACTGCCTCGCACGGTGTCACGTCGTCGCGCTCCTGCACACTCTCCTCCCTGCGATGTGGCCGAGACGGTAGCCGCTGGCCGGGCTGCTTCTACGCGGCCGAGCCTGCGATGAGACGCCGGACCCGTGCGAAGACCGCGTCGAACATCGGGACGGTCAGCTTGCCTGTGAACGTGTTCTGCTGGCTCGGGTGGTACGAGCCCAGCATGGTCAGCCCGCCCGGCAGCCGTGACTCAGCGAGATGACCGAACACCGGACGGGGGCGGAGTTCGTAGTGAGCCGCCACGGCCTGCCAGGCGAACTGGCCGAGCGCGACCAGCACCACGGCGTCGCGCAGCAACGACAGCTCGCGGGCGAGATACGGCGCGCAGGCGTCGCGCTCGGCCGGCGTCGGCTTGTTGGCGGGCGGCGCGCAGTGCACCGTCGCGGTGATGTACGCCCCTGAAAGCGTGAGCCCGTCGTCCCGAGAGACGCTCGTCGGTTGGGACGCGAACCCGGCGCGGTGGAGCGCGGCGAAGAGCCAGTCCCCCGAGCGGTCACCGGTGAACATCCGCCCGGTCCGGTTCGCGCCGTGGGCTGCCGGCGCGAGGCCGACGAGAACGAGCTGCGCCTGCGGGTCGCCGAACCCGGGCACGGCGCGTCCCCAGTAGGTCTGGCCCGCGTAGGACGCTCGGCCTGTGCGCGCCACCTCTTCTCGCCAGGCGACCAGCCGCGGACAGCGCCGGCAGGCCGCCACCTCCCGCTGCACCGCGGCCACGGAGTCCCTCGCCACACGGTTGGACGCCACGGCGCAGAGCGTACGATGGTCATCCGTGCCCCCCTCGGTTCGATCCGCTTCCGCACGCACCCCGGCCCGGCGGAGCCGCAAGCCACCGCCGGCGACCGCTGTCCTGTTGGTGCGGCACGGCACAACGCCCACCACTGGCAAGATGCTGCCGGGCCAGGCCAGCGGGCTCCACCTCTCGGAGAAAGGTGAGGCGCAGGCCGAGGCCGCCGCAAGGCGCATTGCGGCGCTGACCAGGGCGCCGACCGCTGTGTACGCCTCGCCACTCGAGCGAACCCGCGAGACCGCGGCGCCCATTGCACGGGCCCTCGGCCTGCGCGTGCGCACCGCCGCCGGGCTCATCGAGCTCGACGTCGGCGACTGGACCGAGAAGCCGTTGGCGCGCCTGTTCAAGACCAAGGAATGGCCCACGGTGCAACGCTGGCCCTCCGGATTTCGGTTCCCCGGCGGCGAGTCCTTCGCCGAGATGTCGGTCCGGGCCATGGACACCGTGCTCGGTCTGGTGGCCGAGCATCCGGGGCAGACGATCGTCGCGGTGTCGCACGCGGACAACATCAAGGCCATCGTCGCCGCTTCGGCCGGCATGCCGCTCGACCTGATGCAGCGCTTGGTCGTCTCGCCGTGCTCCATCTCCGCCGTCCTCTTCACCGCGGGTGGCCCCGTCGTGCTTTGCGTGAACTCCACCGGCGCGCTCGACGAATTGGTGCCGTCATGAGGACGGAAGGTCGATGAGCGACGAATTCGATTTCGACGCACCCGACCACTGCACGCTCGGCGTCATCGGTGAGGTGGGCAACCGCCTCTTCCTCTTCTATTGCCGTCAAGGTTTGACCGAGATGACGGTCAAGGTCGAGAAGCAACAGATCGCAGTGTTGGCCGGCTATCTGGGGCGCATCGTCAAGGAGCTGGGCCGTCCCGGACACCTGCCCGAGGACCTCGACTTCTACGGCACCGAAGAGTACGAGTGGGTGGTGGGCACCATCGGCGTCTCCTACGACGAAGAGCTCGACCGCATCATCGTGGTCCTCGAGGAGGTGGGCGTCGACGACGAGGACGACGAGGAGGGCACGACCGAGAACGGACACGTGCTGCGCGTGGCCATGACCAGGGAGCAGGCGGCGGCGTTCGCCATCCACGCCACGAGGCTGGTCGAAGCGGGCCGCCCTCCGTGCCCGTTGTGTTCGCTCCCGTTGGACCCCGCGGGCCACGACTGCCCGCGCACCAACGGGCACCGGCCTCCGGCATCCTGACCGAGGTGTCCGACGCTACGGTCGAGCGCGTCCTCAACGAAGGTGAGATAGAGGTCCACGGCCGCATCGCCGGGAGCTCGAACGCCACCTTGCTCGTGTCGTGCCGTCTCGGCGCGGACGAGCTGCTTGCGGTCTACAAGCCGTCCAAGGGCGAGCGTCCCCTGTGGGACTTCCCAGGCGGCCTGTTCCGGCGAGAGGTCGCGGCGTACGTGCTCTCGGAGACCCTGGGATGGGGGCTCGTGCCTGAGACCGTCGCGCGCGAGGAGGGCCCCTTCGGGCCAGGCTCGCTGCAGCGCTTCGTCCACGAGGACGGCGTCTCGCACTACTTCACTCTGCGCGACGACAAGCGGTGGCATCCGGTGCTGATGCGCCTCGGTGCGTTCGACGTCGTGGCCAATAACGCGGACCGCAAGAGTGGCCATGTGCTGCTGGCCGAGGACCGGCTCTGGGCCATCGACAACGGTCTGTGTTTCAACGTGCACGACAAGTTGCGCACCGTCATCTGGGACTTCGGCGGCGCCGCACTCGAGGCCGAGGTGCAGGCCGATCTCGCCCGCCTGGCTCACGACGGTGCTCCGGACGCTCTCTGCGCTCTGCTCGATCCCGCCGAGGTCGCCGCCACGCTCGACCGCGCCGCCTGGCTGCTCAGCCTGCGCGCGCTCCCCGAGTTGATCGACGACGGGGGGTGGCCCCCCTATCCCTGGCCCCTGGTGTAGGGGTCTGGGCGAGTGGAGGCGGGTGGAAGCGGGGCGGGCCGAGACGCACCGTCAGCTCCGAGATCTCCAGGTCAGGCCGTCGCTGAATTCCCGACTAGATACATCGCTACTATCGCTCCGCTATGAGTTCCTGTCGACACCTCGTCCGCGCCGTGCCCTAAGAGCGTTCGATGTCGATCGACCCCTACATCGTGCTGGGCAGCGCGCTGGTGGGCTTCCTCGTGGGCATGACGGGGGCCGGTGGTGGCGCGCTGATGACCCCGATGCTGATCTTGTTCTTCGGCGTCAAACCGTCGACGGCGATCTCGAGCGACCTGGTTGCGGCGGTGCTCATGCGGCCCGTCGGCGCAGTCGTGCACATGGCAAAGAAGACAGTCAATTACGCGCTGGTCGGCTTCATGGTGGTCGGCTCGGTGCCGGCAGCCCTCGTGGGCGCCTACGTGCTTCACCTGCTCGGGAACTCGAAGGGTGCCGAGAACAACGTGCAGCTCATCCTTGGCGCGGCCCTCCTCGTCGGGGCGGTGGCCATGGTGGTGCGCTACTCGCTCGACCGCCGTTCTGGCCACCTTCGTCGCGGCCTCATCGGCGAGGTGATCGTCCGCCCCGTTCCCACCGTCGCCATCGGTGCCGTCGGCGGCTTCGTGGTGGGGATGACCTCGGTCGGCTCGGGCTCGTTGATGATCGTGCTGCTGCTGTTCTTGTATCCCGCGCTGGGCGCCAACCAGCTGGTCGGCACCGACCTGACCCAGGCGGTGCCCTTGACGCTGGCGGCGGCCCTGGGTGCGCTGGCCTTCGGCCACGTCGAGTTCGGTGTGACGACCTCCATCGTCATCGGGAGCGTCCCCGCCGTGCTGATCGGCGCGCTCATCTCCTCCCGGGCACCAGACCGTTACATCCGCCCGGTGATCACGTTCGTGATCTTCGCCTCGGGCCTCAAGTACGTAGGTGTCGGCACGACGGCCCTGGGCTGGACGCTCGGCATCGTACTGGTCGCCGCCGGCGCGTTCTGGCTGGCCTACCTGCGGCCCAGTCGGGCGGGTGTCGATACGCTGCCGCACAGCCCGCCGGCTTCCGAACCCAGCGGCGACCTCCACCTCGGACGGGCGCCCTCCCGCCCATAGCGGACCGGGGCCACTCCTCGCTCGGCCCGCGTCAGGGGATGTGGTAGCCGAGCGTCTGCAGCTCGTTGATGACCTGCTGGGCCACGACCTCGCCGCCGCTCGGGGTCAGATGCGTGCCGTCGGGCGTCCGGACGTTCACGACCTGCCCTGCTGCGTTTGTGATGAAGGCTGTGTAGCCACCTTGTGCGGTGCCGAGCGAGTGGTCCGTGCTGATGTACTGCACGGGGGGATGGGCCGCGGCGGCTTGGTGCTCGACGATGGAGTTCAGATCGGTCATCTGCGCGTTGAGACCCGGGTTCTGCATCGGTGGCATGCCGGCCCACACGACGAGCGCGCCACCGCTCTCCGCGATCTGCATGAACTGGGACACCCGTTGCGCGTAGAGGGTGTTCCACTGTGGTGAGGTGTAGGGCACGTCGGGTGGTCCCAAGAAGTCCTGGGCGTCGTTGGCCCCCATCATGATGACCACCACTTGCGGGACCACGGTCTTGAGGTCAGCGGTCAGCTCGGCGGGCCAGTTGAAGTAGTCGGGCCGGGTCAGGCCGGTGCTCTCGCGGGCGTCCAACGCGGCGTTGACGACGCCGGTCTGGGCCAGGTCCGATTGGAGCGGCCCGCCCAGGTCGAGGCCGATGGAGTCCCCAACGATCAGGACGCGGAGCGGAGTGGCTGCCGTTGGCAACTTGGGGTTGGGCGGCGCCGTCGTTGGCGTCGTCGGTCCGGCCCCCCCCGTGGGCGAGGTGCCTTTTCCGGATTTGGCGTGTGGCGCCGTCGACGGCCGCGGGCCCGACACGGTGAGCCCGACCGTCCCGCCCGGCAGCCGGTTCGACCGGCCCGTGATCGAGACGAGGTGCGAGAGCTGCAGCACTCGGCTGAGCGCGGCGACCGGACCGGTCACGTCGAGGCTGACCGTGCGGCGCGTGCCCACCGGCGAGACCTGCGCGTCGTGCTGGAGGGTCGGCGCGAACAAGAGGAACCACAGGGCGAACGCGCCGACGCCCAGGGCCAGGACCCGCGTCCACGGAAGGCGCGTCCGACCATCGTCGGCCGCGGGCAGTTCGGCGTGTGGGTGCGCGCGGAACTCGGCCGGCGACTCCCAGTCCACGTGGTGCGGCGGTACGCGCTGGTTCGTCATCAGAAGCGGTAGTAGATGAAGGGCGCGACGCCGACGGGGCCGAACGTCGTGACGGCGAGCAGGGCACCACCGAGCAGTCCGACCTGGACGAGGGCGCGCTGGCGGGAGAACGCGGCCTGCAGGCGGTCCACACTCAGCGTCGGCACGTACTGGGCGGCCAGGGTCCCGAGCACCGTGAACACCAGCAAGGGAGTGACCAGCGGCGACGGCTGACCCCACCCGCTGAACGCCCGCCCCAGCACGGCGAACGCCTGCGAAAGGCCCGTGGCATTGAAGAACACCCAACCCAGGCAGACGTATTGGAACGTGAGGAAGCGCTGGACCCAGACTCGCGCTGGACCCTCGGCTACTGGCGGGAGGCCCCGGCGCTCCCGGCTCGTACGGCGGAGGTGCCCGAAGCTCTGCCCCAGCCCTTGGAGCGCCCCCCAGAAAATGAATGTCCAGGCCGCGCCGTGCCAGAGACCACCGAGCACCATGGTGATCATGATGTTGCGCACCGTCTGGGCCTGGCCGCCTGCGCTGCCGCCGAGCGGGATGTAGAGGTAGTCGCGCAGCCAGCGCGACAGGGTCATGTGCCAGCGGCGCCAGAAGTCCTGCAGGTTGCGGGCGGTGTAGGGCGCGTCGAAGTTCTGCGGGAAACGGAACCCGAGGAGGAGCGCCAGGCCGATGGCGATGTCCGTGTAGCCGCTGAAGTCGCAGTAGATCTGCACCGCATAGCCCCACGCGGCGAAGATCGCCTCGGGTGCCGAGTGTTGCGTGGGCGACGTGAAGACCGGCGTGACGATCGCGCTCGAGACGTACGAGGAGATCACGACCTTCTTGAACAGCCCCGCCAGGATCAGCCAGAAGGCGCGGGAGTAGTCGATGTTGTCGGCATCACGGCGCCGCCGGATCTGGGGCAACAACTCGCCGCCGCGCACGATCGGGCCGGCCAGCAGGTGCGGGAAGAACGAGATGTACACCGCGAAGTCGAGCGGCTTGGCCGGTTCGAGCTGGCGGCGGTAGATGTCGACCACGTAGCTGATCGCCATGAACGTGAAGAACGAGATGGCGATGGGCAGACCCACCTGCAGCAGCGGGACGGCGCGGCCCAGCCCGATCGCGTGCGTGACGTTGTCGACGTTGACCGAGACGAAGCCGTAGTACTTGAACCACCCGAGGATGGCGAGCAACACCCCGACCGATGATGCCATCGCGATGCGCCGGCCCCGCTCGTTTCGCGTCGCGGCCACCCAGGCGCCACCCGAATAGGCGACAACCGTCGTCGCCGCCAGCAAGAGGCAGTAGCTCCACCCGACCCAGCCGTAGAACACGTAGCTGAGCGCGATCATCGAGACCTTCCAGGGTCCCGCGTACGGGTTCAAGAGCCAGTTCACCGTGAACGCGACGGCGAAGAAAATGGCGAAGTCGATGGTTGGGAAGAGCATCGGGTCGGCTAGCGAATTGCGCCGAATGTACCGCTGGCCGCACCGTCAGAGCGCGCACGCGCCGCACACAGGAGCCCGGTGTGGCCCCGGCACGGCCGGCTCACGGTGTCAACTCTGCCAGGTGGGTCGACCTCCCCCAAATCCTGGGGGAGGGACCAGGCGGGCCGGCTCGAATCGAGCCTGGCTCAGACCTTGGCCTTGAGCGCCTCGATCAGTGCCGGCAGCACCTTGTGCACGTCCCCCACGATCCCGAGGTCGGCGACCGAGAAGATGGGCGCCTCGGAGTCCTTGTTGATGGCGATGATGTTCTTGGACCCCTTCATACCGACCAGGTGCTGGGTCGCACCCGAGATGCCGCACGCGATGTAGACGGTTGGCTTCACGGTCTTGCCGGTCTGGCCGACCTGGTGCGAGTAGGGGACCCAGCCCGCGTCGACGATGGCGCGGCTGGCGCCGGCGGCGCCGTGCAAGAGCTTGGCCAGCTCCTCGATCATGGCGTAGTTGGCGGCCTCGCCCAGCCCGCGGCCGCCCGACACCACGACGGCGGCTTCGTCGAGCTTTGGTCCGCTCCGCTCCTCGACGTGGCGCTCCACGATCGTGGCGGTGTTGGTGGCGGCGACGTCGGGCACCGGGGCGGGCAGGACCGATGCCGCAGCGCCCCCGGACGGCTCCGCCGCGAAGGACTTGGCCCGAATGACGAAGATGGCGGGCCCGGCGCCGGTGAAGCGCGCGGTCACGATCTGGCTGCCGCCGAAGATCGGATGCTGGCTGGAGAGCCCGCCATCGGTTTCGACCAGCCCCGTCACGTTGGTCAGCACCGGACGGTTGAGCTTGACCGACAGACGTCCCGCGATGTCACGACCCTCGTAGGTCGCCGGCAGCAAGATGGCGTCGGGCGCGTTCCCGCCCTCGATCAGCGCGGCGAGCGCCGAGGCCACGGGCACACCCGGGAGCACGTTGCCCAGGTCGCCGACGTCGTAGAGGGTGGTCGCGCCGTACTCCCCGATTGGCCCGGCCAGTGAGGACGCGTCGGCACCCCAGGCCACGGCCTCCACCGTCGAGGCGACGGTGCGTGCCTCGGTGAGCAGTTCGAGGGTCACCGGCGTCGCGCCACCGCCGTCGGCCGCCTCGGCCAGGACCCACACTTTGTCGATCGCCATCTCAGACCACCTTCAACTGCTCGAGGAAGGCCACGACGCGCCCGGCACCGTCGCCTTCGTCCACCACGATCTCACCCGCCGCGCGCGCCTCGGCATCCGACACGTCGGTGATCTCCTGGCCTGCGCCACTCGCCCCCACTTCCGCGGCGTCGATCCCGAGGTCGGCCACGGTCAGGTTGTCCACCGGCTTCGACTTGGCCGCCATGATCCCCTTGAAGGAGGGATAGCGGGGCTCGACGACGCCGGCGGTGACGGTGACCACCGCGGGCAGCGGGCAGACCACGTCGTCGTAGCCCGCCTCGGTCTGGCGTTCGACCGTGATGGACCCCCCGTCGACCGAGATCGCCTTGGCGAAGGTGACCGAGGGCAGGCCCAAAAGTTCAGCGACCTGCACCGGCAGGGTGCCGGTGTAGCCGTCCGTCGACTCGGTGGCCATCACCACCAGATCCGGATTGGCCCGCTTGATCGCGGCGGCCAGCACTTTGGCCGTCCCGAGCGCGTCGCTGCCGGCCAGCGCGTCGTCGCTGACCAGGATGGCCTGGGCAGCGCCCATGGCCAGACCGGTGCGAAGGCCGGACGTCTCGCCCCCGGGCGCCATCGACACCAGGGTGACCTCGTCGCCTTCGCCCGATGCCAGCTGGAGGGCCATCTCGACTCCGTAATTGTCGGAATCGTCCATGATGAGCTTGCCCGAACGGTCCAGGGTCTTTGTGTCCGGATTCAGCGAACCCGGGACTGCCGGGTCGGGAATTTGCTTGACGCATACGACGACGTTCATGGCGGACCATCTTTGTGGAACCGGGACCCGCCCCGCCATTCGACCCGGTGACAGGGCGTTTTTTCGGCACCCTGCCGCGACGTCGGGCATCGACTCGACCAGCCCCGGCGCACCATGCTTATGCGCGCCCGGCGCCTCCATGCGCAACCCCGAGTGCGTCGCGCAGCCGATCCGTGATCACGGCGTCCGCGCCAACCTCGACCATGCGCTCGAGATCGCCCCCGTTGTTGACGGTCCAGACGTTGACGGCCAGGCCGGCCCCGTGTGCCCGTGCCACCAGGTCCGGAGTCACCGAGAGCACGAAGGGGTGGACCGCACGCCACCCCGCCCCGGCTGCCTCGTCGATGCCGCGGCCCAGGTCGCTGCCGAATCCCCAGAGCGCACCGAGTGCGAGCCGTCCGTCGGCGGCCTGAACCGCGCGCAGGGTGGCGGGCTGGAAGGACGAGACGATGACGCGTTCGGTCCAACCCGCCTCGTCGATCGCCGCCGCGGTCAGGGCGGCCACCGCCTCTGCCGGGTCCCAGCCGGGATCTTCTGGCGCGTTCTTGATCTCCACGTTGACCGTCATGCCCTCGCACACGGCGAGGACGTCGGCGAGCAGCGCCACGTGAGGTGGGAGGTCGGCCACTTCGAGCTCGGGGATCACGCCCACACCGGCGATCTCGGCGTCGTGGTGGACCGCCAGGCCCCCGTCCTTGGTGAGGCGCACGTCGAGCTCCACTCCGTCGGCCCCCAGTCGGAGCGCCTCGGTGAAGGCGTCGAGCGAATTCTCCACCGCACCGTCTTCTGTGCAACCCCTATGTGCAAAGACCACCGTCATCCCTGCTGTTTCACCCCGGTGTCACAGATCCCCCGCGGAGACGTCCGAAATTTCACGAAAAACTCCTTGCCAGGCCTCCCACGGACCATTACCCTCTCTCCCGTTAACCCGCTTTTCACTGACGGACACCTACGGGGTCCGATCATGTGAAAAAGATCACAATGCTGGTGGAGGCACATTCCGATGGCTCTCATGTGGAACCGGACCGTCGATTGGGATGCGGACGACTGGCGGCGTATGGCCGCCTGCCGCAACACCGAGCCGGACCTCTTCTTTCCCGTTGGCACGACCGGCCCGGCCGTGGACCAGATCGAGGCGGCCAAGCGCGTCTGTCGTTCCTGCGAAGCCCTCGAGCCGTGCCTCGACTTCGCGTTGGCGACCAACCAGGAATCGGGCGTCTGGGGCGGTACCTCCGAGGAGGAACGCCGCAAGCTGCGCAAAGCCTGGCTGGCCGCCCGGCGTTCGCAGCGCGCCGCCGTCTGAGACCCAGCCCGTCGCGTCCGCGCTGACCAAGAGCGCCGACGCCCTCGGTCTTCACCACACGCTGTTTCGACGCGGGTCACTCACCGCGGTGCGCGTACCGGCACCGAAATGGCCACCCTCGTTCCGCCTCCGTCCGCCGCGGGCAGCCCCGTCATGGAGATGGTCCCTTCGAGCTGACTGACGACCAGGTCGCGCACGATGGAAAGTCCGAGGCTCGTCGTGTGCTCGATGTCGAAACCGTCGGGAATGCCGAGCCCGTCGTCGCGCACCTCCACCTCCAACACCGTGTCGTCCCCCGACAAAGTGAGGTCGACGTGCCCCACCGGCACATAGCCCGCTGCACCGCCGGCACCCTCGAGCCCTGCCGCCCCGTCGCTGCCCCCGGCCGCATCGGGGTCGAACGCGTGCTCGACGGCGTTCTGGAGCAGTTCCGCCACCGTGACGGCCAGCGGGGTCGCCACGTCGGCCGCCACCTCACCGAGGTCCCCGTGGACCGAGATCACGATGGGCTGCGAGGAGACGACCGAGTCCTCGGCCATCTGCACCAACGAGCTGACGATCTCCGCAAACGGGACCTGGTCGCTGGGGTCGCGCGAGAGGATCTCGTGCACCAGCGCGATGGAGCGCACGCGCCGCTCCGCCTCGTGGAGTGCGACCCGGGCGGCGCGATCACCGACCCGTCGGGCTTGCAGGCTGAGCAGCGACGAGATCGTCTGCAGGTTGTTCTTGACCCGGTGGTGGACCTCCCGGATGGCCGCGTCCTTGGACAGGAGCAGCCGGTCGAGCCGGCGCACGTCGGTGACATCGCGCAGCAGGATCATCGCGCCGGTCACCACGCCGTGGGAGAGCAACGGGATGCAGTGGACGAGGACCATGACGTCTGGCCGCCGCTCGACTTCCTCGACGACGGGCCGCCCGGTGGCCAGCGCCCACTCGACTGCAGACTCCTCGATATCGAGGTCGCCGAAGCGGCGGCCCTCGGGCTGCGTGTAGATCCCCATGCGGTGAAACGCGTTCAGGGCGTTCGGCGACGCGAACTCGACACGGCCGTCGGCGTCGACTACGACGACGCCGTCACCCACGCGCGGCGCCTCCTCGGTGCCGACGTCCTCGTCGGGGAATGGGAACGCGGACTGAGCCACCATGTCGGCCAGGCGCTCGAATACGTCGAGGTAGGTGCGCTCGTACATCGACGTCGGGCCCTTGAGCGGAGCCAGCGACACACGGAGGAGGGCGCCGATGATCCGACCCTCGAAGCGCACCGGGATGTTCTCCACCGGTACCTGCTCGCCCAGGATGGGGTGGTGGATGCTGCCGCGCACGATCTCGCCGGAGTGCAGGCAACGCGCGACCAGGGTCCACTGTGACTCGTTGACCGTCTGGCCGACCAGGTCCTGGTCCACCAGCGTGGGCCGGTTGGTCGGGCGCATCTGCCCGAGCACCACCAGCTCTGGATCCTCGTCACCCGCGCCGGCGCCTCGCGTGCCCGCTCCCCGGCCGTTGCTCACCTCGGCACCGGCGGAGTGGACCGGCACCAGGAGCAAGAGGTCAGAGAAGGAAAGGTCGGCCAGCACGCTCCAGCTGCCCAGCAGGCGCTGCAGGTGGCCGAGCTCATCGGGTTTGAGGTCGGTGTGGCTCTGCGCGAGCTCCGCCGGTGTGGGCATCAGATCTCGCCTCGATGAGCCGCCGCCGTCGACCCGGCGGTGACCGGGACGACATAGGGCCGCCGTCGTCGATACCCCTGGAGCGTCTCCGCGCCGGCCGCCCCGAGCACGGCGCGCAACTCGTCGGCCCGGTCGGCCACATGCTCGAGCCGGTGCGCGTCGGATGCCGTGGTGAGTGGCACGCCGCGGGCCACGAACCGCTCGAGCAGCCCCGCTGCCGGATACTGCTCGGCAACCGGCTTGCGCCAGCCGGCTGAGGACACCTCGGCAGCCATGCCCGACGTCGCGGCCGCCTCGGCAATGCGGTCCCACCACTCGGCGGGAGCGTCAGGCACGTGGCCGGCCACCTTGATGAGGTCGGGATGGGCGAGGACGTCGCACGCCTCCGACGCGGCCAGCTCCTCCAGCGCCCTCGTGTACGCCTCCCAGCACGCGTCGACGTCTCGGGCCGACCACTCCGCCATCGACACCGGGTCGGTCAGGTCGTCGAAGCGCCACGCACCCACCCAGTGCACCGAGCCCAAGAGCACGTCGAAGGGGTAGCCGCGCAACAGGTCCGCCACCTGGTCCATGCGGCCCTCGTAGTAGTCGACCTCGAGCCCGATGACGATGGGGAGGCCCGCCCTCCTCGCCTCGAGGGCGCACTCGACATACGCGTCCAGGTCGGCGCTGACATGGAATTTCCAGTACTCCGCCATCGACTCGGCCAGCACAGCCGGGACACCCGGCTCGTCCCAGAAGCCACCGAGCAGTGCGTCGGCCTGGCGGAAGCGGAACAGGTGCTCGGTGACCGCCAGCTCCGTCACGCCCGCCGCCTGCGCGCGGGCGCAGTAGTCGGCCAGCTGCTCCGGGCGCAGCGGTGTCTCGTGCTCCGAATGGGGCCAGAGGTGGAGGTGGTAGTCGAGCACGCTGCCGTGTCCGCTTCGGCTCCGCTACGACCCGGCCCGGCGGATCAGCGTCACGCCGTCGCGGATCGTCGTGAGCACGCACACGACCCTGGGGTCGTTCACGATCTTGTCGTTGAAGGCGCGCAGCGCTCGGGCACCCTCGTGCGGCTGCGTCTCTGACGCCAGCACGCCGCCGGCTTGGAGCGTGTTGTCCACGACGATGAGGCCGTGGGCCGCCAGCTTGGGCAGGACGGCCTCGAAGTAGGCGTCGTAGGAGACCTTGTCGGCATCGATGAAGACCAGGTCGAAGGGGCCCTGGAGCTCATCGAGCGAGCGGAGGGCGGGTCCTTCGATGACGCTGATGTGGCTCTCGAGTCCGGCGGCGGCGATGTTCCCCCGCGCGACCTGGGCGTGGTGGGGGTCGACCTCGAGCGAGATGATGGCCCCGTCCTTGGGCAGGCCTGCCGCCATGGCGATGGCCGAGTAGCCGGTGAAGGTGCCGATCTCGAGGACGCTGGTGGCCTGCGTGGCGAAGACGAGGAGCTCCAGGAACCGTCCCTCTTGGCGGCCGACCATCATTCCCCAGCCGGCAAAGTCCTCTTTGGTCGAGGTGTCGACCGCCTCGAGATGGCCCGGAGGCGCGGTGGTGTGCGCGTCCGCGTACTCGAGGACTTCGGGGTTGATGAGCTGGACCATGAGCACGATGGTAGGCGCCACGCCCCCGCCGGGCGCCCGGTCCCGGGCCCGCCGGGCCGGTACCGGCGGGTTCTCAGCCCCAGACCTGCGCGCCCAGTTCGAGTAGGCCGCTCATGTCGTAGACGTCAGCGTCGTAGAACGGGACCGTCACGAGGACGTCGGGTGTCCCGCGCAGCTCGGCTTGCTGCTCGGCCTCCCGCCGGGCGACGACGGCGAAGTTGAGGAAACTCTCGGCGACCTCGCGTACCACGCGGGCGGCGACCACGGGGTCGTCGGTGAGGCCGTCGGTCAGCTCGGTGGCCCGGCTCTGCATCGACTGGGCCAGCTTGTCGCTCTTGGCGTCGCGCAGGTACTCGGGCAGCACCTTGTTCAGAACGACCGCGCCGAGATGCAGTTTGCGCGCCGTCAGCTCGGAGGAGAAGAACTCCGCCTCGCGTACCGGCGTGGCTTCCAGGGTCGAGACGACCATGAAGGTCGTACGCCGGTCCGAGAGCAGCCGGGTCACCGCCTCCGCCCGCTGGACGAATCCGGCGTACATCGACTGGAAGAGAATGAAGAACTCGGAGATGTCGGCGAGGAACTGCGTTCCGAGGATGCGGTCGGCCACTTGATAGAAGGGCCGCGACGCCACGTTCACCAGACGCGACCGGTAGGGCACGATGAGCCAGCGCAACAGGCGCGACGAGAAGAAATCGGCCATGCGCTGCGGCGCGTCGAGAAAGTCGAGCGCATTGCGAGTCGGGGGTGTGTCGACGACGATCAGGTCGTATTTCCCCTCGGAGTGGATCTCGTAGAGACGCTCCATCGCGATGTAGTCGTGCGACTGGACGAACCGCGCCGAGATGTTCTGATAGAGCGGGTTGGCCAGGATCTGCTCGCGCGTCGCTGCGTCGGGCGCATGGGTTCGGATCAGGTCGTCCCAACTCTGCTTGGTGTCGAGCATCGCTGCCCACAGTTCGCCCCTTGGGTGGGCCGCCGCCCCGGTGAACACATCATCGGGGATGCGGACCTCGTCGTTCCCGATCCCCTTGAGCCCGAGCGCGTCGGCCAGCCGGCGCGCGGGGTCCACGGTCAGCACGAGCACGCGACCGCCCTCTTCCACCACGGCGGTGGCGGCGAGCGCGGCCGCGGTGGTGGTCTTGCCCACGCCCCCCGGCCCGCACGCGATGACGATGTCCTTGGCCGCCAGCAGCTGGCCGACGGTTTTGACCACGGAGGCGGCGGTGGCGCTCACAGCCCGAGCTCCTCGGCGAGCGCGTGGGCCACTTGGCGTGTCGTGCGGGCTCCGAAGCTACGCGCGAAGAGATAGGGCAACAACAAGACGGGCAAGCCTTCGGGCAGTCCGGCCTGCAGTCGCTGCAGATGCGCCGAGCGGGTGCGCCGCAATGTCACTGCCAGCCGGGCCGCCTCGAGCACCGGGGCGACCGACCCGCCGGCGCGCTCGGAGAGGATCTCTTCGCTGCCGGGCTCGCGGAGCTGCTCGAAGATCTCTTCCTCGCGCTGGCCGAAGAGCTCGGGCAGCACACGGTTGACCACGACCGCCGACATGCGCACCGTGGTCTCCGTTCGCACCCGCTCGACGAGCTCGAGTGTCTCGTTGACCGGCATCTCCTCCGGCGTGCACACGGCCACCAGTCCGGTCTGGCGAGGATCCGAGAGGATGTCGAGCATCCAGTCGGTTTGGCTGCGGATCAGGCCCACCTTGACCAGGTCGTTGATGGCCTGCGGTGCGGCCAGCTGCCCGATGATGTGCCCGCTTGCGGGCGCATCGACGACCACGAGGTCGTAGTGCGACTCGCGCACCTCCCAGGTGAGCTTGCCGACCGTGAGGATCTCGCGCACACCGGGAGCGGCCGTCGCCACGAAGTCGAACGCCTTGGCCAGCGGCCCGATCCGGCCGACCACCGGGATCCGCAGGTGCAATTTCAGGTATTCGCGCAGCGACGCCTCCGTGTCCATCGACATCGACCACACCCCCGGCGCCACCTCGCGCGGGGTGAAGTCCGTCGGCGGTGCCTCGAAGAGCGCCGTGACGTCACCTTTGGCGTCCACCTCGCAGACGAGGACACGCTTGCCGTGCTCGGCCGCGAGCTGAGCCAGCCCCGCCGACACGGTCGTCTTGCCGACGCCACCCTTGCCGGTGACGAACACCAGCCGCAGATCGAGCAAGCCGGGTGTGTCGCTCACCGACCCGCGCCTACGCCTGCGTCACAGACGCCCTCAGGGAGCGCCGAACCCGACGCGCCGCTCCCCGGTGGGGGCTCCGACCTCGACGTAGGCGACTTTGACGACCGGGACCCCCACACGGCGTCCCTTGCGGTCGATCAGCCAGAGAACGCCGTCGCCGGTCTGCAGAAGTTTCTCGATGTCGGCGACGACCGTGTCGGGGTCGGCGTCGTCAGGCATCTCCACCTCGAGCTCCTTGGGGGTGTGGGTGATGCCGATGCGCACGTCCACCTGGTCTGTCTCCTCTCACGGCCCCTCGTGCCTTCCGGGGCCACCAGGACGTTACAGCGACGGGGCAGACTGCTTGACATGAGCGGACCGCCCCTGGCCGGGGAAACGCCGCGTGGTGCCCGCTGGGCAGCGACGATGGCTGGCTACTCGGGACCCGTCCGTCTGGCCCATGCCGACTCGCACGCGAGGGTCCAGCCCGAGGAGTCGGCGGCCGGAGGGGGCCGAGAGCTCGCCACCGTCCCCACCGGGCGCGCCGAGCGCGAGGAGCTGGAGCACGAGCTGCTGGCGTCGGGCGCCACCCATGCCGCCGACGCGGGACGCCGCGCCGTGCCCGAAGAACCCGATCCCTGGCGGACGTGTTTCGAGCGCGACCGCGACCGTATCTTGCACGCCACTTCGTTCCGGCGCCTGGCCGGCAAGACGCAGGTCTTCGTGTTCCCTCAGGACCATCAGCGGACCCGCCTGACGCACGCCCTCGAGGTGGCCCAGGTCGCCACCGCGATTGCCCGCGCCAGCCGGCTGAATGTCGCGTTGACCGAGGCCATCGCGCTCGGCCACGACTGCGGGCACGGGCCAGGCGGTCACGCCAGTGAGGATGCACTGGACCCCTATCTGCCCGGAGGCTTCGACCACGCGCCCTGGGGTGCGCTCGTCTCGCTCGCCTCTCTCAACCTGTGTGTCGAGACACTCGACGGCATCGCCAATCACAGCTGGTCGCGTCCCGCGCCCTCGACCCCGGAGGCCGAGGTCGTCAGCTGGGCCGACCGGATCGCATACGTGTGCCACGACTGGGAGGACGCCGTCCTGGCCGGCACCGTGGCACCCCACCAGCTGCCCGTGGCTGTGCGCTCGTTCTGCGGCGAGCGGCGCAGCGCGCAGCTCAGCGCGTTCATTGCGGGTGTCGTGTCGGCCTCGCTCCGGACGGGGCAGGTCGGGATGGAGGAGGAAGCGGCCGAGGCACTGGCCGCCTTCCGAGCCTGCAATTACGAGCGCATCTACCTGCGCGACGCCTCCTTGCGTCAGGCAGAGGCGGTGGTCAGCGTGCTGCGGGCGCTGGTCGAGCACTTCTCCGACCGCCCGCACCTCATCACCGAGCGGACCGTGCCGAGCACCGACGACGTGGTCGCCGGAAGCCTCGATGCCATCCGCGCCGCCGTCACCTATGTGGCCGGCATGACCGATCGCTTCGCCTTCCGTCAGGCCGTCGCGCTCTTGGGCTGGGACCCGGCCAAGCTCCCTGCGGGGGTGGACGGCTGAGCGCGCCCGATGGCGTCACACGTCATCGATCGCGCGGGCCTGTCGTCAGATGCCGGGGTCACCGAATGAGGGCGGGCGCTTCTGGGTGAGGGCCGCGACTCCCTCGGCGAAGTCGGGACGACCCATCATCTCGTTCAGGTGCCGGCCGGCGTCGTTGACCGACGACGCTGCGTCGCGGTGCAGGTCGCTGTAGAGCTGCAACTTCGTCACCGCCAGTGACGAGGGAGCGATCTCGGACGCCAGCCGGCCTGCGTACTCGTAGGTGAAGGGCAACAGTTCATCAGGCGGCAGCGCCCGGTTGACCAGGCCCAGCACCTCGGCCTCCTCGGCCAGGACGACCCGGCTCGAGAGGAGGAGGTCTGCCGCACGCGTCACGCCGATGAGGCGCGGCAAGAGCCACGAGAGACCGAACTCCGCCGGCAACCCGAGGCGCCCGTGGGCCGTGGTGAGCTTCGCCCCGTGCGCCGCGAAGCGCAGATCGCAGTAGCAGGCGAGCACGAGACCGACCCCGGCGGCGGGCCCGTTCAACGCGGCGATGATCGGCTTGGGAATCCCGAATTGGTATGCGAAGTCCGCGTCGAACTCGGGACGGACCCCGTACCCCGGCATCGCGACGTCGTCCCCGAGCCCTGGGTCATAGGCACCTCGTTCGGCTTCGCCTTCCAGCGCCCGCGTATCGGCCCCGGCGCAGAAGCCTCGGCCCGCTCCGGTTACCACGATGACCCGGACGTTCGGGTCGCGGGCCGACCGGTCGAGCAGCGCGCGATACTCCGCGTGCATGCGTCCCGTCCACGCATTGAGCCGTTCGGGACGGTGCAGAGTCACCGTCGCTACGCGGTCCCGCACTTCGTAGCGTGTGACCTTGAGAGCGCCGACCTCCACGTCAGTCGAGTGTCGTGTATCGGGTCAGGTGCAAGGTGCCGGCCTCGACCGCCCGCTCGAACTCGACCTGCACCGGATGTCCGTCGATGCTGCGCTGAAAGGCGGCCGCGTCGGCTTCGGCGGCCCAGAGGGTCACGACGAGCCACTCGTCGCCGTGGCGCGCGGTCGTCCGCCGCAAGAAGCCCGGCTGGTTCGGGACGAGCTCGGTCTGGATCCGCCTGTCGAGGGTCAGGAAGGCACTGTCGGTGACGCCCGCAGCGAGCCGGAAGGTCGTGATCTCGACGATCGACACCTCAGGCCTGCACCAACACAAGCGGGTTGCCCTCGGGGTCGGTGATGCCCGCGATGGTGGGACCGCCCGGGACATCGAAAGGCTCAGCCACGATCGTCGCGCCGAGCAATACCGACTTGTCCAGTGATGCCCGGAGGTCGGCCACTTGCACATAGAGCGTCACGCCCGAGCGTCCGCTCTGTCGGATGTGCCCGCCCGGACCGGGTTCCGGCCCGCCGATGCCCGCCGGAATGTCCATGATGGCGCCCTCGCCGATCCTCCAGTTGAACAGGTCGGCGTAGAACGCCTTCTGGCGTTCGGGGTCCTCGGCCTCGATCTCCCAGTGCACCACAGGCCTTGCCCAGTCCTGCACCACGGCACCTCCTCGCGGCGCCCAGCGTACCGAGCGGCACCTCGCGTCGCCGGCGCGATGTCGCGGCGTCCAGACACCCGACCCCGGAGGAACAGGACCCACTGCACCCGCGACCGCACCACCGCGACGCCGCCTCTGCAACGCCGCACCGAGATGCCCGCCGCGACTCCGCGCACCATCGACGCACCGCCGCCGACACCGTGACAAAGGCGTGAAAATACCGTGTCGGAGTTCCCGTGAGCGGTACAGTCACACATGCGTTCCAGGTCCGGCGAATCTGGGCCGGACCACTTCGAGCGTGGTCGACATCCGGGCGGCGGCGAAGGAGATGACGAGTCGGTGACCCACTGGACGCAGGCCCTGGCCAACGTCTCCCTCGTCGAGTTCGTCGCCCTGGCCGCGCTGACCGCGCTGCAGTGGATCCGCCACCGCATCCGTGGTGCAGGGTGGGTGGCGCTGTCCTTCGCCATTCTCGGCGGGCTCTTCCTCACGCTCAAGATCGACCCGCACGTCGTGACGAACCAAAACGTGGCGAAGAGCCTCATCGCGCTGCTCTTGGTCATGCCCTACTGCCTCTTCCGCTTCGCCACCAGCTTTCGCCGGCCCAATGTCGTCGTCCGGTACGCCGCCGTCGTCGTCACCGCGGCCATCGTGGCCTTCACTTTCTGGTTGGATTACCTGCCGGTGGCGGGGTCGGCGGCGCCGCCCTACTACCTCGCCTATCGGATCGCCTTCGCCGTGAGCTTCGCGTTCCTCTTCGCCTACGTGGTGATCAGCCTCTTCGTGGCAGGCCGCGGCGAACCGCCCATCGCCGCCACGCGGATGCGCCTGCTGGCCATCGCCGTTGCGGGGCTGGAGGTCCAGGTAGTGGTCGCGGCACTGAGGCTCCAGGGCCCGACGGTCGAACTGGTCACCCGCGCCTTGACCGTTGTCATGGGACTGCTGTTCCTCGTCGCCCTGGTCCTTCCGTCCTTCGTGCGGGTCTTCCTCAGTCGCAAGGAGGACCTCGCCTTCCGCCGCGCCGTCGGCGAGTTGGTGTCCGCGGGCGACTCGCGCGATGTGGCCGAACACCTGCTGCCCCATGTCGAGCGCGCTGGTCGGCGCGTCCAAGGCGGCGCTCTTGGCGAGCGACGGCACGGTCGTGGCCCGCTACCCGGCCTGGTCCAGCGACAGCGAGAGCGATGACTGGTTCGACGAGTGGGACGGGATGGCCCGCGCCGGGTCGAGGCGCGACCGCATCACCGTTCGCACCCACAGTGGTGCGCGACCCATGAACTGGCCGTTCGCATCAGCCCCTACATGCCCTACTTCGGGAGTGAGGAGCTCCAAAAGCTCGACCAGCTCGCCGGCATGGTCGGCCTCGCCATCGAGCGCTGCGAGATGGCAGAGCAGATGGCATTCCAGGCGACCCACGACGGGCTCACGGGCCTGGCCAACCGGACTCTGTTCATGGAAAAGCTCCAGGAGGCGCTGGCCCACGTCGGTCGGCGTCGCAACTCGCTCGCCGTGCTGTTCGTCGACCTGGACCGCTTCAAGTTGGTGAACGACCGGGCGGACCATTCTGCGGGCGACATGGTGCTCAACGAGATGGCGACCCGGTTGATCGCCATGACGCGCGGCGTCGACGTCGTAGCCCGCTTCGGTGGCGATGAGTTCGTCGCGCTGGCCGAAGTCGACCACGAAGACGACGCCGTGGACATGGCCGAGCGGATACGGGCCGGCCTCAGCAAGCCGATGATCGTCGGTGACGCCCAGGTCGCGATCACGGCCAGCGTGGGCATTGTCGTCACCGCCGATGGCAACGCCACACCGGCCGCACTCTTGCGCGACGCCGACAACGCCATGTACGAGGCGAAGCGGCACGGGCGCGATCAGGTCGTCGTCTACCGCGGCAACGCCCGCGATGCGGCCAACATGAAATGGGGACTCAGTCCCACCCGCACCTCACGCCTCCACGCGGGGTAGCTTCCGTTCGAGAGGTGGAGATCGATCGCCCAGCGTGGGTTGTGCGTACCTGGCGACGTGCCGCTCGCGGACACCGTGCGATGAGATTCACGCGAGAATGCACGCCGTCCGCACAGAGCGGTGAGTTTCAACCCGGAGGCCACCATGCACCTGGAGTTCACGGCAGAGGAACGAGATCTGCAGGGCCAGCTCCGCGAGTACTTCGAGAAATTGGTGGCGGACGTCGAGGGTTCCGATCTCGACGAGGCCCCCTATACCCACTACATCCGCCGTATGGGACAGGACGGATGGCTGGGCCTCGGGTGGCCCGTCGAGTACGGCGGCCAGGCGCGAGGCGCCATCGACCAGATGATCTTCGTCGAGGAGTCGCACTGGGCGGGCGTGCCACTTCCTCTGCTCACGTTGAACAGCGTTGGTCCCACGCTCATGGCACTTGGGACCGCGGAGCAGAAGCAGCGGATCCTGCCCGGCATCATCCGAGGTGAGGTTCACTTCTCGATCGGCTACACCGAGCCGTCCGCAGGCACTGACCTGGCGTCACTGCAAACCCGGGCCGTACGCGACGGGGACGAATACGTGATCAACGGCCAGAAGATCTTCACGAGCGCCATCCAGTACGCCGACTATGTGTGGCTGGCCGCGCGCACCGATCCTGAGGCTCCCAAACACAAGGGCCTATCGGTTTTCATCGTGCCGGTGGACAGCCCTGGGTTCAGTTGGACCCCGCTGCCGACGATCGCGGGTGACATCACGAGCTCAACCTTCTACCAGGACGTCCGGGTTCCAGCCGAGAACCTCGTGGGGGCCGAGAACCAAGGTTGGAAGCTGATCACCAATCAACTGAATCATGAACGAGTGGCGATCTGCCCGAGTTCAGGCTTGCTTCGGAGCCTCGACGAAGTTCGACGATGGGCACAGGGACACGAACTGAGGGACGGCCGCTCCGTGATGGATCACGAGTGGGTCCAGATCTCGCTGGCCAAGGCCCACGCCAAAGTCGAGGTGCTGAAGCTGTTCAACTGGAAGGTGGCGTGGGCCGCCGACAAGGGCTTGAACCCCGCCGATGCGTCCGCCACCAAGGTGTACGGCACCGAGCTCGCCCTCGAGGTCTATCAACAGCTCCTCGAAGTCGTCGGCCAGGCCGGCTATCTGGTCGAGGGCTCTCCGGGGGCCGTCCTCCGAGGCCGCCTCGAGAAGCAAGCCCGGGGCCAGACGATCTTCACCTTCGGCGGTGGCACGAACGAGATCCAACGCGACATCATCGCCATGATCGGGTTGGGTATGCCCCGCGCTCCCCGCTGAGGAGCGGTGTGCCAAATGGCCGTTCCGGGTGCGCAGGAGTCACGCCGAGAAGGATGCCGTGGACAGACCTGACCCAGTACGTGACGAGATGCTCGATCTGGCTCAGCGACTCGCCGTGATCGATGACGAGCAGTGGAACTCGCCCTCACTGTGCCCGGAATGGCGCATCAGGGATGTACTCGCTCACGTGACCGCGGGCGCGGAAGGTGCGTTCGGTGTACGAGCGATCTTCGGTGGACTGCTTCGCCACGGTTTCAACTACAACCGATGGGTCGCAGCAGATGGGCAAATCCGCGGTCAGCACGACCCGGCTGCCCTTCTCAGGGCCTTTCGGAACGCCGCCGCCAATCGTGAAGCTCCGTCTGGAGATCAGCCGGTCAGAGGCCTGATGCATGTCCTGATCCATGGCCAGGACATGTGTCGACCGCTGGGCATCACACGCGATCTTCCCGAGGCCCATCTCGTCCCAGTGGCGGACTTCGTCAAGAACGACGTTCACATATTCGGTGCCAAGAAGCGCATTGCGGGGTTGGCGCTCGCCGCCACTGACATGGACTGGTCTCATGGGAACGGTCCCCTGGTCACCGGTCCAGCAGAGGCGCTGGTGATGATGATGGCGGGGCGCTTGGTTGCGCTCGACGATCTCTCGGGCGAAGGAAAGGCGACGTTGACGACCAGGCGTTAGCTCCTCGATGAGACCCACGGGCCTGTCTGAGCAAGAGGAGAAACACCGCCGAATTCGGCGATGCTACGTATTGCGTAGCTACGTACTACGTAGTAGTGTGACTGGGTGCCACGACGCCCTCTTCGCGACAATGGAACATCGCCGTCTCGGCGCCGGTCGAACGACCCACCGACCCTGATCCTCATGAGCCTTGCTGGCGGGGCCAAGCACGGGCACGCGCTCCTCAAGGACATCGAGGAGTTCGCCGGAGTGAAGCTGGGTCCCGGTGCCCTCTACGGAGCCATAACCAGGTTGGAGGAGCGCGGACTCATCGAGCCGCTGGAGTTCGACGACCGCCGGCGCCCGTATCGAATCACGACCGCTGGTTCACAGGCTCTCGCCGAGTCGGTCGCCCAGATGCATGAGCTCGTCCGAGTAGGACAAGCGCGACTCAAAATGGTCCACTCACGCCGGCCGAGGTTGGCGTGATGAACGAAGGGTTCGCCAGCGGGGGACGCCCGAACAGCAGGAAGGAAGGTGCCCACGATCCTCGTCTCCGCTGGTACCCGCGGTCATGGCGCATCAGGTACGGGGACGAACTCATCACCCTGCTCGACGACGAGTACGGCGAGCATCTTCCGTTTCGTGTTCACCTCGGCCTCGCTACCGGCGGACTTCGACAGCGGGCGCAGCAATCGGGGCTGACGGGCGACTCAGCACCCGCGGCCGATCGAGTCCGAGCAGGTGCGCTCGTGGTTCTTGTCGCTTGGGCCGCCTTCGTCATCGCCGGCGCGAGCTTCGCCAAGTTTTCCGAGCATTTCGACGAGGCTTTGCCACACAGCATGGCATCGCACCACGTACCGGACCTGGCGTTTTGGCTGCTTCAGAGCGTGGCCGCCGTGGCTGGTGTCCTCGTGGTGGCTGGCGCGCTTCTCGCCGTCCCGGCCTTCGTGCGCTTCCTCCAAACCGATGGCTGGGCTTCGGTGCGTGGTCACTTCGTGCGGGCCCTCGCGGGCACCGTCCTCAGCGGCGCAGCCACCGTGCTGGTTGTCCTCCGAGCACACACTCTCACCCCAGAGCAACGTGACAGCGGTTTCCACTGGTACGGAGCACTGTTCTTGATTTGGGCTGCGCTCATCGTGATCACCTTGGCGCTGTGGACTGTCGTGGCAGTCGCGGCTGCTCGACGGAGTGTGTTCTCTCCCGCAATCCTGACTGCCGAAGCCATCCTCGCTGCCGCCGTTGCGCTCGCAATGATGGTCATGGTCGGCGCGACGGCGGTCTGGTGGGGCGCGATGGCGGCAGCGGCGCCGGCCTTCTTGAGCGCAACTCCGGAAAACGCCCCCGGATCGACCTGGGACGCTTGGTTCATCGGCACGGTCGGTCTCATGGTCCTGGCAATGGGTGTCGCCGCGTGCGGCGTGGTGAGAGAAGCCCGCGTCTGGACAGCACGGCGAGAGGGCTTGGACAACCCAGAACCCTGCTGAGTTGCCGCACGCCTCCCGGCATACGGCCGCATCGGAATAGCGTTGCGGTATGGCTGACATCTCCGGTGACCGCGGGACCGAAAATCCCGCTCCACACCGAGCACTCGAGTTCGATGCTGCCTACGCTGGCACGCCACCCTGGGATATCGGACATCCCCAGCCAGCGTTCGCGTCGCTCGCCCAATCCGGCCTTGTGATCGGACGAGTCCTCGACATTGGGTGTGGAACGGGCGAACACGCCCTGATGGCGGCAGACCTCGGGCTGGAGGTCACGGGAATCGACTCATCGCCGAGGGCAATCCAACTGGCAGAAGAGAAGGCCCGGGAACGAAGACTCCATCCTCGTCTCGTCGTAGGCGATGCCCTGGAGCTCGAGTCTCGTCACGAGCAGTACGACACTGTGTTGGACTGCGGGTTGTTCCACGTGTTCGATGACCGCGACCGTGCACGCTTTGTCACAAGCCTCGCCTCCGCCGTCGTCCCTGGGGGCCGCTACTTCATGCTGTGCTTCAGTGACGAACAGCCCGGCGACTGGGGACCGCGGCGAGTGAAGGAGGTCGAGATCCAGTCGAGTTTCGGCGACGGATGGCGGATCGAGTCGATCGAGCCCTCTCGCATCGAGATCACTATCGATCCTGAGGGTGCACGTGCGTGGCTTTCGGTCGTCATCCGGCTCCCCTAGGGAGTCTCCCGTGTGCGAGGTACTCGTCCCTTTGGTGATGCCACTCAGAACGACCTGCGGAGCGGCTTGATAACCGCCTGAGGTTCCATTACCCAGTTCGCCCTTTGCGTTGGCTCCACGATCCAGAGCTGTCCCGTGCTGTCGATGAAGGAGCTCGCCGCGCCTCCAGTCCATACTTGCGTCCACGTGATGCCCGCTGGTGGTGTGATCTGTGTGGATGCTGCCACGGCGCCCGGGTTGCGCCGAGGCCTTGCGCAGCGCCCGGCGATGAAGCGTCAGGTGAGCAGCCGAGACCGAAGGGCTTTGATGGTCCTCGGATCCATTCCGCCGGGTCCGCGGAGATACGACGTGATTCCGCCATAGGTGGAGTCCATGCGATGCAACGCATCTTCCATCGCCCATCGCGGCGTGCTGAGAATCCCTATGGCGGCTTCCCGCTCGATTCCCTCCGAGACGAACTGATCTACGACGTGGGGTATCCGACCGGGTCCGTTGTAGCGAGACGTCAGCTCGTAGTCGTCCAAGACCGTGTCACGATCCACGCCGAGACAGCTGAGCAACAAGGCGGCTGTCATTCCAGTTCGATCCTTGCCGCCCATGCAGTGAAACATCACTGGGCCTTCACACTCGGCGAGCCGTGAGAAGAGATCACCGAACACCGGACCGGCCACGTCGAGCATCCTGCAGTAATCCTCGAAGAGCCATCGCTCTCCATCACTTCTGGTCTTCAAGATGTTCTCTACTGTCGCAAATACTGGACCGCTCGGCACTGATTTGTGAACACACGGCCGTGGTCCCGGCTCTGCATCACGCTCTGCATCACGCCGGAGGTCGTAGATCACACGAACGTCCAACGTGTCGAAGATCTCGAGATCAGCTGTCGTGAAGTTGTGAGGGCTGTCGGATCGAAAGACACGTCCCCACACCGTGGCCGCACCCGATTCGGTCTCGTACCCGCCCAGATCCCGAAAGTTGTTCACACCCACAAAGGGCAGCCGGCGCTCGCCAATGTCCGCCGACGAATCGATCGCCTCCTGCACGGCCCGAAAGGTAGTACCGGCGCGTGACATCAGCGCCAGAAGTGGACGCACTGCTTCTGGCGCAGGCGGATCGTCGATAGCACCGTAGGGTGTGCTCCATGACCGCAGAGCTGCGGGTTCCGACCTACCTACAAGCCTCGACAGACGTCGGTGGTCAGGAGCGAGTGAATTGGTTGGCCGCGCTTCCGAGCCGGGTGGAACAATTGACGGCGCGCTGGGGACTGAGCCTGGGCGAGCCATTCGAGCCGGGCGGCAATTGCTCGTGGGTCGCACCGGGAATTGATCGGAATGGGCGCGAGGTCGTGCTGAAGGTGGCGTGGCACCACACCGAAGCGCTCCACGAAGCAGAAGCCCTGGCAATGCTCGGCGGCCACGGCGCGGTCGAGGTCTACGCGTTCGAGCACCTGGCGCCACTCGATCCGGGAGGCGGGCCGGGCGGCGACGTCGACACGACCGCAATGCTGCTCGAGCGCTGTCGACCCGGAACCGAGCTGCGCGAACGACCCGAGGCTGAACAGCACGTCGTCGTCACCGAGTTACTCAGCTCAGTCTGGACCGTTGACTTGCCGTCTGATCATCCATTCCGTCCGCTCTCGGCGATGGCCGACGATTGGGTGACGCGCGCCGAGGAGCGGCTGACCATAGACCCCGGACGACTTGACGGCGGGCTGGCCTCTGAGGGCTTGGCGCTGTTCCGCCTGCTGGCGCGCGACGGAGCGACCGCTGTGCTGTTGTTCACGGACCTCCACGCTGGCAACGTGCTGTCCGGCACGCGTCGCCCCTGGCTTCTCATCGATCCCAAGCCCTACGTCGGCGACCCGCACTACGACGTGTTGCAGCACCTGTTGAACTGCAATCGCACGCTGCGGGCCGACCCGATGGCGTTGCTGACCGAAGTTTCCGATCTAGCCGGGCTGGACGCCGAGCGCGTCCGACAATGGCTGTTCGCGCGGTGCGTCCTGGAAATGTTGGGCGACGGTGTGCTGTGGCCGGCACTCGACGTCGTATTGCACCGGCTGGGCGATCCGTAGAAAGACGCCGGTCTCCTCCGAGGATGTGCACACTTCGCCGCCAATCACGAAGTGAGCGTGAACGCCCAATGTCCTGGCGATCAGGAACTCTCGTGAGAGCCCTACAAGGGAATTGGTTCTTTGCTAATTCCAACGTCTCTGAGGATCGCTCGAGTCAACGCACTCATCAGGCCCCTGCGAGTACCTCCAACTTTGGAGCCCTCCGCTCGCCGGTCCAGCGGGGCGCCAACACCGAGCGAGAGGGGATGTCAGCAGAGAGGCCAGGATCCGCCGGCTCGTATGTTTGCGTGAGGACATCCAGGACCGTGGCGAGGGCTCGCTCCGACCGAGACAGTCCGCGGAACTCCAGACCGACTCGGACAATGCCCGACCCTACGGCAGCGGCGCTCGTTACGGCTCCCTCGAGCGAGACCCGGAGGGAGCCACTCCCAGCGGGAAACTGCACTTTGACGGTACCGCCCACGAGTTCCGCGGGCTCATCGTGGCGGAGTGTGAAGCCCATCCCCTCGGGCGTGATGGCGATGACCCGACACTCGCGCCAGTGGGCGGGCCCGAGGTCACCGTCGATGACACAACTTGCGCGCCAGCTCGCAAGATGACTTCGGGTATGGCGATGTGGCATTGGTCTTCCCCCTCCTTGCGGCGTCCCCTGCGCCGGGCTACCGCCTGGGAGAACGAGCGCCTCGCGCGGTCCTTACAGACGAGAGGCCCAACGCAACCACAACCTTTGGCACAGCCTGCGCTGTCAGGTTGAAGGTGACCGGCGTCAACGCAAGGTGAGTTCGCGCCGGTAGACGCGGGCTGGCCCGAGCGCGGCGAGCTTGTCGGCAATCGCCTGGAACGACCGGGCCGTCTCGCTCTCGGGGTCCACTGCCATGACGGGCCGTCCCTCGTCGCCACCGAGGCGCACGGCATTGACCAGAGGGACCTGACCGAGCAAGGGGACGCCGAGGTCGGAGGCCAACCGCGTCGCCGCCGCCCGACCCGAAGAGCTCATAACGCCTGTTGTCGTCGCCAGTGAACCAGCTCATGTTCTCGATCACGCCGCGCACCGAGAGCTTGAGCCGCCGTGCCGCGAACGCCGAGCGTTGCGCCACGCGCTGCGCGGCCGGCTGTGGCGTTGTCACGACGACGATCTCGGCCCGCGGCATGACCTCAGCCAGCGTCAGCGCGACGTCTCCTGTTCCGGGCGGCATGTCGACAAGGAGGAACTCCGGCTCGCCCCAGTAGGCGTCGCTCAGGAACTGCTGGATCGCCTTGTGCAGCATCGGTCCCCGCCAAATGACCGGCTGGTCGTCAGGGACGAAATACCCCATGGACAAACAGCGGACACCGTGCGCGGCCGTCGGGATCACGATGTCGCCGATGATCACAGGGTCGTGGTCCGTACCCAGCATCTTGGGTACCGAGAAGCCGTAGACGTCCGCGTCGAGCAGGCCGACCGAGTGCCCGGCCCGAGCCAGCGCGATGGCCAGATTCACCGTCACCGTCGACTTGCCGACTCCACCTTTGCCGGAGGACACACCGATCACCCTCGTCGTGGCATCCGCGGCGAGAAAAGCGGGCGCCGGCTCCTGGTGGGCGTGGCCATGGGCGTGTCCCGCTTCGTCGGGCTCCCCGTCCGCCTCGGGGCCAGCACCGAGCATGCGGCTGCGCAGGCGATGGCGCAGCGCAGTCCTTTCCTGTTCGTTCATCACGACGAACTCGAGGTCGACCTCTTCGACGCCGTCGACGGCCAGGGCGGCACGGTGGATCTCGTCGGCGAGTTCGTCTGCTCCCGGCCAGGCAGCGACGGGAAGGGCCACCTCGAGGTGCACCCGGCGGCGGCGCGGTCGCACCGTCTGGAGCAGTCCGAGGTCACCTAAGGACACACCGAGCTCGGGTTCTATCACCGCGCTCACCGCGGCTTCGAGCTGTGTGTGGTCTGGTGCCATGGCCTTCCTCGTCGTGGTGGATCCGCAACGAGTGACCCGCGTGCCGGGTGGCTCCATTCGCGTTGCCCCAGTTCCAGGGGCTGATCCCCCGGTAGACTACCCACCGTGAGCACCACTCCGATCACGGTGGAGCCCGAGCGCAGGGTGGAGATCGAGCGCGCTGAGCAGTCCGAGCGGGCAGCGGAGGTCGAGCGCGGCGGCGGGCGCCGACGACGGTCGCTTCAGCGCCGCCGTGGCCGCGGTGGCCGCAGCCTTCGGTGACCCCACCCGGCGTGACATCTTCTTGCACGTCCGCGCGGTGCCCGGCGTCACGGCGCGAGAGGTTGCAACGACGTTCTCCCTCCACCCGAACGTGGCGCGCCACCACCTCCAGCGTTTGGTCGACGGCGGCTACGTGCGCGTCGAGACCGGCCGCAATGCCGCCGGGGCCGGACGGCCCTCCAAGCGGTACTTCTGCGTCGAGGAGGAGCTGTCGCTCGGACTCATGCAGCGCCGCGACGACCTCTTGATGCGTCTCTTAGGTGAGGCCATGCAACGCCTCGGTCCTGCGGAGGCAGAAGAGATGGCGGCGCTCGTCGGTGAGGAGTACGGCCGTTCGCTCGCATCCCGCATGACGCCGACCGAGGGCCAGCGCACGGTGCGGGCGGCGATGCACGTGGTGGCGGAGACCTTGACGGCCCATGGTTTCGCCGCCCACGCCGAGGATCGCGGCGAGACCACCGCCGTCATCGCAGAGCAGTGTCCCTTCGGCGACGCCAGCAGCACGAACCCGGTGCTCTGCGCGGTCGACCGAGGCATGGTGAAAGGGCTCTTGGCCGGCCTGTGCGGCACCGCGTCACAGCGGGCACTGCCGGTGATCCTTTCGTCACGGGCCCGTGGCGACGACACCTGCACCGCGTCTGCCTGAGCCCCGGTGGCTCGCGCCTACCTCGACCACGCCAGCACGACACCGCCTCGGCCCGAGGCGCTCGAGGCACTCGCCGCCTGGGCAGGCCTCCCGCCTGGTGATCCTGGACGCCTCCACGAGGAGGGGCGCACGGTGCGCGACGCGCTCGAGACGGCGCGCACGCAGGTGTCGGAGTTCCTCGGCGTCTTGCCACGCCAGGTGGTGTTCACCTCGGGCGGTACCGAGGCGATCAACGCCGCCGTCTGGGGTGCGACCCGCGCCATGCCGGGCGCACCGGTGCTCTGCGCTGCGGTCGAGCACTCCGCGGCGCGCGACGCTTCGGCCCGGGCCGCGCCGGTCGAGGTGCTCGCGGTCGACGGGACCGGCCGTCTCGACGTGGACGCACTGCGCGAGCGGCTCGAAAGGGCGTCCGCGCCGAGACCCGCCCTGGTGCACTGCCAGTGGGCCAACCACGAGGTGGGAACCATCCAGCCCGTGCACCAGGTGGTCGAGCTGTGCCGTCAGGTAGGTGTCACCGTCCACGTCGATGCGGCGGCCGCGTGCGGCCATGTCGTCACCGATCTCGGTGCGTTGGACGCCGACCTGGTCAGCGTCAGCGCGCACAAGCTGGGCGCGGTACCGGGAGCCGGTGCTCTGGTGGTTCGCCGGGGCACCCGGTTCGAACCCCTCCTCGTCGGCGGTGAGCAAGAGCGCGGGACGACGCGGCGGGTTGGAAGCGATTCCCGCGCTTCTCGCGTTTGGCGGTGTGGCCGCTGCCTTGGCCGCGGAGGGCGGTCTCGCCCTGCACAACGAAGCCACCGGCGCCCGGCATTTCATCGAGGACCTCGTGGCTGCGGCGCTCGCCGTCGAGGACGTCGAGATCGTCGGGCCCGCCTCGTCCGAAGAGCGGCTCCCCTCGCTCGTCTGCCTCGGGGTCCACGGTGTCGAAGCGGAGCCCGTGCTGATCGGTCTCGATCGGGCGGGTGTGGCGGTCCACTCGGGATCGGCCTGCTCGTCGGAGAGCATCGAGCCGTCGCCGGTTCTCGAGGCGATGGGCGTCGACCCGAGCCACTCGCTCCGCGTCAGCGTCGGTTGGTCGACCAACGAGGAAGACTGCCGCAGCTTCGCCGCAGCCTTTCCAAGTGTGGTGGGGGACCTGCGCGCCCTACGGGGCTGAGGTCGGGGTCCCGCCGCCGCGTGAAGCCGGCCGGCACAGGGACTCCCGCCGCCTCGTAGGCGCCGAGCACGAGGGGCTCGACCTGGGCGAGCTCAGCCGCCGGGGGGCCGTCGGCCAGGAAGTCGTTGAACTGAGCCACGGCTGCCTTGTCGTTGTGGTCCTGGTTCGCCAGCACGAGCCCGTAGAAGAGGTGGGCCTGATAGTAGGTGGGCGCGTTCTTGACGGCAGTCTGGATCTGCGCGCGCCCGATGCGCACCAGCGACGCCACGTGGCGCGCGCGAACCCTGGTTCCATTCCAGATATCCGGCGTAGGCCAACGCAGCGGGATTGGACGGATCCTCGCTGAGGACTCTGTTGTACAGCACCAGCGCTCCTTCGACGTTGCCCTTGTTGTTGAGGGTGAGCGCCTGCTGCAGCTGGTTCTCGATCTGTTGCGCCTGCGAGAGGGTGACGCTGCCCGACGAGGACTGCCCGGGCTGGCGTGCCTGCACGAAGTGCGCCACCAAGATGACCCCACCCAGCACGATGAACCCGCACGCGACGGCGATCCCGATCCGACGCCAGAGCGGCATGCGCCTCCTGGGCGCATCCGTGACCGCGGCGCCGTCCGGCCCCGAACGGACGACGGCGGGCTGAGCGTCGGTCGAGTCGCCGGCGTCGCCGGCGTCGCCCGCGTCGTCAGAGCCGGCGAGCAGGATGAGCTCGGCTTCCACCTCGGCCAACCGGGCCGAGTCCCGCGCCACCAAGAGGGCGTGGTCCTCGTCGGAGAGGTCGCCGGCTTCGTGCTCGCGAGCGGCGTCCTCGAGGGACCGACGCAGGAAGTCACGCTCGTCGGCGAGGTGCCAGTGCTCGTCGCGCGGGGAGGGACCGCGGTCGACGGCGGGTGAGTCCTCCACCTTCATCGCACCGGCTCGCTCTCGCGCCGCTCCGGGGGTCCCGCTGACGCCTCCGCCCGCAAGGAGTCGAAGGCGCGGCTTCGCCGCCAGAACAGCACGCCGACTCCTGCGACCACCGCGACGCCGAGCACCAGCGGGATGATCCAGATGAGGGCCACACCGCCGGCGTCGGGCGGTACGAGGAGGATGGCGGGACCGTACTCGGAGACCAGCACCTGGTCGATGTCGCCGGTGGTACGGCCGTCGGCCACCATGCCCTCGATCTGGTGCCGTACCGCGATCGCCGTCGAGGCGTTCGACTGCGCCACCGAGAGATCGGTGCACGAGGGGCACCGCACCCCGGCCTCGATCGAGGCGGCGCGCTGTGCCGCGCTCTGCGGGGAGCTGTCGAGAACGCCGCTGCCGATCACCAGTGCCACCGCCAGGACGACGAGCGGGAGGCCGACCCGCATCCACAGCGGCGCGAACGAACGCTGCTCAGCCATTCGACGCCTGCTCGGTACGGGCAGCCGTGAGGGCGACGTCGAGGTTCTGTTGCGTCGCCGGTCCCTCGAGCACCGCGGTGACGCGACCAGCCGGGTCGATCACCACGGTGGTCGGCGGTCCGGTGACCCCGTAATGATCGGCGATCGTCCCGCCGGGATCCCCGATGGCCGGCCACAGGTCGCCGTTCTGGCGCAGGAAGCTCGCGCGCGCTGGCGTCCGAGTCGTGAAAGACGATGCTGACCATCTCGGCACCGTCGTCGCGGTGCGCCTGTTCGTAGTGGAAGCGGGACAGGTCGGGTGCTTCCTGCTGGCACGGCGTACACCAGCTGGCGAAGAAGTTGAGCACGACGTAGTGCCCGCGCAGCGCGTCCAGCGAGACGGACGCACCAGTGGTGAGATCACGGCCCGAGAAGACGGGTGCGGCCCGCCCGACCAACGGACTCGAGACGGCGGTCGCCTCCTGGGGCGTCCGGGTGGCGAGCACGATGCCGACGACGACCAAAACGGCGAGAACGGCGCCAGCCACCCAGCGGGCCGTGTGACGGCGACGGCGTTCGGTCATGCCGGCTCCACCGCGCCGGCGACGAGGGCGCCGACCGGCTCGGGCGCGGTCTCGCGCTCGCGCTCGCCCTCGCTCTCGACCGACGCGCCGGGCTCGGCGTCTGTGACGATCGTGGCCGGAGCGGAGGCCGGATCGGTGGCCTTGCGACGCGTGCCCGGTACCAACGCCAGCAGGCCGCCCACCCCGATCAGCAGTCCTCCGGCCCAGAGCCAGGCAACCAGAGGCTCGATCACGACCCCGATCGCCACTGACCCGCTCGGCAGGTTGTTGATGGCCAGGTTGCCCGAGGTGTTCCCGAGGCCGCCCACGGCGTCGAAGGTCAAGTACACGTCGTCGAAGAACCCCGAGTCGATCGCGGGCGTCCCGACGACGGCGAGCCCGGTGCCGAAGCTGGTCGTGGCCGGGGTGAACACCCCGCCGTCGACCTTCACGACCGCCTCCTGTGCGGTACGCGACGGCGTCGTGACGGTGCGGACCCCTTCGAATTCGAAGCGGTGGCCGTCGTAGGTCACCACTTGGCCGGGGTGGAGTGCCAGCTCGGCCTGATGGCGGTACGACGTGGCGGCGATGACACCCACCGCCAGGAGCACCACGCCGAGGTGCACCACCATGCCGCCGTTGGCGCGCCCGACGATGCCGCGCCACCAGCCCACGTGACGTGCGTGCGCGGCGCGAACCGAGAGGACGAGCGCGCGGGCGGCCGTGGCCGCGGCCATGGCACCGAGGCCGAAGCCGATGAGGGTGGCGAAGCCGCGCAGGCCGAAGCCCACGCAGACCACGACCGTGGCGACACCCACCCACACGGGAACGGCGAGACGGTGCCACAACACCGCCCCACTCATCTTGCGCCAGCTCAGCACGGGCGCCACGGCCATCAGGAAGAGGAGTGTCAGGCCGGCCGGGATGGCGACCGTGTTGAAGAACGGCGCGCCGACGGTGACCTGCTGCTGGGTGACGGCCTCGTAGAGGAGCGGATACACCGTGCCAAGCAGGACGACGAAGGCGAACCCGACGAAGACGACGTTGTTGAGGAGGAACGCGCCCTCGCGGCCGAGCGGGGCGTCGATCCCGCCCGGCGAGCGCAGGCGGTCGCCGCGCCAGGCGATCAGGCCGAAGCCGACGATGACCACCACGAAGAAGAAGCCGATGAGCAGCGGGCCGAGCGAGGACTCCGAGAAGGAGTGCACCGAGGTGATGACCCCCGACCGCGTCAGGAAGGTCCCGAGGATGGTGAGGGCGAAGGTTGCGATCGACAACGAGAGGTTCCACACCCGCATGAGGCCGCGCCGCTCCTGGACGAGCACCGAGTGCAGGTAGGCGGTGCCGCAGAGCCACGGCAGGAGCGCCGCGTTCTCCACCGGGTCCCAGCCCCAGAATCCACCCCAGCCGAGCACCTGGTACGACCACCAGGCGCCGAGGACGATCCCGACCGACAAGAAGGTGAAGGCCACCAACGTCCAGCGCCGGCACTCGATCTGCCAGCGGTCACCCACCCGTCCGGTCGCCAGCATGCCGATCGCGAAGGCGAACGGCACCGTGAAGACCACGAAACCCACATAGAGAAGGGGTGGGTGGATGGCCACGAGTGGGTTGTCCTGGAGCAGGGAGTTCGGCCCGAGCCCCTGCGTGGCGCCGGGTGCGGTGAGAAAGGGATTGGCCGGCCCGATCATCAGTCCGAAGAAGAAGGCGGAGACGAGGTACAAGACGAGCGTCGCCCAGCGGATCACCGGGTCGAAGGCCTGCTGCCGGTAGCGCCACACGAAGACGGTGCTGACCACGGCGAGGATGAGGCCCCACAGCAGGATGGATCCCGCCAGGGCCGACCACATGCCCGTGATGGAGTAGAGCAGCGGGGTGACGGTGCTGTTGTTGCCGGCGACGAAGACGAGCGCGAAGTCGTGGGTGATCAGCGCGTGCTCCATGGCCCCGGTGGCCAGCAGCGCACCAACCAGCAGGACCGGCGCCAAGAGCCGTCCGTCGCCGGTCCGGCGAGCGGCGGGAGCGCCACCGCCGCGGGCCAGGGCGGCCACCATCATCACCGCGCCCACGATGCAGGCGACGAAAGCGAGCCAGATCCCGATCGTGCCGAGCTGTGCGTCGACCATCAGCAGACGGAACCCGTCGACGTCACCTTCACCCGGTTCGGGTACTGGGCGGTGTACGTCTCAGAGTGCTTGACCATGATGGTGTTGGACTCGAATGCGGTGGACGCCGCCGAGGCGAAGTGGCCCACCACCACGACGGGGATCCGGGGCTGGAAGAGCTGCGGGGGGCTTCCGGTGTTGGTCACGTGGACGTACTTGGGTCCCTCGCAGATGAGGAACGCGGTACCCGTGGACGTCGGGCGGATGCTGCCCGGGACCACCGTGCCTTCCAGGCGGAAGGTCTGCGTGCCGAGCGAGGCCTTGTGGGCCAGCGCCTGGTCGACGGTGTCGAAGTAGTCGAGGGAGCTGCCCACGCCCTCGACGAGCAAGAAGACGAGGGCGGCCGCCAAGAGGGCGAACACGAGGAGCACGCGCCGGCTGGTCCGACGCCGCCGGGCGGGCGGCACGGCCGGGCCCGAGGGGGACCCGGACGACGGCGGAGTGGGCGGGCTCGTCGCGGTGGTTGCGGTGCCGGTCACGACCGCTCGCCCTCGTCGGCGGCGGTCTCGGGCTCCAGCGTGGCGTCCGATGCCCGCAGTGCCCGCTCCCAGCGGCGCCGGCGGAGCACCAGGCTGACGGCGTAGACGAACGTGCCGCCGATTGCCGCCACGTAGCCGGCGTCGACGTAGCTCACACCTCACCCCCCGCCTGGCGCAGCCCGGGCGCGTCCTCGCTCCAGCGCTCGGCCAGCGACACTTCGAGCTCCTGGTCGCCCACGGCGTCCTCGAGCACTTCGATCCGGTAACGCACGGCCAGCAGCCACACGAAGACCAGCGAGAACGCGACGAAGCTGAGCAGCATGGCCCACAGCATCGAGCCGTGGACGTGCAGCTGGAAGCCGGGATCCAAGATGGTGCCGCCTTGGTGCAACGTGTTCCACCAGTCGACTGAGAAGTGCACGATCGGGATGTCGATCGCGATGAGCAGCGCGGCGACCGCGCAGCGGCGGGCCCGCACCGCCAGGTCGGCCGGGACGCGGCGCAGCGCCAGGTAGCCGATCTCGAGCAGGAGCAACAGCGCTGTCGTGGTCAGCCGGGCGTCCCAGGTCCACCACACGCCCCATACCGGCCGGCCCCAGAGTGAGCCGGTCACCAGCGTGAGGGCGGAGAACACCGCGCCGACCTCGACGGCCGAGGCAGCGAGGCGGTCCCAGAACAGCGAGCGGGTCCGCGGCCAGAGGTAGAGCAGGCTGGCGCCCGCCGCGACGATGCCCACCCAGTAGAGCGCGACGGTGGCGACGGCGGGATGGATGTAGAGCAGCCGCGCCAGGTTGCCCTGCACCTCGTCCGGCGGGGTCACCCAGAGACCCAGCCAGATCGTCAGCGCGACAGAAACGATGGCCAGCACGCCGACCACGCTCAACCAGCGCGGGTGCCAGTCTCGCGGCACGCGGGGCTCGGCCCCCACGTCACCTGCGGCGACGTCGGGGGAATCGGGGATGTCGAGCGTGCTCATGCTGCCTCCTGGAGCGGTCCGTAGAGGACGACGCCCACCACGAGGTAGATCACGGCGAAGGGCCCGAGGATCTTCAGCCACTGCGTCCCCGACGACGCGGCTCCGCTCAGTGCGGCCTGCCACGCCTTGGAGCCGGCCAAGAGCACGGGCGCCAGCACGGGCAGCACCAAGAGGGGGAGCAGGGTGTCGCGGCACGCGCAGCCCGGCCGAGAGCGCGCCGTAGAGCACGCCGGCACAGGCGAGGCCGACCGTGGCCAGCAAGCTGGCGACCACGGCGAGCCAGACCACGTGCACCCGCACGTCGAAGAGGAACGTCACGCCGGCCCAGAGCACGAGTTGGAGCGCCAGCAACTGGAGCCCGATGGCAGCCGCCTTGCCCAAGAAGATGCCGGCGGGGTCGATGCCCGAGAGGCGCAGCCCGTCACGCGTCCCCTCCCCCGACTCCACGGCGACGCTTCGTTGAATGGCGAGCACGGTCGAGAAGAGCAGCGCGACCCAGAAGATCCCCGGTGCCGCGTGCTGCAGCGACGACTGGTCGGGGCCGATGGCGAACGCCAGGAGCACCAGGACCAGGAAGGCGAAGGGGACGACCTGCCACAGGCCGACGCGGCGAGCGCGCCTCGATGCGCAGGTCCTTGCCGGCCACCAGCACGGCGTCATGCCACATGCGTCGCCCCCGCCGGGCTGGACGGGTCCGGCGCGGCCGGCGGCACCGCCGTGAGCGTGGCGCGGCGGCCGCCCGGCTCCTCGCCCGTGACCCGGCCGCCTCCCATGGACACGACGCGGTCGGCCAGCGGTACGGAGAGCTGCGGCTCGTGCGAAGAGAGCAGCACCGTCGCGCCGTCGGTGACGGCGTCGGCGACGAGCTGGCCGAGCAGGGTGCGGGAGGCGGCGTCGAGTCCGGCGTGCGGCTCGTCGAGCAGCCAGAGCGCGGGCCGGCGCGCCAGGAGCGCGGCCAGCGCGACCCGGCGCCGCTGCCCGGCCGAGAGCCGTCCGGCGGGCGTGGTGCGCAGGCGCCCGATCAGGCCCACCCGCTCGAGCGCGCTCTCGGCGCTCGAGGCAGGCAGGCCGAGGGCGCGGACGGCGAACCGGACGTTTTCCGCCGCGTTGAGGTCGTCGTAGAGCGGCGCGGCATGTCCCAAGAGGCCGACGTAGCGCCGCACCGCCGTGTGGTCAACGGTGAGGTCGACCCCGAGCACCGTCGCCTCGCCCGAGGTGACGGGCAAAAGGCCAGCACATGCACGCAGCAAGCTGGTCTTGCCGGCGCCATTGGGGCCCATGACGACGACGACCTCTCCCTGGTCCAAAGAGAGATCGACCCCGGCGAGGGCGGGGAAGCGGCCGGCGAGCGCGACCGCGGCACGGAGTTGAACAACAGGGGCCATGGCCTTCGCCCCAATGGTAGGGGTGGTGGGTCCTGGGGTTCCAAGCGGGGCCGATCGGTGCCGGCTCCCGCGTGCTCAGCGCGCCGACCAGACCCACACGGCGCTGAAGGGCCAGTGGCGATAGCGCTCCCAGCTGGGCTTCAGCTCGATGAGCCGCTCCCCCACCAGCCCCTCGTGGAGCTCGACGACCACCAGCCCCGCGCCGGCGCCCGCCGCCACGTGCTCGCCTGGGAGATGGACGTGGCTCTCGATGGCCACGGGCCCACAGGGCGTGTCGAAGTGGGTGGGCATCCCGGCCGCCATCACGAAGAAGGGATGTACGCCGACGAGCACGAACCAGCCGCCGGGAGCCAGCAGTCGCCGGGCCTCGGCGTAGAGAGGGACGAGGTCGGCCAGGTGCTCGTCCACCAGGCTGCACACCACGAGGTCGTAGGCACCCTGGTCCAGCCCCGAGGCGCGTACGTCGGCTTGCACCACCCGATCGTGCACGCCACGTCGGCGGGCCAGGTCGAGCATCTCGGGCGTCACGTCGACGCCGTCCAGGCGGGCGTCGCGGCGGAGGCGGAGCCGGAGCCAGGCCGCCGTGCGACCCGAGCCACATCCGAGGTCGGCGATGCGGTGCAGAGCGTGCCAGGGAACCACGACGATCCGCTCCAGCAGTGCGAGGTCCATCTCGTCGTCGACGGTGGTCTCGTAGGTGGGCGCCCACGCGGCGTACCCGTCCCGCGTCCCCACCGTCTCGTAGTGCCGTTGGTCGAACGGCGCGAACTCGACCACGTCGGAGCCCAGTGGGCTCTAGCGCATGTGGGCGAGTGCGTTGATGGCGTCGAGCGACGTGGCCGCGTCTCCGGCCAGCTCGGCCCGGGCGAAGGCGCGCAGCGCGGCCTCGTGCGCCACGAGGAGGTCCGACGCCGGTTGCTCCGACGGATCGAGCTCGCCGATGCGCACGTAGAGCGGGATGTACTGCTTGGTGATCGATTCCGTGGCCGCCAGGAACTCGGTCCATACCATGTCCACGGCCAGCGCGTCGGCCAATGCGAGCATCTCGGGGTCCGCGTCGGTGGAGAGTCCCGCTCGCTCGAGCGACGGGGCGATGGCCTCTTTGGTCTTGCGCTCGAGGGTGGAGAGGACGCGCATCTTGGCGGCGTGGTCGGGATCGTCGAGCCTGTCCGCAATGCGCCCGAAGAGCGCCTCGCCGAGTACCTCGCCCTGGTAGGCCTTCACCCAGAGCTCCTCGAGCGCATCCTCGGACGAGAAGATCGGCGAAGGGACCGGGGGGCTCTGGGCGTCGGTGCCGGTGTCGCTCACCTCACCGACGATACTCCCGGACCGGGCCGGACACACGTGGTGCCCGTGGCATCGGCGGCACCCGTGGCATCACGACGTGCTCCGTCACTAACGTGCGCGCGCACCATGGCCACCGTCTTGTTGCCCATCCCGGCGCTCGACTTCGACCCCACCGAGGTGGCCGTCACCTGGCAGACGCTGCGGAGTGAGGGGCACGTGATCGTCTTCGCGACGCCTTCGGGTCAGGTCGGGGCGGCCGACGACCTGATGGTGACCGGGCGCGGGCTCGATCCGTGGGGAGCGATCCCGCTCCTCCGCAACCTGACGGTGGTCGGCCGCGTCCTGCGCGCCGACGCCGCGGCGCGGCGGGCGCACACCGCGCTGCTCAGCGACGAAGCCTTCCGCAACCCGCTGCACTGGGGCGCGGCGCGGCGCAGTTCGTACGACGCGCTCGTGCTGCCGGGCGGGCACCGTGCCCGGGGCATGCGCGCCTACCTCGAGAGCCCCGAGGTGCAACAGATCACGATCGACGCGTTCGGCGCCGGCAAGCCGGTCGGCGCCATCTGCCACGGCGTGCTCGTGGCCGCCCGCGCCATCGAGCCCAAGACCGGCCGCTCTGTGCTCGCCGGCCGACGCACGACCGCGCTGACGTGGTCACTCGAGCGGCGGGCGTGGGAGGTGGCGCGCTGGACGCGTTTCTGGGATTCCGACTACTACCGGACCTATCCCGAGGAGCGCGGACAGCCGTGGGGCTTCATGTCGGTGCAACAGGAGGTCACCCGCGCGCTGGCTGACGAGTCCGACTTCCTCGACGTGCCGAAGGGCACGCCCGATTTCCGGCGGAAGACCACTGGACGCGCCCGCGACACGCCATCCGATGCGCGGCCGGCATGGGTGGTGCGAGACACGTCCTATGTATCGGCGCGCTGGCCCGGGGACGCCCACACCTTCGCCCGGACCTTCGCCGAGGTGCTGGCCGAGAGGGACAGCTGATTCGTCTTGATGGGTGTGGCCTCTCAGCTCGTCGAAAGCCGGCCCAACCCGACGTGGTCGAGCAGGCTGGAGAGGTGGGTCGAGACCCAGCTCACATTGTGGGTCAGCAAGAGGATCCCGAACGCTACGAGGATGACGCCCGCGACGGCTTCGACCACCGAGAGCCACTGGCGAGCCCGGGCGAGCGCACTCGTCATGCGGCCGAAGGCGAGCCCGACGAGCACGAAGGGGACGGCGAGCCCCAACGAGTAGGCGAAAAGGAGCACCACGCCGCCGGCGAGGGTGCCGTTGTGCCCGGCCAGGCCGAGAACCACGCCGAGCACGGGGCCGATGCACGGCGTCCAGGCGAAGGCGAACGCCATGCCCATCACCGGCGCGGCCCAGACGCCGAGCTTGGAGGGCCGTACGTCGAAGCGATGCTCGCCGGTGACGCGCGAGCACCACGCTCAGCGTGCCCGAGCCGGCGTTGACCCACACGCGCTCGGGCAGCGCGCTCGAGCAGCATGACGACACCCAGCACGACGATGATGATGCCGCTCACATGGGTCAGGGCGATCTCGTGCGCCCTGAGAATGCGACCGATGCTCGAGGCGGTGGCACCGAGGGCGACGAAGACAAGGGTGAACCCGGCGACGAAGAGGCCGATGCCCCGCAGCACGGGACGCAGGGCGGCCGAGGGAGTCGCCCCGTCGCCCTCCGCCTCGAGCTCGCTGGCCGAGAGCCCCGAGACGATGGAGACGTACCCCGGCACCAGCGGCAGGACGCAGGGTGAGACGAAGGAGAGGATCCCGGCCCCGAAGGCGACGAGGGCCCCTGCCGGATCGGCCGAGATGGCCGCAGGTAAAGCAGGAAAGAGGAGCGCGATGCCCCCCGACTACCGGAGGCTCTTGGAGACCATGTCCATGTCGGCCTCGACCATCATCGTCACGAGGTCGGCGAAGTCGACCTCGGGGCTCCAGCCCAACACCTGGCGCGCCTTGGTGGGCTCGCCGACGAGCAGGTCGACCTCGGCGGGTCGCAGGAAGCGCTCGTCGATGACGATGTGCTGCTGCCAGTCGAGCCCAGCGGCTTCGAACGCCAGCCGGCACAGCTCGCTCACCTTGTGGGTCTGCCCGGTCGAGACGACGTAGTCGCCGGGCGAGTCCTGCTGGAGCATGAGCCACATGGCGCGCACGTAGTCGGCGGCGTAGCCCCAGTCGCGCTGCGCGTCGAGATTGCCCAGCGCGAGCTTCTCGTCGAGATGGTGCGCGATGCGCGCCACACCGTGGGTCACCTTGCGCGTCACGAACTCGAGGCCGCGGCGGGGAGACTCGTGGTTGAAGAGGATGCCCGAGGAGGCGTGCAGGTTGTAGCTCTCCCGGTAGTTGACCGTGATCCAGTGGCCGTACACCTTGGCGACCCCGTAGGGGCTGCGGGGATAGAACGGAGTGGTCTCGCGCTGCGGCGTCTCGAGCACCTTGCCGAACATCTCCGACGAGCTGGCCTGGTAGAAGCGGATCTCGGGATCGACCAGACGGATCGCGTCGAGCAGCCGGGTCACGCCCAAGGCCGTGGTCTCGCCGGTCAAGACGGGCTGCGAGAAGCTGGTCTGGACGAAGGACTGCGCCGCCAGGTTGTAGACCTCGTTCGGCCGGTGGTCGCGCAGCATATTGATGAGGGACACCTCGTCGAGCAGGTCGCCCGCCACCAGCTCGAGTTGGTCCTGAATATGCGCGATGCGCTCGAAGTTCACCGTGCTCGAACGGCGCACCATGCCGATGACCGTGTAGCCCTGCTCGAGCAGGAATTCCGCCAGGTACGAGCCGTCCTGGCCGGTGACGCCCGTGATCAGTGCCCGTTTCGCCATCGGGGCAACGCTAGTCCACGAGGCGATCGGCACCCTTCGCGCGCGTAGGGTGCCGTCGTGCCGACAGCGTGCATGGTGTCCTTCCGCCTGGGGGGCGGTGACGGTGTGGCGGTCGAGGCCGCCAAATGGGCGTCCGCCCTGGGTGTCATCGGTTGGGAGGTCCGCACCATCGCCGGCGAAGGCCCGGCCGACCTCGTCCTACCCGGGTTGGCGATGCACGCACGCGAAGCACCCACCGGACGTGAGGTGCGCGAGGCCCTGACCGGTGCCGACCTGGTGATCGTGGAGAACCTGTGCTCCCTCCCGCTCAACCCGGCGGCCGCAGCAGTCGTCGCCGCTGCGTGCCGGGGACGCCCGGCCGTGCTGCACCATCACGACCTGCCGTGGCAACGCGCCCACTTGGCCCACAATCCCCCCCGCCGGACGACCCGGCCTGGGCGCACGTGACCATCAACGACCTCAGCCGCCAGGAGCTGGCGTCGCGGGGCATCGCCGCGACGACGCTCTACAACACGTTCGATCCCGACCCACCGCCCGGTGAGCGTGACGCGACCCGCGCCGCGTTGGGCGCCGGAGAGTCGACAAGGCTGTTGCTGCAGCCGACGCGCGCGCTCGCCCGTAAGAACGTCGGCGGCGCCATCGCACTGGCGGAGTCGGTGGGCGGCACCTACTGGCTGCTCGGCCCCGCCGAGGACGGGTACGGCCCCGAGCTCGAACGACTGGTCTCTCACGCCCGGTGTCCCGTGGTCCTCGGCCCGCCCCCCGCGGGCTGCACCGTCACCGACGCCTATGCAGCGTGCGACGTCGTCGTGTTGCCCTCGACGTGGGAGGGATTCGGCAACCCCTCGGTGGAGTCGGCGACGCATCGTCGCCCGCTCGCCATCGGCAGGTATCCGGTGGCGGCCGAGCTGGCAGCATTCGGCTTCCGCTGGTTCGACGCCGCCGTCGCCGCCCACGCCGACGACACGGCCTCCCTTGCCGCGTGGTTGGCCGACCCGGATCCCGGCCTGGTCGAGCACAACCACCGGGTGGCCGCCACCCATTTCAACCAGGCCGACTTGCCGGGCCGCCTGGCCCGTGTCCTGACGCAGGTTCCGGGCCTCCCGACGTCCGTATGACCGTTCGGTAACCTGAGTCCGATGGCAGGAGCGATGCAAACAGCCTCCCGGCGCCTCACGGCACAGCAACGACGACACCAGCTCTTCGCCGTCGCTCTCGAGCTGTTCGCCAAGCGGGGCTACCGCGCCACGACGATGGACGACATCGCCGAAGCGGCGGGGGTCACCAAGCCTTTGCTCTACCAGCACTTCTCCTCGAAGCGAGCCCTGTACCTCGAGCTGGTCGACTCCATCGCTCGAGACGTGTTGGAAGCCATCGGTCGTGCCGTCGTGGAGGCTGACGGCCCGCGCCAGCAGGTCGAGCTCGGTTTCGCCGCCTACTTCCGGCTGGTCGTCAGCCGCGAGGCTGAGTTCCGCCTCCTCTACGGGCGCGACGACGCGGACGACGAGGAGCTGGGCCGCGCGCTGCGCGCCGTCGAAGATGCGATCGCAGAGGCGATCGACCCGCTGATCGACGCCGGGCTCGACGCCGACCACCGCCGGCTCCTGGCCTACGGCATCGTCGGCATGGCCGAGGGAGCGAGCCGCCGCTTCATGGAACAACGGCTTACGGAGCAACGACCCGAGTCGGACACGGCCCTCGATGAGGAGGCCCAGAAGCTGGCCGGGCGAATGGCGGACCTGGCCTGGGCTGGCCTGCGCTCGGTCCACGCGGACTGAGCGCGCTCGACGGCCGTCTCTCAGACGAGCGGGATCAACCGCCGGCACAGCTCCCAGAGCTCGTCGGCGCAGGCGGCGTAGACGTCAGCGTCCCTCCCCGCCGGATCGAGGACGTCCTCGTCGTCGGTGACCTCGGCCTTGGCCAGGTCGAGCGCAGCCACCCTCGCCGCGAGTGCCGGAGGCGGCGGCGCGAGGTCGTCGCAGATGCGCCGGAGTGTGCCGGTCTTGGCCGCGGCGTCGGGAAACTGACGGCGCACGAACCGCACGTGGTCGGCCTCCATGACCACCACGAGGTCCGCGTGCACCAGGTCGATCCCGTGCACCTGACGGCTGCGGTGACCGCGGAAGTCGGCGTTGGCCAACTCCGGCAGTCGGAGCAGCGCGGCGCGCGTGCGCATGCTCATGGGCTGGCCGTCGACGGAGTGCGTGCCGGCCGTGACGATCTGCAGCGGGTCTCCCCCGCGCTCGTCGTGCAACTGCGCCAGCATGAAGCCCGCCATCACCGATCGGGCCGCGTTGCCGGTGCACAACACCAGCAGACTCGTCATGGAGCGGCGTCGAGCAGCGCGAGGGCGTCGGCATCGAGCGCATGCTGCGCATGCCGGGTCGTGCTCGTGAGGAACATCAGATCGCCTCGTTCGGTGCGCTGCACGACCATGGACGCCACGATCGCCATGAGCAGGCCGCCGAAGATGTCCCGCCGCGTATCCGCCCGCAGTTGCTCCAGGGCATAGCCTTCGTACGCCGCGCCGGCGAAGTGCATCGTGATAGTGCGCCACCAGGTCGTGCTCGTGGGCACGGCGGTCCTCCACGCCGAGGCATCCGCCCACGAAGTAGGCGACGTCGGCGGACGCGCTTCCCCAGGCCGCCGTCTGCCAGTCCAGCACCACCGGGCGGGCGCTCATCGGCTCGAAGAGAAGATTGTCGAGGCGGAAGTCGCCGTGGCTCGCAGTCCGCGGCCCTGAACGGAGCTGCAGCCACGCCGGCAGCCGCTCGACGAAGCGGACGCAGACGTCACGATGGGCCGGGGCCAGCGTGTCCTCGTAGCGCTCGAGGAAGCCGGGCAGAAGGGAGGTCACCAGCGCGGTCAGCATGGCGTCGGACTCGGGCGTGGCGCGGTTGAGCCATTCCAGCGCGGCCAGCTCCCCCACCTCCCAACACGGCGCGTGCAGTCCCGCCATCTCCTCGAGGACCGCGGCCGCGACGTCGGGGGTACACGCCTCGATCTGGTCGCCTTGGCGACCACCCACGATGTCCTCGAGCAGGAGCGTGAACCAGCCGGTCTCGGGCTCGACCTCCGCCACGTAGGCCCGCGGGACACGCGCCGTGACGCGGGGAGCGACCTCGCGGTAGAAACGGACCTCGATCTCGTAGGCGCGCAACGCCAAGCCAGTGGCGCGGCTCAGATCGTCGGCGGACGCGAACTTGGCAACGACGCTGGCGGGACCAGAACCGTCCCGTTGGTAGCGGAGGGAGAAGCGCGTCGTGTCGGCCATCTGCCCCGTGCCGATGGCTTCCGTTTCGAACGAGACGACCCGGGCTCCGTGCGCCAGGACGCCTGCATCGGCGAGGACCGTGTTCAGCCAGTCCGTGGTGACGTCGGCGGCGTGGCGGAGCAACGACGCTGGAACGGGTGAGGTAGGTCCTCGCATGGGGGCCCGAGACTATTGCCCGCCAGCTCCGGCGCCGCCACGGTGCCACGGTCGTAGCACGTGGTCACCGGAGGTCCGAAGTCGGCGCGACGCGTAGTGCGGCGCTCAGGGTGCCCCAGAGGGCCAGGCCGAGCGCCCATGCCGTGAAGAACGCGATGGTCCACCGGGGGGTGGTGTGCTGCAAGAGGAGCCCTGCCGCCAAGGGCGACAACGATCCGATCGACGAGCGCGATCGCGCTGCGCACCGACTCCGCCCGACCGAGCAGCCGATCCGGCGTGATCGCGATCCGGTATCCGTGGACGACGGAGTCGGTCGAGGGAATGGCCAGCCCGACCGGCACCAAGCCGAGTGCGAGCACGGGTGCTTTCGGCCAGACGAGGAATAACGCGCACCCGAGCCACGCCCAGACCTCCAAGAGCAGCACGGCGCGGACGCTGAGGATGCTGCCTCAGCCACGGCGAGATGAGCGAACCGATGAGAACGCTGGCGGCGAAGCCTGCGGTCAACAAGCCGATGACGCCTCCGGACAGGCCCTGGTCCTCGCCGATCACGACGATGCAAAAGAGCAGCGCCGGAGCGGTGAAGTTCAAGAGCCCGTAGAGGAACGCGGTGACCCGGAGAAACGGCTGGTGCCACGTGAAGGCGATTCCTTCCCGGATGCGCACACCGACGGGCGATGTCTCCCGCGGGCGGTCTTCCTCGAATCGCACGCGCATCGCCAACAACGACACCGTCGAGCATGCGTACGAGCAAGCGTCGACGAGGAAGGGCAGGGCCCGTCCCAGCTCGAACAGCGCGCCACCTGCCGGCGGACCCACGATGCGGACCACCGCCTGCCGGCCAGTCTGGGCTCCTGCCGCCTCGGCGAGCTGATCCTTCGGCACGACGGCACGGACCGCCCCGGGGAGGGCTGCCGCGAACATCGTGCTGCCCATCCCCTCGACGGCGGCGACGACCGCAATGACCCAGTAGGGCACGTGCACCACCACCAGGCTGAGCGCCAGAGCGGCCAGGGCGGCCGCCCGCACGCCGTCGGACACGATCATGAGGGCGCGCCGGCTCCAATGGTCAGCGGCCACACCCGCGGGGATGGCCAGGGCAGCCATGGGCGCCGCCCGCGCGAAGGCCACGATGCCTGCCTTCACGTCAGAGTGCGTCAGAGCCAGCACGAGCAGCGGGTAGGCGATCGACGTGACCTGCGTACCCGCGTTGGACAGCAACTGCCCCGCCTGCAAGAGGACAAAGTTTCGGTTGCGCCGCAGCGGGACCGGGGGCACCTGGCGACGCTACCGCCGGTCCGCCGCGTCCTTTCTCAACCGGTGACCGACTCGCGTGACAATCAGGCGACCAGGGCGAGCACACGGCGCTCGTCCGCAAAGACCGTGGGTCGCGTGTTCGCCGGAGAAGCCGTGATCTTGTCGGGGCCACGGCGTTCGCCGTACTCGATGACGTTGCGCCAGCGGTACGTCAAGGCGAACACGCTCGTCCAATCGCACAGGCCCGATGACGTGAGGATGAGCAGCAGGCCCAGGTCATTCCAAGCTAAAGGAAACCCACCTCACTGTGCATATATCCCTGAAAGAGTTTGGCTGCGGATATCACGGGTACAGCCATTGCACTCACGAAAGGAGGTTCCCATGATTGGAGCCGGAGGACTCGTTGTGAGCATTGTCGTTTTTGCTGTTGGTGCAATCCTTGATTGGGCAGTGACGGAGCCGTACCAACATGGCTTCAACATCAACAAAGTGGGCTGGATCTTGATGATTGTCGGGGTTATCGGAGCCGTGGCCTCGATCATCGTCATGGCCGCAGCGAACACCCGTCGGAGGCGGACCGTGCTCGACGATGGCCACGGGAACGTCGTCCGTCGCGTTGATTCGACGTACTAGGTAGAAGCGAGTCACGGGCATCGTTGGTGCTCCGTTAACAGGGAGGTTTTCCTATGGTATTAATTCTGGCATTGCTCCTCGTCTTAATCCTTTTTGGGGCGGGATTTGCGGTGCATCTTTTGTGGATTGCGGCACTTGTCCTCCTCGTCCTATGGCTCGTCGGATTCGCCATTGGCCGGGGTGAGGGTGCTGGCAGCCACCGCTTCTATCGGTGGTAATTGCTTTTGCAAGTCCAGGTGGTGGACATTGAGAGCAATCGGCCCCCTTCGGGGGGCCGATTCGCGCGGCCGGGCCGCCGCGGTCAGCGACCCCTCATCGTGTCATCGTGGCGAACTCCCCGGTCTCTCGGGCGGACGTCCGATTGCGGGACCGCTCGACCACGCTGGGTTCCAATCCGTGACCCACATGTCAAGGCCCGTGATCTCCAACACCCGGTACACCATGGGACTCGGACAACACAGGACGAGGTTCCCCCCGTCCTTGATCGCCAATCGCCTTGCCGCATGAATGGCGCCCAGCCCTGAAGAGTCAATGAAGGTGAGCTCGCGAAGGTCAACGACCACAAGCGAACCTGGAGGTCCTGTCAACAGCTCTGTGAGTCCCCCACAAGTGGATGCGTCAAGCTCTCCCCTGAGGGCAACAGATGCGAGTTCCATTGACGTCGGAAAACGTCAAGTCGAACTGGTCCGCAACAGGCCCGTCTTTGCTGCGCCCACCTCTGTTGCCCTCCAGCCCTCGTGAGACGTCGATTTTTCCGTCTTCGATCGATCCGCCCACTCAGCCTGGTTCACCGATGCGTCTCTTTCAATCACCCGATCGGGTGATTTTTAGGAACGCTGCGTGCTCGTAGAGTGAGGTCGTGTCCAAGGCGATACGGGTCGCGCTCGTCAATGACTACATGATCGTCCTAGAGGGCCTTCGTGCCTTGCTCAAGTTCAGTGAGCCGGAGATCCAGGTCGTCGAAATCGACGTTCGGAAAGGACCGAGGCGGGGCGTCGATGTCACGCTGCTCGACACGTACGGAGATCTCGGCTCCCTCAGCGAGAGAGTGCGTTTGCTGGCCGCCGACTCCAGTAACGGCGCCATCGTGCTCTTCAGTTTTTCCGATCGCCCGCAAGCGGTGCGACGTGCCTTTCGTGCCGGCGCGCAAGGATTCATCTCCAAGGCCGTACCACGCCAACAAATCATCGACGGAATCAATGCTGCCGCGATCGGCGAGCGCGTCGTTCTGACGCATAGATCTCAACACGCCCAGATCGACGAAGCGCTGCGATGGCCCGGTCGCGAGATCGGTCTGACCGAACGCGAAAGCGAGCTCCTGTCGTTGCTGCCGACCGGCATGACGAACCGCGAACTCGGCAGCCAGCTGTACGTCAGCGAGAACACGATCAAGACGCAGCTACGGAGCCTGTACGCCAAGCTTGGCGTACGCAACCGGGCCCAAGCCGCGTCGTTGGCTGGGCAAGGCATCCTCGGCGATCGTCGTCGTCAGACCAAGCCCGTGAACGGCACACCGACCTGACCTGACCTCGACAAGGAGTGCCCTTCATGGCAGGTGCACTCAGCTGTCGCCGCATGTTCGCCGTCGCGTCAGCCGAGAGAGGACGCCCTGGGCCGGCGTCCAAGCAGCGCCCATCCCGAGAGCGTCGACGCCGAGCGCAACGATGATGGCGAAGGCGAGCACCGTGTTGGGGATGCTTGCGCCTTGGTTCGAACGCGACGCCCGCTCCAACCACCGGAATGGAGAGCCCGACGTAGAGCACGACAAGCAGTCTCGACGTCATGGCCAGTCGATCCTCGGGCGCGGCCGCTTCGAGCACGATGCCGGTCGTCCCCTTGAAGACCGCGCCGACTCCGGCGCCGATGAACGCGCCCGACACCAGGAAGAGAGCGAGGCTCGGGGAGGAAAGGCGGACGGAAACCACGAGGAACACGAGGCCGACCAGCATCGAAAACGTGCCGAGTGCGAGCACACGCGACGGCGCTCAATTTGATCGTCGCCACTTGGGATGCGGCGCCGCACGCGAACACCAAAAACAGAGTGGCGCCCGCAAGTGCGTGCGAGCTGCGTCCCAGCGTGACGGCCAGGATGAGCCCCGCGAGCCCGGCAAACAGTCCGCTCGCGGCGAAGGCCGCCAGCGTCCCTGCTGCTGCGGGGACCGGCAGTCTGGGCGAGCGCCTCCTCGGCTGGTTCGCCGTCGCGTGCGGTGTCGGCGTCCCCGTTTCGGGCACGAAGCACAGACCGACGAACGCGACCGCCCCCAGGCCCAAGACCACCAGGTAGGAGAGAGTCAATGGCCAACTCGCCCACTCCGCGAGGCACCCCGCGACAAGCGGGCCGACGCCGAGCGCTCCGACGTTGATCGAGGTGCCGATGGTTCGAGCCCGGACCATCGAGGCGCCTGGGTCGGCGCGCAGGCGCAATTCGATCAGGTACGTGATCGCCGTCCCGGCCGCGAGGCCCGCGGCGACGCCGGTGAGCAGGCGAGCGACGATCAGGACGGGAAGCCCTTTCCACGCCGCGAGGAGCGCCGCGGCCGCCATCATGACCGCCACCGCGAGGAGCATCACACCGCGTCGCCCCACCCGTGCCGCGACGCGGGTCTCGGCCAGCAGCGCGGTGATCGTGCCTGCGGCGAAGATCGCGTAGATCACCGTGATGGTGAACGACGAGAGATGGTCGTCGGGTCTTGTAGATGCCATAGAGGGGACTCGGGAGCGTGGCAAAGGCCATGACGAGCAGGAACGAGAACGCCACCACCCAGAACCCCGACCGGTGTCGTGCCGGAAGTGCCGTTTGGGAGACGTCCTCCACCAGGTCTGGCTCTTGGGCGGCCATCGTGCTCACCAGACCTTCATGCCGCCGTCAACGACCAGATCGATTCCCGTCACGTACGCGCTCTCGTCGGAGACCAGATAGAGCGCGGCGTTCGCAATGTCCTCCGCCTGGCCGAACCGACCCAGAAGCGTCCTGGCCACCATCTGGCGGCCGAACTGAGGGTCCTCGAGCTCCCCACGGGTGGAGTTGGTCTCGATGAAGCCGGGTGAGACCGAGTTGACCCGGATCCCGTGCTCACTCCCCTCCATGGCGAGCTGACGCGTCATCCCGATGATGGCCGATTTGTTCGTCGTATGGGCCAGCGATGGAAGAAGCTTGAAACTCAGTGATCCGTTCAAGGAGGCCATGTTCAAGACGACGCCGTGGCTGGCCTTGAGGTGGGGCCAAGCGGCGCGGGTCAGGTAGAACACCAGGTCGACCTCGTCGCGCCGCGCTGCCTCCCAGTCTTCGTCGGTGAAGGTTTCCAACCGGCTGAAATGAGACTTTGCAGCGAGGTTGTACAACACGTCGATGCGGCCGAAGTTGCTGATCGCCACCTCGACGAGCCGGTCGCACTCGGATGGCTCGCTGACCCGACACGGCTGGAGTGACACCATCTGGCCACCGGCAGCCTCGACCAATGACACCGTCTCTTGGGCGGGCTCGACAGCGACGTCGCAGCCGACGACCAACGCGCCCTCTCGCGCGAACGTCAGGGCGGTGGCCCGACCCATGCTGCCAGCCTGTCCCGGTAATGACGCAGACCTTCTCGGCGAGGCGGCCGGCCATGTCAGTTGGCATTGTGGGCCGCTGCCGTCTTCAATTCGGCGTCCGCGACACCCACCGTGTCCGTGTGCTTCCCCACCTCGCTGAAGTACCAGTAGATGACGTCTTGCGCTGCGCCGGCGAGTGGACCCGCCCAGTCCCTGAAGAGCTCGGTGACCACGGCGAGCGCCGTCGTCGGCACGGCGCCGGCGGCAGCGAGCCGATCGATGGCTGTCCGGTGTGCGACTTCGGAGCGCCCCCCGACCGCGTCAGTGACGTACAACACGTCGTAGCCGTCCTTGAGCGCCTGCACGGTTGCGAAGGTGAGGCAGATCTCCGTGTGGAGCGCGCCGACGATCAGACGCTTGCGGCCCGTCGCCTCCACGGCGCTGCGGAATGCCTGGTCCTCGAACGCGTTCATCGATGACCGGTCGATTGGATCGATCCCCTCCAGCTCGGAGAGCACCGACGGAAGGGTGGGACCGTTGAATCCGAACCCGACCCCGACTGTCGACAACACGATCGGCATGTCGTATGCCTTGGCGGTCTTGGCCAACAGCCGCGCATGCAGTTCGACCATGTCTGCGCTGGTCTCCGACCGAATGACCTCGAACATCTCGTTCTGGTAGTCGATCAAGAGCAGGGCGCAGTCCTCGGCCTTCCACACACCCAGGTCACTCGTCATCGTTGCCTCTCCTTGTTCGTGCTGTCCGGGTTGGCGTCAGCTTATTCGGATCTATTTGCGTTGGCAAGCAATTTTATCCGCGACGGACTGGCTGATCGTTCGACCGCACCACCGACCGCGCCTCGTGGAGTCTCACGATGAACCGGCTGGGCGACATCGGGTCGTTCGGGTAGCGTCGGCTTCGTGCCGCACTCCTCCGCAGGTGCAGCGCAGGTTCTGTATTTGTTTGCTCACGCAATCATTGCACGGTAAGGTAGACGACATGGGAAAGGCCCCTCGCACGGGAGTGGGCGGAGGTTCGGCGCGGCTGCGACGTGCCAAGAGTCACCTTCGCAAGGCGGACCCCGTGATCGGGCGGCTCATTGACCTGCGACCGGACTTCGAGCCGTTTGCGTGGTTGGACGATTTGCCGCCGATGACATTGTTCGGATCGCTTCTCTTTCAAGTCGCGGGTCAACAGTTGTCCGTCGCGGCAACAAGGAGGACCGTCGAGCGCCTCACACTTCTCTTCGGGGGGCACCTGCCCTCTCCCGAGGAACTGTTGGCGGTGGATCCGGAGGACCTGCGAGCTGCGGGCCTCTCGTGGCGCAAGGTCCAGACGCTCCGAGATCTCGCCGAGCGTCTCGTCGACGGCCGACTGGACGCGAAATCGCTGGCGGAGCTACCGGACGACGAGTTCATTGCGCAACTGACGACGGTCCCCGGAATCGGGCCATGGACCGCGCAGGGCGCGCTGCTCGTCGCTCTCAGGCGAGAGGACGTCGTCCTCCCCGGTGATCTCGCACTGCGCAAGGCGATACGCCAGGCGTATCAGTTCGATCATCTGCCCACCGAGGATCAAGTCCTCGAGATCGCGGACAAATGGCGGCCCTTCCGGAGCCTGGCCACGTCCTATCTGTTCACCGCCGCGTTCGACTCCGAGAGCCCCCCGGCGACGCCCACCTGAGCCTCGGTCAGAGCTGGGAGATCTCTCGAAAGTCGTCTGGGCCGAAACGCACCTCGGACGCCGCCAGATTCTCCTGCAGATGACGACGTGAGGCCGTACCCGGTATCAGCAGAATGTTGGGCGCGGCGGCGAGCTCCCAGGCGAAGCACGCCTGGGCGGGAGTGCAGCCAAGGCGGCGAGCGATCCTCAGGAGCGCGGGACTGGCCAGGACCGACGCCGAACCGAATCCAAGCGGCCCAAAGGGGACGAACGCGATGTCGCGGTGTGTGCACGCTTCGAGCACCGCGTCGGACGAACGATCTGCCGGGTGAAATGCGTTTTGCACGCACGCCACCTCGACCGAATCCAGGGCGTGCACGAGCTGTGCCCGTGAGACGTTACTGAGCCCCATCGCGCCAATGAGCCCGTCGTCCCGAGCAGCGACCATGGCCGCGAGCTGGTCGTCGAAGAGGCCGGTGGGCTCCGAGGCTCGCATCAGCCGAAGATTCACGGCTCCAAGGCTGTCGACGCCAAGCGTCTTGAGGTTGTCCTCAATCCCGCGCCGCAGTTGATCCGGTCGGTCATAGGCGAAGATCTCGCCCCTCGTGCCGCGGGCTGCGCCGACTTTGCTCACCAACACGAGGTCGGAGGGATAGGGAGACAGGGCTTCTCGAATGAGCTCGTTGACCACCGTTGGTCCGTAGTATTCCGCCGTGTCGATGTGATTCACACCGTTGTCGACAGCGTCACGCAGCAACGCGACGGCTTCACCACGATCCGCCGGTGGCCCGAACACGTTGGGTCCGGCCAGGCGCATGGCTCCGAATCCAATCGGACTGACAGAGTAAGGCCCCAACGCTCGACGCTCGAGCGTGCGTGGGTGATGCGACGGCACCTCGGCCCGGTCCACAGCCGCTCGTCTCCTTACCCGTAGGCCGGCAGGATCGCTCCACTGATGGGCGCCGCGGCGTCGCTGACGAGAAACGCAATGATGTCGGCGATCGCCTGCGGGGCAACTGCTCGTACCCGCATCTCTTCGGGGAGCGCTTCCCTGGTCTTCGCCGTGTCGATCAATTCGGGGCGCGACGCTGTTGACGTCGGATCCCAGATGGCCGGAGCTCTCGGTCGAGCACGCGGGTCAGATGCACAAGCGCGGCCTTACTGGCAGCGTAGGCAGCCATGCCGAGGGAGGGCTCGACTCCGGGGCGGGCCGTGACATGCACAATCGCTCCGGAGCCCCGCCGCTGCATGTGCGGCGCGATCGCCTGGCTCAACCAAAATGCCGTTCCCAGATTGACGTCGATCATGGCGTGGAGGAGAGCCGGAGTGGTGTCCGCCACGGTTGCCGGCTGAAAGGCGCCAATCGTGTTCACCAATGCATCAGGAGCACCCACGTCCTTCGAGACGCGGTCGAACAGCGGCCGCGCGACCTCGGGATCGCTGACGTCGGCGACCTCCTTCCGGATGTCAGTCGGAAGCGTGCCCAGGGCGCCGGCGCTGCGATCGACGGCGAACACCCTGAATCCCTCGGCGGCGAGGGTGAGGACGGTGGCGTGACCCAGCTCTCCGCCGCCTCCGGCGACAACTGCGACAGGAGCGCTCATCCCTTCGGCCTCGCGATGCCCACCACCCGATCGTACCGGATTATATTTGCGTTGGCAAGCAAAATTTCAGTACACTCAGCGCGGGTGACTTCAAAAGGCGCGGGGAATTCACCGTGGAACATCGGAGCGGATGGCCGTCCGCGCCAGCTCGTTGGATTGCTCTGAGGCGCTCTGACAATGGCGCCTGGTAGACCGCTCTCTCCGATGGAGGACGCGTTGTGGCAGGCCACGATGCGCATCGTCAACGTGCTTCCTGCACAGCTGGACGATGACCTGCTGCGCGGAGCCGGATTGACGGCAAGCGAGTACACGACGCTGCTCAATCTCCGTCAAGCTTTGGACGGCCTCCGGATGACCGACTTGGCCGCTGCCATTGGTTTGTCGGCGAGTCGGACGAGCCGGCTCGTCGACGATCTCCAGGCGCACGGCCTCGCGACAAGGCTCGACGAGCTCTCTCGATGCGCGGAGCACCCGCGCCATCATCACGTCAAAGGGAACGACCAAGCTTCGGTCGGCCTGGAAGGTTCATCTGGTCAGCGTTCGCCGGCGATTCTTCGACCACATCGACACGTCAGCCGTCGACCAACTGGCCGTTGTCCTGGCAGAGATGGCGCGACAGCTCGAGGACACAATGCCTGATCTGAAGTGACCGTATGCCTGGAGCAGCCCGCAGGGCAGCCCCATCGTTGCCTAAATTCATTTGAACGTCGGGTGAATTCAACGTCTTGTCACACAATTCGGGTGCTCACGTGGCCCAATTGCTTTCACGAGCAAGTTACTGTTGGACGATGGCAAAGGCCCAACCACTTTCAGAACCCGAAGAGGTTTTGTGGCGGGCGATCATGCGGATCGTCAAGGTCCTTCCTCGCAACCTCGATGCAGATCTCATCCGTGGAGCAGGCGTGAGCGCAAGCGAGTACACCACGATCATGCATCTGTCCGAGGCGCCGAATCGTGAACTCCGGATGAGCGACCTCGCCGCCGCGACGGGCCTCTCAGCGAGTCGTATGACGCGACTCGTCGATGATCTCCAATCGCGTTCCTTGGTGACGAAGGTTGCCAGTTCCACCGACGCTCGAGGGAACGTGGCCAAACTGACACCCCGTGGGATGGCGAAGCTGAGGACTGCGTGGCCCGTACACCTGGCCAGCGTGCGAACGCGCTTCTTGGACCACCTGGACCAAAATGCGCTGAAGATCGTCGCCGGCGCGATGGCGGGCGTGGCCGATCAGCTCGAGGACAGCTGAACAGGCGAAGCGCTACGCCACCGCCTTTCCTGCGAAATACACACCGAGCAGACGCGAAAGCCATCAGCAGGACCCAGAAATCGGTGAGTAGGCGAAGCACCCGGGGCGCCGTACGCACCTCCATGAACTCGCGCATGATGATCCGGACCTTGATCAACGCGAAGCAGAGAGCGCCGACTGTCACGACCGTACTCGCGGTGGGAATTCCACGGTGCGTGGCAACACGATCGATTCCCAGGTAGGTCAGCGAGATGGCCACGAGGACCAACCAGACCCCGAACAGTCGTCTATTGAACTCGTTCGCCACCATCACCTCACCACGTAGAGCAGGGCGAAGATCAAGACCCAGAAGAAGTCCACGGAGTGCCAATACGTGGCGCAGGTCTCCACGGTTGTCTGGGAACGCCGATCTTCGCCTGAAAGCTGATACACGAGTACACCGAGCACGACGAACCCGACCAACAGGTGCACGCAGTGGATCGCGGTGAGAAAGAAGTAGTACTGGAAGAACTCACTGCTGGTGAACGTGTGTCCCATGTGGATCAACCGGATCCACTCGACGATCTTGAGGATGAGGAACGCCAGCCCGAAACCGGCGGTCACGAGCGCCTCCCGGCGGGCACGCTCGAAACGCCCGGCGCGTGCGTGCTGCACACATCGGGCCACCGCCCAAGAACTCGAGAGCAGGACGATCGTGTCGAGCACGCCCAGCCACAGCAAGCAGGTGAGATTGTCCGAGCAGGAATGCCTGCTCGTGCTGTGTCCGGTTGAAAAGGTAGACGCAGAAGTACGAGGTGAAGACGAGTGATTCGAACAGCACGAAGAACCAGATGTCGCGACCACCGGGGACATGTCCCGGCGTTGCCTCCTCCCGCGTCTGCCACAGCTCGCGTTCCGTTGTGGTCATGGCGCCAACAACTCCGCCACGATGCGACCACGACCCGTCACCGGCGGTAGGTCAGGCATCGGCCCCGTGCCGAAGTCCTCGCGAAGAATCATGTTGCGCAGCAACATGATGAAGGCGCCCGTGTAAAGACCGAAGACGACCACGTTGATCCACCAGGCGATCACGCCGTTCCATGCAAAGACTCCCGCATGGAAGATCCACGAGGGCGCCACCACCACCTCGGTGAGCCCGTTGCACAGGTTGAGATAGCCGAACCACACCGGAAAGACACGGTTCTTGTCCAGCAGGATGGCCAGCATCCATATCAACGAGCCGATGAGGAACACGCCCATGGTGCCGGAGAACGACAGGAACCCGAGGTCGTAGAGCCACCGGAGGATCTCCGGGTTGCGATCAGGCCGAAACGCACCCACCGTCATCGCCACGCAGATGAACAAGAATCCGGGGACCGCACTGACGGCGTAGAGGATCAAATACGAGTAGGCGAAGGCACGACTCACCGACATCCGCCGGATGGAGTACGTGATCAGCGCGATCGACGTGGCCGAGAACCCACCCAAAATGAAGATCAGCGCAAAGCCGATGAGCAGGCCCTCGTGGCGGTTGCCGAACCACCCCACTACCTGACTGGACGTGTACCACGGCTTCCCGGGCGGTTGGGTGCGCGTGATGATGAAGAACACGACGGTGTAGAGCGAATAGAAGCCGATGGTGACGTACCACGCCAGCCAGAGCTCCCGCTTGGGATCGTCGAGAATCGCCGGTCGCTTCACGCTGCGGGTTGCTCTGCGAACCGGTCGTGCCGAATCGTCTGCCCCAACACAACTGCCATGACGACGAGCCACAACGCGATGGCGACGTTCTTGACCCAGAACGACAAGACGCCGTTCCAGGCGAAGGGTCCGGTGAGCGTCAGGCCGGCAAAGGCAGCCGGCACCAATGCGATGGCAATGAGAACGTTGAAGTGGCCGACCCACCGAGCAAACACGGGTCGCGCCTGCTCATCCAGGTAGATGGCCACCGCCAGAAACAGACAGAGGGCAACGAGGAAGGGCACAGCGCAGGTGAACGTGATCCAAGCCAAATCGTTGTAGAGCTGGGTGAGCGCCGGGGGCCGACTGGGCCGAAACGCCGCCAACAACCAGAAGATCGTCGCGGTGAGAAATGCGATCGGCGCGGCACCGGCGACACCGATCACGCAGTACCGAAGTATTGGCGTCCGATGTGCCATGTCGCGCATCCGCTCGACGATCAGCATCAGAAGCGGGATCAACGCGACGCAGAACCAGTTGAAGAGGATCATGCTGTAACGGACGCGTGACGTGTGGTCGACGTAGAACGATGCCACCCTCTGCGCCGACCATTGGGGAGACATGGGCGGCAGGAAGCCTGGGAAGAGGAAGAACGCCGCGATCCACATGATCGCCACCCCGGGCAGTGCCCAGAAGATGATGAGTTGGCCAGTGGTTCGTCTCACTGGCACGTACCCCGGGGCAGACCAGCGTCGCTCACGGCCGCTCGCATCAGTCGCCTCCTCGATCTGGCGCGCCGCGCAGCGCACCTCCCCGATCAGCCCATCAGTCAGAACATAGCCGATCGGCTATCCCAGGTGAGTGGGCTTAGATTCGCGGACATGGCTCCGTCGGGAACCACCAGTCGAGACAGGCGGGAGCGGAAAACTCCATCGGCCGCGCAGACCCGCATCATCGAAGCGGCTCTTCGGGAGTTCGCGAAAAACGGGGTCGGTGGGACGTCGTTGCAGATGATCGCCGACGACATCGGCGTCACGAAGGCGGCCGTGTACCACCAATACAAGACGAAGGATGACATTGTCCGAGCCGTGGCCGGCGCAGAATTCGACCGCCTTGAAGCGGTCCTTGATCGTGCCGAATCCGAAGTGAGACGAAGATCGAGCGCGAGAAGTGGCGCTGACGATGATCATCGATCTGGCAGTGGAGCGCCGCCGTGAGAACAGCGCCATTCTCACCGACCCGCTCGTGGGCCGGCTCTTTGAGCGGGACCAGCGACCGGTCCGGGTCCTGGATCGGCTGAATCGCATACTGATGGGGACAAACGCAAAACCGGACTCGAAAATCGCAACGGTCATGTTGACCGCGGCAATCAGCGGAGCCGTCATGCACCCGCTCGTGATTCGACGCAACGACGAGACGCTGCGGGCTCAGCTCCGGACTCTCGCAGAACGCTTTCTCGAGATGCCCTGATCGCGGATCTGGCGGCTCCAAAGCCGCTGGCTTAGGCCTTGACGCCCAAGCTATCCCCGCAGATCAGTTGATGTGGATTCCCGAGATCGCTCGGGAGATCACCAATCGCTGGACCTCCGAGGTGCCCTCGAAGATGGTGTAGATCTTCGAGTCGCGGTGCCACTGCTCCACCGGGTACTCACGGACGTAGCCGTAGCCGCCGAGAATCTGGATCGCCTGCTCGGTCACCCACACGGCATTCTCGCCGGCGTAGAGCTTGGACATGGAACCTTCGCCGTTCTCGAACTTCTTACCCGTGCCGGCCATGTTGGCGGCGCGGTGAACCAGCAACCGGGCGGCGTCGGTGTGCATCTTCATGTCCGCCAGCTTGAAGGCGATGGCCTGATTCTCGATGATGGCGCGCCCGAACTGCTTGCGCTCCTTCGCGTAGTCGAGCGCATACTCGTAGGCGGCGCGGGCGATACCGACTGCCTGCGCGCCGACAATGGGGCGTGAGGCCTCAAAGGTCGCCATGGCGGCTTGCGTGGACGTCTTCTTCCCTTCACGGGCGCGGGCCAGGCGCTCGTCCAGCTTCTCCTTGCCACCGAGGAGGCAACGACCTGGCACGCGACAGTCGTCGAGGACGACCTCTGCCGGTGTGGGAGGCGCGGATCCCCATCTTCTTGAACTTCTGGCCCTGCGAGATGCCGGGCGTCCCCTCGGGGACCACAAAGCTGGCCTGGCCCCGGCTTCCTAGTTCGTGGTCGACCGACAAGACGAGCACGTGGGTATTGGCGATACCGCCGTTGGTGATCCACGTCTTGGTCCCGTTCAGCACCCACTCGTCCTTGGCTTCGTCGTAGACGGCGCGGGACTTCAGGGACGAGACGTCGGAACCGGCATCGGGCTCGGATACACCGAACGCGGCGAGCTTGATGTCGTCGGCCGTCCCGAAACACTGGGGGATCCACTCGCCGATCTGCTCGGGCGTGCCATTGGCGAAGATCCCGGCGACGGCCAGCGTCGATCCGAAGATGGCGAGTGCGATACCGGCGTCACCCCAACTCATCTCCTCGTTGACCAGGCACATGAGCAGGCCCGTCGGATCGGAAAAGCACTGGGCGATGAAGTCGAAGGAGTAGAGGCCGTTCTGGGCGGCTTCTTTGATGATGGGCCAGGGCGTCTCTTCGCGTTCATCCCATTCGCGGCCTGCGGGTCGCACGACGTTCTCCGCGAACTCGTGGACCCACTTCTGAATCTGGAGCTGATCTTCGTTCAGCTCCAGCGAGTAGTCGGACATGACTGCCCTCCTTGGGCGGTCCCCGACCGCGGCGGGACCTCATCTCACTGGGGGCGGATCCACGTCCGGCACGGTGTCCGATCGCGTGGTACGCGGCCTCGCCCTTCGTCCTTATTACCCGATAGTAACCTACGGAACGGTAACCAGTGCAGCAGGTGCCGAATTGCTTCCTTGGTCAGGTGATTCGTGCGCCGTCAGCGGCGGATGGCGGTGCCCGACGGCGTGTCCTCGACGTCCAGCCCAGAGCGACCAGCTCGTCGCGAATGGCGTCGGCCCGGGCGAAGTCCTTGGACCGGCGGGCCTCGTCGCGTTGCGCGACGAGCACGGCCGACGCTTCATCCACCTCGGAGGCTGCAGCCCGCAGCGGCACACCGAGTGCCGCCGCGAGCAGGGCGGCGGTCCGGGCCGAGCGGAGGCCCGCCTGCTCGTCGCCTGCGTCCGCGCTCGAGTGCGCCGCGCTCACCAGCTCGAAGATGGCCGCCAGGGCGCCCGGGGTGTCCATGTCGTCGTCCATGCGGGCGTGGAACACGGCCAAGGCGTCGGGATCGGCGTCGGCGCCATCCCTCGCCTCGACGACGAAACCGCCGGGGGTGTCGGCCAGCAGGTCACCGATCCCGAAACGGCGCGCCATGGTGTCAAGGCGCTCGAGCGCCTTCTCGGCGTCGGCGATAGTGCCGGCCGTCACCTCGATCGGCGAGCGGTAGTGCGCCCGCAACACCAGGAGTCGGTAGGCCCGCCCGTCACATCGTGCGAGCAAGTCGGTCAACGATGTGAAGTTGCCGAGCGACTTCGACATCTTGGTGCCCTCGACCTCGACCCAGCCGTTGTGCACCCAGTGGCGGGCGAAGGGCCGGCCCTCGGCAACAGCCTGTGCCCGCTCGTTCTCGTGGTGCGGAAAGGCGAGATCCTGGCCCCCACCGTGGAGGTCGAAACCGTCGCCCAGCAGGTCCAGCGACATGACCACGCACTCGGTGTGCCAACCGGGCCGCCCAGCTCCCCAGGGCGCCTCCCACGCGGGCTCGCCCTCCTTGGCCTTCTTCCACAGCGCGAAGTCGAGGGGCGAGCGCTTCTCCTCGTTCTCCTCGACACGGGCGCCGGCCCGCAGCGAGTCGAGGCTCTGACGGGCCAGCAGACCGTACCCGGGCACCTGGTCGACGTTGAGATAGACGCCGTCGGACGTCTCGTAGGCGACGCCGCGGGCCAGGAGGTCGGCGACGAGGTCCACCATGTCCGACACGTAGGCCGTGGCGTGGGGCGAGACGTCGGGTCGCAACACGCCCAGGGCGTCCATGGCCTCCCACCAGCGCGCCTCGAACTCCGCTGCGACCTCGGGCTCGGTCCTGCCCTGCTCGTTGGCGCGCGTGATGATGTTGTCGTCGACGTCGGTGATGTTCGAGACGTAGCGCACTGCGAGACCGCAGAAGAGCAGGTAGCGCCGTAGGACGTCGAAGACCAGGTTGTAACGGCCGTGGCCGATGTGCGGCAGGTCGTAGACGGTTGGACCGCACACGTACATCGACACTTCGCCTTCGGAACGAAGCTCGAGGGGGTGGACCGTGCCCGTAGCGGTGTCGTGGAGGCGCAGCACCCAGGTACGGTAACCCGATCATGTCGAGCCCCGTGGCAGCCACACCGAACGTCCCCGAGAAGCCGACACTCGAGGGCCTAGAGGAGCGCTGGGCGGCCGCATGGGACGAGGCGGGCATCTACCGCTTCGACCCCGCCGCGACGCGCGACGAGGTGTTCTCCATCGACACGCCGCCGCCGACGGTGTCCGGTTCGTTGCACATGGGATCGATCTTCGGCTACGTGCAGACCGACGCCATCGCCCGGTACCGGCGGATGCGGGGATGGACGCTCTTCTACCCAATGGGCTGGGACGACAACGGCCTTCCGACCGAGCGGCGGGTCCAGAACGTCTTCGGAGTGACCTGCGACCCCTCGCTCCCCTTCGACCCCGACTTCACGCTGCCCGAGGAGCGGGGCAAGGACGACATCCCCGTCAGCCGTCCAAACTTCGTGGCGCTCTGCCACCAGCTCACCGCCGAGGACGAGCAGGCCTTCGAGGACTTGTGGCGACGCGTCGGACTCTCCGTCGATTGGGGGCGGACGTACGCCACCATCGACGACCGCAGCCGGCGAACCAGCCAACGCATGTTCTTGCGCAACCTGGCCCGAGGCGAGGCGTATTCGTCCGAGGCGCCGACGCTGTGGGACGTCGAGTTCCAGACCGCGGTGGCCCAGGCCGAGATGGAGGACCGCGAACAGGACGGTGCGTACTACCGCCTGCGATTCGATGACATCGAGATCGAGACCACCCGACCCGAGCTGGTGGCCGCCTGCGTCGCGCTCGGTGGCGCACCCCGACGACGCCCGGTACGCCGGGCGATTCGGTTCCACCGTGCGCACGCCTCTCTTCGGTGTGGAGGTGCCCGTGTTGGCCCACGAGCTCGCGGAACCGGCCAAGGGCTCGGGTATCGCCATGATCTGCACCTTCGGCGACGTCACCGACGTGGTGTGGTGGCGTGAGCTCCACCTACCCACCCGGAGCATCATCACGCGGTCGGGCCGCATCACCGAAACGCCGCCGCCCGGAGTACCCGACGGCGAACCCTGGCGTGCCATCGCCGGGCGCAACGTGAAGCAGGCACAGCGAGCCATGGTGGAGCTGCTGGCCGCGTCGGGGGACCTGGTCGGCGATCCCCGGCCGATCCGGCACCCGGTGAAATTCTACGAGAAGGGAAAGCGCCCGCTCGAGATCGTCTCGAGCCGGCAGTGGTTCATCCGCAACGGTGGCCGCGACGACGTGTTGCGCGGCCAGCTGCTCGAGCGCGGAAGCCAGCTCGACTGGCACCCGCCCTACATGCAGGTTCGATTCGAGGACTGGGTCAAGGGGCTCAACGGCGACTGGCTCGTGAGCCGCCAACGGTTCTTCGGGGTCCCCGTCCCGGTCTGGTATCCGCTCGCGGCCGATGGCACACCCGACTACGGATCTCCCATCGTTCCCGCCGAAGCGGACCTGCCCGTCGACCCGACCACCGATGTGCCGGACGGGTACACCGAGGCGCAGCGGGGCACTCCGGGCGGCTTTGCCGGGGACCCCGACGTCATGGACACGTGGGCCACCTCCTCGGTCACGCCCCAGATCGCCTGCGGCTGGGAGGACGACCCTGCTCTGTTTGCGGCCACCTTCCCCATGGACCTGCGTCCCCAAGGACCCGAGATCATCCGCACCTGGCTGTTCTCGACGCTGTTGCGCTCCCACCTCGAACACGCCGTCCTCCCCTGGCGCCACGCCACCATCAACGGCTGGATCCTCGACAAGGACCACAACAAGATCTCCAAGTCGAAGGGCAACGACGTCGTTCTGCCCATGGACACCTTGGAGGAGTTCGGGTCCGACGCTGTCCGTTACTGGGCCTGCAACGGCCGGCCCGGGACCGACACCGCACTGGATACGAGCGTGATGAAGATCGGGCGCCGACTGGCGATCAAGGTTCTCAACGCCTCGAAGTTCGCACTGGGCAGGCTCGGCGAGGGCCCACCCCCTGGGATCGATGCGGTCAGCGCACCGCTCGACGCCGCGTTGCTGGCACGGCTGGCCACCCTGGTGGATGCGGCAACGGTGGCACACGAGGCGTTCGACTACGCCCGCGCCCTGGAGCTCACCGAGACCTTCTTCTGGTCCTTCTGCGACGACTACGTGGAGCTGGTCAAAGCCCGCGCCTACGGCGAGAGCGACGCGGCGGGCGCAGACTCGTCGCGGGCGACGCTGGGCATCGCGCTCTCGGTGCTCCACCGGCTCTTCGCGCCGTTCATGCCCTTCGTCACCGAAGAGGTGTGGAGCTGGTGGCAACCCGGCTCGGTCCACACCGCGCGCTGGCCCGAGGCGGGCGAGGTCGGAATCCACGCCGACGCCGACACCGAAGTCCTACGCGTCGCGGCGGAAGTGCTCGGCGCGGTGCGCCGGGCGAAGACCGAGCACAAGCGATCAATGCGAGCCCGCGTGGCGCTGCTCGTGGTGCATGCCCCCGTGGCCACGTGCGCCGCCGTGGAGGCAGCACGGGGCGACATCACGGAGGCCGGTGGGGTGGACGAGCTGGTGGTCGCGCCAGGGGATGCGCTCACGGTGGAGGTGAGGCTCGCCGACGACTCTAGGGAGGTGCCGCGTCAGCGGTCCGACGCGTAGTCAGATTCGTGTCGGGATCCCATCTCAGAACCATTGCGAGCGGAGGCCGCGTCCGGTGCGGACGGATGGCCGGCTACGTGGGCGGCGCGGGCCCCCACGAGGAAGTCCGCCACCGCGGAGGTCGTCGCGAGGCAGCGAAGAGAGGCCAGGACGTCGAACGCATGCTGAGCCAGGGGCAGCTCGGCGTAGGCCACCGGATTCCGGGACACCGCGCGCAGGCGGGACACGAACGTGCGGGCGGTCTCGACCGGGACCAGCGTGTCGTTGACGCCCTGGAGGACGAAGAACGGGGGTGCGTCGGCACGGACCCGGAACGTGGGCGACGCGTTGCGGAAGACGTCGGGGTGCTCGGACTCCTTTTCCTTCATGACCGTCTTCTCGAGCATCTCGACCAGGCCGGTGCCGAAGAGGGACGCCTCTGGTGAGCTGGTCATGTCCATGACGCCATAGAAGGGGACGCACGCCTGGACCGAGGTGTCCTTGTCCTCGAAACCAGGTTGAAATCGCGGATCCCCGGCACTCAACGCCAGCAGCGCGCACAAGTGCCCGCCTGCAGACCCGCCGCTGACCGCCACGAAGGAGGGGTCGCCCCCGTATTCGGCGATGTGCTCTTTCAGCCACGCGAGCGCCGCCTTGACGTCAACGATGTGCGCCGGCCACGTCGCCTTCGGGCTCAGCCGGTAGTTGATGGCGACGCAGACCCAGCCGCGCGCCACCAGCTCGAACATCATCGGCTTGCCTTGCTCGCGCTTGTCCCCGATGACCCAGGCACCGCCGTGGATGTAGACCATGACAGGTGCGCGTTGCGGCGGCGCGAGCCGGGAGCGGTACACGTCGAGACGGTGGTACGGGCTCCCGTCGCCCCAGTAGTCGAGGTTCATCGCGGCTTCGACCGCCCTCGACTTGAACGGGATGGCCCGCGTGACACGCCACCAGCGGCCCCACGTGGGCGCTGTCGGCGCATCGGGAACCGGGAAGGGGGGGCGACGCACCTCGGCCAGGGCGGCTGCCGTGACATCCACGGCACGGAGGCCGGCGATCCCGAGACCCACCAGCCCGACCCATCCGACGGTGGCGACGGCCAGACCGAGCCAGCCGGCCCACCCGTCGAGAGCCCCGTACGTGATGAAGAGCACGGAGGCGATCACCTGCCACGCGATGTTCTGGAATGCGAGCTCGCCGGCGATCCAGCCGGCCACGAAGCTCACGACCGTGAAGGGCTCCCGCCTGATCGGCCGGTAGGCCAGCGCGACGGCTGCGACCCCCACGGCGGTCACGGCCAAATAGGCGTACGGCACCCCACCATCATTCCCTGCCGCCGTCGGCCGCACAGATCTGTCCTGGTCGGAGCGCTTTCCCGCTTGCTCTGCCACCGAGTTGGCGCGAGGTTATGCACGCACCACACATCCATGCAGGGTCGGCAGCACCAGCTTCACCAGGTAAGAAGGAGAGTCGATGACCCCCGAACGGCTGAGCGGCCTCGACGCGAGCTTCCTCTACATGGAGACGCCCACCTTGCACATGCACGTGGCGGTGGCAGCCGTCTTCGACCCCTCGACCGTGCCCGGCGGCTACTCCTTCCGCCGCATCCGGCGGCTGATCAGCGACCGTATCCCGCTGGCCCCCGTCTTCCAGCGGCGTCTCGTCGAGGTGCCGTTGCGCCTGGGCCACCCGGTGTGGGTCGACGATCCGGAGTTCGACATCGACAACCACCTGCGCCGGGCCGCGCTCCCGTCGCCCGGGGGCATGCGGGAGCTGGGCGACTTCGCGGCCGATGTCATCAGCCGCCAACTCCATCGCGACCGCCCGTTATGGGAGATGTGGATCGTCGAGGGTCTGGAGGACGGCAAGATCGCCCTCGTCGCCAAGATGCATCACAGCACGATCGACGGGGTGTCGGGCGCCGAGCTGCTCGGCGTCCTCTTCGATCTGGAGCCCGATCCGCCCGACACGTCGCCGCTGACCCCGCGCCAGCCCGACTCGCGCATCCCGTCGGGGTGCGAGTTGGTGTCCCAGTCGATGCTCGGCAGCCTGGTCGCGCCCTTCGAGATCGGACGCATGGCGTTGCGAACGACGATGGGGATCTTGGATGTGCGTCGCATCCGCCAGGGCCTCACGGCCAAGGCGGCGCTCCCGTTGACGGCGCCGCGCACCTCCATCAACGTCGCCGTCCACGCCCGTCGGCGGGTCGCCTTCGCGGCGGCCAGCCTCGCCGACGTGAAGAAATTGAAGGACGCCCTGGGTACCACGGTCAACGACGTCGTATTGGCGATGTGCACCGGCGCGCTCCGCACCTACCTGTTGGCGGGCGACGAGCTCCCCGACATCCCTCTCGTCTCCGTCGTCCCGGTTTCGGTCACGCCCGACGTCGCAGAGCTCACCGGCTCCAACAAGATTTCGGCCATGTTCGTTCAGTTGCCGTGTCAGGTCGAGGATCCTCTCGAGCGCCTCCGGCTGATCCACGAAGGCACCAAGGGCGCCAAGGAAGAGCACAAGGCACTGGGAGCGGCGACGTTGCAGAACTGGGCCGAGCACGCGTCGCCCAACGTCTTCGCTGCGGCGGCCCGCCTCTACACCGGGATGAAGCTGGCTGATCGCCACCGGCCCGTGGCCAATCTGGTGGTGTCCAACGTGCCCGGTCCCGACTTCCCGCTCTACCTCGGGGGCAGCCAGCTGCTGGGCATGTTCCCGCTCGGGCCGGTCATGGACGGGATGGGGCTCAACATCACCATCATGAGCTACCTCGGCGTCCTCTATTGGGGCCTCGCCTCCGACGCTCGCGCCGTCCCGCGCCTGTGGGACATCGCGGCGGCCGTCCCCCAGGCGCTCAGCGAGTTGATGGATGCCGCCGGGATCGAACCCGAGCCGTTCGACGTGCCCATCCATCTCGGCCCCGGTATGCCGGCCAACGCACAGTGGATCCGAACGGCCGGGAAGGACCGGGCGACGGATGCGGCGCCGGTCGAGAGCGAAGCGACCGGTAGCGTGAGCGCATGACCGTTCGCGAACTCGGCCACCTCGTCCTCTATGTGCGGGACGTCTCCCGCTCGGCCGCGTTCTACCGTGACGTACTGGGGTGGCGCCAGATCCTGCCCGAGCCGGGCCAGGAGCCGGTGGGCGCCGCCGCCTTCTCCTCGGGACGAACGCATCACGAGCTCCTCCTCATTGAGGTCGGCACCGACGCCACCCCGGTCCCACAGGGACGCAGAGTCGGGCTCTACCACTTCGGCCTGAACGTCGGTGACAGCGACGACGACCTGCGCGCTGCACTGGCGGCGGTCCAGGCGGCGGGAGCCACCGTGGTCGGCGCCTCGGACCACACGGTGACCCACAGCGTCTACATCCTCGACCCCGACGGCAACGAGATCGAGCTGTACATCGACGTCCCGGGCGTGGACTGGCGGGCCGACCCCGCCCTCGTGGGCTCCACCGTCAAACCGCTCCGGCTCTGAGGCGCCGCACCCGCCACCGCCGCGTGACGCCATGAGCAAGCTGAACACCGTGGGGACCGACGCGGCCGGTACGCGGCTCGCCGTGGACGCCCTGACCTCGGGGGGGGTGGCCGTGCTCCCGACCGACACCGTCTACGGCCTCGCTGTGCGGCCGACGGACGCCGACGCGGTGCGTGCCGTCTACCGGGCCAAGGGCAGGCCCGAGGGGATGCACCTGCCGGTCCTGGCCGCGTCGGTCGCGCAGGTCCGCGACCTGGGCGTCGCCTTTACGGCGCACGCGGACGCGCTGGCGCGGGCCTGGTGGCCCGGCCCCCTCACGTTGGCGTTCGGATTCGAGGAGGACGCCGAGAGGCCCGCATGGTTGGCCGGCCGCGACGAGGTGGCGGTGCGCATCCCCGCTCACGAGTTCCTACGCGCACTGTTGCGCGAGACTGGGGTGCTCCTGGTGACGAGCGCCAACCCCCACGGTGCGCCGACATGCCGGACTGCTCAGGACGTGTCGGACAGCCTCGGCGCGCACGTCGCCGTCGTCGTCGACGGCGGGACGCTGACCGACGTCCCGTCGACGTTGGTGAACGTGCATGGCCGCAAAGCCCTCGTGGAGCGGGAAGGGGCAATCTCGAGGGCCCAGGTGGCAGCGACGGTGGCGGAGGCAGGATGACGCGTCTGCTCCTGGCGATCGAGACCTCGTGCGACGAGACGGCGGCCGCGGTGATCGGGGAGGACCTGGCGGTCCGATCCTCCGTCGTCGCCAGCCAGGTCGACCTGCATGCAGCCTTCGGCGGCGTGGTGCCGGAGCTGGCGAGCCGGGCGCACGTGGGGACGATCACGCCGATCGTCCAGCGTGCGCTGGCCGAGGCGGACGTCGACGGGCCCGAGCTGGCCGGGGTGGCCGTGACCTCGGGCCCCGGCCTTGTCGGCGCGCTGCTCGTCGGGATCGCGACGGCAAAGGCCCTCGCGCTCGGCTGGGGCGTCCCGGTGGTCGGCGTCAACCACCTCGAGGGTCACCTGGCCAGTGTCTACCTGGCCGATCCGGCCGTCCCCTTCCCTCAGGTCGCGCTGTTGGTCTCGGGCGGGCACTGCATGCTGACACGCGCCGTGACGCCAGGGCGCTACGAGCTTCTCGGCGAGACAGTGGACGACTCCATCGGCGAGGCGTATGACAAGGTGGCCCGCTTCCTCGGGCTGGGGTACCCCGGGGGGCCGGTCCTCGATCGCCTCGCCGCGGAGGGCGCCGACGTCCTCGGGTTCCCTCGGCCCATGCTGGCCGAGGGGTACACCTTTTCGTTCTCAGGCCTCAAGACTGCCGTGGTCAATTACGTGCGCGCCGACCCGGGATTCTCCGAGAGGGACGTCGCCGCATCTTTCGTCGCTGCCTGTATGGACGTGCTGGAGACCAAGCTCCGCCGCGCGCTGCAGGAGTTCGGCGACCCAGCCCTCGCCATCGTGGGCGGCGTGGCGGCCAGCCCTATCCTGCGGACGCGCGCGCAGACACTGGCCGAGGAATTCGGCACGCGGCTCTTGATCCCACCCCAGTCGATGGCCACCGACAACGCAGCCATGATCGGGGTGGCGGGCTGGCACAAGCTCGCAGCGGTGGGACCGAGCGACCCGGCGTTCGGTCCCGAACCGGACCTGCGGCTGCGCTTCGTCTAGCCGTCCCTGGCGACAGCCCGGCCAGCCCGGCGCGCCCGGCGCCGTCGGGCCGTCGATCCGAAGAGGTGTGACGACACATCGATGACGAGTCCCAGCGCCACGATGAACCAGCCGAAGGCGTCGACACCGTGCCCCGGTGCATACACGAGGACGTAGAAGAGCGTCGCGTAGGGCAGGAAGATGAACCCGAGCACACCCTCCCATCCCGAGCGGAAGGCGATGCTCAGTCGATCGCTGAAGAGCCAGATCAAGAAGAGGGCGAAGCGGGCCGAGAAGGCAGCGACGAGCGCGAAGATGCAACCCATTGCTCAGAGTGGGAGCCCGGCAGTGGCAGAGCGGCTCGAGCAGGCGAGCGCGCCGGGCACGCGGGTCCTGGTCATTTCGTGCTCGGGGTCGAGCGTGACCTCGATGGCCATGCGCGCCTCCTCGGGCGTTCAGTAGAGGCCGACGACGTTGCCGTCGTCGTCGATGTCGATTCGCTCCGCGGCCGGGCTGCGCGAAAGCCCGGGCATCGTGCGCATGTCGCCACTGACCAGATAGACGAATCCCGCCCCGACATTGGCCCGTGCCTCGCGGACCGGCAATCGCCAGCCCCGCGGGGCACCGAGCAGCGTGGGGTCCGACGAGAGGGAGAGGTGCGTCTTGGCGATACACACCGGCAGCGTGCCGAACCCCGCCCGCTCGTAGTTGTCGAGATGCCGTGCGGCCGCCGGTTGATAGTCGACGCCGTCTGCCCCGTAGATCTCGGTCGCGATGGTCTCCACCTTCTCGCGCAACGTGGCGCGGTCGGGATAGAGCATCCGGAATTCGCCTGGCTCGGCCGCCGCCTCGACCACCGCCTCCGCCAACTCGACCGCGCCCTTGCCGCCGTTCTCGAAGTGCGTGCACACCGCGGCGCGCACGTCCGCCGATGTCGCGATCTCCCGTATGGCGGTGTGCTCCGATGAGAAGTCGCCCTCCATCGCGTTGATGGCGACGACGGGTGTGACTCCGTGCCGGCGCACGATGGCAAGGTGGGCCAGCAGGTTCGCGGCACCGAGCTGTACCTCCTCGGGGTTTTCCTCCAGCATGGCGGGGGGAAGAGGCCGGCCCGCCACGACCCGGTGCCGGCCTGAGTGCAGCTTCATGGCCCGTACCGTCGTGACGACCACGGCGGCGTCGGGCACCAGTCCCGAGGTGCGGCACTTGATGTTGAAAAAACGCTCGGCCCCCATGTCGGAGCCGAAACCCGCCTCGGTGACGAGGTACTCGCCGGTGTGGATACCGATGAGGTCCGCCACCACCGAGGAGTTGCCGTGGGCGATGTTGCCAAACGGTCCCGCATGGACAAGGACGGGCGTGTTCTCGAGCGTCTGCAGCAGGTTCGGCTTGATCGCGTCACGCATGATGACGGTCATCGCGCCGGCCGCCTTCAGCTGCTCGGCTGTCACCGGCTCGCCGGATTCGGTATAGCCGACGACGATCCGGCCCATCCGCTCGCGCAGGTCGCGCAGCGACCGGGCCAACGCGAGCACGGCCATGACTTCCGACGCAGCCGTGATGTCGAAACCCGTCTGGCGGGGCACACCATCCTGCTTGGAGCCGAGCCCGCTGACGATGCTGCGCAGCGAGCGGTCGTTGACGTCGAGCACGCGCTTCCAGGTGATGCCGTACGGGTCCAGGCCGAGCGCGTTTCCTCCATAGAGGTGGTTGTCCACCATGGCGGCCAACAGGTTGTTGGCCGCCGTCACCGCGTGGAGGTCTCCGGTGAGGTGCAGGTTCAGGTTCTCGAAGGGGACAACTTGGCTGTAGCCGCCACCAGCGGCACCACCCTTGATCCCGAAGGTCGGGCCCATCGACGCCTGACGGATGGCGATGGTCGCCCGCTTCCCGATGCAGGCGAGCGCCTGCCCGAGGCCGACCGTCGTCGTGGTCTTTCCCTCCCCGAGGGGGGTCGGGGTCACGGCCGTGACGACGATGTAGCGCGCACGAGGCCGGTCCGCGAGGGCGCCCACGGCATCGAGGGCGATCTTGGCGATGGAGGCGCCGTACGGTTCGAGCAGCCGCGAGTCGATGCCCATGTCCGCTGCGACGTCGCCAATAGGCCGAAGCGTCGCCCGTCGCGCAATCTCGATGGCGGGGGGCACGGGCACCAGCTCGATCATGCCAGAAGGGGCCGGCGCATAGCCCGTCCGAGCCCGGGCGGGGACGCCTACGCTGCGCAGCGGGCCGCCGTTCGTCGCGGTTCGGCGGAGCACGCGTCCCGCATGGCGCGGCTCCGGATCTCGAGAAAGGAACGCACGATGTCCAAGGCCGATGGTGTCTTCATCTACATCGGGACCTATGCCAGCGAGGTGGACGCCCGGTCGGACTACGACGTGGTCAAGGACCTGCACCTCGTCGGTGCGGTCGGGACCTACGACGCAGCCGTCATCACGAAGGACGACAAGGGCAAGATCCACGTCAACAAGGACGAGACGACGACGAGGCACGGTGCGTGGGGTGGCGCCGCGGCCGGCGCGCTGATTGGAATCCTCTTCCCACCGTCGATCATCGGGACGGCGTTGGTCGGCGCCGCCGTTGGCGGCGTCAGCGGCCACCTCTGGAAGGGCATGTCGCGGCACGGACGTGAAGGAGTTCGGTGAGGCGATCGACGCCGGCGAAGCCACGCTCGTCGTCGTAGGCGAGTCGACCATTGAGGCGGCGCTCTGGAAGGCACAACTCAAGGCGACCACGAAGGTCACCAAGGAGCTCTCCGTCGACAAGCAAAGCGTGGACGCCGCCGTCCAGGAGGCTGCAAAGGACATCTCTTCGAAGTGACCACGGAGTAGCGTGACCGCGACCATCGCCCAACGGCGCGTCGACACCCATGCCCTTCCTCCACGTCTTGTCCTTCGCCTTCGGCGCCGCCGTGACGGTGGCCGTACTGGGGTCGGCGCTGAAGACGGTGGTGCTCCCTCAAGAAGGCCTCCCGCGTCTGCCGCAGGCGGTGTTCGCACTGGTGCATCGGCTGATGGTCCGCCGCTGGAACGACGAATCGAGGACCTCCTCCGCTGCCCGAAGCCTGTATGCACCGGTGGCCCTGGTCAGCCTCCCACTGGTCTGGATGATCTTGATCGCGTTCGCATTCACGTTTCTGTTCTGGGGCACGGGATCCCTCGACGGGCAGCGCGCGTTCGAGGTGAGTGCCTCGTCGTTGACCACCCTGGGTTTCGCTGAGCCGAAGTCCACAGCGAGAATTGCGATCGCCTTTGTCGAGGCGACCATCGGCCTCGGCCTCGTCGCGCTGTTGATCAGCTACCTGCCGACGATCTACTCGGCGTACAACACGCGCGAGCGCGGCATCATCATGTTGAACCCGATCGCCGGCATCCCGCCCACCGTGCCCGATCTCATTTCCACCTTGCACCAAACGGGGTCGCTCGACAGCCAGGAATTCTGGCGCCGCCAAGCCGATTGGGTCGTCGACGTCGAGCAGACGCACACGGCCTTTCCGATCCTGACCTACTTCCCCGAGGCGCAACACAATCCGTCGTGGGTGGCGTCGATCGGCGTGATCCTGGATGCGGCGGCCGTGATCGTCTCGGCCTCGGAGGCCCAGCCAAGCCGGGTTCTGGCCGACGAGGAGAAAGGCCCGCTGTTGTCGCTGGTCTACGGCACGGCGGCCATCGACCGCATCGCGCGCGTGGCCAACGTCCCCTTGCCACCCGCTGTCGGAGTCGTCGAGACCGTCGGACGCCGCGACCAAGAGCCACCGCCTATCAGCGTCACCCGTGACGAGTACCGCACCGTGCTGACGGCTGTCGCCCCGATCATCGGGTTCGAGACCCGCCACGAGGACGAGAGCTGGCATCGCTTCGCTTGGCTCCGCTCCACGTACGACCAGCCGCTGCGCGCGCTGGCCGGCATCGCACGCGGAGCGCCCGCCCCGTGGACGACCGACCGCCCGGCACACGTTGGCCGCCCCCGCCTGCTCCGCCAGCGTCAACTCCCAGTGGACTGGACGGTGCGGGTCCTCCCTACAGGTGGCTGAAGCCCCCCGATTCCTCTTTGGTCATCGGCACCGTCACGGGGTGACGGTCGAAGTGGGCGATCGAGTCCTTCATGTCCTGGAGCAGGAGCCCGGCCAGGTCGCGGCTGACGCCTTGGCGCACCAGGATGCGCTGGACCGAGATGTCGGAGACGGACCCTGTGAGGGGGTAGGCGGGCACCTGCCACCCCCGGGTGCGCAGGCGGTCGGCAATGTCGTACAGGGTGTAGCCCGGGTCCTCGCCCTCCCGGATCCGCCACGTCACGGTCGGGATCCCGGTCAGGGCATTGGAGTCGCAGAGCAGTTCGAACGGACCGAGCTTGACCACCTCCGAGGCCAGGAACTGGCCCGTGCGGTAGCAAGCGTCGTGGATGTTGCGGTAACCGTCCCTGCCGAGCCGCACGAAGTTGTAGTACTGCGCCACGATCTGGCCCGCCGGCCGCGAAAAGTTGATCTGGAACACCGGCATGTCCCCGCCCAGGTACGTGACGTGGAAGATGAGGTCGCTCGGCAGCTCCGCCGCGTCCCGCCACAGCACCCACCCCACCCCGAGGGGCGCCAGGCCGAATTTGTGACCCGAGGTGCTGATCGACTTCACGCGCGGCACCCGGAAGTCCCATTCCACGTCGGGGGCGCAGAAGGGAGCCAGGAAGGCCCCGCTGGCGCCGTCCACGTGGATGTCGATGTCAAGGCCAGTGTCCTGCTGGAGCGTGTCGAGCGCCTGGGAGAGCTCGAGCACCGGCTCGTAGGACCCGGTGTAGGTGACCCCGAAGGTGGGCACCACCATGATGGTGTTCTCGTCCACCCGCTCGAGCATCTGTTCGACGTCCATTTGGTAGCGCCCCGGGGACATCGGGATCTCCCTGATCTCGATGTCCCAATACCGCGCGAATTTGTGCCAGACGACCTGGACCGGCCCGCACACCATGTTCGGCGAGTCGGTCGGCTTCCCGGCTGCCTGACGCTTGGCCCGCCAGCGCCACTTGGCCGCCATGCCGCCCAGCATGCACGCCTCGGACGACCCGATGGCCGAGCAGCCGACGGGCTCCGCCTGCTCGGGCGCGTTCCACAGGCCGGCCAGCATGCGGACGCAGCGCCGCTCCAGCTCGGCCGTCTGGGGGTACTCGTCCTTGTCGATGAGGTTCTTGTCGATGCACAGGTCCATTAACTGGTGGACCTGAGGCTCCTCCCAGGTCTGGCAGAACGTCGCCAGGTTCTGGCGCGCGTTGCCGTCGAGCATGAGCTCGTCGGTGATCGCCTGCATCACGTCGTACGGCTGCATCTCGGCGCTGGGACAATGGGTCGATGGCAGCGGCGCCTTCAGAGCCTGGTCCGCGTAGACCGAATCGATCAATTCGTCTCGGATTGACTCCCTCTTGTGCAACGGCATGGCACGCCCCTTGTCTGGTCGGGTACAGCGCTGTGGGGCGTACCGTACCGGCCGACAGAGGCGCAGGCCCACCGCCCGAGGCGGGGACCACGGTGTCTTCGTGGGCTACGACGCCAGGAGCTGGAGGCGCGGCCGCGGAGACGGCTGGCGGCTCGGCGCGCGCTCTTGACGACCGCGAGGCGGCGGGTGCACGCGCTGGCTCGGGACGGTCCGCCAGCTTGGAGCGGAGCTGACGCAGAGCCTTGGTGTGGATCTGGCACACCCTGCTCTCGGTGACGCCGAGGACGTTGCCGATCTCGGTCAGCGTGAGGCCGTCGTAGTAGTACATCATCAGCACGGTGCGCTCGCGCTCGGGCATGCCGTCGACCGCAGCGATCAGAGCCTCCTTGGACTCCTTGGCCTCGAAGGTGTCGACGGGTCCACTCGATGCATCGGGCAGGGTCTCGCCCAGGGTCGAGCGCTCGGAACGGTCACCGCCGCGCAACACCTCGTCCAGTGCCATCACGCCGACCGTTGAGATCTTGCGCAGCGCTTTGTGGAAGTCGCCGACGCTCATCTCGAGCTCGGCTGCCACCTCGGCCTCGTTCGGCGTGCGCCGGAGCGTCGCCTCCAGATGGGTGAAGGCCTGCTCGACGGCGCGGGCCTTGGTCCGCACCGAACGGGGGACCCAGTCGATCGAGCGCAGCTCGTCGATGATGGCGCCCTTGATCCGCGGGATGGCGTACGTCTCGAAACGCAGGTTGCGGTCTAGCTCGAACCGCTCGATGGCGTCGATCAACCCGATGATGCCGTAGCTGATCAGGTCCTCTTCGTCGAAATGCCGCGGCAGCCCGGCCAACACCCGCCCGGCGACGTACTTGACGAACGGCGAGTAATAAATGATCAGCTGGTTCCGCAGTTCCTGTGCGCCGGTCTTCTTGAACTCCGACCAGAGGCTCTCGATGCCCCGCAGGGCACACTCCTCTGCCGTGGAAATTTGACGATCCGTCGATCCCACGTCTCCCCCTCCCTCACTGGCACCGTCCAACGGTGCCGCTCCCCCTCGTGGGGTCATTCAGATTGACCCTGCGGACTTCGCGTCTACAGGAGTAGCAATCACTTTAATTGATCGCGTACTAGCAGGTCAGTTGCATGATCGTTGTGAAAAGGTTGCAGAGGACACGCAACCGTTGCGCAACAAACTTGTTTTTACATCTGCGCGCGCCGAACTGACGAGGGTGGCGCGGCACTCGCGCCGCTGTACGTCACGGTCCCGTGCGCCGAGGTGAACCGTGTCCGGACGCGCTCGGTTCGACCCACGACGGGCGTGGGCCTTTCGACCCAGGCGGCGCATCACGCGAGGACGAAGGAAGGCCCGTGTCACCGCGGTCCCCGCGCTGCTGCAGTCCATTCACTCAAGGTTCCCAGGTCAGCAGCCGACATATTGACCATGGCGACACTGGCTGGAGAGCGGGCGGTGGGCCGGTGCTGGACACCGGCCGCTGAGAACCGCGCAGGATGAACCGGACGGACATGGTGACCCGCGCTCAGGCTAGGCATCGCGTGCCTCACCTTGCACCGAACGGCTCCGAAGCGTCGGAGTACCAACCCGACGGTGCGGCGGCGGAGCGGACCATCCTCGTCGCCGAGGACGACCACAGTTGTCGCAGCGCGCTGCACCAGTACTTCGAACGCAGCGGCTATCGCGTGACAGAGGCAACCGACGGACCGTCCACACTGCGTGCGGTGTTCCAGCACTCGGCGAGTCTCGTCATCCTCGACCTTGGCCTTCCGGGATTTGACGGTGCCGACGTGCTGGCGAAGATCCGCCGCCACAGCGCCGTCCCGGTCATCGTGTGCTCGGGCCGGGACTCCGAGGAGGACCGGATCCGGACGCTGAACCTCGGCGCGGACGACTTCGTGGTCAAGCCCTTCTCCTTCGCCGAGCTCGAGGCCCGGGTCAGGGCGGTGCTCCGTCGTGGCGGCGCAGAGCCCGCTGCCACCTGCCTCCACCACGGTGACCTCATCGTCGACCGCGACACTCGCACGGTGACTGTCCGGGACAAGGCCGTTCCGATGACCCGCAAGGAGTTCGACCTCCTGGCCTTTCTGGCCGCCTCGCCTGGCCAGGTCTTCACCCGTGAAGACCTCCTGGAGCGGGTGTGGGGTTCCACCGAGGAGTGGCAAGGCCGCTCGACGGTGACCGAGCACGTCCGGCGGGTCCGCTTGAAGATCGAGCCCGATCCCGACTCCCCGCAATGGATCACGACCGTACGCGGCGTCGGCTACCGCTTCTCGCTGCCCGAGTCCTGACGCGCTCACTCCCCGCGAGGAACGGGCTCGCCGACGCGGAGAATCGGCAAATTCTTCCATTGGCGCGTCCCGTAGTCGGATGGCGCGGCCGCGGTTGCCCGGCGATTGGTCCGAAAGGCCTATGGAGGCGCCGCGGGACTGAGCCGACATTGTGTGCAGGCATCCGGACCCAAGTAGGTGGCGCATGACGGTATCCCTTGACGTAACAAGTCGACCTCGGCACATCGCAGAGGCGCTGCGCGCGGTTGACCCCGATCCGTTACTGCTCGGGGCGCCTCTGGCTGAGGGCGGCGCGGGAACCACGATCGTGGTGGCCGAGGACGATCCCACCTGCCGCCGCGCCCTCCAGCACTTCCTGCGCAGGTCGGGCTACCTCGTTGGCGAGGCGGCCACCGTGGCGTCGACGCTCGAGGCCGTGGCCGGGCACGCCGACCTCGTCATCGTGGACCTCGACCAGGACGGCAACACCTCGGAGGCGTTGTCGAGGATCCGCCTCCACAGCTCGATCCCCGTCATCGTGTGCTCCGGCCGGGCGTCGGAGCGTGACCGTGTCAGCTTGTTCAACCTGGGTGCCGACGACTTCTTGAGCAAGCCGTACTCGTTTGCCGAGCTCGAGGCCCGGATCAGGGCGGTCCTCCGCCGGGGCGCGGGGACGCCGGCGACGACCCTCGAGCACGGGGACCTGCTGATCGACCAGGGCACCCGTACCGTGACCGTCGGCCGGTCCGAAGTCCCCATGACGCGCAAGGAGTTCGACTTGCTCGCGTTCCTCGCCGCCGCACCGGGAAGGGTCTTCTCGCGCGACGACTTGCTGGAGCGGGTGTGGGGGTCCAACGGACGCTGGCAGGGCCGGTCCACGGTTACCGAGCACATCCGGCGCGTCCGGCTGAAAATCGAGGTGGACCCGGAGAACCCTCGGTGGATCACAACCATTCGCGGCATCGGTTATCGCTTCGCTGCACCGGCGGCCTAACCGGCATCGACCCGCAGCCGCGGCCGAGGCGACGCAAGCCCTACCCGCTTCGGCGGCCGTCTCAGCGGACCGCCAGCCAGATCGCCCAGCCGGCCAATCCCGTCAGCACGACCGCCGTGACGATGCGCACGGTGGCGATGTTCACGATGCGCAGGAGGCTCTGTCCGCTGACCACGGCAAGGCCAGCCACGGCCCAGAGCGCCAGGAGCGCACCGACGCCCACAGAGAGGGCGTCGTGGTAGTGCGCGGCCAGGTTGGCCGTGAGGATTTGCGTGAGATCGCCCCACTCGGCCAAAAAGACGACGACGAACGCCGTGACGGCGGTGCGACGGTGCGAGGCCACCTCACGCTCGACCAATTCTCCCTCTTCGCGCTGCTTGGTGGCCTCACGAAGGGCCAGGGCCGCGCCCGCGAGGAACATGGCGGCCACAAATGCGTCGAGCGCGCGCTGTGGGAGCAGATGGAACAGCGCGACGCCGATGGTGACCGCGATCACCACGTGCACGGAAAACGCTGCCGCCGCACCCAGCCACACCATGAAAGGGCGCCCGCGGGTCGATAGCACCAGTGACGCGAACATCGTCTTGTCCGGGAGCTCGCCCAAGAAGATGATCGGAAAGACGGCAAAGATGACGTTGAGCTGCACGGCGACCTCTCTGTCGCGGCTGGGGCGCTGCCGAACGTAGCGTGCGGTGCCACCCGGCCGTCACCACGACATTCGGCATCGCATAGCGTGAACCCAGGCGCCACACGCTGGTGCTGGCCGGTACCCGGAGGGCCGAGTGAACCGAGGAACGCCAGAGTGGGTGCGCGAGCTGGTGAGCCTGTTGCAGGTCGAACCAGGTGCATCGGTCCGTCTCACTGAGGATTTCGACCCCGCCTTTGTCGCCGACTTTGTCAAGAAGAAGGACGCCTCCAAACTGCTCAAGGAGAGCGTCACACTCGTCTCCTCCTATCAAGAGCGGCTCGCCGCAGAGAACGCGGACGCGGTGCTGCTCTGCCTGCAGGGGATGGACGCTGCCGGCAAGGACAGCACGATTCGCCATGTGATGAGCGGCGTGAACCCCCAAGGCGTGCGGGTCACCAGCTTCAAAGAGCCTTCGACCGAGGAGCTCAGCCACGACTACCTGTGGCGCTACACCCGGAGCCTGCCGGCGCACGGCGAGATCGGTGTCTTCAACCGGTCGCAGTATGAGGAAGTGCTTGTGGTGCGAGTGCATCCCGAGCTCCTGGCGCGCCAGCGCCTGACCCGTCCGCACGACGGCGAGAGTCTCTGGGAACGCCGTTTCAGGGAGATCAACGACTGGGAGCGCTACCTCAACGAGAACGACATTCGCGTGCTGAAGGTCTGCCTCAACCTGTCCAAGGAGGAGCAGCGCGTCCGCTTCCTCCGACGCCTCGACCTCCCCGACCACACCTGGAAGTTCTCCGCGAGTGACGTCAGCGAGCGCAAGTACTGGGACGACTACCAACACGCCTATTCGGAGGTTCTGTCTCACACCAGCACCAGCTGGGCGCCGTGGTACGTGGTCCCCGCCGACCACAAGTGGTTCGGGCGCGTCTGCGTCAGCGCGGTGCTGCTCGAGGCGCTGACGGAGCTCGACCCGCAGTTCCCGTCCGTCCCGCCCGAGCGACGCCATCAAGAGGAGAACGCGAAGGCCGCGCTGTTGGCTGAGGCACCGGAGGCACGCGGCACGAAGGACGAGAGCCACGGGGAGAACAGCTAGCCCTCCGCCACACCTCCACCGTTGGCGACACTCGCCTGGTCGAGCATCGACCGTCCCGTCATCGCGAACACTGTCTCGTCGTCGCACTGGCGCCATAGGTCGAGCAACTCGAGGGAGATAGGGTCGCAGCCGTAACGCATCGGTCCCGAGGAGTCGACGATGGCGTCGACGACGGCCTGCGCCGCGTGCGCCGTGTCGACAACACGGGGGTCGGCGTGCTCGCGGCGCAGCGTCTCGGCGAGCCCGGCGAGCGTCCGGTAGTGCTCGAAGCGGGCGGCATCCTGCTCGCCCGTGCTGAGCCGGAACATGTCCGTGTCGATGGGTCCCGGGAGGATCTCGACGACCCGGATGCCGAAGGGCGCGACCTCCACTCGGAGGCTGTCGTCGAAGGCGGAGACTGCTGCCTTCGACGCCCGGTAGGCGGAATAGAAGGGCACCGAGGCGATGATCGACGAGGACGTGATCGTGCACACAACCGAGGGTGGGTTCTCCCGCAGGATGGGGATGGCGGCCGCGGTGAGCGCCACCACACCGAACACATTCGTCTCGAACAGCCGCCGCCAGTCGTCGAGGACCGCATGCTCCACTGGCAGATAATCCGTATCGATGCCTGCGTTGTTGACGAGCACACGCAAGTCCCCAGGGAGGTCGAAGGTCGATGGGTCAGTGACGTCGAGACGCCGGACGGTGATCCTGCCCTCTGTCTCCGACGTCATGGTGGCCCCAGCCGCGGGGTCTCGCATGGTCGCCACCGTCTCGAATCCGCGGGCAGCAAGCTCCAGCGCGACCGCCCTTCCAATACCGCGACTGGCGCCCGTGACGAGCGCACTCCCGTGAGTGTCCATCGGGCGATTCTTCCTCATAGCCCCCCGTGCCTGCCTATCCGCGCCGCTAGCGTTCTGCCGATGGGTCTGTATCGCGAGCACGTCGTGCCCCGCCTCGTCGACCTCGCCTGCGGGGCGGCCGGCCTCGACCGCTGGCGGGCCCGCACGACCGAGGGCCTGTCGGGCACGGTGGTCGAAATCGGGTTCGGCTCGGGCCTGAACCTGCCTCACTGCCCGCCCGCGGTCGACGTCGTCCTGGCGGTCGAACCGGCGCGGGTGGCGCGCCGACTGGCCCGGCACCGGATCGAGGCGTCAGCGGTCACGGTGGAGCACGTCGGGCTCGACGGACAGAGGATCCCGCTGGACGACGAGTCGTGTGACGCTGCGCTCTGTACCTTCACGTTATGCACGGTTCCAGACCCAGCGCGGGCATTGACCGAGGTGCGACGAGTGCTGCGACCGGGCGGCACGGTCCACTTCTTGGAGCACGGACTCTCGCCCGACCCTGGGGTGGCACGCTGGCAACACCGGCTCGATCCGCTCCAGCGGAGACTGGCTGACGGCTGTCACCTCACCCGTGACCCCGCCACGCTTGTCGCCGACGCGGGGTTCGAGCTCCAACGCAGCGAGCAGCAGTACGTCCAGGGCCCCAAGCCTTGGAGCTGGCTCACCGTCGGGGTCGCGGCAACCCCCACGGTCTGAGCGCGCTGGGCGCAGTGCGGCCCGCCTACCTCCGCGGGCTCGTGGCCCCGCCCCGGCCGCGTGACTCCTCCAAGTAGTCCCGCAGGCGCGGTTGGTGGTCACCCCCGAGCAGGTCCAGCGCGACGCGTAGGACCTCCAGTGCTTCGGCCCCCAGCTCGGAGGCGACCCGGCGTTCGATCCGACGCGCCGCTTCCTGCTGGACCCGCAGGAAGGTGCGCGCCCGTGGCGTGAGCGCCACGAACTTCTGTCTCCCGTCCGCTCCCGAGGGGCGCAGGGTGACATAGCCCCGGGCCCGCAGGCTCGCCACCAGCTTGCTGGCCCCCTGCCGAGTGATCCCGAGTTCGCGCCCGATTGAGGAGATCGTCACGTCGGCCACAGTCGCGCAGATGGAAAGGACCCGGCCGTCCGGAAAGCCCCGATCGCCAAAGCCGGCCTCGGCCAACTCGTCGTCGAGACGTCTGCGGTACCCGACCCAGGCCTGTCGCAACGCCACGCCGAGACCGGTCTGACGCTCTCCCGTCATCCAGCCTTGGCAGTCAGACTGACAACCATGGTTGACATTTTAGCGGACCAAGAGCGCGGCGGCTGAGGGTGCAGCCCCTCAGCCGTAGTGCGGCGTCGGTGGGAGAGGACGCCCGTCTCGAACCGCGTCGGCCACAGCTGCGGCGTCAGGGGCTCGGTACTCCTCGCCGTAGACCGCACCCTCGCGCTGCGGCGGCTCCATGACGGAGGCGGTGGAAGTGCCACCGAGGTCGATCGGGACGAACCCGGCGTCCTCGATCAGGCCCGCGACGACGTTCTTCGCCCCCTGGTCGTCACCGCAGAGCCACTGCACGACTCGGCGGTCACCGAGTCCTCGTCGCCGCCTCGGCCTGGAAGGCCGATGTCAGCGTGTTGAACGACTTCGTGTAACGGGACCCCGTCATGCGCACCGCGTTGAACTGTGCGGCCGTCTGCCCGGCCGGGGGCAACGGCGTCCCGTACTGATTGGTGGTGTCGACCACGATCTTGTCCTCGAGCGAGCCCGCCTGGGCCAGTGCGTCGGGAATCACACTCCACGGCACCGAGACGACCACGACGTCACCGAAGGAAACCGCCTCGGCCGGTGTCCCGGTTGAGGCGGTTGTGCCGATCTCCGTCGCGAGGGCCTCCAACGAAACCGGGTCTCGGCTGAAAGAAACGAAAACCGCGTGGCCGGCCGCAGCCGCCTGCCGCGCGATGCCGCCTCCGATCCGGCCGGCGCCGATGATGCCGATCTGCATGCCGCGTCCTTTCGCCCGATCCCTTCCTGGCTCCCGGTCCAGCCGGTCTACCCGGCTCGACGTGCTGTCGAAACGCCTCGCCTCCCCGACGCTGGCGCTGCCACAGGCCTCGCTACCGTTGCACGAATGGTGGGCCGGGCGACGTGCCAGTGAGCTCGAGAGCCCGGCCGAGCAGGGCGGGCGCAGCAGTGCTGGCTGTCGTCGCGGCGCTGGTTCTCGCCGGCTGTAGTGCCGTCAGCATGAAACAGCCGGGCGGCGGACTGACCGATCCGAACCGCTCCGTGTCCCCCTCGCCCGACTACCTCGACGTCTGCGCCCCGGTTGGCACTGACGTCTCGAGCACGTGCCTGCGGCTCACTCTGGGCGCCATCGACGCCGCGCGGGCCGACGAAGGCGTGCGGCCCATGGTGCTGCCAGCGGACTTCATCCACCTGAGCGTTCCGGAACAGCTCTTCGTGGCCATCGACCGCGAGCGTGTCGACCGCGGCCTCGCGCCCTTTGCCGGCCTGGCCACGTCGCTCAACGCTGATGCCCAGGCGGGCGCCGATCGTGCACAGCTGCCGCGCGCCCGGGTCACCTTTTCGACGCCGTCAGCACGGAATGGATCGGCGCCGTCGACAACGGGCTCGATGCGGACTTCCAGTGGATGTACGACGACGGGCCCGACAGCGGCGTCCCCGGCTGTGCGGGCACCAAGACGGCGGGCTGCTGGGCCGACCGCGCCATCGTGCTCAACCGTTTCGGGGCTCCAGCACGCTCCCTCGTGATGGGTGCCGGCTATAACCCTGACAGCGACACCTCTTCGCGAGACACCGGCGGGTCGTCGCTGGCCGCCACGCTGGCCGTCGAGACCGGGAGCCACGTGACGTACTCCTACACCTGGGGGCAGGCGCTGGCTGCCACCGCCGGCGGAACGCTGCAGCCGCTGCAGGGCATCGCCGCCACCGAGTCGGACACCGGCATCCCCGACCCTCGCCACAACGTCGCGCCCGTGCCCGATTACACCCGGGTCTGTGCTGTGGTGGGCGTGGATGACTCCACCGCCTGCATTGCCGCCGTCCTTGCCGCCATCAACCACGCCCACGCGCTCGAGGGCGTCGCGCCCATGGTGCTGCCGGTGGGGTTCGCGCAGATGACGGTGTCCCAGCAACTCTTCGTGGCCGTCAACCTTGAACGCGTCGACCGCCATCTACCACCGTTGGCGGGCTTGACCACCCAACTGGACGCCAACGCGCAGCGGGGTGCAGACGATGCCGACGACCCGCCCGACCCCGGGCGCGGCTATGCGCTCGACGACGCAGAATGGGCCGGCGGATCTTCGAACGGGCTCGATGCGGTCTACGGCTGGATGTACGAGGACGGCTACGACAGCGGCAACCTCGACTGTGTCCACCGCGGCGCCGCAGGGTGCTGGGGCCATCGAAAGGGACTCCTCGACGACTTCGGCACGGGCAGCAACGTGGTCATGGGCGCCGCCGTCGACACTGCGGCCGATACCCACCGGGGCGATCGCGGCGGCACGTCCATGGCCGTCACGCTTGCGGTCTCGACGACCCCGGTCCGCTCCTTCGTCCTCACGTGGGCGCAGGTCGCGGCCGCGCTGCCGCGTGCAGCATGAACCGTGGCACCAACCGACCGGTGCGGCCACACCAGAGCCCTGCCGCGCCATGCTCCGAAGATCGGTGTGCGGCCAATGGAGGGGATGATGGCGTGACTGCAGGGGCGAAGAACGTCAGGTTGCGCTCAGATCATGACGACTGAGTCCCGCGCGTTCCTCGGGATCAGGCAACTGGTGCGCTGTCTCTACGTCGTGCGCTACCCCGGCGAATCCCTTTGACCGCGCCGACTCGCGAGCCCGATGGAGCAGGGCATCCGCGCGCTGAGCGTCGCCCGGATGCCGCCGGCGCAGCAACATCGAAGCCCACTGGACGTCGGTCAGGCTGCCCATATACGGGGCGTCGGCCGCCGCGTTCCACTGGCTGGCGGTGTGGAAGTAGTCCTCTGCTTCGTCGTAGCCACCGAGGACGGTGGCGAGCGCTCCGAGATGCTGAGAGATGTGCCCATTGCTCGCGCAGCCGGTGAAGCCGACCTGATCGGCATAGGGCAGCAGGAGGTTGGCCAGTATCTCGGCGGAAGCGCCGTCGCCCAAGAGGACGGCGGCCTCGGCGTACATGGTGATGCCATGCGCCCACACCAGGTCTTCGGGGATGTCGGCGAACGATTTCTCCCGGGCCTCGGCGAGGAGCTCGGCCGCCTCGTCGAATCGTCCTCCGTGCACGAGTGCTCGCGTGAGCGCGGCCCGAAAGCCGGGCACCCCGGGGTGTTCGATCATCGATTCCCGGAGCGCGTCGGCCACCTCGTGGACCCGTCCCTGCATCCAGAGGGACATGTCGACCTGGCTCAGGTAGTACATCAGGGCGTCGGGCTGACCCGCAGACTGGCCAAGTTCGTAGGCCTCGGCGGCGAGTTGGTCGCCCCGCTCGACGTCTCCGTGCAGGAGTGTCCGGAAGGCCAGGGCGTAGCGGGCCTGCCAGAGGAGTGCCGGCTCGCCGATCCCGGAGGCGATCGCCAGCATCTCGTGGAAGAGGTGGTCGCTTTCTTCGACCAACCCCATCTCGAAGGTAGCCCGCATGCGATGGCCGACAGCCCAGAAAAGGGCCACCGGATCGCCCAGTCCCCGTGCGACCGACAGCGACAGTGTGGTGTCCTCGAGCCGTTGGGGGAGCCGCCGCGGGTGGCGGACGACCTCGACCACGAGGTTGTAGACGCTCACAAGGGTGGCCGGGTCGTCGGGGGGCACGAGCTCCTTGGCCCGTCGAAGCAGATCAGCCCTCTCGTCGAAGGAAGCATCGAAGGTTCTCTCCGACACGACCATGGCGAAGAGCCGAGCTGCCAGCGCGGGATCGGAGGCTCGCGCCAAGGCCGCCTCCAACGCTGCGACACGTTCCCGGTCGACCGCGCCGGTCACGCTCCAATTTCCGCGGCTGTTGGCCAGCGCGGCGGCGGCCATACGATCGGGATCGTCGACCTCGGCAGCGAGACGCGCCGCCTCGAGGAGCGTCTCGCGGAAGCCGGGGTCGCCCGTCTGACGCTGGGCGGTGCCATAGGCCACGAGAAGGTCGCACCGCAGCATCGGGGCGTCAGCCATGGTCTCGTGGAGCGCCAGCGCATCGCCCAGCCACCGCACTGCTTCATTGGGAGCCAGCGCGTCGAGCGCAACGAGGCCGGCACGGCGGGCGTACTCGAGCGCCTTTGCCTGGTCCCGTGCTTCGCGCCAGTGATGGGCGAGGAACGCAGCGCGTCCGGGGTCGTCGCCGTGGTGTGCCTCGATCGACTCGGCGATCCGCCGATGCATCCTGCAGCGGCGTGCCGTACTGAGGTTGTCGTAGAGGATGGCGGGGACCAAGGCGTGGACAAAGCTGACGTACGACGTCCGGCCGGGCACCTCGGTCAGGATTGCAGCCCGCTGAGCCTGCTCGACGACGTCGATCAGGTGCTCGGGTTCCATCCCAACTACGTCGGCCAGCACGTCGAGCTCGATCTCGCCACCCATCACGGCCGCGTGCAGCGAGGACCCGCGCCGAGTCCGGCCCGAGGTGGACGACCCGCTGGGTCACCACCTCTTGCAGGCTCAGCGGAAGTCCCGTGGCGAGCAGCGCCTCGGTGACGGACCACCGGCCCCGGGCGTTCTGGACCAGGCCGCCCGAGTCGGCGAGGTGCCGGAGGATCTCGCGGACGAAAAAGGGGTTGCCCCTGGTCTCGACGGTGAGGGACTCGATGAGGCGTAGTGCCTCCTCATCTTCGATTTCGTGTCCGGCCAGCATTGCCACGAGTTCGTTCACCGACGCATGCGAAAGCCCGCCGAGCTCCATTCGGGTCACACCGGGTTCCCGGCGTAGCGCGGCGAGCGTTTCTGTCAGAGGATGGCTTGGCCCAATGTCGGTCGTCCGGTAGGTCCCGACAACCATGACCGGCCCCAACTCGGGGACGGCGCTCAGGTGACACAAGAGCTGCGAGGTGGGCCGGTCAGCCCAGTGCAGGTCCTCGAGCACGAGGAGCACCGGGTGCTCCCGAGCGGCGAGCGACAGCAGGCCGATCACAGCGCCGAAGGTCAAATACTTTTCCGAATCGGGGTCGGTGGTGGTGGCGGGCGGGCACCCAGGGACCTGGCGGACGAGGGTCGGGACCAGGCGGGCCAACTCGCCGCCATGCTCCTCGACATGCATTTCGAGCACCTCGGCAGGCGCATGGGTCACGAAGTGGTCCAGGGCCTCGACGAAGGCCTGGTAGGGCAGGCCGAGATCCTTCTCGGTGCGGCCGTAGCAAACGACGGCACCGTCCTCGTGTGCCGATCGGGCCAGGACTGACATCAGGGTCGTTTTGCCGATGCCAGGCTCGCCGCCCACGAGGACGACCTGCCGGGCACCGCTGGAGGCGTCGGCGAGGGCCTTCTGGAGCTGCTCGACGTGCGCGTCGCGTCCGATTCCGACGGGCTCGACCACTTCGAGGAGTGCCGGGAGAGGGATCCGGTCAACGCCCACACCGACCGGTTCCCAGTCGAGCTCGAGGGCCTCAACCGGTTCGGGGAGCCCTTTCAGCTCCAGCGGACCGAGCGGAGTGAATGAGAAGGCCACCCGGCGGCCGGCCAGGGTCCGCACCAAGGCGCGGACGACGATGCGGCCTGCCCCCGCTCTCGCGTAGAGGCGAGCCGCCTCGACCACGGCGTCGCCGTAGAGGTCCCCCTCCTCCTCGGTCACCTCACCGGCCGACATCCCGATGCGGAGGCCGACCGGCTCGGGCAATGAGTGGTTGTCACGCTCCGTCGCCTGCTGGGCGGCGACAGCGGCTGCCAGGGCGGCCGAGGCGCTCGAGAAGACCACCATGATCCCGTCGCCGAGGCCCTTCAACTCGCGACCATCGTGCTGAGCGGTCGCGTGGCGGAGGGCTGCGAAATGGCTCCGCCGGACATCGTCACCGAGGTCTGGACCCAGGCGGGCCGACAATCCGGTCGAATCGACCATGTCAGTGAACATCACTGTGACCATCCGGGTCGACATAGCCCCTGCTCCTTACCAACAACGAATCTACTCCGCACCGGCTCAGCACCCCTGTTGCGGCGTGTCGAGGCGCCACTCGCGTCTGCAACGGGCGGTCCGCTCGGCCTCCTGCTACCGTCACCCAGAGCCGGGCGGCCCGGAGGTGGTCATGGGCGCAATCCGATGGGTATGTCTTTCGGACCTCCACCTGGGTGCCCTCGACAGCGTCCTGACCGCAGTCGCACCGGACGGCAGCGCCGTCGACTCCTCGGTGCCTTCCCCCGTCCTCACCGCGCTGTGCGAGTGCATCGAAGTACTGGGGGATTCCGATGATCCCCCCGATCTCGTAATCCTGGGTGATCTGTTCGAGCTGGCCCTCGGTTCGACCGACCAGGCAGCAGCAACCTTTGCGCATCTCGTTCGGGGCCTTCGGCCCGGCACGACGGGTGCCGCCGTCTCGCCCCTCATCCGCTTCGTGCCGGGCAACCACGATCACCACCTGTGGAGACGGGCCCGGGGGGAGTGGTACCTGGACCACATTGAGCAACTCGCCGCTGACGAGGAGCTGCCTCCCGAAGCGCACACGACCGCGCTGCTCCCTGCCCGCCAGCGTCTGCCCGTCCGCGATCGGCTGATCGAGTTGTTGGCGGCAAGGGCAGATCCCGCCATCAAGGTTTCGGTCGAGCAGAGCTACCCGAACATCGGCATGGCCAGCGAGTCGGGCGAGCGGGTGGTCGTCGGCTCCCATGGCCATTTCATCGAGCCCCTGTACCGGGCCATGTCTGCGCTGACCGATGTCTTTGGCACCGGCACGGAAGACCCACCGACCCTCCAGCAGCTGGAGGCTGAGAACGGCGCATGGATCGACTTCTTCTGGTCGTCGATGGGGGACTCGGGCGCGGTGTCGGGGGTGACCCGCAGCCTCTATGAGTCACTCCAGAGCGAGGAGACGATGGAGGCCGAGCTCGATGCCATTCGCCGGGCCGTCTGCCGCCGGAGCGGGTCCCACGTCCGCAACCACCTCGAGGGGTTGTTCGCTGAGCACGCGCTGGGTGCGGCGATGAAGAAATCCTTCCGGCGTGAGCGCCATGTGCAGGAGGTGCTGAGCCCGACTGCCCAGGCCGGACTGAGCGACTTCCTCTCGGGGCCACTCGCCGGGCAGCTGTCCGAAGAGGTTGGCTCCCCACGAGAGGTCACGTTCCTGTTCGGTCACACCCACAAGCCGTTCCATTCCGTCCCTGAGGTGCCCGGCTTCCCGGCGGCGCTGTCCGTCGTGAACACCGGGGGCTGGGTCGTCGACACCCCCGAGCCCGAGCCGAACAAAGGCGCGGCCGTGGTGCTGGTCGACGATCACCTCAATGTCGCCGTGCTGCGTTGTTACGCCCAAGGCTCAGAGCGGTCCGCCAACGTCCGCATCGAGGCTCCGGCCGGCCAGGAAGAGAACCCCCTCGTCAATGAGCTCGCCCACCGGATCGATCCGACCCGCGACCCCTGGTTCGCCCTCGCCGAGGCGGCGGCCGTCGCCGAGTCCGACCGGCGTGCTCAGCTCGGGGTGCGCCTCCGACAACGAGCGGCGGAGCTCGACCGTCAGACGTGTCCATGATCGCCCTGTCCTCGTCCCTCGACGAACTGCAGGAGCGCTACGACGCGATCGTCGTCGGCTCCGGCTACGGAGGGAGCATCGCCGCGTGTCGTCTGGCTCGGGCCGGGCGACGAGTGGCACTCCTCGAGCGAGGTCGGGAGATCCATCCCGGCCACTTCCCGGCCACGGTTGAAGCGGCAGCGCGCACGGTGCAGACGAGCAGCCACCTCGGCGCCACTGGGGACCCGCGGGACCTCTACTGGTTCCACGTCGGCGGCGACATGAGCGTGTTCTCCGGCTGCGGGCTCGGCGGCACCTCGCTCGTCAACGCCAACGTGGCGCTTCGGCCCGACCCGAGGGTTCTGGAGGACGAACGTTGGCCCAAGACGCTCCGCGACGACCCTGGCGGGCTGGACGCGGGCTACGCCAGAGCCGAACGCATGCTCAGTCCGACGACGTATCCCGCGTCGTACCCACCGCTGGCGAAGATGGACGTCCTCCGACGAGCCGCAGGCGAGCTTCCCTGGTCGCCCACGCCCATCAACGTCACCTTCGCGCCGGGCCCAAACGCGGCCGGGGTGTACCAGGACGCCTGTACGGGATGCGGGGACTGCGTCACCGGCTGCAACGTCGGCGCCAAGAACACGCTGCTGATGAACTACCTTCCCGACGCGCACGCGCACGGTGCAGTCGTCTTCACCGAGGTCGAGGTCCGCTGGGTCGAACGCGCGGGTCCCGACCAGGCCGCACGTACTGAAGGTGCTTCGCGTTGGGTGGTTCGTGCGCAGCCGCTGGGCGCGGGTCGGGACCGCTTCGGGGCACCGCCGCTCGCCGTGACGGCGGAACTCGTCGTGCTGGCGGCCGGCGTTCTCGGCTCGACCGGGATCCTCATTCGCTCGCGCGAGCACGGTCTGGCGCTCTCGGACGAGATTGGCCGGCACTTCTCGGGCAACGGAGATGTCCTCGCGTTCTCCTTCCGCAAGGGCACCGATGTGGGCGCCGTCGGCGCCGGCGACCGCCGTCCCGATCCCGAACACCCGGCTGGTCCGTGTATCACCTCCGTGGTGGACGGCAGGGCGGACCGGCCGGTCGAGGAGGGCGTCATCATCGAGGACGCGGTGGTACCAGGCGCCATCGCCGGCTTTCTCCCGCTCGAGCTCGGCGGTCAGACGCTCCCGGATTGGCTGCGCCACCGGCTCCGCGGCGGCGGCCCCCTCGCGGCGCTCCGGAGCGTCTTGACCCGTGGTGCCAAGGGCATGACCGCCCATCTTCAGACGCTCCTCGTCATGGGCAACGACGACGGCGAAGGGACCCTCGTCCTCGACGGCGACGAAGTGCGGGTGCAATGGCCCGACGTCGGGACGAGCGACTACTACGAGCGTGCGAACCGGGCGGTCGGCGCGCTCGCCTCGACCGACGGCGGGACGTTCATCTCCGACCCCGTGTCGTCGCGGTACCTCGGCCGTGACCTGATCACGGTTCATCCCCTTGGAGGCTGTGCCATGGCCGAGCGTGCCGAGGACGGGGTGGTGGACGACCTCGGGCGCGTCTTTTCCGGCGCCTCCGGTGCCGAGGTCCACGACGGCCTCGTGATCTGGGACGGTTCGATCGTGCCCCGGCCGCTCGGTGTCAACCCGCTGCTCACGATCTCGGCGCTCACCGAGCGCGCCGTCGCCGCGATGGTCAGTCAGCGCGGGTGGGCGATCGACGAGTCACCCGCGGTGCTGTCGCAGCCCGTGCAGACAGGGGGGGCAACGGCAACAGTCCCGGACAGGCCCGGAATCCGCTTCACCGAAAGGATGGTCGGTTACTGGGCCCAGGATGATGCTGAGGGCGCCGGGGACCTCGCGATGTACGAGCGCGCCGCCGACTCGGGCCGCCAGCAGGGAGCGACGCTCGCCTTCGAGCTGACGATCGCCTCGGACGACCTTCGTGCCACCATTGACGACCTCAGTCGGTCGATGGCGGCGACCGGAACGGTGGAGGCACCGGGGATCAGCGCCGAGCCGCTCATGGTCGCGGCCGGATCGTTCCGTCTGCTCGTCGCAGACGACGAGACCGACAGCACTGTGCGCCACATGCGCTACGAGCTACCGCTGGCGGCCAGCGACGGTCGGCGGATGCACTTTTCCGGCTTCAAAGTGGTGGCACCGGGAGACGCAGCCGAACTGTGGCCGGCCACCACCACGCTGTATGTGACCCTGCGCGACGGCGGGGAGGACGGGCCGGTGCTCGGCCGCGGGGTGCTGCGCATCGAACCTGCGGATTTCGCCAGACAGCTGCGAACGATGCGCGTCACCGGGCCTGTAGGCCTCGGCGAGCGTCTGAGCCTGGAAGCCCACTTCGGCCGAGCCTTCGCTGGTCCTCTGTACGACGACTTCGGGTGCGTCGTACACCGATCGACGCGCTTCGACCGCGCCGCCCCGGCGCGCCGGCATCGCCCTCTCGATCTGCCGCCCCGCCAGGTCGTGGCCTTCCGCTCGGAAGACGGCGTCCCCTTGCGGCTGACCCGCTACCGCGGGGGACCCCGTGGCCCCGTTCTTCTCGTCCACGGAATGGGCGCCAACCCGCGTACCTTCACTCTCGACACCGTCGAACAGAACCTCGTCGAGTACCTCGTGCACCACGGCTTCGACGTCTGGCTCGAGGAGTGGCGCGCCTCCACGCTCCTTCCAAGTGCGCTGTCGCAGTTCACGGCCGACACCGTGGCCGTTCAGGACCATCCACCGGCGCTCGCCGCCGTCCGTGCCGAGACTGGCCGGTCAGAGGTCCACGTCGTGGCCCACTGCGTAGGAAGCCTCACCTGGACGATGACGGCACTGGCGGGGGCGGCGGAGCCGGCCTCCCTCCTGTGCTCGTCGGTGGCGCTGCACCCGATTGGTCCTCGCATCACGCGGCTCAAGGTCGGGCTCCACCTCGGGGAGCTCCTCCGCCATGCCGGCACCCGTGTGCTCACGTCCGATGCCTACACGAGCGAGTCGAAAGGGGCCGCCGCCTTTGACATGGCCCTGCGGGCCTATCCGATCCCGAAGGCGGAGTCCTGCCACGAGGCTGTCTGCCGCAGACTCGCTTTCATTTACGGCGTGGCCGTCCACCACGCGAACATGGACGACCAGTCCCACGCCACCATGCACGAGCTCTTCGGGGCGACCGACATGACGATGATGGTCCACCTGTCGCGCATGGCCCGAGCCGAGCGGCTGGTCGGAGCCGACGGCGCCGACCGCTACCTGCCCGAGGTCGCCCGCCTGAACATGCCGATCACGCTGTTGTCGGGCTCGGAGAACCTGGTGTGGGTCCCCGCGTCGACGGCCCGCAGCTACGAGGTTCTGGCCGCTCTCCACGGAGAGCAGTCGGTGCGGCGGGAGTTGATCGAGGGCTATGGGCACCAGGATGTCTTTATCGGCGCCCGGGCCTCTGTCGACGCCTTCCCGACGATCCTCGGTCACCTTGACCGCGTGAACGCATAGAGGGGCGACGTCGCCCCCATGCCCGCCACCAGAGTCTTCACGACGCGCGTTTCGTCACCGGCGTCCGCGGTGTCGGTCTACGGGCTCCTGGCCGACGCCACGTCGTGGAGCCGGTGGGCGGGCCCGCTCATCACGCATGCCGCGTGGGAGACGCCCCCGGGTCAGGATGGCGTCACGCCGGTACGGTGCCTCGGCCGTCGACCGTTTCTCGTCCGCGAGGAGATCGTCGTGGCCGAGGAGCCGTTCTGCCACGCCTACCGCCTCTTGAGCGGCCAACCGGTTCGCTCCTACGAGGCCGAAGTCCGGCTCACGGAAGACGCCGCGTCGAGCGGCGGCACGCGCATCGTGTGGACCGCGCGGGTGGTACCGCTTGTCCGAGGAGCGGGGCCGGTCACCGAGCAACTCTTCGCTCGGATGGTCGCGGGGTTCGCTCGCCGTCTCGCGTCATTCGCGGCGGCGGGCGAACACGCGGGCGCCGCCGATTTCCGCTACCACTGAATCCGAACGAGAGGAAGCGGCTGGCGGCGTGACCGCCCCGACCCGCGCCGACCTCAGAGGACTGATGGACCTGCTCGGTAGTGAGGATCCCCGCGCCACGATGCGCCCGGGCGAACCCGTCTTCGCCAGGCTGCAGCTGGACGAGGGCACCCGTGACGAGCTACTCGACGCCGTGACCACGCACCCGATCCTCTTGGAGCGGCCGATCTTCGTCAACGGCGACAAGGCTGTCATCGGCCGTCCGCCCGAACGGGTGCTCGAGCTCCTCTGAGATCTCGAGGCTGCGCCTGGAGCGTCCCCCAGGCCCAGCGCGTCGGACCTTATGGTGTGGGCGCGCCCCAGGGTCGCACACGAGAGGAGGACCAGATGACGTCGCAGCTGGTGGTCTTTGGTGTCCTCGGCATTGCCAGCACGGTTGCCGCGTTCGCCGTGAACCGGCACCTCTTCAGTGGGGGCGCCGCCGGCGCGGTCTCGTTGCTCGAAGGCGTCTACTACGTCGTTGGCGTCTGCTCCATCGTGCTCGGCTGGTACTTCAACATCCGCTACACCCACCTCTACGGCCACCGGGCCAACTACTTCAACTACACCAAGCTGCTGTTCACCAACTGGGCGGCTGACTCGGCGGCACAGGACTACATCATCGTCAACGTGGTGCTGATGCCGCTGTGGACCATCGTCGAGGGCACTCGGCGCGGCCTGCGCTGGGCCTGGATCTTCTTCGTGATCAGTCTCTTCACCAGCTTGGCCTTCTCCATCGCGATGTTCCTCGCGTTCATGGAGCGCCAGCTCCGCTACAACCGCGCGCTCGTCCCTTCCAACACGGCATAGCCGCAGTTGTAGCCCGGGATGAAGGTGACACCGGGGCCCCCGTGGCACCCGGCCCCGCAGAGATACAGCCCCTCGACCGGCACCGGGTTGTCCGGCCAACCCTGCGGCCCGGGCCGGAAGGGACCCATGAACTCGGGCTGGAGCAGCCCGTGGCAGAAGTCGCCGCCGGTGCACCCGAACATCAGCTCGTACGTGTAGGCCGGATAGTTGAGCTGGCGTTCCACCAGGTCGGGGAAGTTCGGCGCCACCGCGGCGATCTTGTCCACGATGCGCTGGGCCATCTCGTCGCGCAATCGCCCCTGCGACTCGCGGTCGCCGATGGGCAGGTAGAAGGCGAAGCTGCTGGCGGCGTGCATGCCGTCGGGAGCGAGGCTCGGGTCGTCGAGCGAGGGGATCTGCAGGTTGAAGCTGGGCGAGCGCGGCACGTCGCCGCGGACGCAGCCCTCGAAGTCACGCTGCATCTGCTCGGCCGTGCCGAAGAAGGTCACGTTGCGGCCGAACGTGCCGTTGTTCAGTGCCTCGTAGGGCTCGCGGTACTCGGGCAACCCGCGCAGGGCGAAGTGCGCCTGGAAGTAGGCGGCCCGGTGGTCGATCGCCGCCACCCGGCGAACGAACGCATCGGGGAGCACCTCGGGGTCGAGCAACTGGGTGAACGTGGACGTCGGGTCGAGGTTGGACACGACCACCGGCGCGGTGGCCACCTCGCCCTCACCGAGCTCGACACCCCGGACCACCCCCTCGTCGACCACGATGCGCGAGACCTTGGCGTGACGGCGCAGCTCGCCGCCATGACGCTCGAACATCGCCAACAGATGGTCGGCCATGGTGCCCAGCCCGCCCCGTACTTTCGACATGGTCGCCGTGCCGGGCGACGCCAACGCGAACGCCAGGCACAGCGCGCTCCCCGGCGTGGCCGGACCTCGGAAGGTGGAGTTGACGGCGAGGAAGCTGAGCATGCTCCGCACCGGCGCGTGCTTGGAGCGGTCGGGCAGGTAGCGGTCGACGACGTCGAGCACGCTGCCGAACATCGCCATGCGGATGGCCTCCCGCTCCGTCTCGTTGGTGGCGCACGCCCACATCTCGTCGAGCGAACGAGGCGGGCGGCGCACGTCGAAGCGGCCGATGGCGCGCGCCGGCGCTTCGGCCCAGGCCGCGACGTTTGCCATGCCGAGGACGGCTTCGATCCCGATCGTCTCACCCAGGTGCTCGAGCAGACGCTCTGGGTCCGAATACAAGAAGATCGGCGGCTGGCCGGCCTCGTCGATGCTGGCCGATTGCACCTCGGGCTCGTAGATGGGACAGGACCCCAGGTCGAGGTCCTCGAAGATCTCGTTCGGCACCGGGAACTGGATCGACCCCGCCAGCTCGAAGCGGTAGCCCTTGATGAGCTCGGTGGTCGAGGCCATCCCGCCGATGAAGTGGTTCTTCTCGAGGCACAAGACGCGGAGGCCGCCACGAGCCATGACCGCGGCGGCGGTCAGGCCGTTGTGGCCCGCGCCGATGACGATGGCGTCGTAGTCGGGCATCGGGACGGGACTGTAGCGACCGCCTGTCAGCTCTGCCCGTCCGGCGGCCACCGCCCGGTTCCGCCGCGCTCTCTCCGGCGGCCGATGATTAGCGTGACCGAACACGGGAAGTGCACCGGCAGGGCCCTCGGGCCGAGCAGGACCTCGAGCAGAGGACGTCGAGCAGAGGACGCCGAGCAGAGGACGCCGAGCAGAGGACGTCGACAAAGGAGAGAGCATGAGCCAGTCAGGAAACGAGTCGGACGACGCCGGAGCCGAAGGGGTCGACCAGGCGACGAGGTCCGAGGAAGCGCAGGAAGCGACCGCAGCGCACGCCGCAGACCGGCCGCCCACGGCCGAGGAGGAGGCAGCAGCCGAGGGCAACACGCTCGATCCCGAGGTGGCGGCCCACGAGCGCGAGATGGACAGTATCGGCGCCGAGGTCAAGGGCGAGGGCGAGATCAGTTGAGCCCGCTCACACCGACCCTCTGACTTTGGCGCCGAAGGCATCGGCGCAGCGATCTGAGCAGAAGGAGTAGCGCTGGCCCTCGTGCTCGAGCGAGGCCGGCGCGTGTGCCGTCTCGACCTGCATTCCGCACACCGGGTCGCGCGCGTAGCGGTCGCCGCCACCACCGAGACGCTCCCGGTTGCGGTAGAGCCAGTACAAGACAGCGAAGAGGACCAGGAAGACCAGGTTGAGGTAGGTGGTGTAGTTCCACGAGAAGTGGGACGGCGCCACCGTGACCGGCCGGTAGGTCGGGACGAGGCCCGCCGCTCGGAACAAGAGCTCGGTCAGGAGCCCCGCGGTCGACATGAGCGCCCAGAAGACGATCAGCATGCGCACCATGAGCGCGGTGCCGTAATAGCGGCGGTAGATCAAGAGGAGCGGGAAGGCGATCAGGTCGGCGAAGATGAACGCGATCACGCCTCCGAAGGAGATGCCGCCCGTCCAGAGCGCGGCCGCCAAGGGCACATTGCCGATGGAGCACACGAAGCTGATCACCGCGATGAACGGCCCGACCAGCGCGTTCTCGACGCTGGTCCAGAACCCGTGGCCCGTGATGAACACCGCCTGCCACACCGAGGTCGGGACGAGGACCGCGAGGAACCCTGCCACCGTGTAACCGATGACAAGCTCGCGGCGCAGCATGGTGAGATCGGACATGGTGTACGTGGCGCTGTCGGCCCATCCGGTGATGGAGCGGGCTCGCACGGACCAAGAGTGTGCTGCCGCGTCGCTGGAGGGAGCGTGCTGGTGCTCGTGGCCGGCGTCATCGCTCTGCACGCGCTGCCGCGCCTCGACGACGACCCGGCCCCGCAGCCACAGCGCACCGAGCGTTGCCAGCAGGACGATCATGATGATGCCCCCGACGAACTCACTGACGGCGAATTGCCAACCCAACAGCACGATCAGCACGATGCCGAGCTCGATGACGAGGTTGGTCGACGCGAACATGAAGACCATGGCTGCGATGTAGTCGGCTCCCTTGGCGAAGAGCGACTTGGCCATGGCCGACGCCGCGTACGAGCACGACGAGGAGACCATGCCGTAGCCCGAGGCGCGGACCACCGACCCGGCCCGGTGGCTCCCCAGTCGTCGTTGCATGGCACCACGGCTGACGAAGGCCTGCACCGCACCGGCGAGCCCGAATCCGAGGATCAACGGCCACAGGGTCTCCCAGAACATGAAGAATCCCTCGCGCAACGAGCGTCCGATGTCCACCAGCACGGTGGCGGCGGCGAACACGGCTGTCAGGAGCGCACGAGGCGCCCGATGGCGGCGGACGCCTCCTGCAGCTTCTCGGTTGCGTCGTCCCCACCCTCGCGCATGGCGTCGGACACACAGTGGGCGAGGTGGTCGTCGAGCAGCTCCAGCGCGACCGCCTGGAGGGCCTTGGTGGCGGCAGACACCTGTTCGAGGATCTCGATGCAGTACCGGTCCTCGTCCACCATGCGCTGCAGGCCTCTGACCTGGCCTTCTACTCGTCGCAGCCGCTTCTGGACCGCCTCTTTGTTGTCGATGTATCCCGGTCGCACAGTACCTCCACCCGCTCCGTCGCTAATACCCCCCCAGGGTATCAGCGGTGGGCCGGCAGCGTGCCCTGGACCGGATCAGGCAAACGCCTCGGCCACCCGTCGCATCCCCTCCTGCCAGGGCACGCGGGTGTGTCCGAGGACGTCGTGCATGTGGGTGACGTCGGGCCAGATCGGCCAGGGGGCGGCGGGGTCGTAGCGGATGCGGGCGGGCTGGCCCACCAGCTCGCCGAGATACGCGCAGTAGTCCTCGGCGCTGACGGTCTCGCTGCCGGCGAAGTTGACGACCACCGGCTCAGGCGATGCCACCTCGAGAGCTCGCACCGCGAGGTCGACATAGTCGTCTTCGTAGATCGGGTTGTAGTTGTTGGGCGCGTCAGCGTGCAGGACGACGTCGTCGCCGCGGAGGATGCGGCGCAGGCGGTTCACCGGTGTACCCCCCTCGGGCCCGTACGTGGAGAAGATCCTGATGATCGTGAGGGGGTTGGCCGAGGCCGCCGCCGCGTAGCGGACGACGGCTTCGCCCGCGATCTTCGACAGGCTGTACGCCCCGAGGTGGACCCCGGGCGGGTCGTCCTCGCGCAGCGGTCGGTGCCCCTGGTATTCGTACGCCGAGCCTGTCGAGCAGTACACGAACGCCGCGCCGGGACACGCCGCCACCAGACGGCCCGACGCCTGGGCGTTCGTCTCGAAGACCTGTTGCCAGTCCTTGTCCTGCGCCTCGCGGCCGAGCCGCGCCGCTGCGTGGAAGACATGGGTGATCCCTTCCGGGAGCCGGCGCAGGTCCATCGCGGCGACATCACCCACGATGGGCTCCACCCCTGCTTCTTCGAGACGCACGCGGTCGGCATCGTCGTGGCAGCGCGCCAGTCCGAACACCCGGTTGCGCCCGGCCAGCGCGCGAGCGACGGGGAAGCCGACTCGCCCGGTCGCACCGGTGACGAGCACACGCCAGTCCTCAGGTCTCGTCTGGTCTCTCGCGTTCGCTGGGGTCACGAGGGCGAAGGATAACGAGGAAGCCTGACAGTGCTAGCTCCCGAGGATCCCCAGCCCTTCCTGCGGCAGACCTTTGGCCCGCGCCTCCGCGAACTGCTCGAGCCACTCTCGCATCTCTTCGCTGCCGGTCTCCTCCGCCCAGCGGCGCGGCATGGCGGGAAAGGAATAGTCGGAAGGCAGCGCCGGTGGCGCGGGCTCGCGCGCCCGGCGCGCCAGCGCGGCGTCCACCACCGGTGCCAGCCGCGCCGCCTTTGCCTTGACCTGCGCCTCGTCGCGCTCTTTGAACGCGGGAAGCACCTCGGCGCCGAACAGCTCGAGTGACTCACAAATGTGCTCGTGACGGTTGCGCCCGGCCTGCAGGACGAAGATGACCTGATCGACTCCCGCTTCCTCGAAACGCTCGAGGAACGCGCGAACCTGCGCCGGAGTACCCATGGCGCCGCGGAGGCCGGTGCGGTCACCGGCGGCCAGCTTCGCCCCCAACCGTTCCTGGCGCAGCGCCGTCTCAACCTCTGGCGCATAGCCAACGTCACCCCGCCGCTCTTCGTACTCGCGCCACACGTCGGTCGAACCGGGCCGGTGCTCCCCGAAAACGTAGTAGTGCCCGAGCGAGTAGCCGAAGAAATTGCCGCCCTCGAGGCCGCGGTCGAGCGCCACCCTCTCGTCGGGATGGCACATCATCTGGGTGACGCACGCGATGTTCGGGTTGACCGCCAGCCCGACGGGGACGCAGCGCTCGGCCAGTGTCCGCTCGTAGTCCGACACCCACTTCTCCGCCTCCTCGGGGTCGATGAAGGCGAAGGTCAACGCCCCGATCCCCTTCTCGGCCGCCAGGAGGATCGTGTCGCGCCGCGAGCACGCCACCCACAACGGTGGGTGTGGCTTCTGCATCGGTTTGGGCACGACGTTCCTCGGCGGCATCTGCACGAAGCGACCGTCGATACCACTGAACGGCGTCTCTGTCATGCAGCGGAGCGCGACCTGCAGTCCCTCGAGCCAAGCCTCGCGCTTGGTCGCCGGGTCCACCTGGAACCCGCCCAGCTCGGCCTCCGAGCCCGACTCGCCCGACCCGAACTCGACCCGGCCGCCCGAGAGCAGATCCAAGGTGGCCACGCGCTCGGCCGTGCGGGCCGGGTGGTTGTACCCGGGCGCGGTCTGGATGATGCCGTGTCCGAGCCGGATGTCCTTGGTGCGCTGGCTGCAGGCGCCGAGGAAGACCTCGGGCGCGGACGAGTGGCTGTACTCCTCCAAGAAATGGTGCTCCACCTCCCAGACCACGTCGAAGCCGAGGCGGTCGGCCAGCTCGACCTGCTCGAGGGCATCACACATGAGGCGGTACTCGCTGCCTTCGTCCCACGGCCGCGGGAGCTGGTGTTCGTAGAAGATGCCGAACTTCATGCCCCACCGAGCGCGTTGAACTCCGCCAGGATGTCGTCCCCGTTCCTGCGCGTGGCGCACCAGTGCTCGACTTCGCCCCGCGTGGCACGCCGGGCCTCGTCTCGGGCGGGACCCAGGCTCTGGGCCAGCAGCGGGTCCCACATGCGCTGGATCATCTCGGTGCCGGCGTGCGTCGTGCCCTCCTCGCCCACCCAGGTGCGGTCCCGCATCTCGGAGAGAGCCGTCCGCAGGTAGCCGACGTGCGGTGTCTCGTCGGCCCGGATGAACGAGACCAGGGTCGCCGCTTCGCCGTCGCCCGCCACCAACTCCGTGTCCGACAGCCAGGCCTCGGCCCAGGCGAACGTGTGGAAGGCGGAGATCTCGATGAAAAGGACACGGATCATCAGCGCCACCATCATCTCGAGCTCGAGTGCGATGTCGTCGGGCAGGAGCCTCGCGGCAGCCGCGCCGGGCCGTCCCGCGCCAAAGCCCATCCGGGCCAGCATGGCCTCGACGTCGAGCCCCTCGGGCGGCCGCTCGAATGCAATGTCGCGCGCGGCGAACCACATGTCACGATGGCCCGCCTCGGCCTCCCAGCCGGCTTCGTCGCGGCCGTGCGCCTCGAACAGCCCGCCACCGAGATGGTCGATCGCCGTCCCCCGCACGTCCTCGACGAAGTGACGCTGCAGGTGCTTCGGCTTGAGTAGCCGGATGTTGGCGCCGTAGCCCTCGACGGTGCCGATACGCGTCAGCGTCGCCAGCAGCGGCTCGGGCACGCCGGCGCGGATCAAGAACCGTGCTTGGTCCACGGTCGGATAGGACCGCTCCCACCACTCGAGCGGCGGATCGATCAGCTGTGACGAGAAGCGCGCGCAGTTCTGCTCGCCCCACGCCGCGATGGCCGGCCGGCGATACCGCGTGCGCGGCGACACGTAGCGCCCCTCGGCGTCGAAGCCCCCGTGGCAGCGCACGCCGCCCGCGATAAGGGGTTCGACGACCGGGTCGTCGGCGAGGAGCTCGGTCTCAGTGAACTCAACCTGCGCCGTGGTCATGGCCGGTCCTCCCCGTCCCGTCCCCGGGTGGTCATCCCGGGAGTGTTTACTTTCAGGTATACACCGGCACGTATACAGATCGAGAGCAAGCTCCTCCCCAGGGCCGAACGCCGGGCCGCCATCCTCGGTGGCGCCGCGCGGGCCTTCGCCGCGTCGGGTTTCACCGACACGTCCATGGACGACGTGGCTGCGGCCTGCGGTGTGACCAAACTGATCGTGTACCGCCATTTCGAGTCGAAGGAGGAGCTCTACCGCGAGATCCTCCAGCAGGTCTTCGACCACCTGGGCGAAGAGCTGCGAGCCGAGCTGGCGCTGCCGAGCCACAGCGGGCTGGGTCCCCGGACGTTGCTCACGGTCGCCCGCGGCGACCCGGCCGCGTTCACGCTGCTGTGGCGCCACGCGGCCCGCGAGCCGCACTTCGCGGCGTACGCGGCTGACCTTCGCGCGGTGTCGGTGGCCGTGGTGCGCCAGCTGACCGCGCTCGACACCGGCGACGAGCTGCTCGACGCCTGGCGGGCCGACGTCCTCTTCAGCTGGCTCGTCGAGGCGACGCTGACCTGGCTCGAGCGCGGCGACGACGCACGCGACGAGGAGTTCGTGCGCCAGACCTCGGAAGGGTTCCGCATGCTCCTCACCGCGTTGACGACCCGGACCTGACCTGGACCTGATCCGCTCTCGACCCGGACCTGATGTCGCTCTGCCCCCGGCTCTCCGGCCCTAGCTGATCACGATGGACGCAGCGGCCGCCTCCAGCGGGTCGCACCCGTCGACCGAGGGCGCCGCGTACACCCGGTTCCGCCCGTCCGACTTCGCCTGGAACAACGCCTCGTCTGCCTCTTCGAGCACCTCGATGAAGGACAGAGGGGAACCGGGCGTCCAGCTGGCCACCCCGCCGCTCAGGGTGACGAACAGCGGGTCATACGGCCGGGCGACGTGTGGGATACCGACTTCGTAGACGGCTTGACGGATGCGCTCGCCCGTGATGTAGATCGAGTCGGTTGGTCGGCAGTCCGGCATGAGGAGCAGAAACTCCTCGCCGCCGTAGCGGTACGCGCATTCGCCCACCCGCACCACGATGTCGATGGACGAAGCGACGCGGCGGAGAGTCTCGTCGCCCCCCAGGTGGCCGTAGTGGTCGTTGTAGGCCTTGAAGTAGTCGATGTCGAACAGCGCGATGCCGTAGGTGCGGCCGCAGCGCATTGCGCGGGCGTGGGTACGGGCCAGGTCCTCTTCCATGCGGCGGCGATTGCCCAGGCCGGTCAGTTCGTCCGTGCGCGACTGTTCGAGTAGTTCGAGGTTGGCCCGCTCCAGCTCGTCCTGGGTCAAGGCGAGCTTGCGATGCAACCCCGTGACCCGTTCCGCCGCCACCAGACGAGTCTGCACGGCGAAGGAGTCGACCGGCTTCGTCAGGTAATCATCGGCGCCGGCGCTCATGCCCGCCAAAATGTGTTCGGGGTGATCGAGCCCCGTCGTCAAGACGACGTAGATGTAGCGGTCGCCCGGTTCGCTCCGGACACGGCGGCAGAGCTCGGGCCCGTCCATCCCCGGCATCATCCAGTCGGTCAAGAGGACGTCGACGCCGCCGTTGGTCAGCAACTCCCACCCGGTCGTGCCGTCCTCGGCCACGAGGCAGGTATGTCCGAGCTTGGTCACGATGGCCTTCAGCAAAAGTCGGCTCGTGGCGTCGTCGTCGACAATCAAGATGCGCATGTCAGCTTCCTTCCGCTGCTACCTGGAGGGCCGACTGGGCCCGTTCGAACTCCGTCTCGAATCGCTCCATCAGCTCCGCCGCATCGTCGAGCTGCGCGCGCCTCGCGCGCGACTCGAGGCCGGCGCACAGGTCGGCCATGCTGCTCGCACCCACGTTGGCACTGGCGCCCTTCAGGGTGTGGGCCGTCCGTTCCAGGGCCCCGCTGTCGCCCGCATCGATGTCGCGGAGGAGCTCGCCGCGCCCTTCGGTGGTCACCCGGATGTACTCGGTGACGATCTGGTGCATCGCCTCGCCCAGCCCGTCGTCGAGGCTGCGCAGGAGCTCTATCTGCGCGCGGTCCAGCGGATCGTCCGCATCCGCGGCCTGCGCGGCATCGTCACCGGCGACACCGGCGGGGCCCGTGGCGGCGCGTGCCGGCGTGCAGGCCGGCTCTGCCTCGGGAGACCGGGCCACCCAGCGCTCCAGCACGGCGCCGATCGCCTCGAGCCGGACCGGCTTGGTGATGAAGTCGTCCATGCCCGCCGCCATGCAGCGCTCCCTGTCTCCCTCCATGGCCGCGGCCGTCATGGCGATGATCGGGGTACGCCGTGCGCCTCGGCGCGAGGTCTTTCCTTCCTGGCGACGGATGGCCTCGGTGGCCTCGTACCCGTCCATCTCGGGCATTTGGCAGTCCATGAGGATGGCGTCGTACTCGTGCGACCCGAAGAGGTGGACGGCCTCCACACCGTTGTTGGCGATGTCGTAGTCGTAGCCCAGGTTCTCGAGCACCTTGCAGCCGACGAGTTGGTTCACCTTGTTGTCCTCGACCAGCAGGATCGTGCCGAGGTTCTCCGGGCTCGACGCACCGGTCCGTGCGGCGGCCGGCGCAGCGGACGGCTCGGGGGTCGTGCCTGCGTTGAGGCTGGTGATCAGGCAGTCGAAGAGCTCCGAGGAACGCACGGGCTTGGTCAGGCTGGCGGCAAAGCCGTTGAGGTGTGACTCGGCCGCCTCGAGGTGGTAGCCCGACGAGCTCAGCAAGAAGAGCATGGTGCTCGCGGTCGACGTGTCGTCCTTGAGTGCCCGGGCCAGCTCGATCCCGTCCATCCCTGGCATGTTGAGGTCGACGATGCCAAGGTCGAAGGTCCGCCCGTCGCTCGCCGCGGCCGCGGCCGCCTCGAGCGCCTCATCCCCGTCGGCGGCCTCGACGGCCTCGACCCCCCAGGACAGCAGCTGCTGGCGCAGGATGCGGCGATTGGTCGCGTTGTCGTCAACGACCAGTGCCCGCTGGCCCGAGAGGCTCCGGGGGTCTCCCCCTGTCTCGGCCGGCGGCGCCTCGTCGGTGCGTCGCAGCGACAACTCGAACCAGAACGTCGAGCCGACACCGGGCTCGCTGACCAGGCCGAGCCGCCCGCCCATGAGCTCCACCAGCTGCCGGCAGATCGTGAGTCCGAGACCGGTGCCGCCAAATCGGCGCGTGGTCGAGGAGTCCGCCTGTGCGAACGCCATGAAGAGGCGCTCTTGATCCTCCTCCGCGATGCCGATCCCCGTGTCGACGACGTCGAAGTGGAGGGCCACCCGTTCTGCGTTCTGGTGTAGGACCGTGACCCGGATGACGACTTCGCCCGCGGTGGTGAACTTGACCGCGTTGGCACCGAAGTTGACCAGCACCTGGCGGATGCGGGTGGCGTCGCCCAGGAGGCCGGACGGCACGTCGGGCGGGATGTCGATGAGGAGCTCGATCCACTTGCCGTGCGCGGTCCCCGCCAGAATGCGGCCCACGTCCTCGAGCACGCCGCGGAGGTCGAGGTCGGACTCCTCGATGTCGAGGCGCCCCGCCTCCATCTTCGAGAAGTCCAAGATGTCGTTGATGATCACCAGCAGGCTCTCGGCCGACACCTTGACGCCGGACGCGAGCTCGGCCTGATCGCCGTCGAGCTCGGTCTGGAGGAGCAGCTCGGTCAGTCCGATCACGCCGTTCATCGGCGTACGGATCTCGTGGCTCATCATGGAGACGAACTGCGACTTCGCCTTCGACGCCACCAAAGCGGCGTCACGGGCGGCAACCAGGTCCTCGGCCGCCTGGCGCGCCTCGGTGACGTCCCCGCCGTTGAGCACGTAGCCGTTGACCGACTGGTCCTCCAGCAGGTCGGCGGCGTTCCAGTCGATGACTCGCCACTCCCCGCTGGCATGGCGCATACGGACCTCGAACACGGCCGAGGCGGCGTCGCCGGTCAGCCCGGTCAGGTGCTCGATCACGAGGTGCGAGTCGTCGGGATGCACGAACTCGGTGAAGGGCTTGCCCTCGAGCTCGCCCTGGGAGTAGCCGAGCACACGCTCGGCCGACGGCGTCATGTAGGCGATGCGCAGATCCGATTCGATCACCGTGATGAGGTCCCAGGTCTTGTCGATGAGCGAGCGGAAACGCGCGGTCCTCATCGCGTGCGCCTCCCGCACAGTGAGGGCAAGCCGGACACCGGCCACCAGCAGGGTGATCGTCGCCAGCGCGATGGCGGGTTTGCCCACGGTGCCGAAGCTGGCCGCGAGCAAGATGGCCATGCCGACCAGCGCGCCGAAGGCGGGCAGGGCGAACCCGGCGCTCCGATCCACCCCCGGGTACTCGACGTCTTCGGGGACCAGCCACACGGCGATGGCCAGCAACGTCAGCGACACCGGCCAGGCTGCGCCATCACTGATGTACCCGAACCGGCTCATCGGTTGCAGGAGGTTGAATCCGTCGCCGATCGCATTGGTGGCGAGCGCGACACAGACGAGCGCGAAGAAGGGCCGAAACGCGCGAGGCAGGACCGCGAGACCACCGACGGCCAGCGCCAGCAGCAGGACGTCACCCAGGGGGTACGCCAGGTTCGTCGCCACCGACAGCGCACTGCCACCGGTGACCTTGAGGACCTCCGCGACGACGAAGGTGGCGGAAAACGCCGCGGCCGCGAGCGCGGCCACAAGGCCGTCGAGCGAGGTCTGGAGCAGCGAGCCCTGGTTCGCGCGCCTGATGAGGATCGCGAACCCGACGAAGCAGAGTGGGAAGAAGAGGAAGTAAAAGGCGTCCGCCGTCGACGGAACCGGTGGCGTCGCCCCGCCCAGTGACTCGATGGTCAGAACGACGTCACCGACACCCCACGAGAGACACGCGATCCCGATGACGAGCGGGAAGACCCGGGCCACCGAGGTGCTGGCGCGCCAGGAAGGTTCGAAGTAGCGCGCGACGCACAACGCGCCCATGGTCAGCTCGAGCACGTCGACGCCCCAGCCGTCAACGGGAGTGACGTACGAGCCGATAGGCCGAACGACCAGCGAGACGACGAGCGCGACGACCAGCGCGCCGGCAATGCCGAAGACCCATCGCAATCGCCGGTCGAGCGGGCGACCGAACCGCTGCGACGCCGCGGCGCCGGGCGCGTCAGTTCCCGACGAGGCCGCGCCGGGCGAACCGGAACCGGCCGCGTCGGTACCCGGCGTGTCGCGGTCATCCCCCGCCGGGCGGAGGACGTCGGTCCTCTCGCCGGCACGGGTCACGACCGCGGTTCCCACACCCAATTCACGGCTAATCCGCAGCACAGATTGAGCGGGTTGTTCGGGTGATGTGCGCCCGTTGGGCGAGGCGTCCCGGCCGCCGCCGCCCGCGATCCCCTAGCCTTCGGGCCTTCGTTCAGGAGCGTTCCAAAGGAGGCGATCCTGTCCACGTTCGTCCTCGTGCACGGCGCCATGCACGGGGGATGGTGTTGGCGCGACGTGCAACGACGCCTCGTCGCGCGCGGCCACGACGTGCACACGCCGACCCTCACGGGCCAAGGAGACCGGCGTGGCGCGCTCACGCCCGAGGTCGGCGTCGCCACCCATGTGCGCGACGTCGAGGACATCTTGTGGTTCGAAGATCTCTCCGAGGTCCACCTCGTGCTGCACAGCTATGCGGGGGTACTGGCGGGGCCACTGGCCGAGTGCGCCCACGACCGTCTCGCTTCGATCGTGTTCTTCGGCGCGTTCGTGACCGCACCCGGCCAGTCCCTGCTCGACGTCGAACCGCCCGACGTCGCCGAGCGGTATCGCCGCCAGGCCACGGCGGAGGGCGAAGGCTGGTACCTACCGGCCACCGACGCCTTCTTGGAGCAGTGGGGAATCCGCGACCCCGGGCTGCGTGCCTTCGTCGGTCCCCGGTTGACCGACTTCCCCTTTCGGTGCCAGCGGGAGCCGACCGACTTCGATCCCGGCCCGCTCGCACGCATCCGCAAGGTCTACGTCCGCCACACCGACCCACCGATGGCCAGCCTGGAGCCCTTCTACGTCGCCGCGCTCGCGGCGGGGTGGGAGACCCACGAGCTCCCGTCGGGGCACGACATGATGCTGGCGGCACCGGCCGCCACGGCTGACCTCCTGGCCCGGATCGCCGCCGGGTAGAGAGCCCCGGCCGCCTCGCGCCTATTCGCCGGCAGGCTCGGACGGGCCGCCCGCCCAGTCCGAGTGCGGGTCAGACGCCGGGAAGGACTCGTCCTCCTGCTCGTCGACCCGATCGAGATCGGGATCGTCGCCGCCCTCGCCGGCGGCGCTGCCTCGGATGGCTGTGGTCTCGTGGTCGGCCATACCAACTCCTCCGCCGAATGGCCTACCGCGTGCCGCCCCCGCCGCACAAGCCGACACGGACGCCGCCCGCGCCCACTGCCGACCAACCCCGGCTGCGTCTCTCAGCGCAGGTCGCCCAGCCAGCCCGCGACCTCGTCGGCGACCTCGGCCTCGCTCCTGCGCAAGGAGTGATCCCCATCGACGAAGACGAGCGTCACCGCGCCGGGGATGGCGCCCGTCTCGCGTTCGAGCTCGGCGGGCGTGGCGAACGCGTCGCGTCGCCCGGAGACGAAGAGACAGGGCACAGCGAGCGCAGGGAAGTGCTCGGTGCGCAACCGGTCGGGTTTCCCCGGCGGATGCAACGGATAGCTCACGAGGACGAGCGCGGCGACGGGGAGCCCCTCGGCCACCGCCATGGAGCACATGCGCCCTCCGAAGGAACGCCCACCGACCGCGATGTGAGTGGTGTCGACATGGAGTTGCTCCGCCAGATCTGACGTCGCCGCGCGCACGGTCTCGATGCACACCGCGGGCGGGTCGGTGCGGCGCTTCCCCGCCGCCTGCCCGGGGAACTCGACCCGCGCCACCGATCGTCCGGTGGCCGTCACCGCGTTGTCGATCGCCACGAGCCCCGAGTGGTCCCGCCCCGCGCTCGCGCCCGGGGTGAGCACGAGGCCGGCGGCGCGGGCAGTGGTCATGGCCCCATCATGGTGCGGTGCACCAGGATCCGCGGGCGCCCTCCTGGCTGGACCGCCTCGCTGCGGTCGTCGGCCCGGTGAGCGAGGTGCGTCTGCTGACCGGCACGGCCGCGCTCGTCGACGCCGGCGGCCGGGCCCTGGTCGCCAAGCAGGGTCCGGGCGCCCGGGACGAGGCCGAGGGGCTGCGCTCCCTGCGCGCCGTGCCCGGTGGGCCGCCGGTCCCCGAGGTGGTGCTGGCGGACGGCGACCTCGTGGTGACCACCGCGGTCGAACAGGGTCCGCGCTCGTCGTACCCACGACCGGGAGCTCGGCCGGACCCTCGCCGTCCTGCACGACGCTCCGTATCCGGACTGGGGCGGGGGCTCCTCGTGGATCGGAGCTTGCCGGGTCGACCGGGCGCGACACCGCGACGCGGCCGCCTTCTACGGCACCCGCTTCCTTGACCTGGCGGCGCGCTGCGGGCTCGAGCCTGTCGTGGCGCGGGTCGTGGACCGGCTCCCCGCACTCCTCCCACCCGGAGGGCCGGCGTTGGTCCACGGCGACCTCTGGTGGGGCAACGTCCTGTTCGCGACCGACGGACGCTCGTGGCTGATCGACCCCTCCGTGCACGGGGGCCATCCCGAAGAGGACCTGGCCATGCTGGCGCTGTTCGGATCCGTGCCCGCGCCGTTGCGAACGGCGTACGCCGAGACGCGCTCCCTGCATGACGGCTGGGAGGAGCGGGTCGAGCTGTTCCAGCTCTATCCCCTGCTCGTCCATACCGTGCTCTTCGGCGGCGGATACAGAGCGCGCGCCGAGCGCATCGCGCGACGGTTCGGCTGACGGGCCCGTCGGCCCGTTGAGGGTCCGCGCCTACGCCGGCATCGGCGAGCCGAAGCGGATCAGGTTGCCGTCGGGGTCGACGTGCGAGCCTTCACGCAGCTCGTACTCGGTGGGTCCGACCGGCAGTGTCCGGCCGCCGACGCCCGGTCGGCTCCACTCCTCGTAGAGCGCATCGGCGTCGCGCACGTAGAGGTAGGCGGAGCCCGCGTGGGCCGGGTCGTGATCAGGTCCGGCCGCCAGGTGGAGCCCGGTGCCATCCCGGTCGGCGAGCCCGTAGTCGTCGCCGTCCTCGTAGGCGGCGGTGCGGAAACCGAGGTCGGCATAGTGGGCCAGGGCGGCGCCCAGGTCGCGCACGGGGAAGATCGGGCTGAAGCTTCGGAGCTGACGGCCACGCCGGCGGCGGCGACCCGCCCCGGTGGCCTGCTGGCTCACCTTGATCTCGGCCAGCGCCACGAGCACGGCGCGCGTCGCCTCGATCTGCTCGCGCGGGACGCGCTGCTCGAGCTCGCGGTCGACCGCCTCGACGCCGCGCCATGTGGCCTCCGCCACCTCCTCGCCCCGTTGGGTCAGCGCCAGGGCGACGCGGCGGCGGTCGTCGGTGTCGGCCGTGCGCTCGACATACCCCCGGTTGACCAGCGCGTCGATGGTCTGGCTCACCGCCTGCTTGGTCACCGCCAGCTCGCGCGGGAGGTCCGGCCTCGGACCGCCCCGCGTGTCGATGCCGGAGAGTATGAACGCGCCGTTCCGCGGCAGGTCGGCGGCACCGATGTCGTGGAGCTGGGCGCGGATGGACTGGGCGTACACGCCGCGCGCCAGGCGCATCAGCGTCGGCGTGGCGAACGCGCTCCAGTCGAGGTCGCCTTCGCCGTTGCTGGCGTCGGTGCTCTCGTGCGGGCCGTCGTGCTGGTCAGGGCTCACGGGTCCGACCATAGAGTCAAGAAACTTGATCGTCAAGATTGTTGACTAGATGAAAGGCCAGCTCGGCGCTAGTGTCCCCATGCGGCGACGCACACCTCGTACCGGGCCACTGGCCGGCGCAACCCGGGGCGCAGCCCAGCGTGCATCGAGTGCGCCACCGAAGACCACCGACGAAGAGCACGACGAAGGCCACCGGACCACCAGCGAAAGGAAGGACAATGGGACTCTCCATCAACGACACGGCACCGGACTTCGAGGCCGAGACCACCCAGGGAAAGATCGACTTCTACGACTGGATGGGCGACTCGTGGGCGGTGCTGTTCTCGCACCCCAAGGACTTCACGCCGATCTGCACGACCGAGCTCGGGTACATGGCGCGCATCGAACCGGAGTTCGCCAAGCGGGGCGTGAAGATCATCGGTCTCTCCGTCGACGCCGCCGGCGACCACGAGAAGTGGGCCGACGACATCGAGGAGACCCAGGGCACACGTCCCACGTACCCGATCATCGTGGACGCCGACTTCAACGTGGCCAAGCTCTACGGGATGTTGCCGGCCAGCACGTCGGGTGACGCCAAGTCGCGTACCCCGGCCGACAACCAGACGGTGCGCAACGTCTTCGTGATCGGGCCGGACAAGAAGATCAAGCTGATCTTGGTGTACCCCATGACGACCGGTCGCAACTTCGACGAGGTGCTGCGCGTCATCGACTCGTTGCAGCTGACAGCGAAGTACAAGGTCGCCACCCCGGTGAACTGGAAGCCGGGCGAGGACGTGGTCATCGCGGGCTCGGTCAGCAACGACGAAGCCAAAGAGATCTACGGCACCTGGAAGGAACCCAAGCCCTACATCCGGATCGTCCCGCAGCCCAAATAGTCCGAACGCCGCACTTCGACCGCGGCGGAACTGGTGAGCGCCGGCGACGCGGCGCTGCGTGCCTTCGCCGCCGGGGTGCCCAAAGCGGAGTTGCACGTCCACATCGAGGGCACCCTCGAGCCGGAGCTGATGTTCGTCCTGGCGCGGCGGAACGACGTCGCCCTGCCCTACACCGGGGAGGACGAGGTGCGCGCCGCCTATCGGTTCACCGATCTCCAGTCCTTCCTCGACATCTACTACCGGGCCTGCGACGTGCTGCGCACGGAACAGGACTTCTACGACCTCGGCCTCGCGTACGTGCGCAGGGCCGCCGGTCAAGGAGTCCGTCACGCGGAGATCTTCTTCGACCCCCAGACCCACACCGACCGGGGCGTCGCGCTCGGCACGGTCTTCGCCGGCCTGACCCGTGCCCTCGACGAGGGTGCCGAGCTCGGCGTCGGCGCGCAACTGATCCTGTGCTTCCTGCGTCACCTGCCCGAGGAACAGGCGCTGGCGACGCTTCGCTCCGCGCTGGCCTTCCGCGACCACTTCGTGGGCGTGGGCCTGGACTCCTCCGAACGCGGTCACCCGCCGACCGGCTTCGAGCGCGTCTTCGCGCAGGCGCGCGCCGAAGGCTTGCACGCCGTCGCCCACGCCGGCGAGGAAGGGCCGCCCGAGTACATCTGGCAGGCGCTCGACCTGCTGGGCGCCGAGCGGATCGACCACGGCGTGCGCTGCCTCGAAGACGAGGAGCTCGTCGCGTATCTCGCCCGGGAGCAGGTGCCGCTGACGGTCTGCCCCTTCTCCAACGTCAGGTTGTGCGTGGTCGACTCCCTGGCGGACCATCCCTTGCCGGCTTTGCTCGACCGGGGCCTCGTGGCCTCCATCCACTCCGACGACCCGGCCTATTTCGGCGGGTACATCGGGGACAACTACGAGGGCGTGGCCAGCCGGCTCGGTCTCGACGTCGACGCGGTGGCCGGCATCGCCCGGAACAGCTTCACCGGGTCGTTCCTCGACGAGGCGACCCGGCGGCGGCACCTCGAGGCGATCGACGCCTACCGCGACGAGGCGCCGCGCACGGGCTGACGCTGATCCGTGACGGTGCCCGGTGCCCGGTGCCCGTGTCCGCGCTCCCGCCCCCGGCCCGCTGCCCGCGGCGGGCGAGCGACTCCGGCGGGTCTCGTGCGACAATCCACCCATGGTCGCCCCTTCGGCAACCCGGTCCCGTGAGGACTCGTGGCCCGAGTTGACCTTGGCACCATGGGAGGGCACGAAGGACGCGCTCCATCTGTGGACCCAGGTGGTCGGCAAGGTGCGTCTCGCCTTGGCCCCCATGGTCAACCACTGGTGGCAGGTTCCCCTCTACGTCTCCGCACGCGGTCTCACCACGTCGTTGATGCCCGACGGGCGCCGGGGGCTCGAGATGGAATTCGATTTCATCGAGCACACCCTCGACGATCAGGAGCACGGACGGCCAGCGGCGCCGCATCCCGTTGCAACCGTGTTCGATCGCCGACTTCTACTCGGCCACGATGTCCGCCCTCGCCGAGATCGGCGTCTTCGTCGATATCCTGGCCCGGCCGGTCGAGCTCGCGGTCGCGACGCCCTTCGCCCAGGACACCGCCCTGCGGCCCTACGACCGCGACGCCAGCCATCGCTTCTGGCTCGCGCTCGTCCAGGTCAGCCGGGTGATGGGCCGCTTCCGCGCCCGCTATCAGGGCAAGGTCAGCCCGGTGCACTTCTTCTGGGGCGCCGCCGACCTGGCCGTGTCGCGCTTCTCGGGCCGCCGCGCGCCGAAGCACCCCGGCGGCGTCCCCAATTGCGCGGACTGGGTGCAGAGCTCGCCTACAGCCACGAAGTCAGCAGCTGCGGCTTCTGGCCCGGCGGATCGGAGGAGGGCTCGTTCTACGCATACGCGTACCCCGTCCCCGAGAGGTTCTCCGCCTGGGGGGTGGAGCCGTCGGAGGCGTACTTCGACGAGCAGCTCGGCGAATTCCTGCTCCCCTACCGCGTCGTCCGCCGCGCCGACGATCCTGACGCAGTCCTGCTCGCCTTCTTCCAGAGCACCTACGAAGCGGCCGCCGAGCTCGCGTCGTGGGACAGAGCGTCGCTCGAAGTCGGCGGCGCAGGCGGTCCAGCCTGACGCGTTCCGCGGGCAGTTTCGGGCGCACTCAGTAGTCTCGTGCACCCATGACCGCCCTCGAGTTCTGGCTCTACTTGCCCCAGATGCGGCTGACGATGCCGCAGTTGGAGGCGCGGGCCCAGGGGCGGAGGCAGCGGGGTTCGCCGGCGTGGCGGGCATGGACCACCTCACGCCACCCCGGGCCGAGGCCTCACCGATGTTCGAGGCCATGGTGACCAATGCGTGGCTGGCCGGACGAATCGCCGGTCTGCGCATCGGATCGCTGGTGTTGTGCGACGCGTTCCGACACCCTGTCGTGTTGGCGCGGGAGGCGGTCACGATCGACCACGCCTCGGGCGGCCGGTTCGAGCTCGGCCTCGGCTGGGGGTCGGTCAGCGCCGAGTTCGAGGCCTTCGGCGTCGGACCGACCGAGCCGCGGGCCCGGGTGAGCCGGATGAGGGAGTCGCTCGAGATCATCACTGCCCTCTGGCGCGGCGAGGTCGTCGACTACGAGGGTGAGCACTTCCACCTCCGGGCGGCAGCAGCAGCCCGTGCCGCTGGACCGGATCCCCATCGTCATCGGGGGCGCCGGCCGTAGGACCATGGAGCTGGTCGCCGCCTACGCCGACTGGTGGAACGTCCACGTCGGCATCGTGGACAGATTCGACGAGATGCGCCCGCTGGCCGGTCCGGCGCGCTGCTCGCTCCAGGTCCAGGTCGCCTTCGTCGGCGCGGGCCAGAGTCGGGAGGACATCGAGGCGACGGCGAGGCGGCGCTTCGGCGAAAGCGTCGTGGCTGGCACCGCCCCAGAGCTCGTCGACTACTTCGCTTCGCTCGCCGAACGCGACGTCGAGCGCGTCGACGTGTGGTTCACCGACTTTGCTCCCGCCGAAACACTGTCGGAGTTCGGTGCCCTCGTGATCGACCCTCTCCGCGGGTCGTCGCCGCCCGCCTGACGGGGCGCACGGCGCCGATGGCGCCGTTGGATCAGTTGGTCGGCGTGAACTCGAGGTGGAGACGGGTGAGGCCGCGCAGGATGTACGTCGGCACGTAGTCGTACTGGCGGGCCTCCGCCGGACCGTGCGCTGACTCCGCGATCGTGATGTCGCCCATGCGCCGAGCAGGCGCTCGATGCTGATGCGCGTCTCCGCTCGGGCCAGCGGCCCACCCGGGCACGCGTGCGGTCCCCGCCCGAAGGCCAGGTGCTCCTTGGCGTTGGCGCGGTCCATCCGGAACTCGTCGGGCTGGTCGAAGCGGCGAGGGTCACGGCCGGCCGCGCCGTTGAGGACCATGACGCAGGTCCCGGCGGGGACGTCGACACCGCCGACGGTGGCCGTCGTGCGGGCCAGGCGGAAGTCGCCTTTCACCGGGCTCTCGAAACGCAGGCACTCCTCGACGAATTCGGGGATCCGAGTGGGGTCGTCGCGGAGCCGCTGCTGGATGTCGGGACGCTCGCCGATCATCTGCAGTGCGGAACCGAGCAGCCGGACGGTCGTCTCCTGTCCGGCGGAGAATACGTTGGCGGCCACCCGGACCACGTCGATCGGCTCGGGCAGCGAACCGTCGGGAAAGGTGGCCGTGGCCAGGCCGGTCAACACGTCTTCGCGCGGCTCGCGGCGACGCTCTTCGACGTACGTGGTCAGCCGCTCGTAGAGGAACTCGAGCGGCGAATGGCTCATGGTGCGCGACCCCGTGCTGCCCAGGGCCTGCTCACGCTGGCGACCGCCGCCTTGGAGCTCTTCGCGGAACCAGGCGTGATCCTCCTCGGGCACGCCGAGCAGGTCCGCGATCACGTACAGCGTGAAGGGACCGGCGAAGTCCCGGATGAACTCACACTGACCTCGCTCGACGAACTCGTCGATCTGGCGGTCGGCATGGCGCCACATGAAGTCCTCGTTCTCGCGGAGACGTTTCGGCGTGATCAGCCGCATCAGCAGCCCGCGGTGGGCCTTGTGCTTGGGCGGGTCCATGGTGGTCAGCTGGTCGCTGAAGGGGAGCTCGTCGCGGTGCTGCTCGATGAGCTCACTGACGTCGTCACCTTCGAGCGGGACGGGAAAGCCGGGGAAGGGGCCGGTCACCGAGTTGCACGACGAGAAGGTCGTCGTGTTGGTGTACACCGAAACCGCCTCGTCGTAGCCGGTCACCATCACCACCCCGTGGTTCGGCTCGGTCTGGACCGGGCACTTCCCCCGCAAGAAGTCGAAGTAGGGATAGGGGTCCCCGATGAGCTCGTTCCCACGGAAGAAATCGATGTCGTTGAACTCGCCCATCAACTCTCCTTCGGCTGGGCCTACGGCACACACGGGTCCTGAGAACCGCATTCTTCTCCACGGAGAGTAGCACTTCGCCGGTCGGGCCTCCGGGGCCCGCTTCCCTGGTCAGCCCCGTCGTTTGACGGCCGGGGGGCGGCGCCCCGGTCAGTCGAAATCGCCCGCTCGCTGACGCAGTTTGCCGAGGAGGGAGAAGAGAGTGTCCGCATCGGCCTGCGACAGCTCGAGCCCGGTGAACACGGTCTCGTTGAGTGCCACGGTCGCCTCGTGGGCCAGGTCCCTCCCCCGCTTGGTGATCGCGGCGAGCACGCCGCGTCCGTCGTTGGGGTTGATGCGCCGGCGGACCAGCCGGTCGCGTTCGAGGCGGTCGATCGCGTTGGTCACGCTGGCCGCACCGACTTGGAGCCGTTGGCCGATCTTGCCCAGGGGCAGCTCGCCGCGCTGGGAAAAGAGCAGCAGCATCAAGACCTCGTAGCGGGCGAACGTCAGGCCGAGGGGACGGACAGTGTCTTCGGCCCGCCCGGCGAGGATCTGCTCGGCGCGGATGACGGAGGTCACAACACCCATGCCCCGCGTGGCGTCACCCCAGCCGTGTGCCCGCCACTGACGCATCGCCTCGGCAATGGGGTCGAAGGGCAGGCGGGTCGACGTGGTGCTGGTGCCGGTGGTCATGCAGGAGTCGGTTTCAGCCCTGTGTGCCCGACACGCCGCGCACGGTGGCCACGACCTCCTCGTTCGAGGCGCCCGGCCCGAGAACCGCGGCGACTCCTGCCTCGAGCAGGATCGGGACGTCGTCGGGTGGCACGATGCCGCCGACCACCACCGGCGTCTCCAGGCCCGCCCCGCGCAGCGCGTCGACCACCGCGGGGGCGAGCGTGAGGTGGGCGCCGTTGTGCATCGAGACGCCGACGACGTCGACATCCTCTTGCGCCGACATGGCCGCGATCGTCTCGGGCGACTGACGCAACCCGGCGTAGACGACTTCGCAGCCGGCGTCACGCAGGATCCGCGCCACCACCCGCAAGCCGCGGTCGTGGCCGTCGAGCCCGACCTTGGCCATCAGCACGCGCAATGGCTGCTCGTCGGCGCCGGTCATGCTCACGCCACGTGGCGCTCGGTGTAGATCCCGAACACCGATTCGAGAGCGCCCATCGCCTCGCCCAGCGTCGCCATGGCGTGCGCGGCCTCGATCAGCGCCGGCATGAGATTGACCTCGGGGTCGGCCGCGTCGGCGGCGAGCCGCAGCAGCGAACGACGCACGGCGTCGTCGTCGCGCGCCTGTTTCACCTCCGCCAGCCGCTCGAGTTGTGCCGTCTCCACGCCAGGGTCGATCGTCAGCGTGGACGGCGCCACCCCGTCCTCCTCGACGTCCAGGCATTGACGCCCACCTGCCGCCACTCACCGCGGGCGATCTTGGATTGGAAGGCGTAGGCGGCGTCCGCGATCTCCGAGACGAACCACCCGTCATCAATGCACGCGACGACTCCGTCGAGCACAGATCCCGAACCGGCCTCGAGCAGATGGGCGAAGACGGCCTCAGCCTCTCGCTCCATGACGTCGGTGAGCTCCTCTACGAACCACGAGCCTCCAAGGGGATCTGCGACGTGGACCACGCCGGTCTCCTGCGCGATGACCTGCTGTGTGCGTAGTGAGATGCGGGCCGCCTTATCGGTCGGTAGCGCAAGCGCTTCGTCGTATGAGTCGGCGTGGAGGCTCTGGGTGCCGCCGAGGACGCCTGCGAGAGCCTCGATCGCAACTCTGGCGATGTTCACCTCTGACTGCTGCGCAGTGAGCGAGACCCCCGCGGTCTGGGTGTGGAAGCGCAGTTGCATGGAGCGAGGGTCCTTGGCGCCGTAGCGCTCCTTCATCCACCGTGCCCAAATTCGGCGGGCGGCACGGTACTTTGCGATCTCCTCGAAGAAATCGATGTGAGCATTGAAGAAGAAGCTGAGACGTGGGCCGAAGTCGTCGACGCCGAGTCCCGAGGCAATCGCTGGACTCGACATACGCGAATCCGTTAGCGAGGGTGAACGCCAGCTCCTGAGCCGCAGTCGAACCCGCCTCGCGGATGTGGTATCCGGATATGGACACCGGGTGGAATCTTGGAAGCTCTGCCTGGCAGAACCGCATCACGTCGGTGACGAGTCGCATCGAGGGACGCGGCGGGAATATGTATTCCTTCTGAGCCTGGTACTCCTTCAAGATGTCGTTTTGGAGAGTGCCTCCCAGCGCGTCGCGTGACACGCCGGTGGAGTCCCCGACAGCCACGTACATCGCGAGCAAGATCGCTGCGGGCGAGTTGATGGTCATCGAGGTAGTCACTTTGCCGAGGTCGATATCCGAAAAGAGAATCTTCATGTCCGCGAGGGTGTCGACGGCGACGCCAGCTCTGCCCACCTCGCCACGCGGTGAGTTGGTCGTCTGAATCCCTGCCGAGCAGTGTCGGCATGTCAAAGGCCGTCGACAGACCGCTTCCCCCGGCTGTCAAGAGCTCCTTGAAGCGTGCGTTCGTGTCTTCCGCTGTGCCGAACCCCGCGAACTGCCGCATGGTCCACAGCCTCGAGCGGTACATCGACGCGTAAGGCCCGCGGGTGTACGGGAATTGACCAGGAAACTCGCCGCCGTCGGGTCCGTAGACGGGCTCGAGTGGCAGCCCGGACGTACGTCTCGAACACGGCGCGCCGTGGCGAGCAATGAAATTCGTCCTGCCAGCGGTTCCGGTCGGCCATGCAGCCAGAATACTTTTACGTCAAAGTAAATGCCAATTCCCGAAGGTGACTAACATCGTCGCCGTCATCATCGAAGGGGAGGGACCAATTGCGCACCGTCGTGGTTGGTGCATCGAGCGGGCTGGGGCGCTGCATCGGCGTCGGCCTGACCCAGCGGAGCCAGACCGCACTGCTGGCGCGCCGTGTGGAGCGACTCGAGGCCGCCGCCAAGGAAGCCGGTCCGGGCACGCTGGCCCTGGCCTGTGACGTCACGAGCACCGAGTCCTGTCAGTCGGCCATCGAAGCCGCCGCGGTCCACCTGGGCGGCATCGATGCACTCGTCTACACGCCGGCGATCGGGCCCCTGGCCAGCCTGGTCGACACCAATGCCGAGACCTGGCAGGAGCGCATCTTCGACACCAACGTCATCGGCGCGGCGACGGTGACGACCGCCGCCATCCCTCACCTGACGGCGACGAACGGAGTGGCGGTGTACCTATCCTCGATCAGCGCGTCGCTCACGCCACCGTGGCAGGGGCTGGGCGCGTACGCCGTGAGCAAGGCGGCGCTGGACAAGCTGGTCGAGGCGTGGCGGGCCGAACATCCTTCCGTCGGGTTCACCCGCCTGGTCGTGGGCGACTGCGTCGGCGGCGAAGGGGACGCCATGACGGGCTTCGCCAACGACTGGGACCACGATCGCGCCGTTGCGTTCGGCACCCAGTGGGCGGCTCGCAAGTACCTGAGCGACAGCTTCATCGAAGTCGACGAGATTGGTCACCGTGGTCGACTCGCTGATCCGCCACGGTGGCAGCCTCAGCGTGCCATCCGTCACGGTCACACCGCGCACCACGCCAGGGTCGACACCGGCGCTCACCCTCGGGTGAACGCCAGGCGCGCCAGGCAGGCCGGCGTCCGGAGTTGACGACGGAGAACGACCGTGCGGTGAGGATCGAGCACTATCGGTACCCCGCGCGGGCCTGGGCAGGCCCGACGCTGCTTGCCGAGTCCACCGCGTGCATCACCCGCTCGAGACCGCCGGCGAGACCTCGGTCCTCTTCTTCCCCCACGACGACATCGTCTGGTCGCGCCTTCGTCCCGGCGGCAGTGACGATGCGCCCGAAGGCGCCGGGAGGTCCGAGGTGTGGACCGCTGACGGAGAGCGGGTGCTGCGCCTCGTCACCGAGCCCAGCGTGGGCATGGACGCGCTGCGGGACCATGCCAGCTTCGACCCCGACCGCGTGTGCGTGGAGGTGGTCGACACGGAGCCGGGGACCGCCCCGCACGACGTCACGCTCAAGCGTTTCCCGCCCTGGGGCGACGCCACCGACCTCATCGATCTCCTCGACGTGCGGGCCGACGGCGACGGCCGGTTCATCGGCGGCGTCCACAGCGACGGGCGCCGACCGGTGGTGGAGGCGAGCCAGATGCTGGGGCAGGCGATCGTCGCGGCATCGCGCCATGCGCCCGAGCGGCGCGCCGTCTCGCCGAGCTCCGTCGTCGTCCGGCCGGCCGACGCCCGCCGCCCGCTCGCGTTCGAGCTCGAGGAGCTGAGCGCCGGGCGCACCTTCACCGGTCTGACCCGCGGGTCCTCCAAGACGGCCGGCGCTGTGCCGCCGGCACACTCCTCCTGGACGCCACCGCCCCGACGCTGATCGAGCACGCCGCCGATCCGCCGGCGGTACCCGGGCCCTACGACTGCACGCCTCACGACATGGCGGTGACCGGGCGCGACCTCCGGGTCGTCGACGACGCCTACACCAACGACTCCAATGCGCCCCCCGGTCCACCGGTGCTCGACTGCTGGGTCCGCTTCCGCCGCGTTCCCGCCGACCAGGCGCTGCACGCCGGGCTCCTGGCCCAATTCGCCGGGCACATGCCGATCGCCGCGGCGCTTCGCCCCCACGCCGGTGTCGGTCAGGACCAGGCACACCGGACGCTGTCGATGGGGATCAACGCCATCCACCTCTCCATTCATCGCGAGATCCACGCCGACCGCTGGATGCTCTACCACCATCGTTCGACCTTCGCCGGTGACGGCATGACCCATGCCGAGTGTCGGGTCCACGGCGAGGACGGCGCGCTGCTTGCCTCCTTCAGCGTGGAGGCCATGGTCCGGGCCTTTCCCGATGCCGAGGCGCGCGACGAGCGCACCGCCCTGTGAGCCTGTCGACGGGACGGGGGCCCCTCAGCGGCCGCCCGGCCGGGCGGTTCCGACGCGCGCCGATGCCCGAGAAGGTGACATACATCGAGCCCTTCCGCCGCCGGGTGCGGGCCACCAAGGACGGACGCACACTGATCGACAGCGAGCGGGTGCTCTTCGTCACGCGCGCCGGGCCATCCACCGGCTTACGCCATCCCCGAGAGCGACGTGCACGGTGTCGCCACTCGGCCCGAGGCTGACGCGCCGGGCTATGTGCGGGTCGAGTGGGATGCGGCCGACGCGTGGTTCGAGGAGGACGAACAGGTCTTCGGGCACACCAAGAACCCCTATCACCGCGTGGACTGCCTGCGTTCAAGCCGCCGGCTTCGCGTCGACGCCAGTGGTGTCACGTTGGTCGACACCACTCAGACCCTGGCGGTGTTCGAGACAGCCCTCGAGCCCCGCCTGTACGTCCACCCGGACCAGGTGCGCACCGACCTCCTCGAGCAGAGCGACACCCAGACGTACTGCCCCTACAAGGGGACGGCATCGTACTGGTCCGCCCGGATAGGGGACGCGCTCGTCCGCGACGTGGCGTGGAGCTACGAGGATCCGCTCCCCGAGTCCGCGCCGCTCGGGCGCTTCTTGTGCTTCGACGAGACACGCGTTTCGGTGGCGCACGACCTGCCCGCCGCCGGCTGAAGCCTCGGAGTCAGGCACCTGCCACCGCTAGGGTGTGCCGGTCCGGCCGGCACGAAGGGGAGGCGACGTGACAACTGACCTGAGCGGCGGGCTGAGCGAGGAGCTGGAGTTCGTCTACGCCGGACAACCCGACAATCACGAGCTGCGCGAGTCGGTCAACGCGTGGGTCTGGGACGACAGCGGGTCGTTCGGTCTGCCGCGTGTCGGTGTCGAGGCCACCGCCGACCAGTGGGACACTCACGACCTTCAGATCAACGTTGCGTTCGCGGACGGCCGCGTCTTCAACGTCTACGGATCGGGCGCCATCCACGAGCCTCTCGGGTCGGACGGCCGGCCACGCGTACTCGGTGCGGGCCCGCTCTCGTTCGAGCTGAAGGAGCCCTACGCCCATCTTGTTCTGCGCGTGCGCGGGGACGCCGTCCCCACCTCTGTCGACGCCCAGATCGGCGGTGCGCTCCAGGGCCACGGGGATCCGGTACCGATCGAGATCGACGTCGATCTCCGGCCCGCCGTGCCGCCGTTCATGAACGGCGCACTACTCCCCGAGGCGCTGCACATACTCGACACCCAAGAAGAGGGCGACCTCATGGGCCATCCGTGGCGCTTCGAGCAGCTCTGTCGGGCCACGGGCCGGCTGCGCATCGCGGGTGAGACCTACGCGATCAATGGCGGGGCGAACCGGATCCGCCGGCAGAGCATCCGGCGCCTGGCCAAGTTCCGCGGCCATTCGTGGCAGGCGGCGCTGTTCCCGAGCGGGCGCGGCTTCGGCTACATCGCCTACCCCCCGCGCACGGACGGCAAGGAGACCTACAACGAGGGATACGTCTTCGAGGGCGACGGCGGGCTCATCCCTGCCCGCGTGGTCAGCGCACCATGGTTGACGACGCTCACACCCACTGGTGAGGACGTGTCGTGCGTACTCGAGACAGTGGACGGTCGGACCGTGGAGATCGCAGGAGAGACGACAGCCTCGACCTTCATGGTCATGCCGCCCGATGTCGGTGAGGGCCTCCGGCTCCAGCAGACGATCGTGCGCTACCGCTGGGACGGCGAGACAGCAGGCGGCATGCTCGAGCGCTCGACGGCGACGACCTCCCTCACCTGATGATCCGCGCCGGCCGGAGGCCGGCGTCGTCCGGCCGGCGTGCACCCGCTCGGGCGCGCTGTGCCAGCGCTAGGACGAGCTGGCGGTGGACGTGCCGGGAAGGTCCGTCCCGCAGACGGGCTGCGACGAGGTGGCCACGAACCCCGTCTTCTCGGCCTGCATCACCCAGGCGCACGTCTTCGCCGGGTCGTGCCCGAAGATGGTGGCGTAGTCGATGCTCTGGGGCAGGAGCCCGTTGGCGTTGTAGGACTTGAGACCCCGCAGATCCTTGATCACCGCAGCCTGGGTCGCGTTGGGCCCGGCCAACTCCAGGCCCTTGATCATGAGGTCGGCGCCGGCCCACGCCTCGTACTGGCCGAGGTCCGGGAACTGGGTCTTGGTGTAGTCCGCGTACTTCTCCATCGCGGCCTGCATCTGCTTGGTACCCGTGTCGGGCAGTGCCCACGGGCGGAACGGCGTCAGGAAATAGCTCCCCTGCACCGTGCTCCAGGCCGGCGAGTTGATGACGGAAGGCTGGTAGCCCGCCGCGAAGAGCGTGGCCTTGAGCTTCACACCCTCCTGCTTCAGCGCCTCGGCCAGCGCATAGTTCGAGTTGGCGTCCATCGCCGGCACCATGGCATTGATGTCGTGCTGCTTGGCCACCAGCGCGAGGCTGGTGAAGGCCACGCTGCCGAAGGGGACGGTCGTGTCGAGCACCCCGACCTTGCCGCCGGCGTGCTGGAAGGAGTCCGCCGTTCCGATGGCGGCGCGGCTCGACGACGGCGAGATCCCGTAACCATAGGAGCCCAGCACCGTGCCACCGTGCGCCTTCAAGAAGTTGCCGATCTCGGTGTTGACGGGGTACTTCGGGTCCACGCTCCCCTCGTCCGAGGCGAACATGTTGGTGTAGGGCTGCGTCCCCCACTCGGGGCCGTCGTCGTAGGAGCCGGTCACGGGGACGCCTTGCTCGTTCGGGTATTTGGCGGCGAGAAAGAAAAGCGGGCTCTGCGACACGATGCCGAAGGCCTTTGCGTCGGCCTCCTGCACGACGCCGGCGATGTTCGCCGGGTTCGTCTGGTCGTCGAGCACGAGCGGGACGAGCTTGTGCCCGTCGACACCGCCTTCGGCGTTCTGCATGTCGAGTCGCGCCTCGAAGCCGGCCGGGGAGTCCCCGTCCTCGGAGCCGCCGGTGCCGGTGAGCGAGCTGATGTACGCGATGGTGATCGGCGCGGGGGACGCCGCGGCGGGCGTCGCCGGCGTGGCCGACGTCGCAACGAGTGCAAGTGGCAGACCGGCCACCATCGCCACCGACGAGAGTGCCGGCACGCCGGTACCGGCGGGCGAGTGTGCGTTGCCGCGTCGGCGTGGTCGTCCGCGAAGATCCCGAACGGTCGGTACACACACCGTTGCTGGTTGTCGCTCCCGGTTGCATCGAGTGTTTGCCTCCCCGGACCCTTGCGGATCCCTTGTCAACCGCCTGTAAATGGGCTACCCAGCTGAGAGAATGACCATCTCACGCTGTGTGAGCAGCGTTATCTTAACCCATTCGTAACGGCAGCGGGGGTCGGGGTTTCAGCCTCGCCGAGGTACCGGTCGATGACCTCCTGCCCCGCGTCGGCGGCGGGGCCGGACCAGCCCACGTGACCCCTGGTCAAGATGACGCAGCTGTCGGCCATCGCCAGGGCACGGTGGACGAACTGCTCGCTGAGCACGATCGTGATCCCGGCCTGGCGGGCCTGTTCGAGGCCCTCGAAGACCGACTCGGCGATGAGCGGGGCCAGGCCGAGGGACATCTCGTCCGCGATGACGAGCTTGGGGGACACGGCGAGCGCGCGGGCCAACGCCAGCATCTGCTGCTCGCCCCCCGAGAGGCTGCCGGCGCGCTGGGTGCGCCGCTGCCCGAGAATGGGGAAACGCTCGATGGCACGGTCGATGGCGGCGAGCCGGTCCTGGCGTCGCTCCTGGGCGACCGCCATGCGCAAATTGTCGTTGACCGACAGACCCGGGAAGATGCCGCGTCCTTCGGGGATGTAGGTCAGCCCGAGCTTTCGAATGCGGTGCGCGGGCAGACCGGTCACGTCACGACCCGCGAAACGCACGCGACCTGAGACTGGCCGCACCAGTCCCGAGACGGTGCGCGCCAAGGTGCTCTTGCCCGCACCGTTCGTCCCGAGCACGGCGAGCACCGACCCGGCCGGCACGGACAACGAAACCCCGAAGAGAGCTTGCGACGTGCCGTAGCAGACGTCGAGGTTCTCCACCTCGAGGATGGGGTCGTCGCTCATGATTCCTTCGGCCCTGCCGGGGGCGGTGGCGCAGGACTCGCAGGGCTCGCAGGACTCGCCTGGCTCGCCTGGTCGCTGTCGCCGAGGTACGCGGCACGCACAGCCGGATCGTTCCTGATCTGTTCCGGGGTACCGGTGGCGATGCACTCGCCGAAGTCGAGCACGCACACGCTGTCCGAGAGGGAGAGGACGGCGGCGACGTCGTGCTCGACGATGATGACCGACAAAGGCGGGTTGGCCTCGTCGACGATCTGGCGGAACACCTGGAGCAGGTTCTCCGACGCCTTGATGTCCAAGCCGGAGAGGGGCTCGTCGAGGAGGAGGACCTGGGGGTCGCTGGCCAGTGCGCGGCCAACTTCGACGAGGCGGAGGATCCCGAGCGGCAGCGCGGCGACGGGGGCCTTGGCCACCCGTGTGAGCCGGAGCATCTCGAGCAGACCGTCCACCCGCTCGGTCTCCGCCTTCGATGGCGGGAACAACGACCGCGGGGTGAACATGTCGCGCCACAGACGATGGGGCGACACCCTCGCACGGTGCGCCAGGACGAGGTGCTCGCGCACGGTGAGTCCCTGGAAGAGCTCGGGCTGCTGGAACGTGCGGGCCAGTCCCCTTCTCGCACGGGGCGCGTGGCGACGCATGGGTGACCTCCTCACCTTGGAGCCACACCTCGCCGGCGTTGGGGCGCTGCAAGCCCGAGAGGACACCGAGGAGCGTCGATTTTCCGGCGCCGTTGGGCCCGACGAGTCCGGCGATACCGCCTTGTTTCACCTCGATGGAGACTTCAGACAGCGCCAGGAGCCCGCCGAAGCGGACGGTGATGCCTTTGGCCACCAGCGCAGCCGTCGTCGTTGCCGGAGTGGCCGCGGGCGAAGCCTCGATGGTGGTCACGAGACGCGCTCGGTGATCCGGGGGGCGCCATCCACAGCCCCGACGCCCAACTGCGCTCAGGTCGCCGGGCGACTCATCGCCCGGACGCGCTGCCTTGAGCCGCAACAACAAGACCTGGAGCCGACGGCTCTGCTCAGCCAGTGCGCCGTCGGGGTACTTGGCTGCGGAGATCGCGCCGAGCCCGAAGCCGATCTGCAAGCGCATACGTGAGCCACGTCGCCGAGGGCCAGTAGAAGGAGAAAATCGCGTCCGGGAACACCAGCACCAGACCCGCGATCAGCGCAGCGGCGGTCGAGCGCACGCCGATGGTCACCAGGACGGCGAGCCAGATCACGCCGGCAAAGGTGGCGAACTCGCTCGGCTGGAACGTCGTTTGGGCCATGGCGTAGAGCGCGCCGCCGATCCCGGCGATGAACGCGGCGAGTGAACCTGCGATCACCTTCATCTGCACCACGCTGATGCCCGACGTCCTGGCGCCGGCCCCACTCCAGCGGGCGGCGTTCAGGGCGAGCCCGGTGGTCGATCGTCGGAAGTTCACGATGAAGAGGGCGATGATCACGAACACCACGAGGCACATGTAGGTATAGGACAGGTCGGTGGAGGCGAACCCCGGCCGGTTGAGCGACAACCCGATGCCCTGGTTCACGAAGCTCGGCAACGTGAAGATGAGGTTCTCCATGAGCAGCCCGAAGGTCAGCGTGACCAGCGCGACGTAGAGGTCGCCGAGCCTGATGCTCAAGAATCCGACGATCGCGCCCATGGCGCCGGCAATGAGGCCACCGACGACGGCTGCGGCGAGCACCGGCCATCCGTGGTTGTTGGCCAGTTCGGCGCAGGTGATGGCGCCGACGCCGGCGAACGTGATCTGGCACAGCCAGAGCATGCCTCCCTCACCGGTGACGATGGTCCAAGAGAGGAGGATGACGGCGAGGGCCATGGCCGAGGGGAACAGCCCGACCCAATAGCTGCTGACGAGCAGCGGCACCACCGCGACGGCGCCGATGAGCAGCAGCGGGCCGCCGTACCGCCCGACGAAGCCGAGTGACGCCGTCTCCACCACGCTGCTCGTCGAGCCCGCCAGCTTGCTCTCGCCCTGGGGTGTGATCGCACGGTCGAGCGCGCCTCCCCACCCTTCGGTCTCGCCGATCCTTCCACGACGGAAGAGGCTGTAGATCAAGAACAGCGCCACCACGATGAAGGGAATGGCGTCGATCAGTCCGGTGGTCCACTGGCTGTCCGAGGGGAGATAGCGCTGGATCAGCGAGGTGGCCACGCCCATGAGGAGACCGACGAGCACCGCCACCGGCAGATTGCGCAGCTTCGCCGCGACGACGGCGGCGAGCGAGGCGGCAATCAGCAGGACGAAGTTGGTGGAGTCGATCCCGTTGATCGGTGCGGCCAGCACGCCGACGAGCCCTGCGAAGAGCGTGCTCACTGCCCAGACACCGAGCGAGATGGCTGTTGGGTTCGTTCCCGAAAGGTCCGTCATGGCCGGCGAGTCGACCATCGCGCGGACTTTCAGGCCCACCTCGGTGTAGCGCAGCACCACGGCGCCGACCACCATCGTCAGCACGACGCAGATGTACACGGCGATCTCGTTCTGGTCGATCGGCACGCCCAGGAACTGGTAGACGGCATTGGGATTGGGCGCGAGCCCCGGCGCCTGCGAGATGGCGCCGTTCCCGAAGATCCAGGGCGAATCCGCCAAGGCGGGGATGGCCACGAGAAGGCCGAGGGTCGCCACCACCTTGATCAGGGGCGCCGACAGCCGGAGGAAGCGGAACAAGACGAGGTAGAGCACGACGCCCATGCCCGGCGCGGCCACCAGGATCGAGAAGACCGCAGCCGGCGCAATGCCCCAGTTCTGCGTCGTGTGGAGGTAATAGAACAGACGGGCGATGAAGTACGCCATCGCGCCGAACGCGAAGTTCAAGATGCCCGACGATGTGTACGTGATGACCAGACCGGCCGCAGCGATCGCGTAGATCCCGCCCAGCACCAATCCGGCGATCACGAATTGCAGCATCCTGCGGGACCCACCCCTTCTTGCCGCCCGGGATCAGCGCGGCATTTCTGACGTCGACGTCGATTCTGATACTAACGAGGAGGGCCAGCCGGTGCACAACAGCTGAATTGCACCTTGGACTGCCACTTCACTGCGCCGTCAGAGGTCCATGCGGACCGCATGACGACTGGTTAGGAGTCCGCCCGCACCTTGTCCTTCACGCGCGGGCACGATCGGCGGGGCCTCCTTCCAATTGGGGATGCCGGCGTCCTCCTTGGCAATCGGGTAGTTGTCGTCGTTGACCCAGGCCCAGTGCGAATGGTTCAACTCGTGCAGGGTGAAGCACGCGTTGAGTGCGTTGTAGAAGCCCATGTTGTCCACGCTCTGGTTCACCGACTCTTTGATCAGCAGGGCCGTCATGGTGGGCAGTTGCGCGATCCGCTGGGCGTACTCGAGGGTGCGCTCGGCCAGCTGGTCATCGGGGAACACCTTGCTCACCATGCCAAGCCCGTAGGCCTCGTCGGCGTCGACCGAGTCGCCCGTCAAGAGCAGCTCCTTGGCCCGGCGCGGTCCGAACTCCCACGGGTGGGCGAAGTACTCCACGCCGCACATGCCGAGGCGCGTCCCGACCACGTCGGCGAAACGGGTCGCCTCTCCGCAGACGATGAGGTCACAGGCCCACAACAGCATCAGGCCGGCTGCGTAGACGTCGCCGTGTGCCTGTCCGATCGTGATCTTGCGGAGGTTCCGCCACCGCCGCGTGTTGTCGTAGAAGTAGTGCCACTCCTGCAGCATGAGTGACTCGGCGCCCTCTCGCGTCGCGCCGTTGATGGTGTGTGTCGGATGCTGGTTCGGTCCCGGCGTCCACTCCTCCTGCGCCGCCTTCGATCCCAGATCGTGACCCGAGGAGAACATCTTCCCGGTGCCTCCCAGGATGACCACGCGCACCTGGTCGTCCGCCTCCGCGTGCATGAAGGCATCGTGCAAATCCACCAAGAGCCCGCGGTTCTGTGCGTTGCGCGCATCGGGCCGGTTGAGCATGATGCGCGCGACCCTCCCCGAGTCGAGGCTCTCGTATTGCACGTATTTGTAGTCAGGCATCTCCGGCTCCCCTTGTCAGGTGCGATTTCTTCGTCGTGGTCGACCCTACCGAACGCAGCGCGATGCGCGCATTGTCGCCTCTCCAGTCGCTCGGGCGCGACGCAGTTGGCTCGGAGGATCCGAGGTGACCGCGCGCCCGATGGGTCGACTCCGGAGCGGCTCGCCCGCCCGGTCCGACTACGAGGCGGCGCCGACCGGCGCGTCGACCTTCATGATCCGGGCCAGGTTGCCGCCCATGATCTTTGCCATGTCCTCGTCGGGCAAACCGGCCGGCAGGTGGTCGACGTAGCTGCGCGGCTCGGCCAGGCCTTCTGGGTGCGGGTAGTCCGAGCCGAAGAGCACGTGGTCGGCACCGATCACGTCGATGATGGCGCCCAGGTCGTCCTCGTGGAACGGGCTGACATAGACGTTCCGCTTGAACTGCTCCACCGGGTCGCCGTCGAATGCGTTCGGCATCTTCTTGTAGGTGTCGCCGAGATGCTCCACGAAGTGAGGGATCCATTCGCCGCCCGCCTCGATTGAGGCGACCCGCAGCTCGGGGAAGCGTCCGAACACCCCGTGGCAGACGAAGGCGGCCATCGTGTCCTGGACCGGCCGGTGGCCACCGGTCATGTAGCGGAAGGAGTCGAGCTTGAACGGCAGCATCTCGCTGGGGCCGGTCCAGTCGTTCGTGTAACGGGTGTACCCGCTGTCCGACGAGTGCATCGACACCAAGATGTCGGCATCGACGACGGCCTGCCAGAACGGGTCGAACTCGGGGTAACCGAACGAGCGGGAGCCGCGGTACCCCGGGACCGGCGCCGGACGGATGAGAACGGTCTTGGCTCCGCGCTCGACACACCACTCGAGCTCCTCGATCGCCTTCTCGACGATCGGGAGGGTGATGACCGGTGTGGCGAAGATGCGGTCTTCGTAATTGAATGTCCACGTTTCGTACATCCACTCGTTGAGCGCGTGGATGGCGGCGTGCGTGAGATCGACGTGGTCGCGCATGCGCTCTTCGAGCAGGCTGGCCAGCGTCGGGAACATGAGGGTGCGGTCGACGCCGAGCTCGTCCATGATCTCGATGCGCGGAGCGGGCTCGCGGAAGGCCGGGATGCTGCGCATGGGCTCGCCGATGATCTCGCGGTAGGTCTTGCCCTCCGGGTTTCCGTTGCGGAAGTACTCCTCTTGGGCTCCGGGCTTGGCCACGACCTCGAACGTCGGGTTCGGGATGTACTCGCTGACCGTGCCGAGGATCATGATCTTCGTGCGCCCGTGCAGCTCCACGTAGTCGATGGCGCTCCGATACTGCTCGGGCAGGTACCGCGTGAACGAGTCCTTGGTCTCGTACATGTGGTTGTCAGCGTCGAAGGTGGGGAAATCGAATGTTCGTGCCATAGCTCTAATGTATCATTTTTGACGCTGACGTCAATATCAGGGATCTCTCCGACCGGGCAGGTCAAGGGCGGTGTCAGAGCCGGTAGAGAGCCCGGGCGTTCTCGCCGAAGATCTTGCGGCGGGTCTCGGGTGCGAGCGTCTCCATCTTGGCCTCCACGCTCTGGAGTGGGTTGGGATAGAGGCAGGTCGGGTGCGGGAAGTCGGTCTCGAAGAGGATGCGGTCCTCCCCCACCGCGTCGATCAGGTCCGGGAGTTTGTTGCGGTTGTTCTCGAACCAGAACGTCGCATAGATGTTGCTCCGGAAGTACTCCGAGGGCATCTTGCCCAGCGTGGCGAGCTCTTGAGGAGCGTTCTCGGACATCTCGTAGTCGAGCGCCTCGAGAATGAAGGGGATCCAGCCGACACCGCTCTCCACGGACACGACGTTCAAGTCAGGGTGCCGGTCGAACATCCCCGAGAGGATCACGTTCGTCACCACGCGGGCGTTCCCGATGAAGAGCAGCGTGCCGCCGATTGCCAGCTTGGTGTTCTCCGCGTGCGAGTCCCAGGGGTACTGGCCGAAAAAGGTCATTGCCGTCTGGCTCGCGCCGATGTGGAAGTGGACGGGAAGCTGCAGTTCAGAGCACACCTCCCAGAATGGATCCCACGACCGGCTGGCCAGGTCCGGCGCGCCGAGATCTTGGGGGTCCGATGTCATGTTGACGCCGCGGGCGCCGAGGGCGGCGACGCGTCGCACTTCGCTGACGCACGTGTCGACGTCCCACGCCGGCATCAAAGGCAGCGGCAGGAGTCGGTTGCCCGAGTCAGCTTGGATCTCGGCCATGCCGTCGTTGTAGATCTCGATCGCCAGCCGGCACAGCGCCGGATCGTCGACCATGCCGAGGTCTTGTCCGCCGAGGCCGATAGTGCTCGGGAAGATGATCTGCGCATCGATGCCGCACTCGTCGAGCACGCCGAGGCGGACGACGGGATCGTGCGCCCCCAGATGCACTTCGTCGTGCGACCACTCCATCAGCGCCCGGTACGAGCTCTCCTTCGTTCCGTCGCGGGCGATGACTCCGCCGGCGCTGAAGCGGCCGACGGGATGCCCGTCGAAGACCCACATCAGCTGCCCCTCCACTTCCTCCACCCGCGGCACGCGGTCGCGGATCGCGGCCGGGGCGCGCTTGGTGAACAGGTCCGGGGCCTCGCACCAGTGCGAGTCGGCGTCGATGACGAGCATATCTTTCAACATTGACGTCGATATTAGGAGAGAAGCGATCGGGATTCAACGGCGATTCTCGAGCCCGCCTGGCGGGTCTGTAACCCCAGGTCTATGCAGATCTGATGCATAAACACGCAGCCCCTCGGCGCTCTCGAACGTCGATTCGACCTGTATACGCGGCCCATATACACGTCGAATCGAGCTCCTGCCGGCAGACCATGTCGCATACTCATGCATGCGGACACATGAAACCTGCGCCGGGGCAAGCGATGGACGAGGGCGGCCACCGCCTCGTTCCGTTCACGTCACCGCGGCGGCCCCACTCACCTCCGCCGGACTCCTCTCCGGACTCGAGGAACCGTCGCTGAGTACCATGGCGGGCGATGTTCGATTACGACGTCGATGTCAATACTTCCGGGACCCTCGTCCCTCTACGGGCCGGACGGCCTAAGTGAGACGACCACTCCCCGAACTGACGCCGGCCAACGAATGGTTCTGGACCTCGGGCGCCGATGGTGTCCTGCGCGTCCAGGGCTGCAGCGACTGTGGCGAGCTCGTGCACCCGCCGGTGCCGATCTGCCCGTACTGCCGGAGCCGGTCCGCCAAGCCGGTAGCCGTGTCGGGCCGCGGGACGATCGTCGGCTTCACGGTGAATGCACATCAGTGGCATCCCGCCTTCGAGCCGCCCTACGTGGTGGCGAATGTTGCCCTCGCCGAGGACGCCCGCGTGCACCTGACCACCAACATCGTCGGGTGCGACCCCGCCGACGTGCGCATCGGGCAGGAGGCCGCGGTCCGCTTCGAGCCGGTCGAGGACGTGTGGATCCCGCTCTTCGAGCTCACCGGGGAGATCGACCCCGTCGACCGCGTCCCCGAGCCAGTGCGACCGACGCCGCGTCCACCGCTGCGCGACGAGCGCTTCGAGCACCAAGCCGTCCTCAGTGGCATCGGGCGGTCGCGCATCGGTCGGCGCCTCATGGCGGACCCGCTCTCGCTCGCCGTCGATGCCTGCCTGGCCGCCATCGCCGACGCTGGGCTCACCCCCGAGGACATCGACGGCCTCTCGACCTATCCGGGCGCGGGAGGTCTGAGCATGACCGAAGGTGGACCCACCGCCGTGGAGGAGGCGCTGCGCCTGCACCCGACCTGGATCAACGGTGGGATGGATCTCCCCGGGCCTGGCGGCTCGGTGATCGCTGCCGCCATGGCGGTCGCCGCCGGCCTGTGTCGCCATGTGCTCTGCTTCCGCACCGTCTGGGAGTCGACCTTCGCGGCGCTCGCCGCGCAAGGAAAGTTCGGCACCGGTGGCGGCGGCGGATCCGAGCGGGTCGCGGGGCCCATGCGCGAATGGACGGCCCCGTTCGGGGCGATGTCGGCGTCCAACTGGATCGGCATGAACGCCAACCAGTACCTGCATCGCTACGGTGCGCCGCGCGAGATGCTCGGCTTCATCGCGCTCAACGCCCGCGCCAATGCAGCAAGGAATCCGGCCGCCATCTACCGCGAACCGATGACGATGGACGACTACCTCTCGGCCCGCCCGATCACGTCACCCTTCGGGCTCTACGACTGCGATGTCCCCTGCGACGCGTCGATTGCGGTGATCGTCTCGGACGCCGCGGTGGCCGGCGACCTGCCCCACCCGGCCGTGCGCATCGAGGCCATCGGCACCCAGATCCTCGAGCGGGTCTCGTGGGATCAGGGCACACTCACCCACGAGCCACAGGTCATCGGCCAGGCCGCGCACCTGTGGACCCGCACGAGCCTGCAACCCGCCGACGTCGACCTCGCGCTGGTCTACGACGGGTTCACATTCAACGCGATCTCGTGGATCGAGGGGCTCGGCTTCTGCGGTTTCGGCGAGGCCTACGACTGGCTCGACGGTGGCCGGCGGATCGCGCTCGACGGCGACCTCCCGGTCAACCCGCACGGGGGCCAGCTGTCAGAGGGCCGGACGCACGGCTTCGGGTTCCTCTACGAGTCGGTGGCGCAGCTGCGTCACGAGGCTGCGGAGCGCCAGGTGCCCGGTGCGCGCACAGCCGTCGTCACGTCGGGCGGCGGCACACCGTCGGGTGTCTTGCTGCTCCAGCGGGCGGACGCATGACCAACCCCGACACGGCGCACGGCGTCCTCCAACAGAGCGCGAAGGCGACGGTAGTTTGATGGGACCGCCCGCTGGGGGATCAGTGCAGAAGGAGAAAGACGTGCCGCAGGCGCCACTCACGACTGAGAAGCCGAGTGGGCCCCGTTCGCGGCAAGGGGATCGAAACTCGGGCGCGGCTTGTGAGTGCGGCCAAGGAGATCTTCGAGGAGAGCGGATTTCTCGACGCGAGGATCTCGGACATCGCCGAACGTGCCGGCCTCTCGCACGGGTCCTTCTACCACTACTTCGAATCGAAGGAAGAGGTCTTCCGTGAGGTTGCCGCCGAGGTGGACGACCGGCTGAGCGCCCCCCTCGACTCGGTCATCTTCGACTCGTCGTCGCACGCGCGCCCGTCGGAGCGCATCGCACAGGCAATACGGCTGAACATGGAGTCCTACCGCGACGAGGCGCGCATCATGGGGGTCATCGAGCAGGTGTCTCGCTTCGACCAGGAGCTCAGCGCGCTGCGTGCCGAGCGGCAGAACCGGAACCTCTCCGCCATCGTGGATTCCATCGGGAGCCTCCAGCGCCACGGCCTCGTTGATCGTCACATCAACCCGAGGATTGCCGCCGCCGCACTCGGCTCCATGACCTACCGCTTCCCCGAGATGTGGTTCGTCCAAGGACTCCTGGACTGCGAGTTCGACGAGGGCGTCGAGCAGCTCACCCTTCTCTTCGTGCGAGCCCTCGGGCTCGACGACGACCAGGTCGGCTAACCAGCGCCGCCCCGCCGCGGTCTGGTGTCCCGCGAACGCTCTGGCGTCCCGCGAACGTCGGCCCTCAGTACTACGAACCCAGCCCGACGTCCTTCTGCCAGGCCAACAGCTGGGGGGCCAAGAGCGGCCAGCGGGCAAAGAGGCCCTCATCGTGCGCCGCCTGGCGCTCGATCCACTCGCGGTCGCCCCATGGCGGCTCCTCCAGCCTGGCCTGCGGCAAGAGTTCGGCCAGGGCCTCGGATGTGGCCCGGGTGTGGTGCGGGTCGCTGACCCCGCTCAGGAAGACCAGGGCCGGGATGTCGAGCGCGCGGGCGTCGGCGTCGGGCAACCCCGGCACGTGCTCCCCCTCCCTCGGGCAATAGGCCACCATCCAGCGCTCCATGGTGGCGACGAACGTCGCCGGATCCTGGTCGAGGAAGCGCTGCTTGTTCTCCGGGTTGCCGTCGAGGACCTCGGACCACTCCGGCAACGCGACCACCGCCTCCATGCCGCCGGTCCATGCCGCCGCCAGCGATCCCCCGCAGTAGTGCGTGGCCAGGGAGAGCAACCCGTAGACGCCGCCGCTGATCCACCAGATGGCCAACCCGGCCGCCGCGTCGCGATGGCGCGACGCGGTAAGAAGCGACACCCGCGCACCTCCTGAGCCGCCGCTGATGACTGCGGGCGTCATGCCAAGGTGCTCGAGCAGGCCGGCCAGCGCGTCGGCCTGCATTGCAGACTCGGACGAGCCGTCGAAGGACACGTACGACTCGCCGCAATTAGGCCGGTCCCAGACGAGGACCCGGTTCCCATGCTCGGCCAGCGCCACCGCGAGCTCCCGCACGCCCGGCGACTCCTTGGTGAAGCGTCCACCCGGGGTGATCACCCACGGGCGGGCCCCCTCGTCCCCGATGATCTCGTAGGCGAGCGACAGCCCGTTCACCTTTGCCACTGCCATGCGTTGCTCCCTTCTCGTCCGCGCCGACTACGACTGCGGTGACCGGCTCCGCGGCACGTCTCGGAACGGGAGGTCCTTGTCCAGTGTGCGCTCGCGCGGCATGGACAGCACGCGCTCACTCACCACGTTGCGCGCCATCTCCACCGTGCCGCCTCCGATGCTGCCGCCCTGGCGCATCAGGAAATTGACGGCGCTGTTGGCCGCAGCGGTGTCTTCGGTCCACGCCGCTCCGGCCGAATCGGCCACCTCGAGGGCCAGCGTGCAGATCCGGGTTTGCGCCTGAGCCTTGCCGAGGCGCACCAGCGCGGCGGCCTGATCGGACAGTTGGCCCCTGGTCATGCGCTCGGCGACGCGGGTGGACATCTCCTCGCTCACCAACTCGAGCATGCGCGCCTCGCCCACCAGATCGCGCACGGACGGGTCGTCCATGCGGCCGGCCTCCCGGGCAATGGCGTGCACGGTGCCCGAGTACATACGGCTGGGCGTCGACCCCACGGGGTGCGTCACGTACGGAGACGTGTAGAGCATCCGCTCGTGGAACATCCAACGGATGCCCACGGTCCACCCGTCGTCGACGGCGCCCACCCGGTCGGTGTCCGCCACGATCAGGTCGGTGAGGAACTCCTGGCAGAACTCGCGCGAACCGTTGAGCATCTCAATGCGGTGGACCTCGATGGAGGGCTGGTGGATCGGGAAGATGAACACGCTGAGCCCGCGGTGCTTGGGCACGTCCCAGTTGGTGCGGGCGAGGCACAGGCCCCAGTCGGACCACCACGCGCCCGTCGTCCATATCTTGGACCCGTTCAGTACCCACTGGTCCCCGTCGCGCACGGCAGTCGTCAGCGCGCCCGCGACGTCGGAACCCCCGCTCGGCTCGGAGAGGAACTGCATCCACAATTCCTCCCCGCGCAGGATGGCGGGAATGTGTCGCCGCTTCTGCTCCTCGGTGCCGAACTCGAGCAACACGGTGGCGCAGGGCGAGAACGTCGGGATCTGGACCCGGCGCGGGTACTCGTAGCCGGCCAGCTCCTCGTTCAGCACCTGCTGGTACACGGGCGTCAGACCTTGCCCGCCGTATTCGCGAGGGAAGCAGAGTCCCGCCAGCCCGGCGTCGAAGAGCGCACGCTGCAGTTCGCGCTCGTGGGCGATCTCGGCCAGCTCCTCCTCCTCGCTGGCGTGAAAGTCCCAGCGCATCTCCTCCATGGTGACCTGGCGGAAGTTGGCCTCCAGAAACTCCCGCACGCGCTGGCGGAAGCTCTCGAGGCCCTCGAGCTCACCGGTCTCTGGCACCTCCTCGGCGCGGACGGCACTCATGCTGCAGCCTCCTCCCGAGCCTCGATGAGGGAGGCGATGTACTGGCGATGAGTGGCGGGCGTACCCGCCAGCGAGCGGTTGGCCGTGAAGCGGCGGAGAAAGAGGTGAAGATCGTGCTCGAACGTCACCCCGATGCCCCCGTGGATCTGCACGCAGTCCTGCAAGAGCTCGGCACCGTACTGGCCGATGAAAGCTTTGGCTGCGCTGAGCAGCTCGGCCGCCTTCTCGTCGCCCGCGGCCGCGGCGAGGCAAGAAGAGTCACTGATGGCGTGGCTGGCCTCGAGCCACGCCATCATGTCGGCGAACCGGTGCTTGAGCGCCTGGTACGACGCCAGCGGCCGTCCGAAGGTGTAGCGGTCGAAGGACCATTCGACGGTCATGTCGAAGCCCGCCTGCATGGCGCCGACCGCCTCGGCGTCGAGCAGCACCAGCGCTGTCCGGAACTGGCGCTCCACGTCGGCAACAGCCTGGCTCGGCGACCCGACCACGGCGTCGGTGCCGAGGCGCACGTCGTCGAAGGTGACCTGGCCGAAGCGGCGGGTGAGATCGACCGTCTCCATACGCGTCACCGAGACGCCTGCGGCGGAGGCGGGGACAAGGACCTGGGTCAAGGCGTTCACGTCACCGTCGGCATCGGCGTCACGCGCGCTGACGAGGAACCATCCGGCCTGCCCGGCCGACTCGACGGGACGCACCGTGCCGCGCAGCACGACGTCGTCCCCGTCGCGTCGGAGCTCGACGCCGGTACGCCACGCGCCCAGCGAAGAACCGAGCTCGGGCATGCACCACGTCGCGATCTCCCTGCCGGCGAGCAGGCCAGCCAGGACGTCGAGATGGGACTCGTGCGTGCTGAGCGCGGAGGCGACGACGTTCGTCCCCATCAGCGGCCCCGGCGCGGCGTGCTGGCCGAACTCGTATGCGACCAGCCCGAGGTCGACCAGGCCCGGCCCGCTGATCGTGCCTCCGCCGTGCTCCTCGGCCACCAAGAGCGACGTCCACCCGAGCTCCGCCCCCTGGCGCCAGTAGTCCGCGTCGAAGCCCGCCGGATCGTCGCGCAACGCGCGCAGCGCGTCGGGCGGCGCGTGCTGCGTCAAAAAGCGCGCCGTTGTCTCCCGGAAGAACTCCTGATCCTCGCTCAGCGAGACGAGCATCGTCCTCCCCTGTATCGCTCAGTGGTGTGGGTCATGGCCATAGGTCTACTGCGAGAGCCTGCTGTCACCGCAAGTCAGAGCGCACCAACCCCAGCCGCTTCGTTGCGCGTTCGCCACTCGTGACGCGACATGCGTGTGACGTCGACGTCGCGCGCCCGGGCGCGCAACGCGCCCACCGTCGCCTGCTCCTTCGGCGTGTGCACGAAGGGGTCCCAGCCGTAGAAACGGCACGCGTTCTCCCAGGTGATCTTGTTGATCTCGGTTTCGTCGGTGACACCGGCGTCTTGAAACTCGCGCCAGGCGAACTCGGGCGACTGGGGCCAGGTGGTGTCGGTGTGCGGGTAGTCGCACTCCCAGGCGATGGTGTCGATGCCGATGCGGTCGCGCAGCAACAAGCCGGACGGGTCGGTGATGTAGCAGGCCAGGATGTGGTCGCGGAACACCTCCGAGGGGAGCTTTCCGCCGAAGTCGCTGTGCAGCCATTCCTGGTTCTGGAAGTGCCGGTCGATGCGGTCGAAGTAGAAGGGGATCCAGCCGATCCCGCCCTCGGAGAGCGCCACCTTGAGCTCGGGAAAGCGGCGGAGCGTGGGCCCGAACAAGAGGTCTTGCGCGGTGATGGCGCTGATCTGGCAGGCCAGCACCATGAGGTGGTCGACCGGCGCCTCCTCGGGCCGGCGGATGATCTGGAATCCGGCGCCGATGTGGAGCGAGAGCACCATGCCCTCGTCGGACAGGGCACCGAGCATGGGGTCCCAGTAGCCGGACAGGAAGCTGGGAAAGCCCTGCACATGGGGCGTCTCGAGGAAGCTGATGGAGCGGCAGCCCTTCTTGGCCAGGCGCCCGACCTCGGCCACGGCGGCCTCGACGTCCCACATGGGGACGATGCCGAGCGGGATGAACCGGCCGGGGTAGGTCCCGCACCACTCGTCGATGGCCCAGTCGTTGTAGGCCTGGAGCATCACGAGGGCGATCTCCTTGTCGCGCGCCTCGGCGAAGGTGCGCGCGTTCCAGCCTGCCATGGTGGGAAAGCACATCGAGCCGAGGACACCATTGGCGTCCATGTCGCGCACCCGCTCGTGCACGTCGAAGCAGCCGGGCCGCAGCTCGGAATACGTCCCGGGGTTGAAGCCCCACTCCTCTTTGGGCCAGCCCACGGTCGCCGACATGCCGAATGACGTACTGGTCTTCTCCCCTTGGAACACCCACTGGTCGATGCCGTCCTCGTACACCACCTTGGGCGCCTCGTCGCGCCACTTCGCAGGCACATGGTTCTCGTACATGCGCGGGGGCTCGATCATGTGGTCGTCGATGCTGACGAGGATCATGTCGTCCATGTTCATGTCGTGCTCCTCTCGCGTCCCAGACCCTGCACCCGGGCGCTCACGACGTGCGCACCGGCAACGTCTCCCAGCCCCGAACCGTCGACGTGCGGGCGCGGCGGGCCCGGTCGTAGTCGACCTCCCATTCGGGGAAGCGCGCCAGCACCTCGTCGAGCGCCACTCTGCCCTCGAGGCGAGCCAGCGCCATACCGAGGCAGAGGTGGATGCCGTACCCGAAGGCCTGGTGACGGCCGATGTCACGATGGATGTCGAAGCTGTCGCCGTCTGCGAAGTGCCGCTCGTCGCGGTTGGCCGACCCGTTCAGCAGCACCATGACACTGCCCTCGGGCACGCTCTGCCCGTGGATCTCGACGTCTTTGGTCACGTACCGGGACTGCACGGGCGACGGAGACTCGTAGCGCAACAGTTCCTCGATGGTGTTCGGGATCAGCGAGCGGTCCGCCACCACCTCGGCGCGCTGGTCCGGATGGCGACCGAGGACCTCGCCGGTGAAGCCGATCAGGCGCGTCGTGGTCTCGTTGCCCGCCCCGGCCAGGAGGCCGGTATACCCGACGATCTCCTCGTGGGTCAGCGTGCGCCTCGTGCCCGTGTGATCCTCGAATTCAGCGTTGATCAGCTCGGTCATCAGATCGTCGGAGGGGTGCTCGGCCCGCCAGGTGACGTAGTCGGAGAACACGTCGAACTGTGCACTGCCGCTGTATTCGGTCTCGGACGGGACGCCTTCTTCGAGGCGCAGGCCCTCGTCGAGTCGGTCGCGGATCGCCGCCTGGTCCTGCTCGGGAATGCCGAGCAGCATGCCGATGACCCGCATGGGCATGAACCGGCCCAGGTCCTCGACGAAGTCGAAGCGCCCCGATCCGACGAGCGGGTCGAGCACCTGCGCGCAGTAGGCGCGCACCTGGGGCTCGAGCGCCTGCATCTTCTTCGGCGTGAAAACCCGGGAGAGCAGGCCGCGGTGGAGGTCGTGCGTGGGCGGGTCTTCGAAGAGGATTGATCCCGGTGGGATCTCGACGCCGGCCTTGATGATCTCGAGAACCGAGCCGCGGCCCGAGATGTACGTCTTCCAGTCCAGCATCGCCGCATCGACGTCGTCCCAGCGGCTCAGAGCGAAGAACTCGTACTTCTCGTTCCGGTACAACGGCGCCTCGTCGCGCAGGCGCTTCCACACCGGGTACGGGTCCGCGTCGATGTCGAAGTCGTAGGGGTCGTAGTACACGTCCGACTCGCTGGTGACCGTCATCTCGAACTCCCCTCGCTTCGCCAGCCCGGACCTAGGCCGCCGGCCACGCCAGCGACTTGGTCTCGAGGTACTGCTCGAAGCCGGCCACCCCGTTCTGGCGTCCGATGCCGCTGTGCTTGAAGCCGCCGAAGGGGAGGTCGGGTCCGTAGGGAGCGCCGCCGTTGATGCTGAGGCCGCCGGTGCGGATGCGCCGGGCCACCGACAGGGAGCGCTCGAGTGTGGCCGAGAACACGCCACCTTGGAGCCCGTACTTGGAGTCGTTGGCGATGCGCACGGCGTCGTCCTCGTCCTCGTAGGGGATGACGACCAGCACGGGTCCGAAGATTTCCTCCTGCGCGATGGTCATGGCGTTGTCGACGTCGGTGAACAGCGTCGGCTCCACCCACCAGCCCTTGGCGAACTCGTCACCGGAGGGCCGGCCGCCGCCCACGGCGAGCGTGGCACCCTCGGCCTTGCCCTTCTCGATGTAGCCGAGCACCCGCTCGCGCTGCTTGGACGAGACGAGCGGGCCCATCATCACGTCGGGACGCTGCGGGTCGCCGTACGGCACGGCGGTGAAGAGGCCCTTCAGTAGCTCGACGCCCTCGTCGTAGCGGGCCCGTGGCAGCAACATGCGCGTCTGGATGGCGCATCCCTGCCCGGCGTGGAAGCAGGCGCCCATGCCCATCAGAGTCGCGATACCGAGGTCGGCGTCGTCCAGCACGATCGTGGCCGACTTGCCGCCGAGCTCGAGGAAGACGCGCTTCATGGTGGCCGCGCCCTTCTCCATGATCCGCTGCCCTACCGCAGTCGAGCCCGTGAACGAGATCATGTCGACCTTGGGCGAGAGCGTGAGCTCCTCGCCGATCAGGTGGTCCGAGGACGTCACGATGTTGAGGACACCGGCGGGAATGTCGGTCTTCTCGGCCACGATGCGGCCCAGCAGTGTGGCGTTCCACGGCGTGTCCGGCGCCGGCTTGAGCACGATGGTGTTGCCGGTGGCGAGGGCCTGCCCCAGCTTGTGCGAGGTCACCTCGAAGGGGAAGTTCCACGGGACGATGGCGCCCACCACCCCGACCGGCTCGCGCCAGATGCGGCGCGAGTCGACCGAGCCCTGGATATTGGTGGCGTCGGGCAGCACCGTCTCCCACTCGAACTCGTCGATCTCCTTGGCCGGCCAGGCGAACGCCTCCGAGATCGGCGCGTCGAGCTGCGGTCCGTTGGTCGTCATACGCGGGCAACCGACCTCGAGGATGAGTTCCTCGCGCAACTCTTCCTGCTCGGTTTGGAGCGCCTCGTGCAGCTGCTCGAGGCACTGCTTGCGGAAGGCGTGGTTGGTCGACCAGTCCGTTTCGTCGAACGCCCGCCGCGCCGCGTCGATGGCACGGTGCATCTCGGCCGTCGAGGCGTCGGCGACGACGCCGATGACCTCCTCGGTGGCCGGGTTGACGTTCTCGAAGGTCTGGCCGGAGTCGGTCTCGACCAGCTTCCCGTCGATGAGCATCCGCTGCTCGGGGTTGACCTTCACTGCCTCGGCCACGTTCCTCTTCCTCTCCTCGTTCAGCTCGACCCCCCACGAGGGCACGGCGCGCTGGGCGACCAGGGACGCAATCCTGTGTCGTGCCTGGCGAGCCGCTGTTTTGGAGGGTATCTGACTTTGACGTCGTCGTCAAAAATGGCGGTAATGTGCGCCGGTCGCAGGGTATCGGCCTCGCCCTTCCGCCGCGACCGCGGTCAGGGGGCCGGACCGGTCCGCCGGCCTGGGGCATTGTTGGGCGCCGCCGGCCGGCCGGAGACCGACGCCAGAACACAGGGCTGAGACAGAGCCCACGACTGAGACGCCCCGAGACTGAGAGAAGGAGACCCGATGTTCACCATGGACGCGTTCGTCGAGGCGCTGACCCTCGAGCCCGTCGGCGAGGACTGCTACCGGGCGACCAGCGTGCAGAGCGAGTACGGCATGGTGTGGGGTGGACAGCTGCTGGCCCAGTCGGTCATGGCCGCACTGGCGGGCCAGGACGGCAAGGCGGTCAAGACCCTGCACGTGGTCTTCGCCCGGCCCGCCAAGTCCGACGCGCCCCTCGACATAGTGGTGGACCGCATGCACAGCGGGCGCTCGCTGGCGAGCAGCACGGTGACGATCGGCCAGGACGAGCAGATCATCACCCGCGCGCTCGCACTGCTGAGCGCGGAGGAGCCCGACGTCATCCGCCACGCCGACTCGCCGCGCCTGTCGTCGCACCCTGACGACGTGATGGGCGACCTGCGCGTGAACGGCGCCTGGGAGTCCGGGACGGTCGGCGCCGTGGACGTGGGCAACCCCGACTTGGTAGGCCCGCCCGAGCTCGACGTGTGGGCTCGCTTCGTCGGCGCGCCCGACGATCCCGCCATCGACCAGGCCCTCCTCGCCTTCTCTACCGAGACCTTCCTCATCGGCACGGCCATGCGCCCGCACGCCGGCGTCGGCCAGTCCCAGGCGCACGTCACCCTCTCGACCGGCGTGCTGACGCACACGATCACCTTCCACGAGCCGTGCCGCGCCGCCGAGTGGCACCTACTGCAGATGTGGGCGTCCTACAGCGGGCACGGCCGCAGCTTCGGGCGCGGCGATATCTTCGACCTCGAAGGGCGGTTGGTCGGGTCCTTCGTCCAGGACGCCATGATCCGCGCCCGCTCGGGAGGCGCCGGCAAACTGTGACCCCGCCTCGGGTGCCGGCCCGAGCGCGGCCTCGCCGCGGTTCAGCTCGGCGCGCGCCCGGTGAGCTGACGGCGGAGCCAGTCGTGCTTGCAGTGCTCGGCCAGCTGCACGGCGGCTGCACCCGGCGCGAGCAGATACGCGTGTGGCAGGCCGGCGATCACGTGGAGCTCGCAGGGGACGCCGGACTGGTTCAGGCGCTGGGCGAACTCGACGTCCTCGTCGCGGAAGCCGTCGATCGATCCCACGACGACACTGGTCGGGGGCAGGCCGGTCAGGTCGGCCGCCCGGGCGGCCGCCGCGTAGGCCGGGACGTCGTCGGTCCCGAAACGCGTGCCGAGATACGAACGCCAGCCGAAGTCGTTCGACGCCCCGCTCCAGACGTAGAGCCCGGCGGCGCCGATGGATGGCGTCGTCTGGCGGTCGTCGAGCATCGGGCAGTCCAACAACTGGAAGGCGAGCGGCACCTCGCCACGGTCGCGCGCGAGCAGGCCGAGCGCCGCCGCCAGCCCGCCGCCTGCGCTGATGCCGTAGGTTCCGATGCAGGCCGTGTCGATGCCGAGCTCCTCCGCGTGCTCGTGGGCCCAGTGCAGCGCCGAGTAACAGTCGTCGACTGGGCCCGGATAGGGCGTCTCGGGCGCCAGGCGGTACTCCACCGACACGCCGACGACGCCCAGCGCGGGGCACCACCGGTCGAGCACGGTGTCATCCATGGCGTAGCTGCCGATGACGTAGCCGCCTCCGTGGATGGTGAAGATGGCCGGGAGGTGCCCGGTGATGCCGGCGGGTCGGTGCACGCGCACGGGGATCGGCGGATCACCGCCCACGCGCGAGGGGACCTCGTATTCGGTGCGGACCACTGCGTCCGAGAGTTCCGGGGCCGGGAACGCCGACGAGCGAACGGCCGCGATCGTCTGGGCGTCGAAGGGAGGGAGATCGAACGCGCCGAGGACCGGGGCGAGCTCGGGGTCCAAGAGCGGGCGTACGTCGACCACCGAAGGCGTGGAGCCATGCACCGGAGACCCAGCCGTCGAGGGCCCAGATGTGGTCGGGCCAGATGCGTTCGGGCCAGGTGCGTTCGGGTTGGTCATGTGAGTGCGACTCCTCCAGTGCGGATGGCGGCGACGGTCCCACCGTCGACGATGAGGTCGGTCCCTGTGACGTAGCTGGCCTCGTCGGAGAGCAAGAAGACGACGGCGGCCGCCACCTCCTCCGGGCGCCCCTCGCGGGCCAGCGCCGATGACTCGACCAGCATGGCCATGACCTCGTGGGCGTCAGCCTCTTGACGGCCCATGGGCGTGTCGATCACCCCGGGGGTGACCGAGCAGATGCGCCCGCCGAGGCGCCCGAAGGGGACGGCCTCGCGCCGCACCAGGCGCTGCACGCCGCGCTTGGCCCAAGTGTAGGCCATGCCGGGATCCTCGACCTCGGGACCGACCGCCTCCCGGATGCGCGCGAGGAAGTCCTCACGCAGCGGGTCGTCGAGCGCGGCATCCGCGGGCAGGTCGGTGTCCGGGAGCGCGAGCGACGCGGACATCGACGCGAAACACACGACGGCGGTGCCCTCGGTGACGAGCCCACGGCAGGCCTCGACCAGGTATGCGGTGCCGACGAGGTCGACGACCAAGACGTCACGCCATCCGGCCATGGTGGGCGAGAGCCCGGCTGCATGCGCCACGGCGCGCAGCGGGCCCAACTCGGCGACGCGGGCGCACAACCCGGCGATGCCGACCCGATCCGTGACGTCGAGGACGACGGGCTCGACGTGCGCCCGGCTCCGGCCGGCCGACAGCTTCTCGGCCATCTCGGTCACGCCGGCTTCGTCACGGTCGGCCACCAGCAGGGTGTCGACCATGTCGACCATCCGGGCCGCGCAGGCGGCGCCCATCCCCCGCGCCGCGCCGGTTCGCGATGCCGACGGTCATTGGCCGCTCCCGTCCGTCCCGTGCGAGTTCACCGACGCAGGACAGTAGTGTCCGGGCGACGCGAGCAGGGAGGGACAGCGTGGCAGACGATCTCGGTGCGGCCGGACTGCGCTTCGAGCGCGAGGGCGCCGTTGGCTGGTGCACGATCGACCGCCCCAGCGCCCGCAACGCGCTGACGCCGGCCATGTACTTCGGGATCAAGCGGGCGGTCCACCTCGTCAATCAGGATCCCGATCTGGCCGCGCTCATCATCACCGGGACGGGAGACGTGTTTGCGCCGGGCGGGGATCTCGGCGGACGCCGTGAGCCGGGGGACGAACCCACGCCGGACATCGGGCCCGACATCCTGCCCTTCCTGACCATCCGAGACAGCCGGGCCCCGGTCGTGGCCGCGGTCAACGGCATCTGCCAGGCCGGCGGCTTGCTGATCGCCATGCTCAGCGACATCGCGGTCGCCAGCGACCGCGCCACCTTCCGAGTGCCCGAGCTGTTGCGCGGCATCCCCGACGCCACGTACGCCGCGGTCCTCCCGGCCCACGTCGGCCTGGCCGTCGCCCGCGACCTGCTTCTCACGGGGCGTCGCTTCGACGCCGCCGAGGCGCTGCGCCTCGGGGTGATCACGCGGGTCGTGCCGCACGAGCAGCTGCGGGCGGCCGCGCTCGAAGCGGTCGGCGAGATCCTGCAGACGCCACCGATGGCGCGCACGCAGACCAAGCGCATGCTGAACGAGCGCTACGGGCTGATCGACTACGAGACGATGTTCTGGGCGCTGGCCGAGTCACCCGAGCCGCGCGAGGGAATGCAGGCCTTCATGGAGAAGCGGGCTCCGAGCTGGGTGCCCGAACAATTCTGGAAGGACGCGCCGGGGCGCTGATCCCGTCGTGCGCTCAGCGTGCGACGGCACCCAGGCAGAAGGCGGTCACACGGTCGACCTCGGTACCGGTCGGTTCGGCTCCCTCCCACAAGAGATCCGACAAGAGTCCGAACGTTGCGTGCGCGGCCAGCATGGCGTCGAGCTCGGGTGCCGCGCTGCCGAGCGCGGCGAACGGCTCGTGCAGCAGCGTCGCCACCGGCGCGCTGGCGAAGTGCCGCCCCGCCGCCAGGCCCGCGCCGGCGCTGCCCCCGTTCCACATGACCGCGAGCGTCGTCATGGCGACGTCGCCGACGGCCTGCGACAACACCCCCTCGACCCACCGGCGCACCCGGGCCTCGGGGGTCGTCTCCTTGGCCAGCTGGTGCTCGAGGTAACTGCGCAGGCGCTCGCCCCCGTCCTCGAGCAGGGCCGTCACCAAGTCGTCCTTGGACTTGAAGTGCCGGTAGAAGGCGTCGTTGGACAACTCCGCCTGGGCGACGATGTCGGCCACCCGAGGGCGGGATGCCGTGCCGCACCGTTGCATCACTACGAGCGCGGCGTCGAGCAGGCGCCGCACCTCGCTGGCGTACTCGCCTTCCCGCTTGGCCAGGGAACGGCGGACGATGCGATCGGCGACGCCCGTCCCGGTGCCCGACTCTCGGCCCCCGTCGTAGGCAGGTATTGCGTTCTCGATAGCCAGAATCATATTCTGTCGGCACGACCGAGGGAGGGTGCAGATGGCCTGGGACTTCGAAACAGATTCCGACTACCAGAAGAAATTGGACTGGGTCGACCAGTTCGTCCGCGAGGAGGTCGAGCCGCTCGACCTCGCGTTTCCCCACCTCCAGTTCGTCCCGTTGGAGGGCAAGCGCCGTGAGGCGATCGACCCCCTGAAGGAAGAGGTGCGGCGCCAGGGGCTGTGGGCGACCCACATGGGACCCGAGCTCGGCGGGCAGGGCTTCGGCCAGTTGAAGCTGGCGCTGCTCAACGAGATCCTCGGTCGCTCCTCGTGGGCGCCCATCGTCTTCGGCTGCCAGGCGCCCGACACGGGCAACGCGGAGATCATCGCCCACTACGGCACACCCGAACAGAAGGAGCGCTACCTCCAGCCACTGCTCAACGGCGAATGCTTCTCGAGCTACTCCATGACCGAGCCACACGCCGGCGCGGACCCGACGCTGTTCACGACCCGGGCCGAGAAGGACGGGGACGAGTGGGTGATCAACGGGTGGAAGTTCTTCTCGTCGAACGCCAAGACCGCGTCGTTCCTCATCGTGATGGCGGTGACCAACCCCGACATCAGTGCCTACAAGGGGATGTCGATGTTCCTCGTGCCGACGGACACGCCCGGTGTGAACATCGTGCGCAACGTCGGCCTCTACGGCGAGCGGGTCAACGAGGGCTCGCACGCCCTCATCCACTACGAGGACGTGCGCGTCCCCGACGAGGCACTGCTCGGCGGCGAGGGACAGGCCTTCGTCATCGCGCAGACCCGTCTCGGCGGCGGGCGCATCCACCACGCCATGCGCACCATCGGCATGGCCCAGAAGGCGATCGACATGATGTGCGAGCGCGCCCTCAGCCGAGAGACGCAGGGCAGCCTGCTGGCTGACAAGCAGTTCGTGCAGGGCTACATCGCCGACTCGTACGCGCAGCTCGTGCAGTTCCGCCTCTTCGTGCTCTACACCGCCTGGGAGATCGACAAGTACAACGACTACAAGCGGGTGCGCAAGGACATCGCGACAGCCAAGGTCGTCATGCCGACCGTGCTGCACGACATCGCCTGGCGCGCCATGCAGATCCATGGTGCGCTGGGCACCACCAACGAAATGCCGTTCTTCGGCATGGTGCACGCCGCCGGGGTCATGGGGCTGGCCGACGGGCCGACCGAGGTCCACAAGGTCACCGTCGCCCGCCAGGTCCTGCGCGACTACAAGGCCAGCGACGACATCTGGCCGACGCAATGGCTGCCCAAGCGCCTGGAGGCCGCGCAGGCGAAGTTCGCGGACTACATGGAGCTGGAGGTCGGAAACCTGTGAGCACCACCGAAGAGGCGGCCGGCACGCCGACGATCGCGGACGTCGAGACGCTGACGGCCTGGCTCGACGGACAGGGCCTGGGCGTCGGCGCGTCGCTCGAGCACGGCTACATCTCGGGCGGCAGCCAGAACGAGATCTACGAGCTGCGGCGGGGCGACCTGCACTGCGCCATGCGGATCCCGCCGCCCAGTGCGCCCGCCTCGCGCGACGAAGGCATCGTGCGGGAGTGGCGCATCATCGAGGGGCTGACCGGCACCGACGTGCCCCACACCGAGGCCATCGCGGTGTGCACCGACCAGACGGTCCTCGGGCGCACCTTCTATCTGATGGGGTTCGTGGACGGCTGGTCACCCATGTCGACCCGCCGCCAGTGGCCGGCACCGTTCGACACCGATCTGGAAGAGCGGCGCGGCCTCGCCCTCCAACTCGTCGAGGGCATCGCCCTGTTGGGCAACGTCGACTGGCGGGCCAAGGGGCTCGAGCGACCTCGGGCGGCCCGACGGCTTCCACGAACGCCAGGTCGACCGCTGGACCGCCTTCTTGGAACGCATCAAGGGACGTGAGCTCCCCGGCTTCGACGAGGCGGCGGCCTGGCTGCGGGCGCACCGCCCGATCGACTACATCCCGGGGCTCATGCACGGCGACTACCAGTTCGCCAACGTCATGTTCAAGCACGGCGCGCCCGCGCGGCTGGCGGCCATCGTGGACTGGGAGATGGGCACCGTCGGCGACCCCAAGCTCGACCTGGGCTGGGTGATGAACTCCTGGCCCGAGGACACGTCGGCCGACGAGGACCGGGCGGGCGGCTACGTCGACATGCACGGCATGCCCTCGCGCAGCGAGATGCTGGCGCACTACTCGTCCATCTCGGGCCGTCAGGTCGACGACATCGACTACTACAACGTGCTGGCCAAGTGGAAGCTGGCCGTCGTGCTCGAGCAGGGCTTCCAGCGCGCCGGCAACGACGAGAAGCTGCTGGCCTTCGGACCGATCGTGCTCGAGCTGATGCAGGCCGCGGCAGACCTGGCCGAGAGCACCGACTACGACGTGCCGGCCTCGCCGCGAGCTGAGGTGCGCGCCGCGCTCTGCCGCACCTACGGCGGGCCCGAGGTCATCGAGCTGGCGGAGGTGCCCTCGCCGCCACTCGGTCCGGGCCAGGTCCGTGTGCGGATCACCATCGGTGCCGTGAACTTCCCCGACGTGCTCGTCGTGGCCAACACGTACCAGGTCTCGGTGCCCACACCGTTCATCTTGGGCAGCGAGTACGCGGGCACGGTGGTGGAGCTCGGCGAGGGCGCCGACGGCCTCGCTCTCGGTGACCGGGTGTTCGGGTCGACCATCGTGGGGGCCTTCGCCGAGGAGATCGTGGTGGCGCCGGGCGCACTCATGCGTATTCCCGACGGCGTCGACGACCGCACTGCCGCCGCCTTCGGTGTGGCCTACCGCACCGCGTACCACGTGCTGCGCTCGGTGGCGGCGCTCCAACCCGGCGAGGAGCTGGTGGTCCTCGGCGCCGGTGGCGGTGTCGGCTCGGCCGCCGTGCAGCTGGGCGTGCTGCTGGGGGCCACGGTCACCGCAGTGGCGTCGACGCCCGAGAAACTCGAGGCGGCCGCGGGCACTCGGCGCGGCGCACCTCATCGACCACTCCTCCGTCGACCTGCGCCAGGCCCTGCGCGACGCGTTGCCGAGCGGCGCCGACGTCGTGATCGACCCGGTGGGCGGCGACCTGGCCGAGCCCGCACTCCGCTCGCTGCACTTCGGCGGCCGCTTCGTCACCGTGGGCTACGCCTCGGGGTCGATCCCGCGCATACCGCTTAATTTGGTGCTCCTCAAAGGCTGCGCGGTCCTCGGTTTCCAGTTCATCGACTTCGCCCGTCACCGGTCCGACGAGATGGCGCGCAACGACAGCGAGCTGATGGATCTCCTGGTGGCCGGCAGGGCCTCGCCCCTCATCGGCGCGACGTTCGACCTGGCGGACTCCGGTGCTGCCTTGCAGTGGGTGGCCGAGGGCAAAGCCGTCGGCAAGGTCGTGGTGCAAGTGGCGCCGGGGCGAGGTTCCGAATCATGGGACTAATGTCGACGTCAATGTCAGATTTACGAACCGGGTGCGTCCCCGATCCCGACGGCGGCGCGGGCAGCGGGGCGGCCCTGCCAAGGATCACAGGCCCAACCGGCACAGGAAGGAACGCGGTGAGCGCGACACCAGTCATGAAGGGCGTGCGCGTCCTCGAGGTGGCAGAGCAGACCTTCGTCCCGGCGGCCACCGCGCTGCTGGCGGACTGGGGCGCCGACGTCATCAAGATCGAGCCGACGGAGCGGGGCGATGCCATGCGGGGCCTCGTCGCGTCCGGCGTGATGCCCATGACCGGCGACGTCCACCCCCTCATGGAGCACTCCAACCGGGGCAAGCGGAGCCTGGCGCTCGACCTCAGCTCGCCCGAGGGCGTCGACATCCTCTACAAGTTGGCCGCGACGTGTGACGTCTTCTTGACCAACAAGCTGCCGCGGGTCCGCAAGAAGCTGAAGATCGAACTGGACGACATCCGGGCGCACAATCCGAACATCATCTACGTCGCCGGCACGGGGCAGGGCGAGCGCGGACCCGACGCCGACAAGGGCTCGTACGACGCTCTCGCCTTCTGGTACCGCGCCGGGGTCGCGCTGGGAGTCAAGCCGGCCGACATGGAGGGCTACATGCCCGGGCCGCCCGGGCCGGGCTTCGGCGACTCCATCGGTGCCATGACGATCGCGGGCGGGATCATGGGCGCGCTGTTCCACCGCGAGCGCACCGGAGAGGCCACCACCGTCGACGTGTCGCTCCTCAGCTCGGGGATGTGGGCGATGGGTCAGGCCTACGCGCTCTCGATCGTGCTGAACCAGCCGTGGCAAGGGCCACCCTCCAACGCACCGCGGCTCAACCCGCTCGTCCGGAACTTCGAGACCAAGGACGAGCGCCAGCTCGCATTCTGCTGCCTGCAGGCCAGCAAGTACTGGGCCGAACTCTGCACCGTCGTGGGTCGTCCCGAGGCCGGGACCGACCCACGCTTTCGCGACCACGAGGCGCTGATGGAGAACACCGCCGACGCGCAGGCGTTGATGGAGGAGGCCTTCGCCGAGCACACGCTCAGCGAATGGAGGGAACGGCTGGCCGACTTCAGCGGACAGTGGTGCGTCGTGCAGGACACGTTGGAAGCGACAACGTCTGACCCGCAGATCGCGGCCAACGGCTACGTCCTCGATTCCGAGACAGCGAGCGGCACGCCCTTCAAGCTCGTCGGCGCACCCATCCAGTTCGGCGGCGAGCCCGCGCCGGTCGGACGTTCGCCCGAATTCAACGAACACGGCGATGCCATCCTCGAAGAGGTCGGCATCGACTGGGATACCATCGTGGACCTCAAGGTCCGCTCCGTCGTCGGGTAGACGGCATCGTCGCCGGCCTCGCCCGATCTGTCCGATCGTCCGATCAGTCCAATCAGGAGGGAACACATGTCACTGTTCGATGCCTTTCGCTACGACGGCAAGCGCGTCCTGGTCGTCGGCGGCGCCACCGGCATGGGCGCGGCTGCCGCGGAACTCTCGCTCGACGCGGGGGCCGAGGTCGTGGTCATGGACTACGCGGAGGTGAAGCTGCCGGGGGCCAAGACGATCCACGTCAACCTCGGCGACAAGGACTCCATCGACAAGGCCGTCGACGAGTGCGGCGGGCCGGTGCACGCGCTGATGGCCTGCGCCGGCGTGGCCGACGGGACGCCCAACATCGAGAAGATCAACTTCGCCGGGCACCGCCACCTGATCGAACGCATGCTGGCCGGCGGCATGCTCCCCCGCGGTTCGGCCATCGGGTTCATCTCCTCGGCCGCCGGCCTCGGCTGGGAGGCTGGTTGGGAACAGGTCAGGGAGTACCTGGACACGCCCGACTTCGACTCGGCGTCGGCCTGGGCGATCGAGCACGGATGGGCCGACTACTTCCACTCCAAGCAGGCCGTCTGCGGCTACGTGGCCCGTCAGGCCTTCCCGTTCCTCAAGCAGGGCATCCGCATCAACGCCATCTGCCCCGGACCGACCGACACCCCGCTGGCTCAGGCCAACGCAGAGATGTGGCTCGGCTTCGGCGCCGACTACCGCGAAGAGACGGGCATCGAGGCCTCGACTCCCCTCGAGCAGGCCTATCCGCTCGTGTTCCTCTGCAGCGACGCCGCTGCCGCCATCTCCGGGCAGACGCTGATCAGCGACGTCGGGTACGTGGCCTCCGGGGTCACCGAGTCCTATCCCCCGGCGGCCGCCGCCGCCGGCTTCCTGCTCGGCCGCATGTAAGAGGCCCGGCAGAGCCGGGCCAGGAGAGACGGATGACGACGACGCCGACGAACGGGGGCGGCGCGAGGGATCGGCGCCATGTGCTCAGCGACTTGGGCTGGGTCGTGACGCGCGCGGACGACGATCCCGACGCCCTCGAGGGCTCGGCGACGGTGGTGCCCGCCATGCACGTGCCGGGCACCGAGCAAGTGCGCATCTCGATCCTGGCGGCCTGGGCCGACGTCGTGGCCGGGCACCTCGCCGCCTTCACGATCCACCCGCGCGTCCCGGTCACCCTCGAGCTCGACGTCCACCTCTTCGTCGCACCGCCGGGAGCGGGCACCGTCACCGGGGTCGGCCGGGTCGTGAAGGCCGGCCGTTCCGTGTTCGTGTCCAGCGTCGACTTCACCGACGAGGACGGTGAGCCGATCGGGTTCGCAGCCGCCTCCTTCATGCCCTCGCCCGACGAGCGGCTCACCATCGACATCGGCCCGATGAGCATCGGGGTCGACCGGCCGCCTGCCCCGCCCGGGCCCGAGCTCACGATCCCCTTCGCCGAGCGTGCGGGCTGCGCGGTCCGGGCGCCCGGGGTGGCGGTGCTCGGGCATTCCGAGGAGTCGCTGAACGCGTCGAACACGCTCAACGGCGGGCTGATCGCGCTGGCCTGCGAAGAGGCGGCGCTCTCGCTCACCCCCGGCGCGACCCTGGCCTCCTTGGACTTGCGCTACCTCCAGCCGGTGCGGGTCGGCCCGGCGGTCGCGGAGGCGGAGGTGCACCACGGACTCGGCCGCATCGAGGTGCGCGACGCCGGGAACGACAACCGGCTCTGCGTCGCGGCCACGAGCCGGACCTTCGGCGACTGAGCGGCGACGGGATCGGGGCGGATCGCAATGGCGGAGCAGCAGCGTCGGGGGCGTCGGGTGGCCATGAGCGCCGAGGAGCGCGATGCGTTCTTGACCGCCGAACGCACGTGCCGGGTGGCGAGCGTCGGCGCGGACGGGTCACCCCACGTGACGCCGTTGTGGTTCGTCTGGGACGGCGCCGCGCTGTGGCTGACCTCCATCGTGGCGAGCCAACGCTGGACCGACCTCCAACGCGACCCCAGGGTGAGCGTGATCGTCGACGCGGGCACAGACTTCATGGAGTTGCGCGGCGTCGAGGTGCGCGGTGTCGCCGAGACGGTGGGCGAAGTCCCGCGGACCGGCGCGCCGGTGCCCGAGCTCGACACACCCGAGCGGCTCTTCGCCGACAAGTATGCGGGCGGACACATGCACCACGACGGCCGGCACGCGTGGTTGCGAGTCACCCCGCGGAAGATCGTCAGCTGGGACTTCCGCAAGATGGGGGGATGACGGCTCCGGCGCCGGGCGACGGCGACGGCTAGGCCGCGAAGGGCAGCTTCATCGCCTCGGCCAGGTTGCCGCCCATGACCTTCGCCACGTCCTCGTGCGGGAGGCCGTCGAGCTCCTTCACATAGCTGAGTGGCTCGGACATGCCCTCAATGTGCGGGTAGTCCGAGCCGAACACGACCCGGTCGGCGCCGATGAGGTCGATGAGGCCCATCGGGTCGTCCTCGTGGAAGGGGTGGACCCAGATGTTGCGCTTGAGGACCATCAGCGGGTCTTCGTCGTAGATGGAGGGCTCACGCTCGTAGGAGTTGGCGAGCGCCTCGACGATGGGACGCACCCAGGCGGACCCGTTCTCGACCGGGAGAACTCGCAGCGTCGGGAACCGCGTCAGCAGGCCGTGGCCGATGAGCGAGGCGACCGTGTCGAAGATCCCCCGGCTCTGCGAGTGCGCGATGTCCGAGAAGGCCGACTTGCCACCCGCGAAGGGCAGGAGCTCGCCACCGTGCGTGCCGTTCCAGTCGTTGTAGTAGCGGGTGAGCCCATCGTCGGAGGCGTGCATGCCGACCGTCATGTCGAACTCCGCCACGCGCTGCCAGAAGGGATCGAATTCGGGCAGGGCGAACGACCGCCGCCCTTGGTACCCCGGAACCGGCGCGGGGCGGATCAAGATGACCTTGGCCCCCCGCTCGGCCACCCACTCGAGCTCCCTGATGGCCTCGCTCACGATCGGCAGCGTGATCACCGGGGTCGGGAAGATGCGGCCCTCGTAGTTGAAGGTCCAGTGCTCGTGCATCCACTCGTTCAGCGCGTGCACCACGACGTGGGTCGCCTTGGGGTCGTCGGCCAGGCGCTCCTCGAGCAGGCTTGCCAGGGTCGGCCACATGAGGGCACGGTCGAGGCCGAGCTCGTCCATCAGCTTGAGCCGACGGTTCGGGGGAGAAGAAGGCCTCGGGCGCGCGAATGGCCTTGCCGATCATCTCGCGACGGGACTTGCCTTCGGGGTTGCCCTCCTTGAAGTACTGCTCTTCCGCGCCCGGCCGGCCGACGACCTCGAATGTCGGATTCGGGATGTAGTCGGAGATCACGTTGCGCAGGGCGATCTTCGTGCGGCCGTTCACCTGCACGTACTTGACGAGCCCGTCGTACTCCTTCGGCAGGAACTTGGTGAAGGCGTCGGTCGTCTCGTACATGTGGTTGTCCGCGTCAAAGACCGGAAAGTCGACGATGTTCGACATGGCTACCTCCGTGAGGACTATCCCGTTCGGGTTTTTCAACTTCGACGTCAATATTATGCCGAAAGTCTCCGGGCCACCCAAATGCCTGGTCGGCAACCCCTGGGACCGAAAAAAGTAGCAGTCGCTGACCTGCGCCTTCTGGGGCCAAGCCTGGGCGACGGGATACCGTGAGCGCCCGTCAGCGGGCGCGCACAAATCCTGGGAGGTGCTCTCTTGGCGACCTACGTCCTCGTGCACGGCGGCGGCCACGGCGGCTGGTGCTACCAACGCGTGGCGCGCATCCTGCGGGCGAACGACCACGAGGTCTACACACCGACGCTCAGCGGCCTCGGCGAGCGCGCCCACCTGCTCGACGCGCGCGTGGACCTGAACCGCCACATCGACGACGTCGTTGCGGTCCTGCACTTCGAGGACCTACGCGACGTCGTGCTCGTCGGGCACAGCTACGGCGGGATGGTGATCACCGGGGTCGCGGACCGCGCCGCCGACCGGGTCGGGCGCCTCGTCTACCTCGATGCCGCCACCCCGCGCAACGGCGAGTCACTGGTCGACGTGGCCGGCCCGGTGATCAACGCGGTCCGCCCCTACGGCGAGGTCGTCGACGGCATGGAGCTCGTGCTGCTGCCCGGTGCCGACGCCGGCCTCCTCTACGGGGTCACCGACCCCGACGATCTGGCCTGGATGGCCGAGCGGTTGACCCCACACCCCTGGGCGTGTTTCGAACAATCGCTCGAACTCACCAACGAGGGAGCACTGTGGGCCATCCCGCAGTACCACATCGTGTGCACCTCGACCTTGGCCACGCGGGATCGTGCCTTGATGGACCGTGCCCGGGCGGAAGGCCGGCTCTGGGACATCGACACGGGACACGACCTGATGATCACCGAACCGGCGAAGACGGCGGACGCATTGCTCCAGGTCGCAGCCACCTGATCCCCGCCACGGGCTCCGGGCGTGTATGTCTATGGGGTCCTGACATGGCGTCGGGCGGATGTTTTGGGGAGGGAAAGACGGACATGCACACACCGTCGCGGATGCATCTGGGCAGGTTGGGACTAGCCGTCCTGACCGTCGCAGGGACTGCCACCCTGGCCGGTGTTGCCGGTGGCGCGGCCAGCGCCGGCGCGTCGAGCGCCTCGGGTGCGCCGATCACGATCGCGATGATCACGTCCCTGACCGGACCGGGCTCGTCCGAGTTCAACGCTGCTCCCGTCGGTTTCAACGCCCGGGTCGCACTCCAGAACGCGGAGGGCGGGGTGAACGGCCACAAGATCGAGACCACGGTGCTCGACGACCAGACCAGCCCGTCGGCCGTCGTCTCGGCCGTGCAGGGTGCGTTGGCCAAGGGCGCCTTCGGCATCGTGTCGGACAGCCCGCTGTTCTTCCTGGCGGACAAGTACCCGCAGGAACAGGGCGTGCCGGTCACCGGCGGGTTCTTCGACGGGCCCGAGTGGGGCACACAGCCCTTCACCAACATGTTCGCCGCCGACGTCGGGAGCCTCGACCCCAAGTACCCGGTCAACACGGCCATCGGGGGGTTCATGAAGGCGCACGGCGGCACGGTGCTCTGCTCCTATGGCTACGGCATCTCGCCTTCGTCGACGCGCTCCGCGGTCGGCACGGCCGACTCCTTCGAGCACGCAGGCGGCAAGGTGGGCGTTCTCGACACCTCGATCCCGTTCGGCTCGGTGGCGATGACGACGCCGGCCCTGGTCGCCAAGCAGAAGGGCTGTAACGCCTTCTACGCCGGGCTGGACGACAACTCGAACTTCGCGCTGTCCGAGGCGCTCAAGCAGTCGGGCGTCAAGCCGAAGGTCACGGTCTTCCCGACCGGCTACGAGCCGGGCCTCGTCGGCTCGACGGCTTGGAACGCCGTTCAGGGTGGCTATTTCGAGACCGAGTTCCGCCCGTTCGCCCTCCCCAACGCCGGTACGCACCAGATGCAGTCTGCGCTCGAGAAGTACGAGCACTTCACGTCCAGTCAGTTCCCGAACTTCAGCCAGTACGAGTCGTGGCTCGGCGCGGACCTCATGATCAAGGGCCTCGAGCTCGCCGGCAAGAACCCCACGCAGTCCGGCGTGATCCACGCCCTGCGCGGCCTCAAGAGCTACAACGGCAACGGCCTGCTGCCCGAGACCATCGACTACGCCACGGACTTCGGGCACGACCTCCCCGAGTCGTGCGGCTGGTACATGATCGCCGAGAAGAACGGGTTCGTTCCCTCCTCGAGCACCACCTACTGCGGCAAGGACCTGCCGGGCACCACGACGGTGCAGTCCTGACCCACTTCTGACTGACCCGGCCCGGCGCGCGCAGGCGCGTCGGGCCGGCTGCTCAGTTGCTCAGTCGTCTTCGATGGAGATGGCGTTCTTCGGGCAGGTGCGCGCTGCCATCAGCACCTTCTCGCGCAGCTCCTCGGGTGGGTGCTCGTCCAACACGTAGAGGAAGTCGTCGTCGCGCACCTCGAAGACCTCCGGGGCGGCCGCCATGCAGAGCGCGTTGCTCTCGCACAGATCGAAATCGACGACGACACGCATCGGCACTCCTTCTTCACGTCCCGTGGTTTCTTCCCCGGGTTCCCTCCCGGATTCCTGCCCTGGTCCTCAGACCGATGCTAGATCGGTCGCCGGAGTGCTGCGGCAGCCCTCCAAGCCCTCGAGCAGTTGCTCGACGAAGGCGACGGTGTCCGCGTGGCCGGTCGACATGCCGAGCGACTCCTCCTCGATGACGAGGATCTGAGCGACGCCGGTCATGAGCACCGCACAGACGACCGGCGGGTACCGCTCCTCGTCCACCCCGTAGCGTGCGAGCACCGCGCCCACCCCGGCGCGCAGCTCGGCGCGGAATCGCTCAGCCGACACCGCGATCTCGGCGCGGATGGGTTTGCGGTGATTGGCCAGCGCCACGAACTCCATGGTCAGAGCCGTGCCGCGCGGGTCGCGGCTGAGGTCCCAGAGCGCCCAGAGCGGCTGCGCCGACGTGAGGGCCTGGGTGAGACGCTCGAGGCCCTGATCGGCCCGTCGGCGGTAGGCCGCCAGGAACAAGTCGTCCATCGTGCGGAAGTAGTAGTGCACGAGCTGGGGCTTCAGCCCCGCCTGCGCTGCGACGCGCCGGGACGTGACCGCGGCGTAGCCCTCCTCGAGCATGAGCCGCTCCGCCGCGTCGACCAGCGAGCCGCGGGTCTTCGAGGTCTCGGTACCAATGCGGCGGGTGGTCTGGCGGGTCGTGCTCACGTGGCCATCCTCAGATGTACATGCCGCCGTTGACGCCGATGATCTGACCCGTGATGTAACTCCCCTGGTCGGAACACAGGAAGGCACAGGCCGCGGCGATGTCGTCGGGCGTCCCCGCCCGCCCGAGGGGGATCATGCGCGCCATGACCTCGACGCTGGGCACGTTGCCTTCCGTCTCGCCCTTGCGGGCCATGGGCGTGTCGACGATGGTCGGCGGGATCGTGTTGGCGGTGATGCCCTGCGCCGCCAGCTCACGGGCGAACGCCTTGGTCAAGCCGATCACCCCGCCCTTGGACGCCACGTAATGCGCCATGTTGGGCGCGCCCGATTGCGCGCTCGACGACGAGATCGTCACGATGCGCCCCCACTGCGCCGCCACCATGTCGGGCAGCGCCAGCTGCACGCAGGTAAAGGTTCCCGTGAGGTTCACGGCGATGATCCGGTCCCACTTCTCCGGCGTGATGTCGGCCACCGGGTCGAACGCCTCGACACCGGCACTCGTCACGACGACGGTGATCGGACCGAACTCGTCGCGGACCGCGGCATAGGCACGCTTGACGGCGTCCCGGTCGGCCACGTCCGCCTCGTGGCCCGAGGCGGCGAGGCCCTGGTCGCGCAGTGCTGCCGCCGCCTCCTTCGCCGGGCCCCCGTCGCGGTCGAGCACGGCAACGGCGAGGCCGTCGGCGGCCAGGCGGCGCGCGCAGCCGAGCCCGATGCCGGACGCACCACCGGTGACCACGGCGACCCGCGCGCTCACTGCGCCGCCTCGGCCGGGGTGAACTCGATGTGCAAGTTGCTCAGGCCGCGCAGGACCCAGGTGGGCTCGTAGGCGAAGTGCCGGTTCCCCGGCGGCCCGTGGTGCTCCTCGGACAACCGGATGTCACGCATCCGGTCCAGGATGCGCTCGATGCTGACGCGTCCTTCGACCCGGGCCAAGGGGCCCCCCGGGCAGGAGTGCACGCCGCGACCGAACGCGATGTGGACCTTGGCGTTGGGCCGGTCGATCCGAAACTCCGCCGGACACTCGAAGAGGCGCGGGTCGCGGTTGGCCGCGCCGTTGAGCAGCATGACCGGCGTCCCCGCCGCGATATCGACACCCGCCACCGACGTGGCACGGCGAGCGAGGCGGAAGTCCGCCTTGACGGGGCTCTCGATGCGCAGCGCCTCTTCGATGAATCCGGGGATGCGCTCGGGGTGAGCCCGTAGCTCGTCTTGCAGCTCGGGGTATTCGCAGAGGTACTTCAGGCCGACGGCCAAGAGACGCGCCGTCGTCTCCTGCCCGGCCGCGAAGAGGAAGGTCGCCGTGCGCACGACGTTCGCCACGTCGGGGGTCGATCCGTCGGGATAGGTGGCGAGCGCGAGATCCGTCAGGACGTCGCCCCGTGGCTCGCGCCGACGGTCCTCGATGTACTCGCTGAACCAGTCGTCGAGCCAGTCCAGCGCGTTCCCGCTCATGCCCTTGCCCTCGGCGCCGATCTTGCCCGGTGACCCGCTCAGCCCGAAGCCTTCGCGGAAGCGGTGATGGTCCGCCTCGGGCACGCCGAGCACGTCAGCCACCACGAGCATGGCGAAGGGCTGGGTGTAGGCGCGGATGAATTCGCAGCGCCCGTCTGCGACGAACTCGTCGATCTGCCGATCCGCCAGGCGCCACATGAACGTCTCGTTCTCCTTGAGCCGCTTCGGCGTCAACAGCCGCATGATCAACGAGCGCTCACGCGTGTGGTCGGGCGGGTCCATCGTCACCATGTGCTCGCTCATGGGCAACTGGTCGCGATGGGTGTCGATGACCGCACCGACGTCGTCGCCTTCGAGCGGAACCGGGAACATGGCGAAGGGGCCGATCACCGAATTGCACGAAGAGAAGTCGTCGGTGTTCAGGTAGATCTCCGACGCCTCCTCGTAGCCGGACACCGCCACCACGCCGTGGGTGGGCGTCGAGACGACAGGGCACTTGGACCGCAGGTGGTCGAAGTAGGGATAGGGATCTTCGAGCAGGGACTCGTCCGCGAAGAAGTCAACCGAGTCGTAGTCGGGCATGGCAACTCCGTTCCTGGATTCGATTCGACCGGTGCTGGCCGACCGGTTCTGGTCGACCGGTGCTGGGCGATCGCACAGCGTGTGCTGGGCACTTGCTTAGCATCCGGCCCGGCCCTGGTCAACGGCCCCAGGCCGGGGGTCAGCCTGCCTCGACGAAGGGGTAGATCAGGGTGAAGTCCACACCCGGCTCGGCGTCGGCGAAACGCTGCCACAGACTGGCGGTCGCCTGGCCCAAGAACGACGACGACCCCTGTGCCTCGGCAGCCGCGAGATACAGCTGCAGGTCCTTGCACATGAGCGAGTTGGTGAAGCCAGCAGCGAAGCGGCCGGACAGCACGTGCGAGGGGAACTTGTCCGACGTCGCCTGGCTCTGCCCGCTCGACGCGTTGAGCACGTCGATCACGGTCTCCATGTCCAGCCCCACCGAGACCCCGAAGGCCACCGCCTCGCTCGTTGCCGCCAATGCCATCGCGGAGAGGAAGTTGTTGGCCAGCTTGAGCGCCTGCGCCATGCCGGCCTGCTCCCCCACCCGGCGCCGCCGATCGCTCAGTCCCGCCAACACCGGCTCGACGGCATCGCACGCCGGCGGTGGTGCCGCGTACATGACCGAGAGCGTCCGGGCCCGCGCACCGGCCACACCGCCTGAGACCGGGGCGTCGACGTAGCCGATCCCGGCCGCCGAGAGGCGCTGGTCGTTGGCGCGGGCGGCGGGGACCCCGATGGTCGACGTGTCGACGACGTGCGCGATGCGCCGGTCTGCCACGGCCGCGAGGGCCATCGCCACCTCCGCCGATGCCGCGCCGTCGGGCAGGCTGCAGACGACCACGTCGGTCCGACGGGCCACCTCGGCCACGTCAGCGACGAAGGACGCGCCCGCCGGGCTGCGGCCGGCACCGGCGATGTCGTGGGTGACGACGTCATGGCCCGACGCGACGAGGTTGGCCGCGAGAACGCTCCCCATGTTGCCCAACCCGACGACGCCGACCGAGGCCACCGTCGCTCAGGCTCCCTTGTAGATCTGCCCGTCCTTCATGACGAAGCACACGTCCTTGGTGACCTTGATGTCCTCCGAGGGATCACCGGGCACCGCAATGACGTCAGCGAGATATCCGGGAGCGAGGCGGCCGAGGTCGTCGGCGCGTTCGATCAGGTCCGCGCTCGTCACCGTCGCGGCCTGCAGCGCCTGCATGGGCGTCATGCCGCGGTCGACCATGGCGATCAGCTCGTCGGCCTGGGTGCCGTGCGGGATGGCGGGCGCGTCCGAGCCGCAGGCGATCTTGACCCCGGCCGCCAGCGCCTTGCCGAACATGCGGCGCGCCTGAGGAAAGATCTCGGCGGCCTTCTTCTGGAGGATGGGGTGGATGCGGTCGACGGCCATGTGATCCGCCAGCGCCGTCGTGCCCACGAGGAAGGTCCCCGTCTCGGCCATGAGCGCGACGGTGTCGTCGGTGGCGAGCGAGCCGTGCTCGATGCAATCCACCCCGGCCCGGATACACGCACGGATCCCCGCGTCGCCGTGGGCGTGCGCCGCGACGCGCAGGCCGTTGCGGTGGGCCTCGTCAACGATGGCGACCAGCTCCTCGTCGGAGTACTGCTGACAGCCCGCCGCGCTGCTGAACGACATGACGCCGCCCGATGCCGAGATCTTGATGAGCTTGGCGCCGTACTTGATCTGGTAGCGCACCGCCTTGCGCACCTCGGGCACCCCGTTGGCGATCCCCTGTTCGACGCTCTGGGGCATGATGCCCGGCGCGAGGCCCTGGAACATGGTGGGGTCGAGGTGGCCGCCGGTCGGGGTGATGGCGTGGCCGGCCGGGAAGATCCGCGGACCGGGGAACCAGCCGTTGTCGACCGCCTTGGCCAGGTCCACATCGAGCAGGAAACCCGCGGTGTAGACCATCAGGCCCAGGTTCCGCACCGTGGTGAACCCGGCCATGAGTGTCGTGTGACAGTTCACCGCGCCGCGCAGCGTCCGGTAGACCGGCGAGTCCTTCACCCCGTGCATCGGGTCCGGCAGGCCGTCGGGGCCCCCGGGACCGCCGATGAGCATGTTGAGCTCCATGTCCATGAGGCCGGGCAGGAGGGTCACGTCACCGAGGTCGACCTCGGTGGCGGGACTCGGAACCTCGGACGGCGAGGGGTCGACGGCCGTGATCCGGTTCCCGTCGATGACGACGACCGCCGGTGCACGTATCTCGCCGGCTTCGACGTCGAGCCACCGCTCCGCTCGCAGAACGGTCGTGTCGCTCATGGGGCCCCCTGTCGGATCGAACGGATCGGCTCGTCGCCGCTCATGGTGGTGCGGTGCATCTCGCGGGCGGAGGAGGCTTCGTAGGGCTGCACTCTGTGCATCACGCCCGTGTTGTCCCAGATGACGAGGTCGCCCACGCTCCACTCGTGCCGATACACGCGATCGGGCAGCGTCGCCCGCGCCACGAGGTCGGCGAGAAGCGCCTTGCCCTCGTCTCGGTCCATGCCCACCACATGGTCCGCGCTGGCGCCGATCACGAGTGAACGACGACCGGAGCGGTGCTGCCAGACGAGGGGATGCTCGCGGTCGGGCCGCTCGCGCCAGCGTGCCAGCTCGTCGGGCGAGGGATCCGGGTGCACCAAGCGCTGCGACGCTTCGAAGGTGTGGCGCACGGTTAGTCCCTCGAACCGTTCCTTCTCGTGGTCGTGCAGGTCCTCGTAGGCCCGGTACGTGCTGGCGAACTCGGTCTCCCCGCCCTGCGACGAGATCACACGGGCGCTGAGCACCGTGGCCTTGGTCGGGACCTCGTCCTGCGCACCGTCGATGTGCCAGTGGAACGTTCCCAACAGGTAGGGCGCGGTGGCCGTCTTGGCCGGGTCGAGCGTGACGTTGTAGATGCTCGGTGGCGTCGCCGGCTGGTCCTTGCCGACGTCGTCGAGGCGCGTGGAGAACGCGATCTGGGTCTCGTCGTCGATGTGGAGCTCGGGGAAGACGAGGACACCGTGCTGCTCGAGCGAGTCCATCACCGCTGACGGCGATTGGTCGTCGACGAGGAGCTGGTCGCGCTCGAGACCCACCACCGCCGCGCCGACAGTCGCCTGGAGCTGGATCGTCGGGAGCATGTTCACAGGTACCACGCACCGTTGACGTTGATCTGCTGACCAGTGATGTACCCGGCCCCCTCCGAACACAGGAAGGAGCAGGCCGCCGCGATGTCCTCGGGCGTGCCGAGCCTCCCGAGCGGGGCGCGGGCGACGACCTGGTCCACGCTCGGCATGGCGCCGGTCTCCATGGGCCGGCGCATCATCGGGGTGTCGATGGCGCCGGGCGGAATGGTGTTCACGGTGATGCCGTGCTGAGCCAGATCGAGCGCCAACGCCTTCGTGAGTGCGATGACCCCACCCTTGGAGGCGACGTAGTGCGCCATGCGCCGGGTACCCGACTGCGCGGACGACGACGAGATCGTGACGATGCGCCCCCACTGCCGTCCGATCATGTCGGGCACCGCGGCCTGCACGCAGTGGAAGGTGCCGGACAAATTGACCGCCAGCATGCGGTCCCACATCTCGGTACTGATGTCGAGGAAGTTCTCGAACCCTTCGATGCCGGCGCTGGTGACCACGATCTCGATCGGGCCGAAGGCGCTGCGCACCCGGTCGAGTGCCACCTCGACCGCACCGCGGTCGCTGACGTCGACCGCTGCGGCCAGTGCGCTCCCGTCCTGGCTCACGATCTCCTTGGCCACCTGCTCGGCGGCGTCGGCGTTCACGTCGAGCACGCCGACCCGGTGCCCGTCGGCTGCGAGCGCCCGGCAGATGGCAGCGCCCATGCCGGAGGCTCCCCCGGTGATCACGGCAACCCGGCGCACCTGCGACGTACTCACTCCTGGTGCCTCCCCAGCGGAGCTGCGCTTCAGACCCGGGCCACGACGGCGCTCGCCGGCCGTCCGGCCGTGTACAGCTCCTTGCTGCGGCCGCTCACCCGGCCCGCTCCGCGGCGAATTGGTGCCGGTAGAGTGGCCGGATGTTAGGCGCAGTGCACAATCACGTCAAGGGTGCCTGGCGCTAATTGAGAGTATGCTTCATCACTTGTGAGAAGGCCGTTTCCGGCTGGAAACCGGCCCGGGTCGCAGGACTGAGAGGAGCCCGGCATGCGCATGGGACTTCAGGTGAGCGCGGACAGGGGTCGCTACGCCACCAAGGTGGACACGCTGCAGGCCGACGCGCTGCTGGGCGGACGAGGCGGGCTTGGACACCGTCTGGACCCCTCAGATTCCCGACGAGTTCGACGTCATGGCGGCGGCCACCCTGATGGGTGCCGCGACCTCCCGCATCGAGGTGGGGACCTCGGTCGTGCCGATCCAACCCCGCCACCCCGTCGTGCTGGCGCAGCAGGCGCTGTCGGCTCAGGCCGTCTGCGAAGGACGCTTCACCCTCGGGATCGGGGTCTCACACCACTGGATCATCGGCGACATGCTCGGCCTTCCCTACGAGCGACCGGCCACCACCATGCGGTGCTACCTCGACGTCCTCGATCAGGCATTGGGCGGTCCGGGGCTGGTGGAGGTCGACAACGAACTGTTCACGATCCGCCAGCCGCTCGACATCACCGACATCACGCCGACGCCCGTCATGATCGCCGCGCTCGGCCCGGTCATGCTCCGTCTCGCCGGCGCCCGGGCCGCCGGCACGGTGCTCTGGCTGGCCGACGAGCGCACCATCGCCTCCCACGTGGTCCCCGTCATCACCGACGCGGCGCAGGCCGCCGGCCGTCCCGCCCCGCGTGTCATGGCCGGCGTGCCGGCCTGTCTGTGTGCGGACAGCGAGGTCGACGCCGCCATCGAGCGGACGAACAGGACGCTCAGCGAGGTGGTGGCGTCGCCCAACTACGTGCGGCTCATGGAGCACGGCGATGCCGAGAGCATCGGCGACGTCCTCATCTGCGGCAGCGAGGCGGCCATGGAGAAGCGGCTGCGCAGCTTCGCCGACGCCGGTGTCACCGATCTCAACGCTCGTATCGTGCCGATCGGTGTGGGCCGCGACGAGATGCGGGCCTCGGCCGAGCGCACCCGTGACTTCCTCGCTTCGGTTGCCCCGAGGCTGCGCCAGCTCGGCTGAGCAGAAGGCGCGGGACCAGGTTTCCGGCGGCGCGGTGGCGGCGCGGTGGGGGCGTGCGGGTGGGCGAGGTCCTCAGATCTAGGTGACGGTCACGTGCCGGTCACGTGCCGGTCAGGATGCCGGCAGAGACGAACGTCCAGATCCGTTCCGCCGCCCGGCTCGGGTCACCTGGACCCGTGCCACTGATCGTCGGCGCATAGGCCGCGTTGAACATGATCGTCGAGAGGACCATGCCTGCCGCGTCCTCGTGTTCGAGGCCGCGGCGCACGACCCCGGCCTCGACGGCGTCGGCGAGCACCCCGGTGAGCAGGGTGACCAGCGGGACGAAGGCGCGCGCTGCCTCGTCCTGGTGCGCCGTGAGCAGCTCGTGGCTGAACTCCGCCAGCACCGGGGAGGGGTTGTTCTTCGACGTGCGTCCCTTGGGGGCCGGCAGGCACGAGCGGTAGTACTCGACCACGAAGCAGCGCAGCCGCTCGAGGGCGCCGTCCTGTTTCGCGAGCTGCTCTTCGAGACGGTCCGCCGTCGACCGGATCGCCTCGTCGAAGAGCGCCAGCAAGAGCTCGTGCTTCCCGGCGAAGTATTGGTAGAAGCTGCGCAGCGACTGGCCGGAACGGTCGACGACTTCTTGGACGGTGAACTCCTTGCCCGATTCGGCGTTCCCGAGGAGTTCGAACCCGGCGTCGATGAAGCGTTGCACCCGCCCCTCGCTCCGGACCCGGGCCGAGTCGAGCGAGCGCGCCACGGCCAGGTCGCGCCGGCGCAGGGGCGCGTCGGTGGCTGTCGGCGTGGCGGGCGGGTCGGCAGGCATCGGGCCAGTGTAGATGGTTTTCTCTTTTTGAGAGCTTTCTTCTCTCCGAGGATCGAGCACTGGCTACGAATTTCTGCACTCTGAATTCCGCAAGGCCGGCGACGTCCCGCTCGATGTGCACGGGGACTTACGGTTCGAGAGAATGCTGTTATCGTTCGCAACCGAGGAGAGACGGCCATGGAGCAGGCGTTGGTAGCGGACATCATGGAGATCGAGCAGCTGCTGGCGCGTTACGCCGTCGGGATGACCTCCGACGACATCGACGCGGTGGTCGGCGTCTTCACACCGGACGGCACCTACAGCGCGTTCGGCACCACCTACGGCCTGCACGACTTCCCGGCCTTGGTGGCCGCCGCGCCCAAGGGTCTGTTCCTCACCGGCACGCCTGTCGTGGAGCTGGCCGGCGACACCGGAACCGGCTCCCAGACGCTGTGCTTCGTCGACCAGACGACCCACGACATGCGCATCGGCTGGTACACGGACTCGTACCGACGGACCGCAGACGGATGGCGCCTCGAGACCCGGGCCATGACGTTCCTCCGGCGCAACGGCGCGCGCGACTCGGGAAGGGTGCACGACCCGACGCGGCCCGAGCCGAGCAGCGACGTGGCCGGATAAGCGCGTACCCGGGCTCGACGCGCTGTGGACCTGAAGGACTACAAGGTCGCCGTCGACGCGTGGCTCCACGATGAGGCCGACGCGCTCGCGCCCGAGTTCGACGGCATCGGGACGCTGGCCGACCAGCTGCACCAACTCAACAAGGTGCGCCGTCTCACCTACGACGCCGGCTGGGCGCGCTTCGGCTGGCCCGAGCGCGTGGGCGGCCGGGGCGGCTCGACCCTGCTGCGCGCCTACCTCGCCGAGGCGCTGACCGCCCGCGACGTCGTCGAAGCCGGCCTCTACACGCTGCCGGAGTTCTTGGTCCCGACGATGTTGGACTACGCGCCACCGGAGCTCGCGGCCGAGATGGTGCCGCTCGTGTTGCGGGGCGACGAGACGTGGTGCCAGGGCTTCTCCGAGCCCGGCGCCGGGAGCAACCTGGCCTCGCTGGCCTGCCGGGCCACACGCACCGACGGGGGCTGGGAGGTCACGGGTCAAAAGGTCTGGACCAGCCTCGCCCAGTTCGCGGCAACGCTGCGTCCTGTTGACCCGCACGGGCGCGCCCGAGTCGGCGCACCGCGGCATCACCGCCTTCTTCGTCGACATGGACACCCCGGGCATCACCGTGCGGCCGATCGAGACGATGCACGGTGTGGAGGAGTTCTGCGAGGTCTTCTTCGACGGGGTCGTCGTGCCGGCGGACCGGCTCCTCGGCCAGATCGACCAGGGCTGGTCCATCGCCATGGACCTGTTGCCCTTCGAGCGCAGCACAGCGCTCTGGCAGCGCGCCGCCTACCTGCAGCGACGCCTCGAACAATTGGTCCACCGCGCGCCACCGGGCAGCCTCGACCCGGCGGAGGTCGGCGCGGTGACCCAACTGCTCTGGGCCTTCCGCGCCCGCTCGCGTGCCACGCAGTACCGCCTCGACGCCGGCGAGCGCCTGGGGGCGGAGACGTCCGTGGACAAGGTATTGGTCGCCACGGCCGAACAGGCGCTCTTCGAGTTGGCCGGCGACGCGCTCGGGCCGGCGATCGCGCTGGGCGACGATCCGGAGAGCGGTCTCTGGCGTGCCGAGTTCCTGTACGCGCGCGCTGCCAGCATCTACGGCGGCAGCGCCGAGATCCAGCGCAACATCATCGCCCGGCGACTCCTCGAGCTCGGGGATGAGCGCTGATGGAGCAGGCCGAGCGTGCGCTGTTCACCCGTGGCATCCGCGATGCCACCGCGTCGGAGCGTGGGGCATCGCTCGATGCCGCGCTGACCGAGTTGGGCTGGCTCGACGCGCTCGACGCCGACCCGCAGACCGCGGTGTCGGTCCTCTTCGAGTCCCAAGGCGCGGCGCACGCCACGTCGTCCGCACTCGAACGGGTCTTCACCCGTGGTCTCGGACTCGACTGACGACCCCGCCTGCGGCATCATCTTCCCCGCGCTGCGGAGCGTGGAGACACCGGGGTCGCAGCACCGCGGCGCGCAGTGGGTCGTGCGCGGTGTGGCGCTCAGCTCGCTGGCCTCGCTGCGACACCGCCCTCGTCATCGTGAGCTCGGACGTGGTCGAGCCCGCCGTCGTGCACGTGAGGACCGATGACCTCGAGCTGCGTCAGGTCGCCGGGCTCGATCCAGCGCTCGGGTTGATCGAGGTCACGGGTGACGTCGATGCGGGTCCCCGCCTCGAGAGGGGAAGGCCGGTCGGCTGGGCCGAAGCGGTGTCATTCGGGCAGCTTGCCCTCGGCCACGAGCTCGTGGGCACGTCACGCGCCATGCTCGAGCTGGCCCGCCAGCACGCGCTCGACCGCGTGCAATTCGGACGGACGATCAGCACCTTTCAGGCCGTCCGTCACCGCCTGGCCGATTCTCTCGTGGCGGTGGAGGCGGCCGCCTCGTTGCTCGATGCCGCGTGGCTGGACCCGGTGGCCTATAGCGCCATGGCCAAGTCCTTCGCCGGCCGCCAGGCGCGTGTGGTGGGGCGCCACTGCCAACAGGTGTTGGCCGGCATCGGCTTCACCGCCGAGCACCCCTTCCACCACTTCGTCCGGCGCACGCTCGTGCTGGACCAGTTGCTCGGCGCGGGGTCGGTGCTGACCCGTGAGCTCGGTGCCGAGATCCTCGGGACCGGCGTGGTGCCCCCCGTGTTTCCCCTCTGACGGAGCTCACCGCGGTCACTCGCAGGGCTCCATCCCGGCAGGGCGAGAGCCTCGGGACCACATCTCGTCTGTATATGGAACCTTCCGAAACCCTCGCTCGAGTTTCGGAAGGTTCCATATACAGGCGAAGAACCCACCCCCGGAACACTGGGGCGGCAGGGTGGGGGCCGCCGGAGCCACGTCGGAGCAGGAGCGGGCGGTGACCCCCTCGATTATGCTTATGGCACTTTTTGATAACGCGGTTTCCGGCAGCCGAGAGACCCGGGAGGGAGGGGCGTGGTGACCACAGCGGGCGGGCACGAGTCCAGGATGCTCGTCGACGGCGAGCTCATCGGCGCCGACAGCGGCCGGACCTTCGACAACGTCAACCCGGCGACCGAGGAGGTCCTCGGCCAGGTCGCCGACGCCTCGAGCGCCGAGATGGGGCGGGCCATCGACGCGGCGCGCCGGGCCTTCGACGAGACGGGCTGGTCGACCGACCGCCAGCTGCGGTCGCGCTGCCTCTCGCAGCTGCAGGACGCGCTCGAGTCCGAACGCGAGGAGCTGCGCGAGGAGCTCATCCTCGAGGTGGGGTGCCCCCGCATGACCACCCATGCGAACCAGCTCGACATCCCGCTCGAGGGGGCGCTGCGCTACCCCATCAAGTTGATCGACGAATTCGAGTGGCGGACCTCGCTCCCCGCAGCGCTCGACCGCCGCGGCACGCGCAACACGCGCCAGATCTGGAAGGAACCGGTCGGCGTCGTCGGCGCCATCGTGCCGTGGAACTTCCCCCTCGAGGTCACGCTCAACAAGTTGGGGCAGGCCTTGGCCACCGGCAACACCGTCATCCTCAAGCCGGCGCCCGACACGCCGTGGAACGCGACCCGGCTGGGCCGGCTGGTGGCGGAACACACTGACTTTCCCCCCGGCGTGCTCCAAGTCGTGACGTCGTCGGACCATCTCGTCGGCGAGGAGCTCACGCTGTCGCCCAAGGTCGACCTGATCTCGTTCACCGGATCGACGGCCGTCGGCAAGCGGATCATGGAGAAGGGCGCGGCGACGCTCAAGCGGGTCTTCCTCGAGTTGGGCGGCAAGTCGGCCACCATCGTCCTCGACGACGCCGACTTCGCCACGTCGGTCCCGTCCGGCATCGCCGGTGTGCTTCCACGCCGGACAGGGGTGTGCCATCCAGACCGCGGATGCTCCTCCCCCGCTCGCGCTACGAGGAGGGCGTCGAGATCCTCAAGGCGACCTTGGGTTCGGTCGCCTTCGGCGACCCGCAACGCCCCGACGTCCTGATGGGCCCCGTCATCTCGGCGAAGCAACGCGACCGGGTGCTCGGCTACATCGAGAAGGGGGTCGCCGAAGGCGCCACGCTCGCCCTGGGCGGTGGCCGGCCCGCCGACCTGCCCAAAGGGTGGTTCGTAGAGCCGACCCTCTTCACCGACGTCGACAATTCCATGACGATCGCCCAACAGGAGATCTTCGGCCCCGTGCTCGTCGCCATTCCCTACGAGAACGACGACGACGCCGTCCGCATCGCCAACGACAGTGTCTATGGTCTCTCGGGCGGGCGTGTTCTCCGGTTCGCTGGAGCGCGCGCTCGGCGTGGCGGAGCGCATCCGCACCGGGAGCTTCGCCGTCAACGGCGGCATGCCCATCGGGCAGGCCGACATGCCCTTCGGTGGCTACAAGCACAGCGGGATCGGCCGCCAGAACGGTCTGGCCGGGTTCGACCAGTACCTCGAGGTCAAGTCGGTGGCCTGGCCGGCGCCCCAGTAGCGGCGCCGCCGGCGTGGTGGGCGCATCGCGCGCGCTGAATTCGGTGTCGGTGCATGCCTGACCACGCGCCCGTGCTGCGCGAGCACGGCTACCACTCGCTCCGAGTCAAGCGGGTCGTCCCCGAGACCAGCGACGCCAGCTCCTACGTCCTCGACGTGCCGGCGGAGTTGCAGGAGACGTTCCGCTACCGGCCCGGACAGTTCTGCACCTTCCGCGTCCACCTCGACGGCGAGGTCCACCTGCGCTCGTACTCCATGTCCGAGTGCGCCCGGCACCGACCCCGACCTGACGGTGACGGTCAAGCGCGTCGCCGGCGGCCTGGTCTCGATCTGGTTCCTCGACGCGGTGTCGGCGGGCGCGGTGCTCGAGCTGACCAAGCCCGCCGGCGTGTTCTGCCCGCAGGAGAGCGAACGTCCGCATACTCGGCTTTTGTGGCGGCAGCGGCGTCACGCCGGTCATGTCCATCGCCCGGCACGTGCTCGCCACCACGGAGCGACCCGTGCGCCTGCTCTACGCGAACCGCGACGCGGCGTCGGTGATCTTCGAGGATGCGCTCGACCAGCTGCGCAGCGCGGCACCCGCAGCGCCTCGAGGTGCGCCACCATCTCGACGCCGACCACGGGTTCCTGACGGCGGACGACCTCGTGACGTTCGCCCACGGCGCGCTCGACGCCGATATCTATATCTGCGGGCCTGGTCCGTTCATGGACCTGGTCGAGACCACGCTGCGGGGGCTCGGTGTGGGGCAGGAGCACATCTACATCGAGCGCTTCCTGGTCGAGCAGCAGGAGAAGGACGCCGCACTGACGACGGCCGGGGCGGTGGCGGCGGGGTCGGCGCCGGTGGCGGCGACGGCGGGGACCGAGGTGGCGGCAACGTCCGCGGCGACCCAGTCCGGCACGCCCGCCGATTCGAGCAACGGTGCCGGCGTTCCCACCGAGGTCACCGTGACGCTGGCGGGCAAGAGCAAAGTCATCCGCTACCAGCCCGGCGACACGCTCTTGGAGACGGCGCGCCGCGGTGGCCTGCGTCCGCCGTTCTCCTGCGAGTCGGGGAACTGTGCCACGTGCATGGCCTTCTTGAAGGAAGGGACCGTCGACATGCGGGTGAACAACGCGCTCACGCCAGAAGAGGTCGAAGAAGGTTGGATCCTGACCTGCCAGAGCCTGCCGAAGGGAGAGACGGTGACCGTCGAGTACGAGGCGATGTGAGAGGTGCGAGGCTACGGGAGCGGTCGGAGCGCTGCGGACACGGAGGAGGCGACGTGAGCGAACCATTGCGCGACATCAGGGAGCTGACGGGCGACCCCGAGGCCTACCGCGCCGAGCTCGAGCAGCGTTGGTCCGGGCTGCTGAGCTATCGCTACATCGGCCGCAACCACTCCTCCATGAATCTCGGTCCGGAGGACAACACGGTCCGCATCCGCCGCGACATGCGCAACGACGCCGGTGGACTGATGGTGGCGCCGCTCGCCATCTCCTCGCCCGAAGGTGGCCAGACCGACCTGGTGGCCGTGCCGAACCCGGTCATCGCATCCGTGCAGATCATCGATCCCGGCGTCGGCGTCGACACCTTCGAGGTCCTCGGTTCCGGGTCGATCCACCAGGGCCGCACCATGGGGTACGGGCGCTGCCTCATCGTGGACGCGGCCGACCACGATCGGGTGCTCGCCTTCATCGAGGGGCAGGGTGCCTCCATCGGGACACCGCCCGCAGGACTCGAGCGCATGGACGTCGAGGAGGCCACACTCGTCATCGAGGACTCGCCCGACCTGCCGCCGCTGTGGCAGGTCTTCGGGGCGTCGAAACGCAGCGACGGCCACTGGATCCTCCCCGAGCTGCGAGCGGAGTTCGCCTCGCCGGATGCCGCCCTGCACATCGGGCCCCAGCACGTCGTGCTCGAGACGGCGGCGGTGGACCTGGCGGCGGCGGTCGCCGGCACCCGGCTGCTGCAGGTTCGGAGCTGGCACGTGATGTTCCTTGCCCGTGGCAAGGTCGGCCCTTTCCGGGTCGAGGGGACGGCCTACGCCGGCGCGGACGGCGAAGTGGGCGTGCGCATGCTGCTCCACGACGAGGGCAACGGCGACCGCGCCATCACGTCGGCTGCCGGTGTCTTGGCCCGGGTGGACTGAGCCGATCTCACCCCGAGCGGACTCCGCCTAGGGCGGCGGAGCGGCGGCGGTCAACGCTCGTCGCAGAGAGGCCAACTGCAGGCACTGCGCAGGATCGGTGGGAACGTAGCCGAGGTTCCCCGAATCGATCACGAACTCAGTCGCAGCCGCGACACCGTTCTTGAACAACGTGTCTTGCTGAACCTGATCGAGATCGAACTGCGTCGCCGTGATCCCGTCATTGTCGATGAAGATCGTCCGGGCCGCCGTCGCCGACTCGATGGCGTTCACGTCCCATTCGTTCATCATCGTCTCGACACAGTCGACAGCCAATCCCAGCGTGTGGGAGCAGGCAGTCGTCGCCGCCGAGGACGAAGCGAAGCTGTTGAGCTTGATGCCAATGGTCGGCCAGCGAGACGGCTTGCCATCGATGCGATCGAAGGCAGTGATCGGAAAATTGCGAAGCATCCCACCGTCGACCCAGGCGCACGTCCCGCCCCCGAAATGCTGTGGCGCCGTGCGCCCGCCGGGCATTGGCACGTTGATCACTGCGTCGGTCGCTTCGAGCTCGAACGGCTCGAAGAAAAACGGGATGGACATCGAGGCCCTGACTGCATCCACGATCGCCATGGTGTCGCGGTCCTTGCCGTATCGGTCGTAGTCCCACGGAAGGCGGGCCAAGACTCGCCGGCTCACATCAGACGTGTGCACGAGCAGCCGGTATTGACGCTCGACAGGGAGACTCATCCCCTTGTCGTCGTCCTGCGTGATCCTCAGCTGGCCGAAGGTCTCGACGTCGAGATCTTTGAGGATCGGCCCCAGCCACTCATAGAGGTACGTTCCGGGGTAGAGGCCCATCCGCCTCAGCAAGATGGAGAAGTCGGCGGTCACCTCCCCAACGTGACCGCCGATCCGGTCCAGGAACTCGTGGATCTTGCCCTCGGGCATGAACTTGGCGAACTCCATGCTGTCGAGGTACTGCTTGAGTTCGATCATCGGACGGCTCCGCTGCACGATCGCTGCGATCAGAGAGGCGGCAATTGCGCCGGCGCTGGTGCCGGCCACCCGTTGCATCTTGTACCCCGCCTCGTCGAGCACGAGCACGGCGCCAACAATGGCGATTCCCTTGACCCCGCCACCTTCGAGGGCGAGATCGCACCTCAGTTCGGGAGGTCCCGGGGGGTCTTCGCCGTCCTCGGTCTTCCAATGATCGAGGTCGCGGAGGCGAGTAGCGGCGGCGTCGAACTGCGCCTGCAACGCCGCGGTACGTGTGTATCCCCTCGGCGAGTCCGGGGCCAGCGCAATATCGCCTACGACCGAACGATCCATGACTCCTTGTTTACTTTGTTTGACCTCTTCACGTTCGCCGGTCCTCCGAGGGTCCCGTCGAACATCGCTCTTGGTTCAGGGTCCGGGCTCGACCAGCAGGTCCAGGTACGCCGCGCCGGTGTCGGGCACGTGCGGCTGGCCCCAGCACTCGACGGGGAACGACACGGCGATCATGGAGTAGAGCATGTGCAACAAATTCGTGGCGTCGTCCGGGAGATCGTCGAGCGGGAACGTGTCGCAATAGGTCATCGCCTCGTCGGCCCTCGGGGTGATGGCGTCGTAGAAGGCCTGCATCTCGTCCATGGTGCTGGCGAGGCGCATGGCGAACCGCTCTCGCTCGCTCGGCAGGCACCATTTCGCGGCGAACGGAGCGAGGTCGGCGAACTCCACCGGAATGAGGGGCTGCGTCTGGGTCGTCTCGGTCATGTGCGTCAGATCTCCGCGTGCTCGCGCGCCTTCTCGTAGTCGTCCACCCACTGTGCCGTCACCTCGTGGAGGTGGCGGCACAGCACCTCCTGGTCGTTCAGTGGGAACCGCTCGAGCACGCGTGACTCGAGCATCGTCTGGGTCGCCTCGAGCGTGTTGGCGTCCTGCAGGCCGTACTCCTTGAAGGAGGCGGCAGCCAGCTCGTGCGCCACGCGCTCGCGGGCCGTCTTGGCCGGCACGAAGTAGAGCGTCCCCTCGAACACGTGGGTGTTGTGAGACGTCGGCCAGTAGTGGTAGGTCAGGTACCAGCCCTGCCCCCAGACCAGGATCACGAAGTTGGGGAAGATCTGGAACGAGTCGAGGCCCCATGGGTCGCACCCGGCGGGGTTGATACCCGCCTCCTGCTGGTCGAAGGAGAGGTCTGGTCCGTCCCAGGGGCCGAAGAGACCGCTGCGCGTGAGCAACTCCATCGGCTTGAGCATCTTGGGGTCGAGGGTCCACGGGTGGATCCCCGCCGTGCTGACCAAACGGTGTGGCCCGTCGATCATGTACGCCGGCGCCTCGAAACCTGCCTGCTGCGCCGCCATCGACCAATCGGGCGGCGTCTGCTTCGCGTGCAGAACCGGTGCGTGGTAGAACTCCTGGAAGGCGTCCAAGTAGATCTTCCAGTTGCTGCCGACGGTGGCGCGGTAGTACCAGCGCTCGCTCTGCTCGGCGAACGGGTAGTGCTCCAGCTTGGTCACCATCGGGCCGAGAAAGTCACGCAAGCTCTGCTCGGGCTCCTTGGCGAGGTTCACGAAGATGAAGCCGGCCCAGACGTCGCAGTGCACCGGGACCAGGCCGAACGCATCCTTGTCGAGGTCGAAGAACTCTTGTTCCTGCTGCACGAACGTCAGCGAACCGTCGAGGTCGTACCGCCACCCGTGGTACTTGCAGACGAACTGGCGGCAGACCCCGCTCGTCTCTTCCTGCGGGTAGTCGTTCCAGACCAGCTTGTTGCCGCGGTGGCGGCAGACGTTGTGGAAGGCCCGCACCTCGCCGTCCTTGCCGCGGACCACGACCACCGAGGTGCGCGCCACGGCCAGCTCCTTGGTGAAGTAGCTCCCCGTACGCGGCAGCTGCTCCACCCGGCCGACGTTGAGCCACGCCCGCTTGAAGACGGCCTCGCGCTCGAGCTCGTAGAACTCGGGAGAGATGGAGTCTTCGTACGAGATGGGCTCGGTCCCGAGCCCGAAGTGCTCGGTCCAGCTCCCCTCGGCCGGCTTGGGCCAACGTGCCATCAGCGGGTCCTCTCCATGCGGCGTTCGACGACGACGTTTACGATAGCAGGCCTCTCGCTGAATGAGAAGGGCGTTTCCGCTTGCGTCCGCTCCGTTCCGCTCGGTTCCGTTCCCCTCCGTCTCCGCGCCGCTCCGCTCAGCCGTCGCCGGCCAACGACGCCTTGTGCAGCGTGTTGGCCGCCAGCCGCATGTGGGCGGCGTCGACCAATCTCCCGTCGCGACCGATGGCGCCGACCCCACCGGCCTCGGCCTCGCGGTAGACCCGCACGGCCTCTTCGGCCTCGGCGACCTCGGCGGGCGTCGGCGAGAAGACCTCGTTGGCAATCGGCACCTGGGCGGGGTGAATGGCCCACTTGCCGTCGTAACCGAGCGCGCTGGCCGCCAGGGCCGACCGCCGGTACCCCTCGGGGTCCTGGTACGCGGGGAACGGCGCGTCGACGGCGTCGATCATGCCGGCCCGGGCGGCGGTCAGCACCTGCACGCGGGCGAAGTGCCAGAAGTCACCGGGGTACGGGACGACCGGGTCGAAGTTGCCGTCGACCCGTGCGTGCAACGACGCGGAGAGGTCGCCGGCACCGAAGATCAGTGCCTCGAGCCGCTCGCTCGACTGTGCGATCTCGAGCGCGTTGGCCAGCCCTTCAGCCTCCTCGATGAGCACCTCGAGGCCGATGGGCCGCTCGAGCCCGAGCGACGCTTCGAGCTGACCGAGGAGGACGTCGACCCACCAGACGTCGCGGGCGCGCCGCACCTTGGGCACGATGAGCACGTCGAGGCACTCGCGGGCGCCGGTGACGACCTCGATGATGTCGCCGTGGCACCACGGTGTGTCGATCCCGTTGATCCGCACTGCCCGCACGGTGCGGCCCCAGTCGAGCCCGGTGAGCGCCCCCACCACGGTGGCGCGGGACGACTCCTTCACGCCGGGCGCGCAGGCGTCCTCGAGGTCGAGGAACACCAGATCGGCGCCGGCAGCGGGTGCCTTCTCGCACATGCGCTCGCTGCTGGCCGGCGTGGCCAGCTCGGAGCGGCGGGCTCGGGGTGTGCGCACGAACGACTCCTTATCAGATCGTGCCGGCCGCGCGCAGTGAGGCGAGCCCGTCGGCGTCCACGCCCAGCAGCCCGCCGAGGACCTCGTCGTTGTCGGCGCCGAGGGCGCGGCCGAGGTATTCGACTGCGCCGGGTGTCTCGCTCAAGCGAGCCACCGGCGCCTGGACCGTCATGGGGCCAAGGTCAGGGTCCTCCACCGAGACGAAGGAACCCCGGGCCCGCAGGTGCTCGTCGGCCAACAGCTGCTCCGCGTCGTACACCGGTGCGGCCGCCACGTCGGCGCGCTCGAACACGTCCATCACGTCGGCGAGCGAGCGGCCGGCGACCCAGTCGGCGACGAGGGCGTCGATCTCGACGGCGCGCCGCTGGCGCTCGACGGGGTCGGCGTAGTCGGGGTTGTCGACCAGGTCGGCGCGGTCGATGGCGCGGTACACGCGCAGCGCAATGTTGGGCGACGCGCTCGAGATCGCGACCCACCGATCGTCGGCGGTGCGGTAGGCGTTGCGCGGCGCGCTGGCGGGCAGCAGGTTGCCGACGCGGCCGGGCACCTTGCCCAGGTGGCTGAAGGAGAGCGTCGACGTCTCGATGAGCCGGGCCAGCGGCTCGATGAGGTTCACGTCCACCAGCTGGCCGTCCCCGCCGTGGAGGTCGCGGTGGTACAGCGCCATCATGACGGCCGCCGTGGCGGACTGCGCGGCGACGCCGTCGGCCAAGAAGAAGGGCGGGAGCGTCGGCGGGCCGTCGGGCTGGCCGGTCACATGGGCGAAGCCGCTCATGGCTTCGGCCAGCGTGCCGAACCCCGGCCGGTCGCTCTTCGGGCCGCCGCCGCCGTACCCGCTGACGTGCAGCACCACGAGGCGCGGGTGCGCACGGTGCAGCGACTCGTAGTCCAGCCCCCAGGCGGCCAGCGCGCTCGGGCGGTTGTTCACCACGAGGACGTCGCTGACCGCGAGCAGCCGGTGGAACAGCGCTTGGCCGTCGGCCTGGCGCAGGTCCATCGTCACGCACTTCTTGTTGCGGCTCATGCTCTTCCAGAAGAGGCCGACCCCGTCCTTCTGCTCGCCCCAGGTGCGCAGCGGGTCGCCCACCCCGGGCTGCTCCACCTTGATCACCTCGGCGCCGAACTCGCCCAACATCGTCGCCACCATCGGCCCCGCCGCCAGGGTGGCGGCGTCGACGACCCGGAGGCCGGTCAGCGGGTGTTCAGGCACGAGTTGACACGGCGGGGCGAGTCAGCCCGAGGTGCTCGCGCAAGGTCGTGCCGCTGTAGCGCTCGCGGAACACGCCGCGACGCTGGAGCTCGGGGACGACGAGCCGGACCACGTCCTCGTAGGCGCCGGGTGAATGCGTCGCCGCGATGACGAACCCGTCGCAGGCGCCGCCCTCGAACCACGCCTCCATCTGGTCGGCGATCTCGGGGCCGGTGCCGACGAAGCGCGGGCCCTGCAACAGGGTGGCCCGGTGCCCCGCCAGGTCGGCCAGCGTCACCGTGTCGCCGCCGATGTGGGTCTTGATGTTCTGCACCAGGCCGCGGATGCCCGACACCGATGCGATCAGCTCGTCGGTGATGGGCGCGTCGAGCGAGAGCCCGGAGAAGTCGTAGTTCATCAGCTCCGACAGGAGCGTGAGCGACGCCATCGGATCGACCAGCTCGTTGAGGAACAGCTGCTCGCGTTCCTCGGCGTGCGCCGCCGACTCGCCGACCACCGTGTAGGCCATGGGCAGCATCTTGACCGAGTCCGGGTCGCGCCCGCGCTCGCCGATCTTTTCCTTCTGGTCCTGGTAGTGCGACCGCGCGATGTCGATGTCCGGGTCGCCGGTGAAGATCAGCTCCGCCCAGCGTGCCGCGAACTCGCGCCCGCGGCCCGAGGACCCTGCCTGGAGCAGCACGGGACGGCCCTGGGGGCAGCGCGGCACGGTAAGCGGGCCGCGGACCGAAAACCACTCCCCGTCGTGGTCGAGCTCATGCACCTTGCCGGGGTCGGCGAAGAGCGGGGTCTGGCGGTCGAGCACGAGCGCGTCGTCGTCCCAGGTGTCCCAGAGCCCCGTGGTCGCCTCGAGGAATTCGTCGGCGCGGTCGTAACGAACATCGTGGGCGATGACCTCCTTCAGCCCGTAGTTCTGCGCCTCGCTGTCGTTGACGGAGGTGACGACGTTCCATGCGGCGCGGCCGGCCGAGAGGTGGTCGAGGGTGGCGAAGGTCCGGGCGACGTGGAAGGGCGTGTAGTACGTGGTCGAGTACGTCGCGCCCAGCCCGATCCTGCTCGTCACCGCGGCGCAGACCCCCAGCACGATGCTGAGGTCCAGCTTCACCGGGCGCGCGCCGGTGCGCACCGCCTCGGCGACGGACCCGCCGTAGATCCCGGGCATGGCCAGGCGGTCGTCGAAGAACATGAGGTCGAAGCACCCCTGCTCGAGCGTGCGGGCCAGCTTCTCGTAATAGGCCGCCGACAAGAAGCCGTGTTCGGTGGCCGGGTACCGCCACGAACCGGCGTAGACCGTGGCGTTGCCCGCCTGCATGAAGCCCACCAACGCCATCTGCCGTGTCGAACTGCCGCTCATGGAGACCCCTTAATTACAGCGTCGTCCGGAGGCGCCGCATGGGCCGAACTTAATATGTAATATTTCAGATATCAAACTGATCAGCACCACCGTGAGGACCCAGGCGGCCAATGAGCTGCGGGACCGCATCTTGACCGGGCGGCTGCGCCCGGGCGACCGCCTGGACCTCGACCGGCTCACCGCGGAGTTCGGCATCAGCCGGACGCCGGTGCGCGAGGCGCTCCTCGAATTGTCCTACGAGGGGCTGGTCGCCATCACGCCGCGGAGTGGAATGGCGGTCGTCGGCATCACGCCCGAGGACGCCGTCGACAACTTCGCCATCCTGGCCGCGCTGGCCGGCAAGGGGGCCGAGCTGGCCACGGCGCGCATCACGTCGGCCGAACTGGACGAGCTGCGCACGCTGGCCACCGCCGTCCACCATGCGCCCGACGTCGTCTCGGCCAACCGGCGCTTCCACCGTGCCATCAACCTGGCAGCGCGCTCGCCCCGTCTGTTGACCCACATCCGCCAAGCCGTGCGCGTCGTGCCCGGCAACTACTTCGAGCTCTTCCCCGAGCAGCAGGAGCGGAGCCGCCACGAGCACGCGGCGCTGCTCGACGCCATGGGCCGCGGCGACGGCCAGGGCGCGCGGGCGACCATGGAGGCCCACGTGCTCACGGCCGGCGAGGCGCTGGGCGGCTGGCTGGCCGAGGTGTCGGCTCGGCCGGGCGGATCGGCCTAGTCCGTCTGTTCCCGCTGCAGCATGCGGTCGAGGTTCGCCCGCAGCTCGGGTGAGGTGAAGGACCGATCCTCCGCGCTCAGCGCGAAGTCGAGCGCGGCGAGAACGGCCCGTTCCAGCTGGATGTTGACGACCCGCTTGGTGTCCTCGACCGCGCCCTTGGGCAGGCTGGCGATGCGCTGCGCGCAGGCCATCGCCTGCTCGAGCACCTCGTCGTCGGGACAGACATGGTTGACCAGGCCGATCGCGGCCGCACGGGCGGCCGGGATCCGCTCCCCGGTCAGCGCGTATTCCTTGGCCAGCTGGATGCTCGTGAGCAGCGGCCACACCACCGGCCCGCCGTCGGCCGCCACGAGACCGAGCACCACGTGGGGATCGGCGAGGTGCGCGCTGGCCGCCATGAACACGATGTCGGAGAGCGCGACCAGGCTGCAGCCGAGCCCGACCGCGGGACCGTTCACGGCGGCGACGATCGGCAGGCGGCACCGCACCATGCCGGTGACGATCTGGCGCCCGTGCGCCATCGTCGTGTTCCGCAGCGCAGTGTCGCGGGTGAGCTCGTCGATATAGCCGAAGTCACCGCCGGCCGAGAACGCACGCCCGGCGCCGGTGAGCACTGCGACACGGGCGTCGTCGTCCGCATCGAGTTGGGGGAACAGCGCCGCCAGCCCGGCGTGGAGCGCGTGGTTGGTGGCGTTGAGCTGCTCGGGGCGGTTCAACGTGACGATGCGGATCGTGCCCTCCGCCCTCACGGTCAGCTCGTCGGGAAGGTCGTAGGTGCTCATGATGTCGGCAACTCCAGGATTCTCTGGGCGATCAGGTTGCGCTGGATCTGCGACGTGCCGCCCATGACGCTCTGCGCCCTGCTGTAGAGATAGACACGGAGCCCGGTGTCGTCGCCACCGTCGGGTGCGACGCCACCCACCGAGACCGCGGCGTGGCCCACGGCCTGCTCGGTCTCGGTCATCAAGAGCTTGTCGACGGAACCCTCGGGGCCGTGGGTGATGCCGTCGAGGCGGTCGGAGAGCCGGCGGCTCACGTGGCACCGCAGCATCTCGGTCTCCACCAGCGCCCAGGCGAGGTCACGCCGCTGCTCGGGCCCGTAGGCGGACGGGAGTGTCTCGACGGCCTGTGCCATTTCGTTGACCAGCTTGCCGTACCGCGCGACGTAGCCCAGCTCGCCGGGCTCGCGCTCGTGGCTGACCACGGTCATGGCCAGGCGCCAGCCCTCGCCCGGCTCACCGATCATGTTGTCGGCGTCGACGCGGGCACCATCGAAGATGACCTCCCCGAACTCACGGGTGATCCCGTTGATCATCGTGAGCGGCCGCTGGGTCACGGCGGCCTGGTGCATGGGCACGGCGAAGGCGGAGATGCCGCGGTGCTTCGGCGCGTCGGGGTCGGTGCGCGCCAGCACGAGGCACCACTCGGCCGCGTCCGAATAGCTCGTCCAGACCTTGTGCCCGGTGATCGCGTACTCGTGGCCCTCGCGCACCGCGCGCGTGCGCAACGAGGCGAGATCCGAGCCGGCATCGGGCTCGCTGAAGCCCTGGCACCACCGGTCGCGACCGCTGACCAAGCCGGGCAGGAAGCGCTGCTGCACGGCGGCGCTCCCGTGGGCGAGCAGTCCCTGGACGAGGTAGCCGATGCTGGGTCTGGGCGGCGCTCCGGCGGCGATGAGCTCCTCGTCGAGGATCACGTCGTAGACGCTGGGCAGCTCGTGGCCCCCGACCTCCTTCGGCCACGACAAGCCGAAGAACCCTGCGTCGTAGAGCGTGCGGTGCCACGCCGCCTGGCCCGCCCAGTACGCGTCGGCCGTCGACGAGGCCGGGAGCCCGGGATTGTGCGTGTCCAGCCATGCGCGCAGGCGCAGGCGGAAGTCGCGCTCCTCGGCGGAGTCAGCGAAGTCCATCGCCGCCCCCGAGGCCGCGGGCCGAGAGGACCCGCTCCAGGCTGACACCGACACCACCGAAGGCCTCGCCCGAGAGCAGTGCCCGGCGCAGGAACACATGCGCCAGGCAGTCCCAGGTGTTGCCGATGCCCCCGTGGACCTGGATCGCCGTTTCGCACACCGCGCGTGCGGCGCGCGCGCAGTACGCCTTGGCAGCCGAGGTGGCGGCGAGCGCGCTCGTCGCCGGCAACGCGTCGACCGCCCAGGCCGCGTGCAGCGCGATGCTGCGCGACCCTTCCGTGGCGACGTGGGCGTCGGCCAGCAGGTGCTGCACCGCCTGGAACGAGCCGATAGGGACGCCGTACTGGCGGCGGGCGCGCGCATAGTCGCACGTGAGGCTCAGGGCGCCGCGCATGACCCCGACCAGGTCGGCGCAGGTCACGGCCAGGCCCAGGCTGTGCCAGCGGGCGACGTCGTCGCGCCCGAGGGCGCGGGTCTGCCCCACGACCACGCTGAGCGACCCTGGCTCGACCACGACGCTGTGGGGCCGGGTGAGGTCCACGCCGGCACGATGGCCCGACCCCGGTCCCACTCCCGCTCCCGGCACCGGCGGCGCCGCGCTCGAGCGCGACGGTGCCGAGTTCGTAGCGATCCTCCGCGCCACGCGCGGCCAGCACCACGAGACCGGCCAGCGCGCCGCGTGCGTCGAGCGGCACCGCCGCGGGCTCCACATCGCTGTCGCCGTCGGCCACCCGCGCCGGACGCGAGAGGTCGGGACCCAAGAGGACTGTCTCCGCCCCGGCGGACGCGGGCGCGCCGGCCAGGCGCCGCAGGTCGGCCGCCATGGTCGGGCCGAGATAGGACGCGTCGGCCAGACCCCGTCCGAGCTCCTCGGCGACGACCGCCACCTCGACTGCCGAGGCCCACGGCGTGCCCTCGTCCGAGGCTGCGCGCAGCTCGCGCCATCCCGAGGCCGCCACGGCGGCGTCGAGCTTGGACGCGCGCTCGGTGTCGACGAGCTCGACGATGCCGCGCACACCCAAACGGGTCGCCACCTGCGCCGCGGAGTCCCGGAGCGCGACCTGCTCAGGTGAGAGACGGACGTCCATGCGGCCCGTTCGCTCAGCTCGGTCGCTCGGCCAGGGCGGGCGTCCACTCGTCCCGCAGCGTCCGCCGCAGCACCTTGCCCGACGGCGTCCGCGGCACGGCGTCGACCAGCACCACGTGGCGGACCTGCTTGTACGTGGCCAGCGAGTCGCCGACCAGGCGTGTGAGATCGTCCGCGCCGACGTCGGAGCCGGCCTCGAGCTGGACGGCGGCGACCGGCACCTCCCCGGCACGCTCGTCGAACACCCCGAACACCGCGGAGTCGACGACGTCGGGGTGCCCGAGCAGGACACCCTCGATCTCGGCCGGAGCGACCTGGAACCCGCTGACCTTGATCATCTCCTTGCAGCGATCGGTGAGGTGGACCCATCCATCGGGCTCGAGGAAGCCCACGTCGCCCGTGCGGTACCAGCCGTCGGCGAAGGCGTCTGCCGTCGCCGCGTCGGGCAGGTAGCCCGACATGGCCGACGCGCTGAGGACCTGGATCTCACCCGTCTCGCCGGAGCCGAGCACGGCGCCAGAGTCGAGGTCCACGACGCGCAACGCCACGTCACCGACCGGGAGGCCGGCCGAGTCCAGGCGCCACGCGGCCGGGTCCCCGACGGGGTTGGCCGCGATGACCGGCACCTCGCTGGTTCCGTACGCCGGCAACCAGCGCACACCCGTGCGCGCGCTGACGGTCTCGGCGACCGATGGCGTGACGGGTGTCGCCCCCCACATGATGTAGCGCAGCGACGAGAGGTCGTAGCGCTCGAGGTCGGGGTGATTGGCCATGGCCAGCGCGATGGGGGCGACCGCCATCTCGAGGGTCATCCGCTCCTCGTGAATGGCGCGCAGCTCCTCGTCGAGGTCGAAGCGGCGGTGCAGGCGCACGGTCGCCCCCGCGGCCGCCGCGGCCAGGAGGTTGAGCAGCCCGAGGATGTGCGACGGCGGCGTGGCGACCTGGAAGCGGTCGTCGTGCCCGAGGCCGAGCGCGCTGCACCAGTGCGCCGTGGCCAAATCGATCGACGCGTGCGTGTGCCGGACGGCCTTGGGGGAGTCGGTCGTGCCCGAGCTGAAGACCAGCACGGCGTCGTCGGCCGCCCCGACCGTCGCATCGGGAGGCGGCAGGGCGCTGCTGCGGTCGATGGCCTCGGCCGCGGCCGGCGAGTCGAGGTCGAGAACCCGGGAGGCGCCGACGTGCTCGGCCAAGAGTGCTGCGCCGGGACCGTCCGCCACGGCGAAGCGAGGCCCCGTGAGACGCACGGCGCTGTCGACCTCGAGCGCCTTCCACGCCGGGCTCAACAGGACAGGGGCCGCGCCCAGCTTGCTGGTGCCCGCGACGACCGCCACGAACTCCGGGCGATTGGTCGTCATCACGGCGACCCGATCGCGTGGGCCGACCCCGCGTCGCGCCAGATGGTGCGCCACTGCGTTGCCGGCCCGCTCGAGCTCCTCGAACGTCCAGTGGTCGTCGCCCGCCAACACGCCCGGGGTGCTGTGGGAATTGGCGCGCTGCCGACTCGAGCCCGTGATGCATGAGGCCCGTCGTCATAAGGGAAACATTCTTCTCCGAATTGAGATTCAGCGTCAACAGGATTGAAGTGTATGGTTATCGCCGTGAGGAAGGCGGCGCCGGCGTGAGCGGCGCGGACTCCCAACCCGTCGACGAGTCGGTTCGCGCCGAGATCATCTCGACGGTGCGCGCGTTCGTGCAGCGCGACGTGGTCCCGGCGGCCCCCGAGCTCGAACGCACTGACACCTTCCCCGCGGAGATCGTGGCGACCATGCGCGACCTTGGCCTGTTCGGCGTGACGATCCCGGAGGCCTACGGCGGGCTCGGACTGGACCTGCTGACGTACATCGGCGTCATCGAGGAGCTGGCGTACGGCTGGATGAGCCTGACCGGCATCGTGAACACGCACACCATGGCGGCCACGCTGATCTTCACCCACGGGACCGAAGGACAGAAACGGCGGTGGCTCCCGGCCATGGCCAGCGGAGAGCGCCGGGGGTGCCTCTCCCTCTCCGAACCCGACGCCGGGAGCGACACGCGCAGCCTCTCCTGTCGGGCCCAGCGCGACGGGGAGGAGTACGTGCTCAACGGCACGAAAGCCTGGGTCACCAACGGCGAGCGCGCCGGGATCGTGGCCCTGGCCGCGCGTTCCGCGGAGGGCATCTCGGCCTTCATCGTGGAGAAGGAGCCCGGCCCGCGCTTCGAAGGCATCTCGGTGTCCAAGAACGTCAGCAAGCTGGGTTACCGCGGCATCGAGACGGTCGAGATGGCCTACGCCGACCACCGCATCCCCGCAGCCAACCTCATCGGCGACGCGGGTCGTGGCCTGCCCCAGATCCTCTCCGTCCTCGAGATCGGACGCATCAACATCGCGGCGCGGGCGGTCGGCGTGGCACGGGCCGCCTTCGACGCCGCGCTCACGTACGCACAACAGCGCGAGACCTTCGGCAAGGTGATCGCCGAGCACCAGGCCATTCAACTGAAGCTGGCCGACATGGCGACGCGCCTGGAGGCGGCGCGGCTCTTGACCACGAGCGCGGCCGAGCGCAAGGCGGCCGGCCTGCGCTGTGACGTGGAGGCCGGGATGGCGAAGCTCTTCGCCAGCGAGACCGCGCTCGAGTTGAGCATGGAGGCCATGCGGATCCTGGGCGGCGTCGGCTACACGACCGAATTCCCCGTCGAGCGCTTCTATCGCGACGCACCGCTGATGGTGATCGGCGAGGGGACCAACGAGATCCAGCGCCTCGTCATCGCCCGCGGGCTGCTCGCCCGCGCCCGCGCTCAGTCCTGAGGAGCCACCTCGGCCAACACGTCGGCGGTGTGGGCGCCGAGGCGTGGCGCCGGTGCCGCGGGACGCACCGCGACGTCCGAGAAGCTGACGGGGCCGTTGACCGACCGACGCACGGTCGGGTCGTCCCCCTCACGGAGCTCGAGAAACCCGTCGGTCGCCGCCAGCTGCGGATCGATCAGCACGTCGGCCGGACCTTGCGCCGGCGCCCACCAGACACCTTCGCGGTCGAAGCGCTCGGCCCACTCGGCCAAGGTCCGCTCGGCCACGATCTCGTCGAGCAGGGCGATGACCTCCGTGCGATGTGTGCGCAGCGAGCGGGCGTCGGCGAAGCGGGGGTCGTCGTGGAGGTCCTCGCGCCCGAGCGCGCGGTAGACCGCCCCGACGTGGCGGTCGGCCTCCAGCCCCGTGAAGAAGAACCAGCGGCCATCCTTCGTCCGGTACGAGTTCATGAGCGGGGTCTGGTTCGCGTGCCGTGCCTCCGCTTTGGCCACTTTGCCGATGGTTTCCTGCAAGCTCAGATCCCAGCCGAGCACGTAGGTCCCCGTGCGCAGCAGGGAGACCTCCACGACGCGGCCGCGTCCGGTCTGGCGCTGCTCGAGCACCGCGGCGAGGAGTCCCGCCAGCGCGGCCAGCGCGCTGATGTGGTCCCCGATGCCGCCGCGGGCGTTCAGCGGGACGCCGTCGCTGTTGGCCAGTTGCACCGACAAGCCCGAGCGGGCCCAGAAGGCGCCGATGTCGTAGGCGGGACGGTTCCGGTCCGGGCCCCGCAACCCGTACCCGCTCACGCTGCAGTACACGAGGCGGGGGTGGCGCGCCACTGTCTCGGTGGGCTCGAGACCGAGTCCGTCGAGGGCATCCGGCCGCAGGTTGGTCAAGAGGACGTCTGCGGTCGCGAGGAGCGCGTCCAGGCTGGTCCGCGCCTCGGCCGTGCGCAGGTCCAGCACGACGCTGCGCTTGCCCCGGTTGTCTTGCGCAAAGGCGGGATTCGGGAAGTCCTTCCCGATCCCGAGCGAGCCGAAGGCGTTGCGCATCGGGTCGCCGCCCGGCGGCTCCACCTTGATCACGTCGGCGCCCCAGTCCGCCAGCAAGGCGCCGGCTGCCGGCGCCGCCACCCACACGCCGAGCTCGATCACGCGCAGCCCGGCCAGGGACGACAGTCCGTCGTCGGTCATCGTGCCGCTGCTCTCGAGCGAGTCTCCTGCGCCTGCGCCCGCAGGGACTCCTTCATCACCTTGCCCGTGGCGTTGAGTGGCAGCGCGTCCACGATCTCGACGGCGCGCGGCACCTTGTAGTTGGCCATCTCGCCGCGGCTCCAGGCAATGAGTTCGTCACCCGTGACACCGCCCGACACCACGACGAACGCCATGCCGACCTCACCGAGACGCTCGTCGGGAATGCCGACAACCGCCGCCTGTTGCACGGCCGGATGGCGCAACAGCGCGTTCTCGATCTCTGCCGGGTACGCGTTGAACCCGCCCACGATGTACATGTCCTTGACCCGGCCCACGATGCGGACCCGGCCTGCGGCGTCGACCACCCCCAGGTCGCCGGTACGCAGCCAGCCATCCGGGGAGACGGCCGCGGCGGTTGCAGCGGGGTCGTCGAGGTAACAGGCCATCACGCTGCCGCCCCGCAGCAGGACCTCGCCGGCGTGGCCCGCGTCGACGTCGCGCTCGCCCTCCACGATCCGAACCTCGAAGCCCGGCCGGGGGCGTCCGACGGTGGTGGCGATCGCCTCGGCGTCGTCCGCCTCGGAGGTCGCGCACGCGGTGCCCGCCTCGGTCAGCCCGTACCCGGTCACGACCACCGCGAACGGCAGCTCGCGCTGGACGCGACGGATCAGCTCGACCGGAATGTCGGCTGCGCCGGTCACCGCCACGCGCAGGCTGGAGAGGTCGTGCTGGTCGCGCTCGGGGTGGTCGAGGAGCGCACCGTAGATGGTCGGGGCTCCCGGCAGGACCGTGACGCGCTCGGCCTCGACCCGGTCGAGGACGCGTCCGGCCTCGAACACCGGCTCGGGCAGCATCGTCGCGCCGGCCGCGACGCTGGCCAGGATCCCTGCCTTCAGGCCGAACATGTGGAAGTAGGGATTGACCTGGAGGTACACGTCGCCCGCAGTCAACCCGGCCATGGCGACCCAGTCGGTGGCCACGACGAGCGTGCGGCCGTGCGTCATCACGACACCCTTGGGCTCGCCGGTCGTGCCCGAGGTGAAGAGGATGTCCGACGGGTCATCGGGGCTCAGCGCGGCGCTGCGGCGCGCGACTTCTGCGAGCGCACCGGGCGTGGCGCGGCCGAGGAACTGCTCCCAGGACACGGCGACACGGCCCTTCCCGCTCGCGGCCGGCAACGGACCGCGGGCGACGATGACCGTGTCCAACGCGGGCAGCCGGGCGCCCGTGTCCGACAGCATGGCCACGTAGTCCGTGTCCAAGAAGTCAGTGACCGCGACGAGCACGCGGGCGCCGCTCCGGGTGAGGATCTGCGCCGCCTCGGTGCCCTTGAACCGTGTGTTGACGGGCACGAGCACGCCGCCCGCGGCCACGATCCCGAGCATGGCCACGACCCACTCGGCGCAGTTCGGGCACCAGAGGGCAACCCGGTCGCCCGCATCCACCCCTGACGCGACCAGGGCGGCGCCAAAGGTGCGGGCGGCGGCGGCGAGTGCCGCGTACGAGAGTGTGGTGTCGCCGTCGCGCACGGCGACCGTGTCGCCGAAGCGGTCCTCCGCCGCGCTCAGCATGTCGGGGATCGACACCCACGGGGCGGCGCCGGCATCCTCAGCGGACCAGCTCATGCGCACGACCGGGCAGACGAGGCACGGGCGATTGAGAACGCTGCTCTTGCCACGCAATAATGTTACTTTCACGGAGCGAGCCCACAAGAGGGCACTGGGCGCCGACAGTTCCGAGGTTCGAGGGAGACGAGATGGCCACCACCGCGCCCGCGGCGTACTACGACCCGTACGACTTCGACATCGACGCCGACCCCTATCCGGTGTGGAAGCGATTGCGCGACGAGGCGCCCCTCTACGTCAACGAGAAGTACGACTTCTACGCGCTGAGCCGGTACGACGACGTCGAGCGGGCCTTCGTCGACTGGCAGACCTACAGCTCGGCACGGGGGTCGGTGCTCGAGATCATCAAGGCCAACATCGAGATGCCGCCGGGGATGTTCATCTTCGAGGACCCGCCCGACCACGACCTGTACCGCGGGCTGCTCAGCCGTGTCTTCACGCCGCGTCGCCTCGCCGCCATCGAGCCCCAGGTCCGGGCTTACGCAGCGCGCACGCTCGACCCGCTGGTCGGCCAAGGCGGTTTCGATTTCATCGCTGATCTGGGGGCCGAGATCCCCATGCGCACCATCGGGATGCTTCTTGGCATTCCCGAGGAGGACCAGCAGGCGATTCGCGACCACATCGACGATGGTCTGCGGCTCGACGAGGGAGTGATGCCCGAGCCGAACCTGGCCGCGCGCGACGACACCGCATCGGACTACGCGGCCTACATCGAGTGGCGGGCCGAACATCCCTCCGACGACTTGATGACCGAGTTGCTCACGGCTCGCTTTACCGACGAGCACGGCACGGAACGGACGCTGACCCGCGAGGAGATCCTCGGCTACATCGGCCTGTTGTCCGGTGCCGGCAACGAAACCACCACGCGCCTGATCGGCTGGGCCGGCAAGCTGCTCTCCGACCACCCCGACCAGCGCAGGGACCTCGTCGAGCACCCCGAGGTGATCCCGAACGCCATCGAGGAGTTTCTTCGCTACGAGCCCCCCTCGCCGGTGCAGGCACGGTACGTGACCCGCGACGTCGAGCACTATGGACAGACCGTCCCAGCGGGCAACGTCATCGTCCTCTTGAATGCGTCGGCCAATCGTGACGAGCGCCAGTTCCCCGACCCGGACCGGCTCGACATCCGCCGCAAGGTCCAACGCCACATGAGCTTCGGCTATGGCCTGCACTTCTGCCTGGGCGCGCACCTGGCCCGCCTCGAGGCTCGCGTCGCCCTCGAGGAGGTGCTGAAGCGCTTCCCCGACTGGGAGGTCGACCACGAGACCGCGGTGCAGGCGCGGACGTCGACGGTGCGCGGCTGGGAGAAGCTGCCGGTCCTGACGCCGTGAGGCCCGTCGTCGTGCGGCACGCGCGCCGCCCGCACTGAGGCGACATGCCTGACGCAGTCACGACCGCGGTGGTCGAGCGGGTCCTCGTCATCACCCTCGATCGCCCGCACGTCCGGAATGCCATCGACTCGGACATGTCGCTCGGCATCCTGCACGCCTTGGCTGCGCTCGATGCCGATGACACGCTCCGCGTAGGTGTGCTCACGGGTGCCGGCGGATCGTTCTGTGCCGGCATGGATCTGAAGGCGTTCGCCCAGTCGGGCTTGCCGTCACGGATCGACGACGTGTTTCGCGAGGGCAGTCGTAAACCGTTGGTCGCAGCGGTGGAAGGCGTTGCGGTCGGCGCGGGACTCGAGCTGGCCCTGACCGCCGATCTCATCGTGGCGTCCACCGAGGCCACCTTCGCGTCACCCGAGGTTCGCTTCGGCCTGTTCCCCGGAGGCGGCGCGCTGCTGCGCCTGCCGCGGTACCTGCCTCAGTCCATGGTGACCGAGATGGCGCTGACCGGTGCACCGCTCCGCGCACAGTCGGCGTTCGACCACGGTCTCGTCGTGCGCCTGTGCGAGCCCGGCGGCGCCCTCGAGTCCGGCCTCGAGCTGGCGGCGGCGATCGCACGCAACGCACCGCTCGGGGTCGACGCCGCCATCCGCCTCGTGCGCAGGGTGCCGGGTCGGACTGAGGACGAGTTGTGGGCGGAACAACGCGGCCTGGTGGACACGGTGTTCCGTTCCGCGGACGCGCAGGAAGGTGCGCGCGCGTTCGCCGAGAAACGGCCGCCCGAGTGGTCCGGGCACTAGGTGACCGGCAGGGGCAGGGAGAGAGCGATCGACATGAGTGACATGAGTGACATGAGTGACGTGCGTAATGACGGTGGTGGGCACGAGGGGCCCTACCGGGTCGTGCAATGGGCCACTGGCAACATCGGGCTCCGCGCCCTGCAGGCGGTGATCGAGCATCCCCAGCTCGAGCTCGTCGGGCTCTACGTCTACTCGGACGCCAAGGTGGGCAAGGACGCCGGCGAGCTGTGCGGTCTTGCCGCGACCGGGGTGGTGGCCACGCACGACGTCGACGAGATCGTCTCGCTGCACCCTGATTGCGTGCTCTACATGGGTGACCGAGCCGACATCGACGTCATCTGCCGGCTGCTCGAATCCGGCGCGAACGTGGTGGCCACGCGGAGCGAGTTCCACTATCCCGCCAGCCTGCCCGGTGACCAGCGCGAGCGGATCGAGCTCGCCTGCGCACGAGGAGGCACGTCGCTCTACAGCACCGGGTCGAGCCCGGGCTTCATCACCGAGGCGCTGCCATTTGCGCTGCTGTCGCTCCAGCGCAGGCTCGACCGTCTCAGCATCGAGGAGTTCGCTGACATGTCGTCGCGCAACTCGCCCGAGATGATCTTCGACCTGATGGGCTTTGGTCGCGATCCCGCGAGTTTCGACCCCCGGGGCCTCGAGGCCCATGGTGGTGGTTCGTTCGCCGGCTCGCTCCGTGCCGTGGCGGACGCACTCTCGATCCCGCTCGACGAGGTGACGGCCAGCGGCGAGGTCGCGGTGGCGCGGCGTGCCGTTGATGTCGCCGCGGGTCGGGTCGAGGCCGGGACGGTCGGCGCACAGCGACTGCAGGTCACCGGCAGCCGGGACGGGCATCCCGTCCTCAGCTTCAGCGCCAACTGGTACCTCACCACCGACGTCGAGCCACGTTGGGACTTGCGCGAAACCGGCTGGCACGTCCTGGTCGAGGGCGACACCCCGCTCGACATCGAGATCCGCTTCCCGGTCGATCCCGACGAATGGGCGGCGACCTCTCCGGGCCTGACTGCACACCGTCCGGTGAACGCAGTGGCGGCCGTCTGCGCCGCCGATCCCGGGATCAGGACGACGGCGGATCTGCCTCAGATCATCCCGACGCTCCGGTGACGCAAACGCCATGAGCACCGTCGGGATCGTGGTCGGCAACCCGAAGGCCCGGTCGAGGACACGCGCCGTCGCCGAAGCGGTCGCCACCGCCGCCGCCGATGCCGGTGGGCTCGTCGGCGCCGAGCACGTCGTGGTCGACCTCGCCGATCTCGGGCCCCAACTCTTCGATTGGTCGTCGACCCCCGTGCGCGATGCAGTGGAGCGGATTCGCGCCACGTCGCTCACCGTCGTGGCGTCGCCGACGTACAAGGCCAGCTACACCGGGTTGCTCAAGTCGTTCCTCGACTGGTTCAGCACCACTGACCTGCTCGGCGTCGCCGTCATCCCGGTCATGGTCGGGGCAGGCCTGCAGCACGCGCTGGCCGTCGAGGTCCACCTCCGACCGGTGTTGGTCGAATTGGGGGCGTCGGTCCCGACTCGCGGGCTCTACGTGAGCGAGGACCAGTTGGGCGATCTCGACGGCGTCGTCGCCGAATGGGCGCACGAGGCCGGGGCCGCCCTGCGGGCCACGATCTCGGGCCGCGTCGGACCATGAGGTCGCGCACCTGATGGCGGCCGGGCCGCGGCGGCGCGACAATGCCGCTCTTCGCCCATGACGACGCCTGCACCCGAGTCCCGGCTCGCGCCGGTCCCCTTCGACCAATGGGACGACGAGACCCGCGCCACCTTGCTGGCGTATCTGCGGCGGCCTGAGTTGTACCTCTCCGGTGCCCCGGACGCGCCGCCCATGCCTGTCGTCATGGAGCTGTTCGCGCACCACGTGCCCCTGAGCGAGACCTTTCTCGCGTTCACCGACATGCTCGCCGGCGAGGCGGCCACGCTCGCACCGCGGCTACGCGAGCTCCTGATCCTGCGGGTCGCCTGGCGGACCGGCTCGGGCTACGAGTGGAACCAGCATGCCCGGATGGCCGGCGAGGCGGGCCTGTCGGAGCAACAGATCGACGCCGTCGCCGACGGTCCCACCGCCGCCGTGTGGAACGCGGAGGAACGAGCGCTCCTCGCTGCCGTGGATGAGATGGTCGACGGGTTCGCGGTCGGCGACGACACCTGGCGCAGCCTGGCCGCTTCGTTCGATCCGCCACAGCTCCTCGAGGTCCTCTTCGTGGTCGGTGGCTATCTCGCGTTGGCGGCGGTGCTGAACAGCATCGGCCTCCGCGGCGAGCTTCCTGACAACGACGCACACGGTCGCACACCAAAGGCGACTCGATGAAGGCCGTCCGCAGCAACGGCGAGGGCGTCGACGTCGTCGAGCTCGACGAGCCGCCTGGCACGGGCGAGGTCCTCGACATGCGCTCGACCAGTGTGTGCGCGTCCGACCTCAGCTACATCCGCTTCGGCAGCACCAACATCTTGGGCCACGAGCTCGCCGGCGTGCGCAGCGACGGCACGCCGGTGGTCGTCGAGGCGATCTACGGCTGCATGGAGTGCGAGCAGTGCCGGCGAGGCGCCTACAACCTGTGCCCGACCCACGGCCAGCGCGCGCTCGGCATCGGGGCCGATGGGGGCATGGCCGACCAGTTCCGCGCCCCGACCGCCCGCTTGGTGCCGGTGCCCAGCGGTCTCGACCTGCGCGACGCCAGCATCGTGGAGCCGGCCTCGGTCTCGTGGCACGCGTTGCGGCTGGCCGACGCCGGCCCGGGCAAGCGGGTGGCGGTCGTCGGCGCCGGGGCGCTCGGCCTCCTCGCGGTTGCCGGGCGCGCGGCGCATGGGTGCAGAGGACGTCGCCCTCGAGGCGCGGCACCCGCACCAGCGCGAGGCCGGCGAGCGGCTCGGGGCGCGCGTCGGCGCCGAGGGTAGCTACGACGTGGTCGTGGAGGCTGCAGGATCGCTCGACAGCCTCGCCCGCTGCGGCCAACTGGTGGCCCCGGGCGGGACGATCGTCGTGCTCGGCGTGCACTTCGGCCCGGTCCAGCTCGACTGGATGCCCCTGTTCAACCACGAGGCCCGGCTCATTCCCTCGCTCGGCTATTGCGCCCACGACGGCGTGCGCGAGATGGACGAGGCGGCCGCCATGCTCGCCGAGCAGCCGGACATTCCCGCCACCGTGATCACCCACCGCTTCGCGCTCGAGGATGCACCCGAGGCCTTCCGGGTCGCGTCCGATCGCTCGAGTGGCGCGATCCGCGTCGTGCTCGAACCGTCCTGAATCATCCGCCCCCGGCGCGCAGCTCGCGTTTGAGCACCTTGCCGGACGGGTTGCGTGGCAACGCGTCGAGGAACGTCACGTCCTTTGGGACCTTGAAGCGGGCCAGCTGCTCGCCGCAGTGCGCCAGCAACTGGTCGGCCGTGGCCGTGGTCCCGGAGCGCAGGACCACGAAGGCGACGGGCACCTCGCCCCAGCGCTCGTCGGGCCGGCCGACGACAGCCGCCTCGAGCACGGCGCCGTGCTCGTAGAGGACACGCTCGACCTCCGAGCCCGCGATGTTCTCGCCGCCCGAGACGATCATGTCCTTCAGCCGGTCGACGATGAACAGGTAGCCGTCCTCGTCACGCACGCCGATGTCACCGGTGTGGAACCACCCTCCCTCGAACGCCCGCTTCGTCGCCTCGTCGTCGCGCCAGTAGCCCTTGAACACCTTGGGCCCGCGCAGCACGATCTCACCGCGCGCTCCCGCGGCGACGGACCGCCCTTCGTCGTCCCACACGTCCAGGTCGAGATAGAGGCAGGGGCGGCCGACGCTGCCCAGCTTGGTGACGATGCTGTCGCGGTCCAAGAAGGTGTCCCCCGACACCGTCTCGGTCAGACCGTACGCGTCCGCGAACCACGCGGACGGAAACGCGCGCTGGATGCGTTCGATCAGCGGGATCGGCATCTTCTCGCCGCCGTTGATGATCACGCGCACCGACGACAGGTCTCGCTGTTCGACTTCGGGCAGCGCCATGATGGCGTTGACCATGGCCGGCGCCAACCACACGGTGGACACCCGCGACCGCTCGAGCTCGTCGAGGACGGCGCCGGCGTCGAACACCCGGTGGATGATCGTGGTAGCGCCCGCGGCGATCAGTGAGGTCGTCGTGAGGTCGAGCGCCCCCACGTGATAGAGCGGGCCGCACGCGAGGCCGAGGTCCGCGCTCGTGAAACCGAACTCGGTGATGTGGGCCAGGTTCTTCCAGGCCAGGTTCCCATGCGTCAGCATCACGCCCTTGGGGCGGCCCGTGGTGCCCGAGGTGTACATGAGACGGTGGACGTCGTCGGGCTCGGTCAGAGCCGACTGCGCCGGGGTCCCGTCCGTCTCGAGTTCGGCCAGTGTGCTCCATCCGGGTGCGGCGCTCTCCGCGATGCACGATCGGACAATGGCGTCCTCGGCACCGGCGGTCGCCTGGTTGGCCACGTCGAGCAGCGCCTCGTCGCACACGAGCGCGCGTGCGGCCGAGTGCTCGAGGATGAAGCGGACCTCCGGTGCGGCCAGCCGCCAGTTGATGGGCATGGCGATGGCACCCAGACAGTTCGCGGCGAACATCGACTGGAGGAACTGCGGACAGTTGTACGAGAGCAGGGCGACCACGTCGCCGTGTCCGACCCCCCTGGCCTGCCACCCGCCGGCCAGCGCCCGCGCGGGCTTCCATCTGGGCGTAGGTGAGCACCTCGCCTTCGAAGACCGTGATGGCTTTCTCGGGCGTGCGCGCCGCGTGATGCGCCAGCACGCCGAACCAGTTGACGTCGGTCCTCATCACCCATCTCCCCCGGTAGCCCTGTCGCAGGGTCCGTTCCCTGTAGCGTCCCATCCATGAGCGTGCAGGCGAGCGGCGACACGCGCCGCAGCCCCAAATGGGAACAGCGGCGTGAGGCGATCATCGACGTCTCCGCACGCGTCTTCGCGCGGCAGGGGTACCACGCCACGGGGATCATGGAGCTCTGTGCGGCGAACGACCTGGGCAAAGGCGCGCTGTACCACTACATCGGCTCCAAGGAGGAGCTGCTCGCTGCCATCCACGACCGGGTGATGGACGAGGTCATGCTCGGCGCCGACCGCGTCGCCGAAGCCGGCGGGTCGCCCACCGAGCAGCTCGGCATGCTCGGTGACGAGCTGCTCGACGTGATCCACCGATACCCCGATCACGTGTGGGTCTTCCTGCATGAGTTCCCCGCACTGACCGGTGCCCGGGCCGAGCAGTTCCGGCTGCGGCGGCGCGAGTACGAGGAAAGGGTCGAGTCGGTCCTGCGCGCCGGAGTCGAGACCGGAGAGTTCCGCGACGTCGACCCCTGGCTGGCGGCGAGGGCGTGGCTCGGCATGCACAACTACACCTATCTGTGGCTGAAACCGGGCGGGCGGCTCTCGGCCCGCTCGGTGGGCCGGCCCTTCGCCGAGATCTTCATGCGCGGCATCGCCAATCCCGATGCAGGCAACGACAGGTAGGCGCAGCGGTCACGGGGCCGCGTAGCCGCCGTCGATGACCAAGGCCGCGCCGGTCGTCCAGCGAGAGTCGTCGCTCGCCAGGAAGGAATAGGCCCCCACGAGATCAGCGGCGGAGCCCAACCCGAGCGGGTGGCGCGCCGCGATGGCCTCGAGGGCTTCATCGGGGAGGCCGTCGTGAATGGCCGAGCGGAACGTCCCCGGGCACACGCAATTGACCCTGATCCTGTCGGGCGCGTATTCGACCGCCGCCACCTTGGCCAGCTGAATGACCGCCGCTTTCGTCGCGCAGTAGGGCGCGGCGTGCGACCACGCGGTCAGGCCGGCGACCGACGCGGTCAGGATGATCGATCCTGTCCGTTGCGGGCGCATGATCGCGACCGCAGCACGGATGCCGTTGACCGCGCCCATCACGTTGATTGCGAACGCGCGCTCCCAGTCCTCGGTCGTCTGGTTGTGAATGCGCCCGTTCGGGGTCAGCACGCCCGCGTTGCTCACCAGCACGTCGAGACGACCGAACTGCTCGACGGCGAGCGCCGCAACTCCCTCGACAGCGGAGGGATCGCGGACGTCCGCGATCACGGTCGCCACAGGCGAGGGCGCGTCCTCCAACCCCGCCACCGTGGCCGCCAGCGAGGACTCGGACACGTCGCTCAGCACCACGGCCGTCCCCGGCTCGCTCGCCAAGCGCCGCGAGACCGCGGCACCCAGCGCGCCGCCGGCGCCCGTGATGGCGACCACCCGCAGCGCGGCGTCGTCGCCCGTCATACGAGGAGATACCCGCCGTCGACGGTGAGCACGGCCCCGGTCACGAAGGACGCGGCATCCGACGCGAGGAACTGATAGGCGCCGGCGAGATCCGCCGGTGCGCCCCAGCGGCCCAGAGCCGTGTGGTCCGTGATGGCGTCGGACAGATGGGGAGTGCGCGTCCACGCGTCGGCGAGCGGTGAGTCGAACCAGCCGGGCGCCACCACGTTGACCGTGATCCCCGCCGGCGCCAGATCGAGCGCCAGTCCCTTGGCCAGGGCCGACAGGCCGGCCTTCGACGCGCTGTAGGCCGACAGGCCCTTCCGGGGCCGCTCGCCCAGCACCGACCCGGTGAAGATCACACGCCCGCCGTTGACCATCACCCGAGCCGCAGCACGGGCACCGAAGAAGGCACCCGTCATGTTCACGTCGAGCACCCGCCGCCACACTGCCGCATCCGTCTCGCGGGGCCCGGCCACCAGCGGCGAGATGCCCGCGTTGGCAATCCACACGTCGAGACCATCCCACTCGCTGATGCACGCGTCGGCGACCGCCTCGTTGAAGTCCTCGTCCGTGACGTCGCCGCTCCTAACCAGCGACGGCCCAGGGAGCGAGCCCGCGACGGCCTTCAGGTCGCGCTCGGTGCGGGCGACGAGGAGCACGGCCGCGCCGGACGAGGAGAACGCGTGGGCCAACAGCGCCCCGAGCCCCCGCCCCGCGCCGGTGATCACGACCCGCTTACCCGCCACCTCACCGGCGGCGGGAAACGCGTCGGGAATCTCGATCTGCGCGGACATCGGCCTCCTGGTTGTACCGATCAGTACACTACCCGACCGTGCCTACCAGCGGCGATGCCACCTCCACCCTCTCGAGCACGGACCTGATGGAGATGCACCGGCGCATGGCGCTCATCCGCGGCTTCGAGGAGCGGGTCGCCGCGCTGTACCGCGACGGCCTCGTGCCCGGGTTCGTCCACCTCTCCATCGGACAGGAGGCGGCCGCTGTCGGCGCGTGCTGGCCGCTACGCGACGACGACGTCATCACCTCGACCCATCGCGGCCATGGCCACTGCCTGGCCAAGGGCCTCGACCCCGAGGGAATGTTCGCGGAGCTGATGGCACGCGAGGCGGGAACCAACCGTGGCCGCGGTGGCTCCATGCACATCGCCGACCCGGCGCGCGGGATCTTCGGAGCCAACGGCATCGTGGCGGCCGGCCTCCCCATCGCGACGGGCGCGGCGACGGCCGCACAACTGCGCGGCGACGATCGCGTCGCCGTGGCGTTCTTCGGCGACGGTGCCGCGGCCCAGGGTGCGTTCCACGAGGCCCTCAACCTCGCCGCGGTCTGGCGGCTGCCGGTGATCTTCTTCTGCGAGAACAACGGCTACTCGGAGTTCTCGCCGGCCTCGGCCCAACATGCGGCGGGCCTGGAGCAACGTGCTGCGGGCTATGCCATTTCCTACCGCGCCGTCGACGGCAACGACGTGGTGGCCACTGCGTCGGTGATGCGGGACGCCGTACAGGCAGCCAGATCGGGAGCCGGTCCGACCGTGGTGGAAGCGGCGACGTACCGCTGGCACGGCCACTACGAGGGCGACCCCCAGCGCTACCGCTCTGAGGACGAGATCCGGGAGTGGCAGGCGCGCGACCCACTCGTCCGCCACCGGGAGCGGCTCGTCGCTGCCGGCGTCCCGACAGCGGACGTGGACACACTCGAGTCCGGTGTGGCGACCGAGCTCGACCGCGCCGTCGACGCCGCGCGCGCGTTGCCGCCGCCGTCGCCGGCGTCACTCTTCGACTTCGTGGTGCGACCGAGGGCAGTCGTGCCTGACACGCCACCGCTTTCCGCCACAGGCGTGCGTGGCGAGCACACCTACCGGACGATGGACGCCGTGCACGCTGCCTTGGAGTCCGAGCTCGCCGCCGACGAGCGCGTCTTTCTCGCCGGTGTCGACGTCGGCGAGGGAGGCAACGTCTTCGGCTTGACCCGAGGGCTGCGGGCGCGCTTCGGCGATCGTGTCCGGGACACGCCGATCTCGGAGACGGCAATCGTCGGGCTGGCCGTCGGTGCCGCCATGGCCGGCATGCGTCCCGTGGTCGAGGTCATGTACCTCGACTTCCTTGGGGTCTGCTTCGACCAGCTGCTCAACCAGGCCGCCAAGCTCCCCTTCATGACGGGCGGTGCGGCCGAGATGTCCCTGACGGTGCGGACCCAATTCGGGGCCGGCCGTTCTTCGGGGAGCCAGCACTCCCAGAGCCTCGAGGCCCTGCTCGCGCACATCCCCGGCCTCACCGTCGTGATGCCGTCGACGCCGGCCGACACCTACGGACTCCTGCGCGCCTCGATCCGAGATCCCAACCCCGTCGTCTTCATCGAGAACCGACTGCTCTACGGCATGAAGGGTCCCGAGCCCGCGGCGGACCACCTGATCCCGATCGGCCGATCGGCCGTGGTGCGTCCGGGCTCCGACATCACCGTGGTGTCGGTGTCGCGCATGGTGCACGAGGCGCTGGCCGCCGCGGAGGACGTGGCCGGCGAGGGCGTCTCGGTGGAGGTGATCGACCTGCGGACCATCGCGCCGCTCGACCTCGAGCCCGTCCTGGAGTCGGTGCACAAGACCAGCCGCCTCCTCATCGCCCACGAGGCCGTCGTCCCCTTCGGCATCGGTGCCGAGATCGCGGCCAGGGTCGCACGGGACGGGTTCTGGGACCTCGATGCACCCATCGAACGGATCGGCGCCGCCGCCACCCCGCCGCCGTATGCGCCCGAGCTCGAACGGGCCTGGCTTCCGGGGCGCGTCGAGATCGCCGACGCCATCCGCCGCCTGGCCGCCGTGTGAGTCCGTCCCTACCGAGCGGCACCGCCCGGGGCCGAACCGGTCCGGCTCAACAACCCAGGGCGCGCGCGATCACCAGGTGCTGGATCTCGTTGGTCCCTTCGCCGATCTCGAGCACCTTGGCGTCGCAGTAGAAGCGGGCGACCGCCGAGTCGAGCATGTAGCCCAGTCCGCCGTGGATCTGTACCGCCTCCGACGCCGCCCATGCAGCCAGGCGGCTCGCCTTCAGCTTGGCCATGGCCGCTTCCTTGTGGAACGGCTGGCCGGCGTCGCGCAACGAGGCGGCACGGTAGGTGAGCCAGCGGGCCGCCTCGAGCTCGGTGGCGATGTCGGCCAGCTTGAACTGCACCGCCTGGAATTTCGAGATGGGCTGCCCGAACTGCACCCGCTCGCGCGCGTAGCCCAGAGCGAGGTCGAGCACCGCCTGCGTGAGGCTGAGCGAGAGGGCGGCAATGGAGATGCGGCCCACCTCGAGCGTGCGGAGAAACTGGGTGAGCCCCATGTCGGGATCCCCCACGAGATGCGCGGTGGGCACCCAGACGTCGTCGAAGTACAGCTCGCGCGTGTCGAGACCACGCCAGCCGATGCCTCGCATCTTGGGCCCCATCGTGAAACCGGGCGTGTCGCGCTCGACGACGAAGCTGCCAAAGCGCGCTGCCGCCGCGGCGGCGGCATCGTCCGGGCCGGTCCTCGCCAGCAGGGTCACCCCGAACGACATGTCGGTCCCGGCGTTGGAGATGAAGGTCTTCCGCCCGTTGATCATCCAGCCGCCGTCGCGCCGTTCGGCACGCGTGCGGATGCCGCGGGCGTCGGATCCCGCGTCGGGCTCGGTCAGTCCGAAGGCGCCGAGGGCCCGCCCTTCTGCCAGGGGGCGGAGCCACCGCTCGCGCTGTTCGTCGTTACCAAAGAGGTAGAGCGGCAGGGAACCGATCGTCACGTGTGCCTGCCACGCGGCGGCCACCGACTGGTCCGCCAGCCCGATCTGCTCCATGGCGGCGACGAAGCCCACCGTCGTCATCCCGATACCGCCCCACCGTTCTGGAATGAGCATGCCGAGGAGGCCCAGTTCTCCCATCTCGCGCAGCAGGTCGGTCGGGCAGCGCGCCTCGTCCCAGGCGGCTGGAGCTCGCGTGGCGATCTCCTTCTGCGCGAAGTCACGGCTCAGCTCGACCAAGGCGCGTTCGCTCTCGGTCAGGGAGAGGTCCACGGCCCCATCTTATGGACTGACCGGTACAACCTCCCGACCGGGACGCGAGTCGCAAAGCGCCTGTGGCCCCTCTGGCTTGCTAGCCCAGGGACGAGCCGGCGCCGCCGTCCTGACGGCGGGATCGCCACTTGGCGATTCGTGCCCGTGCTCTCTGGTGCCAGCCCGAGAGGACCACGCTCGCGCCGGCGGCCACCACGACGACCACGACCACCCAGCCGACCCAACCGGTCCCACTGGGTTGAACCCCGAAGAGCATGACCAGCACGTAGGGGGCGGCAAGAGCCATCGCCCCAGCGTACGACCACCCAGATCGGAGAGGAGGTCCTGTTTCATTGCGAGAGCGCCCTTCTCCGTACACTGGTGGTATGTCATCCGAGCGCACGCCGCACGCCTTCCCGCAATTCGAGAGCGTGGAAGAGGAGCGCCGGCATCGAAAGCAGCGGCTCGCCGCCGCCTTCCGCCTCTTCGGACGCTTTGGCTTCGCTGAAGGCACCGCCGGCCACATCACCGCGCGCGACCCCGAGCTGACCGACCACTTCTGGGTCAATCCGGTCGGCATGAGCTTCCGGCAGATCCGCGCCAAGGACCTGTTGTTGGTCAACGACCACGGCGACGTCGTGGAGGGCACCTGGCCGCTCAACCTGGCTGCGTTCGTCATCCACTCGCAGATTCATGCGGCGCGTCCCGACGTGGTGTCGGCGGCGCACGCGCACTCCGTCTACGGCAAGGCATGGTCGGCGTTGCACCGGCCGCTGGACCCGCTGACCCAGGACGCGTGCGCGTTCTACGGAGACCACGTCGTGTTCGGTGACTACACGGGCGCCGTCCTCGAGATCGAGGAGGGCAAGCGGATCGCGCATGCCCTCGGTGACCACAAGGCGGCGATCCTGGCCAACCACGGGCTGCTCACGGTGGGCCGCACGGTGGACGAGGCCGCCTGGTGGTTCATCACCATGGAGCGGACCTGTCAGGCGCAGCTCCTCGCCGAGGCGGCGGGGACTCCGGTGCCGATCCGCCCCGACGTTGCGGCCAAGACCGCCAGCCAGGCCGGCGGGCACCGCACCGGCTGGTACCAGTTCCAGCCGCTCTTCGACCAGGTTGTCGCCGAGGAGCCCGACCTGCTCGAGGAGTAGCACACACGGCCGGCGCAGGATCCTCGAAGACAGGATCCTCAGTCAGATCGGCTACGTACCCGTCAGTGTGAGCGCGACCGGCTCAGTCGGCGGCGTCGAGGTGATCCATGAAGCGGGCCGACCAACTCATGAGATCGGACGGGATCCATGCGCCCGACTCGTCGTTGATCTCGGCCCAGTGCGCCGCCACGTCCTCGATGGTCGCGACCGCTCCGGGCTCGACGTAGCCGACGGTGGACGCGATGTAGAGGCGGGCGAAGCGCCCGGCACCCGCCGCGTAGATCTCGCCGGTCACCGGGCAAGCCTCGTGGGCGAGATACGCCGCCATCGGCGCCACTTGCTCGGGGGTCATGGCAGTTGGCCCGGCGCCCCCTGCCATCCGGGTCACGGCGGCTGGCGCGACGAGGTTCACCACGATCCCGTGCGCGGCCCCGGCCACGGCCAGGCTCCGGGTGAGGCCGATCACGCCGGCCTTGGCGGTGGCGTAGGACACGTTGGTGGGCAAGCCGAAGATGCCGCTCGAGGTTGTCATCACGATGCGGCCGTACCCGCGATCGACCATGTGGGGCCAGGCGGCGCGGGCGGTGTTGAACGAGCCCACCGTGTGCACGGCCAGGTGGCGCGCCAGATTGTCTTCGTCTGCCTCCGGGAACCCCGCCCAACGGATGATGCCGGCGTTGTTGATGAGGATGTCGAGCTGTCCGAACGCACCGAGCGCGGCGGCCACGACCGCCTGCGCTCCCGCCGGTGGTGGACACGTCGCTGGTGTCGGGGCGCGCCACGCCGCCGTCGGCGGTGATCTCAGCGGCGACCACGGCGGCCGGCCCGTCGTCGGCACCTGTTCCGTCCATGGCGCCACCGAGGTCGTTGACCACGACCGACGCGCCGCGCGCGGCGAGCAGTCTGGCGTAGGCGCGACCAATGCCCCGTCCCGCCCCGGTGACGACCGCGACCCGGCCGTCGAAGCGATATTCCTCGCTGCGGTTGCTCAGGCGGGCACCGGAGCCTTGAAGCCGAGCAGCCCGCCGAGGGTGCCGCCCACCATGGCGTCGCGCTCGTCCAGCGGGAGACCGGCGAACTGCTCGGCCATCAACTGCCGGCTGCCGCGGAACGTACCCTCCGCGTGCGGGTAGTCGTTGCCCCAGACGATCGTCGAGACGCCGGTGATGTGCCGGCAGGCCACGGCAACCGGGTCGTCCTGGAACGAGACGTGGAATTGGCGCTTGACGTAGTCGCTCGGCATCAGCGGGTAGGGCCACTTCTCGTTCAGCCGGAAGAGCTGTGCGATGCCCGTCTGCTCGTGGGCCGGCCGGCTGTCGTCCCAGACGCCGAGCCACCAGTCGGGGTCCTGCCCGAGTCCGGTGACCCAGCATTTGTCCATGCTGCCCACGAGCGACGCCAGCCAGTGTGCATTGAATTCGATCAGGGCAAAGTGGAGGTCCGGGTAACGCTCGGCGACGCCGCCACCGATGAGCTCACAGATGACCTGTTGCGGGACGATTGTGCTGTAGATCGCTTGTGTGACCATGCGCTTGGACGCGGACTTCTCGGTCATGGGCAGGTTGACCTGCGCCGCATTCTCCATCACGACCTTGAGCGTGGTGGAGGCCGGATCGTTGACCTTGACCCCTCCCGTCTGCGTGTGGATGAAGATGTGCAGGCCGTTGGCCTGGGCCGCCGCCCACACCGGGTCGAACTCCGCGTGCGTAGTACGGCTTGGGTGGCGTCGCCGGAAGCAAAATGCCACGGAAGCCGCCGGCGGCCACACGCTCGATCTCGACGACCGCATCGTCAATGTCGGTGATGGGCACCGGCGCCGTGGGAGCCAGGCGGTCGAAGTACGGCGAGAAACGCTCGAGGATGTAGTCGTTGTAGACGCGGGCGTGCGCCATGGAGAGCTCGTGGTCGTCGGAGTAGAGCCCGAAGAGCGACAGGTTCGGGTGCATGACCCCGACGTCGACCCCGTCGAACTCGAGGTCCTCGATGATCGTCTCGGGGTCGCCCTCGGGCATGCGTCCGCCGGTCTGGCGGTAGCGGGAAATCGTCCAGCCTTCGAAGCCCGGTGTGTGCAGGCGCCGGAAGATCCGCGCTCCGCCTTCGACGAGGGGTTCGATCTCGAAGTCGTCCTCCCAGACGCCTCGGTCGCGCAAATGCTTGGGGAGGCGGGTGATGAACAGGTCGGTGGGCTCCAGGATGTGCCCGTCGGCCGAGACGACAAAGGGCTTGTCCGGCATGTGCTGTCCCATTCCTCCGTGCACCGGCGACGACCCGCGCAGTTGCGCGAAGCTCCTCACAAAAGGCTAGACCAACCGGTCGGTACAGAGCAACGGACCAGGAAGGAGTGCGCGCGGTGACGAAGCGGTGGAAGCAGCGCCCGCCGGAGTCGACATGGGGCGACTGGGGTGACGACGACGAGCTGGGCCGCATCAACCTGCTCACTCCCGACAAGGTGCTCCAAGGCGTCCGCGAGGTCCGGGCCGGCGTCAGCTTCTGCCTCAGCCTCCCGCTCGACTATCCCGGCGGGACCGCGCTCAACCAGCGGCGGTACCCGCCGGTCGTGGCACCGACCGAGGACATGAACGGCGAACCCGCCACCTTCTACAACGTCCACATGAGCGAGATGGAGGACTTCGGCGACCCCAAGTACGTCGACGTGTGGGCCGACGACGTGGTGACGCTGTCCCTGCAGTACTCGACGCAATGGGACTCGCTCGCCCACGTCGGCGCCGAGTTCGACGCGGACGGGGACGGAGTCGAAGAGGCCGTCTACTACAACGGCTACCGCGCCGGCGTCGACCTCGTCGGCCCCCAGCCCGACGCCCGCGGGGACGGAGGGCACCACCGCGCCTTCGCCCACCACCTCGGCCTCGAACACATGGCCTGGCACGGGGTGCAGGGTCGCGGGGTGCTCGTCGACCTGGCCCACCACCTCGGGCACGAGTGGCGCAAGGTCGACCGCTCGACGCTCGAGGAGATCATGGCGGCCGACGGCGTCGTGGTCGAACCAGGCGACATGCTGTTGTTGCACACGGGTTTCGCCACCAAGGTGCTCGAATGGGAGCGCAATCCCGACCCGGTGCAGATCCACACCCTCTGCTCCTACCTCGACGCCCGCGACCCGTCGTTGCTCGACTGGATCGCCGAGTCGCAGATCTCGGCGCTGGTCGCCGACAACTACGCCGTCGAGGGACTGCTCGGCAAGGACCGCGATCCGAGCCGGCACTCGTTCCTGCCCATCCACCACCTGTGCCTGTTCAAGCTCGGGGTCCCCCTCGGCGAGATGTGGTACCTGCACGAATTGGCGTCCTGGCTGCGCGAGCACGGCCGCAACCGCTTCCTCCTCACGGCGCCGCCTCTGCGGATGCCCGGCGTGGTGGGCTCGCCGGTCACGCCGGTCGCCACGGTGTGACGGCCGGCGCGCTCGCTCATCCCGTCGCGTCAGCCGTTGCGGGTGCTTCGGAGAACGTGAACGAGTCGTAGTCATTGGCCACGACGTCCGCGATCACCGAGAACAGCTTCGGACGACCGCCGGAGTTGAGCAGGTACCGCTTCGGCTTGCCCGGAATGTTCGTGCCGAAGTAATAGCTGCTCTCTCCGAAGGACAGAGGTGACGAGGCACCGCGGTTGACCATGTTGGTCCAGCGCTCCTCGGCGCGTTCGGTCACCTCGATGATGTCACGGCCGCGCGCCCGGGCGTGGAGGAGCACGTCAGTGATGAAGTCGACCTGGTCGCTGTTGTAGCGCGGATTGTTCCCGGCCGCCGCGTGAGGACCGCCTGGGAAAAAGAGGTTCGGAAACCTGTGGGTCTGGACTCCGAGAAACGTGCGTGGCCCGTCCGCCCAGTGCTCTCCCAGTGCCAGTCCGTCGCGACCACGGATGCCCATGCGCAGCAACGCGCCCGTCCCGAAGTCGAATCCGGTCGCCCACACGATGATGTCGAACTCGTAGAACTCAGCCGTCGTCTCGATACCGGTGGGCGTCACCCGTACCATCGGGGTCTCGGCGAGGTCGACGAGTGCGACGTTGGGCCGGTTGAACGCCTCGAAGTAGCCGGTCACGAAGGGGGGTCGCTTCTCCCCGAAGCGCTGGTCCTTGGGGATCAGCCGCTCCGCCGTCTTCGGGTCGTGCACGATGGCACGGATCTGTCCGGCGATGAAGTCGCACCACTCGGCGTTGGCGTCCGGATTCGACAGCAGGTCCAGATAGTTGCTCGTGAGTTTGGTGAACCCAGGGCTGTTCCACATCTGCTCGTAGAAGCGCCGGCGCTCGTCCTCGGGGTCGTCGAAGGCAGACCGGTCGTGCGGCGCGTGGTGGAATCCGTGCACCGACGTGTTCAGCACCTGGCGCAACTGCTCGAAGCCCGACCGGAGCTGCGCCTGCTGCTCGGCCGTGATCGGGGTGTTGTTGAGGGGGGTGCACCAGTTGGCGGTCCGCTGGAACACGGTCAACGACGCCACGTCGTCGGCAATGGCGGGAACGACCTGCACGCCGCTGGAGGACGTGCCGATCACCGCCACCCGCTTACCCGTGAAATCGACCGTCCCCGTTGGCCACCGGCCGGTGTGGAAGGCCTCGCCCCGGAATGCGTCGCGCCCGGGAATCGCAGGCGTGTAGGGCACCGAGAGGACGCCGGTCGCGGCGATCACGTAGCGAGCGGTGACCTCGCTCCCGTCGCTCGCCGTGACCGTCCAGCGGCCCCAGACGTCGTCATAGTCGGCACCGGTGACGCCGGCGTCGAAGCGCATGTGCCGGCGCAGGTCGAAGCGATCCACGACGTGGTTCAGATAACGCTCGGTCTCGGGTTGGGGCGCGAAGTGCTCCTGCCACTCCCACTCGTCGAAGAGTTCCTCAGAGAAGAGGTACCCGTAGGTGTAGCTCTCAGAGTCGAACCGGGCTCCCGGATAACGATTCCAGTACCAGGTGCCTCCGACGCCGGCGCCGGCCTCGAGGAGCAGCACCGAGTAGCCCTCGTGTCGAGCCCGGTAGAGCTGGTAGATCCCGGTGATGCCGGCGCCCACGACGAGTACGTCGACGTCGACAGCGGGTGAGCGTGCGCCGGCGGCCGGCTGGGCGGAGGTGTGCATGTGGATGGAGCCCCTGTCGTGGCCGGGTGGCCGACGTGACCTCGGCGAGGTGCACCGTCGGCACGTTGTACCGACCGGTTAGTCTAACGCCGGTCGGCGCACATCAGAGGGGCGACAGGGCGACAGTATGACGATCGTGGAGCACAAGTGGTCGGCGCTCCCGGTGCCGTACGCCATCGAGGTGCCGGACCGGGTGCGCAAGGAGCGTTACTACGACCCCGACTTCTACGCGATGGAGTCGGAGCTCATTTGGCCGCGGGTCTGGCAGATGGCGTGCCGGCTGGAGGAGATACCCGAGGCCGGGGACTTCGCCGAGTACCAGATCCTCGACCAGTCGATCGTCGTCATCCGCACCGACGATCTCGGCGCTGCGGGCATTCCAGAACGTCTGCCGCCACCGTGGGGTCCGCCTCGCCCAGGGCCGTGGCTCGCGCCGCGGTGGGTTCGTGTGCCCCTTCCACGGCTGGTGCTATGGCCCCGATGGGCACAACACGCGGGTGACCCAGCCCGGTGCGTTCTCCGAGCACAATCTCGAGCCCGCCGACCTCGACCTCACACCCGTGCGGTGCGAGTCGTGGGGCGGATGTGCGTGGATCAACCTCGACGACGACGCGCCCCCACTGCGAGAGTGCATCGAACCCATCGCCAGCGTGCTCGACGCATGGAAACCGGAGTCCCTGCGGGCCGAGTGGTGGTACGCCTGCCGCCTGCCCGTCAACTGGAAGCTGGCCCAAGAGGCCTTCGTCGAGCAGTATCACGTGCTGCAGGCACATCCCCAACTACGGATCCCGGGGCGCTTCCCCGCCCGCAATCCTGCCGACTTCGATCCTCGAACCTTCGTCGACGCCGAGCTCGAGTACCTACGGACGATGAGCGACGGCATGGCCGGAATGGTGCACGCACGCGACGTGCAGATCGCCGAGGCACTGGCCGATCAGGAATTGCCGGCCGAATTCACGCTGGCCAGCTCGACGTGGGAACGGCGGCTCAACGAGGCGGTCTCGCAGGCCTACGGCGAACGGGGGTGCGACATCCCCGACCTCAACGAGCTGACGGAGCAGGGTCTCAACGAACCGATGGCGTACTGCTTCCCCCACTACTTCGTGCTGCCCATGCTCTCGAGCGCGTCCTCGTACCGCTTCCGGCCCCTCGGGCCCGAAGAGACCCTCATGGACATGTGGTCACTGACGAGATTCCCGCCGGGCGAGGAGCCGCAGACGCCGCCGGTTCCCGAGCCGTGGGAGTACGACGATCCGCGATGGCCCCCGATCCCGGCCCAGGACTTCTCCAACCTGCCGCGCCAACAACGCGGCCTGCACGCGCGGAGCTTCGAGTACATGCGGCTCTCGGAGCGCAACGAGGGCCACATCTCGAACTACCAGCGGGTGATCGACGGCTTCCTCGCCGGGCTCCCCTACGAGAAGCTCCTCCCTGCACTGCGAAAGATCAACGTGAACCCGCTCGAGATGCCCTTAGTCGAGATCGGTTTCTGAGGAGGCGCGCGGTGCCAACCGAACTGTCCCGGGCCGACGTGACCGCGGGCGTCAGCGCAGCCATGGCCGCCTACACCCACGCACTCGACGACGGCCGCACGGACGACGTGGTGGCGATGTTCTGCCCCGAGGGCGAGCTCGACATGGAGGGCCTCGGCCACCACAGCGGCCACGACGCCCTCCGCAAGGCCTATAGCCAGTGGCTGCCGGTCCGGCCCCAACGGCACCTGGTCTTGAACACGCTCGTCACCGAATGGGCCGACAACGAGGCGTACGCGACGAGCGACGTGGTCTTCCTCCTCAAGGGCGAGCGCGGGTGGACCGTACAGCTCGTCGGGCGCTATCACGACGTCCTGCACCGCCACGGTGACGCCTGGCGCTTTCACAGTCGGGTGGCGAAGTTCACCGACGCGTAGGACCGACGCACAAAGGCGTACAAGGACGCAGAAAGAGGAGTGGGGACCATGAGGTTTGGGCTCGACATCGCACAGCAGCGCATGTCCTGGGACGAGCTGGTGCGCAGGGTTCGACTTGGCGGAGGACCTCGGTTTCGACGGAGTCTGGGGCTTCGACCACTTCCAGCCGATGTACGGCGACGGACCGGGCGAGACGTTCGAGGGGATGACGACGCTGGCTGCCCTGTCAGGGCTGACCTCGCGCATCCGGCTCGGCCTTCTCGTCACCGGGGCCACCTACCGGCACCCGTCGGTGCTGACGGCCCAAGCCGTGACGATCGACCACGCGTCCCACGGTCGGCTGGAGCTGGCCCTCGGCGCGGCCTGGTTCGACAAGGAACATCAGGAACTCGGGATCGCGTTCCCGCCGACGTCAGAGCGCTTCGATCTGCTCGAGGACACCCTCGAGATCGTCACCCGGCTGTGCACCGGTGACGTCGTCTCCTACTCGGGCAAGCGGGTCTCGCTGCACGACGCATTTCTTCGCCCGCGACCGGTGCAGCTGCCGCACCCGCCCATCTGGATCGGCGGGACCGGCCCCCGGCGCACCCTCCCGCTGGCCGCCCGCTTTGCCGACGTCTGGCACGGCTTCGGTTCGCCGAACTCATTGCGTGACGCCAACACCCGCCTGGACCAGCTGGCCGAGGCCGCCGACCGCGATCCCGCCTCCATCCTGCGCGCAGGCTCGCTGTCCCTCGACGATCTCGAGCTTGCCGGCAAACATGCGGCCAAGTGGCGCGACGCCGGCTACGGCTATCTCGTCTGCGGGTGGCCCGGATCGGGCGAGTCGCAAATCGAATCATTCGTCCGTGACGTGCTCCCGGAGTTCGCGGGGTGAGCAGAGTCCAGCCGATCCCCCCACGGGAGTGGCCCCGCGGCATGAGCGAAGCGCTGGCAGCAGCGTACCGGCCGTCCAATCCGCGCCTCCCGGTGCCGCCGCGCGACCCGGCCAGCCCCAAGGGGCTGAACGCGATGGGTGTGCTGGCCCATCACCCCGACCTGACCACGGCCTACAACAACCTCATCAGTCACGCCCTCTACTACACGACGATCAGCGCCCGTCAGCGCGAACTGCTGATCCTCCGGGTCGCCCACCTCCGGGGCGCGGCCTACGAGTGGGCCCAACACGTGTACCAGGCGGGGGTGGCAGGCATCAGTCCCGAAGAGATCGAACGGGTGCGCGTCGGGCCCGAGGACGCAGGATGGGATCCCCTCGAGCGCGCGTTGCTCGCCGCCGCCGACGAGCTGGTCGCCGACGCCCGCATCGCTGACGCGACGTATGCGGTGCTCTCGTCGGTGCTCGACACCCAACAGCTGATGGACGTCGTATTCACCGTCGGTGCCTACGAAGTCTTTGCGATGGCGATGCGCTCCTTCGACGTGGCGCTCGACGACGACCTGTTGCCCTACACCAACACCTAACCCCTTCAGGCCGCTTCAGGTGTTGCGCCCGCCGTTGACCCCGATGATCTGGCCGGTGATGTAGCCCGCCTCGTCCCGGCAGAGAAACGAGCAGGTCGCAGCAATGTCGTCCGGCAGGCCCACCCGTCGCACCGGAGTCCGGGCGATGGCATCGTCAACTCCCCCCGGACCGAACTCACCCCTGGCCTCGGAGGCCCGCAGCATCGGCGTATCGATGAAACCAGGCGGGATCGCGTTGACGGTGACGCCCCGTGGCCCGAATTCGAGGGCGAGGGACTTGGTCAGCCCGTTGAGCCCGGACTTCGACGACACGTAGGGGCCGAGGAGCGGCTGCCCGCTGTGAGTGCTCGATGAGGAGATGTTCACGATGCGACCCCACCCGGCCTCGACCATGTCGGGGAGCACAGCCTGGCAACAATGGAACGCCCCGGTGAGATTGACCCGGAGCACACGGTCCCACTCGTCGGGCGTGACCTTGAGAAACCGCGTGAAGGTCGAACCGGTCCCGGCGTTGTTGACGAGGATTGCCGGGGTGCCGAGCTGTCGGCGAACTTCGTCCACGGCGGCCACCACCCCGTCGCGCTCGGCCACGTCCGCCGCGACACCCGTTGCCCTTCCACCGTCGGCACCGATGCTCTGTGCGGCCGCCGCTGCGGCGTCACCGTCGAGATCGAGAATGGCGACGGCGTGCCCGTCGCCGGCGAGGCGCCGGCTGATGGCGAGCCCGATCCCCGAGCCGCCGCCGGTGACGATCGCTACCCGCTGTTCGCTCATGACTCGACCTGCTCCCTCCGACTGGCGCCGGGGACCGGACGCTACCTGTTCGCGCACGGGCGCAGCGCCGAGATCCCGACCGTCTCTGCCTTCAGACCCGCCGGCGCGTCGCGCCGCGTCAGCGCCCGAGGATCCGGGAGAAGTGTGCCGCGGTGTACTCGATGCTGTCGTCGTGCGTGAAGAGGTACAACTGGTCGCGCTCCACCGCGTCCACGATCTGGTCAGCCACGGCGCCCGTCGTCAGGATCCCTGCTTCGGCGGCAGCCGCCTCGTTGCCGGGATCGGAAGCGGGATCGGGCTCTCCGCTCGGGGACCCGAGCGACGTCGCCACGCGACCTGGCATCACGACCGTGACCCCGATGCCGCTCCCCGCCGCCCGGAGGTCGGCGTGGAGCGTCTCAGCGAGCGCACGCAGTCCGTGCTTGCTGACGTTGTAGGGCGCGATGCCGCGCACGGGCGTGACCGCCGCCATCGAGGCGACGTTGACGACGTGCCCGCCCGACTCGTTGTCGACCATGAGGGGGACGAACGCATGGATGCAGTGGATCGCCCCCCACAGGTTTACGCTGAGCACCCGGTTCCAGTCGTCGAGCGGTATCTCCCACGTCGGACCGCCGGAGACAACGCCGGCGTTGTTGCACAAAAGGTCGACCCGGCCGAACCGCTCCATCGTGAGGTCCGCGAGCCGACCCACCTCGTCCGCGTTGGTCACGTCGCAGACCACCCCCAGCGCCTCGGGTCCGGCATCGAGCAGCGCCGCGGCGACGCGTACTGGCTGCGCGGCTGCAACGTCGCTCAGGACGACGGTCATCCCCCGTTGGGCCAGGGCACGCGCCACCGCGTGCCCGATCCCCCTCCCCGCCCCGGTGACGACGCCGACCTTGCCCGAAAAATCTCGCACGTTCCGCCTGCTCCGGCCTCAGCGTGCGCCGTACTCGTCGTCGGTCACGTGCGCACCCCAGTTGGTCTCGGGCTCCGGACGGTCACCGACACCCTCTGTGATGGACAGGTGCGTCATGAGGTTGTCGGGCGTCGCGCCGTGCCAATGCCACTCCTGCGCCGGCGTGACCACGATGTCGCCCGGGCCTATCTCCGCGACCGCGTCGCCGCGCGACTGCACGAGCCCTCGCCCCTCCGTCACGAAGAGGGTCTGGCCGACGGCGTGCGAATGCCAGGCCGTGCGGGCGCCCGGAGAGAAATGGACGGCATTGACCCGCACGCGGGACGGCTCCACGCCGAGCGCGATCGGGTCGATCCACACGTCGCCGGTGAAGGTCTCGGCCGGGCCCTTGATGGACGGCTGACTCGGTCGAACGTCCATGCTTCTCCCCTTCCTTCGGTTCCTCCGAGCGATCCGACGCCATAGCCGGGCCCGAAGACTTTTGCGGGACGAGGCTACCGAGGCGCCGTCCCGCCGGTTCAGTACGCGTTGGCGACCACGTGCTCGGGCTCGACCAGGAAGACGATCCGGCCCTGTCGCTCCGGGTAGGGACCGCCGGTGTAGACCGTCGAGATCCGGTCGATGATCACCCAGGCCTCGTCACCGTCGATCCGATCGGTCACCCGGCCCCGGATCGAGGCCATCGTGAAGGGGTCGTCGTGCTCGGTCAGTGAGATGGCCACCCTGGGGTCCCGCGCGATGTCGCGCGCTTTGCGGGAGTCCGGCCCCGTCATGAACGCCACCTTGTCGCCTTCGAGCCCGACCCAGATCGGGACGCAGTGTGGCGAGCCATCAGGGAGCAACGTCGCCAGATGGGCATAGTTGGGCCCTTCGAGTAGCCGTGTGACCGCTGGCTGCAGTTGAGTCATCGCTTCTCCTTCCAACTCTCGCTGCACGAATCCGTCGCCTCGCCGAGTTCGACAACCCCTGTGTCCAACCTCGAGAGGGATCGACCTGGCGTCGCGCCGGACGTGTGGCGACCGCGCGATTTAAGACCGAACCGTCCCTCACCGAAACGAACAGTAGGAATTCGTCGGACACACTCTCACGACCAGGGCGAACCTGGCGCGGTGCGGCACTGGTGGGGTGCCCGTGACCAGAGCGCTGAAATGGTCGAGATGATCAGCCCGCGTCGGCTGGTCGAGCGCGTGGTCGATCAGGCCATGCAGCTGATCGCCGGCGCCGAGGGCGTCGCGCTGACCGTCGACATGGAGGGCCCCGCGGGCCTGGCCATCCGCACGAGGACGGTCCTCTGGTCGAACGAGACGGGCGGGATGAGTCCGAGCTCCTCGCAGTACCGAAGCGCCGACGGCGCGACGCCGGTGCGGCACACGACCTCCCCGATGGCGTACGACAGCTCGGACATCTTGACTTCAAGGGCGCTTGAAGTTGTTGACTGCCCCCATGACCTCAGAACACGAACGGCCTGACAGCGCGGGAAGGCAACGAGCGGCGCAATGGAGACAGCAGGTCCTGCACCGCGTGGTGGGCCAGTTCATGCGCCCCCATGGTGCCGGCGGGCGCGTGGCGGGCTGGGTCATGGCGCATCGTTCCTCGAATCGCCGGCGCAACAGTTGGGTCGTGTCGTTGCTCGACGTGCAGCCGACCGACCGGGTGTTGGAGGTCGGCTTCGGCCCAGGCATCGCCGTGTGCGAACTGGCCGCACGCGCGACTTCCGGAACCGTCTTCGGCATCGATCATTCGCCGCTGATGCTCGTCAGGCTCGACGGCGAAACTCCGCGGACGTCCGCTCCGGACGAGTTGATCTTCGCCTTGCCTCGGTCACCTCGCTCCCGGACTTCGGCGCCCCGATGGACAAGATCATGGCCGTCAACTCCTTGGGATTCTGGGAAGACCCGGTTGCTCGATTGCGAGAGCTGAGGAACAGGCTTCGACCTGGGGGCGTGATTGCGCTCGCATCGCAGCCGCGCTGTCCAGGCGCCACGGCGGCGACCTCGGTGCGAGCCGGAGACGAGATCGAGGCCGCACTGGCCCGGGCCGGCTTTCGTCACGCCCACGTCGAGATGCTGGAACTCGAGCCGCCGGTGGTGTGCGTGCTGGCGGACGCGCCGTGAAATGAAGGCACCCAATGGCATCAGGGTGGGACCACCTCGGCAACTCGATCAGCCTTGGCCCTGACGCTTACACTCTGACCCAGGGGTGGAGGGCTCGAAGTCCCACGCGAACGGGGTCTTACTCTCCAGCCATACGACCGAGACCCGACCTGGACCTGAGCCGAGAGACCCGACACCGACTGCGCCATGTCTCCAACCGACCAACCCGCCAGCTTCGACCCGGAGGCGGTCCACGCCAAGTATCTCGCCGAGCGGGACAAGCGGCTGGTCGAAGGCCGGTCGGACATACGCGACCTGGACCGCGATGCGCATTTCGCCCAGTACCGGAACGACCCGTTCACGCCGCACATCGAGCGGGCTCCGGTCGCTGACGAGGTCGACGTGGTCGTCGTCGGCGGTGGGATCGCCGGGGCCCTCGCCGGCGCCAATCTCCGCAAGGCCGGTGTCGAGCGGATCCGCATCATCGACCAGGCCGGAGGGATCGGGGGTACGTGGTACTGGAACCGGTACCCGGGCGTGATGTGCGACGTCGAGTCCTACATCTACATGCCGATGCTCGAGGAGCTCGGCTACATCCCGACCCGGCGCTACGCGTACGGCGAAGAGATCCGAGCACACCTCGAGGCAATCGCCGAGCGATTCGATCTGACCCGCGACGCGCTGTTCCAGACGGGCGTCACCCGGGCTGAGTGGGACGAGGATGCGGCGCGCTGGCGGATCCACACCGACCGCGGCGACGTGGTGAGTTGCCGGTGGTACGTCCTGGCCGTCGGGATCCTCAACCTCATGAAGCTGCCCGTCATCGCAGGGATGGAGGATTTCGGAGGCGTCTCGTTCCACACGGCGCGCTGGGACTACGACTACACCGGTGGCGGCCCCGACGAGCCGCTCGATCGTCTCGGCGACAAGGTCGTCGCCGTGCTGGGCACTGGAGCGTCCGGGATTCAGTGCGTGCCGCCGCTCGCCGAATCCGCACAGCACGTCTACGTGTTCCAGCGTACGCCTTCCGCCATCGGTGAGCGCGGCAACCGGCCCACCGAGCCCGACTTTGCGAGCGGGCTCGGTGCAGGGTGGCAACGGTCGCGCATGGACAACTTCCAGGCCATGATGCTGGGCGTCGCGGTGGACGTGGACGAGGTGGACGACGGGTGGACGCACCACTACGCCGCCGTCAACAACCCGCAGGTCAAAAAGGGCATGACTCGTGCCGACATCGCGCGCAGTGCAGAGGCCCTTGACTTCGAGGTCATGGAGGCCCACCGGCGGAGGATCGACGATCTCGTGAGCGATCCGGTCGAAGGCGGAGATCCTCAAGCCCTACTACCGCTACATCTGCAAGCGCCCGTGCTTCCACGACGAATATCTCTCGGCGTTCAACAGTCCGCGGGTGACCCTGATCGACTGCCCCGCCGGCATCGAGCGGATCACCAAGGACGGCCTCGATGTCAACGGAGAACACTTCGAGGTCGACTGCATCATTTACGGCACCGGCTTCGAAGCAGAGCGCACCCCGCTGCAGCGGCGCGCCGGACACGAGATCGTGGGTCGCAACGGCGTCACCCTGGCTGAGAAATGGGCGGAGGGACCGCACACACTCTTCGGGATGTTGAGCCGCGGCTTCCCGAACATGTTCGCGATGCCCGGGCCGACGCAGCAATCCGTGGTGACCGTCAATTACACACAACTGGCAGTGCTCGGTGCAGAGTTCGTGGGGCGGGCCGTCGGCCTGCTCATGGAGCACGAGGTCGATGTCTTCGACGTGAGCGCCGAAGCCGAGGACGCGTGGGTCCAAGCCATCGTTGACACGTTCATCGATGCCAGTGCGGTGATGTCGGCCTGCACACCGTCGCGCATCAACAACGAGGGCCACCCGGAAGACGTGAGTCCACTCGCCGGCAACTACGGGGGTCGCCTAGGGGACTGGTTCGGCTACCGCGACGTGCTCGAACGGTGGCTCGAGGAGGGCACGTTCGAGGGCCTGGAGATCGAAGTCCGCACGGGCACCCCATGAGCACCCGACAGGAGGTGGCCGTCGTGACCGGCGGTGGGGGTGGAATCGGGGCCGCGATCGCCGAGGAGTTGGGCCGCCGCGGATGGTTCGTCGTCACCGTTGACCCTCTCGTGTCGCTCGACGGGACCGAACAACTCCCGCAGGCCGAAGAGACCACTGCCGGCCGAATCGTCGCGGCGGGCGGGTCGGCGCGGGCGTCGTCGGCCTCCGTGACCGACGGCGCGGCGCTGCGCATCCTGTTCGAGGAACTGGTCGACGAACGCGGCGGCCTCGATGCCGTCGTCAACGTCGCGGGCATCACGCGCCAGTCCTACTTCGCCCAAGGAACCGAAGAGGACTTCGTCGCGCTGCTCTCGGTCCACCTCGGGGGATACCTCAACGTGCTCGACGCCGCCCTGCCGCTCATGGCCGAGGCCGGGCACGGCCGCATCCTCGGCGTGACCTCCGGCTCGGGATGGCGGGCGGCCGACGCCGGTGGATACAGCGCGGCTAAACGGGCCGTGGCGGCACTCACCTGGCATCTGGGCCGGCACGCCCCGCCCGGTGTCACCGTCAACGCCATCTCGCCCATTGCCAGCACGCGCATGGTCGCTGCGGCCCTCGAGCGCGCTCGCCAGGCGGGCCGGGCCGGTGGTGGCGGTGGGCTGACGCTCGACTCCATGCCCGGGCCCGAGGACCTCGCTCCCCTTGGTGCCTACCTGGTCGGCCGGGGTGCAGCGTGGTGCTCGGGCCAAGTGCTCTTCGCCGGCGGCCCCGAGGTCGCGGTGGTCGACCAACCTCGACTCATTGAGGTGGTACGCGCCGCGGACGTGGTGTCCCTCGAGGCTGTGTTCCGGTCCGTGATCCCGCGTGCCTTCGTCGTCGCGGAGGCAGGTCAGGCGACCGAGGGCGGGAGCAACCCTCGGTTCGGTCCCATCTTCGTCGAGGCTGCATCAGCCGAACCTGCGTCCTCGGATGTGAAGTCCTGTGCCATGGTCAGCGACCGGCCGGAGCTGGCGGCCTGTCTCACTGCCGCCCTCGAAGCCCGCTCGATCGCCTGCCATCGCCTCGAGAGAGCGGACGGCTTCGACGGTGCGACGCGCGCGCTCCACGCCCTCGCCGAGGTGGCGGGACCGATCGATGCCATGGTCGTCGCCCTTGGCGGCCACGAGATTCCCGCACCAACCGGGCCGGAGTGGCAACAAGTGCTCGCCGACCACCAGGGGATCACCGACCGGCTGCACGCTGATGCCGCATGGGCCCGGTCGGCCGCGGACTACGCCACCGGCGCCGACCGGCCGGTGCGCCTGGTGACCATCAGCGACGCGTGCAGCCCGGCCGGGATCACGCGGGCACAGGCGGCCGCCCAGCTGGCGCGTGCCGCAGCCGGGGGTACGCACGGGCTGCTCACGGCCTTCGCCGTCGGCATGGAAACGCCGGCACGCGCTGCGGCGCACCCGTTGGGTGAGCTGGTCGGATTCTTGCTGGCGAACACCGAGACCGCCCCGCTCGCGGGTGCGGAGCTCGCCGTCGGCGACGGCTGGATCGGCCTGCGTAGCCACCCGCGCCCCATCGGCACGATCACCTACGGCGGTCCCGCTATTCCTCCATGGCTCGACGCCAGCCTCCAGGAGATCGTCGCGGCCACCGGTCAGCCAGCATTGGAGTCTCCATGAGGAGCCGGCCTACCCGCGTGATCGACGCGCACGTCCACCTCTGGGACCCCGCGCGCACCGACTGGTACCCCTACCTCGGCCACATCCCGGATCAATCGGAAGGCGACCCTTCCAGGATGCACCGCCGATTCGACGTCGCCACGTATCGGGCCGAAGCAGCCGCCTGGCAGGTCGACGCGTTCGTCAACGTCGCGGCCGCCACGGGCCCCAATTCCGTCGACGAGACCCTCGAACTCGACCGCACCGCCACGGCGAGCGGCGGTCCTGACGCGATCATCGGTGGTCTGCCACCCGCCGACTCCGTGGCCGAGTCGATCGACATGCTGGACCGGCAGATGGCGGCTCCACGCTTTCGCGGCATCCGGCCGATGGGCCCGCTCGGGGACCCCGTTCCGGTCCCCGAGGTCCTACGCGCCCTCCAGGAGCGGAACCTGGTCTTCGAGCTCATGGCCCATCCCGATCAGCTCCAGGTGGCGGCGGCGAAGCTCGCCGGCATCGGCGATCTGTCGGTGGTCGTGGAGCACACGGGATGGCCGCGCTCGGATTCCGACGACGAGCGGGCACTGTGGGAAGCCGGCATTCGCGCCTTGGCGGGCATAGGCGACAACGTGGTGTGCAAGCTCTCGGGTCTGGCGATGCCCTTCGAGTCGATGGCCGTCGAGGTCCTCTCGCCGTGGCTCGACTTTGCGATCGACGCCTTCGGCGAGGATCGCTGCATGTTCGCCAGCAACTTCCCGGTGGACGCCACGTATGGGACATTCGACGACCTGTACGAGACCTTCAGCGACGTGACCGCGAGTCTCGACGAGGCGTCGCGCGACAAGCTGTTTGCCGGGACCGCGGCCCGCGTCTGACCGCCTCTAGACGCTTGCGCCGCTAGACCTTCTGGACCTCCTCGACTGTGGGAAGCCGCCCATTACACCTGCAGCTGGCCGTCAATCCGAAAAGTTGCTCAACGGCGAGAGGCGCCGGGGAGGTCCTCCAACCAGGGTACACAGCAGCGCTCACGATAGCCCTGGCCGCCAGCCGCGTCCGTCTATTCAGTCAAGGAGTAGCCATCAAGACAAGGGCGGGCGGCAATGAGGTCCTCCACCGTGCCGAGCTCTTTCGGAGACCAGGACACGTTCTTGCGTCCACGGCGGCCGCCGCCGTCGACCAAGGTCGTGCATTTGCTCAGGTAGAGAGCGGTGGCATCGACGCCGATGAAGCGACAGATGTCATGCATGGTCCCTGCGGGATCAGCGGTTATCTCCTCGTATTTGATCTCGAAGAGCTCATCGGCATCCAATTGGTTCTTGATCTGGTCGACGGCGTTGCCCAGCTTACGGTAGATGTCGATTGCGGACGAAAGAGGAAGATCACGGCTCCGAGCGATGGAGGCGATATTGTCGAACGGATTGCGCACGAGGTGGAGAACGCGGATCGGGACGCCGACGAGAGCACGAACGCGCTCGAGCAAATCTGGACCCTTATGAAGGCTGAAGTCCCCGTGAAGGCGTCGCGTCGCTCGACCGGCGTGCTTGTCACCGATAACCCGCAACGAAGTGAACCTACCTTGGTCGCCGTCTGGCACGGAGTATTCGAAACCGTGGTATCGACGGTCGATCGCTGCGAACTGACGGTCACGTTCAAGCAGCATGGCGAACAAGGTGTTGCGTGTGATTCCTGGTCGGACATAACGCAAGAAGTCGGTCTCGTGTGCGATGACTATCTCGGGGTGTGCATTGAGCAACGATCCGACCAGGGTGCTGCCACTACGCGTGTAACCGATCATGAAGAAGAAACGCTCGACTTCGCGGAAACTTTGGCGATTCTGAAACCCGGCGACCGTCGCCCGTGCAATGAACGCGGCGAATTGAGGGCGCGACATCGGATGTGGAAGATGGAACTCCGCGCCAAGATCGCTGTGGTGAGCTCGACGCGGAGAACTGGTGGCGGTATTGAACGGATCGGCCCGGTCCACAGTTCTCACCTCCGCTCGCTGAGTTCGACTTATGGGCTCCAATGGATCCGATGCTAGAGGGCGGTAAGACGACCGGCAAAGTCAGTCGGGTCCTCGAGTTGCTCGACCGCATCGTTCCAGCGGACGCTCCCGGACTCGAAGGGCCACAATCATCCTCGGCAGGAGCGGGAGAATATCTCGGCACGGGTCCGATAAAAGAGGAATTAGAGACTGGAAACGGCGCCGCCGTTCGCCCGCTGCCCTATACGGACAGAGATGCGACGAGAATCGAGTTTAAGTCGAGCGCGTCTTGAACTTCCTTCGCCATCAGGGCGTAGCTGTGGAAGCCATCGAGCCTTTCGATGAACGCCCGTCGCCACATTGCAACAAGATCTCGGCGAATCTGTTCCAAGCGGATGCAGTTGGATGTACATCATCACCATGCCTTGACGTACACATTCTCGGCCCCAGGACGCTCGACACCGAACTCGGCCGGCCGCGCTCCGTCCGACCGTGGCTGCTTCGGCCGAGAGCTTTCATCCCCCGGTTGGCTTCTCCGACACCCCGCCGCACTGGGCCGACCCGGTACTCGCCCCGCTCGATTCCAGCCGGCCGGAGTGGCGACAGTGACTTTCCACCTGGTCGAGGGACCCGCACCAGATCGCCGCTTCCAGGCCATTTTGTACTTCGGCGCGGCCGGAGACGCCGGGTTGACACGCGGCCTTGTCCTGAGAGCCATCGGGTTGGTGTGCTGGCTACTGGTCGGGTCCGCCGTGACCATGTGGTACGGACTGGCGGGGACTCGATCACATCCACCCCGACGTGCTCGAGTTCGTCCAGAAATCCGCAGCCTCATACGCGGCGCGCGGCGGTTCGCCTTCAACGACGCCCTCAGTGGGCCCGGTGCGACGCAAACATCGGGAGCCCGATCCGTCTCGACTCGGAGTAGCCCTGTGGTCAGGTCTCGTTGCGCTAGCGACGGCAGAACTCGGTCGGCCGTCGACGGCCTGTGGCGAGAGGTCCTCGGCCTCGATGGTGCCGGTCAGGCGGATCATCAGGCGGATCTGCTCGAGATAGGCCGAACAATTCGCCGCGCGCGGCGACGTGCGCCCCGGAGGGAAAGGCCTGGTGGCCTTCTGATTGTCCGATCGGAGGCAATCGTGGCCCTCGGTCCGCCATCCCAACCGGCCCTCAAATGTCGGCCGAACACCAGGTGCCGCACTCAAGGAGTCGCGGCCGGGCGACGATGCGACCAGCGTGGAATGTGCACGACTCCGCACAGGGTGTGGGTTCATGGCCAGGGGCGCCAGAGCCAACACGAAGCCGACTCTCGTCGCTGTTGCAACACTCCTCAGTGGTGCCCTCTTCATCGGCGCCCTCCTTGTCGTTGCCGCTTCTAGCGACGCTGCCGCGTCAGCTCATGACTCGGGAACCGGCATCGAGAGCCTGACCGGCATCCCCTCTGACAACTTCTGGCTGGCCAGTGCCCAAGGCGCCGTGTGGAATTTCGGCACTGCACCGGCCTACGGCTCGGCCGCCGGCTTGCCTCTCAACCATCCCATCGTCGCGATCACCACGACCACTGATCGGATGGGCTACTGGCTGGTCGCATCAGACGGCGGCATCTTCTCCTACGGCGACGCGCAGTTCTACGGCTCGACGGGCTCGATCGTGCTCAACAGGCCGATCGTCGGGATGGCGCCGACGCCGGACGGCCACGGCTACTGGCTGGTCGCCTCCGACGGCGGCATCTTCTCCTACGGCGACGCGCAGTTCTACGGCTCGACGGGTTCGATCCCGCTCAACAGGCCGATCGTCGGCATGGCGCCGACGCCCGACGGCCACGGCTACTGGCTGGTCGCCTCCGACGGCGGCATCTTCTCGTACGGCGACGCGCAGTTCTACGGCTCGACGGGTTCGATCCCGCTCAACAGGCCGATCGTCGGCATGGCGCCGGCGCCGGACGGCCACGGCTACTGGCTGGTCGCGTCCGACGGCGGCATCTTCAATTTCGGCGACGCCGGGTTCGACGGCTCGGCGGCCGGCGGCTCCAGCCTCGACCCGGCCGAGAAAGTGGTGGCGACCTCGACCGGACACGGCTACTGGGTCGAGGAGCAGAACGGGACGGCGTACCCCTTCGGAGACGCACAGGGCGCGCCACCTACCGAGGCGTTGCTGTTCCAGCCGGCCACCCCAGGAGACAAGGCGGTCTTGTTCGCGTTCGCACAGCTCGGCAAGCCCTATATCTGGGGCGGCAACGGCCCCGTGGGCTACGACTGCTCGGGCCTGGCGCTCGCTTCGTGGGAGAACGGCGCCGGCATCGGCTTTGCCCGAGTGGCCGACGACCAGTACGACACGGCCGGCGCGCCCGTCGCGCTCACGATGCTCTCAGCCGGGGACCTCGTGTTCTGGGGGGACTCGCAGACTGACTGGACGAGCGTGTACCACACGGCCATCTATGTCGGCGGCAACATGATCGTCGAGGCGACCGGGAACCAGGTCCAGTTGAACGCGCTCGACCAATGGGGACTGAGCGACCTCATGCCCAACGGCCGGCGGCCCTGATTCGAGCGGCTGACAGAGCTCGTCTTCTGGCGATCCGCCGTTCAGTCCCCCGCCATCACGGCCCGTAGTTCCGCCATCGACGCGCGCATGACGGCGCCGAGTTCGCGGCCGTCGTCTCCGTTGGCCCACCGCTCCAGCGCTACCCGCAGCACAGTCATGCCGGCCTCTGCCGCCAGCGTCGCCTGCGGCTCGCCCACTCCTCGGTCCCGGAGCGCCGCGGCGATGGCGGCGCCGTAGTCGGCCAGCTTCGCGAGCTCGCGTTCTCGAAGTTCGGGGTTGGCCGCGATCACCGCTTGGCGCTGCGAGGTGAGGTCGCGGCGACCCTGGCCGAGCACGCCCGCAGCAGCATCGAGCCCGCGGGCAACTGCGTCGAGGGGACCGTCTCCGGTGGGCGCGGCGATGACCCCCTCCAGGATCCGCTCCCTCAGGATGGCCGAGCCACCGAAGAGCACTTCGCGCTTGTCCGCGAAGTGGCGGAAGAAGGTGCGCTCGGTCACCCCGGCCCGGGCGGCGATCTCAGCCGCCGTGGTCTGGTCGAAGCCCCGCTCTGAGTAGAGCGCCAGGGCGGCCTCCTGCAGGCGGCCGCGGCTGTCCGGCTCCCATCGACCCATGACCACGATCCTAGGTGTTGACAGTGACTGACATCAGCCTTAGAGTGATGACTGTCACTGACATCATCCCACGGGAGGTACAGCCGTGAAAATCTTCGTCACCGGTGCATCGGGCTGGATCGGCTCCAGCGTCGTGCCCGAACTTCTCGAAGCCGGCCACGAGGTGGTCGGCCTCGCCCGCTCCGACGCCTCGGCGCAACGCCTCGAAGACGTCGGCGCCATCGTGCAGCGGGGCGACCTCGACGATCCCGACGGACTGGCGAAGGCTGCCGCCGACTCGGACGGAGTCATCCACCTCGCTTTCCAGCACGAGGTGGCGTTCGGCGGCAACTTTGCCGCCGCGGGCGCCGCCGACCGGCGGGCGGTCGAAGCCATGGGCACGGCGTTCGCCGACTCGGACCGGCCCTTCGTGCTCGCCTCGGGCATCCTCGGGCTGAGCTCAGGGCGGGTTGCCACCGAGGACGACGGACTGGTGCCCAGTGACGAGATCCGGGCCAACCCCGCCGGCGTCCGCGCTGCGACCGCGCTGCTCACGCTCTCGCTGAGAGGCATCGGCGTCCGCTCGTCCGTGTTGCGGCTCCCGCCGAGCGTGCACGGCGACGGCGACAACGGGTTCGTCGCCACGCTGGTCGGCATCGCTCGCGAGCGGGGTGTCGCGGGATACGTCGGCGACGGCTCCAATCGGTGGCCGGCCGTCCATCGTTCGGACGCAGCCCGCCTGGCTCGGCTGGCGGTCGAGAGCGCTCCCGCCGGGTCGGTCCTGCACGCGGTGGGCGACCGGGGCGTACCGTTCCGAGAGATCGCCGACGCGATCAGCCGTCAACTGGACATCCCGACAGAGTCGGTGTCTCCCGGCGACGCGTCAGACCACTTCGCCTTCCTGGGGCACTTCGTCTCGCTCGATTGCCCGGCTACGGCAAGCATCACACGGCACCTGCTCGGTTGGGAGCCGACGGGCCCGACCCTCATCGAGGACCTCGACAAGGGTCACTACACCCGCTCGGACTAAGCAGCCCATCCGGGCGGGGGGAACGCCATCTGGGACTGGGCTCGGCCGGCGCAGGCGTTGCCGCTCAGGCGGCCAGGCTCAGCGTGCGGTCCGCCACGGTCTGGCGCACCTTGCGCTCGACCGCGGGCACCGCTTCGAGGATCTGTCGAAACTCTGCCCTGGACCCGGCGTAGACCACGGCGTCCGAGGTGACGGTCACCGTGGCGTTGCGCCGTCCGGTGCCGTCGTGATCGAGGAGGGCCATCTCGCCCACCAGGTCACCGCGCCCGAGGGTGGCGATGGTGTGGCCTCCCTGGCTCACCGTCGCCTCACCATCGGCGATGATCATGAACTGGTCTCCGGGACCACCTTCCCGCACCAGCACCCGACCAGCCGGTACCTGCAGGGGCGTCAGCAGACGCCGGATGAGGGCCAGCTCCGAACGGCTGACCTGCGAAAACAATGGCAGCTGTGCCAAATCGTCCTTGAAGAGTCGCACCCTTGCTCCTCTCTCTTCTTCTCTGTAGCTAGTTCAACACCAAGGGTGCCCAGTTCCTTCCTATCTGTCAATGAGCTTTGGAAGATTCCACTCATCGTTTTTTACGATTGTCATCGGCCCCGTGCCTCCGGGGCTCAGCGCAGCCGAGCTCGGAGCCTCCGAGCCGGTCGACCAGAGCAACGACGGTCCCAGGGCCGGGGGGAGCGACATGGACGGACCGGCTCCCGACAAGCGATGGTCCCGGCTCCTGACCTGAAGCGTCACCGGGGCCGCGACGACTGAACGCCAACTCCAAGAGAGGAGCACCGGAACCATGGATTCCCCCTTCGACTTTCCTAGACCAGCGAAAGCACGCGGTCGCCGTCGGTGGCGTGGCTCAGCACGTCGAGGATCGCACGCTCGGTGTTGGACAGATGGACGAACTCGATACCGATGCGAGCGGAGCGCAACGTGCTCCGGACCACATTCGTGACTTCACCCTCGAACCGGATGTTGACCGCGTCACCTACCGCAGGAAGCTCGACCGAGACATGGCGACCAACGAGTTCGGACGGCCGGGAGTGTTGCATCCTGATCCCGATACCGAGGACCGAGATGTCGACCACGCGACAATCCCGCCACCCGGCCGCGCTTTCCCCCTCCACGTGGCAGAAGCCGCCCCAACCAGCTATCTGGCGTGGCACTCGCCGGCGGTTCTCCATGATGCACCTACCTTCCCCCGAGCCGCCCGCCGGCTCGGATCCAGGCCCCCTCGTGACACACCTCAGAAAAGAGCCACGCAATCAGGAACGGTGACCTCTCCGGCGTCTTGCGTCCGTAGTCCGGGCGTTGACGCACATGGGTCTTTTGGCCCACTCAGTCCGAAGCAGACCGGGCTCTGATCTGCGAGGCGTTCCCCGTCGGCCTGCTACCCCGTCAGCCACTTCGGCGTGCCCCCCATCCCCACTGGGCGGGCCACGGTCATGCGGGCGATACTGGCGGCCGGATGGATGCCGGACAGGGAGGTGGCCAGGTGGACGATCAGATGATCGATTCGACGAAGGAACCGAGCGGAACCGGTTGCGTCGAATGCGAGGCGTCGGGCGGCTGGTGGCTCCATTTGCGTCGCTGCGCGGAATGCGGGCACATCGGATGCTGCGATACGTCGCCGTCGCAGCACGCGACAGCACACGCCCGCAGCTCGAGCCACTCCGTCATCGCGAGTTTCGAGCCAGGTGAGGATTGGTTCTACGACTATCGCAGCGACGAGTTCGTGTCCGGACCGCCGCTGGCACCGCCGACCCATCATCCACTCGAACAAACCGTGCCGGGGCCCAGCGGGCGCGTCCCCGCCGATTGGCAGCGCCATCTCCACTAGAGGTGCTGGTCCCTCCATCGACCCCCGCGTGGCGAGGTGCCTAGTCGCTCGGCACGGTCCGCGGTAGGCCCAGGCAGCCGAGCAGACTCTTGTCACCGAACCGCGTGACGGTCGAGATCCGGTCGTCCCGGAGGGCCAGCACGAGTACTCCGCCCGCACGGTGCACCGCAGCATGGGGGTCCGGCAGGTAGTAGCCGAAGGCGGGCTGGTTGTTCGCCCGGGTGGGGACGAGCCGAAGCCGCTCACCCCAGCAACCGACACGGCGAAGAAACTCGACGATCGGCCGCGATCCCTGGAACTCGAAGGGCTCGGGCGGCATCTTGAGCTTGGCGTCCTCGCTCAGGACGGCGACGACGCCTTGGGGGTCGCCTCGCAGGAAGGCGTCGATGAAGCGATCGACGATCTCGGACTCGCGTTGTGAGTGCGGTAGAGGGATGCGATCGGGATCCCCCAAAGGCCTGAACCCGGCGCGCGCTCGCTGGAGGGCGCTGTTGACCGAGGCGGGGGTCGACTCGAGCATCTCAGCCACCTCAGAGGCCGAGAACCCGAGCACGTCACGCAGAACCAACGCCGCTCGCTGCTGGGTAGGCAGGTGCTGCAGGCCGGCCACGAACGAGAGCGCAATGGACTCCCTCGCCTCAACGCGTGCCTCAGGGCCCAACGCGACGTCATCGAGAAACGCGTCCGGGTATGGCTCGATCCACCACGCCTCGTCGGAGGACCCCGCCTCGGCGAAGAACGTGTCGGGATCAGCCACCTTCGTGACGGTCGGCCGGCGTGAGGCGTCCCTGAGGTAGTTGAGGCAACGGTTCGTGGCAATGCGATAGAGCCACGCCCTGAGGGCGCCTCCGTCGAAGCGATCGATGGCCTGCCATGCGGACAAGAGCGTCTCCTGGAGTACGTCCTCGGCATCCTGAAACGATCCGAGGATTCGGTAGCAGTGCACGTGAAGTTCACGGCGATGCGGGCCCACCAGCTCCTCGAAGGCATCGCTGTCACCCGCCTGCGCCCGGGCGAGCGTCGCATCAGTCACCGGTCACCTCCTTTCGAGCTGACGCCTCCTACAGGTTGCAACACCAACCGAACCGCGAATTCATCGCTCAATCGCGCGCGGCGACGGTGTTTGAACGGTCGTAGGACCGAAACACGACAACCCGACATTAGGAGGCACACGATGGCCCCGTTCAGCGCACCGGACCGGACCGCCGACCAGCTGCGGCCGGCCGCCACGGGAGAGCAGACGCGCCACGAGCCGCTGCGCCGTTGGCGGGCGTTCGGGCTGCTGGTGGTGGCGTACTTCATGACGATCGTCGACATGACGATCGTCAACGTCGCCCTTCCGACGATCGGCGTGAAGCTGCACTTCCCGGAATCGGATCTCCAGTGGGTCGTGACCGCCTACGGGTTGACGTTCGGGGGCTTCCTGCTCCTGGGTGGCCGAGCTGCCGACCTGCTCGGTCGGCGGCGCCTGCTCATGTTCGGCTTGGCCATCTTCAGCGGGGCATCGCTCGCCTGTGGTCTGGCTACGACCGATACGTTCCTCATCGTCATGCGCGGCGTGCAGGGCTTCGGCGCGGCGTTGGTATTGCCCGCGGCTCTCTCGATCGTGATGAACATGTTCCCGGAGGGAGCAGAGCGCAACAAGGCGCTGGGCATCTGGGGCGCCATGGGGGCGCTCGGCGCAACCGTCGGTCTGCTGGCTGGTGGCGTGCTCACGCTCTACCTGGGGTGGCAGTACATCTTCTTCGTCAACGTGCCCATCGGACTCGGCGCCTTGGCCCTGGCGACGCGCGTCGTCCCCGAGAGCAGGCTGCAGAGCGCCCGTCGTCGCTACGACCCGTTCGGAGCCGTCTCCGTCACAGGCGGGCTCGTGATCCTTGTCTACGCCATCTCGCAGGCACCGCAGGTGGGATGGGGTGCACCACAGACCGTCGCCATGCTCGCGACCGGCGCCGCCTTGCTGCTCGCGTTCGTGGTCACCGAGATGCGGGTCGAGTCGCCGCTGTTGCCGCTCCGCCTCTTCCGCCTGAGCACCGTCGCGGGTTCGAACGCGGTCGGCTTCCTGCTCGGTGCGAGCTTCTTCACCTTCGTCTTCGTCGGCACCTTGTACATGCAACAGGTCCTCGGGTACTCCGCTCTGAAGACCGGGTTCGCCTGGCTCGCGGCGTCGGTCACCTCAGTTGCGTGTGCCGGCCTGTCGCAGATGCTGGTGACCAAGACGTCGGCCAAGCTGATCATGGCCTTCGGCATGGCGCTCATCGGTGGAGGGATCCTCTGGGCCACGCAGATCACGCCCACCGGGAACTTCTGGCACGACCTGGCCGGACCGTTCTTCGTCGCCGGGATGGGCACCGCCTTCGCCTTCATTCCCGTCTCGATCGGCGCCCTCGCCGGGGTGACCGAGCGCGACGCCGGCGTGGCCTCGGGTCTGCTCAACACGTCCCAGCAGCTGGGTGGCGCAATCGGAGTGGCGATCGCATCCTCCATCGCCGCGTCACGGTTCCGCGCGCTCGTCCATCACGGCTCCGGGACGGCCGCGGCGCTCACCGGTGGCTTCCAGTGGGCTCTCTGGGTCTGCGGCCTAACCGGCCTGGTCGCGGTGCCCGTGACCTTCTTGCTCATCCGGCGCGCCGAGATCGCGAAGGCCGTCGCGAGCACCCAGCGACCAGAGGTCGAGCTCCAGCTCGCCGTGGCTTCCGCCGACTGAGCACGACGGTCCCGTGACATGCACCGGTACTCACAACCTGAAAGGAAACCAACCATGAGTGTGCGAGAACTCGCTGGAACCACCGCAGTCGTGACCGGCGCCAGCCGGGGCTTCGGGCGAGCCACCGTGACCGCGCTCGCCGGGAAAGGGGCCCACGTGGTCGGCGTCGCACGAAACGAGGGAGTCCTGAACGAGCTGACAGAACAGCTCGGGGACATGTTCACTCCCGAAGTCGGCGACGTGACCGACGCGTCGCTGCCGGACCGGCTCTTCGCGCGCTACCGACCGCAGACGGTCGTGCTGAACGCTGGTGCGACCCCGGAGGTGCGCCCATTGCGCGAACAGACGTGGGAGAACTTCAGCATCAACTGGGAGGTGGACGTTCGGCAGGCTTTCCACTTCAGCCGGGCCGCGTTGCTCGCCCCTCTCCCGCCGGGCTCGGTCGTGATCGCATTGTCCAGCGGTGCCGCCCTCAGGGGCTCGCCCCTGAGTGGGGGCTATGCGGGGGCGAAGGCGACGGTGCGCTTCATCTCGGCCTACGCGGCGTCGGAAGCCGAGCGTGGCTCGCTGGACGTCCGCTTCGTCTCGGTACTGCCACAGCTCACCCTGGCCACCGATCTCGGTGCCCGCTACGCCATGGCCTACGCCGACTACGAAGGTCGCAGTGTCGACAATTGGGCGGTGGGCGCCCTCACCCTCGAGAAGGTCGGCCAGGGCCTCCTCGAGCTGGCGACCGACGACGGGAACTCGGCACCGGCCTACCGGTTGACGGCAGCGGGCCTCAGCCCGGTCGAAGAACCGGCGCCAGACCCGGCTGGATCATCAGGACGCGTCCGCGTTCGCCAGCACGAGGGCGACCCCCTGGCCTGATCCGACACAGACGCCGAGCACGCCGAACCGCACCTGGCGGAGGTGCAGTTCGGTGGCCAGCGTGAGGACATAGCGGGTGCCTGAAGACCCGAACGGATGGCCGATGGCGACGGCACCGCCGTTGGGGTTCAAGCGATCGTCGGGCACCACGAAGCCACCGAGCTGGTGCGGCAGCTCGCGCAGCACGCCGAGCGCTTGGGCCGCGAAAGCCTCGTGCACTTCCCACACGTCGATGTCCGTCGGTGCCAACTGGGCTCGGGTGAGCGCTTTGGCGATGGCGAAGGCGGGGGCGATCCCCATGAACTGGGGATCGAGTGCATAGGTCGCCGACGCGACCACCCGCGCCAGCGGCGTCAGGCCGAGGGACTGGGCGGCCCCCTCGGAGGCCAAGAGGACGGCGGACGCACCATCACTGAGCGGCGACGAGTTGCCCGCAGTCATCTGCGTCGTGTTCGGCTGGGGCGGGAGCGCGGCCAACTGCTCGGCCGTGGTGTCGCCCCTGATCGTCTCGTCGTTCTCAAAGCTCCGACCAGGCGCCTTCTTGGTCCCGGGGATCTCCACAGGATGAATCTCGGCCGCAAACCGACCCGAGTCACGAGCGGCGGCAGCATGGTGGTGCGAACGCAGCGCGAAGGCGTCGATCTCCTCGCGGCTGAGCTGATAGCGGTCGGCCACGTTCTGCGCGGTCTTGATCATCTCGACGTACGCATTGCGGGCGAGCAGGACCGGGTTCGGAGGACCGCCCGCCCCCGCCCACATCGTGTCGAGCAGGAGGACCGGACCCCGCGGGCTGAAGGGGGCGGCGCCTTTCATGTTGGCCCACCCTGAGCGCGACATGGACTCGACCCCCGCCGCCAGTCCGAGCTCGAGCTCCCCGCTACGAATGGCATGCGCGATGGAGATGGCGCCGGTGAGGGACGAGGCGCAGAAGCGGTTCACGGTGACCGCTGGAACCGAATCAGGAAATCCCGCCGCCAGTGCAGCCCAACGCGCGATGTCTCCCATGCCTTCGTGTGCCACGTTGACACAGCCGGCCGTGATGTCCTCGATCCGATCGAGCGGGATACCGACCCGCTCGCACGCAGCCACCATCGTCAGGCCCAAGAGGTCGTCGGTCCGCAGGTGCGAGAGCGAGCCTCCATAGCGGCCAACGGGGGTCCGCACACCGCCGAGCACGAACGCGTCGGTCACGACGCGAGCCTCGCGTCGAGTGTGATCTCGGGCACTCCGGCGAGGGCCCGGCTCACCGGGCAACCCTCCTTGGCTTTCCGAGCGTGCTCGGCAAAGGCCGTCTGGTCAATGCCGGGCACCTTCCCGACGGTCACGAGATCGATCTTGGTGATGGTCGGAGCTCCCTCGACGAGCCGCAATGTGACGGTCGCGTCAGTGTGCACGGAATCGGGAGGACTGCCGGCCTCGGCCAGGATGTTGGAGAGCGCCATCGAGAAGCAGGCGGCATGCGCGGCGGCGATCAGCTGCTCCGGGTTGGAGCCCGGCCCGTCCTCGAACCGAGACTTGTAGGTGTAGCCCCCACTGATCGTGTCGCCCGCCGTGAACGTTCCAGAACCGGTCGGAACGTCGCCCTTCCATTCCGCGCTGCCCTTTGCCGGCATGTCAGCCTCCTTGGTCGTGCGAGGTGATTCCGGTTCTAGTCGGCAATGCAGCGACACCATGCGCCTCGATCGCCCGCAGGAAACGCTGGGCTTCACTACGATCCGTGCCGTGGCTGAACGACGGCGCCGTGCCGCCGAGCTCCTGGTCCAGTGCCTCGAACACGAGGGTGTCACCTGTGTGTTCGGCATTCCCGGAGAAGAGAACATCTATCTCACTGATGCGCTGTCCCGGTCGACCATTCGCTATGTCCTGGTCCGCCACGAGCAGGCGGCGTCGTTCATGGCGGAGATCCATGGCCGGCTCACCGGCAGAGCCGGTGTCTGCTCTGCCACCCTGGGACCCGGAGCCATCAACCTGCTTCTGGGAACGGCTGACGCCTATACCAACAGCACACCACTGGTGGCCCTCTCGGCCCAGGTAGGCCTGAACCGGATCTACAAGGAATCCCACCAGAGCGTCGACCTTGTCTCGATGTTCTCGCCGGTGACGAAGTGGTCCGACCTGATACTCACGCCAGGCTCCATTCCCGAGATGGTCCGCAAGGCATTCAAGCTCGCCCAAACCGAGCGGCCGGGATCCGTCTACCTCGGCGTGCCCGAGGATGTCGAGTCCGAATTCGTCCCGGATGAGTTGGTGCCGCTCGACGTCAATACACCCCGTAGCGACGAACCCTCGCCTTCGCAGATCGCCCGCGCAGCTGCAGTGCTCGGCGCGAGCCAGCGACCCATCATTCTGGCCGGGCACGGCGCCGCCCGTTCCGGGGCGGCCGACGCACTCCTCCAGTTCTCCGAGCTGCTCAGTCTCCCGGTGGCGACCACGTTTCACGGCAAGGGTGTCTTCCCCGACGATCACCCGCACTCACTCGGTGCTGTCGGTTTCATGAGTCACGACTACGTCAATTTCGGGTTTGACGACGCAGACCTGATCATCAGCGTCGGGTACGAGCTCCAGGAACTCGATCCCGTTCGGATCAATCCTGCCGGGGACAAGCAGATCATCCATCTGAGCCGCGTGCCCGCCGAAGTGGATGCGCACTACGACGTCGAGGTGGGGATCCAGGCCGATATCGGAGCGACACTGCACGCCTTGGGTGAGGCGACCTCTCGCCGCTTCGCCCAGGGGACGAGGGGAGAGAAGATCCGGCGACTCCTGGCTGACGAGTTGGCTCAGGGGGCAGCAGACAACAGCTTCCCGCTCAAGCCTCAGCGAGTCGTGGCGGATACCCGGGCCGCGCTCGGCCGCTCCGACATCGTCCTCGCCGACACCGGCGCCGTGAAGATGTGGATGGCCCGCCTCTACCCCACCTTCGAGGCCAACACGTGTCTGATCTCCAACGGGCTCTCGACGATGGCCTTCGCCCTTCCCGGCGCCATCGCAGCCGCGCTGGCGGCGCCGGAGCGCAAGGTGCTGGCCGCGGTCGGGGACGGGGCCTTTCTCATGAACTCACAGGAGATCGAGACGGCCCTGCGCGAGCGCATCCCCTTCGTGATCTTGATCTGGGAGGACGACGCCTATGGCCTCATCCGCTGGAAGATGGACCTCGAACTCGGTCATCATGTCGAAGTCGAGTTCTCCAACCCCGACTTCGTGTCCTACGCCGAGAGCTTCGGGGCCCGGGGTTACCGGGTGGGTGCGGCGGGTGATTTGCTTCCCATGCTCAATGAGGCCCTGGCCGCCCACACGGTCTCGGTGATCACCTGCCCGGTCGACTACTCGGAGAACCTCCGTCTCACCGAGGCCCTGGGCGAACTCTAGAGGCGCGTCGCTGCTGGTTGAGTCAACGAATCGGAGGAAGACGATGACCACACAGCCGACCGTGGTGCTGGTGCATGGAGCATTCGCTGACGCGTCCGGGTATGCAGGCGTGATCCGGCACTTGCAGGCGCAGCGAGTGTCCGTGCGCGCACCGATGAATCCGCTCCGTGGTCTCGCATCGGACGCCGAAGCGATTCGCCGCTACACCACCACGGTCGACGGACCCATCGTCCTGGTCGGCCACTCGTACGGCGGCGCCGTCATCTCCCAGGCCGCGCCCACCGTGAAGGACGTCCGCGCCCTGGTGTTCCTGTCCGCCTTCGCGTTGGACGCGGGCGAGACCTGCGTGAGCGTGATGCAGCCGTACCCGCCGTCGATGCTCGCGACCACGAACGTGGCCAGCCCCTACGATGCCCCCGGCGCCGCAGGCGGCCCGGACCTGTTCATCAAGATCGAGGACTTCCACGAGGCGTTCTGCGCTGATCTGAGTGATGACGTCGCCGGCCCGATGGCCGTCAGTCAGCGACCACTCGCAGCAGCGGCATTTACGGAGGCAGCCTCGGCCGTCGGCTGGCGGGACCTCCCGAGTTGGTACCTGGTCTCCGAGCACGACAACGCGATCCCACCCGACTGCGAGCGGTTCATGGCAGAGCGGATGAACGCCGTCACCGAGTCGGTGGACGGCTCGCACGTCGCGTTCATCGCCCAGCCCGACGTCGCGTCCGGTTTGATCCTCAAGGCTCTCGCGTCTCTATGACGTCGGCGCGGAGACTGACCCGGCCCGCCCGGCCCGCCCGGGCCCGGTGGGGCGGCCAGTTGATAGGGGCAAGGAGGACAACGCCGTGCCGATGATCGATGTGTACGCGACGGCGGGCACCTTCACCGACCCGCACCAGCTGGCCGTCGACCTCGCCGGGACACTGATGACCATCGAAGGCCTTCCCGACATCCCGCTATTCAGGCAGAACACTGCGGCATTCGTGCATGTGTTGCCGCAGAGCGCCATATCCAACGTCGACGGTGAGAACTCGTACGTCACGGTTCAGGTGTTGACGAACGCCGGCGCGCTCGATCGGGACAAGCAGCTCGCTGTGGTGAGCCAGTTCACCGGACTGATCGCGGCTGCAGCCGCGGACGCTTCCCTCTCGACCAGGACGTGGGTCCTCCTGACCGAAGCAGTCGATGGAGGGTGGGGCCTGGCGGGTCACGCGCACACCAATGCCGAATTGGTCGAGGCAGCTCGAGCGCAGATCGCTGAACTGAGCCACACACCAGCCGAAGAGAAGTAAGACCCGTCGGCCGTCAGGTGAGGCGGGCCTCAGGGCACAACAACGATGACTGGATTCTCCCGGTTGAGCACGAGGCGACGGCTCACCGACCCCGCGAGTCGATGCAGCATTTTCGACGAGCGGCCCACGACCATCAGGTCGGCGTGCTCGGAATGCGCCACGTCAGTGAGCACATGCGCCGCGTCGCCTATCCCGCGGACAAACTTCGCCTCAACGCCGAGCGCGTCGGCGCGCCGTGCCACTTCGGTTGCCAGCTCCTCGGCCATCTGGTCTCTCGCGTCAGCGGCCGCCGCGTAGCCGAGAGGTGCCGTCGTTCCGAGTGCCTCCTCCGGCTCGATGAGCGAGGTGACGAATACGGCGAGGATGCGCCCATTACTTCGGCGAGCCTCACCAGCGGCCCAGGCGAACGCATCCCAGCTCGGTCCTGTGGCGTCCACACCGACAACGAGCACCGGTCGACCGGACCCGTCTACCCCACTGTTGTCATCGGATTTTCCTTCGGCTTGCGTTACAGATGTCATGGCGCACTCCCTTCCGACACGACGTCGTCACCGACGAGCTCGAGCATTCGACGACAGGACGGGAGCGCGGCCCCTAGCGCGGCGGCCTCCAACGGGTCGAGTTTGTCGATAAGGACGTCGAACACCGTCGCGCCGGCACGGCGCAGCCTGCTCAGGTGCTCGCGGCCTGCCGACGTGATGGCGACTAGTACGACACGCCCGTCCTGCGGATCTGAGCGACGTTCGACCAAGCCGAGTCTCTGCAGCTGGTTGACGATGGCGGACATGGAGGGCTGCGTCACTCCCTCACTTGCGGCCAGATCCGTCAGACGACGGTGTCCGCTGCGTTCGATGGTCGAAAGCGATGACAGCGCGGTCAGGCTCAGATCCCGAGGGCGTTGGCGAATGCCCAGAGTGCCCAGCGCGAAGAGGACCTCCCCGATGGACTGCCCTTCGTCGGTCATGCTACTTAGTATAGGCATATCTATATAGATTAGGCAATGGACTTTCGCTGGCGGTCCCGCGCGGCCAGAGAAAGCCCCTCGGTGGGTTCGGACGATGCGTCGGAGCGCCGCAGCTCTCCGAGATCCGGTGGTGATACTCCGCCAGCAGGCCGAGGCGCTGGTCGCCGTCCGCGTCGTGGAGCACAGCCTCTCCGTCGTTGGCGCCGACGGAGACGCTCCGCGGCCAGACCCGCGTCAGCGAGATCGTGCAGCCTGCCCGCTGCCGACCGCGTGAAGAAGATCGGTGCACGAGCCAAGTCAATCTCCACCCGGCAGCGATGCTCCCCGAGAAGGCGTCGTCTCGCGCAACGTCGGGTCGGCTTCCCGCAAGGCTGGTGCCTAGGCTTGCCGCCTAGGATCGCCCCGGCCCGAAGCGGAACGATCCACTCTGCGGACGTGGGGAGGGGAGGAACCGATGGCAAAGCCGGAAGCGCCCTGCCGACGCAACGCCACGGGGAAGAGTTCGCAACAGCTGGTCCGGTCCCGCGGGGTCGGTCGTGTGGCGGCGCTCGCCTTCACAGCGCTCGCCGGTGCGTGCATGCTGCAGCCCCTCACGGCCGGCGCCGCGCTCCCGAAGGACGCCAATCCCAACGGCGTTCTCACGTACGGCATCGACCTCAACGACGAGTTCGACAACACGTTCAGTCCCGAGCAATCCCTCAACCCCTGCGGATTCGCCATCCTCTCCAACGTCTACGCCTCGGGCCTCGGCATCACCAACGAAGCCTTCACCCCGAACGTCATTGAGAGCTGGTCGACGACACCGAACACAGTGACTCTTCACATCCGGCCTGGTGTGGTGTTCTCCAACGGTGATCCCGTCGATGCCAACGCCATCAAGACGAGCCTGCTCTACAGCCAGAAGAGTCCACTGCTGACCACCTTGACCGCGATCTCGACAATCGATGTGGTGAATCCACTGACTCTCGTGCTCAACCTCTCCAACCCGATTCCCGGAGATGTCGTCCAGGCGATGTACCACTCGGACGGCACGATCTACGACCCCAGCACCATCAGTACCGACGGCACCAAGCCGGTCGGAGCCGGCCCCTTCGTGCTCAAGAGCTACCTCAACGGTTCATCGATCGAGCTCGTCGCCAATCCCAAATACTGGAACAAGGGCCAGTATTCGCTCGGGGGTGTCAATTTCGTAGAAGCCTCGAATGGACCGCAGCTCGTGTCAGGCCTCGAGACAGGCGCCTTCGACATGACGACGCTCGAGCCGGACGATGTCGCGGCGGTCAAGGCGGCGCCGAATCTCGCTGTCGTCGTAGGCAAGTCCTACGACTACGTCGACCTGCAGATGCGACAGAACGCTGCGCCGTTCAACAACCCAAAGGTGCGGGCCGCACTGGAGTATGCGGTCGACCGCAACGCTCTGAACCGCGTCGTCTACGACGGCCTCGGCGAGCCGGCGTACCAGCCATTCCCCGCGTGGTCTCCCGGCTATGACAAGACGGTGGGGAACAAGTACACCTATCAACCGTCAAAAGCCAAGGCCATGTTGAAGGCTGCCGGATTCGCCAAGGGGATATCGTTCTCGTTGGTCGTGCCGGGCGGTGATCCCGGATTGGGGCAGGTGTCCCAGATCATTCAGCAAGAGGCGAAGGCGGCGGGGTTCAACGTCACCCTGCAAACGGTCACTCCGTCCGACCTCCTGACCGATGTCTACATCAAAGGCCAGGGCGACTCCGTGCTCACCGAGCAGCTCTCGAACGGTCCGGACCTGGCCAACAACTTCGAGAACGAGTTCCTGCCCATCGGCTTTCTCACCCAGCACTTCGGGACAGTCAATGCGCAGCTCGCGCCCTACATCAAGCAGGCCCTCCAGTACGTGACCGCACAACAGCAGGCTCCGTTCATGCAAAAGGCTGGAGCCCTGGCGATGGCGAGCGGAGATGAAGTCCCGCTGGTGTTCCAACCCTCGATCATCGGATACAACAAGACCGTGGTGGGGGGCAATGTGCAGGCCCCGATCGGGGAATGTCACACCGATCTGGCGGGGATCTACATCAAGAGGTAGGCGTCCGGTACTGGTGACCCTTCGTCGAGCTACCGCTCGGCTCCCTCGGCGAAGACCCACAGCGGGTATCCCCGTCGAAGCACGTCGAGATGGGTACTCCATGCAGCGTCGGTCAGCGCCTCGATGTCGCTGAGGACAACGCGGCTGCCCGAGTCAGTGAATCCCCACGAGAACCCAATAAGTGGCACGACTCGCCGTGCCTGCAACTGCGCAACCTCGTCCAGGGGGGTCGTCGCCAGGAAACTGTGTGCCACCCACTCGAGGGGAACCCGAACGGAACGAGAAGGCGCATCAAAAAGGGTCGGGCGCTGCCCGTACCAGCAGTAGGGCGCCGGAGCGTCGCCGAACAGCGCGAACGGGTCCAGCTCGAACCGCGCACCGCCCGATTCGTTGTCCGTCGAGCGAACGAGCTGCACCCATCCGAGCATCGAGCGGTACCCGCGCGTGGGGTATTCGACGATTGCGGTGCACACGGGAAATCCCTCTGCCACCGACATCCAACATCCATAGAAGTCAGGATCGGTATTCGGAACGCATTCGACACGGACCCTTCCCACCTCTCCTCGCCACGTAAACCCGGCGTCGAACACCTTGGCGCCGTCACTCATGACAACAGTCTCCTCGAACTGGGCGGAAAAATCTGCGCCAAGAAATCCGATCCTTCGCTTCGCCCGTACTTCAGGTGACGGCCACTGAAGGAGGAGTACATGCAGTCAACGTCCGGGGGCGGAGCTGAACGCGCCCAGAGGTTCACCGACCTGTTGCTTGCCGACGACACCACCACTCCGGTGCCCTTGCTCATCGTTGCGGCGGGGCTCCTGATCGCCATCGCGATCATCCATCTGCAAGACCAAGGAGGACTGCTTGGCGGTGAATCTCCGATGTGGCTCAGGTACGGCTACTACCTGGTCGAGATCGGCTCGTTGGTCAGCGCCCTGCTTGTCATTCGCGGCAAGGCGATCGGCTGGGTGCTCGGGCTGGTGTCGAGCATCGGGCCCTTGACGGGATACATCCTGTCCCGAACCGTCGGTGTTCCCGGCGATCCCGGCGATGTCGGCAACTGGGGCTACCTCTTGGGAACCGTCAGCCTGTTGGTCGAGGGATCCTTCATCATCGTGGCTGCCGTCTGCCTCACACGCCTCAGTCGGGGGAGCCGACACGCGGCCATCGAATTGGGCCAAAGGGCCGAGATCTATGGCGAACGAGCACGCCAACCCGCGTGACCGCCTGACGGCGAACACATCAAAACTTGGTTCGTCGGTCATTTGTGGATCGTCGGTACGAGGCGACTGTGCCGCCCAATAGCTGGAGCCGAGAGGTAGATCGCCTTCGATTGTTTGGGGCCGACAATCACGTTGAGTGGTCGTCGGATGTCATGAAGCTCGGCGCGAAGGTGTCCTCTGGGTGATAGCGGCACGACAGCGGGTGTGGGATCTGCCTCATGATTGGTAGCCGTTGAAGGAAGCGACGCCGCCGTCGTCTCGTACCACTGGGACTGCACACCAGCCTGTCCGATAGACAACTGCTACGAGAACCCCACATGTTTCGCGATCCATCACTGCGAGTATTATCGCCGACGTGAAACAAGGGCGGGACGGGTGGCTGCCCTTGAACGGGCCCACCACCCCCTCCGATTGGCGACGGCTGCGTCTCACCTCAACCTTGCGGGGGTTCAGCGAGCCCAGATTGCGCGACCTCGAGCGCTTTTGCTTTTTCATCGGATATGGACGTAGTGGTCACACTGCTATCGGCTCGGTGCTCAATGCGCATCCGGAAATGGTGATCTCACACGAATTGAATCTGTACCGTTACGTTGAGGAAGGCTTTCGTCGCCGACAACTCTTTGCGCTCATCCTCCTGCGGGACCAACAGTTCGCGGCCAGAGGACGCGTCTGGACCGGTTATGACTACACCGTTCCAAATCAGTCTCAAGGTAAATTCACACGGCTCCGAGTGATCGGCGACAAGAAGGGCGGACGCTCTGCATATACGATCAGCGGGCAGCCCGAGCTGCTAGACCGACTTCGTCGAACCGTTCGGATACCGCTCCGAGTGATTCAGGTGGTACGAAATCCTTACGACAACCTTGTGACGCAAGCTCAACGCGTCAACCTTACGCTTCCAGAGGCTATCGACTGGTACGAAGAGAGATCTTCGCGCCGTCTTCCGCGCACGGTCACTCCTTGAAGCCTCTGAGCTAATTGATGTTCGATACGAGGAATTCGTGAGAGACCCGAAAGCTATGTTGACGCGCTTGTGCGGGTTTCTGGGCGTCGAGACGAATGAGTCATACCTGACTGATTGTGCAGGTATCGTGAAATCCGGGAGTAGCCGGAGGCGCGATTCGGTGACGTGGTCAAGGGAGGAACGTCATAGAGTGCAGGAAGTTATAGACCGGTACAATTTTCTATCCGGCTATACGTTCGAGACTTAATTACGACGCCTCATACGATGAAGGTCAAGGACTGCGTCTTGAGGCAAGAACCAGCGTGGTGTGAGCTGGCTCCCTCAAAGCATCAGCGTTCCAACGTCGCCTGCCAGTTGTGCAGCGCGCCTTCGAGTAACTCTCGGCTTGCGGACTCGTCAAGAAGGGCGTTCACCTTTGCGACAATGGCGTCCACGACAGGCACACCCGGCTCGATAAGCCGGCCGGCGGGAGTAAGACGTGAGTGGTAGTGAAGGGCGAGCGGGGACGTGTTGTCCGTGAGAGTCGCATCGGCTCCACCCATGGGGAAGTTCGTTGCGGCAGGCATCGTGCGGATTGGCAAATCAAGCTCAAGGAGAGCTAACCCGAAAGAGACCTGACCTGCGAACCTCTTCACACTGCCGGCGAGCTCGTCGCCGTGGTCGAGGATCCACCCGAACCACCGGGGCCAGGCCTCGGCGAGTAGGTCATGAAATCGGTGCGGAATGACGAGCAATCCCCCGTTGAGATTCTGGGCGCATGTCCACTCCAGCCTCCCGCCCGCCGGACGGCCGAGACGAAGTTCTCGTGACATACCGGCGGTCACGATCAAGTGATGCCATTCCATGAGGGTCGGAACTCCGGCTCCAACGGGTTTGCCGCGTATCTCGTCGCCCCGAGCGAGAGGGGTGATATCACCGGCGAACGCGATGTCGCAATCACACAGGACAGCAGCAGCAGCATCGGCCAAAGCTCCCTCGGTGAGTTGCCGAAGTTTGTTGGCGTAGACGTTGCGTTCGTCGAAGCGTGGCACTGGGACGACGCGAACGCCGAGAGACCGCAAGACTGTGGCGTGATCAGGATCGGTTCCCTCTACGACGTGGACGATGAGTCTTTGTGGCGAGAGTCCTGCCAACCGCGTCAACGTGAGCACCCAGATGAGGCTTTGGTACACCAAGAAAGGGGGCCTGTCGACGACGCAAGAGAAGACCACCTCATCGTCGAATCGCGAGGACGAGGCGCTGATCCTCCCGGCACCGATTCGACCGGAGGGTTCGGCCCTGTGCGAGGTTTCGAAGATCTGGTCCCTCTGTGACCAGGACTCTTCGGCGGACTGCGGCGCCAACCCATCACGCACTGCGCGGTATTCGTCGAGCCAGCGTTGCGTCCAATCCGATTGATTTGTTCGACACGGAGCTTCGAGGCTGGCAACCGCGGGCACGGACGCGAGACCGAGGAAGTCGAGAACGCGTTCAACATTCGGCCGGTAATCCGCTGCAAGGTCTTCGTACGAGATTTCCAGGGGCTGGATGTCGCAACGAATGAAGTACGTTCGCCATTGCGTATCCCAATCGATCAGCATGTCCTCAAGCCACCGGACTTGTTCGAGATTCACTGGCTCAAGCCCGTCGAGACCTTGGTCATGTGGCGAGTCGGAAATCACACTCGCTTCGCCGGTGTAAATGGCGCGGTAGTAGGACAGTGCCTGGGCAGCGGTGTCGCGCCGAGAGATATGGACGTAACGCGGGCTCGCCAACAGGCGGTCAACGTGATCCAGTATTTCTGCGGTACCTGCCGTGTTCCGCATGGTCCGAAGCAGCAGCGCAAAGTCATGCCAGCGCGCATGTAAAGCAAAGACGCCATTGGGGGTCCCTGTATGCTGCATGGCTCGTTCGACCCTTGTCGTCGCCCGCGGATGTGGCGGGCGGTAGCCCCACTCTCGAGCAAAGCGGCTCCTGTAGAGCGCAGGAGCGATGTACTCGTCAGGCCGTCCCGCGATGTCAGTCTGTGCGAGTCTGCGACACAGCAAGGTGCTCCCCGTCATTGGTGTGGACGCGACAACGTACGACAGCCATCGCTGCGACTGCTGCGCCGACTCGGCCGACTTGGCCGACTTGGCCGACCTTCGCATTGACGGGAGGGTAGCAGCCGACGTCAGGCCTTCCGCGAAAAGGGATTGCTGTTTGTCGACTCAGTTCGGTGGACTCCATCGGGTGTTGGACCCTCCGAACCGGTTCGATACGCACCGGGATCGTCCCTGGTGGTCTCCTGGTCCTCATTCGGTAGCGCAGAGGAATGGCGCCGGCGGTTGAATCGCTGATCGACGCTGTCAGTGTCCTTGGGCCACTCAGTTCTTCTGGACCCACCTCCGCTGACCATTTCGTGGTCGAGACTGCCCAGGCCTCCTCGATGACGGCCGTGATAAGCGACTCCCCACATAGATACGTGGGTCCCTGGGGAAGCCTTGGGTCCCGGCGCCCTGGTGGCCGCCGAGAAGATCGCTGCCTTCGAGATGGCGGACAGCTCGGGTGATCTCATGCAAGGGTGGCGCTCGTACTGAGTGGACAGCCTGCCGTCATTGAGCCGCCCCCGGCATTGACACCGCCACCGCCACCGCGCAGGCGCTCGGCATCCTGCCCGGGGCTCGGAAGTATCAACGGAACAACAACGCACCCTCCGGGTCCACAACCGGCTCCACCAATGGGCGCCCGGAACCGTCGACCGGCCCGGCGGCCTTGGGCGGTGGACCGGTCCGCACCCTTTCGGCGGGTCCCCGCGGGCGCCCTCCCCATCGCCCGGCTCCCCGAGGCGGGCGGGCCGCTCCTCCGGCATCGGCGCCGCTGACGGCCCGACGCCAGGGCCGCCGTAGCGGAGGCAACGAGGCGACGGCCAGACGTCGCTGGGAGAAGCGATTTCTCGCCGCGCTGGCGATTCAACCACCGCCACTAAGGACGTTCGAATGGTGGGCTCGCGCCGGCGAAGGTACTCTTGTTGACGCCAGCGACACCAGGGAGCGATGTGGCACTTCACCTTTCTTCGACATTGTTCGTGACCTTTGATTCGTGCTCTACGACACGATGATCGAGGCGATGCACAAACGCTGAGCCGACGTCGAAGTTCCGTCAGTCCCGAGCCGGATGGGGCCGACTCGGCAGCTCGATCGGCAAGGTCGGTGCAGGGGACGCGCTGGCAAGGTCACGGAGTTCGCCCTACGACCAGCCGTAATCAGGTCGACAAGTGAACCCTTCGCGAACGTCAGGTGGCAGGAAGGGCGTTTGCCTCCATTCGAAATGAAAGATCGGCAATGGAGCAGTTACATTGCGCCAGCATCGCTGTGCGATGGATTCCGGAGGATAGGCGGTATGGCACACATCCCAACTATCGGGTGCCGGCACCGGGGAATAATGTTCGTTCCTGTGGTCAGGCGACTTTGAGCGTCAATCGCTATGTCAACATTTGACGCGATGCTGTTGCGGGAGGCGAGATAGCGTGAAGCTGCGGGGTCGGTCGTGCGTCGTGGCGGGTGCCGGTCGAGGGATTGGTGCCGAAGTGGCGCGAGCGCTCGCCAAGCAGGGAGCAAATCTTGTGCTGGCGGCACGTACGACTTCTGAGCTGGAGGGTGTCGCAGCCGATACGAAGACGCTCGGCATCGAGGCCTGTGCGGTCCAGGCCGATGTCTCGAACTATCTCGATGCTGAACGAGTTGTAAGAACCGCGCTCGACCGATACGGCAGGATCGATGTCCTGGTGGACGCCGCAGGCGTCCTCGGCCCGATCGGTCTCTTCTGGGAAACAGATCTCGAGGAATGGAAACATGCGACTGACATAAATCTGTTTGGCTTCCTTCATCTGTGCCATGCCGCAATACCTCACATGATCGCAGCAGGTCGCGGAAGCATCATCGGTTTCTCCGGGGGTGGTGCCGCGACGCCGCTCCCTCGCTTCTCCGCCTATGGAACATCGAAAGCCGCTGTCGTGCGCTTCGTTGAGACGATCGCAGAGGAGCTTCGAAACACTGGCATCAGAGTGAATGCCATTGCCCCGGGGCTGGTCGATACCCGACTCCAAGACGATGTCCTCGCGGCCCGCGAGTCCGCTGGCGATCAGTTTGTCAAGATTCAACAGCTGCGCGAACGAGGCGAGGACGCGGTCGATCCAGCCGTTCCAGCTGCGCTGGCCGTCTTCCTCGCGTCGGATGAATCCTCGGGCTTGACTGGCCGACTCATTTCCGCGCCGCACGATGAATGGGATTCTTGGGATGCGGATCGTCTAGCGGCAATCATGGAGATGCCTTGGTACACGCTCCGACGACTCGATCCATTCACGATTCAGCCCTTTCTGGACGTAGGTTCAGAAACATGACTGAGCTCTGTCTCGTGACTGGCGGAGCAGGCTTCATTGGTTCCCATACGGTAGACCTGCTGGTGGAACATGGGTACAGGGTTCGGGTACTGGACAGCTTGCAGCCCCGAGTCCATCCAACGGGGACGCCGTCGTGGCTGTCACCGTCGGCCGAATTTGTGCAGGGCGACGTGACGGATGTCACGCGTAATGCGGCAAGCGCTCGAAGGCGTTGAGTCGGTGATCCACCTCGCGGCGTACCAAGACTACATGCCCGACTTCTCGAGTTTCATTCACACTAATACTGAGAGTTCGGCGCTTATCTTCGAGATCGCAGTGTCGGACCCGAGACGCTACCCGCTTCGAAAGGTCGTATTCGCGTCCTCGCAGTCGGTCTCCGGGGAGGGACGTTACGTATGTACGCACTGCGCCGGGGGCGTCGATGCCCCGACCATCGCAGAGCAATTGGCGTTACCGGCTCTTGCGTACGACTTTCCGCACGAGGCGGTCCACGTTCCGGCACCTCGGCCAATGGGACAGCTCCGAAAAGGAGAGTGGGAAGTTCGGTGTCCCAAATGCGAGGGCGCTATGTCTCCTCTGCTCATTGATGAGATGACGGTCGCGTCCGGGAACGGCATACGGCATCTCCAAGTACGCGATCGAGCTATTGGCCGACCGACTCGGCAGGAGATACGGCATTCCGACGGTGTCGATGCGCTACACATACGTCCAAGGCCCGAGGAACTCATTTCACAACCCGTATTCGGGCATAGCTCGCAGGTTCGTGCTGCGCTTGCTCGATGGCTTGCCGCCCGTCATCTATGAGGACGGAGAACAGCTAAGAGACTACGTCAACGTACGAGACGTGGCCCGCGCGAACCTTCTGGTTCTAGAGGATGAGCGGTCCGATTTCAAGGTTTTCAATGTTGGTGGAGGTCGTGCAACATCTGTGCACACTGTTGCTGAGATACTGATTGCGACATTTGGAAGTGCTCTGCAGGCGGACGTGCCCGGCGAGTTTCGTGTTGGAGACACGCGGCACACCGTGTCAGACATCAGCGCACTGCAATCGCTGGGTTGGACTCCAACGATCTCGCTAGAGGACAGTCTGGACGAGTACGTCGCATGGGTCAGACAACAGGGCGGCGCAACGGGACGAATTGAGGAAACCGAACGAATCATGCGCGATCAGGGCGTCATCCAACGCGCAGACTCAAACGGATAGCAGATGCGCGTCAGGAATCATCGGCTGTGGAGTCATCGGCCAGCCGAAGAGCTCTGGTCATTCATGAGTCCGAGGATGACGAGGTGGCTGTGGTCGCCGATGTTGACGGAGACCGTGCCAAAGGAGCGGGCCGGGTCGTGGAGTGTGCCTGGACGACCCGCTGGGCAGACGTCGTGGAGACGCGATGACCTCGACGTTGTTGTGGTAGCGACCACGAACGAGTGGCTCTCGCCGATCTCGCGAGCTGCGCTGGAATCTGGAAAGCATGTTCTGTGCGAGAAGCCAGCGGGCCGGAGTCCCAGTGAGGTGCAAAGTTTGGTGGACGCCGCGGATACTCGTGGGCTGACGCTCAAAGTGGGCTTCAACTTACGTCACGCACCTGCCATTGCCCGAGCGCACTCACTGTGTGCCCAAGGTGCCATAGGCGACGTGACCTTTCTTCGTGCACGCTACGGACATGGCGGCCGACCGGGGATGGAAACGGAGTGGCGCTCTAACGCATCAATCGCTGGAGGCGGCGAATTACTGGATCAAGGCATCCATGTTGTCGATTTATTTCGCTGGTTCGCGGGCGATTTCGGTGAAGTATTCGGCTACACCGCAAACTACTATTGGCCGGCGCCCCTCGGCACCGCAGGGGTCGAAGACAATGCTTTCGCCCTGTTTCGCACAGCTACTGGCTCCATTGGTACCCTCCATGTGAGCTGGACTCAGTGGAAGAATCTCTTCTCGTTCGAAGTCTTTGGAACAGAAGGATACGTCGTGGTCGAAGGCCTGGGCGGCAAGCTACGGGCCGTGTACCCTGCGCTGCGGAACGCACTTCGTCACAGGAGGAGCGCCAGAAGAAACGTGTCAGGAGTTTGATGGGTCGGAGAGCTCCTGGGCTCAGGAGTGGCAAGAATTTGCGTCAGCGATTGCGGAGAAACGGCAGCCCTTAGGGAGTGGGCTCGATGCTCTTCGGGCCGCACGAGATGGTGCACGGAGCTTACGAGTCGGCACGGACCGGCAGCCTCATCCGACTGCCAGAGGTGTGAGAGCCAACGTGGACGGTCCGAACACTGACTCGAGGCGGCCGGACCAGGCCGTGATCCTCGCGGCGGGCTTCTCGACGAGGCTCCGGCCACTCACCGCCGATCTGCCCAAATGCATGGTTCCCGTCGGTGGTCGCCCCCTCATTGCTCACACGATCGAGCACCTGAGGTCTTATGGCGTTGTGAACATTGTCATCAATCTGCACCACGCCGGAGCGCGGATCGTCGAGTACCTGGACGACGGCGAAGCCTTCGGGGTCAATGTCCGATATTCCTGGGAGACGCAACATCCTTGGAACTGCCGGCGGAACTCGACATGCCGCTCGTTTCTTCGACGGCCCGTTCTTCGTCTGGTACGGGGACAACCTGAGCACAATTCGGCTGGATCACATGTGGGCTTTCCACGCGAGCGTCGGAGCCGAAGCCACCGTGGCCCTGTATCAACGCGAGGACACCAGCCAGAGCGGTGTCGCGGAGGTCGACCGCGAGCGGACGCATCCAGCGCTTCGTCGAGAAACCAAGGCCTGGTGAAGTATCGGGAACCTGGGTGAACGCTGGAGTCCTCGTTCTCGAGATGAGCGTGCTGAATGGGATACCGACGGAGGGAGTCCAGGACTTCGGAGCGCAGGTCTTTCCCGATCTTGTTGCGCGCAGAGCACGCCTTTTCGGCTACCGAGATGTCCAGCGACGAAAAGCTGTGGTGGATCGATACGCCGGACGATCTCCAGCGCAGTGCAGGCGGCTTTCGGCGACCGGGTCATCGAAGAGAGCGGGCAGACGTGATACTGGCCAGAGCACCATTTCGTATATCTCTCGGCGGCGGCGGTACGGATCTACCGTCGTATTACCGTCGATTTTCTGGGTTCGTCATCACCGCAGCCATCAACAAGTACCTCTATCTGTACCTCAACCGCCCGGCCGCCGACGACCTGATTCGGATCAAGTATTCAACGTACGAACAGGTTTCGTCGATCGACGAGATCGAGCACGACCTTGTTCGACCGGCGCTCAAGCTGCTCGATGTCGAAGGAGGTCTTGAGATCGCATCCATGGCTGACGTGTCCGCGGGAACGGGCCTCGGTTCGTCCGCGACATACCTCGTGGCGTTGCTGACGGCTCTGCACGAACTGAAGCGCGATCAAGTGCCGGCCGGGGAGCTCGCCGAGCAGGCATGCCACATAGAGATGGATCTCGCCGGCCACCCGGTTGGCAAGCAAGACCACTACGTCGCCGCCGTCGGAGGAATCGTTTGTCTTGACATCGCGCGTGACGGCCATGTCGGTGTAACCAGCGTCAACCTGTCTGAGGATACCCTCGATCACTTCAGGAGCACGGTCCTCCTCTTCTACACGGGGCTCACACGCCAGAGTTCAGAGATTCTCCGAGAGCAATCGACCGACACCGAACAGAACGACCACACGGTCCTGAGCAGTCTTCACCGGACGAAGGAAATCGGTCTCGCAATCCGAGACGCCCTCGAGCACGGCCGCGTCGACGAGTTCGGTCGCCTTCTTGACGAGCACTGGCAGATCAAGAAGAGCCGATCGACGAAAATAAGCGACTCGCGTTTGGATCGTTGGTATTCGATCGCGAAAGAAAGCGGTGCACTCGGCGGGAAGGTCATCGGGGCTGGAGGAGGGGGATTCTTCCTGTTCCAATGCCCGGTGGAGCGGAGAGGAGATCTTCGCGCCGCGCTTGCGGAGGAGGGTCTTCGCGAGATGCGATACGACTTCGATTTTCGTGGCGCCAAGGTGCTCGTCAACTTCTAAGGAGGCATCGTGTCCTATTCGAGCACCTTTCTCGACGAAACAGCGAAGTATCGCCACGGAGTTAGACGCCGGCCGCGATCGAACCCATGGCGGAACGCCTCGCCGAAGTGAAAGCTCGCGACGGTCGACTCTTCTTTCTCGGCGTGGGCGGCGGAGCTGGACACGCATCCCACGCTGTCTGCGACTTCCGCAAAATTGCAGGCATTGAGGCGTACACGCCGGCGGACAACGTGTCTGAGCTCACGGCTCGGACGAACGACGAGGGCTGGAACTCCGCGTTGGTCGGATGGCTCCGTGTGAGCAAACTCTCGGCCAGAGACTGTGTGTTCGTGTTCTCTGTCGGTGGAGGAGACGAGGAACGAAACGTCAGTTCAAACGTGGTGGAGGCCTTGAAGCTCGCCAAAGAAATAGGAGCCACGATCTGCGGAGTCGTCGGGCGTGACGGCGGTTTTACGGCGCAAGTCGCCGATGCGTGCGTCGTTGTGCCGACCGTCAGCCCCGACAGGGTCACTGCGCACACCGAGGCGTTTCAGGCGGTTGTGTGGCACCTGCTCGTCACCCATCCCCTTCTGTGCGTGAACGAGATGCGGTGGGAAGCCTTGGAGAGCCGATGAAAACGGCGGTGTTTCTCGACAGAGACGGCGTGCTGAATCGCGCCTTTCTGCGAGGAGGAGTGTTGCAACCGCCCCAGAGCCCGGACGAGGTGGAGATGCTCCCAGGGGTCGCTGAGGCATGCCGGCTCCTGCAGCAGGCGGGTTATGTCCTCGTCGTCGTGACAAATCAACCAGACGTCGCGCGCGGCCAGCAGCGTCGAGAGGTCGTCGAGGCAATCAACCGCGTGGTCCTGTCTGCCGTCAGCGTCGACGACGTACGAGTGTGCTATCACGACGATGTTGACGCGTGTGACTGTCGTAAGCCTGCGCCGGGAATGATCCTCGCCGCAGGCCAGGCTCTGGCATGTCGACCTGTCCTCGAGCTTCATGGTGGGAGACCGCTGGCGTGACATCGAAGCCGGACGACGAGCGGGCTGTCGGACGGTCTTCGTCGGGGACCACCACGAAGAGGGAGACAGGTCGGTCCCGACCACCACGCGGCGTCGCTGGGTGCTGCTGCGGGAATCATTCTGAAGCAGAGAACCGGAGAAAAGGTGAGGACGCTCGTGAGCTCAGCTCTCGACCTCAACATCCGGATCTTCGCGGATGGCGCAAACAAGTCGGACATCCTCGACTTGTACCGCCATCCAACGGTTCGTGGATTTACGACGAATCCCACACTGATGCGAGCGGCCGGCGTCACCGACTACGAGAACGTTCGCCACGAGACCTCTTGGAGCAGATTCCTGATCGCCCGATTTCGTTCGAGGTCTTTGCGGATGATCCGGGCGAGATGAGGCGGCAGGCTCTGCTCATCGCTTCGTGGGCCGAGAATGTGTACGTCAAGATCCCGATCACGACGACAGACGGGGAATCGGTCCTCGACTTGGTTTCCGATCTTTCGGCCGATGGCGTCAAGGTGAACGTCACTGCGATGATGACGACTGAGCAGGTGCGTCTGGCCGCGGATGCATTGGACGGGGGTCCGCCCGTCCTTCGTCTCGGTGTTCGCCGGGCGGATCGCCGACACCGGGCGCGATCCCGTCCCGATAATGCAGGCATGTGTGGAGGAGCTTCGCACCCTATCCGAACGTCGAACTCATCTGGGCGAGTCCCCGCGAGCTCCTCAATCTGTTTCAAGCGGATGCAATTGGATGTCACATCATCACCGTGACAAAAGACCTCATCAAGAAGCTGGACCTGGTCGGCAAGGACCTCTTGGAGTACTCGCTGGAAACGGTCCGCATGTTCCATGAAGACGGTGTCAAAGCGGGATACACCCTTGGGGACGTCTGAGGCCCGGTGGTCCGATCAGTGGGAGCCGTCACCTATGACTTCCGACTACTCGGACCTGCGAATCCGAGCGATACTCCTTCGGACCCTCGTTTGAAGGTCACCCGTCCGTCGTGGCAGAGGTTGCACAACGGCCGTACGGAACGTGCAGTTATCCTCGACCGCCCTCGGTGATCAACGCCGGATTCAGATTCGGGATCGAAGTCAGCGCGACGATCCGAAGTCGATGCGTTCGGAAAGGCTTCGTGCCAGACCTGCGTGATCGCCCCATTCGCAGAGTCGATCTGCTCGTCGACGGCCGCAATGCCGGTCTGGCTCAAGAGACCCCCACGATCCACGCTTCGGTGGTAGTGGACTACCGCAGGGCGATTTCGCGTTCGACGGAATGCGCGCGGGATTGTGGGCAGGGAAATTCCAACGGATGTCGAGCCTGCACGGAGTAATCCCCAAGTCGCTCAGAGCGAGGGCCATGGAAGGCTGGTCGATGTGCCTGGGGAAATTCTCGAGCATCGCGACGTGGTCCATCAACCACTTCGCCCACCGAGCCCAGGAATGCGCCACAGTCGAGAGCATTGCGCCTGGAATGATGTAGAATCCTCCGTTCCCATGGCCTGAGACCGTCAGTTCTTCCGGCAGCCCAGTCGAGAGGCTCGAGGCCGCTGATCTCGAGCCCGGCGGCCGCGAACACGTTCTCGAGAATTCGCAGAGGGGGATTGGGGGCCCCAACGATGCGCGATGCGACCGAACCCGGTGGAACGTCCAATCGGCGAGGGTCTTCGAGCACAGCGATGTCAGTGTCCGTAAGGACCGCGAACCCCTCGACTCCACGTTCGGCCAGGCGGATCGCACCACAGATCTTGTTGCAATGTGGCGGAGGGCGCTCATCGAAAGGTTCGATCGCGTCCACGGCTACACCCTGGCAGCGAAGGAAGTCCAGGACGTCGGAATCCGTCCCCCCCACTGCATGCACGACCATGTCGTGGGTCCGGACTCCGACGACTCTTCGCAAGGATCGCATACCAGCGAAGCGCATCGAAGTGAAATCGAGGATCGGAATCGACGACGCAGGAGAACACGCCCCCCGAACCGATGATGACCGCTTCCCTCCCCGCCGTTCCTCAGCGAGGTTTCGTCAACAGGCGTACCAGTCCCAGGCAAAATCCCCACGCCCGGGAAAGCTAACCACCCAAGCGCAAGGCGCGCCAACTGGATTCTGGCTCAGCCAGACCAACGATTGGGCGTCGCTTGTGGCCTCGGCGACGGCCAGCAAGATCGTTCTTGTTGTCGATGTAATGGTAGAGCTCGCCACGCGAGGCAAGTGCCCCGGGCCCCTACCTCGTCCGGGCTCGTCTCAGTGCCCCTTTTCGGCTACCACTTCAGCCGCCGCGACGACTATGCGCTGATTCCGTATCGACGCTCGAGAGCCGCACGGTCTCGCCGCCTGAGCAGAGGTGCCGGGCGGTGGCCGATCCGATCCCTCCAGTGCCGATCACCGCGGTGGTCACGACTGAAACCCCCCTCCGCGTCACCGTACTCACAACGAACCCAGAACCTAGTTGGGCGCGCCATAGACGGAGGTAACAAGCTCCTCGAAGGATCGCCACCTCTAGGTCAACGAGCGCCCGATGTGTCATTCAAATGGGAATCGCAGGACACCGATCGACGATCAAATTCCAGTCGTCGATCTTGACGTCGTTTGGTCCAGGAGAACCATCGCCGGCCTCAAGAAGCGACTTGAGGCTCAACAGAAAGACGCGCCACTTCGTGCTGCAGAGGTACAAGAGCTCGGCAGGCTCCTTCCGTCCTTGGTGTTTGAGGATGATCACCGTGCACTCGCCTTCCTGTTTGAGATCCCAACTCGCAGTGGTGCCCATCAACTCTTGGGACTCCCCCCACGTCGCTGTCGCCCTGCGTGGCTTGCGTCAACCATCCGGAGAGACCCTCGAGCGTCGTCAAGGCTTGATACGCATCATCCGGGGACCGCAAAGGGATGGCGCCGACGATTCAATCGCTGAACGGCGTGGTCTGTATTCTTGGTCGGCTCGGTTCTCGTGGGTCGCCGGCGGTTCGAAAAGCGCGTGGAGCCTGCGATGTGTGACAAAAAGGAGGTGGCTTCATGGCCACAGATGCACTGAAGGGAAAGGTGGCCATCGTCACCGGCGGCAACAGCGGCATTGGCAAAGCCGTTGTCTTGGGCCTCGCCGGGGCAGGTGCCAACGTTGTCATCGACTACGTGAGCAATCCGGACGCCACCGAGGAATTGGAGCGCCAGGTTGAGGCCCTCGGCGATCAGGCCCTCGGTGTCGAGGCTGATGTGAGCAAAGTTGAAGATCTACAACGGCTTGTGGACACGGCCGTCAAGACGTTCGGCCGGCTCGACATCATGGTGAACAACGCCGGGGTCGAGACACGGACCTCTGTCCTCGACACCACTGCGAAGCAATACGACTTCGTCCTGGCGGTGAATCTCAAGAGCGCTTTCTTCGGTACGCAGGTGGCCGCCAAACAGATGATCGCCCAGGGCGACGGTGGGCGGATCATCAACATGACTTCGGTCCATGAAGACTGGCCCATGCCGGGTAACACGGCCTACTGCTTGTCCAAGGGCGGCATGCGCATGCTGACTCGTACGGCCGGAGTCGAGCTGGCACCGCACGGGATCACGGTGACCGGCGTGGGCCCCGGTGCAGTTGATACACCGATCAACGCGGCCACTGAAGCCGACCCGACGCTGCTGGCCAAACTGAATGCGGCCATCCCGCTCGGGCGTGTGGCGGAACCCGCGGAAATCGCCAGCGTCGTGGTCTTCTTGGCCGGAGACGGATCGAGCTACGTCACCGCCACCACTATCTTCGCGGATGGGGGCATCATGCAGAGCAGCCCCGGGCTCTGATCCGCACGGCGGAAGATCAAGCGCCGCCGATCAGTGACCGCGCCTGCGCGGGGCCGACAACGAGGTCGTGAAGATCGCCTCCCACCTCGAGTCGACCCGACTGCTCGACCCCGCCGACCTGCACGGGCTCGAAGCCGGCTGTTCGGATCAACCGCGCAACCTCCTCGCCACGCGCGGTCGTCATCTGTCGCGTAGAAGAGCACCGCCGGCTCCGGCGACCGGTTGCGCGAGGACTCGAGGAGATCCGCCGACATGGATCCGAACGCCATGGCCAACGCGCCCCGGTCGGCAACCATCCGGCGACGACCGCGCCAGAAGATTGCCCTTCCGGCAGGAGACGTGAGACCTTGCCTTGTGCATCGATGCCGACCGGGTTGCTCGGGACGACGACGACCTTGTCGTTCAGCCCAGCGGCGAGCTCGTCGATGACGCCCTTCAACACGGGAAATCGCAATGCAAGGACAACTGCGTCGGCACCGCGCAGAGCGTCGCGGTTGTCGGCGGCCGCGACCGCAGTACGTCCGATCTCCGCCGCCAGCTGTCGTGCAGACTCCTTGTCGGCGCTCGAGAGCCGCACCTTCTCGCCATCCGAGGCGAGAAGGTGGGCGATGGCCGAACCGATCCCTCCAGAGCCGACGACCGCCGTTGTCATGATCGAAACCTCCTCCGCCTCACCGTACTCACAACGAACGCAGAAGGTCCTTGGTTCCGAGAAGCCCGAGGACCCCCGGGAGTTCACCTCGGCCCGGAAGCGAAACCGCTGGCCATGCGCCCGGGGCCCAGCACGTGGCGCAACGGAACGCCGCGCCAGGCTCTACTGATCCTCGCAGCGCTCACTCAGCCCGATGTGCTCGTCACGCCCTGAGCGGTCGTCGTGGTGGATGGCAGCGTCGTGCTGGTCGTGGAGGTGGACGTACTCGGGGCCTCGGTGACCGTTGTGGTTGAGGACGGCGGCAACGGTGACAGCGGCACCGTGGTAGGCGGCGGGACCGTCGAGGTTGTCGTCGTTGTGGGCGCGACGCCAGTGTCCGGGGACACACACCCCGCAGGGGGCGCGGTGGCTCCAGTCTGACCGGGCATCAAGACCGTTCCGGCACACCCAAAGTCGGAGAAGGTCGATTCGCTGGTGGTCGTGGAACCGTCGGCGAAGTGCGCAACCGAGCGGGTCTGTCGGATATAGCCCGATGCGTCGACGGAAACCTGCACGGTCGTCCCGGTGAAGCCCTGCTGCTTCAAGACGGCCGCCGCCTCCGTAATGGCCTTCGCCTGTTCCGTGTTGATGCCCGGAACGTCAGCCCCTTGGGCAGGATTAATCGAGATCTCGTAAATGGTCACGGGCACGCCGTCGACGGTGCCCGTCCCCGTCTGGTCGGCCCCGGTGATCATGCTCTGGTCGAGATCGAGATACCCCGTCGGGCTGGAGAGTCCGCCCATCGCGAGCGCTCCCTGCCGGGCCCCCAGCGTTCCTTCCACCAGGCCGGCGAAGCCCGAGAGCGAGGCACCGGGGCCGGTCTCCGAGGATCCCGGGGCAAGCCCGTAGTCGGCACCACCGAACTCCCAGACGTCGGTGCCGTTGTCCCGGAGCGTGATCTCGCCGAGCCCGGACACGTTCGACACTGCGACCATCCCGAAGGGATCGGTGTCGATCGTTCCCTGCCCGGTCACCGCGACACTCTGCGCCGGGCCACTCGCCGGGCTGCCTCCCGAGCATTCGGTGATCGTCTTTGTGCTCTCCGACGACGCGCCCGCCGGCACACCGGCCCCGGGCGCGCCGTCGTTGGGGCCGACCGTGATGACGTTGCACGTAGGGGGCGTCGTCGTCGTAGTCGTGGCCTCTGTGGGCGGCGTCGGCGGGTCGAACTGGTAGGTGACGTTGAAACTGCCGGAGCTCGTGGTGGCGCTCAGGGCCGAGATGACTTGTCGTTCGGCGACCCCGTGCGTGAGATGCGGCGACGCCGCCTTCGCAGGCCTGGCAGAAGGTCCGCTCGACGAGAGCGCCAGCGCCACTGGGACGCCCAGCGCGCCGACGCACGCCGCACTGGCCACGATCACCCACGCACGGCCCCGGCGGCGGCACGCGACGTGACGTGAGGCGAATCCTCGAACCAGAGGCCTTCGTGCCCTTCGTCTTCGAGCATCCTGTCGCCCTCCTCCTCAACCCGCTTCTCAGCCGGTCGATGTGGCCGTCGTCGACGGACTCGACGTCGACGGTGTCGTGCTCGTCGTGGGCCCCGATGGTGTCGACGAGCTCGTCGTCGTGGACGGCGCCGTCGGCGTGGCGGGGGGAATCGTCGTCGGCACGGGCTGGCTCGGCCCGGTCGTGGTGGTCGATGACGTCGTTGACGTCGTCGGCGCGGTCCCGGTGTCCGCCGAGACGCAGCTGGTGGGCGGCGTCGAGACGCCTGCCTGGCCGGGCATCAAAACCGTGCCGGCGCACCCGAAGTTCGAGAAGTGCGCGTCGAGCGTCACCGTTCCGTCATCCCCGAACGTCACCGTGGAAGCCGACTCGCGGATGAACCCTGACGCGTCGATCGAGACGAGGTCGCGGATGGTGCGGTAGCCCTGTGCGGCCAACGTCTGAATCGCCGCGTTGATCGCGCTCTGTTCCTCGGGGCTCGTCCCGGGAGCCGAAGCCAAGGAGCTTGGGTCGATCGCCAGCTGGTACTGGGTGACCGCCACGCCGTCAACCGTCGATGTCCCCACTTCGCTTGCGCCCGTCACCGCCGGTTGTTCAAGATCGAGGTACCCGGTGGGACTCGCCATCCCCATCATGGCGACCGCACCCTCCCTCGGGCCAAGCGTCCCTTCGACGAGTCCCGCAAAACCAGCGAGAGGACTGCCGCCAGCGTCGTTGGATTGCGGTGTCAATCCGTTATCGGTGTTCGACACCTCCCACACCGTCGTGGGGTCGACTCGAACCCCAACTTGAAGCCCGCTGACTCCGTTCGAACTGATGGCGGCCGACGCCGCCATCGCCATCGGATTCGTGTCGATCGTGCCCGACCCTTGCACTTGAGTGCTCTGGGGAAGCGTGGGCGGCGGACACGCGACACCGGAACAGCCGGGGCCTCCGACCGCCGTGCTGCTCTGATACGGCGTTTCGCTCAGCTGGTAGCTGAACGCGAAGCTCCCCGAGTCCGTCGTGGCGCTGAGGGCGGCCAGGACCGACCGCTTCGCGACGCCGTCACTCACCGTGACGTGATGCTGATGCGCCGATTGCGTGGCCGGCTCGGGTCCTGAGGTGGCCAGAAGCCCGACCGGGACACCGATCAGCGCGACACACGCCGCTATCCCGAGCACCATGCCTGTGCGACGGCGCTTGGCGTGGGTCCGGGGCGACCCCTGTGCCTCGTCGATCCACAGGCCGCCGTCGTCCGAGGGCTCCTTCGGGCTGCCGCGCTGACGTCGGTTCGTCCACTGGGGCACCCCCTTGGCCGCCCAACAGCCGGCTGTGGCGCTTGGCCCGCCTGACATGCGGGTTCCGCGACCATCGTACCGAGGGTGCGAACGCTCGTCCAGGGTCTGAATTGGAATCCGTGAAATTCGTTGCAGGGCCTCTGACCAGGGAGAGGTCCACCAGTCCGTCTCGCAGGAGTCCGGCCCGCCCGGCCGATTCGAGCAGAACCCGGGCGGTCGTCTTCGACTTCGAAGAATCCTCTCCGAAGCGGGTTTCGAGCACCGTGGCGAGGCTGTCGAGGTCTCCGAGCTCCCCACCTGAGGCGTCCTCGAGGACACGGCGGAAGAGAGGGACCGCCCAGCAGGCCTCGGCCAAGGCAGTGGTGTACATCGCGGCGTCAACCGAGAGGCAGCGGCGCCCCCGATCGGTGAGTACGACCTGGCCCGATCGGCCCGCCACCAGCCCGAAGAGCCTGGCGTTGGCCAGCCGGCTCAGAAAGGCCCCGTTGCGGACCCCGCTATAGGAGAGGGCAGCAGCGAGGCTGTCCGCGTCGGTTCGCCCACCCGCATCCGCCACGGCTTGCGCCACGACGAGCGAGGCGTCCAGGCCATAGGTGACCGAGCGATACAGCGAGCGCGCCATGCGTGACCTATGGCTTCCCTGGCCGCCAGCTCATCGATCCACCACTCCCTCCGCGACGCGGACCCCTTTAGTTTTCCAGTTCAGTCCGCCTGATCGACCCCACCTCGACCGGGGCAAACCCCTATCCTCTGGCCCGTGCAGGCGCTGGCCCGGGAGGCTCCGGCTGTGAGAGGCCGACGATGACCTCCGCCGTGCAGGACGGAGAGGGCACGGTCGCGGACGGGGTCGTGCTGACACCCGAGGCTGCCGAGCGGTTCGGCGTCCTCTATGCCCGGATCGTCGAGTCGGTGCAGAGCGTGTTGTACGCGGACGACAATACTGTCCAGCTCGCGGTCGGATGCCTGCTCGCTCAAGGTCACCTGCTGGTGGAGGACCTTCCAGGTCTGGGCAAGACGACACTGGCCAAGGCGCTCGCCCGTTCGTTGGGACTCGACTTCCACCGTGTGCAGTTCACCGCCGACCTCCTGCCGGCTGACGTGACGGGCGCCATGGTCCTCGATCGGGATCGAGGGGAACCCACATTCCGCCCCGGTCCCATCTTCACCAACGTGTTGATGGCGGACGAACTGAACCGGGCGTCCGCCCGGTCGCAATCCGCTCTGCTCGAGGCAATGGAAGAACGCCAGGTCACCGCGGACGGCACGACCATGCTCCTGCCGCGACCGTTCATGGTGCTCGCCACCCAGAACCCCTTCGACGCGGCCGGAACCTCACCACTCCCTGCCGGCCAGCGTGACCGTTTCCTCCTTCGTCTGTCGCTGGGCTACCCGAGCCGCGCACACGAGGACCGCCTCCTTGCGCGCGCCGGTCCCGCGTCGCCCGTCGACACGCTCGGCCCGGCGCTCAGTCGGTCAGACCTTGGCGCCTTGTTGGATGCGGTGAGTGACGTACACGTCTCGGACGCCATCCGCGGGTACATCCTCGACATCATCGCCGCCAGCCGTGCTCATCCCGCCCTGGCCGTTGGCGCGTCGCCCCGGGGTGCCATTGCGCTGCGGCACTCGTCGTGCGCGATGGCGTTGGCGGCCGGCCGGCACTACGTGGTTCCCACCGACGTCCAGCGGGCGACCGAGCCGGCGCTCGGCCACCGTCTCGTCCTCCTGCCGGGAAGCGAGCGCTCCGGGACCGGGGTCCAGGACGTCGTCACGGATCTCCTCCATCACGTCCCTCTCCCGGTGCCCGAGACCCTGGCCGACGTACGAACCGCAGGCTGAGCCCATGGCTCGCGAGAACACTACGCGCGGCCACTCTCCAGTCCAGCGACCCGAACGGCGTCGGGCGATCGGCATCACCGGACTGCGTCCAACCTGGCGCGGCGTGGCGTTCGCCGTCGTCGCCATCGCCCTCGTCACGGTCGAGGTGGTGACGGGGGACTCCGCTCTCCTGCTCGTCCTGGTGGTCCTCGTCTTGCCCTTGTTGCTCGCCCCCCTCATCGTCCTCGAGCGCGCGCATCGTGCGGACGGCGCAGAGATCCACGTGATGATCGCGCCACCTCTGGTACCCGTGGGCGCCCGGTGCGACCTTCTCCTGCAAGTGACGCACTCGGGCGGTGCCGGCCTCCCTCCATTGAGTCTCGACCGTCCTGCCGACCATTGGAGCGCGAGACCCCCGGGTGCGCGCCCTTCGAGCGGACCAGCACCGCAACGAGTCTCGTTGGCTCCCGGCGTCGGACGTCTCATCCGCTGGGATCGAAGCAAGACCGAGGCGGGCGCATCGGCGATCGTGTCGTTGCCGACGAGACGACGCGGCGTGTTCACGATCGGCCCCCTGCGCCTCTGGGTGCACGATCCCTTCGCCTTGTTCGGCCTGACGGTGGCCCGCGCCAAGCCCGTCACACTCGTCGTCCACCCACGCGCCGTGATCGGCATGACGACACCGTCGGTTCGTCCCGGATCGAGCGGATCGATGGAGTTCAGCGACGGACCCGCCGGCGTCCACACCGATGATCCTGGTGGCGAGTGGAGCGGGCTGCGGCCCTACGAGCCTGGAGACCGCCTGCACCTCCTCTCGTGGCAAGCGGAAGCCCGCTTCGGAGCTCTGCTTGTTCACGATTTTCGTCCTGATTCCGAGGACGTCGTCACGATCGTGTTCGACGACCGCGCCGGCGTGCACCGGCGTGCTGCCTTCGAGAAAGCCCTGGGTGTCGTCTACGGGCTCGCCTCGGCTGTCGAAGCGTCTGCCACGGAGTACGACGTGACGGCACTCTCGGGACGCCGGGTGCAGGGCACGACGACAGCGGACGGGCTGGTCGCGCTGTTGACCTTTCTGGCCGAGACCCAACCAACCCGTGCGGCCCACAACGCTGGGCCCGGTGCAGCCGCCCCACCACACGACGGCGCACTGGTGATCACGACGCCTACCGCGCTGCCCACCCTTCCCCCCTCTCTTGACCAAGGTTCGGTGGTGGTCGTCGAGTGATCCGCTCCCTTCGACGCCTCGGACCGGATCTCTGGTTGCTGTGCTCGTCGGTGATTGCCGCCGCCGCACTCGGACGGCTGTTCCAGGGCGGGGCCGGTGGTGGGGCCTTCGCTCCCCTCCTCGTCTCGGCAGCGGTGGGGTCCGGCGTCCCGGCCCTCCTGGTGTTAGGGCGGGTTCCGCTGCCGATCCGGGCGGTCGCGGGGACCATCGCCGTGATTCTCACGTGCCTCTGGACGGCGATCGCCGACGCGACCACCTTCGGTCTCCCGACGGTGCGGACCTGGCACGAGGTCCAGTCGGACCTGCGTGCGGCGCGGCCGCTGCTCGCTCATTTCGCGGTGCCGCTCCACGACGCTCCGGGGCTCGTGTTTCTCGCCGCGATGGCCTGCGGTGTCGTGGCGATGCTGGCCTCGGTCCTCTTGCACTCCAGTGACACCGGAGACGGCCTCTACCCGGGGCTCGCACTTCTTTTCCCGTTGGGTCTCCTCGCCTTTGCGTGCAGCCAGAGCACGCCCGACTCGATGGCGGTGCTGGTCATCCTCTTCGTTGTCACCGCTGCCCTGACTGTCACGACTGCTCGAGCTGAGTCACCACACGGGTCGGAAACGACTCGCCGGCGCCCGTGGGTCACTCCCGCTGCACTCACGGCGTGCACGATGGCCGGTGTCCTCGTCGTCGCTCTGCTCTTGAACTCGAATGCCGAAGGCGCCGGTTCCTCCGGTCCCGGCGTTGCGCCCGTCGTGCCGCTCAGCGCGGAGTCGCTGACGTCCAATCTGCTGTCGATCGAGGTGCACGATGCCAACACAGTGCTGTTCCAGGCGAACAGTCGCTACCGCACCTACTGGCAGGTTGCGGTTTTGAACGTCTTGCGCGACGGCGTGTGGATTCCCGATCCCGACACCGAGAGCGCCGCGCACGGGTCGACACAGGGCGCTCCGATCGGCCAGTCTGAGCCGGCCGCCACGTCGGCGGGCACTCAGTACTTCCGCGCTGACGTCCGGATCGACGACCTCACCAGCCGCATTCTCCCGGTGCCACCCGGGACCGTCGCGCTCTCGGGAACCCCTGCCACGCTGACGGGTGTCGGTGCGGTCTCGCCCACCCCGACCAGTTCGGGACAGCAGTACACCACGCTGTCGGCGTCTCCCGTGAACGAACCCGAATCCTTCGGTGGCAATGAACCCGTGGCATTGGACCCACCCGCCCTCGTGCAGGCCAACACCGTGCTCCCTGCACTCCCCCCGAGCATCGAGGCCCTCGCCCGCTCGGTCACGTCCGGGGCCCAGGGTCCGCTCGCGCAGGCCGAACTGCTGGTCAACTGGTTCCGTTCCGGCCAGTTTCGCTACACCCTCGATCCGCCGGCGCCCCCACCGGGCTCCGACCCGTTGGTCAGCTTCCTCACCCAGACCCGCTCAGGCAGCTGCGAGCAATTCGCAGGCGCCTACGTGGCGCTCGCCCGATCCCTTGGCCTCCCGAGCCGGGTGGTCGTCGGCTTCACGGCTGGCCGGTACAGCGGTCCCGGCGAGGTCACGGTTCGAGGCGCCGACGCCCACGCGTGGCCGCAGGTGTACCTGGGGCCACGCGCGGGTTGGGTGTCCTTCGAGCCCACGCCCCAAGAGCCCCGGGGGGAGCTCGCACCCGAGGGTGTCGCCGGGCCGAGCGGCGTCAACAGCGCCGTACCCACGGCTCCGGCGAACACGCCGACGACCGCACCGTCACCGTCGGCGCCGCTCACCGTGCCGACCACGGTGCCGGGCCCGAGTGGGTCGAACAATTCCACCTCTTCGAACACGGCTGCGCCGAGCTTGTCCTCGGAGCTGGGACCCGTCGGGTGGACGCTGATCGCCGCGGGCGTCGTGTTCGTGGTCGGCCTCGTGGTGCTGCTCGTCCGCCGCCGACGTCGTTGGTCTCCCGTGGGCCGGACACCCGAGCAACTCGCGCTGCTCGCCCAGGCTGAGGTCGGGCGAGCCTTACGCCGCGCCGGGGTCGAGCGCCCGCCGTGGCAACCCATGGATCTCTTCTTCGAGGATCTGAGCCTGGACGGCGTTGATCGGACCGAGGAGGCGGCTGGCACGGCAGTGTCATTGATCGCCGATGGCCTCACCGTCGCTCGCGCAGCGGATGGCGCCCTCTTCGACCCGCTCGCCACTTCTGAGGAGGGAGGCCGCGCCGCCTACGAGGCCGCCCTCCGGGTCCGAAGAGAGCTGAAAGCAGCGACGTCCTCCTCCACGCACGGCTGAGCCGCGTTCTATTCCATCGAACGAGTCACTCCTTCTCACGACGAGGACGGCGACGTGACAGCCGGCGGGTTCCGCGGATCGTTCGGATCCCACGAGTTCGAGGTCCTCGGTTGCGAGGTCGACGTCCACGGCCCCAATGGTTACCGGGGGCCCACGGTGACCGACATCTTCCTCGACGCGAGCCTCGGCACGACCACGGGTACGCGCTCCTCGGAGGCGCTCACGAGGTTCGTGCACGATCAGCGCCGGAGGTGAAGGACCTCCACGCGCGACTCTGCTGCGCCGGACCAGCATGACCGCGACGCCCACCAAGAAGGCGAGCATGGCGTACAAGAAGGAGTTGCCGACGAGGAGCTGCCAGTGGTTCTGATGCAGCTCTGGTGCGTCTTTGGTGACATTCCACGACGTGGGCACCCACCAGATGGGAGCGATTACGAAGAGCACTGCGGTGATTCCGGCCAGCAACGGGCCGCGTCCGCGGCCGGTCGGCTCCCGCGGCCAACCAGATGATCACCGGCACCACCCACACCAAGTGGTGGACCCAGGTAATGGGCGAGATGATGAGGCCCGTCGTCGCGCAGACGAGCAGCCCGAGCACGACCGACGACCGCCGATGCGCCCTTGCGGCGAGGGCCAACCCTCCGGCACCGATCACGACAAGCGCCGGCACGAGGACCACAGCGGAGACGGGACCATGGTGCAGCCGCTGGAAGACGCTCGACAGGTTCTGGTCGCTCGTGTAGAGCAGCGCACCGGCGCGCTTGGAGTTCAGAACGTCTTTTGTCCAGTAGGTCCATGAATTGCCCGGCGTGACGAGGAACGCGATCGCCTCGCAGGCGGCGAACGTGATGACGGCGTGGAGGGCTCCGCGGCTTCGACGCGTGATGATGAGGTACGGCACGAAGATGAGCGGGGTGAGCTTTATGGCTGCAGCGATCCCGGTCGCTACCCCGAGCGGCACCGTGCGCGTGCCGATCCTTCGATCCGTTGCCAGGTCCCAGGTGATGAGGAGGCAGAGAACCAGATTGATCTGGCCGAGGCCGACGGTGGTGAAGATGGGATTCAGCGCGAGCGCAGGGAAGAGCAACAGCAGTGCCCACCGCACCACCTCCTTGCGCTGCAGTCTGGGGACGACGATCTTGATCGACAGGTAGAGCAGCGCCGCGAGAGCCACGATGTTTGCGACCGCCCACACACCTTGTAGGGGCCAGATGCCGAGGTTCAGTCCGAACACTGCGAATAGAAGCGCCGCAAACGGCGTATAGGTGAACAGCAGACCGCTGTGTCCGAACCTGACCGAGTACAGGTCCGACAGAAGGTGCTGGCCACCCATCCGGTAGACATCGATGTCTACCTGGTAGTTGCGAAACGCCAGGTACAAGGAGAGGCTGAGCGCGCCTGCGGCGGACAAAGCCGCCGGCAGCCATCGGCGGAGCGCCGTACAAGACGTGCGCGATGCGATGGCTGCACCTGCTCTTCTGCCAACTCTGGCACCAGAAACCCGACGAGGGCTCCGAGATGGATGCCTTCGGGATTCGAGATCCTCCTGGGGCTGGTCTTCAAGAAGCTCACCGACCGCCAACGCTCCATGACTCCTCTTGCGAATGAGCAACGCGTGTGCGTGCCACGACACCGTAAAAAGAACTGGATTAGTTTTGAATGCGGCTAGCGGGCGTCACGCGCTGGGGTTAGCCCCATGGACCGGCGAGAGACCACTCCGAACTCGACGACTAGCCGCTGCTGTTGACCTTCCAACCTGGCTTGCGGAATCGATCGAGCAAGAAGGGCGGCAGGACTCCGATGAGAAGGATGCCGGCGAGAATCAGAAGGACGTACGTCAGCGGGTTCACATGCCCGAATTGCGACGGAGGAATGAAGCCAATGGCGAGCGCGACGACGGACGACGAGATGCCGAGGACACAGAGCAGGCCCAAGGCTGGTGCTCGATAGCCGCGACGGTGACCCGGTTGTGAGCGGCGTAACCGCAGGGCGGCGATGAACATCAGCACGTACATGATTAGGTAGACCTGCGTCGCCATGGCGACGAAGATCCAATACGCGTGCGAGACACTCGGGATGAAGGCGTAGAGCAGGGCGATGAGCGTGATGACCGTGGCCTGGGCACTCAGAATGTGCACCTCGATGCCTCTGGCGTTGACCCTCTGGAAATAGGGCGGTAGGAACCCCTGCTCGCGGCCGATTCGGAGCAGTCCCTCGGATGGTCCGCCCAACCAGGCCATCATCCCTGCCAGCGCGCCGATCGCCAGCGCCAAGGCGATCACGGGCACCGCGAACCCCAGGCCGAAGTGATGGAAGAGAGCATTGAAGGCCTGCATCACACCGGCGGTGTAGCTGATCTGCTGCGAAGGGATCACCCAGGAGATCGCCAACGTCGGGAGGATGAACACCGCGAGCACCAAAGCCATAGCCAAGAAGATCGACTTCGGGTAGTCGCGGCTCGGATTCTGCATCTCGTCGACATGCACCGCGTTGACCTCGATGCCGGCGTAGGTGAAGAAGCTGTTCACGATCAAGACGATGCTGGCGAGGCCGCTCCACTGCGGCAGGAGATGCGCGGCCGTGATCGGCGCCGCGGAGTGGTTCCCCTGAAGCAGGTAGACGAGGCCGAACACCACCAGGAGGGCACCTGGGATCAGCGTGCCGATCACGGTTCCGCTCGAGGACAGTTCGGCCACGAGCGTCACGCCGCGTGAAGTCACGAGCACGCTCAGCCAGAACACGATGATGATGATCACGGCGTTGTAGACCCCGTTGCCTGCCAAAGCGGGATCGATGACGTAGGCCAGCGTGCTCGCGACAAACGCCAGCAGGGCCGGGTAGTAGAAGATCGTCTGGGCGAACTCGCACCACACGGCGAGCAGACCCATCGGAGCGGAGACGCCTTCTCGCACCCAGTTGAAAACCCCGCCATCCCAGCCCGAGGCGAGCTCGGCAGCCACGAGCGACACGGGAATCAAGAAGACGAACGCGGGGACGACATAGAGGAACACCGAGGCGAGCCCGTAGACAGCAGACGCCGGTGCCGAGCCCAGGTACCCGACTGAGCCCACGGTCATCAGTGCCAGCGCGGTCCAGGTGATGGAAGTCCGCGGCGGACGGTGCCGGGTCCGATGAGGCAAGCGGGGTCTCATATGGCCGGCACGATTCTCGCTGAGGACCGTAGCGTGGACGCCGGCGCCTGGAAGGCACGTGGGCGGTCGGGAATGCCAGGCCGTTAACGTCCTGCAGACGGGATTGGTGAAGGGAGTCCGAAATGGCCAAATCGCTCTACACGGCCAAGGCACATGTCATCGGCGGGAGGGACCAGGGCCACGGCGTGACCAGCGACGGCGTTTTGGATGTCCAGCTGCGAACGCCCGTCGAGATGGGAGGCGACGGTGGAGGCACGAACCCTGAGCAGCTCTTCGCCGTGGGCTACGCCGCGTGCTTCGAGGGCGCGCTCGGCGTTGTCGGACGTCGAGAGCGAGTTGATCTCGGGGCCGTCGCGATCGACTCAGAAGTGAGCCTGATCACAACTGAGAACCGAGGGTTCAACGTCGCCGTAGGACTCGATGTCTCGCTCCCGGGAATCACCGATGCCGAGCAGGCCGTCTCGATCGTCGCCGCAGCCCACGAGGTGTGCCCGTATTCCAACGCGACCCGGGGCAACGTGGAGGTAACCCTGAAGGCCAACGGCCGGACGGTTCCGACCACGCTCAAGGCCGAACGAGACTGACCAGCCCGCTGCTGCTGGCGCCTCTGGCGCCGGCGGCAGGCCGATATGACTGGGCTATCGAACCGGTGAGTCCGGGATCATCAGCGCGCCGAACTCCGAGTGGAGGATGCGGAGTTCGGCGGCCGCGCCCCTACGGGCGTTCGAGTTCCAGCCTGTCATTCGTCACGGCTCAGCTCTTCGGGCGTGGCGATCACATCGACGAGGGCATCGGAACGGAGCAGGGTCAACTCCAACGGTCGCCCGATGGCATTGCCGAGCATCAGTCGCTGCAAGGACTGGGCGTTGGTCACTGACTCACCATTCGCACTGACCAAGATGTCGTGGCGCCGCAGCCCGGCTTTTGCGGCCGGTCCCTGAGGCACGACTTGCTCGATGCGCATTCCAGCCGTCTGATCGAGTCGAGCGGCCACCGACGGAGGGAGAGGGGTGGGGCTCCCGGCCAAGCCCAGGTAGGCCCGGCGGACGCGACCCTCAGCCATGAGGGTGGCGACGATCTGTCGAGTGATTGCGTTGATGGGAATGGCCAACCCGACCCCAACGCCGGCAACCGCGGTGTTGATGCCCACTACCTCACCCGAGGCGACGACAAGTGCCCCACCGGAGTTCCCCGGGTTCAGCGCGGCGTCGGTCTGAATGACGTCATCGACGATTCGTGTGTTCTCTCCGGCACGGGTCGGCAATGACCGGCCCAATGCACTGACGACTCCCGCGGTGATCGTTCCAGCCAGGCCGAGGGGGTTACCAACTGCGACAACCAGCTGTCCTACTCGGAGCTGGGAGGCCTCACCGAGCTGCGCCGGCGCCGGGGTTGCGCCATCGGCGCGGACAACTGCGAGGTCTGACAGGGGGTCGCTCCCGACGACGCGGAACGGCACGGTGGTGCCGTCGGCGAAGGAAGCCTGACCGGCTTCCGCCTTCCCGACCACGTGTGCGTTGGTGAGGAGGAAGCCGTCGTTCGTGAACACGACGGCCGAGCCGGCACCAGCAGCCACTCTCCCGTCACGGGTACGCCGGGTTACCTGTACCGCAGCGACCCGGGGGGTCAGTTGCTCGGCGATTGACACGACGACCTGGGAGTACGCGTCGAGTGTGGCGAGTTCTGGTGCGGGCGAGCGGCTGAGAATGTCGGTCATCGTTGGATCCTATTACGGGATTACATCATTACTTATACCGGATTTCTCGGAGCAGCGACGCGAGTTGGTGGCACGCCCGTGCTTCGGGCCATTCGGAGGCGAGGTGGGATCAGAACCCAAGCGGCTCGTTCACCAGGATTGCCGTGACCCGGTCGGGAGCCATCGTCTTGTTGATGATGAGGACGTTGTTGATGCCGCTGGGAACGCCGTAGGCCAGCCGGGCCCGCCGATCCTCCAGAGGAAAGCAGTACTCGTTGATGCGTCGCAGTCCTGCCTCGAGGTTGGGAACGATCTTCTGCCCACCGACGACGAGGACCACGTGGCCCGCGCCCGAGGCGATCGGACCGAGCTGGCTTCCGCTGGCGGACGCAATGAGGAGTGAACCTTCCTCGGTCAGGGCGTGGGCGCTGCCGACGACCCAGTCGGGCGAGGCAGCCAGCTGCCGCATCTCACGGCCCTGCATTTCACGATCCATCTGGTAGAGGCGTGGGCGTAGCGGCTGATACAGCCCGGATCGCTCGATGTCCTCAGCGACGCCGATCATTTCGAGCGTACGGGAGGTGTTGTTGTACACCTCGGCTCCCACCGGGAGGATGGAGCCCACTTCCTTCCTCGCCTCGTGGGCGGACTCGACCACAGTGGATGTGATTCCGTTGCGTTCGAGGGCGCGAGCTACCGCGCTGATGAGCTCTCGTGGGGCCACCCGGGAGAACTCGGCTTCAGCCTCTCGGGTGGGACCCTCCGCGGAAGGATCCCCAGCTGCGTCTGCTGGCGTCGGAGCACCCACGTCACTCACCACCGACTTCGGCGAGGCGCTGGTGTGCCAGCGCAACCGCCATGGACCCCTCACCGATGGCAGCCGCGCAGCGCTTGATCGACCCACTCCTGACGTCGCCCGCGGCGAACAGTCCCGGCAGACTGGTTTCGAGCGGCAAGGGTTGACGAGACATCGGCCACCCGTCGAGGGCACCGGCTGTTGTGCTGAGCTCGGCCCCGGTGCGCACGTAGCCGGCGCCGTCGAGGGCAAGTCCTGCCTCGGCTGCTCCCTGGGTGCGGGGCACCCCTCCGATGCAGATGAACAGCGCGTCGGCGGACAATCGAGCCACGGTGCCTCCTGACGAGACCATCAGAGCTCGCAGTCGACTATCTGACTCGAGTCCAACCACTTCAGTCTTCGTCCGAACCTCGACGTTTTCCAATTTCGTCAGCTGGGTTATCAAGTATTGGGACATCGATGCCTCGAGTGAGCTGCCCCTGACCATCAAGGTCACCAGCGAGGCATAGCGCGAAAAGCGGATGGCCGCTTGTCCAGCGGAGTTTCCTCCTCCCACAATGACTACCCGGCAGCCACTGCACGTGACCGCCTCGCTCGGGCCGGCCCCGTAGTACACACCTGAACCTAGAAGGTCATCGACGCCCGGAACCTCGAGGCGGCGCCAATCGACGCCGCTTGCCAGGAGCAGGGCCCGGGACCGCAAGGCGGTGCCGTCGGAGAGGTGGGCGACGTAGCCCGATCCATCGCGACTGACTTCGGCAAGACGCCGAGCGAGAAGAATTTCGGCCCCGAATCGCTTCGCCTGGGCAGTCGCTCGCGTCGCCAATTCGTTTCCGCTGATCCCCTGTGGAAACCCGAGATAGTTCTCGATCATGGAGGTCGTGCCCGCCTGACCTCCAGGCGCCACCGCCTCGATGGCCACGGCGCGCAAACCCTCAGATGCGGCATATACGGCGGCGGCCAGCCCGGCTGGACCCGCGCCGACGATCGTGAAGTCGTACTCGGACAACGAGGGAGGCGACACCATCCCCAGTCCCGCCGCCACGCCTTCCATCGTGGCCGGGGCAAGCCGCACGCCGGTCGGCAGGATGCAGACCGGCAGCTGGTCCACTCCCCTCTCGCCTTCGGACAACAACGTCGAGACCCGCGCCTCGTCGTCGACGTCGACCCACTCATACGGGACTCCGTTGCGGCTGAGAAAGTCGCGGATGCTGTAGCCAACGGAGGACGCGCGATGCCCGATCAGTAGGACCTGAGGCGTGACTGGCCTCGCGTCGTAGTCGATCATCGACACGGCGCCAGCTCCCGCCTCATGTCAGGCACGCGCACGCACAGGACCCATGCCGTCAGCGCCGGGCTTACCGGCAAGCGACCCGTACTCGCAAGACGTGAACTCGACGTGGTTCACCCGATCCAGGGTCGGCTGCTGCCTTCTGGTCTTGTGACGTGAGCGCCTCGAGACCGCCGGACGGGAACACCAGGCCGGCAACGACAGCGCCGGCCACAAAGATCAAGGCGGACCACAGAAACGCCGTCGTGTAGCTATGGAGCAGGGCACCTTGGAGATTGGCCGGAGTCAGTGTTCTACCTACCAAGTAGGAAGTGGCCGCACTGGCAGCGAGAGTGTTGAGCAGCGATGTGCCGATGGACCCTCCCACCTGTTGGGACGTGTTGAGGGTGGCCGATCCCACGCCAGCGTCCTGGGGTGCCAACCCAAGGGTGCCGGTGCTGAACGATGGGGCGACGCTGAGTCCGAACCCCACCCCCAGCAACAGGAGATAGGGAAGCACGTGGCTGACGTACGAAGTATGCAGGCCGACCAGGTGGAGCCCGTACAACGCCGCCGCCGACACGAGTAGCCCGATCGGCACGATGGGCTTGGGACCGATCCGCGGTAGGAGAACGCGATTGGACACCTGCGCCGTCGCGGCCAATGCAGCTACCAACGGGAGAAACGCGACACCGGTCTTCACTGGGCTGAAGCCCAACGTGCCCTGCAGGTAGTAAGTCAGGAACAAGAAGACGCCGAAGATCCCGACGCTGGCGAAAAGCATCGCCAACACGGATCCGCCACGCGTTCTGTTCAGTACAACCCGGGGCGGGAGCAACGGGTACTTCGCTTTGGTCTCAAAATAGGCGAACGCAGCAAGCAGGACCACGCCCGCGACAAGGAACCCGATCGTGTAGGAATCTCTCCACGACGTCGTCTCGGCGTGCGAGAAGCCGAAGACCAGACAGAAGAGCCCGCCGGCCACCAGGAACAGGCCGGGGAGGTCCAAGGGATCATGGTCAGCGCCCTGATCGCTCTTCAGCCAGAGCGCCGCGCCGGTGATGGCGCAGCCAGCAAACACGAGATTGACGAAGAGCGTCCATCGCCACGAGGCATAGGAAGTAAGGATGCCGCCGAGGAGGAGCCCCAGCGCACCACCCGCGCCGGCGATCGCGCCGTAGATCCCGAACGCCTGACCACGCTCACCAGGGTCGGTAAAGGTTGTGGTCAACAGGGCGAGAACCGACGGTGCGAGTAACGCTCCGAACGCGCCCTGGACGGTCCGGGCGATGACGAGCATCGCGAAGTTGATCGAAGCTCCGCCAATGGCAGAGGCAACAGCGAAGCCGACGAGTCCGATGATGAGGGCACGTTTCCGTCCCACCATGTCACCGATGCGGCCGCCCAGAAGGAGCAGGCTGCCGAAGGCAAGCGAGTACGCGGTGACGATCCACTGACGATCTGCGTTGGAGAAATGCAGATCGTTTTGCGCGGTGGGGAGGGCAATGTTGACGATGGTGCTGTCGAGAATGACCATCAGTTGTGCCGTCCCTAGCACAGCGAGGATCCACCACCGCCTGGCGTAGTTGGGCGCATCAACCGGAAGGTGGTCCCCACCCCCGTGTTCCATCGTCATCAGTGAGGTCATTGGATGATCCGGAGACGCACCGCAGAGCGCTTCTGCTTAGGAATCACGTGAGTACCTGCTTATCGCTCGATCACTACTTCTATCGTCTGTATTGTCCCGAGTTGGGTCATCACTATCCGACGTTCATCGTATTCCCTGTGTGAGTTTCTTGCTAGGGCAAGTTCCACGGTGGCGGTATCGTCCCCAGCGGTCGACACCTCGTACGGCTCTCGATGCATGTCAGCGAACGCCGATCCGTATTGCGTTACGGACAGTGCAGTTCGGAGTCCTGATGGAAACACCACTGGACTGGATCCCGAAGATGGATGTCAGGCGTGTCACCGATGGCTTCGCCGCTGCCGACGTCGCTGCTTCAGCCACCACTAGAGGCGACACAGCGAGTGCCCGAGGCGGGTAACGCGCCATTGACGAAGTAGCTACTGACGACATCTTGCATGCAGACATTGGCGGATCCATTGAGCAACCAGCTGTGTCCGTACCCGACATACGTGACCAACCGGCCGCCAACAGCCGGAGCCAACAGGCGTGCTACGGCATAGGGCGTGTTCGGATCGTAGGTATTGCCGATAATCAGCGGAGGCTGGCTGCGACTTGGATTGAGGTGGCCGATGGCCTCGGTCGAGGCGGTCCACCCTGGACAACCGATGAGATTGTTGGCAACTGCTTCAGCTCCGACGAGAGGAAAGCGCGCGGCCAACGTCCGAGCCAGAGAAGCGGTGGCGGATCCGTTCGGCCGGGCTGCCGCATCGTTGCAGGTAATACTCCAGAGAGCGCCGACCAACGAGTTCCCATTCAGATCGGTCTCCAGGCCCAGAGCGACCGCACGCAGCGGGACGCCATTGCCGGCAGCCGCCGCTGACAGGGCGGGAAAGTACCCAGGAGTGAGAGTGGGTGCGGAGAGATACAGCAAGGTTGCGGTCATCAAGTCACCGACAGTGACCGGGGTGTTGTCGCCATTCGCCGGGTGCGGGCAACGGAGTCCGGGTGAGCTGCGCAGCAAGGTGTTCAAAAGAACCGACCGGGTTGGAGCCGAGGATGCAACCTGATGTGACCGCGCAATTGGAGAGCGCGTGCTCGAGTGCCGTCTGGATGGCCGGCGCTTCGAGCGTGGCATCAGTGGGGAGGCTCAAATTGGCGTCCACCGCTCCGTCCAACACCATCGAACGCACGTTGTTCGGGAACAGCTGGCGGTAGACGGACCCAAGTACCGTGCCATAGGACAGTCCGTAGTAGTTGATTCGACCGACCCCGAGAGCCGAGCGGAGACTGTTCATGTCCCGAGCGGAAGTGGTGGTGTCAACCGTCGGGAACAGTTTGGGATAACGGGATCGACACGATCGATCCAGGCCGGAGAACGTATGGGTCGCAGCCAAGGTCCCGGGCACGACACTGCTCGCTGCTGCGGGGGACGGCCCGCAGAGAAGCGGGTCGCTCGATCCGGTTCCCCGTTCGTCGAAGCTCACCAAGGTGAACTGGCTCCGTACAGACGTCGGGACGAACGAAGCCAGAATGGGAAGGATAAGAACTCCACTCTCACCTGGCCCTCCTGGGTTGAACACGATCACTCCCTTGCTGTCGGGCACAGGGTGCTCGATGACGGCCAGGGACAACGACCCACGGGAAGGGCGCGCATAGTCAATCGGTACCTGGAGCGACCCGCAGAGGTACCCCGTGGCCTTTGGGCATGGCGACCACGCAATGTCGGCACGATTCGCGGAGGCGGTGGCGACACCTGAACCAGCCGTGAGGATGACCGTCAGAACCGAGCAGAGCGCGAGTGATGCGATCGGCATCCGCCCACGATGATTCGACGACCAGCGTTGCGATCTCATCCGTCGACTCTCGCTAGGTCGACGAGGTTCCCTCAGGCGATTTCGTGGTGTCGTAGATGGCGAAATCTGTGGGAGCAAGACGCATGACGAACAGCCCATGGCGTTTGGCAGCGTTGTCGACGGCCGTGACCACATCTGGAAACCTCGGGACGTAGTCATCCCACACAACCATTCCGCCTGCGGCGACCATCCTCAACGCATTCTCTGTGTCCGGGTTGACGCAATCGGCATGATGGCCCCCATCCACGATGACGAGATCCACCTGGTTGTAGTAGGGACTGAAATCGAACACCTGGCTGTCCCCGTAAAGCTGCGTAATCCGGTCGCCCTCCGGAGCGCTCGAAAAGTTTTCACTAGCCCTGTCTTGCGCCCGCTTCACGCTTTTGCGTTCGAGGGCCTCTGCCGGCAGATCGAGGGTATAGATCTGTGCGTTGGGAACCGTCCGAGCAAGCAAGAGGCTGCTCGCACCGTCGTAGGTGCCGATCTCGAAGATCTTTTTCGGCTCCCGCACGGCCGCGATGGCTGCCAAGCAATAGTGCTCCACGGGATCCATGTTCCACGACCGGAAGCACACGTCGCCCATTGGGACGACCTGGCCCCTTGCTTCTGGGTACATCTCGAAGAAGTACGCCTGGACGGCTTGCCCTACCTCGTCAAATCTCAACCCGGACTCCGCCACCTCGCGGATGAACGCCTTGTAGCGAAGGTTACGTGCGAACGAACCCAAGGCACGACGCCAATAGCGGGTATCCATGCGTGGCCACCATATCCGGTTGTGGCATCGGGCTGAGCCGAGCACGAGGTCGCTCACAAGCGCTGATTCCGGTTGGATCCAAAGGTGCGCTCGTTCGCCGCCGGCTCTGGGGTGCGACGCACGCGAGCAGCATGAGCATTGAGGAGCGAAGCCACTCGCTTTCGAGCATCTGGCCCGGACCAAGCGAAGGCGTCGGTAACTTGATCTGCAGATGACCGAGTCATGGGATGTGGTCACCCGTTCACCGACCCTCGAAGGCTCTGATCCGGTGAGCGTCAGCTACCAAGGTACGCAAGCACCGCCAGGACGCGCCGATTGTCGTCGTCGGAGGGTTGCAGGCCGAGCCGCTGGAAGGTGGACGCCGTGTGTTTGGCCACAGCGCGCTCGCTGATCACGAGCCGCTGAGCGATGGCAGCGTTCGACCTGCCCTCCGCCATGAGGCTAAGCACCTCGCGTTCGCGGTGGGCTGAGCGCGCTGACGGCGTCGTTGTCGGTATTCCGCGCAAGCAAGCGGGCGATCACCTCCGGATCCATGGCGGTTCCGCCCGCGGCGACCCGGCGTATCGCTTCAACGAATTGACCGCTGTCAAACACACGGTCCTTTAGCAAATAACCGATGCCACCGGTCCCGTCAGACAGAAGTTCGCGGGCATAGAGCTGCTCGACATACTGGGACAACACCAAGATCGGCAGACCCGGGACGTGCACCCTCGCCGCCAAGGCTGCCCGGAGGCCCTCGTCGGTGAAAGTAGGGGGGAGTCGGACGTCGACGATGGCAACATCGGGCGGATCAGCCGTCACGGCGGCGACGAGGTCGTCCCCGTTGTCGACAGCCGCACTGATCTCGAAGCCGTGTGCCTCGAGCATGCGGGTGAGACCGTCTCTCAGCAAGAAGAGGTCTTCAGCTATGAGCAATTCGCACGGGATTTCCAGGTGGACGACCGTCGGTCCGCCAGGTGGGCTGCTGAGTGTCAGCACTCCGTCAAATGCGGCGAGTCGACGCTCGATACCGCTCATTCCGGTACCGCATCTGGGGTCGGCGCCTCCTCGACCGTCGTCGGAGACACCGATGGCCAGCAGCCCTTGGCGAAAGCGGATATCGATCCATGCCTGACCGGCCTCGGCGTGTTTCGTCACATTGGCCAGCAACTCGCACACGGCAAAGTAGGAAGCCGATTCGACGGGTGCCGGCAAGCGCCCGATGGGGTCGGCGGCCACCTCTACACGCGGCACGAAGTCCAGAGCCAAAGAGCGGATCGCGTCTACCAGGCCTCGATCGGCGAGGACCGGTGGGTGGATGCCGCTCACGAGAGCACGCAGTTCGGCCAGTGCGCACCTCGACGAGTGACGAGCCTCGACCAACAGCTTCCGGGCTGCCTCGGGGTCGGTGTCGAGAAGATCTTCCGCTGCACCGAGCGTCATGCCCATCGCAACCAACCGGGCCTGCGCACCGTCATGCAGATCCCGCTCGATGCGCCGAATCTCGGCTGCGCTGGCGTCGATCGTCTCGGCACGAGTCTGGGCCAGGTGTTGGACTCGTTGCGCCAATGCAGGATCTGCTCGAGGACCGAGCATGGCGTGGGCCAAGCCGCCGTATGCCTGCTGCAGAAGCGGCGCTGACCACAGCGCCAATGTCGTCACTGCGACCCCCAGTAGCGCGGGCCGATGCCCGCACGACGGGGGACGCGTGGGGCATGCCTGCAATCCCGTACCCGATGCATCCGATCAGCCCTGCCGATGCCAAAAGGACGGGCGCCATCGCCAGGATCCACCCAAACAAGCCGTTGGTCACAATCCACAGCAGGTCCCGCCCTGTGGCCGGGTCCGACGCCATCAGTCGGAACCGGGTGAAGCTCAACCGCTCGATGTCGTAGTCGGGCGCGGGCAGGTATGGCTCGGGGATCGGCACCCCGAGCCACTCGGTCGACACCCGCCGGGTGAGCTTTGCGAGTCTGCGAGCCCAGAGCAGAGTCATAGGGAGGCCGTAGCGGACCACCAACACGTCGCTCGTCCACAGCAGCAGCGCGATGACGACGCCATGCGGGGGCAATGCGACGACAGCCACCAGGCCCAGCACCACCAGGCTCGGCACCAAGAGTGGGACCACGAGGAGAGCCAAGCCGGCCATTGCCAACGCGAAGAGCGCCGGTCCGCGGGCGAGCGCGAGAAGGCTGGCCCTTGGGCTCCACTGCGGCCGCCCTGGCCACTCGTGCGACTCCACGATCACGCTTGCACTCATAACGCATCGACTTCCCTCGTCCCGACACCTCAGTTTGCCCGACACGACACTGCGGTCGCAGTAGGGCTGAGCACCCAACGGAGGTGTACCTACGTCCACCATCACGATGCCGCCTAGCCATATTCCCTGATGACGAGTCACTTCTCACAATGGAGACACAGATCCACTGCGTCGCACGAATCGAACCAAGTCCGCCTACGTGACGGAGAGACACATGAGCCAAACAACGGACATTTCACCGGACCGACCGGCAACGAAAGCGAATCGGACCGCCGGCTACCGAACCGCTCGTTGCATATGAACGTCATCGAAGCCGACACCCTAGGAAAACGCTATGGCGCCACGTGGGCACTACGCGAATGCTCGATGGTCGTCCCCGAAGGGCGCTTGGCAGCGTTAGTGGGGCCGAACGGCGCGGGGAAGACGACCTTGCTGAACCTGGCGGTCGGCCTCACGGCTCCGACCTCGGGCACCATTTCGGTCCTCGGCGGCAGGCAAGCCGGGTCACTGGCTGCGCTCGACGGCATTGCCTTCGTCGCCCAGAACGCGCCGCTGTACAAGAACCTGTCCGTCGCCGACATGCTGCATCTCACTCGAAATCTCAACCGGCAATTCGATCAGCGGTACGCCGAAGCTCGACTGGCAGAGTTGGACATTCCGGTGAAGCGCAAGTCCGGCAACCTCTCTGGCGGCCAGCAAGCGCAGCTCGCGTTGACCTTGGCCCTGTCGCGGCGACCAAGCCTGCTCGTGCTCGACGAGCCCATGGCAATGCTCGACCCACTGGCGCGCCACGACTTCATGGCCACAGTGAGGACCGCCAAGGAAAAGGACGGCGTGTCGGTGGTGCTCTCCTCGCATGTGCTGGCGGAACTCGAAAGGGTGGCCGACTACCTCCTCCTGGTCTCGCGGGGCCGGCTGGAGGTGGCAGGCAAAGTCGACGAACTGGTCGGCCGCTACCGCGTACTGAGCGGTCCGGCCTACGAAGCTGACCGGATCACGGAACGAAGCGAGGTGGTACACGCTTGGCGAGGCGAGGGACACACGCGCCTCTTGACGACGACGAAGGGAAGCACCGGCGCGGTGCCGCCGGGATGGGAGGAGCGCCCCGTGACGCTCGAGGAGCTCACTCTGGCCTACCTGCGCGAGCCCGCTGCCGCAGAATTTCTGGCCCGGTCTCCAGGTGAGATGCAGCGACCGTGGAGATGACGACATGACCACCTTGACGATGTCCGTCGATCTCGAGGAGCACGCGACCCCTCGATCCCTGCCCTGGCGTCGGTTGGCATGGGTCACCTGGCGGCAACACCGAGTTGCGCTGGGGGGTGTCGCCATGCTGCTCGGCGTCTTGGCGCTGGGTCTGTGGATCGCCGGCCTGCAGCTGCACCACGCGTACGCCGCCGCACTCGCCTGCCACCCTGTGGGCTCGACTGCCTGCCAGAACCTGATCGGCAGCTTCAGCACCACAAACGTCTTCCTCAAAGGCGGCTTTCTTCTCCAACCCGTGCCCGCACTCATCGGGGCATTCGTCGGGGCTCCTGTGCTGGCGCGTGAGCTCGAGACCGGCACCTTCCGCTATGCCTGGACCCAGGGCTTCGGACGATGGCGCTGGGCCCTCGCCAAGCTGGTGTTGCTCGGAGCCGTAGTGGCCGCGGCCGCCGCTGCGTTCAGCCTGTTGCTCTCCTGGTACTACCAGCCGTATCTCGGCAACGGCGGTCAGTCCGTATTCTCCTCGGCGAGCCCGCTCTCGCCCGGACTCTTCGACCTGCGCGGCGTCGCGTTCGCCCTTTGGACGCTGACTGCCCTCGCGATCGGTGCCCTCGCCGGCATGCTGATCCGCCGGGCCGTTCCTGCGATCGTCGCCACCCTCGCCGCCTACACCGGACTCGCCCTTCTCGCCGGAAACGTGCTGCGCCAGCATTACTTGACGCCGCTGGTCGCGAAGAATTTCGAACCTTCCTAGTTCCGCCTGGGTGACGAGCGAATGGTGGACCAAAGGCGGGAAGATCGCGTTCAGGGGCCGCCCTCCGCTCAGCCTCCTTCCGCAGCTCTGTCCTTCTAATTTCCAATCTGGCCCGGGAGGCGGCGGCGGAATTGTCGGGTCCGGCCCCCTCAGTCCCACGCAGTGTCTCGTCCAGCACGGCTACACGCAATGGTCCGACTACCAGCCTGCGAGTCACTTCTGGCTGTTCCAGTGGATCGAAGGCGGCTGGTTGCTCGGGCTGTCAGCGGTGCTTGTCGCCGTGACTGTCTGGTTGGTCCGCCGTCGGGTGGTCTGAGGTGTGGAGCGAGGCGGAGCACGCCCGAGTGGTCAACCAGGAGACGTCGTGCGTCGAATACTCGTGATTTTGCTTCCGGCACTCGCCGTCACGGCTGCTGGGGTCTCACTGGCCAGTTGTTCATCGTCCCGAGTCGAGGGGACGCTGACCGGCACGCTCGAGGCTGTGGGTGATGTTCGGGGCGACAACCCGCGACCCATTAGCGGTCAAATCACCCTCCACGGGGAGAGCGGAAATATTGCCACCATTACTCTGGGCGCCAACGGGCGATTCTCGGTACCCCTGGCCGTCGGCACGTACGCCCTCTCAGCGTGGAGTCCTCACTACGAAGGCGGCACCGCCGAGTGCCGGGCCTTGGAACCGGTCAGTGTGACCAAGGGCGACACGAGCACGGTACATGTCGAATGCCGGGAGAAGTAGTGCTCACGTGGCGCTGAGTCGACTCGCCAGCTGGGACGATGGACCGAGTCCAAATGTGGCCTCATAGTTGGACGGCCGGATGGCAATTCAACGGGCTACCGTTCTTACGCCGTGGTCGCTTCAACTCTTAGGTCGGTGACCGGATCGCCTCACAGGCACAATGTCGTGCTCGTCCGTCACGAGGTGATCGTTGGACAAGGAGTAGTGGAGGTCTGATGCGAGCGTGGCGAGTCGACCGCCCAGGAGAGCCGTCGGAGGTGCTGAGGCTCACCGATGTCCCCGTCCCTGAGCCTGGCCCCGGCCAGATTCGGGTCCGGGTGACCGCCGCAGGCATCGGACTACCAGACGTGCTCATGTGCCGTCACACCTACCCGCTGACGCCATTGGGCGATTTCACTCCCGGGCAAGAGGGTACCGGCGTCGTCAGCGCCGTGGGACCGGACGTCGACATGGACGTCGGCACGAGAGTCATGGCGACTACCAGTTTCATGGAGGGCAGCGGCTCGTTCGCCGAGGAGTTCCTCGCTCCCGCACAATCGTCCTTCACGGTTCCACCGGGCCTGGACGACGTCGATGCGGCTGGCTTCTGGATACCCCACCTCACCGCGTGGATCGGTCTCGTCGACCGCGCCCGCCTCGAACCGGGCCAGTGGCTGGCCGTGCTCGGAGCGGCGGGTGGCAGCGGAATCGCTGCCGTGCAGCTCGGCCGGGCCCTCGGAGCCCGGGTGATCGCGGTTGTCAGCGATGACGCCCGGGCTCTGTTTTGCCGTGGCATGGGCGCTGACGGGACCATCAACCACCGAGATGGCGACCTGGTCAGCCGGCTGCAGCGGATGACAGGAGGTCACGGTGTGGACGCCGTCTACGACCCGGTGGGCGGTTCCGTGGCCGAGCAGACCGCGACAGCGCTGGCACGTCATGGCCGGTTGCTCGCCGTCGGATTCGCAAGCGGGGCTTGGCCCCGGATCGACACGCCCAACTTGGTCGTCACCAACACGTCGCTGGTGGGCGTATACGCCGGCGGCTACAGCCGGGACGAGCTCGATGCCATCCATTCCGAACTCTGCAGGCTCGTCTCCTCGGGCCGACTGCAGAACGCGGTCACCACTCAGGTTCCCTTCGCCGAGCTCCCCTGCGCATTGCAGCGCTTGGCCGACCGGTCGGTTATCGGCAAGATGGTCATGGTGCGGTGACGATCGGTCAATGCTCGCGCTGTCGCTACGACCAGAGCGACTCGAGATCGGCACCGACCTTGCCGAAGCCCTTATCAGTGGCGGGGTCCGAGGCCCACAAGGCGAGCTCGTGCGCAACCTCGACTTCGTCAAATTTCGACCGAACCTGAGCCGACAGGAATCGCGAAGGTTGTGTCCATCCATGGGAATCATCTCGACCACGCGGCCGGTGGTGATATCGCAGCGGCACGTACACATGGAGCGCTCTACGCGCACGGGTCAAGGCCACGTAGAAGACGCGCCGCTCTTCTTCCAGACCTTCTGGTGATCCCAAGGCCATGTCTGAGGGCATCATTCCGTCGGTGGCGTTCAGAACGTGTACAGCCTTCCATTCGAGGCCCTTCGCTGAATGAATGGTGGAGATCGTCAGCCAGTCCTCGTCAATGGTGGGGGGGCCGGCAAGATCAGAAGTCGACCGTGGAGGCTCCAGGGCGAAGTCTGCCGCCACGTCTGAGAGCCGGGAGGCTTTCGCCGCCCCAGCGACGAGAGAGTCTAAATCCATGAGACGAGTGCTCGAATCGGGATAAGCCGCTTCAATGAGCGGCGTGACAACGACACGAAGACGCTCCGCGTGCGCCAGCAAATCACTCTCTCGGTGAACAAGGGCCGCGACAAGACGATCCGCTTGAGGGCGAGCGGAGGCTGGCAGTAATGCGGCAGCCGTGGGCCATCGATCGAGGACGTGTTGGTGGTTCCTGGGGTCGGCGTCGTGATCGCCCAGCCCAAGGGCCGCCAGGGCTCGTCGAGCGATGGTCGGGCCGACTCCCTCGTGAAGTTGCAGGAGCCGGAACCACGCCAACGAGTCAGACGCGTTGTCGGCCAGTCTGAACGCTGCCAGCAAGTCTTTCACGTGGGCGGCCTCGACGAACCGCAAGCCCCCATACTTGACATAGGGAATTCGTCGACGCCCGAACTCGAGTTCAAGCAGATTTGAGTGGTGTACGGCGCGCACCAACACTGCCTGTTCTTTGAGAGCGATGCCTTGCTCTCTGTGCGCAAGTACCTGCTCGCAGACTGCCGCAACCTGAGCGTCCTCGTCGGCACATCTGACCAAGCGCGGTCGCAGCCCGGCCCGATCACTCGCGGCGTGCAGCACTGCGGAGAACCCCTCGGGCGCTTCAGCCGCTACCACATTCGCCACATCAAGAATTTGCTGGTCAGATCGGTAGTTGGTGTTGAGCACGACAGTCCGAGCTCCGGGAAAGATGTCTTCGAAATCCAAAATGTGCCGTGGTTCGGCGGCGCGAAAGGAGTAGACCGCTTGCGCATCGTCTCCGACGATCGTGATTCGTTCGTCGGCTCGGCGCAGTGCCCTCAGAATATCTACTTGCAGCCCGTTCACGTCCTGGTATTCGTCGACCAATATGTGGTCGAACGAACTCGCGAGCCGGTGGCCCAACCGATCATCAAGGGCGGCGGCCCTCCAGAGTAGGAGAAGATCGTCAAAATCGAGCATGCCGCCCGCCCGCTTGCTGGCGACGTAGCCGCGGCAGATCTCGATTATCTGCTCGACAACATCGTTTGCCCAGGGCGCCACCGCGGCCGTGACCGTCGAGATAGGCCTCCCAGTGTTGACGGCTCGAGAATAGAGATCAAGGAGCAGACCCTTGCGTGGGAAACGCTGACCAGAGGATTGCGCGTAGCAGCCCTCCTCTCGAACGAGGTCGATGACGTCGGCGGCATCAGAGGGATCCAGCACCGAAAATCCGTCGGGAATGCCGAGCGCCTCCGAGTATCTCCTCAGCGTGCGGTGCGCGATGGCGTGAAACGTTCCTCCCGTCATGCGACTGGTCGTTGGATCAGAGCGGCCGTCTCTCTCTTGTGTTGCCAACATCGCTTCCGTCCGATCCAGCATCTGCCGCGCTGCCCTTCGCGTGAAGGTCAGTAGGAGAATGCGTTCCGCGGGCGTTCCGGTCGCGAGCAACCACGCGACGCCGCGCCGAGAGGGCGGTCGTCTTGCCAGTTCCGGCGCCAGCGAGCACCCGGAGGGGTCCACCTTCATGGCTGACAGCAGCTCTCTGGGCCTCGTTCAGCTGCTCCATCCAGGCGAACATATGTTCGATAGTAGTGGTTCGGGGTCCGTTCAGTCTCGAGCCACCGACAACCCTGAAACGCCTGACGAAGCCCTCTTCTCGGAGTCTTCGCAGACCTGAGCGGACCGTCTGCCAGGTGCTTCGGAGATCCACGTGGTGCCCAATTGACCGACGAGCTGGGACAGCTGACCGGGCCCCGATTGTTGATCCACCCACTATGCGAGCTGTAGTTGGTGCTTGCTGAGCCACTCCTCGGCGAACTCGACCGGTGACTTCCAGCCGAGCGAGCTGTGGGGCCGCTCATTGTTGTACTCGATCCGCCAGACCTCCAAGAGGACCTGCGCCTCGAGGAGGCTCTCGAAGAGCTGACCGTTGAGGTACTCGTCGCGCAGCCTCCCGTTGAACGACTCGATCCAGGCGTTTTGCCAGGGACTGCCCGGATCGATGAACACAGTCCCCGTGCCGTTGAACCGGCACCAGTCGGCCACCGCGTAGGCGATGAACTCGGGGCCGTGGTCGAAGCGCACGTAGGCCGGAGCGCCACGTTCGGCGGCCAGGCGTTCGAGGCAGCTGACGACGCCGTCGGCGTCGATGGAGCGTCCGACGTCGATGGCCAGGCACTCGCGGGTGTACTCGTCGATCACGTTCAACAGCTTGAGCAGCCTCCCTTCTCTCGTCTGGTCGAACTGGAAGTCGAGGGCCCAGATGACGTTGGGCCGGATCGGCGACATGGCGCCAACTGACAGACCGATGCCGCGCAGCGGGCGCTTCTTCTTGCGGTAAGGGACGCGAAGTCCCTCGTCACGCCAGAGACGGTGGATCCGCTTGTGGTTCGCCCGCCAGCCGGCCTTCGTGGCCGCGACGGCTGCTCTTCGCCAGCCCCAGCGCGGATGGCGTCGCGAGAAGTCGCGGAGGAACGCCCGTAGGGCGAGCTCGTCATCGCCCGGCACTGGTGCACCGAGGCGTTGGGTGGACCGTGGCTGGTCGAGCACCCGACAGGCCCGTCGCTCGGAGACCCCGAACTGGTGTGTCCTCAACCGATCATTGCAACACCAGCCTGATCGGCGAACAGTGATGTCGTCGATCAGGAGGTCTAACGATGAGGCGGTTCAGCGAGGCTGAGAAACAGACGATCTGGGACATGCGCGAGGCTGGAGTGCCGGTAAAGCGCATTGCCAGACATCTGGGCAGGCAGAACGTGTCGTTGCGAAAGTTCATCGCCGATGCCGGCGGGAAGCGACCCACGGCTCGCGAGCGCTCCGAGTTGCGCCTGTCGCTTCGAGAACGAGAGGAGATCTCGAGGGGGTTGGCGGCGGGTGATTCGATCCGCGCCATCGCCGAAGCCCTGGGACGCTCCCCTTCGACGGTGTGCCGGGAGGTCAACGCCAACGGCGGTCGCAACAAGTACCGAGCTCTGGTCGCCGACCGAGCGGCGTGTCGGAGGGCGCTGCGACCCAAGCGGGCGAAGCTGGCCCAGTGCCGGCGACTCCGAGGGATCGTCGAGCGCAAGCTCGAGGCCAAGTGGTCACCGCAGCAAATCTCGGCGTGGTTGGCTCTGGAGTACCCCGATCGCCCGGAGATGCAGGCGTCCCACGAGACCATCTACCAGTCACTCTTTGTTCAGAGCCGTGGTGCGCTGCGCAAAGAGCTCCATTCCTGCTTGCGCAGCGGCCGGGCCATGCGGCGAGCTAAGGCCTACGTGAAGTCCAACCACATCGGGCAGGGCCAGCTGAAGAACATGGTGATGATCTCGGAGCGTCCCGCCGAAGTGAAGGACCGGGCCGTCCCGGGTCACTGGGAGGGCGACCTGATCTTCGGCAAGAAGATGACTTCCATTGGGACTCTCGTCGAGCGCCACAGCCGTTATGTGATCTTGCTCAAGCTCCCAAACGGCCACGGCGCCGACGCGGTGCGCAAGGCCATGACCAAGCGCATCTTGACCTTGCCGGCACAGCTGCGACGCTCCATCACCTGGGATCAGGGCAAGGAGATGGCCGAGCACGTCCGCTTCACCGTCGAGACGGGAGTGCAGATCTACTTTTGCGACCCCAAGAGCCCCTGGCAGCGCGGGAGCAACGAGAACACCAACGGTTTGCTGCGTCAATACCTGCCCAAGTCCGCCGATCTGTCTCAGTGCACGCAACGTGAGCTCGACGCCATCGCCCGCTCACTCAACACGAGGCCTCGACAGACACTCGGCTGGATGACACCATCTCAGGCGTTCGCCGAGGCTGTTGCGTTGACCGCTTGAGGACACAGGCCTTGGAGGGCACGAACGGCCCGCCGTCGGCAGTTCGGGGTTAGAAGTTTCCCCGGGCGATCTCCTTCAACATGTCGATGTCGAGCGCCTGGTCGGCCACGATCTTCTTCAGGCGTTGGTTCTCCTTGCGCAGCTCTCGCAGCTCCTTGGCATCGTCGGCCTTCATGCCGCCGTACTGGCTCTGCCAGCGATGCCAGGTCGATTCTGAGATCTCGAGGTGACGCGCGACCTCGTCGACGGGCTGGCCCTGGCCGAGAAGTTTCTCTCCCTCGGCCAAGAGCCGGATGATCTGCTCGGGCGTGTGGTGACGTCTCTTCATTGCCGTGCTGTCCTCCATCCCACCATGGTGGGCGTCGGGCTCGCACAGCGGGTGGATCAGTTCACGGGGATCCGGTCACGGTAACCGGATCAACGTGCTGATCGACCGACGCAGACTGATGCGTCTGGTCACCCCGAGCATGGTGAGCAAAGCGAGAGAGATGCCCGTGGGATCGGCACCAACGCGTCTTGGCGTACGGCAGAGACGATCAGGGCGAAGGGCAGCGCTCGATCAGGTAGGCGATCGCGCTGGAAGGAAGAATGTCGAGAGATTTCGTGAACTTGTAGACGGGAGTCGCTCCGGAGTCGATTTCACGACGCAGCTCGTCGGTGAGCGCCACGGGACGAAACTGTTTGAGCAGTCGGCACGGCGGGTGCACCGACATCTCCGGCGTCTCGCTCCAAATTTTTGCGCACTCTGGGTCAGTTCGCACTACTTCGCCGAATGCGTAATGAATTGCGTAGTACGGCGAGAGACCCAGTCCATCGCGAACCAGTCGAGAGAACCAAAGGCGTGTCCATCCCCTCTTGCGCCCAAGCTTGTTGCTATTGAGCATCTTGAACAGGTATGGATGCGCCTCGTTGTGGAACAGGTGATCTCGCCAGTAGGGGAGCATCATTTCGTACATACTCAGGATGATTGCGTTGGACGGAGACGCCGCCAGAAACCAGCTGGCGATCGGCCGGTCCCCACGCGGACCCCACCGAAACGCAAAGAAGCCAGAGGACGTTGCAGCGGGCAGCCATGAGTCGAGGGGGACAGCGCAGTAGCAGGTGGCATCAGCCCAAACCCCTCCGTGGCGAGCCAGCAGGTCGAGCCTCACCAAATCGGATTTTGGAGTGAACGCAAGCTCTGCGAGATGCCCACGCTCCAGGTCGGTCTGTAGATAGGTAGAGAGGTTCGATTGGTCGAGGAGGATTACGTTCCACCCCGGGTTGTTCGCAACCCAGGACTCATAGCAACGTTGAACGATTTGGGGAGCACTTGCGAGACCCTGAAACCAAAGAAACCAGATGGTGCGATCGAAGGCGGCCACGTCCGAAGCGTCTCTCGAAAATTATGTCCGCCGTCCACTGCCCGCGTGGTGCCCTACTGCCATCTTTGGCGTCTTACTTCTTCCGCATTTTTTTCTTTGTCTCGGCGTGCGCGGCCTCGGCCAGCCGCTTGATCGCACCGAGCCGCCTGTCCCACTGCGTGGCGAGTTCGGCCATGGCGCGACTCGCCTGGTCGAGTCGATCGATCTCGACCTGATAGAGAACCTCTCGACCCTGCTTTCGGCGGCTGACCAATCCCGCCTCTTCGAGCACATCGAGATGCTTGGACACGGCCTGTCGGGAAAAGGGGCACATGTCCGGCCAACCAGCTGGCAGTGACCTCACCATTGCTCACCAGAAGATCGAGCACTCGGCGGCGCGACGGGTCGCCGATGGCCGACCACAGCTCGTCATCGACCTGCGCGGTCGATTCTCGCGTCCGGCCAGCACACCCGCAAGACGTTCGAGAAACTCGGCCCAACCCTCCTGATGCTCGTCGGCGTAGCGCTGCTGCTCGTTGCGAGCCCAGTCCCGCAGCTCGTGACCGGATTCGACCACACGAAGCAGGGTGCGCTCGTTGTTCTTCGGAATAAGGGTGAACTCCACGAGCATCGAGTTCCCTTCCATCGGCTCCTCCTCGTGGGGATGATTCCAGCGGAATGAAAACCGATTCGGTGGATCGACCGTTTCGACGACGACCGGGCCGCCCTGATCGCCGAACTCCATGTAGCCGTGCGCGCCCGGTTCGACCACGAGATCCACCCGATCAGCGAACCACAGGCTCATTTGGTCGGGCTCGGTGATGGTGCGCCAGACCACCTCCGCCGGCGCCTCGATGAGGACTTCCCTCTCAATGGCTAGGACTGGCATCACGCTCGACCCTTTCCGCGCTCGGCGAGCTTCTCCGTCTATCTGCAACCGATAGTAGCAGGTTGGCACCAACTTGCAACCTTTTGTTGCATATCTGGCGAGAACGTGCTACCTTTGGTTGCACATCGAACCCGACCAGGAGGCAGCCGTGCACGTTCGAGAAGCCGAAGGGCCCGCTCTCACCCGAGCGGAAGTGAGGCACCAACCGTTGACCGCGGCCAAGCGGTGGCGCGCCTTCACCGTGTTGGTGGTGGCCTACTTCATCACCATCGTCGATTTCACCATCGTGAATGTCGCTCTGCCGACCATCGGCCGAACGCTCCACTTCCCCGAGTCCGACCTCCAATGGGTGGTCACCGCATACGGGCTCACCTTCGCCGGCTTCGTTCTCCTTGGAGGCAGGACTGCGGACCTGCTGGGCCGGCGCCGACTGCTCATGACCGGCCTGGTGATCTTTACCAGCGCCTCGCTCGGCGCTGGACTGGCGACTTCGGACACGTTCTTGATCCTCATGCGAGGACTCCAGGGGCTCGGCGCAGCGCTCGTGCTTCCCGCCGCCCTGTCCATCGTGACGAACCTGTTCCCGGAGGGTGCGGAGCGCAACAAGGCCCTTGGGATCTGGGGCGGTGTGGGCGCACTGGGGGGAACGGTTGGCCTCTTGGCTGGTGGGATCCTCACCACGTACGTCGGCTGGCGGTACATCTTCTTCTTCAATATCCCCATCGGTGCGACCGCACTGCTTCTCGCCCGCACGGTGGTGCCCGAAAGTCGGAACGCGAGTGACCGGCGACGCTACGACCCCTTCGGGGCCGTGTCGATCACTGCTGCCCTCTTGGTCGTCGTCTACGCCATCTCGCAGGCCCCACAGGTCGGGTGGGCGACCACGCAAACCTTGGCAATGCTGGCAACAGGGGTGGTGTTGCTCGCGGCGTTCGTTGTCATCGAAGCCAACGTCGAGGCGCCTCTCCTCCCGTTGCCGCTGCTTCAACTGCGCGACGTGGCCGGCTCGAACGCAGTCGGCTTCTTGCTCGGCGCCAGCTTCTTGACCTTCGTGTTCTTGGGCACGCTCTACATGCAGCAAGTGCTCGGCTTCTCAGCGTTGGCCACGGGGGCGGCCTGGATGACGGCGTCAGTCACGTCATTCGCTTGTGCTGGCCTGTCCCAGAAACTCGTGACCAAGACGTCGCCGAAAGCAGTGATGGTTCTCGGCATGACCCTCATCGGAGCTGGAATGCTCTGGGCGACCAAGGCGCCACCTCATGGCAGCTTTTGGACCGACCTGGCCGGACCGTTCTTCATCGCCGGAATCGGCACCGCCTTCGCCTTCATCCCGATCTCGATTGGCGCCCTCGCCGGGGTGGCGGCACGTGACGCCGGGGTCGCCGCGGGCCTGGTCAACATCTCGCAGAACCTCGGCAGTGTGATCGGCGTGGCGGTTGCGTCCTCCATTGTCGCCTCGCGAATGCACGCCTTAACCCACCACGGCGACTCCGCCGCTGTCGCGCTGAACGGTGGTCTGCATCTCGCCGTCTGGGTCTGCGGGCTCACCGGGCTATTCGCCGTCCCCGTTGCTTTGGGCCTGATGCGGCGTCATCGGCATGAACCATCGGTCGTCCCGGCGGCGCTTGATCGGCCCCCACGCTCTCGCGACTCGCTCGGCATGTCGAGCACGGTTCCGAGCGAAATGGAAGTTCAACGCGCTGAGGAAGGTTTCCTTGCTCCTGCCGCGGTACTTGCCATGACCCCGTGTGGGAAATAACGGCTCGCATCCGATCCGCGTACCGCTCTCAATCCCGTGTGGCCACTGGAGGCATAGACAATGACGGCAATCGCTGAGCAAACGAGCTTCACGTACACGATCTACATCCGGGCGACACCGGACCAGGTGTGGCAAGGGCTGACCGACCCGGTTGTGACCAAGCGCTACTGGCGGCACCACAAGGCCGGCTCGAAGTCTTTCATCTCGGACTGGAAGAAGGGCTCGACGTACGACCTGGCACACGAGGACGTCGGCCTCACCGTCAGCGATCCCGAACAGGTGATCCTCGAGTCCGATCCGTATCGCCGACTGTCCTACACCTGGCATTCCTTCACGCCTGAGTGGGCGGCTGCGGTCGGCATGGACGAACCTACCGCTGATGCCTGGCGGTCCGAGCCCCGTTCGGCGGTCACCTTCGACATCGAAGAGGAGGCGCACGGAGTTGCGAGGCTGACGGTCACGCACGGCGGGTTTTTCCAAGGGAGCGGCGTTCTGCTGGGGATCTCGAGTGGCTGGCCGTGGGTCCTGTCCGATCTGAAGACGCTCCTTGAGACCGGGGCACCGCTCCCCGGTTAGGGCAGGAGTGACAACGCAGAACCTGCGAGAGGAAGCACCCGCCGAGCAACAACGCCGAGCCGATTGAGGAGAACAGCAACCCGGAACACGCTGGCGGTCGACTGTCGCCTGCGGCCGTGCTCGAAAGTCAGGGACTCTCGATATGTTCCTCGGCACTCACCGGCTTGCTCATCCGTGCCGTTCGGGGCCGCAGAGGGGCGATCGGCTCGATGTCGTGCCGCCGGGGCCCCGACCACAACGCCGGCGGCGCCTCAGTCGCCCAGGCCAACGCGTAGGCCGCCGCCTCGTAGTTGACCCGCCAACCCGAGAAATCCACCCACGCATCCTCGATCGGGCGCTCGATCGGAAAGTCCACTTCGCGCAATCGCTCGACGGCTTCGACGAAATCGTCTCGCGTGAGCGAGATCCCGTCGCTTGGGTCGGCATCGAGCGGGATGGCAATCCCGATCGCCCGGGCAATGTTGCCGAGACAAGTGAAGCCTCCTCGGAGGCAGAGCCGAGCTTGGATGAGGCCTGACGCGTCGGGAAGGAGCGCCAGATACAGGGCGGCAGCGTCCAGGACGGCAAGTTGCGCCGTGACCCACGACGACAACGGACGAGGCGAGCGGAACCAAATCAACGGAACATAGGTGGTGTGGCTCTCCGAGACGTCTGCGGACCATTGTTCCCACGCTTCGAACAGCTCGGGCAGCTCACCAACGGCGGAGACGCCACTGCCCAGGCCATAGTGCGTCCGGGCCATGAGCTCCGGGCCCCACGAGGGGACGCCAGCTCTCGAGTCGAGCATGGTAATCAGCGCCTCGCGACGATTGAAGGCTGCGTACAGCGTCGGGAGGTAGCCGATCTGGAGTGCAACCGTCCCGAGACCGGAGAGCGCGGCGAGCGCATCAAGTGCCGCCACTGCGCTGGAGTGTGGAACGAGGAAGCCCAACGTGCAGAGAGCAGATCCGGCTTGCTCCATGGCACTTCCCAGTCCGCCGCCTTCAACAGACCACACGAGAAATCCAAACCCCACCTGGTAGAGGGCTAACCAGGCGACGACCTGGGCGATGAGTTGTACTGGCGCCTGGACAGCCAGAATCCGGTCTCTTCGCTCATACGAAGTGGACCTGTCCGCAAAGAAGCGGAAGACGGTGCGATTGACGAGGAAGACCATCCGGGGGATGCGGCTCCGGATGCGCCGCGGCACGACCAGGGTGCCGAGGACACTCCATCCTGTGGCCAAGACGATGAGAGCGCCGATCACTCCTGTCAGGACTCGGATGGCCATGCCTTAGCTTGACATGGCTACAACCGCCAAGATGAGGAGCGGCGTGGAGAGATCGCAGCGGTCGGCACGGTCGGACGTCCTCTCACTTCGACCTTGACCGGAACCCGCCGCACGTCAACCCGATTTCGCGGCGAGTGCTTTCGACGCCACGTGGAGCCCGCTTTACGTGCGGTAGCTGCCCTCCCGGTACTCCTCAATCAGTCCCGGGTTGGTCGGCTGCCAGCCCAGTTCAACGGAGGCACGGTCGGACGTCGTGCTCTGGTCAAGGAGCAAGACTTCGGCGAAATAATCGCCTAACCGTTGACGGGCTTCGTCCGGAGAGCCGGGCACTGCGCCGGCGGCTCCTGCGGCGACTGCAGCAGCTTCGGTGATGTCCGCCACTGTGGAGTTGGCACCGTCAGCGATTACGTAATATCCCTGCGCCTTTTCGTCCTCGAGAGCGAGACGGAAGAAGTGCGCGACGTCTGCAACGTGGACCGTCGCCCAGTGCTGCTGACCCGTACCGATCGTGATGAGGTTGCCGGCTCCGTCGCGAGGCGATCCGAGAACGACACCGGGCACACCACCTCCCCCATCCCCGTAGGCGGTACCGCAGACGGGTACGACAGACGCGGACTCCGTCGGCTCCAAACAGTCGGTCTTCGACTGACTGCCGCCAGGCCACCAGAGCAGGTGAGTTCATCGGCGACGTTTCCGTGATGGAAAGGTTGTTGCCGTAGACCCAGATTCCACTGATCTGCAAATAGGGCTTGCCCGTACCCGCGAATGCCTCAATCGCGGCGTCCACAGCTGCATTGTCCATCTTGACGCTGGTCTCATCGCCCGGGCTGGCTGTATGGATCGCACCATCGGAATCGCGCATCACCTTGCTGGCTGCTGGAAGATCGTAGAGATCCACGACGGCCGCCGTGGCGCCCCTGGCAGTCACCACATCCGCTTGCGGGCTGCCTTGGACGAGCGCGATTACTTCGTGGCCGTTGTCGAGCAGCTCAGCAAGCACGTGAGAGCCGATGAATCCCGTCGATCCGGTGAGGGCAACTCGCATCTCTGCGCTCCTTCCCAAAGCTTCGCCGGAAGACTCCGTTCGCACATCCGACGACCACGAATCGGCTTCTGCATGGCCCAGCCTCCTCGCGTCACATCGACCTTACGCCCGCCTATTTGCGTTGGCAAGCAGATTTCTCAAGGCAGGTGAGCAAACGCGTATCCAGCAATTGGAAGAGCAACCTCTACAGGCTCTCCCAGCCGGAGCTCGCCACGGGCATGGACTCGGACAATTCGTCGACGGGAGCCCCACCCGTGTCGCTCACCTCCGGAGGTTGACCGTCAGGCCGGCGAGTGGCGACGAACGTAGTCGTTCGCAGGGGAATCTCCTTTATAAGCCAACTCAGCATGAAGCCGAGCACCACGAAAGGTACCGCCACCAAGAAGGCCGTCTCGACCGAGTGACTGAAGGCACCGATGACGAAGGTGCGCTGCGCGGCAGGAAGATGATCGATCTGGGCGGGGTTGGCTGTGACGTTCGAACCGCTGACCAACCGCAGCTCGGCCGATGTGGCATGCAGTCTGAGTTGTGAGAGCAGGCGGTTCGCAAAGACCGCGCCGAGAACGGCCACTCCGAAGGCTCCCCCGATGGTCCGGAAGAACGTGGAAGTTGCCGTGGCCACTCCCAGCGCGGAGTACGGCACCGCGTTCTGTACGGCGACGACCAGTACCTGCATGACCAGGCCGATTCCGAGGCCAGTGATGAACATAAAGAGGGCCACTTCCCCGTAGGGGGTGTGCGGTCCGAGCTGTGTGAGCAGGACTAGGCCGAGGGTGAGCACACCTGTGCCCACGATCGGGAACACCTTGTAGCGCCCGGTGCGGGTCACGATGCGCCCACTCGTGATGAAAGTGAGCAGCATCCCGCCGATCATGGGCAGGAGCTCCAAGCCAGAGAGGGTTGGCGAGACTCCATGGACCACCTGGAGATAAAGCGGGAGGTAGATGATGGCCCCGAACATGGAGAAGCCGATAATGAACCCGACGGCGGAGGTGGCGGTGAAGGTCCGGTTCTTGAAAAGCCAGAGCGGGATGATTGGCTCAGAGGCCCTTGTCTCGATGAAGCAGAAGGTGACCAGTGACGCCAAGGCGACAAGTCCGACACCGATGATGACCGGCGAACCCCACGCATACTCGGAGCCGGCCCAGGTGGTCAGCAAGATGATGCAGGTGACGCCCACGGAGAGGAAGGCGGTGCCGGCCCAGTCGATCTTGTGCGAGATCCGCTTGACCGGCAAGTGGAGGACAGCGGCCACGACGAACAAGGCGGCGACGCCGAGCGGCAGGTTGATGTAAAAGATCCAGCGCCACGACAGGTGCTCGGTGAAGAAGCCGCCGAGCAACGGACCGGCCACGTTGGTCACGCCGAAGACGACGCCGAAGTAGCCCATGTACTTGCCCCGCTGCCGGGCCGACACAACGTCGCCCATGATGGCCTGAGACCCGACCATCAGCCCGCCGGCTCCAACCCCCTGGATCGCACGGAACGCGATGAGTTCCGCCATGGATTGGGACAGTCCGGACAGCATCGATCCGACCAGGAAGATCACGATTGCCAGCTGGAAGAGCGCTTTGCGACCGTAGAGGTCGCCCAACTTTCCCCACAGCGGCGTGGAGATGCAGGTGGTCAGGAGATAGGCCGTCACCACCCACGACAAATGGTTGAGTCCGTGCAGGTCACCGGCGATGGTGGGGAGTGCCGTCGCCACGATGGTCTGATCGAGGGCGGCCAGAGCCATCCCCATCATGAGAGCGCCGAGGATCACCAGGATCTGGCGGTGGTCGGCGCCGACTTCCTCCTCCACTTCATCGACCGGACCCGACTTCACCTCAGTCACGCGTGTCGTCCAGATCTCGCTCGAGGTCGTCTGCGAAATGGCTGAGCAGGACACCCAAGGAGGACAAGGCTTCGTCGTCCCAATCTTGCAAGAGCTGCTCGAGCCACGCACGGCGGGCCCGCCGCACCCGTTCGATGGTCCGGCGGCCACCAGGGGTGAGCCGGATCCGCGAAGCTCGGCGGTCGGCGGGATCGTTCTGGCGAACGACCATCCCGTCGCGCTCGAGCTGCTGGACTTTACGGGTGACCGTCGGGGTGTCGACTCCAAGTATCTCGGCAAGGTCAGTGACTCGGAGAGAATCGCCCTTCGCCGCGAGCTTGAAAAGGAGGGTGGCTCCAGCCCGGTCGAGTCGGACGCCTGCCTGTCGCAAGAGCCGCTCGTGTAGACGCACCTGGGTAATCGACCTGGCGACGTTCTGCAACGCCTCATCGAACTGGTCGACGTGGTGGGCTGTGGGGCCAGACTCGGCAACCAGCCCGATAGTTGCTTTCGGCACGCAAATATTCTAGACGCCACGCGTGCTGTCACCCTCCAGCCGCTCCGGCGACGCTGCTGACCTTCACTGTGCGCCTGAGGAGTGGCTCCAAGGCCAAATCTTCACACCCCAGTTGGATGGACCCTCCGCGAAGTAGCTCGGATCCACAACGACGCGAGATGGGCGCCCCATGAGTCCACGTCTTCGCTCGTCCCGGGCGCCGTTGGCATCAGCGCAGCGCGCCTCACCGGCCGAGCCGCCGACCTTCTGCGCGAGCATCTGGCCGGTGTCGGCTGTATCACCTATTGCGCGGCCGTGCTCGGTGGACTGGCAGGTTCACTCGCCATCATCGCCGCGACGTTCCCGCTTCTCAACCGGATTACTGGCCCCGAGGTCGCCCGAAACGAGTGACCACTTGCACGTTCGGCCGACATTCGCGGTGAGCCCAAGGGTGACTTCCCTGCACGCCTCGTAACCAGATGTTATTGCCTCGCGGCTCGCACCCGATCATCAGATTCGTAGCTGGGCCAAAAATTACCTTCGAATATCAGCAAGAGCCATCAACGGATCAAGCGCATCGGCTTCTGATTCCACAACTTCGGGAGCTGTCGGATACGAAACCTGCTCTACGACGACTAGCCCAACTGCAACCCAGTCCTTGCTGGTCGTTGACTCATAGTCAGCGGTCGGGTTGCCCCATATGAGATGCTCAGGCATCTCGATCATTGACGAGCTGGACCCCTTGCTCTATATGCTCGATCCATCGAAGAACTCCGAGATTGCGGTCAAAGAACGAGGGTGACCCGGGTGGCGTCGCTACTTCGACGGTGCGGCAAGATCACAGGCGTCGTCGTCTATCGGAGCTCCAGAGCTGGTTGGCACGCGACAGCCCGTTGGCGTCGCCCTCAGGATATCCACCAAGCCGCATCATCTTCCCTCGAGCTCAGACTCGCACTCGAAGACCTCGGTCCCACATTCGTAAAGTTGGGACAACTGCTGTCTACCCGCGCTGATATCACGCCCGCACAAGTGCAAGAAGAGCTGTCGAAGTTGCAGGATCATGCTCCCAGCATCCCGCAAGCGGAGCTCGTGACAGAGCTTGAGCGGAGCCTCAAATCAAAGTGGAAAGGCGTTTTTGCAAGATTCGACATGGGACCCAGAGCCTGCGGATCGATAGCTCAGGTACACAGGGCGACGCTTCACAACGGCCTCCGCGTCGCAGTGAAGATTCGGCGTCCCGGAGTTCTGGCGGATATCGATGCCGACGTCTTGCTATTGCGCACGTTGGCCCGCTTGGCCGCCAAGCTTTCGTCTCGAATTCGGGCCTACGACCCGGTTGCAATTCTTGACGAGTTTGCCACTCTGCTGCGTGCCGAGGCCGATTTCATCACCGAAGCCTCCAATATCGAGGCGGTCCGTCAGACGTTCGCAGCTAGTGATTCCGTCACAAATCCACGCGTCTTCACCGACATCAGTGACGACTCGATCCTAGTGATGGACTGGATCGAGGGTATTCCGCTCAGCAATCGGGAGGGACTAGAGGAGATCGGGGCTAATCGAGCTGGGCTGGCTCGTGCGATCCTGCAGGCCTACGGAGTGATGATCTTTCAGTCTGATCGTTTCCACGCTGACCCCCATCCGGGGAATCTCATTGCTTTGGAAGGCGACCGCCTCGCCCTGGTTGACTTCGGCGAGGTCGGTTCGGTCGGGCCGGCCGAGCGCTCCGCCGTCTTGGGGATGGTGACCGCTGTGCTTGGCCAAGACGGCGAAGCCCTCGGAGCCGCTGTGCTTTCGGTGAGTCGAACCACGCGCAACGTCGATCAAGCTGCGTTCGGGGCTCAAATTCAACCGCTCCTTGAGTCTGTTACCGATGCAAGTTTGCAGGATGTGAGGCTCGGCGAAACTCTGGCTCGTCTTCTCCATCTTCTGCGCGATAACGGAATCGTGCTGCCTCCTGGTCTGGCGATCTTGATCAAGACGTTGATCGAATGCGAATCCACGACCAATGAGCTCGATCCCAAGATGTCCCTGACCACCCTCGTGGGCGAACTCGGTGCTTTCACCTTCCCGCCAACGTCGAGAGTTGACGTCACGTAAGCCGCGGTGCGGCGGGTCGTTGGACTAGGGCGTCGGCGGCTTGGGACGGCCTTGTGTCTAACCGTCGCTTGCAAGCAGCTACGCAGAGGAAGTTCTTGGTTTCGAAACGATGCGCATTTCACCGTCCGAATCGCCATCGCAGACACTGAGATCAACGGTCTTCCAGTTACGTAGGGCTCGATCATTGAGCCCGTAGCGGCTGCTGCACACCGTGACTCTTTTGTCTTTGACGACCCTGATCTCTACCGCCCTGAGCAGCGGGCCGAGAATGTTGAGCTTCGGGCATGAAATCCACACCTGTCTCAGAGCGGCATTGGCTCGACTGGAGATCGAAGAGACATTGGCTGCTGTTTCTAATCGTCTTGCTGGGTGGCGGGTTAGGGCGTGGAAGCTCGGCACATCGGCTGGTTTCAGCCCTCTGAACCGTTCCGTGGCGTGGCGCGAATGCCGATCGCAGCACATTCCTGAGCGTTGCCGGGTACAGGGACTGACAGACCTGCGGACCCGTGAGTGGCGGGCGGAGGATTTCACCTGCGATCTGTAGCAAACGACAGCAGAGAACAGGGCGGCTCGCGCTGCCAGGCATCCGTGCGCTCAACGAGCGAGAATCGTGGCGGCGGCGGTGCCGGGAGCCCCGTAGACCTGGGCGTAGCCGACGCGCGGGTCGCCCTGAACCTGGCGGTCGCCGGCCTGGCCGCGTAGTTGAAGCACGAGCTCGTGGATCTGGCGGAGGCCGGAAGCTCCGATCGGCTCACCGTTGGCGATGAGGCCGCCGTCGGTGTTGATCGGCATCGGACCCGTGATTTCGGTAGCGCCGTCGGCGAGAAGTTTCTCCTGGTCACCGTCAGCACAGAAACCGTTCTCAGCCATGTGGATGACCTCAGCGCCAGCATCGGTGTCCTGAACCTGGATGACATCAACATCCTCGGGCCCGATCCCAGCGTCTTCGTAGGCGGCGCGGGACGCGTACACGGTGGGGGCAACGTCTTCCTCGACCGGGGACCATGTGGTGTTGACCTCGTACGAGCCGTAGTTTCGCGTGCGGATGGCGGTCGCCTTCACGTAGACCGGCGTATCCGTGAAGCGGTGAGCTATGTCGGCGCGACAGAGGACCACGGCCGCAGCGCCCTCGTCCGGAGCGCAGAACATGTAGGAGGTAAGTGGGTAGTTAAGCATCGGCGAGCTGAGAATCTCCTCCTCAGTGATCGGCTTACGACGGAAGGCATTCGGATTGAGAGCGCCGTTGCGGTAGTTCTTCGCCGCGACCTTGGCCAACGTCGCCTGGGAAACGCCATGGTCGTGCATGTACTTGTTGATCTTCATGCCGAAGAACTTGGTCGTCACGTACTGCCCGTTCTCGCCATACCACGCGGGCACGTTGGTGGTGGTCGGATCTCCTTTGAACGAGCCCCGAGCGTGCTTGTCCGTGCCGACGGCCACGACGATGTCACCGTTGCCGGCGCGAATGGCATTTGCGGCCTGCTGGATCGTGGCGGCGCCGGTTGCACACGCGCTGAACACGTGGATGAACGGAAGGCCGCTCAGGCCGACCAGGCCGGTGACGGGGTCAGTCCAGACTCCCCAGCTGCCGCCGAAGGCGCACTGGACGTCGTTCCAGGTCACGCCTGCGTCCCCCAACGCCAGCTCGACGGCGTCAGCGGCCATCTCGTATGCGGACTTGTCGCCGTGCCGGCCGAAAGGGTGGAGACCGACACCGATGATTGTGACGTCGTCCATTCAGCGCTCCTGACTATTTCTGCGCGCCGACGGGCGCGAAGGCGAAAGTAACGATCTCGTTGTCGTCGCTGTCGGTATAGAACGGGACGATTCGCAGCTCGACCTCCATTCCGAAGTCGAGTTTTTGGGGATCGCACTCGGTGAGCTTTGACTCCACGCGCACCAAATCGTCGAGTTGCACGAGACCGACCCCAAAAGGCTTGAAGGTCTTTCCTGTCGGATCACCCGCGTAGTTGGAGCTCGGCGGGAACTCCTGGGTCGTCCAGGACACAAGGGTGCCGCGGCGGGGTAGGGGAAGTTCGGTCATGCTCTGGGTACCACAGCGCGGGCACCGCGACTGCATCGGGAACGTGATCGCCCCGCAGTCCTTGCACTGACCACCGAGAAGCTCTGGATCATCGTCCGGCCACGTGAACACGTTCGCGATCGGTTTCTGCATCAATGTCCCTCCACCTTCGGACTCACCGGGTCAGGCTAGCCAACTGTGCGAGAAGCACGCTGAGCTCGTGCTCGAGTCGGCCCGGACGAACTCACTGCCCGATACACGATGAAATTCGGCGCTCGGTCAGGCCTGAGCAATCCGGGACTTCTGTCTACGCGTTGAGCGGCCTCTGTGAACGGTTCTGAGTGGCGGGGGAGGATTTGAACCTCCGACCTTCGGGTTATGAGACGACCTATTCGTTCCGTCCAACTGGACTGGGTGGACTGACCGAGTTGGACCGAATCGGTGATCTAACTGGGATTATGCGATATCACCCCGCTGAACAGGAAACCGACTGGTGACACAGAATTCTGAATCCGTGGGATTTCGTGGGATCTCACCAACTCGTCTTGAGGTGCTTCGGCAATGTGTTGTGCTCCCCCGAGAGCGATGATCCCTGGAACCAGTGAACAAGGTCTGGTCTTTCGATGGCTTCGTCGATCCACGCCGCGAGAGTGGCGTCAGCTGGAGCCGGTCCATACTTCGAATCCGAGGTCGCCGACGGAGTACCGGCTCGTGAGGCGGCGAGCAGCAGACTCGAGGCGACCTCACGACAAACGCGGGCTGACGGCCCATAGGAGCATCGCTCGGGGGCAGGCTAGGCCTCTGACATCGTCTCTCGGAGCCGAGACACCGCAAGATCACGGTTTGCTTCGGTACTGGCTTGGTCGTCGACCCAGACCGTCGTGCCGCTCGGGGTGTGAACGGCTCGGACCCCACAAGCGCCGCCACCTACCGTCCTGGCCACCCCGATGCGCAGGTTTTCGGGTGCAATCTCCACCGAACCTTTGTCCTACCGTCCCGGCGGTATTGGGTCACTGCCTACTAGCGCAGAACGTCGTCCAACTGGGCGACTCTTCGGTACGAGTCTTCCGCAGCCGTCACCCTCAGAATTCACGGGATAGTCTTCCGGGCAGTGTGAGTCGACGAGGGGCGCGCACGGCGCTTGCGTCCTCTCAATCGACCGCCGCACGGAAGAGGGTCCCTAATGAACATGCTCGGTTAACCAGCTCACTTGCGGTGCAGTCGTTACTGACCGGCAACGGATCTTCGGTTGTGCAGCCGCAGATGAAGGTTGTTGAAGGCAATGCAGACGTGCAGAGGAGGCGAGGATATGAGCAATCGGTTCTTGAAGGCGGCTCGGCACCCCAAGCGAGCTTGGCGGTTGGTCGAACCTGGGATTCGGGGGATGTTCGGCGATCAGGAATTCAAGCGGCATGCGCTGATTGGGTCGGGCAGGGTGTGGGAGGCGAAGCGAAATTGGCAAATCGCGTTCCTGCGTGACCAGGGTCTCACCTCTTCGGACACGTTCGTTGACATCGGGTGTGGAACTTTGCGCGGCGGCATTCCGATAATCGAAATGCTCGACCGTGGGCACTACACGGGGATCGAAGTCCGGCCTCACATCCTCGAGGAGGCGAAAGCGGAGTTGGCGGTTCATCCGGTCGCGGTGTCCAAGGCACCGAAGCTGATTCTTTCCGATGGCTTTCCGACGCTGGGCAGGCTGGGCCCCTTCGATTGGGCATGGGCGTTCGCGGCGCTGATCCACATGACAGACGCAATCGTGGAAGAGTGCTTTCAGTTCGTGGGGCGGGAGCTGTCGGAGAGCGGTACCTTTTGCGCGAACGTGAACATCGGCGAGGACGCCGACCGAAGAACCCGTGCCGGTTTTCCCGTGGTCACTCGGACGAAACAGTTCTACCAAGATCTCGCCCTCGCCGCGGGACTCGCAACCGTTGACCTCGGCACCCTGAGTTCTCTGGGTCATAACCTCGGTGTCGGGGGAGACTTCCATCACATGTTCCGGTTCTCGCGTGTGAGGTAATCCCTCCATCGGCACGAGGCCTTTGCGACGCGGGGCGCGGCCGCCACCAGCGGCGAGGGCTCCCGCTCGGCGCGTTGGGCGAAGGCTTCGCCCGACCATGCGTCGCCGCCATTAGCGCCGCGCGCTGAGCTGGTGCTCCCGCGACGGTCACGGCGCGGTGATACGCGCCCGGGTTCGCGTCCTTGGCTTCCGCCGTCACCCGCCTGGCCTCTTGCTCGTAGACCGCCTTGGCTCGGCGGAAGAGGTCCTCGGCTTCTTTGAATCGCCCATCCGTGACCCTGTGCCTTTCGTCGGGCTCGTGTGACCCGACGAGCGCCAAGGCTCACTGCCTTCTCTTTCGGCTATGCCGGCTCGAGGGCCAGACACCCTACGAGCGGCTAAAGCAAAGACCCAGGCCCGCGTGCAAGCGAAGACCGTCAGTTGCACAGTCAAGCTTGAACCGGAATTTCACACTTCGGAGCCGAGATGCAGAAGATACAGATACAGAAGGCCGGTCCTGAGGAACCGGCCCTAACCTGCGTACTTCTAAGCACAAGAGGCGCCGACCAGCGATTCAATGGGGCTCTTCGGATTTCAGCGGGGAGCCGTCGCGTGAGGTCCCCCTGAATTAGACGAAGGCGCTTCAAGCTTGAGGTTGTGAACCAACAACCAAGAAGCACCTTCGACCTCGTCCACCCTACTGAGATCCTCGCCGCGCTGGTGGGTCTCAAAGACGTCGGGGTCCTGCGCCTACGAGCGCCGTGGTCCCGACGTCGAGCTGATGGTCGAACAGGTCGTCAGCGACGTGCGCTGCCCGAGCTGCAATCGGCGGCCCAGGTCAAAGAACGCCCGGTCGTGCACTACGTCGACCTCCCCGTCTATGGGGTGCCGATGTCGCTGGCCTGGAAGAAGCACCGCATGCGCTGTGTGAACCCGACGTGTCCGAAGAGGTCCTGGGTGCTCGAGGACCATCGGATCGCGGCCAAGCACTGCCTGCTCACGACTCGGGCGGCCAAGTGGGCCACGGTCCAAGTCGGCGGGGGCCGCACCGTCTCAGAAGTCGCCGCCGAGCTGGCCTGTGACTGGCACACCGTCAACGACGCCGTGTGCACCTATGGCGAGGCCCTGCTCGCCGCCGATCGCAAGCGTTTGAACAGCACACTGCCATCGGCCTCGACGAGACCTCCTTCGTCAAACTCGCTTCGCAGATCCACACCGAGCTACGCCACCACCGTCGCCGACGTGGAGAACCACCAGATCATCGACATCTTGCCCGACCCGCAAATACACCGACGTGGCGGGCTGGATCGACAAGCAGCCAAGGGCCTGGAAGGAGCGCATCCGCTTCGGCGCGCTCGACATGTCGCCGACCTATGCGGCGGTCTACACGGTCATCTTGCCCAAGGCTCCCCAGGTCGTCGACCCTTTCCACGTCATCTCGTTCGCCAATCGCGGCCTCGACGCCGTCCGGCGGCGGGTCCAAACCGAGCAGACCGGGACACCGGGGCCGCCGGGACGATCCGCTCTATCGGGCCCGACGGGTCCTGCTGGGCGGCGAAGAGCAGCTCGACGCCGCAGGCGACCGAGCGCCTGTCGTCACTGCTCGCGTTGGGCGACCCCAACGCCGAGGTGGCCATCGCCTATCGGGTCAAAGAGCGCCTTCGCGACTTCTATCGAACGAGTGAACCCGACGAGGCCCGAACGATGCTCAAAGAGCTCGAGGACACTGTCGCCGCCGCACGATGCCGCCCGAGATCCAAAGGCTCGGACGCACCATCGGGGCCTGGTTCGACAAAATCGCCAACTTCCACCTGGCCCGCGTCTCCAACGGCCCCACCGAAGCGCTCAACAACCTGATCAAACGCATCAAACGGATCGGCTTCGGGTTCCGCAACTTCGAGAACTATCGCATCCGTGCTCTGCTCTACGCCGGCAAGCCGAACTGGCGCGTGCTCGGTTCGATCGTCGTCCGGTGAGGTCCCAGACCCCGCCAGATTCCGAAGAACTCTCACATTCCGAAGAACCTTCAATGGTGGCGGGGGGAGGATTTGAACCTCCGACCTTCGGGTTATGAGCCCGACGAGCTACCAGACTGCTCCACCCCGCGGCGAAGAATGAATGTTACACCGCTGCCACGAGAGCGACACCCGCCCGTCGGCAGCCACGCCGACGACGCCTCGAGGCGCTACAGCGTCTGGGCCGTCGGCGGGGGCGGTGGTGGTGACGCCGGGTCGGCCGCTTGCGGCGGTGGAGGTGGAGCTGGTGCCGCAGCGCCGTCCCCGGTCGGGGCGGCCGTGGGCGCCGCAGCCGCCGACTCCGGTGCCAGCGTGATCTGCCCGTGCTGCGACTCGTGCTGCTGCAGTGCTGCCACGAGACGCTCGATCTCCGAGTCGGTGCCCGGCGTCGCACGGCCCGTCTTCGTCGCGTAGAACGCGGCACCGAGGTCGCGCAGCATCCCGTCCGCAGCCTTCTTCGACTGGGCGTCGTCCAGCTTCGCCTGACCCTTGGCGGCCGCGTCCTTTGCCGCCTCGGTCGCTGTTGCCGCTGTCGCCTTGACCTTGTCCAACAGTCCCATCGGAAGACATCCTTTCCTCGCTGGTCCCGGCCCACATGATGGGACTCGAGGCGCCCGACCGCAACTGCGGCCGCGCCGCCTCAGGTCCGGGGCGCGGCGGAGACCAACGTCGTCGACGTCGTGGTGCCGGAGCCCTTGGGCTCGGTGCTCGTCGGCTCCGACGTGCTGCTCGTCGACGTCGAGGGGGTCGACGACGTCGAGGTCGAGGTCGTGCTGCTCTTCTTCGTGGTCTTGCCCGGCCTGACCGGCGGTGCCGTTGTCGTCGTCGTCGAGGGAGCCGTCGCGCTCGGCACCGTCGTCCCCAGCACCTGCTGGGCTTGGGTGATCGCCTGCGCCATCATGTTGAGGTCGGTCTGGAACTGCGCCAGGTTGTCCGCCTTGAGCGCGGCCAGCGCATTGTCGTAATCCGTCTGAGCCGTCTGCAAGATGCCGGCCACCGCGGCCGGCACGGTGCCCGTCGAGGGCACGCCCGACGTCGGCGGCAGCACCGTCGTCTGCAGCACGTCGGAGAGCACGGCCGAGAGCGATGTGTCGATCTGCACGTCCTTGCCGAGCACCGCCACCACGTATTCGAGCTGGGGCTGCGGGTTCGTCGTCGGCGACACGTACAGCGGCCGCAGGTACACCATGGAGTTGGCGATGGGGACCATCAGCGTCTCCCCCAGCAGGACTTCCGAGCCCTTTGTGTCCAGCAGCGAGATGTCCTTCGACACCGTTGAATCGGCCGAGATCTCGGCGTCCGCGTTGGCCGGTCCCGTGGTCCCCTGCGGGGTCTCGTAGAGGTCGAGCTGGCCGTAGTGCCCGGGATCGGACAGCCCCACCATCCAGGCGGTCAGGTTGAAGTTCTGACCGGAGCTGCCCAGCGACGACTGTGAGGCCGGGACGAAGCCGTCCGAGACGGTGAACTGCTGATCGTCTGGGGGGACGCCGGGCAGCGAGTACACCTGGTACTGGGGTGCCATACGAGCAGGAGTGGTCGAGACGAGCTGACCCTGGTTGTTGTAGGTGTTCTCGGCCAGAAGCGCCTGCGACTGTGGGCCGGCACCGGCAGTGGGCGAGAGCTGCCAGGCGTTGCTGGCGGCGTAGAAGTTCTGCGGGTTGGTCAGGTGATACCGACCGTAGATGGCGGACTGGATGGAGAAGATGTCCTCGGGGTAGCGCAGGTGGGGCTGCAGCTCCGCGGGCATCTTCGACAGCGGGACGAACATGTTCGGGAAGGCAGCCGAGTACGCCTGCAGAATCGGGTCCTTCGGGTCGGCGTCGTAGAACGTCATCTTTCCCGAGTAGGCGTCGATAACGACCTTCACCGAGTTGCGCACGTAGTTGTAGCTCCCCGGCAGGTTGCTGCCGATCGCAACCTGCTGGGTGTCGGCGTTCTGGGAGTACGCGTAATTGGCCGTCGTCGTATAGCCGTCGACGATCCAGTCGATGTGGCCACCGTTGATCACGGCGTACGGATCGTGGTCGAACGTGAGGAAGGGCGCCGCCTTCTCGGCCATGGCGACCGGGTCACGCACGAACATGATGCGCGACTTGTTCGTGATCTGGCTCGAGATCAGCAGGTTGAGATCACCCAGCCGCAGCGCGAAGGCGGCCCGGGTGAAGATCGACGACAGCTGAACCCCACCGTTGCCCTTGTAATGGCTTTCGATGCTATTGCCGTTCTGCTGGTAGTCGACTTCGAGCTGCTTGGTGTTGGCCACGACGTAGCCGGTCTCGCCCAAGCCGAAGTAGACGGCGGGCTGGGTGATGGCCGGCATCCCCTTCGAAGAGCTCGGTGGCACGCCCTGGACCGCGTAGACCGGGTTGCTCGAATTGGTCTGGTTGGCCAGCGCCACGGCGGCCCCGTTCCCGTGGGTGTACTGCAGGTGCGTGTTCACCCACGACGAAGACGGCAGGTTGGCCGACGAGATGTCGCGCACGCCGATCAGCGCTGGTGTCAGCTGGGTGCCCAGCGTGTAGCGGTCCACCCCGAGCGACGGGAACACGTAGTACCCCTTGATGGCCTGCTCCCGCTGGAACGTCTGCAGCGAGATCGTCGGGTCCGGGTCCCACTGCCGGATGTTGTCGATGGTGGGGGCGGCCAGCACGGTCTGGCTGGCGGTGATCGTGGTGTTGGCGGGGAACGAGTGCACCTGCACGTTGTTCAGGCCATAGGCGGCTCGGGTGGCCGTGATGTTGCGCTGGATGTACGGCGCCTCGAGCGAGCTCTGGGCGGGCGTCACCTTCAGCGTCTGCAGCAGCGCGGGGTAGATGATGCCGACGACGAGGGCCACGAAGGCCCAGATGCCCACGGCCAGAACCGGCAGCGTCCAGCCCTGGCGCCGGATGTTGAAGAGCAGGATGCCCGCCGCGAAGATCGACACGTAGACGAGCAGCAGCTCGGCGGGCAGGCGGGCGTGCACGTCGGTGTAGCCGGCCCCGTTGACGTAGCCGTCCTGGGCGTTCACGAGCGACCAGCGCTGCAGGACATAGCCGGCCGCCTTGTCCAACGCGATGAGGGCGAGCAACACCGAGATGTGCGCCTTCACCGGGGGCCGCACCCGCGGCAGTCCACGCTGGGGCTGGATCCCCCCGTTGAAGTAGTGAAACACCACCGTGACGGCGAGCGTCACGATCAGGATGGCCAGCGTCCAATCGACGATGAAGGTGAGGAACGGCAGCTTGAAGACGTAGAAGCCGATGTCCTTGTGGAACTGGGGGTCCGTCACGCCGAAACTGCCGCCGTGACGGAAGAGGATCCAGTTGTTCCACTGGCCGACCGTGCCCGACGCGCCGATCAGCGCCAGCACGAAGGCCAGCGCGACGTAGATCCGCCCCGCGTAGGGCCGCACGTAGTGCTGGTAGCGCCGCACCAGCTCGTCCTCCTGGGCCAACACGATGTCGTGCCCGGCGATGCGGTCGCAGACGACAAGGTTGATCCAGAGGACGGCGAAGAAGATGGCGCCGAACACGCCGAAGAGGCCGAGCTTGATGGCCAACAGGGTCGAGAAGACGTTGTGAAGGTCGACCGAGGAGAACCAGAGGCTGTCGGTGTAGAGCCCGGCCAGCGAACGCAGCGACACGAGCAAGATGACCAGGACGATCACGAACCCGATGACCCACCAACGAGCACGGTGGCGACGGCGCGGCGAGGGGTCAGCGGTCAGATCGCTGGGGATGCGCACGGGGGGAGCCTAACGTCCACTCCACCGCTGCTTACTGACAGGCAGCCGGGGTGTGGATGTTCAGAGGTCCAGGTCAGCCGTCCGTCGGTGCAACCAGGCAGCGGCAGCCCGAATGCGCGGGCGGATAGGCGTGCCCGGTCGGGAACACTTCGTCGACGCTCACCGCGCCGGCCAACGCGTTGTCGTCACAGTCTGAGCACCCGCTCACGTTCGTCACGATCCAGCGCACTTTGCCGTCTGCTCGGGCCGCCAACACCCCGGCCGAGAAGGCCTGGGTCGCCGAGTCACCGACCAGGCGCTCGATCCGTTCGCCCCGCCATTCGCGGTAGGCCGCGCCGATCCGGTCGGCTGGCTCGTCGCCGCCGTCCGCGATCTGCCGGCGCAGCATGGCGACGATCACCTGGGCCAGTCCGTTCGCCGCGTGATCGACCGCGTCTCCTTCGGGCACCACCGCCTGGGTGCCGCCGAACGTCGTCCCGGCGGCAAACGCCTTGCTCAGATAGCTGCGCGCTGCGCCGGCAAACGTCTCGAGATGCTCGCTCTCGAGCACCGAGGAGTTCGTCGGTCGAAAGCGACGGCGTGTTGCGCAACTTGTCGAGCAGCCGGTTCTGGTCGTCGCCGAGGGCACGCTTGACCGTCCGGGTGAGACGCAATGCGATCGGTGCCGAGCACGTCGTCGCGCTGCGCGATGATGCCGTCGTCGGGTCCCGGCACCTGGTTCGTCGAGCCCGCCGGCGTTGTCCACGCGGGCGTCCTGCGTGGCCGCGCCGGCACCCGCGGTCTCCGTCGGGTCCGGCGGCGACACCGTGCGGTCGGGCGTCTGCGCAGGCTCCGCGGCCTTCGCCGCTTGGGTCCCGGCTCGGATCCGTGCGAACAATTCGTCGACCGAAGGACCGCCGGCCGCGGCGCTCTCGTCACCGTCGCCCCTCGCGCGTCGCGCCGGACTCGGTGGTCGGTCCCGCCGGCGAGCCAGCCTCGGCGCTCACACCCGCCTCGGTTGCGACGTCACCGAGCACGTCCTCGTTGTCGATCGTCGCCCGCCTGTCCCTGCAGGCGGTATTGGTCACTCACCGCCATCGCCGCGGCGCGTGCGGCCTCGTCGGTCTGGTCGAGCTGGGCCAGGATCGTGTCCATCCGGTCGCGCGCACCCTGCACCGATGCCGCCATCTCGTCGCGCGCCGCGCGCAGGGCCTCGATCTGCATCCCGAGCGTGCGCCGCCGCCCAGCCAGGTCGGCCAGCACGCGCCGACGCGCTTCTTGGACCTGGTCGAGCAGTGCCCGGCCCTCGTCCTTGGCCCGGGCGATGAGTGCCTCTCCCTCACTCACCGCGTCGGCGAGGATGCGCTCGCTCTCGACACGCGCCTCGTGCTGGGCGTTGGCCACGAGGAGTTCGACTTCGACCACCCGCTCGGCCGTCGATGCCTCCGAGCTCTCCTGGAGCTCGTTCACTCTGTTCTGCGTGTCACGGAGCAAGGTGGCTGCCCCTTCTTGGGCCTGCGCCACGATGCGCGCCGCCTCTTCATGGGCGTGCCGCAGGATCTGCGCGCTGTGCTGCCCCAGCGACGCCGTCAGGGTCGATTCGTCCAGCACCGGGTGCGACGCCCGCTCCTCGGCCTCGGCCAGAGAGCTCCGCAGCTCCTGCTCGTTCTCCTCGAGCGCCTCGAGGCTACGGGCCACCGACTGGAGGTAGGCCCGGACCTCGTCGGTGTCGAACCCCCGCCGGACCACGGCGAAGGAGTGGCGGGCGATGTCGCCGGTGGCGATCCGGGACGAGGAGATGGGGGCACGGCCTTCTGCCATGGTGAGAGCCTACGGCGCCGCTTGGGCCAGGACCGGATTGGTCGGCGCCGTGCTGGGCACCGTGCCGCCCAGGCGCTTGAGGATGCGGAGCACCTGGTCGAGATTGTTGACGGCGTAGACGTGGAGCTGCGGCGACGCCTTCGATTCCGCCGCCTTGAGCTCGACGGACGGCACGAAGAACACGGTTGCCCCCGCTCTCTCGACGGCGATGGTCTTCTCGGCCACGCCGCCGACGTCACCCACGTTGCCGTAGGGGTCGATCGTGCCCGTCGCCGCCACGATCCGGTTGCCCGTCAACCGGCCGCTGCTGAGCTTGTCGATGATGCCGAGCGTCATGGCGAGGCCGGCCGACGGGACCCCCGATGTCCTGGGTGTGCACGGTCACCTTGACCGGGAAGTGCCAATCCTGCTGCGTCTCGGGATCGATGCCCACGTACGCCGTGGGCCGGAACGAGGCACCGCATCCCGTTTCCACCAGACCCCGGGGCGGTGTGCCGAGCGTCAGCGGCATCTGCACGACCGGTCCCGGCACGAAGTCACCGACGTTGTTGATGGAGGACTTCTCGACGCTGAGCGAGACCGTCGTCCCGGGCTTCAGCCCGCGCAGGGCGTGCACGAAGTCGCAATCGGTCGGGGTCGCCACGGAGTTGACGCCGGTGATCACCTGCGCCACCTGCAGCGTCTTGGCAGCGGGGGAGCCCGGCTCGATCCCGAAGATCAGCGATCCCGCGTTCGTCGCCGTGACGCTGTAGCCGAGATGGCTCAGCGCCGCCGCGGTGGCGAAGGACTGGGCCTGGGCCATCTGGAGGTAGCCCTGGGCGAGGTACTGGTCTTCGTTGGGCGTCGGCCCGAGCAGCTCGGGCCCCGAGATCACCTCGCTGTCGGAGTCGAAGTAGCGGTACCGCAGGTAGCTGAGCGCGTTGAGCTGCGTGACGAAGACGTCGGTCAGCAGGATCCGCCCGGTGAGCGGGTGACTGTCCTGCGGCGGCACCTCGATGTACTGCGAGACCGGCGTGGCGTCGCCGGGCGTGATGACGTAGTCGTTGACCGAGACGTGCGACGCGATCACGCCGGCCACCACGATGAGCACGACGAACCCCAGGACGATCCAGGGCCAGATACGGCCGCGTGTGCGGCCCGCCACGGCCGGAGGCGGCCAGCCTGTTGGCGCGACCGGACCGTTGTGGGAGGGAGAGGGGATCGCCGCGGCGATCCCGTCGGCGGGCGCGTCAGGGTCGGACATACTCGAGAACGGTGAAGGACGATGTTGCCACGGATGCGGCCGGAAACCGCCGCGCCGAGCTGCGGCGCCGCCGCGTCACGGTCGCCGGCCACCGCGGCGACGCCGAGCTGGCCCGCCGCGGCCTCGTCGATCCCGATGAATCCGTGCAGGTGGCCGCCCTCGGCGCGCTGGCTCGCCTGGGCGAGCTCGGCACGGCCGACATCGACTGCCGCGCTCGGGAGCGGCTCGGTCGCGCTGCGGCGCCGGGCCGTCGAAGCCGCGACGGCCGGTGCGCGGCCGCGGCTCGCGCTCGGTGCTGCCCGTCACCGTGACCGGCGCGCTGGGTGACTCCGACCCCCTCGTCGTCGTCGGGGCCGCGTGGTTCGTGGCCGAACGCCACTACCGCCCGGCGGTGCCTGCGCTGGCGCGCCTCGCGGAGGAGCACGACGACACGCGTTGTCGGGAGGCGGCAGTCGCCGCGCTCGGCGCGATCGGTGACCCCGCCGGGCTCTCCGCCGTGCTGGCCGCGCTCTCGGACAAGCCGACGGTGCGGCGCCGCGCCGCGGTCGCCTTGGCCGGCTTCGACGACCCGCGCGTCGAGCCGGCGTTACGGGCCGCCGCCACCGACCGCGACTGGCAGCTCCGCCAGGCGGCCGAAGAGTTGCTCGACGAGCCCGGCTCCTAGCTAGTCGTCCTGGGTGAACAGGCGCTTCAACCGGTCGAAGGACTCCAGGCAGATGCCGGCGCCCTGGACGACGCACTCGAGCGGCGTGTCGACGAGGTGGACCGGCACCGCCGTGGCGTCCGCCAACCGCTGGGTCATACCGCGCAACAGCGCCCCGCCGCCGGTGAGGTGCACGCCTTGGAACATGATGTCCTGCGCCAACTCGGGTGGCGCCTCGCTGAGGCAGTCGGCGGCCGACTCGACGACCGAGGTGACGTTGTCCTCAATGGCGCCGCGGACCTCGAGCGGCGAGAGGATGACGGTCTTGGGGCGGCCCGTCGCCACCTCCCGGCCGCGGATCTCGGCCTGCTGCTCGCCTTGATAGTGGAAGGCCGACCCGATGGCGAGCTTCACTGCCTCGGCGGTGCGCTCCCCGACGGCCACGCCGTAGTGGTGGCGGACGTAGGTCTGGATCGACGCGTCGAAGTCGAAGCCACCCAAGCGCAGCGCCTCGACCGCCACCACGCCCCCGAGAGAGATGACCGCCATCTCCGACGTGCCGCCACCGACATCGACCACCATGTTGCCGACCGGCTCGTGGATGGCCAGCCCGGCCCCGATGGCAGCCGCCATCGGTTGTTCGATGAGGAAGCTGGCCGACGCGCCGGCCCGCCGCGCTGCCTCCTTGACCGCCCGGCGTTCCACCGCCGTGATGGCGGAGGGCACGCAGATGAGCACCTTCGGCCGGTTCAGACGGCTCACGCCGACGCGCCGCAACAGCACGCTCAGCATCCGTTCGGTGACTTCGAAGTCGGTGATCGCGCCGCCCCGGAGAGGACGTTCGGCCACGATGTAGCCCGGCGTCCGGCCGATCATCTGCCAGGCGTCGGTGCCGATGGCGAGGACCTCACGACTGCGCGAATCCAGCGCGACCACGGTCGGCTCGTTCAGCACCACGCCCTTGCCCTTCGCGTAGACGAGCGTGTTGGCCGTGCCGAGATCGATGGCCAGGTCGCGCGACATGGGGCCTCATGGTACGGCCGGACCCATCGCGCGACGGCATTTCCTGGGCCGATGTCGATATCGTCAGCCTGTGAGCGACACGCCAGAGGAGCCCGAAGAAGGGGAACCGGGTCCTGGTGAGGGCGCGGGCACCGGCTCGGAAGGGCCGGAATCGCCCCAACGCGGGTGGATCGACCCCGATGACCGCCTGTGGCGCCACCCGAGCGAGGTCGCCGGACCACCCACCGACGCTCCGCTCCTGCTCAACGTGCCGCCCGGGCGCTCGTATCGCAGCGTTGTCATGGTGCTGGTGGGGGTCGTGGCGGTCATGGCCGTGGTCGCCTGGGTCGTCGTGCTGCTCTCCCCTGCGTCGCAGCATCCGCTCAACGGCGAGAGCACGGACGACAGCCTCGCCGACGGGTCGGTCTCGACGCTCGCCGGTACGCAGAACGCGGTACCGGCGGCCGCGCAGGCAGCGGGCCGCTCGATGGTGGAGCTGCAAGCGACGACCGCACACGGCACCGTCCCCCTCATCGGCGTGGCCGTCGCCGAGGGAGGTGTTGTCGCCACCACGGCCGATGTGCTGCGCGGCGTGCGGCGCGTCGTGATGATCGGACCCGATGGGAAAGCCGAGCCGGCGTCAGTGGTGGCCACGGACACGTCATCGGACATCGCGCTGGTGAACGTGCCCGAGGACCTGCCGGTTGCGCCCTTCGTGGACGACGGCCAGCTCGACAGCGGGACGCCTGACCTCACGCTCGGCTACGTGCCGGCGGGTGGACAGGCGATCGCGCTCCATTGCACCCCCGGCTCGGTCACCGCCGTCGGGACCGCCATCGCCGAGGGGCCGGCGGGTGGGATGCCCGCCATCACGTCGACGGCATCGGTGCCGACGGTCACGGGCGGCCAGCCGCTGCTCACGGCCTCGGGAGACGTGCTCGGAATCCTCTATGACCCCGACCCCGGCGCCACCTCCACCGCCACCTTCCTCCCCAGCGATCTCGTCGTCGGTGTGGCCGACGACCTCCGCTCACGCAACCGCGTGGTGCACGGGTGGCTCGGGATGATGGGCACCGACGCGCCGAACGACGGGGGCGCCAAAGTCGAGTCCATCGAGGCCCACGGCCCGTCGGCCGACCGGCTGGCGCCAGGCGACGTCATCGTCGCGGTGAACGACATGCCGGTGCGGACCATGGCCGAACTGCGAGCCCGTCTGTACGTGCTCCCGCCGGGTGCGGCCATTGCCCTCTCGGTACAAGGTGCCTCGGGCGCCCCCACCCCCGTGGGCGTCACCCTGAGCGCCTCGCCATAGCATGCGAGAGTGAGCATCTTCGGTTCGGGCGACCCCGACAACCCGATGGGGGGCCTCCTCGGAGACCTGCTGAAGGTCATCGGCTCGGGCCCGGGCTCGGCGGACAGTTGGTTCGAAGCCGCCCGCACGCTGGCGTTCGGCGTGGCGACCGACGGCGGCGAGGACGAGACGCCCGATCCGCTCGTGCGGATTGCGTTCGAAGAGCTCGCACGCGTGGCCGAGCTCCACGTAGCCGCCGCCACCGGGATCACGTCGAGCGCCGGCGGCATCTCGTTCGAGGCGGTGGGTCCCGGTCAGTGGAGCTTCCGGGTGCTCGACGCGTACCGGCCTGTCCTCAAGGCGATGGTGGAGGCACAACAGCAGGGCGCCGCGGCGGTGCCCGGCTCCATGGACCTGAGCGCGCTCGACGCGGAGGGCACCGAAGGGCTCGGCGGACTGCTCGGGCAGTTCGCCGTCACGCTCGGGCCGGTCTTCTTGGGCATGCAGTTCGGTTCCGCCGCGGGCCACCTGGCGCGCCGTGCCTTCGGACAGTACGCGCTCCCCTTGCCCTGGCCCGAGTCCTCGACGCTGCTGCTCGTGCCCGGCAACGTGGCCCGCTTCGCCGACGATTGGAGCCTCCCGCTCCAAGAGGTTCAGCTGTGGGTCTGCCTGCGCGAATTGACCATGCACGCGGTGCTCACGCGACCTGGCGTGCGCTCCTCGCTGAGCACCCTGCTCGGTGACGCGTCGGCGCACGCCGCTGCCGCCCAGCGGTCCATCGTGGAGCGGCTGGGCGAGGGTCTCGGCGACCCGGCGGCCCTCGAAGACGCGCTCGGCGACCCCGAGGCGCTGTTGTCCGACCTGATCAGCCCCGAGCAGCGGAACATCTCGAGCGCGCTGACCGCGCAGACGACCGCGATCGGCGCCGCCGTCGACCATCTCACGTCCTCGATCGCACAGACGCTGACCTCGTCACCGGCCGCGCTGCGCGAAGCGTGGTACCGCTACCGGATCGAGGAGGGCAAGGGCGAGCAGGCCTTCGCCGGTTTGTTCGGCCTCGATGTGGGCCAGGACGAGGTAGACCGGGGACGGGCCTTCGTCACCGGTGTGATCGAGCGAGCCGGCGAGGATGCGCTGGCCCGGCTCTGGGGTGACGAGCTCGACCTGCCGACCCCGGCCGAGGTGGACGCGCCCGGGCTCTGGCTCGCGCGCATCGGCCTGCTCGACTGAGCGATTTCTTCGGCTGCCGGACTGTCGCCTCTGAGCGCGTCAGGCCGCGCCGGGTCGCGCTCAGCCGGCGTAGGCGAGCGTGCGGCGCTCGATCTCGTAGCGATTGAACACAGTGGTCACCCGCCCGGCGACCAGCAGGGCTTCGATCGTCCCGTCCCACATCGGCGCGATGGCGTAGACGTAGTCGGCCATCGTCTCGTCGGAGCGGATCGTCGCGAACAGGTCGATGAGGTCGGCGAGATGCTGGACCTGTGCCTTCTCCGCGCTCTCCGTCGATGTCAGCCGGCGTGAGCGTGCGCACCAGCGCCGCCTCGTCGTCCGTCAGCGCACCGATCAGTGTCTGGATCTCACGGACGACGAGTGCGTCGTCCATCGTCAAGGTGTCTCCCACGATTGCCTCCCCCTCGCCGGGCCCTGCCCGGCCTCACCAGCTCAACGGGCGGTCATGCTTCCACCCCAAGGGTCTCCGCCGAGTGGCCTCTGCGGTGCAATCCGGGTGCGGAGTGGCCCTCAGGCCTCGGCTTCCTCGCCGTAGTCGAGCACCCACTCGAGTGCGAGCTGCTCACGCTCGGCGTCGCGGACCACACGCTCGCTGTTGCGCCGGAACTGGGGGTCGTGCGGGGGCAGCAGCACCAGGCGGGCCAGCACCCGCTCGCGGAACTGCTCGATCACGTCGGGCGGGCCGTAGTCGGACTGCACCTCCCAGTGGGGTGCGACCGGGCCGAGATAGACGACACGCACGTGCCCGATGGGCTCGACGAGCTCACCTTCTTCGACAACGGCTTCGTCGGCGTCGGGGGCCATGGCATCTCCTCGGATCGGTGATCGGGGCCAGCGTAGCTCTGGCGCGCGGAATGGCGTTCTCCCTGGTTGAGCGCAAATTGGGCTTTGGATTCTTACGAACTTCCTATTCGCAAAGCCTAGGAGCCGACTGGCACCTCCCGTAGAATGATGCGTGAAAAGGGAGCTCAACAATGAATACCGATTGGATGGCCCGGGGGAAGTGCAAAGAAGTTGCTCCCGACGTCTTCTTCCCCAGCGACGGGATGGGCGTGCTGGTCGCCCAGCGCCTCTGCGCCGAATGCCCCGTCTCCGAAGCCTGCCTCGAGTACGCGCTCGAGAACCACATCGACCACGGGGTCTGGGGTGGTGCCTCCGAGCGTGAGCGCCGCCGCATCCTGCGTCGCCGCCGCCTCTCTCACGCCGTCGTCGCCAAGTAGCGGCACCGAGCGCCCACGCCGGGCTGCTCCACCGACCCCCGACGGCGGGGTCCACGTGCGGGAACCGATTCGGCGTCACTGACGTGCCACGCTGACCCCATGGCGCTCGACTGGCCGGCGGTGCCCCGCCCGTGATCGTCGAGTGCGTGGTCAACGTCAGCGAGGGCCGCGCCGTCGACGTCGTCGCCGCGCTGGCCGATGCGGCCGGGCCGACCCTCCGCGACGTCCACCGCGACCCCGACCACCACCGCTCGGTCCTCACATTGGCCGGGGAGGCCGCCGACGTCGCCGACGGGGCCCGCACGCTGGCCGCCGCCACGGTGGCACGACTCGACCTGCGGCGCCACGACGGAGCGCATCCGCGCCTGGGCGTGCTCGACGTCGTGCCCTTCGTCCCCTACGCGCCAGGTCGCCCTGCGCCGGACGACCTCTCGAGTGCCGCCGCGCTGCGCGACGAGTTCGCGCGCTGGCTGGCCGACGAATTGGGAGTGCCGAGCTTTCTCTACGGACCCCTGCCCGGCGGCCGGACCCGGACCCTCCCCGAGATCCGCCGCCACGCGTTCGCCGCCGACGCGGATCCGGGCCGGCTCGTCCCCGACGTCGGCCCGCCGCACGCCGACCCGCGCACGGGGGCGACCGCGGTGGGGGCGCGCCGCGTGCTCGTGGCCTACAACGTATGGGTGTCCTCGGCTCAGGTGGCCGGGCGGGTCGCCCCGCTCGTACGAGGACCCGCGGTGCGGGCCCTCGGGCTACGCGTCGGCCAGCGGGCCCAGGTGTCGTGCAACCTGATCGACCCCGACCGCTACGGGCCCGAGCGGCTCTACGACGCGGTGGCCGAACTGGTGGCCGACGCCGGTGCGGGCGCTCGCGTCGAAGGAGCCGAGCTGGTGGGTCTCGTGCCTGCGTCCGTGCTCGCCGGCGTGCCCCGGGCGCGCTGGGCCGAGCTCGGACTCTCGGCGGATGCAACGGTGGAGTCGCGCCTCCAACCGGGGGAGCAGCGGGGTTGACGCAGTGCGGCGGTCGCGTCGGGACCGCCGCGGCCCTCAGGAGGCGCTCGCCACCTCCCGGCGGGCGAGGGCGCGGGCCCGGCGGACCCGGCGGCGCTCCCGCTCGCTCATGCCGCCCCAGATCCCGAACTTCTCGCCGTTGGCGAGCGCGTACTCGAGGCAGTCCTCCCGCACGACGCACCCGCGACAGACCTCTTTGGCCTCCCTGGTGGACGCCCCCCGCTCCGGGAAGAACAGGTCGGGGTCGACGCCCATGCAGTTCGCCTGTAGCTGCCAGCTTCGTTCTTGGCGACCGTAGAGCGTGGTGATGATGTCCACTGGCACTTGGTTCGCCCCCCTTCTCACACAGGTGGCACCGTTGTAGTTACAACGATGTGATCAACATCTTTGACCAGTGTCCCGTCCGAGTGCAAGGCCCGAACCCCGATTCTGGGCACGAAACGTGTGTTCGCCCCTGCGGAGGGGGTGTGGATAAGTGCACGTAACCCCAGTTCACCCGGGATTCCGGCGCGCTGAGTGCGCCGGGAGGGGAAATTTCGGCCGAGTGTGCGGGTGCGTGCCTGTTTAGCCGGCGGGGCGCAGCACGCGGCGGTGCTGGAGGAAGTCGACCAGGACGTAGCCGCCCGAGCGCGTCGGGAGTCGTGTAGAAGGTCCGGCCGCCGTTGACCCGGGCGATCTGCTCGACGAAGGGGTAGTGCGTGCGCTGGAGGTCGAGGGCGAACGTGTTGATCACGATGCCGGCCCGCGTGCAGCGGATGACCTCGGCCATGGTGCGCCGCAGTGTCTCGGGGATGGGCGGGTAATTGAAGGTCACCTCGCCGTAATCGTCGATGTGCGCCGTGGGCTCGCCGTCGGTGACCACGATGATCTGCTTGGTCCCGTGCTGGTGCGCCAGCAGGCGGCGCGACAGCGCCAGCGCGTGCTGCAGGTTGGTGCCGTAGACGTAGTCCCACATGGCGGTGGGGATCTCGTCGGGCCGTATCTCGCGGGCGACCTCGGAGAAGCCGATGATGCCGAGGTAGTCGCGCGGGAACTTCGAGGAGATGAGCGTCTGGAGCGCCATGGCCATGCGCTTGGCCGGCACGAAGTTGTCGCGCATCGGCATCGACATCGACAGGTCGACGCAGAGCACGGTGGCCGAGCGCGACATCGCTTCGACCTCGACCACCTCGAAGTCCTCGGGTGTGAGGCGAACCGGCACGCCCGAACCGCGCCGGCGGACCGCGTTGTGCACGGTGGTCGAGAGATGCAGGTTGAGCGGGTCGCCGTACTCGTAGGCCTTGGTCGTCTCCTCCCGGTCGTGGCCCGAGCCGGTGAGGACGGCGGAGTGGTCGCCGATGCGGTCCTTGTTGATCTGCCCGAACAGGTCGGCCAGCGCCTTTTGGCCGAGCCGGCGCACGCCGCGGCGGGGTCAGTTCGATCCGGCCGCCCTGCTGCTCGATCAGCCCGGCGTCGGCCAGCGACTTGGTCAGGTTGGCCAGGCGATCCAGCGCCCGGGCGGCATCCTCGCCCATGTGCTGCCTCACCTGGTCGAGGTCGATCTCGCCGAGAGCGGCCGGGGTGGAGGCGGACTGGAGGACCTCCTCCATGCGGTCGAGCTGGCCCAGCTGGGAGGCGAGGTCGGTGGCGCGGTCGAGGCTCATCGGTCCTTCGCCGTTGAACTCGTAGCTCTCCTGCCAGCCCGCTTCGGGAAACGCGCGCTGGAGGTTCTCGGCCAGGCGCTCGACCTGCCAACGCAGGTCCATGTCCTCGAGGACCGCCTCCATGAGCTGGCTCAGCTGGGCCCGCTGCTCGGGTGAGAGCGAGTTCCACACGGCCTGCGCGGCGGCCATGCGCTGGGCCAGCTGCTCGAGCAGCTCGTCGAGGTTCTGCGGGTTCCCCGGGAACATGTCGCCGAACTCGGCCATGAACTCTTCGAAGCTCGGGTCGAGGTCGTCGCCCCGCTCGCGCTGCTCGAGCATCTTGTTGAGCGCGTCGTAGGCGTCGCGCATGCGCTGCATCTGCTCGGGGCTCATGTTGGAGAGGGCGTCGGAGGCGCCCTCGAAGAAGGTGTCGGCCATCTCGCGGCGCAACTCCTCGACCAGCTCCTCGAACTTCTCGCGCGCCTCGGACGACACGAAGTCGTAGTGCTGCAGCGAGCTGACGCGACCGGCCGGATCGTCGGGCTGGAGGTCGAGCGCCATGCGGCGTTCGGTGGCGACGTCGTCGGTCACCTCGCGCCGGCGCTCGTCGCCCGATGCGGCGGCCTCCTCGACCAGGTCGTCGATGGCGGCGCGCTCGTCTTGTTCGATCTCGTCGAGCTGGCGGGTCAGCTCCGCCATGCGGCCATCGGGGTCCCCCTCGGCCAGCATCTCCTGGCGGCGCCGGCGCAACTGGTCGAGCAGGTCGCGCAGACCAGCCACCTGATCGCCGTCAGCGGTGCGGAAACCGCTGCGCAGCAAGCGGCGGAGTGCGTCGTCGAGGTCACCGCCCGCCAAGAGGTCGTCGGTGAGGCCGGCCAGGAGGTCGTCGGGGTCCAGGTCGGCGAACGCCTGGGTGCCGTCCCACTCGGAGTAGTCGTAGGTGACGCTCATCGGCCTGGTACCAGGACCTTACTTGCGCCCGCGGTACAGGGCCCGGGCCCCCGATGCGTCCTTGTTCAGCCGCTTGGTCAGGTGCAGGCCCTCCAGGAGAAACTCCATGGCGCTGGCCATGAGCGCCGGCGACTCGGCGGCGTCGGGGCCGGCCAGCTTGCGGGTGGGCGGCTCGAGCTCGGGGATGTCGGCCAGCACGGCGAGGTAGGCCGAGCTGGCCAGGTCGTCGCCCACGTGCACCACCACCTGGTCGTGGAAGGCGGCCACGATCGACTGGGGGTCGTCGAGGGTGACGCGGCGCCGGAAGACGCTCAGGGTGGCTGCCGCCACCAGCTGGGCCACCACCTCGTCCTCGTGGCCCTCTTCCATGGCCTCGACCTCGATCTTGCCCTGGGTGGAGGGCACCAGCGCGGCCAGGTCGCTGATGCGCGGGACGGCCACCGGCTCGCCGGTGCGCAGGGCCCGGCGCGCCGCGGAGGCGACCAGGGTCTCGTAGTTGGCGATGGAGAGGCGGACCGAGACGCCGCTGCGCTGATTGAGGTGGGTGCTGCGCCGCGCCAGCTGGCTGACCTCGGCGATGACCTCCTTCATATAGGCCGGCACCGAGACGGGCACGCCGGCGGTCGGCAGGTCCGCCTCGCCCTCCATGATGCGAACCTCGGTCATGGTCTCGTACGGGTAGTGGGTACGGATCTGCGCACCGAAGCGGTCCTTGAGCGGCGTGATGATGCGGCCGCGGTTGGTGTAGTCCTCGGGGTTCGCCGTCGCCACCAACATGATGTCGAGCGGGAGGCGGATGCGGTGGCCCCGGATCTGCACGTCGCGCTCTTCGAGGATGTTGAGCAGCCCGACCTGGATCCGCTCGGAGAGGTCGGGCAGCTCGTTGATGGCGAAAATGCCCCGGTTGACCCGCGGAATGAGGCCGTAGTGCAGCGCCATCTCGTCGCTGAGGTAGCGGCCCTCCGCGATCTTGATCGGGTCGACTTCGCCGATCAGGTCCGCGATGGACGTGTCGGGAGTGGCGAGCTTCTCGCCGTAGCGCTGCGAACGGTGCACCCAGTCGATCGGCGTGGCGTCGCCGAGCTCGTCGACGCGGTCGAGCGCATAGCGCGAGACGGGGTTGTATGGATCGTCGTTGATCTCGGAGCCGTCGACCACCGGCAGCCACTCGTCGAGCAGTCCGACCATGGAGCGGATGACCCGGGTCTTGGCCTGACCCCGCTCGCCGAGGAGGATGATGTCGTGCCCGGCCAAGATGGCGTTCTCCAGCTGGGGCACCACGGTCTCTTCGAAACCGAGCACCCCGGGCACGATCGATGTGCCGGCGGCGATCGCCTTTGCGGTGTTGCGGCGCATCTCCTCGGCAACCGAGACCGACTCCCAGCCCGAGGCGCGCAGGTCGGCCAAGGCGCGTGGAAGCTCGGCCGGAGGCTTCAGCCCACCGGGGTGCGGGGTCGCGGAGGGATCAAAATGTACAGAGGGGCCATCCATGGACGAAGCCTACGCCCAGTACTCCGCGTACGGTGCAGCGTCGAACTGGAGCAACCGGGACCCGACGACGTCGTCGTGGTCGGGGGACTCTCGTTGCTTTCGAACAAGACACTGGCCAGCTCGTACCGGGCTCTCAGCTGCGGACTGTACGATTTCGGCCCTCCTGAGCTCGTGCACCAACTCGAGGTGGCATATGGCGGTCGTTTGAATACGGCCTGCGCCCGCCGCCTGAACGCGGACGTGCCCGTTCGCTTCGGAAAACCGTAGCGAAACCCGCCTTTGGAAGGGCGTTGCACACCCCTGTACGGTGTCGGACCGTGCCAGTGGAGTCCGACAAGTTCGTGTATCTCGCGCTCCAGAAGACGGGTTCGACCTTCATCCACTCGACCTTGAGCGATCTGTTCGGGGCACAGGTCGTCTTCGCCAAGCACAGTCCGCTGCTCGACGAACACCACTCCAAGTTCGTGTTCGGTTCAATTCGCAACCCGTGGGACATGTACGTCTCACTGTGGTCCTACGGCTGCCAGGGAGAGGGCGGCTTGCGCAAGCGCCTCACGAACAGGAGGTTCCAGGTCGCCCGCCGGCTTCCAGACGTCGGCCTTCTGCTGCGGGAGATCACGAAGCCGACCCAGCGCTGGCGCGCCTACTACTCCGAACCGCACTCGCCTGAGAAATTCAACAAATGGCTCGTCGAGATGCACGACCCCGCGGACGCCGCCCAGATCGACCCGGCATTCGGGGCGACCAGGATGCGACGCGTCGCTGGATTCGCGACCTATCGCTACTGCCGTGTGTACATGGCCAACGTGAGCTCCGTCCTCGGTTGTGGGACGGAAGCCGATCTCGCTGCCGCCGTGTCGGAGAACTACCTCCCCCAGGCGATGATCCGCTTCGAGCATCTGGCCGACGATCTGATCGCTGCGACGCGTGCCGCCGGCTGCGTCGTCGACCAGACGCTCGAGCAGACGGTGCGCGACCGGGCGGCAAAGCCTGTCAACCGCTCGGATCACAAGCCCTACTGGGAGTACTACGACGACGCGTCGAGGGAGCTCGTGCGCCGGCGCGACGCCGTGATCGTCGAGCGCCACGGCTACGTGTTCGGGTCCTGAGGGACCCTCACCCGCTGTCCGACCCCGAGGCGACCCCGACGACCCCGAGGCGGTCCCGAGGAGAGGGCGGTGGAGGGGTCTCGTCCGCTGAGATGGAGTCGCGTGCCACGAGCTGATCGGCCAGGGCGCGGGCCGGCCGGGCCAGGGCACGGTCTGCCCGTTGGGCCAGGGCGACGGTGCGGCTGAGCGTCGGCCCGGTGAAGGGGATGGCGACGAGGGTGCCGTCCTTTGGGACCGCGATGGCGGGGACGACGGCCGCGCCGAGTCCGGCCGCGACGAAGGAGAGGACGCCCGCCATCTCACCGCCCTCGCTGACCAGGTGCGGCTCGAGCCCTGCCGCGGCACAGGCGTCGAGCGTCACCGCCCGCAGGTCGTAGCCCTCGCGGAACATCACCAGGTCGAGCCCGTCGAGGTCGCGGACGCGAACGTGCCGGCGGCCGGCCAAAGGGTGGTCGGGGGCCGTCGCCAGGACCAGAGGGTCGTCGAACAGCGGCGTCGTCACCACCAGGGGGTCGGTGACCGGCAGTACGACCAGCGCCAGGTCGACCTCGCCCGTCGCCACCTGGGGCACCAGCTGGTGCGAGCCGGCCTCGACGACGGCCAGGTCGATGCCGGGGTGGCTGGCGTGGAACTCGACCAGCGCAGGCGCCAGCGCGCTGGTCATGAGGCTCGGTGTGGCGCCGACGGCCAGGCGGCCCCGCGCCATGCCCGACAGGGCTCGGGCCTCCGCGCCCGTGGCCTCCACGTCGGCCAGCACGCGCTGCATGAACGGCACCAGCACTGCGCCGTCGGGCGTGAGGGTGACGGGCCCCTGGCCCGGACCGCGGTTGAAGAGGACGACGCCCAGCTCCTGTTCGAGCTGGCGCACCTGACGCGAGAGGGAAGGCTGGGCCAGGTGCAACCGGTTGGCGGCCCGGGTGAAGCTTCCTTCGTCCGCCACGGCCATGGCGTAGGCCAGCTGATGCAGGTGCACGATTCAGAGCCTATCCCTCTGAACTCCATGCCTTTTATGTCTTTGACGTGCCAGAAAGCGGACCGTATGGTACGACCGTGGGCCCGAAGACAGGGGCTGACCTGGGCTGCGAGGAGGCAGGAGTGACGACCACGGCCGAGAGCGCCACCGCGACACCGGTCGCCATCACGACGGTTCGCGGTGGGCCCGACCGACCGACGCTGCGCGCGGACACCTGGTGGGTGGAGCCGGTGGTCACAGTCGCGGTGCTGACCGCCTTCGTCGTCTACTCCACCTGGGCCGCCTTCGTCGGCAAGGACTACTACGCCGGCATCGGGCTCAACCGTGACTTGATCTCGCCCTTCTATTCGCCCTGCATCGCCAATAGCTGTCTGCCCGGCAGCCACTCCTTCGGGACACTGCCGTTCTGGAATTACTCGCCGGCCCTGCTCATCTTGATCTTCCCCCTCGGCTTCCGGCTCACCTGCTACTACTACCGCAAGGCGTACTACCGCTCCTTCTGGTGGTCGCCGCCGGCCTGCGCCGTTGCCGACGCGCACGGGAGCTACAGCGGCGAGGCCCGCTTCCCGCTCATCCTCCAGAACATCCACCGGTACTTCTTCTGGATCCTCCTCGTCTTCAACTGCATCCTCACCTACGACGCCATCCTGGCGTTCCGTCAGCCCTATCTCGTCAACGGCGTCGAGCACGTCCACATCGGCATCAGCGTCGGCACCGTGGTCCTCGTGGCCAACGCCACGTTCTTGTGGCTGTACTCGCTGTCGTGCCACGCCTGCCGGCACTTCTGCGGTGGGCAGGTGAAGTCGTTCGCCAAGCATCCGACGCGATACAGGCTCTGGAAATTCGTGACGCCACTCAATGCCCGCCACATGCGCTTCGCCTGGATCAGCCTCTTCGGCGTCGCCATCGCCGACCTCTACGTGCGGCTGGTGGCGAGCGGGACCATCCACGACCCCGGCTTCCACTTCTAGGACGGGGACGCACCCATGGCACCAGAGTTCGAGACCTACGACTACGACGTCATCATCATCGGCGCCGGCGGCTCCGGCCTGCGTGCCGCCATCGAGGCCAAAGAGCGCGGCCTGCGCGTGGCAATCGTCTGCAAGTCGCTGCTCGGCAAGGCGCACACGGTCATGGCCGAGGGCGGCATGGCGGCCGCCATGGGCAACGTGTGGACGGAGGACAACTGGCAGGTCCACTTCCGCGACACCATGCGCGGCGGCAAGATGCTCAACAACTGGCGCATGGCGCAGATCCATGCCATGGAGGCGCCCGACCGCGTCTACGAGCTCGAGCGCTGGGGCGCGCTGTTCGACCGCACCAAGGACGGTCGCATCACCCAGCGCGACTTCGGCGGCCACCGCTACGCTCGACTGGCCCACGTGGGCGACCGCACCGGGCTCGAGCTGATCCGTACCCTGCAGCAGAAGGTGGTCTCCATGGGGACCGACGTCTTCATGGAGTGCAAGATCCTGCGCCTGCTGCCCGACGCCGAGGGCCGCATCTCGGGGGCCGTGGGCTACATGCGCCCGACCGGCGAGATGGTGCTCTTCACCGCCAAGGCCTTCGTGCTCGCCACCGGATCGATCGGCAAGGCGTGGAAGTACACCTCCAACTCATGGGAGTCGGTCGGCGACGGCCACGCCATGGCCATCTGGGCCGGGGCCGACGTCATCGACATGGAGTGCGTGCAGTTCCACCCGACGGGCATGGTGTGGCCGCTGTCGGTGCGCGGCATCCTCGTGACCGAGGGCGTGCGAGGCGACGGCGGCGTGCTGCGCAACTCCGAGGGCACGCGCTTCATGTTCAACTACGTCGCCGACATGTTCCGGGCCGAGACGGCGGAGACCGAAGAGGAAGCCGACGCCTGGTACGACGACCACATCAACTACCGCCGCACGCCGGACCTCCTGCCGCGCGACGAGGTAGCACGGGCCATCAACTCGGAGGTGAAAGCCGGGCGCGGCACACCGCACGGCGGCGTCTATCTCGATATTGCGTCGCGGCGGACGCCCGAGTACATCCGGCGGCGCCTGCCCTCCATGTACCACCAGTTCATGGAGCTGGCCGGCGTGGACATCACGGCCGGGCCCATGGAGGTCGGCCCCACCTGCCACTACATGATGGGCGGCGTCCGGGTCGACGCCGAGACGCAGGCCGCCACCGTGCCGGGCCTCTTCGCCATCGGCGAGGTGTCGGGCGGCATGCACGGCGCGAACCGCCTCGGGGGCAACTCGCTGTCGGACCTCATCGTGTTCGGCCGGCGGGCCGGTCTCGGTGCCGCCGATTTCGCCGAGGGCCGCGCCGGCACGCCGAGCGTCGACCCGGCGGCGGTCGCCTCGGTGATCGACGATGCTTTCGCCCCCTTCGGGCGCGAGGACGGCTACAACCCCTACCAGGTCCACGAGGAGCTGCAGGAGACCATGCAGACGCTGGTGGGCATCATCCGCACGGGTCCCGAGCTCGAGGAGGCGCTGGTCAAGCTCGAGGACCTCAAGCAGCAGACGGCCAAGGTGCAGGTGAAGGGCGGCCGGGCCTACAACCCAGGCTGGAACTTGGCCACCGACCTCCCCTCCATGATCACCACGTCGATCGCCGTGGCGCAGGGTGCGCTCAACCGCAAGGAGTCCCGCGGCGGGCACACCAGGGAGGACTACCCCGGACCCGACCCCGAGATGGGCAAGGTCAACTTCGTGCAGCACCAGACCGGCGAGCGCGGCTACCTGGCGCCCATCGCCATCGCGCCCGAGCCGCTGCCGGTGATGCCGCCTGAGCTGCGCGCGCTCTTCGAAGAAGGGAACTGAGCCATGGCCGACACCGAGAAGGTCACCATGCGGATCTGGCGGGGGGACGACCAGGGCGGCGATTTCACCGACTACGTGATGCCCGCCGTCGAGGGCGAAGTGGTGCTCGACGTCATCCACCGCATCCAGGCCTCCGACGCCCCGGACCTGGCCTGCCGTTGGAACTGCAAGGCGGGTAAGTGCGGCTCGTGCTCGGCCGAGATCAACGGGCTGCCCCGCCTGATGTGCATGACGCGCATGGACACGCTGCCCGACGGCGAGCCGGTCACCGTCGCGCCGATGAAGGCCTTTCCCATCGTCCGCGACCTCGTCACCGACGTCTCGTTCAACTACGAGGTGGCGAAGACGATCCCGGCCTTCACGCCGGGACCCGAGCCCGAGGGTGGCTACCGCATGATGCAGGTGGACGTCGAGCGCGGCCAGGAGTTCCGTAAGTGCATCGAGTGCTTCATGTGCCAGAACGTCTGCCACGTCATTCGCGACCACGAGGACAACAAGCCCAAGTACGCCGGTCCGCGCTTCTTCATTCGCTTCGCCGAGCTCGAGATGCACCCGCTCGACATCAACGACCGTCGCGAGCTCGCCCACGACAAGGGCTTGGGCATGTGCAACATCACGAAGTGCTGCACCGAGGTCTGCCCCGAGCACATCAAGATCACCGACAACGGCATCATCCCGATGAAGGAGCGGGTGGTGGACGCCCGCTATGACCCGGTGGCCTGGCTCGGCCGCAAGATCCTCGGGCGCACCAAGAAGACGGGCGCCGAGGCGACGGCCGAGGCCGCCGAAGAGGACGCCGCCGAAGCCGCGCCGGCCCTGGGAACGTCCGGCCGCGAGGCCGCCGCCGGGGGCGTGTCCGCCGGCTGAGCGGTCTCGTCGGGCGCGTCCCGCCGCGCGCCTGACGCACCCCTACGACGCCGCGCCACACTGGTTCTCGCCATGACCCGCTATCTGTCTCCGGAATGGGTGGAGTCCTTCGACGCCGCCCTCGGCGCCCTCGACCTGAGCGACGCCGTCGCTGCCGCGGCCGCCGGTTCGCTCGCCGCGGCCGACGGCATATTCAGCATCGTCCAAGTCGTGACGGGCGTGCCCGCCGACGTGCGGCGCCCGGGCACGGGTGACGAGGTGCGCGTCGTGCTCTCGGTGGCCGACGGCCGGGCCCATCTGGCCCTCGATCCGGCCGGCGAGTGCGCCGGGACGGCGACGATCGTGCTCGGCTACCCCGAAGCGCTCGCCATGGCCCGCGGCGAGCTGGACCCGGCAGACGCGCTGGCGGCGGGACGGGTCCGGGTGCGGGGCGACCTGGCGGCGCTGGTGGCGGGCCAGGACGTGCTGGCGACCGCCGCGGCCCGCCTCGGGGCGACGCTCGACGGGCTCACCGACCCGGCCGCCTAGAGCCACGCGTGGCCCGGACCCCCTTCGCGGCGTCGACCCGCCCCCCTGACTTCGGCGGGCGCTACCGGGGCCGGGTGGCCGTCGTCACCGGTGCCTCGGCCGGCCTGGGGGCGCAGCTCTCGCGCGACCTGGCCCGGGCCGGTGCCACCGTCGTCGGGCTGGCACGCCACACGGGTCGCCTCACCGCCCTGGCAGCCGAGCTCCGCGTCCACTCCCCCGCCTCGACCACGATCACCTGCGACGTCGCCGACACGGCCGCGCTCCGCCGCGCCTTCGACGAAGTGGTGGCCACGCTCGGGCCGATCGACCTCCTGATCAACAACGCCGCCCAGGACCCCGGCGTACGCCTCGTCGACATCGCCGAGGAGGACTACCGCCACACCTTCGACGTCAACTTCTTCGCCCCCGTGGCCGCCACCGTGGCCGTGATGCCCGCCATGGTCGAGCGCGGCCACGGTGTGATCGTCAACGTCTCCTCCGACGGGGGCCGGCTGCCCTCGCCCGGCCCGGGCGCCTACCCGTCGTCGAAGTCGGCGCTCTCGGCCTTCACCGAGTCCACCTCGTTCCGTCTCGAGCCCAAGGGTGTCCACCTCCACGTCGTCTACCCCGCCTTCATGGCGACCGAGCTCGGTCTCAGCGCGCTCAGCCGGGGCCTGCGCCGCCCGCCTCGGCTGATGCAACGCAGCGTGCCGAGCGTGTCGCGGCGCATCCTGGCCCGGGCCGGCGGGCCGTCCCTCGAGATCAGCGTGTCGGGCCTCATCGACGCCGCCATGGTCTTCCGGGCCGTCGCACCGCGGGCGTACCACCGCCTGCGCCGCAACTGGTAGCGACGCCCGGTGTGTCCCCCGGGGAAGGGGCCCAGCGGAATTGACGGGGCGTTGTCCGCTGCCACCTGGCCATTACGAGACGGCCGAGCGAACAATGCGTGACGGAAGTATCGTTTGGGGGCCGGCTCGCACAGGTCGGGCCGCGGTAGGAGGGACGACGTGCATCAGCCGATCGACGACCACTTCCTGTTGAAGTACCGGACTCTGCTGGACGCCGAAGACCTGGCGTTCGACGAGCTCGAGCACGCGTGCGAGGAAGGCGACCGCACGCAATTCGACAAGGACATGGTCGATTGGCAGGCAGCCGTCGAGCACAAGCTCGCGTTCTTGGCCAACGCGGGAATCGAGCTGAAACTGCCCGTCTTCGGCTGATCCTCCCGGCCGAGGGGGTTCCCAGCCCCGCGTCGGGGTGTCGGGGGCGACAGGAGACACCGAGGGTTCTGGCGCGCCCGCTTCGGGGCGACCAGGATGGTGCCATGCCGAAGTCCGAGAAGGGCCAGAACCCGAGCCAGCTCGAGGCGAACGGGATCTACGCGCGGAAGGAGCAATCACGCGGGATCAGCGCTCCCTCGAGCAGGGTGAACGTGGCGTTCCCTTTCTCCCAGATCAGGCTGCAGGAGCCGTCCAAGGAGCTGACCGAGCTGGCCTCGCTCGTCTTGGACCTCGTCGCTGCCATGAGCGAGTGGGTGCCCGAGGACAGGCTCGAAGAGCTCCATGCGCGGGCCCAGGCGCTCCACCAAGCGTTGCGCTAATGGGGATCTACCACCTCGCACGTTGATCGGGTGAGGCTGGTGCCGAGCCGCCTATAGGTAGCACTGACTTGCGCCGGGCCTTGAGCCTTCGTCCTAGATCGTGCCCCTATTGGTCGGTGAGGTTGCCGTGAGGGCTGGTGGGATGTCGTGCCGCGAGCACTGATCCATGCGCGGGCTGCTGGCCACCTCGAGGCTCAGACAAGGGCTGTTCCGACGAGCGAGAGGTGGCAAGGATGATCTTTGTTGGAGTGGACTGGGCTGAAGTCCACCATGACGTTCACGTGGCCGACGAGGAGGGTCATCGCCTCTCCCAGGCCGCCTGCCCGAAGGGGTGGATGGGATCGCTCGCTTTCACGAGCTCGTCGGCGCTCACGTCGAGGATGCCCAAGAGGTCGTAATCGGCATCGAGACCGACCGGGGGCTCTTCGTCAGCGCTCTGGTGGCCGCCGGTTACCAGGCCTATGCCGTCAACCCGATGTCGACGTCGCGCTATCGGGACCGCCATTCGACCAGCGGCGCCAAGTCCGACGCCGGCGACGCGGAGGTGCTTTCCGACATGGTGCGCACCGACCGTCACCACCGGTTGGTGGCCGCCGACACGGCCGAGGTCGAGGCGCTCAAGGTATTGGCCCGGGCCCATCAGTCCATGGTGTGGTCCAAGGGCCGCCAGGCCAACATGCTGCGCTCGACGCTGCGGGAGTTCTATCCGGCTGCCCTGCTCGCTTTTGACGACCTGAGCAGCAGGGACGCCCTTGAAGTGCTGCGCATCGCCCCGACGCCCACTCTTGGCGCCTCGTTGTCGCGTTCGAAGATCGCGGCGGCGCTCCGCCGGGGTGGTTGTTCAGATCGGCCTCCTGGCCGAGGAGCTCTCTGCAAATTTTGAGGCACACCGGCGAGTTCGGCGACGAGCCGAACCGCTACGCCAGCGCCAAGTCTCGCAAAAACTATGCCGGCACGTCACCCATTACCCGGGCGTCTGGCACCAAGAAGATCGTCCTCGCCCGCCACGTCCGCAACCGCCGCCTGGCCGACGCCATCTACTTGTGGGCGTTCGCCTCCCTCAGCAGCTCTGCGGGGGCCCGGGCCTTCTACGACGCCCGGCGGACGGCCGGGGATGGACACCACCAAGCCCTACGAGCCCTCGGCAACCGCCTCGTCGGCATCCTTCACGGCTGCCTCACCCACCACGTCTCATACGACGAATCGATCGCCTGGGGATATCGCCCCGACAACGAGTTGGCGACGGCTGCTTGACATTTCGAGCCGTGGGATGTCTAGGACTGCACGTCCTCAGAGGTCGCGGGCGGACGGCATGATCTCGGCCGCCAGGTAGTCCGGCTCGGCGTCCGATGCGATGTTGTTGCACCGGAAGACCGCCTCTTGGAGCCCGTAGCGCGCGTACTTGGCCAGCTCATCGATGACCTGCTGGCGACCTCCGGTGACAAAACCGCCCAGCCGCGGCTGGACACTGAAGTTCTTCGGAGCGATGGGCCGGATCTTGCTCGCGTGCAGCACTTGTTTTGCCGTCCCGCGGACCGTCTTGCGCCAGGTCTGGACGAAGTCACCGGTCACCACCATCGAGCGGCGGATCGAGGCCGGGTCGCGAGAGACCGACTCACAGTGTTGCTCGAGCACCGCGACCTTGCGGGCGTAGTCCTCGACGGACACACATTCGGAGCACCACTCGTCGGCGTACTGGGCGACGATCTTGAGCGTGCGCTTCTCACCGGTGCCACCGATGATGATCGGCACGCGCCCCGAGACCGGCTTCGGCTTACAGTCGACGTCCTTCAGCGAGTAGTAGCGGCCGTCGAAGGTCGCGGGGAGCTCACCCCACATCAGCCGACACACCGTCACGGCTTCTTCGAGGCGATCGAAGCGTTCGCCGACGGGGGGAAAGGGGATGCCGTACGCGGTGTGCTCACGCTTGTGCCATCCGATCCCGAGCCCGAGGACGAGCCGACCGCCACTGAGGTTGTCGATTTGCGCCGCCATACGGGCCACGTCGACCGGGCGGCGAAACGTGACCGGCGTCACCAATGGACCGAACCGCAACGATGTGGTCTCCGTGGCCGCGAGCACCAAGGAGATGAACAACTCCAGGGAATCCCGCTGTGAACGCCCGACGAAGTAGTGATCGGACCTGAACAACGACGAGAACCCGAGCTGGTCGACGTGGGCCAGGATCTTGCGCCAGCGCTGCCAGTCGAGGCCGTCTTGCCCCTGGATATCGATCCCTATGTCCATCCGCTCACGTTAGTGCCGGGGCCGGTCGTGGCCGCCTGGCGATCGTCCCGCGGCGATCCCGCGGTGTGAGCACGGCGATCACGTGGCAACGACGCAGTGATCACGTCGTGATCACGCAGTGAACACGGTGCGCCTCAGTTCGTCGGCGAGACGTATCGCCAATGCCACGATGGTCAGCGTCGGATTGGCGTACCCCCCGGTCGGAAACACTGAGGCGCTCGCGACATAGACAGATGACGACCCATGGACCCGACAGGTGCGATCGACCACACCGTGGCGGGGGTTGTCGTGCATGCGCGTCGTGCCGAGGAGATGGTGCGACGTCCTCGGGGGACGTGGTGGCTCCTCACCGAAGGGGAAGATGTCGTCCTCCTGCTCGACGAGATCCGCCAGGCCGTTCGCTCGAAGTTCAGCGGTCAAGATCTGCCCGGCGCGCCGGATGCTCAGCAGATCGATTTCGGACCACCGCCAATGAAGGCGTGCGATCCGGTAGCCACACGCATCCCGGCGCTCCGACAGTGTCACCCGGTTGGCGCGGTTTGGCGCCTGTTCCGCTTGATAGATCAGCTCGAACGATCGGGCGACTGGGCCCCTCCCGTTTTCGGACTCGAGAACCGGCTCGTCCGAGCGGTGTAGGGAGCGCTGGAGGGAGAGCCCGTGGCGCTGCACGCGGAGCAGGGCGAGAGAGGGCGCCTGGCGGCCGGCCGTGGCCAGAAGTTCCGGAACCTGATTCAGATTGTTTCTGTTCTTGATCTTGTTGAACGCCATACGCGCTGACCTCTGTGCGTGCACCTGCACGGTCGACATACGAAGATTCGGCATGATGTGGGCGGCGCCGTTGAGCAGTTCGTCACGACGGAGCACTGCCTCGGAGAGTTTGAACCTCCCCTCGACCACCTGCCCTCCGAGATCGTGCGCTCGATACAGCGCCAATGCCGCGAGTCGAAGCGATGCACCGCGACCGATGAGGACCCGAGGGTGCTCCATGAAGAACCGGCCCACGTTGTCGAACTGGTTCCCGAGACCGGTGGAACACTGCGTCGTCGAGTTGAGCAGGAGGCGAGCGTTCTCGACCGCTCCCCCCGCCAAGACGACGGCTCGACTCCGGACGGTGAACGGACCGCCGCCCGGCGTGCGCACCGAGGTCGTCGCCATCTTGTCGTCAGTGCCCGCCGCAGACGTGAGTTCGACCGCCATTGCGTTCGTCACCACGTGCACCCGATCGGATCCGCTGAGTTCATCGAGCGAGCGGCTCGTGAACACGTCTGCGGGTCCGAACTGGTCGAGCCGAGTCACCAACTCCCCGGAGGGACTGGCCAACGGTGTCCGGCCGGTCTCGGGCGGCGGGGCGTGGAAATCGAACGACGCGACGCCGCACAGCGCCCGGGCACGGTCGTAGTACGGGGCCATGTGATCAGACGCGAACGGCCACCCGCTGTAAGGGACCCAGTAACGGGTTTCGAAGTCGATGGGATCCAACGGCAGGTACCGCGCCGCCGTGGATCCGTCGAGGAGAAGAGGCTTCCACGTTCCTGCCATCCCGCCGAACTGATTGCGCAGCGTGGGTACCGGAAAACGGAAATGCGGACTCTCGAACTCCAAGTCCGCTCCCAGATCTGGGGCGGGGCGGCCGGTCACGTCACCCCGCTCGAGCAGAAGGATCTTGATGTTGGAACCACGGAGCTCGTGCGCAATGGTGAGACCGGCCGGCCCGGTCCCGATAATGCAAAGATCCACAACAAAGTCAGTGCATGCGGGGATATTTCGGCCGTCCGTCAGCACGTTGAGACCGTAGCAGTGCCCGCACCACGGACCCGCTGGCGCACCTTCGCCTCTCGCGTGTCGGAGCGACGACTCCGATGCTGCCCGCGCGCCTGTCGCGCCACGGAGCACGGCGTCGCGCGTCGTACTTGACAACCCGTCTCCCTCGGTTCACCCGGGTGATCGTCGAGCACGTGCACGGTGCACGCCCGCTGCCCCGGTTGGATCCCGTCGAGGTTCTGCGCTCAGGACAGACCGAGCCACAAAGCGAGGTCACGCGCGGTGGCATCGAAGAGCTCGCTCGGGTCGGTCACCGTGTTGCGCCAGTGTCCGAAGACCTCGAGGCTGATGGCCCCGACGATGGTTGTCCAGGCCTCCGCCACCCCGACCACGGTCTCAACCGGCATGTCGGGAAAGAGGCCCTCGCGCACCGGGACCACGGCGGCGGTCAGCGCCGCTGAGACCGACCGCTCGGCGCGAAGCAGGCGGCCGCCCTCCCTGGCGTCGATGACGGGCTGCACGAGCGCGGCGGCGATGCGGGCGTAGGGTTCGACCGTCTGTTCGGGAGCGTGGTAGCCCGGCACCGGGGTCCCGAAGATCAGCCCCCATTCGTACGGGTGGGACACGGCCCAGGTGCGCAGCGACCGCGGCACGACCAACCAACGCTCGGCGTCGGTGGCCACCGTCCGGGCCGCCTCGTCCGCCGCCTCCTCGGCCCGGGCCGCGAGGGACTCGTAGGCACCGAGGATCAGCGCGCTCAACAGGGCATCGCGGCCGTCGAAATAGCGGTAGAGCGCAGAAGGGGCCATCTCGAGGTCGCGGGCCACGGAGCGCAGGGACAACGACGTTGCACCCTCTTCGGCCAGGTGGCGTCGGGCGACGGCCAGTATCTCGGCGGTCATCTCTTCTCGGACACGTTCCCGGGCCGTCCGCGGCGCTGACATGCCACCAGTCTGGTTGTTCCGATCCGAGAACACAAGTACTTGACACGAACACCGTTCTCGTTTAGGATTGGTGTTCATGACAACCGTAGACGCCGAGGAGGCCGCGATGAGCACTCCCCCCACCCCAGAGCAGCCGGCCGCCGCCCATTACAAGCGCCCGGACTGGTTCACCCGCAACGTCATGAACACGCTGATGAGCGGGCTCACCCGCATCGGCGTCAGTGTCCTGGGTTCCCGGGTCCTCGAGCACCGGGGCCGGACGAGCGGCAAGCTCTTTCATACTCCGGTCAACCTGTTGACGATCGACGGGACCCAGTACCTGGTCGCACCGAGAGGCGAGACCCAATGGGTCCGCAACGTGCGCAGCGCCGACGGACACCTGGTCCTCATCCTGGGCCGACGCCGCCAGCTGTGCACCGCCGCGGAGATCCCGCCAGACGAGGCCGTGCCGGTACTGCGGGCCTACCTGCGCAAGTGGAAGTTCGAGACTGGCATGTTCTTCGATGGTGTGACGCCCGACTCGACCGACGCCGAGTGGGCGCAGGCCGCCCCCGCCACCCCGTCTTCGCCCTTCGCTGACGCAACGGGCATCATGAGCCCGATGGTGAACTCCGAGGCCGCCTCGGCGCGCGTGCCAACCGAGGCGCAGCGAGCCCAGCGCAACCTGATCGCCTTCAACCGCGCACTGACGCGCTGGGGCAGCCGGGGCCGGCTCGAGGACGCAGGCGGGGCGGTGCTCTGCGCCGGTGGGACCTGGATCCCGGTTGTGGCCAACGGCGCCTTCCGCTCCGACGACACCCTCGACGGCGCCGAGCTGCTCGCCCGGGCGGATGCGTTCTTCGGGGCGCTGGCCCGCGGCTTCGCCGTCAAGGTGCGCGACAGCGGCGGGGACGAGGACCTCCGCGCCGCCTGCATCGCCGCCGAGCTCGGCGCGTTCGGCGAGGCCACGCCCGAGATGATCTGTCTGGCGCCGGTCCCCGACCTCGCACCACCGCCCGGGGTGACGGCGCGCTGGGTCGACAGCGAGGCGGGTGTCGCCGCCTTCATCGCAGTCAACGCCGAGGCCTACGGGACCTACGGCATGCCCGCCGAGGTGCTCACCGATCTCTTCGACGAGACGTCCCAGCTTCTCTCCGACGGCGCGGCACACGTCGTGGTCGCCTGCCGCGGTGACGAGCCGGTCGCGACCGCCATGACCTTCGAGAGCGACGGCGTGGCCAGCCTGCAGTGGGTCGGGACGCTCCCGGCCGCCCGGGGCGCCGGGCTCGGCGCGTTCGTCACGACGCTCGCCACCAACCTGTCCTTCGACCGGGGTGCGTCGTCGTGCTCGCTGCAGGCCTCGCCCATGGGGGCGCCGATCTATCGCGCTCTCGGCTACGAGACGATCTGGCACTACGCCGAGTACGTGCGCTGGCCCCGTCCTCCCGGGCGCTGAGGCGTCCGGATCAGAAGCCGAGCAGCCCGCGCACGTACGCAGCCTGCCCGAGATGCTGCAGCCCGTCGTCACCGATACTGACGAGACGCACGCCCAGGGTGACCGGCGGGTCCCACCGTTGGTCCACCACCCGGTCGAGGTCGTCGGCGCCGAGGGTCCCGAGGTAGCTACGCGTCCGGCCCTCGACCTCGCCCAGGTAGCCAAGGAGCACATCGGTGCTCTCGGGCCGCACCGCCGCAACGTCCTCCGGACCGTGGCCGTAGCCCGTGTTGGAGGGGTCCGGTTCGAGGCCGCACCGTTGCGCCCAGTCACCGCTCGTCCAGACCTGCGCAGTATCGAGCAGCTCGGACAGGTGGTGGTCCTGGACGCGCGCGGTGTGCCAGACGAGCCAGCCGATGGTGTTGGCGCCGGGTTGGGGCGCTTGGCTGAGCTGATCCGGGCTGAGGCCGTTCAGTGCATCGCCGGCGAGGGGCGGGATCCGCCCATAGAGGTCGAGCAGCAGCTGGGAGACGTCCATGCCCCAAAGCGTAGGGCCAAGGCCGGCTCAGGTCCCGCCGGCGATCTCCACGTCGGGCGATTGGATGTCGTAGCGGGCCATTGCCGTGTAGCCCACCAGCACCACCACGACGCAGGTCAACACGAGCGCGGTCTGCCAGTCGCCGAAGCCCAGCCCGCTCAGATCCTTGTCCTTCGAGAAGTAGTCGGCAAAGGAGGCCCCGACCGGCCGGGTGATCACGTACGCGAACCAGAAGGAGAAGATGGCGTTCCATCCCAGGAACTTCCAGCCCGCCAAGGGGATCAAGATGACGCCGCAGAAGAGGAGGGCCGAGCCGAGGTAGCCCAGCCCGATCGTCGTGGCGGTCAAGTCACCGACGGCCGTCCCGAGGCAGAACGTGGAAAAGACCACGGCCCAATAGAACTTCTCGCGTCGGCTGGTCGTGACGGAGTGGATGTCGAGCGTGTGCTCGCTCCGGTTCCACAAGACGAAGACGATGGCGAGGACGACCAGCCAGAAGATCGTGGTGACCGTGTAGGGCAGCCCGAAGACCAGGTGCATCGTGTCGGCCACGCCGGTGCCCGCGGTGGCGATGGCCAAGGCGAGCAACCAGTACGGGATCGCCGAATAGCGGCGTGACGCGAACTGCAAGACGAGCGCCACCGCGAAGAAGGTGACCTCGACGACCACCCCGAGTGACTTGTTGTTCACGAACATGTCCGAGATCGCCTCGCCCGCCGCCGTCGTGGCGATCTTGATCACCCAGAACAGTGCGGTGACCTCGGGCACCTTGGCTGCCACTGGTTGCTGGTTGAACACTCGGAGCAAAGTGCGCACGCTGGCGTGGTCTCCTCGTCTGGGTCTCAGTGCGGTGGCGGTCGCTCGCTCGGTGGGCTTGGAACTGCCGGCAGGGCGGAAAACCACGCCGGCGCCACCGATGGTAACCACCGCCGGCGGGCGCCGGGTGCGCAACGCCGGCGAGGTTCTCCCTGATGGACGTGCGTTTTGATCGTTCAGATCCGACTTGTGGATGACGCGGTGGCGGGTGAAATCATCCTTAAGGCGAACCGACGCCGGGCAGCAGCGGCGTGCGAGGAGGACGTGCGGCGCCGTCTCGCCACGAGCGCCGTCGTCATTGCGACTGCTCGACCGGGTACCCCAGCGCACGGACGCGGCACAGCCGGTCGTTGCCGAACACGTCCTCGAGATCCAACTCGGTGCGCGGCCGCGCCTTCCCCGATTGTGGGAGACCGGCCAGCTCATCGAGAACGCTCGCAGGAGGGCGCAGTCCCAGAAACTCGACGAACCGGGCGATCTCGTCTTTGGGGCTCGCACAGAGGGCGTCGTAGTTGACCAGGAGGAAGGCGCCCTGCGGGAGCGCGTTCCCCTTCTCGATGGCGGCCTCGTTCGCCCGGATCCAGAAGTCGAGCGATTCGCCGGGGCTGGGATCCGAAGAGCCGTGTGAGACGCCAAACAGGGAACCCCACCGCTTCAGTTGCAGCTGATTGCGGCTCTGGGCCATATGAAGCCCGTTTCGGATCACATGCACATACCGGAGCCGATCACCAAAGTGGGCGTGGAGATGCCGAATGAAGAGGTGGGTGTTCGGTTCCTTCCATCCCCACAGGGGCGACAGTGCAGCGTCGTCCTCGCCAGACCGGAGGAGGCTGGTGACACGGGCGCGCAGCCATGCCGGCGTCTTGTCGTCGTCCAGCCGATCGTTGCGCCACCAATCGAGACTGCGCCGAAACGCGTCGTCGATGATCCTTCTGTCGGGCTCGGTGAACTCCAAGCGGCCTGTCATCGCCAGTTCGAGTGTGGCCAGGGCACCCATCATCGGGCTCTCCGACACAGGGGCGTCCGGGTCCCACCTGGGCAACTTGCACAGCAGCGTAAACGAGCGATTGTCACCAGCACTGTTCAGGTCGGAACCCGTATAGATGTGCAACCGGCGCATCATTGCTTCGATGACGCGCGTCCCACTGCCTCCGAGTCCGCCGACGACCACGACCGGCCCGCCAAGCTCGTCCGCCTCACGGACGCCTCGAAGGTGCCTCCGACGCCACCGTCTCCGGTCTTGCCACGTCAGCGCGCGCACGACGCCCTGCCGCAGTCGTGTCGCATTCTCGGTCGCCGGTCACCCATCGGTACGTGCGAGCCGGGCTGCGTCGAGGTCAGCGAGTGAGTACCAGCGGCGAACGTCCACCATGGAAGGCCAGGGGCGGGGCGGATTCGATGTGCCGAGCGTCCGGTGGGCGTCGACCTCGACGTCCTCCCATCGCCGTGCGTACACGGCATCGAGAGATCGCAGTCGACGACTGAAGCCGTCCACCCGGTTCGCCCCGTAGAGGGCAGTACGGCGAGAACCGGGACCACAGGTGAGTTGCAGCTTCGCCCGGGTGAGGTCTTCGTTGCGGTATTGGAAGTGATGGGTCACGATGCCCCCCGTGGGCTCGAGGAGGCGCTGCGGGCAGATCCCCCAGTGCGAACCGGCCCGGCTGACGATGAAGTTCGCGTCGCGGTCGAAGCGCTGCAAGGGGTGCTTCCAGTGACCTGGTTGGCCACACAGCGGCGTCCACGACGGAACGAACTCGTAGTACAGCGGCTGGAAATCAATCGGGTGGAATCCGCTGAGATATTCGGGCTTCTCCTCCGGAAGATGGTTGAGGTATTTCGAGCCCACGACGCGAAAACGACGGTCCAGCGTCGAGAGATACTCGATGATCGTCATGCCGTCGGGCCCTTCGGGGAACTCGTCGCTGTCGAGATAGAGCCACCACGCATGATCCGCACCGGACCGTAGCGACTCTCGTGCCACCACTGCGTTCATGAATACCTGGGCGAGCGGCCCGTCGAACGCAGGTGTGTCGAACACCTCGGCCACCGTGGCTCCGGCTTCCCGCGCATGCTCCACGGTCGCGTCGGTACTCCCGTTGTCCACCACGAAGACGGATTCTGCTCCTTGCGTGAGAGCGTTTCGGACGACGGCTGCGATGATGTCCTCGTCCATCCAGGTCTTGACGACGGCGAACAGTCGAAACTCGGCGAGGACGTCTGGGTGGACCGGGTTGGCTTCGGCCTGATCGGGACCGGTGTTGTCCGGGGGCTGTCGGGATCCGCTGGGAGGTCCAGGCCTTCTCAGGCGCGACAACCGAGGCACTCTCATCGGACCCCCACCCCTCACTCGCCTCGGACCGGGAAGGCCGGGGCTCCCGGTCCACTGCTCGGTGCTCCTTCATGCGATGAGGCCCAGTTCGAGCGGGCGGCGTCAAGTTCGGTCAGCTCGTACCAGCGCCGAACACGGCCCAGGTGTGGCCACGGTGTGGGCCGGTGACTGGTGGAGAGCCTGTTCGGAATCGTGTCGACGTCGGCCCATCGCTGCGCGTAGACGGCGTCCAAGGAACTGCGGCGGCGGATGAACCCGTCAAAGTTTGATCCGTGCAGTGAGGTGCGCGTGGAGGTCGGCCCGCACGTGAGATCGAGCTTGGCGCGCGTGAGCTCCTCGTCGCGATATTGAAAATGGTGCGACACAAACCCACCGCTCGGTTCGACGAGGGCTTCTGAGCAAAACCCCGAATGCGCGCCGTCGTTGCTCAAGAGAAAGTGCCCGTGACGGTCGAAACGCTGGAGTGGATGCTTCCAATGCCCACGTTCGCATGGCGGCCACCGCGCCGGCGCGAACGGGTAGCACAGCGGTTGGAAGTCGATCGGGTGGAACCCCGACAGATATTCGGGCTTTTCTGTCGGTAAATGGTTGACGTAATGAGCGCCCACGATTCGGTACCGTCGATCGAGGGTGGCCAGATACTCACGGAGGGACATGCCGTCCGGACCCTCGGGGAATTCATCGCTATCGAGGTAGAGCCACCAGGCGTAGTCGGCGCCCGAGCGAAGAGATTCCCGAGCCACGACGGCGTTCATGAGCGGTTGTACCAACCGTCCGTCGAACGATTCCGTGTGGTAGATCTCTGCCACGACGGCTCCAGCGTCCACAGCGCGCGACACGGTGGAGTCGGTGCTGCCGTTGTCGACGATGAAGACCTCCGATGCGCCCTGCAGCATGACGTTTCGAACGGTCGCCTCGATCACGTCCTCATCCATCCAGGTCTTCAGCACAGCGAACATCTCGAACTCCGGCAGGGTGTCGGGGTGTTCGGGATTTGGCTCGTGGCGGATGCGTTCGACCTTCTGCGGGGCATCCGTGGCGCGAACTCGGCGCAGAGCTCTCGTGAGCCCGTTGCTTCGCACCGCCCTACCCCGACACGGCCGGAACCGATGCAGCGGTGCCATTCGAACCCTGAAGGATGGCGCCAGACATCCCGATGACGTCCACACGGCAGCCGCCCTCGGCGTCTGTCCTCGATCTCACGAGCCCAAAGAGTAGTGGCAATCTGATGTTCCACTGCCTCGCACGCGTCACCGGCCACGACGTGTGCGCTTCGACGCGAGCCCTCAGTCTCCGGTGGACGCCGAGCTGAGGTCGACCGGCTCTCCCCCGTGCGCGGCGGACCGATATGCGGCATCCACGAGGCGATGTGCGACGACGGCGACCTCGACACCGGGGTCCGGTGCGGTCCCCGCGTTCACCGCGTCGACGAAGTCCCGGTCCGCCTCCACGTAGGCGTGTACCGCCAGTCCGACCTCGTCGTTGGCCAGGGGAAGGTGATCGACCCAGGACGGTGGGGGACACGGCCACGCCTCGCTGCCGCCGCTCGTCTGTACGTGCAACGGACCGGTGAATTCGTTGTCCAACCACACCATGCCATCGCGGCAAAAGACCTCGACGCGGCGGGTCGAGCCTCTGCTTTGGATGTCGTGCCAGACGCTCGTCAGCTGCGCGTGGGTCCCCGATGTGAACGACAGTGACACGGCGGCCACATCCTCGATGCCTGCGTGGCCGGCGTGGTTCTCGGTGCGCCCGCTCACGGTGTCCACCTCGCCGAAGCAGTAGCGCAGGATGTCCACGTCGTGGATGGAGTGTTCGATCAGGCAGCCGCCCCCCGCCTGCGTCACGTCGGCTCGCCAGCGCGACGCATAGGTACCCTGAATCGGGAAATACTGGTCGTCCCGGAACACGGCTGCCATCGGTGCGCCGAGGCTGCCACTGTGCACCATCTCTCGCAGCGCCCGGAAGACCGGTGCGCTCCGCAGAACCAGGCCGCACTGGGCCGGCACACCGGCCTCGCTGACCGCGTCGGCGAGCGAGACCGCGGCAGGGAGATCCCGGTCGAGGGGCTTCTCACAGAAGACCGCCCGACCGGCCGCCAATGCCGCATCGAGGGCCGAGCGGTGCGCCCCGGTCGGCGTGCACACCCAGAGGGCGTCGCAGCGGCGGGCGACCTCGGCGGCGGCGTCCACGACCTCCGCACCCAGCGCGTCGCCGAAGCCCATGGCGCGGCGAGTCCGGGGGTCGTGGACGGCAACGATTGACGCGTCGAGCAAGCCACCGTCGATCATCGCCTTGAGACCCAGCCCATGGACCCAGGCAATGAGGCCGGTCCCGACGAAACCAAGCCGCAGCATGCGTCTCGTCGATTACCGGGCGTCGGTCGACGCCGAGTCACCGACGCCATTCGCGCCCGCATCGACTCCGTCCGCTTCTACGGGCGCGCTCAGCACGGGACCCGAGCCGGTCATTCGCCACACGGCGCGGGTCGCTCGGAAGAGCCGAGACCGCTTGAGCCATTTGAGCTCGTCTTGCGCTGTCTTGAGCTCGTCTTCCGTTGTCTCCATCGCAACGGTCACCGCCTGGCCGGCCCAGGTCAAGTTGATGACATCCGACACCCACGCAGGCTCGGCTGGCAACTCGGGCACCGACCATTGTTCATGCACGCCGAGACAGCCTCGGAGTACCTCGAGGATCGGTCGCTGCTCAGACTCGAGTGTCGTGTCCGAGCTGGATCTTCGGTGGTGCTGCAAGTCGCGCTCGAAGATCCCTGTGGCTTGGTCCGAACGATCCGCTCCAGGTGCAATGCCGTTGGCGTCGAGGAAGCTCGCCAGATCATCCACAAATTGGCGGGGGTCGTCGAGGGCTCTCTCGTACTCGACGACCAAGACGGGCAGCCCGACAACTGAGGCCAGCGATTGGCGGACGTAGCGGTGCCACAGTGCGAGACCCAGGGTCAGGGGGAATTCGTTGCGCCTCTGCAAGGACAGGGCAACTTCAAGCGGCTCTCGAAACACGAGAATCGCCACTGGTTCACGTTCCATGATGCTGCGCCACAGGGGAAGCGTGAGGCACAAGCGAGGATCTTTCATGACAGAAGGTGGCGGGGCCAAGATGGAGTGCGCCAACTCGGTTGCACGCGTTCGGAGACGGATCATCTCGTCGTCATCCGACACGTCCCAGCCAGACGGAAGGTCCGGCGGTGCCGACCAGGTGCCCCCGAGATGGCGCAAGACGCTTTCGTCGAACTTCGTCAGCGTTTGGCTCTCCCAGTACCCACGTTCATTGTAGCGGTCACCGTTGATGATGTCGCCTTCTGGAGCGCTCGACAGACCCAACTCAGCCAGACAATGTGCTGTTGCCGACGTACCGCTTCGGTGCATCCCGACCACCACCGCGTCGCGACTCCCGACAGCACCTGACCCCGACCTCACGGGTCCACAGAGTAGTGGCACTGGGAGTCGCCCCCGCCCGGCCCTTGTCATGCGCTGTGTCCCCGGTCTGCCTGGGCCAGTCGTGCAGACGATCGTCGAGAGTGAAACGAGAATTACTCCGGTCTTACCCGATGCCGGACTTCCTCGTCGCTCGCAGGGCGCCGACGAAGCGGGCCGCCAGCATGACGAGAAGCGCGATCTCGTGGCGCTCGCGGCGCCTGATCGGTGACGATCGCCCCCCACAGACGGTGCAACCAGTGTCAGGCACCGGCTCCACGAACACGCCAGACCCCGTCGTGTCGTTGGCGGGATCGGCTCCGCTTCGCGAGCCCTCAGCGAAGGCTGCCACCCACTGAACCGGCGGAACGTCACCGTGCACGTCCTGATACTCCGCGATTGCCTCGTCAGCCAGGGCCAGCCACGAAAGATCGAAGAGCGCGAGCAAGTGCCCGGTCAGCGCCTGTATGACTGCGGCGGGTGTGGCCGCCTGCACGATCTCGGCGGCCGCCAAAAGAACAGTGTCCTCGCGGTCGGGCGCAAGGCCCGGCAGCTCGGTCACGATCTCGACACCAGCGCCCGGGACGTTGCGCACCCCTCTGCACACGGCATCGACCGCACCCGATTCGTCAGGTAACTCAATGACCAGCTCGTCGATCGCCACACCGGCGCCTCGCTCGAGCACTGCTAAGCCGACGACGTTGCCGTTGGCGGCGCCGATCTCGGCCGCCACGGCGCCAAGCAGGCCGGGAGCATCGGGTAGCCAGATGCGCATGCGGGTCAGCATGGCTCTGGCCTGACCTGTCCAGTTGCCTGATGTGTCGCGTCGGTCCGCCGATTCCTCATTAGGTCCTCGTCATGCGAACCGCCACGGTCATTGTTTGTTCCGCGTTCCCCCCGTAGATGCCCTTGACCGGCGGCACATCCGCGTAGTCTCGACCGCGGCCGATAGCGATGTGTCGAGTTCCGATCGGACAGTCGTTGGTCGGGTCGTAGCCCCACCATGCCCCTGTCCAGAATTCCACCCAGGCATGGCTCTGAGCTGAGACCTCTTCGCCGACAGTGGCATCCGGGTCGGGATGGAAGTAGCCCGAGACGTACCGGGACGGTAGTCCGCATGTCCGGGCCAAGGACAGGCAGAGGTGCGCGAAGTCCTGGCAGACTCCGGCTCCATCGATGAAGGCCTCGTTGGCAGACGTGTGGACCGTTGTCACCCCCACGCGCGTAACGCAACGATGCGTGGGCGGTGGCGATGACGCGACGCGCGGTGTCGAGCGGCCGGGGCGCTCGGAGCCTGGCCGACAGCTCGACCAGCTCGGCGGCAGGATTGGTGTAGAGGTTGTGTGAGAGATGATCTGACATGGTCGAGGAGGCATCGGTGACGTCCTGCCAGGTGCAGTCCTCGGGCTCGTCGCCGGGCTGCGTGTCAACCAGAGCGTTCCCGTTGATGGTCAGCGAATCGTGGCTCCGGTCGACGTCGAACGCGACGACATGGGTGCCCCAATAGTCGAGATATGCGTATTGAGGCGCTGGCGGCACGGTTGCGATACGTGCCTCAAGCGCGGTCTGGCGCAACTCGGAGCGTGGCGTGAGGCGCAGCTCGTTGTACGACGAACGCGCCGGCGCGCCGTAGTCAAATCGCGTCTCGTGTGAGACACGCAGTCGCCACCCGTCGGCGCGGCTCATGCCCACGACCCGCGCCGCCACTGGACAGGAAGGTCCTGTGCAAAGTAGCGACGCGTCACCGCATCGCTCACTGACGAGATCGCGGCCTGCAGCCGTTCTAGTCGAGTCCCAAGTCCACGAGCCAACGTCGCTGGTGACGAGTACTCGAGCTCGGCTCGGGCCAATCCGATCAATCCCCGCGCGTCGTCCCAAGCCCCCTCGTGGCCGGCGCTGATCTGGTCCAGGCAATCCTCAGCCAGAGTGAGGGACGCGAAGGCAGACCGGGGGAACAGACGGTCCCGCAACAAGAAGTCCAGCACTCGACTCGGCTCGACCACCCCCTGGGACAAACGGAGATACGGCTCGTAGCCGCCGCAGGACCGCAACAGCATCACGAGTCCGCTGTCGAAGACCTCGTCGAAGGCAACCGTTGCCAGCTGGCGCGCCACCACGTCGGTGCGCTCGAGGCAGCGCCCGAGAGTAAAGAACAGCCAAGTCTGGTCGCGGCTCATCATTGTGTCCGCCAGCCCCATCATGCCGGCGCACTGTGTTTTAACGAAGGAGAGGTACGGCGCAGGCGCGGCACGGCGACCCGCCTCCCACTGAAGCGGCAACTCGGCCCAGGTCGCGTTGATGTGCTCCCAGAACTCGACGGGGACAACATGGCGAACGGCCCTTGTGTTTTCCCGGGCGGCTGCGAGCGCGCCTGCGATCGAGGAGCGGCTGTCCGAATCGATCGCGAGCCGCTCGGTCGCCTGCCAAAGCGACTCGGCCCCACTATCGGGCAGACCCATGACAGCCAGCAAGCGCCGAGCCGCGTGCGATCCCTCGACGTCGCTGTGTTCGAGCGCCTGATAGACCGAGACGTCGAGGATCCGGGCCGTCCCCTCGGCGCGCTCCACGTAGCGCCCGACCCAGAAGATCGACTCGGCGACGCGGCTAAGGAGCGCTCGCGTCACGACCCGTACTTACTGTGGGCTCGTTGTTGTTGTTGTTGTTGCTGCTGCTGCTGTACGCCGAGCTCACCGTCGCTCATCGGGCCCACGTCCTGAGGCGGCCCGGCCAGTGGCGAGGCGATCTGACGAGGAGGGAGCACCGGTGTGGAGGGGCCACCGCCAACTACCCAGGTGTCTTTCGAGCCACCACCTTGGCTTGAATTCACGACAAGTCCACCTTGCCGGAGCGCGACACGCGTAAGGCCGCCGGGCAGGACCCAGATGTCGTCCCCGTCGTTCACTGCGAAGGGTCGCAGGTCGACATGCCGGCGCACCATGGTGTTGTCGACCCACGTCGGCGACGTGGACAGCGCGACAAGGCGTTGGGCGATCCAACGGCGGGGGTCGGCATTGACCTCGAGTGCGAGCTCGTCGAGTTCCTGGCCCGTCGCAGCTGGCCCGATGACAAGCCCCTTTCCGCCGGACCCGTCAACCCTCTTGAACACAAGATCGCCGCGGCGGTCTAGTGCGTCCCTGCGAACCGCGTTGTCGACGAGGTGCATTGTCTCAACGTTGTGCAAGATGGGATCCTCGCCGAGGTAGTAGCGGATCATAGTGGGCACGTAGGTGTAGACGAGCTTGTCGTCAGCCACGCCGTTACCGATGCCATTGGCGATGGTGACGCGGCCGGCCCGCGCCGCATTCACTAAGCCCGGGCAGCCGACCAGCGATTCGGGCCGAAACTGCAGAGGGTCGAGGTAGTCGTCATCGATGCGCCGGTAGATGATGTGGACGGGCACCTCTCCCTCCGTCGTCCGCAAGAAGACGTCCGTACCGTGGCAGACAAGGTCGCGACCCTCGACAAGGTGGACGCCCATAAGTCGCGCCAAGAGGGCATGCTCGTAGAAGGCGGAGTTGTGCACGCCGGGCGTCAACACGACAACCGTGGGGTCCTGGACCGACACCGGCGCGGCGCGGCGGAGGGCGTTGATGAGTCGGGCGGGATAATCGTTGACCATCTGGATCGGTTGCCCCCAGAAGAGCTCGGGCAGCACACGGGCCATTGCCGCCCGGTTGGCGAGGACGTAGCTCACGCCCGACGGGCTGCGGAGATTGTCCTCGAGGACGCGAAACTCGCCATCTTCGTCGCGCACCACGTCGATACCCGCCACATGGATCCGCACTCCGTTGGGCGGGGTGAAACCATGCACGGCACGCACGAAACCCGGTGAGCTCGTGATGACGTCGTGCGGCACCAGACCGTCGGTGACGATACGCGCCGATCCGTAGATGTCGGCGAGGAAGAGCTCGAGTGCTCGAACTCGTTGGATGACACCCGCGGCTACCGAGGACCATTCGTCGGCGGTGAAGATCCGGGGCGCCACATCGAGCGGAAAGGGACGCTCCTCGCCATCGAGGTCGAACGTGACGCCTTGGTCCATGAAGGCACGTGCCAGCCGTGTCGCACGAGAGGAGACGTCGTCCGGTCCCATCTGGGCCAGCGATGCCGCAACCGCCGCGTACGGCGGTCTGGCGTCCTCTCCGCGACCGACCATCTCGTCGAAAGCGGCCTCGCTCAACCCCCGGGCGGACGCGCCGTAGCCGTCGAAGAGGTCTCCCACACGGTTCAGGCTGTCAGCCCAGTGTTTCTCCGGCGTTTCACGACCGCGAACAGATGGTGACGGCTCGGCCGGCGGCGTTGACCCGCTCCGTCGTACCCCGGGGCGGGCGAGGTCCTCACGCGATGAGGCCCAGCCCCTTGACCTCGTCCCGCTCGGCCAGCAACTCGTCGGTCGTGATACCGATGCGCTCGGTCGCGAAGTCGTCGCGAGCGAAGCCCTCGACGACGGTCCATCCACCATTGCCGTCCGACGCAACCGGGAAGCCGAACTGCAGGCCCTCCGGAGTGCCGTACTGGCCGTCGCTCGCGACCGCCACCGAGAAGCAGTCGCCGAGCGGTGTGGCGGTGCGAAGGCTGATCACGGTGTCGATCGCCGCCGCGGCCGCGGAGGCGGCCGAGGACGACCCACGAGCATCGATGACGGCGGCCCCACGCTTTTGGACCGTGGTGATGAAGTCCCCGCGCAGCCATTCGGCATCGGTGATCACGTCGGTGGCCCGCTTGCCCCCGATCAGGGCGTTGGCGAAATCGGGGTACTGGGTTGCCGAGTGGTTACCCCAGATGGCCACGTTGGTGACGTCGCCGACGAGGACCCCGGCCTTGCGGGCCAGCTGGGCCTTGGCCCTGTTCTCGTCGAGGCGGGTCATGGCGAACCAACGGTCGGCGGGCATCTCGGGTGCGTTGGACCGTGCAATGAGGCAGTTGGTATTGCAGGGGTTGCCCACCACCAGGACGCGTACGTCAGAGTCGGCGTTCTCGGCAATGGCCCGGCCCTGGGGCTTGAAGATGCCACCGTTGACGTTCAGGAGGTCGCCGCGCTCCATCCCCGCTTTGCGCGGCACGGATCCCACCAACAGCGCCCACGACGTCCCGTCGAACGCCGTCTTGAGGTCAGAGGTCGACACGATGTCGTGCACCAGCGGGAAGGCGCCGTCGTCGATCTCCATGCAGACGCCCTCGAGCGCCTTCATGGCCGGCTCGATCTCGAGGAGGCGGAGCACGATCGGCTGGTCCTCCCCGAGGAGCTGTCCCGAGGCGATGCGAAAGAGGATCGAGTAGCCGATCTGGCCGGCGGCACCCGTGACGGTGACGTGGACTGGGGACTTCGATGCCGATGCCATACGAGGGATCCTTTCGTGGGTACCGAGATGGGGCGGAGGAACGAGAAGCGGCGGAGCCTGTCGACGCGACCGCTCAGAGGCGATCGACGACGGCGGACGCGAACTCCGACGTCTTGACCTCGGAGGCGCCCTCCATCAACCGCGCGAAGTCGTAGGTCACGACCTTGTCGGCGATGGTCGCCTCGAGCGCGTGCACGATGTCGGAAGCTGCGTCGTTCCAGCCGATGTGCTCGTACATGAGCACTCCAGAGAGCAGGACCGACCCAGGGTTCACTTTGTCCTGCCCGGCGTACTTGGGTGCGGTGCCGTGCGTGGCCTCGAAAATGCCGTGGCCGGTGACGAAGTTGATGTTGGCCCCGGGCGCGATCCCGATTCCGCCGACCTGGGCGGCAAGCGCATCGGAGAGATAGTCACCGTTGAGATTCGTAGTGGCGATGACGTCGAAGTCCGTGGGCCGCGTCAGCACCTGCTGCAGCGTGATGTCCGCGATGGTGTCCTTGACCAACAATTTGTCGCCCGGCTCACCGTCGCAGTCGTCCCAGCCGACGGCCACGTCAGCGAACTCCTCGCGCACGAGCTCGTAGCCCCACTCACGGAACGCACCCTCCGTGAACTTTTGGATGTTGCCTTTGTGGACCAGCGTCACCGACCGGCGCTTGCGGTCGAGCGCGTAGTTGATGGCGGCGCGGATGAGACGCTTGGAGCCCATGGGCGAGATCGGTTTGATGCCGATGCCCGAGGCTTCGCGGATCGGCCATCCCATCTCCTCGCGGAGATACGCAGCCAGCTTCTCGGCTTCAGGGGTGCCCGACTGGACCTCGTAGCCCGCGTAGACGTCCTCGGTGTTCTCGCGGAAGATGACCATGTCGACCAGCTCAGGGTGCACGACGGGTGAGGGCACACCGCTGAACCAGCGGACGGGTCGCAAGCACACGTAGAGGTCGAGGATCTGGCGCAACGCGACGTTGAGGGAGCGGATACCCCCGCCCACCGGCGTGGTCAGCGGCCCCTTGATCCCGATCAGGTGCGAGCGGAAGGTCTCGACCGTCGCCTCGGGCAACCAATCGCCCGTCTCGTCGAAGGCCTTCTGTCCGGCCAGGACTTCCTTCCAGGCGACCTTGTGGCCGTGCTTGGCTGCCGCGGCATCGAGGACCAGCTTGGCAGCGGGCCAGATATCGACCCCCGTGCCGTCGCCCTCGATGAAAGGAATGATGGGCTCGTCGGGCACCACCAGCGTGCCGTCGTCGCCCATGCGGATGAGATCTGCCATGGGAGTGATGCTACGGGCCGCCGCAGGATCGGTCCCAATCGGCACCCGCCCGAAGGCCCGGGCCCGCGGCGCCGACTCTCGGCCCACGTCCGCTCCCCCCGCCGAGCTAGAAGCGGCTCAACACGATGCTCTGATAGGCCGATCCGGCCAGAATGTCGTCCCGTTCGCCGTAGTCCGCGATCGTGCCGTTCGAAAGCACGAGAAGCAGATCGCACTGCGCCGTCGTCTCGATGCGATGCGAGATGATCACGACCGTGACGCGCCCTCTGAGCTCGGAGAGGGTCTGGCGGATGAGCCTCTCGGTGCGTCCGTCGACCGCGCTGGTCGGCTCGTCCAGGACAATGAGCTTCGGGGAGCCGATCAACGCACGTGCGATGGCGAGGCGCTGCTTCTGACCGCCCGAGAGCTGGCCGCCACCTTGACCCACGTCTGTCTCGTACCCGGCGGGCATCCGGACGACGTCCTCGTGCAGATGTGCCGACTTCGCAGCGTCGATGACCTCCCAATCCTCGAAGTCCCGGAAGAACCTGATGTTGTCCATCACCGAGCCCTGCAGAAGGACCGGTTCCTGGGGCACGAGTGCCACCGTGTTGTACGCATCGCTCTTGGAGATCGCCGCCGCGTCCTCACCGCCAATGGTGGCCCGACCGCTCGTCGGCTCGCGGAGACCCAGCAGGAGCTGGCTGATGGTCGTCTTGCCACTTCCCGAGGGCCCGAGCAATCCGACGATCTTCCCCTCCGGGATGTGCATGGTGACGTCGGAGAGGGCGAGCGACACGCCGTCGTAGGAGTAATCCACGGATTCGAAGTCCACCACGAAGGAGTCGGGCACGCCCTCTCCCGGACGGACTCGAGCGGCCTCGAAGCGACGGAGGTCGACCATGAGGTCCTCCAGCAAGCCCTGGTTTGCGCGGAGGCCCTGGATCGCGCCCTGGACGCCCGAGCCGTAGCTCACGGATCGCAGCACGAGGATGAGGACGACTCCGTTCTTCTCGAGTGCCGTGTGCCCGCTATTGGCCAGGAAGATGATCCCGACGATGATGATTCCCATTGCGAAGGACTGGTACAGGATGGGCGCGATACTGCCGATCCGCAGGTGTCCTTCGGTACACCCGACCGACGTTCTGGATCGACCCGCGGAGCCTGTCGATGACGCGGGTCTCCACCCCGAACAATCGGAAGTCCCGGCTCAGACGGGTGTACTCGGTCACCTGTGTGGCCATGGCTCTCGTGATCCTGGAGAGCTCGCGGTTTGCCCGCCTGGTGCGCACGTTGAGCGGCCGAAGTATCTGCAAGAGCACAAAGCTGATGGCGATGACGCCGATCGCCGCAGCGGGATCGATGACCAGGGCCACCGACAACAGCGCGGCCATCATCAGGAGCGATTGGAGGCCGCCAGACAGGTTCCCGACGACAGACGCGGTGGCCGCGCTGTTCATCCCGAGGAGCTGTTGGACGTGCCCGAGCCGCTCGGTGGATTGGAGGGACCAGTTGGACTGGAAGAACCCGGTGACGACCTGCGTACGGGTCGCTGTCAGCGCCTGTTCTGAGACAGACGTGCTGAGAAGAGTGACCAAGACTGCTGGTGCAGAAGAAGAACACCAAAGCCACGATCGAAACGATGATCGCGTCTGCGACGAGAAGGAGGGGCCGACAGGGGGATGGATCCGGTGCCTGCCCTGGACCCCGGCCACCACGACCTCTGAGATGACCAACAAGAGGACTGCTTGGCTCAGAGCACCGACGATGGCGAGGAAGGTGAAGGCGACGATCTTCAGACGCAGCGAGCCGCAGGTTGAGCGTTCGCATCACCGTGACGATGGAGATCGTTCGGTACGCTTCTCGGTGCTGGGTGGCCGGGTCCTGGAGAAACGTCGTTTCTTCACTGGTCCCTTTTCTGGTCCAGGGGCCGATCCCTGTGCGAAGAGGTTGGTCGGGGACTCCGTCCTTGGCCACGACGCGCACCGCCACGGAGTTCCCGCCGACTCCCTCGGCTGTCTCAGTCATCTCCCTCATTTCCCGTGTGCGCCACGTTGCCGTGTCTCTCCGCGCCCACGTCGTCCCCTACCGATCCCAGTCGAAAGGCCCGCCCCCGGTCCCCTTCGACGGCTAAAAACTACTCCGGCTTCCGCCCCAGTGGTCTTGGCCCCCCTGATCCGGCCCAACCGGACACCTTTATTTTACGTCCAGGTCAGCCAACGTTCACCTCGGGAGGCACCGATCCCCAGGACATGGCGTAGGGTCGGCCGCGCGCAGCGGAGGGCCGATGGACCGACGGAACACTGACGAGAGGGCGACACCGCCCCGACGACGCAGGGTCCTGATCCTCATCAAGTGCATGGGATACGGGGGGGCGGAGCGACTCGTCGTCTCCATGATGCGCCACCGCGATCGTGACCGTTTCGACTACGAGGTCGCGTACGTCTTGGAGGACCGCGACACGCTGGTACCCCAATTGAGAGAGCGCTGGTGTCGTCGTGCACTCCCTGGGAGCCCGGGGAGATCAAGACGTGCGCTGGATGTGGCGTCTGCGCACCCTCCTCGCCGAGGGCCACTTCGACGTCGTGCACTCGCACCTCCCGTATGCGGCAACCTTTGGCCGGCTCGTTGCGTCGATACGTTCCCCCCGTCCTGCGCTCGTGTACACGGAGCACAGCATGTGGGACAAGATGGCGCTGGCAGTCAAGGCCTTGAACAGGGTGACCATCGGCCTGGACGACCGGTTGCTCGTCGTGTCGGAGGCCTGCCGGCGGTCTCTGCCGCGGTCTCTCCAACATCGCGCGCGGGTGGTCGTGCACGGGATCGAGCTCGAGCCGATCCGCGATGGCATGCGCCACCAAAGCGAGTTGCGACAAGCTCGTGCGCTCGGAGCTCGGTGTGCCCGACGACGAGCTCCTCGTCATGACCGTGGCCGGACTCCGCTGGCCGAAGGGATACGACGTTCTCCTTCGGGCAGCCAGAGCGACACTGGACCGAGGTGCTGCGGTTCGCTTCGTCGCGGTCGGCGACGGGGCCTTGCGCCGCGACCTCGAGGCCCAACATGACGCACTCTCGCTGGGAGAGCACTTCGTCTTCTTGGGCGAGCGGGACGACGTGCCGCGGCTGCTGCCAGCGGCCGACATCTTCGTGATCCCGTCGCGCATCGAGGGGCTGCCCCTCGCCGTGATGGAAGCGGTCTCCGCTGGGCTCCCCATCGTCGCCACGGACGTCGGCGAGCTACCGAACATCCTGACCAACGGGATCAATGCCCTGGTCGTGGGGGCCGAGCAGCCTCAGGCGCTGGCCGACGCGATCATCGAGCTGACGAACGATCCCGAGCTGCGGACGCAACTCGGGAAGGCGGCGGTCGAGTTGGCCGATCTCTTCGATGTCCAACGGTGCGTGCGGGAAGTCGAATCGATCTACGACGAGTTGCTGCCGCAGCCGGTAACGCTGACACAGTGACCGACGACATCGTCACAGGAAAGCGCGTGGTGCACCTCACCACCGCTGACATGAGTCTGGCCCTGTTGCTCGGACCGCAGCTCCGTGCATTTGCGAGTTCTGGGATGGACGTCATCGGCGCGTCGGCCGCTGGGCCGTGGGTCCGCGATCTCAACGCGTGGGGCATCCGTCACGAGGTGGTCGCACACGCCACTCGATCGGTCTCGATCGGCAACGACGTCCTGGCCCTCGGCGAGCTCGTCCAGCTGTTCCGGCGGCTCCGACCCGACATCGTGCACACGCACAATCCCAAGCCTGGCGTCTACGGCCGGCTGGCGGCACGGCTCGCCGGTGTGCCGGTGGTCGTGAACACTGTGCACGGCCTGTACGCCAGCCCCGACGACCCGCTCCTGCGGCGAGTCCTCGTCTACGGCGTGGAGCGAGCCGCGTCCGTCTGTTCACAGGCCGAGCTCGTTCAGAACGTGGAGGATGTCGCCGTCCTGGAACGCCTGCGCGTGCCTGCCCGCAAACTGCACGTGCTCGGCAACGGCGTCGATCTCGCCCGTTTCCAGCCTCGACCCGCCGAAACCTCCCCTGCGCGGCAGGCCTTCGGCGTGCGGGCCGACCAGGTCGTCGCCGGCGTCGTGGGCCGCCTGGTATGGGAGAAGGGATTCGCCGAGCTCTTCGAGGCGGCACGCCGACTGCGCACCACCCATCCCGAGGTCGTCGTGGTCGTCGTCGGGGCCACCGACCCGGCCAAGAGCGGCAGCCTCACACCGGCTGACATCGAGCGTGTCCGCGCTGAATCCGGGGTGATCTTCCTCGGCGAGCGCCGAGACGTCGAGGCGCTGTACCCAGGATTCGATCTCTTCGTTCTGCCTTCACATCGAGAGGGTTTTCCGCGTTCGGCCATGGAGGCGGCCGCGTGCGGTCTGCCGATCGTCGCGTCGGACATCCGCGGGTGCCGCCAGGTGGTCGACCACGGCCACACCGGGCTGTTGGTGCCCGTACGCGACCCGGTGGCACTGGCGGACGCCATCGGCACCCTCGCCGCGGATCCAGTGCGCCGCCAGGACATGGGGCGGACCGCTCGCGTCCGCGCCGAGTCGGAATTCGACGACCAGCGGGTGATCGACCGGACCCTGGATACCTACCGGCACCTCCTGCGCGGCATTCGTGGCACCCGACGCCGACGCGCTCCCGCGCCCAAGCGTCTGCCGGGCTGAGCCGGGTACACCGCGACCCGCGGGGACTCAGCTCGTCGCGTGCCACTCCGCGGCCGACCAGCTCGATCCGTCCGCCCCCTGCACGCGCGGCCGCTCCGCGGCCCTCCACTCGGCCACGGTCGCCGCGTCGAACGCTGTCGCCGCCACAGGATCATCAGCGTCAGCCCACGCAGGCGTTTCGGACGGTGCCGCTGCGGCGCGTGCCCGCCGCCGTCGGCGCTGCCAGGGGTACGGGTCCTGGCCCGGCTCCGCCACCGGGAAGGCGAGCACGACGAAGAGGAACGGCAGAAGCAAGGTGCGCTCCCGGGTGATGAGGCCGAGGTTTCCGAGGGCAGCGAACGTGTACAGGAAGATGAGGCTGTAGAAGAGGGCGGTGAACACGTAGGGCCGCTGTGAGCAGACACGCGGTAGGAAGCGCAGGCGCGGCAGCGACGACAGGATCACGAGCAGGATCAATATGTTCTCGGCCGCCGCGATCAATTGGGTCACGCTGTGCGCGGAGAAGGGCAGGGGGTCGAACAGGACCGTGTACACGTCGCGCGGATACGTAAGCGGGTTGGACGAATAGGTGATCGCGCTGCTGCCGAAGCCGGCCCCAGTGCCTTGATTGTTCGCGGAGAGCTGGTTCAGTGAGTTCCCGACGCCCGAGCCGGTGATCGAGTGCAGGAAGTGGGCGGTTTCGTACCCCGAGATTGCCAGCGCGGCGGCCACGAACACGAAGGCGGCCGCCATCGTGAGCGGATGTCGTGGCCGCCGCAAGGCGCCCGTCGTCGAACCGAAGGCGGCGCGCAAGACCATGGCGAACGCGAACGCGAGGGCCAGAATCACGACCTCGTTCGGCCGGATGAACAGGCAGAGTGCTCCACCCACCACAATTGCCGGGTAGCCGCTGCGACGGCCCACCATCACGAGCGCGATGCCATAGGCGGTGAGGCCGAGGCCGAACAACATGAAGGCCTCTTTGCTGACGTCGGCCGTCCAGAAGAGCAAGGAAGGAAACAGGAAGACGAGGAGCGCGTACCGTCGGCGGTTGGTGCGCGGAAACGTCACCCGGAACGCCAGGTAGAAGAAGACACAGCCCACGTAGGAGAGCCAGGCACAGGCGAAGAAGGCGGCCAACTGGTCTGGGCCGACGATCGTCTGGACCACCCCGCTCGCGATCGAGGTCGACCCCGAGCCGAGGATGCCGTGGACGCCGCTGCCGGCGAGGCTGAACGTCCCGTTGCGCCACATGTCAGCCAACGCCGCACCCTGGTGGTCGTACCGAATCCAGTCGGCGATGCCGCCATAGAAGTGGTCGACGACGAAGATCTGGAGGGGGGCACAGACCAGGTGCAACAGCACGCTGGCGACCATCACTTTCTTGAGCGCGGGATAGGGGTCGGTGCGCGCCACTCTGTTCGCGATAAGCACACCGAGCCAGCCGAGGAGGGCGGCGAGGAGGAGGGCGACAGGCAGGTCCGACATTACGCTCGCACCAGGCTGGAGAAGTTGGGCCACAGGCTCAGATCGATCTCCGGCGTGGCCGCCGCAAGGGTCAGTACGTCTGGCGCATAGAGCTCGCGCAGCCGGCGGTGCGCGTCGTCGGGTAGCGCAACGTGCGCCCTCCTCGCGTTCACGAGTTCCCTCACTTCGTCGGGCATGAAGGGCGGCAGGTTCAAGAAACGGTAGGTCCTCTGGAGCTCGGCGGCCGGTTCCAGCACACAGCGCTCGTATTGCAACACCAGGATCTGCTCCCGCGGAAAATGGCGGGTCCATTCCACCAGCGACCGGCCGTAGAACCCACGCACGAGGGCGTCGCCGGACGTCTCGGCGGTCACCTCGCCCCGATGTCCGCGGTGGTGCGAGAGCCCGGACCGGAAGCGCTCGACGGGATCGCGCAGCAAGACGAGCAGCCGAGCCTGCGGGGCTGCGTCGGCTAGGAGCGGGGGGACCCAGCCCAGGTGCAGATAGTCCGGGGTCCACTCCCCGGTCATCATCCCGGACGGGCGCGGAAACCACCCGTGGTACTGCGCGCACTCGTGAGGCCCGAACGAACGGGCGGCGAACCGGTCGAAAAAGTGTCGCTCCTTGTGGACGTCGTCGCGCTGGGCGACACCGGGGTGTGACGCGATGAGACCGAACCACCATGTGGTGCCTGCCTTCTGGGCACCGATGCCCACGAAGTCGGGAGGACCGGCGACCTCGCCGGGATTCAGTGGGGGTGGCGTGAAGTCGAAGCCGTCCTCCCATGGCGCGTATCGCCCGCGCGCGTGGAGGACCGCTCGCCGCATGGGTGCGGGGAGAGTCAGGAATGTCGAGCGCGCGAAATTCTTCAGAGTCGTGCCCTCATTTTCCGCCTTCACCATTGGGTGGTCCATTCAACCCCCGCCAGCCTCCCCCAGCCCGCTCGGACAAGGGTGAACACGACGCAACATCTTGGCGACAATCTGATGAAACGTAGATGAATTCGGCGCCGACTGGCTCCGACGCGGCGTGAAGAGCAGAATGCCGAGCGTCATGGGGTCCGAGAACGGTATGCCCTGCGTCCCCGCCCGCACGACCGCGTCCGCCTGGCCACGCTGATGTGCGGCATTGCGGGCGTCATCGACCCGGCCGGGGCACGGGTGGGCGAGCTCGGGCGCCTCGCCGCGGTCATGGGGGACGCGCTGGCGCATCGCGGGCCGGACGACGCAGGGATGTGGGAGGACGCGCCCGCCGGCGTCGCCTTCGCCCATCGACGCCTTGAAGTCGTCGGCACCGGAGCACAAGGGCACCAGCCCATGCGCGCCGGAGCCTGGGTCCTCAACTACAACGGCGAGCTCTACAACACGGCGGAGGTGTGCGACTCGCTCGCCGCCGCCGGCGTCGTCCTGCGGGGATCGTCGGACACCGAAGCACTCGTGCTCGCCTTGGAAACGTGGGGCCTGGCCGAGACGTTGCGCCGTGTCGAAGGCATGTTCGCTTTCGCCGCCTGGGATGATCGCTCCCGCGCACTGCACCTGGTGCGTGACCGTTTCGGCGAGAAGCCCCTCTACTACGGGTGGGTGGGACGGCGCTTCGTCTTTGCGTCCGAGCTCAAGGCGTTCCAGACGATTTCCGGCTTCCGTCCCCGGGTCGATCCCGCCGCGGTTGCCGACTTCCTGCAATTCAGTTGCGTCCCGGCGCCACAGTGCATCTACGACGGGTTCGCCAAGCTGCGACCTGGTTCGTTGGTGACGCTCACCGGTGCTATCGCTCCGGGGTCGCTGCCCGACCAACAGGTCTATTGGTCCGCCGAGGCCGCGATCGCCGACGCCGGGCGCCTGCCGTCGTTGGAGGACGATCGTGAGGCGGAGGAGACGGTCGAAGCCGCGCTCTCCCGAGCCGTCGCAGCCCGCATGGTTGCCGACGTGCCCGTCGGTGCGCTGCTCTCCGGTGGCATCGACTCGAGTCTGATCGTCGCACTCATGCAGCGGCATTCGGCCCGTCCCGTGCACACGTTCACCGTCGCCTTCGCCGAGCAATCGTTCGACGAGTCTGTTTCGGCGGCAGCTGTGGCCAGACACCTGGGCACCGAACACACGACCATCGACATGCCCTCGCGCGAGGTGCTCGACCTCGTCCCCCGGCTGGCGTACATCTGGGACGAGCCCTTCGCCGACAGCTCGCAGCTCCCGACCCATCTCGTCGCCGCGGTCGCCCGGCGCTCGGTGACGGTCGCCCTGTCCGGTGACGGCGGCGACGAGCTCTTTGCGGGATATAACCGACACGCCTGGTTGGACCGGGTCTGGCGGTGGGCCACCCCGGTACCTCCGGCCCTCCGTCGCCGCGTCGGCGGCGCTGTCGGCCGCGTGCCCCCGGGGGCGGTGGACGCGGCGGCAAGGCTGCTCCCCGAGCGCTGGCAGGTTCGCCTGCCCTCGACGAAGGTGGCCAAGTTGGGTCGGGTGCTCCAGGCCTCGAGCGTCCAGCAGGCCTATGGCTCGCTCACCGCGCACTGGGAGCATCCGGCCGATCTGGTTCCCGCTGTGCGCGCGCGACTCGGTCGCGCCGGCACGCTCGCTATGGGCGACGACCGGCTGTCCGCATGGGACGGCGAGGGCGACGTTACGGCACAGCTCTTGAAGGCGGACCTTGTGTCGTACTTGCCCGACGACGTGCTGACCAAAGTGGACCGGGCGTCCATGGCCGTCTCACTCGAGACGCGGGCGCCCTTCCTCGATCGCGGCGTCCTCGAGGCAGCGTGGCGCCTTCCCACATCGTCGAAGGTGCGCGACGGCACGTCCAAGTGGGTGCTGCGTCAGATCCTGTACGGCCATGTTCCTCGAGCGTTGGTCGACCGCCCGAAGATGGGTTTCGGGGTGCCCTTGGCCGAGTGGCTGTGTGGGCCGCTGCGACCCTGGGCCGAAGACCTTCTCTCGCGTGACGCCCTGACCCGACACGGCCTGCTCGACCCCGCCCCCGTGCGGCGGGCATGGAAATCGCATACCGACCGCAAGCGGGACCTCGGCTACGAGCTGTGGGACGTCCTGATGCTCCAGGCGTGGCTCGACCGCTGGAGCCCGACGGGAGCCTTGTGAGATCGGGAGAACAGAACCTGTTGAGCGCAGCTCATTCAGAATCGATCGGTGGCGGTGGCACCGGGAGGTCCACCTGGGGGTGGGCGCCGCCCTCGAGCGCCGCCTGGCCCATCTGCCGCTCCAGGCTCTCGAGATCCGTGGGTCCGCTGCCCGGGTCGCCGGCGCGGATGAGGTCGGCTCCGCCGAGGGCCGGCACGTCTGGTTCGATGAGTTCGGGCTGCTGGGTGGGCTCCTCGTCGGGAGGGTCGTCGTAGGACTCGACGTCCCCATCGCGGACGAGCTTGGTCGGCGTCCCGTCCGACAGCCAGCGCGCCTCGTGACGGGCGAATGGGTCGGTGCACCAGCCCTCGAGTTCCTGCGCTGTCATCGCACCACCCTCCTTGGACCCTGGCCGTCGACCACCGCACGCCTTCGGTTCGGGAGACGCCGGACCGCGTCGAACCGTACCGCAGACCGCCGGCGCCGCCTCTCCCGCCGCAGGTGACGGCGCACGGCGACGCTAGCCTCGTGCCGCCATGGACGTCCCCTCCCAGCGCGAAAGCACCGCCACCACGCCGCGGCGACCGCGGCGGCCGCTGCAGGTCCGTGCCCGGCGGCGACACCGCTAGGTCAGAGCTGGCATCGCGACGTGCGCATCTTGGTCACGGCCAACTATCTCGACGCGGCGGGAGGGCTGGAGAGGACCCAGCTCACCAACTGCCGCGGCCTGGCCCGTCGTGGACACCGACTCGACCTCGTCTTCGTGCACGGCGGCGCCTTCCAAGCCGATTGGGAGGACATCACGGCGACGATGACCCGCGTCGCGAGCACGCTGCCGCGACGCGCCCGCGCGCTGCGATCGTCGCTCGACGTCCTCGCTTCTGTCAGGCGGGCCCGGGGGCTCGAGCCCGATGTCGTCTACGTCTACCGCTATTGGGACCTCCCGTTCGCGGTCGCCGTCGCAACCGGCCGCCCGACCGCCGTCGTCTACCACCTCTGCTTGCCACCACCGAAACCCGTCCGTCGATGGCTGCGCGGCGTGCTGGCGCGCGTCGACGCCACCGTTTCTGTGTCGCAGCACACCCTTGGCCTCTGGGAGGGCACCGGGCTGAACCGCCGCCACGCCACGGTTGCGCTCACCTCGGTCGATCTCGACCACTACCGGCCCCGCGATGCCAGTTTCCGGGCCAGCGTGCGATCGGAGCACGGGCTCGGATCCGATGACTTTGTCGTACTCTTCGCCGGACGCATCGGCGAGGAGAAGGGCGTCGACGTGCTGGTCGACGCGTTCGGCCGGCTCGCGCGTTCGGTCCCGAGCTGCCGGCTGGTGGTGGTGGGCTCGCCGCCGCCCACGGCCGATCCTGCTGTCGCAGACGCTTACGTGGCGCGGGTGCATGCGGCGGCCGAGGGGCTGCCCGTGTCCTGGTTCCCGCGGCGCGCCGATGTCGTCCCTCTCCTCCAGGCCGCAGACGTCGCGGTGGTGCCGAGCCGCTGGGCCGAACCCCTCTCCCGCTCCATCATGGAGCCGCTCGCCTGCGGCATTCCGGTTGTGTCGACCAACGTCGGGGGCTCGCCGGAGGTGCTGACCGGCTGGCTGTCCGAGTACCTCGTGCCCCCCGAGGATCCTGCCGCGCTCGCGGAGCGTCTGCGCTCGCTCCACGGCTGGCGCACAGACGAGCCCGACCTCGGAGAACGGTGCCGGCATGCGGCAGAGGCCAGGCTCTCGCTCGACGACGAGTTGGACGTGATCGAAGGCGTCATGCATACGACCGTGCACGACGCGCGGACGCGAACGAGGGTGGGCTCGCGCCGGCGGCAGGCGGGTGACCGTGCCCGCTGAGCGCAGCGGTGAGCAACCCCGCGTCGTGCTGCTCGGTGACCGCAGCGACGCGACCGCGTCGGTGGTACACGCGCTCTCGACCCACCTGGGTGGGCGTGCCACCTTGACGGTTGTCCTGGAGGAGTCACCCTCCCGGCTCGACCTGGCCCGAAGGCGCGCCCGTCGGCTGGGCCGGTGGACGGTGGCCGGGCAGATCGCGTTCGTCGGACTGGTGATGCCGCTGTTGCGCCGGCGCGGCCGCACGCGCGTTCTCCAGATCGCATCGGAGCACGACCTCGATCTGAGTCCGGTGCCGAATGCCGTCCTCGTCCCCTCGGTCAACGAAGAACCGACGATCGGCCTCCTGGCCAGGGTCGCGCCGACCCTCGTCGTGGTACACGGGACCCGCATCATCTCGCGCTCGGTCCTCGCGGCGATCCCGGTGCCCGTGTTCAACGTCCACGCGGGCATCACCCCTCGCTACCGCGGCGTGCACGGCGGCTACTGGGCCTTCCGCGAGGGGCGCCCGGATCTCGCCGGCTCGACCGTGCACCTGATCGACCCCGGGATCGACACCGGCGGCATCCTGGCCCAGGCGACGTTCACACCCGAGCCCGCCGACTCCATCGCCACCTACCCCTTCTTGCACCTCGCCTGCGCCATCCCGCCGTTGCTCGCCCAGGTCGATGCGGCCCTGGACGGGACCATCCCCGCGGCCGTGGCGACCCTGCCCGGCGCGGAGCCCTCGCACCTGCGCTGGCACCCGACCGCGTGGGACTACCTGGTGGCGCGCCGGCGGGACGGCGTGCGCTGACGAAGCCGCCGCCGCGGCTCGGCCGAGCCCCGGCCGTCTCGCGTGCCGGTCGTTCGACCCTCGTTGCTAGCCTCTCCCTCCGTGCCGCATGTCCGTGGGCCCGGAGCACTCGTGATCTCGCTCGACTTCGAGCTGCACTGGGGCATGCGCGACCATACGGCGGTCGACCCCGCGGTCACACGGTCGCTGATCGCCAGCCGGTCCATGGTCGTGACGCTGGCCGAGCTGTTCGCAAGCCGGGAGGTCCACGCCACCTGGGCCACGGTGGGGCTGTTGTTCGCCACCAGCGCCGCCGAGGCACGATCGCTGAGCCCGACCACTCGCCCGGCCTACCGCGAGGCGCGTCTCGACCCCTACCCCGAACCGATCGGCCCCACCGAGGACGAGGACCCGATCCACCTCGCGGGCTCGCTGATCGATCAGCTGGCCACGATTCGGGGCCAGGAGCTGGCGTCGCACACCTTCTCCCACTACTACTGCCTGGAGCCCGGGCCCGGGGCCGACGCCTTCGGGGCCGATCTCGAGGCGGCACAGGCCGCCGCGGCCACACGGGGTTGGCGGCTGCGATCCCTCGTGCTCCCCCGGAACCAGTGGAACCCGACGCTCGCACCCGTGCTCGTGCAGACAGGCTTCGAGTGCTACCGCGGGCCCCAGCCCGGCTGGGCCCACCGCTCGCGACCGGGGGACGATTCGGGGCTGGCCGTGCGCGCCGCCCGCTTGGCCTCCACCTGGGCCGGCCCCGCGGTGCCCACCTTCGGGTGGGATGATCTGGCGGAGCCGTCCGGTCTGTGCAACATCCCGGCCAGCGTCTTCGTGCGCCCGTGGGCTCCCTCCACCAAAGCGCTGGGATCGCTCCAGGAAGGCCGCATCACCAAGGCGCTCCGCGACGCGGCAAGCCGGGGCCGGGTCGTGCACCTCTGGTGGCACCCACACAACTTCGTTGCGTACCCGGACGAGAACCTCGAGCGCCTCCATCGGTTCCTCGACGAGTTCGATCGCCTGCGCGCGAGCGACGGGATGGCCTCACTCGCCATGGGCGACGTGAGCGACGCCGTCCGCGGCGAACGCCCCGCGGCCTGATATACCCGTCTGATCACCCGCTCATCCGTCTGCGGCCCACCACCTCGGCCGGGAGCCGCCCTGCGCGGTCAGCTGCTGAGCGACGAGATGGGCGTGGCCCCCTTCGGGGCGACGGGGTCGACCTTTTCGTTGTACTTGCCGTACACCGACGCCAGCCGCTCGGACGTCTGCCCGGCTGCGCTCTTGACGACGACCGTCGCGCTGGTCGGCAGGTAGGGGGCTGCGGTCGAGACGAACAGCGTCGTACTGGCCGTGTTGCCGGTTTCGACCTGGGCCGTCGGACTCCCCGTGACGGCGACCACGGAACGCCCGCCCACCGACGTCAGGCCGGCCACCCGGAGGTTCGGCTCTTCAGGGACGAAGTGATTGATGGCCTCGGTCGGTGAGAGCGAGTTCACGACGTCGTCGTAGCCGGGGTCGGCCTCGGTGAGTGAGATCCATTTCCCGGCGTAGGCGGTTGCGCTGCTGGCCGAGAGCTGCAAGGAGCTCTCGAGCACCGACGACGTCGCTCGTAGGTACGCGACGTGGTTCACCAAGACGGCGTCGATCACCGGCTGCCCGTTGGTCGTGACGCTCTCGGCCGCAGACCCGTCACGGGTGGTGGACCCGACCTCGATCGTGGTCGTCTTCCCGACCAGCGTCTTCGTCACGAAACTGACGGACTGCTGCCGGTGGTAGGCGGTGATCGCCAACCCCGTGATCGCGGTCGCCGACTTGCCTTGCAGCGCTCCCTCCGACGGCCCACTGTTGTCACACGCATTGGCCGACACCGCCACGAGCGCGAGGAACCCGCATGCGACGACCGCGCGCCGTGATCCCGGTCGTCGCCGAGGGGCTCCCCTGGAGCCGGATGCCGCAACGGTATGACGGAGTGGCGTGGGGTTCGGACCGAGGTGCCGGCTCAAGTGCGCGGCGGGCTCATGGGAGTGACCCCGTCGTGGTGGTCGAGCTTGCACTGCTGGTCCCCGTTCCTCCTGTCGTGCTGGTCGTGGTCGTCGTGGACTGCTTCGATCCGGCGGTGGTCGTCGTGGTCGTCGAACGCACGGTGCTCGTGGTCGACCCGTTCGCCGGCACCGTGGTCGTCGTGGTCGTCGTGGTCGTCGCCGCGCCTGCCTTGTGCTTGTGGGCCGACGGCGCCACCGTCGTGGGCGGAGCGCCCGAGTTGCCGGCCACCTGGAAGCCCGGGGCCTGCGTGCCGCCCGATGCGCTGGTCGGTCCGGCTGGGGGCGTGCGAAGCGGCTGCGTCCGGCCGTCGAGGACCGAGAGCACGGAGTCGTCGTCACCTTCCATGCCCAAGGCCCACGCGCCGACGCCGAGCAGGTGCGAACCCGCCGCCAGCTGGACCTTGGCCGCGAGGGCGTTGACGTTGTCGAAGAAGACCTGGTGCCATTGCCCGCCGGACTGGTACGACGTCCACGCGGTCTGCGTCGTCGCGTTCCAGTAGGTCGGGCCCGATGCCATGGCCTGCGCGTACGTGACTGCGTGTGAGGGACCGGTGGCGGCGTCACCCAGGTCCGGACCGCTCGTCGGTTCGTCGTAGCCGAAGAGCGGGAGGCCCAGGATCACCTTCGATGCGCCGGCGGCGCTGATGTACTGCGAGAGCGTGGTCGCGTCGGCGCCGCCCGCGTCGCTGTTGTCCTGGGCGGGGCCCTGGTTGACGTCGTACACCATGACGAAGAAGGCGTTGACCCACTTGCTCAGCCCCGCGATGTCGAAGAAGCCGGTGGGATCGCCCGCCGAGGAGGCATAGGTGGCCATCGTGAGCTGGTAGTGCTGATCCGTCGTGTGCAGGATGAAATCCACCTGGGACACCAGGTGGTCGAGACCCGCCGAGTCCCCGGCCCCGCTGCCCTCGAAGTCGAGGTTCACCCCGTCGAGATGCTTCTCCCGGACCAGGTGGGTCAGCTGCTCGCCCAGCGTCACGCCGGCGTTCGGATCGTGTGTGAGCGTGTCGAGAGACGAGTCCGAGAAGTCGGTCGCAGTCAGCACCACGCGGTCACCCGCCTGATGGGCCGCGTTCACGAGGTCGTTGAAGTCCTGGCTCTCGTAGCCGTCCCAGCCCGGCCCCGATGTCGCAATGGTCCCATTCGGATTCACGTTGACACCGAAGTAGGCGATGGTCGAGAACTCGTCGACAGGGAACTGTGCGGCCTCTGCGAGTGACCAGTACGGCACGTAGCCGAACACCTCGTGCGCCGACGTCGGCGGCGCCGTCGCGAACGAGGGGCGATGCCGGGGCGGGTGCCGAAGTGGCGCGTGCGAGGTGGAGGTTGCGCTGGCCCAGGACGAAGCGGTCGGCCGCCGGGCTGTCGGCCACGGGCACGTGCGCCGGCGGCCCGGTGCTGGTCGCCGCGGTGAGCCCGGCCGCCAGGCTCGCGCTCACGAGAGCGAAACTGGCCACGCCGACGGCGACCTTGCGCCGGAGGACGCGCCGGTGCGCTTCGGCCGAGTCCACGCCGGCGTCCGTGAAGGGAGGCCGGACTTCGACGACGGCCGGATCCGGGACGGTGTGCGAAAGCGTGGCGAGCAGGTCGGCGGCGCTGGAGCGCGGTGCCGTCTCCGGAGGAGTGGGGTCGGTGTAGCTCGCCGTCAGCGAGATGGAGTCGAGGAGCCGCACGGTTTGGGGCGCGCGACGCCGATCCCTCTTCGTCGCGAACGGCCATCGCCGCCCGGTCTCACGCTGTCTCCACATCATCTGACTGCCTTCAGAGCTGTTGGGCCGCCGTGCGCGGACCCCACAGGCTAGGTGCAGCAGGTGAACCCGACGCAACAGGGGCGTAACACCGAGGTGAACGACTGGATCCGTGCGCCCCCGTCACCCGCAGCGGGCGATGGTTTCGTCGATCTGCCCGAGCAATGCCGTGAAAGCGGCCTCGTCGACGTCGAGCGGCGACCTGACAGCCCGTGCGGCGGTGCTGAGGACCTGCGCACTGTGCAGGTCCCCTGACGATGCGGCAACGAGCGCGCGCGTGAGCGCGGCCAGGATGGCCGCACCCTGTGTCCTCCCGCTGCGATCGTGGTCGGGCAGCCTCGCAAAGCCCTCCATCGCCCGCTCGATGCTCTCCAGTGCGTCGGCGCTGCGGCCTTGGCGGAGGCGCAGCAGGGCCACCGTGGTCTCGATCGAGGGATCCCCCGGAGTGATGCCGGCGGCCACCTCGACGTGGCGTTCGGCGTCCGCGAGCACGAAGGGGTCGTCGAGCCGGGAGAGGTGACCGAGGTCGCCGTGCACCACCAGGCACCACGCACGGGCGTTGGCCAGCATCGACCGCTCCTGCTTGGAGAGGTCACGACGGGGGTCACCGCTCGGGATCGCCTCGAGCGACTTGCGGGCCAGCCCCATCCCGTCGATGCGCTGATAGGGGCTGGCGCCGAGCATCAGCATGGACGCCAGCGAGACGTCATTGCTGGCGGCATACCCCTCGACGTCGGCCTCCGAGGGCCCGAACCAGTCCTCGTCGGGCGCCGGCTCGACCTCGGCGGGGCCGCTGTCGACTGGTCCGGTGTCGACGGTGCCGGAGCCCGACGGTCCGCTGTCGGGCATTTCAGGGTCGAAGAACGGGTTGGCCGGTGAGAACAGGTCGTCATGCTCGGAGGGTTCGTCCCGGATGACGTTCGGCCGCTTTGACGAGCCACGCCGGCGACGCCGGAGGTGCTTGGCCACACCGAGAGACTAATCGTCACTCGGCGAGCCTCATGGGCGGCCGCCGCCCGATCCCGCCCCACCCGTTCCGGCGGGCCACGGCGTCTCGACGACCACGCGCAACGACCCGGCCGAGCAGCCGGGTCGTTGCGTTGCGTCTCTGTGCTGCTCGGAGAGCCGGCTCCGGGCTGCGGATAGAAACCCGCAGCCCGGAAAAACCGGCCGTCCGTGGAATCAGGTCGGTGCTACTGACCTGCAGTACTCCCGTCCGAGGACAGCGTGATGCAGTAACCGACCGGCGCGGTGGGGCTGGCCGCCACGCCGTTCTGCAGCGTGGCGCTGCCGTCCTCGACACCGTTGTAGGTACCGCTGACAGCCGAGTTGTCGGTGTCGGTGTTCACCGGGTTGAACGTCTCGTTGGCCGCGTTGTACTGCGAGGCCTTGAGACCGCCCGCGTCTCCCGAGTAGTTCCACGCCGGGTGCGGGATACCCGAAGCCGTCGTGCTGTAGCCGGGGTTCGTGTTGCCGGTGTCACCCTGGCCGTCCTCCACCTGCAGGTTCGGCAGCGGGAAGAAGCCGTTGGCCGTGATGGTCGCCTGGATCTCCGAGAGGTAGGTCAGCCCGGTGTTGGGGTCGACGTCTTCCTTCGTCGACGGCTTGCACATGAACCCGTCCTCGCTGATGATGTTTTCCGCCGCCGGGGCGCTTTGCGGGATCTGGGGGTTCGAGCCGTTCGAGTACACGTTGTACAAGAGGCGGTCGCCGAAGTACGCAGTGCCCTCGAGCTTCGGCAACTGGTCGTTGATGGTGTTCTTGGAGAGCGTCACACCAGCGGCCTCCGTGCCCAGCTCAACGGTGTTCCCGGCGCCGGAGCAGATCGCGTTCGTCGACGCCTCTCCGGCCGCCGTGGCGGGCGTCGGCGTGCAGATCGTGTTGTACTTGCCGTACGAGAAGAAGAACATCACGTCCTTGAGCGGCTCGGACGAGGCGTTCCTCTGAATCGAGTCAGTCTCGTTCTCGAAGATCGTGTTCTTCGCCGGCCAGGTCGACGGGCTCAGGCCATCGAAAGAGGCCCCTGTTGCGCTGTTCCACGTCGACTCGGTGCCCGAGCCGTTCTGCGCCCAGTAGGCGTAGATCGGGTTTGAGCTCCCGGCCGATGTGCAACCGAAGACGCTGTTCCATGTCTCGTTGGGCACGCCCGAGGTGTAGGTCTCGTTGAAGATGGTCTTGAGCTCACCCACCGTGGGGTTGTTCCCGATCTGGGCCAGGCACGCCGCGGAGTCGGTGGTGGCCGAGCCGACCTTGCTCCAGGTCAGGTAGGTCACCGCGTCCTCGGCGTAGGCCACGAAGTTCAGACCCTGGTAGTCACCGGTGGACGTCAGCTTCGGAGCACGGGACGAACGGGCCGCGTCGAGCGGCGACACGTTGACCGGCCCGAAGGTCGCGGGGTCGTCGATGCTGCCGGAGTGACCGGCCACCGATGCGCTGCCTGTGCCCTCGAGCTCCAAGATGCCGTTGCTCGAACCGTACGACGGCTCCTCGACGAGGACGTCGTTGAACGGGTTCTCGTTACCCCAGACCGTGAAGCCGTTCTCACCGGCCTGCGGAGTCGTGACACACGTGATGGTGTCGTTCGTCTCGCTCGTGCTGATCGCGGTCTTGATCTTGAACTTGGTGCCGTTCTTGATGCTCGTGATCGGCTCGTCGCTCTGCGCGAATCCACCGAGGCTGTCGTAGCACTCGTCGCCCGCGGCCAGGGTCGCGGTGTTGATCGTGCCACCACCAACATTCTTGCTCCCTGCCGTCAGGGTCACGCCGGTGAACGCAATAGTCCCCGCAGCCGGCTGGGCCGTGCCCTCCTCGCCGTTGAGGCCCGGGCACCCGTAGTCGAGCGGCTGGTCCGCGCCTGATTGACCGGCAAGGTCACAACCGGGGGCCTGGTTGAAGATGTTGGCCTCCGCCTGCATCACCAGGTAGGCGGTGTTCGAGCCACCCTGGACAACCAGATAGTTCTGGGCGTTCGCGTTGCCCGCGTTTCCATTGTTCACGTTCTGGGCCGCGAAGGCGGGACTGGCGAAACCAACCGCCAGCGCCGACGCACCCACAATCGTCGCGCCGATCCGCAATGCGCGGTGGCGCCCCAACAGCTTCCTCAGCATGTTGATGGGTCTCCTTTTTTGGTTTGTCTCCGAGGCCGACGCTCGCCGACCCGGTAGCCAAGGGGCTCCGCTTGTAGCACGCCTGATCCCTCCGCTGTCGCGCACCTTAGGGAAGCCGAGTAAACGTTCTGTGAACGCAAAGCACACCCACAAAGAAATGTTGGTGTCGGTTCATCGCGCCCCGCCGCGGTGCCCGAGAGGTCCTTGTCCTGCGCAGCATTTCCAAGAGCCGAAACAAGAGAGTGACCGGTACAAGAGGCACGCCGTCACGATGATGTCATCTGCGTGACGACTGCGCGAATGCAGGATGAACCGGTTAGGTGCCTCCCGTGTTGCCCCCGAGCGCCCCGGGTCCGCCCGTGCTCGGATTGACCACGACCTTGGCGACGAAGCCCGACGGCTCGAGTGTGTAGAGGAGCGGATTTGCGACGGGAGGAGTCCAGATGAACGTCGCCCCGGAAGGGATCGTTCCCGAATCCACGGGGTTGTACTTGTAGTTGTCGAAGATGATCCTCTGGGGCTTGCCGGAGAGGTTGTACCAGACGATCGGGGCGCTGATGCTCGCCTCGAGCGTCTGTGGGAAGACCCGACCGTTCTTGATGATGATGTTCTGCCCGGGGTTGACCCCCGGCTGAATGGTCTGGCCGCGCTCGTTCGGCAGCGTGGTGGTCGGATCGGCGGCTCCGATGGAGCCGGTCCCGAACGTCACGCGCATCGGGGCATTCAAGGCTGAGAGGCCCTTGGGCTCCGGGCCCACGATGCCGTTGTTGGCGGTCGTCGTCGTGGTTGACGTCGCGGTGGTTGACGTCGTCGTCTGCTGGCTCGAGTCTGCATTCGTCGTGCCGCCGCAGGCAGCCAGACCGAGCGCGGGAAGCCCGAGCGCAACGATCGAGCTCACCGCCGCGACCGCGTGGCGTCGTGGCGCTTCTCTGTCCCCACACCACCTCATGCCCATCACACCGTGGCTGGGAGGAAGCCCATGATGCTCTCACAGGCGAACAACCCGACGAGGAGCAGCACGGGCACGGCGAGAAGGTACACCACCACGGGCCGGTCCCAATGTCGCAACAGCCACGCCGCTGCACTCAGAAGCGCGAGGAAGGCGAGGCACCACAAGACGGCGAGACCTCCCGACGCCGGATCATCCGCCAACCCCAGCTCGGCCGACGTCGCGTGGAAGTGTGGCTCGGTGGTGTCCACCAACGGCTTGCCCATCAGCTTGGCGATGACGGCGAGCCTCCCGTGCGGGAAGAACCCGGAGGACGCCGTGACGAGTGTGAGGCGGTTCGCCTTCGTCTCGGTCACCACGTCATGTCGTCCGCCCACCGCGTAGACCACTCTCGTCACCCGATAGTGGTACGTGCCGTAACCGTCCACCACCTTGATGATCTCTCCCCTCTTGAGCGATCCGATGGCGGCGAACGGCGCTCCGAACGTGGCGCGGCGTCCTACGATCACGGCGTTCCCGGGACCGCCGGGTACGGCGGTCGTTGGCATGTGTCCTGGCCCGCTCCGCAGGTCCTGGGCGTCGCTGCCCTGCACGACGACATCGAAGAGGTGCAGTGACGGGATTTCGAGCAGCGCCAGCGGGCTCCCCTCTGCCGGCACTTTTCCTTGCGCCAGGCCGTAGGATTTGGCCGGCTGGGCCGTGATCTGTTGGAGAAGGTCGTGTTGTGAACGGCTCTCGCTGAGCGGCGTGAAGAGATAGATGTAGCCGAGCAAGAGCAGGATGAGCACGCCCAAGCCAAAGACAAGTACCCCGATCACACGCGGCCGCAGCAGAATCGCCAGCCCGGCGCGGGCCGCGTCGACGACGGAGCGGAACAGGGTATGAAGCTTCGAGGGAGGCCGCGTCGGCACCGCCCGCCCCAGTACCTCGGAGACGCTGGGCGCGGCGAGCGTCTCGTCCCTGCTCGTGCCGCCCGGAGCCTCCTCTGCCTTGTCCAACAAGGAGAGACCGTCCATCAGCCTCCCTCCGGCGGCTCCGAGCCGCCGGAGCCCTCTGTACCTCCCTCGTCGACCTGCTCACCGTTCGCTCCTGCGGTTTTGCGCAGCGTCGGCGACAGATACAGCAACGGCCCCGCCAGCAAACAGAGGAGGGCCAGGATCAAGAGGCCGGGCACGAAGAACCGGCTGTCGCCCACTGTCACCGTGATGAAGTGCCCGGCGAAGTTGCCTGGCGAGGACGGGCCAGTGTTGCCGACCGACTGCAGCGGACCCGTTGCCAAGGTGGTCGCTCTGCCGCCCTCCCCACGTGAGGCGCTTCCTGTGGGTGAGACGAAGCCGGCTCCCCGGGTGACGCCACTGGCCCCACCCGGTGCCGCGGCCGAGGACGTCGCGGCGGCCGGGTTGGTCGTTCCGCCCGAGCCGCCCGAGCCGCCCGAGCCGCCCGGGCCGGCGGGCGGCGTGACGATGTCTTTGGCGATGTCGGCCACGGCCTGGGAGTACAGAGTGGACGGCAACGGCACATACCCGGCCGGCAGCGGCTCGGACGTGCTCCCGCCGTTGTGTGAGTACGTGACCAGGTTGGTCAGAAGGTCCTTCAGCTGGGTCGCCTGTGCCACCGACGGCTGTGCGCTCGTCGACACCAGCGCGTAGGTCACCATCGGCAACGGGTAGGCGGCGGGGTCAGAGGTGTCGTTGAAGTTGGGCGACAGCGTCCCGTCGGGATTCGTGGTGGCGTCGTTGACGGCGTCGGTGATCGACTGGGCACTGGGGCCGACGAACGCACCTGCCGCGTTCTGCAGGCTCGCTGGGAGCAGGCCGAAGAAATCGGCCTCTGAACTGTCCATGGCGGTGAAGGCGAAGCCTCCGCCGGTGCCGTTCATCTTGAGCACCGCGCCAGTGACGGCGTGCGCCGCGATGGGGGGCTGGCTGGACGGCTGGTACGACACCGGGCTGAGTTGGCCGAAATCGATTGGAAGCGACGACAGGGTCTGGCACTCGTTGGCGGGGTAGACGATGTGCTGGTCGACGATGCCCGGCGGCAGGCCGTTCGTATTGCCTTGGGCCGCAATGGGACCCATTTCGGCGTCGGCCAGGATCTGCTGACCGCTCATGATGTCCTGCACGGTTGCTTGTCCGCCGAATGGAAGGGGGGCCGTGTAGGCGAGGTTGGGCGTGTTGCACATCCATCCGGTGGTCTGGGCCGTGGCTCCGCTGGCCGTCGAGGGCCACATCGCAGCGAAGGCATCCTCGGAGACCCCTGTGCTGTCGAAGGTGAACGGCCACGGGTTGAGGAGCACGTATCCCGTGTCGCCGTCCGTGACCTTTGGGCTTGACCCGATAGGCCGTCCTGAGAATCTGTTGTTGGCGAAATTGCCTCCGTATTCGTAGAAGTCGAAACTTTCGGTCTCGGGGATTTGTGAGCTCGATTGGGACACGTCGAGGTTGTCGGTCTTGCCGTCCGCCGTGTACACCAACAGGTTCTGGGGATTTGACTGCAACGACTCCGTGCACTGCTCGTTTTTCGGAAGCTCCGTGAGCTCCGCACAGACGTCGTCGTTCGGATTGCCCCCGCTTGCGACAGGCGCCGTCCACAGTTGCGTCATGATGCCGGCCGCCTGGGCGGGCGTGAGCTGGTACGAGTCGAGCGGGAAATTGGTGCCGTTCTCGTTGGCCACTCCGCTGAAGGCGATCTCGGTCGCCGACAGCGCGATCGGTATGTAGGCAAAGCTCCCGCCCGCCGCTTTCAACTCGGCCAGGGTCGCCGGGTCCTCCGGATCGTCCGTGAGGGTGGCGGGGACCGTGCCGTTGATGACGCTCTCGATCGGGCAGCTGTTACCCCCTCCACTGGTGCAGCCCGGGTCGTCGACCGAGGGCAGCTCCGTCGGGATCGCGGCCACACCACCCGGACCGTTGCACGTAGCCTGACCGGCCGCCGGGAGGAACTGCGTCGCGCTGTACGACGCGTCGACCGTCAGGACAGCCGCCGATCCGCAGCCACTCCCTCCTTCGTTGAAGGTCAGCGGGAAGATCACCGTGTTGGTGGGGGCGATCGCGTCGAACGAGTCGTTCGGGGGAAACCCGTTCTGGGAGACGTCCGCGACGATGTCCGCTTGGGGAATGTCCATGACCTCGATGGCGCACGGGTTGGATCCGTTGTCGCAGAAGAACTGGCCGAACTGGTGCGTCCCCGCGTCGAGTTGCGAACCCGTCTCCGAGACGATGGCATTGGCTCCGGCGATGTCGGGATCGAACTGGGTCTCCATGGAGAGAACGGTGTCGGTCGAGGTGACCGTGCCGTACTGGTACTGCTCGGGCTCCGTGGTGTACGTCTGTTGTTGCGGCGCATATGACTCCGACGCGCAATTCGGTTCGGCCTGGGGCGCCGTGCCCGTTCCCGCAATTGAGCAGTAGGCGATCTCCAAGTCGTCACCGATGGGGACACCGCTCACGTCGACGTAGACGGCTTGGTTCAGGCCGACGTTGGTCACCGGTCCGGCCTCCGCCGTGCAGCCGGGGCAGGTCCCGTTCGACGGGAACGTCGCCTGTGCACACACCGACGCCTCCGGCGGGCAGGACGCGCTCGAGGCAGCCGACGCGGCACCGTTGCTGATGCCCCCGTGCGCGGCCGCAATCACGAGCAGGCTGAGGCAGGCCACGGCGAGTGCCGCGGCCAGGCGCACGGCCCGACGGGGTCGGCTCAGCCTCATGGCACTGCGCCTCCCCGGTCGGGAGGAATGGGCCGCCTTCGCCGCTGCACGAGCCACAGGGTCAACGGCACGCCAGCGATGACGAGGACGAACAGAGTGCTCCAGAGCGCGACTTCAGCGGTGGACCAGCCCGTCAGCACCTTGTTGGCCGCCCCCGTGAGTGCGTCTTGACGGGCATACGTGAGTGCGGCGTTCGTCAGCGGATCGAGCGCCTTGATGAACTTCTTCTTGGCGACGGCGGCCGCGGCCGCCTGCTCCTGGGCGGCCAAGCTCCCACTGGTCGCGCCCGCGCTCGACGACCCCGAGGGTCCGTGCGCGGCGGCCTGCGTCTGGGCGGCCGCTGCCGTCGCTGCTGCTGCCGCAGCCGTACTGGCGGCGCCTCCGGTGTCCGAGACTCCCGTCTGCGTGGGACCTTCAACGGGCTGCAGCGCGCCCGTGATGTACGGGTTGTCGCAGTTCTGGGCGTTCGGGGCCGGCGGTTCGACCCCACCCGGGAGGCGGCCGGCGGCCTGGAAGTCGTCTTCCACGAGGTTGGCCGGCAGCGGCGAGTAGCCGAGGGTCGCCATCTGACTCTGACCGCGGCAGGCGACGTACGCGATGAACTGCGCCAGTTCCGCCCCTTGCGTGGTACCCATGGTGACGGGCCCGCCGCCGTCGCAGGCGAAGTTCTGTGTCGCCGCCTGCGAGGGAACGCACTGGGCGATGAAGTAGCTGTAGGCCGAGATCGGATACGCGTCGGCGTCCGGGTTGGTGTAGACCCCGCTGAGGTTCTGTGTGAGGTCTGCATAGAGGATGGCATCGGTCAGCGCGACCGCGACGTTGTACGAGCTCGGCTGCACAGCCGCGCCCGAGGCGTTGACGACCGACGCCACGGGCAGTCCGACGTTCTTGGCGTAGGCGGTTTCGACGTAGGAAATGCCGCCCTGGGTCTGTTCGGGGCCCTGTGACGCTGCATCAGCGCCGCTCACCCCCTGCAGGTTCTCCAAGCTCTTTGGAACCCCGTTGGGGAACGCGGCCCAGGTGGCGTTGGGGGACCCCGGTGATTGGTCTTGGGCCGTCTGCTGGAAGGCCGTCATCGGAGCGGCGTCGACATGGAGGAAGTAGTCCGACAGCAGGTAGTTCTCACCGGATGGGTCACTGCGGTAGTAGGGGGTGATCTGCTCGTTGGGCAGTGGCACGCCGGGGTTGAGCGCCGCGATGGCCGAGTCGTTCCAGTTCTGGATGGCGCCGGTGAAGATGCCGAGCAGGGTGGGCCCGTTCAAGATGAGGTTGGTGATGCGCTGCCCGTTCTGCCCCTGCAGGTTGTACTCGAAGGCCAGGCCGCCGGCGACGTCAGGCATGTATTGGAACGGATAGGGCACCTGCGACGTCGAGCAATTGGCTTGTCCGGTGGCATAGGAGATATCGGTGGCGCCGAAGTCGACCGTTTTCTGGCAGAAGGCGTTCATGCCGATGATGGAGCTGGACACCGTGAAGTTGATGGCGCCGCCGTCGAGCTCGTTGAACTGACCCTCCCATTGCTCGATGGCGACACCGGCAAAGCTCGAACCCGTCGAGGTGAGCTGAGGGTCGGAGCCCCCCGCCGAAGAGATCCCGGCAGGAAGGATCCCGACGACACCGGCCACGCAGGCCAGGACCGTAGCTCCGGACACGCACGCGAGCCAGCGTCGCGCCCTCATCCGAACCTGCCGTGCACGTAGTCCGCCGTCCGCGGATCCGAGGGATCGGAAAACATCACATCCGTCTCGCCGAACTCAACGACGTGTCCGGGTTGCCCTTCGGCCGCCAGGAAGAAGGCGCAGGTGTTGGACACGCGCTGTGCCTGTTGCATGTTGTGGGTCACGATGATGATCGTCACCTCGCTGGCGACCTCGCGGATCGTTTCTTCGATCCGGTTCGTCGAGGTCGGGTCGAGCGCAGAGCACGGTTCGTCCATCAAGAGGACGCGCGGCCGTACCGCCAGCGCGCGGGCGATACACAGACGCTGCTGTTGGCCACCCGAGAGTGACCCTCCCAGCTCGTTGAGCCGGTTCTTTACTTCGTTCCACAGCCCGGCCTTGGTGAGCATCTCCTCGACGAGGGCCCGGCGCTGGTCCGCACCGAGCTTGATCCGGGAGAACTTCAGCCCCGCCAACACGTTTTCCTCGATCGTCATCGCCGGAAACGGATTGGGCTTTTGGAAGACCATCCCGATGTGCCTCCGCGAATCGGTGGCGCGCAGGCCGCCGCCGTAGATGTCGACGCCGTCCAGCTCGACCCGTCCTGCCAGCTGCGCGCCGGGGACCAGCTCGTGCATACGGTTGAGAATGCGGAGGTAGGTGGACTTGCCGCAGCCGGACGGGCCGATAAGGGCGGTCACCTGCGAGGGCTCCATCGTGAGCGAGACGGACTCAAGGACGAGCCGTCCGCTGAACCAGGCGCACACCCCGTACGTCTCGAGCCGCGCCGGCTGGGCGGCCGGGCCCACCGCGGCCGTCTGCGCCGTGGGCGCCGTGGGCGCCGCGTCGCCGGTCTCCACGGGCCGCCCGCGCGTTTGCGAAAAGACTTTCATCGGCCGAGGAACTCCTGACTCCATCGTACGGGCGCCAGCGCGAGGTGGCGGAGTCGTCCCTTGCGGGTCGAACGTCGCCCGAGCAAGCGAGCCAGCACGAAGAGGATCAGTACGAGCATCAGTAGGACGAAGGCTGCCGTGAAGGCCAGCTGCACGACCACCGCCTGAGCCTGGAAGATGTTCTCGTAGAGCACGAGTGGCAGGGCTCCCTGCGGACCATGGAAAGGATCGACATTCATGTTGTTGTTCCCGAAAGCGGTGAAGATCAGTGGAGCGGTCTCACCGGCTGCGATGGCGACTCCGAGCACCACCGCGGTGATCAGGCCCGAGCGCGCCGTCGGCAGCACGACCTGTCGCACGGTCCGCCACTCGGAAGCACCGAGGGCCAAGGAGGCTTCGCGCAGCCCTCCGGGCACGACCCGGAGCACCTCTTCGGTCGTCCGGGTGATGGACGGAAGCATCAGAACGAAGAGTGCCATGGAGGCGGCGAAACCCGAGTAACCGATCACGTGGGGCACAATGAAGATGGCGTAGATAAACACGCCGGCCACGATCGAGGGCACGCCGCTCATGGCGGTCACGATCGTGCGAACGAATCGAGTACCGAACCCACCCACTTCGTTCAAGAAGATGGCGGTGAGGAAGGCCAGAGGCACCGCCATGGCCGCAGCGAGCCCCACCTGTTCCAGGGTTCCCACGATGGCGTGGCCCACGCCGACATCGCTGAACAGATGCGGGTCGGCCGGCTGGTAGTCCGCCATGCTCCGCGAGAGAAATCCCGGCGTGAAGTGGCCCACGCCGCGCACGACCACCCAGATCACGATGTAGAGCAAGGCGCCCATGACCAACGCCGCGCACGACGTCACGATGGTGGTGGCGACCCGATCCGTCGCGGCAGAGCGATCGACCACCTGGGCCGTCACCACCCAGAACATCGCCCAGGAAGCAGGCGTACCAGCAGATCAGGAATCCGAACACACCCGACAACAGGGTCAGTTGATAGAAGAGGACCCACACGACGGCAAAGGACGACAGGGCCGACGCAGCCAGCAGAGCGAGTCCCAGGACGCCGAAGTCATGGGTCCGTCGGGGCGGCGGGGCGGTTGGCCGCGGGCCGCCGCCGCGGCAACATGACGTGGCTCGTCCCGCTCGCCCGGCCGTTGCCATTCACGAGCGGGGCGGGACTCGGTCGGCGCCTCCAGGAGATCGTGCACCCCGACGCGGCTCGTCACAGCTCGACCCCCTTGCCGCTCCGCGAACGGTTCACGATCAGGGATGCGATCAGGTTCACGATCAGTGTGAACGTGAACAGCACGAACCCGAGCATCAGCAGGTCTGCGGTGCCCAGCTTCCCACCGGCGCCGAACTCCTGCGCGATGAACGCGGCGACCGTCTGTCCTCCGTGTTCGAGGATATGTGGCGAGATCAGGGGGACGTTCCCGAGGATCACGAGGACCGCGATCGTCTCGCCCAGTGCGCGACCGAGGCCGAGCATGGCGGCACCGATCATGCCGCCCCGACCGAAGGGCAGGACCACAGTGCGGATCATCTGCGACTTGGTCGCGCCCAACGCGAGCGCCCCCTCACGCTCACCGGGTGGCGCCAGGCTGAACACCTCGCGGGATACCGAGGCGACGATCGGCACGATCATCAGGCCGACGACCAGACCTGCGATGAAGAACGAAGCGTCGAAGGGTGGTGCCGAAGCTCGGAAGATCGGAATGAAGGAGAGATGGCGCACCATCCACGAGGTCGTGCCGGTGATCTGCGGTTGGAATTCGTGGAGGGCCCAGAGGCCGAAGATGATGCTGGGAATCGCGGCGCCCAGGTCGACCATCGCGATGAGAGCACGCCTGGCACGGAGTGGGGCGTACTCCGTGAGGAAGAGGGCAGTGCCGATGGCGATCGGAACGCCCACGATGACCGCGATAAGGGCAACGACCACTGTTCCGTACATCTGGGCCAGCGCGCCGAAATGGTACGGCTTGCGGAGGGTCCCGTAGCCAGAGGTAGTGAAGTACCGGCCACCCTCGGCTTTCAGCGCCGGAAGGCCTCGTATCAACAAGAAGAAGCCGATGAGGAACAAGATGACGAAGACCGCGAAGCCGGCTGTTCTCGCTACGGCACGAAAAATCTTGTCCTCACGCGACCGGTCGTTCGGGATGGCGATCGGGCGCGGAACCGCACCGGGCTTCGGTGCTTCTGTGATGGTGCCACCCAGGACGGTAGACACGGCAGGTTATCGACCTCGGGGGACTCGCCGGTGCACCGAAACAAGCTACCGGCCGGACGTTACCGGACATTGGCGTCGGGGTGAACGGAGGGTTACACCTCCGCCCACCCCCACGTCGCGTTCTAGCGGCTATCCCGCCGGGGTCTCGACAACGAGGCTCTCGGAGCTGGACACGGGTTGATAATTCGAATCGCCCGAGTACTGCGCTCGAATGGAGTAGGGCGCGTCGCTCGTCGTCAACTGCCCTGAGGCAATGGCGCATTTCGCATTGCCCTGGTTCTTCAGGGTCGTGGAGATGGTGACCACGTTGGAGCCGGTTTTGCAGGTGAGCTTGTCGCCCGACTGGCCCTTGATCACGAACGTCACCGTCCCGGTCGGCGCGCCGAACGTACCGGTTGCCCGCGGGTCGGCCATGATGAGCGACCGGATCTTCAGTGATCCGCCGCTCCTGACCGGGTTGTGGCCGAGGACCAGCTGCATGGTGGTCGGGATCGTGACCACGTAGATGTGTCCCAACGGCGAAGAAGAGCCCCCCGACTGGTTAGGATTTTGGAAGTACGTCGCCTCGACCTCGTAGAACCCGGGCGCGAGGCCATAGGGGACCGAGACGGTGGCCACGTTCCTGTTCTTCTCGCGGTCCATCTTGGTCGGCGTCGGAAGAGCGACGGACTCACCCCTCGTGCCGGTCTGCGGGGTACACATGGGCTGGCCTTCTGGACACACCGCCCACTCGAAGTACCCGGTCGGTGCGCCCGTGCCGGGTGCAACGGTCTTGAAGGTCACGGTGAACGAGAATGCCTGCGAGGCCACGAGTGAGCCCGGGAGCGTGCCCAGGGTCACGTTGATCGCCGCCCGAGAAACCGGCTGCACCAGCGAGGCGCCGCCCATGGGAGAACGGAAGTTGGGGTCCTGCAGGGTCGCCGTCACCGTCCAGCTCAGCAAATTAGCCGGCAGACCTTTGGGGAAGTTGCACGTCGCACCCAACGGTGATCCCGACAGCGTGATTGTGTCGCCGCCCTGACACGTTGCCATCGTGGTTCCGTTGGATCCGACAACGGAGAAGACGATCGATCCCATCGGCGTGCCCATTCCGGGCGGAGTGATGCCGGTGATGGTGGCGGTGAAGGCGACCGGCTGCCCCGTGACGATCGAAGCAGGGGAACTCGAGAGCGAAAGAGTCACGGCCGCCTTGTTGACGTTCTGCGTCAGCGTGCCTGTGCTCGTCTGATAATTGGTATCGCCGGAGTAGACGGCGGTGACCGTGTACGGCGAGTTGGCGGCCAGCAGGCCGGCGCCAACGGAGCATTGCGCCATGTCGGAGCCGTCGAGCGTCGGGCTGTTACCGCCTGGGAGGTCACACGGGACAGCTCCGCCGGTTCCCACGATCGAGAAGGTCACCGTGCCCGTCGGCATGCCCGTCGAGGGGCTGACGGGCGCCACGGCGGCGGTGAACTGCACTGGGCCTCCTGTCACGCTGGGATTGGTCATCGACGTGAGGGACGTGTTCGTCACGCCCTTCCGGACGACTTCGCTCAGCATTCCGGTACTTGAAGCGAGATCACTACTGTTGGCGTCAGGCGTGTACGTGGCCATGACGGCGTACGGAGAGGCAGCGGCAAACAGGCCCGCACTGATGGTGCACTGTGCGCTGCTCCCGGTGACGGCAGGCGCCAGGGTGACCACGTTCGTATCACTGGTGTTGTCACAGAAAGGAGTGGAGCTGTCTGTTCCGGTGATGGAGAAGGTCACCGAGCCCGTCGGCGTCCCCGTGCCGCGGGTGACCGTCGCGGTGAAGGTGATCGACTCACCCGTGCGAGGGGAAGGGGCCGTGACGGTTGTCGTCGTCACTTTGCCCGTTGCCGCCGCCGGTGACGAGACGAGCGCAACACTCGCCATGGCCAAAACTGTGGCAACACCAGCTACTCGAAATGCGATCCACCGCATCGTCTTCTCCTTCGCCATGGAGCCGTCCTCACGATCTGTTCTGTATTTGTTGATCAGGATTGGTTTTGTTGATCACGTTTTGTTCATCACGTCCGCGCCGACTCGCGGGTATGTCGCCTTCTTCGCCGCAGTGGCGACCGCCTGATTCACTGTTTGCTTTCCGCCGATTCGCCAGGTTGCACGATTGCCTCGCGCCAACTGCCTATCACTATGGAACGGGCGCTTGGGCGCCCGATAGGGATATTTCGAAGTTCACCAACAATTCAGACTTCGTTCACTCGTAGTTCGCGTTCTGTCTGTCCAGGTGCCGACCCAGCCCTTGGACGAACGCTCGTTACACTACGTCGTTGCCACGAGCCCTGCCTGGCCGCGGGCGACTGAGACGCCACCCCCTGTTGACCTGGAGTTTTCCTGATCGATTCGACAGCGTCGCCGTCGCTGGCCGGGGCACCCGCAGCTTCGGGGCCGCTGGCGGGGGACGTCGCCGCCCAGCTCGTGAGCGTCGTCCTGGTCCTCCTCGGGGGACGGCACGCTGCGCCTCAGGTCGAAGTCCCGGTGGCAGGAAGATGTCCGGCGGAGTTGCCCGGTGCATTGGGGATCACGGGCCACGGATGTGTCGTGCAGCATCGGGAATGACACCGCCCGAGCCCGCAGTCGGCCGGAGACCGGGTATGCAGCGGGCGCTATCGTGAGTCTGTTCGCAGAGGACGTCTGGTCGAGAGCCATGATCGAAGGTGACGGTGGGCCCCCCGCTCAGGGCACGGTGCGGGGGGCCACAAGCGGCGACGTACCTGGGGTTGCGGCACTCCACTGCCTCGCGATCGACGAGGGGTTTCTCTCGACTCTTGGTGACCGGTTTCTCGCCCGCCTCTACTCGCGGATCGTGGCGTCCCCGCACGGGTTCCTCCTGGTGGCCGACAGTGACCAGGTAACCGAGGGGGGCGGGCCTCGGGTCGCCGGATTCGTTGCCGGCTCAGCCGCGGTCGGCCGGCTCTATCGCGAGTTCCTGTGGCGAGACGGGCTGTCAGCGCTGATGTCATCGGCTCCGAGACTGATGCGGTCGTTGCCCCGTGCGATCGAGACGCTCCGTTACGGGGCGACCGATACCCCCGCTCGAGACGAAGGAGAGGCCGGCTCTCGAACAGCGGCGACTGAGGCCGAATTACTTGCGCTCGCGGTGGACGGTGCCGAGCGCCAGCGCGGTGTCGGAAAGGCGCTCGTGGAGGCCTTCATGACGACCGCTCGCACGGCTGGCTCAACCTCCGCCCGCGTGGTCGTTGGATCGACGAACCACCGAGCGATCGCCCTGTACGGCCGCGCCGGGTTCAGCGAGTCTGAGCGATTGGAGCTGCATTCTGGGACCGAGTCGCTGGTGATGCGCGTCGGTCTGCACCCCACCCCACCGTGAACGAGAACCTCAGCGTCGCCGCCGGCGCGTTCGTCCTCTCGATCCTCGCGATCCCACTCGCAGCGCGGGTGGCCGTACGTATGGGACTGGTGGATCGTCCCGGGCCGTTGAAACCGCATGCACAGGCCACGCCCTATTTGGGTGGCGTTGGGCTTGCCGCCGGCGCCGGCGTCGGTGCTGCCGTGCTCGAGCCTTGGCTCCTCCTGCCCTTGGGAATGGCGTTGGCTCTTGGCACCACAGACGACGTCCGGCCGCTGCCACCGTTCGCCCGGCTACTCGGAGAACTTGCCATCGGCCTTGTGCTCGCCTCGGTGGTATCGACTCGTTTCGGTGGCGCCGGGTACCTCCTCGTGCCCGTGGCGTGTATTGCTCTCGTGAATGGCATCAACCTGCTCGACGGGTTGGATGCGCTCTGCGGCTCGGTGACACTCGTCTGCGCCGCAGGGTTCGCGCTGCTCCTGACCGGAGACGCCCGCGGCTATGCGCTGGCGCTCACCGCCTCGGCGGCGGCCTTTTTGGTGTTCAACCGTCCGACCGCCAAGGTGTACCTGGGTGACGGGGGTACTTACTTCGTTGGGGTCTCGATGACCGCGCTGCTCGCCTACGCATGGGCGCCAGGAGAGGCTGGCGCGACCGGAGTCGGCGCCGTCTCGCTGGTTGTGCTCCCCCTCGCCGAGATCGCTCTGGCGCTGGTTCGGCGACGGCGCTCCGGTCGCTCGCTTCTCGCCGGCGATCGCGATCATCCCTACGACATCTTGGTCCGTTCGGGCTGGAGCATCGGCAGGACCGTCGCCGCCTACGCTCTTGCCGAACTATTCGCCGTTGCTCTGGCGCTTCTGGCCTCACGTCTCAGCGTCCAACTGGCCTGGGTCGTCGTGGGCGTCACGGCGCTCGGCCTTGTTGCCGCCGGCCTCGTCGCAGGAGGCTGGTCCCCGTACTCGAAATCGATCGACGAGCTCTCGACATGACCCCTCGCATCTACCTGTCTCCCCCCGAAGCAGGGAGCATCGAGCGCGAGCTCTTGCTCGACGCCTTCGACTCGAATTGGCTCGCACCGCTCGGACCCCATGTCGATCTTTTCGAGCGTGAGCTCGCGCACTGGGTTGGCCTCGAACATGCCGCTGCACTCTCCAGTGGCACGGCTGCGCTCCATCTCGGCCTTCTCCTGGCCGGCGTCAAGCCGGGCGACGAGGTCATCGTGCCGTCTCTCACGTTCGTGGCCACGGCGAACGCCGTGCGCTACCTCGGAGCCGATCCGGTGTTTATCGACTCGGACCCTGAGAGCTGGAACATGGATGCCAGGCTTCTCGCCGAGGAGCTCAACGAGCGCGCTCGTCTGGGCACACTGCCCGCCGCCGTCGTGAGCGTCGATCTCCTCGGTGGTTGCCCTGACTACGACGCGATAGCGGCGGCCTGCGATGCGTTCGGCGTCCCACTGGTCGAAGACGCAGCCGAAGCACTTGGCGCGACGTACCGCGGGCGCCCCGCAGGTTCGTTCGGCATGTGTGCCGCCTTCTCGTTCAACGGAAACAAGATCATCACGACGAGCGGAGGCGGCATGCTCGTCTCGAGCTCGGCGCAGCTGGTGACGAAGGCGAGGTTCCTTGCGAGCCAGGCGCGCGAACCTGCCGCACACTACGAACACGAGCAGCTCGGGTTCAACTACCGCTTGAGCAATTTGTTGGCCGCTCTAGGTCGTGGACAGCTCGCGCGGCCTCAGTGAGCGGATCGAGCGCCGCCGCGAGGTGAATCAGCGCTACCGTGCAGCCTTCGAGGCGCTGGACGGCCTCGACATGATGCCGGTCGGTAAAGGCGTGGAGCCGAACTACTGGTTGACCTGTGTCGTTGTTGATCCGTCTCCTGCCGGAGTTGGACGCGAAGACGTACGACTGGCGCTCGAAGCTCTGAACGTTGAGTCGCGGCCGGTATGGAAGCCACTCCATCTTCAGCCGCTGTACCGCGACGCCCGGTCGGTGGGTGGGAAGGTGGCCGAGGAGATCTTCGAACACGGATTGTGCTTGCCTAGCGGGTCGTCGCTGTCGCGTTCCGACCAGGAACGCATCATCGCGGTTGTGCTCGAGACCATCCACCGGGGGCGATGATCTGGTGTCTTCGGTTTCACAGCAGCCTCGCTTCGCCTATCTCCTGCTGACCCACAAGGACCCGCGACAAGTCGAAGGGCTGGCACGCCGGATACTGGAACTGAGTCCGGGCGCGCTGATCGTCGTGCACCATGACGCGGCAGCCAGCGACCAGCCCTGGCATGGGCACCCGCCCGGACGAATTTACCTGGTCGAACGCGGACGGGTGGGGTGGGGAGACTGGTCGATGATCGAGGCCACCCTGCGGATGATTCGGTACGCGGTCGATCGGCTCGATGCGGACTGGTTCGTGCTCCTGTCGGGCGAGCATCGTCCTGCGGTCGACCTCGGCCGATGGGAGATGAGCACTGCCGCTTCCGGCAACGACGCGATCCTCGACGCGCAACCGCTTGCCGATCACCTTCAGTTCGGGCGGGCGAATTTCGAGCGCAACGAATTCCTCGCGCGGACTCGCCACAAGTGGCGGCTCATTGCCCGACCTCGCTCCCAGGTCGCCCACCGCTCCATGGGCCTCCTCATGAAGCTCAGCTGGCACACGCGACCGGTCCTGTCGGTGGAGTACATCCATCGACGCGATGCATGGGCCATCGGTCGTCGCCGGCGCTCTGACCCGGTGCGAGATTGGTCCTTTTACCGTGGCTCGCAATGGTTCGCGCTGAACCAGCGCGCCGCGGCAGCCGCCCTGGCGATCGATCCCCGCGTCGCCGAGTGGTTCGGACAAAGCTGGATCCCCGACGAGGCCTTCTTCCAGACGGCGTTGCACCGGGTCCCGGGGCTCGTGATTGCGAACACACCGACCACGTTCGTACTCGACACGCCGGCCAAGCCGTACCCCGGGTGGATGCAGCTCTCGCCCGAGGACATTCCCACCGCCTTGGCATCGGGACTGCCCTTCGTGCGAAAAGTCGACCCTGCCGCAAGCCCAGAGGTTGTTGCACACATCGACGAGGCTGTGGACCGGCAACGTGCCGGCGGGCCGGACACCCAGCCGGCGGCGACCGTTCAGGCGCCCGATCACATGCGAGAGGGCAGGCCATGATCCGTCCCCAACTGGTCTACACTCGCCACCACCGGAGGTCACGGTCGGGAGCGCGCTGGGGAACGTGGTCGCGGAACCCTCACATGTGTCGTGGGCGCTGAGCAGCTCAAGCAGCCGTCGGAGGATCACTGCAATGTCCAGCGATGAAAGCGGGGGTTCGGCCGACGCCGTACGGTGCGCCTACCTCATTCTCTCGCACAAGGACCCAGGGCAGGTCGAGGCCCTGGCGGGCCGGATACTCGGACTCAGCCGCACGGGACACGTCGTCGTCCACTACGACCTGAAGGGTGGCCCGCTCCCATGGGACGGGCGGCCGCCGGCTCGGGTCCACTTCGTCGACCGGACCACAGTGGAGTGGGGAGGCTGGTCGATCGTCGACGCCAGCCTGCGGATGATCCGATTTGCCTGCGAGCATCTCCAGAGCCAGTGGATGGTGATCGTGTCGGGCGAGCATTGGCCGGTCACGGACCTGTCGGCTTGGGAGGCAACGGTGGTCGCCTCGGGCGCTGACGCACTGATGCCCGCAGAGATGCTGCCGGCTCGTTTGCATTTCGGGAGGAGAGATGCCGACGGCAATCGCGACCTGGCCCGGTGCCGTCTCCGATGGTTCCTGGTCCGCCGGCCCAGATCGGCAGCCGTACAGAAGGCCCTGTCCGCACTCTCGAAGATCAGCGATCTCACGCACCCGGTCTTCAAACTCGAATTCTCGCTTCGCAACGAGTCCTGGTTCGTGGGCATCCCCCGCAGCTGGCGCGCCGTGCGGTCGTGGGACCTCTACAAGGGGTCCGAATGGTTCGCCTGCAACGCGCGGTCGGCCGCCGTGCTGCTCCAGGCTGATCCCGGCGTCATGGCGTGGTTCCAGCGGAGCCACATCCCCGACGAGTCGTACTTCCAATCGCTGCTGCACCATGACGGTCGGCTGACCATCGACCGATCCGTCGTGACGTGGGTGCCACCGCAACCTCTGATGCCCACACCCGGCTGGATGCTGCTCAAGACGAAGGAGCTGCCCGCCGTGTGGGCGTCCGGCGCGGCATTCGCCCGAAAGCTCGACCCGGGCCGCAACGCCGAGGTGATCGCAACGATCGATGCGCAGGTGGACGCCGGGCGGCGCGTGCCCCTGGTCGACCGGGACGACGAGGTGTGCACGCAATGAGTCCGGCGCGCCCCGACGTGTCCGTTTCCGAGCGGTCTGCGCCATGTTTCGCCTATCTGATCCTGACCCACAAAGATCCGGAGCAGGTCGAGGCCCTCGCCGCGCGGATCCTCGCACTGAGCCCGCACGGACAGGTCGTCGTGCACCATGACCTCGCGTCCGACGACCTGCCGTGGAGAGGGCGACCCCCTGACCGCGTCCACTTCGTCGAGAGAGAGCGCATCTTGTGGGGCGGCTGGTCGATCGTCGAGGCCACGTTGCGCATGGTGACGTTTGCGCTCCAAGAACTGCGGGCTGACTGGTTCGTCGTGCTTTCAGGTGAGCACTGGCCGGTGGAGGACCTTCGTGCCTGGGAGCTCGCGACGATCGCATCGGGCATCGACGCGTTCGTGACAGCGGAACCGCTGCCACATCGGCTGCGCTTCGGGAGAGGGGATGACGAGACCAACGGCGCCAACATGTTCCTTTCTCGCTGCCTCCATCGATGGGTGACCGTGAAACAGCCGCGGGCGGCGGTCGCGCACCGTGCGGTAGGGGGTTTCTGGAAGCTGAGCCGCTACGTCATGCCGATCGTCACCGTGGAGTACTCCCATCGTCGCGAGACCTGGTTCTTCGGCCGTCCCCGCGCCCGTGGTCGAATGCGGGACTGGGAGTTCTACAAGGGGTCCCAGTGGATCGCGTTCAATCGCCGGTCCGCCGAAACCATCCTCGACGCGGATCCAGCGGTGACCGAGTGGTTCCGTCGCGGTCACATTCCCGACGAAACGTATTTCCACACCGTGCTGCGCCACGACAAGGATCTCGTCGTCACGAAGGACGTCGTGACCTATGTGCCGATCGGTCCGAAGACGCCGACCCTGCGGTGGATGGTCCTCAAGATCGAGGAGTTGCCTGACGTATGGCGCTCGGGCGCGGCCTTCGCCCGCAAGGTCGACCTGGCAGACCGGCCCGAGGTCATCCGCGCCCTCAATGCCGAGGTGGACCGCAGGCTGGCGGGTGGGCCCCGTCTCGACCGCTCTCGCGCGCACCAGACGACGCTGGACTCGCACCCTCCCTCATCCGAGCACGGGTCACCTCGCAGCCCGCCGGCGTGCGTCGCGGTCGTCGGCATGCACCGGAGCGGCACCTCCGCCACCGCCGGGCTGCTGGTCGGAATGGGTCTGGCCGGTCCGAAGGTCGACGACCTCGTCCCGGCTGAGGAGTCCAACGAACGCGGTCACTGGGAGAGCGAGACCGTGATCATGCACAGCGTGAAGGTGTTGGGCACGCTGGGGGCGCACTCGTACGCGCCGCCACCGCCCACGTCGGGATGGGAACTAGACCGAAAGTTCGACTCTCTGCGAGCCGAGGCGGCGCAGTGGCTCGCCGACGTCCGACGGCAGGACGGTCGTCTTGAAAGATCCACGGCTCTGCATGACCCTCCCACTTTGGAAGACGGCTGTTTCCGGCCCCATCCCAGCTCTCTTCGTGCTCCGCGACCCCCTGGAGGTGGCTCGTTCGCTGCAGGCCCGCGACGATCTTCCGATGGTCCTCGGCCTGTCGCTCTGGGATCGCTACGTGCGCTCCGCCGCCCTGAGCCTCGAGGGTTCGCCGACCCTCGTCGTCGACTACACCGCGATGTTGGAAGATCCGGTCAAGTGGAGCGACGTGATTTGTGGATTTCTCGAGGAGTCGGGCGTTGAACTCGACCCGGGCTGCGAGAAGCGTCGCCTTGGAATTCCTCGACTACCGGCCTGCGACATCAGACGCACCGAGACTCCGACTACGAACCACTCGTCGGAGCGCACCAAGAGGTGCACGCGATCCTCTCGGAGCGGGTAGGGACGTACTCCGTCTGGCAGCCACCCGAGCTGCCCCCCGCCCCTCCGTGGGCGGACTACGTGCTGCATTTGCGACGTGAAGTCGTGCTGGCCCGGCACGAGCTCTACTGGACGCAGTCGTCGCGCGTCTTCCGGATCGTCAGTGCGGCGTGGCGCCTGACAGGAGAGGGCCCCTCGCGGAGCCCGGGCACAGTCGGAAACTGACCGGTACGAGACGAAGGATCCGAACCCCAAGGGCTGACCCTCGTCGGCCTCGGCGGAGCGCTTCAGACGGAGACGATGGCGTCGGTCTGCGGCGATTCGCCGCCGTCGACCCCTGCGTCTCGGCTCGCCACCGAGAACCATTCCACCGTTGCCTCCAACCCGAGGCGGAGCGCGGTCGGCTGCAATGTCAGTGAAGAGGCTCTCCAGCAGGTCAGAATCGCCCTGTGAATCCGGCACGTCCCCAGGACGCGGGAGGATCATGGCGTCTCGGAAGAGACCTGCCCAGCACCGACTCGAGTTCTGACACGAGCGAGAGCAGACGAGGTCCGAGACCCGAACGCAAGGTTGACCGGCGTATCGGCGGTCACCGTCCGTCCGAGCGCGTCGGCGATCACCGCTGTCACGTCCCCGACGTACGTGAAGTCGCGGGTCTGCCTTCCGTCACCGTGGATCGTCAACGGACGGCCCGCCAGGGCGGCGCTCACGAAGGCGGGAATGACTGCGGCGTACGCGTGGTCGGCTCGTTGGAGTGGGCCGAACACGTTGAAGAACCTGAACACGAGCACGGGGAGTCCGAACGATCGTGCGTACGCCAACGCGTAGCTTTCGGTTGCCAATTTGCTCGCTGCATACGGACTGACCGGCCGTGTCGGGTGGTCCTCTCTCGTCGGCAATGTCACCCCCCGCCCGTACACCGACGACGAGGACGCAACGATCGTGTGCACCCCGTGCCCCCGGGCCGCCTCGAGTACGACCAGCGTGCCGGTGGCGTTGGCCTCGTGGCTGGCGCGCGGGTCCTTGAGCGACCTCGCCACCGCGGGTACCGCCGCCAAGTGCACCACGGCGTCCGCCTCGCCGACGAGCCTGCTGACGAGCGTCTCGTCGAGGATTGTCCCCTCGACGAGCTCGACGTCTAGATCCGCCAGATTGGACGCCGCGCCAGTCGACAAATCGTCGAGCACGACCAGCCGACCGGCCGTCCCCGAACCGCGCAGCGTCCGGCAGACGTGCGACCCGATAAATCCAGCACCGCCGGTGACCAGGACGTTCACCTACAGACGCTCCACTGTCGGTCCCTCGAGCCGACCCCGGGTGTCGAGAAGGTAACGAGCATGCCGGACGATGACCTCGAGGTCGAACGCGTCGTGATCGGTCACGAGGACGACCGCGTCAGCGGACGCGACCTGGGCCGGGGTGGGATCCACCAGCAGCGGCGGACGACCGTCTTCGAGCGCATCGGTCAGCGAGCCGAGGTCGGCCACGTGCGGGTCAGCCACGTCCACGACGGCTCCGGATCGGCGAAGAAGTTCGACGATGATGCGGCCAGGACTCTCCCGGGCGTCTCCCGTGTTGCGCTTGTACGCCAGACCGAGCACGAGGACGCGGCTGCCGTTGAGCGGCTTGGCGCGACGGTTCAGCCCCTCGGTGAGCCGTTTGACCACATACTCGGGCATGTGGTTGTTCACGTCGTTGGCGAGCTCGACGAAACGGAACGTCTGGCCAAGGGAACGCCGCACACGCCAGGAGAGATAGCTCGGATCGATGGGCAGGCAGTGGCCGCCGACGCCTGGGCCGGGTTTGAACGACAAAAACCCGAATGGCTTCGTGGCGGCGGCGTCGATCGCCGCCCAAACGTCGATATCGAGTGAATTGGCGTAGACCGCGAGCTCATTCATCAACGCGATGTTGACGTGCCGGAATGTGTTCTCGAGCAACTTTGTCAGCTCTGCCTCGCGTGTGCCCGACACGGGCACCGTCGTGTTGACGATCGTGTCGAAGAACCCTTGCACCGCGTCGAGGGACGTCGCGTTGATCCCGGAGACGACCTTCGGCGTACTGACCAGATCCCAGACCGCGTTGCCCGGATCGATGCGTTCGGGGCTGTATCCGAGATGGAAATCGACACCCGGAACCAGACCAGACCCGGCCTCGAGCAAGGGGGCGACGAACTCCTCGGTGGTGCCCGGATACGTCGTCGACTCGAGGATCACCGTGCAGTCTGGGCTGACGTGGGCCGCAACGACGCGCGCGGCATCCTCGACGTGCGCGAGATCGGGTACTCCCTCCCGGAGCGGCGTCGGGACGTCGATAATCGCAACCTCGAATCCTTCCAAGGCTCCTTCATCAGTGCTCGCCCGATAGCGATCCGAGGCGAGCGCCCCGCGCAGGACGTCCGACGGGACATCGTTGACGAATGACTCGCCTTCGGCGAGTGCTTTGACGCGCGCTTCGTCGCGATCGAATCCGACTACGTCGTGACCCACCTCGACCGCACGCATGGCCAATGGCAGCCCGACGTAACCCTGACCCAGGACGGCCACCCGACGCCGCGCCACGCTCTGCGCCGTTCCATCATCTGGATCCGGACCGGGTTCGGCACGAACTGGGGTCATGTCCCGAAACTCGGAAGCGGGTGTGCAGCCAATCGGCGGCGATCCCTCTTGTAGGGTTGATAGGACCGGCTCCAAGCGGAGATCGGCACGACGTCGGGCACCCGGAAAGTCTCCCAGGCTCGCCGCACCGCCTCGGCCAACACCGCCTCCAAACGCCAGGAGGACGCCAGCCGCTCGACCGTGCCCACGGACAAGTTCTCCCGCAACACGAGCTGCACCACATCGCGTTGGGCCAGCAGATCCTTGCGGTAGACGTTGAGCCGGGCGTGGACGCAGGCGGCGATCAGGCGCTCTTCGCGCGGCAACGCGCTCAGCCTCACCGACCTCGGCGTCAACGTGACCCGGCCGGGAAAGAGATCGCCCGCCTCCACCGTTGCCCCGAAGTTCTTGGGCGCCAAAGAGGTATAGACCACGAGGCGAACGCCTTCTCTCGAGAAATACATAAGCGCGGTCTGTCTCCGCGGCCTGCGTTGCACGCTCCCGGCACGCAGGACCCCTTGCTCCGCCAAGGCTCTGACCGCCTCGTCCCGCTGCGTCGGAGGGACCAGCAGGTGCACCGTGTCATAGAGACGGAGGGCGGGCTCCTCGTAGTCCAGTGCAGCGTTCGCCGCACCGTGCAGGACACAGGTCTCAATCCCCTGTCGGTCGAGTACCGCAACCACCTGGTCGAGACATCGGTCCGCTGACGAACGGCGCTCCTGGGCCGCCGCCAGGTCTTCGGTCAGATAGTCGTGCTGCTCCGTGGTGACCGGGAGCACGCCACTGTCAGCCGCGTGCAGGGCAAGGCCGAACAGCAGCCCTCGTCGAAGAGCTCCGAGCAACTCCTGCCAGGACTCCGATTCCAACGGCCGTTCGATGAATCGACGCGCTGACGGGTGGAGGCCGTGCCCAGCGATTCTGACGAGGAGGTCCGCCGGCGTCACGCGGGAATTTCATCTTCGACCGTCACAGACGCCGGCAAAGGCCGGCCTATCCGCGTCGCGTCGATCTCCTCCCCCTCATGCTCGCCATGCTGCACCGTGCCCCGCTCGTCTTCGGTCACGATGTCGAAAAGGACGCGCCGGGAGCGGACCTCGTTCCGATCGCTCGCCGCCACCGCCAGCTCCGCCAGGCCGTTCTCCAGACGTTCGGATCCCTGACGGTCCGGCAACGATCGCTCGAGACGCAGAATGGAGGGGTGCTCCGTGCCGACGAGGCGCTCGCTGGGGCTGTGCAGCTGCTCGTGCAGCTTTTCGCCGACCCGGGGCCCGATGATCCGGATCTGGATGTCTGTTCCCGGGTGCAGCCCTGACAACCTGATCATCCGCTGGGCAAGGTCCAGAATCGACACTGGCTCACCCATCTCGAGCATGTAGATGTCCCCGCGCTCCGCCAGGACGCTGGACTGCAGGACCAGCTGGACCGCCTCCACCACGCTCATGAAGAACCGCGTCATATGGGGGTCGGTCACCGTCACGGGACCTCCGGCCGCGATCTGCCGCCTGAAGGTCGGGATCACGCTGCCTCTGCTGCCGAGCACGTTGCCGAAACGCACAGCGCAGTAGGCCTTGTCTTCGGGGGCGTGCGCCAGAAGTAACTGTTCGCCGACCCGCTTGGTTGCGCCCATCACGCTGGCCGGACTCACCGCCTTGTCAGTCGAGATGAACACGAACCGCTCGGCGTGGAACTGCGCCGCCGCCTCGAGGACGTTGTTCATCCCCAGGATGTTGGTCGTGACCGCCTCGACGACGTGGGTCTCGAGGATCGGGACGTGCTTGTGCGCTGCAGCGTGAAAGACGACTTCGGGCTGCCAGCGCGAGAAGATCTCGAAAATGGCGTCGCGCCGGGAGATATCGGCCAGGACCTGCTCACTCTTGCAGTCGGCCAGCTGGCCGACGTCGTGCAGATGGGTCTCGTCATGGTCCAGCATGAGCAGGACATCCGGGTTGAAGCCTGACACCTGGCGGCAGATCTCCGACCCGATGGATCCACCGGCCCCGGTCACGAGGACCCTCCGGCCCTCCAGGGCGCGGCGGACGGCGGCCAAGTCGGTGACGACCTCGTGGCGTCCCAGCAAGTCCTCGATCGCCGGCTCACGAGCCGAGCGGACCGAGACGGAGGGCGCGCTCACCGATCCGACGAGGTCGCGTAGGTCGGGCACGATCTTCAAGACGACACTGGCCTCTTCCGCCAACTTCACACACTGTTCCACCAAGTCGGTTGACGGCTGAGGAACTGCGAGCAGGATCTGCTGGATCTGGAGCTTGGCGACCGCCGCCGGAATGTCGTCGATGGAGCCGACCACGGGAATGCCCATGAGCGAGTACCCGTGCGTCCGCTCGTCGTCGTCGAAGACCGCGACCGGGAAGAGACCGGCGGACGGATTCCGCAACATGCCCCGCACGACTGCTGCGCCAGCATCACGGCTGCCGATGACGCCGACACGCAACCCCATACCTCGGTTCGCGCGCTGCCAGCCGAGGAGCCGCGAGTGGAAGCGCAGTACGCCGATTCCCAGCATCGTCAGGAGACAGCCCAACGGGAGAACCAGGAACGGAACCCTCGTGATCCGCTCCGAGAACCCCAGGGGGTAGAGAGCCGTCAGCACACACAGGGTCAGCAGACAGGACAGCACGATGTTGCGTGCTTCCTCGATCCCGGCATGCCTCCAGATCCGGCCGTACAGACCGAACCACCAATTTGCGACCAGTTGCACCGCCAGCGTCACGGCCAGAAAGAGGACCAGCTTGTGCAGATAGTCCGCCGGTGCGCGATCACGCAACGATGCAGCCTCGGCTAGTCCGTATGCGGTGACGATGACGATGACGTCGAGCAGGATGAAGACCATCCTGGACCTCACCTTGGACGCCAAGACGCTCAGGCGAACGGTCCCCCAACCTCGCTCCTTGGCCGCCATCATGTTCCCCGACAAACCATCATGCTCCCCAACAGACCATCTCGGCCCCCCGATAAAGGTAGACAGATACGGCTCTGGCCACAACAAGGGATTTCCGCCGCGTCTGTGCTATTGGCTCGGCGCGCCACCCTCGGACCCCCTTTGCACTCCCGCCAGAATGAATGCGGTCTTGCCCGGCGGTCAAGCGCGTTGGGTGGACACGATGCGTGACCTTCTCACAGGACATGAAACGTTTACCTGGGGGTACCCCTCAGTTCGCGTTAGTTTCGCATTTCTTGCAATCCCGAGGCTGACCTTGATGTTTTTCGGGCGCATCTGGCGCAAACGGGCCGAAGAAAGTTTACTCAGGTGACGGAATGCCGGCGAATTCTTGAAACCTTGCCCGGCGGAACGCCCTCTCGGTGACGATTTGCGCTTTTGTTCCTCCGTAGTTTTGTTCGTCTGTTGTTCATCCGTTGGCCGCCGGTTGAGGCCAAGTGAGATTGGCTAGTATTCCCAGGCCGGACCTGTCATTTCAGTGCGCAGACCAGGGGCGCCTCGGGGTCGGCCTACCCACGCGGAGGTTGAGTTGGAGCCCATCTCCTATCTGAGAGCACCGATCCGGCGCTGGCCGGTCGTTGTCTCGATTGCCCTCGTGGGCATGATCGTGGCGCTGCTCATACCGGTGGGAACGTCATCGAAGTACCCCGCCAACACCTGGAAGACGTCGTCGGACGTCGGCCTCACGCCGGCGGCCGCCGGTGAACGGGTTAGGGGCGAAGCTGACTTCGAAGCAGCTCGAGTTCTTCGCCCAAGCCCCCGCGGTGATGGCGGCTGCCGCCAAGGCCGACGGCGTGCCGTTGACCAACAAACTCGAAGCCGACGTCGTGGTGGGGAAGGCCAAGAAGAAGCACGCCAAGGGCACCCACGGGAACATTCTTGCGATCGCAGTCCTCCAACCCACCAAGCACGGGGCCGCAAGCCTCACCAATGCTTTCGTCGCGGCGCTCTCGAGCTACTCGCAACTGCAGCTTGCGAACGAGCAGAAACAAGCGATCGCGACGCAACAGGCCTACATCGCGAACCTCGAAAAGGCGCTGGCCGCAGATTCCGAAGAAACCCAAGAAGAAAACGCCTCCGAAGGCGACCACGACGACGACGACCAACCCCCGCCCGTCGTGAAGATCATCAGGCCGAAGAAGCACAAGAAGAAGAAGGCCGAGACCCTCAGAGCCCCCTCCGCGATACATCCACGCGCAAACTCAGCGTCGGTTGCCTCGAGCACGGGACTGACGGGGCAGGGTTCGCCCCGCATGGAGCTGGTGGACACAACCCCGACGACCAGCACGATCGAATTGACCACGCCCCCGACCGTGGTGGCCGGCGGGGCCGTGACCACGTTGCCCGGGGCCCCCACCACGTTGCCCGGGGCCCCCACCACGTTGACCACCCCGACCACGTCGCCCACGAGCGGGGCGGCGCTCAGCACCAAGACCCTCCTCGAGGAGAACCGAGTTCTGTCCGGCCGAGCTGGCCGGCGCCATCGGCGGCCTGCAGAAGTTGATGGCCGATGGCGTGCCGCCGACAGGCATCAAGGTCATCTCTGTGGCGACTCCGAAGAAAGCGGTGAAGTTGAACACGAACCCCCCGCGCTTGGCGAACCCCTTCCTTCGGGCCCTCCTGGGTCTCGTGGTGGGCCTGATTCTCGGCGTGGTTGCGACATGGCTCCTCGATGCCTTCGACCGCCGACTCCGGACCTCCAAGCGAGCGGAGGAGGTCTTCGGCCTGCCCGTCATCGTCGAGATTCCTGCGGTCGCCTCGGAGTCTGTGTCGGCGATCCCCGTGGTCGACGTGATCGTCGACCCGTATTCACAGACGTCGGAGGCATACCGCCGGCTGCACGTCGCCATCCTGACTGCCCCGACGGTGACCTGGGTCAAGAGGGGCTATGGCTATCAGGAGGAGCTCCTCGAAGCCGCAACGCTCCGGCCGCGCCAAGAGCTCCTTGTCGGAGCCGCCGCCCCGGTTGGCACGATGCCGGGACCGGGCGGCACCGTTGGCATGCCGAGCGAGCCCGCCTCAGGACCCGCCGACCAGCCGCACCTCCCTGTCACTGTGGGCCAGCGAGCCCTCACGAAGCCTCACCGCTCCCGGTTCTCGATCCTGGTGACCGCGCCGTCCGACGAGCCCACCCGTTCCCTCGCCGTCGTCAATCTGGCTGCCGTGTTCGCGGAGGCAGGTGACCGGGTACTGGTGGCGACGACGGGCGGGATGCGCACGAACATCGACGGCAACGGCAAGATGCCCTCGACCTGGGAAGGACCCTATTCCGAGTTGACTGCCTCGGAGCTCGTGGCCAACGCACGCCCATCGCAGATCCCTGGCGTCTCGAGCCTCGCTCTCGGGCAGCTGTTCCCGAACCCGAGCAAGCTGGCGCTCAACGCGGCGGGCCTGGTCGAGGCCGCTCGTGACCTCGTTGACGTCGTCCTGTTCGAGGCGCCGCTTCTCTCGACGCAGGACGGCGCCGCGCTCATGCCGGCCGTCGATCTCGTGCTCGTGGTCTGCGAAGCGTGGCACACGACCGTGAACGACGGGCTGCAGTCACAACGCCTTTTGGCCCAGCACCGGCCACCTGTCCTCGGCATCGTCATGACCAACATGCGAGCCGAACACCCGAACCTCAGCGCAGCGCCCTGAGGCATCTGCCACCTTGTTCGGGGGCAGATTCGCCGTCTTAGGTGTTCTGTTCGTGTTCCCCGGTCGTCCGGCCGTAGCGCGGGTGGGGACCCCAACGGCCCCGCACGCCGTCGAGGAGACCATGTAACGTCGCTCTACGTTCCGCGTTGCTCGCGGCCAGCTGCAGGCGCCGTGCCGAATAGGCCAGGTGCCACGCCTTCCAGCTTGGCGAGCCGTGGGCCCTGGCCAGGTGAAAGTGGTTACGCGCGAGGTAGTAGGCGCGCCACGGTTCGTCCGCGTCAGCGGGACGATCCGTCGAGAGAGCAGCCTCTCGACCCGCGGACGTCTGAGACTCCGCCGCGGCCCGCGCCGACTCCGAGTCGAGGAGGACGCTCAGGCCCGAAGTATGGAGCCGCAAGAAGAAATCGAAGTCCTCGAAGCCGAAGAACCATTCGGTCGCGGGCAACACGCCTCGATCGATCGCGGATCGCGCCACGAGCGTTGCTCCCCACGCCGCCACATCGACCGGCACAAAGCGCGGACAACCGGGCTCGGGTACCACGTTGACCGAATGCCCACGACCGACAAAACGGCGCCCGTAGGCGACGACAGCGCCGATGGGGGTGGACGCTCCGGCGCAAGTTGCACGCAACTGATCCAGGACGCCATCCACCCGGGGTGTCGGCAGGTTGAACAGTCCGACATCGTCCTCGCACAGGTACGCCCACTCCGTTGTGTCGTCCTCGAAAGCGGCTTCGAGTCCGGCGCGAAATCCACCCGCAGGCCCGAGGTTGACCGGAAGGCGGATCGTGCGGACCGCTGCCTCCAACGCAGCATCGTCGAGCCCGCCCTGCCCGTTCACGACTACAACGATGCGCTGAGGCGGAAAGCCCTCCTCGCGCAGGAGTCCTCGGACGACTTCTCCCGCCAGTCGCGGCCGCCGGTACGTCAGCACGACCGCCGTGACGGGCCGGCGCGCGTGCGAACTGGGGCTGGACCCTGGCACGGCGAGAACGTTACTTGCCGCCTGCTTCCTCTCGGAACTGGGCGGCCGCGTCCTTACGAACAGAGACCCCTGGGGCTCGAGTCGTTTGCCGGCTTACAGGCGTTCGTCCTCCACTTGTTCCCGCTGCCAAGGTCCTCGAGGCTGTACCTGAAGTTGTTCTTCACCGTGTTCCGGACGATGGTGTTGTCGGTCGTGCCCGCCTCCGCCAGGATCCCGTCGCCGCGATTCCCCTTTACAGTGTTGGTCGACGCCTTGTCGTTCGAGCTCGGCGTTGTCGACGCCGAGTTGGGAGCAGGGGCTGCGAGGTCGATACCGTCTCCGGCGTTGTCGTTGGTCGTGTTCCCATGCAGGAAGACGTTGCTCGCTCCCAGCATGACGATGCCGTTCTCGGCGGACTCGGTCACGACGTTGTTCGTCACGGACACGGGGGAGGTCGTGCTGTCGATCTGGACGCCGTCACCGTAGTACGCCTCGCCTCCCGACACGTTGTCGGTCGCCCGGGTCACCGTATTGCCCGTGAAGGTCCAGGAACCCGGCGCCGGTCCGGTACCGTCCGCACCGATGTAGGCGTTGATGTCGTTGTCCTCGAGCGTGTTCGTGGAGGCACTCAGCGTGCCGACGTCGACGATCATGAAACCCGTCGCCTGATTGCCCAGTCCGCCTCCGGAGTCGGAGTTGTTCGAGACCGTGTCGCCGGTCAGGTCCACCGCTGCGGTGTCGACGGCCTGGATCCCGTTCTGGGCGATCGCGGGCGTGACACCGATCCCCGTCACGGTCGAGGACTCGATGGTGCACGTCGTGCCGGCGTCGTCGCAGGTGACGCCGTTCTTCTCGTACGTGTTCACCGTGTCCCCGGTCATGATGACCGTCGAGTGGTCCCCCGAGTCGGAGGCCACGTAGACACCGAGCCCGTCCTGGCACGCGAGGAGTGCTGGTGACAACTCGACATTTTGAACGATGTCTTTCTTCATCACGCCCGAGGCGTCGTGGAAGTACACCCCCACGAAGTCCTGTCCACACCCGGTGAACTGCGATTGGGCGTTCGAACCGTCGACCACGAGGTTCCTGAGGGTGGCGCTCGCCATCGAGGTGACGTCGATGATCGCGTACTGCGAGGTCGACGAATCCGTGTCGGTGTCCGCCGTGGGAAGGGTGCTCGGGTCGATGCTCACGGTGCCACCCGTTCCGACGATCGTGAGGTCCTCGTTGATGACCAGCTGCTCCGGATAACTTCCCGCCGCGACATCAATCGTCGAGCCCGGATTGGCCTGCGTGACGGCGTAGGCGATCGTGGCACACGGTAGCGTGGAGAGCTGGCACGTGCCGGTGTCGCTGCCGGTGCTGTTCACGTAGAGCGTGCCGCCCGAACCTTGCGCAGCGGCACCATCTTGTGCCGCGAGCACGGACACACTCGCGAGAGCGGCCGCAACCGTCAGAGCTGCCAGGCACACCCGACTGCCTCGGATGAACAGCATGACTCCTCCTTTCCTCGGCCGTGGCCCACACGGGCACCGGCACGAAGAGCAGCAACGGTGCGCACCAACGCCAAGGCGCACGTCAGTGCGAGTCTTACAGACGCACCAGCCGATGCCCAGGGCTACTGCAGTGCAACACCGTGACGGCGCCGTGAACCGCGTGACTGCAGCGCGAACGAGTCGAGGAGGCTTATCGCGCAGGCGCGGTCGGGCCGAGACCCAGGGCGGCATAGATCTCCCTGGTCGCGCTGGAGGTGTTGAAGGTGTAGAAGTGCAACCCCGGGATCCCCGTTTCCAGGAGCCGGGCGCAGAGCTCGGTGGCCAGTTCCACTCCCTCCTTGCGCACCGCGTCGCCGCCACCTCGCTCGTCTGCGGCGCGCAGCCGGGTTTCCATCCATTCCGGCGCGGCGGCACCCATCGCCCCGAGGCGGCTCATCGTCGAGAGGGAGGTGACGGGCAGGATCCCGGGCAGGACCGGGGTCTCCACGCCCCGCTCCCGGACGTCGGCCACCAGCTCCTGGTACTCCGAGGCCTCGAAGAAGAACTGCGTGATCGCAAAGTCGGCCAGCGCCAGCTTGGCCGCCAGGTAGTCGCGGTCACTCGCCATGTCGGCCGACCGCGGGTGACCCGCCGGATGGGCCGCCACCCCGATGGAGAAGCCACCGATGGCCCGGGCCAGCTCCACGAGCTCCGCGGCGTAGGCCAGCTCACCCGCCCCCGCCGCTGGGTCCTGGGGCGGGTCGCCGCCCAGCGCCATCAGGTTCTCCACGCCGGCCTTGCGCAGCGAGACCAGGATGTCCGCCAGTTCCAAGCGGGTGTGGGCCACACAGATGAGATGCGCCATCGGATTGAGCGTCGTCGTGTGCAGCATGCCCGAGACCAGGTCGAACGTGCGCTGGCGCGATGTTGCGCCGCCACGGTAGGTGACAGAGACGAACGAGGGCTCCAGTGGCTGCAGCTCCACCAGCGTGCGCGACAGCGTGGTCAATTCCTTGTCGTTCTTCGGAGGGAAGAACTCGAACGAGTAGGTGGGGCCTTGCGCGAGGAGCTCAGCGATCCGAGTCACGACGACGCCTTCCCGGCGGCACCCTCGACTCTGCCATAGTCGTCCTCGAGGCGGACGATGTCGTCCTCACCGAAGTACGTGCCCCGCTGCACCTCGATGAACACGACGTCCCTGTCCCCCTCGTTGGCGATGCGATGAGCACTCTCGAGGGGGATGTCGATCGACTCGCCGGCGTGCACCGTGTGCACCACGTCATCGAGGGTGACCGTAGCTGTGCCCGAGACGATGAACCAGTGCTCGGCCCGCTTGGCATGGCGCTGGTAACTGAGGCGGCTACCTGGGTGGACGACCATGCGCTTGACCTTGTGGTCGGGGGCGTCGTCGTCGAGGACCGTATAGTTGCCCCACGGGCGCTCGGAGTACTCCCGTTCACCCATGCGCTGCACCTGCATCTGTTGCACCGCTGTTCACCTCGACGAGCGCTCCGCTGCCTCGACGGCGTTGCGCAACAGCATGGCACGGGTCATGGGTCCCACTCCGCCGATGCGGGGCGTGATCCAGCCCGCGACCTCCGCCACGTCCGGGTGCGCGTCGGGAATGAGCTTCTTCCCTTCGAACGTCGTACCTGCCGACACCACCGCTGCGCCGGGCTTCACCATGTCGGCCGTGAGCAGGTGGGGGCGGCCCGCCGCCGCCACGACGATGTCGGCGGTCTGCGTGATGGCCACCATGTCGGCGGGGTCAACACCGGTGTGTACGACGCTCACGGCCGCGTTCAAGCCGGCGCGCTTGAGCGTGAGCAGGTTGGCCAACGGGCGGCCGATGGTCACGCCACGGCCGATGATCACGACATGGCGCCCCTCCACAGGGACGTCGTAGGCGTGCAGCAGCTCGACGATTCCCGCGGGTGTGCAGGGCAGTGGGCCCGGTGTGCCGAGCACCAGCCGACCGAGGTTCACGGGGTGCAGGCCGTCGACGTCCTTCTCGGGGTCGACAGCCAGGAGCGCGCGCTCCTCGTCGAGACCGTCAGGAAGCGGAAGCTGGACCAGGAACGCGCTCACCTTGGGATCGGCGTTGAAGCGGGCGATGGCCTCCATCACTTCGTGCTGGGTTGCACTCGCCGGGAGGTGCTCGCCGATCGAGTAGATGCCGAGCGCCGCGCAGTCCTCGTGTTTGAGCGCGACGTAGCGCGCGCTCGGGGCGTCGTCGCCGACGAGGATGGTGCCGAGCCCCACGTACACGCCCCGGCCGGCCAACCTCGCGGCGCGCTCGCCGACCTCGGCGCGGATACGGGACGCCACTGCCTCGCCGTCGAGCAGGATCGCCGTCATCGGCCCCACCGCAGTCGCTTCGCCTCCGTCACTGCGCAGTACCCCTCAATGCTTGAAATGCCGCTCTCCGGTCATCACCATGGCGATGCCCGCCTCGTCCGCCGCCGCGACCACGTCGGCATCTTTGACCGACCCGCCCGGCTGCACGACCGCGGTGACGCCGGCGTCGGCGAGCACTAGCAGTCCATCGGGAAAAGGGAAGAAGGCGTCGCTCGCGCCCGCGCCGCCCTTCGCCCGCTCGCCGGCCTTCTGCACGGCGATCTCGGCCGCGACCACGCGTGACTGTTGCCCCGCACCGACGCCAACCGCCTGCCCGCCGTTCACGATCGCGATGGCGTTGGAGGTCGTCCGGCCGCACACCCGCCAGGCCAGCGCCAGGTCACCCCACTCGTCATCGGTCGGTTGGCGCGCCGTCACGGAGCGCCACTGGCTGCGGGGCGACACGAAGTCGTCGGCGTCCTGCACCAGCACGCTGGCCCCCAGGCTGCGTACCTGTCGGACCGCGTGCTCGGGGGCAGGTCCAGAGAGCAGCCGGGTGGCCTTGCGCCGCGCCGTCAGGCGCTCGAGCGCCTCGGGCGCAAAGGACGACGCAATGACCACGTCGGCTTGCGGTCCCGACGCCACCGCCTCGGCCACCTCGGCCGTGACCGCCCCACCGATGGCCACCACGCCCCCGAAGGCGCTGAGGGGGTCGCACTCGAGGGCACGCTCGTACGCCGCAACGAGAGTGCCGGCCACGGCGGCGCCACAAGGATTGGCGTGCTTGATGATGGCGACCCCGACCTGGCCCTCCCCGGCGTCGGCCGCCAGCTCGTGCACAAGGCGCCAGGCCGCATCTCCGTCAAAGAGGTTGAGATAGGACAGTGCACTGCCACCGTGCTGGACCACGTCGTCCCACCAGCTCGACGCACCCCCCAGGCGGTAACGCGCGCCCCGTTGGTGCGGGTTCTCGCCGTAGCGGAGCACCTCGGCGCGCTCGAGCGAGAAGTGCAGCGTCGGCGGCAGGACGCGAGCCGTCTCCGCCTCCGAGCGGTCGACGTCGGTGACGCCCTCGAGTTCGCCAATGGGGCGGGGACTACCCGCATCGAGCCACGCGACGATCGCAGCGTCGTAGGCCGCGGTATGCGCGAAGGCGGCGCGGGCGAGGCGGCGGCGGGTCGCCGCCGAGAGGGTTCCGGATCGGCGCAGCTCCTCGAGGACGGCGGGGTAGTCGGCCGGCGAGGTGACCACGCCCACATGCTCGTGGTTCTTGGCCGCCGCCCGGACCATCGTCGGTCCGCCGACGTCGATGAGCTCGATGGAGGGGTCCGAGGAGAAGGGATACAGGTTGACGACGACGAGGTCGATGGCATCGATCCCGTTGGCCTCGAGGTCGGCCAGGTGCTCGGGCTTGGAGCGGTCGGCCAGGATGCCCCCGTGGATCATGGGGTGCAGGGTCTTGACGCGGCCTCCCAGCATCTCGGGCGAGCCGGTCACATCGGCGACCTCGGTGTGTGCCACTCCCGCCCCGCCTAGCGTGGCGGACGTGTTTCCAGTCGCGATCAGCTCCCAACCGAGATCAGACAGGCCGCGGGCGAATTCGACCAGCCCTTCTTTGTCGTAGACCGACAGCAGCGCTCTCATGGGTGCACCCCCGATGACGGAACCGCCGGTGCCGTTGCTTCTTTCCCTGTTCGCGTCACGTTCTCACTTTCACTGCGCCCACGCCGTGGCTCCGCTCGGGGGGCCAGATCTCGCGACCCTCTCCCAATTCGCGGAGGGCCCACGACACCGTGGCCGGGTAGAGGCTGCGCTCGGCGACCTTGATCCGCTCGTGCAGCGTCTCCTCGGTGTCGCCGGCCAGGACCGGCACGACCTCCTGGCCGAGAATGGGGCCGGCGTCCATCTCCAGCGTGGCGAGATGGACGGTGCAACCCGTCTCGGTGACCCCGGCCGCCAGCGCGTCCCGCACGGCGTGCCAGCCCGGGAAGGCGGGCAGCAGCGCGGGGTGCGTGTTGAGGATCCTCCCGGGGAAGGCGACGTGGGCCGGCTCGGACAGCACCGTCCCGAAGCCGGCCATCGCCACGAGGTCGACCCTTTGTGCGACGAGGGCGGCGGTCACCGAGGTGGTGAACGCGTCCCGGTCGAATCCCGGCCCGAAGCCTCCGTAGGCTGCCCGGTCGACGAGCTCTGTCGGGACTCCGGCGTCCCGCGCCAGGTCCAGGCCGGCACAGGGCCGGTCCGAGAGCACGACGTCCACGGGGAGGCGGGTCGCGAACATCGCTCGCAAGATGGTCCCTGAACCCGAGACCAGGACGGCAAGGCGCACCCACCCAATCTAGGCGACTGCGCCGGCGTTTCCGTGCCCCGTCCGCCTCCGGGTCCGCCACCTCCCCGGGGTCGGCGGAGTCCCGTTGACTACGTCATTTCATCGGTGCGGACCCGCCAAGTTGGCCTTCTCCGGATCGACCCGGTAGGCAGCATGAGTGAGGACCTTCGCCACCTTGAGCGCGGAGTTTCTCGCCTTCAAGCGTGCTCTGACCGTCAGATCTCGCTGCTGCCACACGTCCGGTGGATACCAATAGGCCTGGCGATCTGCGCTGAACACGTCGACGTCGTCGACCGTGTAATAGAACAGCGCGATCGAACACCGTCGCAGTGCCCCCGTGAGCGGTTGCACGCCATGCACGGATCGATGGTCGGTTGCGAAGATCGCACACGTGCCGAAGCGCGGAGGGATGCTCACCACCGGACGGCCGTCACCGAAATCGAAGAGGACCAGCTCGCCACCATTGTCCGGGTCCCAACTCGGGTTCAGGTACAAGAGCACGTTGACCCGGCGGAACAACCGGAACGTCGGGTGGCGGTAGAAGTCCGTGTGGGGCGTCAGCTTGCCGCCCGGGTCCATGCACTGAAGTCCACCGCCTTGCAAGTAGAGATCGGGCAAGAGCGCATCGATGGACGTGATGTCTGAGAGGGCTCTGAGAAAACGAGGTTCCGAGAGCTCGAGGATGAGGTCTCGCATGGCCTGCGGCATGACCTCGAGGTCCCGGCAGCTCCATTTGCCTGGTTGGTAGCTGGAACTCCTGCTCGCCCAGCCGTCCCACGACGCCTCCGGAAAGGCCGTCGCCAGTTCGTGGGCGTCGTCGACCAGGATGCCCTCGATCACCGTATGTGGGAAGGGCTCGGCCACACGAAACCGCTCGGCGTGCGCTTCTCCGGCCTTCCCCTCAAGGTGGCTGTAGTTGATCAGCGTCACCTGGCGCCCCTAAGACTCAAGCTGACACACTACGTGCGACAGGTTAAGACTCTACGTCACTAGCAGCCGCACACTCGCGATGCAAGACCGGCCGCGGCACCAAAGCTTCCTGGTCACAGAACCCCCTACGTCACAGAACCACCGGAGTCGCGCTGCCTATTCGGAGGGAGCCGGTTGGGACGTGGCAGATGTGGACTCCACGCGGCTCCTGGCCGCGTTGAGGATCAGGCGGACCACAGCACCGATGACCACCAGGTCGAGCAACATCTGTGCCGAAACGATCAGCCGAGCCGTGTCGGTCCGTGGCGTGATGTCGCCGAAGCCGACCGTCGAGAACACGCTGATGGTGAAGTACAGCGCGCGGGTCTGATCCAACGGTTGGGTGAAGGCGCCGGTGTTGTGCGACATGGCGAGATAGACGCCCGAGAACACCGCCAGAAACAGCGCGACGACGATGCCCAGCGCCTCCACTGCCCGAAGCTCGGGAAGTTCGGCTCTCGAGATCCGGCCGATCTGCCAGGTGAAGACAGAGCCGATGAGCGCGACGTCCGCGCCCACCCGCACGGCCGATCGCAATTCGGATTCCTTGCCGAACGGGAGCACGTAATACGCACCGAAGATGATCACCCACGCCACGAGGATGGTCAGACCGCAGCGCAGGATCGCCCGATGCCGATCAGGAGGGGTGAGGTCCGCCAGCCGCATCGGCTTCGACACCTCAGATCGGCCGTCACGACGCCATGTCCCGCGGGATCGCCTTCCGGCTCGCGGAGCCTCCGACTCCATCGACAAGACGCTAACGACGCCGCGGGTCGGATTGGGGTATGCGTGTCCCGAGCCTGCCGGCAGCGCCGGGGTGCTAGCCCCCCGACCGCCACGGCGTGCTACCTCCCTTTCCCCGAGCGCCGCGCCGGCGCACAGTGGCAGTCGGAGCGTGCGAGCGAGCGTCTCCAGGGACGACATGCTCGGCCGCGCTCCCAGAGCGCACGACGCTGAGTCGTGCAAGGGAGGGAGACCATGAAGGATTCTGCGTGCAACCGATGGCTCTGGCTGATCGGCCTGGTGGCCGTGGCGTTGATCTTCATCTCGTTCGGGCCGTTCTCGAGCGGACAGCCAAAGGAGAATGCGTCGGGCGTCTCGGTGGCGCACTGGTACAACACCCACGTCGACCAGCAGTGGCTCACCGTCTGGCTGGTCGGCGTTGCCCTGTTCCTGCTCCTCGTGTTCGTCACCCAGCTCAGGACGGTGCTCGTGGAGGCGGGCGGACAGCGGCTCTGGCCCAACATGGTCTTCGCCTCGGGCATCCTGTTCATCGCAGGCGTCGTCGTCTCGGGGAGTTTCGAGATGACGGTCATCCTGGCGTCGCACAACCACGACTACGCGGTGGCCCACTTCGTCAACTTCTACAGCCAGAACAACGAGCTGCTTCTTCTCGCCGGCATCGACTTCCTGACATTCTCCGCCGGTCTGGCCATGCTGCTCAACCGTGGGGCCGCTCCACTGCCCAAGCGCCTCGGGTGGTACTCCATCGTGGTGGCGCTGGTCGGCATCGCCGGACCGCTCAGCTTGCTCGCGTTCCTCTTCGGCTTTCCCGTCTGGATCATCGCCACCGGCATCGTGATCGCCGTGAAGTCGAGGCGAGGCACCCTTGGACCGGCGCCCGACGATGGGGCGAGGGCGTTTGCGTCGCCCGCCGCGGCGACGATGCCGGCGTGACGCAGTCTGCGGTGATCGGCCGGCGTAGCCCGGCCCGTGGCCTTCGGTCGTCGGTGCAGGGCGTGCCCGCCCGGCCAGTGCCTAGCCGAGCCCCCGCACGATCGCGACCATCAGCTCCCCGCACTCGGTGGGGTTCTGTGCCACCTGTGCGCCCGCGGCGGACAGCGCCTCCATCTTGGCCTGGGCCGTCCCCTGTGATCCCGAGATGATGGCGCCCGCATGGCCCATCTTGCGACCGGGGGGCGCGGTGACCCCGGCGATGTACGCCGCCACGGGCTTGGTCATGTCCGATGCGATGAATTCCGCCGCGCGCTCCTCCTCCGAGCCCCCGATCTCGCCGATCATCATCACGGCCTTGGTGTCGGGGTCAGCCTCGAACGCGGCCAGGCAATCGATGAAATTGGTGCCAGGGACGGGGTCGCCGCCGATTCCCACGCAGGTCGTCTGCCCGACGCCCTGCTGCGAGAGCTCGTGGAGCGCCTGGTAGGTCAAGGTCCCCGACCGCGAGACGATGCCGACCGGGCCGCCGGCCAGCGCGATGTCGCCGGAGGTGATGCCGATGTTGCACTTGCCGGGGCTGATGATGCCGGGGCAATTCGGCCCCAGCAGGCGCGTCCCGGGGAACTCGTCGACCAACCGGTTGTAGACGACCGCCTCGTCCTGGGCCGGGATGCCCTCGGTGATGCACACGATGAACGAGATACCGGTCTCGGCCGCCTCGATGATGGCGTCGGCCGCCCCCCGCGGGGGAACCGAGATGAACGACGCCGTCGCCCCGGTTTCCTTCACCGCATCGGCGACCGAGGCATACACGGGGATGCCTTCGATCTCCTCTCCGCCCCGCTTCGGGTTGGTCCCGCCCACGATCTTGGTGCCGTAGGCCTTGTTGCGCAGACCGTGAAACAGGCCCTGGCTCGTCGGGCTGATGCCCTGTATCACGACCTTGGTCGTCTCATCGACGAAGATGCTCACGTTCGTTCCTGTTCTCTTTGAGTTCTCGCTTAGTGCCCGTGCCGCCTACGCCTACGCCTACGCCGACGCCTGCGCCAGCGCGACCAGCGCGCCTGGCTGCCTCGAGCATGGTCGGCTCGGCGATCAGGCGGTCCGACAAGTGCTCTTTCAGCAGAGCTCGGCCTTGCTCGGCGTTGGTGCCGTCGAGGCGCATAACCACCGGTGAGGCCAGCCGCACGCGACTCAGAGCCTCGATAATCCCCTTGGCGACCTCGTCGACCCGCGTGATGCCCCCGAAGATGTTGACGAAGATGGATTTCACCGCGGGATCGGCGTTGATGACTTCGAGAGCGGCGGCCATGACGTCGGCGTTGGCGCCGCCGCCGATGTCGAGGAAGTTGGCGGCTTCGCCCCCGACCTGCGTGACCACGTCCAGCGTCGACATCGCCAGACCGGCGCCGTTGGCGATGATGCCGACCGTCCCGGACAGGCCGATGTAGTTGAGGCCCTTCTCCTTGGCCATCTTCTCGCGCGGGTCGATGTCGGAGTCGTCCTCGAACTCTTCCCATTCGGGGTGGCGAAAGGACGCGTTCTCATCGAGCGTGACTTTGGCGTCGAGGGCGTGCACCTTGCCCTCGGGGGTGAGGATGAGGGGGTTGATCTCAGCGAGGTCGCAGTCTCCCTCGACGTAGCAGTGATAGAGGCGCACCAGCAGTATCGCCGTTTGCTGACGCGCCTCGGGATCCAAGTTGGCCCGCCCGACCCACTCCTGGGCCGCCTCCTCCGACAGCCCGTCGACCGGGTCGATGTGGAGCCTGGCGATGGCGTCGGGATCGGTCTGCGCCACCTCCTCGATCTCGACGCCGCCTTGCGCCGAGAGCATGCCGAGGTGCAGCTTGGCCGGACGGTCCAACGTGAAGCTGGCGTAGTACTCCTTCGCGATGTCCGACGCGTGCTCGACCCAGAGGCGCTTGACGACGTGACCCTTGATGTCGAGGCCCAAGATGTTCCCTGCGTGCAGGCGCACCTCGTCGGCATCGGCCGCCAGTTTCACGCCGCCCGCCTTGCCGCGCCCGCCCACCTTCACCTGGGCCTTGATCACCACCGGGTAGCCGGCCGCCTCGGCCTGCTCCACCGCCTCGTCCACCGTGTCGGCAACGCCGCCGGGCGAGACGGGGATGCCAAAGCGAGCGAAGTACTGCTTGCCCTGGTACTCGTAGAGGTCCACTGTCGGTACTGTCTCCTTCGGGTTGCGCTGCTCGGGTCTTGCCTTCGCGGCCGGGTGGGGATCGATGAGATGGAGGGGCGGGTGCCGCGGGGCGTGTTAGGCCTCCACGGTCTCCTCGCGTTCGTCAAGAGCATCGCGCAGCCACGAGCCGATGGAATCGAGCGGCGCTCCGGGCGTGAAGACAGCAGCTACGCCTTCTTCCTTCAGCACCGGGATGTCGGCTTCGGGGATGATCCCCCCCACCACCACGAGTACGTCCTCCCGCCCGGCCTTCGCCAGCAATGTGACGATCTTGGGCACCAACGTGAGGTGGGCTCCCGAGAGGAGGGACAACCCGACTGCGTCGGCGTCTTCCTGCACGACGGCCTGGACCACTTGCTCGGGGGTCTGGTGCAGACCGGTGTAGACGACCTCGAACCCGCTGTCGCGCAGCGCCCGGGCGATGACCTTGGCCCCCCGGTCGTGCCCGTCGAGCCCGGGCTTGGCCACGACCACCCTGTAGGGACGTTTCATGTCGCTCCCAGGATACGGAGGCGCCGGGTGCGCACGCCAGATCGCAGCGTTCCCCTTCCCAAAAGCTACCGAGCGAGGTCCGCCCAGGGCACCCAATGTCCACCGACGACCTGCACAGCGGCCTTGCGTCCGACCGTCCGGCCACGGAGCCCATACCCTGTGACGACATCGCCGTCAAAGGTCACCTGTGCGCCCGCGGCGGCGTAGTACACCGGCTCGTGAATCGTGGCCGGCGGGAACCGGAGTGACGAGTCCGACACGGTCACAACTCCTCCCGTCACTTGCACGCAGGACACATAGACACTGTTGCCGCACTGCAGCGAGTCGTCCTCGAAGGTGATCGGGCCTCGTTTCACTCGGTCGTGGCGGATGCGCTGGACGATGATGGCCTCGCCTCCTTCTGGCGTGTCCATCGTGCAATGCTCGACGGTGATGTGGCCAGTATGTCTCCCGTCGCTCGACCCGCCGTTGGCAAAGAATGGCCCTCCCCCCGATGCTTCGCAACCATCGATTGTCACGCCTTCGGCTCCCTCGTTCCCCTGATCTGCCTCGAAGTCGAACGTGGCAAGGGCCTGGTTGTTCACGACGACGTCGCTCAACTGCGCGCCCGTGATGGACGAAAACGTGATGCCCTGCCGGCCGACATCTTTGACCGTGACGTCGCGTATGACAACGCCAGATGCCGGAGCCACGATTGCCCCGGAACTATGGTCGGAGCCGCCTCGCAAGGGCGCGAGCGTGATTCCGTCACCAAAGGTATTGGCGATGGTGACGCCTCGGATCGTTGCGCCGACCGTCCCTTCGAGTTCGATTCCCCCGCCAAAGGCCAGGGCGGGGTGGTAGCCGCCGGGATTCGCACCGACGATGTGAATTGCCTCGAAGGTCACGCCGGAACCCCCGATCACCGTGAAGACCGGAGCACCCTTGGAGAGGCGTCGGGGACCTGGAGCGGCGGTCTTGTCCATGAAGGTGGCGCCGTAGATCGTGAGATCCTTGGGATGGCTCAGTCGTATTCCTTCGTTGACCAAATAGCACGCGTTCGCCGGGGCGACGACGGTGGTTCCTGCCGGAAGAGACCTGAGCCATTTTCGCAACGGCTTGCTGACGTCGGCGGCGCAATTCGCCGTCACAGTGGGCGGCGGCGAGACAGTTGGGCCGGTCGGCGCCGGAACCGGCGCCGACCCACCCGCCAGAGGGACTGCAGCCGCTGGGGGGAGAACCCTGACGGAGCTGGTGGGAACAGTGGTGGACGGATTGTGTCGTGTATGGCCTTTTGGTGTCGTGGAGACCGAGCTCGTGGGAGAGGTATCCCCGCATGCGGCGACCGTGAACGCGATCACGAGGGTCGCAAGCATCCATGCCCGGCGAAACCCGCCGTGGCTGCTCGCACGTTTTCGCTCGTCGAAACCCGCCATCGGCGGGACTTTACAGGCCAGTTCGTGCCGAGATTCCGCGGTCAAACGGAACGATGCCGCACACCATTCGATGTCTCCCGACGTCGGTCTATCGGGTTGGCTGGCTGGATCGACCAAGCATGTCGACGATGGACGGAGCCAACACCGAGGCCCGCTGCCTCCGTCGTTTGACGAGGCCGATCGCGGTCGCCAGTGCCAAGAACGCAATCAGGACGGCGGCTGCCTCACGGCTGGCTGATTGCGGGAACGTTGTCGCCACAGCCTGGGGCTCGCGTCGGTTCGAAGCGAGGGCTGCCGCCGAGTTGTGGTGCGGGGCGCCGCCTCCCGTACTGGTGGCGAGAACTCCATCGGCGGCGACTGACAGGACGTGTGAGTGGACAGGAGCGGCGTGCGTGTCGGCGATCAATTGTCCGGCGTTCGACGGCGCGGGCGTAGACGGTCGTATCGGAGACGGCGCAGAGACGGAGACGTACGGTTGCCAGACGCCCCCGGAAACGGTGACCGAGCTGTTCGCGCTCGTTGATCCAGGATGCCCGTAGCCGGTGACGTAGTCCCCGCCGAAGCTCACCGTGCTCGATTGGTATGCGTTGTACACGGATTCGTGAATGGTCGCGGGTGGGCACACGACCGTCGACCCGTTGACCGAGACGTTGGCTCCTATGACCTGCACGCAGGCGACATACACGCTCGTTCCACATCGCAGCGTGTCATCGGCGAAGGTGAATGGACCACGAGGTGCCGGGGCATTGGCCGGTGACTGCACCAACACTGCCTCCCCGGCCTGTGAGGCCGCCATCGTGCAGTTCTCGACCGTGATGTTGCGAGTCTGCTCCCCACCTCCGCCCGCGCCCCCATTGGCGAAGAAGAGCCCGTGGTTCCCGTACCCGGCCGTGCATCCGTCGATCGTGACGTTCGCGGCACCCTCGTTCCCCTGATCAGCTTCGACGTCGAACACGTTGAGACCGACGTCGTCCAGATGGACCGAGCTGATGAGGGCATGGTCCACACTGGCCAGCGTGATCCCCTGGCGACCCGACCCCTCGATGTCGACATTGCTGATCGTGGCGTGCTTCGTCGGGTTGAGGATCTGGCCTGATAGGTCATTCGCGCCACGCAGGGGTGCCAACTCGATCCCGTCGCCATAGACGTTGGCGATCTTGACGTTCGCCACGTCGAGGTGGAGTACGCCATCAGATCTGATGCCTTCCATGAAGGCGCCCGCTGCGTCGTAGCCGCCGGGGTTGACACCGGTAATCTTCATGTTCTCGAGGGTGATGTTCGAACCACCGACGAGCCAGACCTCGGCATTCTCGTTCTTGGGCGGCGCTCCGGATTGGGGCGTGGTGGCGTCCTCCCACTTCCCACCTGAGATGGTCAGGCCGACCGACCGCGACCAGACGTATTCCCTCGTTGATCAGGTAGCAGGCACCGGGAGGCGCCACCACCGTCGTGTCCGCCGGGAGGGTCTGGAGCCACACCTGCATGGGCTGAGAGACGTCACTCGAACAGTTGTCGGGGATGGACGCGGGCGGTGCCACGACACCCGGCTGCACCGCCGAGGCAGCAGGAATACCGATCGCCGTGACCCCAAGGAGGAGGATGGTCACGGCGCAGATGACGCGCGCCATACCGCCCCATCGGCGCCTGCCGTACCACCCTTGACGCAACGCTCGGACAACGGGAGCACGATGCAAGCATCGGCGTAAGGTACGCCTGTGACCAGACGCGTCGGTTAGGAGGATTTCGAATTGGGAGCTCCCGGAGACGGTGGGTCAAGCTCACCCACAGTGCGAAGCACGGGCCTGATGCCCAGTTCGCCTGCGAAGGGCCATTTCTTACAACCGAAGTGGGGTGAGGGACCCTGGGGAGAAGGGAGCTTGAGAGAGCGATTCGAAGAGGTCGCGCCACACATCAAAGACGGTCGGATATTGGACATTGGCTGTGCTTCCAGATACGGAAAGCCCGATTGGATGCACGGCCTTTTGGCTGCGCGATTCGGCGATGTGACCGGCATGGACATCGACGAGGAGACCGTTGCCGAGATGAACGCGGCGGGCTTTCAGGCCATCGTCGGCAACGCGGAACATTTCGACCTAGGACAACAGTTCGACACCATCTTCGGCGGAGAAGTCATCGAGCACCTTGGCGACATCACCGGTTTCTTGAGCAGTGCAAGACAACACCTAGCTCCCGGTGGTTGCCTTGTTCTCACAACGCCGAATGCGTTCTACATAGGAAATACGATTTACCGATGGGGGGGTCATGCTGTGCTGCATCCGGAACACACTCACTGGCATGACCAGGAAACTCTGAGAAACGTTCTGGTACGAACCGGTTTTCGCAAAGTCGAGATCAGTTATTTTGGGCACAACAGCCCGACGACGAGTCGTAAGGTTGCGACGAAAATCGCCAGGAGCCTGCTCTCCAAGCAACTCGCCTATGACTACATAATTGCGGTTGCACGTGCCGACGGAGGCTCTCAGCTAGCCTGATCCCTTCGGTCCCCGAGGGGGTCTTGGGGACACCTCAGGCCCTCCGCAGCGGGGTGGCAGAGAGCAGCAGGTTCTTCTTGCCCACCGTGCCGAAGTCCACGGTGGCCTGGGCCCGCGAACCCTCTCCCTTGGCGGTGACGACGACGCCTCGGCCCCAGTGGTCGTGCACCACCTCGTCGCCTGGCACGAGGCCGAGGTCCTCGGCACCCGTACTGCCCCGCGGTCCCCTGGACCCCCCTGCCGCAGCCGAACGGGTCGCCAAGGACACGGCAGGGGCGAAGGTGGCGCCTGGAAGGTGTTCTTCGGCCGAGAGGGAGTCGTATCCCGTGCCCCGGCGGGGCGAGCCCAGGCCTACGTCCTCAACCAGATGCGCCGGCACCTCGGTCACAAAGCGGCTCGGCATGGCGGGCTGCGTGCGGCCCCAGCTCGTGCGCGACCAGGCGTGCGAGATCGCCAGGTGCTGCCGGGCCCGGGTGATGCCGACGTAGAACAGTCGGCGCTCCTCCTCCAGCTCGCTCGGTTCCGCCAACGAGCGGAAGTGCGGGAAGATGCCCTCCTCGAGACCCACGACGAAGACGGCGGGGTACTCCAGCCCCTTGGCCGTATGCAGTGTCATGAGCGAGACCCGGGTGCCGTCGCTCTCCAGCTCGTCGGAATCCGCCACCAAGGCGACCGTCTCGAGGAAACCCTGCACGTCGTCGAAATCACCGGCCTGCGAGGCCAACTCGGCCAGGTTCTCGATCCGGCCATCCGCCTCGAGCGTATGCTCGGCGACGAGCTCGGCCAGGTAGCCGGTGCGGTCAGCCACCAGCTGGACGAAGTCGGCGGGGTTGACCGTCTGTACCAGCGGTCGCAGTTCGGCCAACATCGTCGACAGCTGCTCGGCGCCCCGCAGGGCTTTGGCGGCCAGCCCCGCGTCCGCCGCGCGGTCGATCGCTTCGCTGAACGACACGCCGTTCACCTGGGCCCAGGCGGCCAGACGGGCGACCGACGTGTCGCCGATGCCCCGCTTGGGAACGTTGACGATGCGGCGGGCCGACACCTCGTCGTCGGGGTTGGCGAGGACGCGTATGTACGCCAGCACGTCCTTGATCTCGCGCCGGTCGTAGAACTTGGCCCCGCCCACCACTTTGTACGGGATGCCGCTGAACTTCATCGAGGTCTCGAGCGGAAGCGACTGCGCGTTGGTCCGATAGAAGACGGCGCAGTCGCCCCAGGACAGGGACTCCGACGCGTGCAGGCGCAGGATCTCGCTGGAGACCCACGCAGCCTCGTCGCGCTCGTCCTCGGCGCGGTAGCGCCTGACCGGTCCACCGGTGTCGCCGACCGTGAAGAGCTCCTTGGCTTGGCGACCGACGTTGTTGGCGATGACCGCGTTGGCCGCGTCGAGGATCGTCTGGGTGGAGCGGAAGTTCTGCTCCAGCATGATCGTGGTCACGTTGGGGAACGCTCGCTCGAACTCCAAGATGTTGCGGATGTCCGCGCCGCGCCAGCGGTAGACCGACTGGTCGGAGTCCCCCACCACGCTCACGTTGCCGTGCGCCTCGCCCAGCAGTTTGACGATCTCGTTCTGCGCGTGGTTCGTGTCCTGGAACTCGTCGACGAGGATGTGCGCGAAGCGCGCCTGGTAGGCCTCGCGCACATCGTCGTAGGCCTGCAGGAGATTGGCGGTGACCATGAGCAGGTCGTCGAAGTCCATGGCGTTCGCAGCGTGCAGCCGGTCCTGGTACTGCCGCGTAGATGTCAGCGATGCGCTTCCGGAAGGGATCCGGCCCGCTCTGCGCCTCTTCCCTGAACGTCTCGAAGTCGACCAGTTCCGACTTGGCCTGGCTGATGGCGCCCTGCACGGCGCGCGACGGCAATCGCTTCTGGTCGAACCCGAGCTCGGCCGTGATCATCTCGATCAACCGTCGCGAATCGGTGTCGTCGTAGACCGTGAAGCTCGAGCGGAAACCGAGCCGGTCGGCGTTGGCCCGCAACATGCGCAGGCAGGCCGAGTGGAACGTGGAGACCCACATCTTCTCGGCCGCCGTCCCGACGAGCTCGACCACCCGCGAGCGCATCTCGTCGGCCGCCTTGTTGGTGAAGGTGATGGCCAGAATGCCCCAGGGCGGTGCGTCGCCCGTCGCCATCAGGTGGGCGATGCGACGGGTGAGGACGCGCGTCTTGCCCGAGCCCGCGCCGGCGATGATCAGCAGGGGTCCGCCGCGGTGCTCCACCGCGGCGCGCTGGGGAAGGGTCAGGTCGTCGACCAGTGCGGCGGTCCGGCCCGAGAAAGCGCCCGATGCGGTCGCCGAACGCCGGCGCCGGCGCCGGCCGTCGTCCGCACCCTCGGCCGTCGTCGATCTGCGAGTCGGCGCTGCCGGCGTCCGTACCGGCGTCCGGATGGCGTCCTCTCCGGCTACCGACAGCGGCCGCGGCCCCGACGCCCTCGTCAGAGGTGTCGAAGAGCTGGCCGTTGTCCGCCGGGGCAGAGGAGGAGCGGCCGCTCACTCCCACTCGATCGTCCCGGGCGGCTTCGACGTAACGTCGAGCGCCACCCGGTTCACGCCTTCGACCTCGTTGATGACGCGAGAGGCGATGCGCTCGACCAGGTCATAGGGCAGGCGGGCCCAGTCCGCCGTCATGGCGTCATCGCTGGTGACGGCGCGGATGATGATTGGGTACGCGTAGGTGCGGCCGTCGCCCATCACTCCCACCGACCTGACCGCTGGCAGCACGGCGAAGCTCTGCCACAGCTCGCGGTAGAGCCCGGCCCGGCGGATCTCTTCGACCACGACGGCGTCGGCGGCGCGCAGGATCTCCGCGCGCTCGCGCGTGACCTCCCCGATGATGCGCACGGCCAGGCCCGGGCCGGGGAAGGGTTGGCGCCACACGATCTCGTGCGGCAGTCCGAGCTCCTCGCCGACGGCGCGTACCTCGTCCTTGAAGAGCAGTCGGAGCGGCTCCACCAGTTCGAACTTCAGGTCCTGGGGCAGCCCGCCCACGTTGTGGTGCGACTTGATGCTGGCCGCGGTGTCGCTGCCCGACTCGATCACGTCGGGGTACAGCGTGCCCTGCACCAAGAACCGCGGTCCCTCGTCATCGGGGCCGCCGGCGCCACCGGACCCCAGGTCGCGCGCCACCTCCTCGAAGATGCGAATGAAGAGCTCGCCGATGATCTTGCGCTTGCGCTCGGGGTCCGTCACCCCCTCCAAGGCCGCGAAGTAACGGTCGGCCGCCTTCACGTGGACCAGGTCGACCTTGAACTGGCGGCGGAAGGTGTCCTCCACCTGGTCGGCCTCGCCGGCCCGCATCAACCCCGTATCGACGAAGACGCAGGTGAGCTGGTCCCCCACCGCCTTGTGCACCAGAGCCGCCGCCACCGCCGAATCGACCCCACCCGACAGCGCGCAGAGCACCCTGTCGCCGTCGACCTGCGCCCGCACGGCCGCGACCTGCTGCTCGATGATCGACACGTTGGTCCATCCCGGAGCACAGCCGCACACGTCGATCAGGAAGTGGTCGAACACCTCGTCACCGCGGTCGGTGTGCACCACCTCGGGGTGGAATTGCAGCCCGTACAGAAGACGCTCGGGGTCGTGCATGGCCGCGACGGGTGCACCGGGCGAGGTCGCCGTGGCCACGAACCCGGGCGGCACCCCGGTGATGGCGTCGCCGTGGCTCATCCACACCGAGGACAGCGGAAGGCCAGTCGGGGAAGAGGGGCGAGGTGGAGCCGGCCGACGACGACAGCGAGAGCGACGTACGCCCGTACTCGCCCTGGCCCGTGCGCGACACCGTGCCGCCCAGCTGCAGCGCCATGAGCTGCGCGCCGTAACAGAGGCCCAGGATCGGGATGCCCAACTCGTAGACGCCCGCGTCGATGGACGGTGCCGGTGACTCGTAGACCGACTTGGGTCCACCGCTGAAGATGATGCCCTTGGGCGCGCGGCGACGGATCTCCTCTACCGAGATCGAGGCGGGGACGATCTCGGAATAGACGTGCGCCTCGCGGACCCGGCGTGCGATCAGCCGCGCGTACTGGGCCCCGAAGTCGACGACGAGGACGGTGTCGGTCAGTGCCCCATCCCCACGCCCTGCGAACGCTGCAACGCCTTGCCCTCCGTCTGCAACGCCGGGGCGATCATCACCTCGGCCTTCTGGAACTCCTTCACCGTTTCGTAGCCGCACGTCGCCATGGCGGTCCGCAAGGCGCCGAAGAGGTTCATGCGGCCGTCGTTCTCGTGGGCCGGGCCGAGCAGGATCTCGCGCAGCGAGCCGCGCACCGAGGTGCGCACCCGGGCGCCACGGGGCAGCGTCGGGTGGAAGGTGGCCATGCCCCAGTGGAAGCCCCGGGCCGGCGCCTCAAAGGCGGACGACAGAGGCGAGCCGAGCATGACGGCGTCGGCACCGCACGCGATGGCCTTGGCGATGTCGCCTCCCTTGGACATCCCGCCGTCCGCGATGACGTGCACGTAGACCCCGGTCTCGTCCAGGTGCCGCATGCGAGCGCCCGCCACGTCGGCGATGGCGGTGGCCTGGGGCACGCCCAGACCGAGCACGCCCCGGGTCGTGCAGGCGTTGCCCGGTCCGACGCCGACCAGCACACCGACGGCGCCCGTGCGCATGAGATGCAGCCCGGCCTGGTAGGAGGCACAGCCGCCCACGATGACCGGGATGTCGAACTCGCGGATGAAGCGCTTCAGGTTGAGCGGCTCCGAGGTCTTCGATACGTGCTCGGCCGATACCACCGTTCCCTGGATCACCAGCAGGTCCAGCTCTCCGGCCAGGATGGCAGGCGCCAGCTTCTCGGTCCGCTGCGGCGTGACCGACGCGGCCGTCGTGATCCCGGCCTCTTTCAGCTGGCGGATGCGGGCGGTGACCAGCTCGGGGATGATCGGCTCCTGGTACATCTGCTGCATCCGCGCCGTGGCCTTCTCGTCGTCGAGCTCGCGGATCTCGTCGAACAGTGACGTCGGGTCCTCGTAGCGGGTCCAGAGACCCTCGAGGTTCAGCACGCCCAAGCCGCCCAGTCGCCCGAGCTCGATTGCCGTGGTCGGGCTCATCACCCCGTCCATGGCCGCGCCCATGACCGGCAGGTCGAAGCCGTAGGCGTCGATCTCCCAGGAGATGTCGACATCCTCGGGGTCGCGGGTACGCCGGCTCGGGACGATGGCGATGTCGTCGAACCCGTAGGCCCGTCGCCCCGACTTGAAGATGCCGATCTCGATCTCAGCCACTCTGTTCGCCCTCCGGCATTCGTGGGGGCCGGTACGGCTCCACCACCCACCGGCCTGTCTAGGTCTTGCGAACGCCGGGCCGACACGCCGACGATCCTTCATCCTACTCTGCCCGTGCCCGGGCTCAGGCTCTCCCGGGGTCTCTTTCCGGTGGCCAGCCGCACCCCACCGCCGGTCCCCTCCCGGCGGAACGGGCCGGCCTCCCGGCCGAAACGCCCCACCGGCGGACCCCTCCCGGCGCGAGACTCCCATCATGACGGACCAGGACAGCGCGGCCGCAGTCTCACGGGGCATGCGCGCCCAGCTGGCGCGCCGCGCGGCGGCGCTGGCGGACGGCGCGACCGCGGTGGGGTGGAAGATCGGGTTCAACACGCCCGCCGTCCAGCAGGTGTTCGGGCTGAGCGAGCCCGTCGTCGGATACCTGCTGGACAGTGGCGTGACTGCCGACGGCGCCACCGTGTCGTTGACGGGCTGGGTCGCCCCCGCCGTCGAGGTCGAGGTGGCCATCCGGGTGGGCGACGGCGGCGTGGTCGCCGGCCTGGCGCCGGCCCTCGAGCTGGTCGATCTCGACATCTCGTTCGACGACATCGAGCCGGTTCTCGCCGCCAACATTTGCCAGCGCGGCGTCGTGTTCGGGCCGGAGGTGCCCGGGGTCGACCCGTGGGCGATCGCGGCGACAGTAAAGAAGGTGACGGGCGACGGCGCGGACGCCGTCGTGGCCGAGGGACGGATCACGGAGGAACCGGGGACCACGGCCGCCTTCGTCGGCTCCTTCCTGGCCACCCATGGCGCCTCGCTCGAGCGCGGCCAGCGCATCATCGCCGGTTCCCTGGTGGCGCCGGTCGCGGTCGTGCCCGGCGACGCGCTACGGGTTGCCTTCGGTCCACTCGGCGAGCTGGGGATCGCCTTCGGACCGTAACGTGCAGGCCGCGTTTGCCAGGAGTGGCGGTTCAAGGTGAAACTGGCTGCTCTCGCCGCAGGGGCTCGATCGGGCAATTGACGTGGATCGTCGGCAAGGACGCACATGAATTCCTACAGAGCTGCACTGCGTGCGTTGCACCTGTACACGCCTCCGAACGTGCGCAAAGGGCACGTGCCGTACCGCACTGCACCTCTTCCAGAGAAGTCCGAAACGTTGGAGTTTCGCTTCTACGCCATCATCAAGTCCTGGATGGAAGAGGACATCATCGAAGCGACCGTGCGCAACCTGTTCGTCCAGGGAGTGGATGGGGTGTTCCTGGTCGATCAGTCCAGCACCGATTCGACCGTCGAGCGCGCCGTCGCGGCCGGGGCGACCGTGGCCGAGATCTTCGACCGACCCGTCTTCGATCAGCGTTTCGTGCAGACGCTCATGAACGCCGTGGTGGCGAAGGAGTCCCTTCGCTGTGGAGAGAGACACGTGTGGTGGATCTATGTGGATCCGGACGAGTTCCCCGAGGGTCCGGACGGCTTGTCGATTCGCGAGTACTTGAGCACCCTCGATCGCACGTTTCGCATCATCGGGGCACGCGTGATGAATCATCTGCCCGACAAGAAGCCCGGGTACGTGACGGGGTTTCATCCCATCGACTTTCAACCGATGTGTTACACGTTGAAGCCCTGGAAACATTGGACCTGCGAACACTGGAAACATCCCCTGCAGCGCTTTGACCGCTACCAGCAGTTCTTGCAATGCGAAACCGGCGCGCACAATGCCTTGTGGGGTGGATGGCGAACCGAATCGGAGCCTCCGGGAGGGATCACTATCCACCACTTCCAATATCGCGACGAAGCGGTGACTCGCGCTCGGTTACAACGGTTGAGCGAGCCGAGAGAGGACAAGGCGCCACAGCAGACCAAGGGTCTCGGACTCTTCGAGGAGCGGGTCCAACAGCTCGATGCCATCTACGCGGGACAGTGGGACCGCATTCAAACCGACACCAAAGCCCCGACAGGTCCGATCAGCCCGTGGCCGCATCTCGATCGGGTCCGCCGTTGGTACTCGACAACAGACCTTCCCGACTCGGTCAGGCAGCCTGCGTAACGCTCGCCGTCTCAGGACGACGGATGCAGAACGACTGAGAGCAGCTCGTAGATCATGCGAGCTGTCGCGCCCCAGATCATCTCCCCTGCGATCTCGAAGAACCAGACCGGGAACGAATCGTCCGCACTCCCAGAGATCGTCCGACCCGGGACGTGCCAGCGCTCCTCATGAAAGATTGTCGGGTCGGCGAGTTCGCTCACCGTCACGTCGAAGACCCGCTCGACCTCGGCGGGGTTCGCCACGAGACGCGGCCGCCGGGCAACGGTCGCCAGGATCGGCAGGATCACCGAGGACGACGCCATGGTCATGAGCGGATGCATCCAGCCCACCGTGGTGACCAGACCCGGGTCGAGGCCCACCTCTTCGTGCGCCTCGCGCAGCGCGGCATCCGCCGGTGCCTCGCCTTCCTCGAGGCGCCCACCCGGGAAGCTCACTTCGCCACGATGAGTACGCAAGCCGTTCGAGCGGCGGGTGAAGATCAAGCGAGCCTCCCCTTCGTCCTGCTCCTCGAACATCACCGCGAGGACCGCGGCGTTCACGTGATCGACCGCCGGCACCCCGGACTCGTTCGTGATGAGCGAGAGCGCGAACGGCCCGAAGAGGTCATCTGAGTCCAGGCCCTCGGGGACGCTCCCGCGTTGGCCCGCTCTGACGAGCGCGTCCAGCACGCGCTCGACGCTGATCGCTGATCGCTGCCCGGGCTCGACGGTGGCCCAGGCCGCCGGCTCGCCCGGGCGCCAATCCCCCGGACGAGGGATCACCTGGGTCGGAACGGGCCGGGGCATCCGCCTCACGCTACTGGGGGCCCGGTGAACGGGGCGCAGTGAAGGGGCGCGGTGCGAGTGGGCACAGGGCCCCCCGACGGCCTCGCTACGCTCTCGGCCCATGATCTCTCCGTCGGAACTGCAGACAGAGGCCGACGCGTTCGGGTGGTACCACACCATCGACCTGGGCAACGGCGTGGTGACCAAGGGCATCAGTGTCCAGGAGACGTCGGCGGCTGTGATCCCCGACGTCGCTGGCAAAAGCGTGCTCGACATCGGAGCGTGGGACGGCAAGTTCTCGTTCCTGGCCGAGCAGAAGGGCGCCAGCCGTGTTGTCGCGCTCGATCACTATGCGTGGGGCGTCGACTTCGTCGCCCGCGGCGCCTATTGGGAGCAGTGCATCAACAAAGGTCTGCTCCCCGACCAGTCGCGCGACGAGACAGATTTCTGGCGGCCCGATCTTCCGGGTCAGCGTGGCTTCAACTTCGCCGCCAAGGCGCTCGATTCCAAGGTCCAACCGATCGTCGCCGACTTCCAGCGGGTCGACCTCGACGAGCTGGGCCGGTTCGACGTGGTGCTCTACCTCGGCGTGCTGTATCACATGAAGGAACCGCTGACCTGCCTGGAGCGCCTGCGCGCCGTCACGAAGGAGGTGGCCGTCATCGAGACCGAGGCGGTGCACCTCCAGGGGCTCGACAACGAGGTGCTGCTCCAGTTCCACGCCGGCAGCTCGCTGCGGACCGATTTCGGCAACTGGTACGTGCCGACGATCGAAGCGCTGCATAATCTCTGCCGGGCGGCGGGCTTCGCGCGGATCGAGACGGTCGTCGGGCCGCCCCCGGCGCCCGCGGCGACGACGCCCGGTCTCGTGCACGAGGTCAGTCGCAGGGCGCGGCGCGCCGCGGTCCCGGTTCCCTCAGCGCCGAGCCAGAACTACCGCGCCGTCGTCCACGCGTTCACGGACTGACTGGCGGCCTCGCGGCGCAACGCTGCGCCGTGGGACGCGTCCCCACGCCGTTCAGTCGTTCTCGACCGTGTAGTCCCACGAGGCGACCACGTGGGCGTGATCCGGCGCCCACTGCATCATGCCTTCACCGACCAGCTCGTAGGACCGGAGCCTGAAGCTGATCGTCTGCCCTTTGTGCAACACCGGCGGCAGTGGGGGCTCACCGGGAACGAGCCCCATGACGAAGACCGAGCCGAGATGGTCGACGGCGTGGAAGTCGGCCAACGAGACCGGCACGTTCGCGCTGGCGTCCTTCATGATCACGGTCCAGGTGCACGTGGTGGCGGCCGGCTGGTCTGGGAGGCCCTCGCCGGGCACGACCGGCCCGCTCACGGTGATCCGCACATCGAAGGCCTGTGTCCTCGCGTCGACCGGCAGTCCCTCGACTTGGAGCGCCGGCCTCGCCGCCGTCCCGACGAGGGCGCCGTCCACGTCGGGATCCAGGGTCCTCTTCGGAAGGAATGAGGGGTAGTGCCCGCTGCTCTTGCCGGGCAGGGCGGAGGGGTACTGCGGGCCACCGCCGCCACAGCCCGCGAACAGGCCGGCCGACAATGCGAGCACGACGACGACCGCGCAGAAGGGACCGGGCGTGCGTGCCCGGCCCCACCTGCGATGAGCCGTTCTCACGGCATCGACTGCCGTGTGTCCACGGTCGTTGCTATCCGTTCGTACCGTTCGCACCCTTCGTACCGGGCGTCCCGGGCACGCCGTTGCCTCCGTTGCCGCCGTTGCCACCCGGGGTGGTGCCGGCACCGTTGCCACCCGTGCCGCCCTTGCCGCCGCCGCCCGTGCCGTTACAGGGCGGCGTGTCGTACGGCTTGGTCGACGCGCCGCTGGACGTCAACCAGACTCCCCCAACCCATTCCTCGGGCGGGCAGGCGCCATTGCCGCCGTTGCCGCCATCGCCCCCGTGCCCGGCCGCGGTGACGCCGTTGCCACCGTTGCCGCCCTTGCCACCGCTGCTCCCGCAGCCGGCCGCCCCGGCGATACCGCCGACGCCGCCGAACCCGCCGGTGCCGTTGTGGCTGTCGGCGACGCCGGGGCCGAGGTCGATCCCCTTCGGGCAGTACAGGGCGCTGGCGCCACTGCCGGCGACGGTCGAGTACCCGTGCGGTGCTGCGACGACCGAGTACTGCTGTGCGGTGAACACATCCGGTCCGAAGCTGGCCAGGCCGGGCTGTGCCGCGTAGCCGATGTGGCCGTGGCCGTCGAGGCCCCCGCACACCGAACCGGCGGCCAACGGGGTGTCGAGGTTGGACGGCTCCGTGCAGGACGCTCCGGTGAGGAACAGGTCCTCGAGCGTGCGCAGCGTGCTGTAGTGGTTGTAGTAGGTGCTCGACACGGTGCCCGGCTTGATGAGCGGGCTGATCAGCACGGTGCCGGTGTCGCCCCCGCCCGGCGTGAAGTCGGTCGGGTCGTAGAGCGGGTCGGCGGTGACGCAGCCGCTGCTCGTTGCCGCCTCACTGCCGCTCGGGCAGTTCGTCGTCCCGACCGTCGACGTGGCTCCCTCTGCGCTCAGGGTCACGTTCCCGTTGAAGCCGCCCGTCAACGTCACGGGCTGTCCGCTGTCGTTGAGCAGCTGGAAGGTGCCAAGCCACGGCTTGGCGTAGTTGTTCGACGCCGACGTGGTGCTGGCGTTGCCCGCCAACGCGATGGGCCCGGTGTCGCTGACCGCCCCGACGAAGGTGTCGGGCGGGATCGCGTTGCCGTTGGCGTCCGTACCCGACACGAGACGGCCCGTGTCGTCCGCGTTGATCTTGGAGTCCGTGACCCAGCTCGAGTTCGGGGCGACCACGGCCGGCTCTGTCGCCGTGCCGGGTGAGCCGCTCAGGTTCGGGCTCTCGCCGCTGAGGCCGGTCGGCCGGTCGATGAACCCGGAGGCGCCCGGGCCCGGCTGCAGCTGCTGACCCGCGGTGTTGGTCACCTCGGGGTCGTTCGGACCGGTGGGCTCGGTGTGCACGTTCTGCCCGTTGATGTTCTCGCCCGCAGCGTCGGCCGCGACGCCGTAGGCCCCGTAGAGCGAGTCGGCCCCCGGTGCCGTGGTCCCGGGCGAGCCGAAGCTCGGCTGGTCGGCCGGCGAGTTGAACGTCGAGCTGTCACCGGGGGCAGGCTCGTTGTTGAAGCTGTTGCCGACGGTGAAGGGAGGGTTGGCCTCGTCGAAGGTGATGTCGATCATCCCGCCGTCGGCAAAGGCCGCCGACTGCTCGATCATCGGGATGTAGTAGCGCAGGAAGAGGTCGGCCGCGTAGAGCCCACCGGTGTAGTTGACCGGCGTCGTCGCCTCAGGATCGTCCTGCGGCAGGCCCGCGGGGGTGTAGTTCGGCGTCCCGTTGGCGTTGAAGGCCCCCGAGAGGTTGTTGCCCTGGCACGTCGCATCGTGGGCGTCGCTGCAGTTGTTCGGGGTGATCCAGTTGAACGCCGGAACCTCGTTGGCCGGAAGGCTCAGGTCGTGGGCCAGGCCGTAGGTCGGATCGTCCAGGTTGGCGACGTGGTTGGCGTCGCAGTTGGTCTCGGGTGTGCCGCCCGGTCCGTCGTACTCGGTGGTGGTCGGCTCGTTGAGCGCCGGCTGAGCCGGGTACGAAATGTTGCTCTGCATGCCGTCGGACTCACCGGTCAGCGCTGTGAACCAGCCCGTCGGGAAGTGCTTGGCCACGAACTGGTCGGCGGGGTCACCGTTGTTGTTGGCGTTGGCCGGCTGGGCTCCCGTGTAGCTCGTCACGTCGCCACCGGGGCCGGCGGGAGTGGACACGAGGTTCGTCGGATTGGTGACGGGATCGCTGGTCGACTGGCCGGGGTAGCCACACGCGCCGTCGTCACGACCAGGAACGGTGTCGCTCACGCCCGGGGTGGAGCCGGTCTGGTAGGTCGTGGAGCCCGTCGGCTGGGCACCACCGAGGTCCTGGGCGTAGGCCTTCCAGGACACCCCGGCCGCGTTGAACTGGTTGAACACGGTCGCCACGCTGGTCGGGTACACGCAGCCGTTGTTCGGGAGCGTGGCATCGATGCCACCGTGCACAACGAGCTGGCCATAGTTGCCGTTGCTGCTTCCGGTCGGATTGGGCGGTGTCGTGTTGGTGCCCGAGCCGTCGGCGGTGCCGTCGGTGTCTGTGCTCGTGCCGACGCTGCCCGTGGTGACGATCCCGCTGTTGTTGTTCGTCATGTTGGCTGTCGTCGAGCAGTCGTCCTGCACGCCGTACGAGGGGGCCTGGCCTGACACCAGCGAGATGTAGTTGTCCATGCTGAAGTGGCCGGTGCCGTAGTAGTTCGTCAGCAGAGCCCCTTGCTGAGGGAGCGTCTGCCACAGGTAGGAGTTCTGGTTGAGCCCCGTGAAGGTCTCGTCGTAGGACTTGTTCTCGAGGATGATCAGCCACACGTGCTTGATCGCGCCGACTGGGGTGCCCGTCGACGTGATGACACACTGTGCTTGCGAGCTGGACCCGCCTGCAGGGATTTGCAACGAGGCTCCCGCCGGGCACGTCGTCGATCTGACCGCGCCCGCTGACGTGGTGCCCACGAAGGCGCTGGAAAGACTCACGCCGGTGATGGCCACCATCGTCGCGAAGGCGGCAGCGACCATCGTGCTGGCCCGCAGCCGACGTCGCCTCATCCCTGAGATCCGCACTGAAGCCCTCCTCCTGATCCGAAGATCAACACTCCTGTTGCCAAAATGACAACGGTGCGCTGAAACTTAAGAGCGGTGGGTTACGCGAGCGCTGACGTTGCGCTACGCCGCGCTTACTTCTCTGTGACCGGAACGCGAACAGCCCTCCGTCGTCGCGCTGTCTGCGCCGTCCGCGCCGTCCGCGCCGTCTGCGCCGTCCGCGCCGTCCGGCCGTCTGCGCCGTCCGCGCGGCACGCATTGTCTGTGCCGTTCGCGTTGTCAGCGCAGTACGCATTGTTCGCCGACGGCGACGCTCAACGCGGTCGATGGGCCAGCGCGTCGCCGAGCGCGCGGATCCTGGATCTGTCCGCTGCTGGGACCAACCTCTGCTCCGCAGGACAGAGCGAGATGAGCGCGACCGCCTCGATGGTGTTGAAGGTGGTCACCGACAAGGGCAGATGCGTCGTCGACTCCGAACTTCTCGCTCCCGCGGCCTCGGAAACGAGCGCTCGATCGATACCGCCCCCTTGTCGCAGCAAGGCACAAAACGCCGAGCCGTCGGTCAGGAGCGCTCGGAGCGCCGTGTTCCCTTGCTGCTGCTCGTAGGTCACGAGCGCCGGGTCGGCCTCCGTCACATCGGTGAAGAACTTCGTGTCCTGCGCGAACGACGTCTTCGGAGCCGTCAGCCGGTTCGCGGGTGCGCGTACATGCGCTTTCGGTGCCGTCGTTGCGCCGGCGTGACCCGACATCGCCGCGCCCGAGACAGTCCCGACCATGAGGATGACGAGCGGGACGACGAACAGGGTGCAGAGACGCACGCCACGAGGGCACGCCATCGCCTTCTCGTCGCTCACCTCGCCCGACCTATCCATCGGTTCCTGGGCCCTTCGGCTGGGTTCACCGGTTGGTCGCCTTCTCGTAACCGAAGGGAAAGCACCCCGGCCATGTGGGAGCATGAGGAGCTGAACGTGAGTCGGCGCGGCAGTGGGAGCAGGCGGTGGACCGGGAGCCAGGTTGGTACAAAGACCCGTACTTACTGGGGCATCAACGCTATTGGGACAACGGGTGGACGGACAGGGTCCGCGCCGACGGGGAGCTCGGTGACGGGTCCACCGGCGTCACCCCTCCGCCACCGCCGGCGAGGGCGGTTCCGGCAGCGAGCGATGACGCCGTCGTCCCCGCCCTCTTGGTCCAGCCCGCCCACCAAGCCGCCCAGGACCCGCCGATGATCCAGAGCCATCACGCGGGGCGGGGGCGCCCGTCGTCGTCGCGCCCGCCTGGCGCGGCCGCACCGGCCTCGTCGCGGCCGCAGGAGTGGTCGTCGTCGTCGCGATCGTGGTCGCGGTCCTGGTCACGAGCAGACCCGGTCACGACGGCACGGGCGGCACCGGCGGCACCGGCACCACCACAACGGGCGCCGGCAGCACTCAGGCCACCCAGTCGGGCGCCGCGTCCGGGGCGCGGGCGCACGGCACGAGCGCGGCCGACACCCTGGCCGCCGCGGTGCAGCGGAGCATCGGCGAGAAGACGGCGACGATCGCCCTCGCTGCGACATACTCGGACCCCGGTCAGTCGACGCCGCAGCGTCTCGACGGCAACGGACGCTTCGATCTCGGTTCAGGGCTGGGCACACTGGACGTCACGCTCACGGGGACCACGACCGAGGGCCAGCAATTCGTGTTCCAGGGCCAACCGGTCTACGTCCACGTCACCGATTCACCCGTGCCCGGCAAGTCATGGGTCGTCGCCACGACGAACGACCTGCCCGCGCTCGGGCCCGCCTCGACGCTGAGCAACCTGATCGAGCTGATCGGGAACCCCGGGATGCTTCTCCAACACGTGGCCGACGGCCCTCTCGTGGTGGCGTCACTCGGACGCACGACCGTCGACGGCAAGGACGTGCAGAGCTACTCGGTGAATTTCTCCTCCAACGCGACGACGATGGCGGCCGCCGGCTTCGGGACGCACGCCTTCGAAGAGGTCGACGTCGGGTCGGACGGGCGCGTGCGGTTGATCGTGATACCGGGGCCGTCGAACGATGGCAACGGCCAGACCGTGCACCAGGATGTGGTGGTCTCCTTCTCGCACTACGGATCCGCTCTGTCCGTCGCCACCCCACCGTCGAGCCAGGTGCTCAGCTTGTCGCAGTACCTGACCCGCCCCTGATGTCCGCTGGTTCCCAGCGGCGTCACCCCGGCGCGCCGCAGCCGGGTCCGAAGACCCGGCCGCGAAGCCCGACACGGGCCCAAGCGTACCGGTGCCCGTGCAACAACTGGTGTCGGCCAACTGGCGTCGGCCGCAATGCGTCGGCGGGGAGACTCAGCAGGCCTCGGTGCTCTTCGGCGGCGTGTTGGCCACGACGGAGTAGTCGGGCACGTTCGGCGGGTTGATCGTTCCCGCGTCGTCACCGAAGGCTCCGGTGGCCACCGGTCGTGCCGATGCTCGAGAACTCCACGTTGGCGTAGAGGTAGTCGTCGTTCGCACCGGTCACACCGTCGTCGGGGAGCTTGAAGTTGGCGACGATCCAGCCACGCCCGGTGGTCACCGTCCCCGCAATGGAGTCGGGTCGCCCTGCGTGATCACGGTGAGGGTGTCCGGAGTAGGTCGTTCCGGTGCGCGGAGGTGGCCCAGGACCGCCTTCCCCGTGAGGACGCCACGGTCGGTGTTCAAGTTGATCGTCCACGAGATGGCGCTCACAGTCAGCGTGCCCGACAGGTTGTAGTCGGTCGGGTCCGGGAGGACCTGACTCTCCGAGCCCGTGCCAGCTGCCCAAGTAGGTGATGTAAGGGGTCTTGGCTCCCGACGCCAGCTTGTCCTCTCCGTTGCACGTCACCGACTTCAGCTGCCCGCCCAGCTGGATGGTGGCGCTGGCCCGGTCGATCTCGGGTTTCGAGATGCTCGTGGGGGCCAAGAGCGCGCCGGCCACCCCTCCGAGGGCCACACAGGACACCCCGAGCGTGGACGCGACGAACCACATTTTTGGTTTCACAGTCAGATTTCTCCCTTCGGTGCCGGGCGCGACGACGTGTCCACGCCCGCTCGATACCTGATGCGAGAAACCTGGGAGGCCCCCTCGGGTTAACTCACCCGTAGGCCTAACACGGGGGCCGCGACGGGTCAACGGCCGTGGCGGAAAATCCGCTACCACGGTCACCTTTCTCGCCGGGAGTTCATCCCCTGGACGCGCCGGTGGCCGGGCCCGAAGCCCGGCCACCGAGAGCACAACAAGGCTCGAGCGCGAACTACATCATCCCGCCCATACCGCCCATACCGCCCATGGCAGCGGCTGCCGCGGCCGGGTCCGGGCCCTTCTCGGGCTTGTCGGCCACGAGCGCCTCGGTGGTGAGGAGCAGGCCGGCGATGGAGGCCGCGTTCTGCAGCGCAGAGCGCGTCACCTTGGCCGGGTCGATGATGCCGGCCTTGACCAAGTCCTCCATCTCGCCGTTGGCGGCGTTGAGGCCGTGGTTGCCCTTGGCCGCCTCGACCTGCGACACCAGCACGGCGCCCTCGAGACCGGCGTTGAAGGCGATCCAGCGCAGCGGCTCCTCGAGCGAGCGGGCCACGATGCGCGCACCGGTGGCCTCGTCACCCTCGAGCGTGTCGGCGAGGTCGTTCACCGACTTGCGGGCCCGGATGAGAGCGGTGCCGCCGCCGGCGACGATGCCCTCCTCGACCGCGGCCCGGGTGGCGGACAGCGCGTCCTCGATGCGGTGCTTCTTCTCCTTCAGCTCGACCTCGGTGGCTGCGCCGACCTTGACCACGGCAACGCCGCCGGCCAACTTGGCCAGGCGCTCCTGGAGCTTCTCGCGGTCCCAGTCCGAGTCGGTGTCGTCGATCGCCCGCTTGATCTGGGCCACGCGGCCCTTCACGTCCTCGGACGAGCCGCCGCCCTCGACGATCGTCGTGTCGTCCTTGGTGACGATGACACGGCGGGCCTTGCCCAGCAGGTCGATGGTGGCGTTCTCGAGCTTGAGCCCGATCTCCTCGCTGATGACCTGGGCGCCCGTGAGGACGGCCATGTCCTGGAGCATCTCCTTGCGGCGCTCGCCGAAGCCCGGGGCCTTGACGGCGACGGAGGTGAAGGTGCCACGGATCTTGTTCACGACCAGCGTGGCGAGGGCCTCGCCCTCGACGTCCTCGGCCACGATCAGGAGCGGCTTGCCGGTCTGCATGACCTTCTCGAGCACGGGGACGAGATCGTGCACGGCCGAGATCTTGGAGTTGAAGAACAAGATCACCGGCTCGTCGAGCACGGCCTCCTGGCGCTCGGGGTCGGTCACGAAGTAGGGCGAGAGGAAGCCCTTGTCGAACTGCATGCCCTCGGTGAGCTCGAGCTCGATCCCGAAGGTGTTCGACTCCTCGACGGTGACCGTGCCGTCCTTGCCGACCTTGTCGATGGCGTCGGCCAGCACGTCGCCGATGGCGTTGTCGGCCGCCGAGATGGACGCCACCTGCGCGATCTCCGTCTTGCCACCGACTTCCTTGGACTGCTTCTTGATGTTGTCGACCGCGGCCTGGACACCCTTCTCGATGCCCTTCTTCAGGCCGGTCGGGCTGGCGCCCGCCGCGACGTTGCGCAGGCCCTCGGTGATCAGCGACTGCGCCAGCACCGTGGCCGTCGTCGTGCCGTCACCGGCCACGTCGTTGGTCTTGGTGGCGACCTCCTTGACCAGCTGGGCGCCCATGTTCTCGAACGGGTCGTCGAGCTCGACCTCGCGGGCGATGGACACGCCGTCATTGGTGATGGTCGGGGCGCCGAACTTCTTCTCGATCACCACGTTGCGGCCCTTGGGCCCCAGGGTGACCTTGACGGTGTCGGCCAGCTTGTTGACGCCGGCCTCGAGCCCGCGGCGGGCGGCCTCGTCGAACTTCAGGATCTTGGGCATGACTGGATGAAACTCCTCTCGGGCCTGGTGGGGTCAGGGGCCCGTTGGTGACTAGAAAAATTTGGGGAGGCCGCCGCGCCGGCCCGGGATCGACCGAGGCGGCGGGCAGACCCTGATCTGCCGGACCTTGCTCAGCCGACTTTGGCCAGGATGTCGCGGCTCGAGAGGATGAGGACGTCCTCACCCTCGAGGACGTATTCAGTGCCGCCGTACTTGGAGTAGACGACGGTGTCGCCGACCTTGACGTCCATCGGGATGAGCTCGCCGGTGTCCTCGGAGCGCCGGCCCGGGCCGACGGCGATCACCTCGCCCTGCTGGGGCTTCTCTTTGGCCGTGTCGGGGATGACCAGGCCGGACGCGGTCAATTTCCTCGGACTCGCCGGGGCGGACGACGATCCGGTCATCGAGGGGGTGCAGCTTCATCGGGAGGGGCCTCCTTGGCACTCGTTAGCACTCTCGGGTTGTGAGTGCCAGCGTAGCGGGCGCTGCCCGCGGAGGCAACCGCGCCGGTCCCAGGTCAACCCCAGGCCGGCCCCAGGGCACCTTCCTGCGCCCGGTCGCAAGCCCGGGAGACCCCACCCGTTCCTCCCAGTGGGGGGCGCGACGCCGGCCCCGGCTCCCGCAAGGCCCAGCGACCCGCCCGCCCACGGAGGCAGGAGGTCAGCGATGACCCAGGCTGGGAGGGATCAGACAGGGAGAGAACACGCAGGCCGGGACCACCGGCAGCGCGCCGTCCTGTGCACGTGCGCCGGGATCTTCGTCGTCTCGCTCCTCGCCGGACTGCTCGGCCGCGCCACGCGGGGCACGCTCGTGGTGGCATCCGCCGCCGGCGACGTCCACGCCACGACGACGTCGCAGCCGCGGGGACACCCCTCGTCCGACGGCCGCATCCCGAGGCGGCGGCGGCTCGCTCCCGGTCTCGCCGCAGGCGGCCGCCCAGGGACAGCGCGCCTTGCTGCAGCTCGCGGACCTGCCTGCGGGATGGGTCTCCGGCGCGACACCGCGCGCGACCGGCCCGCGTCTCGCCCTGGTCCGCGCCCCTCGCTCGGTGTATCGGCGTGAGCGAGCGCACGGCCGCGCTCGCTCCCACCAAGGTCGAGAGTCCCGCCTTCACCAGCGCCAACAAGGAGCTTGGCGTCGAGGACAGCGTCTCGGTCTACCCCTCGGCGACCGCGGCGCGCACCGAGTACGCGGCGATGGCGAGCGCGGCGGACGGTGCATTGCATGAACGCCGTGGCCGGACCGACGCTCGAAGCCAGCATGCAACACGCCGCGCGGACCGGGATGGCGATCGGACGGGTGACCTTCCGCGCGCTTCCCGCCGGTGCGTCGGCGCAGCACGAGACCGGATTCACGGTGTCCATCCCCGTCGCCGCCGGCGGCCGGTTGCTCGTGATCACCAGCACACAAGTTGACTTCGTCCGCGACGCCCTGGTGCAACAGATCACGTTCAACGGCAACGGGACGATCTTCCCCGCGCCGCTCGAGGTCGAACTCCTGACGATTGCGCAGAGTCGCGGCTGAGTAGCGTGTTCGTCCGCATGGACGAGCTCGGCGCTGCACAGGGTGGACGTCTCGTCCGCGGTCGCACCGCGGCGCGGACGGCCTCCGCTCGGCACCGCCTCACCGCGCTGGGCGCGCTGCTCGCAGCCGCGCTGGTCACGACATCGACACTGGTCGTGTGGGGACCGTCGCCGGTGGCGTCGGCCCACGCGTCGCACAGCCAGCTGACCCGCGCCCGCAACGCCCTGCTCGTGCTGGCGGACATGCCGGCGGGATGGGTGAAGGCCAAGAATACGAACAGCAACAACAACATCGGCAGCGCGCAGCTGGCTCGCTGCATGGGCGTCTCGCAGGCGCTGATCGACGAGAACCCACCCTCGGTGAACAGCCCGCAGTTCCAAAACCGGCAGGGCACCCTGATCGTCAACGACAACGTCACCGTGTTCCCCTCCGTGAAGAATGCCGCCGCCGAGCTGGCAATCGTCGCCAACCCGAAGACCCCGACCTGCATGACACAGCTCGCCTCGGGGCCCCTCAAGACCAAGCTCTTCGGCACGTTGCCCAAGGACGTCTCCCTCGGCACGCCACTCGTCTCACCCACCTCTGCCTCGGCCTTCGGGGCCAACACCCCCGGCTTCTCGCTCAGCGTCCCCATCACCACCCGCGGGGTGACGGTCAACGTCACCGTCACTCAGCTCTCGGCGGTCAAGGGTCTGTACGGCCAGCAGATCACGTTCACCGCCATCGGCGACCCGTTCTCCATCCCCCTGGAGCAGCGGATCACTGCCTCTGCCGTCGGACGGCTCTGAGCAGCCACCACCCTCGCCGGGCGGCTCGGACTGGCTCAACTGACGCAGCCAGGCCGAGATCGTCCCGAGGATCAAGAATCGCCGGTCTGGAGTCAACGAATTGGGTCGCTCGCTCGTGGAATAGGTCAGATGGCCGCCTACGGTTTGCTCAGGGTTGATCACTGCCAGGACCGTGGAGGCACCAATGTCCGGGAGGGTGCGGGAGAACACGTGACCAAGGCCCCACCGCCTCGTTCCTTCGAGCTGGCCTTCGATGGCCTCTACCGGCTCGCCGTTCGCGTGGCTTTCCGGATCCTCGGTGACCGCGGGGATGCCGAAGACGTTGCCCAGGAAACACTGGCGCGGGCCGTGCTGCGCTGGTCGAGGCTGCACGAACATCCCGAAGGGTGGGTCACCAGGGTCGCCTCCAATCTGGCCATCGACCGGCAGCGAAAGCGACAGCGCCGACTACAGATCCCGACAGGCCCGATCCGCGTCGTCGACGAATTCGACGCCGAGCGCGAGGATCTGGTGCGCGCGCTTCGCCGGCTTCCTCGGCGTCAACGTGAAGTCGTTGTGATGCGGTACCTCGGCGACCTGTCCGAGTCCGAGTCGGCCAGAGCGCTCGGATGCTCGGTCGGCGCCGTGAAGACCCACGCCTCGAGGGGTCTCGCTGCACTCAGGCGCCATCTCGGCAGACCGACCGATCCGGAGGGTGACGATGTTCGGGCATCTTGACCCCCCCGAGGAGATCGAAGCCGGCACCAGCGAACTGACTCGGGTTCTCGGACGCGCCGATGCGATCCGGCGCCGGCGCCGCCGAGTCTTCGCCGTTGCCTCGTGCTGCGTGCTCGTCGCCGCTTTGGCCGGCGTGTTCATCGCCGGCGACTCGAGGTGGTCGTCGACGGCGACCACCGACTACGAGTTCAACCTCCGGACCGGGCCGTTGCCGCTCGGTCTGCCGGTGCCGACCACTGCTCTGATCGATGTCGAGTTCGCCAACGCACAGGACGGTTTCGCGCTCGCAGTCCACCGGAACAGCGTGATCTTGGCTTCCACTACCGACGGCGGCTCCAACTGGCACGTGCGCAACAACCGACTTCCGAGCATCACGGGATACCAAGACGAGTACCCGGGGCAAATGGAGTTCATTGGATCCACTGGCTACCTCTGGGGTGTCCCGGGCGACGCTGGCGCACCGCTCTGGGTCACGCACGATGGCGGCAGCACTTGGACTTCAGCACCGATCGGGCCGTACGTCTACGACGTCAGCGCCATCGGCGCCAACGTCTGGGCATTGACGGGAACGTGCTCAACCGCAGGCGACGGTGTGTGTGCACTGAGCGTGGCGGCCTCGTTCAATGCAGGAACATCCTGGGGCGATCTCGGACCCCTCAAGGCCTCGCTCGGCGCCGATGCTGGTGGAGTGGCCCAGCCCGTCGAGCTCGCTCGTATCACCACCGCCCGTGCGTATGTGCTGACCGACGCCCCCACTGCAAATCCGTACCAGTTGACCTGGCAGCTCGCATTCACGAGCGATGCGGGCGCCACCTGGAGCACGAGAGATGTCCCCTGCACCTCGCTCTTCGACGCGGGTGCGGAAGTTGCCGCCTCCGGCACCGCCGATCTGTGGTTCATCTGCGGTGGCACCGCGTCGGGTGGCGCCCAGATCAAGGAGTTGTACCGTTCGAATGACGGTGGGCTGTCGTGGACACTCACGTCAACGACGGACGGGCAGGTGTCGCCCATGACGGTTGCTCCCGTCGACCCGCTACCGGCCGGAGGCTACGTCGCCCCTCTCGAGTCAGGGCACCGGAACCTCGCTGTGGCGAGCACGTCGACGGCGTGGCTCTACCCCGAGCGCGGTGACCTGTACAAGACGATCGATGGCGGCCTGAATTGGGTTGCGGTTCCCGCTCTCGCGGCAGCGAGCTTTTCCAGTGGCGGCCAAGGAAACGCAACGTTCCTGAGCCCCACGCAAGGTTGGGTCTGCGCCTACGGCGTAGGCCTGTGGCAGACGGTCGACGGCACGCACTGGCACTCTCTCGGTCAAAGTTGACTGCGGCCGGAGTGCTGTGACGAGCCTCGCCCGAACGCTGGCCCGAGCCCAAGACATTCTCCACCGCGTTGGCGACACACACCGCGGGCGCTGCGTCGTCGTGCTCGCTGGGGTTCTCGCCGCAAGCTCCTTGCTCTCGACCACAGCCGTCGCTTCGACCAATCAGTCGACCCCGAACCTTTCCAGGACCCCGGCGAGTCTGACGACCTCGACGTCTCCGACGACTCCGACGACGGTGCACGGTCCGAATCCGGTCCCGACGACGCAGCGGCCGCCCGAGAACGGGACGACCACAGCGCCGCCACCGGCCGAGCACTCCACGGTCACGCTCACCAAGTTGGCCTTCTTCAACGCGATCTCGGGGTACGGGCTCTTCATTTCGCAGAGTCAAACGACCTGCGGTGCCCTGGTCGCCTCCACCTCAGACGGCGGCGGCGTCTTCGGAGAGCTCATCCCGGTGACCAACTGGCCCTGCACCGGTTCGCCCCAAGTCGGCGCGCTGGCGTTCGATGATCACGGCGACGGCTTCGCCTATGGCCCCGGGCTGGTCATCACCCACGACTACGGAGCCACCTGGATCCAGCTCCCCCAACCGGGTCAGGTGCTCTCTGTCGAAGCCCTGGGGTCTTCGATCTGGATGGTCGAAGCGGGATGCCCGCTCTCGACCGACCCCCAAGAGCACTGTCCCCTCCAGCTGCTCGAGTCCGAGGACGGAGGGTTCGTCTGGAGACCGGTGGCCGCGCCGGTGGTGTTGAGCCTTGACAACGGTCTCGGCGCGGCCAGCGGCCAGACGTGGCTGCTGCGGGTGAGCCAGACCGCGGCGTACCTCTCCGCAAACCTCCCCTTCAATGCGCTCGGCGCCGGAGCCAACGCCGCACCGTTGTGGTTCACCTCCGACAGTGGCCAGACCTGGTCCTCCCGACTAGTCCCCTGTGGCTTTCCTGCCTTCATTGTGGCGTTGTCGGCTACACCCGACGGAATCCTCTTCGCGGTCTGCGCCGGGCAGCCGTCTGCAGGGAGTTCGCTCAAGTCCGTGCTGGAATCGACCAACCAAGGGATCACGTGGACCGTCATGAGCCCGTGTCCTCCGGCGAGCGCGGCGTCGGCTTCTGAGTCACTGAACGACTGCGCGACCTCACCCCTCGCCGACGGCTACCTCGGTGAAATCGATGCGATCTCCGAGTCCACCGTGTTCCTGGCGGGGCCGAGGAGCCCGCTGCTGGTCACTCGAGACGGAGGGCGCAACTGGGCGCTCGCGGCGCCGACCATCGGAGACGGCGCCGACTATACGAGTTCGGTCACCTTCTTCAACCCGTCTGTCGGCGTCGTGCTCGGCAACGACGGCGTGCGCGAAACGATCTGGCAGACGTCTGATGCCGGACTTCTCTGGCATTCGGTTCTCCCGTACACCCCGTCCGCGCCGGAGGCAGCGACCGCTCGGCTCAGCCGGTGTTCTCCACCCTCGCTGTCGGCGACCGCACGCTCCGCCGCGGTCGGGCTTGGCCACGTCGGGGTTGTGCTCATCTTCACGGACAGGCATTCGCCACCGTGCACCGTGCGCGGATACCCAACGGTCACGGTGTCGGCCCACCGGGTGACACGTTCTCTCCTGGGCTACCGGGGCGGACTGGAGGGCACCTCCACCCTTCCCACGATCAACCTTTCGCCCGGCCAGAGCGCGTCCGCGCTCCTCGAGGGTTCCGATACCAACCGAACCGGGCAACGTTGCTCGAGCGTGACCGGGCTCCGGGTGGTCCTGCCAGGCTTCACGAGCTCTACCAGGGTCCAGCTCGAGCACAGCAACGAGGTGACTCTCTGCGGAGGACTCGCGATTCACCCGATGGTGGCCGGCAGCTCCGGCACGTTGCTGCTGTCGGACCCCTGCGCGCCGAACATGCTCGGCATTCATGGGGGCCGACAAGGTGAGGCCGCCACCGCAGAAGGCACAATCGTGGTCACCAACACGGGGAAGACCACGTGCACGCTTTCAGTCGACCCGGTGCTCACCCTCCTCGACTCGCGCGGGTCTCCCCTCCAGGTCGTCTCCGGCGACCCTTTCAGGCCCACCCAGCCAGTGTGGCTGTCGCCCGGGAAATCGGCGGCGCTGATCACGAGCTGGTCGAACTGGTGCGACGGCGACCCAGGGCCACTGCACATCGAGATCCAGCTGCCCGACGAGAGAGGGCTGGTTACCGGAACATTCGACGGTCCGCCCGGCTTCCAGGCGACCCCGGCATGCGATTCGTCGGCGAGGCCGTCTCAGATACGCATCGTCGACGCATACCTTCGCTGGTCGAACTGAGTCCGCCTCGGCACGTCGCCGACGCCGACGCCTCGTGGTCATCGGTCGTTCAGGGATCATCTGCTGGTAGACCTGCTCGATATGGCTCCTGATCGAATGCTCGAGTTGGTCGGCCAAGCTGGCGGGCCGTTGGCTGACGCCAGTCTTTGGCACCTTGAAGTTGTCGAGACCGCGCCTCTGAGTCCCGCCGTGCACAGGATGGTCCTGACTGCTCCTCGGCTCGAGGACCTTCGGTACACGGCCGGTCAAGACTTGATGCTGCGAGTACCCCGAACTGAGAAGGTGGTGAATCGCCGCTACACGATCCGCTCGTACAGCAACGCGCTGCCGGCGGTCACCATCGACGTTTCTCTGCACGGCACAGGACCGGGAACCGATTGGATCCGCGCTGCGAACGTCGGTGACCGGATCGATGCCATCGGCCCACGCGGCAAGATCACGCCGCGGCTGGAAGCAGACTGGCATCTCTTCATCGGAGACGAGACGGGTATGCCCGGGGCACTGGCCATGATCGAAGCTCTTCCCTCGGCATCAACGGTGAAGGCGCTGCTCGAGGTCGACACTCCGGCCGACGAACAGGAACCTGACTCGGGCCTCGGGCCACGGTTCGAGCTCCGTTGGGCCCATCGTCTGGGACGGTCCGTTCCTGGAGATGCGTCGCTACTCCAGGAGGCCGTGGACGATATTGCGCTCCCCCTTGGTGTCGGCCATGTCTACATAGCTGCCGAGGCCGGCGTGGTGAGGACTCTGCAGAGGCGTCTGTCGGAACGGGGTCTGCAGCACGATCAGATTTCGGCCAAGGCCTACTGGCGACGGGGCCTTCCGAACGCCGAACACGGTGAGCCAGTTCACCAGGATTGACGTGGGGATCCTGGAGAGGCGTCTCTCACAGGCAACTGCTGTCCCTGCCGCGGACGTTCGGTACGCTGCCCGGCGACCAACATGAGAAGGAGACGGCGCCAGTGAGCCCGCAGACCGACCCGGACCGCTGGTGGCATGGCGGCGTCTTCTATCAGATCTACCCGCGCTCGTATGCGGACACGAACGGTGATGGTGTGGGCGACCTGCCCGGCATCATCTCGAAGCTCGACCACCTCGCCCGGCTGGGCATCGACGGGGTGTGGGTGTCGCCCCTCACCTGCTCACCCAATCGCGACTGGGGCTACGACGTCTCGAACTACCGCGACATCGACCCCAGCTTCGGCACCCTCGACGACCTCGACGACCTCGTGCGCGAGGCCGAGGCGCGGCAGATCCGCGTCCTGATGGACCTGGTGCCCAACCACACCAGCGACCAGCACGCATGGTTCGTCGACGCCATCGGTGGCCGCGACGCGACGTACCGTGACTACTACGTCTGGGCCGATCCCAAGCCCGACGGCAGCCCACCGAACAACTGGGTCAGCATCTTCGGCGGTCCCGCCTGGGCCTTCGACGAGCCCAGCGGCCAGTACTACTTGCACAACTTCGAGGCCGGCCAGCCCGACCTCAACTGGTGGAACGACGAGGTCCGCCGCGAGTTCGAAGAGATCGTGCGGTTCTGGTGGGATCGCGGCGTGGCGGGCTTTCGCATCGATGTCTGCAACATGATGATCAAGGACAAGGAGCTGCGCGACAACCCGCCGGCGACGGAGGACGATCCCATCGAGCAGCAATTCATGGGCGTGCGCTACGTGTACAACACGGACCGGCCCGAAGCCCACGACATCTTGCGTAACTGGCGCACCATCTCCGACAGCTATGAGCCCGGTCGCCTGCTCATCGGCGAGACCAACGTCGAGACGCTCGAGCGCCTGGTGCAGTTCTACGGCACGGGACGCAACGAGCTCCACGGCGGCTTCAACTTCCAATTCATGCATGCGCCCTTCGAGGCGACGGCGTTGCGTGCGGTCGTGGAGGGCACCGAGGCGCTCCTCCCCGAGGGCGCATGGCCCACGTGGCACGGGTCCAACCACGACTTCTCGCGCCTGGCCACCCGCTGGGCCGGCGGTGACCCGGCCAAGGTGAAGGTCGCCCTGCTTGTCCTGCTCACGCTGCGGGGAACGCCCTTTCTCTACCAGGGCGACGAGATCGGCCTGGTCGACGGTGACGTGCCCCACGAGGAGATGCTCGATCCGGTGGGCATCCGCTTCTTCCCCTATGCCGGGCGCGACCCCGTGCGCACGCCGATGCCCTGGCACGCGGGACCCGGCGGCGGCTTCAGCGAACCGGGCGTTCGTCCGTGGCTGCCCATGACGGACCCCGCCGTCTGCAACGTGGCCGATCAGGAAGGTGATGCCGGTTCGGTCCTCGAGTTCTGCCGACGGGTCATCGCGGCGCGACGCGCCAGCGAGGATCTCGCCGTCGGCCACTACGGCACACTCCCGTCGGCCGAGCACGGGTGGGCCTATGCCCGCGGCGACGCGACCACCGTCCTCCTCGCCATGAGCGACGCACCGGTCATCTTCGAGGGCGTACACGGGGTGGTCACGGTGAGCACCGACGCCGCCTTGGAGGGATCGACCGTGGAGGGTGCGTTGACCCTCCCCGCCTGGAGCGGCGGCGTCGTCGTGCGATGACCGACGGGCCGGCGGCGCGGCGGCGCTACGTGCTGTGCACCACGCCGGCCCAGGGCCACACGGTGCCGCTGCTGGCGCTGGCCCGGCGCCTCGTCGCCGACGACCATGCCGTCACCTTCTTCACCACCGCGCACTACCGGGACCAGGTGGAGGCGACGGGTGCGTCCTTCATGCCGTTCGCGACCGAGTACGACGCCCACGACCTGATGGTGGCCAACCCCGAGCGCGAGTCGTCTTCGCGACGTGGCGTGCGCGGGGTGAAGGACGATCTGCGACGGATCTTCGTGGGGCCACTGTCGGGCCAGTGCCGCGGTCTCCGCGCCATACTGGTGGACTTCCCCGCCGACTGCGTCGTGGTCGACACCATGTTCTTCGGCGCGCTACCCCTCGCCCTCGGGCCTGCCGCGTCCCGGCCGGCGCTCGCCTGCATCGGCGTCATGCCCCTGGCGTCGTCCAGCCGCGACACCGCACCCTTCGGCACGGCCTTCCAACCTGGCGGCGGCCTGCTGCGTCGCGCGCCGAACCGCAGTCTGAACTGGCTCACCGAGCACGTAGCGATGTCCGACATCCAGCGGCTGGCCCGGCGCCGGCTCGCCGAGGTCGGCTCGCCGGGCTTTCCCGGGTACCTCATCGATCTCCAACCCAAGGTCGTCGACGCCTACCTGCAGGCGACGGTCGAGGGGTTCGAGTACCCGCGCTCGGACCTGCCGGCGAGTGTCCGCTTCGTCGGGCCCATCCTGGCGCCGCCGGCGAACTCGTTCGAGCCGCCGCCGTGGTGGCACGAGCTGGCCGAGGACCGCCCGGTCGTGCACGTGACCCAGGGCACGCTCGACAACGCCGACCTCGCGCGCCTGCTGCTCCTGACCGCGCGAGCGCTGGCGCGCGAGGACGTGCTCGTCGTCGCCACCACCGGTGGGCCGGACCCCGCGCCGCTGCGGCGCGGGGTCCCTCCCAACGTGCGCCTCGAGCGCTTCATCCCCCACGACGTGCTGTTGCCGCACGTCGACGCCATGGTGACCAACGGCGGCTACGGCGGCGTCCAGCAAGCACTGGCCCACGGGGTGCCGCTCGTCGTCGCCGGCGACAGCGAGGACAAGCCCGAGGTGGCCGCACGCGTGCAGTGGTCCGGTGCCGGCGTCAATCTGCACACGGGCCGCCCGTCTCCGGCCATGGTCGCCCGCGGCGTGCGCCGGGTCCTCACCCGCCCCTCGTACCGCGACCGGGCGCGCGCGCTGCAGGCGGACATGCAGGCGAGCGATCCGCTCACCACCATCAGCGAGGTGCTGCGCGAGCTCTGTGCGGCCCGTGCACCCGCCGCGTCGAGTGCGCGCGGCGCCAGTGACTAGCGGTTGACCGGCGACATGTCGGCGTAGCGCTCGCCCTGGGCCGGGGCCACGGCGTCGAGCACGGCGAGGTCCTCCTCGGTCAGCTCGACGTCGAGCGCAGCGATGTTCTCCAAGAGGTACGGACGCCGCTTCGTTCCCGGAATCGGCGCCACGTCCCGCCCGGCCGCATGCACGAAGGCCAGGGCGATCTGCGCGGGCGTGCAGCCCTTCGACTGCGCCAGCTCATCGACCACGTCGACGATGGCGACGTTGTGCGCCAGGTTGTCGCCTTGGAACCGAGGCTGGTGACGGCGGAAGTCCCCCGCGTCGAGCTCGTCGAGTGAACGGAAGGTGCCGGCCAGGAACCCGCGGCCGAGCGGACTGTAGGGGACGAACCCGATGCCGAGCTCGCGCAGCGTCGGCAGGATCTCAGCCTCGGGGTCGCGGGACCAGATCGAGTACTCGGTCTGGAGCGCCGAGATCGGATGGACCGCATGGGCTCTGCGGATGGTGTCGGGCGCCGCCTCGGAGAGGCCGAGGTAGCGCACCTTGCCTTGAGTCACCAGCTCGGCCATGGCGCCGACCGTTTCCTCGATCGGCGTGTCCGGGTCCACGCGGTGTTGGTAGTAGAGGTCGATATGGTCGATCCCGAGACGGGTGAGCGATCCGTCGCACGACGAGCGCACGTACTCGGGGCGGCCGTTGGTGGCCCGCTTGGACGGGTCGTCGGGGTCGCGCACGATGCCGAACTTGGTGGCGATGACCGCCTCGTCCCGCCGCCCGGTCAGCGCCTTGCCGACCAAGAACTCGTTCGTGTACGGCCCGTACATGTCTGCGGTATCGAAGAGGGTCACGCCCATGTCGAGCGCGAGATGGATGGTCGCGATGGATTCGTCGTCGGCGCCGGGCCCGTAGAAGTCGGACATCCCCATGCAACCCAGTCCCTGGCGTGAGACCTGCAGGCCCTGGCTCCCGAGCGCGATCGTCTCCATCGGTGCGGCTCCTCTCGTGGCGGTTGGTGCGGCTGTCGCGGTGGCCGTGCTGGCGCCTGCAGCAGCGAGGCTCCCGGCGTCGCTCGACGCGCTCCACCCTACGGGTGTGGGCTCAGCCGGCGTTCGACGAGATCCGCTCAGCCCGCACGAAGGCGGCGCAGCGCCGCTCGGTCGCCATGACGCGATCGAACTCGGCCCAGTCCTCGTGCGTCCCGCCGGCGGCCCGGAAGACGGCGCGCAGGGTCTCGGGCACGTCGAGGCCGAGGTCGGTGCCGTCGTCGGGCCCGACCAGGCGCACCCGACCGGACACCGCGGCCCAGTCGCCGCCGACCTTGAACACCACCGTTGCCAGGCCGCGGCGTCGAAGCAGCTCGAGCTTGCGGGACCCTCCGGCCAGGACGGCGGCAACGCCGGGCGCCCCGTCGACCGGGTCGGCGATGACGCCCGCACTCACGACGGAGGCCTGGACGCTCCCGTCGGGGCGGGCCACCGTGAAGACGGCCAGGTGATGGTCCCCGGCGGCGATTCGGGCGACATCCTCGAGGTCGGCCATGGTCAAGTCTTGCTCGCGTGCGTCCGCGCGTCAGGTCGTTGTGCCCGCGCCCGGTCGGTCGATGCTCTCAGCTGGAGCCCGCCCTGGTGAAGAGCCGGATCGCGCCGGCGAAGGCCACGACGGCGTAGACGACGAGCACCAGCATCGAGAGCGCCGCCATGAGGGTCACGTTCTGCAAGCCCCAGATGTTGTGGAGCGCCCGGATGCCGCTCGTCCCCGTCATGCCGTAGCGGAACAGGGCGAGCGCGTGGGTCAGCGGCAGGACCTTGGCCACTGCGCCGAGCCAGTGGGGCAGCGAGGTGATCGGGAAGAGCGAGCCGGCGAAGAAGAAAGGCACGATGGCGATCGCCGGCACCGCGGCGATGTACTCCTCCGGGCTCGGGAGCCGCACCGACATCACTTCGGCCAGCCCGTACATGAAGACAGCGAAGACGAGGGCTGCGGCGACGAACCACAGCGTGCGCATTCCGGACTCGTACGCCGCTCCGCGCAACGCGGACGCGGCGATAAGGACGCCGACTTGCAGCGCCGTGAGCGCCAGCGCGGCCAGCAGGTTGCCGACCACGATGGAGGAGCGCCGGATAGGCGCCACGAGGAGCTCGCGCATAGCCCCCTGCTGACGGTCGATGATCACGCCCAAGCCCGAGAACGAGCAGTTGAGCGGGATCAGGAGTCCGACCGTTGCCAGCGCGACGAAGGTCATGTAGGCGGTCCGGCCGCCCGGCACGGAGATGGTGTTGGCCAACGCCGGGGCGATCACCAGCGCGAACAGGATCGGGGTGAGGAGCGGCACCAGGATCGAACGGGGCGAGCGCACCGTCAGCGAGAGACGGCGCTTGGCCAGGACCGGTGCGGCGGGGACCGAACGTGTTCGAGCTCGGCTTGTGCCGACGTCGCCCCGCAGGGCGTCGAGCGGCGTGGTTGGGGTGGGCGCGGTTGTCGCAGTCATCGATCTCCTCCATCGGGATTTGGGTTCTCGGGGTACTCGCGCGAGGGCGTCATGGCGTCACTCGCTGCCGAAGCGATCGCCGGTCAGGCGCAGATACACGTCGTCGAAGTCGGGCCGCCGCGTCGTGACGGCGCGCAGGGCAAGAGACGAGTCGCGCAGCAACGCCACGAGCTCGTCCCCCGTCCGACCCCGCAACACGACGGTGACGGTGGTGCCGATCACGAAGATGTCGTCGGGGGCGACGCCGGCGTCGGTCAGCGCGGCTGTCGCCCGTTCGGGCTCGTCGAGGCGGAGCTCGAGCACCTCGGTCCCGAGCGCGGCGAGCAGGTTGGCCGGGGTGTCACAAGCGACGACCCGTCCGGCGTCGACGATGGCGATGCGGTCGCAGAGGCGTTCGGCCTCGTCGAGGTAGTGCGTCGTCATCAGGATCGTCACGCCCGTGTGCTCACGCAAGGTGGTGAGGGTGTCGAAGAGGTCGTGGCGTACCCGGGCGTCGAGCCCCACCGTCGGCTCGTCGAGGAACAGCACGTGGGGATCCGACGCGAGGGCCCGGACGATCTCCATCCGGCGGCGTTGGCCCCCGCTGTAGGTGGCCACCGGTCGGTCGAGGTAGTCGGTCAACCCGACCACGCGGCTGAGTTCGGCGAGGCGCGTCCGCCCGGCGGCGTCGTCGCGCCCCCAGAGTCGGAGATGGAGCTGAAGGTTCTGGCGGCCGGTGAGCGGTTGGTCCACCACCGTGTCCTGGAAGACGACGCTGCTGCGAGCGCGCGTGCCGATGGGGTCGCGTGCCACGTCGATCCCGCCCAACAGGGCGTGTCCCGAGGTCGGGCGCACCGTGGTGTTCAGCATGCCGATGGTCGTCGACTTGCCGGCGCCGTTCGGGCCGAGGAGGCCGAAGGCCTCGCCCGGTGCCACCGCGAAGCTGATGCCTTGCACGGCGTGGACATCGCCCGGGTACACCTTCTCGAGCGCTTGTGCCTCGAGAGCCGGTGCAGTTGCGGTCAGTGTCATGTGGTTCCCTCCTTGTTCTCGAAGACGCTCACCAGATGGCCCTCGGAGTCGCGCAGCATCATCGAGCGACGGCCCCACGGCTGCAGGGTGGGCGTCATGAGCCACTCGACACCCATGGCTCCGATGCGCTCGTACTCGGCGTCGAGATCGGCCGCGGCGAAGTCGAGGATCACTGCGCCGCGTTCCACACCTGCCGGTGGTCCACACGGACTCCCCTGGAGATCGGAGAAGCGCACCCTCGAGAGGCCGACCCGCTGCGCGCCCGTAGGCACTTCGACGTAGTAGTCGTTCTCCACCACGTCGGTCCCCACCAGCGTCGCGTAGAAGCGGGCCAGGCGCGCCACGTCGTCAGTGACGAAGCGACTCTGCACCAGCTCCAGGCGTCCGTCGCGTTCGACATCGCTGTTCGGTCTTGTCGTACTGCCCGTGGTGCCCATTACAAAGAGGACGTCGCAGCCGACCGAAACGTGACAGGCCCCCGGAACATCCGTTCCGTCACAATTCGTCGCACTGTCTCGTCCTGATCATGGATCCCGAGTTCCGGCGAGGCGCCGCCCGCCCGGGTCACCGCTAGGTTCCAGGAGGAGCGCGATGCCTACCGAGCAGCAGATCAGGGAGGCCTGGGTCGAGCACCGGCCCTACCTGTTGGACATGGCGTTCCGCATGCTGGGCGACATCGGCCGCGCCGAGGACGTCGTCCAAGAGGCCTTCCACCGGCTGGCCCAGAGCGACTTCGACGCCATCGAGGACGCCCGGGGGTGGCTCATCGTCGTCACCAGCCGGCTCTGCCTCGACGTCATCCGCTCGGCGCGCAACCGACGTGAGCAGTCGGTCGGCGGCCCCGAACTCGAAGCGCACGCCGGGGCCGCAGCACGGACGGGCACCGCCGCGACCGCTCTCTTCGACCCGGCCGATCGGGTCACCCTCGACGACGGTGTCCGCCTCGCATTGCTCGTCGTGTTGGAGCGACTCTCACCCGCGGAACGGGTGGCCTTCGTCCTGCACGATATCTTCGGCCTGCCCTTCGACACCGTGGCGAAGACGGTGGGACGGCCAGAGGCCACCTGTCGCCAGCTGGCGCGTCGCGCCCGGCTGAAGCTCGGCGCCCCCGCCCCCGCCGGCGCCCGCCGCGCCGAGGTCTCACCCGGCGAGCACCGCGCGGTGACCGATCGCTTCATTGCGGCCTGTGCGAACGGCAACGTCGACGAGTTGGCCGCCGTGCTCGATCCTGATGTCACCGGTGGCGTCGATCTGCGACCCGGCTTGGTGGTCCACGGCTCCGACGCGGTGTCCCGCAACCTCGTCCGCTACTGGGGCTGGGGCGCCAGCCTCGTTTCGCTGCCCTTCGTCGCCAACCCATGCGTCCTGGCGTTTGCCGATCGCCAGGTGGCGGCGCTGTTGTCCTTGACCGTCACCGGCGACCGGATCTCTGCGCTCCATGTGACAGCCCGACCGGAGGCGCTCGCCGTATTCCGCCGCCGCCTCCTCAGCGCCTGAGGGAACCGGACGACCGCAGCACCGTCGCGTGGGCGGCTGTCACATATGCCGCGGCTGTGGGGTCCTTCCACCTGCGGGCACGTACGACCCGCGGACGAGGAGACGATCATGACAATTGAGGACATTGCACAGCGGCCGGCGCCGGTCGCCTTCCCTGCCGGCCGATACCGGCTCGATCCCCACCACTCGACCGTGGCCTTCGCGGCAAAGAAGCTCTCGCTGTTCACCGTTCGAGGGACGATGGGCATCGCCTCGGGCGAGTTCGTCGTCGGCACGCCGCTCGAGCGCTCCCGTGTCCACGTCGTGGTGTCGGCCGGCACCTTTGCCACGCCGATGGCCAAACGGGACGAGCACGTGAAGGGATCCACGCTGCTCGACGTCGAGACATACCCGCACATCGAGTTCACCTCCACCGAAGTGGTCCCCGGCAGTGGCGCCTGGGAGATCCGGGGCACGCTCACCATCCACGGACAGTCGGCGCCGGCCACGCTCTCGGTGACGACCACCGCCGTGGAGGACACGGGATTGGTCCGGGTCAGCGCGCAGACCGACGTCGACCGTCGCCTGTTCGGTGTCAGCGCCAAGCGACTGGTCGTGTCGCCGGTCCTGTCGGTACGGATCGAGGCGGTGGGTGTGCCGCTGCGCTGACGCGCGGCGCGTCAGCGCGACCCGTGCTCCTTGACGGCGACGGTGCGGGCCGCCAGCTCCTCCAGCCGGACCGCGTACGCCTCGGTATCCACGTCGTAGACCCACATGACGAGCGCGTCCTGCCCCGTCACGGGGTAGTAGTTCTTGCGCACGGCGACCGGGGCGAACCCGAAGCGCCGGTAGAGCGTTTGGGCCGGTGTGTTGTTGGCGGCGACCTCCAGGGAGAGGTGCTTGACGCCGTCGGCACGCAGCGTGCGGATGCCGTCCACGATCAACGTGGTGGCCACGCCGGCGCGCTGGAAGGCCGGCGCAGTCGCCAGGGTCGTCATGTGCGCCTCGTCATCGACGATCATGAACCCGATGTAGCCGGCCAATTCGTCGCCGTTCCACGCGGCGCGGTAGAGCCGCCCTCGGCGCAGCGCGAGCTCGGAATTGAAGACGGCCGGTGACCACGGCTCCGGGAAGACCGCGCTCTCGATAGCCAAGAGCTGGCGCAGGTCCCGGCGCCGGAGCTTCTCGATGCGCACTGTCACCCTTGCATCACCTTTGCCTCACGACCGGTCAGCCCGCGGAAAGTTGCTCCGTGCGTCCGCCTCCCGCATGTACAGGGGAACGACCGACGCGGGCTCGTCTGGCGATTTTCCCGCACGAAGGTCCCCAATTGCGAGCCGGAGCAGCACGGCGGGCGGCGGGAACCCCAGGCCCGGCGCGACCTCGACGCCGTGGACGGCGCCGAGCACCGCGTCGTAGCGCAGTGCCCCATCGCCGAGGGCGAGGACGCCGGCACCACCGAGACCGCGGAGCGCGTCCGCCAGGTTGCCCGGCGTGAAGAGGCCAGGGGCGATGTGTTCGCGTGGGCCCGGTCCGTGCGGGTCGAGCTCGCGCACCGAGGCGAACACCTCCCCGCGGCGAGCGTCCACGCAGGCGAGAATCAGACCGCTGTGCCCGACCTCCGCAGCGGCTGCGGTGAGGATGTCCAAACTGGTGGCGGTGAGCACCCCGACGCCCAGCGACTGGGCGAGGGCCTTGGCGGCCGCCACCCCGACGCGCAGCCCGGTGAAGAGCCCGGGCCCGACGTCGACGGCCACCACGCCGAGGTCGCCCGGCACCAGATCGACCTGCGTGAGCAGGTGCTCGAGCGCCGGCGTCAGGCTCTCCACGTGGCGGCGGCGTCCGGTCAGCGCGAACGCCGCTTCCACGCCCGCCGGCGTCCGCACCGCGACGCCGACCGTCTCGGTCGCCGTCTCGATGGCGACCACCGCCGGCACGACCGCACCGGGGTCCGGGTCCACCGCCGACCCGTTCGCGCTCACGCGGCGTCCCGTCCGAGCGCGGCGGCCACCTCGGCGGCCCGCCCCTCCCAGCTTCCCCGACCGGCGATGGAGAGCTCGCGCCGGGTCGGCGCGTCCGACCCGTCGGGGACGGCCAGGGTGACCTCGAGTGCGCTCTGGCCGAGGACGGGGAGGGCCAGGTCACCCCACTCCACGAGGGCCACGGCATCCTCTTCCACCAGCTCGGCCACGCCAAGATCGGCGACCTCGGCCACCGAGACGGTGCGGTAGACGTCGGCGTGGATGAGCTGCGCCACCGGCGCGTCAGGCCCGCAGTGGTAGTGACGCACCAGCGCGAAGGTCGGGCTGGTCACCGGCCCGACCACCCCCAGCGCGGCCGCGAAGCCCTGCGCGAAGACGGTCTTGCCGGCGCCGAGGTCACCCACCAGGAGCACGACGTCGCCCGCCCGGCACACGCCGGCGAGGCGGCCGGCCAGTTCCTGGGTTCGCGCCGGCGACGCGGTGGCGCACCGCAGGGGCCAGCTCACGGGCGCGCCTGCCCCAAGAGCCGTTTGGCCCGCACGAAGTCCGCCCGCATCTCCGCCATCGCTTCGCCCCCAGCGCGCAACACGTAGGCCGGGTGATAGGTGGGCACGAGGGAGGCACGGCCTCGTGCGAAGACCTGGCCCCGTAGCTCGCGTATGCCCCGCGTGGTCTCGAGCAGCAACTTGGTGGCGAAGTTCCCGAGCGTCACGATGGCGGCCGGATCGATGAGCTCGATCTGCTCCTCGAGATAGGGGCGACACGCCTCGATCTCGCCGGGCGCCGGATCGCGGTTCTGCGGGGGGCGGCACTTGACGACGTTGGCGATGTAGCACTCGGCGCGGGTCAGGCCGAGCTCCTCCCACATGAGGCGATCGAGCAACTTGCCCGATCGGCCCACGAAGGGTTCGCCGGCCAGATCCTCTTCGCGGCCGGGCCCTTCGCCCACGAACAGCAAGTCGGCTGCGGGCGACCCGACACCAAAGACAACCTGGGTCCGCCCCTTGGCGAGCGGGCAACGAGTGCAGGTCGACGCGGTGACCCGCAGCTCCTCGAGCGCCTCGACGTCAGCCACCGGGCACGTCGGGGCGGCTGACCACGATGCGGGGCATGCGAGGGCCGACGCCGCACACGACCTCGTAGCTGATCGTCCCCAGGATGGCCGCCCAGTCGTCCGCCGTGATGGTCTCGCTCCCCTGGCTGCCGAGCAGCACCACCTCGTCCCCCGGCTGCACGGCGTCGTCGTCGCCGCAGTCGACCACGATCTGGTCCATCGTCACCATGCCTGCCAGTGGCCGGCGTCTCCCTCGGATCAACACGTCGTAGCCCCCGTCGAACAGGGCGCGGGGCACGCCGTCGGCGTAGCCGATGGGAACCGTGGCCACGAGCGCGCGTGCAGGGAGCGGCCGCAGGCGGCCGTACGAGGGTCGCTCGCCGCGGTCGAGCGTGCGCACCGCGACGACGCGCGCCTTGAGCGCCATGGCCGGGCGCAACGCATCGCCGCCCGCTTGCGCCGCGAAGGCCGCGCCGACGGCGCCGCCCGGTGTGCCGGGCACGTAGCCGTAGAGGCCGAGGCCGCAGCGCACCAGGTCGTGACGCGAGGCAGGGAAGGCGATTGCGCCTGCGGTGTTGGCCGCGTGCAGCACCGGCACGCGGATACCCGCGGCGGCCAGGCCGGCGATCAGACGATCGAACAGCTCGAGCTGGCGCCCGGTGTAGGCGCGATCCTCGTCCTGGTCCCCGTCAGCGACGGGCAGGTGGGTCCAGACGCCTTCCAGTTCGAGCATGGGCTCGTGCTCGACCGCCGACGCCACCGCGACAAGATCCTCGGGCGACGCACCCACCCGGTGCATGCCGGTGTCCACCTTCACGTGCACGGCGACGCGCCGACCGGCCATGTGCGCCGCCGCGGCGAACGCCGCGATGCCCTCGCTCGAATACAGCGTGGGCGTGAGCTCGTGCTCGAGCGCGCTGGCCGCCGCGTCGGGCCCGCACTCGCTCAACAGCAGAACCGGCGCAGTGACACCGTGCTCGCGCAACTCCATGCCCTCGTCAACCAGCGCCACCGCCAGACGACTGGCTCCGCCGGCCAGCGCGGCCTTCGCGACGGCCGGGCCTCCGTGCCCGTACCCGTGGGCCTTGACCACGGCGCACAGCTCGGCCGGCGCGACCAGGCGCGCCAGCACGCCGGCATTGTGCGCCACCGCCGCCAGGTCGATCTCCGCCCAGGCGGGGCGCGAACGCCCCTGGGCCATGGTCACCGCGTCGTCGGCCACGTCGGGCGCGGGAGCCACGAGCCGCATCGGCGCACCCTCAGCCATCGCCACCCTCACCGGCTCGGACGGATCCGTCCTCGAGCGCGCTCAACACCCGGGTCAGCAGTGAGGGCAGGTCCCCCGCCACGAGGCCCTCGGGTGGGCCGAGCTGGGCCGCCCGACCGTGCACGTGGGCGCCGAGCGCGGCCGCCTCCAGCGCATCCATGCCGCGGGCGCAGAACGCCCCGATGACCCCGGACAAGACGTCGCCGCTCCCCGCCGTGGCGAGGGCAGGCACGCCGGCCCCGGCGAGCAGGACGTCCGGCGTCCGTGCCGGGTCGGGCGCCGCCACCGCGGTCAGCGGGCCCTTCAACAAGACGACGGCGCCCGTGGCCGACGCGAGCACGCGTGCGGCCGCCAGGCGGTCCGGCCCCGGCATGGAGCCGGCGATACGTGCGTACTCGCCGTCGTGGGGCGTGAGGATGCTCGGCGCGCTGTCGTTTCGAGAGCACGGTGCGCGCGGCACCGGCATCGCCGAGCGCGGTCAGCGCGTCGGCGTCGATCACGAGCGGCACCGGCACCGCGGCGATCACGGCCATGATCTCGTCGGCCACGGCGTCGGTGGTGCCGAGGCCCGGCCCGATGACCACTGCCTTGCACTTTGCCGTCGCATCCACGAACGCCTCCGCCCAGCCCTCGCTGGGCAGGTGCATACGCACCGCCTCGGTCGGCCAGGCCGCGCTCGGGTCGCCCGGCGATCCCAGCCGGATCATGCCGGCGCCGGCGGCCATGGCACCCCGGGTGCACAAGATGGCCGAGCCCTCCATGCCGGCCGACCCGGCCGCGACCCCGACGGCGTGGGTCCACTTGTTGCCCTGGCGCTCGCGCCGGGGCACCAGCGCGGGCACATCGGCGTCCTCGACGAGCAGCGCCTGGGGGACCTCGAAGCCGATCCCGATGTCGGCCACCTCGAGGCGCCCGCTCAGTCGCTCGCCGTCACCTTGGAGCAGACCGGGCTTCAGCGCGGCGAAGGTGATGGTGGCGTCGGCGTCGACCGCGTCGCCTGGCGCGTCGCCCGAGTTGGCGTCGACCCCCGAAGGGATGTCGATGGCGAGCACCCGAGCCCCGGCCGGCGCCGCCGGTGCGTCGTACGATCCGCGGAAGCCGGTGCCGTACGCGGCGTCGATGACGAGATCGCACGGTGGCAGCGTCGTGCCCGCGGCCGCGTCCGGATCCGACGCGTCAACGACATGGACACGCGCCCCGTGCCGGGACAGGACGTCGGCGGCCACCCGGCCGTCGGCGCCGTTGCTGCCCTTGCCGGCCACGACCACGACCCGGCGGCCGTAGGCGCCGCCGAGCAGGCGGAGCGCGGCGTGGGCCGCAGCCGTACCGGCGCGGTCCACCAGGGTCTGGTGCGACACGCTGTCGAGTGCGGCGGCGTCGGCCGCCTGCATCTCCTCGCGGGTCAGGACGGCCCGCACGATGGGAACTGCTCGGCGACGACGAACGCGATGGCGACGCCGTCGGTGTGGGTGATCGAGAGGTGGAACGTACTCGCGCCCTGCGCGCCCGCCAGTTCGGCCGCGCCGCCGTGCAGGACGAGGTAGGGCGCGTTCCGCGTGGACCCGGTGCCGCTGCGCCGGCACACCTCCACGTCGGTCAGCGAGAACGCGCCGATACCCGATCCGAGCGCCTTCATGACCGCCTCCTTGGCGGCGAAGCGCGCCGCCAGGCTCTGGGCCGCGTCGGCCGAGCCGGTGGCGTCCGAGCGCTCGCCCTCGGTGAAGCAGCGCGCCGCGAAGCTGGGCCGGCGGTCGAGCACGCGGCGGAAACGGCTGACGTCAACGGCGTCGACGCCCACGCCGACGATGCCGCGAGGGCTCACTCGACGGTCACCGTTTTCGCCAGGTTGCGCGGCCGGTCGGGGTCGTGCCCGTGCAGCCGAGCCAGCCGGTAGGCCAGCTGCTGCAGCGGGACGACGCCCACCACGGGCGAGAGCAGGGGTTCTGTCGGCGGGGCCCACAACACGTGGTCCGCCAGGGCGGCCGTCTCCTCGTCACCGTCCTCGGCCAGCAGGACGACCGTTGCCCCACGGCTGCGCACCTCGGCGATGTTGGAGAGCATCTTCTCCCACAGCGGATTGCGGGTGGCGATGCCGACGACGACGGTGCCGGGTTCGATCAGCGCGATCGGCCCGTGCTTGAGCTCCCCGGCGGGATACCCCTCGGCCCGCAGGTACGCCAGCTCCTTGAGCTTGAGCGCGCCCTCCAATGCGACCGGGAAGCCCACGTGGCGACCGAGGAAGAAGAAGTCGCGGGCGTCGGTCAGCTTGGACGCCACGTCGTCGACGTCACCTGCCCTCGCCAGTGCCTGGGTCACGAGCCCGGGCAACGTCTCCATCGCCGTCAGCACCCGGTCGATCTCGGCCGCCGGCAGCGAGCCCTTGACCTCGGCCAGGGAGAGGCCGAGCACCTCGAGGGCCACGATCTGCGCCAGGTGGCACTTCGTCGACGCCACGCCGATTTCGGGACCGGCCCTGGTATAGAGGACGCCGTCGGCGGCGCGGGCCATGGAGGAGTCGACCACGTTGGACACGACGAGGACCTTGGCACCGCGGCGGGCGGCCTCGCGCTGGGCCTCTGACGTATCGAGGGTCTCGCCCGACTGGGAGACGCCCACGAAGAGGGTGTGCTCGTCGACGACGGGGTCGCGGTAGCGGAACTCGGAGGCGATGTCGACTTCGGTGGGGAGCCGCACCCACTGCTCGATGGCGTACTTGGCCATCAGGGCGGCGTGGTAGCTGGAACCGCAGGCGACGATGAAGACCTTGTCGATGGCGCGCAGGTCGTCGGTGGGAATGCGCATCTCGTCGAGCGCCACTGCGCCGACCAGCGCGCGCCGCTCGAGCAGCGTGTTGGCCACGGCCTGGGGCTGCTCGTGGATCTCCTTCGACATGAAGTCGTCGTAGCCGCCCTTCTGCGCGGCCTCGAGGTTCCAGGTGATGGTGAGCGCCTCGGGGACGACCGCGGTGCCGTCCAGGGTGGTGACGGTGGCGTGCCCGGGCGTGAGAACGGCCAGCTCGTCGTCGGCCAGCGCGAACACCCGGGTGGTGTGGCCGATGAGGGCCGGGATGTCGGACGCCAAAAGGGCGACGTCGTCGTGCAGCCCGAAGACGAGCGGGGTGGAGCGGCGGGCGGCGACGAGCGTGTCGGGCTCATCGGCGTGCACGACCGCGATCGAGAAAGCGCCACGCACCGACCGCAGCATGCGGCGGGTGGCCTCGGCGAGGTCGGCGGCCGGGTCGTTGGCCAGGTGGTCCTCGATGAGGTGGGCCATGACCTCGGTGTCGGTGTCCGAGCTGAACACGTGTCCCTTGGACTCCAGGTCGGCCTTGAGCTCGAGGTAGTTCTCGATGATCCCGTTGTGGATGAGGGCGAGGCGGCCGGTGCAGTCGATGTGGGGGTGGGCGTTGTCGTCGGTCGGGTGGCCGTGGGTGGCCCAGCGGGTGTGGCCGATCGCGGCCGCGTGCGTGCCCGAGCGGGGCGCGTCGGCGGTCAACGCGGCGAGCTCGGCCACGGGCGAAGGGGTCTCGACGCCGGGGACGGGCTTGGCCCGGGCCTTGCGGGCCCGCCAGATGGTGCCGTCGGCCACCAGCGCGATCCCGGCGGAGTCGTAGCCGCGATATTCGAGCTGGTGGAGAGCGTTGAGCAGAAGAGGGACGGCGTCGGCCTCGCCGGTGACGCCGATGATGCCGCACATGGTGACCCAGGCTACCTGGGCCTCCCTGGGCGCCTGCGGCTGCCGCGGGCCTGAACGCCGGCGGGGACGCCGCGGGGACGCCGCGGGGAGCGCCTACCTGGGCGCCCGGGGCTCCACCGGCCCGAGGGCGATCGCCACCACGCCGGCCAGGCGCGACGCGATGGTGGTGGCCTGCTCCTCGATCCGTGCCTCGACCATCACACGCACCAGCGGCTCCGTGCCGCTCGGTCGCAAGAGCACCCGACCCTCGTGGCCGAGCTCGGCCTCGGCCTTCACCACCGCCTCCCAGACCTCGGCACAGTCGGCCAGGCGCTCGGGCTGCGCGATGGGGACGTTCACGAGTCGCTGGGGCACCCGCTCGACCAGGCCGGCCGAGAGCTCGGCCAGCGAACGTCCGGCGCGCACGACGAGGTCGGCCAGCGCGATGCCGGTGAGGATGCCGTCGCCGGTCGTGGACAGCGACCGGAAGATGATGTGTCCCGACTGCTCGCCCCCGAGGCTCAGCCCGCCGGCGTCGAGCGCGGCGAGGACGTGGCGGTCCCCGACGTCCGTCTCGCGCACCGCGATGCCGCGGTCCTCCATGGCGAGGCGGAAGCCGAGGTTGGTCATCACCGTGACCACGACGGTGTTGCCGGCGAGCCGCCCGCGCTCCGCCAGGTCGAGGGCGAACAACGCGAGCAGGACATCGCCGTCGACGACGCTGCCGCTCTGGTCGACCGCGATGACCCGGTCGGCGTCGCCGTCGAAGGCGAGCCCGAGGTCGGCCTGGTGCGCGACGACGGCGTGGGCCAGCTCGGTCGGGTCCGTCGAGCCGCACTTGTCGTTGATGTTGGCGCCGTCGGGCGCGACGTGCAGGGCGGTTATCGTCGCGCCGAGCGCCGCCAGGACACGGGGCGCGATCGCGCTGGCGGCGCCGTTGGCGCAGTCGACCACGACGCGCAGCCCGTCCAGCCGGCGGCCCTCGATCGTGTGGACCAGATGCTCCTCGTAGTGCGCCACCGCGTCCGGATCGACGGTGATGACCCCCACGCCGTGTCCGGTGGGAGGACGGGGCGACCGCTCCGGATCCGACACGATCACCTCGAGCTCGCGCTCGATGTCGCCCTCGACGTCGATGGGCAGCTTCGTGCCCAGCAGGCTGAAGAGCTTGATGCCGTTGTCGGCGAAGGGATTGTGCGACGCGGAGATGACGGCCCCCGGTGCCCGGCGATGCACGGCCACCGCGGCGACGCCCGGAGTGGGGAGCACGCCGAGGTCCACGACGTCGGCCCCCTCCGCGGCGAGTCCGGCCGAGAAGGCGGCCTGGAGCAGCGGGCCGGAGCGACGCGTGTCGCGCCCGACCACGAAGGTGGGGGCGGGCAGCACGCGGGCGGTGGCGCGCCCGAGGGCCAGCGCCAGCTCGGCGGTCAGCTCCTCGTTGGCAACCCCGCGCACGCCATCGGTACCGAAGCGGGCCGGCGGCATCGCTGACCTGCGACTACCGCTTGGAGTACTGCGGCGCCTTGCGGGCCTTCTTCAGGCCGTACTTCTTGGACTCCTTCTCACGGGCGTCGCGGGTAAGGAGGCCGGCGCGCTTGAGCGCGCCGCGCAGTTCGGCGTCGACCTCGCACAGGCTGCGCGCGATGCCGAGCCGCATGGCGCCGGCCTGGCCCGAGATCCCGCCGCCGTCGATGGTCGCGTCGATGTCGTAGGACTCCGCCGTGTTGGTCACGCGCAGCGGCTCGGTCACCAGCATGCGGTGCGTCGCCGAGGTGAAGTACTTCTCGATCGGCAGCCTGTTGACCGTGATGGCGCCCTGGCCGGGGCGGAAGCGGACGCGGGCCACCGCTTGCTTGCGGCGGCCGGTCGTCTGGCTCAGTGGTGCGGGCATGGCGTGGGTGATGTCCTTCCTGGTGCTCGTGCTCAGCCGGCCCGTCGGGCCTGGGGCAGCTCGAGGGGCTCGGGCTTCTGGGCCGTGTGCGGGTGGTCGGGGCCGGCGTAGACCTGCAGCTTGCTCAGCTGCTGGCGGCCGAGGGTGTTCTTGGGGAGCATGCCGCGGATCGAGCGCCGGATCAGCTCCGCCGGCTGGTCCTCGAGCAGCGTGGCGTAGCTCGTGGCGCGCAGGCCGCCGGGGTAACCGCTGTGGCGGTAGGCCATCTTGGCGTCCGCCTTGCCCGAGGTGAGGACGACCCGCTCCGCGTTGACCACGATGACGTGGTCACCCGTATCGACGTGGGGGGCGAAATAGGGACGATGCTTGCCACGCAGGATGGCGGCCACCGAGGAGGCCAGGCGCCCGAGCACGAGGCCGTCGGCGTCGACCACGTACCAGGTTCGCTGGATCTCGGTGACCTTCGGTGAAAATGTGCGCACAAGACCGATCTTTCGCATTCCGCGTGGTGGGCGAGCGCACCCGATATGGCAGTGCGCAGGGCTCCCGGGGCGCCGGGAGCCGACGTACCAGGATAGGGCCTGGGAAAAGGCCCAGCAAGCCGCCTGTTCGGGAGCCCTTGGGGGGCCACCGCGTCGTTCTGCCCCACGCTGTCCGGGCGGCCTGCCCTCAGCCCCTGGACGGCTCCATGGCTCGGGCGAGGCGCTGCGCCTCGGTCCGGGTGAGGTTCCCCGAGATCTCGCCCAGGCCGTTGAAGCTGGTGAAGGTGGCCTGCGCGGGCTGGATGATGGGCGCCGAGACAACCACGCCGTCGAACTCGATCCCGAGGATGCGGTGGAAGTTCTCCTTGGCCACCTTGTCCCACAGGGCGGACGCGGCCCTCGTCGTGGCGTAGTCGACGACCCAGGCACCGGTCTGGTTCCTGCTCGCCTGTGCCCGGGCGACGGCGCGGCTCGTCATCTGCACCGGCCCGAGGACGAGCCGGTCGCCCCCGTCGTCGCTCGTGCCGGGCAGTCCGGGCACGAGCACTGGTGCGTCCGACGGCACGTCGGCGACCGGGGTCGAGGGGACGGCGCCCAGCGCCAGGTCAGGGGGAACATAGTTCGCCGTGAAGCCAGCCGGGTCCGTCCGGTTGGGACTGGCTCCGAGGTTCGTCTGGTCGAGTCGGGTGGACGAGCTGCACGGCGGGGTGGGCAACGGCTCAGGGGCTCTCGTCGACGCGTGATAGGGCGGCGCGTAACACAGGACGGGCCGGAAGTAGACCAGCGTGGAGCCCGCGGGGCGACCGGAGGCCGCTCCCGCGGTGTACGGGAGTCCTGCCAGCGCCGCGGTCAACACACCGGTCAACACACCGATCATCACAGCGCTCGACACACCGGTCAGCGCGGCGGAGGTGCCCCGCCCGCGAGGGGCGCGGGAGGCCCGGACGTGTCTCACGTGCTGTCTCTGGTCACGCCGGGCCGTACTCGACCGAGACCAGGCAGAGACCCGCAGCCGGTGCCGGGTCGGGCATCATGTGACGCGAGGCGGCCCGCAGGCGCTCCAACAGCCCGGCCGTCGTCTCCTTGCCCCGTCCCACCTCGACCAGACTCGCCACCAGCGAGCGCACCATCTGGTGGCAGAAGGAACCGGCTGAGATCTCGAAACGGAGGAGCCGCGCCGCGGGGTGCGCACTCTCGGCGCAGCCGGCCACATCCTCGGCGTCGGTCGCCTCGGGGCCGTCGTCCACACGCCAGCGGGCGCGCAGCACGTTGCGCACCATCGGGACGGCCGCATCGGTGCCCGGCGGGCGGCGGCAGAAGGACCGGAAATCGTGGCGGCCGAGCAGCACGTCGGAGGCGGTCCGCATGGCGACCAGGTCGAGGGGGTCGCGAACGTGCCAGGCGATCCGGGCGAGCAGCGGATCGGGCGCGGGTGCGTTCCACACCAGGTAGCGGTAGGTCCGCGCCATGGCCGAGCGACGGGCGTCGAAGTCGTCACCGACCTTCTCGGCCCGCCGGACCACGACGGCGGGAGCCAGCTGGCGGTTGAGAACGCGGGCGAGACGCGTGCCGTCGAAGGCGATGGGCGGGAGGTCGACGTGGACCACCTGTCCCCGTGCGTGCACCCCGGCGTCGGTGCGGCCCGCGCAGGTGAGCGACGGCGGTTCGCTCAGGCGAGCCGTGCGCTCGAGGGCCTGGCGCAACACGCCGGCCACCGTCGGGACCTCGGGTTGGATCGCAAAACCGCGGAAGGCGGCACCGTCGTACGCGATGAGAAGCCTCCAGCGCTGCGTGGCAGCGCCGGCGGGGTGCTCCACCTTCAGACGAACTCGATCCGCGCCATGGGTGCGTTGTCACCGGGACGCGGGCCCAGCTTGAGGATGCGCGTGTACCCGCCGGGACGGTCCGCGTAGCGCGGCCCGATCTCCTCGAAGAGCTTGTGCGCCATGTCCTTGTCGCGGATGAGGGCGACGACGTTGCGGTGGTTGGCGAGACCGCCCTTGCGCGCCGCGGTCACGCACTTCTCCGCCACCGGCCGCACGGCTTTCGCCCTGGCCTCGGTGGTCACCAACGACTCGGCCGCGATGAGCGAGGCGACGAGGTTGCCCATCATCGCCTTCTGGTGCGCGGCGGAGCCGCCCATACGGCGGCCGCGTCGTGGGGTTGCCTGCATCGTCCTCAGTCCCTCGTGCGGAGCGACAGCCCGCGCTCGTCCAAGCGCTGGACGACCTCGTCGGCCGACTTCTGGCCGAAGTTGGTGATGGCGAGCAGATCCTCCATCGTGCGCTCGACCAGCTCGCCGATCGTGTTGATCTGGGCGCGCTTGAGGCAGTTGCGGGGGCGCTCGGAGAGGTCCAGCTCCTCGATGCGGAGGTCGAGATCCGGCGAGCCGCTCGACGCGGTCCCGGTGTCGCCGAGCTCGAGGCCCTGTGGCGCCTCCTCCAGGTCGGCCACCAGCGAGACCAGGTTGCGCAGGGTGTCGCCCGCCGAGGCCAGCGCCTCGCGCGGCGAGATCGTCCCGTCCGTCTCGATGTCGAGCACCAGGCGGTCGTAGTTGGTCGACTGCTCGACCCGCACCGGCTCGATGTCGAAGGTAACGCGGTGCACCGGCGAGAAGATCGAGTCGATCGGGATGACGCCGATGGTCGAGGACTTCTTGTTCTTGTCCGCCGAGGCGTAGCCCCGCCCGCGCTCCACGGTCACGTCGACGGCCAGGCGGCCCTTGGCGTTGATGGAGGCGATGTGCAGGTCCGGGTTCAGGATCTCGACGTCGGAGGTCAGCTGCAGGTCGGCCGCCGTGGCGTCGGCCGGGCCACGCACGTCGAGGCGCAGCGTGACGGGGTCGTCGGAGTGCACGCGGACCAGGAGGTCCTTGAGGTTGAGGATGATGTCGGTCACGTCCTCTTTGACCCCGGGCAGTGTCGTGAATTCGTGCAGCGCTTCGTCGAAGCGCAGTTGGGTCACGGCGCCACCGGGAATGGACGAGAGCAGGGTGCGGCGCAGGGAGTTGCCCAGCGTGGTACCGAAGCCCGGGTCCAGCGGGCCGACGGCGAAGCGCTGGCGGTTGTTCTCCTCCTCGTCGACGACTTCGACGGTCGGCCGTTGGATGATCAGCATGTGCGGTACTCCTGTTGGGCGGGGGTCGGGGCTCGGGGTTCGGGGTTACTTCGAGTAGAGCTCGACGATGAGCTGCTCTTGGATGGGCTCGTCGATGTGCTCTCGCAACGGCGGGTTCAGGACGGACACCGAGAAGCCTGCGTCGCCTGACTCGAGCCAGGCCGGCGTGCTGCGCTCCAGGGTGTCCATGTTGCGGCGGACCAGGAAGTTGGTGCGGGTGGCCTCGCGCAGGGTCACGATGTCGCCCTTGCGCACGCGGTAGCTCGGGATGGTGACGCGCTTGCCGTTCACGTTGACGTGCCCGTGCCGGACGAACTGGCGGGCCTGGCGCCGGCTGGCGCCCCACCCGGCCCGAAAGACCACGTTGTCGAGCCGCAGCTCGAGGTTGCGCAGCAGGTTCTCACCGGTGATCCCGCCCTGGCGGGTGGCCTCCTCGTACATGTTGCGGAACTGCTTCTCCAAGATCCCGTAGATCCGGCGCGCCTTCTGCTTCTCACGCAGCTGGGCCAGGTACTCGGACCCCTGCCGCATGCGATCGCGTCCGTGCTCGCCCGGCGGGTAGGCGCGGCTGTGGCGGTCGGTCACCGCTTCGGAGACCGGGCACTTGAGCGAGTAACAGCGCTCGCCCTTCAAGAAGAGCTTGGTCCGCTCGCGCCGGCAGAGGCGGCAGACGGGACCGGTGTATCGAGCCATGGGGTTGGGTTCCTCTTCCTCTTCTTGTCCGCCTACACCCGCCGCCGCTTCTTGGGGCGGCAGCCGTTGTGCGGAATGGGGGTCACGTCTTTGATGCCGACCACCTCGATGCCGACCGCGGCCAGCGAGCGAATGGCGGTCTCACGGCCCGAGCCGGGCCCGCGCACGAGGACGTCGACCTTCTTCACACCGTGCTCCATCGCGCGCTTGGCACAGGACTCGGCGGCCAGCTGCGCCGCGAAGGGGGTGGACTTGCGCGAACCCTTGAAGCCCACGTTGCCGGCGGAGGCCCAGGCGAGCACGTTGCCCTCGGGGTCGGCGATGGACACGATCGTGTTGTTGAACGAGCTCTTGATGTGGGCGACGCCGTAGGCGATGTTCTTGCGCTCCTTGCGGCGGGGACGTCGCTGTCCGGGCTTGGCGGGCTTGGCCACTACTTCTTCACCTTCTTCTTCCCGGCCACCGTCTTCTTGGGGCCCTTGCGGGTGCGGGCATTGGTATGGGTGCGCTGCCCGTGGACCGGCAGGCCCTTGCGGTGCCGCACGCCCTGGTAGCAGTTGATCTCCATCTTGCGCTTGATGTCCTGGGAGACATCGCGGCGCAGGTCACCCTCGACCCGGAAGCTCTGGTCGATGTAGGTGCGTAGCTTGGCCACTTCCTCGTCGGTCAGATCGCGCACACGCGTCGACGGGCTGATGTCCACGGCGTCGGTGATCTGCTTCGAGAGCGTCGGGCCGATGCCGTAGATGTAGGTCAGCGCGATCTCGAGGCGCTTTTCACGCGGGATGTCCACCCCTGAAATACGGGCCATGTGTCGTCCTCTCCCTAGCCCTGCCGCTGCTTGTGGCGCGGGTTGTCACAGATCACCCGCACGACGCCACGGCGCCGGATGACCTTGCACTTCTCGCAGATCGGCTTCACGCTCGGCCGAACCTTCATCGAACTCCCCGTCCTACTTGTACCGATAAGTAATACGACCCCGGGTGAGGTCGTACGGAGTGAGCTCCACCTGGACCTTGTCCCCCGGAAGGATGCGGATGCGGTGCATCCGCATCTTCCCCGAGCTGTGCGCCAGCACCTTGTGTCCGTTCTCCAACTCGACGCGGAACATGGCGTTGGGCAATGGCTCGACCACCGTGCCTTCGAGCACAATGGCGTCTTCCTTCGGCTTGGGCAGGTGACTCTCCTCGAAACTGATGTGTGTCGTTGTCCCGGGCCGAACCGGGCGACGCGACGGCCACACGGATTGTGCTCGGATGCGGTCAAAGGGCGCCGGACGCGTTACGCCCTGGCCCTGAGCCAGCGAATGATTCTACCGCAAATCGACGCGATTTCCAGCCGGATCTCGCCCTCAGCTGGGTCTTCTGGTCCAAGCCGCTTCGGACCGCCGATCCTGGCTCGCCCCGGCGAAGACCGCCGCCGACGACCCTGGACCACCAAGGGACTCCATTGTACCTGCGCCTGTGAGATATCGCGCCGCCCACGCCCGGCCGCGGTGGCATCGAGGCAGCCAAAAGACCTGCTCCTCGGCCGAAATCTTTCCGGTCGAGCCGGCCTGCCTGGACCACGGCCTGCGTCAGGAGTAGCGGGCTGCCCTCGTCCCAGGCGGGTGGAAGACCCCTGGTTGGGCGTCGGGGTTGTCGACGCAGACCTCGCACTCCAACCCGTCGGGGTCCCGGAAGAACATGGACAGGACCGGGCCGAAGTCGGTGACGAAGTCGTCGGCCGCCGCCCGCTCCATGAGGCGACGGCGGATCTCCTCGAAGGACTCCAGCGAGGCGGCCTGGAGCGCCAGATGGTCGATGCGGCCCCGCCCGAGCATCGGGGTCTGGCGGTCGGCCTCGGTGTTGCCGGGCACCTCGAAGACGTTGAACTCGGAGTCCTCGCCCATCTTGACGAAGGTCAGCGTGCCGTGCCCGCCCATGTCCTGGGCACCGAGCACCTCGGCCCCGAAGACCTCGGTGTAGAAGGCCACGAAGCGCTCGGTGTCCGCGGTGAGGACGGCGACGTGGTTGAAGCCGTTGGTGAGCATCGGACGACTCCTTTGCGTTCCCTTTTCGAAGGACTTCGCTCCGTCGGTCAACCTACCGTGCTTCCCCGGTTTCGGGCACCGGCACCACACCGGCCGTCGGCCACAGGGCCAACGCGGCGACGGCGAGCCCGGCACCGAGGACGTTGAAGGCAAGCCACTCCACGACGGCATGGCTCTCGGGGACACCCCCGAAGGCGGTCAGGACGACGAAGAGCGCTCCGCCGGCTCGGGCCCGCCCTCGGACACCGCCGCACGCGAGATCACGACGCCGGCATGGCTTGGCACCGTGGCGCCGTGGCGCCGTGGCGCCCGCTACCCGCTACGGAACGGTGAAGACCTCGGGACCGTCGAGGGTGACCGCGATGGTGTGCTCGAAGTGGGCCGAGAGCTTCCCGTCGGCGGTCACCACGCTCCAGTTGTCGTCGAGCAGGATCGTCTCGGGCGACCCGGCGTTCACCATGGGCTCGATGGCGAAGACGTTGCCCGTCTTGATGGTCGGGCCCTTGGTCCCGGGCCAGTAGTTGGGGACCTGGGGCTGTTCGTGCATGGCCGTGCCGATGGCGTGGCCCACGTACTCGCGCACCACGGAGAAGCCGGCCGCCTCGGCCACGTCCTGGACGGCCCGGCCCACCTCGTGGAGGGCGTTGCCCTGGCGCAGTTGCTCGATCCCCGCCCACAAGCTGCGTTCGGTCACCTCGAGCAGCTTCTGGGCCTCCTTGGAGATCGTCCCGATGCCCATCGTGAAGGCGGCGTCACCGTGGTACCCCTCGATGATCGCCCCGCAGTCGATGGAGAGGATGTCCCCTTCCTCGAGGACATAGCCGCCGGGGATCCCGTGCACGATCATGGAGTTGGGCGACGTGCAGATGACGGCGGGGAAACCGTGGTAGCCGAGGAAATTCGAGGTGGCCCCCCGCCGGTCCAGGACCTGGCGCGCCACCTCGTCGAGGTCGGCGGTGGTCACGCCGGGCTTGGCGGCGGCGCGGGTGGCCTCGTGCATCTCGGCCACGACCTGGCCGGCGCGGCGCATCTTCGCCAGCTCCGCCTCGTTGCGCCTCACTTGAGCTTGTGACGCTGCGCGTCGATGGCCCCCACCACGCGTCGGGTGACGGCGTCGGGATTGCCGGTGCCGTTGATCTCCACCAGCAGGTCGCGTCTGCTTGTACCAGTCGAGCAGCGGCGCCGTCTCTTCCTCGTAGAGGTTGAGCCGGCGCTCGATCGCCTCCTCGGTGTCGTCCTCGCGCTGGACCACCTCGCCCCCGCAGACATCGCAGGTCCAGTTGGCCAGCGGCGGGGCCGCCGTCGAATAGTTGGCGCCGCAGTCCACGCAGACCCGGCGCGAGGCCAGTCGCTTCATGACCAGGTTGGTCGACACCTGCAGGTCGATGACCATGTCGAGGCCGAAGGGATCGACGATCTTCTCGAGCGACTCGGCCTGGCCCGTCGTGCGCGGGCAGCCGTCGAGCACGAAGCCGCGCCCGGTCGTGTCACGTTCCGACAGCCGGCCCCCCACCATCTCCATCACGAGGTCGTCGGGAATGAGCTCTCCCTGTTCCATCAGGAAATGGGCGCGCTGGCCGATGGTGGTGCGCGCCTTGACCTCACTGCGCAGCATGTCGCCCGTCGAGACATGCGGCACGACGTAGTGGTGAGAGAGCCGCACACACTGCGTCCCTTTGCCGGCCCCCTGCTTGCCGAGGACCACGAGCCTGACCCCGGGAATCACACGCCCCTACTTGAGGAAGCCCTCGTAGTTGCGCATCATCAGCTGGCTGTCGATCTGGCGCATCGTCTCGAGCGCGACGCCGACCGAAATCAGGAGCGTGGTCCCGTAGAAGGGGAAGCGGTTCAAGTGCCAGAGCGCCATGAGGAGCGACGGCACCACGGCCACCGAGCCCAAGAAGATGGCCCCCACGACGGTGATGCGGCTCAGGATGTGCGCGAAGTACCGCTCGGTGGGCGGCCCGGGACGGATGCCCGGGACGAATCCTCCCTGCTTGCGGATGAGGTCCGCCTGCTGGTGCGGATCGAAGGCGACGTACACGTAGAAGAAGGTGAACATCACGATCAACAAGAAGTACGCCGCGATGTAGAAGAAGCTGGTCGGCGTCAGGCTGTTGCGGACGAAATTCTGGAACCAGTTCCAGGGAACGACGTTGGACAACAGCACGGGGATGTAGAGCACCGAACTGGCGAAGATGATGGGGATCACGCCGGACTGGTTGACCTTCAGGGGGATATAGGTCGAACTGCCCCCGTACATTCGTCGCCCGACGACGCGGCGCGCGAAGGTGACGGGGATACGCCGCTGGCCTTGATCCATGAAGACGATGAACACCAGCAAGATCAGTGAGACGATGATGATGATCCCGAACTTCGCCTTCCCACCCTCCTCGTAGATGGCCTTGAACCCCGTGGGGATGGCGGCCACCACATTGGCGAAGATCAGGATCGACATGCCCTGGCCGATGCCGCGCTGGGTGATCAGCTCGGCCAGCCACATGACCATGGCGGTCCCCGCCGTGAGGATCAGGACCATGAAGAGGGCCAGCGGCCAGTTGAAGGTCGGGATGAGGTCGATGTTGGTGCCGAGCAGGGCCGAGTCGTGCCCGTGGAAGGCGTAGACCAGGCCCGAGGACTGCATGACGGCCAAGGCGACGGTCAGGTACCGCGTCGTCTGGGTGATTTTCTTCTGGCCCACCGCGCCCTGGTCGCGCCACTCCTCGAGCTTGGGGATCACCGTCGAGAGCAGCTGGATGATGATGGAGCTCGTGATGTAGGGCATGACGCCCAAGCCGAACACGGCCAGCCTGACGAGGGCGCCGCCGCTGAAGAGGTTCAAGAAACCCAACACTCCCGACGACGAGGCCGAACTCTCGAGACTCTGCAGGCGCGACCAGTTGACGCCGGGCACCGGGATGTTGGCCCCGACCTGGTACAGGGCGATGATGGCGAGGGTGAAGACGACCTTGTTGCGAAGGTCGGGAACCCTGAAGATGTTGGCGAGCCGGGAGAGCATGGCCCTTCCTCTAGTGCGTGCCCGTCGCCGTCACCGGTTCATCAGGGCGTTGCCGGAGGCGGGTGGACGCCCGTGGGCGTAGGGCAGGGGCACCCTCTCGACGCTACCCCCGGCCGCGGTGATTGCGGCCTCGGCCGACTTGGAGAAGGCGTGCGCCGACACCTTCACCGGGCGGGAGATCGAGCCCTGGCCGAGCACCTTGACCAGCGCCTTGGGCCGGGCCAAGCCGGCTTCGACCAGGGTCTCTACGGAGATCTCATCGCCCTCGATCGAATCGAGCGACGCCAGGTTGACCGGTGTGTACTCCACTCGGAAGGGGTTTTTGAAGCCCTTGAGTTTCGGGATCCGCTGCATCAGCGGGAGCTGGCCACCTTCGAAGCCGACCGGCACGGTGCTGCGCGCCTTCTGGCCTTTGGTCCCGCGGCCGGCGGTCTTGTGACCCTTGCCGCCGGTGCCGCGGCCGACGCGGCGCTTGGCCGTCGTCGCGCCCTTGGGCGGCGCCAGATCGTGGAGCTTCACGGTGACACCTCCTCCACGCTGACCAGGTGTGGCACCCGGGCCAGCATGCCCCGGATCTCGGGGCGGTCAGGCAGGTCGTTGGTCTGGCCGATGCCGCGGAGGCCGAGGGCGCGCAGCGTGGCGCGGTGCTTGGGCTTGGTCCCGATGGCCGAGCGCGTCTGGGTGACGTGCAGCCGGGCGTCCCCCGCCGTCTTGGTGCTGGCTCGAGGCGCCATGCTCAGCGCGCCTCCGCCGCGTACAGATCGGTCTCGCGCTTGCGCTCGCGATAGGCGCGCAGCACGCCACCGGGCGTGACCTCGTCGGCCGCCTTGCCGCGGAGCGCCGCGACGTCGTCGGGCCGGCGCAGTGACTTGAGGCCCGCGATGGTGGCGTGGGCCACGTTGATCCCGTTGGAGGAGCCGAGGGACTTGGCCAGGATGTCGCGGATGCCCGCCATCTCGAGGATGTGGCGCGCCGCGCCGCCGGCGATGACGCCGGTGCCCGGCGCGGCCGGCTTGAGCAGGACGCGGCCGGCGCCGCTCTCCCCGATGACAGGGTGCACGATGGTGCTGCCCGCCAGGGGCACCTCGAAGAGGTTCTTGCGCGCCTCCTCGATCCCCTTCTGCACCGCCAGCCCGGCCTCCTTGGCCTTGCCGTAGCCGAGGCCGACCTTGCCGTTGCCGTCGCCGACCACCATGAGGGCGGCAAAGGAGAAACGCCGGCCGCCCTTCACGACCTTTGCGACGCGGTTCACCTTGATGGTGCGCTCTTCGTATTGGGTGTCGACCATGATCTAGAACTCCAGTCCCTCGGCGCGTGCCGCATCAGCCAGGTGGGCGACACGCCCGTGGTACACGAAGCCCCCACGGTCGAAGACCACTTTCGTGATCCCGGCCGCCTTGGCCCTGGTTCCCAGAAGGCGGCCGACCGACTCTGCGCCCGCCACGTTACTGCCACCGCCGCGGCCCAACGACGCCCGCAGATCCGGCTCGACCGACGAGGCGGCGGCCAGCGTGCGGCCGGTGGCGTCGTCGATGAGCTGGGCCGAGATGTGGCGATTGGACCGGTGCACGGCCAGGCGCGGGCGCTCAGACGTGCCACTGACCGTCGTGCGGACGCGCTCGTGTCGCCGAACGCGGAGCCGGGTGCGGTCGCTCGTGCGTGCCATTACTTCGCCGCCTTTCCTGCCTTGCGCAGCACACGCTCGTTGGCGTAGCGCACGCCCTTACCCTTGTAGGGCTCGGGCTTGCGCAGCTTGCGGATGTCGGCGGCCACCTGGCCCACCTTCTCCTTGTCGATCCCTTTCACGATGATCCGGGTCGGCACCGGCACCTCGAACGTGATGCCATCGGGCGCGTCGACGAGCACGGGGTGCGAGAAGCCCAACGCCAGCTCCAGCGCGCTCGGGCCCTTCGCCGTGGCGCGGTAGCCCACGCCGACGATCTCGAGCTCCTTGGTGAAGCCGTCGGTGACGCCCGAGACCATGTTGGCCACGAGCGAGCGCGAGAGGCCGTGCAGCGCGCGGTGGTGCCGCTCGTCGTCGGGCCGGCTGACCACGAGGGACTCGCCCTCCTGGGTGATGGTGATGCCCTCGGGGAGCTCGCGCTCGAGGGTGCCCTGGGGCCCCTTCACGCTGACCGTCGGCCCGCTCAGGGTGACGGTGACGCTGGAGGGGACGGTGATGGGTGCACGTCCGACGCGCGACATCAGGCCTCCCTTCGGGTCGGGTTGCCGTGGGCGGCACTCCCGCACAGAGCGCTACCAGACATGGCAGAGCACCTCCCCGCCGAGGTGCTTGCGCCGCGCCTCGGTATCGGTCAGGAGCCCCTGGCTGGTGGAGACCACGGCGACGCCCATGCCACCGAGGACGCGTGGCATGCCGTCGGCCCGGGCGTAGATGCGGAGGCCGGGCTTGGACACCCGCTTGATCCCGGCGATGGTGCGGGTCCGGTCACCCGAGTACTTCATGGTGATCTCGAGTGTCGTGCCGGGCTTGCCGATGTTCGGCTCGACCGTGTAGCCCGCGATGAAGCCTTCGCGCTCGAGGATGTCCGCCAGCGACACCTTGAGCTTGGAGCCGGGCATGCGCACGGTGTCGAACATGGCCGAGTTGGCGTTGCGGATGCGCGTCAGCATGTCCGCGATGGGGTCGGTCATCGTCATGGCGGCCTACCAGCTCGCCTTTGTGACGCCGGGCACCTCGCCCGCATGCACCATCACCCGCAGGCAGATGCGACACAGCCCGAACTTGCGGTAGACCGCCTTCGGCCTCCCACAACGCTGGCAGCGGGTGTAACCCCGTACCTTGAACTTGGGAGTGCGTCGCTGCTTCTCGATCAAAGCCTTTTTCGCCATGTTGCTACCGGGTCTCCTGTCGGAACGGAAAGCCGAACGCTGCCAGGAACGCCCGTCCTTCCTCGTTGGTGCGTGCGGTCGTGACAATGGTGATGTCCATGCCGCGGGTCGTGTCGATCTTGTCGTAGTCGATCTCGGGGAAGATCAGTTGCTCGGTGACGCCGAAGGTGTAGTTGCCGTGCCCGTCGAAGGACCGGGGCGAGAGACCCCGGAAGTCTCGGATGCGGGGGATGGCCAGGCTGAGCAGGCGGTCGAAGAACTCCCATGCCCGGTCGCCGCGCATGGTGGCCTTGACGCCGATGCTCTGTCCTTCGCGCAGCTTGAAGCCTGCGATGGACTTCTTGGCCCTCGTCACGATCGGCTTCTGGCCGGTGATCACCTCGAGGTCACGCTGGGCGCCCTCGATGAGCGACGCCTGCTGAGTGGCGCGGCCCACGCCCATGTTGATCACGATCTTCTCCAGGCGCGGCACTTCCATCACGTTGCCGAGACCCAGCTCGCTCTTCAGCCGGTCCCGCACTTCGGTGAGGTAACGCTCCTTCAGCCGGGGGCGTGCCGGCGCGCTGGTGGTGCTCACAGGTCACCCCCACACTTCTTACAGACGCGCACTTTCTCGCCGTCGTCTTCGATGCGGTAGCCGACGCGTGTCGGCTTGTCGCAGCTCCTGCAGATCAGCGCCACGGTCGAGACGTGCACGGGCATGAACTTGTCGATTACCCCACCCTGCTGGGTGGCGCGGGTCGGCTTGGCGTGGCGCTTGGCCACGTTGACGCCCTCGATGATGACGCGCTCACGCCCGGGAACGGCCCGGACCACCTCGGCCTTCTTGCCCTTGTCCTTGCCCTGCAGGACGACGACGGTGTCTCCCTTGTGGATCTTCATGGCTAGAGCACCTCCGGAGCCAACGACACGATGCGCATGAATCGCTTGTCGCGCAGCTCGCGGCCCACGGGCCCGAAGATGCGGGTCCCGCGCGGCTGCTGCTGCTCGTTGATGAGCACCGCGGCGTTCTCGTCGAAGCGGATGTAGCTGCCGTCGGGGCGGCGCTTCTCTTTCTTGGTGCGCACGACGACACACTTGACGACGTCGCCCTTTTTCACGGCCGCGCCCGGGATGGCGTCCTTGACCGTGGCCACGAACACGTCACCGATGCTGGCGTAACGCCGGCGCGAGCCACCCAGGACGCGGATGCAGAGCACCTCACGCGCGCCGGAATTGTCGGCCACCCGGAGCCGGGACTCCTGCTGGATCATCGGGCCCGCTCCACGACTTCGGTCAACCGCCAGCGCTTGAGCTTGGAGAGCGGGCGGGTCTCTTGCACCCGGACCCGGTCACCCACCTTGGCGGTGTCCTCGGCGTCGTGCACGTAGAGCTTCTTGGTGCGTTGCACCGTCTTGCCGTACCTGGGGTGGCGCACCCGCTCGATCACGGCGACCACCACGGTGGCGGACATGGCGTCGGACACCACGATGCCCTCGCGCACCTTGCGCCGGTTCGGGCGCGAGCCGGCCTCGGCCAACTCTGTCGCTGGCGCGGCGGCCTTGACGGGCACCGCGGCCTCCTCGTCGGTGGCCGGGAGCTCCTTGGCCGCCTCAGCCTCGACGACCTCGAGGGCCTGCTCGGCGTCAGCGGCGGCAGCCTTGGCCTTCTCCACCGCCTCGTCCTCGACGGCCGTGTTCTCTGTCTCTGCGTCCTCGGCCATCAGGCCTCTTCCTCTTCCTCATCGTCCAGATCGTGCTCGTGCAGGTCCAACGGCTCCCCCTCGGCGGCCGTTTCGGCCGCCTGGGCCCGGGCCGCGGCCTTCTCCTCGCGCTCCGCGTCCTCTGCGGCCAGCTTCGCCCGGGCCGCTTCGTGCTCGGCGGCCGTCGGCGCGACGTAGGCGCCTTCGGCCTCGAGGATCTCGCGGGAGCGCAATACGGTCAGCATGCGCGCCACGTCGCGGCGGACCTGGCCGATGCGCGACGGGTTGTCCAGCTGCCCGGTGGCCAGCTGAAACCGCAGGTTGAACAGCTCGCGACGCGACTCACCCAAGCGAGAGGCCAACTCGTCGCCGTCAAGCATGGAAAGGTCGTACGCGGTCGGCATCAGATCGCCACTTCGGCGTGACCGTGGGTCCCTGGTCGCACCACGAACCGGGCCTTGAAGGGCAGCTTTTGAATGGCGCGCTCCATGGCGGCGCGCGCGAGTGGCTCGTCGACACCGGCGAGCTCGAAGAGGACGCGGCCGGGGTGCACGACGGCGACCCACAGCTCAGGGTTGCCTTTGCCCGAGCCCATGCGGGTCTCGGCCGGCTTCTGGGTGACCGGCTTGTCGGGGAAGACCCGGATCCACACCTTGCCGCCACGCTTGACGTGGCGGGTCATGGCGATACGGGCAGCCTCGATCTGGCGCGCCGTGAGCCAGCCCGGCTCGATCGCCTGGATCCCGAAGTCGCCGAACGTGACCAGATTGCCGCCCTTGGCCGCCCCTCTGAGGCGCCCGCGCTGGGTCTTGCGGTGCTTGACCTTCTTGGGCATCAACATGTCAGTCCGAGTCCTTGCGGAAGTGCGGCGCCTCGTGGTGCTGCTGACGGTTCTGGCGCTCCATCTCTTCGTCCCGGCGCAGCTGACGCTCCAGGTCGTCGGGCTCCGCCGGCGCCGCGAGCAGGTCGGCCACGGGCTGCTCGGGCTCCTCCTCGACCTCGACCTCGACCTCGGTCTCGCCTGCGGTCTCGCCTGCGGTCTCGACCCCGGCGCTGGCGCCATCGGCCGCCGCCGCGTCCGCCTCGGCCGCACCCTGCGCGTCGAGCTCATCGAGTGCGAGATCGGCCGCCTCCGTGATGTCCGCGGCACCGGTGATTTCCGTGATGTCCGCGTCGTCCGCAACGTCCTCGTTGTCACCGTCCTCGTCGGCCGAGAACACTTCGGCGCGTCGGCGTCCGCCTCCCGCCGTGATGAGCCGGCGCGGGCCGCTCTGACCCGACGTCTCGCCGACGGCCATGGCGGCCTCGCGAGTGATCTTGTCCTCGATGGAGACCTTGTACGGAAGGATGTCGCCCTTGTAGATCCACACCTTCACCCCGACCCGGCCCGAGGTGGTGCGGGCTTCGCGGAACCCATAGTCGATGTCGGCCCGCAGCGTGTGGAGCGGCACGCGCCCCTCGCGGTACTGCTCCTTGCGCGACATCTCCGAGCCCCCGAGCCGGCCCGAGCACTGCACCTTGATGCCTTGGGCGCCCGCCTTCTGCACGGTCTGGATGGCCCGCTTCATGGCGCGGCGGAAGGCGACCCGGCGGACCAACTGGTCGCAGATCCCCTGCGCGATGAGGGCGGCGTCGAGCTCGGGCTGCTTGATCTCTTGGATGTTGAGCTGGATCCGGTTCTGCAGGCCCGTGATCTCCTCGAGCTTCTTCTTCAGCCGGTCGGCCTCGGCGCCGCGGCGGCCGATGACGATGCCGGGCCGGGCCGTGTGGATGTCGACGCGCAGGCGGTCCCGGGTGCGTTCCACCTCGATGCGGCTGACCGCGGCCGCCTCGAGCTGCCGCATCAGGTAGTCGCGGATCTTCCAGTCCTCGACCACGAACTCCTTGTAGTGGCGCTCCTCGAACCAGCGCGACTTCCAATCCGTCGTGATCCCGAGCCGGAACCCGTAGGGGTTTACCTTTTGGCCCATCTACTCGTCCTCGCTGTTCTCGTCCGCGTCCGCACTGTCCGCGTCGTCCGCGGCATCCGTGACCTCATCGGTGACCTCGCCCTCGACCTCGTCTTCGTCCCCGCCGGCGACGTCCGCCCCCGTGTCCGCCGCTGCCTCCGTCACGTCGGTCCCGGCGTCCGCGCTGTCGGCGGGCACGTCCTCGTCAGCCGCCGCCGCCTCAGCCTCGGCTGCGGCCTTCTCGACCTCCGCCTGGGCCTGGGCCGCCCGGCGCCGCGACAGGCGGCCCGAGAGGTCGGCGCGCCGACGTGACGCGTCGACCCGGCGGGACCGGTTGGCACTGACGGCCTCCATGCGGCGGCGGCGCAGCTCGAGCTGCTCGGCCGGGAGACGGCTCACGATGATGGTGATGTGGCAGGTCCGCTTGCGGATCCGCGTGGCCCGGCCCCGCGCCCGTGGGCGCCAGCGCTTCATGGTGGCACCCTCGTCGGCGTAGCAGGCCGAAACGTAGAGGTCATCGGGGTTCTGCTGGTCGTTGTGCACCGCGTTGGCGACGGCGGAGCCGAGGACCTTGCCGATGAGCTCGGCCGCCTCCCGCTCCGTGCCGGTCAGGATCTCGGCGGCGCGCTCGAACGTCCTCGCCGCGGATCAAGTCGAGCACCTGGCGCGCCTTGGACGCCGACATCCCGCAGTAGCGGTGCACGGCACGCGTCCCGGGACGCTCGTTGGTCTTGGTCGCGGTCATCGCCGCGCTCCTCGCTCCTGGCCGGCGTGGTAGCGGAAGGTCCGGGTCGGGGCGAACTCGCCGAGCTTGTGACCGACCATCGACTCGGTCACGTAGACCGGGACGTGGCGCCGGCCGTCGTGGACGGCGATGGTGTGACCGACCATGTCGGGAATGATGGTGGAGCGGCGGGACCAGGTCTTGATGACCTTCTTGTCCCCGCTCGAGTTCAGCACGTCCACCTTCTTCAACAGGTGGCCGTCGACAAAGGGTCCCTTCTTCAGGCTACGCGGCATCGTCCCTCACCCTTCGCCTCACCGCCGCGCGCCGCGGGTGCGGCGCCGGCGGACGATCATCGCATTGGACTTCTTGTTGCGCGCTCGGGTGCGCCCCTCGGGCTTGCCCCACGGGGACACCGGGTGGCGACCACCCGAGGACTTGCCCTCGCCACCACCGAGCGGGTGGTCGACGGGGTTCATGGCGACACCGCGGGTCTGCGGCCGCTTCCCCTTCCAGCGGTTGCGCCCGGCCTTACCCACCTTGACCAGCTCGGCCTCGGCGTTGCCGACCACCCCGAGGGTGCCGCGGCAGTCGATGGAGACTCGGCGCATCTCGGTCGAGGGCAGGCGCAGCGTGGCGAACACGCCTTCCTTGGCGACCAGCTGGATGCTCATGCCGGCACCACGCGCCATCTTGCCGCCGCCGCCCGGGCGCAGCTCGACGTTGTGGATGACCGAGCCGACCGGGATGTAGCGCAGCGGCAGCGCGTTGCCCGGCCGGATGTCCGCGCCCTGCCCGCTCTGGAGCTTGTCGCCGACCTTCACGCCGGCCGGCGACAGGATGTAGCGCTTCTCGCCGTCGGCATAGTGCAGGAGCGCGATGCGAGCGTTGCGGTTCGGGTCGTACTCGATGGCCGCGACCTTGGCCGGGATGCCGTCCTTGTTCCGGCGGAAGTCGATGATCCGGTACTGCTGCTTGTGGCCGCCGCCGCGATGGCGTGAGGTCTTGCGCCCGTGGTTGTTGCGGCCCCCGCTCTGGGGGTTGGGGGCGAGCAGCGACTTCTCGGGGTGACTCCGGGTGATCTCGGAGAAATCCGAGACGGTCTGGAAGCGCCGTCCGGGGCTGGTGGGTTTGCGAGAGCGAAGTGGCATGGCGATTCCCTGATCAGCGATCGAAGAGGTCGATGGAGTCGTCGGGGTGCAGCGTGACGATGGCGCGCTTGGTGTCCGGCCTCTTGCCGCGGACGTTGGTGCGCCGGTTGCGCGTCGCCTTCCCCTTGCGGTTCAGTGTGTTGACCTTGGTCACCCGCACGCCGAAGGCCTGCTCGACGGCGTGGCGCACCTCGATCTTGGTGGCCTTGGGGTCGACGATGAAGACGTAGACGCGCTGGTCCATCAGCGCGTAGCTCTTCTCCGAGACGACGGGCCGGATGAGCACCGACATGGAGTCACGCATCGGACTCGGCCTCCTCGTTGCCGTCCTCGTCGGTGGCGTCGTCGTCGGTGACCTTGGTCGCCTTCGGGGCCGCCGCCTTCGTCGACTTCGCCGCCTTGGTGGCCTTGGTCGCCGCCGCCGTGGTCGACTTCGACGCCTTGGTCGCGGTGGTGGCCTTCGCCGCCTTGGTCGCGGTGGTGGCCTTCGCCGCCTTGGTCGCGGTGGTGGCCTTCGCCGCCTTGGTCGCCGTGGTGGCCTTCGCCGCCTTGGCCGGCGCGGTGGCCTCGGCGTCCTCGCCCGCGGTCTCGTCGGTCTCGTCGGTCTCGTCGGTCTCAGCACCCGCCGGGCTCGCAGCGGCCCCGGTCGTGGCGCCGGCGAACGGCTCCATCACATGGGTGCCCGAGAAGTCGCCCGGCGTCGTCGGCAGCGTGCGATCCGAGAAGAGCAACCAGTCGGCCCGCAGCACGTCGTGAGCCGAGAGCTCGGCGAACGTGGTCGTGCTGGCCTGGGGCAGGTTGCGGAACGAGAGCGCCATGTCGATCTCGTCCTGGGCCAGCACGATCAGCACCGAGTCGGTGCCGAGCTTGAGCTTGCGCACGATGGTGGCGGCGTCCTTCGTGCTCGGACCGGTGATCTTCCAGTCGTCGACCACGATGATGTGGCCGATCTCCGCGCGGTCACTCAAGGCGGACAGCAGCGCCAGGCGCACCATCTTCTTGGGGGTGTGCTGGTCGTAGCTGCGCGGCTTTGGTCCGAGGGCGACGCCGCCGCCGGTCATGGACGGCGAGCGGCTCGAACCCTGGCGGGCCCGGCCGGTGCCCTTCTGGCGGAAGGGCTTGGCGCCACCTCCGCGCACTTCGGCGCGCGTCCGCGTCGACTGCGTGCCCGCCCTGATCCCGGCCAGCTGGGCGGTGACCACCTGGTGCAGCACGGCCCGGTTGGGCGTGAGGCCGAAGACCGTCGGCTCGAGATCCACCGTGCCGAGGTCGTGCCCGGCGACGTTGCGGCGCGGGGCGGTGCGGGCGACCGGTGCCGGCCGCTCCTTCTTCATGGTGTGGCGCAGGACGGTGCCGGCGCGGGAGCTCGGGGTCGCGGTCGTCGTCATCGCGTCCTCCCGGCCTTGCTCGGGGTCTTGACCGAGTCGCGCAGCACGACCACGCTGCCGCGGGCGCCCGGCACGGCGCCCTTGACCAGCACCAGCTCGCGCTCGGGGTCGGCGGAGACGACGACGAGATTCAGCGCGGTCACCTGTGTGCCCCCGAGCTGCCCCGCCATGCGAGTGCCCTTGAAGACGCGCGACGGTGTGGCACAGGCGCCGATGGCGCCGGGCACGCGGTGGCTGCGATGGTTGCCGTGCGATGCGCCCTGGCCGCTGAAGTTGTGGCGCTTCATGCCGCCGGCGAAGCCCTTCCCCTTGGAGACGGCGATGGCGTCGACGCGCTCTCCTGCCTCCCAGATGTCAGCACCGAGCTCCTGGCCGACCGCGTAGTCGGCCACGTCGTCGAGGCGCAGTTCGACGAGCTTGCGGCCGGGGTTCACGCCCGCCTTCGCGTAGTGCCCGATCTCAGGCTTGGACAGCGTCGAGTTGCGCCGAAAGCCCCACGTCACCTGCAGCGCGGCGTAGCCGTCGGTCTCGGGCGTCTTGACCTGGACGACGCGGACGGGCGCGACCTTCAGCACCGTCACCGGTACGGCGCGGTTCTGGTCGTCCCAGACCTGGGTCATGCCGACTTTCTCGCCGACGATGGCCTTGCTTGCCACGTGTCCTCTTCCTCGTGTCCTGCACGTGCGGTGTCCCGTACGCACGCCAACGCTCCGCCCGGGAATCCCGAGCGGAGCGCTCGAATGGTTCGGCGTGAGGTTCCGGCCGGTGACCGGCGCTCACGCACGTCTGTTGTTCTCGGCAGCACCGCAGTGCCGCGGTATAACGCCTCTGAGCTGCCGAATTCGGCGGCCCGCCAGGTTACACCATGGTCCGGCCCCCCTGCCAGGCGTCCGGCGGGGAGACGGGGACGACCTGAGTCAGGCGGTCTGGATCTTGATCTCGATGTCCACGCCCGCCGGCAGGTCGAGCCGCTGGAGCGAGTCGACCGTCTTGGGCGTGTGCTCGACGATGTCGACCAGGCGCTTGTGGACCCGCATCTCGAAGTGCTCGCGCGAGTCCTTGTACTTGTGGGGCGAGCGGATCACCGTGTAGCGGTGCTTGTCGGTCGGCAACGGGACCGGTCCGAGCACCTTGGCCTGGGTACGGGTGACGGTCTGGACGATCTTCTTCGTGGACTCGTCCAGGATCTCGTGGTCGTAGGCCTTCAGCCGGATGCGGATCTTCTGCTTGGGGCCGTCGGCCATGGTCTCGGTGCCTGCTCTCGCTCGTGCGGTGTCGCCGGGGTTCCGGTGACTACTTGAGGATCTCGTCGACGACGCCCGAGGCAACGGTGCGGCCACCCTCACGGATGGCGAACCGCAGGCCCTTGTCCATGGCGATGGGCTTGCCCAACTCGACGGTCATCTTGGTGTTGTCGCCCGGCATGACCATCTCGGTGCCCTCGGGCAGCGTGATGGTGCCGGTCACGTCGGTCGTCCGGAAGTAGAACTGCGGCCGGTAGTTGGTGAAGAACGGCTTGTGGCGGCCGCCCTCCTCCTTGTTCAGCACGTAGACCTCGGCAGTGAAATTGGTGTGCGGCGTGATCGAGCCGGGCTTGCACAGCACCTGGCCGCGCTCGACCTCTTCCTTCTTGGTGCCGCGCAGCAGGGCGCCGATGTTGTCGCCGGCGCGCCCCTCGTCGAGGAGCTTGCGGAACATCTCGACGCCCGTCACCGTCGTCTTCTGGGTGGGGGACAGACCGACGATCTCGACCTCCTCGCCCACCTTGACGATGCCCTGCTCCACCTTGCCGGTCACGACGGTGCCGCGTCCGGTGATGGACATGACATCCTCGACCGGCATCAGGAACGGCTTGTCGACGTCGCGCTCGGGCTCGGGGATGTAGTCGTCGACGGCGTCCATGAGCTCGACGATCTTCTCGCTCCACTCGGGGTCGCCCTCGAGGGCCTTCAGCGCGCTCGACGCGCACCACCGGGACCTCGTCACCAGGGAAGTCGTAGGCGCTGAGGAGCTCGCGCACCTCCATCTCGACCAGCTCGAGCAGCTCCTCGTCGTCGACCATGTCGGCCTTGTTCAGCGCCACCACGATGTAGGGCACGCCGACCTGGCGGGCGAGCAGCACGTGCTCCCGGGTCTGGGGCATGGGGCCGTCCGCCGCCGAGACCACCAGGATGGCGCCGTCGATCTGGGCGGCACCGGTGATCATGTTCTTGATGTAGTCGGCGTGGCCCGGCATGTCGACGTGCGCGTAGTGGCGCTTCTCGGTCTCGTACTCGACGTGGGCAATCGTGATCGTGATGCCGCGCTGCTTCTCCTCGGGCGCCTTGTCGATGTCGTCGAACTTGGTGAACGAGGTGTTGGGGTTCTTCTCCGACAGCACGCGCGTGATGGCCGCCGTGAGCGTCGTCTTTCCATGGTCGATGTGACCCATGGTCCCGACGTTCACATGGGGCTTGGTGCGCTCGAACTTCTGCTTGGCCATCGCCTCGCTACTCCCTACTCCAGGTCGGGGCCTCCGTGGTCCCGACGCTCATTTCTTTCTGCGAACTCTTGCAAACTCCGGTGTCTGCTCTGATGTGCTGCGCTGTACTGCCGGGCCGGTTCCCGCAGCCCTACTCCCCGTGTGCCCGGGCGATGATCTCCTTGGAAATCGACTCCGGGACCTGGTTGTACGAATGGAACTGCATCGTGTACGTGGCGCGGCCCTGGGTGCGCGAACGCAGGTCAGTAGAGTAGCCGAACATATCGGCGAGTGGGACGAGCGCCCGGACCACGTGACTGGTCCCCTGCTGGTCCATGCCCTCCATACGGCCTCGACGAGACGAGAGGTCGCCGGTGACCGCGCCGAGGAAATCGTCGGGCACCGTCACCGTCACTTCCATGACCGGCTCCAGCAGCACCGGGCTGGCGGCCCGGATCGCCTTCTTGACCGCCATCGATCCGGCGATCTTGAAGGCCATCTCCGAGGAGTCGACGTCGTGGTACGACCCGTACGTGAGGGTCACCCGCACGTCCACGGTCGGATAGCCGGCCAGCACACCGGAGGTGAGCGCCTCTTGGATACCGGCGTCGACCGAGGGGATGTACTCCTTGGGGATCACGCCGCCACTGATCTTGTCGATGAACTCGTAGCCTCCGCCGGGCCCGGTTGGCTCGGCGCTGATGACCACGTGGCCGTACTGGCCGCGTCCACCGGTCTGGCGGACGTAGCGCTCCTCGATCTTCTCCACGGGCTTGCGGATCGTCTCGCGGTAGGCCACCTGGGGCTTGCCCACGTTGGCGTCGACGCTGAACTCGCGCAGCATGCGGTCGACGAGGACCTCGAGGTGCAGCTCGCCCATGCCTGAGATCACGGTCTGGCCGGTCTCCTCGTCGGAGCGCACGCGGAAGGTCGGGTCCTCCTCGCTCAACGAGTAGAGGGCCCGGGACAGCTTGTCCTGGTCGGCCTTGGTCTTGGGCTCGACGGCGACGTGGATCACCGGCTCGGGGAACTCGAGGGCCTCGAGCATGATCGGGTGGGCAGGGTCGCACAGGGTGTCGCCGGTCGTGGTGTTCTTCAGGCCGACGACGGCCATGATGTCGCCGGCGAAGATGGCGTCCTTGTCCTCGCGGTGGTTGGCGTGCATCTGGAGGATGCGCCCCACCCGCTCCTTCTTGTCCTTGGTCGTGTTCGTGATCGAGCCGCCCTTCTGCAGCGTGCCCGAGTAGACCCGGATGTAGGTCAGCTTGCCGACGAAGGGGTCGGTCATGATCTTGAAGGCGAGCGCGGAGAAGGGCTCACCGTCGTCGGCCTTGCGCTCCTCGAGGTCCTCGGCGTGGCCCGGCCGGTGCCCCTCGGTGGGAGGCAGGTCCAGTGGGCTGGGCAGGAAGTCGATGACGGCGTCGAGCATGGGCTGCACGCCCTTGTTCTTGAACGCCGAGCCGCAGAGCACGGGCACGACGGCGGCGGCCAGGGTGGCCGTACGCAGGGCGCGGCGCAGGTCGTCGGCCGTGATGGGCTCCTCGGCCAGGTACTTCTCCATGATCGTGTCGTCGAAGTTGGAGACGACGTCGATGAGCTGGTGGCGGGCGTCCTCGGCCTCGGCGGCCATGGCGTCGGGGATGTCCAGGGTCTCCCACTCCTCGCCCATGTCGCTCGACCAGACCAGGGCCTTCTCCTCGAGGAGGTCGATCACGCCCTTGAACTCGGACTCGACGCCGATGGGCAGCTGAATGACCGCAGGCAGCGCATCGAGGCGGTCGCGGATCATCTGGACCGTGCGCTCGAAGTCGGCGCCGATGCGGTCCATCTTGTTCACGAAGCAGATGCGCGGGACGTTGTACTTGTTGGCCTGGCGCCACACCGTCTCGGTCTGGGGCTCCACGCCGGCCACCGCGTCGAAGACCGCCACCGCGCCGTCGAGGACGCGCAGCGACCGCTCCACCTCGACGGTGAAGTCGACGTGGCCCGGGGTGTCGATGATGTTGATCCAGTTGTCGTGCCACGAGCAGGTGGTCGCCGCCGAGGTGATGGTGATGCCGCGCTCTTGCTCCTGGACCATCCAGTCCATGGTGGCGGCACCCTCGTGCACCTCTCCGATCTTGTAGTTGCGACCGGTGTAGTAGAGGATGCGCTCGGTCGTCGTGGTCTTGCCCGCGTCGATGTGGGCCATGATCCCGATGTTGCGGGTCTTGGCCAGCGGGAAATCGCGTGTGGGGACAGGGTCAGCCATGGTCGTGCTCGTGCGTCGTGATGGGGTGGGTAGGTCTGTGGATCTGAGGGCGGCGGGTCGGGCGAGTCGGGGGCGTCGGTTCCACTACCAGCGGTAGTGGGCGAAGGCGCGGTTCGACTCCGCCATCTTGTGCATGTCCTCGCGGCGCTTCACCGAGGCGCCGATGCTGTTGGAGGCGTCGAGGATCTCGCCGGCCAGGCGCTCGGCCATCGTCTTCTCCCGGCGCTGGCGCGAATAGGTGGTCAGCCACCGGATGGCGAGAGTGGTCGCCCGCCGCGGGCGCACCTCGACCGGCACCTGGTACGTGGCGCCACCGACGCGCCGCGACTTCACCTCGACCTCGGGCCGGGTGTTCTCGACGGCGCGCTTGAGCGCGGCCACCGGGTCGCCGCCCGACTTCTCCTGCACCTGCTCGAGCGCGGTGTACACGATGTGCTCGGCCAGCGTGCGCTTGCCCCGCGAGAGCACCTTGTTGACGACCTGGGTGACCAGGACCGAGCGGTAGACGGGATCCGGAGCGAGCTCACGGCGGGTGGCGGGTCCGTTGCGGGGCATGCCTAGGACTCCTTCTTCGCGCCGTAGCGGCTGCGAGCCTGACTGCGCTCGCGCACGCCGGAGGTGTCGAGCGCTCCGCGCACGACCTTGTAGCGCACGCCGGGCAGGTCCTTCACCCGGCCGCCGCGGACCAGGACGATGGAGTGCTCCTGGAGGTTGTGGCCGACACCGGGGATGTAGGCCGTGATCTCGACGCCCGAGGACAGCCGGACACGGGCGACCTTGCGCAGGGCCGAGTTCGGCTTCTTGGGAGTCGTCGTGTAGACGCGGGTGCACACCCCCCGCCGCTGGGGCGCGCCCTTCAGGGCGGGGGTCTTGGTCTTGGTTACCTTGGCCTCCCGTCCCTTGCGGACGAGCTGGGCGATTGTGGGCACGCGCTACCTCTCGGCTCTGAAAATCGATTCCATGTGACGCATTGCGCGCTGGGCAAAAGCCCGCACATGGCAGGTATCCATGATAGCGGTTACCTGGGAGTCCGACAACCGCGCGGGCCTGGTGAGGGGGCCGTTCCGCCATGGGTTCGGTCCGGCTGTCCTCACACCGGGGCCGGGGGCCTCCCGGCGCGGTGCGGCACGCCCATGCCGCCTGTGGCGGCCGGGGCGCCGGGGCTCTGGGGCGCTCGGAACCGGGGCCGAGGCTCGCGGCGCTGCCGCGGATGAGGCCGTCGTCCCGTCCCGCGTCGTGCCCGCCGCAGTTTCTGGCCGTCGGCAGAGGGCGTTAGCCTCAGCCACATGGAACACTCCATGGCCGAACGGCTGGCCGAGCTGGAAGAACGCAAGAACGAGGCGCTGCACGCGGGGAGCGAGCGGGCCGTGGAGCGCCAACACGCCAAGGGCAAGCTGACCGCACGCGAGCGCATCGACTACCTGCTCGACGAGGGATCGTTCCAGGAGCTCGACATGCTCGCCCGGCACCGGGCCCACGGCATGGGCCTCGAGGAAAACCGGCCGTACACCGACGGCGTCGTCACCGGGTTCGGGACCATCGACGGCCGCCGCGTCTGCCTCTTCAGCCAGGACTTCACCGTGTACGGCGGCGCGCTGGGCGAGGTCTTCGCCGAGAAGATCCACAAGGTGATGGACCTGGCCGCCTCGACCGGCGTGCCGATGATCGGCCTCAACGACGGCGCCGGCGCCCGCATCCAAGAGGGTGTCGTCTCCTTGCACTCCTACGGCGGCATCTTCCACCGCAACGTGACGGCATCGGGTGTGATCCCCCAGATCAGCGTCATCCTCGGTCCCTGCGCGGGCGGTGCCGTCTACTCGCCGGCGATGACCGACTTCATCTTCATGGTGCAGGGCACCTCGCACATGTTCATCACGGGACCCGACGTCGTGAAGACCGTCACCGGTGAGGACGTGACGCTCGAGGAGCTCGGCGGCGCCATGAGCCACGCCACCAAGTCCGGCGTGGCCACCTTCGTCGCGCCCGACGAGAAGGCCTGCCTGGACGAGGTGCGCCACCTCTTGTCCTTCTTGCCGTCCAACAACCTCGAGGAGCCACCCGTCGAGGTGACGGGGGACGATCCCGAGCGCCAGGTGACCGAGCTCATCGACTTCCTGCCCACCTCGCCCAACCAGCCCTACGACATGAAACGGATCATCACCGCGGTGGTCGACGACGGTGAGTACCTCGAGGTGCACCGGCACTGGGCCATGTCGATCACGTGCGGCTTCGCGCGCATGAACGGGCACGTCGTCGGGATCGTGGGCAACCAGCCGGCTGTCCTGGCGGGCGTCCTGGACATCGACTCCTCCGAGAAGGCCTCGCGCTTCGTCCGCACCTGCGACGCGTTCAACATCCCGCTGTTGACCTTCGTCGACGTCCCCGGCTTCATGCCGGGCACGGACCAGGAGTACGGCGGCATAATCCGTCACGGCGCCAAGCTGCTCTACGCGTACTGCGAGGCGACCGTCCCGCGCATCCAGATCATCACCCGCAAGGCGTACGGGGGTGCCTACGTCGTCATGAACTCGAAGTCGATCGGCGCCGACCTCGCTTTCGCCTGGCCGTCGGCCGAGCTCGCCGTCATGGGACCCAACGGCGCCGTCGAGATCGTCTACCGGCGCGAGCTGGCCGAGGCGGCCGACCCGGTCCGGCGGCGGGCCGAGCTCATCGACGAGTACACCGAGCGCTACGCCAACCCGTACATCGCGGCCGAGCGCGGCTACATCGACGACGTCATCTCGCCCGCCGACACCCGTGCCGTGATCTGCCGTGGCCTCGACATCCTCGCGTCCAAGCGCGAGGAGCTGCCGCGGCGCAAGCACGGCAACGTCCCGCTGTGACGCTGCAGGTCGACCCCGAGCAGTTGACGCTGCGGCCGCGGCCCGAACCCGGCCCCGCGGTGCTGGCGGCCATCGCAGCCGCGGTCCAGTTGGCGTGGCCCCGCCCCGCCCCGGCCGACGAGCACGACCCGATGCACGAGTCGTGGCGCTTCAGCGGGCGCTGGTGGAACAAGCCCGTGCCGCTACGGCGCGACCGGCCGTGGGCGCGGCGCTGACCGTCTACGTCGACGACTGGCGCCAGCGCGCAACGGTGCGCGACCGCGACGACCGTTGGTCCCACTTGTTGGCCGACGACCCGGACCAATTGCACGCCATGGCCGCCGCACTCGGGATCCCCCGGCGCGGCTACCAGCGTCACCGGCGCTCGTCAGCGCTGAACCACTACGACGTACCCGAGAGCCTCCGGCAACGGGCCATCGAGCTCGGAGCGGTCCCGGTCACCTGGCGGGAGATGGCGCGCCTCACGCGGGAGTGGCGGCGCGCTGGCGCTCGGCCAGCGACACCAGATCCTCCATGATGCGATCGAAGGAGTAGTCCTTGGGCGTGTAGACCGACGCGACGCCCTTGCCGATCAGCAGCTCGGCGTCCTCGGGCGGGATGATGCCGCCGACCACGACGGCGGCGTGGCTGCCGGCGGCGCGCAGGCGGTCGAGTATGTCGGGCACCAGCTCGAGGTGCGAGCCGGAGAGGATGGACAGGCCGACGATGTCGACGTCCTCGTCCACTGCGGCCGCCACGATCTGGGCGGGTGTCAGGCGGATGCCTTGGTAGATCACCTCGAAGCCGGCATCGCGCGCCGCCACCGCGATCTGCTCGGCGCCGTTGGAGTGGCCATCGAGTCCGGGCTTGGCCACCAAGAGGCGAGGGGGTCCGCCGGTGTGCTCGGCCAGCGCCTTGGTACGCACCCGGACGGGCGCCAGCTCCTCGCCCCATCGGCCCACCCCGCCGCTCACCCCGGTGGGGGCGCGGAACTCCCCGAAGACCTCACGCAACGCGTCCGACCACTCGCCCGTGGTCCCGCCGGCATGGGCGAGCGCGATGGTCGCCTCCATGATGTTGCCGTCGGGCCCGTCGTCGGTCGCCACCCGGCGCAACGTGTCGAGGGCCCGCCGCACCGCGGTGTTGTCCCGCTCGGCCCGCCAGCGCTCGACCTCGGCGATCTGCTCGGCCTCCACCCCCTGGTCGACCTTGAGGATGGCCCCGAACTCGGAGTCGCCGAGCAGCGGGGAGGGCGCAGTCTCGGTGAAGCTGTTCACGCCCACCACCAGCTGCTCCCCCGCTTCGATCCGGCGCACCCGTTCGGCCTGGCTGCGCACCAACCGGCGCTTCAGCTCGTCGATGGCCTCGAACGCACCGCCGAGCGCCTCCACGTCGGCCAGCTCCGCCGTCGCCGCCTCGGCCAGCTCAGCCGTCTTGGCCGCGATGACCGTCGAGCCCTCGAAGATGTCTCCGTACTCGAGCAGATCCGATTCGAAGGCGAGCACCTGCTGGATACGCAGCGACCATTGCTGGTCCCAGGGCCGGGGTAACCCCAGCGCTTCGTTCCAGGCGGGCAGCTGCATGGCACGGGCCCGTGCGCTCTTCGACAGCGTGACCCCGAGGGTCTCGAGCACGATGCGCTGCACGTTGTTCTCGGGCTGCTGCTCGGTGAGCCCGAGGGAGTTGACCTGAACGCCGTAGCGGAACCGGCGCAGCTTGGGATCCTCGACCCCGTAGCGCTCGCGGCAGATGCGGTCCCACAACTCGGTGAAGGCGCGCATCTTGCAGGTCTCCTCGACGAAGCGGACGCTCGAGTTGACGAAGAAGCTGATGCGGCCGACCACGGCGGGCAGCTCGGCTTCGTCGACCTTGCCCGAAGCGCGCACACCGTCGAGCACGCCGATGGCGGTGGCCAGCGCGTAGGCGATCTCTTGCGTAGGCGTCGCGCCCGCCTCTTGGAGGTGGTAGCTGCACACGTTGATGGGGTTCCACTTGGGCGCCTGGCGGACCGTATAGGCAATGGTGTCGACGGTGAGGCGCAGACTCGGTCCGGGCGGGAAGATGTAGGTCCCGCGGCTCAGGTACTCCTTGACGATGTCGTTCTGGGTCGTCCCCGCCAGGTGCGCCGGTGCCACGCCCATCTCCACGGCGTGGGCGACGTAGAGCCCGAGCAACCACGCCGCGGTGGCGTTGATCGTCATGGAGGTGTTCATGTCGGCCACCGGGATCTGGTCGAGCAACTCGCGCATGTGGCCGAGATGCGCCACCGGTACGCCGACCTTGCCGACCTCGCCGGCCGCCTCAGGGGCGTCGGGGTCGTAGCCCGTCTGCGTCGGCAGGTCGAAGGCGATGGAGAGGCCGGTCTGCCCCTTGGCCAGGTTGGTCCGGTAGAGCTCGTTGGAGGCGCGGGCGGTGGAGTGGCCCGAATAGGTACGCATCACCCACGGCGCGTCACGCTGCGGCTCGGTAGCCATTCAGTTCACCTCCAGACGAGCGGGGCGCACCACTATTGTGCCCGCCTTTCCCGCCACCGACGCGCGTGGCGACCGGTCAGCCGCCGTAGTCGTAAAAGCCCTTCTTGGCCTTGCGCCCGAGCTGGCCCGACGCGACCAGCCGGCGCAGCAACGGCACCGCGGCGTAGTTGGGGTCGCGGTACTCGTCATAGAGCGCATCGAGGATTGCCAACGACGTGTCCAAGCCGACGAGGTCGAGCAGCGCGAAGGGTCCCATCGGAAACCCGCACCCGCCCTTCATGGCGGCGTCGATGCCCTCCTTGGACGCCACGCCCTGTTCGAAGAGGCGGATGGCGTTGTTGAGGTACGGGAAGAGCAGCGCGTTCACGATGAACCCCGCCTGGTCCTTCACCTCGACGGGATCCTTGCCGCAGGCCGACGCGAACGCGGTGGCCGCCTCGACCGTGGCGTCGGCCGCGGTGACGGGGCGGACGATCTCGACGAGCGCCATGGCCGGCGCCGGGTTGAAGAAGTGCACACCGCAGACGAGGTCCGGCCGGCCCGTGGCCATGGCCATCTCGACCACCGGCAACGTGGACGTGTTCGTCGCCAGGATGGTCTCGGGCTTGCAGACGCTGTCGAGCTCGGCGAAGAGCTCTTTCTTCACAGCCAGATCTTCGACCACCGACTCGATCACCAGATCGACGTCGACCAGGTCGCCGAGGTGTGTCGTGGCGCGGACACGGCCCGAGATCTCGGCCGCCTCTGCCTCGGTGCGCTTCCCCTTCTCCACCTGCTTGGCCAATGACTTGGCGAGGCTCGCCATCATGGCGTCGGCGGCTTCCTGACTGCGGCTGCGCAGCACCACCTCGTGGCCCGATGCCGCCGCCACCTCGGCGATGCCCGAGCCCATGATTCCCGAACCGACGATTCCCACCCGCGTGATCGACATGGGCGGCAAGCTTACCGGCCGGTAACCACCGCGTCGAAGAGCTGGCCCCGGCGCCCGGCGTGCAAGAGTGGGCCATGGACTCGTCAGGCACGCTGGCCCTGGTCGGGGGCTCCGAATGGACCGAGGGCTGCACCTTCGACACCACCCTCTTGGCAGACTCGGGTGGGACCGATGTCGTCGTCCTCCCGACCGCGGCGGCCTATCAACACCCAGAGCGGGTGGTGTTCCGGGCGGCCGAATGGTTCGAGCCGCTGGGGGCGCAGGTCGAGGGCCTGATGGTGGTGGACCGTGCGTCTGCGGAAGACGCGGGGATGGCCGCACGGGTGGCCAGCGCGCGCTTCATCTACCTGGCGGGCGGTTCGCCGCTCCACCTCCGCGCCGTGCTCAAGAAGTCGGCCGTCTTCGACGGCATCCGTGCCGCCTATGCAGACGGCGCGGTGGTCGCGGGTGCCGGGGCGGGGGCCATGGTGTTGACCGACCCCATGGTCGACCCCCGCGGTGGTGCACTGACCCTCGGGCTCGGGTTGGTCGACAAGCTCACCGTCGTGCCCCACTTCGGCGACGAACACGACGACGCCCACGGCCAAAAGCTCGAGCGCACGGTGGCCATGGCGCCGGCAGCACTCCCGGTCGTCGCGCTGCCGGCCCGGACGGCCCTGATCAAAGAGGGCGGCGGCGCCTGGCGCTCGGAGGGCGCGGCCAAGCCCGTCGTGTTCGTGGGGGGCACCCAGACTGAGGGGCTGGGCGCGCTGCCGCGGCTGAGCTCGATCGCTCCTGAAACCACGGCGCGGCCGGGCTGGATTCAGAGTTTCGGAAGGTTACGTATACAGGCCAGACGCCATCCCCCCGGGCGCGCGCGTAGCGGGTCGGAGGGCATCGCCGGGCCTCGGCGGCGGGACCTCGGCGGCGGGACGAACGGGCGGCCTCGGCCGCCTACTCCTTCTCTTCGACGGTGACGCTTTGGATGATGACCTGCTCGGTTGGCGTCCCCGACTGGGTACCGACCGCGTCGATCACGCTGATGACGTCATGGCCGCTGACGACGTCACCGAAGAGTGAGTAGAGCGGTGGCAGGCTCGCGCCGTCGGGGCCGCTGATCACGAAGAACTGGCTGCCGTTGGTGTTGGGCCCGGCGTTGGCCATGGCCAGGGAGCCGACCTGGTAGCGCCCGGCGGAGGGCAGCTCGTCGTCGAAGCGATAGCCGGGGCCGCCGCTTCCCGTGCCGGTGGGGTCACCGCCCTGGAGCACGAAGCCGGGGATGATGCGGTGAAAGACGACGCCGTCGTAGTAGTGGTAGCGCGACAAGAACACGAAGCTGTTGACCGTCTTCGGCGCGGCGAGTGGGTCGAGATTGATCACCATCGTGCCGTGCGACGTGACCATGGTGGCCACGTAGCGCTTCTCGGGATCGATGATCATGGGCGGCTCTGCGTCGAACTTCCGCTGCTGGGCGCTCGAGCCGTCTGGGTTCGGGGGAGTTGGGGTGGCCACGGTGGGGATCCTTACGACTCGTTGATGGTGATCGACAAAATGCGCTGGGTGACGTCGGGCGGCACGCCCGCTTGCGAGCCTTGCTGGTTAATGGTGTCCACCACGCTCATACCCGAAGTCACCGAACCTATGAGCGGATAGGTGGGCGAGAGGCTTTCGCCCTCGGATCCGGCCACGATGAAGAACTGGCTCCCGCTCACACCGAGCTGTGAGGTGGCCATGGCCACCGACCCGAGGGGATATTGCGGCGAGCCGGTCGCCGCAGTCGCCGGGTTCTCCGCCGGGAGGTAGTACCCGGGGCCGCCGGTGCCGGTGCCGGTAGGGTCGCCGCCCTGGTCCATGAAGCCGGGGATGACCCGGTGGAAGATCACGCAGTGGTAAAAGCCCTTGTTGGCCAGGAACACGAAGCTGTTCACGGCCTGGGGTGCACTCTTGGGGTCGAGGGCAACCTCGAAGGTCCCCGTCGTCGTCTTCACCGTGGCGGTGTAGGTCTTCGAGGTGTCGATCGTCATGGCGGGTGCGGCCGAGTACTTCTGGTTGTTCACCGTCGTCTTCGTGCTGGCCGGGCACCCCGCCTTGACCGCCGCCTCGTTGGCCTGCGCCTGGAGCGCGGCGTCCCCGGTCTTGGCCACGGTCGTGCTGGTCGAGCTGGCGTTGGACTGGGATGCCACCGGTTTGCCCCCGCCCGAGACGGCGAAGGCGATGCCGACGATGGCTCCCGCCACCACCACGACGATGATGCCGTTGCGGATCCGCAGCCTGCGCTTGTGCTGCTGGGCCTCCGCAGCCAAACGCGCTTCCCGCGCCACGCGCTGCCGGGCTCTCTTGTCGCTGGGCACGGGCGCAGACCCTACCCAATCCCCGGGATGGCCTCCGATCGCCCCGGGGTGGCGACCGGTGCGAGCGTGGACTGGGGGCGTGGGCCGGGCGGGGCTGCCCCTGCGCCGCACGAAGGCCGACGGGGCGGAAGGGGTCCGGCATCTTCGGCACCTGGGGATGGAGCGGCCGTCCAGTCTGTAGCCTCGGCGGGATGCCGCTGGTCGTGCAGAAGTTCGGTGGGACCTCGGTCGGCGACGCCGATCGGATCCGGGCTGTCGCCGACCACATCGCGCGGACAGCGCCGGCAGGGTTCCGACGTGGTCGCCGTGGTCAGCGCCATGGGGAAGACGACCGACGAGCTCATCCACCTGGCCAACTCCGTCAGCACGACCCAACCGCCCCGGGAGTACGACATGCTCGTCAGCACCGGGGAGCGCATCTCGATGTCGCTCCTGGTGATGGCGCTGGCCGATCTCGGGGTGGAGGCGCAGTCGTTCACGGGGAGCCAGGTCGGGATCATCACCGACAACGACCACACCCGGGCCAAGATCAAGGAGGTCAGGGGCGACCGCCTGCGTGAGGCCCTCGCCGGGGGCAAAGTGCCGGTGGTCGCCGGTTTCCAGGGCGTCTCGGTCGATCGGGAGATCACCACCCTCGGGCGCGGCGGGTCCGACGCCACCGCCGTGGCGTTGGCCGCCATCCTCGACGCCGATGTCTGCGAGATCTATACCGACGTGACGGGCGTGTTCACCGCCGACCCCCGGCTGGTGCCCGAGGCCCACCGCATCAACCGGATCTCGTTCGACGAGATGCTCGAGATGGCGGCGACGGGCGGGAGGGTGCTCATGTTGCGTGCCGTCGAGTTCGCTGCGGAACCACAACGTCCCGTTGCACGTGCGCAGCAGCTTCACCTGGGAACCCGGCACCTGGGTGGTGGAGGAGGATGCAGACATGGAAGACGCTGTCGTCACCGCGGTGACCCACGACACTTCGGAGGCCAAGGTCACCGTGAGTGGCGTGCCCGACCGTCCCGGGGTGGCGGCCCGCTTGTTCCGCGCACTCGCGGACAAGTCGATCAACGTGGACATGATCGTGCAGAACACCTCGGTGAAGGGCACGACCGACATCTCGTTCACGGTGCCCAACGCCGACCTGGCCGTCGCCGCGGAGACCTCGCAGGCCCATGCGGACGAACTGGGGGCGACGGGGGTCACGGCCGACGGCGATGTCGCCCGGGTTTCCCTGGTCGGCGCCGGCATGAAGTCGCACCCGGGCATTGCCGCGACCATGTTCGAGACGCTGGCCAACGAGGAGATCAACATCGACATGATCTCGACCTCGACCATCCGGACGTCGTGCATCGTTGCAGAGGGCGATGTGGATCGAGCCGTGCGCAGCCTGCATGCGGCCTTCGAGCTGGACTGATGCCGACAAAGGCCAAGGGGAGGGCCGTGAAGGCTGCACCGGCGCAGCGCAAGAGCGTGCGCGCCGGGCCCGCCGCGCACCCTGTGGCTCCTGCGTCACGCCAAGACGGTGACCGACCCCCCTGAAGGCGGGACGGATTTCGACCGGGTGTTGGCGCCGCGCGGTGCGCGCGACGCCACGGCGCTCGGGCGGCTCTTCGCCGGCGCGGGCGACCAGCTGGGTCCCGCCTTCGACGGCGTGCCGAAGCCGGCGGTGGCATTCGTGTCGCCGGCAGCCCGCACGACGGCCACCGCTGAGCTCGTGCTCGCCGCCATGGACGCTCCGCCCGACTGCCGCTTCGACGACGACCTCTACGGGGCCGAGCCCGAAGAACTGCTCGCCCTCATTCAGTCACTGCTCGACGACGTCCCCTCGGCCATGATCGTCGGCCACAACCCGACGGCGCACTCGCTTTCGCAAGGACTGCTCTCCCCGCGGGACAAAAAGGGTCTCTCGCTGGCCGTGCGAGAAGGCTTTCCGACCTGTGCCCTCGGCGTCTACACGTTCCCCGTCGAGCACTGGGTCGACGTGACGGCCGGGGCAGCCACGTTGGTCACGCTGATCACGCCGCCCTTCACCTGAGGCGCCGGTCCAGGCGTCCGATCCGGTCAGCCCAGGTCAGCCAGGATCACGCCAGGCTGCGCAGAATGGCAGCGTCGCCCTGGCCGCCGCCGCCGCACAACGCCACGGCGGCTGTCGATGCACCGCGGCGGCGCAGCTCGAGCAGCGCGGTCAACGCGACGCGGGTGCCCGACATGCCGACCGGGTGGCCGAGCGCGATGGCGCCGCCGTTCACGTTGACCTTGTCCTCGTCGAGGCCGAGGTCGTCCATCGAAGCGAGCCCGACCGCAGCGAACGCCTCGTTGATCTCGTAGAGGTCGAAACCCGTGACGTCGAGTCCTGCCTTGGCGGCGGCCTTGGCGATGGCGCGCGACGGCTGGGTCATGAGCGAGTTGTCCGGCCCGGCCACCATGCCGTAGCTCACGACCTGCCCGAGCGGCGTCACGCCGAGCTCCTTGGCCTTGTCCACCGACATCACGATGACGGCGCAGCCGCCGTCGGAGATCTGCGACGAGTTCCCGGCGGTGATGGTGCCGTTCTTGTCGAAGGCGGGCTTCGAGCGCGCCGAGCGACTCCGCCGTCGTGCCGGGGCGCACCCCCTCGTCGTTCTCGACCAGGAGCGGGTCACCCTTGCGCTGGGGCACCTCGACCGGGACGATCTCCTCGGCCAGGCGGCCTTCCTTGGCGGCGGCCGCGGCTTTCTCGTGGCTGGCGGCAGCGAAGGCATCCTGGCGCTCGCGGCTGATGCCGATCTTGTCGTTGTGGCGCTCGGTGGAGAGGCCCATCGCGATGTGGTCGAAGGAGTCGGTGAGGCCGTCGTACATCATGGAGTCGACGAGCGTTGCGTCACCGAGGCGGAACCCCGCCCGCGCGCCGGGCAGCAGGTGCGGCGCCTGGGTCATGGACTCCATGCCGCCGGCCACGACGATCTCGGCGTCACCGGACTGGATCATCTGGTCGGCGAGGTAGATCGTGTTCAGGCCCGAGAGGCACACCTTGTTGATCGTGTTGGCCGGCACGCTCATCGGGATGCCCGCCTTGACCGCGGCCTGGCGCGCCGTGATCTGACCCTGTCCAGCCAGGATCACCTGGCCCATGAGCACGTAGTCCACCTGGTCAGGAGCAACGCCGGCCCGCCTGAGCGCCTCGGCGATGGCGAACCCGCCCAGGTCCATGGCCGTAAAGCCGGCGAACGCGCCCGACAGCTTCCCGATGGGGGTCCGAGCTCCTGCGACGATGACGGCCTCAGCCATTCCCTCCACCTCCGGGTTGCTCGCCGGTCTGGTTACCGGCCGGAAACCACATCTTATGGGCCAACTATCGTCGGGTCATATGAGCGACATTCTCAGCGCAGTCGTGGCCGGCGCGCCCGCGGACGAACTGGCCGCCCTCCCGATGCCGGGCTCGTATCGAGCGGCCCTGGTCAAGCGGAGTGAAACCGCCATGTTCGACGGCATGGCCTCCACGGACAAGGATCCGCGTCGATCCCTCCACGTCGAGGAGGTGCCGCTGCCCGAGCTGGCGCCCGACGAGGCCTACGTGGCGGTGCTGGCGTCCTCGATCAACTTCAACACCGTATGGACCTCCATCTTCGAGCCGCTCCCCACCTTCGGCTTCCTCGACCGGCTCGCCAAGGAGAGCCCCTGGGCGGCCCGGCACGCGCTCGACTACCACGTGGTCGGCTCCGACGCCGCCGGCGTCGTGCTGCGCACCGGCTCGTTGGTGCGCAACTGGAAGGTGGGCGACAAGGTCACGATCCAGTGCAACTACGTCGACGACCAGGACCCGTCGGCGCACGACGACTCCATGCTCGCCGCCAACCAGCGCATCTGGGGCTTCGAGTCCAACTTCGGTGGACTGGCTGACATCACGGTCGTCAAGGCCAACCAGCTCATGCCCAAGCCGGCGCACCTCAGCTGGGAGGAAGCCGCCATCAATGCGCTGTGCAACTCGACCGCGTACCGCATGCTCGTCTCCCCCAACGGTGCCCGCATGAGCCAGGGCGACACGGTGCTGGTGTGGGGCGCCAGTGGCGGCCTCGGCAGCTATGCCGTCCAGCACGTCCTGAACGGCGGTGGCACGCCGATCGGCGTCGTGTCGTCGCCCGACAAGGTCAAGCTGCTGAACGACCTCGGCGTCGATGCGGTCATCGACCGCAAGGCGGCCGGGTACCGCTTCTGGGCCGACGAGCACACCCAGGACGAGTCCGAGTGGCGTCGCTTCGGCAAGGACATCCGCGCGCTCGTGGGCGTCGAGCCCGACATCGTCTTCGAGCACCCGGGCCGCCAGACCATGGGCGCCTCGGTCTTCGTCTGCAAGCGGGCCGGGACGATCGTGACCTGCGCGGCGACGTCGGGCTACATGATCGAGTACGACAACCGGCACCTCTGGATGAAGCTCAAGACGATCAAGGGCTCGCATTTCGCCAACTACCGCGAGGCCTGGGACGCCAACCAGCTGATCCGCGACGGCAAGGTGCTGCCCCCGCTGTCGGCTGTCTACCCGCTCGAGGAGGTGGGTGAGGCGGCGTACCAGGTCCACCACAACCTCCACGAAGGCAAGATCGGTGTCCTCTGCCTGGCGCCCCGGGAAGGGCTGGGCATCGACGACCCCGAGCTGCGGGCCAAGGTCGGCGAGGACCGCATCACGCTCTTCCGGAGGCACGGGGCGTGAGCGACCTCATCTTGACCGAGATCGACCACGTCGCCATCGCGGTGCACGATCTCGAGGCCGCCATCGCCTGGTACGCCGACGCCTTCGGCACCACCGTCGACCACCGCGAGCGTGTCGAGCGCGACGGTGTGGAAGAGGCGCTCCTCAAGGTGGCCGACTCCTACGTGCAACTGCTCACGCCGATCCGCGACGACTCACCGGTCGCCAAGTTCCTCGCCACCAAGGGCGAAGGGCTGCACCACGTCGGGTACCGGGTCGACGACTGCGCGGTCGCGCTGCAGGCGATCAAGGACATGGGCGGCCGGGTGATCGACGAGGTGCCACGGCCGGGCTCGCGCGGGACGACGGTGGCTTTCGTGCACCCCAAGACGTCCTTCGGCACCTTGATCGAACTGGTCCAGGAGTAGTCCCCAGCCGCTCGTTCGCCGGCGCAGCGGTCACCCGCCGGTGCGTCCGCCTCATCCGGCGACCGAGATCACCCGCCCCGGGTTGCTCGTCGCGACCCAGACACCGTTCCCGACGGACAACAACGCACGCGGCGCGCCGGCCAAGGGAACCGCTGTGGACTCAGGTGCGGGAGAGACAATACGGACGGTCTGGGCCGTGCCGAATCCGACATAGACACGATTGTCCGCTGTGACCGCGATCGCGAGCGGATCATCACCGGCCGGAAGTGTGGCCGCGACCTCGAGCGTGACCGGGTTGACTTGCGAGACCGTCCCGTCCTCTGCGTTGGCCACCCAGACGAACGCGACGCCGGTGGCCACGCCGATCGGCCCCCTCCCGACGGTCACCGTTCTCTGATTCGGCGGACCGTTTCCCACCTGCGCGGGGATGATCCGGGTCAGGATGTCATCGGTCCCGGTGACCCACAGGGCACCGAAACCCGATGCCACGCGAACCGCACCACCGAGCACCTGGACGGGCGTCCCGACGACACCCGTCTGCAGATTGATCGGGGTGACCTGGTTGGACGCCAGTGAGGTCACCCAGACGTCGGTACCGAGCGCGGCCAAGCTCGACGGGGCATCCGGCACCGCAACGGTCTCGACCACTGCCATCGTCTGGGGGTCGACCTCGACCACGACGTTGTCGACCATCTCGGCGACCCACAGGTCATTCCCGGCCAGGACCATGGCGGCCGGGCGGCCGGCCAGGTGCAGGGTCTGCAGCGTCTTGCCGGTGGCGGGATCGAAGCGTACGAGCTCGTCACGCCGGTCGTCCGTGACGAACGACGAAGCGTCAGCCCGGGCGAGCGCTGACGCGGCCGGGATGCGCAACAGTGTCTGCTCCTCCACTGCCGACCCCGTGGTGGAAGCGGCGCTGGTCACCGTGCCGCCGGTCACCTGCGATGTGCCGACCGTCACGTGTGAGGTGCCGTCCGCCGTCGAGTGATTCGTGCTCGGCGATCCGCCAGAGAAGGCGTGCCCAGCGGCCAAACCCACGATCAGCAAGGCGACGACGCCGAGCGCAGCCCACTGCATCTGCCGTCTGCGCAGGTCGCGCCGAGGATGAATGCGTGCCAGCGAGCCCACTGGCCGCGACACCGGATTCGGCGAGTCGGACAGCGCGGACTGAGGTGGCGACGCTGCTGACTCGGCCCGCCCGGGCGGCGTGCTCTGTGCGCTCTGCGCGTTCTGCTCAGCCGCCCAGACGGTGTCGGGCCACCCGTGCTTCGCTGAGGGCGAACCCGAGACCGAGGCCGAAGCTGCAGCCGATTCCGAAGTCGTCTGACGCGCCGACGGCGTCATCTTCTGCGCCGTCGGGTCTGGACCCGGACCGCTACCCGGCGTCCGCGCCGCCTTGGCGGGTTCGGGCCGACTTGTTCCGGAGTTGGGTCGCGTGGCGCTGTCGATGTCCTCGGGCACGGTCAGCGGACGAGCGTCTCGAGCAGCTCCACGACGCGTGCGATCTGCTCGGGAAGGCTGCCCGAGCCCGGTTCCAAGGCCAGATCGGGGTGGGCGGGCACCTCGTACGCGGAGTCGATGCCGGTGAAGTCGGGAAGCTGGCCGGCCCGCGCCCGGGCGTAGAGGCCCTTGGGATCGCGCCGCTCGCATTCCTCGAGCGAGGTGTTGACGAAGATCTCCGCGTAGGGCAGGTTCGCCTCCTCGTGCATCGAGCGGATCAGCTGACGGTCCAGCTCGAAGGGGCAGATGAGCGCGATCAGCGCCAGCGTTCCCGCCTCGGCGAACATGCGCGCCACCTCGCCGGCCCGGCGCACGTTCTCACCCCGGTCGTGGTCCGAGAAACCGAGGTCGCCGTTGAGCCCGTGACGCAGGTTGTCCCCGTCGAGAAGGTACGCCGGCCGGCCGGCGCGCACGAGGGCCTCCTCGACCCCGGCGGCCAGCGTGGACTTGCCCGCGCCCGAGAGGCCTGTGAACAGGATCGTCCCGCCCTGCAGCCCGAGCGCGGCCGCACGGTCGGCTCGGGTCAGACGGCCGCCGTGCCGCACGACGTTGGGACTGGCGTGCGTCGTGGCCATGGCACGGATGACGCCCGCGCCGACCGTGGCGTTGGTCGACGGGTCGATGATGATGAAGCTCCCGGTCGTGCGGTTGGTCGTGTAGTCGTCGACCAGCAACGGCTCGGTGCAGTGGAACGACACGCGGCCTATCTCGTTGAGCTTCAACTCGGCGGCCGCTTCGTCGCGGTGCAGCCCGTTGACGTCCAGCCGGTACTGCATGGTCTGCGCCGTGGCGCGCACCGTCCGCGTGCTGTGCTTCAAGAGGTAGACGCGGCCCTCGGTCAGCGAGGAGCGGTCGTCCATCCAGCACACGGTGGCCTCGAGGTCGTGGGCAACCGAAGGCCGGTTGTTGGGCCGGCAGAGGACGTCGCCCCGTGAGACCGCGATGTCGTCCTCGAGCGTGATGACGACCGCCATCGGCGGGAAGGCCTCCGCCACCTCGCCGTCGGCGGTCACAATTCGAGGCGATGCGCGACGAGGTGCCCGATGGCATCACCAGCAGATCGTCCCCGGGGCGCAGCACCCCACTGGCCACCGTGCCGGCATAGCCACGAAAGTCCGGGGCCTCGGGCGTCTGGCTCCTGATCACGTACTGCACCGGGAAGCGCGGGTCGATGAAGTTCTCGTCACTGCCGATGTAGACCGACTCCAGGTGGTTGAGCAGGGGCGAGCCGTCGTACCACCACATGTGCTCGGAGCGCTGCACGACGTTGTCACCGCGCAATGCGGAGATCGGGATGAACGTGATGTCGTGGACGTTCAGCCGTGCGGCGAACTCCATGAAGTCAGACTTGATCTCTTCGTAGCGTGCCTGGTCCCAGTCGATCAGGTCCATCTTGTTGACGCACAACACCATGTGGGGCACGCCCAGCATGGACGAGAGGAAGGCGTGTCGCCGAGTCTGTTCGATGACGCCCTTGCGGGCATCGATGAGGATCAGCGAGACGTGGGCGTTCGAGGCGCCCGTGACCATGTTGCGCGTGTACTCGGTGTGGCCAGGCGTGTCGGCGATGATGAACTTGCGCTTAGGCGTGGCGAAGTAGCGGTAGGCGACATCAATGGTGATGCCCTGCTCGCGCTCGGCCCGCAGACCGTCGGTCAGCAGCGCCAGGTCGGTCTCGGGGTTGCCGCGCTGTTCGCTGGTGCGGCGTATGGCCTCGAGTTGGTCCTCGAAGATGCCCTTGGCGTCATAGAGCAACCGTCCGATCAGGGTGGACTTCCCGTCGTCGACCGAGCCGGCCGTGGCGAGGCGCAGGAGCTCGGTCATCAGAAGTACCCCTCGCGCTTGCGGTCCTCCATGCCGGCCTCCGAGATCCTGTCGTCGGCCCGCGTGGCCCCCCGCTCGGTCAGTCGTGTCCCAGCGACCTCGGCGACGATCAGGTCGATCGTCTCGGCCATCGATTCCACACATCCGGTGCAGTCGGCGTCACCGACGGTCCGGAAGCGCACCATGGCCTCGAAAACCGGCTCGCCCTCGGCCGGCGCCAGGTGCTCGGTGACGCCCATCAGCATGCCGTCGCGCTGGAAGACCTGGCGGCGGTGCGCGTAATAGATGGGCGGCACCTCGATCCCCTCGTCGCGGATGTAGTTCCAGACGTCGAGCTCGGTCCAGTTGGACAGCGGGAAGACCCGGATGTGCTCACCCTTGTTGTGCCGGGCGTTGTAGATGTTCCAGAGCTCGGGGCGCTGGTTCTTCGGGTCCCACTGGCCGTACTGGTCCCGGAAGCTGAAGATGCGCTCTTTGGCCCGGGCCTTCTCCTCGTCGCGCCGCGCCCCACCAAAGACCGCGTCGTGCCGTCCCTCGGCGATGGCCCGGAGCAGGGTCGGCGTCTGTAGGCGGTTGCGCGTCGCGCCGGTCGCCGTGTCCTCGACCGTACGGCCGGCGTCGATGTCGTCCTGCACCCGGGCGACCTCGAGACGGACCCCGGCCGCGGCGGCGTGACGGTCCCGGAACTCGAGGACCTCGCTGAAGTTGCGACCCGTGTCGATGTGCATGACCGGGAAAGGCACCGGGGCCGGCCAGAAGGCCTTCTTAGCCACGTGCAACATGACGATGGAGTCCTTGCCGCCCGAGAACAGCAGGACGGGGCGCTCGAACTCGGCCGCCACCTCCCGGAAGATGTGGATCGACTGGGCTTCGAGCGCGCCGAGGTGCGACAGGCGGTAGCGCCCCGATCCGGCGCCCGGCGCAGCCTCCTGCTCGCCGGAGTCGCTCACCATGCGCGGTGTCGCCAACGGACGCTCTCCTTGGTTGTTCCCCCGTGGACGGGGGAGGAGTTTACGCCCCTGCCTCCGCGGCGCCGCCACCGGCCTGTTCTGGGGCGGCCTCGGTGCCGTTCCCCTCGATCGGGTTCACGATGGGGTTCCCGTAGGCGTCCTCGGCCGTCGGAGTCGCCCCGAGCCAGCTGGCGTCGATCGAGGAGTCGAAGGGGTCCTCGCTGATCCCTTCGCCCATGTCACGCAGCCAGTTGGCCAGGTCCTCGGTGTCGGACTCCTCGCTCGCCCCCATGGCCCAGAAGGGCATCGCCTCGGCGTCGGGCATCTCGAGCCGGATGTTCCGGTAGCTCTCCATGCCGGATCCGGCGGGGATCAGCTTGCCGATGATGATGTTCTCCTTGAGGCCGAAGAGCTGATCGCTCCGTCCCTCGATGGCCGCTTCGGTCAGCACCCGGGTCGTCTCCTGGAAGGAGGCGGCCGAGAGCCAGCTCTCGGTGGCGAGCGAGGCCTTGGTGATCCCCATCAGCTCGGGGCGACCCTCGGCCGGCGTCTTGCCGTCCTCGACGAGAGTGCGGTTGACCTCGGCGTAGATCTGGTTGTCGACGCGCTCGCCCGGCAGGAACGGCGCGTCGCCGGGCTCGGCCACGAGCACGCGGCGCAGCATCTGGCGCACGATCAGCTCGATGTGCTTGTCGTGAATCGACACACCCTGGTCGCGGTAGACCTTCTGCACCTCTTCGACGAGGTACTGCTGCGTCTCGCGGATGCCCTTGACCTCGAGCAGCTCCTTGGGGTCCTTCGGGCCCTCGACCAGCGCGTCACCGGCCGAGACCTCCTGGCCGTCCGCCACCTCGAGGTGGGCCCGCGAGGCCACCAGCGTCGAGTCCTCGGTCCCGTCGTCGGCCACCACGGTGATCCGGCGTCCGGTCTCGTCGTCCTCGACCCGAACCACGCCCGAGTGGTGGGCCAGCACGGCCGCTCCCTTGGGGGTACGGGCCTCGAAGAGCTCGACGACACGCGGCAGCCCGTGGGTGATGTCCTCACCCACGACGCCACCGGTGTGGAACGTCCGCATGGTCAACTGCGTGCCCGGCTCACCGATGGACTGGGCGGCGATCACGCCGACCGCCTCGCCGAGCTCGATCATGGAGCCCGTGGCGAGCGACAGGCCGTAGCACGCCGCGCACACGCCCTGCGGCGACTCGCAGGTGAGGACCGAACGGGTCCGCAAGCGGGTCACCGCCTCGTCGTCGCGCATGGCGGCGATGATCACGTCGTCGAGCAGCGTGCCCACCGGGAACACGGTGCCGTCGGAAAGCGTGACGTCCTCGGTGAGCAAGCGGCCGAAGGCGCGCGTCTCGAGGTAGTTGCGGTGGCCCGGCCCGTCTGGGGCGACGCCTTCGATCCAGATGCCACGGCTCGTGCCGCAGTCCTCGATCCGGACGATCAGCTCCTGGGCGACGTCGACGAGCCGCCGGGTCAGGTAGCCCGAGTCCGCCGTGCGCAAGGCCGTGTCGGCCAGGCCCTTCCGGGCGCCGTGGGTGGAGATGAAGTACTCCAGCACCGACAGGCCCTCACGGAAGGAGGACTTGATCGGGCGGGGGATCATCTCACCGCGCGGGTTGGACACGAGGCCCTTCATGCCGGCGATCTGGCGGATCTGCTGCGAGTTCCCTCGGGCACCCGAGTCCACCATCATGTCGAGCGGGTTGAAGGCGATGGTGGCCAGCTGGGCCTCCATGGCCCGGCCCACCTCGGAGTTAGCGGAGGTCCAGATCTCGATCTCCTTCTGGCGCCGCTCGTCGTCGGTGATGATGCCCCGCTTGAACTGTGTCTCGGCCTTCTCGGCCTCCTTCTCGTAGCGGTCGAGGATGGCCATCTTGTCCGGCGGCGTCTGCACGTCGTTGATGGAGATGGTCAGGCCCGACTGGGCGGCGAAGCGGAAGCCCAGCGCCTTGATCCGGTCCAGGCTCTGCGCCACCACGTTCTTCGGGTAGCTGGCCGAGAGCTCCTCGACGATGACCCCGATGGGCGTGTTGCGCTTGCCCACGACGTCGTTGACGAAGGCGAAGCCCTCGGGCAGCGCTTCGTTGAAGAAGACGCGGCCCGGCGTCGTGACGTAGCCCGCAGGTCGGCGTCCGTTGCCGTTGGTGGCAGCACCGTCGGTGGCAGCACCGTCGGCCGCCACCCCGTCTCCGGCCACATCGCCGGCCTCGGCACCCTCGGCGCCCGTCGGACCACCGGCACCCTCCACCTCGACTGACGCGGTCGCAACCTCGGTCGCGAGTGCGGCCGCGCCAACCACGGCATCCTCGGGCACGGGGGCATCGAGCGCCAGCTCCACGCCGGCCGCCTCGAGGCGCGCCGCCAGGGACGACCCCGGCAGCGGGCGCAGCACGATCGGCACCTGCAGCTCCACGTCACCCGCGTCGAACGCGGCCTCCAGCTCGTGGATGTGGCGGAAGGCGCGCCCTGCGCCCTGGCCCGACTCGACCTGCAGCGTGAGGTAGTAGGCCCCGAAGACCATGTCCTGGGTGGGCACGGTGATGGGACGCCCCGTGGCGGGCGACAGGATGTTGTTGGCGCTGAGCATGAGCACACGCGCCTCGGCCTGGGCCTCCGCCGACAGCGGCAGGTGGACGGCCATCTGGTCGCCGTCGAAGTCGGCGTTGAACGCCGTGCAGACCAGCGGGTGCACCTGAATCGCCTTGCCCTCGACGAGGACGGGCTCGAAGGCCTGGATCCCCAGCCGGTGCAAGGTCGGCGCGCGGTTCAGCAGCACGGGGTGCTCTCGGATGACTCCCTCGAGCACGTCCCAGACCTGCGGGCGGCGCCGCTCGACCATGCGCTTGGCCGACTTGATGTTCTGGGCCAGCTCGGCGTCGACGAGCCGCTTCATGACGAAGGGCTTGAACAACTCCAGCGCCATGAGCTTGGGCAGGCCGCACTGGTGCAGCTTGAGGTTGGGGCCGATCACGATGACCGAACGGCCCGAGTAGTCGACCCGCTTGCCGAGCAGGTTCTGGCGGAAGCGACCCTGCTTGCCCTTCAGCATGTCGGAGAGCGACTTCAGTGGCCGGTTCCCCGGGCCCGTCACCGGACGCCCGCGCCGGCCGTTGTCGAACAACGCGTCGACGGCCTCTTGGAGCATGCGCTTCTCGTTGTTGATGATGATCTCGGGCGCGCCCAGGTCCAACAGCCGCTTCAGACGGTTGTTGCGGTTGATGACCCGGCGGTAGAGGTCGTTCAGGTCCGAGGTCGCGAAGCGGCCACCGTCGAGCTGCACCATCGGGCGCAGGTCGGGCGGGATCACCGGCACGGCCTCGAGGATCATGGCCCGCGGGTCGTTGATCCGGCGACCGTGGTCGTCGCGCCGGTTGAAGGCCGTGACGATCTTCAGCCGCTTGATCGTCTTCTGGCGCCGTTGGGCGGACAGTGGCCGACGCCCGTCTTTGGCGTCGATCATGTCGCGCAGCTTGATCTCTTCGGCATCGAGATCGATGCGGTCGATGAGCTTGAGGATGTACTCGGCGCCCATGCCGCCCTCGAAGTACTCGTCGTAGCGGAGCCGCAGCTCACGCCAGAGCATCTCGTCCTCGATGATCTTGCGGCCGTGCAGGTTGCGGAACTCGTCGAGAGAGCGCTGGGCGATCTCAGCGTCCTCCTGGGCGCGCTCGCGCGCCGACTGGATCTCCTTCTCGACGGCGCGCTGGCGTGCCTTGATCTCGGCGTCGCGCGCGCCCTCCTTCTCGAGCTCCTTGAGCTCGTCCTCGAGCGCCTTGAAACGGCGGTCGATGTCGAGGTCGCGCTTCTTCTCGATGTCAGCGATCTCCTCCGCCATCTCGTTCTCGAGCGACGGCAGGTCCTGGTGGCGCTTCTCGTCGTCGACCCAGGTGACCAGGTTGGCGGCGAAGTAGATCACCTTCTCGAGTTGCTTGGCCTTGAGCTCCTCGCGGGGCTCGGTGCCCATGAGCAGGTAGGCCAGCCACGACCGGGTGCCGCGCAGGTACCAGATGTGGACGACCGGTGCCGCCAGCTCGATGTGCCCCATCCGGTCGCGCCGGACCTTGGACCGGGTGACCTCGACGCCGCAGCGCTCGCAGATGATGCCCTTGAACCGGACGCGCTTGTACTTGCCGCAGTAGCACTCCCAGTCCTTGGTCGGGCCGAAGATCTTCTCGCAGAAGAGGCCGTCCTTCTCCGGGCGCAGCGTGCGGTAGTTGATGGTCTCGGGCTTCTTGACTTCGCCGTTGGACCAGCCGCGGATGGAGTCGCCGGTGGCGAGTCCGATGCGGAGCTGATCGAAGGTGTTCACGTCGAGAGCCATTAGGAGAAGCTCCTCTCTGCGGCGCGCCGCTCGTCTTCCTCGTCCGAGCCGCGCTCGTTGCGGCTGATGTCGATGCCCAGCTCCTCGGCGGTGCGGAACACGTCCTCGTCCAGCTCGTGCATCTCGATCTCCCGGCCGTCCTCGGCCAGGACCTCGACGTCCAGGCACAACGACTGCATCTCTTTGATCAAGACCTTGAAGCTCTCGGGGATACCGGGCTCGGGGATGTTCTCGCCCTTGACGATCGCCTCGTAGACCTTGACCCGGCCGAGGACGTCGTCGGACTTGATGGTCAGCAGCTCTTGGAGTGCGTACGCCGCGCCGAAGGCCTCGAGCGCCCACACCTCCATCTCACCGAAGCGCTGGCCGCCGAACTGCGCCTTGCCGCCCAGGGGCTGCTGGGTGATCATCGAGTACGGGCCGGTCGAGCGCGCGTGGATCTTGTCGTCCACCAGGTGCGCCAGCTTCAGGATATAGACGAAGCCGACCGAGATCGGGTTGTCGTAGGCCTCGCCGGTCCGCCCGTTGTACAAGGTGGCCTTGCCGTCGGTGTGGATCTGCACGTCGCCGTTGGCCGAGTCCGTGTTGAGCGTCCCGAAGACCGCCTTGATGGTCGGGTGTGACCCGGCGTCCTCGGTCTCGTCCCAGTGGGCGCCGTCGAAGACGGGCGTCGAGACCCAGGCCGCCGGCTCGGTGCGCGGTCGCGTCTTGCGCGACGCGCCGTCGCCCTTGGCCGAGGTACCCACGCCCTCGTTGACCTCGATGCCCTCCCAGCCGTGGCGGGCGGCGTAGCCGAGGTGCGACTCGAGCACCTGGCCCACGTTCATCCGGCTCGGCACGCCGAGCGGGTTCAAGATGATGTCGACCGGCGTGCCGTCGGAGAGGTAGGGCATGTCCTCGACCGGGAGGATCTTGGAGATGACGCCCTTGTTGCCGTGGCGGCCGGCCAGCTTGTCGCCCTCGGAGATCTTGCGCTTCTGGGCCACGTAGACGCGCACGAGCTGGTTGACGCCGGGGGGCAGCTCGTGTGACTCCTCACGCGAGAACACCCGGACGTCAATGACCTTGCCGTACTCGCCGTGAGGCACCTTGAGCGACGTGTCACGCACTTCGCGCGCCTTCTCGCCGAAGATCGCCCGCAACAGCCGCTCTTCGGGCGTCTGCTCGGTCTCACCCTTGGGGGTGACCTTCCCCACCAGGACGTCGCCCGGCTCCACCTCGGCGCCCACGCGGATGATGCCGCGGTCGTCGAGGTCGGCCAGGATCTCCTCCGACAGGTTCGGGATATCCCGGGTGATCTCCTCGGCGCCCAGCTTGGTGTCGCGGGCGTCGACCTCGTGCTCCTCGATGTGGATGGACGTCAGCACGTCGTCGCGCACGAGGCGCTCCGAGAGGATGATGGCGTCCTCGTAGTTGTAGCCCTCCCACGGCATGAAGGCGACGAGCAGGTTCTTGCCCAGCGCCAGCTCGCCGTTGTGGGTCGACGGGCCGTCGGCCAGCAGGTCGCCCGCCACCACCGACTGCCCCTCGGCCACCAGCGTGCGGTGATTGATGCATGTGTTCTGGTTGGAGCGGCGGAACTTGGACAGCCGGTAGACCTTGCGCCCGAGTGCAGCACCGAGGCGGTCCTTCTGCCCCGAGGTGTACTCCACGGTGATGGAGTCCCCGCTGATCTCGGTGACGGTGCCGCTGCCCTCGGCCAGGAGCACGTCGCCGGCGTCGCGCGCCGCGCGCGCCTCGACGCCTGTCCCGATGTAGGGCGCCTCGGGCACCACCAGCGGCACGGCCTGCTTCTGCATGTTGGCGCCCATGAGGGCCCGGTTGGCGTCGTCGTGCTCGACGAAGGGAATCAGCGCGGTCGAGACCGACACGATCTGCTTCGGCGAGACGTCCATGAGGTCGACCTCGGACGGCGGCACGAAGTCGATTTCCGACGTGGTGCCGTACGAGCCACCCACGGCACCCATGCGCACACCTGTGCCTTGCGGACCGCGCCGCACCAGGACGCGGTCCTCGGTCAGGCGGCCGTCGCCGTCCGTGGACGCGTTGGCCTGGGCGATGACGTGCTCTTCCTCCTCGTCGGCGGCCAGGTAGTTGACGTCGTTGGTGACGATGCCGTCCTTGACGGTGCGGTACGGCGTCTCGATGAAGCCGTACTCGTTGACCCGGGCGTAGGTGGCCAGGGCGCCGATGAGGCCGATGTTCGGGCCTTCCGGCGTCTCGATCGGGCACATGCGGCCGTAGTGCGAGGTGTGGACGTCTCGGACCTCGAAGCCGGCACGCTCACGCGACAGGCCACCTGGGCCGAGCGCGGACAGGCGCCGCTTGTGCGCCAGGCCCGACAGCGGGTTGTTCTGGTCCATGAACTGGCTCAGCTGCGACGTCCCGAAGAACTCCTTCACCGCGGCGACAACCGGGCGGATGTTGATCAGGGTCTGCGGCGTGATCGCCTCGACGTCCTGGGTCGTCATGCGCTCGCGCACGACCCGCTCCATGCGGCTCAACCCCACCCGCACCTGGTTCTGGATCAGCTCGCCCACCGAGCGGATGCGCCGGTTGGCAAAGTGGTCCTGGTCGTCGATGCGGTAGGTCGACTCGCCGTCGGCCATGTGCAGGGCCAGGTGCAGCATGTAGGTGGCCGAGGCCAGGATCTCCGAGGGGGAGAGCACCGACTGGTCCGGCGCCGGCTTCTCGATCTCGATCCCGAAGAGACCGCTCAACCGGTCGATCTCGGGCCCGAGCTTGCGGTTGAGCTTGTAGCGGCCGACCCGCGTCAGGTCGTAGCGCTTCGGGTTGAAGAAGGCGTTCTCGAAGTAGACACGCGCTGCTTCGGCCGAGAGCGGCTCCCCCGGGCGGGCGCGCTTGTAGATCTCGAGCAGGGCCTCTTCGCGGGTCGGTGCGAGGTTGCGCTCCTTCTCCCACTGGCCCTCGAGGAAGTCGAAGTGACGCACGAAGCGGTCGAGGAAGGCCTCGTCGCCGTACCCGAGCGCGCGCAGCAGCACGAACAGGGACAGCCGGCGCTTGCGCGCGACGCGGCACCCCGCCGTGACGTCCTTGCCCGGCTTCGCCTCGATGTCGAGCTCGATCCACTCACCGCGGTACGGGTGGATGGTCCCGGTGAACACCGTCTTGGCGTCGCGGCCGGGCTGGAAGATCACGCCGGGCGAGCGCACCAGCTGCGATACGACGACGCGCTCTGTCCCGTTGACGATGAAGGTGCCGCGGTCGGTCATCATCGGGAAGTCCCCCATGAAGACCGTCTGCTCCTTGATCTCGCCGGTGGTGGCGTTGAGGAAACGGGCGCGCACGAAGACGGGCGCCGCGTAGGTCATGTCCTTCTCTTTGCACTCCTCCACCGAGAACTTCGGCGGCGGGCGCAGGTCGGCGTCGCTCGGGTCGAACTCGAGCTCGAGACTCAACTGACCGGTGAAGTCCTCGATCGGACTGATGTCGTTGAAGGCCTCGGCGAGGCCCTTGTCGAGGAACCATTGAAACGAGTCGCGCTGGATCGAAATCAGATCAGGAAGCGGCAAGGCCTCGGTGATGTTTGCGAACGAAACGCGCTCAGGGCTGCGGGACCGTGTGGACAACGGTCAACTCCTCCCAGGTGAAATGCGGCGGGCGGGGGCGGGTACTGCTTGGGTCAGGGACGGACGAGGACGGGACGGCGGATCAGGGCTGCCAGGGCGCGCGCCGACACCGGGGAATTACCGATTCAGGCACACGGAGACGCACGGCAACCCGGCATCTTATCGCGGGGCGTGCCTGGATACAACCCCTTGGCCAAAACGGCCTGGCGGGCAGAGCCCGGGGTCCGAGACAGGGTACGAAAGCCCTCCCCCGCAGTCAAGGATCCTGGTCGGGAGGCCAGGTGGGCGCAGGCCCACCCGGCCCGGACCGGGACTACTGGATCTCGACGGTGGCGCCGGCCCCCTCGAGGGCCTCCTTCGCCTTGTCGGCATCCTCCTTGTTGGCCCTCTCGAGCACCGGCTTGGGGGCCGCCTCGACCAGGTCCTTCGCCTCCTTGAGGCCCAGGCTGGTGAGGGCGCGCACCTCCTTGATCACCTGGATCTTCTTGTCGCCGGCGGAGGTGAGGATGACGTCGAACTCCGACTTCTCCTCCTCCGCTGCCGCCGCCTCGCCACCACCGGCCGGGGCCGCCGCAGCAGCCACAGCAACCGGGGCGGCAGCGGTCACGCCGAAGCGCTCCTCGAAGTCCTTCAGTAGCTCGCTCAGCTGGATCACCGACAGCTCGGCGATCCCGTCGAGGATCTCTTCCTTGGTCAGGGTTGCCATCCTGGCCTTCCTTTCTTTTCCTTCGGTCTTTCCGTCTCGGTCTGGTCTGGTCTGGTCGTTCTCGTTGCGTGCCCGCGCTGGCCCCGGCGGGACTGTCCGTCTTGGACTACTCGGAGGCCTCTTCGGCACTGGCCGCCGCCTCGGCGCCGCCATCGGCCTCCGCGGCGGTCTCCACCGGTTCCGCCACCGCAGCCTCCCCCGCCGGTGCAGCCTCCTCGGCCGGTGCAGCCTCCTCGGCCGCGGGCGCTTCGGCGGGTGCCGGTTCTGCCGCGGCTTCCCGGCTGGTGCTGCCTCCGCCGCCGGCTCCTCCGCTGGCGCGGCCTCGGCGCTCCCCGCACCCGTCTCCTCCCGCTGGTCCCGCAGCGCCGCGATCCCGTAGGCGAGGTTCTGCGGCAGCGCCTTGAGGAGCCCCGCCATTTGTTGCATCGGTGCTGCCAGCGCGCCGGCCAGTCGGGCCAGCAGGACCTCACGCGGCGGCAGGTCGGCCAGCGCCGCCAGGTCGGCCGGCGAGAGGAGTGACCCGTCGGCCAGCCCGCCCTTGATCACCAACAGCGGGTTGGCCCGCGAAAAGTCCCGCAGCGCCTTGGCCACCGCGCTGATGTCTCCCTCGACGAAGGTGAGGGCGCTCGGACCGCTCAGGTACTCCGACAGCGGCTGGTACTCGCCGCCGTCGATGGCGCGGCGCACCAGCGTGTTCTTGAAGATCTTGTAGTCGCCGCCGGCGACCGCCAGCGCGGCGCGCAGTTCGGCCATCTCGGCGACGGTGAGCCCGCGGTACTCGCTGACGATGGAGGCCGAGGCCGCGCCCATGCGCGTCTTGACCTCGTCGACCACTTCGACCTTGCGTGCCCGTGCTGCGTTCTGCGCTGCCATCGGTGTCCTCCACCGGGCTCGACGACCCGGAAGCGGGCCGGAGACTCCGGTGCGACGGCACGAGACCGGCAAAGCCGGCGTGCATGTGTCGCCTCGTCAGGCCGGCCCGGTGGGCCGCTTCGGCACCCAAGGGTGCACCGGAGGTCTCTGGCGTTCGGATTCAGTGCCCGGGCCGCCGTGGCGGTGGGCTGTTCGGGAGACTGTAGTACGGCCCGGCGGGGCGGCGAGCCCGGCCGGGGTTGACCACTAGGCCGAGACGGGAAGCTCCTCGTCCTCGGTGACGCGCGCCTTGGCCGGGTCGATGCGAACCCCAGGGCTCATCGTCGTCGACAGGGTGACCGACAGGAGATACCGGCCCTTCGCGGCCGGGGGCTTCGCCCGCTGGAGCTCGTCGATGACGGCCCGGATGTTCGCCATCAGTTGGTCGCGGCTGAACGAGGCCTTCCCGACGCGGATGTGGACGTTGCCCACCTTGTCGGTGCGGTACTCGACCCGGCCCCCCTTGAACTCACCGACCGCCTTGCCGACATCGGTGGTGACCGTGCCGGTCTTGGGGTTGGGCATGAGACCGCGCGGGCCGAGGACGCGGCCGAGCGTGCCCACCTGTCCCATCAGGTCCGGCGTGGCGATCGCCACGTCGAAGTCGAGGAAGCCCCCGTTGATCTTGGCCACCAGGTCGTCTGCCCCGACCTCGTCGGCGCCGGCGGCCCGGGCGTCGGCGGCGGCCTCACCGGCGGCGAACACGGCGACCCGCACCGTGCGTCCCGTGCCCGAGGGCAGCGAGATCGTCCCGCGCACGATCTGGTCCGCCTTGCGCGGGTCGACGCCGAGGCGCACTGCCAGCTCGACGGTCTCGTCGAACTTGGCGCTGGCGACCGACTTGACCAGGTCGACCGCCTCGGCGACGCCGTGCATCGTCTCGCGGTCCACCTTGGCGAGGCTGTCCGTGTACTTCTTGCCGTGCTGGGTCATCGTCTCTCCTCTGCGAGCCGTTAGCCCGCGACCTTGATCCCCATGGATCGCGCCGTGCCGGCCACCTGCTTCTTGGCCGCGTCGAGGTTGTCGGTGTTGAGATCCTTGAGCTTGGCCGTGGCGATGTCGGCCAGTTGGGCGTCGGTGATCGTGCCGACCTGCTCGCGCCCCGTCGTCGACGCGCCCTTGTCCAACCCTGCTGCCTGGCGCAGCAGGAAAGGCGTCGGCGACGTCTTCAATACGAAGCTGAACGAGCGGTCCTCGTAGATCGTGATGTCGACGGGCACGACCTGGCCCCGCATGCTCTCGGTGGCCTGGTTGTACTGCTTGCAGAACTCCATGGTCTGTACGCCGTGGGGTCCGAGCGCCGTGCCGACGGGTGGCGCGGGTGTCGCCGATCCCGCCTCGAGCTGGATCTTCACCACGGCGAGCACCTTCTTCTTCGGGGGCATCGTCTGTCTCCTTCTTCGCTCTTCGCTGTCTTTTGTCCGGTCGCCTAGAGCTTGGCGACCTGGCTGAATTCGAGCTCGACCGGAGTCTCCCGGCCGAAGATGTTGACCAGCACCTTGAGCTTCAGCTGGTCCTCGTTGATCTCAGAGATCTGTCCCGAGAAGTCGGCGAAGGGCCCTTCCTTGACCCTGACCGTCTCGTTGACCTCGTACTCGAGCCGGGCACGGGTGCGCTTGGGCGCTCCGCCGGGCCCGCCTTCCTGCTTCACCTGGAGGATGTTCTCGACTTCGCGTCGCGACAAGGGTGTCGGCTTGGTGCCCGGTCCCACGAACCCGGTCACGCCCGGGGTGTTGCGGATGGCACCCCAGGTGTCGTCGTCGAGGTCGCAGCGGACCAGCAGGTAACCGGGGAACACCTTCTTTTGGACCGTGACCTTCTTGCCACCCTTGAATTCGTCCACGTCCTCCATGGGGATCACGACCTCGTGGACCCGGTCCTCGATCCCGCGCGACGTGACCACGTTGCCCATGTTCGAGCGCACCTTGTTCTCGTACCCCGAGTAGGTGTGCACGACGTACCACCGGCCCGGGCGGTCATACGGGCTCTCGACGGGGACGATCTCCTCGTCTTCTTCATCCTCGTCCTTGACCCAGCCGCCCAGATCGCCCTCGTCGTCGGTGCCCACGGTGGCGTCGAGCACCAGGTCCGGCGCGCCCTCCGTCTGCGTTGCGACCTCGTCGGCCACCTCCTCGACGACCGCGTCAGCCAGCTCCTCGACAACGGCCTCCTCGATCGCCTCGCCCACTGCCTCCTCGACGATCTGTTCCACGATCTCCTCCACGAGTGCCTCGTCCAGCTCTTCGGCCGCCGCCTCGCCCACGACCTCTGCGATCTCCTCGGCGACCTCGTCGACAACGGCGTCGTCGGCGATCTCCTCGAGCTCGGCCTCGTCCTCAGCCGCGGTCTCGTCGAGCACGTCGTCGGTCGATCCCGTGCTCATGGCGGCCTCCTCGGGCGCCGCCTCTGTCTCCTCACGCTCTGCCTCGAGGGCCTCGGCGACGTCTTCCTCGTCGCCGGTCGCGAGTGCTTCTTCTGCCTGTGAATGCGTCATGTCGCTCATACGGGGGCCTACCTGGTGAAGAGGTCGGTGATCAGCTTCCCGAAAGCGAGGTTGAGCACGAAGATCAGGCTGATCATGATGACGAGCGTCGTCAGCACGACTGACGTGTAGTTGATCAGTTCGGACCGTGAAGGCCAGGCCACCTGGCGCATCTCGTCACGCACTTCACGGACGAACTGAACGGGCGTGGAGCGCCGGCGAGTGGGCACTCCGCCTTTCTGCTGGCGCTGCGTCTTGGTCGCGGTCCCCGCGGGCGCGCGCCGTGTCGACGGGGTCCCGTCGGCCTCCATCTGGCCTTGACGCTGCATCATGCGCTTGGTTTCGCGGTTCACGTCTCTCGCTTTACGTCTGTCGTCTCTGTCGTTCTCGGGTAGCTACGTCCGGGGCAGGGCAGGAGGGACTCGAACCCCCAACCGCCGGTTTTGGAGACCGGTGCTCTACCAAGTTGAGCTACTGCCCTGTGTCCATACGTGTCCATAGCTGCCAAAACGCCAGTTGAGGGTTTCCTTTAGGCAAAGGAAGTTATGGACACAGCAGCGCTGCATCCTAGTCCACGAGGGCCGGAGAGAAACCAGCGCAGGAGGCCCGGTAGCCGCTGGAGTGGCTCGATCGTCGTGGTGGAGCTGGGCCGGTGCTACCCAATCCGGGTGTCCGCCGCCTGCAACAAGCGGAACGGGTCCAGTTTACCGGTCGAGACGTTCCAACGCACCAGCCTGGCGGTTGAGGAACAGCGCCCGCAGCTTGCTGGCGCCCACGGTTCTTCTCCGCGACCTGGAGATCGACCTGTCAGAGCAACGGCAGCTCGAAGACCGAACAGCGGCTCAGCGGGTCTCCTTGTGAAGGGTGTGCTGGCGGTCCCACCGGCAGTACTTCTTCATCTCGATCCGCTCGCGGTCGTTGATCTTGTTCTTGGTCGTGATGTAGTTGCGTCGCTTGCACACCTCGCAGGCCAGCGTCACCTGGACCCTCTTCTCGTTCTTCGGCATGGCAATCCTTCCTGGTCCCGGGTCGCTCCCGGGATACCCCGGGCCTGGTAGCGGCGGCGGGACTCGAACCCGCGACAACACGATTATGAGCCGTGTGCTCTGACCAACTGAGCTACGCCGCCATGGGCGAGCCCCCTGTCGGAATCGAACCGACGACACCAGCCTTACCATGGCTGTGCTCTGCCGACTGAGCTAAGGGGGCGCCGCGGCAACCTTCCGCGAGCGGTCAATGATAGCCAGGGCAGGGTACGGGGTACCGCCGCTTTCACGGTTTTACCTGGTCGACACTACCATCGGCGGATGCGGATCCGATTGGCCGAAGTGGCCGACGCCGAGGCGATCCGCGCCATCTACAACGTCGAGGTCCTCGACAGCACCAACACCTTCGACATGGTTCCGCGCAGCCGCGCCGAGCAGGAGGCGTGGATCCTCGAGCACAGCGGGGTGCATCCGGCGCTGGTGGCGGTCGAGGACCCCGGGGCCCCGGTGGCCGGTCCGGCCGGGTCAAACGGGGAGATCGTGCTGGGCTTCGGCTCGCTCTCGTCCTTCCGGGACCGCTCGGGCTACTCGGCCACCGCGGAGAACTCCGTGTACGTCGACCGGCGCCAGCGCGGCAAGGGAGTCGGAAAGGCCCTCCTCACCGAGCTGCTGGTCCTCGCCTCCGCCCACGGCTTCCACTCGGTGATCGCCCGTATCGCCGGGCACAACGAGACATCCATCGAGCTGCACCGCGGGCCGGCTTCGAGCTAGTGGGTGTCGAGCGCGAGGTCGGGCGCAAACACCGCCAGTGGCTCGACGTGGTCGAAATGCAACGCCTGCTCTGATCCACCCTCCCGCCGCTCGCGGGGATCGAGCCGAGTAGGCGGTGACTCAGGACTCGAGGGCGGCACCCTGACCGACGAGGGGCCCGGGCAGCCGGGAGCGGTCGATTCGCCACGAGGTCGTCCAGTCGCCGAGGGGGACGATGGCGACCGCCCACAGGACGAGCACAGCCAGGACCATGGCGGTCGGATCGGTGTGCACCAGCTCGTTCAAGAGCTCGGTGCCCCCCGTCAGTCCGATGAACGGCGCCACCGTGGAGAGGCCGAGGACGGCGTAGAGCATCCGGCCCGTGGCGATCGGCGCGACCAGGATGATCCCCCACGTGAGGTACCAGGGTTGGACGACCGGCCCGAGCAGCACGAAGGCCATCATCGTGATGCCGAGTGCACCGAGCACACCGAGGCGCTCGCGGTGGCGCAGGCAGTAGATGGCGATCGCCGCCGCCGAGACCAGCCCGATGGCCCGGGTCAGGGTCAGCACGCCCCCGAGACCCACCCCGATGCCGACCACGTGGGCCGTCCCGCTGATGAGCAGACCCACCGCAGTGGCCGGCGCCATCCACGAGCGCACGGTGCCCGGCGTTCCCAAGTTGGCGATCCAGCCCCAGCCGAGGCCCGACACGAGTGAGAGGAAGCCCATCACGGCGACGGTAATCAGGGCGGCGCGGACGAAGGCCCGGGCCCGCCGGCGCCAGTCGGCGAACGGTCCGGCCCAATCCCACGCCACGTAGACGATGCCGATAGCGGCCGGCACCTTGATGGACGCCGCCAACGCACACAAGACGATGCCCCAGACCGGATGCTGTGCCCGCGCCGCCGTGATGCCGGCCAGGAGGAGGCCCACCATGATTGCGTCGTTGTGAGCGCCGCCGACGAGCGCGAGCAACGTCAACGGGTTCAACACGGCGAGGACGAAGGCAGGACCCGGATCGCGGCCGAACGAGCGGGCCAGCTTGGGGATGCAGTAGGCAATGAGCGCCACGCCGGCGATCGATTGCAGCCGCAGCAAGAGCACCGTGACTAGTGCATGGTGCAGGCTGAGCGACGCGGACCAGCCGGCCAGCATCAAAAACAGTGGACCGTAGGGCGCCGGGGTGTTGGCCCACAGGGGGTCGACGCCCGAGACGTACGACCCCGAGCCGATCGTGCCTGGCCCGTAGCGGTACGGGTTGATGTGGTGGCTCATCATCTCGCCCTGGGCGGCGTACGAGAACACGTCGCGGCTGAAGAGTGGCGCGACCACGAGCAGCGGCACGATCCAGAGGGCGAGCATGTACGACAGCTGACGGATGGGGACGCCGGGTCGGACCCGCAACGTCTGGTAGAGCCCGAACCACACACGGACGAACAGGATCATGCCGCCGTAGACCGCGACGACTCCGGGGAGCATGAGGGTGGTGGTCGGCCAGTCGGACGTGCCGAAGAACCACGTGCCGCCGATCTCGAGCTTGAACGGTGAACTCGGCAACGAGGCCCCGAGGCAGATGGAGAGGACCGCGACGAAGCCCAAGATCGCGGGGCGGCGAAGGAACGACCAGTCTTCGGCATCGCCGGCCTGCACCTCGACACGCTCGGTCGAGCGCGACACCGAGGAGAGAGCCGGAATCGCAGTGCGTCGGCTCGCATCGAGAGGCGGCGAAGGCGCGTGGCTACCCGTTCGATGACCGGTTGTGGGGGGTCGTCACGCTGTCGTCCAACACGGGGCTGTCAGTCTCGCTTGTCATGTCCGGGCACCCGGACAGCGGGGAAAACGGGGGGCTTACGCACGGGGAACCATGTTCCCGCAACGGATCTGAAACAGCATTGTAACGCCGGGTTCCGTATGGGCAAGGAGCGCCCCCGGAGGGCCGCGCCGAGCCCGGCGGTGGGCCGGGAAGGAGTTCGAACCTCCGTAGGTGTTAACCGGCAGGTTTACAGCCTGCTTCCTTTGGCCACTCGGACACCGACCCGCAGCGGGCGAGGTTAGCCGGGCCGGCCACCCCGGATGGCCAGCAGCGCCGGTACGCTGATCGTATGCCCACCTTTGACATCGTCTCGGAAGTCGACATGCAAGAAGTGCGCAATGCGGTGGACCAGGCCAACCGGGAAGCGGCCACCCGCTTCGACTTCAAGAACACCGATTCGGCCATTGAACTGAGTGACAACGAGTTGGTCCTGCGCTCGTCGACCGAGGACCGTCTCCGCGCGCTGCATCAGGTGCTCGACGAGAAACTGGTCAAGCGACAGGTGTCGTTGAAGGCCTTCGAGGACGCCAAGGTCGAGGAGGCCCAGAAGGGGACCGCACGACAGAAGGTGGCCATTCGCGCCGGCATCTCCTCCGACCATGCCAAGCGCCTGAACAAGTTCATCAAGGACCTCGGCCTCAAAGGCGTGTCGTCGCAGACCCAGGGCGACCAGCTGCGTGTGACGGGCAAGAAGCGCGACGACCTCCAAGAGGTCATCGCGAAATGCAAGGCCGAGGACTTCGGAATTCCGCTGCAGTTCACCAACTTCCGCGACTGAAGCGGCGTTCCACCCGGCCGGCTCAGCACCGGTCCCGTTCCCGCTGATGCGTCAGGACGAGAATTTCATGCGACTGGCGTCCCGTCATGGTCGTGATCGTGGTCATGACCGTGGCCGTGCTCTAGTTCGTGCACCAACTTCTCGGCGTGCTCCTCGTCAATCTCTATCGGGTCGACGTGGAAGAGCTTGTTGAAGATCACGAACTTGACGATCCACAAGATGGCGAAGGAAAGCAGGCTCGCCGCGTTTACGAGCAGCGTCGTGCCGGCATGGTGCAGACCATGGTGACGGGCGAACGTGCCCGCCAGGTAGACCGCCAGGCTCGAGAAAGCCAGCCCGATGAAGCCGAGCGCCCAGAAGGGCACGATCTCGCGCCAGAAGTGCGAACGGTCGCTCTTCTGCCAGACCCAGCGGCGGTTCAGCGTGTAGGAGGGGACTCGTCGCCACCACGTTGGCCACGATGTTCGCCGGCACCTCGGACATCACGTGGAAGACGCCGAAGATCAGGAAGAGGGTGACTTGCGAAAAGACTGTCGAGATCACCGAGACGCCGGCGTACTTGATCAGCTTGACGCTCGAGGGGTGGGCGATCATCTGGCGGGCCCGATCCGTCAGCGGCTCGTCGGACGACCAGATGTGCGAGAGCGGAGGATGTTCCTCCTGCTTGCTCACGAAGCGCTCACGATCACCGGTCGAGCCCCGTAGGCGAAAACGGCACAGAGCAACCCTAGCGGAGCGGCCAATTGCCACCCCGTCAAGCGGCTAGGTCCCCCCTGTGAGCAGACGGTTCGCCCGCGCCACCTCGCCGAACCAGTGCGCGCTCGGCTTCGGGCGGCGCTCGAAGGTGCCGGGAGCCGACTGCCACCAGCCCGAATTTGGGGCCGTACCCCAAGTGCCACTCGAAGTTGTCGAGCAGGCTCCAGGCGAAGTACCCGCGCAGGTCGATCCCCTCTTCGATGCAGCGATGGGCGCTGCGCAGTGCCTCGGCGACGAAGGCGATGCGCTCGGTGTCGTCGGCCGTGGCGATCCCGTTCTCGGTCACCACCACGGGACGGCCGCTCACGGCGGCGGCCCGGCGCACCGTGTGTTCCACCGCCTGGGGCCAGCGCTCGTCGCCCATCTGGGTGAGTGGCACATCAGGGTCGTCGGGCGCCAGGCCCTCGGGGCCGAAGTGCATGCGGGTGTAGCACTGCACGCCGACGAAGTCGTCGCCCCCGGTGCGCCCGCAAGAAGACGTTCTCGAGCATCTCCTCGGCGGCGTCGCGCAGCGACTCGCCGCCCTCGTCCGCCGTGATCTCGGCCATGGACAGGGTGAGCCCGACCGGGAAGTCACCGGGCCCGGCGCAGGCAGGGCGTCGACGGCCAGGCGGTGGGCGCGCACCATCGCCTCGTTCACGGCGGCGAAACGGCCGAAGTCCTCCTTCACCCCCGGTGGGTACTGTCGCCTTGGAAGTACCCCATCACCCCGACCACATTGGGCTCGTTGATGGTGCAGGCCCAGCCGACAGATCGCCCAGGTACTCGGTGGCCCGGGTCACGTAACGCGAAGCGCTCGGGGCGTCGGCGACTCCACCGCCTCGCGGCGCGAGCCAGCGGGGCGGTGAAGTGGTGGAAGGTGACGACCGGGGCGATGCCGCCGCACCGTGGCACCGCGGCGCACATCCGGCGGTAGTGCTCGAGCGCCGCCGACCAGAACTCCCCTTCGGCCGGCTCGATCCGGCTCCACTCGAGCGAGAAGCGGTAGGCGCCGAGGCCCATGCCCGCCACCAGTGCGATGTCCTCGCGCCAACGATGGAAGGAGTCGCAGGCGTCGCCGCTGGGTTCGACGCACCCGAAAACCGGGTTGTGCTCCAGTCCCACCAGTCGTTGTTGACGTTGCCGCCCTCGATCTGATGGGCCGCCGTCGCCACGCCCAGGTGAACCCCTCGGGAAACATGAGTCGCGCTCGTCGTCGGGATTGGCCGCAGTCACGCCGCCGCAGGGTAGCGGGGGTCGTCCACCATGTGCCCGGTGACGGCCCCGCCGGCGGCCTGCGAACATGGGCCAATGAGCGCGTCCCTCGACTTCCTGGTCGATCTGCTCGACCTCGAGCCCATTGAGGTCAATATCTTCCGGGGCACCCAACTCGACGAGGAACACCAGCGCGTTTTCGGCGGTCAAGTCGCCGGCCAGGCATTGATGGCGGCCGGGCGAACCGTCGAACACGGACAGCGTGCACTCGCTGCACTCGTACTTCTTGCGCCCCGGCGACCCCACGGTGCCCATCCTCTACGAAGTGGACCGCATCCGCGACGGCCGGTCCTTCACGACGCGGCGTGTGGTGGCCATTCAGCACGGTCGTGCGATCTTCAACCTCGAGACGTCGTTCCACGACCCCGAGGAGGGACTCGAGCACGAGTTCCCCATGCCCGAGGTCCCTCCGCCCGAGGAGCTCCCGCCGCTCTACGAGCGGCTGCAACCGTGGAAGGGTGAGCTGGTCGACTGGTTCGATCGCCCCTCCATCGACCAGCGCCACATCGGTGATTTGCCCTGGCACCGCGAGAGCGCCGGGGAGGCCTATCAGCGGCTGTGGATCCGGGCCGACGGGACGCTGCCCGACGACCCGCTGCTCCACGCGTGTATCGCTGCGTACACGTCGGACATGTCGATGCTCGACGCGGTGCTCGGGCCCCACGACGTGCGCTGGGACGACACCAATTTCATGGGGGCGACCTTGGACCACTGCATGTGGTTTCACCGGCCCTTTCGCGTCGACGAGTGGATGCTCTTCGACATGGACTCGCCCGCTGCGGCCGGTGGGCGCGGGTTGGCCCGTGGCTTCCTCTACGACCGGGACGGGCGTCTCTGCGTCTCGCTCGTCCAAGAAGGCCTGCTCCGGGTGCGCGAGCACCAGCCGGCGCGGCAGCCGTCCTAGGTGTGCGCCTCGATCAGCGGGCCTCGATGGGCGTGTAGTCGCGCTCGTCGGCGCCGATGTAGAGCTGCCGGGGTCGTGCGATCTTCGAGTCCTGGTCGAGCATCTCCTGCCAGTGGGCGAGCCACCCCGACGTCCGGGGGATGGCGAAGAGGACGGGGAACATCTCGAGCGGGAATCCCATCGCCTGATAGATAAGGCCCGAGTAGAAGTCGACGTTGGGGTAGAGCTTGCGCGAGGTGAAGTACTCGTCGCTGAGCGCGATCTCCTCGAGCTTCAGCGCGATGTCGAGCAGCGGGTTCTTCCCCGTCACCTCGAAGACCTCGTCGGCCGTCTTCTTGATGATCTTGGCCCGCGGGTCGTAGCTCTTGTACACCCGGTGCCCGAACCCCTGGAGTCGCTGGCCGCTCGATCCGGACTTCACCGTCGCGATGAAGTCCGGGACGTTCTCGATGCTGCCGATGTCGGTCAACATCCGGATGACCGCCTCATTGGCCCCGCCGTGGCGGGGCCCATAGAGCGCGGCCGCCGCGGCCACGGTGGACGAGTACGGATCCGAGTGCGAGGAGCCGACGGCACGCGGATAGCGGTCGTCGAGCAATTCTGCTCGTGGTCGGCATGAAGGATGAACAGCACGTCGAGAGCCCGAGCCAGGACCGGGTCGGCCTCGAAGCGGGGCTCCGCCACCTTCCAGAGCATCGAGAGGAAGTTCGGGGCGAAATCGAGCGTGTTGTCGGGGTAGACGAAGGGCATCCCGACGCTGAAGCGGTGAGCGGCGGCGGCCAGCGTCGGCATCTTGGCGATGAGCCGAATGATCTGCTTGTTGCGAGACTCGAGGTCGAAGATGTCCTTGGCATCGAGGTAGAAGGTCGAGAGGGCAGCGACGGCGGAGACGAGCATGCCCATGGGGTGGGCGTCGTAGTGGAATCCTTCGAGGAAGCGCTTGCGAACGTTCTCGTGGATGAACGTGTGGTAGGTGACGTCGTGTTTCCAGGTTGCGAACTGCTCCTCGTTGGGGAGCTCGCCGTTCAAGAGCAGATAGGCCACTTCGAGGTAGGTGGAGCGTTCGGCCAGCTGCTCGATGGGATAGCCCGGTACCGCAGAATGCCCGCTTCGCCGTCGAGATAGGTGATCGCGCTCTCGCACGCCGCCGTTGACATGAACGCGGGGTCGAAGAACCAGACCCCTGGGAGCAGCTTGGCCCACTCCTCGGCTGAAACCCCGCCGTTGACGATCGGGATTTCCATGGACTCGCCGGTGCGATTGTCCGTGATCGTGATGCTCGGGCACGAGAAGCGCCTCCAGTTCCAGATTTCGGTGCGTCCCGATCCTATGACGAGGACAGCGAGGGTGGTCGACACACGGCGGCCCCTCGCGGCCGGCGCGCGCCGTCATTCAGCTGGCCGGTGCGACCCGGAGTGCCTGCTGGAGGATGGTGCCGTTCGTCAGCGTCTGCCCCGCGGGGAGGGCGATCTGGACCGTCAACACGTAGGTGGTGCTGGGCTCGACGGTGAAGGTCACCGGCGGCAGCGTCACCGAGGTGTCCAGCGCGAGCGAGGTCCCCTGGACATGGGTTGCCGTGGCACCGTTCGGACTGGTCCGCCATGGAGTAGCGGACCGACACGTGCGGCTCGTCGACCGAGCCCTGGTTCGCCAGGACCACCGTGACGCCCAGGGTGCGGGTCGGGCTGAGCACCGAGAGGTTGGTCGGCGCGCCCGGCGGCGACGGCAGGGCCGGGGGGACGAGCCGCGTGGTGCGAATGACCACGTCGTGTGTGGCCGCCAGCGTGGGGGATGTCGCCATCAGGTCGACCTGTGCGGCCACCGTGCCGAGCCGCCACTCCTGCGGATCGGTGACCCAGACCGAGCGCGGCAGCAGGCCGTGACCTGCACCGGCGGCGAGCGACCGGCGCACCGAGCCGTACAGGCGGTCGGCCCGCGACGAGGTTCCCCGCCGCCGAGATGCGGTTCGTGGCCTGCGTCGCGGAGAGCGGCGCAGCAGTATCGGTCAGCGCCGCCGTGCCGGGCGGCGCGCCGGTGTCGGGGATCGGCTCCATACCGAGGTAGGCGTCGACGGCGGCGCGGAACTGGACCATCGATTCGGCGCGCTCGGCGAACACCGTGTCGAACCCGGTGGCGACCGAGCCCGAAGGGATGTCCCGGGTGGCCAGCGTTGCTTGGGCCGACTGGTCCGACGTCTGGTCCACGGCGGTGTCCAGGTCGGCCTGGAGACCCTGGCGCGTCTGGGACGACACGTCGTTCAGCAGCTTGCGTACCTGGGCCGCGGTCGCATTGGACTGGCCGGCCAGGACCGCGCCCTGCGCCGCCAGGGCTCGGTCTGAGGTGGCGTCATAGCCCTGTGACTGCCGTGACACCTGGGTCAGGCCTCCGACGACGAGCGCCAGCAGGATCACGACTCCGACGAGCAGGATGATCGGACGGGCCGGTGATAGACGGCGCGCACGACGGCGGGTCCTGCGTGGCGACATGAACCCCGCAACTTACTGCGAGACAGGGCCTCCTAGATCGCGAGAAAGTCCGAGTCCCCGGTGTCGCCGGCCGTGGTGAGCGTGCTCGCACTCGAGCGCCACTGCACCGTCGGGGCGATAGCCCGGACATCGACCCTGTCCGCGGTGGTTCTCCACCAGCTTGAGGATGTCCGCGATCACCTCGTCGGTCAGCAGGTGCGGCTCCAGGCCGAGGTCGAGCAATTTGGTGTTCGCCGCGTGGAAGTAGTGCTCTTCGTTCTCGACGCGGGGTTGGCCAGACCCTCGGCAATGTCGACGCGCCCTTGACAGACCGTCTGGACCATGCTGGCCATGTCCCGCACCGAGAAGGACTCGGTGAATTGGTTGAAGACTCGGAACTCGCTGCGCTCGGCGGGGTTCTCGATGGCGAGTGTCACGCACGCCAGCGTGTCGCGGATGTTGAGCATGCCGCGGGTCTGCCCGCCCGCTCCGTAGACGGTCAGCGGGTGACCGGTCACGGCCTGCACGCAGAAGCGGTTCAACACCGTGCCGAACACGCCGTCGTAGTCGAAGCGAGTTGCGAGCACGGGATCGAGATCCGTCTCGTCGGTCGACTGGCCGTAGACGATGCCCTGGTTGAGGTCGGTCGCGCGTAGGCCCCAGATGCGGCAGCCGAACATGATGTTGTGGCTGTCGTGCACCTTGGACAGGTGGTAGAAGGAGCCAGGCTGCTTCGGGTAGGGCATCACGTCGGTGCGGCCCTTGTGCGTGATCTCGATGAAGCCCTCTTCGATGTCGATGTTGGGATAGCCGTACTCGCCCATCGTCCCGAGCTTGACAAGGTGGATGTCGGGGTTGGTCTCCTGAATGGCGTACATCACGTTGAGGTTGCCCACGACGTTGTTGACCTGTGTGTAGACCGCGTGCTCGCGGTCGATCATGGAGTAGGGCGCGGAGCGCTGCTCACCGAAGTGGACGATCGCATCAGGCTCTTCCTCGGCGATGACCCCGTACGTGAAGGCGGCGTCGGTGAGGTTGCCGATGCGAACCTTGACGGCGTGCCCCGAGACCTGCTCCCAGCGCAGTGACGCGGTCCGGCAAGGACGCAATGGGCACCAAGCTGTCGACTCCCATCTCGCGGTCGTACTCGCGCCGCACGAGGTTGTCGACGACCGTGACGTCGTAGCCGCGGGCCGAAAGATGCAGGGCGGTGGGCCAGCCGAGATAGCCGTCGCCTCCGAGAACCAGAATCTTCATCCTCACCCCTTCGTCTGTTCAGGTCCCGGTTCCCCAAATCGGCCGGTGCTCTATCGGGCCACATCATGGGCCAGAACCCTGAATTTCAAGCTGTGGAACGGCTGTCATCGGGGTGACACACCTTTCACTGGGGTAACAGAGTGGCCAACGGAGTAACACGCCGGCAACTTTTCATCGCTCGTCGGAGCCGAAATCGGCGCCGGAGGACGTTCGGGCTGCCCGGCGTGCGCCGCTGCTCGACGGGTCAGGCAGGCTCGGCCCACAGGGCGCGGCGCAGCCCCGAGGCCCGGGCGATCGGCCGTGCGATGGCGGCCCGGATGGGCGCCTCGGTGCCGACCAGGACCAAGCGCTCCTGGGCCCGGCTCACCGCGGTGTAGAGCAGCTCGCGGGTGAGGAGCCGGGAGTCCGTGCTCGGCAGCAGGAAGGCGACCGTGTGGAACTGGGACCCTTGGCTCTTGTGGACCGTCATGGCGTAGACGGTGTCGACGGCCGCGAGCCGGGTGGGGCTCACCTCGGCGATGCCCTCCTCGCGCACGAAGGCAGCGGCCAGCCGCCCGCCCCCGGTGTCGACGACGACACCGGTGTCGCCGTTGAAGAGCTGCAGTCCGTAGTCGTTCTCCGTCACGATGAGCGGGCGCCCGATGTACCAGTCGTCGCCCGTCGCGAACCCCTCCACCTCGGCCCGGAGCCACCTCTCAACGTGGTGCATCCAGGCGCCGACGCCGTCGGTCCCCCGGCGGTGCGCGCACAGCAGGCGGAAATGCCCGAGCGCTTCGATGGCGTCCGCGGCCCGCCCGTCGCGGGCCGCCTCGATCACCGCGCGGCCGCTTTCGACCGCGACGGCGCGCACCGCTACCGAGCGCGTCGTCGGGCGCCTCTGCCGCGCCGGCGACGTCGGACGCGATCCATTCCACGTTGGTGCCGTCGCGTTCGAGCACGGCCACCGCTCTCTCCGCGTCGCCTGCGTGGATGGCGTCTGCCAGCTCCGCGATGGCGCCCCCATAGCGGTGCACTGTCTTGAGGACGACGATCCCATCCCCGATCGGCGCGCGTGGTCCGGGACCCGCCGGCACGTCCTGCCCGGTCAGCTCGGCGAGCCGGGTCCGGGCAGCGTCGTCCATGCAGATGCCGAGTGACGCCGGTCCGACGATGTCGCCGAGAACGGCACCCGCTTCCACCGAGGCCAGCTGGTCGGGGTCGCCCACGAGGATGAGGCGAGCCTCAGGCCGCACCGCCTCGACCAGACGGGCCATGAGAGAGAGCGAGACCATGGAGGTCTCGTCGACCACGACCACGTCGAAGGGGAGTCGGTTGTCGCGGTTGTGGCGGAAGCGGCTGCGGTTCCCGGGGTTGAACCCGAGCAGCCGGTGGATCGTGCTCGCCCGCAGCGCGCGGAGACGCCCGCGGACGGCGTCCTCCACTGGCATGGTGTCCGCACCGGCGCGTACAGCCTCCTCCAGACGCGCCGCAGCCTTGCCGGTCGGTGCCGCCAAGGCGATGCGTGGCGGGCGAGCGGCGTCCGCCTGGGCCAACTCGTCGAGCAGCGCGAGGACCCGCGCCACCGTGCGCGTCTTGCCGGTGCCCGGGCCCCCGGCCACGACCGACACCCGGCGCACGAGGGCCGCGGCGGCCGCCAGGCGCTGCAGGTCTGGGTCGTCGTCGCTGTGCTCGAAGAGGCGCGCCATGGCGGCAGCCAGAGGGGCTCGGGCGATGTCGATCGGCGCCGATGCCCGGGCCGCGAGGTCGCGCGCCACCTGCCGCTCGTCCCGCCAGAGCCGGTCGAGGTAGAGGGTCGTGTCCGCCAGGTGCAGCGGGCGGCCGTCTCCGGCCAGTGCGCTCTCGGCCAGGCGTGCGACCCACGTCGCCGGGTCGGGCCACGGCAGCACCGTGAGGTCGGCTGGGGTGTCGACGTCGCTGCTTGCTGTCTGGCGGATCGTGGCGAGGTCGACGCAGACGTGGCCGAGCCGCGGCGCTCGGGCGGCAAAGGCGGCACCGAGGCAGACCGTGTCGTCGGCGGTGTCGCCCAGGCGGGCCAGCCGAAGGGCGACGTGGACGTCAGAGGGCGACAGAATCCCGGCACGGTTGAACTCGAGCAGCGGGCCTGACGCGCCGAGCACCAGCCCGGCATCGAAGGCGTCGACGCTCGCGAGGGTCGTCATGCGGCGCCGCCGTCGAAATAGTCGCTGAGCGCCTCGACCAGCTGTGCCGGGGGGCGCCACGACCACACCCCGCAGGGCTCGGCGTCAGTCCCCGTCGGCACCGTCGCACTCATGCCGCGGACGAAGAGATAGAGCACCCCGCCCAGGTGCCGGGCGGGCTCGTACCCCGGCAGCCGCCAACGCAGGTAGCGGTGCAAGGCCACCGCATAGAGCACGGCCTGGAGCGGATAGTGCGACGCCTCCATCTCGGCCTGGAGGGCCTCGGGCCGGTAGTGCCACGCCGTGAGGGTCACGTCGCGGCCGGCGAGCCGGTTGGTCTTGTAGTCGGCGAGGACGAAGCGGCCGTCGCGCAACCGGACCACGAGGTCCAGGCTCCCGGTCAGGTAGCCGCGCAGAATCCCGTCCAGCGCAGGCTCGCGCAGCCGCGCCCGCGTAACGGGCCACCGGATCGTCGGCCGGCAGGTGTGTCTCGAGGAGGTCGGCGAGATCGGCCACTCGGAGGGTGGCCTTCGGCTCGTCGCCCCCCGCCAGCGGGATCTCGAAGCCCAGCTCGTCCATCCGGTCCTGTCGTGACACGCCGCGCAGCGCCACCCCGTCGACGAGGGGACCGAGCGGCGATGCGATAGCCGCGCAGAGGCCAGCGACCACGGCATCGGTGTCTCCCACGTCGACGTTGTGCCATGTCATCTCGCGTGTGAGCGCCTCGCCGACGGCGGTGGCCAGGTCGGCGGTGTCGAAGTCCGTTCGCTCGAAGATGCTGTGGACGACCGTACCGACCAAGGCACCGCCGGGCATGGCGGAGAGTCCCAGCACCTGCGACTGCGCCGGGTCTGCGGCGATGTCCCCGGCGCCCGGTCCGGACTGGATCTGCTCTGCGCGATCGATTTCGTCGGAGGTGAGGGCGATCCCTGGCTCGGGCTCGCTCCCGATGGCGGGCTGTTCGTGCGTGGCGCACGTCAGGCTCGAATAGGAGAGGCGTCGCCACTCGGTGTCGAGAAGCCGGGTAAAGCGCGCCGCGTGGAGCACGGGTGCGGGTTCCGCGTCCGGCCGCCACCGTTCCGATGAGGCTGGACCGACCCGCTCCACCGCCACACGCGGCCCGAGCGCGCGCCCCGCGGCCTCGACGGCCTCGTCGGTGCGGCTCGCCGCACCGTAGGGCGGGACGACACCACTGGGGTCGCGGTCGAAGAGCAACCGGCCCAGGGGAGAGTGTTGGCTGTCGGACGCACCGGCCCACCAGAGCACCGCCTGGTGCCGGGCCCGCGTCAGCGCGACGTACAGCAGGCGCAGGTCCTCGCCGCGTCCCTCCTCGATCTCCATCTTCTGATGACGGGCAAAGTCGTTCCCCTGGTGCCCGACGTCGATCGTGCGCTTCTTGGCGTTAGCGGGGTCGTGGAACATCGGGACGTCGCGGGGCTTGGCGTAGCCATCCCATGCGTAGGGGCAATAGACGATGGGGAACTCGAGACCCTTGCTGCGGTGGATGGTGATCACCTGGACGGCGTCGGCGTCGGACTCGAGCCGGCGAGCCCGTTCCTCGCTCTCCGCGTCGCGCTCGACGTCGTGGATACGCCGGCCCAGCCAGGTGGCCAGCGCGGTCGGGCCGAGCCCCTCGGACACGCCGGCCTCGTGGAGCAGCTGGGCCACGTGGCGTAGGTCCGTCATGAAGCGCTCGCCCGAGGCACGCGTCGAGGACGCGCCCCGGCACGGCCCGCGCGTTGCTCACCTTCTCGAACAGCGCGGCGATCCCCTGATCGCGTAGCAGCGCGGCCCAGCGGTGCAGGGACCAGTGCAAGTCCTCCCACGCCTCCTCCGACGCCGCCGCCACCTCGCTCGCCGACCAGCCGACGAAACAGGTCAACGCGGCCAGCGAGGCTCGGTCACGAGCCGTCGGCCGCTCCAGGGCCTCGAGCAGGCGCAGCCATTCCTGCGCGGGCTCGGTCGCGAACACCGAGCCGGCGCCACCGATCACCGCGGGGACGTTGCCCGCGTGGAGGGCGTCCCGGACCAGCGCGGCGTGCGAGTTGAGCCGCACGAGCACGGCGATGTGTCCAGGGTGTACCTCGACGTGCTCGAGCTCGCGCCCGTCACGAGCGCGCGCAATGAGCGTCGGCCGCGCCGAGAGGAGCGACACGATGTCAGCGGCGAGGTCGGAGGCGATCGCGTTCCGGGCCTCGGCCTTGTTCAGCAGGCCTTGCTTGGGTGTGACCGGGACGAGGCCGTCTGCCGCGTGCACGATCCGCAGCCGGAGGGGCGCCGAGGCCGGCGCACCGGCGAGGCGCGGCTCCTGGTTGGCCTCGGCGGCGCGGACCGGGCGATAGGCGATATCGGCGTAGCCGAGATGCGCGTCGCCGAAGAGCGCATCGTAGGCCTCGAGCAGCGCCTGGTCGCTGCGCCAATTGACGTCGAGCGTCCATTCCGATTGCACGGCTTGATGCGCGAGCAGATAGGCGTGGACGTCCGCACCACGGAACGCGTAGATCGCCTGCTTCGGATCGCCGATGAGGACGAGGGTCGTCGAGGACCCCTCGCCGAAGGCGCGGCGCCATGATCTCCCACTGCACCGGGTCGGTGTCCTGGAATTCGTCGACCAGGACGACGTCGAAGCGCTCCCGCAGCCGTCGTGCAGGCGACCGGGCCGCGGTCGGGGTCGGCCAGGGTCTCGCGCAGGCGGAGCAGCACGTCGTCGTAGGTCAGGATCTTGCGGCTCCGCTTGCGTTCCCTCATGTCTTCGCGTACGGCCTCGGCAAAGCGACGTCGGAGGGACGGCGTGTCCTGTTGGTGCGACAGGGCCGGCACCAGCTCGGCGTCGGGGTGATCGAGTGCGTGGCGCGCGATCTCCATCGCTTCGGCACGAGTGAATTGCAACGGGTTGGTCCGGGTGGCGAACTTGCGCAGGAAGAGGTCGTCGACCACCTCTTCCATGAGGTCGTTCACATCCTCGACCAGCGTGACCTCCCGGTCCACGTCCCCGGCGGTCCCGAGCCCATAGAGGACCTGCAAGCAGAATCCGTGGGTCGTCTCGATGGTGGCCGCGTCGAAGTCGGCGATGGCCTTGCCCAACCGGTCACGGCGTGCTGCGACCTCCTCTTCCGGCGCCGTCGCCAGCAGCTGCACCAACTCGTCGTCCTCGTGTCCGCGGGCGCCATCGAGCACGTCGACCAGGCCGTCGAAGGCGCGCACCAGCCGCTCTCGCACGCGCTCGCGCAGTTCGCCCGTCGCCATGCGCGTGAACGTGATGACGAGCAGCCGGTCGATCGGCAGGATGCCCTCCGCCACGTAGCGCGTGGTCAGGGCGGCGATGGTGAAGGTCTTGCCGGTTCCGGCGCTCGCTTGCAGCAGCGTCATGCCGGTCGGGAGATCCCCGCACACGTCGAACGAGGTCGGGCCCGCCGCGGCCGGGCCGGTCACGTGTCCACCATCTGCTCATGACCCAGCAAGCCGTCCCAGAGCCGACGCGCGTACACGCCGAACCGCGACTCCTCCGTCGGTTCCCAGTCGCGCTCGTCAGAGTCGGGCTCGCCCGAACGCGCCACCATCGCGTCGAAGGGCAGGGCGGTGCCGAGGACGAGGACGTGTTCGGGATCTTTGTCCTCGTGGTCGCGCTCGTAGGACGAGTTCCAGGCCCGGGCGGCACTGGCCCCAGGATCCCTTCCCGCCGCCACGGCCTCGGCCCAGGCAGCCGACGTCCTCGTCGACAGCGGCAGCGGCGCTCGCATGCCGCGCTCGAAGAGGTCCAGCAGCGCAGCCAGATGGCGTTCGGCGGTCGCCCGCCGGCTGTCCTCGTCGGGCCCGAGCGGACCGACGCGCGCCACCGAGATCGTGCAGCGCGGGGAACGGCCTCGGCCGATGGTGCAGGTCTCGAACGGGCGGTCCGGGAAGGCTGCCGTCAGCGCGAGCAGGCGCACCCAGGCCAGCAGGCGGGACGCCGGACCGAGCCTCGAATAGCTCACCGAGTGCACGACGTCCCCCCGCACCCCGGCCACGGTGCCGGCGAAACCGAGCCGGCCACCCACGTCGAGCCCGAACTCGAGTGAGACTGGATCGAGCGCGCTCCGCCCGGCGACCACCAGCTCGTTGAGCGCGCCGCTGAGGTCGTCGAGGACGACATCGGCCAGCTTCCCCGGCGGCAGGGCGCCCCGCGCCAGCTCCGCCCTGAGGCACGAGGCCTGGCTGGCCCCGGCCAGCTGGGCCTGCAGCACACGGTCCGCCACCTGCCACCGCTCCAGCGCGTCGAGCTCGACGGGGATCGCGTCGTCGAAGTCCCGGGTCTTGTCGCGCAGTGAGATACCCAGTCGCTCGCGCAGGAAGGCGCGCACGGGGTGGCGCAGGAACCGCTCGACCTGATCGAGACCGATGGCCTCTGCGCCAAAGGGTTCGAGCGGCTGCTCGAGGAAGGCCGGCGTGCCGCGCCGCGGTGTCAACGCCGCCGTCGCGCCGGCGAGGTGCAGCACGTCGAAACTCCACGGCGTGCCGGGCACGAGCGCGCCCGGCACGAAATTCTTCTGGTCGAAGGGTTGCAGTGGATGCGTCACGACGACGGCGTGCCGCGCCGGTCGGCCATCGGTCGTGCGCACCGTGTGATCGACGACGTCGAGGAGTTCGCCCACCGGTACCGCAGGCGGCCGCGAAAGGTTCGAGCGTTCGTCGCGGCCCGAGTAGGTGATCAGGAGGTGGTCGCGCGCCGCCAGCAGTCCGTCCAGCAGCAGTTGACGATCCTCGCTTCGCGTGTCGCGGTCACCCACCCGCGGCGCGCGAGCGGTCAGGTCGTCGCCGTCGCGCTCGATATGACGCGGGAAGCGGCCGTCGTCCAACCCGAGCAGGCACACCACACGGTGGGGGATCGACCGCATCGGCACGAGGGTGCACACGGTGAGGTGCCCCGTGCAGAAGTTGGCCCGCGTCGGGCGTCCCCGCAGACGGTCGGCCATGATCGAGCGCACGTCGTCGCAACTGAGCTCGACTGCGCTGGCGCGTCCGTCCGTGCTGGCCTGGGCGACCAGCTCTTCGAGGACCACGGCCAGTTGCGATCGCTGCCAGGCGTCACTCGATGTCGTCGCGGTCACCTCGTCGGTGATGCGCGCCAGCGTGTCGGCCCAGGCGTCGATGGTGCGGATCTCGCCGAGGTCGTCGAGCGCACTGCGGAGGCGGTCCACGAACTCGGCCACGCGTCCGGCCAGCTCGATGTCGCCGCTGTCGACGTCGTCGAGAGGAAGGACCTCGCCGAAGAGCCGCTGGTCTTCGTCCGCCATGGCCACGCCCAGCAGGATCCGGTCGAGCCCCGCCTGCCAGGTGTTCGATTCGATGTCGGCCAGCTGGAACGAAGCCCGGTGCGCCGCGTCGAAGCCCCAGCGCACGAACGCGCCACTGACCCACTCCTCCAGACGGAACAGGTCGTCGTCGCTGAACCCGAACCGGCGGCGGACCGGCTCTCGACCCGCCAGGTCGAGCACCTCGGTCGCCGTCATCCTCGACATCGTGAGCTCGAGCACTTCCGCCAGGACACCCATGACCGGATTGGTCTGGCGGAGCGACCGGTCGGCCAGGCGGATCTCGAGCGCGCGCGAAGGGTCAGTCAGACCGTCGTCGTTGAGGTCGTAGCTCCCGAAGGTCGCCTGGATCAGTGGCGCGAAATTCTCGATGTCGGGACACATCACGATGATGTCGCGCGGCTCGAGTGTCGGGTCCGCATCGAGCAGGTGCAAGAGGGCGTCGCGCAGCACTTCGACCTGCCGGCCCCGGCCGTGGCAGGAGTGCACGCGGATGCTGTCGTCGTCCGCCTCGAGCAGCGGACGCGCATCGTGTGCCCCCGTACCGGCGGCGCCGACGGGCGCACGGTCGAAGCGAATGTCGTCTTGGATCCGTTGCAGCAGTGTCGAGGCCGCCGGGCCGGCCGGCACCGCCTCGTCGTCGCCGTGGGGCAGCGCCGCGCCCAGCACCAGCTGCATTTCGCGGGCGTCGCGTCCCCACGACGAGAGGAGCGGGTGTCGTGACGCCCCCGCCGTCTCATCCGCAGCCCGGGTCACGAAGCGCGACGCCGGGCCGACGTTCGGGGCGAGGCGGTCCCAGAGTGCCGGCGAGGGGTGCAACAAGAAGAGATGGACCTCGCGCCCCGAGGCCACGGCCTCGAGGACATCGAGGTAGCTGGCGGCGAGGCGCGTGAGCCCGAACAAAGAGACACGGGGGGGCAGGTCGAGGAGCCCAGGATCGTCCCGCAGCCGCTGGCACGATTCGATCAGCCGCTCGGCCGGGCTCGGCGTCCCGATCCGCTCGCGCAACAAGAGCCACAGCCGGACCTGCCACGCGGCCTCCACCTCGTCGCTCTCCCCGGCGGCCCAGCGTTGGAGCATGTCGGGTCGGTGCACGGCGTAGCGGTCGAAGAGATCCGCCACGTGCCGGATGCTCGAGAAGCGCTTCGACCCCTTCACCGTCTCCGAGTTGTGGATGTGCTGGGCCAGGGGTGACAGCCAGGGCTCGTCGAAGTGTTCGGCCACCACCTCCATGAGCGGCCAGACCGCACGTTCGGCCAACCAGGGATCCGCCTGGGGATCCGTTCCCGACGCCAGTGCCAGGGCACCCGAGATCAGCGTCCCCGGAAACGGGAAGCGGACGTTCGCGCATACCCCGTCGTGCGCGCCCGGTCGCGCGCCGAGATGGCCCGACAGCCGTTGCGTGAGCCAGCGTTCGATCCCCTGCGTCGGCACCGAGACGACCTCGGGAACGATCGGGTCGGCGAGCGGCACCGCCACCAGCTCGGCCAACTTCGCGACGAGGGTGTCGGCGCGATCGGAGCGGTGGGCGTGCAGCACCCCGGCAGAGTACGTCGCCGGTGTTCTTGTGCCGCCTGGTGCGCGTCAGGCGGGGTGGCCGGTGCTGGCGCCGCCGTCGGGCAGCACCACGATGGTCGGCTCGGACTCGTCGCCGTCATCGAACATCTCGACCGCCTGCAAGTGGCGTGGTGCCGCCTCGATCGGCGAGAGCTCCGCCAGCTGCGGTGACTCGCTCCCGACCACGCCGAGGGCGGAGAACCTGCGGGCCGACACGAGGACCCGCGACTCGAGCGACCCGATCGCCTTGTTGTAGGCGTCGACGCTCGACGTGAGGCTGCGCTGCAAGGCCTGCATGTGGCCCGTCATGCTGCGCAACCGCTCGTAGAGCTCGGCGCCGAGCTGTTGGACCTGTCGGGCGTTGTCGGCCAGGCGCTCCTGTTGCCACGACAGTGCGATCGTGCGCAGTGCCGCGACGAGCGTGTTGGGTGTGGCCAGCACGATGCGCTTGGAGAGCGCGTAGTCCTGGAGCCCGGAGTCGGCCTCGCAGGCGGCGGCCAGCAGTGACTCACCGGGGATGAAGGCAATCACGAACTCGGGCGAGCGCTCGACGTGCGTCCAGTACTCCTTCTTCGCCAGCTGCTCGACGTGCGTGCGCAGCTGGCGCGCGTGCTTGTCGAGGAAGGTTTTGCGGATCGCTTCGTCTTCGGCTTCGGTGAGCTGGAGAAATGCCTCGAGGGGCACTTTGGCGTCGACTACGACCTGTCCCCCACCCGGCAGCCGAACGACCATGTCGGGGCGGACCGTGCCGTCCTCGGTCGGGGTCGACGGCTGCTCCTCGAAGTCGCAGTGCTCGACCATGCCGGCGGCCTCGACCGTGTTGCGCAGCGTCATCTCCCCCCAACGACCACGCGTATGGGGGGAGCGCAGCGCCGTCACCAGGTTGCGTGTCTCCTTCTGCAGCTGCTCGTGCCCCGCGTGCAACGCAGCGACGCGTTCGTTGAGACTGCTGTAGGCGCCTTTGCGCTCGAGCTCCATCGCCTGGACCCCGCGCTCATAGCGGGCCAGGGTCTCGCTCAGCGGGTTCAGCAGCTCCTCGATGGCATCGTGTCGCCGCGTCAAGTCGCCCTGTGCCGCCGTCCGCGCCTCGTTGAGTCGCGTGTCGGCCAGGGTCAAGAAGTGTTCGTTGTTCTTGGCGAGCGCTTCGGCCGAGAGCTCGGCGAATGTGCCGACCAGGCGGGTGCGGTCCGCCTCGGCCCGCAGCGCGGCCTCGTGCTCGAACCTCTTGAGTTGGTCGCGCTCGGAGACGGCGACGGCCCGTGCGGTTTCCGCCGTCGCGGCCGCGTCGCTCGCCGCCCTGAGCTGCGCGCCTTGTTCGGCCAGCGCAGTCCGCGTGTCGGCCAGCCGGGATTCCGCCAGCCGGCGCGCACCCAGCTCACGCGCGCTTCGCCACAGGTGTCCCGCCACGCCGATTGCCAAACCGGCGAGGAGCCCGATGATCACGCCGATGACCATCTGGCCAAGGTAACTGTGGGCTGTGACACGTTCTGGGATGGTGCACGGCGCCTGCGAATCGGCTCGTGGCTGCGGTGAGCTGGGCGCTGTGGATTGGGGGTCGTCAGGCGCCCACGGAGCCGATAGCGTCCCTGCCATGGCGTTCAAGCTCGGTGGCACCACGAAGAGCTCGTCGGGCCGGCGCGTCGGGGACGACGGCCTGCACGAACACGAACACGACCACGAGCACGAGCAGGTGCGGCCGCTTGTCATCGATCAGCCGCTCTGGCCCCGCACGATGCCCGAGCCCCACGAGATCGACCGCCTCTTCGCCCAGGTGTTCGCTCTGGTGGGCGAGGCCATCGCCGGCGCCACGCATGCGTTGCTCGCGGGCGATCGTGAGGTGGCGAAGGAGCTCGTCAAGCGCGACGAGCTCGTCGACGGCCTCATCGGCCAGATCTTGACGACGGTGCAGCAGCAGCTGGTCTACGGCGAGACGACGGTGGACGAGCGCCGCGAGTACGTGGCGATCCTGCGCATGCTCCCCGATCTCGAGCGCAACGGCGACCTGGCTGAGCACATCGCCCGCCGCGCCGCCCGCGGGCTGGGCGCGGAGATGTCGGCGCGCAGCCGTGGCCTCGTCGAGCGCATGGGTGAGGTGGCCACGACCATCTGGCGCGAGACCGCCGATGCCTTCGCCGAGCGCGCCCTCGATGCGGCGACGTCCATCGACGATCTCGACGACGAGCTGGACGACCTCCACGTCAGCCTCACCGCGGAGCTGGTGGCCGGCACCATGTCGCTGCCGGTGGCGATCGAGCTGGCGATGGTGGCGCGCTTCTACGAGCGCTTCGGGGACCACGCCGTCAACCTGGCCCGTCGCTTGGCGACGTTGGTGGTGGGTGGGCCCGAGCCCGTCTCGGCCGGCCCCGACTGAACCTCGGGCGGCGTTGCCTCAGCTGCGCAGCGCGACGAGCTGCTCGGCGATCTGCACCACGTTGAGGGCCGCGCCCTTGCGCAAGTTGTCGCCCGAGACGAAGAGGGCCAGCGCGTTGGGCGCGCCCTGGGCCCGCCGGAGACGGCCGACATAGGAGGCATCGCGGCCGGCGGCCAGCAAGGGTGTCGGAATCTCGGCCAGTTCGACGCCCGGCGCGGTGCGCAGCACCTCGGTCGCGCGCTCGGGGCTGAGGGGACGGTCGAACTCGCACACGAGCGACGAGGAATGGCCCGTGAAGACCGGGACGCGGACACAGGTCGCGGTCAAGGCGAGCCCTGGGATGCCGAGGATCTTGCGGGTCTCGTTGGTGTACTTCTGCTCCTCGTCGGTCTCGAGCGAGCCGTCGTCGACGATCGTGAACTGGAGGGGGATCACGTTGTGGGCGATGGGCGCCGGATACACCTCGCGCGGGGGGAAGTCGACCGCACTTCCGTCAAAGGTGAGATCGGCGGCGCGGTCGACCGTCTTGGCCAGCTGCTCGGCGAGCTCGCGCACGCCGTCGACACCACTGCCGGACACGGCCTGGTACGTCGAGACGACCACCCGGTTCAGGCCCGCCTCGTCGTGGAGCGGCTTCAGCACCGGGATCACCACCATGGTGGTGCAGTTCGGGTTGGCCACGATCCCCTTCGGAATGCTGCGCAGTGCCTCGGCGTTGGCCTCGGGGACGACGAGCGGGACGTCGGGGTCCATCCGCCAGGCCGACGAGTTGTCGACGACCGTCGCTCCGGCCGCGGCGAGACGGGGCGACAGCAGGCGCGAGACGGAGGCCGGAGCGGAGCACAGCGCGAGGTCGATACCGGAGAGGTCAGCTGTGTCGGCGTCCTCGACCACGACCTCGCCGTCGGCCCACGGCAGCGTCGTGCCGGCCGAGCGCGCCGAGGCGAGATACCGCATGGAGTCCACTGGGAACCGGCGCTCGGCCAGGATGGCCCGCAACACCACACCCACCTGCCCTGTCGCTCCGACGATGGCGATCCGCATTGGGCAATTCTACGAGACCGGCGTCGGGCCTCAGACCTCCAGGGGCCGGCGCCCTTCGAGCGCACGCCCGAGGGTGAGCTCGTCGGCGTATTCGAGGTCGCCGCCGACAGGCAGACCGCTGGCCAGGCGCGAGACAGTGACGCCGAAAGGGCGCAGCTCCTTGGCCACCTGCATCGCGGTGGCCTCGCCCTCGATGGTCGGGTTGGTGCAGACGATCGCCTCGCGTATGGCGCCCTGCCCCACCCGGTCGAGCAGCTCCTGAATGCGCAGCTGCTCGCGGCCGACGCCGTCGAGCGGGCTCAGCGCGCCGCCCAGCACGTGGTAGCGGCCCTTGAAGCCGGTGCGCTCCACGGCGACGATGTCACGTGGGTCCTCGACCACGCAGACCACTTCGGGGTCGCGCCGGTCATCACTGCAGACGGCACACAGCGCGCCGCCCTCGGCCACGTTGAAGCAGATCTCACAGAGCGTCGTGCGCTCCTTCACCATCACGATGGCGTCAGCCAGGCGGAGGGCGTCCTCGCCCGGCACCTTCAAGAGGTGGAAGGCGATGCGCTGTGCCGACTTGGGCCCGATGCCGGGGAGACGGCCCAGCTCGTCGATGAGCGAACGGAGGGGACCGGTGTACATCTAGCCGGGGACCTCGCTCGCACCCGGGAAAGCCTCCATGAGACCGCGCTTCGGCCTCGGTGGCCTGATCGGTGCCCCCGCCGGCCTCGAAGTCGGCGGGGTCGACCTCGTCGAAGTCCTCGGGCGCCGGCTGCTCCGACGGCGCCGGCGCCTGGACCGTGGTGCTCCGGCGGCCCCGTCCCGACGTGCCCGACCGTGTGGTGGTGGTTGTCGCGGTGGTTGTGGCAGTGCCCACGGTGGCGGGGGCGATGGGCTCCGGGGCGCGCCCGGGTGGCGCCGTGCTCTCGTCGATGACGAGTACGAGCGTGATCGGCGTGCCGAAATGCTCGGCCAGCGCGGCCTCGACCAGGGGCAGCTGTTCGGTGCACTGCTCACGGTGTGCTGCATTGGGCAGCGCGAAATGAGCACCCTGCTGGTCGACCGCCACGAAGCGGCCGCTGGCGAAGCGGGCCTTCGCCCGGGCCGGGAGCGACTGGAGGATGCCGTCGCCCCACGCCTCGGTCAGGCTGTCCCGGTCCAGGGCTGTGGCGCCGCCCGCCGGCGCCGGCGCCGGGCCGTTAGCGGCAGCGGAGTCCGCAGCGGTGTCGTGTGTGGCCGGAGGAGCGTCGGCCGCCGCGTCCGGCGGGGGCGGCACCGGGGCGGCGGCCTGGGCCGCAGCCGCCTTCGAGCGCGTGATGGCACCGAGTGACGGCCTGGATGCGAGCGACTCGGCGCGAGAGGATGGTGGGTCCGACGATGCGCTTCGCTCCGCGCGTTCGGCGGGCTCCGGAGCCGGGCGGCCGGTGGGCGGCGTGGCAGACGCGGGCGGGGCGGCACCGGGTCGCGGAAAGGCGGCGGCACCGGTCAATGAGCGCTCCAACACGCTGACCCGCTCGGAGAGCGACTCGATGCCCGAGTCGAGATCGGGTCGCACCGCGCGCACGGCCGCGATCTCGAGCACCACCTGCGCGTCGGGAGCCTCGCGCATGTCGACGAGCGCGTGGCCGAGGATCTCCATGCTGCGCACGACCCGCGGGAGCCCCATCGCCTCGGCGAGCGAACGGAAGCGCTCGAGCGACTGCCCCGACACCGCGCACAGCTCGGGGGCGAGCGCGGCGAGGAAGACCTGGCGCAGGTCGTCGATGAGCTCGGTCGCCAGCTGCTGGGGACCCCAGCCGCCGGCCAGCAGCGCGCTCAGCGCGACAAGGGTGGCGCTGACGTCGCCCTCGGCCAGCGCATCGAGTAGCTGGGCCAACTCGGGACGGGCCGCGTCGGCCGAGCCCGACGCCATCACCTGGTCCAGGGCGGAGAGAGCGTCGCGGGCCGACCCGCGCCCGCGCCGGACCGCCGCCTCCAGGGCCTCTTCGTCCAGGTGGAGGCCGGCGTCGGCGTTGACCGACTCGAGGAGGCCGTGCAGGGTCTCGGCCCCGAGGAGGCGGAACTCGAGGTGTTGGGTGCGGCTGCGGATGGTCGGCGGCACCTTTTGCGGGTCGGTCGTGGCCAGCACGAAGACGACGTGGCTCGGTGGCTCCTCGAGCGTCTTGAGCAGTGCATTGGCCGCCGCCGTCGAGAGCATGTGGACCTCGTCGACGATGTAGACCTTCCACCGTCCGGGGGTGCCGAGACCGGCGTGGGCGACGAGATCGCGCATCGCATCGACGCCGTTGTTCGAGGCCGCATCGAGCTCGTGGACGTTGAGCGAGCTGCCCTGGGTGATCTCGATGCACGAGGTGCAGACGCCGCACGGCTCACCGTCGACCGGCGCCTCGCAGTTGAGCGCCTTGGCCAAGATGCGCGCCGACGACGTCTTGCCGGTGCCGCGGGGCCCGCTGAAGAGGTAGGCGTGCGAGACGCGTTCGTCGCGCACCGCGCTGCGCAGCGCGCGCACGACGTGGTCCTGGCCCCGGAGCTCGTCGAATCGCCCCGGCCGGAAACGGCGATAGAGAGAGACGAAGGGGGCGTCGGCCATGACGGTCGAGCCTACCCATGCGCGCTGACAGCACGACCCGGCTCGCCCGGTGCTCGGTGCGGCAGCCAGGTTGACTACGGCACCCGACCAGACCCGCTGAGAGCTGCTGCCTTCCGACCCTGACTCGATTCACGAGCGGCCGTTGCGCAGGACCCGGCCACCGCACCCAACACCGGACGACGAGGCAGCCCAGGCTAGTGGCTCGGGCGACGTGGGCCGGGTCGGCGAGTGCCCGGTCGGTGCGTGCCGGGTCGGTGCGTGCCCGGTACGAGAGCTCAGACGACTAGGACTGCGCAGGGCGCGGCGTCCATGACCGCCTTGGGGACGTCGCCCAGGTGGCGGTGGCCGCGTGCGCTGGACGATCCCACGACGACGAGGTCGGCCCGCTCCTCGGTGGCGATCCGGACGATGGCCTCGCCGGGGCCGGCGAGCACCGGGTGTGTCTCCACCCGGACGTCGTCCTTGGCGGCCCGGGAGCGCAGCTGCGCGAGCAGCCAGTCCGAGCCGCCGGCGCCCGCCTCGGTGTAGCGGAGCTCGGCGGGCAGGTAGGGCGCCGGCGTCTCCTTGCGCCCCAGCGCCGTGACGATGTGCAGGGTGCCGCCGGAGGTACGGACCATATCGAGGGCACGCTCGAAGGCCCGGGCCGATCCCTCCGAGTCGCTGGCACCGACGACGACGGTCCGGAACATGCGCGTCGACCTCACCGCGCCGGTGCCGTCGACGGCGCCACGAGGACGGGCAGCTCGGTCGCGCTGGTCAGCTGGTCGCGCAGACTCGGGGTGAGATGGCGCCTCGCCAGTCGCCGGCGGTTCACACCGAGCACGATCACGTCGGCGCCGCAGGCCTCCGCCGCCGCGGCGATCGCAGCGGCCAGATGACGGGTGCGACCACCGAGCGTCCACACGTGCACCTCGACGCGACGCGCCGGCGCCGCGGTGGCGTCCGTCAGGCGACGGTCGTCGGCCGCGCCGGTGTGCGCACGCGGCCGGCGGCGGTCGCGCTGCTCGGCGACCTCCATCGCACAGACGTCGGTACCGAAGGCGACGGTCCACTCACGCGCGACGGCGAAGGCGGCGCTCCCAGATCCGTCGGTGACGACGAGCACCCGGTGCGACCCGTGCGGGTCGACCGCGTCGCCGAATTCGTCCGTCGTCGTCCAGAGTTGCTGCGAGATGCTCGTCGAGGCCGCCATGGGTCCTCCTTTCGCCTGGCGTCAGGTTACACAAAGATGAACGGAAAGCAACCTGGAGGTGACAGCCAAGTTACCGACCCATGACGGTTCTCAACCAGGGAGGCCCGGCGTCGGCCCTGGTCGGAGGCTTCCGGCCGGTCTGAGCCCCCGGGCGCACGGACCCCGCCACCCTCCCGCCGTCCCCCAGGAGTGCACGCCGGGAGCGGAAGAACCGCACCTGCCAGGGCCGTTAGCCTGACCAGGCTGCATTTCGGGAGGAGTGCGAGAGCGGCCGAATCGGCACGACTGGAAATCGTGTGTTGGGCAACCAACCGTGGGTTCAAATCCCACCTCCTCCGCGCAGGGAGAAAGCTCAATTCTCCCCTGGTCCGGGCCGATGTTTGAACGTGAGGCGAACGCCCGGCCCGGAGGCCGATGAGCCCGGCGCCGGGCTCCCCCCCGATGGGCGCGCCCGGCGCGCGCCTGGCGTGGAGCAGGCGGCTGCGCGCGTTGGTACGCCGCCGCGGTGCAATCCCCCTGGTGTGTGCGCTCGTCCTCGCAGCACTCGTGACCACGCTCGGGCCCTCGGCGCGCCTGTACGCGGTGGTCCGCAGCGCGGAAACCATCGCCCCCTCGGTCAACGCCGGCAACCTCGATCTGTCCTCGCTCGAAGCCGCCGGCCAAGCCGTGCTGCTCGCACCCGCCGCCGCGCCGCCGGCCCCCGCGCCGCCGAGCCTGGCGGCCGCGCCACCACTCAAGCCGCACGAGGTGTTCGGCTTCGCGCCGTACTGGACGCTCGACCAGGCCGGTGGGTTCAACCTGGCGGGGATCTCGACACTCTCGTACTTCGCCGTCGGCGTGAACCCCGACGGGACGCTCGATCAGTCAGGCCCGGGGTGGACCGGGTACGAGAGCCAGGCGTTCGCCGACCTGGTGACGCAGGCGCACGGGGCGGGCGACCGGGTGGTCCTGACCGTCAACAACTTCGACCAGGGCCAGCTCGATGCGCTCACGTCCTCGCCGACCGCGGCCGCCACACTCGCCGAGGCGATCGTCGGCGCCGTCGAAGCCGAGAACCTCGATGGGGTGAACCTCGACCTCGAGGGCCAGGGCTCGGCAGACAACGCCGGACTGACCCGGCTCGTCGACACGGTCTCGTGGGTGATGCACACCACCAACCCCCACTACCAGGTGACGATGGACACGTACTCGAGTTCGGCCTCGGGGACCAACGGCTGGTTCGACATCCCGGCGCTGGCGGGCGCGGTCGACGCGTTCTTCGTCATGGAGTACAACCCGAACCTGAGCGCGGTGCCGGGGCCGTCCTCGCCCCTGACGAGCGGGATGTTCTCGGACCAGACCGCGGTCGACGAGTACGCCGCGGTGGTGCCTGCTTCCAAGGTGATCCTGGGCGTGCCGTTCTTCGGCATCGACTGGCCCACGACGGACGGCACGCTGAACGCGACGGCGACGGGGCCGGCCACCGACGTGTCGCTGGGCGACATCGACACCAGCGGCCATCCCCAGTACTGGGACCCGGTGACCGACTCGGGCTGGACCTCGTACCAAGTAGGCACGCAGTGGCACGAGACCTTCTTCGAGGACCCGACGTCGCTCTACGACGCCGCGCTGTTGGCGCAGGCGCGGGGCCTGGCCGGCGTCGGCATCTGGACCCTCGGCATGGACGACAACGCGCCCGCGGATCTCGCGGCCCTGCTCGGGTTCGCGCCGGCCGTCAAGGACGGTCCCGCCGGTCCCGCACTGACGTTCGGTTCGCCTCCGGCGGCCACGTCGACGATCCCGCCCTCGCCTTCCCCGACGAACTCGACGGCTCCGACCGACCAGAACCCGGCACCGCCGTCCCGCACGACGACCACGACCGCGCCACCGGCGTCGAGCACGTCGACGACCACCACGACACCGACGTCGACCACGACCACCACGCTGCCCCCGGCCTCCAGTGGGCTCTGGGAGGGGACGACGGTCACCCTGACCGAGGTGATCGGCACGCCGCCTGCCGTGAGCGGGACGGGCCCGGTCGGGCAGCTGACCGGCTTCCAGACCCAGGTCCTCGCCGCGCAGTGTTTGACGCACGAACCGGACGTGAACGTCTGGGCGGTGAGCGGGACCACCGACCAGTTCCTCGTTGTTGCCGCCCCCCCGGCTGACTGTACGACCGCCGATTTCGTGTTCACCGCGACGTGAACTGACCATCGTGAAGAGAGGACACCGTGAGGGGACTGCCATGACGACAGAAGTCGCAGACGACTCCGAGCTGGCCTGGGACGAGTTCGTCCCCGACAGCGACGACACCGACGCCGACGTCGACCTCGACGATGAGGAAGACGCGGCATCACGCGCCCGCGCCCATGCGCGCGCGTCCGGCCTCGAGGTCGACGACGAGGAGGAGGACCTCGAGCTCGCCAAGGAAGACCTCTCGCTGCGCTGGGATGCGTTCGAAGGGGAGGACCCGGGGGACGAGGTGATCGACGAGGCCGCGGCAGCGGACGCGGCGCGCATCGCGGCCGCGCTCGAGCGGATGGAACGCCGGGTGATGGGGATCGAGGACGAGCCGGACGACACAGCGGATGTCGACGTGGCCGCCGACGCCAACCCGACCTACGGCACCCATGACGGCGGCGACGACGAGAGCGCCACGACCTTGGCCGGCCGCCTGTCGACAATCTCGGGGGAGGACGCGGACGACGGTGACGCGACCGGCGAGACCTCCATCGACGCTGAGCCCCGGATGCCGGTCGAAGCTGCCTTCGCCCGGATGGAAGAAGCCCTCTTCGGCGACTCCGACGAGGGTGTGGAGAACGAGGACGACGCGGTCTCCGACCAGTCCTTTGGTGACGACGAGTCCGAGTGGCTGCTCGACGGTGACGATGCGCAGATTGCTGGCGCCCTCGAGATCGACGATGTCGACGACGTCGACGACGTCAACGTCGTCGACGGTGCGTACGGCGTAGTGGAAGGGCTGCCCGGCGCCGAAGGCGAGGAACCCGAAGCCTGGCTCGAGAACGAGGAGAACGAGGAGGCGGGGGAGTCCGCACTGGCGGCCACCGCACGAGCGGGCGCTCCGTGGACCGAAGACGGCCTCCCCATGCACCCCGAGTTCGCCGGCGCCGCCGGCGCGCCTGGCGACGACGCGACGGAGGTCGAGACAGGCGACGGCACAGCCTGGCGTGAGACGGAGCGCGAGCGAGAGCTGGAACCGCTCGCGCTCGCCCCTTCGGCGCAGGCACCGGCCTGGGACGACGCCTCCGACGCGCACGACGAAGCGGACGCGCCAGAGATCGTCGGTGCCGCCCTGGCGGGGACGACGTTGACCGACCAGCCTCCGACCGGAGAGGTCATCGTCATTCCCGCTGACGCGCCGGAGCTCGACGAGTTCATCCACGCCTACAGCGACGCCGGCTCCGACGAGGACGGGGGCGCAGCCGCCACCGTGAGCCCGGCTCGCGGGCGGGGCGGGCGCACCCGGAGTCCTCTCGAGGGACCCGATGTCCGCCGGTTGGCCCTCTTGGCCTGCCTGTTCTTTGCCGTCATCGTCGGCGCGGCGGTTCTGCACTTCGGGCACATCAACTCGAACTCGACACCGCCTGCGACGGCGACGCCGCCCGCCGCATCGTCTCCGGCCAACATCGCGCGCCTCGAATCGGCGATCACCGACGTGCAGTCGGCGTCGAGCGGGGCGCAAGCGGAGCTGACGACGATCTCGACGTTCCCGACCCCACTCCGGGTCGCGACGATCATCAACCCGTACGTCGACTCACTCCAGCTCTACGAAACACTGGCCTCGTCGGTGGAAGTGCCCCGGACGGCCCGTACCGCCGCCCAGGCGGCCGACGTGCAGGTGCATCAGGACGCCAGCTTCCTCGGGACGATCAACGACCTGCCTTCTATTCAGCTGGGCTCCTTCATCGAGCAGTTCTTCGCTCGCTCGACGCAGCTGCAATCGACGATGGACGCCCTCCAACACGCGCTGAACCCGGCCAGCCCCTGATTCGGGAGGCGGCGAGACGGGCACGGGCGGCCGGGAACTTCCGTTCCCGGCGGGCCAGCTCGCATACTGGGGCATCGCCACGCCCGACCCACCCCGGCTGCTGACCGACGACGACGCCATGGCGCTCGCCCTCACCGAGGCGCGCGCGGCAGCGGCTGCGGGTGATGTGCCGGTCGGCGCGGTGACGCTTCATCGCGGCCAGGTGGTCGCCGCACGCCACAACGAGCGCGAGCGTTCGGGTGATCCCACCGCCCACGCTGAGATGCTGGCGCTGCGCGACACCGCGGCCGTGCTCGGTGGGTGGCGGCTCTCCGAGGTGACGATGGTCGTCACGCTCGAGCCGTGCCCGATGTGCGCCGGAGCGCTGGTGGCGGCGCGGGTGGGCCGCCTCGTGTTCGGAGCCAGCGACCCTCGGGCGGGGGCGTGCGGCACCTTGTACAACCTCTGCGCCGACCCCCGCCTCAATCACGAACTCCCCGTCGAGGGTGGCCTTCGGGGGGCCGAGTGCGGGAACCTTCTCTCCTCGTTCTTCGCCGCGAGGCGCACCGGCGAGGGACCAATGAGCGAGGCTGCACCGCAGCCACGCTGAAGACCGCCGCCGAGCCTGGCGCGACGTAGTCCGCGGCAGCCCGACGGGGGCCGACCCAGGACAGAGCCGGCCCCCGCCGTCTGTGCCCTTAGCTCCTCCCGTAACCCCTCGCGAGTCCGTCAGCCGCGCGCAGAAGCCCCTCACACGCAGCCACCTGCCCCACGACGCGGGTGACGGGCGCGTCCGCGAACGCCAGCTACTCAGAACTCAAGTGCGCGTTCCTTACAGGCCGGTGATCCCGACGCGACGGCGCACCCAACTCTCCGCGTCGAAAGTCGGGCGCACCCTGGGTGACTCGGCGTGCAAGGCGGGGTGCCGGCCGGGCGGGCCCGGTCGCATCGCCCGTAGCGATCGGCCTCGAGGTCGCACTCCTGCCGGGCCCGCCAGAGCGGACAGAATCAGGGCAATTCGGCGTTGGCCGAGGCTCTGCAGGTGCCCTTACCCCACCTCGAGACGCACCACCCTGAGGTTCCGCACCAGGTCACAGCGACTAGGATCGCCTCCGGAGGAGTGCGAGAGCGGCCGAATCGGACGGTCTCGAAAACCGTTGTGCCTCATGGGTACCGTGGGTTCAAATCCCACCTCCTCCGCTCGGGCCTAGAGGCCCGCCGCACCGGCGAATGCGGCAGGAACATCGGACAGGGCGAAAGTCCTGCCGGCACAGCTGGTCGTCCCCGGCGGCCGGAAAGGAGTGAACGGTGGCACGCGCACGTTCGACATTTGGAAAATTGCAGCGCGACCAGGCCAAGAAGGAGCGCGCCAAGGCCAAGATGGACGACCGCCTCTCGCGTCGCGAAGACAAGGCGGCGGCGAGCGAGCAGTCCACCGAGGGCCCGTCGGCGGCCGACGTCGACCAGACGCAGCTGCTCGAGCAGTTCGCCGCCCTCCACGAGGATCTCGCCGAGGGCCGCATCTCGTTGGACGATTTCGAAGTACGCCAGGAGGAGCTGCGGGCCAAGCTCGTCGTCTGAGTGGCTCGGGCCGTCCCGGCAGGACGTCGCTGACCTGGGCGTCGCTGTTCGTCTAGGTCGTGGGCGGCGCGTCGCGCCCTTCGAGCCAGCGTCGGAACCCCGCCGCGTTGGAGTGCACCCCGTTCATGATGTCGAGTTTCTCCTTGTGCGCAACATCGATGTCGCCGAGCAGCGGGTCGAAGCGTGCCGCGAGCGCGTCGGCGATGTCCTCACCCGCCCGGTAGGCCCGCTCCGCCGTCTCGGCCCACTGCCGGAGGGTCTCGTCCGCTTCGGCCAGCAGCGCCTGGGGATCGTCGAGCAGGCCGTAGTGAGCCAGTGCAATCCCCGATGGACGGCGAGCTGCGAACTTGCTGAGCGAGGTCAATGCCTGCTCGAGGTCGAAGTCGGGCGGCGGGGTCGAGGGGCGCAGCACACCGCCGTCAGGAAGTTTGACCCCGACGGCGTCGCCCGCGAAGAGGACGCCGCTCAACGAATCGTGCAGGCCCACGTGGTGCTTGGCGTGGCCAGGCGAGTCCACGGCGACGAGGACGCGGTCGGATCCGACGGTGATCTCCTCGCCGTCGTGGAGCACGTGGAGGCGCTCTGCCGGCGTCGGGTCGATGCGGCCGTAGAGGGAGTCGAGCAGTGGTCCGTAGACGCGCGCCGCGGAGTTGACCAGCTTGGTCGGGTCGGCCAGATGCCGTGCGCCCCTCTCGTGTACATAGACCGTGGCCGCGGGGAAGGCACGGGCAACGTTGCCGACCCCACCCGCGTGGTCGAGATGGATGTGGGTGACCGCGATCCCGGCCAGCTCGGCCGCGCCTACCCCGATCTGGTCCAGTGCGGACAGGAGGATGGGGACCGAGCTCTGGCTCCCGGTCTCGATGAGCACGGGCGCCGAGCCCTCGATGAGGTAGCCGGCGGTGACCCGCTCCCAGCCACCGAGCATGGTGTCGATCTCGAGCACACCGGTGGCGATGGCACGCGGCGGCGGGACCGCGGGGAGGGCGTCGCCGCTCTCGGGGTCGTGGACGTGAAGGCCGGCATCCGCGTGGCGGTGCGTGTGCGATCCGTGGGAGTGGGTCCCGCTCACCGCCGCCTCCTCAGGCCTGGTTGACCTCGATGACGACCTTGACGTCGTCGGGCTGGCGCGCGAGCGCCTTGTCCCACTCGTCGAGGGGGACTCTGCGCGTGATCAGCCGCGCCAGCCATGCGTGGTCGGCCTTGGCCAGCGCGTCGGCCGCCGCCTCGTAGTGACGCCGGTTGGCGTTGACCGAACCGACCACAGCGACGTTCTCGAGCACCATGTTGCGGTTGAGCAGCCCCTCGTCGACGTCGATCGTGTGGCCACCCGACGACACGCCCGTGAGGCAGACAACGCCGCCGTTGCCGACGTTGGACATGGCGTCGAACACGAGCGAGGGCACGCCGGTGCACTCGATGATCACGTCCGCGTCGGGACACGCGTCGGCCACCGAGCCGGAGTGGTAGGTCGCGCCGAGCGCCGCGACCAGGTCGGGCTTGAGGCCGGTGGTGACCTGGTCCAGCACGTGCACGTCGAGACCGCGCTGGACACCGATGAGTGCAGCGAGGAGACCGATCGGCCCGGCGCCGGTCACCAGCACCTTCTTGGGGTCCCAGTGGGCACGCGAGCCAACCCGGTCGACCTCCTCCCACGCTTTGGCCACCACGCTGGTCGGCTCCAACAAGACGCCCAGGGTGCCGAGCCCCGAGTCCACCTTGACCGTGAAGTCAGGCGTGATGCGGTAACGCTCAGAGCAGTAGCCGTGGTGCTGCTTGATCCCGCGCTCGGTGTACAAGCCGTTGCGGCAGAAGTCCCACTCGAGCACGGCGCAGTTCGCGCAGGGCACCGGGTCAGGCCGGCGGACGATGCCGACGACCAGGTCGCCCTTGGCCAGCGGGCCACCGGCCGGCGCCTCGAGCACGCGCCCGAGTGACTCGTGTCCGAGGATGAGACGCTCCTCGCCCGGCGGGGGCCAGCCGTACTGCCCGGTGAGGATCTCGATGTCCGTGCCGCAGACGCCGATGGCCAGCGTCTCGACGAGCACCGGCCCGTCGGCCTCGGGTGGCTCGGGCATGTCGGAGAGCGCGGCAGACCCCGCCTGCAGGGGGACGACGGTCAGTGCCTTCATGGGTTTCCTCCCGAGGGCGCTCGGCGGTGGGGGATCAAGACGTCGTTACCTCTCCTCTCTCGAGGGAGGCCACGCTGCACGCTATGCGGTCGGTCAACCGGGGGCGCCCGCCCGCCGGCGGGCGGCACTGACCCGGCCGATTCGCTTCATGCGCTGGATCACCGGTGTGATGGTCGCCGAGCGATCGATGGTGAGCTCCTTGTGATGCTCGAGGACCGGGGTGAGCGGGTCGTTGCCACTCAGCCGGAAGGCCGAATTGATCAGGGAGACGTGAGAGAAGGCCTGGGGGAAGTTGCCCACCAATCGCCCGGCCAGCGGGTCGTACTCCTCGGAGAGCAGGCCGAGGTCGTTGCGGAGAGCCAGGAGCCGCTCGAACATGGCAACCGCCTCGTCGTCGCGCCCGATCATGTGGAGACAGTCCACGAGCCAGAACGAGCAGGCCAAGAATGCACCCTCCCGGCCGGTGAGCCCGTCCACCGCGCCGTCGTCAGTGGTCTTGTAGCGCAGCACGAAGCCGTGGTCGATCAGCTCGCGCTGCACCGCCTCGACGGTGCTCACGACGCGTTCGTCGTCGGGGGGCAAGAAGCCGACGAGCGGGATCATGAGCGCGCTGGCGTCGAGCTGGTCCGAGCCGTAGTACTGGGTGAAGGCGCCGACATCGGCGTTGTAGCCCTTCTCGACGACTTCGTTGAAGATGTCGTCGCGCAGCGAACGCCACTTCTTCAAGGGGCCGGTGAGCTCGGGCCATTCCTCGAGTGTGCGCACCGCGCGGTCGACCGCCACCCAGGCCATCACTTTGGAGTGCGTGAAGTGGCGCCGCGGCCCACGCACCTCCCAGATGCCGTCGTCGGGCTCGAGCCAGCCCTTCTCGATGAATTGGATGAGCTGCGTCTGCAGGGCCCAGGCGGCCTCGCCCTGCACGCCCTCGGCGTGGGCGGAGGAGTGCAGCGCCGACATGACCTCGCCGTACACGTCGAGCTGGTACTGCTGCGACGCGGCGTTGCCGATGCGGACCGGGGACGAGTTCTCGTAGCCGGGCAGCCACGACGCCTCCCACTCCTCGAGCCGGCGTTCGCCCGCCGCGCCGTACATGATCTGCAGTTGCGAGACATCGCCGGCGACGGCTCGCAGCAGCCAGTCGCGCCAGCCCAGCGCCTCGCCGAAGTAGCCCCCGCGCATGAGCGACTCGAGGGTCAGCGTGGCGTCGCGGAGCCAGCAGTAGCGATAGTCCCAATTGCGATTCCCACCGAGCGCCTCGGGCAGTGACGTCGTGGCGGCGGCCACGATGCCGCTGGTGGGCTCGTAGGTCAGCGCCTTGAGGGTGATCAGTGAGCGCACGACCGCGTCGCGATAGGGGCCCTCGTAGCAGCACTGCGCCGCCCACTCGGTCCAGAAGGCCTCGGTGAGATGCACCGCGTAGTAGCTGTCGAGGGGCGGTGGCGGGTCCTCGTGGGACGGGTGCCAGACCAGCGTGAAGGGATAGCGCTCCCGCTCTGTCACGGTGAATTCGGCCACGGTGCTCATGTCCTGGCCCTGCGGGTCGACGTGGTGCCACAGCGCGACCGAGTCCGGACCCGCGGTGAAGCGAGTCAGCCCGTCGTGCGACGTGACCCAGGGCACCACCCTTCCGTAGTCGAAGCGGACGGTGAGGTCCATGCGCATGTCGACGGACCCGCTGACGCCTTCCACGCTGCGAACCAGGTGCGGGTGGCTGTCGCGCACAGGCATGCAGTCGGTGATTCGCACGGTACCGGTCGCCGTGTCGAACTCGGTCTCGAGCACCAACGCGTCCGGCCGGTACCAGCGGCGCGTCGCCAGGATGGCGTCCGCGCCCCCCACCGGTGCCAGCCGCCAGAAGCCGTTGTTCTCGTCACCAAGGAGCCGGGCGAAGCACGATGGCGAGTCGAAGTGCGGCAAACACATCCAATCGACAGCACCATCCCGTCCGACCAGAGCGGCCGTGTGAAGGTCGCCGATTACTGCATAGTCCTCGATGTGCTGGCTCATGGCGTCATTCTTGCCGCGTCAACCCGAGATGCACTGACCGGTGCTGACCGGCGAGCGGCGCCCCAGGGCCGCTTGGACTCGGGAAAGGACTCCGGGCGACGTGAGGGCGTAGCCCACGTCCGAGTAGACGGTCGAGCGGCTGAAGACCACACCGATGACCTGGCCACCCGGGCCGAGGAGGGGACCGCCCGAGTTGCCGGGCAAGACGTCGGCATCGAGCGCGTAGACGCCGCGCGTGACCGAACCGTTGTTGTAGATGTCCTTCCCGGTGGCCGTGATCTCCTCGGTCACCCCGGCCGGGTCGATGGCGAGCGGTCCGTCCTCGGGATAGCCGAGGAATGCGGCCTGGGTCCCGCGCGCGACCACATTCGGGCTGATGTTCAGCGCCGGTCCCATCGGCGCGTTGGTGCGCAGAATGGCGAGGTCGAACGACGGGTCGAAATACACGGTGGTCGCGTTGTACGCGGTGTTCTCGACGAGCACTTGCGTGCTGCCGTTCGCCTCGCCGGCCACCACGTGCGCGTTGGTGGCCACGAGGCCGGGCCCGACAACGAATCCCGACCCCTCTTGCTCATTGTCGCAGGCGGTGCCCAACACCTTGACCGTCGAGAAGACGGCTGGGTTGGCCAGCGCGCGGGTCTGCGCATCGGTCGGCGGCGAGACGGGCGGCGTCGACGGCGGCGTCAATGAGGAGAACACCTGTGGGAAACCCTGGTTGTTCAAGAACGTCTGCAGATCGTTGAAGATCGAGGGGGCCTGCGGAAGGATGCGGTCGATCGAGTGCAAGATGTCCGAACGGGCCACGGCCGCATCGAGCGATGTGAAGCGGCTGTTGGGCGACGTGATCACAGCCGCGACCAGCCACACCGAGAGCAGGACGGCGATGACGGCCACGCCGACCCCGAGGACCGCGTCGACCTGCCCCAGGTGATGTCGCCGCACGCTGACGTTGCCCCAGGCGCCCAGGACCCGTCCCGCGCCGCCAAAGAGACACGCGGTCCCTATCACGAGGGCCACCACGACGACCGAGCGGGTCAGATCGTCTTGTTGCCCCGTCCGCAGAAGCGGCAACCACACCAGCGTGCCGAGGAGGAAGCCGAGGAAGAAGCCGGCGAAGGTGAAGATCTGGACGAGGGCGCCGACCCGGAGCCCGTGGACGGCGAACAGCAGCATCAAGCCGATGATGAGGAAGTCCACCCAATCCACAGCAGCGAGGGTACCCAACGGTGCCCCCGAAAATGCACCTCCCGCAGCTATTGTCGTCCCGCCGTGGTTCCACCTTCCGTGCCTCGACACAGGGGGGCCCCGGGATGCAAGAGCGGCCTGCTCCTGCTCCTTCTCCTGGTCGCGGTGACACTCACCGCATCGAGCTGTTCGCTGACGGGGCACCCGAGCTCGACGGCGACGACACGCGTCCTCGGCGAGCCCAAAGTGGTGGCGCTGGCCGTCGGCCAGCCCGCGCCGAGCGGCACGGGGCAGCTCGGGGCTGTCTCGTGCGCCGACGCCACCCGCTGCTGGGCGGTCGGGGTCGCCGGGCCGAATCCCGCACCCGCCGGCGGGGCCACAGTGATCGTCGCCACCAAGAACGGGGGCACCACCTGGGAGGCCCAGCACGTCGCGGGGAACTCCACGCCGGAACTGAGTGGGGTCTCCTGTCCGACCCGGCTGGCCTGCATGGCCGTCGGCACAAACGGTGCATCACTGCCCGGGAGCGGGGTCGTCGTGACAACCCAGGACGGGGGCGTGACGTGGTCTCCCGCCGCAGCGCCAGCGAGCGCGGCTGACGGTGGCCAGCGTCACTTGCCCGAGCACAGCCGACTGCACAGCACTGGTCAGTCAGGGCACCGTCATGTGGTCCGCCCACAGCGCAGACTTCGGCCAGACCTGGCAGCAAGACGGCAATCTCCCTTCGCTCTTCGTCGCGAGCGACGATCTCGTCTGCACACCAGTCGGCACCTGCCTCGTCCCGGGTTACATGCCGACCGGCAACGGACACGGCGAAGGCGCGGTGGCGCTGAGCGCGGACGGTGGGCAGACCTGGGCGCTCGCCACGGTGCCGGCGGGGATCGGCATCCTGCAGAGCGTCGCCTGCCTCACTGCGTCGGACTGCCTCGCCGCAGGCACGACGGCCACCACGGTCAGCGACGTCGTTCCGGCCAAGAGCGAGCTCCTCGACAGCAGTGACGGCGGCCATACCTGGACGCCCGGGCAAGGACCGAGCGCCGTCGACGACGTCTACGGCCTGGCCTGCCCCTCGGCCGACCAGTGCGCCATGGTCGGGACGAAGTGGATCGGCTTCCCCGCCATCGCGCTCGGGGCGGTGGCACAGAGTGTCAACGGCGGGACGACCTTCACGGGCTCGCCGCTGGCCTACGTACCCATCACACCGACCGCAGTGACCTGTCCCACCGACTCCGCCTGCGTCGCCGTCGGCGGGGACACCCTGGCCCGCATCACTCTCTTGCACCCGAAGCGCCCCAACCACACGACCTCGGTCGACGCCCTGGGCGGCTCCCCAACACACTGACAAGTCTGGGCACCAAGTGCCACCGGGCTGAAAACCTCGTTTCAGCAGGGCCGTTGGATCCACCTATCGGCGCAGAATCCCTAGGCAGGGGGCCGACACCCCCGTAGACTTCGTGGTGCGGACTGCAGTAGTCACAGTTGCGTGCGGGGGGTACGCGGGCCTTCCCGTCGCCGGAACGATGGAGGACCGCCATGCCTCAGACCTGCCCTCAGTGTCAGAGCGAAGCCCCTGACAGCGCCAACAACTGCTCCAATTGCGGCGCGCCGCTCGGGAGCGCCGCGGCGGCCCAGGCCGCACCTGCGATGGGAGGCGCGCCGGCCCCTGCGGCGGCGGCGACCTCAGCGGCTGCGCCGGCCGCCGGCGCGTCGGCCGGTTCGTCCGTCCCGGCCTACAAGTTCAATGCGACGCGTTGGTCGTTGGCCGACCGGATCTCCGGTGTCGCCACCGTCGTGCTCTTCATCTGCCTGTTTCTCCCCTGGTTCACGGTCTCGGTGGGAGTCGCCGGCTACTCCATCGGCGGATCCGTGAACGGGCTCTGGCACAGCTGGATGTACCTCACGCTGCTCATCTCGATCCTGATCGTCGCCTACCTCGTGCTCTTGGCCGGGTGGGACAAGCTTCCGATCACCCAGGACGTCCCCCACCTGACTGTCATGCTCGTCGCCACCGTCGTGAGCGCTGTGCTGACGTTGATCGCCTTCATCGACAAGCCTGGCGGAGGGGCGACCGGGTGGGGCTTCGGCGCCGTCGTCGGCCTCATCGCGGCGATCGTCGCCGCCGCGCCCTACGCCGTACCGCAGCTGCGCGCCAAGACGATGTAAACGAGCCGTCTCAGCGGGTGCGCGTGATCAGCGGCGCATGGCCGAGACGAGCAGGCCTGGGATCTTGGCCGCAGACGGTTCAGCCTCGAACGCGACAAAGCGCTGCATGACGTCGTAGGAGTCCTTGGCCGTCGCGAACCACGGCGGCTTGGGCCGGGCGCGGAACGGCCCGCGCACCACCGATTTCTGCGGGCGGTCGAACATCAGCGCGTTGCCCACCACCCCGGTCCCGGACTGGATGTCAGTGCGCGGATGCCCCGGGTAGGCGCCCCACGTCGTCGACCCAAACGCGAAGGACAGGCCGTGCCACAGGTTCACCCCGATGGAGCCGTAGCGCAGCTCAGCGATAGCGCGTTCGAGCGCATCGGCCACAGCACGGTCCTTCGTCGACGCCGGGCTCACGATGATGCTGGCCCCCAGGGTGCCCCACAAGACGTCGTTGCAAAAGGCCGTGGCGGCATCGATGAAGGCCGCCGTCGAGGGGGCCGGCAACGCAGTCTCGGCCAGCTCCCCGAAGAACGACTCCACGTTGAAACAGATGTCGTCGGTGTGACCCGGCGGGACCCCGGGGATGACCGTCCAGGGCAGCGCGTCGTCGGGCCCGCGGCCGAACTCCTCGGCTTCGGGATGGGCGGACACGAAGGCGTCACGCCGGCCGGCGGCACCGGGGTAGTACGCACGCCGCGTGGTGATCTCCGCCAGCGTCTGGGTCAGCGCGCCGAGGAACGCGTCGCGCTGGGGCCACGCCGCGTGCGTCACGACGACGCGGGCCGCGATGCAGTTGAAGCCCGCGTTGTTCACCAGCATGGTCGCCACGTGCTCGGCCTGGTAGCGCAGGTCGGCGATCGACCACGTGCCCGGGACGACGATCACGGGTGACACGTTGCCGAGCTCGGCCGTGACCGGCTTGGTCAGCAGCGGCTCGTCGGCAGCCTTGCGGCGGACGCCCTCGGGACCAACGCCGAACACGACGGCGTCGTAGGTCTTGTCCGACCCCGTGATGTGCACCTCGTCGATGCGCGCATGGCCCGTCAGGTACTGGCCCACTTCGCGCCCCGCCCTGCACGATGCGCAGGACGCCGGCATCGAGCAGCGCGCCCAGCGCCTTCGTCCAATGCGGCACCAGATAGTCGTTCACCGGGTTGGCCTTCAGGACGACCGTCTTGCCCTCAACGAAGAGCTTGTCCAGCGCGTCGCGTGGCCCGAGCGATGCCACGTTGCCCGCGGCCAGCACCAGCGCCGTGCCCGCGTGGGCGGCGGGATCGGCGTAGGCCGCCGCCTGGCCCTCGACGAGCGACGTCTTGGTGACGCCCGGCTGCATCCAGACCTCGGCGGTCGTCTGCGGGAACGTGACGCGGTCGAACGCGCCGTCGGGGAAGACCTGGACGCGCAGCCGGCCGTCAGGCGCCTCGCGCACAGGGCCGGGGATGGCCGGCTTGCCCGATTTCGCGATGTCGCGCAGCGAATCGCGCAGCAGCCGCACCATGCGCACGAACGTCCCGATCCCGCTGGAGAGCTCCTCCCCCGCCTCCGTCGTGCCCGGCGCCAGACCCTTGGCCTCGCACGCAGCCGCCAGCCACGCCTCCTCCGCGGCCATGGTGTCGTCGATCACCTGCTGCAGCAGGTCGGCGCGCGCCGCGGCGCCCGTCTTGGCCCAGCCGGGGGCGTGATCGGCCACGAGGGTGACGACCGCATCGAGCTCGACGCTGTCGAGAGGCGGGAACTCGCCGGGAGGGCTGCCTGCGTCGGGGGCCGGCGCTTCACTGGTCGGGGCCACCGCTCCCCGGGTGGTGGTGCTCATGTCGCCCTCCCTCTGTGCCGCTCGTACCGCCCGGCCTGGCCAAGCGTACCGAGGCCTCCGCTCTCTCGAACCGGGAAGCCCGGGTTGTCACCGGCGCCGGCGGTGTGCCGGCGGTGGTGCTCATGGTCCCGCCGTCAGGAGTTCTGCAAGGAGTGAGGACTGTGTGAGGATTTTGTCAACCCGGTTGACGTCTATGGAGTGCTGTCGAATACTGCTGCAATGCCGTGCCGGCTCTCCGCTCTGTCAACCCGGGTGTGTCGTACTCGCCGGCACCGACCGCGCACCGTGGTTCTCGTGGTGGCGGGCGTCGTTGTCGCCGCCGTCGCGCTCGGCGCCTGCAGCAGCGGCACGCCATCGGCAGCTCCCTCCGCCGAGCGTGTGCCGGGCGGGACGACCGGCCACTACGACGTGCCCACTGGGATCCACAAGATCAAGCACATCATCGTGATCGAACAGGAGAACCGCTCCTTCGACAGCTACTTCGGGACGTATCCGGGTGCGGACGGCATCCCGATGAAGAATGGCGCTCCGTCGGTCTGCGTGCCCGTCCCCAGCGGCGGCTGCCAGGCGCCCTACCGCGACACCGCCGACGTCAACGGCGGCGGGCCACACGGCGAAGCCAATGCCACGGCCGACGTCAACGGCGGGAAGATGGACGGGTTCATCACGGAGGCAACCAACGCCAAGAAGGGGTGCGGCGTCAACGTCACCGCCGACAACCCTGAATGCTCCAACTCGGCGACGCCGGACGTGATGGGCTACCACACCGCGGCGGAGATTCCGAACTACTGGACCTATGCCGAGGACTTCGCGCTCGACGACCACATGTTCGAGCCCGTGGCGTCGTGGTCGCTCCCCGACCACCTGTACCTCGTCTCGGGGTGGTCGGCCAAGTGCTCGACTCCGAACCCGTTCAGCTGCAAGAACAACATCGGCGGCCCGTACACGCCGGTCCAAATGCAACGGTACGTGGACCAGGCCATCGACACGGGAACGGCTGACATCACCAACGCCTGGACCGACATCACGTGGCTGCTCTACAACAAGCACGTCCCCTGGGCGTACTACGTCCAGACCGGCGACCAACCAGACTGCGACAACGACTCAGCCGTTGTCTGCCCACCGGTGGCGCAGAACTACCTCACTCCCGGCATCTGGAACCCGTTGCCGGTGTTCGAGGACGTGCAGAAGGACCACCAGCTGCGCAACATCCAGCCGCTCAGCAACTACTTCACCGAGGCTGCGAAAGGAACGTTGCCCGCCGTGATGTGGGTGACGCCGTCACAAGCCAACAGCGAGCACCCGCCGGCAAGTGTTCATCAGGGCCAGGCGTACGTGACCGCGGTGATCAACGCGGCCATGAAGAGCCCCGACTGGGACTCGACCGCCATCTTCTTGCAGTGGGACGACTGGGGCGGTTTCTACGACAACGTCGTGCCGCCGCCCGTCGACCAGAATGGCTACGGGCTGCGTGTGCCGGCCTTGGTCATCTCCCCCTACGCCAAGCACGGCTACATCGACCACCAAGTACTGAGCAGTGACGCCTACCTCAAGTTCATCGAGGACGACTTCCTCGGCGGCTCGCGACTCAACCCCACGACCGACGGCCGTCCCGACCCGCGGCCCGACGTTCGCGAGGACGAAAAGATCCTCGGCAACATGGACCAGGACTTCGACTTCAGCCAGGTGCCGCGTCCCCCGGTGCTGCTGCCGACCAACCCGCCCACCGACTCGCCGTCCATCCCTGCCTATTTCAACGGGATGGGCCCCTGCGACGGCTGCACGGCGACGCCACCGAGCACCTCGGGCGGGTGAGAACCCCCAAGATGCTCCTCAAATGCCGATAGCGTCGTCCCGTGAAACCTCCTGGACCGCTGCTGGCCGCCGGACGGGACGCGGACATCTTCGAGTACGGGCCTGGACTGGTCCTCAGGCGCTCGAGGGAAGGCCGGTCCATGGCGCTGGAGGCCCGGACGATGGCCTACCTGCGTGAGCAGGGCTATCCGGTTCCCGCGATCGAAGAGGTGAGCGACGACGGCTCCGATCTCGTCATGGAGCGGATCGAGGGCAAATCGATGGTCGACGCCATTGCCGCCGCTCCGTGGACGCTTCGCCGTCAAGCCAAGACCCTGGCCAGCCTGCACGATCAACTCCATGCGATTGCGGCACCGGACTTCCTCGGTCCCGCACCGGTCGGCACCGGGGACCGGATCGTTCACATGGATCTGCACCCGCTGAACGTCATGGTCGGCTCGAAAGGAGCGGTCGTCATCGACTGGACCAACGCGTCGGCGGGCGACCCGCTGGTCGACGTCGGGGTGGCCTGGGTGCTGATGGCGGCGGGCCAGATTCCCGCCAGCCGCGTGATGGCCACCCTGCTCGGGTGGGGCAGGTCGCTGCTGGTGAGCGGCTTCGTCTCGCGCTTTGACCGTACGGAGGTCACGGCCCGCCTTCGTTCCGTGGTGGAGTGGAAGGTCAAGGACCCACACATGAGCGAGGCCGAGGTCGCAGGCATGTGGCGCGTCGTCGAGCACGCCGAAGCGCGCGCCTGAGACCGGGCCCGCCGCTCGACCCAGTCAGTTCGTTACATCAGAACGTGACAGTCGCGCTCTTTCCGTCGGACTTGAGCTTGAGCGTCATCACGCCGGTGTAGGAGCTCGAAACGCAAATGAAGCTCTTGGTGAGGGCAGGAAGTTTGAGCGTCCCGCCAACAAGCCCGTCCGTGCCCGTGATCGCGGCCTTCTCGGTCACCGACTCCTTGTTCTTGATGCTGAACGAAGCCTGGGCCTGTGTGCACGATGAGCCGGTGAGCTTGGCCGTTGCGGTCAGGGCCGTGGGGACGAAGCTGGCGGGTGAGCCCTTGATCTTGAGCTTCGGGAGCGTGGACGTCGTCGGGTGCACCGCCGACCTGCTGGTCGTCACGAGCGCCACCGACACTCGAGGGGCACTGGCGCCTGCGTCGGGAGTCACCACGAGAAGCAACGGTGCCGCGCCCAACACAATCGCGGCTGCCCTCACTGCTTTGATCTTCATGACCACCTCGTCTTTCAAAGACCGCCCGAACTCCAACCCGACCGGCGGGAAGAGTACCAACGGGGAGGGATCGATTCACGCCCCACGGCAATTGGTCGAGAAGCCCTTGACTCCGGTAATCGTTGCGCGACAGGTCGGTGACCGTTCGGCGAGTCCGCCCCTCGACGCTCGAATGGGAGACATCCGCTGCGGCGATCAGGCGACCCTCGGCATGACCTCGGCGGCCAACAGGTCGAGATGCTCGAGGTCGTTGAGGTCGAGCACCTGGAGGTACACGGTCTCCGCGCCGATCTCGACGTAGGACTGCAGCCGGGCGACAACCTCGTCGGGCGTGCCCGCCGCCCCATTGGCACGCAGCTCGTCCGGCTTCCGGCCGATGTTGGCAGCGCGGCGCGCAACCTCGGCCTCGTCGGATCCGCAACACACCACCTGCGCGGCAGACAGCCGCAGCGTCTTGGGGTCGCGGCCGCGCTGCTCGCAGGCGGCACGGACGCGGATGTACTGAGCTTCGGTGTCAGCGAGCGATGAGAACGGCAGGTTGAACTCGTCTGCATAGGTGGCGGCAAGGCGAGGCGTCCGCTTGGGGCCACCACCGCCCACGATCAGCGGCGGGTGCGGCTGCTGGACCGGCTTCGGCAGCGCCGGGCTGTCCTTCAGCGTGTAGTGGAGACCCTCGAAGCTGAACGTCTCTCCGACAGGCGTCGTCCACAACCCGGTGAGGATGGCGAATTGTTCCTCGAGGCGTTCGAAGCGCTCGCCGGTCGGCGGGAACGGGAACCCGTACGCAGTGTGCTCCGTGTCGTACCATCCCGCGCCCAGGCCGAGCTCGGCCCGTCCGCCGCTCATGGCGTCCACTTGCGCCACCTCCACGGCGAGCAGTCCGGGTTGCCGGAAGGTCGACGACGTCACGAGCGTGCCGAGCCGGATGCGTTCGGTCTCGCGGGCGATGCCGGCGAGGGTGATCCAGGCGTCGGTCGGGCCGGGCAGACCCGTGCCACCCATGGTGAGGAAGTGGTCCGAGCGGAAGAACGCGTCGAAACCCGTCGCCTCCGCGCGTTGCGCCACCGCCAGCAATTGGTCGTAGGTCGCGCCCTGCTGCGGCTCGGTGAAAATACGGAGCTTCATGCGCCTCAACCTAGTGGTCACGCCCAACGACACGCCGGTGTGGGCGGAGCAATCGCGATGAGGGCAGACTGCAGTCCATGGACATCGGCGTGATTTTCCCCCAGACCGAAGTCGGCTACGACCGTGGCGCCGTGCGCGCCATCGGGCAGGCGGTGGACGACCTCGGCTACACCCACTTGGCGGCGTACGACCACGTGCTCGGCGGCGACACCGACGTGCTCGGCGACCTCGGGGGGCCGTACACGATCCACCACCCCTTCCGTGAGCCACTCACGATGTTCGCCTACCTGGCCGGCTGCACCAATCTCGCCTTCGCCACGTCCATCCTGATCGGACCGCAACGGCAGACGGCGCTGTTGGCCAAACAGGCCGCCGAGGTCGACATCCTCTGCGGCGGCCGCTTCCGCCTCGGCCTCGGCATCGGCTGGAACAAGCTGGAGTACGACGCGCTCGGCATGCCCTTCGCGCAGCGCGCCGCCATCTTGGAAGAACAAGTTGCCGTGTTGCGGGCGCTGTGGACCCACGAGAGCGTCACGACGGAGGGCCGTTTCCACCGCATCACCGCGGCCGGCCTGGCCCCGTTGCCGGTGCAGCGCCCGATCCCCGTCTGGATCGGGGCCTTCGCCCCGGCCGCGCTGCGCAGGGTCGGGCGGATCGCCGACGGCTGGTTCCCCCACGTGCGACCGGGCGGCGGGCTGGAAGAGGCGCTCGACATCATCCGCGAGGGCGCGGCCGAAGCGGGCCGCGACCTGTCGGAATTCCAGTTCGAGGGACGGCTCGACTACAGCGTGCGTGATCACGACAAGCTGGCGTCCTACGCGCAACGCTGGCGGGAGGCGGGCGCGAGTCACCTCTCCCTCATCACGATGCACGCCGACTTGCAGACGACCGACGCGCACATCACCGCGCTCGAGGAGATGGCACCGATCCTGCTGTAAGGCGAGTCATGCCAACATGAGCCCATGGCGGACGAGCCGGTCCCGGACGCACGTCCCGACGTCTCGCTCGCCACGATCGCACGAGAATGGGGTCGCATCGGCTGCACCGGATTCGGCGGACCTCCGACCCACATCGCCATGCTGCGACGGCTCACGGTCGAGCGCGAGGGGTGGCTCGACGAGACGGAGTTCGAGGATGCCATCGCGGCGACCAACCTCCTCCCCGGACCGGCGTCGACCCAACTGGCGATCTTCTGCGCGTGGCGATTGCGGGGTGCACCTGGCGCGTTGGTCGGCGGCGCCTGCTTCATCTGTCCCGGACTCGCCGCCATCATCGTGCTCGCGGCCGTGTTCCTCGCCTCGAACCCGCCTACCTGGATCAGGGGTGCTGCGCTCGGGGCCGGGGCGGCGGTCGCGCCCGTGGCCATCGGCGCCGCACTGGGGCTGGTCCCGGCCAGCTGGCGCCGGGCTGGCCCGCGCCGACGCGCAGCGGACGCGTTGGGTCGTCTACGCACTGATCGGTGCGACAGCTTCCGCCACCGTCGGCACGTTCTTGGTCGTCGCTCTGCTCGGCTGCGGACTGGTGGAGGCCGCCGTGTCGGGAAATTTGCGTCCGCCCTCCCGCCTCCAGGGGGTCGTCGTCGGGCCGCTCGCCGTCGTCGTCACGGGCGGGCTGGGCGCGCTGGCGTGGGTCGCGCTCAAAGTCGGCGCTCTGTCATTCGGCGGCGGCTTCGTCATCATCCCGCTCATGCAGGCCGACGCGGTGCACCACTACCATTGGATGACGAACAGCCAGTTCCTCAATGCGGTGGCCCTCGGACAGATCACCCCGGGCCCGGTGGTGCAGACCGTGTCGGTCGTGGGCTACGCCGCAGCGGGGGTGGGCGGAGCGCTCCTCGCGGCACTCATCGCGTTCGCACCGTCGTTCGTGTTCATTCTCGCCGGTGCGCGCCACTTCGGTGCGCTGCGCACCAACCGCCTGGCGCAATCCTTCCTCGGTGGCGCGGGCCCGGCGGCGATCGGCGCCATCGCGGGCGCTGCCATCCCGCTGGCATTGGCCATCGCCCACCTGTGGCAGGTGGCGGTCCTTGGCAGCGCGCTCGTGGCGATCGTGGCCCTCCGGCGCAGTGTGGTGCTGACTCTGGTCAGCGCCGGTGTCGTCGGAGCCGTGGGCGCCGTACTCGGATTGCCCGTCGGCTGAGGCGAAGAGGTGGTTCGGTCAGTTGGCGGGCAAGCGACTCACATCGTTCCGGTGCAGCGGCTGCGGATGATGAACGACTTCGACGACCCGCCCGGGTTGATGATGCGGCGCGGCGCGGTGATGGTGACGGGCGCGCCAAAACGGGAGAAGGTAAGCGTTGCGGTCGTCTTCGTGGGGCCCAGCCCAAACACAGCGCTGGGTGCGGGGGGCACTGTCCCACTCGTGGACACGGTCCAGCGGGCCTGCACCAGGCGGCCGTCGTGATCGACCCACACCGTCGTAGGCCCCTGCGTTTGGACGTCCGCGGCATTTGACGACCGGCCACACAGAGCCGGCGTGTTGGTGACGAGATAGCGAGTCGTGGCGACTCCGTCGAGCTCGGCGGGCCCGAGCGTTTGCACCGCAGCGATGGGTTCGAGCCCCTCGAGCCCGCCCAGAGCGACGGACGCGTTGGCGGCGTATTCCAGGCCGAGCTGGGCGCGGGGGTCCCGCGCGATGGTCATGCGCAGCCAGGCCCCGTTCAAAACGTTCATCGACTGGTACGCGGTCTTGCCGATGCCAATCATGGAGATGGCGTTGCGCGATGGCCGCTCGATGGAACGTGCGGGCTCGATGACGTTCTGCGGTGGCTGTTGCCCGGAGTGGGGCTGGAACAAGCCGCTCCTGGGAACGACCTCGACCTGCTGTTCGACCTCGTTCACCCGGACTGTCCCGGCCCCGAAGTTGACCGCACCACTGCCCGTGATGGTGCCGCGCAAAATCGGGTTCGGGCTGGCCGTCACGTGCGCGTAGGCGAGGTGCGCAGTCCGCGCACGCGCCGTCGTCATGAGCAGGTTGGACACCCATTTCGCTGCCGACGACGTCGACGGCGCAGACGTCGTGCCGCTCGGCGAACTCACCTGGCCGGCAATTGCAGCGGCCAGCGTCCCGAGGAGGAGCAGCACGAGCAGGGCGAGGGGAATCGCGCGGCGGGTGTTCGAAGCCATCCCCGGAATTGTGCCGCGTGTGAGAGGTGCGCAGCTCGCCGCCGGGCTAGGAGCCCGAAAGAACGGCGGCCAGACCGGCGTGCCAGTCCGGGAACCGCGGCATCCATCCGAGCTCGATGCGGGCCCGTCCGTTGGAGACCGCGGGCTGGTCACACAGCAAATACGTGAGGAACTTGCCAGCGCCGACCCGGGCCAGTGCCTCGGGCACGTGGTGAGGCGGCTTGGCCCCGAGCAAGGAGGCCGCAAGTGGAATCCACTCGGCGGCCGGCGCCGGCACGTCATCGACGACGTTGAAAACACCAGTCGGTCCGTCGAGCGCAGCCGCCGTCGCCGCCGCGGCGTCGTCGACATGCACCAGTCCGAAGACCCCGCCGCCCTCGCCCGGGATGGGCAGCATGCGCCGCTTCAGCATGGCCGCATACATGCCGTCGGGCGCGAAGTAGGTGCCGGGTCCGTAAAAGGAGCCGTAGCGCAGCACGACGCCTTCGACGCTGCGATCGCCGAGGGTGGCGGACTCGAGCGTCGCCACCGGACCAACCAACTTGCCGATCTGGCCGCCCGCGGCGGTCCACAGCGGGTCGGACTCGATGCGCACCCCGGGACCAGGCCGATAGGCGAACGAGATGCTCTGCGCCACGACGCGGCGCGCACCAGCCGAGCGGGCTGCGGCCATCAGCGTGCCCGACACCTCGGCGCGCAGACGACAGGTGCGGTCGAAGCCGCGCTTGATCGCCAGCGGGTTGGTCGACTGCGGCAGGTTCGTCAGCTGGTTGACGACGACCTCGGGTTGGGCGGCCTGCACGGCGCGGAGCACGCGGTCGGGATCGAAGGCGTCGCCGACCGCCGGGACGACGCCCGGCAGTCCCAGGGCGGCGACCCGCCCCTCGCTGCGGGAGAAGACAGTGACTTCGTGCCCGGCCTCGACCAGCCGACTGACGAGCGGGCGCCCGATCGCCCCGGTCCCGCCGGCCACGAAGATGCGCATGCGCCGAGGCTAGGCACGGTGACCCGGGTCTGGCCCGTTCCGGAACAGGTCAGCGGCTTTGGCAGGATGGAGGGGTGAGCGAGCACGACGGGTACCCGGGCGCGCCACCCGGGTGGTACCCGGACCCGGCCGGTGGCCCGGGCCAGCGCTGGTGGGACGGCTATGCCTGGACCGACTCCACAGTGCTGCCCCAGCACCCACCACCGCCACCCTGGGCGGGAGCATCGCCACCCCAGGGTCCCGCCAGCGAAGTGGCGCCGTGGGCGGTGGCCACCCAGCGTTTGTCCACCTACAACGCGGGCAGCGTGGTCGACGCCGAGCTCCGCCTGCGCAACGTGGGGCGTGTCGCGGTGGCCGTGCCGGCCGCGTGCAACATCGTGAATCTCGTGATTTGGCGGGTCAACGAGAGCCGGTACCTCGCCTACGGGGACCAGCTACGGCTGACCTGGGACGACGCCCAGCGGAACATCACGCCACCGACGTACCACGGGCCGAGCCTCGTCACGCCCGCCGGGCTCCTCGTCAGCCTCGCGTACGTCGTCGCGCTCATCGTCGCCTTGATCTGGCAGCACCGCGCTGGCCTCGGCGGGGCGGGCGCTCGGTCTGCCGTCCGGCCAATCGCCGGCGTGGGGAGTGGGCTCGTGGTTCGTGCCTATCGTCAACTTCTGGATCCCCTATCACGCTGTGCGTGACTGCCTCCCACCTGGTGATCTACACCGGCGACGTGTCTTGCAGTGGTGGATCGCGTTCCTCGTCACGGTCGGGGCGGGCGTCGCCTTCGGGATCACAGCGCTGTTCTCCAGCGGTGGCGCGCTTGTGTTGGCAATCCCTATTGCAGTTGCGAACCTCCTCATCATCGCCTGGGCACCCGGCATCGTCGGTTCGATCGCAGCCGCGCACACCGACGCTCGAGAGCGCCAAATGCATGGCACGGGGGTGTTGCAGTAACTGAGGCGCACCTTGGCGCAGCGACACCTTTACCTATCTTTGTGACTTTTTTCACTGTGGCGTTGCGTTCATGTTGCCGGACGTTTACTTCCCCTCGCTACGTTCCAAGTAGTGACTGATGGTGACTCGACCAGTACCCGTCACGATCGTCGCGTGACTCTTGCCGCGCAACGCGGCATCGACGAAGCCCTGAAGTCGCTCGACCCGGACGCAGCGCGTCCCGAGCACGTGATGTGCGCCATCAATTTGAGCCTGGGCTTCTCGGGGCGCATCGTCCTCGAGGACATCAACGTCGACGTGAAGCGGGGCTCCATCACCGCGCTCATCGGGCCGACGGGATCGGGGAAGTCCACGTTCCTCCGCACCTTGAACCGGATGAACGATCGAGTGCCTGGCTTCAGCAGGACAGGCGACGTCACCCTCGACGACGAGAGCCTCTGGGCTGCGCACGTCGACCTGCTCAGCCTGCGCCGCCGAGTCGGCATGCTCTTCCAGCGCCCGAACCCCTTCCCGATGTCCATCAAGGACAACGTCGTCGCGGGCGTCAAGGCTCACCGCATCGCCAAAGGCAAGCAGCTCGACGTCGTCTGTGAACGCCGGTTGACCGAGGTCGGCCTGTGGGGCGCGGTGAAGGACCGCCTGAACGACTCGCCCTTCCGTCTCTCCGGAGGCCAGCAACAGCTCCTCTGCCTGGCGCGCGCATTGGCCGTCGGCCCGGAGGTCCTCTTGCTCGACGAACCCACATCGGCGCTCGATCCGATCTCGACTGAGTCCATCGAGGCGTTGCTCAAGGCGCTGACACCCGCGCTGACGCTGATCGTCGTGACCCACAACCTGGCCCAGGCCCTGCGGGTGTCGCACGACACGATGTTCTTCTACCAGGGTCGCCTCTTGGAGTTCGGCACAACGGACGACCTCTTCAACCGACCACAGCACACCGACACCGAGCGTTACGTCACCGGGCGGATGGGGTAAGTGCGGGAGTCACCGCGGCACTGCTCGACACTCTCGGAACTCGACACTCGACACTGCTCGACACACCAACCACCAACACCGCAGAAGGAGAGATACCTGTGAACACACTGATGCGCGCGCCATTGCTGGCGCGGGGAGCCGTCGCCACGCTGGCAGCGCTCGCCTTGAGCTCTGCTGCGCTCGGCTCCGTCGCGTCGGCCGCCAGCGTCAAACTGCCAAGCAGCGGCGTCGAGACTCCATCGGGCGGCACCGTCACCGAGACCGGGAGCACCCTCCTCTACCCGCTGTTCAACCTGTGGGCCGGCGGGTACAACACCAAGTACTCGAGTGTCACCGTCCAGACGGCGGGTACGGGGTCGGGTACGGGGATCTCGGAAGCGGAGAACGGCGCCATCGACATCGGCGCCTCCGACGCCTACCTGTCCCCCAGCGTCTCCCAGTCCAACCCGGACTTGAAGAACATCCCCCTGGCGATCTCCGCGGAGATCGTCGCGTACAACGTGCCGGGTGTCACCGCGCACCTCAAGCTGAGCGGCAAGGTGCTCTCGGCCATCTACCAAGGCCAGATCACGAAGTGGAACGCCTCGCAGATCGCCAGCTTGAACCCGGGCGTCACGCTGCCGAGCACACCGATCGTCACGCTGCACCGGTCGGACAGCAGCGGTGACACGTTCCTCTTCACGACGTACCTGTCCAAGACGGACCCGTCCGGGTGGGGCACCAAGGTCAGCTACAACACCACAGTGCAGTGGCCGGCGGCACCGGGTGCGCTGGGAGAGATGGGCAACTCGGGCATGGTGTCGGGCTGCAAGAGCACCGTGGGCTGCATCGCCTACATCGGCATCAGCTATCTGACGCAGACGCTCCAGGCGGGCCTGGGCTATGCGCAGCTGCAGAACGCCAAGAACCAGTACGTCCTGCCCACGTCGCAGGCGATCACGGCCGAAGCGGCTGCGTTCGTGAACAAGACCCCGGCCAACGGCACCATCTCGCTGATCTACGGGCCGGCCAGCGGCGGGTACCCGATCATCAACTATGAGTACGGCATCGTCTCGACCCACCAGCCGTCGTCCGCGACAGCGAAGAACGTCCGCTCCGTCCTGGAATGGGCCCTCAACAAGAAGTACGGATCCGCCACCACGTACCTGTCCCAGGTCGACTTCCAACCCTTGCCTGCAAAGGTGACGGCGCAGTCGGTCAAGCAGGTCCTGAGCATCAAGTAGCAGCGATGACAACCGTCGGCGGCGTGGCGGGCAGCGTTCCCGCCACGCCGCACGCGGAATCACTCGGCAAACCGCCGCTGCCCAAGCGGGTGATGACCTTCGCCCGCCGCAAGGAGGAAAGCGTCTGGCGCGGCTCGGCGTGGATCGCGGTGATCCTGCCGCTGGCGGCGCTGGTCTTCGCGGTGACGATCCTCGCCCTCAAGGCGTGGCCGGCCGTCCGTCTCAACGGGTGGTACTTCCTCTACGGACGCACCTGGACCTACGGCAGCGGCTACTCGAGTGTGATCCACACCGACGGCGTCGCCCACCTCCAGGGCGAGAAGTTCGGCGCCTGGGCGATCATCTGGGGCACGCTCGTCTCGTCGCTCATCGCCATCGTCATCGCCTTGCCCTTGTCGCTGGGCGCGGCCTTTGCGCTGACGGAGCGCACGCCGAAATGGATCTCGCGGCCACTGGGCTTCACCGTCGAGATCCTGGCCGGCATTCCGAGCGTCGTCATCGGCCTGTGGGGGATCCTCACCTTCGGTCCCTGGCTGGCCACACACGTCTATCCGGTCATCGCCAACAACATGCCGGACGTGCCGGTACTGCGCTACTTCCGCAACCCCGTCGGCAACGGCGAAGGACTGCTCTCGGCGGGCATCGTGCTCGCGCTCATGATCGTGCCCATCATCGCCTCGACCACGCGGGACCTCTTCCTGCAGGTGCCCCCGTTGCCCAAGGAGGGCGCGTCCGCGCTCGGCATGACCGACTGGGAGGTGGCCAACAAGGTCACGCTGCCGTGGGTGCGCTCGGGCATCATCGGGGCCACCGTGCTCGGCCTCGGGCGCGCGCTCGGCGAGACCATCGCCATCGCCATGATCGGTGGCGCATCGCTGCAGATCCCCCACACCGTCTACCTGCCCTTCACGACCGTGGCGGCCACCATCCTCAGCCAGCTCGACGGTGCGCTGACCGACGGCACCGGCTTCGCGGTGGCGACGCTGGCCGAGCTCGCGCTGGTGCTGGCGATCATCTCCGTCGCCGTCAACCTGATCGCCCGCCTCATCGTCAACCGGACCGGCCGCGTGCACGTGCCGGTCGGGGGCGCCTGATGACCTCGCTGGCCGCTGCCCCCTCGACGCGCCATCGCCGTCTGCGCTCGGGCGTATGGCGGGCCCTCACCTACCTGGCGCTCCTCCTCATCATGGCGCCCGCGGCGTGGTTGCTCATCGGCGTCGTGGCGCGGGCATGGTCGCACTGGCAGTGGGACGTCCTGTGGACGAAGTTGACCCCGACCGGTGGCGGGCTACGGGACCAGATCCTGGGGACCTTGATCCTCATGCTCGGCACCTTCATCGTCGCGGGCGCTATCGGCGTGCTGGCCGGCATCCATTTGGCCGAGCTGGCGCGGCCGAACAAACGCAGCGGCAAGTTGAGTGGTCCGTTGCGCACGGCCTCGGACATCCTCTCGGGCTTCCCCTCCATCGTGCTCGGCTACGTCGGGTACACAGCGTTCGTCATCGGCCTGCACTGGGGCTTCTCGCTCATCGTGGGCGTCATCATCCTCTCGATCATGGTGATCCCCTACATCGCCAAGACCACCGAGAACTCCCTGCGCCAGGTGCCGACCGGCTACCGGGAGGGTGCGGAAGCCCTCGGCATGTCGATGGGATACAGCCTGCGCAAGGTCATCCTCAAGAGTGCCTTGCCGGGCATCGTCACCGGACTCCTCCTGGCGCTGGCCATCGCCGCCGGCGAGACCGCGCCGCTGATCTACACGCTCGGGTTCGCACCCTCCCTGCCGCACTCGCTCACGCACGCGCAGTTCCCCTACCTCACCTACGTGGTCTTCCAGTACTACAACGCGCCGGAGGCGAACTATCACGCACTCTCCTACGACGCCGCGCTCCTGTTGGTGGCGATCGTGCTGTTGCTGCTGGTGGCGAGCCGGATCATCGTGTCGAGAACGCAACGTCATACCGAGGGTGCCGGTGTGGGCACCGCGCGCGCGTGGCGGCGTCTGCGGCGGGCCAGAGCGGCCGAGCCGCTGCTCGGGGAGGCCAGCGGCGCGCTGCCCCGCTAGGCCTCGTCCACGTCCCGGTTCGATCGTGCCCGCCCTGTTCTAAGGTGGCGCCGCCGCCGCCCCTGCACGGCAGCGACACGAACGCGGACATGCCGACACCGAGGAGGAACGTTGAGCGCTGGACCTGAGTGGGGGCCGCTGGCCCGCCTGGTGGGCATCTGGGAGGGCGAGAAAGGCGAAGACGTCGCCTACGCCAACGAGACGGGCAAGATCGGCCTGACCCCCTACCGCGAGCACGTCGACTTGAAGCCCTTCGGGCCGGTGGAGAACGGGTCCCAGGTGCTCTACGGCCTCGACTACCGCATGGCGGCCTGGCGCGGTGAGGAGGAGAACCCGTTCCACACCGAGGTCGGCTACTGGATGTGGGACGCCCGCGACAGCGAAGTGGTCCGCTGCTTCGTGATCCCGCGCGGCTCGGCCATCGTGGCCGGCGGCACGGTGGCGGCAGACGCCACCACCTTCACCTTGACCGCCCATGTCGGCAACCAGACCTACGGCATCCTGGCCAACAACTGGCTGGACAAGAACGCGCAGTCGGTCAGTTTCGAGGTGACCTTCGACACCAGCGTGGACGACGAGTTCAGCTACACCGAGACCACGGTGATCAAGCACGCCATGGTGGCAGAGGAAGTCACGCACACCGACCGCAACACCTTGCGGCGGATCGCCGACGCATAAGGGAGGCTTTCCATGTTCGAGTGGTCCGAGGAACAGCTGGCGATCCGAGACGCGGTCCGGCGCTTCGTCGAGGAGGAGATCAAGCCCAACGTCGACGAGCTCGAGCACGGGGACACGCCGCCGTACGAGGTGATCCGCAAGCTCTACCGGACCTTCGGTCTCGACGCCGTCGCCCGGGACTCCTTCAAGCGGGCGCTGGAGCGCAAGACTTCGGGTTCCGGGTCCGGGTCTGGTGCGGCCTCGGACACGGCCGCAGCGCGGGGCGACGGCGGGTCGAATGCGGGCATGACCCTGATCCCGATCATCGAGCTATGCCACTACTGCCCGGGGATCGTCACCGCGCTCGGGGTGAGCACCGGGCTGGCCGGCGGCACCATCATGAAGAGCGGGACGCCGGCACAGATGGAGCGCTGGGCCCTCGACCTCTTGACGGTGGAGAAGATCGGCGCGTGGGCCATCACCGAGCCCGACTCGGGATCCGACGCGCTGGGCGGCATGAAGTCGACCGCGTTGCGCGACGGCGACGAGTACGTGTTGAACGGCAACAAGACCTTCATCACCAACGGCCCCTACGCCGACACCATCGTCTTCTACGCCAAGCTCGACGACGGCAGTGGGCAGCCGCTGCGCCAGCGGCCGGTGCTCACCTTCATCCTCGACTCGGGCATGCCCGGGCTCACCCAGTCCAAGCCCTTCCGCAAGATGGGCCTGCACTCCTCGCCGACCGGCGAGCTGTTCCTGAGCGACGTGCGCGTCGGCAACGACCGGCTGCTCGGCGAGACCGAGGGGACTCCCGGCGGCACCGAGGGACGCGAGAGCGCCAAGGGCAACTTCGTCACCGAGCGGGCAGGGGTGGCCGCCATGTCGCTCGGGCTCATCGAGGAGTGCCTCAAGTTGTCGGTGCAGTACGCCAAGGACCGCAAGCTGTGGGAGCGGCCCATCTCGGAGTTCGAGCTGATTCAGCTGAAGCTGGCCAAGATGGAGATCGCCCGGCTGAACGTGGAGAACCTGGTGTTCCGCCACATCGAGATGTCGGCGGCCGGTAAGAGCCTGACGCTGGCCGAGGCCTCGGCCATGAAGCTCTATTCGGCGCAGGTGGCGACCGAAGTGGCGATGGAAGCGGTGCAGCTCTTCGGCGGCAACGGCTACATGTCCGAGTTCCGGGTGGAGCAGCTGGCCCGCGACGCGAAGGTCTTCCAGATCTATGCCGGGACCGACGAGATCCAGGTGACGCACATCGCCCGTGACCTCTTGAGCCGTTGAGGGTGGGGGCGGCCGGGCCATTGGCTGGGTCGTTGGCTGGGTCGTTGGCTCGATCGTGAACGACCTGTTCGGACCCTCGCCGGCCGACACCGTCTACGACGAGATGGTCGACCAACGGCGCGCCCTGCACCGCCGGCCGGAGCTGTCGTTCGAGGAGTACGAGACGACGGCGCTGATCCGCGCGGCATATGTCGTGGCTCGGCATCGAGGAGGTGCTCAGGACCACCGAGACCGGCGGGATCTTCGCCATGGAAGGCGGGCGGCGGGGAGGCAGCGTCGTCCTGCGCGGTGACATCGACGCGCTGCCCGTCCACGAGGACGAGGCGCGGACGATCCACTCGGAGGTGGAGGGCGTCATGCACGCCTGTGGGCACGACATCCACGTGGCGTCATTGCTCGGGGCGGCCTCGGTGCTCGCCTCGCGGCGCGAGGAGCTCCCCGGGCGCTACATCTTCTTGTTCCAACCCGCCGAGGAGGCGCTGTGCGGCGCTTCGGCAATGCTCGAACGCGGCGCGCTGACCGCCATGGAGGGCGCGCGCCTCATCGGGTTTCACGTAGCGTCCCTGGTGCCGACCGGCTTCGTCGCCCTGAAGGACGGCATCGCCATGTCCGAGGCGAATTCACTGCGCATCACCCTGAGTGGCCCGGGCGGCCACGGCGCCATGCCGTCGGACCAGGGTGACGTCATCCGGGCCACAGCCGAGCTGGTGACCCGGCTCGGCGAGGTGGCTGCGGGCCTGTCCTACGAGGGGACCGACTGCGTGTGCAGTGCCGGCACGATCCACGCCGGGACGGCGGTCAACGTGGTGCCCACCATGGCGCGCGTGACCGGCACGCTGCGCACCTTCACCGAGGTCCAGCATCAAGAGGCGCTCGCCCGGCTGCAGGACCTGTGCGATTCGGTCGGCGACGACCAGGGCGTCCACGTGGAACTCGAATTGCCCGAGCACACCCGAGCCGTGGTCAATGACACCGAAGCCGTCGCCGTGGTCGAGGCGGAGGCGGCCGTCGTGGTCGGTCCCGACCAGGTGTTCCGCATGCCGCCGGTCGCGCCGAGCGACGACGTGGGCGAGTTCTTGCGCCACCTGCCCGGCTGCTACTTCTTCGTCGGCGGCGGTTCGTCGGACGGATCGAGCGGGACGCACCACAGCCCCACCTTCCTCGTCGAGGACGAGGCGCTGCGGGTCGGCGCCAACGTGCTCGTGCGCGGCGCCCTCGCACTGGCCGCCTCGTGAGTGCGGTGGGCACAATGATCCGATGACGGCTTCCGAGCTCTTCGACATCGCCGGCAAGACGGCGCTGGTGACCGGCGGGAGCCGCGGCATCGGCAAGATGATCGCCGAGGGCTTCGTCGACGCCGGGGTCAGCGTGTACATCTCGTCCCGCAAGGCGGGCGTATGTACAGAGGTGGCCGCCGAGCTCTCGAAGAAAGGGACGTGCGTGGCCATCCCCGCCGACCTCTCGACCGAAGAGGAGTGCCGTCGCCTGGCCGGCGAAATGGCGGCGCGGGAGAGCTCGCTCGACATCCTGGTCAACAACGCCGGCGCGACCTGGGGCGCGCCGCTGGCGGACTTCGACGACGCCGCCTTCGAACGTGTGCTGGCCTTGAACGTCAAAGGCGTCTTCCACCTGACCAAGTTCCTGGTGCCGCTGCTGGAGGCGGCCGGGACGGTGGACGCGCCGGCGCGGGTCATCAACATCGGCTCCATCGACGGCATTCATGTGCCAGCGCTCGAGACGTACTCCTACTCGGCCTCCAAGGCGGCGGTACATCAGCTGACGCGCCACCTGGCCAAGCGTCTGGCGCCGCTGGTGACGGTCAACGCCATTTCCCCCGGTCCCTTCGAGTCCAAGATGATGGCCGCCACCTTGGAGGCCTTCGGAGAACAGATCGCATCGAACGCGCCGTTGAAGCGCATCGGCAGGCCCGACGACATGGCGGGGGCAGCCATCTACCTGTCGTCGCGGGCGGGGGCCTATTTGACCGGGGCCATCATCCCGGTCGACGGAGGCATCGCCACCACTCGCTAAGTCACCACGCACCACCCACCACCCGTCACACACGGAATCCACACAGGGGGTACACACAGTGTTGTTGCTGCACGAGGTTCACCGCGTTGCCGGTGCGAAAGAGGATGCCTTCGACGACGCGTATCGGGACGAGTACATGCCTGCCTTGGCGAAGTCAGACGGCAGCCGGCTGCTCTGGTACCTGCGACTGGCGCACGGAAGCGGGCAGGCGTACACCATCGTCACGATCACCGGCTGTCGAGACGCGACGGACTGGGCGGAACTGGCCGAACGTGTGCGCGGCGGCGACCTGGCGGCGTGGTCGGCCAAGGTCGACGGCATGCGCCACGGGTGCGAGGCCAAGGTGGTGCAGCCGGTGCCGTGGTCGCCGCTGCGAGAGATCGACTTCTCGAGTGTCCCGGTCGACGGCGCCACCCATGACAACTCGCTCTTCATGGAGGACACCGCATGGCCGTTCGCCGGCGGGCTCCAGGCCTATCTGGACAAAGCGGGCACGCTCTACGACCACACGCTCAGTAGCCAGAAGGAGGAAGGCACCGGCATGATCGAGCTCGAGGCCGCATTCCAGCCGATCTTCGGGACGCACAAGACGACCGAAGTCATCCTCTGGCAGCGGGTGGTCAACGCAAAGGCCGTGATGTGGATGCTGCGCCACGACCTCCCGAAGGAGGCCTCGGCCCCAGGCACGTGGTTGCACGACGCGCTGGAGGTGCGGGACCGCTGGGAGAGCCGGCTGCTGCGCAGCGCGGCGTGGTCGCCGCTCTACTGAAATATGTCGGGAACGGCGGGGGTGGCGGGCGGCGCTGCGGGCGGCGCGTCGAGGCCTCCTCGCTGCGCCAGCAGGGCGCCCTGAATCCGCTGCCCAAGATCAGCCGCGGCAGACTGCGTGACGAAGTCCTGGAACGACGACCGATCCACGGCCATCACCACGGTCTTGGCGATGGCGACGAACGTCGCAGTCTGGGGTGCGCCGGTGAGTGCGCCCACCTCGCCGAAGAGCTGGCCAGGGCCATGCCGCGTAACGATGACGTCCTGCCCGTGCCCTTCGCGGCGCACCTCGACCTCGCCGTCGACGATGATGAAGAAGCGCTCCGAACGCTCCCCCTGCCGCACGATCACCTCACCGGGCTCGAGGGTCAGATGGGCGAGTTGGGTGCTGAACGGAGCTGGGACCGCGGCTGAGTCCGTCGACGCGTACACCTTGCTCGACTCCATCGGCACAGCCACACCAGCCGTGTACTCGAAGTCGACGAAGTGCAATTCGAGGGGACGGATCAGGTGCATATTGACCAGAGACTCCTTGGGCATGTCGGAGATCTTCATGGTGAAGAGGGACATGGCCCGGTCCCGGGCAAGGCCGTCGGCCAACCCACAGCGACCGACGCCCCGCAGCTCGCGCACCTTGCGAAAGTCGGGCGTGTAGTCGTCGATGGTGAACGATGCCCACTTGTTGGCGGCAACGTTCTTCAAGGTGAGTTCGCTTTCAGGCATGGCGAAGTACACCCCGTTCTCGTCGCTCGCATAGGCGATCGTGGCCGCGTGTGGCATGCCGGTGAAGGAGGCCGTGCCGAGCGTGATGATGTGGTGCAAGTCGAGGTAGCTGAGCACCTCCGGTGGCATCTCGACGGTTGATTGACCGGGCATTGGTGTTCCTCCTCGTGCGAGTCCGACCACGCACTCGGAGTCGAGAGTACCCACGCATTCCGGTGGTGTCGAAGGCGTTTTCCCATGTCACCGAGTGATTTTCTAAGCAAGATGGGCGACCTCATGGATGTCGCGCTGCCTGGGTTCACGTGCTGTCGCGAGGCGTTCACGCGACGTCGCGGTGGGCGGAGATGAGAGGATCGTGGTGGTGACCGAGCCGTTCGATCTTTCCCGCGCCTACGTCCACCTCGGGCTGGGTTCCAGCGCGACCGTCCTCCGCGACTTCACGTGGACGGCCGAGTGTCTCAATTCCTATGCGGCGCGGTTCTCGTCCGATGGCAACGAGGGCCGACTGGTCTGCATCACGCCGCAGTCCGAGACCTGGGACTCCTGGGAGCGCCACCCCGCGGGCGAAGAGGTCGTGGTGCTCTTGTCGGGCCGCGTCGACCTCGTCCAGGACCTCGACGGGGTCGAGCACGTCGTCGCGCTGCGTCCCGGCGAGGCGATGGTCAACCCGGTCGGGGTGTGGCACACGGCGCGCGTGCACGAGCCCGGCGCCGCACTGTTCATCACGCCCGGAGCGGGAACGGAGCACAAGCCGACGGGCTGAACGGCGGGCTGGCCCGCCCCCCTGCGGCACCAGCGTCCTGCGTCGAGCGTCAGAACCAGGCGCCGGGTGTCCGCGCCAAGCAACGCCGCCACAATTGCCACTCGACGTCGGGACCCTCCCTTTAACGTTTGGAGCATGACTATGGGGGAAATGGAGCCGTGGCTGCGCCCGTCACCGGGTCTCTGGCGGATGCGTCGGGCGGAGGTGCTCACCGTTACCGTCGTGTTCGGGGCCGTCTTCGGCCTCGCCTTCCTCGGTGCGCGCGGCCCCTTGGCCGGCCTGATCAGCGTGCTGGTGTGGGTCGCGCTCGGTGGCCTTTTCGCCTGGTTCTTCCGTCGCCGCTTCCGGGCCTGGCGCTACCAGGAGCGGCACGAGGACCTTCTCGTGGCGCGTGGCGTCATGGTGCAACGGTTGTCCGTCGTGCCCTATGGGCGCATGCAGTTTGTCGAGGTGACCGCCGGCCCCATCGAGCGCCTGTTCCATCTCTCCACGGTCAAGCTGCACACCGCGGCCGCGGCCAGCGACGCCCGCATCCCCGGCCTCGAGACGGCCGAAGCGGCGCGGTTGCGTGACCGGCTCACCGAGCTGGGCGAGGCGATGGCGGCGGGCATGTGACACCCGACACTCCCGCGTCGCCGCCGACCGACAGCGACTGGCAACGCCTGCACCCGCTTACGCCACTCGCCCGCATCGGCCGGCTGGCCCCCGCCCTCGTCTTCTTGGTGCTGGTCTCGACCGTGCATTCGAGGGCCGAGAACAGCACGGCCGAGACCGACTACCTCGTCGTCATCACGCTCGCGTCGGCGGTCTACGGCTACATCCACTGGATGGTGACGCGCTGGCGGTTCGAGGGCGACACATTACGCATCGAAACGGGGCTGATCCGCAAGGATTCGCGCCGTCTGCCGCTCGCCCGCATCCAGGCAGTCGACATCGTCCGCCCGTTGCTGGCCCGCCTTCTCGGGGTGTCCGAGGTGCGCGTGCGCCTGGCCGGGTCGGGGTCCACCGACGGGCGGCTCGCCTATCTCTCCGAGGCCCAGGCGTCCGAGCTCCGTCTCATTCTGTTGGCGGGGCACCGCGAGCCGGACACGGTGACGTCCCCGAACACCGGCTTGCCGATGGCCAGCGTCACGCTGGCCCCGTTGATCGGCTCCGTCCTGCTCTCGCTCATCACCTTCGTGCTCGTCGGCACGGTGGCAGCGCTCGCCGCGCTCGACCAGTTCGAGCCGCGGACGGCCCGGGTGGCGACGGGGTTCGTGGCCGTGTACCTGCTCAGCTTCGCCGGAGTGGTGTGGCGGCGGCTCTCGGGGCAGTACGGCTTCATCGCGGTGGAGGGACCTGAGGGCGTGCGCATCCGCCGCGGCCTGCTCCAGACCATTTCCGAGACCGTGCCGTACACACGAATACAAGCGGTGCGCCAGGTCCAGCCGATCTTGTGGCGGCCGTTCGGCTGGGTGCGCCTCGAGGTGGACGTGGCCGGAGCGACGGCGCGTAACCAACGAGGTGAGGGCACCAGCGTGGTGCGCAAGGCGCTGTTGCCGGTGGGTTCGCAGCAGGATTCGTGGCACCTCTTGGCCCGCCTCCTCGGCACGCCCGACCCAGCGCGCACACCACCGCCCACGCGGGCTCGCTGGAAGGCGCCGCTCAGCTTTCACTTCCTCTCGGCCGGCTACGACGACAGCCACGCCATGTGCGTGACGGGACGGCTCAACCGCACCACGACGTGGGTTCCCTTCGAGAAGACCCAGAGCATCCGCCGGGTCCAGGGCCCGCTGCAGCGCCCACTCGGTCTTGCCACGGTGCACGTGGACGTGGCGGGGAAACGCGCGCGGGCAGAGTTCCGCGACCGCGAGGAGGCCGACGCAGACCGTCTGGTCGAGGAGCTGACTGCGCTCAGTCGAGCGGCTCGATTGCGGGGCCCCGCTGGGGCGGCGCCTGTCGGCACACCGGCGGACGGTGATGCCGCCGCGAATGCGGGTCGAGGTGTGACCGGTGCGGGCGGCGACGAATCGGGTGCAGCCCAAGGGTCAGCCGGTGCGGCGCCTTCGGGCTGGTACCCCGATCCCTCAGGTCGGCACGAGCAGCGCTACTGGCACGACGGCCGCTGGACCGAGCAGGTCGGCGACGGCGGCCGGCGCAGTGTCGACGCGCTTACGCCGATGCCGTGAAGCGCATCGGGAAGTGGTCGATGGAGCGGATGCCCGGCGTGTAGACGAGCGTGTGCCCGTCCTCGATCTCGTATTCGGGAATGCGCTTGTGCCACTCGCGCAACGCCACCCGCAACTCGAGGCGAGCCAGGTGCGAGCCGAGGCAACGGTGGATGCCACCACCGAAGGCGATGTGGGGGTTGACGTCGCGGTCGAAGCGCACCACGTCGCCGTCGGGGAACTCGGCCTCGTCGGTGTTGGCCGAGCCGATCATCACCATGACTTGATCCCCGGCGTGGACCGGGCACCCGCCGAGCTCGGTGTCGACCACCGCGACCGCGTGCGATACCCATGACCGGAGTCTCCCAGCGCAACAGCTCCTCGATGGCGTTCGGGATGACGTCGGGATTCTCCACCAGCTGGCGACGGTGGTCCGGGTGCTGAGCCAGGAACGAGAACATGCAATCGAGGGTGGCCGTGACGGTGTCGAGGCCGGCGATGAGGAAGAGGAAGCAGATGTCCAAGATGTCCTCTCGCGTCAGCCGGTCGCCTTCCACGTCGGCGTCGAGGAAGAGGGAGAGTATGTCGTCGCGCCGCTCCACCTCGCGCTGGTCGAGGATCTCGTTGAAGTACTCGTACACCGAGTCGGCGACCTTCTGCTGGTAGGCCTTGACTTCGGGGTGTCCGTAGAGTTTCCCCACCACGTGGTCGGGCCGGATGATGCCGTCCTTCATCGTGAGGAAGCGATCCAGCTCGTCGAGCGGCAGTCCGAGCAGCGTAAGAAAGACCTCCGATGGGAACGGAACGGAGAACTCCGTGGCGAAGTCCACCTCGCCGCGGTCGATGAAGCCGTCGATGAGGTTGTTGACGAGCGCGGAGACCTCGTCGTCGAGGGCGGCCATCTTGCGGGGAGCGAAGATCGGGTCGAGCAGCTTGCGGAACTTCTTGTGGTCCGGCGGGTCGATCTGGAGCGGAATCATCGGCCGCTTGTTGCTCAGGTCGACCGCGTCCATGTTGGACGAGAAGATCTCGGGGTGGCGCAGCGCCTCCATGATCTCTTCTTTGCGCGACAGCAGTACTCCGCTGCCGGAGGGCAGGTCCTCGATCGGCATGACCGGCATCTCGTCACGCAGCGCCTTCCAGACCGGCTGCGGGTTGGCCGCCATGTCGGGTCCCATCGCTGTCATCGGGCCCGAGCCTCCGTAGCCCTCCTCGGCCGCGCCTTCCTCCGTGGTCTCCAAGGTCTCTGACATCTGATTACTCCGATCTGATCTGAAGAATGTGGTTGACGGACTCGACGAGCGACGCATCGTCTGACTCGGGGATGATCCAGCTCGAGGCGAAGAGACGCACGATCACGTCGGCCAACTGCTCGCGCCCCAGTGCCCCGCTGGCCACCGCAGGCACCGTGTTGAGCGCGTCACCCAGGCGGTACACGAGCTCGTCGCGCAACGACGGCAGGTGGTCGAGCAGATAGCCAATGACGAAGCCGGATTCGGTCTCGAAGAGCGGACGGCAGGGATGGGAACGGATGAAGGCGAACGAATACGCCATGAAGGCGTCGATCTGTTCCTCGGGCCGCTCCGCGCTGGCCAGGACCTCGTCGAGCCCGTGACTGAAGCGCGCCGCGTCGTAATCGGCCGCGGCGGCGAGCACGGAGTCCTTGCTCGGGAAGTAGCGGTACAGCGTCCCGCGCGACACTCCGGCCGCCTCTGCAATCTCTTGCATTCCGAGCCGCCGCACGCCTCGTCGGCCGATGAGGCTGAGCGCAGCGGTCAGGAGACGCTCTTCAGTCGCGCCGAACGTTCGTACGGACACGGGCAGTGCGTCGAGCCCCCCGGCCCGCCCCTGCCGGACCTCATCGAGGGTCGCGGTCATCTCGACACATATTAGACACTTTGTGTCCGTTTTGTCCGATACCGGCGCAGGAGGCGGGAGACGGAAGAGTGTTTTCGCTGCTCAGAGCGCTACCGGGACCGATCTGGGAGTGGGCCAGCTGCCGGTGATTCGGGTCAGGCCGGCGGGAACCCGGGGCCATGGTCTGGTCCCGGTGGCGGCTCCGACCCCGGCGCCACCGGGCGGGGCGACCACCAGCGACGCAGGGTCGGCACGACGAACAGCGCCAGGAGAGCGACAAGGCCGGCGAGCGTCGCCAACAGGCCGAGCGTGTCGGCCGAGGACCCGCCGTAGCTGAGCGTGACGTCGTGGCTCGTCGGCACCACCACCATCAGGTTGGGGGTGACCCGCCACGGACCGTCAGCACCGCTCGCGTGCCAGTTGGGGAAGTACGACACCTTCACGAGTACGGGCGTCCCCACCCGCGAGACGTGGAAGCTCACGGACGTGTCGGTCTGGGAGATGTCCGACACCCTGGTCGTGCCCACGTGCTTGACGGTCGCCACAATGTTGTTGACGGGCGTCCGGGGCCACGACGAGGGCCCGTCTTGGGCCAGCTCCACGTTCCAGCGCGACGGGTCGTCGTACCAGGCGACCGACGGCTGGAGCCAGCTCGAGGGCGCCGGTTTCACGCCCGACAGCACGACGGGGTCATTGGCCAACGGTGTGACCAGCGGGGAGTCCTTCACGACGTAGATGTCCCACGTCGTGTGCGTGAGGGTGCCCGCATAGTTGCTCGCCCACGGTCCCGTCTTTGCCACCAGCTTCAGCGCGGGATCGGCGCTGGCCTGCTGCTCCACCTCGGGTGTCTCGGCCATGAAGTACTTCACACCGAGCAGTTGGAGGTGCTGCACCCCCAGCGTGACGTCGAGGGGACCGTAGGGCAGACCCACCTCGGGATCCGAGGGTGATTCGGAGAGCTCAGCCTGGTCGATGAAGTGGTACGGCGTCGTCGTCGACGACTCGAAGAGCAAGCCTTCCATGGAGTCGATGCAGCCGTTCGTCCAATAGGGAAGGAGCATGAGCGCCTCGGGCGTGCCGAAGCGGTTCTCGTTGGCGCTGTACTCCCACATCTCGCGCCCGCAGCCGTAGCGCTTCGAGACCGAGTCCATCGTCTGCATGATGGCGTTGTATTCAGGCCACGACGACTGGCCCTCGTACCCGATGTAGTTGTAGTGCGACCAGTTGGTGACCTCATTGGCCCCCAGGGTCACCGGCAGATCCGAGGCCGGGACGAAAAACGGCGGCACGACAATTGCCATGACGGTCAACAGGCCCAGTACCGCGCCCCCGACGGCGGCCGGCGGCCAGCGCCCCGGAAGGGCCGGGCGATAGCGGCGCGGCGCCTTCGGCTGGGACTCGGTCGGCGGAGTGGCCGTGGCGGGCGGTTCCGGCGGCTCGTCCGTCCCGGGCGGCATGCGGAGGCCGAGGTCCGGCGGCGGATAAGTCCTGCCGGCCCACGCGGTCTGCGTCGTGGCGCCCGCGGAGTCCGGCCCTTCCCACGCGGGTGCAGCCGGGGGCGGCACCGCGACCCACTCCGGCTCCCGAACCGACCCGTCCCATCGGCGATTGGCCCGGCTGAAGCGCCATGTTTCGGCCACAGCGATGCAGACCGTCCCGAACGTCCAGGCCGCCATCAGGTACACCGAGATGAACCACAGCGGGAGCAGCCGGACGTTGTAGAGGCTGCCCTGGGGGTCGACCGCGGTGGCGACCGCGGACGCAATGCCCAAGATGGTGAGCGCGATCCCGAACCGGCTGCGGAACCAAAAAGCCATGAGCACGCCGATACCGGCCGTCACGAGCGCCCACGCGTCTGCCTCGCGGAAGTACTGGGCCCAACCCTCGACGTTCACGTACCCCATCGACGTGGTGTACGCGTGATCCAACCCGAAGGGCACGAGCCAGAAGCCACTGAGCAAAAGGCCGATGCCCACGGTCGAGCCGGCCCACCACAGTGTCCGCGTCCAGGGGACGCGTGACCGCGGCGGGTTGTTGCGCCAGAACAGCTCACCCCCGTCCGCGATGCCCCAGCGCACGGGCAGGAGCTCGATGACGGTCAGAATCAGCGCGCCGCCCAGCGCGTACATGCCCGGGATGATGTGCGAGAGCACACAGCCCGCCAGCACGATCGCTGCCCAGCCCCGGTACCTCCCCTCGCGCACGGCGCACGCGAAGAGACCCAGGAACAAGATAGCGAGCGACAGGCTGAAGGAGTAGGAGTACTCCCCCGCCAGCGTGGAGAACAGGTTCCCCCCGTAGATGGTGAAGGTGTAGTCGAACAGGAAGGGCAGGGTGGCCGCGGCCAGCAAGGTCGGGATCGGTGCGCGCAGGCGAAAGAAGCGGCCGGCGGCCCACGCGCATACGGGCAGGATCACCGAACCCAGGATCGTCCCCATCTTGAATGCGACGTCGTAGGAGATGACCTTTCCGCCCAGGGCGATGAAGAAGTCGGGCAGGGTGAAGTAGAAGGTGTAGAGGGGGAAGCCGTCGTACCAACCCGGGTCCCATCCGGTCAGGTGGCCGTGGCTGATCAGCGTCTCGAGGTACTTGGGCATCGCGATGTGCGCGCCCGTATCGCCGCCGGTCGTCGTCGTGCTCGAGAAGAGCAGGCTCGGGTGGAGTTGCCACAGGGTGACGACGATGACGCTGGCGATCGTGATGATGGTGATCGCGCCGGGCACCCACCACCAGGTGGATCGCCCGGAGCCGGAGGAGGCGGGAGCCGGCGCAGCGGGCTCTGGTGCCGGGGATGGTGACGGCGGCTGTGCCTGGACGCTGACTGCCTCTGTTGCAGGCGGATCAATCACCGTCGATCGTGTGCCGGTGGGCACGGCCAAGCCCTGTTTTCCCACCGCGCTCGCCCGGCCACATCCGGTTTACGTTACTGGCCGGATCTTCGATGGAGGGCTCGGCCCACACCCGGGCCGGGCCGGGCGCGCACCGGTGGCAGGGCGCCCTGACCTAGGGAAACGCCGGCGAAACGGCGAGCCACGGGGGCCGCCGCCCCGGCGCGCGTCCCGAGCTAGCGCGCCGCGGCAAACGGCGCGCGGGCCGGCGGAGACAGGTGCTCCGGCGGCTCCGGGGTGTCGCCATGCAGCGCCCGCACCAACGGTGTGAAAAGGGGCGGCGGGTCCCCGGCTCCGGGAGCCAACACAGAGCCGATGCTGCGAGAGCCGCGTTGGAGCGCCCCGTAGAGGCGCTTGCGGCGCCCGTCACCGTTCTCCGTGTCGAAGTAGTAGGCAACCCCGAAGCCGAGGGCGGAAACCAAGATCCTCCCTGAGGTTCTCCTTGCCCGCCGCGCCCGCCTGACCGTTGAACTCATCAGTTGCTGCCGGTTGATGTGCATCGCACGGCCTCCCTCGTCTGGAGCGATACCCCGTGCTGTGCGTGCGAAACGCCCCGATCAGAGGGCCGGGTGATTCGGTCAACACGTTGGTAAGCGGTTCCCGGGATCGAGGACGGGAAGCCGGGCGAGGTTGTTTCGTCTGTATATGGATCCTTCCGAAACTCCCATTAACGAAGGATCACCCCGTATCCTTCCGTAACTGCCCTAGTTTCGGAAGGATACATATACAGGTCGAATCGATACCCCTGGTCCTCTCAGTCCACCTGCTCGAGCTCGCGCTCTACGTTCGCGAACGTCGACTCGATCTGCTCTAGCTCGGCAGCGTCACCCTGGACCCTCGGGCCCGTGAACCACTTGCGGGCGCTCACCAACCAATAGATGCCTGCGAAGGCGAGCACCACGCCCACCGCGATCGGCGCGTAGTTAAAGGTGTCGCGATTGATCGGGCTCACCTGGGGGAGCATGAAGAGGATGGTGATGATCGCCACCCAGAGGACGCCGAGCCACCCGATCAACGGGCTCCACTTACCGAGGTTCCACGGCCCCGCGGACCACTCCGATCCCCGCAAGCGCCGGAGCAGCGTGGGAATGACGTACGCGATGTAAAGGCCGATGACGGCGATAGAGGTGACCGCGGCGTAGGCAGTGGCGCTCCACAGGTAGGGCACACCCAGAATGAAGGCGAAGACGACGCAGAACCAGATCGCGTTGGTCGGCGTGCGGGTCCGGGGGTTGATGCGGTGCCAGAAACGGTGACCGGGCACCGCACCGTCACGGCTGAAGGCGTAGACCATGCGGGAGTTGGCCGTGACCGATGCCATGCCACAGAAACCCTGAGCCACGAGAACCACGAGGAGCAAGAACTCTGCCCCGTGGTTGCCCAACGCGTACTGGAAGATCACGCCAGGGGCAACTGGATTGGCCGAGGCAGTGGCGTAGAGGCCGCTGGTCGAGATGGCCCAGGTCACGCCGATAATGAGCACGAACCCGGCGACGAGCGAGACCCAGATGGAGTTCACGATGCCCCTCGGCCCGGACATTGCAGCCTGCTTGGTCTCCTCGGTCATGTGAGCAGAAGCGTCGTAGCCCGTGAAGGTGTACTGCGCCATGAGGGCCCCGATGAGCACCACGTAGAGACCCGAGTGGAACCCGGTCTGATTGACGAACTTGGTGAAGACGAAGCTCGCTGAGGCGTGGTGCGTGGGCACGAATGCCAACACGGCGACGACCACGGCCACACCGACGACGTGCCACCAGACACTGATGTCGGAGAGGAGGGCGACAACCCTCACTCCGAACGTGTTGAGCAGACCATGGACGATCAGGATCGCAGCAAAGAGGTAGATCGTGTGGCTGTGCGCGAGCGACCATCCCGTCGTGATGTTGAGGAGGAAGTTGAGGAAGAGTGCGAAGCCGAAGTCGATCCCGGCGGTGACGGCCACCTGGCCCAGCATGTTGAACCAGCCGGTGAACCAGCTCCACGCGGGGCCGCTGTTGCCCTTGGCCAGTTTTGCCGACCAGTAGTACAACCCACCGGCGGTCGGGTACGCGGAGCAGATTTCGGCCATGCCCAGCCCGACCACGAGGGTCATGATGCCGACGGCGACCCAGCCCCACACCATCTCCACGGGGCCACCCGTGTTCATTCCGAAGGAGTACAGCGTGAGGCAGCCCGACAAGATCGAGATGATGGTGAACGAGACGGCGAAGTTCGAGAACCCGCTCATCCTCCTTCGCAGCTCTTGCGCGTAGCCCAGCCGGTGTAGCTGGGCTACGTCGTCCTCGGCGTAGGTCGATGTCGTCACTGGTCCCTCCCCGTTCGCCTGCCGGCTCGCAAGGCCCCCCGCGGCCCGGCCAAATGGGACCAGCAAACAACCGCCGTGTCAAGCATCTGACGCCGGGACACGACGGCACAATCCCAAACGAGGCCGAGATCCGTCGGGACTCCTGCGCTCAGACGCGAAAAGCGGCAACCTCAAGGGTGCCGCTCCATCGCACGCCTGTCCGTCAGGCCGGTGAGACCCCTCGGCCTCCTGCTCCGGCTCTGCGGATCAGCTCATCTGCGCCAGGATCTTCGCCTTCTGGTCGTTGAACTCGGCCTCGGTCAAGATGCCCTGGTCCTTCAAGGTCGCCAGCTCCTTCAACTTGCTGATCAGCTCGTCGGAGTCGCCGCCCGCGACCTCCGCGGCCGGCGCGGCGGCCGGAGGTGGTGCCGCCGCCTGTTGGGCCTGGGCATCCTGCTCGGCAAACTTGTTCTGCTGGCGCCGGTTCACCCGACCGGCCACTACCGACGCGGTGCCGGCGATGACCGCCGTCCGCCCGACTGTCCGCATCACCGGACGTCGCCCTAATGGCATGGTGTGCTCCTTTCGCTCTTGGTCTTGTTCGATCTCAGCTCTTCAGCGCCGCCGCGAGCTCTTCCAGCGCGGCATCGACCAGGGCAGGCGGAATGCGTGCCGAATCGATGACGACGCCGCCTGACGCACGCACGGCGTCGGCCAGCGGGCGGGCCCACACGTCCTCCCACAAGATGACGAGCGCCGAGTTGCCTTCGGGCAGGCTCGCTGCAACATGGTCGAGGTCCTCCATGTTGACCAGACCGCCGACCTCACCGTCCATCTCGTCGAAAGCCGCCAGCTCGTCCAACTGGTCGAACTCGAGGCTGATCGTCTCGCCCTGTTCGTCCTTGGCCACGAAGACCAGGTCGAGGATGCGCACAAGGCCGCTCTCGACGAGCGCGGCGACTTCGGGCGCGATGTTCCCGTTGAACTGATTGCCCGGGAAGGCGATCACCGTGTAGCTGACTGGTCCTAACGCCATTGCGGCTCCTCTCTGTCTTCGTCTTTGTTCATCCGGATGACCCGGAGAGACCTGCGTGACCCGCGTGCCTCGGCTTGCATGCGACTAGCTCGTCGCCAGGATCTTCGCCTTCTGGGCGTCGAACTCGGCATCGGTCAGCACACCCTGGCTCTTGAGGTCGGCCAGCTTGGAGAGCTGGGAGGCGGTGTCGGCACCCGGGGTCCCCGCCGCCTGGCGCACGTACGTGTCGAAGGCCTTCTGTTGCTGCGCCGCATCGGCCGCCGCCCGTTCGTGCATCTTGGAGCCCCGGGCGATGAGGTACACCAGGACGCCGAGGTACGGGACGACGATGACGAAGATCACCCAGAGCGCTTTGGCCAAGCCCCCCATGTCATGGCTGCGGAAGATGTCCATGAACACCAGGATCAACAGATAGATCCAGATGATGAAGAGGAAGAAATACAGCATCGTGAGGAAGGCATCGAGGACTGGGTAGCTCGAGGCAAGCATGCAGGCTCCTTACGTTGTCGTTGCGGTCTCGCTCACACGGCGGTTGGGTCATTCTGCACCGAAACGAACGCGCGTGTCGCCGATCGGACTCGGCAATTGGTTACGTCTTGCTTCCCGCCGGCCTCACAGCCCCTCTTCCGCGTGCAACCGGCCGCTCTTGCAGGCGGCCACGAACGCCTCGTAGTCACGCTCGTTCTGGTCGGCGTAGGCCTCGGCGAAGCGTAGGAGGGCCTTCTCGAACGACGGCTTCGTACCCAAGTACGACGCGATGGCGATGCGGTCGCCCGAGCGGGCGTGGGCCCGCGCCAGGGAGTGGGCACAGAGCTCCGCGTAGGCCTTGACACCCTCGGGGATGGCGCCCTCGATGTCGACCGAGCCCTTCCAGTCCTGGAGCTGGCGGATGTAGTAGTCACGGGCCACCCCGTCGGCTCCCTGCACCCGCTGCCAACCCAAGAAGATGTCGCTGCTCGCCTGCATCAGCCGCTGGCCGGCCACCACCCGGGCTCCATGGTTGTCGTACTGGCTCTTCTTCACGAAGCGCTCGAGGACCGATGCCTCGGCCTCCTTGGCCTGGAGGAACAGGACGTCCTCCTGGCGCGACCCATGCAGCAGCAGTATCCAGGCCCGTGTCCCCACGCTGCCGACGCCGACGACCTTGCGCGCCATCTGGCTCACCGTGTACTGCTCGAGCAGCTGCCGGCGGTCGGTGGCCAGGCTCTGGCGGTAACGCCGTACGAGATCATGGAACAGGTCTGTCATCGCGGCCGCCTGCACCTCGGGGAAGAGCTCGTCCAGCGGCACGATGAGCGGCGGGTCGCTGACGATCCGTCGCTCGCCGTCCACCACATAGGTCAGCTTGTCGAGGGCCCGGATGGAGTCCTTGGTGTGCGCTTTGGCGATGAGCTTCGTGGCGGTGGCAGCCATCTTGACCTCGGCCTTGGAGCCTGTCGCGCTGGCCTGGTTCTCGAGCATCTCGACGATCGGCTCGACCTCGACCCGGCTGTACCACACGTCCAGGTTGCTCAGCGTCGCCATCAACCGCACGGCGTCGCGGTACACACGGCCGAGGCCGAGAATGGCATCGGCGCGCACCTCCTCGGAGAAGCCGCGGTGGCGCGCCGCCACGACGACACTGGCTGCGAGCCGCTTGACGTCCCACTCCCAGGGCCCGGGCAGCGTCTCGTCAAAGTCGTTGCAGTCGAAGACCATCTGGCGTTCGGGCGTCCCGAAGACGCCGAAGTTCGAGAGGTGGGCGTCGCCGCAGATCTGCGCGTCCAGCCACGAGCGCGGCGTCGTGGAGAGGTCCGAGGCCATGATCAGCGCCGCACCACGGAAGAAGGTGAACGGCGAGACGAGCATGCGCCCGTAGCGGATGGGCACCAGCTCGGGGACCCTGGTCGTGGCCTGGTCCTCGAGCAACGCGATCGGGTCCGGCCGCTCCGGACCGGGATCGAACACCGCCTGGCTGGCCCGGGGCACCTTCTCCCGGGCCGCCTTCCCCTTGGCCCTGCTCTGCTCCTCTGAGAGATGAGGGATTGCCCTCGGTCCTGGCGTGTGAGCCGGCCGGATCTGCTCCTCCACCGTCATGGTGGCCTCCTCCCCGGCGCGCGTCGCCGCGCGGCCGTGCGCGTAGGAGGCTACGCCAGAGTCACAATGGCGTCATCAGGGACACGCTGAGTCGGGAAGGCGCGGAGGGGACGACGGTGACGATGGACGACGGCGACGGGAAGGCACCCGGCGACGCCGGCGCGGGGGCTGCGCCCTCCTCGCGCCGCGTACGCATCGGGACGTCGATCGTCCGCCTCGTCGATGCCATCCGCACCAGCGACGACGCCGCCGTCGAGCAGGCGGTGCTCCAACTCAGCCAGCGCCGCCGCTGGCTCGCCCCCCTGGCGCTGATCGTCGGCGCATTCCTCATGCTGTTCCAGGGCCTCAAGCTGCTCATCACCAATTGGCGCCTGACGCTCGTGCAGATCATCCCAGCCATGTGGATCTGGATCGCCATGCTCGATATCAAGCTCCACGTGCTCCACGGCAAACAGTTCCATGTCATCCGCGGGCCCCTTCTCATTCCGGCCGTCCTGGGCGTGACCCTGCTCACGGCAGCGAGCTTCTACCTCAACGGCGTCTTTGCCTTCGCCATCTCGGATCGGGGCAAGCCCGAGATCCGCCCGTCGTTTGCCAAGGCCAACCAACACCTGGGAGTGATCAGCACCTGGGGCGTCGCCATCGGCCTGGCACTGTCGTTCTCCGCGCTCATCGCGACGCGCTGGGGCCATTGGCCGTTCGTCATCAGCCAGAGCATCGTCGTCGGCATCATGATGCTCTGTTACCTGGCGGTGCCGGCGCGGATCGTCGGCATCGAAAAGCCTCGCAACAGCCGGGACAAGCTCGCCGCCACCGCCATCGGTGGCGCCGTGGGCGCCGTCGTGTGCTCGCCGCCCTACGCGCTCGGTCGCCTCGGCATCTTGATGCTCGGTTGGCACTACCTGTTCTGGCCCGGCGTCTTGCTCATCGTGATCGGCGCCACCCTGCAGACGGGTGTCACGAGCGCGGTCAAGGCGGTGAAGTTCTCTGCCAAGCTCGTCGGCTCCCCCGAGCGCGCCGCCGCCGAAGCCGATGCCGACGCCCACGCGCCGGCAGCGACGCAGGCCACGCCCTAACGTTCGCCCCATGCCGACGACACTCGAGTGGTTCGGGACTGCGACGTTCCGCGTACGCGACGCGGGTCTCGACTTGTTCTTCGATGCCTACCTCGACCGGCTGCCCGGACTCCCTCCCGTGGGCCTCACGACAGCCGCCGTCGACAAGGCCGACTACGTCTTCATCAGCCATGCGCACTTCGACCATCTCTATGGCGCCGAACCCATCGCCCGCGGCACCGGCGCGACGGTGGTGTGCTCGCCCGAGTCCGCCCGGTGTCTCGCGCGCCGATGGCGTGCCCGAGGAGCGGCTGCTCGTGGTCACCGGAGGCGAGACCGTGCACTGCGGGCCCACGACCCGCGTCAAGGTGCTGCCGGCGCTGCACTCGTGCTTGTTCGCCCACAGCGAGTCCGACACGTCGGTCTCCTGCCTGGGCGACCTCGATATCAGCGCCCAGCAGCGCGCGGCCACGGTCGCCGGCCTGTTCGGCGCCATGGAATCGGTGTCGTCGAACCCGGCCGGCCGTGCCCTCATCGCGATGAACGAGGTGTGCTCGCGTCACGACGGCGGGCAGCTCGCCTACTTGCTGACGACGTCGAGCGGGACGGTGCTGGTGAGTGGGAGCGCCGGCTACTGGCGCGGCATCTTCAACGGGCTGCGCCCCGACGTGGCACTGCTCTCCCTCGGCGGGCGCCCCAATGTCGACGGCGAGCCCTTCCAGGGATCCTCGGTGGAGTTCATGCTCGAGCAGGTGCAACTGCTCCGGCCCGGCACGGTGGCCTTCTGCCACCACGATCCGCTCTTTCCCGGGCTCCCCGGCGTCGACATCGCTCCGGCCGCGGCAGCCCTCGACGTTCCGGGCGCGCCGGCCGGCTACTTCGAGCTCGAGCTCGGCGCACCGGTGCCGCTCTTCCGCTGACCCACATCGTCAACCCCCGGCCGCCCCGCCCCCTGGGCCGACGCGGCCACCCTCAGCGCAATCGCAACGTCCGGCGCCAGATCTGCGTCAGCACCGCCACCGGCTCGGCGATGTCGACCGCCGACGACCGCCCGTAGATGTCGAGCATGTACCGGTCGATGAGCACCGACAGCGCCCGAATGGTGTGGTCCGGGTAGTCGCACTCGGCTCGTCCCTGCGCAATGAGCAGACGCAGATGTGCGACCCCGGGCTCGATCAGGCTGTCGATCGTCGCCCGCCACGCTTGGTGCACGTCGGGCCCGGCCCCGGCCGCGTCGGAGAACGCCTGCATGACGCGACCATGGTCCCGGTAAACGGCAGCGATGCGCAGGCCCGCGTCGACGAGCTGGGCGTCGGGGTCCTCGGCGGTCAGCCAGTGGTAGGAGGCGAGCGCGATCTCGTCGGCGATGCCCGCCATGTGGCGCAGCACCACGCTCTCCAGGTCAGGGAAGTAGCGGTAGAAGGCTGTTCGGCCGAGGCCCGCCGCCTCCATGACGTCCTCGACGGTGAGCTCGCGGAACGGCCGGGTCTCGAGCAGCGCTTCGGCGGCGTCGAGGATCGCCTGCTCGGTCGCCGCTCGACGCTGTTGCGCGGCGGCCCGGGTTCGTGTGCGCGTGGGCGTCACATCCTCCGCAGTGGCTCGATTCCGTAGCCAGCCGCCGCCCACCGTTGCGCGTGCGGCAGGTGGTCGTCGAGCCAGAAGGCGTCGTCCTCGGTGACGACCAGGATCTCCTCGAACTTCAGGCCGACCCCGCCGCGTCCGATGTGCGGCTCCACTGCCCACAGGCCCGGCGACGCGGGATAGTTGCTGAAGGAGCTGTCGTTCCAGACCGGGTAGGAGGTCCCGCCCTCCACGGCGGCCACACCGGCGGCGAGCAGACCCTCCGCCGCGGCGGTGCCGAACCCCGGCAGCGGGGACGGACGCCCCGGCTCCCCTTCGAGCGGGAACACCATGTGTCCGAGCGCCCGGTCCGGATAGTGCTGGTGGCAGTTCTCCCACCCGCGCTGGGCCAACAGGAAGTCGAGCTCTCGATACAACGTGAGCAAGGACTCCCCGGCCCGGATGCCCTCCAACAGGAACGAGCGGATGCGGGGCAGGACCCGGTCGAGGTCGTGGAACAGTGGATTGGTGCCCACGACACACGAGTAGCCGATGTCCGTCGAAATTCCCCCGACGACCGGTGCCAGGTCGATGATGACCGGCGCGCCGTCGGCGATAGTCCGGCTCGTGGGGAAGAACGGCGTCCCCGGCCGCACGCCCGCCGCGAGGCCCTTGGCACCGAGTGCGGTCGTGATCCAGTCGGGCCCGAGCACGGTGCGGCGTCCGATCCATGCGAAGGGCTCGTGGAAGACCTGGGTGACGTCGTTGTTGGCCTGGGCGGCCGCAATGAGCACGCAGATGTCGAGCTCGGTCATGCCGACTTCGAGCTGGGACTCGACCTGCTGGGCGATGTCGAAAGCGAGGCGCTGGACCTGGCGGAAGCGATCGAGTTCCGTCGCAGAGTACGGAAACATGCTGCTGGACACGTCGGTTCTTCCCCCGTCAGGTGCTCGAAGCAATGGGCGCCCCTCCCATTATGGGTGACACTGCGTCACTCAAGGTGTCACAGAGCGAGCGGAGCCTTCCAATCCGAGCCCCCGACCTGGGGCTCCGCTTCGCGCCCGTCAGTCCGCCGCCCGCCCGAGCTCAGCTGGAGACGAGGGCGTCGGTCAGCCCGTTGATCCCCTCGAAGGCTGCGACCTGCTCCGCCGTCAGCCCGTAACGGGCCGCCAACGCAGACGGTGCAGTGAAGCTCACCAGCGTTCCGCGCTCGCTGTCCGCCCAGACGAGGACTCTGAGGGGAAGGTCCAGCGCCGCCAGCGGGACAGCGTCCATGACACCGGTGCCGGCTGCAGGGTTGCCGAAGACGACCAGGGTGGTCTCTCGCAAGTCGAGGCCGGCGGCGCGGGCCTCGGCGCGCTGATCGATGACGGAGAACACCTTCAGACCTTTGGATCCGAGCAACTCGAGGAAGCGGTCGACGGTGTCGGCCACCGAGTGCGCGCTCTCCTTGGTGACCACGCCCTCAGCCGTGGCACTCATGTGGTCGGGGCGCTCCACGGGACGCCGGCACAGCGTCTGCCCTACGAAGCGACCGCCCGCCGGACGGGTCGGGTGGCATGGTTCTCTCGGAGCCGCTCCGCCGTCTCCCGGTCACGCAACGGCATCCCGATACCGATCGGCACCGCCGAGGTGATGTCGTTCCGGCATTGAGGGCATTCCACCACCCACGTGCGATCTGGGCGCTGTGCGATCTTTGGGTGGTGGTTCTGCATCTGAAGACTCCCTGGCGGTTTCCCTGGGCGACGCGCAACCATAGTGAGCCAAGAACGAAAGTGAAAATGGAATTCGTATGACCTGCCGACAAAACCCAGCTCGAACGATCGTTGGACCCGCACGCCGCCTGGTCGAAGCTGCGACCATCTGCCCCCGGACCCGATGCTGAACTCGCCCGGGGCCTATCTGGCCAGGATCGGCCTGGCCGCGACGCCGGATCCGGGACTCGCCGATGTCCACCGCGCCCACGCCACCACCATCGCCTTCGAGAGCTTCGACCCGTACGCGGGACGCCCCGTGTCGCTCGAGCTCGGCGACCTGGAAGCCAAGTTGGTCGCGCGTGGCCGGGGCGGCTACTGCTTCGAGCACAACCTCCTCCTGGCGGGGGCACTGGAGTCCCTGGGTGGCCGAGAGGTCGACCCCATCCTGGCCCGCGTGCGCCTCGGGCCCGAGGGCGCACCCCGCCCGCTCAACCACCTGCTCCTGCGGGTCCGCGACCGGGACGGTTCGCTCTGGCTGGCCGACGTCGGCTTCGGTGGAGGCGGACTCCTCGACCCCGTTCCCTTCGAGGTGGGTCGCGAGTCCGAGCAGTCCGGCTGGCGCTACAGGGTGCGGGAGGACGGGCCCGAATTCGTGCTCCAGACCTTCCAGGACGGTGACTGGAGCGACATGTACGGCTTCGTCCCCGAGCCCGCACAACGCGTCGACATCGAGGTCAACAACTGGTACACCGCGACGCACCCCGAGTCGAACTTCGTGACGGGTCTCATGGCAGGGCTGCGCAGCCCCGAGCGGTGCTTGACGCTGTTCGTCAACGAGGAGGCGGTACTCATCGAGCGGCCCGTAGGCGGCGCGTCGAGCGTGACCGAGGTGCCTCTCGACGAGGTACCGGATTTGCTCGCCACGCGTTTTGGCATTCCCAACGTGGAGCTGACCGATGGCGGGACCCGGATCACACTGCGCGGCGGCGAACACACGACGCGCCGCTGAACGCGGCCGCTAGGTCGAGAGCTGCGCGTCCGGTGGCCTCGCAATGATGTAGGCGAGCGCGCCGATGAAAGGGATCAACAGGATCAGCACGGTCCAGCCGCCCTTCGCCCACCCACTGTGATCACGTCGTCGGAAGTTGTCGATGAAGCACCAGATCACGAAGAAGAGCAAAAGGAGAATCCCGGCGAACATCAGGAACGTCCACAACAGATTGAGCAAGGGCCACGTGTAAGCGAGCATCGTGCACACCTCCGGATGTCGACGCTATCCACCACTCCCGTTGCGCCGGTGGATCCCACGCTCGCACCGCCACGGTGCGCGACCGCGCCTACTCGCTGCTCACCAGTCCGTAGATGCTCACCGCCATCAGATACAGCCCGAGCCCCAGCGAGAGGAACACGATGGCCTGGTCGCGGTGGTTGGTGATCCACTCCAGCAATGCGGCGAGCAATGCCTTCACCTTCGCCGGGCGGAGCGCCGCGTACGCCTCCATGATGATGTAGCTCGCGGAGCACAAGAGGCAGAACGCGAAGACGGCGAAGTACTGGAGCGGTGACGAGAGCTTGGCTTCGGTGATGGTCGTGATACCCCCCACCACCAACACCCACGGCTGGAGGAGGAAGGCCAGGCCGGCAGCGGCGAGTGGGTTGACCCGGTCGATCCCGCTCATCCACTTGGGCTGCTTCGGCTCCTTCCGGGTGCCCGACGATTGCCTGCCCCAGCGCCGGTAGCCGATGAACACCAACACGAGCCCGATCGCGAGCTTGATCGTCAACGCCGCGGTCGACGGCGAGGTCTGCGGGAGCAGAGGCTTCCCCCCTGTGACCACGACCGTCAGCGCGACGATCGCCACCAGGGTGGTCATCCAGCCGAGGACGTAGCCGAGACCCTTGAGCAGACCGCCGTCCGCGGCGAGCAGGAGGATCATCGCAGTCAGCGGGATCGGCTCCAAGGTGATCACGAGTCCGATCAGGAACAGCTCAAGAAGCATTCGTCACCACCGGTACGCCGAGCGAGGCCGAACGTAGCCCGTCGAGGTCAGCAACGCCCGGATACTCAACGAGCACGAGCAACGAGCAACGAGCACGAGCAACGAGCAGCGAGCAGCGAGCGCGAGCACGAGCACGCGTCGACGTGCGGCGCTCCCGGGCCGGTGACGAAAACCGAACAGAGGACGAGTGGCCGCCGGGGGCTCGGGACCCCGTTCCGCCGACGAAAACGACACTTGTGTTGTGAACATCGTGCCGTATCTGTCGAGGGCGAACTGCAGCGCCGGCGGCCGCTCGTCCTATGCAGAATCATGCAGGGAACTGCGAGCGGGCACCAGGGCAAAAAGTCCCTAGGTGAGGACCACGAATATCAGCACACACACAGGATGGCGCGGCGCGGCTCGGTTGCCTGCACACGTGCCCGACCCCGCTCGCCCGGCTGACCTCGACGCCTTGCTCGATCTCATGCCGCTGACGAGGACGCTCGGCGCGCAATTCTCGCGTTACGACAAAGACGAGGTCCGGGCCCGGCTGAATTGGGCGCCTGGCCTCTGCACGGTCAACGGGTTGCTCCATGGGGGCGCCGTCATGGCGCTCGCCGACAGCACCGGCGGTGTCTGCGCGTTCCTCAACCTCCTAGAGCATTCCCAGAGGACGACCACAGTGGAGTCGAACCACTCCGACTCCGGGTCTTGACGCCCGTGCACACGCCGCACCTTTGTTGATCGACCGACGCGCGGGTCGCCGTCAGCGGAGCCTCGGCGTGCCACCCCGGCCGACCCGGCCCAGCCGGCTCGCACGTCCCTCCCGAGGTCCAGGACGGTGACGGCCGAGAGCGGCACCAACTCTGGCAGCGTCACCGTGAGCGCCCCGTCCTCGTTCGACCACTCCAGCTCGACGCCGGGCGATCCCACCAAGCGGACCCGGCGGATCCGCGAGGCGTCGATCGAGCGCAGCGTCACGTGCCGTCCGGACGGCATCCCCATCACCATCGCGTAGACGCCCTCGCCACTCTGCGTGAACCGAAGCGGCACCCCTTCGACGGTCTGCGACTCGGTGATGACCCAGGGCCTCGACCCGTAGATGGCCTCGCCGTTGGCGGCCAGCCACGACCCGAGCCGGCGTAACGGTGTCATCTGGGTGTCGGGAATCGTTCCGTCGGGACGTGGCCCGATCCCGATGAGCAGGTTCCCGTTCTTCGACACGATGTCGCAGAACATCTGAATGAGCTCGGTCTCACCGATGATGTCCTCGGCCCGTTCGTCGCGGTTTGCCCCGAATGAGTGCCCGACACCACGCGCCATCTCCCACTTGCGCTGCGACACCGTCTCCATGACGCTGTACTCGGGCGTCCGGAAGTCGTAGTGCTTCGGCGAGGCGAAGGTCAGGTGCTTGCGCTTCGCGGGGATGATGGGCCACAGCGCCTGCACCAGCGAGCCCGTGGCGCGCACCGCGGCGTCGGTCACTTTGTTGCGCGCGCCGGACTCTCGCCAGCGGTCGTTGACGACACCCTCGCCGACCGCGTTGTAGTAGTACGCGAAGAGCTCGGCCAACCGCCCGTCGGGTGGCCAGCCGATGTCGTTCCACAACACTGACGGCTGGTAGCGGTCGATCAGCTCGCGCACGTGCGCGGTGACGTAGCGCACATAGGCACGGTCGGACGGCACGGCGAGGATCGCGTCGGCGGCCGTCCGCAACACGGCGTTGTTGTAGGGCCAGTCGTACCCGCCCGAGTAGTACAGCCCCATGCGCATGCGCCGGGCCCGCACCGCCTCGGCCAGGTCGCCTACGAGGTCACGCGACGCGTGATAGCGCCCTTTGGTGGGATGGGCGATGCCCGACGGCCACAGAGCGAAGCCGTCGTGGTGCTTGGTCGTGAGCACGACGTAGCGCGCGCCGGCGGACCGGCAGGCGTCCGCCATCGCCTCGAGGTTCGCTCCCGCCGACGCGTCGTTGAACGTCTTGACGAAATTGTCGTAGGGATAGTGGTCGCCGTAGACGCGGGCGTGGTGCAGTTGCGTCGGGCTGCCTTTGATCTGCAGCGAGTTCAGGTACCACTCCGCGTACGGGTTCTCCCGCAGCATCCGCTTGGGGCCGTCCTTGACGAGCAGGTGCTGGATGTCGGGCACCCGCGGCGCCCAGCCGGGCACCGAGTAGAGGCCCCAGTGGAGGAAGACACCCAACTTGGCGTCGTCGTACCAGTCGGGCACCGGATGGGTGCTGACTGACTCCCATGTCCCCTCATACACGGCGGTTGGGTCCTCGCATGTCTCTGTCCCGCCTACGCAACGTTCCGCCGGCAATGTAGCCAGGTCCTGCAACGTGCATCGCACCACAGAGACGCCCTCGCCAAGTTCGGCGCCCCTTTTGTGTATCTGTCGTTCTTTTCGGAGCGCGCTCCGGAGGCCTTGACACCGCACTCGTCATTGCGACCCTTTTGCGACCGACCGTGCGGCGGCAGGTGCACCTGCGTGGGGCGATCGTCGCCTGAACGGCTGTGTCAGCCTGCGGCCAGGGCCGGCCCGCTCGCGCCACCGGTCCCGTGACCGGGGGCGCCGTAGCGCCACCGGAAGAGGAGGTACGCGACGGGGCCCACGAGGATCGGTAGCCAATACGAGATGATGCGGTACGCCAGTGTCGCCACCACCGCATCGCCTCCGGGCACACCGGCCAGGATCAACAGCGCGCTCAGCCCGGCCTCGACGATGCCGAGGCCGCCCGGCGTGATGGGAATGAGCGCGAGGAGGCCGGCCACCGCGTAGGCGAGCAGGACGAGCGACGGGTTGGGTCTCACCCCGGTGGCCCGGATCGTCGCCAGCAGCGTCCCGTAGTCGAAGGCGAGCCGGCCGCTGCTCAATAGCATGGCCGCCTTCCATCGCTTACCCAGGACATCGCGAATCCGGTTCCGCTCGAAGACGAGACGGTCCGGCAGTCCGGTCATCGGTGTCCGCTTGCGCAGCAGCCGGTTGCGCGTCGTCTGGACGATCCGCCCGGCCCAGCGCAGGGGGCCGTCCATTGTCAGGACGATGGCCCCGAACCCGGCGAAGAGGACGAACGCCACGAGGCCGAGGAGCGCCGCATGTTCGAGGCCGCCCGCGATCGGCGTCCCCGCCAAGATGGCGGGCAGGACGAAGATGGGCAGGGCGAGCAGCCCGCCGATGCCGAGCAAGGAGAAGGCGGTCAGTCCGGCGACCGCCGTACCTGGGTCGTTGCCCGACGCGGCGAGCATCCGGAACTGCGTGGCCGCCCCGAACGCCGCACCCCCGGGCACGATCAGGCTGACGGCGTTGCCCGTCAATTGCGACGTCGCCACCGAGAACCAGGCCTTGGTCCGCAGGGCAATCCGCTGCAGGGCGATTGTGCAGGTGAAGTGCGCCACCTGCAGCACCAAGGCGAACGCGAACCAGATGGCGTCGAGCTCGGTGAGCTTGGGAAACGAGGAGAAGACCTCGGCCAGGCTGGGAAAGAGAAGGTAGATGGTGATGCCCGCCACCAAGACGAGGACGGTCTTCTTGACGATGGAACGCCATGGCAACGGCGACTCGACGTCGCGCTCGATCCGCGTCGCCAACCGCTGCGACATGGCGTCGCTCGTTGCGGCGGTCCCGGCGTCGCCGGCGCCCTCGTCGCGATCGCGGTCGCGGTCGCCGGCGTCGCCGCCCACCCCGCGCTGAGATGAGCCCGAGGCCGGGCCCGCCGCCCCGATCTCCTGCGCAGCGTCTTCGGACTCGTCCTGCGCCGTCACCGGGTCGCCATCAGTGAGGGACGCAGGGCCCTGCCTAGGCGAGGATCTTGGCCTTCTGGGCCTCGAACTCGGCGTCGGTGAGCACGCCTTGACTCTTGAGGTCGGCCAACTTGGTGAGCTGGGACGCAGTGTCGTCCCCCGACGTCCCCGCCGTCTGCCGGACGTAGGAGTCGAAGGCCTTCTGTTGCTGCTGCACCTCGTTGATGCGCCGCTCCTGCATCGACCCGCCCCGGGCGATCAGATACACGAACACCCCGAGGTAGGGGAGGATGATGATGAAGATCACCCATAGCGCCTTGGCCAAACCTCCCATGTCATGGCTGCGGAAGATGTCGAAGAAGACCATGATCAGCAACCAGATCCAGATGAAGAACAAGAAGAAGTACAGCATCGTAAGGAAGGCATCGAGGACGGGGTAACTCGAGGCAAGCATGAATCTGGCTCCTTGTCGTCATGGTCGGCGAGAACCTCCGACATGCAGTGTCTAGCCCGCCGACCTGGGCCGATGCTGGGATAGGCCCACCCGCAACCCGGAGCGCACCATGCGCCGCCGCTCAGTACTGCCAGGGGTAGGGCGACCAGTCGGCGGGGCGCTTCTCCAAGAAGGCGTCGCGGCCCTCGGCCGCCTCGGGCGAGGCGTAGGCGAGGCGGGTCGCTTCCCCGGCGAAGAGCTGCTGGCCGACGAGCCCGTCGTCGATCAGGTTGAAGGCGTACTTGAGCATCCGGATGGCCGTCGGGCTCTTCTGGTTGATGGTCGTCGCCCACTCCAGCGCCAGGCGCTCGAGCTCGCCGTGGGGCACGGCCCGATTGACCGCACCCATGTCGTAGGCCTCGGCCGCCGTGTAGGTGTCAGCCAGGAAGAAGATCTCGCGGGCACGCTTCTGCCCGACCTGCCGGGCGAGATACGCCGAGCCGAAGCCCCCGTCGAAGCTGGCCACGTCGGCGTCGGTCTGCTTGAAGCGTGCGTGTTCCTCGCTGGCCAAGGTCAGGTCGCACACGACGTGCAGGCTGTGGCCACCGCCGGCCGCCCAGCCGGGCACGACGGCGATCACCACCTTGGGCATGAAGCGGATGAGGCGCTGCACCTCGAGGATGTGCAGGCGACCCACTCTGGCCCTGCCGCCATCGAGCCGTTGTACTGGTAGCCGTCGGCGCCACGGATCCGCTGGTCCCCACCCGAACAGAAGGCCCAGACGCCGTCCCGGGGCGACGGGCCGTTCCCGGTCAGGAGGACACAGCCCACGTCGGCCGACTGGTGTGCGTGCTCGAACGCGACGAGCAGCTCGTCGACCGTGTGCGGCCGGAACGCATTGCGCACCTCCGGACGGTCGAAGGCGATACGCACGGTGCCGTGTGCCCTGGCCCGGTGGTAGGTGATGTCGGTGAACTCGAAGCCCGGGACTTCGGTCCACGCCGCATCGTCGAAGAGCTCTGAAACCACGGCGAGAGCATAGGAGGACCCCGGCATCGACTCCCGCGGCCAGCAACCAGGCGTGGCATTCGAGGCGGGGGGGGTCGGGCGGCGGTCGGACGGCGGTCCGGCTCGGGTCCGGCGGACCGGCGGCTGCCCGCTCCTGCCCCTGGAACGGCCCGCGCGATCCGTTGTGCGGGATGTGATTTGCAACCGGATCGCAACCGCGCCTCCAACCGCGATCGGCCGAAGTGAATCACACGTGACCACGCATGGAGAGGGAGCTGATCGGTGCTGGAGCAACTCGTCTTGCGCAACGCCAGTGGGATGAGGTGGACCCGCAAGTCGTCGCGAGGGGCGGCAGCTGATTCATCGACGTCGCCGGCCGCGGCGGCGGACGGCCCCGCCGACGAGCAGTCCGCACTGCCACCGGGCGCATCGAGCCTGCCGCCGGGCACCGACGACACGGACGCCGTCGCCTCGGTCAACGAAGCCTTCTTGCATCTCCCTGACGCCATCGTGATGGTCGACATGGAGGGCACCATCGTGTGGGGGAACCGGTCCGCCGAGCGGACCTTCGGTCGGTCGCTCGATGACTGGATCGGCCAGTCGGGACTCGACCTCGTGCATCCTGACGACCAGGAGCTGACGCTGCGCTCGCTGACGACCATTCAGGGCAAAGAGGTCGGCTCGCCGATCGAGCTGCGGATCAGGGCGGCGAACGGCTGGCGACTGGTCGAATTCGTGGGCACCACGATCCAGTGGTTCGGCCAGCGCGTCGTGATGCTGTCGTCTGCGTGACCTGACCGAGCGTCGGCGCTACGAGCTCGCCACCGGCCACGAGGCGCGCTTTCGTTCCCTCGTGCACAACGCGGGCTCCATCATCATGTTGGTCTCCTCGGTCGGCACGATCGAGTCCGTGTCGGGCGCCATCACCCGCCTGCTCGGCCACGACCCCGAGATGTTGGAGCAGCGTCCTCTGCTCGACATCGTGGATCCGGCTGACCGCACCAAGCTCGCCAGCGCGCTCACTGCGGCCTCCCATGGCGCGGCATCGGCCCACCCCGTATCCGTGCGCGTCGGGCTGCTGCGCCACGAGGGGGACGAGGCCGTGCCCTTCGAGATGAGCATCGTGGACCTGCTCGACGACCCGACGGTCGAGGGCTTCGTCATCTCCGCGCACGACGCCACCGTCCAGGCGGGCACCGAGCACGAGCTGAGTCAGGCGCTGTCGCTCGTGACGGCCACCCTCGATTCGACCGCCGACGGCATCCTCGTCATCGACAACAACGGGCTGATCACCACGTTCAACGACCGCTTCTCCGAGACCTGGCAGATACCGGAGGAGGACTGGATGCCGGGCGACGAGGCCACCAAGCTCGGCTTCGTCCTCGAGCAGCTCGTCAACCCCGAGGGGTTCCTGGCCACCTGGCGCGAGCTCGCAGAGAACGCCGACATGGAGACCTTCGACAGCCTCGAGTTCAAGGACGGGCGTGTCGTCGAGCTCTACTCCAAGGCGCAGCGCGTCGACGGCGAGATCGTCGGCCGGGTCTGGAGCTTCCGCGACACCACCGACCGCACGCGATTGGAGGACGAGCTCGAGTACCGGGCCTTCCACGACCCGCTGACCGGGCTGGCCAACAAGGCGCTGTACCAGGACCGCCTGGAGCACGCGCTGGCCCGGATCGAGCAGACGAGATCGCACTTGGCGGTCCTCTTCATCGACCTCGACGACTTCAAGACCGTCAACGACAGCCTGGGCCACACCGAGGGCGACCTCTTGCTCAAGCGGGTGGCGAACACGCTGGTCGAGTGCCTGCGGCCTTTGGACACGGCGGCGCGCCTGGGCGGCGACGAGTTCGCCATCCTCATCGAGGACGTGCAGTCGCGCGACGACATCACCGAGCTGGCCGAGCGGATCCTCGAATCGCTGCGGCCGTTGGTGCTGCTGGGCTCGAAGGCGGTGAGCTCGGCGGGCAGCATCGGTATCGCCTTCGACGTCGAAGGCATCACCAGCGAGCAGCTGCTGCGCAACGCGGACATCGCGATGTACAAGGCCAAGGAGTCGGGCAAGAACCGCTTCGAGGTCTACCGCGACGAGATGCATGCGCTGGTGTTGGCCCGCATCGAACTAGAAGACGAGTTACGAGCAGCGATCCTTGGCGGGAACCTGATCACCCACTACCAGCCGATCTTCGACCTGCGGTCACACGCCGTGGTCGGGTTCGAAGCGCTGGTGCGGTGGTCGCATCCACGGGGCGGGTTGGTAGACCCGCGCCTGTTCGTCTCCATTGCGGAGGAGATGGGCTTGGTAGGCGAGATCGACACGTTCGTGTTGCGCTCGGCCTGCCGTCAGGCGTACGAGTGGCGCTCGGAGGGCCTGGGCGGTCCGGGCTTCGCCATGAGCGCCAACCTCTCGGCGGGGCGCCTGGTCGATCCGGAACTGGCCGAGCGCATCGCCGAGGACGTGGCCCTGTCGGGCTTCGATCCCTCGTCGCTGATGCTCGAGATCACCGAGAGCGAGGTGCTCACCGAGAGCGAGGCCATCGTGCGCAACCTGGCCACGCTGCGCGGACTCGGTATCCGCATCGCGCTTGACGACTTCGGCACAGGGTTCTCCTCCCTGGCCCACCTCGACCGGCTCCAGGTCGACATCGTCAAGATCGACAAGTCCTTCGTCCAGGGACTGGGGACGAAAGACGACACCCGGAGCATGGCGGCGGCCATGATCCAGTTGGCCCGGACGTTGGGCTACGACACCATCGCGGAAGGCGTGGAGAAGCCGTCGCAAGAGGCGAGCCTGCGTGCGCTCGGGTGCCGGCTGGCGCAGGGATACCAGCTCGGCCGGCCCCAGGACGCGGAACAGACGCGCCTGCTCCTCATCAGGGAGGACCAGCGCGACCAGGTGTCCGAGCATTTGGGACATTTGGGACATCCGCAGCAACCCAGAGGCTGAGCCCTTTCCTTCCGGAGCAAGACACTGAGCTCAGATCGTGATCTCGCAGAGTCAGCCGGGCTGTGTGTCGAGGGCACCGCAGAGCGCGTCGCTGGCTGACGGTGCTCATTGGCGGCACAATCGCGGCGTGCCGACTCGATCCCACGGGTACATGAGGGTCCGCTCCGACCCGGCGCCCGCAGCGGCCGAGAGCCTTCAGTCGGATGGATACGTGCAGCTGCACGGCGTCTTCGTCGGGGACGAGCTCGCAGCGCTACGCGCCGATGTCGAACGGGTCTTCGAGGAGTATCCACCCGACGAGCGCGGAGACTCGGCCGACGAGTCCTCTCCTTTTCGCTACGAGATGCTCAACCGCAGCGGCCTCGTCCAGCAGGCGATCGGGCACCCGCGGATCCTCGAAGTCGTCGAATTCCTCTTAGGTGAGGATTGCCATGTGATCGCCAACACGGCGTGGTGGCAGCGACCCGGTGACAACCGCCATCTCGGACGCTTCTGGCACATCGACGCCGGGCCGCACGTGCCTCGCGATCCGGGCGTTCCGTGGGACCCGAGAATCCCCTATCCGGTATTTGCCATCGCCACCCACCTCTACCTCCAGGATTGCCCGATGGATGCCGGCCCGACGGGGGTGATTCCCCGAAGCCATACGTCGGGACAACCGCCCCCGTACAAGAGGGCCGCCGACGACGACCTGGAATGGGAGGGCCGCGGCGCGGTGCCGATCGTGGCCGAGGCGGGTGACGTCGCCCTCTTCGCTGTCCGACGTCTGGCACAGGCGGCTGCCGACCGGACCCGGAGATCCTGGCCGGATGTTCATTCAATGCCACTACGGTCGACGCGATCTCGCCCAGCGGATTCGGCCGACATCGGAGGTGAACCAGCTCTCCGCGGATGCAGTGGCGCGGGCCCAGACTCCACGGGAAAGGACACTCGTCGGGCTGCATCCATTGGGGTTCTACGACGGCTGAACCCGGCCTCGCGGATCGAGGGTGCCTGTCGCGCGGCGTCGTGGGTGCGGCACCATGGGCCGATGCGGAAACGTCTCGCGGTCGTCGGGCTGTGTGTCTCCGCTCTTGGGATTGCACTCGCTACGGCACCGCCGGTCGCACCGGCCGCGGTGCGCGTATCGCACGGTCGCCAGCCGAACTATTACGTCTCGCTCGGCGACTCCTACTCGGTCGGCTACCAGCCCGGCATCGGATCGACGCCCGGCTACACGGTCTACGTGGCCAAGCGCACCGGCCTGAAGCTCGTGAACTTCGGCTGCGGTGGGGCGACGACCACGTCCATCCTCAACAGCGTCGGCTGTCCTGGCGTCCTGCCCCACACGGCCGGAGGGATGACCTACCCGACGACGACCCAGATCGCCGCCGCCGAGGCGTTCATCACCGCTCACCGCGGCCACATCGGGCTCATCACCGTCTCCATCGGGGGCAACGACGTCACCGGGTGCGCGACACAGAGCAACCCCATCAGCTGCGTCGCCAACGTGGTGACGAGCATCACCACCAACGTCACGGCCCTGGCGGGCGACCTGCGCGCTGCCGCCGGATCCAACGTCCCGATCATCGGGTCGACCTACCCCGACGTGATCCTGGGCGCCTACGTCTACCCCAAGAATCCGGGGTCGACCGCGGCGATCGCGCTGGCCAAGGAGTCGGTCGTCGCCTTCAAGCTGCTCATCAACCCGGCGCTGTCCAAGGCGTATGAGTCCGCGCAGGGATCGCTCGTCGACGTCACCAAGGCGACCGGCGCCTACGGCTCGCTCACCACGACGGTGAAGACCTCGACTTACGGCGCGATCCCCGTGCCGGTGGCGAAGGTCTGCGCACTGACATGGTTCTGCGCCAAGGGCGACATCCACTCGCGGACGCCGGGCTACAACATCATCGGGAGCCTGTACGTCGCCCGTTACAAGCAGGTCACCAAGCACTGACCCTGCGCACCGGGCCACCCCCGACGCCGTTCGGACACGCCCCCACCATCGGTGCCACCATGGTGCCGTGACGATCAGCGCGATCGACCTCGACGTCCGCCCTCTGAGCCCTTCCATCGGCGCCGAGATCCACGGGGTCGACTGCGCGACGGACCTCGACGACGACGTGATCGCAGCGATTCGCCAGATCTGGCTGGAGCGACTCGTCGTCTTCTTTCCCGATCAGCGCCTCGACGATGACTCCCAGATCGTCTTCGCCAGACGCTTCGGTGACCTGACCGAAAGCCATCCGGTCGAGCCCCAGGTGCTCGAACGCAAAGAGGTCCACTCGATCGAGAGTGGCAAAGACCGGGTCGACTTCTGGCACACCGACATCACGTTCATGAAGCGCCCGGCCCTGGCGTCCCTGCTGCGTTCCGTGGTGGTACCCGAGGCGGGCGGTGACACGATGTGGGCGGACACGAGAGCGGCCTACGAAACCCTCGCCGGACCACTCCGACGACTCTGCGACGAACTCAGCGCGTACCACTTTGATCCGTTCTACGCGCAGGCTGTGGCCGAGGGCCACGGCAACGTGTGGGAAGGCAAGAAGCTCGAGCGACTCCTCCCGGCCCTGCATCCCGTCGTGCGCGTGCATCCGGAGACCGGACGCAAGAACCTCTTCGTCAACCCGAAGTTCACCCACAGCATCAAAGACATGCCCGAGGGTCAGAGTCGACGCCTGCTCCGCCTGCTCTACGACCACATGACCGACCCGGCGTTCATCGTGCGGTACCACTGGAAGCCGCGGACGCTGGCCTTCTGGGACAACCGCTCCACGATGCACTACGGGATCTTCGACTACGAGGGCGAGCGCAGGGTCATGCACCGCGTCACCCTGCGCGGCGAGCGGCCGTACGGCCCCGCGCCCGCCAGTCCTTCTCCTTCGTCCTGACGCTCCCGCTGGCAGGCCAAACCCGCGCCGAGGCGGAATGGTTCGGATCCGAAGCGTCCTTTCCGACCGCATTTCGGCGCGCTGACCAGGGGAATAGCTGCCCGCGACCGGTGCCTGCGGGCGCAACCTGGGTAGTATCCGCCGGGTGGACGGGGGGAAGGCCCGGACGGGCCTCCGGGCGCGACGCGCACACGGATGGGTCTGCGGCGCGCTGGCGCTGCTCGCACTCGGCGCGGCCTCGTGCTCCAGCGGAGGCTCGAACGGCGGCGTGGTCATGATCCACTCCGGTCAGGCGCCACCCGGCGCGCTCCCGACCGGAGGCCAGGGCAAGCTGGCCAGCGCCGTCGCGACCACGATTCCGCTCGCGCAGCAGAATCCGACCACCGCCCTCTTCACGGCGACTGGGATCTTCCAGTCTTGCCTCAGCAGTCTTGGTGTGACGTTCGTCGGCGCACCGAATCCCAGCGACCCGTCCTCGCCTGCCAACAACCCCGGCTACCTCAAGAATCTCGTCACCTGCGCGACCAAGAGCAACATCCTCCAGGCCCTCAAGGCGGTCCAATCGGCCCAGGACAACCTGACTCCTTCCCAGGTGAAGAAGGAGAACAAGGACTACCTCACCTGGCGTAAATGCATGATTGCGAGGGGATGGGGGATCCCCCAGCCGACCCCCAACGCCAAAGGTCTGTTGTTCTCCTTCGGCGGCACCGGGGGTGGAGGCGGCAGCAGTGGAGGCGGCGGGGCCGGGTTGGGATTCAAACCACCGCCGGGGCAGAGCCTCCTCAACAGCAGCGACCTGCAGCAGTGCGCTGCGGTCGCGGAGCAGGGCGGCACGTGATCAGCCGGCGTCCCCCGATGTGGACCGCGGCGGCAAACCATCGAGGGAGCGTCGATGTCCCGTAAGCAAAAGACAATAGGTGCGGTCGTCCTCATCGTCGCGTTGGTGGCGGCCAGCGGCATTGCGTACGCGGTCTCGTCGGGCGGGAGCACGTCGTCGGGCAATCAGGTGGTGGTCCTGGGCACGGTGCAGCGACGCACGCTCCAGGGGACGGTGGCACTCACCGGGACACTGGCCCGCAAGCAGATCCGTAACGTCACCGCCGCGACGCAGGCACTGGTGAGCGACGTGTCGGCCAAAGCAGAGGCATTCACGTCGGCGGGCCAGGTGATGTTCGCACTGAACGGCCGCGACGCGATCGCCGAGAAGGGCAATCTGCCCTTCTTCCGCTCCCTCGTCCCCGGCGACTCCGGGGCCGACGTGGTGGAGTTGAAGCAGATCCTCGACGCTGCCGGCGACTACGCCGGCCCGAGCAACGACCTCTATACGGAACAGACCCAGTTCGCCCTGGCCCAGTGGCAAGCACAGCACGACTATCCGAATTCGACGCCCGCCACGCCCCAATCGGTCAGCGTCTCCCTCGAACAAGGCGAGGGCTACGAACTCGGTGACCAGGACACCGCAGGGTTGATCATTGGACCGCCCGCGACACAGGCGGCAGCTTTCAGCGCCGAAAACGGGGGCCCGACGTCCGGCGCGACCGCGGGCGCAACCGACCATCAGGCCGTGCTCGCGGACATGGTGCCGCACGACCCCACGCCGGCGCTCACGATTCAATCGGTGGCGGACCAGGTGACGGCGGGCCAGCCGGCGGACTTCATCATCAGCGCCTCCACCACGTCGACCTCCGACGTGACCGTCAACCTCACCCCGGGCGGCACCGCCGGTCCGGACAACGTCGTCACCCCGCCCACGACGGCGACGATCACCGCGGGTGCGACCGAGACCGAGGTGACGGTCCAGACCCGCGCCACCAGCACCGTGCAACCGACCACGACCATCTCCATGGCTCTCGCGGGAGGCACCGGCTACGTGGTCGGGTCCCCGAGCTCGGCACAGACCACCATTCAGAACGGCGTGGTACCGACACTGCAGATCAGCGGTAGCACCACGGTGTCACCTGGACGCTCGGCCACGCTCACCATCACCGCCAACCAGGCACCGTTGCAGAACACGCAGGTGGCGCTGACCTTCGGCGGAAACGCCACCGCCGGTACCGCCTACATGGTGCCCGACCCGGTCGTGACGCTCCCCGCGGGCTCCACCAGCACCACGGTCACTCTCACCACCCTCACGAACAACGTGATTCAGCCCAACACCTACGTAGTCGTCTCGCTCTCCCCCAGCCCATCGCAATACACCGTGGGGTCTCCCGGCTCGGCCGTCGTGACGATCGGCGGCACGACCAACGTCCCGACCGTCACGTTGACGTCGGCCACGACGTACCTCCAGAAGGGACAGCCCTACGTGGTCTCGGTCGGGCTGAACCAGGCGCAGAGCACGCCGCTCACCATCAACCTCTCCTACGGAGGAACGGCGACGCCGGGGGTCGACTACACCGTGCCGGCAGGCACACTGGTCGTTCCGGCCGGGCAGACCTCGCTCACGGTGCAGATCCCCACCGTGACCGACAACTTGGTGGAGTCCGACCGCGTACTGACCGTCTCGCTCGCCAACGGGTCCTACAACATCGGCTCACCCTCCAGTGCGTCGGTAACGATCACGTCGCAAGTCGTCCCCAAGCTCACCATCGCGGCCAGCACGTCCTCGCTGGCGCAGGGCGGCGCCGCCGCGTTCGTCATCACCGCGTCCGAGGCCCCGACGCAGAACACGTCGGTCACCTTCGCCGTGCAGGGAACGGCTCAGCCGGGCCAGAACTACGTGCCCCTGACCGGCGCCGCCCTCCTGGCCGCAGGCCAGACCCAGGTCACGGTGACCCTGCAGTCCCTCCAGCGCAACATCACCTTCGACCCGACGGACATGATCGTGGGCTCGTGGCCCACCGCGTGGGCACGGTGTACGTGAAGGCGGGGGAGCCGGTGGCGCCCGGCACGAACATCCTCTCGCTGACCGAGCCGGACCTGACCGTGACGCTCGACGCATCAGCGTCCAACCGCACCCAGCTGACCGTGGGCCAGTCCTGCACCGTGCAGATCGACGGCGAGAGCAACACGGTCTCGGGCACCATCACCGAGCTCGACTCCACCCCGACCTCGGTCGCGTCCACGAGCGGGCAGGGTTCGAGCCAGGTCTACGAGGGCAAGATCGAGGCACCGGGGCTCGACGGGGCCGACGGGTCCGCGGTCTCCATCAACGTGGTCACGCAGCAGAAGTCGAACGCGCTGACCGTGCCCATCGCCGCGGTGAAACAGAATGGGACGGGCCAGGACGTCGTCCGCGTCGTCGAGCTGTCGCACGGTGGGCACATCGTCGAGGTGCCGGTGACCACGGGCCTCACCGAAGGGTCCTACATCGAGATCACGCGCGGCCTGCACGCCGGCCAGACGGTCGTGGTCGAGGTCGACCAGAAGTCGTGACGGTCATGGCTGCGTCGTCGCCCGCGTCCGGTGGCGACCTCCCCGATCGGCCTCTCCTCGAGCTCGACCACGTGACGCGCATGTACGGGGACGAGGTCGTCGTCTTCGCGCTGAACGACGTGTCGCTGCGGATCATGGCGGGCGAGTTCCTCTCGATCGTCGGCCCGTCGGGTTCGGGGAAGTCGACCATGCTGGGACTGCTCGGGGTACTGGACCTGCCCTCGGCCGGCACCATACGGGTGGCTGGTCGCGACGTGGGCCGCCTCGACGACGCGACCCGCTCGCGACTCCGGGGCGACTCCATCGGCTTCGTGTTCCAGCAGTTCCATCTCATCCCGCACCTGAGCGCGCTGGGCAACGTCGAGACGGCGCTCCTCTACCGCGACATGCGCCCGCGGAACGGCGGGAGAAGGCGCGCCAGGCGCTCGAACAACTCGGCCTGGGCCCCCGCATCGACCATCGGCCGGTGCAGCTCTCGGGTGGTGAACAGCAACGCGTCGCGCTTGCCCGCGCCATCGTGACCGATCCATTGATGGTGTTGGCCGACGAGCCGACGGGCGCGCTCGATTCGGCCAACGCAGAACACGTGCTCGAGATCTTCCAGAGCCTCCAGTCGCCTGAACGGGCGGTGGTCATGGTGACGCACGACCCGAACGTAGCCAACAGGGCGAAGCGCCGGATCTCCATGCGCGACGGCAGCATCGTGGCCGACGAATTGCTGGCAGGAACGCCGGCGTGAGCCAGACACGCGATCTGCTCGGCGTCGCGCTGACGGGGCTCACCGCCCGCAAGGTCCGCACGCTCCTGATCATGCTGGGCCCCATCATCGGAGTTGCTGCCATGGTGTGCGCCATCGGTCTCACCGAGAGCGCCAAGGGTCAGCTCCAGGCCCAGTTGGCCGAGCTCGGGACCAACCTCATCGTCGCCCAGGCTGGCGGCACCTTCGGCTCGCAGAACCCCACCTTTCCTGAGAACGCGGTGGCCCGGGTGGAGTCGGTCTCGACCATTCAAGCGGCCGCCGCCACGGCGAACCTCTCTGGGGTCGTCTCGGTGCCGGTAGCGGGTGCGAAGGATTACTACGAAGCGTTCCCGGTGCCGGTGCGCGCGGCGGGCGTCGGCCTGCCCGCTGTCCTGCAGGTACCGGTGACAAGTGGACGCTGGCTCGACCGGGCCGACCTCCAGCTCCACACGGCGGCGGCCGTCCTCGGTGAGGGCATCGCCAAGCAGTACGGGTACCTGCCCGGCGAGGCCCGCACCATCAAGCTCAACAACGCCAACTTCGCGGTGGTCGGCGTCCTCGGCGCCGTGGCGCTCGATCCCGAGCTCGACAATGCCGTCTTCGTAACCGAGTGGGCCGCCAAACACATCCTCGGCACCAACGGCGAGCCGAACCAGCTCTACATCCGCGCCGCGCCGGGCACCACCCAGGCCACTGCCAACGCCATCCCCACCGCGATCAGTCTCGGCGGGTCCGATCAGGTCTCGACCCAGATCCCGAGTGACGTGCTGCAGGCGGCGGCCCAAGCCAACAAGACCCTGCAGCAGGTGGCACTCCTCGCCGGTTTGCTTGCGCTCGTCGTGGGTGGCGTCGGCATCGCCAATGTGATGTCCATCTCGGTGATCCAACGGTCATCGGAGATCGGCATCCGGCGCGCCGTCGGGCACAGCCGCTCGAAGATCGGCGCCCAGTTCCTGCTCGAGTCCCTGTTCGTGGGCCTTCTCGGCGGGCTCATCGGCGCCGCACTCGGTGTGGCGATCGTGTACGGCGTCTCGGCCCTCCAGGGATGGGTCGTCGTGATCAACTACAAGCAGATCCCACTGTGGATGGGCCTCGCCCTCATCGTTGCCGTCGTGGCGGGGCTGTTCCCCTCGATCAAGGCGGCGCGCCTCGAACCGCTCGAAACCTTGCGTCTGGGCTGAGCCGCGGCCGCCCGATCAAGCGATCAGGGCAGCGTCGTCGTCGCACCGCCGGAGAGCGACGAAGATCCGTCCCCGCCGGCACTCGAGCCACCGGCACCTGAGACTGCGCCAGCGCCACTGCCCGCCCCAGCACCGGAGCCGGAGCTGGAGCCGGCGGAGCTCCCCGCGCCCGCTCCCGACTTGGTGCCGGCGGACGTCCCGGTCCCGGATTTCGTCCCGGCCGTGCCCGAGCTCGCGCCCGCCGTCGGGGCGCGCGCCCCGGTCGCAGCACTCCGGCCAGCGCCCGCACCCGCGCCCGTCCCACTGTTCCCACTGTTGCCCGAGTTGCCGGCGCCGGAATTGCCGAGTCCCGTGTTGCCCGAGGAGCCGGCCGCGCCGCCTCCCGCCAACGAACTGCTGCCGGCCGCACCGGTGTTGCCCGTCGCGCCCGTGGCCCCGGACGCGCCGGAGTTGGCGCCGTTCGTCGCGCCCGAACCGGAGCCTGAGTTCCCACCGCCCGTCGAGCCCGAGCCGGAGTTCCCGGTGCTCCCGGTCGCCCCCGAGGGGTGCGGCACCGTGGTGACCACCGCGTCACTTCCTCCCGAGCCGAGCCAGGTGCCGAGGAGGGCGCCCACGCCGGCGACGAGCAGGACACCGATGCACACGGTGGTCACCAACGCGACGGGCTGGTGCCACCAGTGCTGGGTCGTATCGAGCAGCTCGTCGTGTGGGTCGCCCGAAGTACGAGGCTCGACGGGCTGCTCGAGAGTGCGTGGAGGCCCGTCTGGATCGCTCGAGCTCTGTGCGGTCGACGTCGGATCACTCACTGCAAGGCACCCCGGGTTGAGAGCGTACCCGAGGGTCCGACGAGGAGACCTGCGCGACCCTGTCGGGCTGGTGCGCCTCGAGTGCCTTCACCATCAGTTGCGCAGGATCCCGAAGGCGCAGGTGATCGCCACGCACGAACCCCAGCGTGACCTGGGAACTTCGGGCTCGAGCCGATCAGACTTCCACACCGTCAGCGCGTCAAGAGCATGCAGCCCGCGATCGGGCCGCCACCGTTTGACACCACCGCTACCTCGGTCCCGGCGACTTGCCGGGCCTCCGCCTGGCCACGCAACTGCAGGCATGCTTCGTGGAGGACCCAGTATCCGTGCATACGGCCGGCGGAGAGCTGACCGCCATAGGTATTGAGCGGTAACTCGCCGGTGAGTGCGATGCGGCTCGCCCCCTCGACGAACGAGCCGGACTCGCCCTCGCCGCAGAAACCGAGCGCCTCGAGCCAGGCCATCGTCAAGAAGGTGAAGCCGTCGTAGAGTTCGGCCACGTCGACGTCGCGAGGACGCAGCGACGTTGCGCTCCACATCTCGGTGGCGGCGTCGGTCGACGCCATCTTGGGGTAGTCGGGCCGCTGGTCCCACCCACCGGCACCTTCCGAGCCGCCGACCGCCTCCACTCGGACCGCGTGATCGCAATCGGCCGCGTGATCCGCTCTCGAGACAATCACCGCGATCGAGCCGTCGACCGGGACATCGCAGTCGTAGAGCCCAAAGGGGTCCGAGATCATCCGCGCCTCGAGATAGTCCTTGAGCGTCAGCGGCTCGCGATAGGCCGCGCGAGGATTCAAAGCGGCATTGCGGCGACTGTTCACGGCGATCCAGCCGACTTGCTCCCGCGTCGTGCCGTAGAGGTACATGTGCCGGCGCAGGTGCATCGCCAGCCAGTTCGCTGCGGAGTACGCGTGCATGGTGAGAATCCGGCCGATGTCCCGCATCGATGGCGGAAGTCGGCCCGGGTCGCCCGCGCCCGCACCGGTGGCCTCACCGCCCATCATGTTCACGGTCCGATAGACGAGCACGTGTCGCGCCGCACCGGTGCCGACGGCCTCGAAGGCGTCCACCACGGGGGTGAGGAGGCCGAAGCGGCCCATCCCGCCGCTCGTCCACATAGGGGTGACCCCGAGCCGCGTGGCGGCGTCCTCGAGTGGCGTGTCGCCGATGGTCGCGATGCCGTCGATATCCGCCGCGGCCAGACCGGCGTCGGCGATCGCCAGCCGGGAGGCCTCCTCGGTCAGAACGCCATCGGGGATCTCGAGCCGGCGCCCGATGCGGGAGATGCCGAGTCCCGAGATGATGGCCGCTCGCACCGCCGTCGGGTCAGCCATCGGTCCAGGATCCTAGTGTTGAGCCCATGACATCACCGGCAACCCGGATGCCCCCACCGATCGACGACGACACCCGCGAATTCTGGACGTCGGGTGCGACCGGTGCGCTCCGCCTGCCGTTCTGCGCATCCTGCGCACGGTGGGTTTTCCCGCCCCTGCGCACCTGTCCTGACTGCGCCGGCGCTCTCGTCTCTCGCGCGCTCAGTGGGAAAGGGCGCGTGTTCACCTACACCGTGAACCGCCACCCGTTCAATCCCCAGGTGCCCGTTCCCTACGTCATCGCCATCGTCGAACTCGTCGAGCAGGACGGTCTACGGTTCACGACGAACTTGGTCAACTGTCCGCCCGAACGAGCGGACGTCGGCCTCCCGGTGCGAGTGGTCTTCGAGCAGCAGGGCGAGGTGTTCGTCCCGCTCTTCGAGCCGGATCCCGAAGGCTAGGGCCGGGCCTGCGGCGCGCTCAGGCCGCCGCACGCTCGAGGATGTGCACCGCGCACGAGGACCCGAGGCCGATCACGTGCGCCAGGCCGACCCGCGTGCCCGTGATTTGGCGCGGGCCTGCCTCGCCCCGGAGGTGATGGCACAGCTCCCAGATGGTGGCCAGTCCCGTCGCGGCCACAGGATGGCCCTTGGACTCCAAACCGCCGGAGACGTTGACTGGCATCCGGCCACCGCGCCAGGGGGCGCCGCTGTAGAAGAAGTCGACGGCCTCCCCGGGCTCACAGAGCGCCAAGTTGTCGTAGTGCACCAGCTCCGCGGTAGCAAAGCAGTCGTGCAGCTCGACCAGGTCCAAGTCGTCGGGCCCCATGCCGGCCGACTCATAGGCCTGGCGTGCAGCGTTGCGCGTCAGCGTGCAGATGTCGGGCAGCGCCTGTCCCGACTCCACCCACGGATCGCTGGTCAGCACCGAGGCCGAGATCTTGACCGCTCGCTTCTGCTGGGCGAGCGAGAGAGTCTTCCGCTTGGCGTCCGAGACGACGACCGCGGCCGCAGCGCCGTCACAGTTGGCTGAGCACATCGGCCGCGTGTTGGGGTAGGCGATCATGACGTCATTCATGATTTCCTCGAGTGACATCCGCTTGGTGTAAGTGGCAAGCGGGTTGAGCGTCGAGTGCGCGTGATTCTTCTCGCTGATTTTGGCGAAGAGCTCAAAGCTGGTACCGCAGCCGTTGTCTCCATATTCCATCCCGATCTGGGCGAACACGCCGGGCATGGTCTCGGTACCAATGCGGCCGTCCAGGGGGGCCACGGCGCCGAACCGGCCCTGCGCACTCCACGTGGCGTCGTCCTCGGCCCGGTCGCCCCCAGCCAGCAGTCCGGCACCGGCCAGTTTCTCCACCCCCACCGCCAGGCCGAGGTCAGCCTCGCCGGCCTTGATGGCCATGACCGTCTGGCGCAGGGCCGTGGCGCCGGTCGCACACGCGTTGGACACGTTGTAGACCGGAATGCCGAATTGTCCGATCTGCTGGAGGAGATGCTGGCCGATCGTGCGGCCGAGCAGGTTGCCGTAGGCGAGGATCTCGATGTCTTTCATGGTGACGCCACCGTCGACGAGGGCGGCCGTCGCCGCTTCCGCGGCAAGGTCGATGACGTCTTTGTCCGGGTGCTTCCCGAACTTCGTCATGTTGATCCCGAGGATCCACACGTCCTCGCTCATCCCCCGCTCCGCTCCGTTCCGGCCTCGGATTGCTGCATCGACTCTGGGATCAGCAGTGACATGTCGAGGGCGCCGGTCATGACGGCGCCCATCGTTCCGCCGTCGGTGACGACGTTCTCGCCGGTGACGTAGGCGGCCAGAGGCGAGTTCAAGAAGATCATCGGCCATGCTTGTTCGTCTGGGGTGGACCGGCGCCCCAGGGGGACAGGGAAGCTCTCCATGAACTCCTTGCCGACGTACTGCTCGAAGTCAGGCATCATCGGCGTGTCCGTGGGTCCCGGGCTGATGCAGTTGAGCCGGATGCCCCGCTCTGCCAGCCCGTACGACGCCCAGAACGTCCAGATGATGATCGCCTCTTTGGACGGCCCGTACCCGCCAGCGATGTCCTCGGGGTGGGCTTCGCACCAGGCCTTGGCCTCGTCGAATCCCGGCGACATGACCAGGGGCAACCACTTGCCGATGTTGGCCAGGTAGCCCGATCCGGCCGTGGACGAGATGCTGGCGATCGCCCCGCCGGTCTCCATACGGCCCGCCACCAGTTCGGCCAGATGGCGCATACCGACGAAGTTCACCAGCATGACGTCGAGGTCGGGAAACTTCATCCCGGCGAGGCCGGCACAGTTGAAGAGCGCGTCGATCTTGCCCCCGATCGTCTCGACGGCGGCCGCCGTTGCATCGGGATCGCGCAGGTCGACCGGCTGGTAGCTCGACACCGCCACCGGCGGTTCTTTGAGGTCGAGGACGTGGACTTCGGCCCCCAACTCGACCAGGTGGCGGACGGCGGCGGCTCCCATGCCCGCCCCGCCTCCACCGCTCACGATGACTCGGCTGCCTTCGTAGCCCCACGATGCTGTCACTGGTGAACCTCCCTCATTGTCTGATCTGTCCGATCTATCTGATCTGTCCGATGCGTCGCCGCCGCGGCTCGCGGCGTCACCGCGGGAGACCGAGCGCGTGCTCGGCCACGACGTTGCGGTTGATGTCGCCGGTTCCACCGGCAATCGAATACGCAGCAGAAAGGAGAAACTCGTGGGTCCACATGCCCCCGACGAGAGCTCCGGGACCAAGCATGTCCACGGCCAGCTCGGCCAGATCCTGGCCCGCGTTGGACCACGCCAACTTGGCCAACCCGCCCATCGCCGCCGAAGGCTGCCCACCCTGACCGATGGCGGCCATCTCCCGCGACGTGGAGAACCGCAGGCAGGCGATATCCGCATACAGGCGCGCCAGACGGTCACGGTGCACCGCATCTCGGATCGGGCCCGTCCGGCGCGCCGCCTGGAGCAAGCTCTCGAAGCGCATGCTCAGCTCGAGATGGAGGCGGGCCACGCCGGCGCGCTCGTGGCTGAGCGTGGTCATGGCGACCCGCCAGCCCTCGTTGATCCCACCCAATAGGTTCGAGCGTGGCACGACGACGTCGTCGAAGAAGAGATCGGCGAAGATGAACTCACCGGACATTGTGCGTAGGGGGCGCACCGTGATGCCTGGCGAGGCCATGTCGACGAGCAGGCAGCTGATCCCCTTGTGTTTGGGCGCTGCGGGGTCGGTTCGCACGTAGAGCTGGCACCAGTGCGCGTGGCGCCCGAGACTGTTCCATGTCTTGTGCCCACTCACCACGAAGGTGTCTTCTTCTGTTCGCGCCGCCGTGCGCAGCGAGGCCAGGTCAGATCCGGCGTCGGGTTCGGACATCCCCTGGCACCAGAGCTCGTCACCCCGCAGCATGGGACGCAAGAATCGCTCCTTCTGCTCGTCGGTACCCACCTGCATGATTGCGGGAGCAATGTTGGACACGCCGATCGTGTTCACGGGCCCTGGAGCCCCGGCCCGCACCATCTCCTCGTGGTAAACGAGTTGTTCGGCCAGCGTGGCGTCGCGGCCTCCATAACGGGAGGGCCACGCCACAGCGGCCCAACGAGCATCGGCGAGGCGGGCGTTCCACCCTCGCAGCACATCCAGACGGGCTTCGCTTTCGCTTTGGGATTCGGCCCGCTCCGCCTCGACCACCTCGGGGGTGAGGTTGGCCGACAGCCACTCGACCAGGCTTGATCGGAACGCGGCGAGCGACCGGTCCTCGACACTCACGCCATCGTTCTGCGCGGACGTGTGATCGATGGGAGGCGCCTGTTCCAGCGGACTCATGCGCTGTGTGCAACTTCCCCGAGATATTGGTCGATGATCTCCTGATGGGCGGCCGCGGCCGGCCCCGACCATCCCACGCGACCGCGGGTGAGGATGACGCACTGATCGGCCAACGCCAGCGCACGGTGCACGAACTGCTCGATGAGCACGACCGTGATGCCCGACCTGCGCGCCTCGTCGAGGCCCTCGAACACGGCGTCGACGACCAACGGTGCGAGGCCGAGCGACAGCTCGTCGGCGATGATGAGCTTGGGACGAACGACGAGCGCGCGGGCCAGCGCCAGCATCTGCTGCTCGCCCCCCGAGAGCGTTCCCGCTCTCTGCCGGCGACGATCGCCGAGCACCGGGAAGAGCGCAATCGCCCGGTCGAGGCCTTCGTCGCGCGCACCGCGCGGGAGCTGCTTCACGGCCATGCGGAGGTTTTCCAGCACGGTCAACCCAGGGAAGATGCCCCTTCCTTCCGGGATGTGCGAGAGCCCGTCGGCACTCAACTTGTGGGCCGCCCTCTTGGTGACGTCCTTGCCGTTGAACGAGATGCGGCCAGCGGCCACTGGGACGAGGCCGGACACGGTGCGCGCCAGCGTGCTCTTCCCGGCGCCGTTCACCCCGAGCACGGCCACAAACGAACCGGCTGCGACCTTCATGGAGACCCCGAACAGCGCCTGCGAGGACCCGTAGCTCACGTCGAGATCCTCGACGACCAACATGAGCTCGCTCATGTGCGCGCCTCGTACGACTGGCCGTTCGCCGCAGTCTCGTCCTCATCGCCGAGGTACGCAGCCCGTACGACGGGATCAGCGCGCACTGCGTCGGGGGTCCCCTGCGCGATGAGCTCGCCGAAGTTGAGCACGAAGATCGCGCTCGCGAGCGCCAGGACCGAGGCGACATCGTGTTCGACCATGAGCAACGACAGTCCGTCGTCGCTGTTCGAGACCACACGTTCGAAGGCGGAGAGCAGCCTCTCCGTGGCGCGGACATCGAGCCCCGACAGCGGCTCGTCCAACAACAGGAGGCGGGGATTGACCGCGAGGGCCCGTCCGACCTCGACCAGACGAGCGAGGCCAAGGGGGAGGACTGAGACCTGTGTCTTGGCGATCGATCCTAAACCGAGCAATTCGAGCAGGGCGTCCACGCGTTCGGTCTCGAATTTCGAAGGTCCGCCCAAGGCGCGCAGGGTGAGCAGGTCGCTCCAGCAGCGACGACGCTCATAGTGGGCCCGGTGGGCGAGCACGAGGTGATCGCGGACCGTCATCCCCATGAACAGTTCGGGATGCTGAAAGGTGCGCGCCAGTCCAAGCCGCGCCCGGGCCTGCGGGCTCAGCGTTGTGACGTCGCGACCCGCCAGGAACACGCCACCGCTCACCGGACGGACCAGGCCCGAGACGACACCGAACAAGGTCGACTTGCCGGCCCCGTTCGGCCCGACGAGCCCGACGATCGTCCCGCGCGCCACGTCGATGCTCACCTCGGCCAACGCCGTGAGGCCGCCAAAGCGCACCGTGACGCCCGAGACGACGAGTGCCGGATCCCGCTGTTGCGGCCCCGACGCGGGGACCCCCGCGGCGTCAAGCAAGGTCGCCACCGACCACGACTGCTTCCTGTGTCCCTGCCGCGGCGACCTGGTTCGTGCGCGACACCCCGCGTACCTTGTCCCACGCCCACAGGACCTGGCGTGCGTTCTCGGTCATCGCCCCGTTGGGGAACTTGGCGACCTGCACCGCCCCCAGACCGAAGAGAATGGGGGTGACCTCGGAGAACTCCGCAGGCAGATAGGCCTGGGCCACTCCGGCGAGGACGGTGTAGGAAACCCCGGCCAAGAGCGCGGCGGTGTTCGAGCGGATGCCGAGCGTCACGAGGATGGCGAGCCACACCAGACCCAACAACGACGAGTAGTTGGTGGGGAGGGCGGTCCCGAGCGACAGCGCGTACATGGCACCGCCGATTCCCGCGACGAAGGCAGCGATGCCCGAGACGAGGACCTTCATCTGCAAGACGCTGAGCCCGATGGTTCGGGCCCCGACCGGACTCCAGCGCACCGCATTCAACGCGAGCCCCGTTGTCGACTTCTGCACGTTGAGCACGAGCAGTGCCGCGAGGGCGAAGACGGCCAGAGCCAGGTAGGTGAACGCGAGAGGGCTGGAGGCAAACGAGGGCAGGTTGACATTCACCCCTATCGAGTTGTTGGAGAAGATTTGTTGGGTGAACACCAAGTCGTCGAAGAGCAGGCCGATCGTCAACGTGACCAGCGCCACGTAGAGGTTGCCCAGGCGGATGGTCACCAGGCCGATGACGACGCCGAACGGCATGGCGATCAACCCTCCGACGAACACTGCGACGAGGACCGGCCATCCGTGCGCGACGGCGAGTTGCGCTGCGGCCACCGCGCCGATGCCCGCAAAGGACGCTTGGCAGAGCCAAATCATTCCGCCTTCGCCGGTGACCAGAGTGATGGAAAGCAAGATGATGCCGAAGCACACACCCTGCCCGATCAGGCCGATCCAGAAGCTACTCACCACGAGGGGCAGTACGCACAGGATGGCGAACGCCAGGAGGGGGAGCTGCCAGCCGAATGCCGATCCGTAACGCTCCCGGTTGGTCCCCGTCGCCGCCTCCCCCTGGGGAGTGATCGCCCGGTCGAGCGGCCCGCCCACCCCTTCGGACTCCTCTCCATTGGTCCCGCGGATCATGAAGTAGATGAGCACCAGAGCGGTCACGATGAAGGGGATGGCCGGGATCACGTCGGCGCTCAAGGTCGACGAATTCGAGAAGAAGTACTGCACCAGAGTGCCGGCGATGCCCATCACCAGCCCGACGGCCATGGCCACCGGGAGGCTGCGCAACCTCGCCGCGATCACCGCTGCGAACGCCGCCACCATCACCAGCGTGATATCCCCCGGGTCCAGCCCGACCTGAGGCGCCGCCAGCACCCCGACCAACCCGGCGAGGCCGATGCTCACCGCCCAAACCCCCATGGCGATCCGTCCGGGACTCGTGGCCGACAAAGACGTCATCGCGGGTGAATCGACCATGGCGCGCACTCGCAGGCCGATATCCGTGAAGCGGAGGACGCCCACGCCGGCCACGACGATGAGGACAACGCAGATGTACACGATGACCTGTTCCATCGTGACGGCGACCCCAAGCACGTCGAAGACCCGGACCGGCTCCGGCGCGAGTCCCGGTGCGGACAGGATCGTCTCGTTGCCGAAGATGAGCGTCGCCGCTGGCGGGATGGCGACCGAGACACCGATCGTCGCCACCACCTTGATGAGCGGGCGGGCCAGACGTAGCCGCTTGAAGAGCACGAAGTAGAGGGCGATGCCCAGCGCCGGCCCAGTGACGACGATCGCCACCAACGCTGCGGGCACGATGGCCCAGTTGTGTTGGGTGTTGAGGAAGTAATAGAAGCGGGCGATCGCATAGGCCAGCGAAGCGAAGGCGAAGTTGAAGATGCCAGTGGCCTGGTAGGTGACGACCAGTCCCGATGCCGCGATGGCGTAGATCCCGCCGTACACCAGCCCAGCGATCACGTATTGCAGCACTGCATCCCCCGAACGGATCCGACGGTGGCATCACCGACGGAACAGAGGCCGCTTATCCCAGGTCCGAACCAATCTTGGGCGTCTGCCCAGTACGCCTGGGGCGATGGTACCGTAGACCTTGGGGCAGTTCCACCAATCCACGCGTCGGCGCGGATGCGTTGCCCTGGCAGCGCGTGCGCGGCGCCGTGACAGTCGGAAGTGAGCAGATGGAACTCGACCTCAGCAGCGAGCAAGAGCTCCTCAGGGAGACAGCAGCGCGCTTTATTGAGGACGCGTGTCCGCTGTCCGCGGTCCGCCAGATGATCGGCAGCGAGAGCGACTTCCCGGCGGACTACATCGAGACCGCCGGACAGCTTGGCTGGTTCGCCATGCTCGTCCCAGAGGATCTCGGCGGGGGAAGCGTGTCGGGCGCCGGGCTCTGCGACCTCGCCATTATCGCCGAGGAGCGAGGCCGCGCGCTCCAGCCCGGGCCGATCGTCTCCATGAACGTCGTGACCGACGCGTTGGTCGCCGCAGGTTCGGCCGCGCACCGCGCCGAGGTCGTGCCGATGCTGTGCAACGGGACGGCCGTCGCCACGTGGGTGCTGGGCGACGGGCTGCGGGGGGCGACTGGCCGCGAACCGATCGTGGTGACTCCGGGCGCTGAGGGTTTCGCCCTATCCGGAACCGCGCAGGCTGTCCATGGTGGCGCGCAGGCGGACTGGTTCCTCGTCTCGGCGGTGGGCCCCCACGGTGGCGGGCCAGAACGATCGCAGTTCCTGGTCGAGACGACGACTCCGGGCGTCACCGTCTCGCCCCTCGACGCGCTCGACCTCACGCAGCGCTACGCCTCCGTCTCCTTCGACGACGCCGTCGTCTCGGAGTCCTCTGCCGTCGGCCCTATCGGCGCCGCTGGCCCGGATATAGACCGGCAACTGCAGCTGGCCTGCGCCCTGTCAACCGCCGAGCTGATCGGCGCCATGGATGCGCTCTTCGAGCTCACCCGCCGCTACGCCATCGACCGTACCGCCTTCGGACGGCCCATCGGCTCGTTTCAAGCGGTGAAGCACCAGCTCGCCGACATGAGCCTGTCGCTCGAGGCGAGCAAAGCAATCACTGCGGCGGCCGTCCGGTCGGTCCAAGATCGCCAAGTGGACGCGGACGAGATTGTCAGTATGGCCAAGTCCTGGGTGGCCGACGCCGGCGTCGACCTCGCGCAAGGCTGCGCGCAGATCTTCGCCGGGATCGGCTTCACCTGGGAGCATGATCTCCACCTCTATCTCCGCCGGATCACGATGAGCGGCCTCCTCCTCGGTCAATCGGACTGGCACCGCGAGCGCATCTGCCAGCTGCACGGCCTATGACGACATGACGAAGGAAGGCTCCAAGTCGGCGGGCGTCAGCGAAGACGCCGCGCTCGACGACTACCGGCGCACGGCGCGAACGTGGCTGGCCGCGCATCTGCCGCGACGCGAGGGCCCAGCCGAGGACCACGACATCGGCTACTACACGCCCGACGTGATGGCGGAGAACCGGGAGCTCCAGCGGCGACTCTACGAGGGTGGCTACGCGGGGATCACGTGGCCGAAGGAGTACGGGGGCCAAGGGCTCACGCGGGAATACGAATCGGCCTTTTGGGACGAGGCGGTTGACTTCGTCCTGCCGGATTTCGGCGCACTCTCCATCACGACCTTCTACGTCTGTGTCCCCACCATGCTGACCTCGGCTTCACCGGAGTTCCTGCGCCGATTCGTGCCCCGGGTCCTCGCTGGCGAGCAGCTCGTGTGTCAGTTCTTCTCCGAGCCGTCGTCGGGATCGGATCTCGCCGGTGCGCGGACGAGCGCCACGCGCGACGGGGACCAGTGGGTCCTCAAGGGACAGAAGATCTGGAGCACGTTTGCGCACCTGGCCGATGCAGGCATGTGCCTTGCCCGTACGGACTGGAGCATGCCCAAGCACCAAGGGCTGACCTGGTTTCTAGTGCCGTGCGACGCACCGGGCCTGACGATCAGGCCCATCAAGCAGATCAATGAGGCGGCCGAATTCTGCGAGGAGTTCTTCGACGACGTGGTCGTCCCCGACGAGGACAGGCTGTGCGAGGTCAACGCGGGCTGGGCGCTCACGCAGACCATGTTCGTGTTCGAACGCGGTGCCGGGCGTCCCCAGGACAACACGCCACTGGAAGGCCCCGGCCCGTTGGCCCCCGACCTCGTGGAGCTGGCTCGGCGGGCGGGGCGTCTCGACGATCCCCTGATCCGACAGCAGCTCGCCCGGTCACACACCACCGACTACGTCGGCAAAGTGCTCAGCGCTCGCATCGCCCAGATGGGTCGGCTCGGCCTCCTGAACCCAGGTATCGCTTCGTACGTCAAGCTGTTTCGGGGCACATCCAGTCCCCAGCGCGCCCGGCTGGCCGCAGAGATTGGCGGTGCGAGCGCCATGACGTGGGACCCCGCTGACCCCGAGGGCCCCGAGCCCTCGCTCGCGTACGTGCGGGGACGCGGAGCCTCCATCGCCGGAGGAACGAACGAGACCCAACGGAACGTGATCGGCGAACGTGCCCTCGGCCTCCCCCGAGAGCCGAGCTTCGACACGCGCAAGCCTTACAGCGACGTGCTCCGGGACGCGCAGAACTGGGACGGAGGAGCAGGAGGGCGCTGAGGTCAGGCGCCCGGGCCCGGTGCCGACTCCGGGCTCGTGGCCCCGGGCACGTCACCCCACAGGTCGGCGTTCGGCCTGGCGCGCGCGACGAGCCCGGTGATCACGGGGCCGAGCTCGGCGGCGTCCCACCGGCGTTCGGCGTCTACGCGCGCTCCGGCATGCCAGCCCTCGAGCACACGTATCCGGCCGCCGCGCACCGTGAACACCCGCCCCGTGACATCCGCCGAGTCAGGACTGCCCAACCAAGCGACCAGCGGGGCGACATTCCCAGGGTCAGAAACGTCGAACGTGCCGGGATCGACCGACCGGTACGACCCGGGCGTCGCGTGTTCGGTCATACGGGTGCGAGCCCCGGGATTGATCGCGTTGACCGTCACGCCGTACTGGGCGAGTTCGGCAGCGGCGATGATGGTCAGAGCCGCGATGCCCGCCTTCGCTGCCCCGTAATTGGCCTGTCCCGGATTGCCGAACAGGCCCGACGCGGAGGTGGTGTTGATGATGCGGGCGTCGAGTCGCCGTCCCGCCTTTGAACGTTGGCGCCAGTACTCCGCAGCCTGACGCATCATCGCAAACGTTCCTCGCAAGTGGACACGGATCACAGCGTCCCACTCATCGATCGACATGTTCGCCAGCATCCGGTCGCGCAGGATGCCCGCGTTGTTCACCACGACATCGAGCGAACCGAACTCCCCAACGGCCGTCTGCACCAGACGGTGCGCGCCGTCCCAGTCGGACACGTCGTCGCGGTTGGCCACCGCCAGCCCTCCGCCGGCACGAATGGCCTCGACAACCTCTGCCGCGGGCGTCTGCGAGGACCCACGGCCATCGACGTCAGCTCCCACATCGTTGACAACGACCTTGGCCCCCTGGCGGGCCAACTCCAGGGCGTGGCTCCGCCCGATGCCGCGCCCCGCCCCGGTGACGATCGCCACGCGACCTTCGTTGATCCCGGTCACCCCGGCCTCGTTCCGTCCGCTCGCGTGCTCAACACGCCGGCGGCTCGCTCGACGCCTCCGGCAGCCATACGGCTGTACTGGCCTCGAGGTCGCGCACCTCCGAGTCGCTGCATCCGAGCCACTCCCGGAGGACCTCGCCCGTGTGCGCCCCGAGCCGTGGGCCACTGGTTCTCGGCCCGCGGGGCGGGGGGGCCGACAGCGGGGCATCGGGATACTCCAACCGCCCGAGATCTGGATGCACGACCTCGACGAACGCGCCACGGCTGCGCAATTGCGCGTCGCGCCAGAGGTCCTCGCCGTTCTGCACGGGACCGGCGGCCAGCCCGAGCCCTTGGAGCCGGTGGGCTGCTTGGAATGGTGTGACCGTCGCCGCCCACTCTGCCACAGCTCGATGCAGCGACACCCGGAGGCCGGGCGACGGCCCATCGGGCGCCCGGGTGCTCGGATCAATGCGGAGATCAGGCCGCTCCAGGAACGAGCACATCACGTCCCAGTCCCACCGCGTCCTCGAGTTCGATGGCCACCCAGGCGTCGGGGCCTACGCAGGCGACCACCGCGGAGAAGAAGGACCCCGGCACCTCGTTGGGCCCGGCCGCCCACTCGTGCCCGTTGGCGAGGTAGTCGAGGTAGAGGCTCGGCAAGATGGCGGCGCCCGTGTCGGTCTGTGCCATGTCGATGAAGACGCCGTCGGCCCCCTGGTCGACCTCGCTCAGCGCGGCAACGACGGCACAAGCACCGTGCGTCCCGGCGACGAAGTCGAAATGGATGCCGTCGAGTGCCCAGGCCGACGTCAGGCCGAGGAAGTTGTTGATGTTCGAGGCATAGGCGCGGAACCCGGCCAATGGACCGGTCCGGCCGTACCCTGAGATGGACAACATCACCAGCCGTGGGCTGCCTGCCCGCAGGTCGCCGAACGAGCACCCCCACGCCTCCATGGTCCCCGGACCCAGATTCTCGACCACGACGTCAGCGCGACCGGCAAGCCGACGGAGGATGCGCCGCCCTCCGTCGCTCGTCATGTCGATGCCGACACTCCGGTGGCCACGGGTCATCCCAGCGAAGAGCGCGGTCGTCCGGGCACCGGACGGCTCCACGACCTGCGCCCGGCCGGGCGCGTCGTAGGCGCGCAGGGCCTCGGGATGCGCCCGGGACTCGACCTTGACGACGTCCGCGCCCAACTCCGCCAGCATCAGGGTGCAAATGTTGCCCGCGACGAATGAACCGAACGAGAGTACGCGGACCCCGCGCAGCAGGCCTCTTTGTCCTGGGTCAAACGAGGCCATCAGCTCGCCACGCTTGGAGCTCTCGCTCCGTATAGCCAAGGTACCCCAGATAGACCTCTTCATTGGACTCCCCGAGGCCGGGCGCCGACCGCCGGTAGGCAAGGAGCGCAGGCTCTGAGCAAAACGGCCTCCCCGGAATGGGCACCGACCCCGTTCCGGCGCGCACGGATGGGATGAAGAAGCCGCGTGCTGCGGGCTGGGGGTCCTCGGTGAATTGGGCCGGCGTCTGAGTCAGCGCGCAGGGCAGACCGGCGGCCTGGCCCGCTGACACGAACTCCCGCGCACTCCACGTCGCCATGTGCGACGCGATCACTTCCGTGAGCAGGTCGAACAGCTGGATCCGCATGACCCGGTCGCGGTAGATCGGATCGGACAGGACATCGGGAGAGCCGAGCAGGTCAACGAAGACCTCCCACTGCCGGTCCGAGTGCGCTCCGATGTCGACCTTCCCGTCACGGCAGGTCCAGATCCCTCCCGGCGGCGGTCCGAAGTTGGTGGCGCGCGTCTTGATCTGGCCCGCGAGACCGTACTGCTCGGATCCCAGCTTGTTGAACAGGCCCACCTCGTGTACCGACAGATCGATGGGATGGACCCAGCGCGTGCGGGGTGCCCGCAGCGACGCCTGAACGAGGAACGCGGCCCACATACCGGCTTCGTCGTAGAACTGCTGGCCCGGCATCGCGAGGGGAGGACCTTCGGGTGGACCGAAGGCGTGCATGTACCCGCTCATGGCGAAGGACGTGAAGGGGGTGGCCCGCCAGTCACGGTAGGGACCGCTGAGCCCGAACGGTGTGATGAAGCAGGTGAGCACCGACCCGCTCACCCAGGTCAGGGCCGGCGGATCCTCCACGAACCCGATCGGCGCCTCCGGGTCACCTTTGGGCGAGGCAACGACGACGTCCGCTGACGCCGCCAGACTCTCGAGCAGGGGGCGTGAGTCCTCACGCTGCCAGTCGAGCGTGATGCCGCGCTTGTTGTGGTGGTAGTAGGCGAAGAGGAGGCTGCTCTCGCGGCCACTCTGGCCGTCTCGGAACGGCGGCACGAAGCGCATCCTGTCCCCCGCCGGCAACTCCACCTTGATCACGTCGGCGCCCAGGTCCGCCAGGATCTTGCCGCAATAGGCTCCCGTCAGGCCGCTGACGTCCAGCACCCGCACACCGGCCAATGGCCCGACAGCGACCTCGCCCGACATACCGGACGACGGGCGTGGGGGCGCCGTCACATCACTCCGCGACCCGGCGGGTCACGGCGTCCGCGCCCCCCGTGTCGACGGGCGCGAAGCGGTAGAGCGCGCTCCCTTCACCCGTGTCGGCGAACACCACCCGCACGGACTGCCCGATGAACACCTGGTCCGGCTCGCACCCGACGACGTTGGTGAGCACACGTGGTCCTTCGTCGAGCTCCACGTACGCCACGACGAACGGCGTTGCCTCTGCGAACGCCCCCGACGCCCGGTGGACGACGCTGAAGCTGTAGACGGTGCCCGTGCCCGCCGCCTGCTTCCACGACACCGGGCGAGGCCCGCACCGCGGGCAGCACGTCTTTGGGTACCAGATGACCGCGTCGCACGCATCGCAGTGCGCCAGCACCAGGCGTCCGGCGGCGGTGGCTTCCCAGAACTCGCGCGTCTCTGGCGTGCGCTCGGGTGGCGGAACCGGCAGATGCGCGCTGGTCATGCATCCTCCCGGCCGAGGATCAGCGTGGCACTACCCGTTCTCGTCCCGATCGAACCACCGGTGCCGTGCGCGAGGGCGATGCCGCAGTCCGGCACCTGGACGGCGGGGTGGGCTTCACCCCGGAGCTGGCGGACAGCCTCGACGATCTTGGTCATCCCTCCGCGGTTCGACGGGTGGTTGTTGCACAGACCGCCGCCGTCCGTGTTCAACGGCAGCGTTCCGTCCGGCGCGACGAGGGCGCCATCGAGCACGAACCGCCCGCCCTCTCCTTTCTCGCAGAAGCCCAGGTCCTCGATCGTCACGAGCACCGTGATCGTGAAGGAGTCGTACACGGACGCATAGTCGACGTCCGCGGGTGTGATGCCGGCTTCGGCAAAGGCTCGCGGCCCCGTCACGGCTGCGGCGGTGCGGGTCAGGTCGATACGCCCGTTGTCGGTGTGACCGACCGCCTCCGCCTGACCGAGGACCGTGACGGTCTGACGTTCGAGGCCGCGGGCGACCTCGGGGCTCACGACAACGACTGCGCCACCGCCGTCGGTGACGACGCAGCAGTCGAGGCGGTGCAGCGGCGTGCTGATCATCGGCGAATCGAGCACTTCGTCCACCGAGACTGGGGTACGGAGCAGTGCGTGGGGATTGTGCTGCGCGTGGAGGGAGGCCGCCACCTTCACTTCGGCCAGCTGGGCACTGGTCGTCCCGAACTCGAACATGTGCCGCTGGGCCGCCAGGGCGTACCCGGTGACCGCCGACATCCCCCATGTTGACTCGAACGCCGCCTCGGGCGACCCCGCGTTCCGGGCCCTCGGTGCTTGCCCGCCCGTCCGGGCCAATCCCGCCATGGTGACGAGAGCGACCTCGCAGTGACCAGCAGCGATCGCCGCCGCGGCGTGCCCGACGTGGACCAGGTACGACGAGCCACCCGTCTCGGTCGAATCGACGAAGCGGGGATGAAGGCCGAGGTACTCCGACATCGAGACCGGTCCGAACCCGGCGGACGAGTCGCAGAAGTACGCGTCGACATCCGAGAGGTCCAGTCCCGCGTCGTCGAGGGCGCCCAGCGCGACCTCAGCGTGGATCTGCCAGATGCTCCGGTCCGGGGTCTCCCGCCGCGGGTGTTCGTACGCACCCGCGATGCACGCGCGCCCCCGTATGCTCATGCTTGCACCTCGACTTGCACGTTAACTCACCGCGTCGGCTCGCGATCGCTGGGTGTGATGCGGGAGACGTACGCGAGGTCGCTCAATGAACGTCGTCGGCCATCTGGCGCACGACGGGCAGGACCTCGCTCGAGAAGAGACGGAGGCTGCTCTCCGACTCCTTCACCGACATCCCGGCGACCGAATGCAGCATGACGATGTGGTCCGTCCCGGTGACCTCCGCGTACAGACGGATCTTCTCGATGCATTCGTCGGGCGTCCCGAAGATCCCGCTCCGGATGTAGTCCTCCCGGGGAGAGTTCCCGCGCGGGTCACCACCGCCGCCAGGACCGTACTGCTGATAGCCCTTGATGTCGGCGAACTGCTCGGGCTTGTCGAATCCATAGTGCCGTCGAGACCCCTCGATGTAGCCACCGAATGCTCGTTCTGCCACCTCCATGGCCGCGTCGCGCGAGGTGGCGCAGTACCCGGGCGCAGCGATGATGGGCCGCGTCGGCCCGAGCCCTACCTTGGCCCTGGCCCCGTTGAAGATCTCGCAATTCTCGGTCATGGTGTCCACCGATGTGCCGCCGGTGCACATGAGATCGAGGCCCATCTCGGCGACCGGCTCCAGGCTGGACTTGCTGACAAGGGCCCCGTAGAAGGTCTCCCCGAGCGTGGGCGACCAGGGCCACGGGCGCGTTGTCGCGTCCCTGATGGTGTAGTGCGTCCCCTCGTAGGAGAAGCGTTCTTCGCGCAAGGCCAGCCGGAGGATCTCGACACTCTCCTTGAAGCGTTCGCTGGCCTCGTTCTGGTCGATGCCGAGATAGCGGTATTCGCTCGGCGAGCTCCCGCGCCCCACCCCGACGTAGATCCGGCGCCCGCGCAGCATGTTGTCCAGCACAGAGAGCTCCTCGGCCACGCGCAGTGGATGGTTCCACGGCAGGACGACGACGCATGTGCCCATTTCCAGCCGTTCGGTCCGCCCTGCCATGTAGTAGAGGATGGCCAGAGGGTTGCTCGTCATGTGGTACGCCGAGCCGTGGTGCTCCACCTGGAACAGCGCGTCGAACCCGAGGGGCTCGAGGAGATCGGCGACGTGGATGTTGTCCTCGTAGATCTGACCGTCTCTGATCGTCGGTGGGCCGCCGAGCTCCGGCTGGTCGTTGTGGATCCAATCGCCGCCTTGGAACCCGAGAAAGACACTGATCTTCATCCCGTCATCCCTTCTCGCACCGGCTGGGGTGCCTCGAACCTCACGCCGGCACCGGCGCTGGTGTGAAACGGAACAGTCGCTCGGCGTTCCCTCGCAGCACCTTGTAGCGATCGACCTCAGAGAGGCCCTCCAGCTGCTTCTGGGCATGTTCGATGCAATTCGGCCACGTCGAGTCGCTGTGTGGATAGTCCGTCTCGATCATGACGTTGTCGACGCCGATCACATCGAGGTTCTTGATGCCGTGGAGATCGTCGATGAAGCATCCGTAGATGTGCTTGTGAAAGGTGTCCATGACGGAGAACCCCTCCATGTCGATGCCACCGTCCTCGATGACCTGCACCTGACCCGAAAGGGAGTCGTGCCGTACATCGCCCTTCGCAATCCAATACCGGTGTTTGTCCACGACTTGGCAACATCGGTCGAGGAAGAACGGCATCCACCCGATCCCCCCTTCCGCCAGCGCCACCTTGATCTCCGGGAACTTCTGCACCACCGGGCTGAAGATCCACTCCACCATGGCACCGGCGATGCTCACGGGCGGACCCCACGACATCGTGACCAACATGGGCGACTCGTCGGACATGGTGTAGCGCCGGCTGGAGGATCCGATGTGCATGCACACGACCGACTCCGTCTCCTCGCACGCGGCCATGAGCGGGTCCCAATACCCTTCCCTGTCCTGGACGGTCGGCAAGCCGAGCATGGCCGGGTTCTCGGAGAACGCGATTGCTCGCGAGCCCTTCGTGGCAGTCCGGCGAACCTCGGAGGCCGCCAGGTCCGGGTCCCACAGAGGAATGAGTGTCAGGGGGATGTACCGGCCGGGTGCGCGCCCGCACCACTCGTCGATCATCCAGTCGTTGTAGGCCTGGACGCAGACCAGCGCGAGGTCCTTGTCGTTGGCCTCGAGGAACACCTGACCACAGAAGCGGGGAAACGACGGGAAGCACAACGACGCCAGCACCCCGGCACGATCCATGTCCTCGAGCCGGGCCACCGAGTCGTAGCAGCCGGGTCGCATCTCGTCGTAGGTGATCGGCTCGAAGCTGAACTCCTCGCGTGCCTTGCCCGCCACCGCCCCGAGGCCGGGCGTCACATTTCGTCGCCCCTCGAAGACCCAGGCTTCACCACCGCCGTCGCGGACGAGGCGGGGCGCAGCATCGCGAAACTTGGCCGGCACTCGCTCCTGCCACACGTGGCCGGGCTCGAGCACGTGGTCATCGACTGAGATCAGCCACTCCGATGCGTTGTTCTCCGATATGCGTTCGTTCGTCATCTGCAGCCTCGCTTCAGGGACCTCACAACACCACTCCTTGGTCTTTCAGCCGGACGATGTCGTCCCAGGCGAAACCGAGCTCGAGGAGTACCTCCTCGGTGTTCTGGCCGTGCTCCGGCGCGCCGGTCAGCGTCCCGATGGAGGCGCCGTCGAACCGGACGGGGGACGCAATGCCCCGGTAGACGCGGCCGTCCCCCTTGTCCACCTCCGGGAGATAGCCATTGGCGATGGCCTGCGGGTCCTCGCCCACCTCGGCCGGGCTCAACACCGGGGCCCACACTCCCTCGAGAGTGGCCAAGGCCTCCCGCCATTCCGCCAGGGTCCGCGTCGTGAAGATCTCGTCGAGCACCTGCGTGCACTCCTCCACATGACTGTTGCGCGCCGCGGACTCTGCGAACCTCGGGTCATCGATGAGATCTGGACGGCCCAGATGCCGGCACAAGTCCGGCCACCAACGGTCTGCCTGGAGGAAGACCAAGCAGATCCACCGTGCGTCGCTCGTCGGAAAGTAATTGACCAGCGTGTTGAACGGGTTCGCACGGGTCCGGAATTCCCGGATCAGCCCGACGGCGCCTGCCGTGATCGCCTGCGCCATCCACCACATCCCAGTGGCGTACAGCGACACCTCCACGACGGGGGCGTGCCCGTCACGCTCCCGCCGGTACAGCGCTGCCGCCACTGCTCCCGCCAGGTTCATCCCGCCCGATAGGTCACCAAATGAACCGGGCTGGTTCGGGGGCTCGCCTCCGGTGGGCGTCATTTGAAACGCCGCGCCGCCTCTGGCCCAGGCGCTGGCGAGATCGAATCCACCGTCCTCGGCTTCGGCTCCGAGCGATCCCTGCCCCGTCCCGAGGGCGTACACGATGCGGGGGTTGAGCGCCTGAATGTCCTCGACGTCGATGGCGAGGCGCTTTCGAGCATCCGGGAGGAAGTTGGTGAGGAACACGTCGGCCGACTTCACCAACGTGTGGAGGATCTTCTTTCCCCCGTCAGTACCGATGTCCACGCCAACACTTCGCTTGCCCCGGTTGGGCAACTCGGTGTTCGGATTCATCAGCGCCCCCGACGCCTCCGCGTTGGTGAGGCCGCGTATCGGATCGCCCATGATCGGGTGCTCGATCTTGACGACGTCCGCGCCCCAGTCCGCGAGGACGGCGCCTGCTGCAGGGACGAAGAGCCACGAGGACACTTCGACGACCCGCACGCCCTTCAAGATGTCGTACATGTTCCTCAGCTCTTCGAGCGACCCAGTGAGGAGGTCCGCCCAGCCCAGCCCGCTTGATCGGAGCGGCCGGAAGCACGTCCGTTCCTCCACCGGCCGATCGCACCCGTCGAAGCCATGGTGCGACACACCGCGGACAAGTCGAGGGACGCCATCACAGTAGTTTGGGCATATGCTTAATCTTTCGCAGGGACAGTGTCAAGCGTGGCGCTGCGACACTGACGCCGACGCCCGCGATGTGGGTGCGTCAACGCGTCAAGAGGACGCAGCCACAGCGGAACCCGCCACCGGCCGACGTCACCGCGACCTGCGCACCGGGAACCTGGCGGCTTCCCGCTTGACCCCGGAGCTGCGACACCGCCTCGTGGAACAACCAAAAACCGTGGAGACGTCCGGCAGACAGCTGCCCGCCGTACGTGTTGAGAGGCAATTCGCCACCGAGGTCGATCCGCCGGCCGCCTTCTACGAACGCGCCCCCCTCGCCTTCGTGACAGAACCCCAACGCCTCTAACCACGACAGGGTGATGATGGAGAATCCGTCGTAGAGCTCGGCGACGTCGACGTCCGCAGGCGTGAGGTCCGTGCGCGCCCACATCTGTGCGGCCGCATCTTTCGCAGCCATGGCCGGGAAGTCCGCGCGCGGCTCCCAGCCGTGCGTGTCGTGATTGGCGGAGCCCACGGCCTCCAGGCGAACGGGCGGATTGGGACAATCCGGGCTGGTTTCGGCAGCGGACAGGACGAGACCGACCGCGCCCTCGATTGGCAGGTCGCAGTCCAGGCGCCCGAGAGGATCACTGATCATGGGCGCGTCGAGATACTCGTCCATCGTCATGGGTGCACGCAGCACCGCATGCTCGTTGCGCGCCGCGTGCCGCCGTGCGTTCAGCGCGATCCAGCCGAGTTGCTCCTTCGTTGTCCCGTATTCATGCATATGCCGACGCGCCTGCATGGCCATCAAGTTCACGGCGGAATACTCATGGAACGGGACGTGCCACTCCCACGGCCCTGCCGGCTCGGGCAGCGCGCCCGAGGCGCTGCCCAACAGGCCTCCGAGTTGCACGACCGAGCGATAGACGAGGACGTGTCGGCACAGGCCGGACGCGACGGCCATGGCCGCGTTCATGACGACCCCCAGCTGAGCACCCGCGTTGGCTCCGCCCATCCAATTCAATTGGAGGCCCAACGCGTCGACGACCTCCTCGGGGGGCCGGTCGCCGAAGGGCATCGAGGCCACGCCGTCGATGTCCGATCGCTGGAGGCCCGCGTCCGCGATCGCGCCGAGCGCTGCGTCCAGCGCGAGGTCGAGCCCACCACGCCCGAGATGGCGGCCGATGTCCGACAGGCCGAGGCCTGTCACGATCACCCGCCGCTCGAACTTCTCCATCACACCCCTTCCATACACGGACGGTCGCCGGGCATCGCGTTCGGCGAGCCGCTAGTCACGAGCCGGGCCCAGTGCATCCCGCGCCGCTCGCCGTACCGTCTCCCCGTGTTCGTCAAGGCGGGGCGCCCGCCCTCGGACCCGCCACGGAGAAGCCGGCGCCCGGAAGACCGGCCCCGGATATACGAAGGATCGGTTGAGGTCGTCGTGGAAGATCTCGACTGGAAAGCCTCGGGCAACGAAGTGGGGGTCGCTGAGGACCTCCTCGGGCGCGGCCAACATGGCGGCCGGGATCCCTCGCTGCTGTGCCTCGACGAAGAACGCCGCCGCGGGGAGGTGTTCCGCCACGAACCGAAGGGCGTCCGATCCCGCCTGGTAGATCGCCGCGGCCTCGGGATCTGCCGCCACCTCGGGGATCTGCACCCCTCCTCGCTCCACGCCCAGCTCCAAGAAGAAGAACTCCTCGAACTGGTCGACCAGGCCGAGCTCCACGAGCCATTCGCTCAGTGCCCGGAACTCGCTCGCCCGCCTCGGGAGCGCGCCGATGACCGTTCGCCCGTCCACGGCCGTCATCAACCGAGGCGGCGTCAGCCTGACCGCGGCGTGGCGAAAGGTGTACCGCTGCACCGTCGCCCCGGCGACGAGCCACTCGTACGTCGCCGCCTCCGTCGTCACGTTGCATGCGGCGTGCATGCTCACGTCCACGAGCTGTCCGAGACCCTGGGTCTCGTGCACGTAGAGCGCGACCATCGTGGCTTCGACCGCCCACAGACTTGCCGTGTGATACCCCTGGTTGCCGCCAGGGCACACCGGTGGGAGACGATGATCGTCGTACCCGCAACTCCAGACCGGTCCTGCCCCCGCCTGCAGGGTCAGGTCCGTGATTGGCTCACGCGACCGAGGGCTCGATCGACCGAACGGTGTGATGGAGACCCACACGAGTTCGCGCTGGTCATCGGCGAACTCCTCGTAGTCGAGACCGGCGTCGCCCAGCCGCCCAGGGGGCTCACCTTCGAGCACGAGGTCACTGGACCGCACGAGGCTGCGGAACAGCGTGGCACCGTCGGGCCGGTCGAGATCGAGCACGACGCTCTGTTTCCCCGTGTTGTAGAACCACCACCACAAGCTGTTCTCGGGCCCCGGCACGTCGTCGTAGAAGGGCTCGAACTGCCGGGACGGGTGACCCCCGGGCGGCTCGACGACCAGCACCTCGGCGCCGAGGTCGGCCAGGATCTTCCCGGCGAGCGCGCCGAACTCGCTGGCCAATTCGACGACCCGCACGCCCTGCAGCGGTCCCGGCCGTGGTTCACTCACCGCGTCCGTCACAACACCCCCGCCGCGCGCCAATTCTCGAGCTCGTTCTCGGCGTGACCGAGCAGTTCTCCGAACACGATGTCGTTGTGCTCGCCCAAGCAGGGCGCCCCGCGTTCGATCACCCAGTCGGTCCTCGAGAAGTGAACCGGGACGCCGTCGACTCGTATCCGGCCCATGCGCGCGTGGGTGACCGTCGGCCACAGGCCCCAGTCCGACGTGGCGGGATCGTCGTCGATCCGCTCGGCGGGACGTTGCACCGCGGCAGCCGGGACGCCCGCTGCTCGCAACGCCGCGGCCAGCTCGAAGCGGTCGAAGGCAGCGGTCCACTCACCGAGGCGTCGATCGAGCTCGGCCTGTTCACGAACGCGCCCGGCGGTCGAGTCCCACTGCGCCCGTTGACACCAGTCAGCGTCGATGATCTGAGCCAGTGACTGCCACTCGTGATCGTCACGGCAGGCGAGCGCGATCCAGTTGTCTTCGCCCGTCGCCGGATAGATGGCGTGGGGAGCCATCAACGGGCCCCGGCTGTGATTGCTGTCAGGTGAGCCGGGCCGCCGCATGGGGCGGTTGTTCACCGTGTAGTCGAGCATCGCCGGGCCGTTCAGAAACGCACCTGCGTCGGTGCACGAGATGTCGATCCATTGCCCCTCACCAGTCCGGGCGCGATGCAGCAGTCCGGCCATGATGGCGATGGCCATGACATTGGCGCCGTGGTGGTCCATGTACGAGTACCCGATTCCGGCCGGGTGCTGCCCGGCGAGCCCGGTGGAGAAGGCCAACCCGCACGAGGCCTGCACGAGGGGTCCCCATGTCTTGAAGTCGCGGTACGGCCCGACCTGGCCGAAGCCGGAGTTGGACACGTAGACGACATCCTCTTTGATCGACCGCACCACCTCGTAGGAGAAGCCGAGCCGTTCCATGACGCCCGGTGCGAAATTCTCCGTGAAGACGTCACAGACGGCGATGAGCTCGCGCAAGAGTTCCTTGCCGATCTCGGTGCGGAGATTCAACGTGGCCCCGAGCTTCTCGACGTTGTGGTTGTTGAACGGGCCTCCGAAGTCAGTCCCACGACGCTCGTCGACGAACGGTGGCACCCCGCGCAACACGTCCCAGTAGCCCTGCGTGACGGGGTCCTCGACCCGGATGACTTCCGCCCCCATGGCCGCCAAGAACCGCGTCGCCCCCGCTCCGGCCAGCTGGCCCGAGAAGTCGCAAATCCGCACCCCACCCAATGCGTTGCGCACGCGGTTACGCCTCGACGTCAGTGCCTGCGCCTTCACCCCAGAACACCCTCTCGGCATTCTTGCGAGTGAACCAGGGCATGGCGTCGTCGCCGATGCCGCAGGCGGGGAGCTCCCGGCGGATCCGGTCGAACGTGAGCAGCGGATAGTCGGACGCGTACAGCACCTTGGATCGGCCCCGCTGGGAGTTGGCGTAGGCCACGAGCTCAGGCGGGTACCGACTCGGGGGATAGGCGGAGATCATGTGGTACAGGTTTGGCCACGTCCGCAGCAGTTGCACCAAGAGCGCGGTCCACGGAGCTCCGCCGTGCGCGCTCACAAGCACGAGCTCGGGGAAGAACGCACAGACCTTGTCGAGGTGCTTGGGATTCTGGACGACCCCGCGCCGCTGCACGAGGGGCATCCCCACCGTGATGGTGACGGGGATGCCCAGTTCAATGCATTTCGCGTAGAGCGGGAAGTACGAGCGGTGGGAGGCGCGCAGCCCGTCGCGGTACGGGACGATTCTCAGGGCGCGAGCACCGTCGTTCCGCACCATGCTCTCGAGGTGGCGCACCGCCTGCATGCCCTGCCGGCAGTCGACCCGGACGCTCAGGGCGAAGCGGTCCGGGTGCTGTTGCACGGCGTCGAGCGTCCATCGGTACCCGGCCGCCTGGTCCCCCATGGCGGACTCGGGCGGCGGCGCGAGGAGCACGCGTGCGATGTGATGACGATCCATGTCGCCCAGCAACTGCCCGAGGTCCTGGGATTTCGTCCTCGCCTCGCCATAGGTGTCGTCGGTCAGACTCCAGCTCAGTCCGAGGTGGGGCGGGTTGGCATTGACGTAGGCGTCAACGATCCAGGGCAACTCGGATTCAGGCACGACACCGTCCCGAGTCGGCGTCTACCTCGCGGCGTGCTGGAGCTCTTGATCCACCTGGTCCCACACGCGGTGCAACATGGCCAACAATTCCTTGTGCCCCGACTTGATCCCGACCAGTCGGTCCAAGATGAGCTTCCAGGTGATCGCATCGAGCAGCGTGACGATGGCCGCAGCGGGATACAGATCGGCGTCGACGCCGTGCTGCTCCAGCATCTCGCCCACCTGTTGCTCGTGCAGCTTCCTCGTCATTGTCGACGCCTTCACGTACTGCTTGCGGATCTTCGGACGGTTGGCCGCAAGCGTCAGGTTCTCGAGCCACACTTTTCCCCACCCCCGCTCGAAGTCGGAGGTGATCATGGCGTGCATCTCCTCGAACCACCCGTCCATGAAGGACTGGTCGTGGTCGTGGTAGATGGTCTGCGACCGCTCCTTCACCTGGACCGACACCCGCTCCAGGGCGGCGAGAAGGAGCTCCTCGATCGTGCCGAAGTGGTAGTGCACCAGAGCCTGGTTGACGCCCGCCCTCTCGGCCACCTTCCGGGTCGTGATCGCGGCCATGCCGTTCGAGATGAGGAGCTGTTCCGCCGCGTCGAGCAATGCCGTACGCGTTGCGTCTCCAGCCTCGGACATCGAAGGACTCCTCCGTCATCCCGGCGCGTCGTCGGCACCGAGAACCACTCGGGAGCCTATCCCCGGCTCCTCGGAAGGAGGCGAGAGGTGCGCCGTCACTCGCAGTGGGGTACGACGATGGCGCGACTGTTAGGTTCCACGTGTCCGGAGTCCGTTGAAGCTGGAGCACACGATGCCGGTGGCGTTGCGGCGAGTCCCGATACTCGACGAATCGAATCGAGGGTTCTGGACGGCCGGCCGAGAGAACGTGCTCCGGATCCGCCGGTGTCCCACGTGTGGGTTCTGGGTGCACCCGCCCCGTCCCATCTGCCCCAAGTGCTGGCAACGGGATCTTCCCTGGGAGCCCACGAGCGGTAAGGCGGTCCTCTACAGCTTCACCGTCAACCGCAAAGCGTGGAATCCCGAGGTGGACGTGCCCTACGTGATCGCCTTGGTAGAACTGGTGGAGCAGCCGGGACTGAGGATGACGACGAACATCGTCGGCTGTGCGCTGGAGCAACTGTCCATCGGGATGCCCCTGCAGGTGGTCTTCGAGCAGCAGGGCGAGCACTTCGTCCCGCTTTTCGAGCCTGACAGATTTGGGCATACGCCCTAAACTAGACCCGAGACAAGGGAGCACACACGTGACGAAGAGCTGGAATTTCGACCTGTACATCGACGGGACCTGGACGGCCGGCGAGGCGGGCGGATCGATCGAGGTCATCAACCCAGCGGACGAGCAGGCGATCGGCCGGGTACCCGAAGCCACTCCCAAGGACGCCGTACGAGCGATCGAAGCAGCCCGCAAGGCCTTCGATGAAGGACCATGGCCCTACACCAAGCCCGCCGAGCGGGCGGCTGCACTGGTCCGCATGGCCGAGTACCTCGAGTCACACGCAGCCGAGTTGCGCGAGCTCATCGTTGCCGAGACGGGCTCGGTCGGGTTCCTCACCGACTACGTGCAGGCCGGTGGCTCTATCGGCATGTTCCGTAGCAACGCCACCCAGACCGAGCACATCGTCGAATGGGTCGAGGCGGGGGCGCCCACGGGCGGTCCCGACGGGATGACCGGTTCAGCGCTCTTCCGCGAGCCGGTAGGGGTCGTCGGCGCAATCACGCCCTTCAATTTCCCCTTCATGCTCAATGTCGTGAAAGTTGCCCCAGCGCTGGCCGCGGGGTGCACCGTCGTCCTCAAGCCGCACCCGTGGACTCCCCTCGACGCCTTCCTCATCGCGCAGGCGGCTGAGGAGGCGGGGATCCCGGCGGGTGTGCTCAACGTCATCACGGGGCACGGCGAAGTGGGCGACGAACTGACGTCCAACCCGATGGTCGACATGATCGCCTTCACCGGATCGACGGCCACCGGAAGGCGGATCATGGCAAACGGTGCTGCCACCGTGAAGCGCTACCAGCTCGAGCTCGGTGGCAAGAGCGCCCAGGTGTTGCTCGATGACGTGTCCGAGGAATACGCCCGCTCCGTGGGGTTCGGGTCCACGCTGACCCACTGCGGGCAGGGCTGCATCCTCGCCACTCGACTCCTGCTACCCGAGCATCTCCTGGATGCGTACAAAGATGGTGTCGCCGCTGCCGCGCCCAACGTCACGATCGGCAACCCGACGGATCCGTCGACCGACCTCGGACCGCTGATACGCGAGCAACAGCGGGAACGGGTGGAGGGGTACGTCGCTTCCGGCCTGGAGCAGGGCGCCGAGCTGGTGACGGGCGGCAAGCGACCGGACGGCTTCGAGACGGGTTTCTATTACGAGCCCACCGTCTTCATCGGCCGCAACGACATGCGCATCGCCCAAGAGGAGATCTTCGGGCCCGTCTTCACAGTGGTGCCCTACTCGGGTACCGACGACGATGCAGTTCGGCTGGCCAATGATTCGATCTACGGTCTGGGCGGTGGCGTCGAGTCGGCGACGACGGCGCGTGCCTTCAACGTTGCCCGAAGGATCCGGGCCGGCACGGTGCTGGCGCAACGAGTCGGTACGTCATCCGGCACCGACGTCGGACCCGGAGGCGGGCAAGGACCGGGCTGGGGCGAGGCGATGGCCGGCATCGGCCAGAACGGCGCCTTCGGTGGTTTCAAGCAAAGCGGCATCGGTCGCGAGTGGGGCCATCACGGGCTCGAGGAGTTCACCGAGATCAAGGCCATTCACTGGAGCTGATCCGAGCGCCCCGTCGAACGCCCGTCCGCGAGCGTCGACGGAGCTCGTTCAACTCGGGAGCGCGGCGACCGGCGGGCTGGAGCGATCGGGCATCCCGTAGCTCTTCGGCGTGATGTCGACGTCCACTGCTTCGGCGCGGAGCGCACCCACCGTGCAGTCCTCCCGCGTGCGGTGGGCCAACGGGTCGAAGCTGTAGAAGCGACACGCGTTCTCCCACGTGATCATGTGGATCTCGTCGTCGGGCACCTCTGCCGCCTGCAGCGACTTCCACGCCGCCTCGGGGGCGTTGGGCCACGTGCAGTCCGAGTGCGGATAGTCGCATTCCCAGGCGATGTTCTCGACGCCGATGTCGTAGCGGAGACGCAGCCCGGTGTAGTCGTCGATGAAGCAGGTGAGCACACGGCTCTTGAAGACCTGACTCGGAAGCTGGTCGCCAAAGTCCTGGCCCGTCCACTGATGGTGGCGTTGGTACGTGTAATCCGCCCGCTCGAGCCAGTACGGGATCCACCCGATGCCGCCTTCTGCCAATGAGAACTTCACATCGGGGAATTTGCGCAAGACGGGTGACCACAGGAGTTCGGAGGCAAAGACGCCCGTGTTGAACGGCATGGTGTGGATCATGGTGTCGAACGGTGAGCGGGGCATGAATTCCGGGGAGCTCCCGAAGTGGAAGACCATGACCGTGTCGGTGTCCTGGCATGCCTGCCAGGCGGGATCCCATTCGTCGCCGTGATGGTCGGGGAGTCCGAAGCGGTGGGTGTCCGAATGGAACGACACCGCATGGCAGCCCTTGTCGGCCATGCGCCGGATCTCCTCGGCCATCCATTCGGGCCCGAGGATGAAACCCGACAGGGACAGCGGGATGAAGCGCCCCGGATAGGCACCGCACCACTCCTCGACGTGCCAGTCGTTGTACGCCCGGATCATGCAGCCCGCCAGCTCCCGGTCCCCGCTCTGGAGGAAGTACTGGCCGCCGAGGCCCGGCCATGACGAGAAGCACATCGATCCGAGGACGCCGTTGGCGTTCATGTCGCGGATCCGCTCGTGGACGTCCCACGTCCCCTTGCGTACCTCCTCGAAGCACCCCGGGTCGTTGCCCCACTCCTCGGGGACGCGTCCGGCCACCGCGTTGAGGCCGAAGCTCGAGACCTCGTGGCCCTCGACCAGCCACGCGTCGGTGCCGTTGTCACGGTGGACCACCCGGGGCACCCGGTCGCGGTACTTGGCCGGGAAGTGGTCGGCGAAGTAGTCGCTCATCGACGGCGGCTCGACCAGATGGTCGTCCACGCTCACCATGATCATGTCCTCGAGTTGCACGCGCGACCTCCCCGAGCGGACGAGCCGGGACCACCGGCCCGCGAAGATTTTAGCACTCGCCCAAGTTTTGCACCAGGCCCGACGCCCGCCACCCGTCGCCCATCACCAGCCCATGCCGCGGCGGCGGTGCCGAGCGTGCGCCGCTACCGGGCGGCCGGGCCCTCAGCCTCGAAGGGGACCGTCCCACTTCCCCTGGTGCGTAGAGCGGACCGCAACACGTTCTTCTGGATCTTCCCCGACGCTGTGCGAGGAAAGTCCTCCACGAAGCGCAGCTCTTCGGGCCACTTCTGCCGCGCCAACCCGCGGGACTCGAGGTGCTGTTGCACCGCCGCCAGGTCGAAGCGCGACGTGCCGGGCACGGTCCGGACGATGGCGGCGCCGTGCTCGCCGTAGCGGGCGTCGGGCGCGGCCACGACGGCAACCTCAGCCACCCCGGCCATGGCGGCAAGGACGTCCTCCACTTCCGCGGACGACACGTTCTCGCCGCCGCGGATGATGATGTCCTTTTTGCGGTCGGTGATCGTGAGGTAGCCATCCTCGTCGACGACGCCGATGTCGCCCGTGTCGTACCACCCGTCAACGTCGATGGCGTCGGCGGTCAGGACGGGATCGGCGTAGCCCGCGAAGAGCTCGGGGCCTCGGGAGTGGATCTCTCCGGGTTGTCCCACCCCGACCGGCCGGCCCTCGGCGTCGAGCAATCGGAGCTCCGAACCCGAGATGACGCGCCCGTCGGTGTGGAGCCGTTTGTCGACCGGATCTGAGTGCAGTGACGCCGTCGTCGAGGGGTGCTCGGTGGACCCGTAGGCGCGGACGAGCGAGATCCCCAGATCGTTGGCGCGGTCGACCACCGCGTTCGGGATCGGGGCGCCGCCCATGATCAGGTGGTTGATGTACGGCAGGTGCGTGGACGCGTCGAAGTCGGGGTGATCGAGCAAGCTGAGGAGGAAGAACGGCGGGCCCCCTCCGGTGGAGACACCGTCGTCAGCCATGGCGCGCAGCACCTCACCTGCGTCCCAGACGTCCATCAGATCGAGCGGGCTCGCCGCGAACAACGGTCGCAGCGCAGACGCGAGGCCCATCACGTGACTCACGGGCGATGCGGTGAGCGACGCCGTCGGGCGCACGGTCGGCGGTGGCGACGCGTCCTCACGCAGGAAGGTGGCCCAGGTCCGTTGATCGGCCAGATAGGTGCGATGCGTGTGGATGACACCCTTCGGCGCAGCCGTGGTCCCCGAGGTGTAGCCGATCAGGGCCGGGGCGTCGGGGTCCACTGACGCGGGTTGGTCGAGCGGGTCGGAGTCAGCGGCCATGACGTCGGACCACGAGAGGACGCGCGGGCCGACCGTGGGCATGGGGCGACCGTCCGTTGAGACGACGACGATGGTTTCGAGGTCGGCGAGCCCCGCCACCGCATCCTCGAGATTGGCGAGGTAATCCTGCCGGCCGAAGCTGTCGGCGGTGACGAAAGCCCGGGCCTTGCTCTGCCGCAGGATGTGCGCGACTTCCTTCGACCCGTAGATGTGCACGACGGGGACGACGACCACACCCAGCGCGAACATCCCGTAGAAGCAGGCGACGGCCTCGGCCCAGTTGGGCAGCTGGAAGGCCACGACATCGCCGGGGGCGATGCCGCGGCGACGCAATGTCCCGGCCAGGCGGCGAGCCTGGTCCGCGACGTCGCCGATGGTGCCACGGAACGGGCGCACTCGAGAGCGCACCCGGCACGGCACTGCGGCTGACCGCACCATGCCGCCACACGCGATGTCGGCGAGCGTCTCCTCGTTCCACCACCCCATGTCCCGGTAGTGCTTCGCCAGGTCGGCCGAGGGGAACCGCAGGCTCCATTCGCGCTCCCCGCTCATGCCCTCGACCTGCGGACCCTCATCGTGCTTCGAACTGCGGCGCTCGTCGGTCACGGGCCGCGCGGACACCTTCCGTGAGGTCCCACGACGTGGCGAGCGACGCCTGCACCGCGGCTTCACGCTCGGTGGCCGCTCCGAAGCGCTCACCCAGGCCGGACCGCATGGTCTGGCGGATCGCCCGCACGGCCAGCGGCGCGCTCGCCGCAATCTCCGCCGCCATCGCATGCGCCTCGGCTCGGAGGGACTCGACCGTGGTGAGGCGATCAAGCAGGCCCAGGGCGAGGGCCTCTTCACCCTTGACGCGCCGACCTGTGTAGAGCAGGTCGAGGGCTTGTTGCTGACCAACGAGGGCAGGGAGGGTGACCGAAAGACCCAGGATGTGGTGATAACCCAGCCGGGCGAAGTTGGCGGCGAACCGAGCCTCGGGGCAGCCGACGCGGAAGTCCGCCAGGCAGGCCAACCCGAAGCCGGCGCCGATGGCGGCGCCCTGGATTGCCGCGACCACAGGCGTCAGCGAGCCGACGAGGCGCGCCGCTTCGATGTCCATCTGGTCCGGCCCGTCGGCGGAACCAGAGTCTGGGCTGGCGTCGGTGTCGGGGTCAGCGGCCTCGGCGGGGCCGCTCCCGATGTTCGCTCCCGCGGAGAAGTGCTTGCCCTCGGCGCAGAGCAGGATGGCACGACACGATGACGGCTCGGCATCGAGCGCCTCGTACGCGTCGGCCAGCGACCGGAGCACGTCGACCTCGAAGAAATTCTCCGGCGGCCGGTGCATCTCAACGGTCGCGACGAAGGCGTCGTCGAGCGACACGGTCACATCGCCAAAGCGTTCCACGTCTACCCTCCGGCATCGTCGGCGTTCATGCGGCGGCACCGAAAGCTAAGCGGCGGTCGATGCGCGAGCAAACGCTGCGGCGAGCAGTCGATGGTGTCGAGACCGTTCAAATGTCACAATGCGCTGGGAGCGAGGAAGGCCTGGTTGATGCAAGAACTCGAAGGCCGTGTGGCATTGGTGACCGGCGCGGGGAGTGGCATCGGTCGCGCGGTCGCATGCGAGCTGGCCCGGTCGGGAGCACTCGTCGTCGCGAGCGACGTCTCGCTCGAAGGTGCTGCGGACACGGCGCGTGCCATCGAAGGCCTCGGCGAGACGGCCGTCGTCCGGCACCTCGACGTGACCAGCGAGCCCGAGGTCAGGGCGACCGTGTCCGACGTGTCGACATCGATCGGACCCATCTCCGTGCTGATCAACTGCGCAGGGATCTCCACGATGGCACGCTTCGTCGACCTGACCGAGGAGGAGTGGGACCGCACCATGGACGTCAACGCCAAGGGCGTGTTCCTCGTGACGCGCGAGGTCGTGCGATCCATGACGGAGCGACGCGACGGCTGCGTCGTCTCCATCGCCTCGGCCGCCGCCAAGGAGGGAACCCCGCTCCTGGCGCACTATTCGGCGTCGAAATGGGCCGTTTTGGGGCTCACCCAGAGCGTGGCCCGGGAAGTCGCGCCGTTCGGAGTGCGGGTGAACGCCGTGTGCCCGGGGTGCGTGCGGACCCCGATGCAGGACCGCGAGATCGTCTGGGAGGGTCAGCTCCGGGGAATGGACCCCGAGGACGTGCGTCAGAGCTACATCGATCACACGCCGCTCGGTCGCCTCTGCGAACCGCAGGACGTGGCCGATGTGATCGCGTTCTTGTGCTCGGACAAGGCCCGGTTTATGACGGGCCAGGCGGTCAACGTCACCGGTGGCATCGTCCTGCATTGAGCGTCGCCCACGGAACCGAAAGAGCCTCACCGGTAGCATCAGCGACGTGTTCGTCCGGAGCGAGGACCAAGAGCTGTTCGAAGAGACGACCAAGCGGTTCTTGGAAACCGAGTGTCCACTCGAGAGTCTGCGCGAGCTGGCGACTCTTCCGGAAGGCTACGACGCGTCCATCTGGCAGCGTGGCGCCGAGCTCGGATGGACGTCCTTGCTCGTGCCGGAGGAATCCGGTGGCGGCAGTGTCAGCGATCACGGCGTGGTGGACCTGGCGCTCGTGGCCTATCAGTTCGGCCTGCACGCAGCACCGGGACCGCTGCTCGGGAGCAATGTCGTCGCGGCGGCCGTCGGGCGCTGGGGCAGTGCGCCGCAGCGGGCGGGACCGCTCCAGGAATTGCCGAACGGTTACGCCACAGGGGCGTGGGCGATGATCGGGACTGACGCCGCCATCGTGGCCACCGAGACCGACGGCGGCTTCGAGTTGGCGGGAGTCGCGTCTCCCGTCGAAGGTGGATCGGGCGCCGCGTACATCCTGGTGACGGCGCGCACCGGGTCAGCGCTGAGCCAGTTCCTCGTACCGCGTGACACCGAGGGGATGCGGGTCGCTCGCCTGCACAGCCTCGACATGACGAAACGCTTCGCCCGACTCGAGCTCGACCGGGTGCGGGTGCCCCACTCGGCTCTCATCGGAGAGGCCGACCTGGCAGGGCCGGCGGTGGGCTGGCTCGTCGACCTGGCGGTTTCGATCCAGGTCGCTGAGATGTGCGGCGCCATGCGGTGGGCCCTCGAGACCACCCTTGACTGGGCGTGCAACCGCTACTCGTTCGGACGACCGCTCGCGTCCTACCAGGAGGTCAAGCACCGCTTCGCCGATATGAAGCTGTGGCTCGAGGCGAGTCACGCCATCGCGGCGGCAGCTGCTGATGCGGTCGATCGCGATGCGCCGAACCGGTCGGAACTGGTGAGCGCGGCCAAGTTCTACGCGGGGCGGTACGGGCCCGAACTCGTGCAGGATTGCGTGCAGCTGCACGGCGGGATCGGCATCACCTTCGATCATCACCTGCACCTGTTCCTGCGGCGGGTGGCGACGAACACGCCGCTGTTCGGTACACCCGGGGACCACGCCACCCGCTTGACCGATCTGTACGAGGCGACCATGAGCGCGGCATGACGGACGCGAGCGAGCGTGAGCTCCGCGACGGCGACATGGAGAGCGTCGAGGCGTTCACGGCCCGGGCCCGCGCCTGGCTGGCCGAGCACATGCCACGGGCGGCCGACGGGGTCGGCGGGTTCCGGGGGGTCCATGGTGCCGACGAGGAGGAACTGGCCCAGATCGAGCGCTGTCGCCAGCTCCAGCGTGTGCTCTTCGACGGTGGGTTCGCCGGGATCTGCGTTCCGCGCGCCTACGGCGGCCAAGGACTGACCGGCGCGCATCAGCTCGCTTTCAACCGGGAGATCCGGGGTTACCAATACCCATCCGAGACGCAGGTGCCGACCCTCACGCCCTGCATGGCGATCATTCTCGAGTTCGGGGACGAGCAGCAGAAGCGGCAGCACATCCCGCCGATCCTGAGGGGCGAGACCCTCTGGATGCAGTTCCTCTCAGAGCCCGGCGGCGGCTCGGATCTGGCGGGTGCCCTCACCACGGCCGTCCGCGACGGGGAGGAGTGGATCCTCAACGGCTCGAAGATCTGGACCACGGGAGCCTGGTGGGCCGATTGGGCGCTCTGCCTCGCCCGCACCAACTGGGACGTCCCGAAGCACCGGGGCTTGAGCGTGTTCATGGTGCCGATCCGCCAGCCGGGGATCGAAATCCACCGGATCGAGATGGTCAACGGCTCACGGGAATTCTGCCAGGAGTTCATCACCGACGTCCGCGTCCCCGACGACATGCGCATCGGTCCGGCGGACGGTGGGTGGTCGGTCGTGCTCCGCTGGATGTACCACGAGCGCACCATCGCCGCTGGGTCGCAGTACGTGACCGCGCCAGCCGGGCGGCCGGCGGTGGCGCTCGATCCGACCGGCGGGCCACCCGCGCTCCTTCCCGAGCTGCGGCGGCGCGACCTGGCCGACGACGCGCGCGTGCGCGAACAGATCGGCGAATCGCTGGCCCTCCGGCTCGTGGGCGACGCCCTCTCCGGTTCGATCGCGGGGCAGATCCGCGCCGGAACGGCGACCGAGCACTGGGCCGCCATCACCCGCCTCTGGTACGGGACCAGCGCGGTGCGCGACTCGACCATCGCCTTCGAGCTGGCGAGGACGGCCGCGGCCGCCTGGTCCGAAGACGACGGCGCGCTCGGCCAGGTCGGGACGCGGTTCCTCATGCGGCAGGCGTCCTGCATTGCCGGCGGGACCACCGAGATGGCGCGCAACGCCATCAGTGAGCGGGTGCTCGGGCTACCGCGAGAGCGACGGGTGGACGTGGACGTTCCGTTCCGCGAGGTGCCCCGCAGCCCGTCGACGCGCTCGACGGCTGCCGGGTGCTCATTCGGGCCAGCGGTAGTCCTCGCCCGGCTCGTAGACGATCCCTCGGTTCACGAGGTCGTCGATGTCCTCATCGGCGTAACCGACGCGTTCAAGGATGCGCCGGGAGTGCTCTCCCACCAAGGGCGGCGGACCGTAGGGGCCCGTCGGCGACTCCGAGAAATCGATCAACGTGCCGAACTGGCGCACCTCTCCGAGGATCGGGTGGTCGTACGAGGTGACGAGCCCGAGCCGCTCGTTGTCGGCGTCGTGGAGCACCGCTTCGCCGTCGTTCGTGTCGACGGACACCTCGGAGTCGACGCCCGCCTCGGCCAGGGCGTAATACCAAGCCGCGGCGGTGCGGGAGCGGAACCTGGCCTCGAGGACCGGCTCGATCTCGGCGCGGGCGGCCGCGGCGCGCGTCGAACGTCTCGTAGCGCGCCAGGTCTGCGCACCCAACGACGCGGCAGAGCTCGGACCACTGGCCCGGGCCGAACGCAGCGATCTGGAGCCACCCGTCCTGTGTCTCGTAGAGCCGGCAGCACGGTGCGACACCCATCTGGTTGTCGTCGAGGCCCGGTCGGACCGGACCTGGTTCCCCGTCGACCAGGAACACGTCGGAGCTGAACACCGCCGCGCCGTTGAGGAGCGATGTCCAGAGGTCCTGTCCCCCGCCGCCGGTACGACGTTGGTGGTACAGGGCGGCGAGCACTCCGACGGCAGACACCATGGCATTGGCGGTGTCGGTCATCCCGAAGCGCAAGTACAACGGCGCATTCCCACTCGCCACGGGTCCGGCCTCGAACTCGAGGCCGCACGCAGCCTGATAGAGCGGGTCGAGCCCGCCGAATTCCGACAACGGCCCCTCCGCGCCGTAGGCGTAGGTGTTGCAGTGCACGAGGTCGGGATTGCGAGCGCGGAGCGACTCGTAGTCGATCCCGAGCCTCGCCGTGGTGCCCTTCGTCATGTTGTGGTGCACGACGTCGGCGATCTCGGCCAACCGCATCAGCGCTTCGAGACCCTCCGGCGCCTTGATGTCGACCGCCAGATCGAGCTTCCCGCGTTGGCAGCCGACGAAGGGCATACCCGCCATGCGCATGCCGTCACCACGGACGGGCTCCACCTTGATGACCTCGGCGCCGAGGTCGGCCAGCAGCATCGCGCCGTAGGGCCCGGCCAGATATTGGCCAAGGTCGAGCACCATCACGCCGGTCAGTGGTCCCACGAGGCGCCCCCTTCCGCGGCGGCTGGCTCTTGGACCGCCATGTCGCCGACTGCCTCGACGATGCGGGCGTCGAGCAGGCCCTCGATCTCGGCGGGCGGGTAGCCCGCTTCGACCAACACGTCGCGGCTGTGTGCGCCGGGCTCGGGCTGCCCACCTTGGATCGCGCCCGGCGTTCCGCGGAGTACCGCGGGCACCCCGACCTGGGTCGTCGACCCCAGCGCGGGGTCCTCGACGAGGGCGGCCAACCCGTTGGCCACGAACTGAGGATGCGAGAAGACCGCAGCCATCGGCGCCACCGCCTCCGCGCCGAGACCGGCCGCATGGAATTCCTCGATGAGTTCGGTCCGTGATCGTGTCACGTAGGCAGCGCGGAGCCGTTCCTCGTGTTGCGCGCGCAGCGCCGGGTCGGCGTAGAGCGCCCTGACATCGACGGGATCGAGCCCGAGGATCTCCTCGACGGTTCGAGTAGGGGTGCGCCCGTTCATCGTGGCCGCATGGATCCACTCACCGTCCGCGCACTCGAAGAGCGACGACTGATGAATGCCCGGTGGATACGTCTTCGCCATCGTGGTGCGATACCCCTTGGGTGCCCGTTCGTGCTCCTGCCAGATCTGTGTGGTGTAAGCCAGCACCCCTTGGTAGAGCGACGACTGCACGTGTTGCCCCCGTCCGGTCGTCTCGCGGCGGATCAGGGCCGAGAGCACCCCGGTCGCGAGGAGGAAGCAGGCGGCCATGCTCGGTGCGGGGAAGTGCAGGTACACGGGCCCGGGCCGCCAGCCGGGCTGCTCCCACTGCATGCCTGAACGGGCCTGCACCAAGGCGTCCCAGCCGGGACGCCCGGCGAAGCGGTGCCCGGGTGGATAGGCCGGCACCGAGCAGACCACCAACCGGGGGAAGCGCTCGGTCAGGTCGGACGCGGACAGCCCCAGCCGATCCATCGTGCCGGGGCTGAAGGACTCCACCACGACGTCGGCCCCTTCGCACAAACGCAGGAACACCGCTCGGCCCTCGTCGGCCTTGAGGTCGAGCACCAGCGAACGACGGCTGCGATTCCAGACGTGGTAACCCGGCTGGGCCCGGAACGGATCCCCGCCCGGCGGCTCGACCTTGACGACGTCTGCACCCAGCTCGGCGAGGAGCAGCACGCCCACGGGCCCTGCGATGCCCCACGTCAGATCGAGCACACGCACGCCCTGCAAGGGCCCGGCCGGCTCGCTCACGCTGCTGTCGCCACGCGGTCGCCACGATCCACGGATGTCCTCCTGTTCATGCTCGCTCGCGCTGTCTGGCGCTCACGCGAGCTTTCTCGCGCAGCCAGCAGATTGCCCGCCAACCCGCGTTGACCCTCTGCCGCGGCAAGGCTACAGTCCGCCGCAGGATATTGGGCGTGTGCCTAACGATGGGAACGACCCCGACCGCGAATTCGGCACCGGGGTCAGTACCATCCGGGTCCGCTGAACAGGGGAGGGAATCGTGCCGAAGCCGGTCTTTCGGGTGCGAGTTGCCGTGGGTCTGTCGGTGCTGATCGCATCGATCCTGGTCTGTACCGGACAGGTGGGCGCCGCGACCGCGGCGACACGAGCCAGCGCCACCACTACCGAACAGGGCGTCACACCCACGACGATCAAGATCGGGATCCTCAGCGACCTGACGGGCGCGGCGTCGTCGTCCTTCTCGGACGCGCCCGCGGCGATCGAGGCGCGCTTCAAGGCGATCAACGCCGCCGGAGGCGTCGACGGTCGCAAGATCACCTGGGTGGTCGACGACACCACGTCGACACCGACGGGCGCCGAGACTGCGGCGAAAGACCTCGTGCAGAACAAGGGCGTCTTCGCCATCGCCGAACTGAGCAGCGCCTTCTACGGCGCGGCCCCCTACCTCGCTCAGGCGGGCATCCCCGTGACCGGCCTCAGCCTGGACGGGCCGGAGTGGTCGGAGCAGCCCAACACCAACCTGTTCTCGACCACGGGCAACTCGTCACAGAACGGTCCCGCCTACGGCGACGGCGGCTTCTACAAGGCCATCGGGGCGCACAAGATCAGCTACGTCGAGTCGAACGTCTCGGCCGCCATCCAGCAGGGCAACAGCGTCTACGAGTCGATCAAGCGCGACGGTCTGCAGGCATGCGACAAGACCATCGTCCCCATCGGGTCGGTGAACTTCACCGCCTTCGCGCTGAGCTTCAAGGCGGATGGGTGCGACGCCGCCGAATGCGCATGCGTGCTCTCCTCCAGCCTGGCCATGGCCACCGCGCTCCATCAGGCGGGGCTGAACAAGGTCAAGATCATCTTCGCCGCGGGCCCGACGCAGGACATCTACCAGAACGCGCAGGACAAGGCCGCCGCCGCCAACGCCTTCTTCCCCGGCATCGTGTCCTCCCCCACCTATACCAATGCGGCCAGCCTGGCCTTCCTGGCCCAGCTCAAGAAGTACGACCCGACCTACACGGGCGGGCTGCCGGACCTCGGCGAGTCCGATGGCTGGCCGGTGGCCAACCTGATGTACGAAGGCTTGCAACAAGCGGGCAAGGACCCGACGCACAAGTCGTTCATCGACAACCTGCGCAAGGTGACCGACTGGACCGACAGCGGGTTGGCGACGGGACCGATCAGCTTCGTCCACTTCGGGCAGGACCCACCGACTCAGTGCTTCTCCTACGTCCAGTTCGTCAACGACAAGTACGTGCCCTTCCCCAAGGACGGAAAGTCGTTCTGCGGGTCCGCGCTGCCCGGGACGAGCACGGGCTCGTGAGCCCGGTGTGAACGGAGGGCGGGTCAGAACGGCTCGCCCGTGTCGTCGAGATAGTCCTCGGCCAGGATCCGCTCCGCGCGGAACCGCTCGAACGCCTCGTCGCTGACCCCGAGGATCTCCTTGTAGACGTACTCGTTGTCCTCGCCGAGGACGGGCGACCCCCGCCGCCACGCCTGGACGACGCCGCGGTAGGGCAGGCCCGGGTGCAGGTGGGTGCCGACGTCGAGGCTGGTGAGCGGTTGTTGCCAGCCTCGGTCGCGCAGGTGGGGATCAGCAGCGAACATGTCGTCGTCGAGCAACGGCCCGGCCGCGACGCCCGCCTGCTGGAGCTCGTGAAAGGCGTCCAGCGCGGACCGCTGTGCCGCCCAGTCGGCGAGGACGGCGTCGAGCTCGTCATGGTGTGCGTGGCGCCGCGCGAGATCGGCGTAGCGCGGCGTCGCACCCGAGGTCCTCCCGGCCGATCGCCACGGCCAGCGTACGCCACGCCTCGTCGTCGCGTACGGAGATCGCGACCCACTGGTCGTCGCCCTGACAGCGGTAGAGGCCCTGCGGAGCCCGCCACGGATCGCGGTTGCCCCACCGACGGGGCTCGACGCCGAGTTGGCAGTCGACCAGCACGTCGCCGAGGTGGTTCAAGATGTTCTCGCTCTGGTCGAACTCGACGAATTGCCCGCGTCCGGTGCCCTGGCGGTACCGCAACGCGGCCACCGTCGCGAAGGCAGCGCCCGGTCCCGACGCGGCGTCCATGTAGGTCGTCCCCGGACTCGTCATGAGCTCGGAGTCGAGGGGGCCGCAGAGCCACAGCATGCCGGTGAGCCCGTCGAACTGCGCCCCGAAGCCCGTGTAGCCGGCCCAGTCACCGGTGAGCCCGGTGGCCGGCATGCGGACAACGACGAGGCGGGGATTGCGCGCCTGCAGCTCGCCGGCGTGGACCCCGAGACGAGCCAGCCCGCCCGACTTGAAGTTGTCGATGAGGACGTCGGAACGCTCCACCAGCTGCAGCAGCAACTCCCGGCCTTCGGGCCGCCGGGTGTCGATGGTGCACGAGAGCTTGTTGCGCGCCAGTGCGTTGTTCATGGCGTGGCGGTTCCAGGGCCGGTCGGGCCGGTCGGGCACGCCTGGTCCGTAGAGCGAACCGAAGAACCCGGGGTTGGCGATGGTGGGCCGGGCCTCGTAGCCCTTCGTGGTCGGCGGCAGGACCCAGGGATTCTCGACGCGGATGACCTCCGCCCCGAGGTCCGCCAACAACATGGTGGCGTAGGGACCCGACCACACGGTGGTCAGGTCGACGACACGGATCCCGGTCAGTGGCGGATGGTCGAGCGTGGCGCGCCACGTCGGCGCTGATGCGGCCGGGGGCTGGTCCGGTGGCGGCGGTGGAACGGGCTCGTCGTCGTGGTCGTCGTACTCACCACGGCGCGGGGCGAGCCGGCGCAACGTCCAGCCGCCTTCGGCGAAACGGCACGGCGCCCCGGGCAGATCCAGCGGCCCGCCGCCCGGGTCGTCGGTGTGGGCCCAGAAGCCTCGCTGACGGAGGTGCTCGGCCTGCAGCACCTCGGCGGGCGTGTTCACGCCGGCCAACGGCCAGCCGCCGCGCTGCGCCTCCGCCGTCGCCTCGGCCCGCGTGCGCGCCAGCAGCCACGGGTACAACGCGGCGTCCATCGCTTCCTTCGTCTCGCCGCGCTCGAACGCGTCGGGTCGGGCGAAGGCCTCCCGCAAGGCGTCGTTGTCGAGCACGTCCAACAGCTCGCCCAGTTGCTGCGGCGTCGACATCATGGAGACGAAGCCGTCTGCACAAGGGTGCACGCCGCCGGGAATCAGGGTCTCGCGGGCGGCATCGACCAGGCTCGGGCCCGGCGCACCGTCGCGGTACTGGTACCCCAGCAGGGTGCTCGACCGTGCCGGCAACGTCGCCAGGGCCTCGAGCGCCGCACAGTCGACGAACGACCCTGTCCCCGTCGACTCGGCGACGATGACCGCGGCCAGTGCACCGAGCGCCGCCATGTTCCCGACCAGGCAGAGCCCGAGGTGGCCCGGCAGCCGGACGGGCCCGTCATCACTCTTCGGTTGCACCAGGGCGTCGCTCATGGCCTGGACCACGAGGTCATCCCAGGCGTACTCCGCATAGGGGCCCGTGGCCCCGAACCCGGTGATGCTCACGACCGAGAGACCGGGCCAGCGCGCGTGGACGGCGTCCCAGGTGAGACCCCAGGTGCGCAAGCGGCCGCGCCCGCTCTCCTCGATCACCAGGTGCGCCCCTGCGAGGAGGTCCTCGACCGCGTCGGCACCACCCGGCCCCGCGCCGTCGATCACAACACTGTGCTTGTTGGTGTTGAGGTGCACGAAGGCGCCGCCTCGAAACAGACCGTCGGCGTCGGTGGCGCTGCTCGAACGGTGGCGGAGCTCGTCACCGTCGGGCTGCTCCACCTTGCGCACGCGCGCACCGAGATCGGCGAAGAGCTTGGCGCAATAGCTCCCTGCAACACCCTCGGCGAGCTCGACCACCTCGATCCCGCTCAGCAGCTGCCGCACGGTGCGTCTCCCTTCGACCTCCGCGCACACTCCGAGCGCGACCGTCGTGTTCCGCGGCCAGGTTGCCACGAATGCACCGCTCTGTCCCTGTTCATAGGACCATTTTCCGTTTTTGGGCATTCGCCCAGCAAACCCCCAATTCTCTTGGTAGCCTCTGTCGATGTTCCGGCGTGAGCCGCCCACGTGTGAGGGAGTGCCGAGGGAGTGCCATGACTGACGAATACATGTCCGATGCGTTCATCTACATGCGTGAGCGGCATCTGCCCTACCCGGTGTTCGACGCCGACAACCACATGTACGAGAACACCGATGCCCTCACCAAGTTCATTCCCCCCGAGTACGAGGGCATCATCAAGTACGTCGAGATCAACAACCGCACGAAGATCGCGTTCAAGGACAAGATCAGCGACTTCATCCCTAATCCCACCTTCACCCGCGTGGGTCCCCCGGGAGGTACCGAGGCCGATCCGCAGCACCGGCGTGCCATCCCCTCGGTCGACGCCTTCTTCGACCCCGAGCCCCGCCTCACCCTCATGAAGGACATGGGTATCGACCGCTCGCTGATCTGGCCGACCCTGGCCACCGGCGTGGAGGAGCGGCTGTCGGAAGATCCCGATGCCATCCAGGTCGTGTTGCGGGCCTTCAACCGCTGGATGCTCGAGCACTGGACGTACAACTACGCCGACGCGATGTACCCGACGCCGATGATCAGCCTGTCGGTCCTCGACGACGCCCTGACCGAGCTCGAGTTCGTCGTGGCCAACGGTGCGAAGTCCTTCCTCCTCCACACCGCGCCGGTGCCGACCTGGAAGGGGCGGCGTTCCTTCGCGCTGCCCGTGTTCGACCCGTTCTGGGAAGCAGTCCAGGAGGCCGACATCTTGGTCGGGATGCACCAGACGGACTCGGGCTATCAGCGCTACACGAACGAGTGGGAAGGCTTTGGCGGCAGCGAGTTCCGCCCCTTCGGGTCCGGTATCCCGGGCCAGAACGGCTCACCGGGCTTCCTCTCCCTGGCCACGCCCAGGTCCCCGATCCGTGATGGCGTCGCCTCGATCATCGGCCACGGCCTCGCCACGCGGTTCCCGCGGCTGCGCTTTGCACCCGTCGAGTTCGGCACCGAGTGGGTGCGGCCCCTGATCCAGCGCATGCAGGAGGTCTACGAGCGGTCGCCGGGGTACTTCGACGAGGAACCCATTGTGGTCTTCCGGCGCAACGTGTTCGTGCACGCGTTCGAGGAGGCGGATCCGGCCGGCCTGGCCGATCTGATCGGGGTCGACAACGTCATGTTCGGGTCGGACTTCCCGCACATGGAAGGACTCGCCGACCCGCTCAGCTACTCGGAACTGGTCGAGCGGACGATGTCCCCCGAGGACACCGCCAAGGTCATGGGCGGCAACCTCGCCCGCATCCTCAAGGTCTGAGCCGGGATCGGTCAGATCCGTCTACGGCGCCGGCCAGACCAGCTCGAGGTTTTGCACCATGCGGAGCCCCGGCGGGTATTCGAGCTCGAGGCCGGGCTTCAGCTGGTAGTCGGGAATACGCCGGTGCCATTCCCGCAGCGCGACCCGAAGCTCGCGGCGCGCCAGGTGCGAACCCAGGCACCGGTGCACGCCCCCGCCGAAGGCCAGGTGCCGGTTCACCTCACGGTCGAAGCGGACCTGCGTGGCGTCCTCGAACTCGGCAGGATCCACGTTGGCCGCGCCGATGCAGACGAAGACCAGGCTGCCTGCGGCGACCGGGCACCCGGTCACCTCGCTGTCACTCGTCGCCAGGCGCGCCGTGCCCGCCACGGGTGTCTCCCACCGCAACATCTCCTCGACGGCCTTGGGAATGACAGCCGGGTCGTCGACGATCTGGCGGCGGTGCTGAGCATGCTGGCTGAGGAAGGCAAAGAAACACGTCAACGAGTCGGTGACGGTGTCCAACCCCGCGATCAGGAACAGGAAGCAGATGTCGAGGATCTCCTCCCGGCTGAGCTTCTCGCCGTCCACCTCGGACCCGAGGAAACCGGTGAGGATGTCCTCTTCGGGGTGCCGCTGCCGCTGGTCGAGGATGGCGTTGAAGTAGGCGTAGATCTCGGTGCCGGTCTCGTCGCGGATCCGTGCCTGCTCCTCAGGAGACAGCCCGCCACCGCCGGGGCGCATGATCCCGTCCTTGAGTCGCAGCAGCGTGTCGAGCTCCTCCCAGGGCAGTCCCATCAGCCCGAGGAAGACGGCGGAGGGGTACAACACCGCCAACTCCTCGGTGAAGTTGCACGAACCCCGGTCGATGAAGGCGTCGATGAAGCGGTTCATCCGGTCGGCCACGTCGGCTTCGATCTCGTCCATCTTCTTCGGCGCGAAGAGCGGGTCGAGGATGCGCCGGTACTTCTTGTGCTCCGGAGGGTCGACGCTCAGTGGGATCAGCGGGCGCACGTTCCCGAGCTGCACCAGATCGCGCGACGTGAACTTTGCGGGATCGCGGAACACCTCGTCCACCGCAGCCCGGCTGGCCACGACGGTGAATCCCTCGGTCGGCGAGACCACGCCTCCCGCCGCGATCAGCTCGGCGTACTTCGGCTGCGGCTCGGCGAGGTCGAAGAGGTCGTCCATGCCGTCCTCGCTGCCGCTGAACGCGCGCGACGGTTCCGATGCATCGACGTCGGTCTCTGGCGCTTGTGCCATACCTCTCCTTCCGTCGAGAAGCATCACCGTGTCGGGAAGCACACTTCACTTCCACACAGCGCGACGCTGTCTCGGCCTCCCCCTCTGCCATATTCGTTGTATCACACTCAACGACGAAGAACGCCGGACTGGACCATGAAAACCTCGGCGTCGACACTGACATTTCGAAAGGAGTACGCGTGAGCGAACTCGATGGTCGCGTCGCGATCGTGACCGGGGCCGGACGCGGTATCGGCCGCGCGCACGCGTTGCTGTTCGCGTCCGAAGGAGCCAAGGTCGTCGTGAACGACCTGGGCGGGAGTACGGACGGCACCGGTGCGAACACATCGCCGGCACAACACGTCGTGGACGAGATCGAGGCAGCCGGCGGCTCAGCCGTCGCCAACTTCGACGACGTCTCGGACTGGGACGGTGCCAAACGGCTCGTCGACCAGGCGGTCGAGACCTTCGGCGACCTCCACATCCTGGTCAACAACGCCGGGATCCTGCGCGATCGCATGCTGGTCAACATGTCGGCCGACGAATGGGACGCGGTCATCCGGGTGCACCTGCGCGGTCATTTCTGCCCGACGCGCTGGGCCGCCACCTATTGGCGCGAGGCGTCCAAAGCCGGGCGCGACGGCAAGCGCTCGGTGATCAACACGTCGTCGGCCTCCGGCCTGTTCGGCAACTCCGGCCAGACCAACTATGGCGCCGCCAAGATCGGGATCGCCACCTTCACGATGATCGCCGACTCGGAACTGGGCCGCTACGGCGTGCGCGTCAACGCGATCGCCCCCGCGGCGGCCACTCGCCTCACGAGTGGTCTCGCTCCCGAGGAAGCTGGGCAGGCGGGTGAGGCGGGTGAGGCGGATCAACCGGTGGAAGAGTGGTCGCCCATCGCTCCGGCCAACATCGCGCCCTTCGTGGCGTACCTGGCGACCGAGGACTGCCCCATCCACGGACGGATCTTCTTGGTGTCGGGCGGATCGGTACGGCTCTTCCAGCCGTTCTCGATCATCGACGCCATCGAGAAGGACGGGCTGTGGTCCGTCGGCGAGCTCAAGACAGAAGCGGCCCGGTTCGCCGACGTGCCCTTCGCCATCAACAACCCCTACGAAGGGCAGATGGGCTGAGCGATCCTGCGTCGGTCGTGGGTGAGTAGGTCGTGGGTGAGTAGGTCGTGGATGAGTAGGCCGTGGGTCAGAGCGACCGCGCCAGCACGTCCTCGACCGTCTCGCCCGCGGCCTTGGCGACCCCCTCCATCCGGCGGTAACTGTCCGGGCTCATCAGGTCGTGCAGAGTCATCTGCGGTGCCCCGCCGAGAAGCCGGATGAACGTCGCCTGCCGCGCCGCCCGCTCCACCATGCGGGCCACGTGGAACGCCTCCTCGAACGACGCACCGACGCACACCGCGCCGTGCGACGGCAGCAACGCCGCCTTCGAGCGGGGACCGAGGGCCTCCACGGCCTGGCGCGCCACTTCGGGCGTCGCCACGCCACCCGACGGCGCACACCTGATCGGACCGAGACCGGCGACGAGGTACGTCTCCGACGTGTAGGTCGGGATGTCCCATCGCATGACCGAAAAGATCTGCGACCACTCGCCGTGGCTGTGGACGATGGCCTGCACGTCGGGTCGCGGCGTCATAGATGCCGAGGTGGGTCTGCAGCTCGACGGTCGGTTGCAACCCGTTGGTGCGCACGACCATCCCGCCGCGGTCGACCACGACGACGTCGTCATCGTCGATCTCGCTCCAATTGGCGAACGGCTGCTCCGGGTTGGGCCGCGGCAGGATGTAGATGTAGCCGGTGTCTGGGTCCCGCAGGCTGGTGTCGCCCGCATCGAGGCCCGAGGTGAGTTCCAGCTCCCAGAACGTCGTGGCGGAACGGGCGACCTCCGCGATGAGGTCGGCCTTGACGCCGGAACGGTCCGCTGCGTCCGCTGTGTCCGACATGGACGGTGCTCCTTCCTGTCCGCTACCCGACGGGATCCGGCGCCCGAACCTGGTCCATGACCGCCGGCACGACCGGCGGCGCCGAGCGCCAGTCGACGAGCCCGTCCTCGGGCAGGCCGACCGGGTAGCCGTTCTCGTGGATCTCGGCCCAGTGCGCGTGGTTCAGCTCATGCAGGGTGAAGCAGGACTGCAGCGCGTTGTAGAAGCCCATGTTGTCGACGGTCTGGTTGACCGACTCCTTGATCAGGAGTGCCGTCATCGTGGGCAGCGCGGCGATCCGACGGGCGAACTCCAACGTGCGGTCATCGAGCTCGTCGAGCGGGAACACCTTCGAGACCATGCCCAGACGGTGAGCCTCCTCGGCGGTGACCGAATCGCCGGTCAACATGAGCTCCTTGGTCTTGCGCGGCCCGAATTCCCACGGGTGGGCGAAGTACTCCACGCCGCACATGCCGAGGCGGGTGCCGACGACGTCCGCGAAGGCCGCGTCGTCAGACGCCACGATGAGGTCACACGCCCACATGAGCATGAGACCGGCCGCGAACACCGTGCCGTGCACCTGGGCGATCGTGATCTTGCGGAGGTTCCTCCAGCGCAGGGTGTTCTGGAAGAAGTAGTGCCACTCCCCCAACATGCGACCCTCGGCGCCTTCCCTGGTCCCGCCGTTGATCTCGAAGGTCGGGTGCAGGTCCGGTCCCGGTGTGCGCTCGTCCAGGGACTCCTTCGACCCCATGTCGTGTCCCGACGAGAACATCGGCCCCGCGCCACTCAAGATCACGACCCGGACCGTGTCGTCGGCCTCGGCGGCCATGAACGCGTCGTGCAGCTCCACGAGCAAACCCCGGTGCTGGGCGTTGCGGGACTTCGGACGGTTCAAGATGATCCGTGCGATGCGCCCGTCGCCTGTCGTCTCGTACCTGATGAATTTGTAGTCGGCCACGGACTCTTCCTCTCTGGTCAGCTGCCCGGCGATTGTAGGACAAGCTCCTGGGCACTCGCCCAACTCATCCCAACTGATGTGGACCACGATGACGGATTGATCGAGACAGTGCTCGGGCTGATCGAGACAGTGCTCGGGCCAGGCTGTCATGCTGAATCCATGGAGCCCAACCTCGACCGAGGTCGGCCCTACTACCGGGACGATCTCGCGCTCGTCCACCACGAGGGCTTCGGACATCACGCAGAGGTGTGCGCACCCGGAGTGCTGAAGCTCCTCGAGCCGATCCGGGAACGCGATGGGCTCGTCGTCGAGGTGGGTTGCGGATCAGGACTGCTCACGAGGCACCTGGTCGCGGCCGGTCACCGGGTCATCGCGACCGACGCCTCGGACGCCATGCTCGCCTTGGCCCGTGACTATGTCGCAGGAGACGTCGAGATCCGCCGCGTGGCGCTGCCCGACGATCCGATCCCGGCGGCGGACGCCATCGTCGGCATCGGTCACTGCCTGAACTATCTCGAGAGCGAACAGCAGGTCGACAGAGCACTCATCGCGCTCGCCGGCGCGCTCCGACCGGGGGGAATCCTGGCCATCGATCTGTGCGACCTGGAGTGGGGTGTGCTGCGGGTCAACCAGCCCCCCGTCCTCCGCCGCACCGACGACTGGGCCTTGATGACTGAGTTCTCGGTTCCAGCACCGAACCGGTACGTGCGGGAGATGACCACCTTCATCCGCCAGAGCGACGGTTCCTGGCGTCGGGACGACGAGCGGCATGACAACGTGCTCGTCGACACGACGCGGGTACCTCCTCTGCTAGCGCGCCACGGGGTCGACGCGACTGTGTCGCACTCGTTCGGCGATGAAGAGCTCCCGGCCGGTCTCGTGACGGTCGTCGGCCGGGAGGGCCACTAGCGGCGTCGCGAGGTTCGTACCCCCACTGTGTGCCTCTGCACGATCTGCCGGATGCAGGAATTTGTCGGAAAGTTGTGACGCCTTCATCGTAGGATCTCCAGCAACGGTTCGGTGAGGGGCGGTGGACCAGGCGGCATTCAAGTGGGCGCGCGGGCGCTCAGGGGGTTCGCTCCGTGGACGAAGACGATGCTCCCCGTCAGCCAGAACCGCGTGCGAGCTATTGGGCTGGTCGCTTAGGCGTACAAGACCAGACAGCAAGCGGCGTGCCCTCTCCAGCAGCACCAGCAATGCCACCTCCACCTTCACCTCCACCTCTACCTCCACCTGTGCTTGCAACATCACACTTCGGGGCCGATTCGATCCCACAGAACGCTTCGACCAAATCATCGCGTCACGGTCGCCGTACTCAGAAGCGCATCCAAGACTTGCAGAGCCTGCTTGGAGCCGGAACCGTGCTGCTCTCTGCTGAGCGTGGCCGCGCCAACGCCAGAATGACCAAACCCGCCTTCGCGATCCTCGTCATCTTCCTTGGAGCGTTCGTTGCTCTGTTTGTTTTCGAGGGGGTCCTTCTCATCCCAGGCGCAATACTCGTCTACCTCTTTCTGGATTCACTCTTCCCTCGCCGCTACCTTGCGGTGACAAACCTCGGTCTCGTCGCGTGCAGTACCAAGGTGTGGAGCGATCGACCCAAAGCTCTCATCGCGGCCGCCCCCCATGAGGCCGTCTTCGCTCCAGCTGCCGCCCACGGTTCCGCCAAAGTGATCAAGGTACCGGTGGGTTCCGAAACGATCACGCTTCGTCGGGCGCAATACGACTGCCTCACCGAGGTCCTTCACCGCGCACCGCCAAATGCGATGAGCGGGACGGCACACGTCCAATCGAGTACTGGATTGCTCCCAACTCGTCGAGAGAACGCCATGGTGGTGGGAGTTGTGATACTTGCGGTGGTCGGTGGTGTGGTGGCAGCGCAATTTCGCACGACAAACAGCACGAGCCCCAGTGTCGCCGCTTCGATGAGTGGATGGATGGCGAGTTACGGCTCCAACTACACCACGGTTGCTCACGATTTTTCCAAGGTCGCGGAGGACACGAATCAGGTGCCGCCGGGCGGCAGTGCTGAAGTTCGAGCGGATTGCGTCAAACTGGGAGCCGATGCGGGTATCGGGGCGAGTTACCCTCCCATGCCTGATAGTGCTCTGGGGTCGTTGTGGTCATCCATCTTGAACGACTCGCGTAACAGCGCACAGTCGTGCCAGTCGTATCTCGATCAGCCAACCCAGGCTTCCGAAGCACAGTTCCTGGGAAACCTGCGAGCGACGAGTGCCAAATACAGCGAATTGCTCAAGGCGGCTCAGAACGCCAGCTAGCGTCGAGTAGACATCAGCTTTGCTCAGCTTCGCTCAATCAGGTCAGCGTCAATCGGTGGTGCCGTACACCGTCTGCTTGTACGCCTCATTGAACCCCGACTCGGCTGGTGTGACCTGGCCGCGGCCGACTGTTGTACCTACGCGCCGTCACCGGCTCCCGTCCGTGGCGAAGCGTGCTCTTCGAGCGCCTTCACCAGCAGCCGCCGCAGCTCGGCGCGCTCGGAGACCGACAAGCGCCCCAGGATCTCGTCCTCGATACTCCCCTGCGCCAACTCGGCCCGCTCCAGCGCCTCGAGGCCGGCGTCGGTGATGTCGACGATGTGTCGCCGCCGGTCCGACGGGTCGCGGCGCCGCTCGGCATAGTCCAGATCCTCGAGGTCGTTGAGGACGAGCACCCCGGTGTTCGAGTCCATGGAGAGGTGCTCGGTCATGGCCTGCTGCGAGACGCCGGGGTGGTCGCGCAGGTAGGCGAGGACGACCATGTTGCGCAGGTTCATCCCGACCAGGTCGACCGACGAGCGCAGGAAGACGGCCCGGGCGAGCTGGGTCAACAGGACGATGGTGCCGGTGGCGGGACGGGCCGCGGAGCGGGCGGCGCTCACGAATCCAGCCCCCCGGGGCGCCGCTGCACGGCCCCATCCATCATGCCCCTAGGATAGTCCCGAAATCATGACTATCAACGCACCAGGGACGGTCATGGACCCCATCGGCGCCACCGTCGACCGCCGGCGCTGGATCGCCCTCGTCGTCGTCTGCCTGGCCATGTTCATGAACGCCCTCGACGGCTCGATCGTCAACGTGGCGCTCCCGGACATCCAGAAGAGCCTGCACTTCAGCCAGTCTGGCCTGACGTGGGTGGTCGATGCCTACCTCATCTCCTTCGGCAGCTTCCTCCTCATGGCCGGCCGCCTGGGCGACCTCATCGGCCGCAAGAAGGTGTTCCTTGCCGGCGTGGCGCTGTTCACGCTGTCCTCCATCGCCTGCGGGTCGGCCGACAGCCAGGGCCTGCTGGTCGCGGCGCGCTTCGTGCAGGGCATCGGCGGCGCGCTGAGCTCGTCGGTGATCGTCGCCATCATCGTCACCGAGTTCCCGAGCCCGCGCGAGCGGGCCAAGGCGATGAGCGCCTACGTGTTCGTGGCGGTCGGCGGTGGCTCGGTCGGGCTCCTCGCCGGCGGCATCCTCACCCAAGCCCTGTCCTGGCACTGGATCTTCTTCGTGAACGTGCCTGTCGGCATCGCCACGCTGATCGCCGGCTCCCTCCTCCTGGTGGACAACATCGGCCTCGGCATCAAGCAGGGCGTCGACTGGGTGGGTTCCGTCCTCGTGACGGCGTCGGTCATGGTGGTGATCTACGCCATCGTGACCTCGTCGACCTACGGCTGGGGCTCGGCCCACACGCTCGGGCTCGTCGGCCTGGCCGTCGCGCTGGGCGTGGCGTTCTTCGTGCTCGAGTCGCGCGTCGCCAAGCCGATCATGCCGTTGCGCATCCTGAAGCTGCGCACGCTCACCGGCTCGGGCGTCATCCGGGGCCTGCTCGTGATCGGGATGTTCTCGACCTTCTTCATCGGCGCCCTCTACTTCGAGCACGTGCAGGGCTACAGCCCGGTCAAGACGGGCTTGGCCTTCCTGCCCCAGGCGCTCGGCATGGCGGGCATGTCGACGGGCATCACCGCCTGGCTGGTCGGGCGCTTCGGGAACAAGAAGGTGATGTACCCGGGCATGGCGTCGGCCGCCATCGGGCTGCTGCTCTTTGCCTCAGCCGGCCCGCACGCGGAGTACTTCCCCCGCATCTTCTTCGCCTTCTTGCTGATGGGCCTCGGCGCCGGCACGTCGTTCATGCCGCTACTGCAGATCGGCATGTCCGAGATCCCCAACGAGGACGCCGGCCTCGGCTCGGGCATCGTGAACGTGTCCCAGCAGCTGGCGGGCGCCATCGGCCTCGCCGCGCTCGGCACCGATCGCGGCGAACCGCTCCAAGACCCTGCTCGCCGCGGGGCACGACATGATCACGGCCCTGGCCGACGGCTACCGGCTCGCGCTGCTCATCGCGGCCGCCTGTGTGCTCTTGGGACTGCTCCTTTCCCCAGTCCTGCTCCGCACCAGCGAGTCGGCCGAGGAGCAGCGAAGCGCGCATCAAGGAGAACATGGCCAACCCAGAGGCCATGGAGCACCTCGTCCTCTAGTTGGTCCGCTAGTCGGAGAGCGCTTCCTCGGCGCGCCGCGCCGGCACGCCGCCGACGCCGCCACGCCGCCCACGCCGCCGAACTCGTAGTGCGCCCGCTCGATGCGGCGGGTCCACCCCCAGTACTGGTCGAGCGGCCACGGGGACAGCGTGAAGACCTTCCCGTTTCGGTTCTTGTAGTGGCTGTGCGTGATGGCGGGATGCGCCCACACCAACTGGCCGATCTCGGCCTGGTAGCGCTCGGCGTACTCGTCGTGCGCGTCGGCCCGCACCTCGGCCCACAGCGCATCCGACGTCAGCGTCTCGCGGATGGCCTCGAGCGCATAGTGCACCTGGAACTCGGCGTGGTAGAAGAGGCTGGCGCCGAAGGCCAGGTTCGTTCCCGGGCCGTACGATGCAGAAGAGGTTGGGGAAGTTCGGCATCGTGATGCCGAGGTACGCCGTGGGCTCGTCGCCCCACTGCTCGCGCAACGAGACGCCATCCCGCCCTCGAACGTCCATGGACGCCAGGAACTCGTTGTGCCGGAACCCGGTGGCGTAGCAGATGACGTCGGCCGGGTAGTGCGTGCCGTCGGTCGTGACGATGCCGTCGGGGACCACCCGCTCGATGCCGGTCCGCACCAGCTCGACGTTGGGCTTCTGCAGGTGCGCAGCCAGGTGCCGTCGTCCTGGAGGATGCGCTTGCCCGTGGCGGGATAGTCGGGAATGACCTTCTCGAGCAGCTCGGGGTCGTCGCCGACGCAGTGAGCGCATCGAGGCCACCAGCGACGTCGCCCGCCGCCGCGTTGAGGGGGTTGATGGACTGGTGGGTGGGGTCGTCGTACTCGGGGTCGATGCGGTACATCTCCATCCCGGCGGCGATGCCGGCGTAGGTCATGACGAAGCGGTACCAGCGTCCGTAGAAAGGCAGGTGTTTCAACGCCCACGCATCGCCCGGCGGCACGGACGTGTGGTACAGCCGGTTGGGCAGGATCCACTGGGCGGTGCGCTGGAAGACCGTGAGCTGGTCGACCTCGTCGGCGATGGCGGGGCCGATCTGGAAACCGCTGGCGCCGGCGCCGACGAGCGCGAAGTTCGTGCCGCCGATGTCGAGGTCCTCCGGCCAGCGGGCCGAGTGGAACGACGGCCCGGCGAAGGTCTCCATGCCCGGGATCTCGGGCAGCCGGGGCAGGTTGAGCGAGCCCACCGCGCTGATGACGAAGCGGGCCTCGAGCACCTCCTCGCCGCCGTTGGCTCGCGCGTCGTGACGCGCCACATGGCCCGGTCCTCCTGCCAGACCGCCTCCGTGACCGCCGTCTCGAAGCGGCAGTGCGGCTCGCGAGGTCGAACTTGTCGACGATGCCGCCGAAGTAGGCGCGCAGCTCCGGCTGCTGGCAGTAGTACTCGCTCCACAGCTCGGCCGGCTCGAAGGAGAAGCAGTACTGATGGCTCCCGACGTCGACGCGTGCGCCGGGGTAGTGGTTCTCCCACCAGGTGCCGCCGGGGCCCGCGTTCTTGTCGACGATGGTGAAGGGCAGTCCGGCCTGCTGGCGAGCCGGATGCCGGCCAGGATCCCCCCCATGCCGCAGCCGATCACGACGACGGGCGACGCGGCCTTCTCCGACTCGGTGATCTCGTCACCCCAGGAGATCTCCCCGTTGTCTCCGCCGTCGAACTGCAGGTCGTCGAAGAAGAGCCCGGCCAGCTCGCCCTCGACCGGCCGGCGGCCGAGGAAGGCCATCATCTCGAGCAACAGGTCCCGGGACAGCTCCACCGGGTACGGCTCCCGTCGTCCCGGTAGGCGGCGATCACCGGGAGGGCTTGGCGGCGCACCTCTGCCATCTCCTCGTCCGACATCCCGCCCTGGATGTCCAGCGACATGCCCACGTTCGGCTGGATCTCGCCCCGTACCCACGACGGGTCGCCGGTCATGTGCACGAGCGAGGCCATCAGCGCCGGGATGCTGACGTCTTCGAGCGCGCGGGCGATGGCCTCGTCGCCGTCCTCGAATGGCTCGCCGGCGAAACGGTTCCTCGTCACGGCCGACATCCTCGCGGCCGGACCTCCACGGGGCAATCGACGGGCGTCTCCATGGTCCCGGCCGGTCCTCCGGGGAGCGGCGACCTTCCAGATGGCCCGGCCTTCCGTGCTGTCGGGACGGCGGCCGATGCGGCCGCAGGGAGCAAAGAACGGGGCCGTGGAGGCTTCGTCGGCCGCCTGAAGTCCGCGGTCTACGAGCCCCCAGACCGGTGTACGATTGCAGCTGATAGTTGCCCTAGACCTCGGCGACCCAAGCACAGTCGAGTGTTCCTCACAGAGCGCTCGGCCAAGAAAGGGAAGTCGTGGTGGACACTGTCCTGGAGGCTTCCACTGATACGGTCTCGAAGCCGACCCCGGTCCTGTCAGCGGGCCGAAATTGTCACCGCATTGCTCGTCGCCGGTCCGCTGCTTGGATTGGCGTGTCTCGTGCCGTTCATCTCCGGTCGCCTTCTGAACGTCAGCGACGTCGTGCTCGCGGTCGTGCTGTACGTCGTCACCGGGTTCGGGATCTCGGTCGGCTTTCACCGGTTGCTGACGCACCGGAGCTTCAAGGCCAAGAGGAGCCTCAAGATCGTGTGCGCCGTGGCCGGCTCGATGGCCCTCGAGGGGTCGGCCATCAGCTGGGTGGCCATCCATCGCCGGCATCACATGTTCGGGGACCAACCAGAAGACCCTCACTCCCCGCACCGCTACGGGTCCGGTCCTGTCGGGACGTTGAGGGGGTTCTTGTGGGCCCATGTCGGGTGGCTGTTCGCCATGGATGCCACGGACACCAGGCGATTCGCTCCGGACCTCCATCGGGACCGGGACTTCGTCGTGATCGATCGGCTGTTTCCGGTGCTGGCCGTGGCTTCCCTTGCTCTCCCGTTCTTCATCGGGTGGGGCCTGTCGGGAACCCTGGCGGGTGCGCTGGGCGCGCTCCTCTGGGCGGGTCTCGTGAGGATGGCGCTCCTCCATCACGTCACGTGGAGCGTCAATTCGGTCTGCCACCTGTGGGGACGGCGGCCGTTCGCAACCAGCGACCACAGCACCAATGTCGCTGCCCTCTCCCTCCTCTCCTTCGGGGAGAGCTGGCACAACTTCCACCACGCCGCGCCGTCTTCAGCCCGCCATGGCGTGCTGCCCCACCAACACGACCTCTCGGCTCGATTGATCTCGTTCTTCGAGCGACTGGGATGGGTGACGAAAGTGCGGTGGCCGAATCCGGCTCAGATCGTTGCCCTCTTGCAACCAGGACCCGTCGAAAAAGCGGTGGCGGGAAGTCCGGTCGGGGTCTAGGGAGCCCCGACATCGGGGCTCCCTAGACCGGGCAAAGTGCCAAGCGTGGATGTCGCAGAACGATTCTTGGCCGGAATCATCGACAGGTCGCCTGACCAGGCGCCGAGCTTGGACCTCGTCTGTCGTGTCTGTTGCGACCTGCTCCCCATCACGATGGCATCGATCGTGTTGATGGGTGGTCAGGGGGTCGAGGGGATCACCGGGGCGTCCGATGCACTGGCCGCTGCGGTCCAGAACGAGGAGTTCACTCTGGGGGAGGGCCCGGCGACCGACGTCCGCCGGTTGGGACAACCGGTCCTGGTCTCGGACCTGCGAGATGTCACGAGCGACTGGCCGCGGTTCGTTCCGGCCGTCACGCGGCTGGGCATTCGGGCCGTGTACGCCATTCCTCTTCGGATCGGAGCAGTCGACCTGGGCGTCCTGGTCTTCGGCGCCGTCGATCCCGGGGCATTGGTCGGCCTGGAGCTCGCCGACTCGCTGCTTCTCGGCGATCTCATCAGTCGGCTGGTCCTCGATCTGCAGGCAGGGGTCACCTCGGAGTCGTTGGCGTGGGCGCTTGACGCCACCGACTCCCGGGCCGTCGTGCACCAAGCAACCGGGATGATCGCGGCGCAGCTCGACGTGGGGGTCGCCGAGGCGCTGGTCAGACTCCGAGCGAACGCCTTTGCAACAGATTGCCCGATCGATCAGGTGGCCACCGAGGTCGTGGCTGGTCGGCGGCGCTTCGAGGAGCCGTGAGACGCCGCCGTCCGGGCCGCTGGCTCGAGGGCGCCATGGGGGATCAATTACTGCACCCACGGGCGCCCCGAACTCTGCCCCTCCAAGCCAGGAGCGTGACGTTTGGACAATCGAGACGAATGGCTTGCTCGGACCTTTGTGGAACTGGCCGACACCCTTGTGGCCGACTTCGACCTCATCGAGTTTCTGTCGATGCTGGCGGACCGCTGCGTGGAACTGCTCGGTACCGCCGAGGTCGGACTGGTCCTGGTCGGCCCCCGGGCTGCAAGTGATGGCATCTTCGAGCGAACGCATGAAGGTGACCGAACTGTTAGAAGTGCAGTTCGAGGACGGCCCGTGCTTCGAGTGTTTCTCGCGTGGGACTCACCGTTTTGAACCGGCGGCTCGCGTCGGCTGATGGTCGATGGCCCCGCTTCGCCCCGATGGCCCACGAGAGCGGCTTCCAGATCGTCCACACGGTGCCATTGCGGCTCCACGATGACGTGATCGGGGCGATGAACGTGTTCGACACGTCGCTCCACGAGATGACGCCGACGGAATCGAATCTACTCCGGGCTTTTGCTGACACGGCCACGATCGGGATTCTCCAGGAACGGACGGTGAAGCAGCACAGCGACCTCTCGATCCAACTCCAGGGAGCTCTCAACTCCCGGATCGCAGTCGAGCAGGCAAAGGGCGTCGTCGCGGAGCGGTTGAAGGTCGACATGGACACGGCGTTCGGAATGATCCGCAACCATGCCCGGAATCACAACATGCTCCTGAGCGCAGTCGCCGACGCTCTGGTTCGGGGCTCGCTCAGTGCGACCGAGCTCATATCAGCATCGGAGGAACGCGACGCGGACCGGCCGAAGGGGTCGACCTGACTGATCGGCTGTGAAGGACGACCATCCCTCGTCCCGAGTGAGTGCTCCTGCGCAAGAGTCCGTCCACGGCAGCACGGATTGCTGCTCCGACCCTTAGTGAGAGTCGAAGTCCTGAGATCGATTCAGGGAAAAGGCCCCACCTTCGGTCGGGAACGAACCCAGAAGGCGATACGTTTGAGGGCGTGTGCTTCTCCCCCGAGGGCGATCTTGTCGGGGGACTGGTGGTTACCGCCATCGGAATGAGCAGCGTACCGGCACCTCCGCGGGCAGGACAATCGCCTGTTGTTCGCGACCGTGCCGCTCGTACTCGGAATTCATCAACTCGATGAATCGCTCGTCTGGTGGAGCCTGGAGAGGGACCCGTTCCGCACTGGCTCGGACGCCTCGCAATGTGGATCTACTTGGTGATTGCCATGGTGATCGTCCCCATCCTCGTGCCGCTCTCGATCTGGAAGCTCGAACCGACATCACAACGACGATGGGTCATCGCTCCCCTTGTCGGCCTCGGAATCGGTGTGGCGACCATCCTGCTGATCACCATGTTGCGCGGCCCAGTCTCCGTCAGCCTGGGCGCGCACCATCTCGCTTATAGCATCGGGCTCCGCAACGGGATCCTGATTATCGGTCTCACGTGCTGGCGACGTGTGGATCGCTCCTCTGCTCGGGCTACCGGGACGTTACGATCTTCGGCGTTGCCAATCTGATCGCAGTGGTCATCGCTCGAGCTACCGCCGATGGCTTTGCGTCGCTCTGGTGCGGCTACGCGGCGCTTGCAGCCGGGTTCATCTCACTGCACATGCGACTCGGGCGAGCGCACCGAGCGAAGCCCTACGCTCTGACCT
>CAVTOF010000007.1:0-740126 GCA_963736225.1 uncultured Acidimicrobiaceae bacterium | reverse complement strand
CCGAACCGTCGGGATGAGGCGCGGCGTCTCGCCGGACTGTCGAACGGGCCGCGGTGGCGAGATGCCGGGGGCGGCGACCGCGAGCACCTTCGACGCGAGCGCCACCACCTCGGCCGGCGTGCGGTAGCTCACGGTCAATTCGACCAGCGTCGGCTTGCGTTGCGGGCTGAGGTGGCGCGTGATGTCGTCCCATCCCGCCGGAGCCCATGGACCCGTCGCCTGTGCGATGTCGCCGACCACGGTCATGGAGCCCGACAGCGAACGTCGGGCCAGCATGCGCAGTTGCATCGGCGAGAGGTCCTGCACCTCGTCGACGACGATGTGGCCGAAGCTACGGATGTCGTCCTCCAAGCCGCTCAGCGCCGACGCAGTGGGTACGGGCGAGGCCGCGAGTCCCTGCGGCCAGAATCCCGTTTCGGGGGCCGTCCCCTCCTCGACCCGCTGCCCCCTCGCACGCGCCGGGCGGAGCGGCGAGGCCCGAGCAGGGTGCGGGCCTCGTCGATCAGCGCGGCGTCGCCGACGGTCCACGGGACCGCATCGAGCGAGGTGCTGCGGGGCCGGTACAGCCGCTGCACCTCGGCCGGGGTCAGTGTCCCCTTCCCGGCGGCAGCCAGCAGCGGCCGCGCGCCAAACAGGTCGTGGAGGAACTCGTGCGCCGAAAGGCGCGGCCACATGCGGTCCAGCACCTCGGCCACTTCCGGGACCCGACGAAGGCGCTGTGCCAGGTCGTTCTGCTCTTCCGCGCTCGGCGCTTCGTCGTCGGAGGCGGCACCACTGCGCGCGAGCCGGGCGCGGTACTCGTCGGCCAGCGCGCGCACCACTTGGCTCTCGACGAAGCGCCGGCGGGCGTTGTGGGTCCCCGGCCGGCGCTTCGCCAGGGCGACGATCTCCTCGGTCGTCTGCGCGCGCGAACCGCAACACGCCCGCGCCGAAGGGAATCTCGGCGTCCCGTCGCAAGGGTCGCTGGCGCGTACGGACGGCACGGGCCAGGACCTTGACCATGCGCACGTCGCCCTTGAGCGTGGCGACGGCCGGATCGTCCACGGAGCGCACACGTACTTCGGGCACCAGACCGGCCACCGTCGACAGGCTCACACCCGTCTCGCCGAGTGACGGTAGGACCTGTTCGATGTAGCGGAGAAACAGCGGGTTCGGCCCGACCACGAGCACCCCCTGGCGCTCGAGCGGGAACCGGTGCGTGTAGAGCAGGTAGGCGGCCCGGTGCAGCGCCACGGCGGTCTTGCCCGTGCCCGGCCCACCCTGGACGACGAGCACGCCGCCGAGCGGCGACCGGATGATCTCGTCCTGTTCGCGCTGGATCGTGGCGACGATGTCGCCCATGTGCCCGGTGCGGACCTGCCCGAGGGCTGACAGCAGCGCACCGGGGCCGCCCAGCACCAGGCCCTCCGAGAGCAGGCGTTCTCCCTCACCGGCCTCCGCGTCAGTGGTCTCCGTGCCGGCGGCCGTTGCGGTGATGCTCCGGCCGTCGGGGTTGACGAAGTACTCGTCCTCGAGGCCGAGCACCGTCCGTCCCCGCACGGCCAGGTGGCGCCGGCGGGCCAGGCCCTGCGGATCGAGACCGGTGGCCCGGTAGAAGGGCTCGGCGACGGGCGCGCGCCAGTCGACGACAAGGGGCTCGTGGTCGGGACCCGAGACGGCCAACCGGCCGATATGGAACGACTCGCCGAGCACGGGGGCGCTGCCGTTGCCTTCATGACCGTCGCCCGGCTCGGGCAGGCGATCGATGCGCCCGAAGTACAGAGCCTGGTCGCCGATGTCGAGCTGCTCGAGGCGGGCCAGGCTCGTGCGCACTACGATGTCGCGCTCGGTGCGCGACTGGAACGTGCCTCCCCGTCCGAGGTCGAGCACGCCCTGCAGCATGTGGCGTGCCTCGCCGCGGATGAACTCCAGCCCGTCGTAGGCACGGTTGAGGAACTCCTGCTCATCCTGCAGATCGGGATGTTCGGGCACTGCTCCCCTTTCTCCCCCGAGCCTCCGGGGAAACGGTCCAGTTTAGACGCCCTCTCACGCCCGGGATGCCGAGGTGGTGCCGCCTACGATGAGCCGGACCGAAAGGATTGGTCATGCTGATTTCCACCATGAACGACGTGCCCGGTTACAAGGTGGCCTCGGTGTTGGGAGAGGTCTTCGGGCTGACGGTCCGCTCGCGCAACGTCGGGTCCCAGTTCGGCGCCGCGTTCAAGTCCCTTGCCGGTGGCGAGCTCAAGGGCATGACGAAGAACCTGCAGATCAGCCGGCAGGACGTCGTCGATCGCATGGTCGCGGAAGCCGAGGCACGCGGCGGGAACGCCGTCCTGGCCATGCGGTTCGACACCTCCGAAATGGGCGGAAACTGGACGGAGATCTGCGCCTACGGCACGGCCGTGGTGATAGAGCCGATCGGGTGAACCCGGCGGCCGACGCCCGCCCCGATCTCGTGCGCGCGCTGTTCGCCGAGCCCGTGCCGCGCACGCCGGTGTGGTTCATGCGCCAGGCGGGACGGGCACTCCCCGAGTACCGGGCGGCGCGGGGCGCGGGATCGATCCTCTCGGCCATCGCCGACGCCCCGCTGGCGGCCGAGCTCACCCTCCAGCCGGTGCGGCGCTACGGCGTCGACGCCGCCATCCTCTTCTCCGACATCGTGGTGCCGGTGCACGCGATCGGCTTCGGCGTCGAGGTGGAGCAGGGCCGCGGTCCTGTCGTTGCGGCCCCCTTCCGCGGCGAGGCCGACCTGGCCCGGCTGCGGCCCTTCGAACCGGGTGCCGACGCGCCGTACGTGGCCGACGCCGTCCGCCTGGTCGCCCGGGAGCTCGCGGGGTCGGGCACCGCGCTGATCGGATTCGCCGGCGCGCCCTTCACCGTCGCCAGCTACCTCGTCGAGGGCGGGCCGTCACGCACGTTCGCAGCAGTGAAGGCACTCATGCACGGCGATCCCGCGCTCTGGGACGAATTGACCGGCCGCCTCGCCGCCATGGCGATCGCCTCACTGCGTGATCAGGTCGCAGCCGGGGCCCAGGCCGTGCAGCTCTTCGACTCCTGGGCCGGATCGCTCTCTCCCGCCGAGTACACGCGCTTCGCTCTCCCGGCGACGCGGACTGTCCTCGCGGGTGTCGCCGACCTCGGCGTGCCGACCATCCTCTTCGGCGTCGGCACCGGTGAGCTGCTCTCGCTCATGGCGAGCGCAGGGCCGACCGTGGTCGGCGTCGACTGGCGGGTGCCCCTGGCCGAGGCGCGCCGGCGGGTCGGGCCGGGCCACGCGCTGCAGGGGAATCTCGACCCGGCACTCTGCCTCGCGCCGTGGCCCGTGGTGGACGAGGCAACGCGCGCCGTGCTGGCCAGCGCACGCAGTGGTGACGGCGCGCCCGAGGGCGGCAGCGGGCACGTCTTCAATCTCGGGCACGGCGTGTTGCCCGACACGGATCCCGGCGTCCTCGCCGCCGTCGCGGAGCTCGTGCACGCCGAGACCGCGCATGCCGAGACTGCGCCCGCATGACGACTGGCGTGCTGGTGATGGCGCACGGCACGCCGGCCGGACCCGAGGAGATCGCGGCCTTCTACACGCGCATCCGCCGGGGTCGGCCGCCCGAACCGGCACAGCTTGCCGAGCTCGAGGGTCGCTATCGCGCCATCGGCGGCGTGTCGCCGCTGGCAGAACGGACGCAGGCACAAGTCGACGGGCTGCGCGCCGAGCTCGAACGGCGAGCGCCGGGAAGTTACGTCGTCGCCTTCGGCGCCAAGCACGTCGATCCGCTCATCGAGGACACGGCACACGGTCTGTCCGGCGCCGGGCTCGAGCGGGTGGTCGGCCTCGTCCTCACCCCGCACGGGTCGTCGATGGGATCGCGGGAGTACCTGGACCGGGCGGCCACCGCACTCGGCGCCACGCCGTTCGTGCCGGTCGGTCCGTGGTACGCCGAGCCCGGTCTGGTCGATCTCCTCGCGGCGCGCGTCGTCGCCGCCCGCCGCACCGTCTCGGGGCGCGCCCGCGTCATCTTCACCGCTCACTCGCTGCCCGAGCGCATTCGGGAGGCCGGGGACACCTATCCCGACCAGCTGGCCGAGTCGGCCCGGTTGGTGGCCGACGCAGCCGGACTGGACGACTGGCTGGTCGCGTGGCAGAGCGCCGGCCGCACGCCCGAGCCCTGGCTCGGGCCCGACGTGCGTGACGAGGTGCGCCGGCTGGCGGACGAGCGTGCGGCCGACGCGGTCGTCGTGTGCCCGATCGGCTTCGTGGCCGACCACCTCGAGGTGCTCTACGACCTCGATGTCGAGGTCGCCCGCGTCGCGGCGGGCGTGGGACTGGCCTACACCCGCACGGCGTCGTTGAACGACGATCCCGCCTTCATCGCGGTGCTGGCCGAGGTCGTGACGAGCGCGGCTCCGACACGATGACGGCGCCGCGCTCCGTGGTCGTCATCGGCGGGGGCATCAGCGGGCTGGCGGCGGCGTGGCAGCTCACGGGCGGGGCGGAGCCCCGCGCCGACGTGCCGGCGGTCGTCGTGCTCGAGGCCTCACAGCGCCTCGGCGGACCACTCTGGAGCGAGGGGATCGGTGGGCGTTCGGTCGACACGGGGCCCGACGGGTTCTTGGGCCGGCGGCCCGAAGCGGTGGACCTGTGCCACGAGCTCGGCCTCGCCGACGCGCTGGTGCCGATCGCGACGCGGGGCGCGTCGGTGTGGGCGCGGGGCCGCTTGCGCGGCCTGCCCGAGGGCCACGCGCTCGGGGATCCCGACGCGCTTTTGGCCCACGGCGCGAGCCGGAATCCTGGGCCCGCGCGGCGTGCTGGCGTTGGCGCGTGACGCGCTCCTCCCCCGGCCCGACGTCAGAGGCCCGATCGGTGACCGCGCCATCGGACCCTTGGTGGCCCGCAAACTCGGGCCGCGCGTCGTCGACGTCCTGACCGACCCGCTGATCGGTGGGATCCACGCAGGCTCGGTCGACGACATGTCGGCCGCCGCAACGTTCCCTCCCCTGTTGGCCGCCGCGCAGCGCCGGGGCAGCCTGATGCGCGCGCTGCGGACGGAGGTGCCGCCACCACCGGCCGACGGACCACCGCTCTTCTGGTCACTGCGCGACGGCATGGGATCGCTGGTCCGGGCGCTCGCTGCCGCCCTGGACGCACGCGGGGTCGACATCCGGCTGTCCGAGCCGGCGCGCCGGCTCGAGCGCGGCGCCCGCGGCTGGACTGTGCTGTCCGGCTCCGCAACGACCGAGGCCGACGGCGTCGTCCTGGCCATCCCGGCGGACGCGGCCGCGCAGCTCGTCCGACCGCACGATGACGAGGCGGCAGGGCTTCTCGCGGCCATCGACTACGCGTCGGTCACCGTGGTGACGTTCCGTGCCGATCCCGCCACGGTGCCCGCCACGCTCGTTGGCACCGGCTTCCTCGTGCCCCGCAAATCCCGGCGGACCGGGGAGGATCCATGGTCCGTCACAGCATGCACGTTCCTCGACCGCAAGTGGCCCCACTTGGCGCGCCCAGGCGAGGTGTTGCTGCGCGCGTCACTCGGACGCATCGACGACCCGCGGCCGGCGGGATGGAGCGACGACGAGGTGGCAGCTCGAGCCTGGGAGGAACTGGGCCAGCTCATGGGCATGAGCGGGCAGCCCATCGCCTCGTCGGTCGTGCGGTGGCCGGACAGCCTGCCGCAGTACCGCGTGCATCACTTGCTGCGCACAGCCGGCGTCGAGGCGGCGATCGCCCGGCTCGGCGGGCTCGCGGTGGCCGGCGCGGCCTACCACGGTGTGGGCATTCCGGCTTGCATCGCGAGCGGACGCGCCGCGGCGCACGCGCTCTTGTGACGGACCGGCCTCGCCGGGGCCGCGTGGTCGTCCCCTCGGTCGCGGCTGGTGTCCTCCTTGCGCTGTCGCTCCCACCCTGGGGCTGGTGGCCGCTCGGGTTGGTGGGAGCCGCACTGCTCTACTGGCGTCTCGCCGGCCTGCGCCTTCGTACGCGGGTGTGGTCCGGCTGGCTGGCGGGGTTGGGATGCGACGTCATCGGCCTGGCCTGGGCGCGTTCGTTCAACTGGTACGGCGCCGTTGTCCTGGTGCTCGTCGAGGCACTGTCGTTCGGGGCGGCGGCTGCCCTCACACCGCCGCGGCGCGGGCGCGCCCCCGCCTTTGTCGGCGCCAACACGGTGCTCGAGGCGGTGCGCATGTCCTGGCCCTTCGGTGGCGTCCCGCTGGGCGGCGTCTTCCTTGGTCAGGCAGGCGGCCCGCTCGTCCAGCTGGCGCGCCTCGGTGGCCCGCTCCTGCTCACCGCCGGGGTGTGGGCCGGTGGGGTCGCGCTGGCGACAGTGGCCTCGTGGCTCGTGGCACGCCGGCGGCGCAGCTCAGCGCCCTCGCTCGTCGGGCTGGCCGTGGTGACCGCGGGCCTCGTCGGTTTGGTGGTGCTGGGCGCGTTCGTCCCCGACGGCGGCGCTCCGGTCGGATCCCTCCGGGTGGCGCTGGTCCAAGGGGGCGGGCCGCGCGGTGTCAACAAGGAGCGCGAGTCGCCCGCGGCGGTCTACGGGGCACAGCTGGCGGCCACGTTGGTGGCCACGCCGGCGCAGCCACCACCCGAGCTCGTGCTCTGGCCCGAGGACGTCGTGGCGCTCGATGGTCCGTTGGCGGGTTCGCCCGAAGCCGCACAGCTCTCGGACCTGGCGCGCCGGCTCCACGCCACCCTCGCTGCCGGCGTCACCGAACCGGCATCGCCGACGACGTTCCGCAACGAGGTCGTCGTCTGGGGCCCGCATGGCCACCTCGTCGGCACCTTCGAGAAGGTGCACCGGGTCCCCTTCGGCGAGTACGTCCCGTTCCGCTCGTTCTTCGCGCACTTCGCGGACCTCTCGGGCGTCCCGACCGATGCCATCGCGGGCCACGGCACCGGCTTCATGCGCACGCCGGCCGGCCCGCTCGGCTTCCTCGTCTCCTTCGAGATCTTCTATGCCGGCCGGAGCCATGAGTCGGTGCGCGCCGGGGCCGAGCTGCTGGCCGTCCCGACCAACACGTCGTCGTACAGCACGTCCCAGGTGCCGGCGCAGGAGATCGCGGCGGCGCGCATCCAGGCCGTCGAGACCGGCCGGGATCTCGTCCAGGCCGCGCCGACGGGCTTCAGCGCCGTCGTGACGCAACGAGGCGTCGTGGTCGAGCGCAGCACCCTCGGTCGCCGCCAGGTACTGACCGCAACGGTGTCGCTGCGGCGCGGGTTCACGCCCTACGACCATTGGGGCGACCTGCCGGTGCTCGTCCTCGCGCTGGTCGGTTTGGCTCTCGGCTGGGCGCACCAGTGGCGCGCCGATCGTGCGGCGGTGATCCGCGTTCAGTCGTAGTAGCCCGAGTGGATGTAGACACACGGGATACCAGCGGCGACGTACATGGCGTGGTTGGAGGGATCGTCCTCGAAGGCCAGCCGCAGGTCGAATCCATGAGCCCGGAGGTCGTCGACGACCAACTGCTTGAACTCCGTCACCTGCGCGTAGTCACCCCGGGACCGCATGACCAGGAGGTCCCAGCGCAGCCCGTAGCGAGCGAGCCACGCCAGTGTCTGTGGCTGCACCCGCAGTGGCCGACCGGTGAGCAGGATCACGGCGAGCGAGGAATCCAACAGCTCGAGCAGCCGAGCGATCTCCTCGATGACGGGGTCGTCGCCGCACGCCTCGAAGAAGGCCGGCCAGTCCCGCCGCCCCCGCTCCAAGAAATGCTGGCGGCCCGCGGCGTCGGAGAGGACGCCGTCGATGTCGAAGACCACAGCCGGCCCCGACCGCCGCGCCGCGCCCTCGCCGGGGTGCCACGTCCAGTTGGTCCGGTCCCCGCCGGGTCGCGTGCCGGGCACGAACGTCCAGCTTAACGGGGCCATCTCCCCCTTTCGGCGGAGCGGATCCTCCGAAGTGAGGAGCGGATGGGCTCCCCGGAGGTGGCACGATGGACGACAAATGCAAAGCGAGGTGGACAGGGGGGTGGTGGTGCCGCGCCCCGGCGTTGACGCCCGGGACGACCCCACCACCATCGCGGTCGCCCTCGGACGCAGGGTCGAGGTCATCGGTGACCTGCTGTTGCCGCCTTCGCCCACCGACAGTTCGAAGGCCGCGTGCCGCGGCATCGCCCGTCGGCTGGAGGAATGGCAGGGACCGGGCATCGTGATCATCTGCGGCCGTCTGATCGCGCCGGGGCCGTTGCAGACGTCCGAGACGTTGCAGACCCACGCCGAGCTGACCGACGCGCTGGGCGCATTCGCGGCCCGACCCGACTCCAAGGTGGTCGCAATCGTGCCCGCGGCGGAGCGCCACCCCGACCTGGTGCGCGTGCTCGAAGGGTGCGGCGTGCACGTGCGCGACGCCGTAGACCTCGCGTGCGAGACCGGCGCGGGAAAGCGCACGGTGCTCGTGCGGGCCGGATCGCTCCGGCCCGACGCCAACCCTCCCATCGACTCGGCCCCGTCCGAGGACCGGCCCTGGCTGGCCGGGATGGAACGCCTGGAGGATCCGCGTCTGGCGCGGCGCTTCGTGACCTCCCGCCTCCTGTACCGGCGCCTGCGACGCTTCTTGTGGGCCCCACCGCTGGTCTTGGCCGCCATCGCGCTGTTGCTGCGCGTCGACTTCGTGGTCGACGGCCTGGGCCGCGTCTTCCGCTCGCCGCGGCAGCAGGATGCACTGCAGCGGGCCTACGCGGCGACCTGGTTCTCTCGCCTCGTCGCCACCATCGTGATCGCCGTCGCGCTGCTCGCGGTGCTGGCCGTCGTCGTCGCCATCACATCGCGGGGGATCTGGCGCGCGCTCGGAGGAGACGGCCTTCCGCTGCCCTGGGCGGGTGAGCATCCCGGCGCGGAGCCGATCGCGCACGCACAGCTCGAGATCGACGGCACCGACGCGCTCGACGCGGCCCGCGCCGCGCTCGAAGCCGGTGCGTCGGGCGTCATCGTCGGCGGCTCGCTCGTGCCCGAGCTCACCCACCTCGATGCGGGCTTCTTCGCCTGCCCCGGCGCCACCGCCGACGTGGTCCGCGAGCACCGCGGCCGTTTCGGCCTCCCGCCCACCTTCTTGCACCATCGGCGGGATTCGACCCTCGAGATCGAGACCGGCGCGGAACTGCACGTCCGCCTGGTGCTGGCCGAAGCGGATCTGCCGATGGCGACGATGGGCGAGCGCCTGGTGACCGCCGACGTCGTGATCAAGGGGTACTCGAGGGCGGCGGAGGTCCACCCCGAGTTGGTGGCGAGCTGGCCCAGCGGCGCGTCCTGGCCGCCGGCACCCGAAGTGGCAGCGGACCGGGTCCGTGTGCGCCGCATTCGCCGGCTCGCTGCCGTCTCCGTGTTCGTGGCCGGTGCGATCGACCTGGTGTCGTCGTTCGCGGCGCCGCTGCGGGACCACCTGCACCTGATCGCGCAGTACCTGCCCATTGCGGTCGTGCAGGCGGCCGGCGCATTGACGGCCATCGCCGGCATCGCCATGATCATGCTCTCCCGGGGCATCCTGCGCGGGCAGCGGCGTTCCTGGCTGGTGGCCGTCTCGCTGCTCGTTGCCACACTGGCCCTGCACCTCGTCCATTCGGCGGACGTCATCACCCTGGTGGTGTGTGCCGGAGTCCTCACGTTGTTGCTGGTCCGGCGCGACCTCTTCCGGGCCGAGACCGAGTCCGCCACCATCGTGACCGCCCTCGTCATTCTCGCCGTCGGCGGCGTCATCGCGACCCTGGGGGGCTTCGTGGGGGTCGAAGTGGCCGGGCGCGTCCATCACCACGAGCTCCCGGGCTGGCCCCATGTCCTCCTGGGATCGGCCGAGCGGCTCGTCGGCGTGCGCTGGGTGGCCTTCCCCGCGACCATCGATCGCTACACCTCGATCAGCCTGCTCGCCGTCGGCCTCAGTCTCATCGTCGTGGCCCTCTACCTGCTGACCCGGCCCGTCGTCGACCGCCGCCTCTCATCGGGCCGTGCAGCGGTGGGCCGGCGCGCCGCCGAGCTCCGGGCCCGTGACATCGTCCGCCGGCACGGCACCGGCACCCTCGACTACTTCGCCCTGCGGGACGACAAACAATGGTTCTTCCACCGCGACTCGCTCGTCGCCTACGCCGTCTTTGGCGGCGTCGCCCTCGTCTCGCCGGATCCCATCGGCCCGTTCTCCGAGCGGGCACACGTGTGGGACTCGTTCCGCCGCTTCGTCGACCGCAACGGCTGGGGCCTCGGCGTGATGGGCGCCGGCGAGGAATGGCTGCCGACCTACCAGGCGTCGGGGATGCGCTTCATCTACATCGGCGACGAGGCCGTCGTGGACCCGAGGACCTTCTCGCTCGAGGGCGGAAAGATGAAGGGGCTGCGCCAGGCGGTCAACCGGATCGCCCGCTACGGCTACACCGTGCGCTTCTTGGACCCCGCTCATCTGGCGCCCGCGGACGCCGCGCAGATGGCCGAGCTCATGACCAAGAGCCGCCGGGGCGAACAGGAACGGGGCTTCTCCATGATGCTCGGACGCCTCTTCGACCAGCGCGACACCGGCCTCCTGCTCACCGCGGTGTACGGCCCCGACGGCACTCCCGTTGCCATGTGCCAGTTCGTCCCCTCGCCCGCCATCGGCGGGTACTCGCTCGACCTGATGCGCCGCGATCCCGGGGACCACCCCAACGGCATCCTCGACTTCGCGCTGTGCTCGACCATCACCCACCTCAAGGAACGGGGCATGCGCGGCCTCAGCCTGAACTTCGCTGCCATGCGATCGATCCTCGAGGGCGACACGGGCGACGGCGTCACCCAGCGGGTCGAGCGCTGGGCCATCCGGCGTCTCTCCGGCGTCCTGCAGATCGAGACGTTGTGGCGCTTCAACGCCAAGTACGAACCCAGGTGGCTCCCGCGCTACATCGTCTTCGACTCGGCCGAACAGTTCGTCCCGGTGGCGGTGCAGATCATGCGAGCCGAATCCCTGACCGAGGTCCCGGTCATCGGCCGCCTCCTCACGACCGGCACGGCCAAGCGGGCCGGACCCGCGGTGCCCGAAGAGGTGCTGGCGGCCATGGATCCCGCCGCCGACAGCACCACTCCCGACCCCGATCCCGATCCCGATCCCGATCCCACCCCCGGTCCCGGTCCCGGGACGAACGGCGTGCACGCCGCATCCGACTCGAACGGGGAGGGCGCCGGCGCCCGGCGGGAGGCGGATGCGGTCGAGCCACGGGCCTGACGGAGGCCGTGTCGGAGCCGGAGCGGCGACTGGAAGGCGCCGCGACGGCCGTCTCGGGCCTCAACCGCGGGCGGTGACCTGCCGACCTGGGGAAAGCTAGGCCCCCAGCGAGCGGGACCGAGAGAGGACGACCGGCGTGAGCAAGGTCCACCATGTGGCGCCCACCCCCGTGGCGGCGAGGCACGACCTGGCCGCCACGGCCGCCGAGCGCCGGGAGATGGGCCGCCAGGCCCGGGTGCTGGCTCCCCGCGTCGACCTCGGGGAGTGGGACGAGCGCAACCGCGGGCACGATCCCATCGACACGATCGTGGCGCAGAACGAGTTCCGGCTGGCCGAGCTCGTCCCGCTCCGGCACAAGCGCATGTCGCTCTCGCCGTGGAACTTCTACCGCGGTGCAGCGGCCGTCATGGCGGCCGACCTCGCCTCCCGCGCCCACAGCCGGATTGAAGTGCAGCTCTGCGGCGATGCCCACGTCCTGAACTTCGGGCTCTGGGCCACGCCCGAGCGCAACCTCAACTTCGACCTGCGTGACTTCGACGAGACGCTGCCCGGTCCCTTCGAGTGGGACGTGGCCCGCCTGGCGACCAGCCTGGTGGTCGCCGCCCGGGAAAACGGGGTGAAGCCCACCAAGGCGGACGCGGCCGTGACGGCCGCGGTCGACGCCTACCGCAACCGGATGCGCTACTACGCCACGTTGCCGCTCCTCGACATCTGGTACGAGGGCATGCGCTTCGACCAGTTCATCGACTCCTTCGAGCCGGCGGACCGCGGCCAGGTGCAGGTGGGGTTCGAGAAGGGCAAGGAGAAGCGGACCAGCCGGGGCGCCTTCGCCGCGCTCACCACCACGCGGCTGGGTCGGCCGCGCATCATCCCCGACCCCCCGCTGCGGGTGACGCTCGACGACGACGAACAGGGCGACATCGTCGAGGGACTGCTCGGCGAATACCGCCTGACGCTCCAAGAGGACCGGCGCAGGCTGTTCGACCGCTTCACACCCGTCGACGTCGTCCGCCAGGTGGTGGGGGTGGGCAGCGTCGGCATGGTGGTGTATCTCGTCCTGCTCGAGGGGAGCGCAACCGGCGACCCGCTCTTCTTGCAGTGCAAGCAGGCCGGCCCCTCGGTCTACGAGTCCTACACCTACTCGAGCGGGCACGGCCACCACGGCGCCCGGGTCATCGCCGGCAAGCGCATGGTGCAGAGCGCCACCGATATCTTCGTGGGCTGGGGCTCGCTGGACGAGCGAGACTTCTACGTCCGCCAGTTCCGCGACATGAAGCTGATCCCGACCACCGACCTGATCGCCCCGGTGCTCGTCGAGTTCGGCATCGCCTGCGGCAACACGCTGGCCCGGGCCCACGCCCGCTCGGGCGACCCCGAGGCCATCGACGCCTACATAGGCAAGAGCGACGTGTTCACGAAGGCGATGCGCAAGTTCGCCCGCCGCTACGCCGACCAGAACGAACGGGACCACCAAGCGCTGATCTCAGCCATCCGGCGGGGCAAGGTGGTGAGCATCCCCGACTGACGGCCGGCACTCCGCCCCGTCTACTTGGGCAAGAAGAGCAGCGTGGCGGCGTGGGCGAAGTCGATCAGCGGCTGGGGCCACACGCCGAAGAGCACGGTCACGCCGGTGCACAGCCCGATGGCCAGGCCGCTCAGCGCGGGGACCGGCACGCGCCCCGGACCTTCGGCTTCGTCCGCCGCCGGCTCGTCCGCCAACAGGATCTGTTCGTTGATCGTGGTGGTCGTGGTGGCCGCCGCGCCAGGGGTGGCCCACGCCGGCGCGGCCGCAGGGGCCGACGGCGGCGCGATCGTCCCGCCCCCGGCCGTCGGGTCGTCCGACCCGAGCTCGGCCGAACCGCTGATCCCGCCCTCGGGCTCGCCGAGGCCCCCACCGGCGTACATGAGCACGGCCACCCGCAGGTAGAAGTACGCCGCCACGGCGGCCGTGACCATGGCGATCACGCCGAGCGGCACCTCACCCGCCTCGACGGCGGCAAAGACCACTTGCACCTTGGCCCACAGCCCCGTCGTGAACGGTGCGCCCGCTTGCGCCAGTAACAAGACGGCGAAGGCGAGCGCGAGCACGGGCTGGCGCCCGGCCAGGCCGCGGTAGTTGGACAGGTCGTGCTCGGTGTCGCCGTCGCGACCGAGCAGCGTCACGATGGCGAAGCTGCCGATCACCATGAAGAGGTACACGAAGAGGTAGTAGAGGGACGCCGAGACGCCACGGGCCGTCCCCGCCGCCACGCCCAAGAGGATGAACCCGGCGTGGTTGATGGAGGAGTAGGCCAGCATCCGCTTCACGTCACGCTGGCGCAGCGCCACGAAGGCGCCGAGCACCAGCGAGAGCACGGCCAACCCGTAGACGATGGGCCGCCAATCGGTCTCGACCAGGCCGAAGGACGAGACCAGGACGCGCAGCATGGCGGCGAACGCCCCGGCCTTGGCCACCGCTGCCATGAAGCCGGTCACCGGCGACGGCGCGCCCTGGTAGACGTCGGGCGTCCACATGTGGAAGGGCACGGCGGCGACCTTGAAGGCGAAGCCGACGATCATCAAGCCCAGGCCCGCCAGCAGGAGGCCGTTGGTGAGCACCACGTTCTTGGAGAGGAAGTCGGCGATCTGGGTCAGGTTGGTCGAGCCGGTAGCCCCATAGGTGAGCGCGACGCCGTAGATGAAGATGGCCGACGAGAAGCTGCCGAGGATGAAGTACTTGAGGGCTGCCTCGCCCGAGGCGGCACGCCGGTAGTTGAACGCGGTGAGGACGTAGAGCGCGATGGAGAGAATCTCGAGCCCCAAGAAGATGATGATGAGGTCGTTGGCCAGGCCCATGAGCATGGCGCCCGAGGCCGAGACCATCGCCAGCACGTGGAACTCGGCGCCGTGCACGCCCTCTCGGCGCAGATACCCGTCGGCCACGAGCGCGGTGAGCAGCATGGCGATACACACCACGATCGTCACGAGGACGCTGAAGCCGTCCATCACGACGGCTTGCTTGATGTAGGTGTGCGCGCCGTGCTCCTGCACGTCGGACCACTGCCACAGGGCGATGCCGAGGGCGCTGCCCGAGATGGCGACGGTGGCGATGGTGCTGACCGTCACCCGCAGCGGGCGGCGGACCAGCGAGGCGAGGCCGAGCAGCAGCACCGCCCCGCCGATCATGATGATGGGCGGCAGGATGGAGAGCCACCGGATGGAGGGGACCGCGATGGTGTTCGAGGCCGCGTGGGCCACTGCACCCAGGGTCGCGATCACTTGTCCACCCCCGCGACACCCTGACCGCCACCGAGGGCTGGCTCTGGTGCGTGCTCGTCTCCACGTGCGCGATCAGCTGGTCGACCGAGGGGTTGATGCGGTCGAGCACCGGCTTGGGGTACACGCCCAGGAACACGATGAGGATGATCAGAGGCGCCAGCACTGCCTTTTCGAGCAACCCGAGGTCGCGCGTCTTCTCGTCGGCCTCGCGGGGCGTGCCGTGGAAGACCTGCTGGTAGGCCCACAGCAGGTAGATGGCCGCGATGATGACACCCACGACGGCGACGACTGCCCACCAGCGGTGCGTGATGAAGGTCCCCGACAACACGAGGAACTCGCTCACGAAGCCGTTGAGGCCCGGCACCCCGATGGAGGCGAGCATGGCGACCGTGAACAGCGCCGCGAGGATCGGGGCCGCCTTCTGCAGGCCGCGCAGCTCGGTCGCCTGCCACGTGCCCCGGCGCTCGTAGATGAAGCCGATGAGGATGAACAGCGCGGCCACGATGAGGCCGTGGTTCAGCATGAGCAGCACCCCGCCGGCCAGGCCCTGGGAGCTGATGGCGATCGTGCCCAGCGCGATGAAGCCGATGTTGGCCAGCGAGGAGTAGGCCACCAGGCGCTTCATGTCACGCTGCGCGGCACGCCACCACGGCGCCGTAGATGATCCCGATCACGGCCAGGGTCAGCAGCAGGGGCGCCAGGGTCCGCGTCGCCTGGGGGAAGAGATTGAGGTCGAAGCGGATGATGCCGTAGGTGCCGAGCTTGGCCAGGACGCCGGCCAGGAGGACCGAGCCCTCCTCTGGCGCCTCGGTGTAGGCGTCGGGCGACCAGGTGTGCAGGGGGAAGAGAGGCGCCTTCACCGCGAAGGCGGCCGTGAACGCCAAGAACAACAGGATCTCGGTCGACGACGACAGGTGGGTCTGCATCAGCGGGCCGAGCGAGAACGTCAGGTAGTGGTACTGGGACTCGTGGATGAAGGCGAGCGCCAGGATGCCGACCAGCAAGAACGCCGAGCCGAGGAAGGTGAAGAGGAAGAACTTGATGGCCGCGTAGGCGCGCCGCTGATGGCCCCACCCGGCGATGATGAAGTAGGCGGGCACGAGCGTCAGCTCGAACATGAAGAAGAACACGAGCAGGTCGAGCGAGAGGAAGCTGCCCATCACGGACGCCTCGAGCAGCAACAGCCAGGCGAAGTAGACGCGGCTGTGCTCGCGGTTGCGGCCGAGCACGATGGCGATGGGGAAGAGCACCGCCGTCAACAGCACCAAGAAGATGGAGATGCCGTCGATGCCGAGGTACCAGTGCACCCCGAGGGTATTGCCGGTGTACTGGTGGTTCGAGACCAGCTGGAATCCCCCGTCGTGGACCTTCATCGCCACCAGGGCGGCGATGGCGAAGCCGAGGGTGACGAGGGATGCGATCAACGCGAAGGTGTACGAGAGCTCGCGGTGCACGCGGCGGTCGAGGCCGCGGTCGAGACCGAACAGCCCGAGCAGCGCCGCCCCGATGGCCGGCAACAAGACGAGCAGCGTCAAGAAGGGAACCGAGTGCGTCAACCCCACCACGTCCTCGACAGCATGAAGGCGACGATGAGGGCCAGGCCGATCGCGATGCCGAGCGCGTAGTTACGGGCGTAGCCGGATTGCAGCCTGCGCGCCGCCTGCCCGGTCATCTTGGCCAGGTGCGCGGATCCGTTGACGGCGCCGTCGATGACGCGCGTGTCGACCACCCAGGCGCAGAAGGTGGCCAAGCGCTGGCTGGGCCGACCGATGATGGCGTCGTAGAAGTCGTCCCAGTACCAGACGCGCTGCAAGAAGGCCGGTTCGAGCGCGGGCTTGTTGACCTCGCTGCCGCGCCAGAGCATGTAGGCGACGATCACCCCGCTGAAGGCGGCCGCGATGTCGATCACGGCCAGGTACCACTCCGGGCCCGATCCCAGATGGTCGTTGTACAGCGTCCCCGCGAAGACCGGGGCGAGGAATTCTGCAACCCCCTGGTGTGCACCCACGGCAAGTCGAGCGCGCCGGCGAAGAAGGCGAAGAAGGCGAGGACGACGAGCGGGAGGCGCATGACCCAGGGCGACTCGTGCGGCTCGTGCAGCGCCGGCTCCCCGTGGCGCCCGGGCTTGTCGAAACGCGGCTCGCCGCCGAAGGTCAGGATTTCGAGGCGGCTCATGTAGTAGGCGGTGAGCACCGCGGTGATCACGCCGATTACCCACAGCGGCTTGTAATGGGCCCAGGTGTTGTCGAGCACGTCGCCCTTCGCCCAGAAACCCGACAGCGGCGGTATGCCGGCAATGGCGAGGTAGCCGATGGTGAACGTGACGGTCGTCCACTTCATGTAGCGGCGGATCGCGCCCATGCGTTTGAGGTCCTGCTCGTCGTCGAGCCCGTGGATCACCGAGCCGGCGCCGAGGAACAGCAGACCCTTGAAGAAGGCGTGCGCCACCATGAGGAAGATGGCGGCGATGTAGGCGCCCGAGCCGACGGCGAGGATCATGTAGCCGATCTGGGACACCGTCGAGAAGGCGAGCACCTTCTTGATGTCCTGTTGGGCACAGGCGATCGTGGCGGCCACGAACGCCGTGACGGCACCGATGGTGGCGATCACCTCGGTGCCCGACGAGCTGAGGTGCAGCAACGGGTTCATGCGGCACAGCAGGTAGACGCCGGCCGTCACCATGGTGGCCGCATGGATGAGCGCCGACACCGGGGTCGGGCCCTCCATGGCGTCGGGCAGCCAGTTGAACAGCGGGATCTGCGCCGACTTGCCGGCGGCGGCGAGGAAGAGCAGCAGCACCGCTGCCGTGGCCGCTGCCGGGGCCGATGTGTGAGAGCTGCCCGAAAATGCCGCCTCCCGGGCCGCTCTCGTACTGGACCGTCCCCGTCTTCTCGAAGAGCAAGAAGATGGCGAGCAGGAACCCGGCGTCGCCGATGCGGTTGTAGATGAACGCCTTCTTGCCCGCCGAGGCGGCGGCTTCGCGCTGGAACCAGAACGCCACCAGCCAGTAGGAGCAGACGCCGACGCCCTCCCAGCCCACGAACGTGAGCACCAGGTTGTTCGCCAGTACGAGCAGCAACATGGAGAACACGAACAGGTTCAGGTAGACGAAGAACTTCGTGTAGTCCCGGTCGTCCTTCATGTACCCGATGGAGTACAGGTGGATGAAGGCGCTGACGAAGGTGATGAACATGCACATCGTGATGGACAGCGGGTCCACCAGGGTGCCGACGGGCACGCTCAGCCCGCCGGCGCTGAACCACGTGAAGTAGTTGTGCACGACGAGCTGGTGGTTGTCGGGCAGGCCGAGCAGGCCGGCCAGGACGATGCACGCCACCACGAACGCACCGCCGACAGCGACCGTGCCCACGACACCCGCCAGCGGGTCGCCGATGCGCCGGCCGAAGGTGACGAGCACGAGAAAGCCCGCGAGCGGCAGCAGCAACATGAGGTATGCGACGTGGACCACGGGTCAGCCCTTCAGCGAGTCCAGGTCGTCCGCCACCGTGGTGGCGCGCCGGCGGTAATTGGTCACGACGATGCCCAGGCCGACGACGACCTCCGCCGCTGCGACCACGAGCACGAAGAACACGACGGCCTGCCCGCCGATGTCGCCCAGCATGCGGGAGAACGTCACGAAGGTCAGGTTCGCGGCGTTGAGCATCAGCTCGATGCACATGAACATGATCAAGACGTTGCGCCGCACCAGCAGGCCGATGGCGCCGATCGTGAAGACGATGGCGGCCAGGCCCAGGTACCAGGCTCCCGAGAGGCTCATGCCGGCAGATCGCTCTCGGACTCGTCCTCCTGCTCGGCCTGCACCGTGGGTGGGCGCCGGGCCAGCACGACCGCGCCCACGACGGCGATGACGAGGAGCGCGGCGGTGGCCTCGAAAGCGAACAGGTAGGTCGTGAAGAGCTGCTTGCCCAGCTGGGCCGGCTCCCCCGCGGGCGAATTTCAGGCCGGCGACGTGGCCTTGGATCGGCCCGACGACCTGGCGCGCCCCGGTGACCCAGTGCGCGGTCGCCGCCATGGCCAGGACACCGCCCAGCGTGATGATCGAGACGATGAAGGCCAGCGGCCGCTGGCCGACCAAGGGGTCGACGCGGATGTCCTCGGCGCGGTCGACACCCAGGAACATGATGACGAACAAGAAGAGCACGACGATGGCGCCGGCGTAGACGATGATCTGCACGGCGGCCAGGAAGTCGGCCTCCTGCTCGATGAAGAGGACGGCGACCCCGAAGAGCGTCATGACGAGGCTGAGGGCAGCGTGGACCGGGTTGCGCGCGGTGACGACCCCGAGGGCCCCGATCAGGATGACGGCCGCGGCCGCGGCGAAGACGAGCACGTCGGGCCACGTCGGGCGCGTCGAAGCGAGCAGGAGGGCGGCGTGGGACACGGGTCAGGCAGGTTTCTCGGGGTCGACGTCGTGCGCCTCGGCCGCGGCCGCCATTGCGTCGGCCTCGGCCTTGCCTGCCTTCGCCTCGGCCTTGGCCGCCTTGCGCCCCGCCCGCAGCTCTTTCATGTGTGCACGCGTGTACTCGAGCTTCTTGCGGTTGCGCTCCGCCCCCTTCTTGGCTCGCCAGATCCGTCCCTGCATGCCGCGGTGGGCCAGCGGGATGTCCTCGTCGAGCAGATGCGGCTCGAGCACCTCGCGCAAGGGCTTGGACCCGGTGGCCTCGTCGTCGCGCCGGCCCGACTGCCCGCCCTCGGGTGCCCGCACGCCGTAGCCGAGCTCGCCGGACCACTGGACCACTCCTTCGTAGGCCGCGTTGCCCGACGGCGAGGTGGCGCGCATCCAGCCCGACGTCATGAGGTCGTCGCCCTCGCGCCAGTCCTCCCAGGGGAGTTTCTTCGGAGTGCCGTCGTCGTTCACGACGAGCTCCTCCTTGGTGTAGATCGCGTCGGAGCGGTTGGTGAAGGAGAACTCGAAGAGCTTCGACTCGGTGATGGCCTCCGTCGGGCAGGCCTCGACGCACATGTCGCAGTGGATGCAGCGCAGGTAGTTGATCTCGTAGACGTAGCCGTAGCGCTCGCCGGGCGACACCGGGTGGTCGGGCGGATTGTCCAGCCCCCGCACGTAGATGCAGTCGGCCGGGCACACGCCCGCGCACAGCTCACAGCCGATGCACTTCTCCATGCCGTCCTCGTAGCGGTTGAGGACGTGGCGCCCGTGCTGGCGCGGCTGCTTGAGCTTCTTCTCCTCGGGGTACATCGTCGTGACCCGGGGTCGGGTCAGGTGCTGGAAGGTCAGCTTGAAACCGCCCAGGAAGGAGAGCTGGTCCTTGAGCTCGTCGCCCACACCCATCAGGCACCACCTCCCGAGGTCGGATCGGCTGGGGAGGGGCGTGAGGCGAGGCCGCGGTGGCCGGCTGACCCGGCGCCCGATAGCCGGGATGATCACGTCCTCCTCGCTGCGCTCCGCCCCGAGGTGGCTGGCCCGCAACAAGAGAACGGTGGCCAAGAGCACCACGGGGACCAGGATCAGCCCCGCCCAGCCCCAGGCGATGATGCCCGCGATGAGCAGGAGCCAGCCGAGGGTCATGGGGATGAGCCGCTTCCACCCGAGATCCATCAGCTGGTCGTAGCGCAGGCGCGGCAAGGCGGCGCGGAACCACACGTAGATGAAGCAGAAGGCCACCGTCTTGAGGAGGAAGTAGATGATCGGCATGTAGATGGTGGCGCCGGGGATGTGGAAGATGTAGCCGTTGGGCCCGCCGAAGAAGAGCGTCACCACGACGGCGGACATCGTGATGGTGTTCATGAACTCGGCCAGGAAGAAGAGGCCGAAGCGGATGGACGAGTACTCGGTGTGGAAGCCGCCGACCAGCTCGGTGTCCGCCTCGGTCAGGTCGAACGGCGGGCGGGTGAGCTCGGCCGTGATGGCGATCATGAAGAAGATGAAGGGCAGGAAGCCCAGTCGGATCAGGTTCCAGTTCCAGAACCCGTTGGACTGGGACGCCACGATGGCCCGCGTCGAGAGTGACCCGGTCACGAGGACGACCATGACCGTCGTCATGCCGAGCGCCGCCTCGTACGAGATCACCTGCGCCGAGGCGCGCACCGACCCGAGCAGCGGATACTTCGAGCCCGACGACCAGCCGGCGAGCATCACGCCGTAGACGGCGATGCCCGACATGGCCAAGACGAGCAGGATGCCCATGGGCGGGTCGGCCACCTGGAGCTCGAAGGTGTGGCTGCCGATGGTGATGACGCCGCCGACCGGAACGACGGTGAAGATCAGCACGGCCGGGATGACCGACAGGTACGGCGCCAGCTTGAAGACGAAGGCGTCGGCGCGGTCGGGCAGCAGGTCCTCCTTGAAGATGAGCTTGGTCCCGTCGGCAAAGGTCTGCAGCAGTCCCCACGGGCCGGCGCGGTTGGGTCCGACCCGGCTCTGCATGTCCGAGATCACCTTGCGCTCGAACCAGATCATCAGCGCGGTGGCCACCAGCAACGCGACGAAGGCAGCCAGGCACTTGATGATGACGATCAGCCACACCTCCCAGTTGAGGCCGAAGTAGAACAGCGGGTCGCCGTTGCCGCTGTTGGCGCTGTGGGTGAGCACGGTCGGCCCGAGGTTGCCCGCCACCTTCGAGGTGGACGCGGGATGGACGGCGAGCAGGGCCGCGATCACACCGACTCCAGACGCACGTCGGTGACCACCTGGCGGCTGTCGATCAGGGTGGCCGCCGCGTTGCCCGGCGCGCTCTCGCCGCCCGGCACGTTGAAGTCGACGGCGACCACGCCGCGGGGCACGCCCTCGTCGGCACGGGCGATCAGCACGAGCTCGCCGCGGGCCGAGCGCACCTTGACGCGGTCCCCGGTCGATGCACCCAACCGGTCGAGGTCGTAGGGGTTGGCGCGCGCCACCAGGTCGGGCACCAGCGGGGTGAGCGACGGCGATCCCGTCATGGAGCTGCCCGCGTCGTAGAGGCGGCGGCCGGCCACCAGACGGAGGGTGTAGTTGTCGGGCTTGGGGACACGGAGCGGCTCGGTGCCGCCGGCACCGGGTCCGGCCAACAGAGGCGGCGGGCTGCCCAGCATGGCCGCGGCGCGCGAGCGCAGGACCGGTGCCGCCCGTGCCCACGCGCGGCGGCGCCCCCTGGCGCTCCACCGACTCGACGCCGGGCAGGGCCATGGGGTCGATGGGCGAGACGCCAGGATGGTGGTCGTCGGGGCCGATCGGCACGACGATGCCGTCGTGCGCCGCGTCGGAGTGCAGCACCTCTTGGGTCAGTCCGGCGTACGCCGGCGCGGTGGCCTCGAGCTCGTCGGCCAAGTCGTTGAAGTGGGTGACCCCGAGGTCGGCGCCGAGCGCCCCGGCGAGCTCGGCCGCGATCATCCAGTCCGGCCAGGCGAAGCCGGGTGCGGTCAGCTTCTGGCCCAGACGGGTCACCCGTCCCTCGATGTTCGTCGTCGTCCCCGCGCGCTCGTGCGTCACGGCGCACGGCAGCACGACGTCCGCGTGCGCGTCCACCGATTGGGACGGGTGTCCGGTCACCGCGACCACGAAGTGCCCGGTCCCGAGTGCCGACGCCGCCAGCGTGTGGTCGGGGAAGTCGCTCAGCGGGTCCGCGCCGAGCAACACGAGGGCGCGCACACCGGCGTCGTCGTCGCGCTCGCCGGCCATCGACCCGAGGATCGCCGCCGTGTCCAGTCCCGGACTGGCGGGCACCGAGCCCCACGCGGCAGTGAAGCGCTCCCGTCCCGCATCGAGGCTCACCCGGCCGGGCAGGACGCCCGGGGCCAGCCCCATGTCGAGGGCGCCGAAGACGTTGCCGCGCCGCAGGGCCGGCAGGAAGGTCGCCTTGGGCAGGGCCGTCGCCAGCACCCGCAGCGCCTCGGCCGCCACCTCGCCCGACTCGGCGTAGGAGGGCCGGCCGGCGACCACGACGACCCCGTCACCGCCGGGGTGGTCGGCCAGCAGCCGGCGCGCCGCATCCAGCGTGCCCGCGCCCAGCGCGGAACCCTCGTGATGCGACGCCAGCCCGCCGGCGCCCGTCGTCCCGTCGTCACCGGTGAGCGCGCGGGCCATGGCCGGCGTGTCGCCCGGGCGGATGCGCAGTGACACCGCGGCGAACTCACTCAGCGGGGTGGGTTCGGGCGAGACTTCGATGAGCGTGGCGGTGCCGCCCACCACGGCCTCGCGCAGGCGCAGGAAGAGCACCGGCAACTCCTCGCGCAGGTCGCCCGCGAGCGTCACGAGCACGGGGGCGGCACAGGCCTGGTCGATCGTCGCCCGGGGGAGGCCGAGCACGAGTTCGGCCGGGAGTCCGTCACCGAGCTGGGCGTCGACCGAGTCGGTGCCGATCACCCCCTTGGCCAGCTTGGCCCAGGCGTAGGCGGACTCGTTGGTGAGACGGGCGCCGCCGATGACGGCCACCGCCCCGTTGCCGCCGGCCTGCGTGGCGGCGCGGATGCCCGCGGCGGCCGCGTCGAGCGCCTCGCTCCAACTGACCGGCACGAGCTCGCCCTCCTTGCGGACGCGCGGCTCGACGAGGCGGCCGTGCTCGAAGCGGCCCGTCTCGTGCGCCTCGCCGAGGAACTGGCCCCGGCTCACGCCCAGGCTGACCACCTGCGAAGCGGTGGCCGGTGCCACGTCGACGGCCTCGTCGGCGAGCTCGTCGGGCAGCGGGCCGGCGTCGATCTCGTCACCGTTGACCGACTCGTAGGTGAAGCGGCCCTTGTCACACAGCCAGCCGTGGTTCACCGGTTCCGAGTCGATGCCGAGCAGCCGTGTGAGGCGGTTCTGCGAGGACTGCACGGCGACGCGGCAGCCGACGGAACAGGCCGTGCAGGTGGACTCGACCTGATCGAGGTCCCAGGGCCGGGCGGTGAAGCGGTACGGCGTCGCGGTGAGCGCGCCGACCGGGCAGATCTGCACGGTGTTGCCGCTGAAGTAGGACTCGAAGGGCTGCGTGGGGAACGTGGCCACCTCGACCCCCTCGCCGCGGCCGGCGAAGTCGATCTGGGCCTCGCCCGCCACCTCGGCGGCGAAACGGGTGCAGCGCGCGCACTGGATGCAGCGTTCGCGATCGAGCAGCACCAGGTCGGAGATGGCGATCGGCTTCTCGAAGTGACGCTTCTCCTCGACGAAGCGGCTCTCCCCCGGCCCGTAGGCCAACGTCTGGTCCTGCAGCGGGCACTCGCCGCCCTTGTCGCACACGGGGCAGTCGAGCGGGTGGTTCGCCAGCAGGAACTCGAGCACGCCGTCCTGGGCCTTCTTGACGCGGTCGTTGGTCGTGTCGACCACCATGCCGTCGGCCACCTCGGCGAAGCAGGCCGGCGTCAAGGTGGCGCCGCGGCGGGCCTTCCACGTCGACGAGGCACATGCGGCACATACCCACGGGCGACATGCGCGGGTGGTAGCAGAAGCGCGGGATGTAGGTGCCCGCCCGCTCGGCCGCCGCGATCAGCAGCTCACCCTTGTAGGCCGTCACCTCGCGGCCGTCGAGGGTGAAGGTGAGACTCTGGTCGCGGTGCACGTCAGGATGCAGCTCGCGGGAGGTGTCAGTCAAAGGGACACCCCCCTTCCTTCACGTGCACCAGGAACTCGTCGCGGAACATGCGAATGCCCGAGGCGATCGACGACGGGATGGATGGGCCGAGCACGCAGATCGTCGTCTGCTGCGGTGGCCAGTGCAGGCCCGGCGAGATGTTGTCGGACAGGTCCATGAGAAGGTCGAGATCTTCCTCGCGTCCTGACCCGTTCTCAATTCGGTACAGGATGCGCTCCAGCCAGCCCGAACCCTCACGGCACGGCGTGCACTGCCCGCACGACTCGCGCGAGAAGAACTTGGTGATGCGCCAGGCGGCGCGCACCATGCAGGTGTCCGAGTCCATGACCACCACCGAGCCAGAGCCGAGCATGGAGCCGGCGTCGCCCACCTCGTCCTGGCCGAGCGGCAGGTCGACCTGGTCCGGGCCGAACCAGGGGGCCGACACGCCGCCGGGGATGAACGCCTTCAGCGTGTTGGAGCCGCGGATTCCTCCGCCCAGCACCGGCGCGTAGATGAGGTCCCGGAACGTGGTCTTGACCATCTCGAGCTCGAAGACGCCCGGCTTGCGCACGTGACCCGCGAGGGCGAACAGGCGCGTGCCGGTGGAGCGGCCCTCGCCGAGGGCGGCGAAGGCCGCGCCGCCGTTGGTGATGATCCACGGGATGTTCGCCATCGTCTCGACGTTGTTCACCACGGTCGGCTCGCCGTAGAGGCCGATGGCGGCGGGAAAGTAGGGCGGCTTGATCCGCGGGAAGCCGCGCTTGCCCTCGAGCGACTCAAGCAGCGCGGTCTCCTCGCCACAGATGTAGGCGCCGGCGCCGGGGTGCACCACGACGTCGAGGGAGAAGCCGGAGCCGAAGATGTTCTGGCCCACGGCGCCGTGGGCGTACGCCTCGTTGACGGCGCTCTGCAGGCGCTCGAGGCCGAGGGCGAACTCGCCGCGCAGGTAGATGAAGGCCTGGCTGACCTGCAGCGCGTACGCCGAGATGAGCACGCCCTCGAGGATCTGATGGGGGTCGCGCTCGATGAGGAGGTGGTCCTTGAAGGTGGCCGGCTCGGACTCGTCACCGTTGACGACGAGGTAGGTCAGCGGGTTCTTGCGCAGCATCGACCACTTGCGTCCCGCCGGGAAGCCGGCACCACCCCGGCCCAGCAGGCTGGCCGCGTCCACCTCGGCGGACACCGCCTCGGGGGTCATGGCCAGCGCCTTGCGTAGTGCCTCGTAGCCACCGGTCGCCAGGTAGCGCTCGATCGTGTAGGAGTCCTCGTAGCCGAGGCGCGTCGTGATGATCTTGGGGGCGTCGGTGATGGCCATCAGGACTTGGCTCCCCCGCCGCCACTCCCGCCGGCGCCGCTCCCGCTCGCCGCAGCCGCCCGGGCCGCCTGGGCCTGGGCCATCGCCGCGCGCTCGGTGGCCACCTCGGTCCGGTCGGTCTCGAGCCCGACGCTGCGGCGCACTCGCACGAGCGTGCCGTGCGGTGGGATGTCCGCCGACAGCCGCCCGGCGCGGAGGTCGTCGAGCAGCGCGTCGAAGGTGGCGGGCGACTGCGCGCCGACGTAGCGGTGGTTGACCTGCACGCAGACGGTCTGATCGCAGTCGGCCAGGCACTCGGCCTCGTGCAGCGTGAAGACGCCGTCGGGCGTCGTCCCACCGGCCCGCGTCCCGAGCACGCCCTCGGCGTGCTCGAGCAGCTCGAGCGCGCCGCCCAGCATGCAGGCGATGTTGGTGCACACGGCGATGACGTAGGTGCCGACCGGCTCGGTGTGCAACATGTCGTAGAAGCTGGCCGTACCCCGCACCTCGGCGGACGTGACCTCGCAGAACTCGGCGATGTCCTCCATCGCCTCGGGCTGCAACCAGCCGTCCTGCTCCTGGGCCAGGTGGCAGAGCGGGATGAGCGCCGAACGCGGCTCGGGGTAGAGCGCGACGAGCTCCGTCGCCCGGGCGCGCGTGTCCGCGTTGAAGTGGCTCACCGGTCGACCTCCCCCATGACGGGGTCGACCGAGGAGATGACGGCGACGGCGTCGGCCATCAGCGCCCCGCGCAGCAGCAGCGGCAGCGCCTGCAGGTTGACGAAGCTCGGCGCACGGATGTGCATCCGATACGGCTTGGACGTCCCGTCCGACACCATGTAACAGCCGAGCTCGCCCCGCGGTGACTCGACCGCCACGTAGACCTCGCCCTCGGGCACACGGAAGCCCTCGGTGAAGATCTTGAAGTGGTGGATCAACGCCTCCATGCTTTCGTCGATGCGGGCGCGGGGCGGGGGCGTGACCTTGCGGTCCTGCACGCGGTAGTCGCCCGGCGGCATCAGCTCGATGATCTGGCGGATCATCTTGATCGACTCGCGGATCTCGGTCAGGCGGACCGAATAGCGGTCGAAGTTGTCGCCGTAGGTGCCGACGATCACGTCGAAGTCCAGCTTGTCGTAGGCCAGGTACGGCATGGTCCGTCGCAGGTCCCACGGCACGCCGGTGGAGCGAAGGATGGGGCCGGTCAACGAGAGCGCCAGCGCCTCCTCGGCCGAGATGTTGCCCACGGCCTCGGTGCGCTCCCGGAAGATGGGCTGGCCGGTCAGCAGCTCGTCGTACTCGTAGGTGCGCGCCAGGATGGTCTCGCAGATGATGTCGATGTCGTCCTCCCACCCGTCGGGGAGGTCGGCCGCCACGCCGCCGGGACGGATGAAGTTGTGGTTCATCCGCTGCCCGGTCGTCTTCTCGAAGAACGCGAGCACCATCTCGCGCTCGCGGAAGCCATAGACCAACATGGACGTCGAGCCGAGGTCCCCCCCGTTGGTGGCCATCCACACCAGGTGCGACGACACCCGGTTCAGCTCGCACATGAGCATCCGGATCCACACCGCCCGCGGCGGGAGCTCGACGTCGAGTAGCGCCTCGGTGGCCAACGAGAACACGAGCTCGTTGTGCAGCGGTGACAGGTAGTCCATGCGCGTGGTGTTGGTGCACCCCTGCACGTAGGTCAGTTCCTCGCCGGTCTTCTCCATGCCGGTGTGCAGGTAGCCCACGACCGGCTTCGTGCGCAGGATCGTCTCGCCGTCGAGCTCGAGCATGAGCCGCAGCACGCCGTGGGTCGAGGGGTGCTGCGGACCCATGTTGATGATCATGGTCTCGTCGTCACGCCGTTCGATGTCGATGTCGTTCGGATCGGCGTAGCCGCCCTCGGGCAGGCGCAAGACCGCACCCACCTCTTGGCGGAGCTCGCTCGCGCCCGTGGTCCCCCGGGCGCGCAGCTCCTGGATGCCCTCCGAGGTCTCGGGGACGAAGTACCGCCCCTCCTCGGCCTCGCGGTGAGCCCGCTCGGTCGGCTCGAGGCCGAAGCCCTCGGGCAGCGCGGGGCCGCCGACCTCGTCGTCGCGCTCGTCGTGGTCGTCGTGGTCGTCGTGGTCGTCGTGGTCGTCGCTCATCGAGGCCCCGGTGCTTCCTTGAACTGGACGGGTACGCGGCCCACGCCGTAGTCCTTGCGCAGAGGGTGGCCCTCCCAGTCCTCGGGCATGAGGATGCGTGTCATGTCGGGGTGTCCGCTGAAGATGATCCCGACCAGGTCGTAGGCCTCGCGTTCCATGGAGTCCGCCCCCGGGTAGATGCCGGTGATGCTCTCGACGACCGGGTCGGACTCGGGGACCTGGACCCGGACGCGTACGCGCTGGCGCTGCGAGAGCGACAGGAGGTTGACCACCACTTCGAAGCGCTCGGGGGCGACGCCGTCGGGGAGCGAGCGCCCGGGGTGGGTGAGGTAGTCGACGCCGCAGAGGTCCGAGCACAACTCGAAGCCCGCCTCGCGGAACGCGGCCACCATCTGCTTGTACGTGTCGCGGCTCGGGAACGCGAGCTGATCGACCAGCCGGTCAGGCAGCCGCGGCACCTCGGGCAGGACGCTCGCGGGCGCCACCGCGGTCGGGGTGGTCTCGCTCACCGCGGCGTGGCGACCCGCACGGCGTCGGGCACGCTCGGGACCCACCCGCCCGTCGCCTGCTCGCCGGCTGGGATCGAGCTCCCGGGGCGACGCGTGATCTCACCGGTCCGGATCTTCTCGTGCAGCGTCAAGATGGCGTGCAGGAGCGTCTCGGGCGACGGCGGGCAGCCCGGCGCGTACACGTCGACGGGGACGATCTGGTCGACCCCCTGCACGATGGCGTAGTTGTTGAACATGCCACCAGTCGACGCGCACACGCCCATCGAGATGACCCACTTGGGCTCCATCATCTGGTCGTAGATCTGCCGGAGCACGGGGGCCATCTTCTGGGAGACCCGCCCGGCCACGATCATGAGATCGGCCTGACGCGGCGAGCCCCGGAAGACCTCCATGCCGAGGCGGGCGATGTCGTAGTCGGCCGCACCGACCGCGATCATCTCGATGGCGCAGCACGCCAGGCCGAAGGTGGCCGGCCACACGCTGTTGCGACGCGCCCACTTGACCATGTCCTCGAGGCGCCCGGTCAGGAAGTTGTGCTGGAGATCCTCGATGCCCACGTCAGGCCGCCTCACCCGGGGTCGGACGCGCCCCGCTGATGCGGGTGATAGTCGACTCCGAGGTGCGGCTCGGCAGGCCCGACTGCAACGTCTTGGACGGGCCCCAGGTCAAGGCCCCGTTGGAGATGAGATAGACGAAGGAGACGAACACCACCGCGGCGAACACGATGACCTCGATGAGGCCGAACGTCTCGATCTGGTGGAACACGACCGCCCAGGGATAGAGGAAGACGATCTCGATGTCGAAGATGATGAAGATCATCGAGACGAGGTAGAAGCGCACCGGGAAGCGCTGCGGTGGCTCGACGTCGGGAACGATGCCGCACTCGTAGGGCGCGAGCTTCGCGGCGCTCGGCTTCTTGCGCGGCGCCAGCATGGCCGAAGACACCAGTGAGAACACGGTGAAGGCGAAGCCGAGCACGCCCAGGATGAGTATCGGGAGGTACTGCTCCACAGTGGTCCGTTTCTACCATGTGACCGCTTTCGCAAGCACATCCGCGCCGCTGGTCAGAGGCCCCGCCGGCAGACCTACGATGCCCTCGTGACCCCCTCCGACGAGACCCGGCTGCCGGGCGCCTCCGGGGAGGCGGCTGGTTCGGCGAACGAGGCCACGGACCAGGCCGCCGCCCCCGCTCCGGACCGGCCGCAACCGGCGGGGAACACCGGGTCGGACCCCGCGCCGCCACCGGCGAGGAAGCGGGCGCCGGCGAAGAAGATCCCCGGGAGGCCGGCCGCCAAGAAGACCCCTGCCGAGGCGCCGTCGAAGAAGGACCCAGTCAAGCAGGCCCGAGTCAAGAAGGCCCCAGTCAAGAAGGCCGCCCCCAAGACGGCGGCCGCGACGAAGGTGCCGGCGGCAAAGAAGGCCCCAGCCAAGAAGCCGGCCGCGGCGAAGGCCCCCGCCGGGGCCACCCACGCGGCGCCGGCCCGCTCGCCGCGGGCACGACGAGCACGTCCACGACGTCGTCGTCGTCGGCGCGGGACCGGCGGGCGCGTCGTGCGCCTACTGGTTGGCCGACGCCGGCTGGGACGTGGCGGTCGTGGAGAAGAAGGAATTCCCCGCGCGAGAAGACCTGTGGCGACGGGCTCACCCCGAGGGCCGTGCGCCAGCTGGCCGACATGGGACTCGAGGGCGCCCTGGCCGGCTCTCACCGCTACACCGGCCTGCGGGCGTTCGGCTTCGGGCACTTCGTGGAGATGCGCTGGCCCGAGCACCCCAACTTCCCCGACTACGGCTACACCATCACGCGGCACGATCTCGACGGACTGGTGGCCGGGCATGCGGCGGCCGCGGGTGCCACTCTGTTGCAGGGGACCGAGGTGACCGCACCGGTGCTCGACGACGCGGCGGACGCGTCGGGGAGCATTCCCGCGTTGCGCGGCGTCACGGTCAGGGACAAAGGAACGGGTCCCACCCGCACGATCGCAGCGCGCTACGTGGTGGTAGCTGACGGCTCGAACTCGCGTGTGGGCCGCATGCTCGGCACCGCGCGTCGCCGCGACCTGCCCATGGGGATGGCGCTCCGCGGCTACTACAGCTCCGACCGCCACGACGACCCCTTCATCGAGTCGCACCTCGACATCCGCGACGCCGAGGGCGACGTGGTCCCCGGCTACGGCTGGATCTTCCCCATGGGCGACGGGCGGATCAACGTCGGCGTGGGCCTCCTCTCCACCGACCAGCGCTGGAAGGGCCTCAACACCTCACACCTGATGGACGCCTTCGTTGCGTTCGCCCCGAGCTCGTGGGGACTGAGCCCCGAGACGTGCCTTGGTCCCCCGACCGGCGGCAAGCTCCCGATGGGTCTCTCGGTCGGGCCCCGGGCTGGCGCCAACGTCCTCATCGCCGGCGACGCCAGCGGTGCGATCAACCCCTTCAACGGCGAGGGCATCGCCTACGGCTACGAGACCGGCCGACTGGCCGCGGCCGCGCTCGGCCACGCACTCAGTGGAGACGGCGAGGCGGCCCTGGCCGAGTACGACCGCGAGCTGACCGCGGCCTACGGCCCGTACTTCAAGGTGGCGCGGGCGTTCGTCCATCTGATCTCGCATCCCGAGGCCATGCGCGTCTGTGTCGGCCTCGGCATGCGCTCGGAGCTGTTGATGAAGCAGCTGCTGCGCATCATGGCCAACCTGATGCGGCCCGATGCGACGGGCCCGGCGGAGCTGGGCTACCGCGCCATGGAGCTCGTCTCGCGCCTGCTGCCCGATTCCGAGGGGCTCGAGGTACCGGCGGCCTGAACACCATGTGGCTTCGAGCCGTGCGGTCAGCGCAGCGCGGCGGCCACCTCGGCGGCTGACTCACCCGCCGCCTCCACCACGCGGGCGAGCACCGCCTCGTCGTGCGCCAGGCCCGGGAACAGCACCTCGTAGGGACCGGGGGCCAGCGCCACGCCACGGCGCAGCATGGCGTGGAAGAAAGGTCGGTAGACGCCGTTGTCGACCAGGTCGCGCACGGCGACGTAGTCGGGCGGCAGCGCGAGGGGTGGCGCCCCCTCGGGCGCCAGGAACAGCCCGGCCAGCGGGCCGACGACGGGCACCGACGCCCACAGCCCGCTGCTCGCCACGGCGGACTCGAGCTCTTTGGCGAAGATCGCAACCCGCGCCGCCAACGCCTCGTAGTCGGCGAACGTCACCTCGCGCAGGACGGCGAGGCCTGCGGCCGTCGCCAGCGGGTTCCCCGACAGAGTGCCGGCCTGGTACACGGGCCCCGCGGGCGCCAGTCCGGCCAGCAACGCGGCCGGACCGCCGAAGGCGCCCACCGGGAGGCCGCCGCCGATGACCTTTCCGAAGCACCACAGGTCCGGCGTGACGCCCGACCACGCAGTGGCGCCGGCGGGGCCGATGCGAAAGCCGGTGATGACCTCGTCGAAGATCAAGAGCGCACCACTGGCGTCGCAGGCGGCCCGGAGTCCCTCCAAGAAACCGGGCACCGGCGGGACCAGGTTCATGTTCGCCGCCACCGCCTCGACGATCACGCAGGCCACCCGGTCGTCCAGCGCGGGCACGACGTTGTAGGGGACGACCTCGGTCTCGGCGACCGCGCCGGCGGGGACGCCGGCCGAGCCGGGGAGTCCCAACATGGCCACGCCGCTCCCCCCGCCGGCCAGCAAGCCGTCGGAGTGCCCGTGGTAGCAGCCGTCGAACTTCACGATGCGGTCACGCCCGGTCACGCCGCGCGCCAGACGCACCGCACTCATTGCCGCCTCGGTGCCTGACGAGACGAGACGCACCTGCTCGACACCGGGCACCCGCTCGCAGATCGCCTCGGCCAGCATGACCTCGCCCGGTGTCGGCGCGCCGAAGGTGGTACCGCGCGCCGCCGCCCCTGCCACGGCGTCCGTCACCACAGGGTGCGCGTGCCCGAGCAGCACCGCGCCGTAGGACTGCACGAGGTCGATGTACCGGGTGCCCTCGACGTCGATCACGTAGGCACCCTCGCCCGCCGCGACGGTGTAGGGCGTCCCGCCGACGGAGGAAAAGGAACGCACCGGCGAGTCCACGCCGCCGGGGATGACCCGCTGGGCGCGGGCGAACCACTCGGCGTTCGACGCGGCTGGCGGTTCAGCCACCGAGCGCCTCGGCCACCTCTGCCGCGAAGTACGTGAGAACGAAGTCGGCCCCGGCCCGCTTGAGCACGGTCAACTGCTCGAGTGCGACGGCAGTGCCGTCGATCCAGCCCGCGGCGGCGGCCGCCTTGACCATGGCGTACTCCCCACTCACGTGGTACGCCCCCAACGGCACGTGCAGGCGCGGTCGCACCGTGGCCAGGATGTCGAGCGAGGTCATGGCCGGCTTGACCATGACCATGTCGGCGCCTTCGGCGACGTCGAGCTCGATCTCGGCGAGTGCCTCCCGCGCGTTGCTCGGATCCTGCTGGTAGGCGCGCCGGTCTCCCCCGCCCGCGATGGTGACGTCGACCGCCTCGCGGAAGGGACCGTAGAGCGCGGAGGCGTACTTGGCCGCGTAGGCCAAGACGGCGACCTGCTCGTGGCCGCCGTCGTCGAGCGCGGCGCGGATGGCCGCCACCTGCCCGTCCATCATTCCGCTCGGCGCCACGACGTCCGCGCCCGCAGCGGCCTGGGCGCGGGCCACGCGCTGGTACAGCGCGAGCGTCTCGTCGTTCCGGACCTCGCCCGACGGCCCGAGCACCCCGCAGTGGCCGTGGTCCGTGTATTCGTCGAGACAGAGGTCGGCCATCAAGACGATCTCGTCACCGACCGCGTCGCGCACGGCGCGCAGCGCGACCTGCACCACGCCGTCGGGATCCCACGCGCCGCTCCCTTCCGCATCCTTGGTGGCGGGGACGCCGAAGAGGATGGCGCCGGGGACGCCGAGCGAGACCAGCCGCTTGGCCTCGACGACGAGCGAGTCGACCGTGTGCTGCACCTCGCCCGGCATGGACGCGATGGGCACCGGAGCGTCGACCTCCTCACGCACGAAGAGTGGAGCCACGAGGTCGTCGACCCCGAGGCGCGCTTCAGCCACCAGGCGCCGCAACGCCGGCGTACGGCGGAGCCGGCGCAAGCGTCGCTCGGGAAAGGCGGCGGCAGAGCCGCCCGGCGTGGCCTCGGCCATCACCCCAGCCTACGAGGCCGCGGCCGGACCCGGTCCGAAGTGGTCGATCAGCTCGGCGACGATGCCGTCGGCCGAGGCACTCCGCGCTTCATGGACGCCGGACAGGCCGGCGGCGCGTGCGGCGGCGGCCGTCGTCGGCCCGATGCACACAATGTGGGCGGGCGCAGCGACGGGTGCACCCTCGGGGGTCCGCAAGGCCAGGAACGCGTCGACCGAAGAGGTGGCCGTGAAGGTGAGCGCATCGGCCGCGGCGACGCGCTCGAGCAACTCCGGCTCGGGTGCATCGCACGCCACCGTGCGGTACGCCTCGACACGTCGCACCGACCAGCCTTTCGCCCGCAATCCGATGTCGATCGTCTCGGGCGCGATGTCGGCACTCGGAAAGAGGACCGCGTGCGTGGCGCCCGAGGGCGACGGGAACGAGTCAACCAGCCCGCCTGCGCTGTGCGCGTCCGGGACCAGGTCGGGCTCGACGCCCGCGTGGCGCAGCGCGTCCGCCGTAGCCGGCCCGACCGCCGCCACCAGCGTGGGGGCGAGCGCTCTGGCGTCGCGCAGCTCGGCCATGAATCGGTCGACCGCGTTGATCGAGGTGAAGACGACCCAGGTGTCGTCGTGCACGGTGGCCGCGGCTGCACGCAGTGCGGCGCCGCCGTCGGCCGGGTCGACCTGCTCGGTCAGTGGCAGCTCGAGCGCGTGCGCACCGGCGCGCGCCAGCGCGTCGAGCAACCCGTCGGCACGGCGGCCCGACCGGGTGACGACCACCGTGCGCCCGGCGAGAGGTTCGGCGCTGGGCCAGGCGCCAACTCCGTGGGCCGCGTGTTCGCCGCGGGCGCGCTCCCCCAGCGCGGCCACCGGCCCGACCACGATCACCGCCGGTGACCCGAGGTCCACCGCACCCAAACCCGCCAGCGTCGTGCGCACCACTTGTTGTGCCGGCGTCGTGCCCCGGGCGATCACCGCGACCGGCGTCTCGGGCGAACGGCCGCCGCGCACCAGCGCGTCCGCGATGGCGGCGCGGTTCGCCATCCCCATGAGGATGATCAGGGTGCCGCCGGCACGTGCGAGGATCTCCCACTCCGGGCCGTCGGGTGCCTCCGAGGCGGCGCGGTCGCCCACCCGACCGGTCACCACCGTCACCGACGACGCCAGGCCGCGCTGGGTCACCGGGATACCCGCCGCCGCCGGGACGCCGAAGGCAGAGGTCACGCCGGGCACGACCTCCCAGGGGATCCCGGCCCGGTCGAGAGTCTGTACTTCCTCCCCGCCGCGGCCGAAGAGAAAGGGATCACCGCCCTTGAGCCGGACCACAACGGCGGCGCGCCGACCGTGCTCGACCAGGAGCCGCCCGATCTCGTCCTGCCGTGCTGCCCCGCTCGCCCTCGCGCCGGGGTCTTTGCCCACGTCGATGACTTCAGCGTCCGGCGGGACGAGATCGAGGACTCCCGGGCTGACCAGCCGGTCGTGCAGAACCACGTCGGCCCGGGCCAGCAGCGCCGCACCCCGGCGGGTAAGCAGCCCCGGGTCACCGGGCCCCGCGCCGACCAGGTAGACGGTCATCGCGGCGCGCCGAAGTCGAACTCGTCGATCGCCGCAGCGCCGCCGTCTTGGAGCGCGCTCGCCACCGCGGCCCCGAGCGCCTCGGGATCATCGCCCTGGCGCGCCAAACGGACCATGATGCGCCCGTCGCCGCTTGCCACGAGCCCCGACAGGCGCAGCAACGGAGACGCGCCATCGCCGTCGGCCGGCTCGGCGAAGGCAGCGACCGGGACCGTGCAGCTCCCGCCCAACGCGGCGAGCACGGCGCGCTCGGCCCGCAGGGCGCGGTGGCTGGGCTCATGGTCGATAGAACCGAGCAGTGCCCGCATCGCCTCGTCGTCGGCGCGGCACTGCACGGCGATCGCACCCTGACCGGCCTGGGGCAAGAGGTCGACAGGATCGACGACGTCGTCGAGGCGTGCCACCCAGCCGAGACGCTCCATCGCCGCCACCGCCACCACGACGGCCGACACCTGACCCTCTTCGCCCACGGCAACCCGACGCGCCATGTTGCCGCGCAGATCGGTGAAGACGAGGTCAGGCCGCAGATAGGCCAGCTGGGCCCGCCGCCGCGCCGAGCCGGTGGCGACCAACCCGCCCGGCGGGAGCCCGGCAAGGGTGGAACCGACCAGGCCGTCGCGTGGATCAGCCCGCTCGGGGACGGCCCCGAAGACGAGATGGTCGGGCATGGTCGACGTCATGTCCTTGGCCGAGTGCACCGCGGCATCAGCCCGGGCGTCGATGACCGCCGCCTCCACTTCGGCCACGAAGACACCCTGGCCGCCGATGCGGTCGAGCGACGCGGCGGACTCGCGGTCACCACGCGTGCGCACGACGACGGGCTCGACCTCGAGGTCGCGGTGGGCCTGCCGCAACAGCGTCGCGACGATGTCCGTCTGGCGCAGCGCGAGTGGCGAGCCTCTGGTGGCCAGGCGGACGGTTCCCACGGCCGCGACTATCCCATGGCCGCGCGTCTAGAGGTCGAAGAGGATGCGCAGCGCCTCGACGAGCCGCTCGCCGCGTGGCGTGCCAGCGGTCTCCTTCAAGAGCATGGTGGGCTCGTGGAGCATCTTGGCCAGCGCGGCGCGCGTGGTCTGGTCCACCTGCTCCCACTCGTCCTCGCTCAGGTCGGCCAGCTGGGCTCGGTGGCGCTCGAGCTCGGCCACCCGCAACGACTCGAGGCGAGCCCGGAGCGCGGCGATGACCGGCGCCGCCCCGCGCTGGCGGCTGGCCGTGCGGAACCGCTCCACCTCGACGTCGACGATGGCATGGGCGGCGACCGACTCTTCGGCCCGGTCCCCGATTGCCCCGGCCACCCGCGCGCTGAGCGTGTCCATGTCGAGGAGTGTCACGCCCGTGCGTGCACCGACGGCGGGGTCGACGTTGCGCGGGACGCCGAGGTCGATGACGAGCAGAGGCCCGGTCACCGAGGCGAAGTCCTGCTCTCCGAGCACGTGTGCCTCGGCCGCCACTGCCGTGAGGACGACGTCGGCGTCCGCCAGTTCGGTGGCCACGTGATCGAGCGCCGCCGCCCGCATTTCGAATGGCGCACCGGCACCAGTGGCCTCGACGAGCTCGCTCGCACGCTTCGCCGAACGATTCGCGACGACGACGCGGCGCGGCGCATCAGCCGGCGCGATGTCGCACAGCGCACGGCACACGCCGAACCCCATGTCACCGGCCCCGACCACCACGACCCACGCGTCGCGCAAGCCGCCGGGATCCTCGCCGCGTGCGACTGCGACCGCGGCGTAGGAGAAGGAGGTGGTGCCCTTGCTGATCCCCGTCTCGGTGCGGACCCGCTTGCCCGTCTGGAGGGCATGCCGGAAGAGGGCGGACAGGACAGGGCCGGAGGCCCCCTCTTCCTGGGCGCGCTCGAAGGCGCGCCGGACCTGGCCCACCACCTCGGTCTCGCCCGTCACCACGGACTCGAGGCCGGAGGTGACCGCGAAGAGGTGCGAGGTGACGTCGTCGTCGAAGCGGATGACGGCGTGCTCCGAGAGCTCCTCGACCGACCGACCGGCGTGCTCGGAGAGCACGCCGTAGATCTCGGCGACCGCGTCGTGGAAGCGGTCGACGACGGCGTAGACCTCGGTGCGCAAGCAGGTCGAGAGCACCACGCTCTCCTGGATATTGCGGCGATGGCTGAGCGCCGTCAGCACCTTGTGCAAGTCGTCATCACCGATGGCGGCCGCCTCGAGGAGCGGCAACGGGGCCTGGGTGTGCTGGAGCCCTACGACAACGACGGCCACTCGATTCCCTCCTGGGTCGGCACACAATTGTGCCGGTCACGGAGCGGAACGTGCCAGTCGCCCACGTCGGCGGCCCTTTCGGTCCCCGCGCCGCCCGCCGGTTCAGTCCAGTTCCGAGCCCGCCGAGAGCCCCACCGAGCGCATGAGGGGCGCCTCGTCGTCGCGTTGGGCACCCTCGGCAGCCGCACCGGCACGGTCCAGCTCGACGTGGCGGGCCCGGTAGAAGCCGAGCACCTGGAGCTCGATGGAAAGGTCGACGTAGCGAAGGTAGATGCCGGGCGGGACGGTGAGCACCCGTGGCGCGAAGTTGAGGATGGAGGTGACGCCGGCGCGCACGAGGAGATCGGCCACACCCTGCGCCGCCCAGCCCGGAGTGGTGATGACACCGATGTCGGGCCGCTCCGACGAGCGCAGACGGGAGAGCTCGTCCATGTGCCGCACCTTGAGGCCGCGGATCTCCTCGCCCACCACGGTCGGGTCGACGTCGAAGAGTGCCGTGACCTGGCAACCGCGGGACGCGAAACCGGCCGAATTGGTCAGGGCCCGGCCGAGGTTCCCGATCCCCACGATGCCGACACACCAGTTCTCGTCCACGCCCAGGGCGTGGTCGATCTGGGCGATCAGGAAATCGGGGTCGTACCCAGAGCCGCGGGTTCCGAACGAGCCCAACAACGAGAGGTCCTTGCGCACTTTGGCCGCGTTGACGCGCGCGAGCTGCGCCAGGTGCTCCGAGGACACGGTCCGCGCGCCGCCGCGCACGAGCTCGGCCAGGATGCGCTGATAGATGGGCAGACGCAGCACGGTCGCCTCGGGAATTCGCTTCGGGGCCGCGGCCGAGGCGGCCACCATTGCCGCGGCCTCGTCGGACACGCTCGACCCCGGCGATGAGGGATGCCCGTCGCTCATTGCGTCGGATGGTACCGAGGACGCTCCCGGCGGCACCAAACCGCCGCGGTGCTACCAGGCCAGGACCAGCAGCTCGCCGGCGGTGACGTTCAGCCAGTGCGCGGCCGAGGCCTGCCCGGCGACGATGGCGAGGTGCCCGTTGGCGTCGACCAGCACCCCGAACTCGCCCTGTTGCAACTCGCCGAACGCGTCGACGCAGCGCAACTCGATCCCGTCGGGGATCAGCGAGTTCGGGAGGCCGTCCAGCGAGAGACGCCCGCTCTCGACGCGCGCCACCAGCTGGATCCGCCCGGCGGCAGGGAGCCCCGCCACGCGCGCGTCGGCCACCGTCGCGGCCAGCTGGAGGTTGCCGAAGTGGTCGACCCAGGTCACCTCGGCGCGCAGGCACGCCCGCCCGTCGTGCAGCCTGCCCTGTTCGACGACTCCGCCGGCCAACCGCACCAGGGAAGCGGTGTCGATCGGATCGCCCAGCTCCTCGAGCGCGGTGCCGGCGCACAACGCCGCGGCCGCCGGGGCGAAGACGTCGCGCCCGTCGAAGGTCGCGCCGCGGTCGGGCGGCACGGCGTCGCGGTGCAGCTCGACCGCGGTCGCCACCGGTGCCTCGCCTGCCAGCTCGGCGGCCGCGACGAGTAGCCCGTTGTCGGGACCGACGAAGTACACGGGTGCGCCGTCCGCCGGCGCGGCGAGAATGGCAACCCCGCGCCGCGTCGTGCCGACCCCGGGGTCGACGACACCCAGGACCACGCCACTGCCGAGATGGGGCACCGCGCGCACCAGGGTGTGGCTGCCCGCGCGCACGTCGAACGGCGGCACGTGGTGGGTCAGGTCGATGACCGTGGTCCCCGGGGCACGCGCGGTGATGACCGCATGGACCACCCCGACGAACTCGTCCTCGGTCCCGAAGTCGGAGAGGAAGAAGACGGTCGGGACGGGGTGACGGGTCACGGACTCAGGCTCGCCTCGTCAGCGCTGCAGATGTCGTGAGCGTTCCGTGGCGGATGCCACTGCCTCCATGAAGGCCGAGCGCACAGCCCGAGCCTCGAGCATTCGCACGCCGGCCGCTGTCGTTCCGGCCGGCGACGTCACCTCGGCGCGCAGCGACTCGGGGTCGCGCCCCGTTTCGGCCAGGAGGGCCCCCGAACCCCGCATGGTCTCGACGACGAGCGTGCGGCTCACAGCGCGGGTCAGGCCCATCTGGACCCCCGCCTCGATGAGCGCCTCGGCCACGAGGAAGAAGTACGCCGGACCGGAGCCCGAGAGGCCGGTCACCGCATCGAGTTGGTGCTCGGGCAGGCGGACGACGGTGCCGACCGAGGAAAGGACGTCCTCGGCCCAAGCCAGGTCCTGCGACGTGGCGAACGAGCCGCCCGACATGGCGGCGACACCGCTGCCGACCAGCGCGGCCACGTTGGGCATGGCCCGGATGACGGCCGGCTCGCCGCCGAGCGCCATCTCCAGCCGCTGACAGGGCACGCCGGCCACGATGGAGAGGACCCGGGTCACTCCGGCGCGGGACACGGCGAGCGCGCGGCAGGCCGCCTCGGCCGCATCAGGCTTGACCGCGAGGAGGACACCGGGCAAACGATCGCCGCCGGCCTCGAGCAGGTCGGGTTCGGGTGCGTGCAACGTGCGCAGGCCCGGGTAGAGCACCTCGAGCTCGGCCCGGCGCTCGGCCACCGGTTCGACCACGGCCACGTCGGCGGCCGCCAACCCGCCGCTCCCCAGGAGTCCACCCAGGAGGGCGCCCCCCATCTTCCCGCCACCGACGATGAGCAGGCTCGACACGCCGCCGACGATACTGACCCCGGCCAGGGGCCGCGACCGCCCGGGCCGGCGACGGTCCGGGGCCCGCTCGGCCTCAGCGCCGGGGGCGGCGACGGTAGGTCGAGGGGTGCGCCAGCATCATGGCCGTCGGGAAGTGCTCGTCGGTGTACACGACGGACGAACCGGCGATGCGGTCGAGCTCGTCGTCGTCGATCAGCCGCGCCGGCACCCGCCCGACCAGGTACACGGCGTCCTCGGGTCCCAACGCGAACGACATCCCCAAGAGGTGCGCGTTCCGCCGCAGCAAATAGGCGTAGACATCGGCCTGGTTGGCTTCGGGCACCGGCATGAACTGTGCCTCGTGCTGCAACGTGCGCTGCTTCAAGGTGAACCAGACCGTGATGTAGTCCTTCTCCTCGCCCTTGAACCGCAGGTACCAGCGGAACGAGGCGGTCCGGTCGGTCACCTCCTGGCGCTCGGCGGCAACGAGGAAGCCACCTTCTGCGAGCTCGCGTTCGGCCCAGGCGTCGATGCACGCCACCGCCGCCGCCATCTCCTCCTCCGCGGGGAGATCGACGATCGGCATGGGTCGGGTGAGGCTCCGGGCGGCGCTCAGCCGCACTCGACGAGGCGGCCCGCAGCCAGCTCGTCGTGCAGCTCGACCAACGTCTTGGCCGCGGCACGCCAGGTGTAGCGCCGCGCCATGAGCACCGAGGCCGTCGAGAGGCGCTCCGCGGCCAGGGGCTCGTCGACGACACGGCGCACGGCGGCGGCGTAGGCGCCGGGGTCGGGGTCCTCGACGAGGAAGCCGGTGCGGCCGTGCTCGACCAGCGTGGTGAGCCCGCCCACCGCGGACGCCACGACGGGAGTGCCGCAGGCGGCGGCCTCGAGCGCGACGAGCCCGAAGGACTCCGAGCGGCTGGGGACGAGACACACGTCCGCAGCGCGGTAGTACGACGACAACAGCTCGTGGGGCTGCGGGTCGATGAAGTGCACGTGTTCGCGCACCCGCGCGCGTCCGCGATGTCGTGCAGGCACTGCAGCGACTTCTCCCCGTGCGGCCCGCTCGGGCCGCCGACGACGACGAGGCGATAGGGCTCGGAACCCGCCTCGAGCAGCTCGGCCAGGGTTTCGATCGCCACATCTGCGCACTTGAGCGGCTGGATTCGCCCTACGAAGAGGAGCAGCCGACCGCTGAGCGGCAGCCCGAGCGCGCGGCGCGCCTGCGGCCGGTGCCCGGGCCCGAAGAACGCGTGGTCGACGCCGGGTGGCACGATGCGGATGCGTCCGGGCTCGCCACCGTAGAGCGACGCGATCTGCTCGGCCTCCACACTGCACGACGCCAAGACCGCGTCGGAGCACTCGATGATGGTCGCCTCGGCCTCGGCGCGCCGGTGCGGCATGTCGGCCTCGACCTCTTCCGGTATCGACTCGGCCTTCACGCGATCGAGGGTGTGGAAGGTGCACACCAGCGGCAGGTTCAACTCGTGTTTGATCACATGGCCCGAAAGCCCAGAAAGCCAGTAATTGGCATGCACCGACGTGTACGGCAGGCCCTCGCCGCTGTCGCCGCGTGACCCCCGGGCGAGCGGCGCCTCGGCCATGCGCTCGAGCACAGCGGTGGTGAAGTCGTCGACAACGGCGGGCAGCGACTCCTTGGGCAGCACGTCGAGCGGTCCCGCCGGGACATGGTGGACCCGCAAGCCGGGTTCCACCTCGACCACGGGAGGCAGATCGGCCGACCACGCCCTGGTGAAGACGTCACAGGAGACACCAGAGCGGGCCAGCGCAGCGGTCAGCTCACGCACATAGACGTTCATGCCGCCGCCGTCGCCGGTTCCGGGTTGGGCCAGCGGCGAGGTGTGCAGGGACAGAACGGCGAGACGGCGCATGGCGCTCAGAGCCTACTGGCGGGCGGGAATTTCGCTCCGGACAGGTTCGCTCCGGACAGGTTCGCTCCGGACAGGATCAAGCAGTGGCGACACGGTCAGGTGGGCCGGGCGCGGTGCCGGTGGCCGGAGCACCGCCACCGTCGCCCGCCGGCGTCACCCCGCGCTCGTCCTCGTGCTCGCGCCGAAAGGAGAGGTAGATGCGCACCAGCGTCTGCTTCTGCTCCTCGCTGATGGTCTGGTCGGCCAGGATCGCCCTGGTGAGATCGGGTGTACCGCTGGGCGCCTCGAGGATCCCTGCCTGCACGTAGAGGGTCTCGGCCGAGATGCGCAACGCCTTGGCGATCTGCTGGAGGATCTCGGCCGAGGGCCGCCGCAGCCCGCGCTCGATCTGGCTCAGATACGGGTTGGAGATGCCGGCCAACTCCGAGAGACGCCGGAGCGAGAGGCGGGCGGAGGCTCGCTGCTCACGGATGAAGGACCCGAGGTCGAGCCAACGGTCGCTCTGGTCCGCGCTCACTGTTGCAAGCGTACCGCTAGCGGAGCGCACCGGGGTTGGCCGCCGAGCCGGGCAGGACGGGCAGGCGGTACCCGGGCCATCAGCCGGACGACGTCCCGGACCACGGGTCGTACCCAGTGTGACGAACGGCGAAGCGATGGACCCGCGCCCTGTTCGCATGGCGGTTGGTCCCGGTTCCGAACGCGGCACTGTCGGGTATGGTCCACCACGCACCTCCGCTGCTCCGACAGCGGCCCATACCCAGGGACACGACCACGACTGAGGAGACCGCCATGGCCGAGTACAGCCTCCCCGATTTGCCCTACGACTACGCCGCGCTGGAGCCGTATGTGTCGGCTCAGATCATGGAGCTCCACCACGACAAGCACCACGCCGCCTATGTCACCGGGGCCAACCAGACGCTCGAGAAGCTGGCTGCCGCCCGCGACAAGGACGACTTCGGCGCCATCGTCGGGCTCGAGAAGACGCTCGCCTTCCACATCTCGGGCCACGTCCTGCACTCCATCTTCTGGAAGAACCAGAGCCCCGACGGTGGCGACAAGCCCGACGGCGCGCTCGGCTCGGCCATCGACGAGAACTTCGGCTCCTTCGACAAGTTCAAGGCACAGTTCACGCAAGCCACGTCGACGATCCAGGGCTCGGGCTGGGGCGTCTTGGCCTACGAGCCCCTCGCCGGCCGGTTGATCGTCGAGCAGGTCTACGACCACCAGGCCAACGTCGGACAGGGCTCGGTCCCGCTCCTCGTCTTCGATGCGTGGGAGCACGCGTTCTACCTGCAGTACAAGAACGTGAAGGCCGACTTCTTCGCCGCGCTCTGGAACGTCGTCAACTGGCCCGACGTGGCGGCCCGTCTCGACGCGGCGCGGGGGCTGAAGATCGCCGGCTAGGCCCCCGAGGGCCCGATCAGGTGCTGCTCGCAGAGCCCGCGGGTCGGATCGAGTTCGAGGTCGGCGTCGAGGATGGGCGCGCCGCACGTCTCGCACTGCCCATAGGTGCCGTCGCTCAGGCGCTCGAGCGCCCGGTCGACACCATTGAGCACTGACAGGGACCGGGCCAACTCCGACTCGTAACGCTCCTCCACGAAAGGGCAGGGTAGCGCCCAAGACGCGGCTCGGGGTGCCTCAGTGCCCCGGTTCCGTGCCTGGTCTTGTCGGAAAAGGGTGCCCCCAACCCGTTTAGGGGAACTCGGCTGGGGGCAGTACTACCGCAACCGGTATGCCAAGCTCCGAGCTCCCAGGGCGCGAGCCCGCTAGCGACGCGCGTGTCGTCGCGTCCGTGACCCGGCACTTCCCCGCGGTCACCGCCTCGGTCGCTCACGCTCGGCGGTTCCTCCTCGGGACACTCCCGGCGCGCTGCCTCCTGGGGGCGGACGCCGTGGTGCTGATGCTGTCGGAGCTCGCCACCAACGCGGTGGTGCACGCCTCCACCCCCTTCGACGTGACCCTCGCGGTCGCGTCGGACGGCACGAGCGTGCGCGTCGCGGTCAAGGACGGCGCGGGAGGGTATCCCGCACCGCAGGACCCGGACGTCGACGCGCCGCACGGGCGCGGGCTGCACATCGTGCGCACCCTGGCCGACGCCTGGGGCATCGAGATGCGCCACGGCCAGCCGGGCAAGACGGTGTGGTTCGAGCGCGTCGTTGGCCGAGCCGGCTCCCCCGCTGACCGAGGAGGGGGCCGAACGGAACGCGCACGAAGCGCCGTCGTGGACCGCTCGAAACGGCACCGTGGACGCGGACGGCGCGAACGGCGCGGCTCGCCCTGGGACTGCTCCGTCTCCTGCGACCGCGTTGGGTACCGAGAAGGCCAGCACTGCGTCGGCGGCAACGACGTCGGCGGCAACGACGTCGGCGGCAACGACGTCGGCGGCAACGACGTCGGCGGCAACGATGTGGCCCACGCCAAGCGTCCGCGCGGTCCTCGACGGGCTGCGCGACGCCGTCGTGGCCACCGACGAGAACGGGGAGATCCATTACGTCAACGCGGCGGCGGAAGGGCTCATGGGCTGGCCGCACGGGTCCCTGGTAGGCCGCTCGGCTCTCGACCTGGTGCCCGAGTCGCTGACCGGGGTGTTCCACGCCGGCTTCGCCCATTTCGTCCGCTCGCAGGCCGAAGGGCTGGTCGGGCGCAAGCTCTCCACGGCCATCCGGTGCGCCGACGGGTCCGAGGTCGACACCGAACTCGTGCTCAGCATCTTCGAGCATCCTCTCGGCGGCACCGTCGTCGTCGGCATCTTCCGGCCACGCGACGACCGAAAGCTCCAGCGCTGGTCGGAGCTGACCAGCGAGCTGCTCGAGATCCTCGTCAAGGCACCGATCGACGACGCGCCGGCTGAGCGACTGCTCGCCACGCTCGGCCGGCAGTTGGACTGGGACGTGACCACACTCTGGGCGCTCTCAGCGGACCACGAACTCGTGTGCCGGCACCTCTGGACACGCAGTCCGACCATCGCGCCCGCCTTTGCGCAGGAAAAGGCCGCCGACTCGAGGAGTGGGAGCGAGGGTCTGCCGCGCTGGGTGATCGAGCACGGCGAGCCGCTCTGGGTGCCCGACCTACGCAGCGACTGGCGCTTCGCCACCGCCGCGCTCGACAAGGACGGGCTGCGCAGCGCGTACGCGTTCCCGATCCGCTACCGGGGCGCGTGCATCGGTGTCGTCAAGATGTTGAGCCGCCACCAGCGCGAGCGGGATCCATCGGTGGTCGAGCTCATGGACGCTGTCGGGGGCCATCTCGGCGAATTACTGCACGCGTCGACCCTGGCCGCCGAGCGCGAACATCTGGTCGACGAATTGCTCGAGGCCCGGCGCCGCAACGAGTTCCTCCTGCTGGCCACCCAGGTGCTGTCCGAGGTTGCCGAGTACCACGAGATGGTCGTACGGCTCGCCCAAGTCTCCGTGCCAGTCCTTGCCGACCTGTGCCTCATCGACATTGCCGACGAGGACGGTCAGCTGCGCCGCATGGCGGCCTGGCACGCCGACCCGTCGAAGCGCTCCCTGACCGAGGAGCTGCGCACGCGCTACTCCCCCGATCCGTCGGGCACACACCCGACGGTGGTGGTCATGGAGAGCGGCCAGTCCATGTGGAGCGCGGCAGATGTCCGACGAGTTCTTGCGCCTCACGAGCCGGGACGAGCGCCACTACTCGATCCTCAAACAACTCGGTTTCACGTCCTACATGACCGTGCCCCTCCGGCTGCGCAACGAGAAGGTCCTCGGCACGGTGACGCTGGTGTCGGCGGGCTCCGGGCGTCGTTTCTCGGAGAAGGATCTCGGACTCGCCGAGCAGCTGGCCAAGCAGGTGAGCGCCGTTGTCTTCCGCGCCCGTGCCTACGACCGCGAGCGGAGGATCTCACACGAACTGCAACGCAACCTGTTGCCCGACGCCATCCCCGACATCGACGGCTGGCAGGTCGCGGCGCGCTACTTGCCGGCTGCGGTCGGCTTCGAGGTCGGCGGGGACTGGTACGACGTGGTCCCCCTCGCCGACGGCCTCGTCGCGTTCGTGGTGGGCGACGTCGAGGGCCATGACCTCGGCGCCGCCAAGATCATGAGCCGGCTGCGCCACACCCTCGGCATGCTCGTGCTCGAGGAGCGCGCACCCGGCCCGGCACTCGAGCGCCTCAACCGGATGACCCTCGCAGGCATGGGCGAACGACTCGCAACGGCCCTCGTCGGCGTGCTCGACACCGCTCGCGGCAAGGTCACACTCTCCTCGGCCGGCCACCCCTCTCCCGTTTTGGTGCGATCGGGCCAGGCGATCGAGCTGCCGGTGCCCCCGGGGCCACCCCTCGGCGTGCAGCCGTGCCACTACAAGGATCACGACTTCGATCTGGCCGACGCCTGCCTGGTGATGTTCACCGACGGCCTCGTCGAGCGTCGCAGCGCCCGTCTCGACGAGCGGCTCTCACTGCTCGAGTCGTCGTTGCGCACGTCGCCGAGCACCGACCCGGACCGCATCGCGGACGACGTCATCGAGGCCATGACCGCGGACGAACTGCCTTCGGACGACATCGTCGTCCTCACGGCGCGCCGGCGTGGGCCGGTCGGCTCCGCCGTCTGAGCATCCGTTCTCGTTCAGGTCCCGGCAGGTGTCGCGGCGGCCCGCCGCGGCCGGCCGCGGCCCGGTGCCCCGACCTCCCCGGCGCGCTCCGTAATGTGACGGCGTGACCAACGAGGCTGCCGCTGCGCTGGCGCCGCTCGTCGGCGCCCATATCCCCGTGCCCTGCCTGGACGGCAGCGAGCGTCCCTTCCGGGACCTCGACTGCGCCGCCTCGACGCCGGCGCTGGAGCCAGTGGCAGAGCGGGTGGCCTCGTTCCTGCCCTGGTACTCGAGCGTGCACCGCGGCGCGGGCTACAAGTCACGGCGCGCCACGGAGGCGTACGAAGACGCCAGAGCCACCGTGTACCGCTTCGCCAGTCGACCGTCCCACGGTGACGACGTGGTGATTCTGGTGCGCAACACCACCGAGGCCATCAACCACCTCGCCTACCGCCTCCGCTTGGCCCCTGACGACGTGGTCGTCACGACCGTCGTCGAGCACCACGCCAACCTCCTACCGTGGGCGCGGGCGGCGTCGCTGCGCTGGGTCGAATGCGGCCGCGACGGCACCTTCAGCACCGACGACGTCGTCCGGACACTCGACGACGGGCCGCCGCCGGTGCTATTGGCGCTGACGGGCGCTTCCAATGTCACCGGGTGGATCCCACCGGTCGAGGCAATCTGCGCAGCGGCGCACGAGCGCGGGATCCCGGTCCTGCTCGATGCCGCCCAGCTGGCGCCACACCGTCCTCTGCCGACCGGACCCGACTACATGGCGTTCAGCGGGCACAAGATGTACGCGCCGTTCGGTGCCGGTGCGCTGATCGGGCCACGGCGGACCTTCGAGACGGGCGACCCGTTCCTCGCCGGCGGTGGCGCCGTCGACCTGGTCGACCTGGACGAAGTGATCTGGACCGAGCCACCCGAGCGCGAGGAGGCCGGCTCCCCCAACGTCGTCGGTGCCGTCGCCTTCGGTGCGGCAATGGACGAGCTGGAGCGGATCGGCTGGCCCGCCATCATCGAGCACGAGGCCGCGCTGGCGACGCACCTGCTGCAGGGACTGCGCGCTCTCGAGGGCGTCGAGGTGCTCGGGCCGCGCGGCGACCACGGTCGCAACGACGCCGGCGCTGATGACAGTGGACTCGCCGTCGCGACGTTCACCGTGGCGGGCATGCATCATGCGCTGGTGGCGGCGCGCCTCGAGCGCGGAGTTCGGGATCGGCGTCCGCCACGGCTGCTTCTGCGCACATCCCTACCTGATCCGGCTGCTCGGGGTGGGACACGAGGGTGTCGTTCAGGCGCGAGCCGCGGTCCGCCGTGGTGAGCGCGGCGCGATCCCCGGCGCGGTGCGGGCCAGCTGCGGGCTCGGCACCACGGGCGAGGACGTGGACGCGCTGCTCGCCGCGCTGGAGGAGCTGGCGGACGGCGTACCTGCACCCGTGCCCTACGTGCAAGATCCCGTCACGGGCGACTACTGGCCGCAGGGTGACGCCAGCGGCTGGCGCGCGGCGGACCGTCCAGCGGGCGCTGCCTGTGCGCGTGGGTGAGCGCGGCGTGCGTCGGTTGCGCCGACGCGTGGTCGGATTGGTGGCGCTGGGGGCGGTGGTGCCGATGCTGGCCGCGTGCTCGAATCCGGTCGGCAGCACGTCGGTGCGCGATGTGGCATGGGTGGCGACGGGCGCGTCCGTCACGTTGCCCGGCATGACCGTGGCACCCGTGGACCTGGCCACGCATCGCGTCATGGCGCGGGTCACCGTCGGGAGTCTGCCGTCGGCGCTCGCCTACGCCCCCGGCGGCAAGGGGCTCCTCGTGGTGACGCAGGGCGACGACACCCTGCACGAGATCGACACGGCGACCCACGAAGTCGTGCACACCGCCACCGTGGGTGTCGAGCCCGACTCGATCGCGGTGGCTCCCGGAGGCCCGGGCAACAAGGGCATCGCGCTGGTGGCAAACCTTGACTCGGACAACGTCACCCCCGTCGACCTCGGCACCTGGCGTGCCGGGCCCCCGGTCCCCGTCGGCGCCCAGCCGACCGCGATCGCGGTCGCCGCGTCGCCGGCGGGCGCGGCGACGGCCTTCGTGGCCAACTTCGGCAGCAACACCGTGACGCCGATTGACGTGGCGACGATGCAGGCCGGCGCGCCGATCCCGGTAGGGCGCGGGCCCCAGACCATCGCAGTGGCGGCTGGTGAGGTGCTGGTCGGCAACTTCTCCAACCAGACGCTCACGCCGATCAACCCGACGACGCTGAAGCCGGGTCCCGCTGCGCCACTGCCCCTCAATCCGACCGGAATCGCCGTCGCGCCCTCCGGGGCGACTGTCTATGTGTGCGGCGGTGCCAGCATCGTCTCGGTGAGCACATTCGGACTCGCCGCCGGAGTCCCGGTCCACCTGCCCGACGCGGCGCAGGGCATCGCGCTCAGCGCGGACGGCAGCACGGCGTGGGTGACACAGCAGGCGGGCTCACTGGTCGGCGTCACCCTGGCGACCGGGGTCGTCGCCCGCCCGATCCACCTGGGGGGCCATCCCTCCGCCATCGTGATCGGATCGGGGTAGCACCCATGTGGTGGCGTCACGCGCTGTACACGGCGCGGGCGCGAAATCGGAGCGGCCGCTCGGCGAGTTCCTCCATGTAGTGGGCCGCCCACCCGGCGATCCGGGCCACGGCGAAGATGGTGCGTCCGGTGTCCGACGGCATCCCCGTCCCCCAGCTGAGCGCAGCCAGCGCAAGGTCGCAGTTGGCCGCCGGCACGTCGTGGGCTGCCGCCAGGTCGAGCACCTCTTGCACGAGCGCGCGCCCATCCTCGTTCAATGCGGGCCAGGCCAAGGCCAACAGCGGTTCGAAGCGCGGATCCCCCGACTTGTACACGGCGTGTCCGAACCCAGGGAGACGGCCTTGCTCGCGCAACGCGTCGTTCAGGGCGCGGGACGCTCCATCGCGCCCGGCTGCAGCGAGCAACTCGTAGGCCATCTGGCTGGCACCGCCGTGAAGCGGACCGGCCAAGGTGGCCAGCCCCGCCGCCAGCGCGTCGTAGGGGTCGGCTCGCACCGATGCGGCGATGCGCACGGCCATGGTGGAGGTGGCCAGCTCGTGATCGGCCAAGAGCACGAGCGCGGCGTTGACGGCAGGGGCCAGACGCGCGTCGCTCTGGGTGGCGAGGCGCGCCGCCAGGCGCTCGGCCAGAGGGGCAGTCGGATCCTCGCCCGGTGGACCCGCACCGACGGCGGCCGTGAGCGCCGCCGCGCTCCGACGTGCGGCACGTGCCACTGCCTCGGGCCGAAGATCAGCCCGGAGGTTGTCGGTGGCGCCGCACATCAGGAGCGCCCACCGCATGCGATCGAACGTGTTCGCCAGCGGGCACGTGCCGAGCTCGGGGGCGCGCCAGTCCCCCGGTGCCTCGCTGTGCCAGAGAAGCTCGGCCACCTGTTCGAAGAGGAGGTCCTCCGCCAGTTCCACGGCGGGCCGGCCTCGGTAGACCGGTCCGGCGCGCAGGTCGAGGCGGGTCACACCGGTCGTCACCGTCGCCAGCCGCGTCGCGGTCTCACGTCCGACGCGACTGCGACGTGCGAGCGCCTCGACGTCGTCCAGTTCGAAGAGGCTGCCCCGGCGGCTCGGGTCAGGGTGCGAATGCAGCAGTCCGCGACTCACGTAGGCGTAGAGGGTCGGGACCTTCACGCCCAGGCGACGGGCGGCCTCTTGGGTAGTGATCATTCGGTGCATATATGCCGGCGATCTTATATTGACTTGATCAACGTTTACAGATGCAGGGAAACCGCGCAATAGTGGGTGTCATGGAAACAACGGTGCGTGATCTCATGACCTCTCCCGCGGTGACCTGCGTCGCGGACGACTCCCTGGCCGTGGCGGCGCAGGCGATGCAGGGAGCCGATACCGGCTCCGTCGTGGTGACCGACGACGGCAAGGTCGTCGGCATCCTGACCGAGCGCGACCTGCTGCGGGCGGCCGCAGCAGCGGGCGAACCGGGGAGCGAGGCCGTGCGCCTGTGGATGACGGCTCGCCCCGACGTGCTGGGCTCCGACGAGCGCGTCGACGCGGCCTGGGCCAGCCTGACCTCGCACCACTACCGGCACCTGCCGGTGGTCGAGGGCGACCGTTGCGTGGGCGTGGTCTCCCTGCGTGACCTCATGCGGGTCGCCCGTATCCGGCCCGCCGACGAGACCAGCGGCGACGTGCCCGCGGGGCTCGAGGGCGTCGTCGTGGCGGAGACCACGATCGGCGACGTGCGCGGGCAGCAGGGCTTTTACCACTACCGCCAATATTCCGCCGTCGACCTGGCCGAGACGCGCTCGCTCGAGGACGTCTGGCACCTCTTGTTCCGCGGCGAGTTGCCCGATGCCACAGCGTCGGGGAGGTTCGCGGCGTCGGTGCGCGACCGGCGCACGGTGCCACCAGGGCTGAGCACACTCCTTCCCGCACTGGCCCGCTGGGGTGCCCCGCTCGACGTCCTTCGCACATCTGTCTCGTTGCTCGGTGCCGAGCTCGGCTGGCGCCCGACACTCGACATCGGTACCGAGGAGCTGGCCGACGATGCCCTCACGCTCTGCGCCGTCGTCCCCACGATCCTGGCGGCCGCACATCGGCTGCGCCAGGGGGAGGAGCCGGTCGAGCCGCATCGAGAGCTGGGGTTCGCGGCGAACTACCTCTTCATGCTCACGGGCGAGGAGCCCAGCGAACTCCATGCCCGGGCGATCGAGCAGTACATGATCCTGACGATCGACCACGGGTTCAACGCTTCGACGTTCACGGCGCGGGTGGTCACGTCGACCGGGGCGGATCTGGCTGCGGCGATCGTGGCCGCGATCGGCGCGTTGTCGGGCCCGCTGCACGGCGGCGCACCCAGCCGCGCCCTCGACATGCTCGATGCGATCGGCGCGCCAGAACGGGCGGACGCCTATGTCCGCCAGGCCATCGAGGACGGCGACCGCATCATGGGCTTCGGGCATCGCGTGTACAAGACCGACGACCCCCGTTCGCTCTTGTTGCGCTCAGTCGCCGAACGCCTGGGCGGGCCGCTGGTGGCCTTCTCCCAATCGGTGGAGCGCACGACGGTCGACGTGCTGGCCGAGCTGAAGCCGGGCCGCGATCTGTACACCAACGTCGAGTTCTACGCGGGAGTGGTGATGCACACCTGCGGCATCCCACGAGAGATGTTCACACCGACCTTCGCCGCCGGACGGGTGATCGGGTGGAGCACCCACGTGATGGAGCAGGCCTCGCACAACCGGCTCATTCGGCCCGCCGCCCGCTACGTGGGCCCACCACCGCCGCAGCCGGTGCCGCCCGCAACCTGATTCTGGTCCTGACTTCCGGGGCTAATGCGGGCCTCGTCGATTTGAATCACGACTAAACTCGTCTGAGTTATCTGGTTGAGGGTCAGCGGGAGGTGGAGATGGGCACCGGCAGGGCCGCGCACACGAATGCGGCCCGACGACTGTTCTCGTTCCCCAACCCCGTGAACGAGGTGTCGGCGCGGCTGGTGGCCGGCGGCGTGCTGGCGATGGTCCTGCTCACCGTCGGGTTCGACCTGCACTGGGCCACCGTCGTCCTCGCCTACGGCTTCATGGCGCGCGTGCTCGCCGGTCCCCGGTTCAGTCCACTCGGACTGCTCGTGACCCGCGTGATCACGCCGCGGCTGGGGCTGGCCGAGCGGCCGGTGCCCGGACCGCCCAAGCGCTTTGCTCATGGCATGGGCGTCGCCTTCTCGCTCACGGCCCTCGTTCTCACCGCATGCGGCGCCTGGCCCGCAGCCGCGATCGTGCTCGGGCTGCTCGGTGTGGCGGCCTTCCTCGAGTTCGTCTTCGGGCTGTGCCTCGGATGCAAGGTGTTCGCGCTGCTCATGTGCGTCGGCGTCGTGCCCGAATCGGTCTGCGTGGAGTGCGCGGACATCTGGTCGCCGCGGCGGCGCGTCGCCGCCTAGAGGTCCGAGCGCGGCAGAAGGCGGGCGGCGGAGGGTCAGCCGTAGAGCAGGACGCCGCGGATGTTCTTGCCGTCGCGCATGTCCTGGTAGCCCTGGTTGATGTCGCCCAGCTTGTAGGTCGTGGTGATCATGGAGTCGAGGTCGAGCTTGCCCTCGCGGTAGAGCTTCAGCAACTTCGGGATGTCGGAGTGAATGTTGGCCGAGCCGAAGATGCTACCCACCACCTGCTTCTCCAAGATAGTGAGCTGCATGAGGTTCATCGTGACGTCCATCTCGGCGAAGGGATGGATGTTCGTCACCACGACGCGGCCGCGCTTGGCGGTGAGGCCGAGGAAGGAATCCATCATGGACCCCTGCCCGACGCCCATGGCCAGGACGACCTTGTCGCACATGTGCCCCCACGTCTCTTGCGCGATGAGGGCGGTGGCCTCCTCGACCGAGCTGGCGACGTGGGTGGCGCCGAAGGTGGGAGCGAGCTCACGCTTGAGGGGAACGGGGTCGATGGCGAAGATCATCTCGGCGCCGGCGAGACGCGCGCCCTGTATGGCGGACGCACCAATGCCGCCGACACCGACGACGGCGACGTAGTCACCCGGGCGCACGTCGGCGGCGTAGACCGCTGAGCCCCAGCCCGTGGTCACGCCGCAGCCGACCAGGCAGGCCTTGTCGAGCGGGTAGTCGTCGAGAATCTTCACGCACGACGCCTGGTTCACGACCGTGTGCTTGCCGAAGGTACCGAGGCAGACCATGGTCGGGATGTCACGGTCCTTGGCGTGGTGGCGCAGCGTGCCGTCCATCTGGCGGCCCTGCATGAGCACACCACCCACGTCGCACAGGTTGGAGTGGCCGGTGGCACAGGACGGACACTTGCCACATGCCGGCACGAACCCCAGCACGACGTGGTCCCCCTTCTTCAGGCCGTGCACGCCCGGTCCGACCTCCTCGATGACACCGGCACCCTCGTGGCCACCGATCATCGGCAACGGCACCGGCATGTCGCCGGTCAGCAAGTGCTCGTCGGAGTGGCACATGCCGGACGCGGCGAGCGCGACGAGGACCTCGCCCTCTTTGGGCGCATCGAGCTCGATGGGCTCGACGCTCCACTCTCCAGGTCGCTCCCACAAGATGGCGGCTTCGGTCTGCACAAGGCCTCCCAGGTTTGGTGCGCGGTAGGCGCTGCGGTCAACGCTACCGGCTCGTCGGCGTGAAGCGCCGGAGGCCGCGTGGGCAGCTCAGTCGCCGTCCGCCGCCGACCCCAACACGTTGACATCGAGCTTGGACATGCTCAGCATCGCCTGCACGGCACGTTGGGCTCGCCCCGGATCGGGGTCATCCAAGAGCGTGCCGAGCTCTTCGGGCACCACCTGCCATGACACGCCGAAGCGATCCTTCAACCATCCGCAGCGGCCCTCCTCACCGCCGGCGGACAGCGCCGACCAGTAGCGATCGATCTCCTCTTGGTCCGCACAGGTGATCATGAGCGAGAACGACTCATCGAGCGTGAACTCGGGACCCCCATTGAGGATCGTGTAGGGCTTTCCGTCGAGGAGGAAATGGACGGTCATGACCGTGCCGGCCGGACGCGGCCCGCCCTCGCCGTAGTGACTCACCGCAGTGATCTCGGAATCGGGGAAGAGCGACACGTAGAACTCCGCGGCTTCCAGGCCGTCCGTGTCGAACCAGAGATTCGGTGTGACGGGTGGCATGGACGTTTCCTCCGCCCAGACCCTCGCAGGTTTGGCGTCGGTGTGCAGGGGTCCCTGCGGTGCCGCACGGCCGCCGGCGCTCGGGCACTGGTGCAGCGACAAGACATCGCCGCTCGCACCGCCTACGATCCCTTCGCTTTGCGGACGGGGCTCGTTGCGAGGGGAGCCCGGATACGGGGGAGGAACGCCGTGCGACATCACCCGAGGGTTTGGGCCCGACGCTGGGTCACAGCAGTCTGCAGTCTGGCCCTCGCCGGCGGGGCAGCCACCGTGGTGGGAGCGGCACCGACCGCGGCAGTGTCCCCGGGCGACTCTTCCGTCTACAGCGCGGCCGCCACCTTCGAGGGCCCCGTGACGGTCGGGCACATCATCGAGCCGGAAACGGCACTCCCGACCGGCGTAGCCCAGCACGACTACGTGGAGCAGGAGTACTTCGCGTCCGGGACGGCGCGTGCCTTCACCCCCACCTCGTCACCGTCGAGCGGTGACTGGAGCGTCACCCCCACGACCTCCGCCGCCTACAAGACGCGGATCATCGTGCGCCGGCCGGCCGATCCGGCCCACTTCAGCGGCACCGTCGTCGTGGAATGGATGAACGAGTCCGAAGGCGAGTCCGCGCCCGACTGGATGTACCTCAATCCCGAACTTATGGACGAGGGCGACGCCTGGGTGGGCGTCTCGGCGCAGGCGCTGGGCGTCGACGGCGGCACGCCCATCCTGGGCTCGATCGCCGGCACCACCGCCGGTCAGGGTCTCGTCCAACAGGAGCCAGCTCGCTACGGCAGCCTGCACCACCCCGGCGACCAGTACGCCCTCGACATCTTCGACCAGATCGGCCTCGGCCTGCGTTCCGCGAGCTCGCACGTGCTGGGCTCGCTCCACCCCCGTCATTTCGTCGCGGTCGGCGAATCGCAGTCGGCCTTCTACCTGACCACCTTCGCCGACGCGCTGGAACCGCACGGTCACCCGTTCGACGGGATCTTCATCCACAGCCGCGGCGGAACTGCCGCGCCGTTGAGCGGCAGCTCCATCACCTCCTCGAACACGGGACCATCCAACGTCCGCATCCGGACCAACCTCGGCGTGCCAGTCTTCATGTTCGAGACCCAGACCGACCTGATTCAGCTCGGCTATGCCCCGGCGCAGCAACCGAACACCAAGGACATCCGCACCTGGGAGGTGGCGGGCACGTCCCATGCCGACGCATACCTGCTCGGTCCGGCGTCGAGCGTCCTGCATTGCTCGAGCGCCATCAACAGCGGCCCGCAGCACGTCGTAGCGCAGGCCGCTTTCGCCAGCTTCGTCCGCTGGGTCGTGCACGGCACCCCGCCGCCTTCTCCCGAACCGTTCCGCCTCTCGAGCCAGAACCCGGCGGCGCTGGCACTCGACCAACACGGCAACGTGATCGGCGGGGTACGGACACCTGCCGTGGACGTACCCATCTCCGCGTTGAGTGGTGCGGCCCCGCCCGGCACGTCGACCATCTGCTCGCTCTTCGGCTCGACCACCCCGTTCAGCGCGCAGACGCTGGCCAGCCTCTACGGCACCAAGGCCATGTACATCTCGAAGTACACGGCCGACCTCGACCGAGCGATCGCCGCGGGCTACCTGCTCCCGTCCGAGCGCGCGTCTCTGCTCGCCATGGCCCAAGCGGTGCATTTCCCGGCGTCGTAGATCACATCGTCATAGATCGGGCCCGGTCGAGCCGGGCATGATGAGCACGTGGACCCGGCTGGCCCTCCCGGACGTATCGTGCATGCAGCCGCGCCCATTCGCATCTGTGACAACGGCGGCTGGACCGACACCTGGTTCGCGCGACGCGGCAAAGTCTTCAACATCGGTGTCTCGCCCGGTGTCGAGGTCGACCTCAAGACCTTTCCGATCGGTGCACTCGCGGACCGGGTCGTGCTCGATGTCGTGAACTTCCACGATCGCTACGCCTTCGCTCCGGGTGCGCTGCCGGGTCGCCACCCTTTGCTCGAGGCGGTCGTCGACGAGATGGGCCTCCCCGCGGATGTGTCGGTGGAGGTCTCGATCCGCTCGGAGGTTCCGGCCGGGAGCGCAACGGGGACTTCTGCCGCGGTCACCGTCGCCCTCATGGGCGCGCTCGACGCGCTCACGCCAGGACGCCTACGGCCCGAGGAGGTTGCGGCGGCGGCTCATCGCATCGAGGTCGACCGTCTCGGTGTCGAGTCCGGCGTCCAGGACCAGATCTGCGCGGCCTTCGGTGGGGTCAACTTCATCGAGGTGTCGCCGTACCCCGGCGCAGTGGTCACCCAGCTCTGGCTGCCGCCCGATACCTGGGAGGAGCTGGAGACTCGTCTGATGCTCGTCTATCTGGGGCACTCCCACGTGTCCTCGTCGGTCCACGAGCAAGTCATCGCTGCGCTCAGGGCCGAGGTGACGGGGTCGGCGTCGGAGTCGGAGTCGGGGCACCTCCTCGATGAACTACGCAGCGCGGCCGAGGACGCACGCGATGCGGTCCTGGCCGCTGACTTCCCCGCTCTCGGCACGGCGATGCGTCGCAACAATGACGCCCAAGCTCGCCTCCACCCCGATCTCGTGGGAGCACGGGCCACGGCAGTGATCGACATCGCCGCCGCGTTCGGTTCGCTCGGCTGGAAGGTCAACGGGGCGGGCGGCAACGGTGGGAGCGTCACGCTGCTGGCCGACAGCGACCCCGCACGAAAGAGTCACCTCGTGGAGGCGCTGCAGGCCTCGGACTCTCGAGTGCGCGTCATCCCGACTTCTCTGAGCCACGCTGGACTCCGAGTCTGGTAGTTGTCTCAGTTCTCCCGGTGCCGGATCGCTCCACCGTTAGCGGCCTGGGCTGCGACGACCAGTTCAGCCTGCCGGTCCTCTGTCGCCTCGTAGCTCGGCCAGGGCGATCCGAGGCGAGCGGCGAGAGGGGCCCCGGCGCGCAGAAGGTCGCCGACTCGCTCCATCGGCATCGGCTGGGCGAAGAGAAACCCTTGGGCCTTGGGGCACTCAGCCTCTCGGAGTGCCCGCAATTGATCGGGCCGCTCGATACCCTCTGCGATGACGTCGAGCCCCAGGGCCTCCCCGAGCCGGATCAGCGTGTGGACCAGCGCAGCCGTCTGGACCGATGTCGTCATTGTCGATAGGAACGAGCGGTCGATCTTCAAGATGTCGACCGGGAACTGTCGCAGATAGCTGAGCGAAGAGAATCCCGTACCGAAATCGTCGATCGCAAGGCGCACCCCGAGCGCCTTGAGCTCATTCAGTCGGCGCACCGTGGCGTTCGCATCGACCATGAGTGTCGACTCGGTGATCTCGAGCACGAGGCCAGCGGGGTCGAGGCCACTCATTCGGAGCGCGTCTTGTACGACGCCGACGAACCGATCCGTCGCCAACTGGATGGCGGAGACGTTCACGGCCACGCTCATCGATGGGTGTGTGCGACGCCAGGCGGCAGCGTGTCCACACGCCTGCTCCAGCACCCACTGTCCCAGCTCTTCAATGACACCGATCTCCTCGGCGAGCGGGACGAAACGGTCCGGGGATATCCAGCCGAGTCTGGGGTGCTGCCAGCGGAGCAATGCCTCAGCGCTGGACAGCCTGAGATCACTCAGATCTACGACAGGTTGGTAATAGAGGTCGAACTGCCGGTTCCCGACGGCCTCGTGGAGGTCGATCGCCATCTCAAGTCGCTCGTGGACAGCGGACTGCATCTCGGGAAGGAACGTGGCTGAACAGTTCTTTCCGCGCGCCTTGGCTTGATAAAGCGCGACATCTGCGTTGCGGAGGAGGTCTGCGGCTTCGTGAGCATCGCCGGTGGCGATACCAATCGATGCCGTCACCGTCACATAGCGGCCCTCGAGGTAGAAGGGAGTGTCGCGAATGACGTCGAGGAGATGCTGCGCGACGATCTCGGGACCCGCCGCGAGGGACGCACCGCTGACGAGCACGACGAACTCGTCTCCACCGATCCTTCCCACCGTGTCGGGCTCGCGTACCGCGGTATAGAGACGGGTCGCGACCGCCTGCAGAAGCTCGTCGCCGACCATGTGGCCGAACGAGTCGTTGACCTCCTTGAAGTTGTCGAGGTCCAAGAACAACGCGGCCATCGGGGTCTGTGACCCGCGGGCCTTACCGAGGAGCGAGTCCGCACGGTCGAGGAGGCAGGCCCGGTTCGGGAGATCGGTGAGCCCATCGTGCAGCGCTTGGTGACGCAACCGATCCTCGAGGAGGCGACGTTCCGAAATGTCCTGGGCCATGACCAAGATGCACTCGCGTCCGTCGAAGACGAGGCGATGGGACGCGATCTCGACGTCGATCAGCGCTCCCGACTTCGTGCGATGCCGCCATGGCCCGGATGCCTCGAGGTCGTCGCGGCCGACCACCAGGTTGGCGGCGAGCGTGACGACGGCTTCGGGAGGCCTGATCTGCTCGATCGTCATGGAGAGGAACTCCTGGCGCGTAAAGCCGTAGTGACTCAAGGCAGCCTCGTTCACCTCCACAAACTGCAGCGTCGTGACGTCGTACACCCACATCGGGTGCGGATGACGCGCGAACAGCATCCGAAAGTCCTCTTGCGACTTTCGCAATGCCGCTTCCTGCTCTTTTCGACGGGTGATGTCATGGGCGAAACCGTGAAACGTCACGGCATCGGAGTCTCTCGTTCGCCAAAACGCGAGTTCGATCGGAAAGGTGCGCCCGTCGCGATGTTGCGCCAGGAGCTCAAAACGCCGTCCGAGCAACGGCTCTTCCCCGGTGGCGGCCAACTCCGTCAGCCCGCGACGGTTCCGGTCCGTGTCGCGATCGTGTTCGGGCAGGATCAGTTCCTCGCCCTGACGACCGATTGCGTCGCTGCGTTTCCATCCGAAGATCGCCTCGGCTTGCGAATTCCAGTCGGTCACGATCCCGGTATCGTCGATCTCGATGTACGCGTCATTGGCTGTCTCGAGGGTGGTACGCAACCGCTCCTCGGAGCGCTGCAGGGACATCTGGGCCATCGTCAGATGGTTTGCGCTCACGCCGAGGAGGCCGATGACGAACAGTGTTGCCAACGCGGAGAGCACTGCGAGTCCGTACTCGTCGGGCGCCCCAACGAAGCTCGGTGCCAGGCCCACGCTGACGGCGGCCTGGCCCGCGGCCAATCCCGCGGCCACCCAGACGGCGATCACCCGCCACGAGAGGTCCCGGGCCACCGTGAGATTGTCTCGGACGACGAAGACATAACCCAGGGTGAGTGCCGGTCCCCATCCGGTGAGGTACATCAGGATGGTGGCCACCGCCACCTGCACGGCGATCCGCAGGTGGAGACGCCCCCGGGAGGGCGCGGCGGCGTACACGAGGTGCACTGTCCACGAGCAGAGGTACCCGATCGCCACGGCGACGATCAGAAGCCACAACGGCTGCTGCGCCACGACGTGGAACCGTTCGAGCCACCACAGCGACACCGCCGTCGCGATCACGATCGCGAAGACGAAACGGGTGACGGGAAGCGACCATTCATACCGGACACGGGCCAAGATGGCGGCTCGGCCCGAGGCCGCGCTGGGTTTCACCTCCTGTACGTCGGCACCTGCACTTTCAGGCAAGAGGAACGACCTGGCAGGGACGGAGGAGTTGTCGGGGAATTGTGCGGCAGGCGGCTGTGCTTTACCCCCTCATCTCGCAAAACGCCGACATCCTCCGGCGACACCCGGATCTTCTAGCAGGTGACTCCGGTGCCGGCGTTGTCGATGTCGCCACAGTAGGTGGCGCGGGTCACTTTCCATGTGCCGTCGTCGAGAATCGCATGGCCGATTTTTGGTCCAACCGCCGGAATTCCGTCGTACTCGATCTCGTAGAGCACTGCGGCGTCCTTGGGATCTGTGAAGACAACCTGCAGAACAACCGGCGTCGAAGCGGCGGCCACTTGTGGATGCGAGCGCGCAGCGGCATCGCCGGCGGCCACGACCGTCTGGTCGGCACCTTGAAGGAGCCGGAGCTTTTTGTCATTAGAGCCGTGGCCGTAGACCGTCTCGAACGCAGTCCGGACCGCCGATGTGGCGGCGGCGCGATCTGACGGCTGCGTCCCGGCGCGAGGAAGGCTGGATGCAGGAGTGGTGGGACCGGTCGGGACGGCCGGAGTTGTCGGAGCGGTGAGGGGAGAGCCACTCCCGCCGCCAGGCCCGGTTTGCGATTGATCCGGTGGCAGCTGCCACTCACCTTGGCTCTCGGTAATCGGGACGAGCTGATTGGCCGTGCATGGGCCGAATCCGAGGTTGTGTTGGGACGAAGCGCCCGGCGACGTCGTGTTGAGCTCAAGGGAGGGATAGTCGCACGCCGATGCGGGCAGCTCTCCGATGAAGAAGGAGACCCCTTGGACGACCTGGACTGCGGGCGAAGGAAGCGAAGAGCCGACATCGAATGTGCCCGCGGTGCTCTCGGCGATGTCCACCGTCGCCTGTCCGGGATCGCCGACCACGCCGGCCACGATGCCGTGGGGGCCCGCATCGATGAGCTCGAGCTCCGCTGGATTGGGATAGCCCGGACACAGGCCGTACGCACGCCCGCCGAGCACTAGGGCGCCGTTCTCGATCGCGTTGGGCCCGCTTTGACCACTGGCTCCTTGGAGGATCCAACTCATTCCTCCGACCGTCCCAGTCGCGAGCACGGGCCCGGCTGCTGGCACCGTGCTCGCCAGGCCACCCGAGGTCGCCGGGTTCGTCGTCGGTGTGCACGTGGAGTCCGTGTTCGCTTGAGCGGCACCTGCCTCCGACGTGCCGGCCGATCCAGCACCTCCCAAGGGAACGCCTGCACTGATGCCACTGCCCCCGCCTGAAGACACATCGACTGGGTGCGCAGTCGGGCAGCCCGACGCATTGTCGGCGTTGCACGTCTGCGTCGATAGGAGCGACACGTTGTTGCCCAGGACGTTCACGACATAGGCCGTATCGGATGCGTCACCGATGACGATACGCCGCGGACTGCTCCCCACCGGCACGGCCTTCGGCAGAGTCTTACAACCAGCCGTCGTTGACGCGTTGCAGCGCGTTGTCTCGAGCATGGAGACCGCATTGGAACCCGCGTCGGCGACGTAGAGGGTGGCGGTCGACGAGTCGAAGGTTGCGCCCCTGGCGTCGGTTCCCACGGGCACCAAGGTCGGCGAGTCCATACATCCCTGGTGCTCTGTGCCGTTGCACGACGACGTGTCTATTACGGCGACACTGCCGCTTTCCCCGCTGACATAGAGCGTGTGATTGGCGTCGTCAACCGCGATTCCCGCCGGTTCGTTGGACAGCGGAATGGTTGATGGCTCCTTCGCGCATCCGCCCATGTCGGTTCCGTCACAGGTGGATCCGTCGATGACGGTCACGCCCCGATTCGTCCCGACGTAGACAGTGTTGGTCGTTTGGTCGACCCCAATGGGAAAGGCTCCCGCACCGACCGAGACGGTGCCCAAGGGGCGGGCGCAGCCCTTGGTCGTCTCTGCGCTGCACGTCCCGCCGTCCAGGACCGACACCGTCCCCGAGTTCGTATCGGCGATATAGACCGTGTCTGTGCCCGCATCAAGCGCCAGGAATTCGGGTCCACCGGGTACCGGCACGATGGTCGCGGGAGCCGAGCACCCACTCTGGTCGGTGACGTTGCATCTGTTGATGTTCACCACCGCAAGCGTGTTCGACCCTCCGTTCACGACGTACAGGGTTGCGGTCGCCGGATCGGCGACGACTCCGATGGGGTCTTGACCGCCAGTGGGCACGCTGCGGGGGTCCGCGCAGCCAGTGACAGTCGCTGCATTGCAGGAGGCCTCACCGAACATCGAGAGGCTGTTGCCATTGCCGTTCGCCACATACACCGTCTGGTGGACCGGATCGATGGCGATGCCGGTGGGGAACCCTCCAACGGCGACGAGAGACGCGCTGTCGTCTGAGGCTGAGGAGCCCGTGGTCGGGGTGGACCCGGACAGCACCAGGGCGAGGGCCAGCGCGACGACCAGCACAACTGCCGCACCGCCCGCGAGAACACTCCACCGAGGAACAAAGATCGTCCATCCCTTTCGGCGAGTGGTTGCGGCGGCGAGCGCCTCGGCGGCGATGTCCTCGGGATCGCCCAAGCGCTCGAGGACCTCCCGCACCGCGGCCTCTGAATCGGCTGACGAGCCGGCGCGAGCGGCCTCGACGTGTGCCCGGAGCTCATCGAGAAGCTGGTCGCGGCGGTGCCGTGGCATCGGCAGCAGCGCCTTGCGCAGGTGACCGAAGTAATCGTTCACGATCTGCTGGGCACGCTCTTCGCTCATCGGACTCCCTCTCCTTCCAGCAACTTGTCGACGGAGTCTCGAAAGCGCTCCCACTGCACGACAAACGCGTCGAGTGCCGCCCGACCCGCGTCGGTCAGCCGGTAGTAGCGGCGTGGTGGGCCCTGGGAGGACTCGTGCCAGGTCGTTTCGACATAGCCCTCTTGCCGGAGCCGGGCGAGCAACGGGTAGATGGTCCCTTCACTCGTCACCAGCCCGTCGAAGCCGGACAGCGTGCGCGAGATGTCGAAGCCGTAGCGGTCCTCGTCGCGGAGGAGGGAGAGGACGCAGAACTCGATCGCTCCCCGGCGCATCTGGCTCAGCTGCTTACCTAAACCAGGTACCATGCATAGCAATATACCTACTTCCCGCGGGGTACGCCAGGCCCTGCTGAGTGCGCGGTACTCCCACACGGCGGAGGTAGCGCCTCACCTACTTCACGGCGCCATATCGCCGACGAAGCTCAGGGTTCGTTCGGTACCGGCGCGGTCGGGACGGCCCCTGGTGCGCAGGCCCGCGGATCCCACTGGGCCAGCGCAGGGTTGGCTGACGACGGAGCAGAGATGGCGCCCGACGGGGACGCGGCAGCCGGGCCCGAGGAAGGCGACCCCGCTGGCGCCGGCGAATTGGCGGAACCCGACGTGGTCGTGGTCGTCGTCGGCGGTGCGTTGACGGAGAACTGGGTGCCGGTGACGACCGTGACCTCGGCGCCGTCTGCGACCTGGCTCGGGTCGTAGGCCATGATGACCGAGCCGGTCATGGTGTGGGCGACCGCCTCCGCGGCGGCTTCCGCACTCGGCGCAAGAGAGCCGTAGTAGACGACCGTTTCGGCCACGTCGCCTGCCGGGGCGACGTCACCCAGGCCCACAACGTGGAAGCCGTACGTGCCAAGCGCGAACCCCGTTTCCGCGGCCTGGTTGTAGGCACCCGTGCCGTTCTCGACCGAGACGCTGACCGTGGTGGGCGCCGGCAGGGGCTCCCCCGTCATCGGGTTGACGGTGCTCGAGATCCCGAGCACCTGGTCGATCGTCGTTTGGTCCGACGGCTCCGAGGGGAATTCGACCTGACCGTACGAACCGCCCTCGTAGTTCAGGGATCCCCCGCTTCCGTCGGGGTCGTCGACTTCGGAGACCGGAAGCGTGAGTTGGGGTACCGCGTTGATGTCAGTGGAGTGAAAGGCAAGCACAAGGTTCGCCATGTCGCTGACGGGCCACGTCTGGTCGAACGTCAGATCACTCTTGACCGAATTGATCAGGTTCAGGTCGGTGATGGGATCAGCCAAGTTGTCCTTGGCCACGGCGGTCGCCAGCACCCGCAAAAATTCGTGGTCCCGACGGATCCGGGCCAGGTCGCTCTGGGCCTCCTGCGACCAGTCCTCCGCGTAGGGGCTGGTCGAATCTCCTTTGTACTGCAGGTGTCGGGCCCGCACGACCTCGAGCGCCTGCGTGCCGTTGAGATGGACGCATGGTGCGGCCTGGACGTTGAGACCGGATTCCGCGTCGAAGACCGACTCAGGGAAGGCCATGTTGATGCCACCCAATGCGTCAACGATATTGGCGAACTGGTCAAAGTTGAGAGACACCGCGTGTTGAATAGGGATGCCCAGGTCCTCCTCGACCGAGGCCACCACCTGGGACGTGCCCTGGTAGAGACCGGCGTCGATCTTGTTGGCCCCAGTGCTGCGCGCGTTCGGGACGAAGAGGTCACGCGGGATCGAGACAATGGCAAGCTGGTGAGTGGCCGGGTTGGCGTGGAGGACCATCATGACGTCGCTGTTGACGCCGTTGACCCCTTGGGAACACAGTCCGTAGGCGGGGTTCTGGACGGCCAGTGCGCACCGAGACGTCGATCCGACCATCAAGATGTTCTCCGACCCGACCTCTGCGCCGGACTTGAAGGCAGAGCGAAGGCCGTGCACCTCCACCCGGTTCAGGTCGTGGGTCAGGTAGTAGACGTAGCCGGCCGCCGCACCCACGATCACGAGAACGACGGCACCACCGATCAGCACCCACCTCCGGACTCGTCGACGCCGCCGGTCTCGTCCTGCGGCACGTCGCCGATCCCTTCGGCTCGGCTGAGCACGATCGATCTCCTGACCGAGGGCAAGCAAACCGGCGTGATCGGGGGTTCCCTCGACGTGGGGATTCTCGGGGTCCTCACGTGAGCCGGACGGCTCAGACGCCGGCACCGCGGCCTCGAGGTCCCGCAAACCCGCCAAGGGGTCGCGCCGCGGGTCTCCGGTAGAGCGGCGGCGCTTAACCATGGGACAGATTATGAGGAACTCGGACCGGCACTGTCAGCGCGGCCCGTTGGGACAGTGCGCATGATCCCTCGGAGTCAGGCTCCCCCGATCCACGCTCACCCTCGCGCGCGTGTCGACTACGCGCTGACTTCCGATGGTTGCCCGCTCGCAACGGGTTGGGCGCGCCGCACCAGGTCAGCGAGATCCTCTCCTGAGATCGTCTCTTTCTCGAGAAGGGCTGCGATGACCGCGTCGAGAGCGGGACGATTTTCACTCAACAACTGGCGCGCTCTGTCCTCGGCTTCTGTGAGCAGACGCGCCACCTCCTGGTCGATGACTTCTTGGGTGCCCTCGGCGTAGGGCCGTTGCTCGCCGAAAGGGAGACCCGCCTGCTGCGAGACCTGTTCCGATCCGTAGCCGACGGGCCCGAGCCGGGGGGAGAGTCCCCACTCCGTCACCATCTTGATGGCCAATCCGGTGGCACCCGACAGGTCGCTGGCCGCTCCAGTAGACGCTTCGCCGATCACGAGGTTCTCCGAGGCGCTGTCCGCCGAGCCGGACGGCCAGGGAGTCGAGCAGGTAACTCTCGGAATAGAGGTGCCGCTCGTCGATCGGGAGTTGCTCGGTGACTCCGAGGGCCCGACCGGCGGGCAAGATCGTGATCTTGGCGACTGGGTCGGCGTGCTCCGAGAGGAACGCAACGAGCGCATGCCCAGCCTCGTGAATCGCTACGGACCGTTTCTCTTCGGGAAGAAGCGCATTCGAGCCATCGCGCCGGCCGAGCAAAAGGCGATCTCTGGCCTCGTCGATGTCTCGGGCGTAGATGACGTCGCGGTTGTCCCGGATGGCGACAATGGCAGCCTCGTTGATCAGGTTGGCCAGATCTGCTCCCGAAAATCCAGGCGTTGCCCGCGCCACAGCGGTGAAATCGACGTCGGGCGCGAGGTGCTTCCCTTTGACGTGCACAGCAAGGATGGCGGCCCGCTCCGCCTGATTGGGCAGTGGGATCTCCACCTCACGATCGAAGCGGCCGGGACGGAGCAGGGCCGGATCGAGAATCTCGGGACGGTTGGTGGCGGCCATGACCACGACACCGGTCGTCGGATCGAACCCGTCCATCTCGGCGAGAAGCTGGTTGAGGGTTTGTTCACGCTCGTCGTTGGAGCCGAACGCGGAGCCACCTCGGCGCTGACCGATCGCGTCGATCTCATCGATGAAGATGATCGAGGGGGCACGCCTGCGGGCATCCGCGAAGAGGTCCCTCACCCGTGATGCTCCGACGCCCACGAACAGCTCGACGAAGCTCGACCCGGTCAGGGCTAGGAACGGCACACCCGCCTCACCGGCGACGGCCCGCGCCATGAGGGTCTTGCCGGTTCCCGGTGGTCCGACCATCAGCACCCCTCGGGGACCGACCGCCCCGGCCCGCGCATAGCGCTCGGGATGGCTCAAATAGTCGACTACCTCGGTGACTTCTCTCTTGGATCCCTCGTAGCCGGCGATGTCGGAGAAGCGCGTCGTGGGCTTCTCCTCGTCGTAGACCTTGGCCTTCGACCCTCCGAAGCCCATGATCCCTCCTGCCAACTGCTTGGCATTTCTCCGCCCGATCCAGATGAAGAAGGCGATGAAAAGCAGCAACGGGAGGAAGGAAAGCAGATCGACCAGGAGCGCCGAGCCCTGTCCAACACCGGTGACGTCGACATCGTGGTCCTTCAAGGTGGGCGCGAGCTGGGTGTCGTCGATAGCCGTCGGGATCTGACTCGTGTAGTCGTCACCACCCTTGAGCGTGCCCGTGATCGCGCCGCCAGGGTTGATTGAGGCCGTGTGTACGTCGCCAGCAGTGACTTCGGACAAGAACTTGGAATAGCTGAAGTTCTTCGTCGTCGTACCGGACATGTGCGGAATCAGGAAGAGGAGCAGCGTGATGAAGATTCCCACGGGCAGTATCCACATGCGCCAGCGCGGCGGGGGTGGTCCCGCCGGAGCGGGACCTCGATCGTTCGGCGGGCCTGGCTTGGCTGCTCCCGTGAAATGACGGATCGTTCGCACCATAGAGATTCCCTTGCTCGGGTCAGACCCTAGTGAAGTCTTTCTCTCTACACACCGTCGATACCGAACATCTCCCCGGCGACGCACGAGGAACGGTCACGGTGTGTTCATCCGACGAGGTAGACCTCGTAGATCACGCCCCCTGGTTGGCTTCCAGCCACGCCGATACACACCCGCTTGTTCAGCCAGTCGAGATCGGGCGCAGCCGTCTCGATCCGCGTTGAAGTACGGAACACATATTCACTCGGGTCGACTTCCTCGCCGCGACCGAGGCGGGCAAGAACCTCCGCACTGCCGTGGCGTATTCCTGCGAACGTACATACATCAATTCGCCATGGTCAGTTTGAAGTGTGAAGCGGATGTCTCCGAGCGCAATGCCATCGTGCCAATCCGCGTCGTGATGCAGCGCGCTGATCTCGAATCTTAAGCAAGCAATCGGGTCCTCGCCGGGTCGTTCGGATGCTGGACAAGCGGCGTGATCGAGGTGTACATCCATTGGTGCAGCGGCAAAAGCGCCCAGGAGTCCGTCGGGTTCAGAGGCGCACAGTGCGGACACCTCCTGCACCGGTCGAACGAAGACAACACCTCCCCCGCCTGGTACGCCTCGTAGGTATTGGCGAAACCGACACAGCACGGCGAGGAAGCCACGGGGAACTCGGATCGATCTCAACGTCCGAACAACCACAGACGCTCAGCCAGCTGGGATCGAGTGCTGCGAGCTACCCTACGAACCAGGCGAAACGGGAGGGCGCGGGATGATCATCATCTTTGGACTCCGCAGACTCAGAAAAGGGCTGGGCCCGATTCTGCTGCGCTGCGCAAACTGCGGGGCAAGTCCACTGGTTTTGGTCAGGGTCTCGACCTGGTTCGCCTTGTTCTTCATTCCACTCATACCTGTGAGTTTCAAGCACTACACGGCCTGTCCCAATTGCAAGCGGCTCGACCAGGTATCGAAGAGCCAGGTGGAGACGGCCCGAGCGCAAGAAGACGCTCTGAGGGCCGCCAACCAAGATGGGGCCTTGGCTGTCCCGAGCCAAGCGACAACCCTCGAAACCGCAGTCAACCAGTGGGCATCCGTTGGACAACCTCAATCAGCTTCCTCCGGGCTGAACACCGGAGCCCCTCTGAATCCCCAGACCGCAGCGAATCCCGAGACCGCAACGTCCACCCCACCGGCAGCGCCTCCCCTACCACCTGCCGGTTGGTTCCCGGATCCCATCGGATCTGGTGGACAACGCTATTGGGACGGCGGCCAGTGGACGGAGCACACGTCACCGTCGGGATGAGGCCACTGGTGCTCGACGTCTCGTTCGATGTGCAGACACGACGTCCCTCACCCTGAGCGAGGCATCTGGCGTTCTGACGCGCTGAGCGGTCTCAGCCTGCTTGGTTCCCTTCGGCGAGATTGGTCCGACACGGCTCACCACGCAGCGTCCCGCATGCCGGCAGGGTCGACGTGGGCTCGACGTTCGGTACCTCGTTGACCGTCAATGAGGACGCCGTCACGCCTCCGAAGCCGACCGTCGCGTGCTGGCCGCGGTCCAACGTGGCGAACGTCCAGACGGGGCGGTCCCCTCCCGGGGCGGAAATGACCACCCGCAGTTCGGTTCCGGCGCGGAACGTGTGCGCGATCGGGTCGATCGGGATCCTGACCAACGCGTAGCGGTCTGGCGACAGGCGACGGGCCTCGCTCGCTAGGTACGTCGGGTCAGTGAAGAGTGCGGTCGAGTCCTTGGCGTCGATCTGGTTCGAGCTCCGCAGGAAACCCGAGGTGACATACTCCTCTTGGCCGGCCTGGGGACGCACTTCCGTCACGGTCGCTTGGAAGTCCTCCACCGGTGCCAAGGCCTTGACCCACAGGTCGATCGTCGCGGGTCCGACGATGGTGGTCGGCGACGTGAAGGGAGGCGTCTGAAAGGCGATCCCGTCGCCCGCGGGGACGGGTAACCAGTCCCAATCAGGATCGGCGGCCCACGCATTCGCACCAGCGGGGAGGCTCGTCCGTGGCCGGACCCCGGGGTCCAGAGTGAACGTGGCGCTTCCGTGCTGTGCGGATGGATGGGATCGCAACGACCCGCCCACCCCGAACACGAGGGTCGTCACAGTGCCGGCCGGCGGCCAACTCGAGAACGCCGCGCTGTAGGTCGAGTCGGGGTTCCCCGGACCGGCGGGACCCGCCCCGGAGTCGAAGAGCACCTCAAGCCGCGGCGTCTGTGCCTGGAACTCCGCACGTGCGATCGTCGCGGTGGCAGCGCTGCTGAATCGAACGAGCGGCAAGGGTGCTTCAGCCGAGACCGACGACGCAGTCGCCGCGAACTCGTCGAGCACGAGGGCGTCGAGACCGTTCGGCTGCGCGGGAATCTTGTCGGCCACATAGACATCCAGGAACTCGAGCCACCGGCTGATCGTCTGAGGGTCGGCGGAGTCGATGTGACCTCCGTTCACCATGTTGGCGAATACGGGCGTCGTCTTTGGAATGGCGTCGATGAGCGCCGCCGACTGCGGGCCGGTCTGCTCGTCCTGGAGTGCCTCGGAAAAGAAGACCGGGACGCGCACGTGGCTCGCCCAATCCAGCATGGACCGGCGGTCGAAGAGGGCGGGGCTTCGCCCGGGTCCCTCGCCCGGAGCCACCAGCTGGGGACCGACCAGGCCGGCCAGGGTCTCGGATTGCTCGTGTAGTGCCTGGTTGGCCAGGCACGTCGATGATGCCCCGTGACTCGCTGCGAGCTCTGCATCGATCTCGTAGTAGGTCCAGGGCTGACCGACGTTGGAGACCGGCGTCGTGGAGCGGGGCTGGAGACTGCCGTCCCGGGACACGGCGGCCGCCTTGGCGTCGTCAATGCGCGCGTCGATCCATTCGGCGGCGAACCCGTTGTTGTAGATCCCACCCGGATACCCCGTCGAGAAGAGATCATCGGTCGGACTCAGCGGCGCGATGGCGGCGAGCCCGGGCGGATCGGTCCCGGCAGCGGGGAACTGCGAGAGCCCGGAGAAGCTGATCCCCACCATCCCGACCTTGCCGTTGGCGACCCACGCCTGGTGGGCGACGATTTCGATGGCGTCGTAGGCGTCGTAGTCGGACGGGTATCCGAAGAGGTCGAACGCGCCACCCGAGCACCCGGTTCCGCGCATCTGGAGGCTGACCGTGGCAAACCCCGAGACGCGTGCGACGACCGCGCCGACGTCGGTAGAGGAGTCCGGAAGAAGGTTCGGGTCTCCGCAGGGGCTGCACTGTGCGCCTAACGCGCCGTCGACCAGCGGCGGGATGGGGTCGGTCGGGCCGGCGACGTTGTAGCCGGAGTACTCGATGACCGTGGGGCACGGACTGCTCGCCGAGCAGCTCTGACCGTAGGGGTAGCGAACGGTTGCCGCGAGCGTGATGCCATCTCGCATCGTGACGTAGTTGAGCCCTTCGTGCATCGGTTGGTGCGCATAGAGGGCGGAGTCGGTCCCAGGATTCCGGCCTGGTGCGAGTACGGCAAAGGCGGGCGTGCGGCGGCCAGAGGTGTCATCGAGCCAGCTATACGCGCGGCCGGGGCGGAGGTTCCGGATGATCAGGGATCCCAGCGAGTCGGCGACCCCGGGATTGGCCGGGGCGGTGACACGTTGTCCCAGTCGCAACAAGGTGATGCGGTCGCCCGGACGCGCACCGGTGAGCCACGCCTCGTCGATCGAACCATTTCCATGCAGCGCCGCCGCTGGTCCGGAGGGTGTGGCCAGAGCAGAGGCCGGTCCTATGCCGCCGCAAGCCGCGACCACGAAGGCGAGCGCCGCCATCCACCCCGACGTCCTCACTGCGAAGATTGCCGACCCCCGTCGCTCCAGACCGGCCCGTGTTCTAGCAGGGCGTCGGTCTCTTTACGTGCGCAGCCACCAACAGCGACAGACAACAGTGTCGCCTTTCGAGGCCAGCCAACGACGCGCAGATGCGTGGCCAGGCCCTCACGCACGACGCGAAATGAGGGTGAATTGAGGCCCAAGATGAGGGCGTCGTGCCTGGTCAGGTGTGAGGTTTCCCCGGAGCGGCAATGAAGTACTGCTTGTCAATGACCCTGTCGAGAAACACCACCAACCGGATGAGACCGTTCGGAGTGGACGAAGATCCTGACAGCCGCGGTTCCCGAGGGTGACTTAGATAGAGATCCAGATACGGTGGACCGCCCGGGTCTCCATCCCCGCACTTCGGGATCCGAGAATCGGGATGTCGAGGTGTCCCGCTGGGACCTCCGTCGAAGTGTCGTGTTGCAGCAGAATGCGATGTACGTGGTCGCGGTCGACGCCATCGTCACCCGAAGGGGACAGTCACCGGACCGGGGACCGGTCGGTAGACGGCAAAGAAGTCACGGTCATCGGGAACAAGGTAGCGATCGGGTGACTGATTCGGGTTGGGTCCAACCATCGTCGGGTTGAGACCGGGGGGGTTGTAGGTGTTGAGCGTGTGCCATTCCGGGTTGATGTCGAACTCCATCGCCCGCAGTGCTCCGACGTGCTGGAGGATCTGTGCGATGCTGACCACAGTCTGATCGTCAGCAGCGACGTAGATGAGGTTGCCCCGAGCGTCGATGCCAACGCCGGTGCGCCAGACGCGAGTGACTCCGCCGAGCGTGTATCCCCACTGCGGGCTGTTGGGATCGGTATTCAACGTTGGATTCAGCTGGCTATTCCAGACGATCGGAGCCAGGCTCTGTCGGGCCCAGGCGACGCCGGGGCCGGGGTTCGGGCCGCCACTCCAATTCACGATGTCCACGCGACCATCCGTATAGCCAATGAGTGTCGCGTTGCCGTCCTTTAGCGGCTCGTTCGTTTGGCCGTTGTCCGCCGACCCGTTGTCGCCATCGACGTACGTAAACCCGCCATTGAAGGTCGCGAGCAAACGAGAGCGCTGGCTGTAGGGGACCATCGCCGGTCCGCGTACGGCCGCGTTCGGCGGCTCATAGCGGCCCGGGTAGTACCCGAGCTCTGTCCGTGAGTGGTCGAACCAGGCGACGTACGCCACGATCTGTGGGTAGTTCGGGTCAGGACGATACGTCGTGACCAGTATGGGGGCACCACCATCGACCGATGGTCCGGTTGGCTGCCAGACCCCTTCGCCAGGAAGCGGGTCGGAGAAGACCGGAGTGATCGCCGACGGCCATGCACTTGGTGTAGTCGTCGCAGTCGTCGCTGGGGCCGTGGGGTGTCTTACCCCCACCTTCGGCAGGCTCTTCAACTGCGGCCCACCCTTTTTGGGTGCTTGGCTGCTGTAGTAGACCTGCTCGACATGGTCGGCGACCCAGTTGCCGACGCCGAAGGGGACGTTGTACCGCACCCATTCAACGCTGTTCACGCTCCATGAGAGGCTCGTGGGCCGCAGCATCCAGGCCGTATACGAAACGGTCGTCCACAACAGCACGACGACGAGCGGTGCCGCGATGAATGCGCGTACGAGTCTGCCCCGGCGAGCTGAGCCAGCGCCTCCGCCGCCGCAGCCGGCGCCGTGACGGGTCGCGAACTTGCTCTGGGATTTCCGGATCCTGAGAAGGTGTCGCCAGATCGGGTGAGGCACCGGAAACGGAGGTATGGTCAGCGAACTGGCGGCTGGGCGCCACTCCTTAAACCTATCGATCGCCTGTCGAAGCACCTAGAGCCATTCCTACACCTATGGGATGATTCGGGTGCCGGAAGGTCACCCTTTCGGCGACAGTCGGTGCATCTTCTTCGACCGTCGAGGTACAGGCGCCTCGACTGACCCAGTCCTCAGGACGACCCAGACGGCCTTGGAGGCGAGGAAAGTGGATGACGGCGTGATCACGTTTGACGAAGTACGCCGGATCGCTGAGCGGGAGATGGACGAGCGACGGGCGTCTCACCCACATCACCCCCTGCGGGCCAGGGTACCTCTGGGCTAGCCATCCGCGGCGAGTGTTTGTGTTCTGGTCGGAGTGCGAACAGTGCATGGCCGAGAAGTTGAATACATGGGACCTTGCGGTGATCGTCGACGAAGCCGACGGCCATGTCTGGACCGACGCCGATTGGTCGTCCTTCGCTGACTCGGGCGGCCACCTGTAGGCCCCTGGAAGTGCCGACAGCGAGCGATGCCGGGGTATCCCATACCGTGGGGAGGGTGGTTTTTTCACCTGATCGACCCGTGCCGTGATCGGTGAGTCGGTTCGCGTCTGCGCGTATCAGGCCCGCCACCGTCGGGATCTATCTGGGTGAGGGGTGGGGCGCGGCGACGGCTCCCGGGTACTCGCCATTTCCCGGGAGGGTCACTGTGATCGGACGCGTGGGGAGAGGAATCTACGGCGGGCGTAGCCGAGGGCTCCGACGGGTGGAGGCCGCGATGGCCGCCGCCTGTGTACTGGTGGGCGGGCTCCTCGCCGTCGGCGTCGAGGCCGCGGCCGGGTCGGCACCGATGACCCTCTATGCCGCAGCCGCGACTTCTGGTTCGGGCAACTGTCTCTCGGTGGCGAACGCCTGCACATTGTCGACGGCATTGGCCGACACGGCGGCGGGCGATGTCGTCGAGCTGGTCACGGCCGGTATCGAGGGCACCACCACGACCTACTACTCGGGCAATCTCTCCATCGGCACCGCGGGCACCTCAGCTCTCTTCCCGGTGGTCATAGAGCCCGCCCCTGGGGTCAGCGACCCGATCTTGGACGGCGGTCTCACCGTGCTCACCGTGACGAACAACATGTATCTGGTGATCAACGGCGTGACCATCCAGGGTGGTGGCACGAGCCCCGGGCACGTCTTCGCGGGAGGGATCTACAACGGCGCGGGCGGCACCCTGACGGTGAACGGCTCGAACTTCACTGACAACATCCCCTGGTCGGGCGGTGCGGCGATCCTCAACGGCGATTCGGGCACCTCGGGCACCCTGACGGTGACGAACTCAACTTTCACCAACAACAGCGCCAGCAACGGCCCAAATGGGGCGGCCATCGACAGCGCCGGTTCGGGAACGGTGACGGTGACGGGCTCGACCTTCACGGGCAACGTTGCTGGGGCCATCAACAACGTCGGTTCGGGCGCCATGACGGTGACGGACTCAACCTTCACAAACAACGGCTTCTATGGGGCTATCGTCAACCGCGGTTCGAGCATTCTGACGGTGACGGACTCGAACTTCACCGGCAACCATGCCAATCAATGGGGCGGGGCGATCAGCGGTTCGGGCACGGTGACGGACTCGACCTTCTCCCACAACACTGCCGGTCAAAGCGGTGGGGCCATCAGCGGCGGCGGCTCGGTGACGAACTCGACCTTCATCGGCAACACTGCCGGTCAAAGCGGTGGGGCAATCTCTGGCGTCGGTTCGGTGACGGACTCGACCTTCATCGGCAACACTGCCGGTCAAAGCGGTGGGGCGATCGACAACGCCGACGGCGGTTCGGGCACGCTGACGGTGACGGGCTCGACCTTTACCGGCGACACAACATCCCAGGACGGTGGCGCCATCGCGAGCGGCGACAACGGCGGTTCGGGCACGCTGACGATGACGGGCTCGACCTTTACCGGCAACACAGCGTCCCAGGACGGTGGGGCCATAGACAACGCCGACGGCGGTTCGGGCACGCTGACGGTGACGGGCTCGACCTTCAAAAGGAATGCTGCGGTGGACGGTGGGGCCATCGACAGCGGCGACGAAGACGGCACCGGGAATGTGGTGGCCGCCGCCGACATCTTCGCCGGTAGATGTGTGCAGGGGACAGGCATATGGACCGACGACGGCTACAACGTGGGCTCGAACACCTCGTGCCAAAACGGCGGGACCGGTGATGTCACCTCGGCCACTCTGGCCAGGCTGCTCGGACCGTTGGCCAACAACGGGGGGCCGACCCAAACCATGCTCTTGCTACCCGGCAACCCGGCCAGCGGCGTGATCCCCAATGGTTCAGGCGTGCTGTGCCCGATCGCAGCGGATCAGACCGGCGCAGCCAGCCCGCCCGGTGCGCCGTGCAACGCCGGGGCGCTCCAGCCCCATCCGGCGATCACGTCGATCAATTACGCCGGCACGGCCTCGGCCCCCCAACTCGTCGTGAAAGGTTCTGGTTTCGGGACTTTGGCTAACCTCGGCGTGGCCACCCCGGCCTGTGGAGGCTCCGGCTCCGACTACGCGAACACCCTCCATGTCTCCGATTTCACCCGGGGCTGGAGCGCCGGGCAGGACTCGGGGACTTGCAGCGACGTTGGCCTATTCGTCACCTCATATTCGAACACCAAGGTCGTCTTCCATTTCGGGTCGAAGCTGGCCAGCTCCGGTGGACTGCGGACCGGTGACCAAGTCACGCTGTCCGTGCTTGGGGCCACAGTCACGAACACCGCCACGCTCTAAGCGCAACGCCCGATCACAACCCTGAGCAGGGCCAGCGTGGCTTTCATGGCACCGTTGGCCTCAACGAATACTCGTGATGTGTCCGCTTCCGCAGAATGCCAACAGAACAACGGACTGCAGGTGTCCCATAGCGCGCGGCCTCAATCGTGCCTGAGATGTCTCCTTACGCCGGGATGGCGCGGTTTAAACGCGGATGATCGTGCTGGTTGAATCCGGGGAGCTGTTGCCGTTGTCAAGGATCATTGACAGACCTTCATTCGGGTTCCACTATGCATTGCATGAGTGATGCATGGGAGGACTGGGAACGTCTTCGCCAGGACCCTGACGCTGACCCCATCGAAGTGTTGCGCGCGATCTCGTCGTTTCAGAAGTACTTCGCCGCTATTGAGAAAGAGGCGGTGAAGGTGGCGCGATCACAAAATCGGACGTGGCAGGAGATCGGCGCAGCTCTCGGGAGGTCTCGCCAAGCACTGTGGCAACGTGCGGCCTCTCGGGCAAGCGATTCCAAGAAGGCGGACTGGGAAGCACTTGGTCGGCGTCTTCAAGAGTCGTGGGCAACATCAGCCGAAGTTCGCCAAAAGATCGGCCTGCCGCCTCCGTAGTAGTTGCCGGCTGCCCCTCGCCGGGAGTGGGTCAGTTGTCGACCGTGGCTAATCAGGACATTCGGAATACACGGCGTTTCGGGGAGTGCCTCGTCATGGGTTGTGAATTGATTCCAATGACGCCTCGTTCGTCTCCTTCGATGGCTGAGTTCGTCAGTGGACTTCATGCCCGCGAGCCTCTTGGCTTTGGGCACTCCTCGGAGCTCGCTGCTACCGTCTCCCATGCTAGGGCGGACGAACGAGGAGAAGAGCCAATGGCAGTGTTCAATGGAGCATTTCCGATCCTTCCCGGCAAGGAACAAGAGAGCCGGGCCTTTGCTGCCACATGCATGGGGCAACGCCGCAAGGAGTTCGAGGAGCAGCTCTCTTCAGACGGAATTTCCAGGGAGACATGGGCTCTTCAGGAGACTCCGATGGGCAGCTTCATGTTGGTGTGGTTCGAGGCTCCCGACATCGCGGAAGTATTCACGAACCTCGCCAGCCTCAACACTGAATTCACCACCTGGTTCCGGACCCAAGTCAAGGATCTCACTGGCGTAGACCTAGGCGCGCCGCCCGAAGGCCCGCCCCCCGACGTGCTGGTCGACTGCGCCCCCTGAGGATCACCCTCTGCCCTATGGGGACATCACAAGTAGATAGACGTTCAGCGAGGCGGAGGCTCTTCGCCAATAAGGCGTCGGGATGTCTCTGATTGAGTTACCGGGTGTGACGAGATGGATCGCCGCTAGAGCCGGATCGAAAGAGGCGGCAGCGCCAGTACACCGCTTTCGCCTGGGTGGCACTGGTCGTGATTTGCTCTTGGCCTGGCTGCAAAATCAGCACGGCACGGCTCAGACTGTCGGACTCGTGATCGGTCTTCCGATCATCGCCTCCTGTTGCTGATTGCTGTTCGGTTTGGCCGAGCGGTCAGGCGCCCTTGAGCATCCCCTACCGCATCAGGAGTGGGTTTTCGTCGGCTACGGCTTCCTGCGTTGATCAAGTAGCGACGCGAGGGCCGCCTCCATAGATGCGAGATCGTCCAGCTTGCGAGCGTTCCCGTGCGGTGATTCGCCTTCTCCAGCAGGCCGGCGAACGGGGGCAGTCACACCGACGGACCCTTGGGCTCGTCTTTCGATGCGGTCAACGGTGCTTGTGACAACTGGATGCCTCGCGACGTTCTGGCGTCAGCAAAACTGGTTGGCGTGATGGGCGAACACGGCGCCGAGAGGCCAGGCTCTTGGGAGTATTACGACCGTCGCGCTGCCGAGGGGACGAGAACGATCAGTCATGCTCTGGCGTATTGGAACGGGTTGGGAGTCCACGCCACCGCTGCGGACATTGAGGCGGAAGCAACAGAGGTGCGGCGACTGATTCGTTCAATGCAGCCATCACCCTTTGTCGAGGTCGGTGCTGGGCCGGGCACGTTCACCGTTGACCTGCCCGGATCGGGAGTCGCGCTCGATCAGAGCGACGCCGCACTTCGAGTCCTTCGGTCGGGCTCTGCCCATTCGCCCGTCGTTCGCGGAGATGCTCTTCGACTACCGATAAGGGACCAAGCCGTCTCCCGAGTCTTCGCGGCCCACATCTACGGTCTGCTCACCGAAGAGGACCGCAGACCATTCGTGAGCGAGGCCCGCCGGATCGCAGAGGAGTTGGTTGTCGTCGATGCAGGCCGACCACCCGGCGTTCCCGCTGAGCACTGGCAACGTCGGACTCTCGGCGGCGGTGAGACCTTCCGAGTGTTCCGACGCCATTTCGATGCAGCAGCGCTCGCCGCCGAGATTGACGGACGACCTCTGTTCTCAGGGCGTTTCTACGTGATGGTGACCGCATAAACGATCCGCCGTGCGCTCAGCAGGGCGCAGAACGCTCGCCCCGCAGCCGGTGGTATGAGGCACCCCCGGCAATAACGCATGTTCATTGGGGAGGTCCCTTCGAGGGCGCAATGACGAGCGATGAGCGGCCGTCCTCCTGAAGACTTCTACGACCCGGGTCAGATCCGACAAAGTGCGACCAGCACCGCCGACCGCCGACCGCCGACAATTCTGGTTCAAAGGGTGGATGGATAGTTCGGGCTTTCTCCCGAGGAGTTGGCGGCCCGCGTGCGCTCCGAGCTTGACGCAAAGGGCACCTGGACTGACTATTGCGAGCTGAAGATGGGTGGCGGACCGAACGCTCTGGTCGATCTCGTCGAGATCGATGGTGAGACGTGGTTCCGGGCCACGGGCGGCGTTGGCCTCTTCGTATCGGCCGACAATCGCTCGCTGGAAGACGCTCTAGATATGGTCCCACTGTTCGCGCGAATCTCTTGGGATGTCTACGAGGCGACCACCACCCATTTCGCTATCCGTAGAAGCTCGACATCTCGGAGCGGGAGTGTGCCTCCATCCTGGAGGTCGGATGTACCCGTACCCGGGACCAAGCGCCTTTTTGACCATTCTGATCGCTCGCCCAAGGGCCGCGAGCGTTGGCGGGTAGCCCGCCCTTGCGGGGCCGAATCCCCCGCCAGCTCGTGGCAAATGCAATCGGGTCGGAGGTGGTTGGCCGTGAAGAGTTGCAGACGATCAGGCGGGATCAATGTCGATGACGAACGGAGGCGGCGGCGTGCCCTATTCGGCGCGCTCGGTGCGACGGTGGCTCTTGCTGTCCCACTGATCGTGGTCGGGGTACCTCCCGCCTCGGCCGGCATGCCGGCTCAGGTGACGCCGGGAACCACCTCGCTCGGCGCCGTAGCTTGTCCCAGCGCGAACGATTGCATCGCCATCGGCTCCGGACCAGCACCCAAAAGGAAGTCGGTGGTCGTGTCGATCACGAACGGGATCCCGGGGACGCCTGCTGTGGTCAAGGTCAGCGGCGAGCTAAAAGACGTCCTGACACACATCCAGCTCAATGCTGTGGCCTGTGACAGCGCCACCACCTGCGTTGCTGTAGGCCAAGGTGACTTCGACGATCCGACGTTCACGATCGGGTCCACGATCGCGGGCGTGATCGTACCGATCACCGACGGGACGCCGGGCGAACCTTCACCCGTCATCCTCGGGACGATGATGCCCGGCGACCCGGATTCCGTGAATCTCTGGGGCGTAACCTGCCCCAGTACCGGCTCATGCGTGGCGGCCGGGTCAGACGAATACGACGGGGGCGTGGTGGTGCCGATCGCCAACGGGATCCCCGGAAATGAAGAGCAGGCGCCAGCCCTGTCGTTGGTCGGCGTGTCGTGTCATCGAGGTGCACACTGCTGGGCCATCGGGTATGGACTAATGGGCGGGACGCTACTCGTTCAACTCAGCGCCGGAACGTACGAGTATGACGGCGTGGCTACCGGCCTGGGGTTCTCCAATCGCCACGGCGACGGCGGCGTCGGCGGAGTGGCTTGTGGCAGCGTCACGAAGTGTGAGGGCTTCGGTAACGACGTCAGTAATCGCGACCCCAACAACGAACTGCAACTCATCACCAACGGAGTCCCCGGTACCATTCAGCCGGTTCCTGACAACGCGGTGATCAACGGGATGGCGTGCAAGGGTAGCGACTGCGTGGGTGTGGGGAGCAATACTTCCGGCGACGGTGTGCGTCTGGTAATCACGGACGGGACTCCGGGTGCCGCCAAGATCGTGGCGGGAACGAGTTCGCTGGCCGGTGTGTCTTGCGCCAGCCGGAGCTACTGTCTCGTGGTCGGGTCCGACGCCTCTGGTGTCGGCGTGTTCGACGAGGTCCCTTTTAGCTGACCGGCACAGTATCGGAGGTCCGTCCGCTACGAACCGCTGATCGAAAATGGGGTCGTGTCCGCGTTTCACCGGCAGACGTTTGAGCGACCTAGGGCCCTAGCCGCGCCGGGTGGCGGAACTCACACTTGTCAAGATGTCGCGATTGCCGGCCAAGGAGATAGTGGCTGTTGAGCAAGGTCCTCACCAAAACGTCGATTCGAGAGGGTGTTTGATCAAGCACGAATTTGTGGGACATTCGTGACTCCGATCCTGTTCGGGGGTAGGGTCCAACTAGGAGATGGTTAGAACGCCATCAATCTTCTGGACCAGTTCGACGGCGGCGAGGGCGGACTCCGCTCGATTGGAGAGGTGAGGAAGCAGTGGCACGGTCACGGTGCGACCGACGATGTCATATGTCCGAACCTCGTCGTCGGAAATGATCAGGCGATCTCGACGACGTCACCCGATCTTCGCATCGTGGAGCGTTGACTGTGCGCACTTCTGGTCCATGGCCGGGGCGGTCGGTAACCGCGTCGTCCTGTCCGGCCACCACTACGCGAGAAAGGGATGGCTCCCTTTCATCCGGCCGTGCCCGCGTGGCGTCTATTACGACCACAGAGGTAACCAGATGAGCGTGGCGTTCATTGAGGGATATGAGGCACGCTTGACATCAATGGACGCAACGGCAACACTCCAACTGGGGCTGCGAACTGCTGTGAACTTTGGGAGGCGAGGTTCCGCGTTTCGGTTTGCCGCTTGTCCCTTAACCCATGAACCTCGGCGCGACCGAGAAGCGAAGGAGGCCGAATATGCGGCGACTCATCGTAGCAAGTGGAGCATTTGCCTTAGCGCTCAGCGTTTCAGGTGCTTTGGTATCTGCTGGCATCTCATCCGGATCGACAACGGGCGTGCCTACAAAGGATGTTGTCGGAGTGGGCATCTTCAACTGCGCCGTTGTGACAGGCGAAGTCGGATTTTCGCCGAGCGAAGTCACAGGCGGCACCGCGACTGAGACAACCAGCATCTGGTTCCAGGCCACCAAATGTGCAGCAGTTTCAGGAACGACTGCTACGCCGGTACCGACGACCGTTGTCGGCAGCATAAGTTTCACATCAACGCAGGGTAACGCTTGCCCGCAGTTGGGTTCGCTCGGGACAGGGACACTGAATCTCGCCTACAACTTCCCACCGGTGCCCGGAAAGATGATTGACCCGAGTGTGGCATCGTCTGTGACCGTCACTCAATCAGGCGCGTTCTGGGATCTGGCGGGGGCCGTCGGCTGGGGCTCCTATCCTTCCCCGAGCTTCACAGCGCAGTTGAAGCCGATTGTGATCGGAACGCAGACCTGCGCGAATGGCCTCACCTCGGAGTACATCACCAGAGGGACCCTTAGCAACGTCTAACGAGGCGGCGGGAACCCGCCGCTATTAGGTCCTGCAAGACAGCGAGAATGCATCGGAGGTGTGGTTCTGCACCTCCGATGCATTCGACGTCTCAGCGTTGAGCCGGCCCGGGGGGCTTTGGAGGGCCCCGAAACGACCCGCCGTTCCCCTCCGGACCTACGGATCGTTCGCATCGTGAGTTGCCGCCGTGGCTGAGCAACAACGATGGCGGCACATGCGTCAGCAATCTGACGCCGTAGACGCGAAACAACCCCGCCTCCTCGGAAGGACCGAGGCCGGGTTGTCTCGCCGCCATTGCCGCCTGACTGCACCGCCACGCCAATCATGCGCCGAGATAAGCGGATTGTTTGTCGCTCAGCCGAGGCTGTGAGTATGTCCAGGTGTCAGGCGACACAGGAACACACTTCGTATGAGGGAGTGACGCGAACCGACCCCGCCGAAGCGGGGCCGTCGCACATCTCGTCGACTCGACTGAGGGGAAACCGAGCCGAAACGGTCGTTACCCACCGGGACTCGCTCTCTCCACACCGGCGTGGAGGATCTCTACGAGACCTCCACGGACCACCACCTCGACGGGTCCGCCAGCGAAGGTGGCGCCGACCCGATATCGGAAGGTGCCGAGGCTGATCGATCCGCGTTGGTCGGCCCAGCGGTTGACCCCTGGTGGGCGCTCGGCGAGTGCGACCGGGTCGTCGATCTCGGGCATCTCGAGATCAGCGGCACGGTGCTGAGCGGCCAGGGCGAAGCGCTCGGCGGGGGGACGATCGCCGAGGGACTGATGGGGACGCGTCGTGTTGTATTCGGCGACCCGCTCGTCGAGGGCTCGCTGGAGTGCCTCGATGCTCGGATGCACCCAGTCGTGGTCGACCAAGAAGTCGTCTCGCATAGTCCGGTGGAAACGCTCCACTTTCCCCGTCGTCGTCGGCGAGTAGGGCGCTATCAGCAGATGCACGATGCCGTTGTTGGCACAGATGCGGTCGAAGAGCACCGGTCCGGGGCCTTGGCCAAACGGCGCGGTGAAGACCTCGCCATGTCGGTCAAAATTTGGTCAGGCACACCATGGGTGTGGAGTGCCCACTGCAACGCTTCGCATACCGGCCTCGCCGTGGCCCGGGCCACCACCCGGGCACAGACGCGAAACCGTGAGTGGTCGTCGACACCGGTGACGACCTTGACCTCGGCGCTGTCGCCGAGATGGAAACGCCCGACGACGTCCATCTGCCACAGCTCCATCGAGCGGCTGCGCTCCCAGCGCTTGTAGTCAGAGCGCGAGCGCTTGCGCGGCGTCGGTTCGAGCAGGTGGTGTCGGACCAGGGTCCGATAGATCGACGAGAGGCCGGGCAGCGGGCTGAAACCCTCCCTGGCCAACTGCGTCCGGATCGATCTCGGGTCCCATCTCGGGTGGGCCTGGCGCAGCGCGACGACCCGGACCTCGATGACCGGGGCCATCTGGTGGGGGCAGCTGTCGGGCTTCGAGCTCTTGTCGGCCAGCGCCGCCATCCCGCCGTTGGCATAGCGACGGAGCCAGGTGTGCACGCTCTGGCGGCTGACCCCGTTGCGGCGGGCCACGTCGGTCACGCTCATCCCGTCGAGCACGTCGATCACCGCCCGTTAGCGCTGCTCCACCAGCTTGAGCTCCACCAACACGAGGGCCTCCTTCGCATCTGTCGACGACTGCGTCAACAGCGAAGAAGGTGACAGCGGCCACGCGGTGGACCCTCTCAAGCACGAAGTGTCAAGCAGGTACCGGAGTCAGTGTCGCCCAGGTACCGGAACCGCGCCGGAAAGTGTCAAGCAGGGGCCGGATCCACGCCGTCAAGCTGAACCGGAATTTCACAGCTCGGATCGATCGTCGTACGGTGAGCAGGCAGACCCCACCAGATTCCGATGGTCCCACAAATCTCAGTTCAGCCTGTTTGAACTGCGACGTTGCTGCCGTGGGCCGCCCGGGTCTCGATCCCGGCACCTTGGGATTAAAAGTCCCCTGCTCTTCCGGATGAGCTAGCGGCCCGCGACTGCACGATAACCCTTGCGAAATGGCGCACCGACCTCCCGGAGGCTCGACGCCGACCGCACGGGCAGGCACCTCAGAGCGAGGCGAGGCGAGGAAGCACCGGCCCCCACGTCGTCTCGAGCCAGCGCGATGGCTCGGATCCGGTGGAACGCACCACGATCGAGTCCGCGCCCGCCGAACGCAGAGCCTCAGCCTCCCGGAGGATCGTGTCCGTATCGGCGTCGTCGGCGATCATGATGAGTGCGGTCACCTCGATCGTTTGCGGGTCGCGACCCACGTCGTCGCAATGCGCGCGCAGAACCTTGACCTTGTGTGCAACCGTTGCGGCGTCACCGATGAAATTGCACGCATCGGCATACATCGCGACGAGCCGGAGCGTCTTGCGCTCACCTCCTCCGCCGATGAGAAGCCGCGGACGGGGTGCACTCAGAGGAGGGGGCGAGCACAAGGTCTCGGCCAGCGTGTAGTGGGCACCGTCGAAAGGGCCGTTGTCGTCGCTCCACATCTGGAAGCAGATCTGGATGGTCTCCTCGAGACGTTCGTAACGCTCCTTGAGCGGAGGGAAGGGGACGCCGAGCCCTACGTGCTCGCGCTCGTACCACGCTGCACCGAGACCCAGCTCAGCTCTGCCGCCAGAAAGCACGTCAAGCGTGGTCGCTGTCTTCGCCAATAGCCCCGGATGGCGGTATGTCACACCACCGACCAGGAGGCGGAAGCGTAAGCGCTCGGTCTTCGCGGCCGCGAACGAGAGGGCGGTATAGCCCTCGAGCATGGGCTCTTCCGCCGGCCACAGCATCTCCATCTGGAACCAGTGGTCCATCACGGAGAGCGTACGGACGCCGATCCCTTCGGCTGTCTGGGCAAGGGCACCGAACGTCGGCCCGATGGCGGCGGCGCCACCTGGCCACGTGAAACGCGGCACGTGAATGTCGAGCTGCATCAGGACCTCCGTTCTTTGGCCTGACCGTACTCGCCGCGACGAGTCCCACTGTCGTTCCCATCGGACGGGCTGCGTCGTAGGCTGCCCGCATGGAGTTGAGGCACCGCAGGTTGCTGTCCGCAGTGCTGTGCGTAGTCACGTTCGCGCCGATCATGCTCGGACTCCTCACGATGATGCCGTCGCCGGCATCGGCCCAGGACACCTCAACCACGACGACGATCGCGCCCACGACGACGACCGTGCAGCCGACTACGACGACGGTGGCTCCGACAACGGCACCGACAACCACCACGACGACTGCGCACCCCACGACCACGACCACGCGGGAACACCCCACGACTACGACCTCACATCCCACGACGACGACGACGGCCGCGAAGTCGACGTCGAGCTCCAAAACGTGGGGCTGGGTCTTGCTCGCGGTGGTGGTCGTGCTGGCGATCGTGCTGGTTTCACTTCTCATCACGCGGAACCGTAAGCAGGGCCGGGCGGCCGACTGGCGGCGCAGTGTCGGCCCGGTCATCACAGCAGCCGAGCTGGCCCGCGACCTGGTGCTCTCGCAGACCGAGAACGACGATCAGCAACGGCGCTCCCAAGTGGCGGTGCAAGTGGACGAGGCTGTCGAGGGTCTGGAGCGAGCTGCAGCGTCCGCGCCTGATGACATCAGCCGGGGCTTGTGCACCCGATGCGCCGAGAGTCTTCGCGGCCTCGCCTTTGCGATCGAAGCAGACCACCTCATGCGCTCGGGTGGCCAGCTCCCGACCGGCGAACAACTTGCCTCGGCTGACGCCGCCAGGCGACATCGTTCGGCGGAACTGGACGAGGCGTTGCTCGACCTCAAGGCCGCCGTCGTTCCGAACAAGTAAGGCGTCAAGGCCGCGGCAAATGGCCGTGGGCTACTCGGCCCGGAGCATCACTGCGGTCGGAGTCCGCGCCGCAGTCCGGGCCGGGAGAGCGGCGACGACGTTGGCCGACACGATGGTGCCGGTCGCCACCAACGCCATCGAGGCGAGGGACACCGTAGGGTACGGGACCGCGTAGATCTGGCGGGCGAACAGGTTCCAGAGCCAGCGTCCCGCGACGATGCCCAAAGGGATGCCGATGACGATGCCGATCAGAGCCACGACCGACGCCTGCCACGCAACGGCGGACGCCAGCTGCCCTCTGACGAACCCGATGGTCTCGAGCAGCGCGAGGTCGCGGCGACGCTGGCGCACTGACGCGATCAGTGTGAGGGCGAGCGCCACGACTGCGCCCAGAGCCAGCCCCGAGACCAACATGATCGGAGTGAGGCCCATGGTCCGGTAGTTGACGATCTCGGCCGGGCGTTGCACGCCCTGCACGACGATCGCATTGGTGCCGGACCCGCCAGGCAGGCTCGCGAGGGCCCGGTTCACGCTGCGCGCGATTGTGCGCAGGCTGGTCACGGCCGCCTCTGGAGGCGCGTCCTGCTTGAACCTGATGAGGACGAGATTCGGCCCTCCGAGTAGCGAGTTCGTACCGTTTACGGCAGCGAGAAACCGCTTGGGCAGCATCTGGAGGGACAGCAGCCCGCCCGTGCCCATCGATGTGTGATCGGACACCGTGCTGGCGAACCCGATGGCCGGCAAGGTCGCGGTGCCGACGATCAGTAGTCGCGTCGGCGGCACGTAGATCGGGGCGTCCTTGGGGCTCCCGAAGGACGCTGTCACAAACTGGCCGACCCGTTTGTGGAGCTGCGCGAGTGTGGCCGCTCCGAGGACGATCTGGTGGGACGCGCCGACCCCATGTCCGGACAGCAGCGGCGGAGCCACGGCTGCGCCAGTGTTGGACAGCAGCACCGGCACAAGCTGTCCGTCGATCTCGAACTCGTTGAAGTCTGCGCCGCTGTATGCCGCGACATATCTGTCGTGGTGGAGGAGGGGCAGAGCCAGCGGCGGAACGTTGCCACCGCCCGACCCAACCGGGTTCAAGAGGTAGGACCAATTCCACCCGTACAGCGATGGGTTCGAGACCAACGTGCCCAGGCTGCTGCCGAACGTCAGCGTCGCTGCGACGAGCGCTACCGCCAACGACGAACCGACCAACACGGAACGCACGGGGACTGCTGCACGAGAGTCGTCCCGCTCGAGCGCCATGCGTACCCCGACGACGCCGGGCGCGGGCAGTCCCGCTCGCGCCAGCGACGTCACGATCCTCGCCCCCGAAGATGTGCGGATGCGTGGCCGCAATGCAGCCCGGTGGGGCGCGCCCGCGTACGCCAGCAGTGTGGCCACCGTCGCCAGCGCGAGAGACAGACACGAGCGCGCCCAAGAGCAGGACTGTGGCATCGAAGGAGAATCCGCCCGATGGGTAGACGGACCGGACCGGGCCCAGCGGCGCGACGGGTGACAAAGCGAAGCAGACGGCGACTGCGAGCACCGATCCCGCCATGATCGCGGCCACGACCCCGAGAAGGACGTCGAGGAGGGTGTCGGCCGGGCCGGCGCCGAGCGCACGCAGGATCCTGAGGTCCCCGGCCTCCGAGCGGAACCGGCGCGCGATCACCTGCGTCCCGATAAGGAGGGCCGCCAACAATGCAACGGCGCCGAAGACCGCGAGAGCGATCGAGATCGGCTTGAGCGCCGCGTCGGCCTTCGTCGCCACGGGGGCGAGCGAATGCTCGCTGAACTGCTCGTGGGGCGGGATGAGCGTGGTCAATTCGCGCTCGACGGCCGGCACCGTCGAGGCCCCTCCTTGCGTCTTGATCCCGAACGTGAGGCCGCCGGAGAATTGCTCCCCGTGGTGCGCGAGCACCTGGCAGGCGAACGCGGGCGTCAAGGCGATGAATGTCGGGAGGACGTCGACGTCGTCCTCGACGATTTCTGAGTTCAGCGACGCGAGGCCGACGAGCTTGAAGTTCACCCGGATCGCCGGCGCCACCGCACTGGTCCCGAAGTGCGGATTGCTCTGCTGTGCGTCGTCGTAGAAGCCGTAGGGAATCACCTGCCCGACATGGAACCGAGGAGCGAGGCCACCACCGGTGCCATCACGATGTCGTCGGGCTCATTCGGCGACGGCAATCTGCCACTCGATACGCCCGGCCGGTCCTGTGCGAAGAAGAGGCCGTTGATACTGGCGACGGGATAGGCCAGGCCTGTCACCCTGATCCTCGGTGAGCCGTTCGCGCTCAAGGGCGCGCCCACCAGCAGCATCGCAGCCGCAACGTGGCGCACGTGGGGAAGCCGCGCGATCGCTTGAATCAACGCCGGGTTGTAGTTGGGGTTGTTTGCGCTGCCCGAACCACCGTAGATCGAGACGAGTAGGTCAGAGGGATTGGTAGCTCCCAAGAACGTGGAGAACGACGACTGGGTACGCCGGGCTGCGGCCAGGCTCCCGAGGCCGAGGCCGCCGACCAGCCCCACGAGGACGACGAGGGAGACGTAGCCGCGCCAGCGGCGGTGAATCGAAGCGCGGACACGGAACCGGACGACACCGAGCGCACGTTCGATCACGGCACCGATTTTCCCCTGGACCTCCGCTGCACCGATTCAGTGTCTCTGACCGTGCCGGGCCGACCAAGGGTGCCACCAGGATCCTCGCGCGGGTGCCAGCACTACGCCGACAGTGCGATGGAAGGCCGCTGACCAGGGCTGCTGTGCCCGTCGCGCTACCGTACGTCACACATGGCGACGATCCGGGTGGTATTGGCGGAGGACAACGCATTGTTGCGGGAGGGGATCTCGCGCATCATCGACGGGGAGTCCGATCTCGACCTTGTCGGCCGCGCCGCCGACCTCCCCGAGCTCCTGGAGCTCATTGCGGAAACCTCGCCCGACGTGGTCGTGACCGACATCCGGATGCCGCCCACCGGGACCGACGAGGGGATCCAGGCGGCGTCGTGGTTGCGGGAGAACAAACCCGAGGTCGGCGTCGTGGTCCTGAGCCAGTACAAGACGCCCTCCTACGCGTTGGCGCTCCTGGAAACGGGGTCAGCCGGGCGGGCCTACCTCCTGAAGGAGCAGGTGGCGGGAGCGGACGAGCTGGCCCAGGCCATCCGAACGGTCGCCCAGTCCGGTTCCATGATCGACCCCCAGATCGTCGACGAGCTCATCGAGGCCAAGTCGTCGCGGCGGAAATCGGACCTCTCGTGGCTGACCCCCCGCGAGTCGGAGATCCTCGGCGAAATGGCAAAGGGCAAGAGCAATGCGGCCATCGCCAACACCCTGCAGGTCTCCGAGCGTGCCGTCGAGAAGCACACCAATTCCATTTTCTCCAAGCTCGGATTGACCGAGGAGCGCGACTTGAATCGGCGCGTCAAGGCGGTGCTCGTCTATCTGAGCGACCCGGGAGGGAGCTGACACCACCTTCGCGGGGACGTGGCACCACCACGGTCGCACCCCGGATCGCCGTGCGAGAATGGATGACGTGGGTGATCGACTCCCCGTTCTGATCGTCGACGACCAGGCACCCTTCCGAGCGGCGATGAGGGCCGTCCTGAAGCGTTCCTCGGAGTTCGAGCTGGTCGGAGAAGCGTCGAACGGCACCGAAGCTGTGTCCCTCGAGCAGGAGCTCAGCCCCGCCTTGGTCTTGATGGACATCAACATGCCCGAGATGAACGGGATCGAGGCGACCCGCACGATGGTCTCGCACCACCCTGAGGTCGTCGTCATCTTGTGCTCGACGTACGACGCCAGCGACCTTCCGCCGGAGGTGGCGACGAGCGGAGCGCGTGCCTACCTCAACAAGGAACACCTCGCGACCGACACATTCCGCGAGTTGTGGGAGCGGCGCAACGCAGAGGAGTTCGTCTCCGTCTAGACCAGGGGGACCGAACCGCGCACCTGCGAGCCCTTTCCGATCTCCGAATCCCAGCGGACAGTCCCGCCGATCGCACCGAGGCGGTCTGCCATGTTGACGTATCCATGTCCGCGCTGTGCCTTCTCCGGATCGAACCCTGGCCCGTCGTCGGTGACGGTGAACAGGAGACCGCCGAGCTCCTCCCAGAGCCGAACCTCGACACGAGCATCTGGTGCATGCTTCGCTGCGTTCTGGAGCGCCTCGAGGCAGCAGAAGTAGACGGCCGCCTCGGCCTCGGAGGAGTAGCGGCCTATGCCGACCGCCACGATCTCCACGGGCAATGGGTTCCTGTTCGCCGCTGCGCGCAGTGCCTCGACGAGCCCACTGTCGACCAGGAGCGGCGGGTAGATGCCGTGTGCCAGCTCGCGCAATTCCTGAATGGTCTCTTGGACCTCGACGGCCAGCTGGTCGAGCATCTCGAGACCCGCCTCCGGGTCGTCGACGATGATGTCCTTGGCCAGGCGGAGGTTCACCGCCGAGCGCGACGAGGTGCTGCTGCGCCCCATCGTGGAGATTGCGCTCCACGCGGCGGCGCTCCGCGTCGCCGCTCGCCACGATCCTGGCCCTCGACTCGCGTCAGCGCGTCGGCCTGCTTGCGGACCTCGTCGAGGGTGGTCTGCAGTGCCGTGTCGAGCTGGGAGTTGTGCAGCGCCAGGCCGACTTGGCGTGCCAGGTCGGCGAGGACGCGGTCATCGTCCTCGGAGAACGCGCTGGCCATCGACGCCCGCTCGACGACGATCAGCCCCAGCAGCTCGCCGGCATGGCTGACCGGAGCCACCCGGATCTGCTCCTTGTCGCGCTCCTGCAGCAGAGAAGGCAGCCAGATGCTGGCCCACGCAGTGCCGGACACGCCGGCCCGGGTCACGACCGGCCGCTCCCGAGGGGAGACGACGATGGAGCCGGAACCGACGTCGGGCACGCTCGCCGTCAGTTCCAGCACCTCGCCGGTTCCCGTGTAGATCTCCGCGCTCTGGAGGTCCATCGTCTTGCGCAGCGATTCGGCCAGCTGCAAGAGGAGCTCGTCCATCGGGATGGCCCGGGTCAGCCTGCTCCCGAATGTGCGCAACACCTCGTCGGGCGCCTCGCGGGAACCATAGACGAACCGCGTGGCCGACTCGAGAAACCTCGCGCGTACCGGGACGAAGATGAGCGCCGCCACACCCGACGCGACCATCGAGAGCGCAAGCGCTTCCTTGTCTCCGGTTGTCTTCGGCGCGTGGCCGAGGCCGAGCACCACGACCAGGTAGATGACGGACACGACGACGACGAAGCCGAATACGGCGAGGACCTGGACAAGGCCCCGGCTCCCGTGGGGCCCCATCATCCGGCTATCACCGGCCATGAGGCCCAGCGGAACCAACACGGTGGCGCCGGCCGCCACGGCACCCAGCGGACCTGGCCACCCCACGAGGAGGTGCAGGACCGTGGCGACCAGGGTCAGCGTGGCGGCGAGCGTGATGCCGATCCCGAACCAGTCCATGCGCTCGCGCATGGCGCCGATGGACCCGAGGTAGCGAGCGCGTACCGGTGCCAGTGCCAGCAGCCCGGCCACGATCCAGCTGATGGCGCCGTCGACAACGGTGAAGGGCGTGTGGGCCACGATGAACGCGATCCCCACCGCGAGCGCGGCGACGTAGGCCGACACCGCCGCCGTGCGCCGGGCCATGCCGCTGAGTCGGCCGTCAGGTAGCGCCAGCAAGAAGTGAAAGGAGATCGCCGTCACCTCGATGGCGGCCACCGTCGCGAGGTCACGGGCACCGCTCCAGCCGTGCAACGCCTCGGCCTTGCGGCCCGCGGCGAGGGCGATCGACGCGACCAGTGCGTCGATGCCGGCGATCAGATGGTAGGACGACACAATCGATCCGGTGCGGTCCTGCGCGCGCGTATCGACGAACCCGACGAGCGACCACGCGAGAGTGAGCCCGAACGCGACTGCGTTGACCGGTGCGATCCCGCCGGGCACCGAGATGCGCAGGCCCACCACGACGCCGGCGACGGTGAGCCCGAGAATGAGGACCTGGACGAGCCGGAACGGCCCGAATACCGTGGATCTCGGTGCGGAGGCGGTGAGGATTGGTCCGTCGCCCACATCGAGCTGCATGTCGCCTCCGACGGTCATTGCCGTGGCCGCTAGGACTGGACCGCGAGGGGGATCTCCGCGTCCTCCTCCGCGGCGATCCTCCCGTCGCGCATACGCACGATCCGAGAGGCTGCCGACGCGACCCCCGCGTCGTGGGTCACGAGCACGATGGTCTGACCACCGGCGTGCAGCCGGCTCAGCAACTCAATGACTTCCTGGCCGCCCTCCGAGTCGAGCGCGCCAGTGGGCTCGTCGGCCAGGAGCAACGTTGGCTCGTTGGCCAGTGCCCTCGCAATGGCTAGCCGCTGCCGCTGGCCACCCGACAGCATGCCCGGCACGGTTCCGGCCTTGTCCCCGATGCCGAGAAGGTCGAGCAGGTCGCGGGCGCGGGTCTCGGCCATCTTGCGCTTGCGTCCCGCGATGACCGCTGGCAGCGCAACGTTCTCGAGCACCGTCATGCCTTCGAGGAGGTTGAAGAACTGGAACACGATGCCGATATGGCGCCTGCGCATCTGCGACAACTCGTCTTCGGTACGACCGGTGACCAGTTCGCCCGCGACGGTAATGGTGCCCTCGTCCGCGACGTCGAGCCCCGCCACGAGGTTGAGCAGTGTGGATTTCCCGCATCCCGAGGGTCCCATGAGTGCCACGAAGGCACCCGAAGGGACCACCAGATTCGCCCCCCGGAGCGCACGCACGGGGGCGTTCTCCGCTTCGAAGGTCTTGCGAACCTTTTCGACGACCAAGACGTCCATTTCAGTGCCCTTCTTCCGTCGCGCGCCCCGCTGAGAGAGATGCGCCTTCCCCCAGTTTGTATGCAATGACAGGAGTCTCGCGTCCTTTGACGAGCTGGGGTGGCAGCTCCACCGTCTCCCGGGTGACGTCCCACGCTTCGACCGTCGCCTGGGAGACCACGGTCTCGCCCGCGTCGGCGAGCTGCTGCAGCCGCTGCGCCATGTTGACCGTGTCGCCGACGAGCGTGTACTCCAATCGCTCCTCAGAGCCCAACAGCGCCGCGGCAGCCTCGCCAGTCGACAGCCCGAGCCCCAGGCCGAAGGGCGGCAACCCTTCCACATCCCATTGATCGTTGATGTGGGACTGCTTCTGGTGCATGGCCAGCGCAGCTGCCACCGCGCGGTCAGCGTGGTCTCTTTGGGCGAAGGGTGCGCCGAAGACAGCCATAACCGCGTCGCCCACGAACTGCATGACGGTGCCGCTCTCTCCGAGGATGGCGTCGTTCATCGCCGCCCGGTGGATATTGAGCTGGCCGGCCAGCTGGCTCGGGTCGGCGTGCTCGGCAATCGTCGAATAGGACCGGATGTCGCTCATGAGGACGGTCACGATGACTCGTTCCGTCTCCCCGATGTTGCGGCCGTCGCGGCGCAACTTCTCCGCGAGACCTCCGGGCAGGAGGCGCGAGAGGGTCTCGCCTTGTTCCTCTCGATCAACGATCGCCTTGTGCAGCAGGCGCAGCCGCTGCAATGCGCCCTCGGTGCCGGCGGAGACCCCTTCGGCCAGCTTCACGAACACAGCCTCGACCTCCGCGTCGACAGCTTCGGCGGGCAGGCCCTTGGAGGCCGCGATCGCCTTGATGGGCTTGCCCTCCGCGACCATCCCGAGCAACTCCTCCTCGGCCGCCGACAGGCCGCCGTGCGACGTCACGGGTCGTACGAGCGCATCGACGATCGCCGGATCGAGCGCGTTACCTCCCGTCGCCACGGCGCGAATGGCGTCGACCAGCTGGTCGCCTTGGGCGATGTGGTCCTTGAGGAGGTATCCGTAGCCGGCCGAGCCTTCGGCCAGGAGCGAGACGGCGTACTCGGGATCGTCGTACTGCGAGAGGATGACCACGCCGGTCCCCGGGTGACGCTTGCGCACTTCCTTCGCCGCGTCGATCCCCTCCCGGTTGAACGAAGGCGGCATTCTGATGTCGGTCACGAGGACGTGCGGCTGCAGGGCGGCAGCGCCTTGCACCACCTCGTCATAGTCGGCCGCCACCCCGACAATCCGGAGGTCCTTGTGGCGCTCGATGAGAGCGCGCACCCCCTCGCGGACGATGAGGTTGTCATCGGCGAGGAGCACCGAGATCGTGCCCGGGCCGTCGTGCGGGTCGCTCATCGTCTGTAGTTCTCACACACTCCGGGCGAGGGGAACAGGTGGGGACCCTCCTGGCAACGGTGGTGCTAGATACACCTCTGCAGGCCTGTCACCACACTCGCCAACGTGGACGTTCCGGTAGACGCTGGAGCCATGAGCGCCGACTCGCCGATCCGTCACGAAGGCCTGGTCACCTCCCTGTCGTGGATTCCGAGCGAAGCGATCGAGGGTGCGCAGCGGCTGGCGTTCGACTCGGGCATCACCCACTACGACGTGCCCCCACCAACGGAGGACATGGACGTCGAGGCACTGCGCGACGAGGACCGGTTCCGCTTCGCCAACGAACTACGCGCCTTCATCAATGTGGACGGCGAAGGCCGGATCGTCGACGCCGGCTATCTGGGACGGGGCCTTATGGGATCGACGCTGGTGAACCTGCGCGCGGTGAAGCATCGTTTCCAGGCTGTGCAGTTGCCAGACCTCCACCGGGAGCCCGAACGGGGCGACGGATGGGTGCGCTTCGTCCAGACTGGTGGTGGGCGCACCGGCGTACCGGCTCCGCGCCGCGTGCGCCGCAAACCGTTCATTCAGTGGCAGGCGCCACTTGTGTGGACGACGCTGTCGTTGACACTGCACGCTGACGGACGCGCCGAGCACGCGCTGGTCGGTGCCAGCCGGTTCCCCCGGCACTGGGTCTATGGCGCCGACCACCGCCTGACGCACAAGTCCGGCCTCACCGACTTCAAGGATTGGTACCGCAAGTCCTTCGGCAAACACAGCCCGTGGGGTGACGAGGATTCGGACGCGCTGGTCGCCGCCGTCGAGTCCGCGCTCGAGACATCGCTTTCTGCCCAACTCATGCAGAGCGGTGGCAAGCGCCGGATCGAGCGCGTCGCGGCCGGCACCGTCTTGTTCGAGGAAGGCGACCCCGGGACAGAGGTCCTGTTGATCCTCGACGGCATCGTGCGCGTCGAGCGCGGCGGCGAGCGCCTCGCCGAATACGGGCCGGGGGCGCTGCTCGGCGAGCGTGCACACCTGGAGGGAGGTCTCCGCACATCGAGCAACGTTGCCGTGACCGCGTGCCGTGTGGCGCTCTTCGACGCGGATCTCATCGACCGCTCACACCTGGAGGAGCTTGCGGCGGGCCATCGCCGTGAGGATCACGCGCGAGACTGAGCTGTGCGCGTCACCTTCTGCGGGACCCGCGGATCGACACCCGCGCCGGGGGTGGAGTTCGTCCGCTTCGGTGGCAATACCTCTTGTGTCGCGCTGTCTCATGACAACCAGGAACAGCTCCAGCCTGCTCTGCTCCTCGACGCCGGCACGGGTCTGTGGCGCGTGTCAGAGCTCCTCGGAGGCGAACCATTCCGCGGCACCGTCGTGTTGAGCCACCTGCATTGGGACCACGTTCAAGGACTGCCGTTCTTCTACGCCGGGGACCGCAGCGACGCCCGAGTCACCCTGCTATTGCCAGCTGAATCCGATCAACCCGACCCTGCGACGCTGTTGTCGCGGATGATGTCCCCTCCGTTCTTCCCGATCGGACCGACGCAACTGCGTGGCGACTGGTCGTTTACCGCTCTTCCCCACGCCTCGTTCGAGGCCGAGGGGTTCACTGTCACGGCGCTCGACGTGCCGCACAAGGGAGGTCGCACTGTGGGCTTCCGGGTCAGTGACGGCCGGACGTCGCTGGCCTACATCCCCGATCATCAGCCGACCGCCCTCGGTCCGGGACCCGACGGGATCGGCGAGTACCACGAGGCAGCGCTCGAAATTGGCGCGCGGCGTCGATCTTCTCATTCACGACGCCCATCTGCGGGCCGAAGAGGTCGAGGCAGAGGGGTCGTTCGGCCACGCCGCGGCGGAGTACGCGGTCAGGCTGGGGATCCGTTCGGAAGCGCGCCGCGTCGTGCTGTTCCATCACCGCCCGGAGCGGGTGGACTCCGAAGTGGAACGGACCCTGTGCCGGTTCGCTGAGGGGCCCATGCCCGTGGTCGGCGCGGCCGAAGGGCTCACGCTGCCGCTGTGACTGGACGGACGCCCCGGGCGGGGCCGAGTGGACAGGTCCGAGGGATCGGAGGGTGAGCAGTGTCGATGCGATCGTGGTCGGTGCCGGCCCCAATGGTCTCGTCGCGGCCCTGACCCTGGCCCGGGCCGGGCTCTCCGTTGACGTCGTGGAGGCCGCCGATGTACCGGGCGGCGGATGCCGGACGGCGGAACTGACACTTCCCGGCTTCCGCCACGACGTCTGCTCGGCGGTGCACCCGCTGCTGCTGGCCTCGCCTGCGTTGGGCAACCTCGACCTCGAGGCCCGCGGCGTTCGGCTTCTCACCCCCACCGTGGCCTTCGCGCACCCACTCGACGGCAATCGTGCCGTCGGCGTTGGCAACAGCATCGAAGACGTCGCCGACGCACTCGGAACGGACGGCGCGGCCTACACGCGCACCTTCGCGCCGCTGGTCCGCAATCTCGACAAGATCCTGCCCGCCTTTTTGGGCTCGATGCGCACCGTGCCTGCCCACCCGCTCGCCGCGGCAGGCTTCGGCCTGCGCGGCCTCGGCTCGGCCCGAAACATGGCGCAGCGGTTCGAGACCGACGAGGGCCGCGCGCTCGTCGCAGGCACTGCCGCCCACTCCATGCTGCCGCTCACCGCCCCTCTCTCGGGTGTCTTCCCGCGACTCTTCACCGCGCTCGCCCATCGCTTCGGCTGGCCGGTCGTGGAGGGAGGGACCGGTGCACTCGTCTCGGCGTTGGTGTCCGAACTCGCAGCGCGCGGCGTCCGCGTCGAGACGGGCCGGTTGGTGAAGCGGCTCGACGACCTGCCGCCAGCCCGCGTGCTCGTCCTCGACGTGACCCCGCGCCAACTCGTCGAGATGGCGGGCGACGCAGTGCCGCGACGATACGGCAACGCGCTGGCCCGCTACCGCTACGGCCCTGGCGTCTGCAAGGTGGACTGGGCGTTCCGCGGCCCCGTCCCCTGGGCCGCCGAGGAGTGCCGCCAGGCGGTGACGATCCACGTGGGCGGGACCTTCGAGGAGATCGCCCGAGGCGAGGCTGAGGTGAATGCGGGACGCCATCCTGATCGCCCCTACTGCCTCGTCACCCAGCCCTGCGTGGTCGACTACACCCGCGCCCCGAAGGCCGCCACACGTTGTGGGCCTATTGCCATGTGCCTAACGGATCGGCGGTGGACATGACGGATCGAATCGAGTCACAGATCGAACGCTTCGCTCCCGGCTTCCGCGACCTCGTACTGGCGCGCTCGACCTTCACGGCGGCACAGGAAGAGCAGCACAACCCGAGCTATGTAGGCGGCGACATCAACGCGGGCGCGGCCACGGTGCGTCAGATGGTCTTCCGACCTGCCGTGCAGTGGAACCCGTACCGCACCGCCCTGGAGGGGGTCTACCTGTGCTCGGCCGCGACCCCGCCCGGAGGCGGGGTGCACGGCATGTGCGGGTTCGGGGCCGCACATGCCGTGCTCCGGGACCTGGGTCACCGAGAGGCCCGAGCGGCCCGAGCGGCCCGAGCGGCCCGAGCGGCCCGAGCGACCTGATGGGGGGCGCCATGGCTTTCGCCTGGTACCGGTTCCGGGCGACGTGGCGCTCCGAATCGTCCTACCTGCTCACCGTCGTCCTTCTCATCGCCGGGGTGGGAGGGCTGTCGATGGGGGCCGTCGCCGCCGCCCGCAGCACGGAGTCGTCTTTCACTGACTACGTCACCGCGTCGCACGTCTCGCAGCTCTACGTCCTCGACGGCGTCATCAACCCTTCCATCGGGCTCGACTCTGGCTACAACCCAGGGCTGCTACGCACCTTGTCGCACCTGCCCTACGTGCAGCATGTGGCAAGCACGGTCGAGCTCAACGCAGGCCCGCTCACTGCTTCGAACCACCCCGAGCCCAACACCTCGTCGATCTCCGCCGAGGCCAGCGTCGGGGGGCTCGACTACACCGAAGACCCCGTCAGCATGATTTCGGGTCGGCTGCCCAACCCCCACGATGCCGGCGAGTTCGCCATCGACGCCGCGTCGGCCAAGGCGCTCGGCTACCACCTGGGCCAGTCGGTCCGCGTGGGCTGGGTGAGCAACACGCAGGTGTCGTCTGGCAATACGCCGTCGAGCGTCGTGATCCCGCCCCATCAACGGGCGACGGTGAAGCTCGTCGGCATCGGCAACGGCCAGGCGACGACGCTCTTCCAGGACCAGGATTCGGCCGACCAGGGCACGATCATGCTCTTCACGCCGGCGCTGACGAACAAGCTGCTCGAGTGCTGCAGCAACGACATGTTGAGCGCGCTTACGCTGCGCGGCGGCACCCGCCATCTCGCCGCCGTCGAGCAGGAAGTACGACGCGTGCTCCCTGCTGGCCTGCCTTTCGTCTACGTCGAGTCGCAACAGATCATCGCGACCGCGGATGCGACCTTGCGCCCGGAGGCCATCGCGCTCGCGGTCTTCGGTGGGATCGCCGGGTTGGCCACGCTCTTGATCTGCGGGCAGGTCGTCAGCCGCCGGATCCGACTCAAGTCCGTCGAGCTCGACGTCGCCCGGGCTCTCGGTGCGGACCCGGCCATGATGCTCTGGGACGGGCTGCTGGGCACGCTCGGTGCCATCGTGCTCGGAAGCGCGCTGGCGGTGGTGGTTGCCCTGGCCCTGTCGCCTCTCGCGCCGCTCGGGCCGGTGCGGCCGTACCTCCGCGTCGACGTGAATCCCGACTGGACGGTGCTCGGCCTCGGCGCAACCGCACTCGTCGTCGCGCTCACACTCGTCGCCGTGGTGGCGTCCCGGCGGGCGCGCCCCGACGCCCACCGCGACCGGCTGGCCCGAGTCCCCTCGTCACACGTGACGACGGCCGCCACGCGCGCCGGCCTGCCACCCGCCGCGGTGGCCGGCGTCCGCTTCGCCCTCGAGCCCGGCGCGGGCCGCGGCGCAGTCCCGGTGCGCTCCGCCATCCTCGGCGCCATCCTCGCCGTCACGGCGGTGGTCGCCACCGTCACCTTCGGCTCCAGCCTCAACACACTCGTGTCGCACCCGGCGCTCTACGGCTGGAACTGGACCTACGACATCGACGGTGGAGGAGGGCTCGGCGACATCCCGGGCCAGGCCGCGGCCAAGCTGCTCGACGCCGACCCGCTGGTCGCGAGTTGGACGGGTGTCTACTACTCGACCATGCAGCTCGACGGCGACAACGTGCCCGTCATGGGCGCGACGCCCGACGCATCCGTGGCGCCGCCGACGCTGAGCGGCCACGCCCTCGACTCCGACCGTCAGGTGGTGCTCGGTGCCGGCACGCTACGCCAGCTGCACAAGGAGGTCGGCGACACGGTCGTCGCCCGCGCGCTGCACGGCGCGCCAGTGACCCTCACGATCGTCGGAACCGCCACCCTGCCTCCGCTCGGTGTGGCCGGGTCGTCCCACCTCGAGATGGGCACGGGTGCCGTCCTCGACTACCACCTGATTCCCGCCGCCGACCGCAACCTCTTCGAGGTGACGCCCGGACCGAACGCGATCCTGGTCCGCACGAAGGGTGGGGCCAGCCCGCAGGCACTGCGCTCCCTGCAGGCCATCGGCACCAAGCTCGACATCGCCATCAATGGTGGCTCGGTCCACTCGGTGCTGCGTCCCGCCCAGATCATCAACTACGGCTCACTGGGCAGGACCCCGATCTTGCTCGGATTCGCCCTGGCGGCGGGTGCCGCCGGCGCGCTCGCCATCACTCTGGTGACCTCGGTACGCCGGCGCCGGCGCGACCTCGCCATCCTCAAGACCCTGGGGTTCACCCGCCGACAACTGGCCTGGGCCATCGCCATCCAGTCCGGCGTCGCCGCCGTCATCGGGTGTGCCATTGGCATCCCCGTGGGCATCGCCGCGGGGCGTGTCCTCTGGAACCTCTTTGCCGGCGAGATCAGCGCCGTCCCGCTCCCGACCGTTCCGGCCGGGACGGTCGCGGTCATCGGCGTCCTCGCCGTCGCGCTGGCAGTCGTGGTTGCGACCTTGCCCGGTCGCCTGGCGGCGCGGACGCGTACCTCACAGTTGCTCCGGGCCGAGTAGCGACAGCCGCCACTCGACGAGCCCCGCGCTGGTCGTCAGCCGGCGAAGCGGGCGACCACATCCGCCCCGACACGTCGCACGGTGTCGGGCGTGCCCGTCGGGATGTTGAACATGAAGTAGTCGACGCCGGCGGCAGCGAGCTCCTCGACCTGGGCCGTCAGCTCGTCGGGCGTTCCGACATTCGACCCCGTCGGCTCCTCTCCTGTCACCTGGCGCAGGAACGCCTTCGTGTCGGCGGTCTCCTCTGCGCTGGCCGTGAGCACCAGCGTGGCCAGCCGGCTGACCGTCACCTCCGAGGGGTCGCGGCCAACCGCCGCGCAGTGGCCACGAAGCACGTCGACCTTGTGGGCCACCTCAGCCGCATCGCCGAAGAAGTTCGCCATGTCGGCGTAGCGCGCCACCAGCTGCAGGGTGCGCTTCTCCCCGCCGCCGCCGACCAGGATCGGGGGGCCGCCGGGCTGTATCGGGGGCGGCACGTTCCGCGCCTCGTGGATGCGGTAGTAGCGCCCATCGAAGCTCGGTGCCTCCTCGCGGAACATCGCCCGGCAGATTTGCAGCGCCTCCTCCAGGCGGTCGAGGCGCTCGGGCGCCGGCGGGAAGTCGAAGCCCAACCCCTCGTGCTCCACGTCGTACCAAGCGGCGCCGAGCCCGAGGATGGCGCGCCCGCCACTGATGACATCGAGCGTGGTGACGATCTTGGCCAGATGAGCCGGGTTGCGATAGGTGACACCGGTCACCATGGCACCGAGTCGGACCCGCGAAGTCAACGTGGCCAGCGCGCCGAGGAGCGTGTAGGAGTCGAGCATCGGCGCGTCCGGACCGCCCATCGGAGGCAGTTGGTAGAAGTGGTCCATCACCCAGACCGAATCGAAACCGGACTCCTCCGCGGCGGTCGCCATCGCCACCGCGGCGTCGAAGAGACCGGCGGGTGAGTCGGCGATGAAATTCGGGATTTGGAGACCGAAGCGCATGTGCGGAACCTAGTGGGGTGTCCCGCCGCGCCGGGTCACCAACTGGTCCGGCGGCGGAGCCAGGCGAGCGCCACCGTGCCCTGGGCCGCCTGGAAGGAGCGGACCGTCGGGAGCCCGGGCGGTGGTGGTTCCAAAGCGCGCGACACGAAGAAGCCTGCGATCGCGGCGAGCAGGACCGTGACGGCGTCTGCGTCGAGCACCCGTTCCCGCTCGTAGCGAGCCAGGAGCTCTTCGGGCTGGGGACCGGCCTCCAGTACCACCGAGGGGGCCCAGGCGACGACGTCGAAGGCGGGATTGCCGACCGCGCCGTGCGGCCAGTCGACGAAGACGACGCCGTCCTGTGTCACGAGCACGTTGTCGGCGCGCACGTCGCCGTGGACGAGGGTCGAGCCCGCGCACGCGTCGGGCCAGTCCGACTCCAGCTCGGCCAGCTCGTTGAGATGCTGGCTCGCCCAGGGATCGAGTCCGGGCGGCGCGCCGAGAGCGGCCAGGGCGCTCCACCCGCCGAAGAGGCGGCGCGCGTAGTCGGCGAGGGACTCGAGCGTCGGGGCCGGACTCGGCGTGAGGGCGGCGTGCATGGCCGCAAGGGCGCCGGCGACCAGGTCGAACTCGATGCTGTCCCACGGATGGTGGGGCGGTCGGCCGTCGATTGCATCGAACGCCAGCGCAACCCAGTCGCCGTCGTCGTACGTTCCGACCAGGTGCGGGAAGGGACCCGAAGCCGGCAGCACCCGCGAGATCACCACCTCGCGCCGGTGCATGGACGGCGACTCCGGATTCAAGGCCAACCCGACGGCCTTCACGAAGAGCGCGCGTGCGGGCCAGCGCAGGATCGAGGTGGCGCCAGGCGAGAACCCGCCGCGCAGATCCTGCACCGACCGCAGCGGGCCACCACCCAGGTCCGCCGCCCACGACTGCACTGCGTCGGGCACCTGGGCCCACGGCAGATGGACGCCGGCCGCTGGCCCGGCGGGCGGCGTACTCACCCGGCGGCGGGCCCCGCGGCTGCTAACGCATCGTTGACGGCCTCGACCAGGCGCCGGGCCGACTCTGCGCTGAGTTCGACCGCGACGCGCGCACCGGGGCCTTTGGACGGGTCGATGAAATCGATGTTGAGGGTGTGGTCGAAGGGCGCGTGGAACGGATGGTCGAAATAGACCTGCGCCGAGGTCACGGAGAACCAGCCCTGTGCGCCCTTGGCGCTGCCGGCGACGTCGGTGGCGACGGTGAGATAGGAGCACATGGTCAGCCTCCCGCCAGGTAGCGGCCGAACCAGTCGAAGATCCGCTGCCAGCCGTCGACGGCAGCCTCCGGTCGGTAGGCGGGCCGATCCACTGAGAAGAACGCGTGGCCGGCGCCGTCGTAGCGGTGGAACTCGTACGTCTTGCCCGCCTCCTTCAGCGCCGATTCGAGCTCGTCGACCTGCTCGGGACTCGGGAACTGATCGTCGTTCCCGAACAGGCCGAGGAGCGGGCAGCCGAGCTGCGGCGTGCGCTCGACCAGCGCTGTGACCCGGAGGGGGAAGCCTTCTGGGACGGTGCCCGTGACGAAGGCGCCGTAACAGTCGACGGCAGCGTCGACCGGCACGCTCACCGCCGTGAGGAAGGCGTGGCGGCCGCCCGAGCAGTACCCGATGACGCCGACTTTGCCGTTGGCGGTCGGGAGGGCACGCAATGCGTCGGCGGCGGCACCGGCGTCACCGACAAACTGCTCGTCGGGAACGCCCCCCGCCTCTCGGGCCGCGGCAGCGGCGTCGTCGGGGTCGACGTCGAGGCCTTGCCGGGCGTAGAGGTTGGGACAGATCGCGTTGTACCCCTGGGCGGCGAAGCGACGCGTGATCTCCTTGGTGCCCGAGTCCCACCCCGGGAGGTGATGGATCACCAGTACGCCAGGGAACGGACCCTCGCCAGCCGGCCGAGCGAGATACGCGTTGATCTGGGCCCCATCGGATCCGGTGAGCATGACGTTGCCTGCGCTGAGGGCTTCTTCGGGTGGTGCGGGCACGGTGGCCTCCTTGGTCTTGGTCACTCCGCGCCAGTGCGTCGTCGTTGGCGACGCTGAGCGGCGTGGTCGGCTTGAGCGCCGCCAACTTACGGCGCGGCGCCCGTGCCCGGGGCCGGCGCAACCGGCATGATTGACCGATGCCACGCCCCTGCCGGCCCGTGACCCGGCCCGCCGGGCCCGAGCAGTCTGTGCGCCGGTCGCTGGCGGCGGCACTTGCCCTCGCGGTTGTCGTCGCCTTCCTCGTCCCAGTTGCCTCGCTCCTCGGCGGGCTCACCTCGGGATCTGCCGCAGCCGCGGTCGATGACGGGGCGACGGCCGATGCCACAGCGACGCCGATTGTGCGCACCGTGCTCGGGCCGGGCGTGGTCTCGTCGCCGTCCGGGCTCGCGCTCGATACGGCGGGCGATCTCTTCGTCGCCGACACCGGCCACTGCCGCGTTCTGGTCGTGCCGGCCAAGGCCGAGATGCGGTACGGGGTGCGGTTGCGGCCCGGGCGCGTGGCCACGGTCGCCGGCGGCAGCTGCACCAGTCCGGGCGGGATCGGTCACCCGAGCGGCGTGGCGGTCGACGCCCAGGGCGATCTCTTCATCGCGGAAGCGACGGCGCAACGCGTCCAGGAGTTGCGGCCCGCTGGTCGTTCGGCGCCCGTGACCGTGGCGGGCACGGGGCGGGCCGGATTCAACGGGGACGGCCTCGCCGGGGACGCCAGCGAGCTGAACCAGCCGGTGTCCGTCGCCCTCGATGCCGCCGCCGACCTCTACATCGCGGACACCGCCAACTGTCGCGTGCGGGTGCTGCCCGCCGGGACCACGACACTCTTCGGCCAGGCCATGACGGCGGGACGCCTGTACACCGTGGCGGGCACCGGTGTCTGCGGTACGACGGGCCAAAGCGGTCCCGCGGCGTCGGCCGAGCTCTCGAACCCCGTGGCGGTGGCGACCGACTCGTCCGGCGACGTGCTCGTGGCCGACGCTGGCGACCAGTCGGTGCTGCTCGCGGCGGCGCAGGCCGGCTCCTACTTCGGCACGAGGATCGGCGCCGACGACATCGCCGTCGTGGTGGGTGGCACGGGGAGCTACGGGCCGTATCTTGCCGACGGGCTCTCGGCGACCGGTCCCGCGGCCGAGCTCAACGACCCGAGGGGCCTCGCCCTCGGCCCGACTGGCGCGCTGTTCGTGAGCGACGGCTTCATGCACGCCGTGCGAATCGTCCCGGACTCCGACGAGACGTTGTTCGGCCGCGCCATGACGACCGGGGACCTCTACACGGCGGCCGGCGCGGTACCGGTGAGCAGCCCGGCTGGTCTGGGTGACGGCACGCGGTGGGTGCTGACGCACCTCGGCACGGCCGCGGGAGTCGCGGTTTCGGCAGCTGGAACTCTGTACGTGGCCGACTCGACCTTCGACCTGGTGCGAGCCATCACCGGGGGCGGGGTACGAGGCGCGACGTGAGCACGTTCGGCCGTCGCACCTTTCTCGCCTCCTCCGCCGGTGTCGCCGCCGGGACGGTCGGAGCGGGAGCGCTGGCGGGCTCGGACGCGAGCATCGATGCGTCGCCCGACGCCGGCGCCGCGACGCGTGCCGATTCGTCGCTCCGGACCGACAGTGCTCTGGCGGAGCCACCCGGCCCGGTTCGCGCCGACGCGCTCACCGTGAACGGCCTGGTGGACCCCGTGGGCGTCGACCCCGATGGCGTGGCGTTCGCCTGGAACGTTCATGCAACCGGTCGCTCGGTGATGCAGACCGCGTATCAGGTGGTGGTGCGGCGGACCGACCCCGATCACGAGCGGACGGTGTGGGACAGCGGTCCTGTTCTCTCGGCCCAACACGCTTTCGTGGCATACACCGGTCCCGAGTTGGCGGCGGATGCGGCGTACCAATGGACGGTGCGGCTCCGCGGGTACGCGGAACGATGGGGCGCGACGACTGCCCCCGCCCCCTTCACGACCGCCCTGCGCGACGGTGACTGGTACGGCCACTGGCTGCGACCGGCCGGCGCTTCGTCCCAACCCGATCGCGTGACCTATTTGCGGATGCAGGTGACGCCGCCCGCCGGGACGCTGGCACGCGCCACCGCCTATCTGTCGGCCGCGCACACCTATCGGCTGTACGCGAACGGTGCGCCGGTCGACGGGTGGCCCAGCTTCTCCTACCCCGACGAGCAGTATGCGCGGGCGGTGGACCTGACCCAGGTGCTGCGGCCCGGGAAGTCCAATGCACTCGGCGTGCTGCACCGCTGGTACGGCCCGGGCCAGGGCAGGCCCACCTCGTCTCCCGGGCTGCTCGTCCATCTTTCGCTCTGGTACGAGGAGGGACTCCAGCTCACGTTCGGGTCGGACGGCGCGTGGCGTGAGCTGCCTGCCGAGTGGCTGCCGTCACCACAGCGAAACTCGGACGTCGGCGACTTCGTGGAGTGGATCGACGGACGGGTCCAGCCCCAGGGATGGTCGGAGCCGGGATACGACGACAGCGCCTGGTCTCCTGTCACCGTCATCGGGCCGGCTGGTACCACGCCGTTCACCGCCACCTACCCGCAGCGGACGACCATTCGTGAGACCCCGGTCCAGCCCGTGAGCCTCCACACGGTCGCAGGCGGCCCAATCGTGGCCGATTTCGGCGCTGTCTACGCGGCCCGCCCGCGCGTCGAGTTCGCCCACGGGCACGACGGTACGACGGTGACGATGCGGGCGGGCTACCTCCTCGATCCCGATGGGCAGGTCTCGACGCTGCATGGAACCCAGGAGACGAACCTCTCGTCGTCCTACATCATGCGCGACGGTCCGCAGACCTATGAGGCCTTCACCTACTTCGGATTTCGCTACTTCCAGATCGACAACCCTGGGGAGGCCCTCGGGCGCGACCAGGTGACCGCCATCGCGCGGCACGCCGACATGCCGGCCGTCCCCGTCGCGACCTTTTCGTCGGACAGCCGGATGCTCAACGCGGTGTGGCGCCTCACGGCTCGCTCATGCCTCTACTGCAGCCAGGAACAGTTCGTCGACACCCCAACGCGCGAGAAGGGGCAGTTCACGTGGGACGCCGCGAACGAGTCCGAGGGCATCATGCGTGCGTACGGGGACCAGAACATGAGCTGGCAAGGGTTACGCGACGTGGCGCGCGGCCAGACCCGCTACTGGCCCACTGGACAGGTCAACGCCGTGTACCCCAACGATGATGGCGCGCGCTTCTACGCGACCTTTACGGCGCGCTATCCCGAGTGGGTGTGGCGCTACTACCTCTCGACGGGCGATACGGCCACGGCCCTCGCGCACTACACGTCCACTGCCAAGGTCGCGGCCTGGTTGTGGTCGGCGCGCCAGGGCGGCACCGGGCTCCTCTACGGGCTGGGCGACACGAGCAACGGCGACCCCGTCTACGGCTACGACCTCTCCGTGGCCGCGGACACGGCCAGCAACGTGCTGGCGGTCAACGCGTTCAACCGGGTGGCGCAGTTGGCCACGCTGGCGGACGATCAGGGCGGGGCCGCGCTCTGGCAGGCACGGGGGACGCAGCTCGCCGCGGCGGTCAACGCAGTCCTGCGCCGGCCGGACGGAACCTACGTGGACGGCGTCGATGCCAACGGTGCCCAAAGCCGGAGCCGCTCCCAAGAGGCCAACGCGCTCCCGCTCGCGTACGGCGTCGTGCCGGCGGCCGATCTGAAGGCGGTCGCCTCCTACGTGGCCAGCCTCGGCATCGACCTCGGACCGAACCATGGACTCGAGTTGTTGCGGGCCCTGGCGGCGGCCGACATGCCCGAGGCCATGGTGCACACCCTGACCGATACGTCGATTCCCGGCTGGGCCCACATCGTCGCGGCGGGGGGAACGTTCACCTGGGAGCAATGGCGCCCGAGCGACCTCATCGGAGACTCCATGTCGCACGGGTGGGGATCGTCGGCGCTGGTCGCCATCCAGGAGTCGCTGCTCGGGGTGTCGTTCATGGAGCCCAACCCGGACGGCACCGTGCGCGTCGCCGTCGCGCCGCCGTCGGCGGGACTGGCGCATGCCTCGGGCGCGGTGCCGACCGTGGCCGGCCCCGTCTCGGTGACGTGGGAGCGCCGGGGTGGCGGAATGTCGCTGGGGTTGGTGGTGCCCTCGAACGCATCGGCCCTGGTGCACCTGCCCACGACCAACCCGTCGAGCGTGCGGGAGAGCGGTGTGCCGGCGAGCCGGGCTCCTGGCGTTGCCCAGTTCGCACCGTCGGGTGGCCGGGCGCGGCTCTCGGTGGGGAGCGGGAGCTACCGGTTCACCTCGTCGTGAACCGGGAACTCCCGGGGTTCCTCGTTCGACTTGTATATGGATCCTTCGGAAACCCAGGCCGAACTGCATCGGCCGACGGAGGTACCCAGCCCGATTAGGGCAGGCAGCCACCCACGGCGACCATTCAGAGAGTCGAGAGCCGAGCGGACAGAGGGTGACCCGTGCGTGGGGACGAGGACCAGGGATCTGAGGTCGAGTCGGGCCACCCGGGCGCGTCTGCCCGGGCCGAGTACGAACGCAGGCAGGCGCGCGACCAGGCTCGCCGGCGGGCTCGCTTCGGGAGGCTGGCACCTCTCGTCGGCGCGCTGGCCGGCCCGAAGACGGCAACCGAGGCGTGGGCCCGCGGTGCGGAGGGCGAGGAACTCGTTGGCCGCCGGATTGATGCGGTCGTCGGTCGCGACTGCGTCGCGTTGCACGATCGACGGCTCCCGGGAAGCCGGAGCAACCTCGACCATCTCGTCGTCGTCGCCAATGGGGTCTGGGTGATCGACGCCAAGGATTACCACGGTCGCCTGGCCAGGAGACGGGTGGGCGGCTGCTTCACCACGCGCGAGGTGTTAACGGTTGGAGGCCGCGATCAGAGCCGGCTGGTCGCAGCCGCTCGCCGGCAACACGCCGTGGTGGAGCGGGCCGTAGGGCCGGGTGTTCCTGTCCGGGCCGCGCTCTGCTTCACCGGCGTGGACCGCGCGCTGTTCGCCCGGCCATTCGTGATGGATGGCGTCCTCGTCACCTGGCCGCGGGCGCTGGCGCGGATACTCCGCAGTCGGGGCCCATTGAGTCCCGCAGACCGCCACGCAGTTGCGGCGGATCTTGCAGAGGTCTTTCCTCCGTATCGGCGATGAGGATGAGGCCGTGTAGACGGCACACGTCCGGTGGCGTTCAGGTGCTGGCCGGACCTTCCCACAACCCCACGGGCGCGCCGCCAAGCGGGTAGTGCCCCGGCAACCGCTCTCCCGACATGGCGCGCTCCATACGATCTTGCATCCCGGGCAGGAGTGTGCCGTCCTTGATCATGGCCATGAACGTGGCGGCCGCGTTGCCCACGTCGAAGAAGTCGCGGTGCCACGACCATTTGAAGTCGCCGCCGTAGCGGAACCAAGACCCGCCCAGGCCGGCAATCTCGTATGGCGAGCCGTCGGCGCGGGTGGCGTCGGCCACCTGTCTCCACAGGCCGAGCACCTCACCCTGTTGGTCGTCGATGAGCACCCTTTGGTACGGATAGGTCCATCCCTCGAGCCCGGCCATCTCGTGCCCGAGGGCGATCTCGCGGATCTCCTCGCGGCCCACGGCCATGAACTCGTCGTTGGGTCCGACGTTCCAGCCGTACGTCGCGTCCTCGGTGTAGAGGTCGGCCATGTGCTGCCAATTCTTCTTGGCCTCCCCTTGTCGATTCGCCTCCAGCCAGCGCTCGACCATCTCTTCCAGTTCGGCACGAGGGTACGCGGGCATCGTCAGTCCTCCTCTTTCAACAGTGCACGACTGCGGCACTACGTCACCGCCAGCTGGACTTGGTCCCAGCTCCTCGGGCGGCTCGGGCTGAAGGGTCATGAGATCCCTTTCTCCGGCACCGACGATTCGGTCGGTCACTCGCCCTCGCAGCCAACCTGACTCTGGCACAGGTCTCGGTCGACGACAATCCTCACGACGCCGCTCCCATCACTCCCCGTGCGGTGCCGGGCCGACGGCCCTGGCGGCCATCCCTGGGCTCGGCGTCCAGCTGAGCGTGGCACTCCCCCTCGCCGAGCTCTCCGAACGCCGTACCGACCGCGTCTTCGGTTTCCCAGGGGAATGAAGTTGGACCTACCGTGCGGGGGCACGTGCACGAGCAGGAAGGCGAGGCCATGAGCCAACCATCCGATCCCCGCGCCGCGGGCATCGCCAAGATGAAGGAGGTCTACGGCTTCACCGTCGACCCTGCTGACCTTCCGGGTCGCTATACCGCCATGACCGTCGACCACCTCTTCGGCACGGTGTGGACCGACAACACCATCGACCTACTCCAACGGAGGCTCCTCACCATCGGGGTTCTGGCGGCCCAGGACAAGCCCGAGCTGCTCGAGCTCCAGTTCGACGCGGCACTCGAGCACGGCGAGCTGACCGTCGAGCAGGTCCGAGAGGTCGTAGTGCACCTGACCCACTACGTCGGCTGGCCCATCTCCACGGGGATCAGCGCCGCTGCGGAGACGATCATCCGCCGCCGCGGGGTCGCCACCGACGCGACGGACGGCTGACGTCGGTGACCCCTATCGAGATTGAGGATGCTGCGCCGGGCGTCCGCGTCATCACGTTCAACCGGCCCGAGGTGCGGAACGCGTTCAACACGGCCATGTACCTCGAGCTCACGGCCGCGTTGCGTGCCGCCGACGCAGACGATGCAGTTGGTGCCATCGTCTTGACCGGGAAGGACGGCGCATTCACTTCGGGTGCGGACCTCGCCGAGATGGCGGCGATCGCGACCGGAACCAAGGTGGAGGGATCCGATCGTGGCTTCCAAGGCCTGCTCGAGTGTCTCGGTGAAATCTCGGTGCCGCTCCTGGCGGCTGTCAACGGTGTGGCCGTCGGACTGGGCTTCACCATGCTGGCCCACTGCGATCTGGTGTTCGTCTCCCGCGGCGCCCGCCTGCGCGTCCCCTTCTCCGAGCTGGGCGTACCGCCCGAGGCGGGCAGCAGCTTCCTCTTCCCCGCCGTGATGGGCTGGCAACGCGCTGCCCGCATACTCCTCACGTCGGAGTGGGTGGGAGCCGAGGAGCTCGTCGAGCTCGGACTGGCGTTGCAGGTGTGCGATGACGACACGGTGCGTGACGAGACGGTCGCGCTCGCGGCGCGGATCGCCGCGTTCCCGCGTCCTTCGACCCGGGCCATCACATCGCTCATGCGGGCAGCCCGTCACGATGCCGTGCAGGAGGCCAACCGGCGCGAGCAAGGGGCCTTCGCCGGGGTGCTCTCCGGCGCTGCCCAGAGTGGCACGCTGGCCGAGTTCGTGGCGAAGGCCCCCCCGGCTTGACCGTGCGCCTCGGCATCACCGCTGCGCTCACCGACCGCGACGTTGCCCCGGCAACGCTCGCCAGAGCCGTCGAGGAGCTCGGCTTCGACTCGCTGTGGCTTCCCGAACACACCCACCTCCCACTGCGGGAGGAGCTGCCACCCGCACTCGTCGAGGGCATCCGCCTCGACGACTACAAGCGCTGCCTCGACCCACTCGTTGCGCTGGCCACCGCCGCCGCCGTGACCACGCGCATCGGCCTGGGGACGGGCATCCTGTTGGCCGCTCAGCACGACCCGATCCTCCTCGCCAAGGAAGTGGCCACCTTGGACCACCTCTCGGGTGGGCGGGTGACGCTCGGCATCGGCTACGGCTGGAACCGGGCCGAAGCGGAGGACCACGGCGTCGATTTCGCGCGCCGGCGCGCCATCGTCGGCGAGCATCTCGCGGCCATGGAGGCCATCTGGTCACACGACGAGGCCGAGTTCCACGGGGAGTTCGTCGACTTCGGACCAACCTGGTCGTGGCCCAAGCCGGTTCAGCAACCCCGCGTGCGCACCCTGGTCGGCGGGGGCGCGACCGAGGCGGTGCTCGCCGCCGCGGCCGCGCTCGACGGCTGGATCCCGATCGGTGGCAGCGGTCTGGCGCGCGCGATCCCCCGTTTGCACGCGCTCGCAGAGCAGGCCGGCCGCGATCCGGCTGCGCTCAGCGTGGTGCCGTTCGGGACCATCGCGGAGAAGGGCAAGCTCGAGCACTTCGGCCGCCTCGGCGTGACCGAGGTCGTCTTGCGCCTTCGGGCCGGCGACGAGCCCTCGGTCCGGGGCGAGCTCGAGGCACTTGCCCCACTCGTCCCGTTCGCGGCCACACTGGAGCAGACATGACAAATCTCATCGATGACACCCCCCGGCTGGGGAGCGCGACGCCGCTGCCCCGGATCATCAGCGTGGACGACCACATCGTCGAGCCGCCCCACCTCTGGGACACCTGGCTCCCGGCCCGGTTCCGCGCCCGCGGCCCCAAGGCGGAGCGCCGAGGCATCGGCGACATGGAGCACATCGGGGGCGGCACCTACCGCCAGACCTTCGACCCCGACGGGCCGCTGGCCGACTGCTGGGTTTACGAGGATCTCGTCTACATCAACAAGCGCCACGTGGCCGCCGTCGGCTTCGATCGCGACGACATGACGATGTCACCGATCACCTACGACGAGATGCGCCCGGGCTGTTACGAACCCAAGGCCCGCATCGCCGACAACGAGGCGAACTGGGTCGAGGCCTCGCTCTGCTTTCCGACGTTCCCCCGCTTCTGCGGCCAGACCTTCCTCGAAGCCAAGGACAAGGAACTCGCCGAAGCGTGCGTCGTTGCGTACAACGACTTCATGGTCGAGGAATGGTGCGGTGACAGCGGCGGCAAGCTGATCCCACTCTGCCTCATCCCGCTCTGGGACGCGGAGAAGGCCGCGGCCGAGGTGCGGCGCAACGCGGCTCGCGGCGTGCGCGCCGTCTGCTTCAGCGAGATCCCGCCGCATCTCGGACTGCCCAGCATCCACAGTGGCTACTGGGATCCCTTCTTCGCCGCCTGCGAGGAGACCTCCACCGTCGTGTGCATGCACATCGGGTCCTCCTCGAAGATGCCGGCGACGTCAGCAGACGCTCCGGTTGCCGTCGCAGCGACGCTCAGCTTCGGCAACGCCATGTCGTCGTTGACCGACTTCCTGTTCTCGGGCGTGCTCATTCGGTTCCCGCGTCTGATCCTGGCCTACTCGGAGGGACAGATCGGCTGGCTGCCCTACATCCTCGAGCGGGCGGACGACGTGTGGCGCGAGCACCGCGCGTGGGGCGGCGTCAAGGACATCGTGCCCGAGCCGCCGTCGACCTACTTCCAGCGCCAGGTCTACGGATGCTTCTTCCGGGACCAGCACGGGCTGGACTCGCTCGGGGTCATCGGCGCCGATCGCATCACTTTCGAGACCGACTACCCCCACACCGACTCGACCTGGCCCGACACGAGGTCGGTCGCCGAGCACCTGGTGCGGGACCTCTCCGACGACGACGTGTACCGCATCATGCGGGGCAACGCCATCGCCATGCTCGGCCTCGACAGCGCGTGAAGCTCGGCGACGTCGTCAACCCCGACGCGGTCCGCTGGGGCAAACCGCTCGACGGCATCCGGGTGCTCTCGCTCGAGCAGATGCAGGCATTGCCCTTCGCCACCCAGCTGCTCGGCCGCCTCGGTGCCGACGTCGTGAAGGTCGAGGCACCCGGGAGCGGCGACCTCGGGCGTAGCGCGATGCCCGCCATGACCGACCCCGAGGGTCGGCAGGTTGGCGCCACCTTCCTGCGCAACAACCTCTCGAAGCGCTCCCTCGTCATCGACCTGAAGACACCGGCCGGGCGAGATCTCGTGTTGCGCCTGGCGCCCAAGTTCGACGTCGTGGCCGAAAACTTCCGCGCCGGGGCCGCCGAACGGCTGCGGCTCTCCTACGACGACGTGGCCGCCGCCCACCCCAGCGTGGTCTATCTCTCGATCTCCGGCTTCGGCCGCCCGGTGCAGCCGGGCGCGGCCAGCTCGCCCTACGACGGCTGGCCCGCGCTGGCCTCCATCGTCGAGGCCATGAGCGGGGCCTACGAGTTCAAGCGTCCCGACGGTCAGCCACCCATCGGCTCACCGATGGGTGGCCTGGGCGACATCGCCACCGCGCTCTTCGCGGTGATCGGCACTCTCGCCGCGCTGCGCCAGCGCGATCGGACGGGGCGACCCCAGCGCGTCGACGTCGCCATGCTCGACGCCATGGTGGCCATGCTCGACGTCGTTCCGAACTTCTGGTCCATGGGCATGCCCATGGGCACACCCTGGCCGGGCATCCTGCACGGCTTCCGCGCCGCCGACGGCTGGTTCATGCTCCAGGTCCTGCGCCCGCACCAGTGGCCCGACCTGGCCCGGGCGATCGAGCGGCCCGACTGGGTCGACGACCCGCGCTTCGACACGCCCCAGGGCTGGCTCGACTATCTCGAGTCGGACATCCGACCGGCGATTGAGTCGTGGGCGAGCACGCAGAGTCGTCGTGAAGCCTGCAACGCGCTGAACGCGGCCGGCCTCGTGGCCGGGCCTGTGGCCACCGACGCCGATGTCGTCGCCGATCCGCACCTGACCGCTCGGCACATGCTCGTCGAGCACCCCCGCACCGACGGCGTCGATCAGCCGGTGCTCATACCCGGCCTCCCGGTCAAGTTCGCCGAGGTGGCGGAGGGCCCCGAGACGCGCGTGCCGTGGCTGGGCGAGCACACCGACGAGATCCTCCAGGAGGAGCTCGGGCTCGGACCCGACGAACTGACCGAGCTGCGCACCGCCCGCGTCATCGCCTGACGGCGCGGGTACCGGTCCCTAGTACCGCGGCAGAGCCACGAAGGCCACCACGTACGCGAACAGCGCCGCGCCGACCAGCGTGCAGGCGTGGAACACCTCGTGGAAGCCGAACACCCGCGGCCAGGGATCCGGTCGCTTCCGGGCGTAGACCAATGCGCCGGCCGTGTACACCGCGCCCGCGGCGAGTGCGAGCGAGAAGCCGACCCAGCCGAGGCCCCGCACGAGCTGCGGTGCCACCACGACCGGACACCAGCCCACCACGACGTAGGGCAGGGCGACCACCCACTGCGGCGCATCGAGCCACACCTGCCGTAACGCGATGCCGGCCGCCGCGCCGCTCCAGGCGAGCGCGAGGAGCAGCACCTCTGCCCAGCCGTGCAGGGCCAGGACGGCGACCGCAGTGCTCGTGCCGGCGATGCCGATGAAGATCGCGCTGTGGTCGGCCCGCCGCATGCGACGCCACGCGGGCGCCGACCAGCGCACGCGGTGAAAGGCCGCGCTCGTCCCGAACATGACGAGCATGCCCGCGACGTAGAAGCTCAGCGCCACCCGGGCCGTGGCGTCGGGGCCTGCCAGAATCAAGAAGGGCCCACCGATCAGCCAACCGACAAAGGCGCCGACGTGGAGCCAGCCCCGGAGCAGCGGGCGATCGTCGAACGCGTCAGCGCTTCCGTCGGAGCGGGCCTCCCCGCCGTCGTCCCGGACCACGACGCTCACGGCCGGATGTCCGGTTCGAGCCGGTCGGCAAGCTCCACTTCACTGCGGGAAATCCCGAGCAAGAAGAGGATCGCGTCGAGATAGGGCACGCTGAGCGCGGTATCGGCGGCTTGGCGCACCACCGGCTTGGCGTTGAACGCGATGCCGAGCCCGGCGACGGCCAGCATGTCGATGTCGTTGGCGCCGTCGCCAACCGCAATCGTCCGGGCCAACGGCACGCCCGCCGCGTCGGCAAAGCGCACCAGCGCGTCCGCTTTGCCCGCCCGGTCGACGATCGGGTCCTCCAATGCACCGGTCACCACTCCGTCGTCGAGGACGAGGACATTGGCTGCCAAGTGGTCGATGCCGAGTTCATGCACCAACGGCTCGATCACCTGCACGAAGCCACCACTCACCACGGCCAGCTCGTACCCGAGCCGCTTCAGGGTCCGCACCAGCGTGCGCGCTCCGGGTGCGAGGAGCATGCCGGCGCGCACGGCCTCGAGGTCGGATTCCTTGAGCCCCTCCAACAGCCGCACCCGCTGGCGCAGCGCGTCCGCGAAGTCGAGCTCGCCGGCCATGGCGGCTTCGGTCACGGCCGCCACCTCCGGGCCGCAGCCGCACCGCTCGGCGAGCAGGTCCACGACCTCACCTTGGAGCAAGGTCGAGTCGGCGTCCATGACGATGAGGTGCTTGGCGCGGCGGTGCAGTCCGGCCGGTTGCACCGCGAGGTCGACCTCCAGGCGCGCCGCCTCTTGTGCGAGCGTGCGCCGGAGCAGATCGAGGTCGGGCCCGGTCACCGAGAGCTCGTAGCTGTAGACCGGGTACGACGCGAGCCGGACGATCCGTTCGATGTTGCCGCCGCACCGCGCCACGCAGCCGGTCACGCCCTCGAGCGCGACCGCGTCGACGTCAGGCGCGAGCAGCGTCACCAGGTGCCGGTCGGCGGTGTCGAGCGTTACCGACTCGACGAGGGGATCGACGCTGACCTCGACGCCGGAACCGGCCAACGCCTCGGTCAACGCCTCGGCCAACGCTGCACGCGCCGCGGCCGTACCCGTGTCGTCGTGCGCTCCCGACCGGACCTCCGCGCACAGCAGCAGCCGGCCGTGCACCCGGATCTGCTCGACGTCGTCGACGGCCACGCCGCGCTGGCCCAGCACAGCAAAGAGTCGCTCCGCAATGCCGGGCGCGTCCTTGCCGCGCACCGTCACCAGGAAGGATGACGACGCGACCTCCGTCGCGCTCACGACAGGGTGACGTCCTTCTCGGCGACCCACCCGGACCCCTCGACCCAGCGCCGCACGATGCGGGCGGGCACCCCGGCGACGACGCAGCGGTCCGGGATCTCGCCGCGCACCACCGCGCCGGCAGCCACGACGACGTGCTCGCCGATCCGCGCGCCCGGGAGGATCACCGCGTTGGCGCCCAGCCAGCTGCCCGAGCCGACCCGGACCGGGGCCTCGGTCGGCCACTGGCGTCCGATGGGCTCGACCGGATCGAGGTAGGTGTGGTTCTGGTCCGTGATGTAGACGTACGGCCCCGTCTGGATGTCGTCGCCCATCACGATCTCCCAGTGCCCCACGATGTGCGAGCCGCGTCCGATGAGGCAGCGGCGGCCGATGGAGACCACGGGGTCGGTGGGCATCTCCTGGCCCGGCGCCATGCCGGCCGAGATCGAGGCGTAGGGGCCGACGATCGTCTCGGACCCGATGTGCACGAGGTGCTCGTTGTAGACCGCGCCTTGGGGGAACAGGAGGCACGCCCCCGGCCCCAGGTACCCGAAGCGCTGCCCGCGCGGGTCGCTCGGCCCGACGGCCCCGAGTTCGGCCGCGCCTTCCCATGCCGCGTGGACCAACCGGGACAGGGGCCGGCGCAGCACCGGAGGAAGGGACCTGGCCCAGCTCACGCCGGAATGGTAGGTGGTCCCGAGACGGGGCCGCGACGCGCGCGACCCCATGTCACGGGCGACCCGCTGGGTAAACTCACAGTGTGCAGGGCCTCCCCCCGGACGGCGGGGCCGATCCAACGCCGCCATCGGATTCCGAGTCCGCACACCCCGGTTCCCGGAAACCGATCGACCGGCGCCAGTTCCTCCAGCTCTCCGCGCTGGGTGCCGCGGGCGCGGCGACCAGCCGGCTCGGGCACACCAGGCGCCCTGGCAGAAAGCCGCCCGCGCGTGCTCGCCGCCACACGGAACCCAGCGTGCCGTTGGTCGAATCGACCACGCTCGCCAGCGGCGTGATCGTGCCGACCGCGCCGTGGCTCATCGCGGAGAACAAGAAGACAGGCACCCTCAACTGGATCTGCAACCACGTGCAGCCGGATCACGCGCTCGAGGGCTTCGCCAGCCAGGTCAGCGCGGTGCACGGGGACGACGTGGCGCTCTTCGTCAACACGACCGCCTCGGCGGTGCAGACCCAGGTCTACCGCATGGGCTACTACCAGGGGTACGGCGGCCGGCTGCTACTCCAGACCGACTTCGTGCCGGCAACGCCCCAACCGGCGTCGACCCTTTCGCCGGCGGGGACGGTCAGCTGCCCGTGGAAACCGACCATGACGCTGAACGTGACCAAGGACTGGCCACCCGGCTGCTACCTGCTCAAGCTGGTGGGCAGCGGCGGTGAAGAGCAGTTCGTCCCCCTCACGGTCCGCGACGACACCTCGCTGGCGTCCTACGTGATCCAGAACAGCGTGACCACGTGGCAGGCCTACAACCTCTGGGGTGACTACAGCCTTTACTACGGCCGCACCAGCACGGGCGGTTCCGACTTCGCCAGCCGCGCCCGCGTCGTGTCCTTCGACCGCCCCTACCCCCAGACCTGGGCCTCGGGCGCGGCCGACTTCGTGGGCAACGAGCTCCCGCTGCTCATGCACCTCGAAAGCCTCGGGCTCGACCTCACGTACTGGACCGACCTGGATCTGCACGCGCGGCCGCAGCTCCTCATGAACCACAAGTGTCTCTTCAGCCTGGGCCACGACGAGTACTGGTCCCAGCCCATGCGCCAGGGTGCCGCGCAGGCCAGCGCGGCCGGCGTCAACCTGGCCTTTCTCGGGGCCAATGCCTGTTACCGCCAGATCCGGATGGAACCGGGCTCCGACGGACCCGACCGGCTCCAGGTTTGCTACAAGGACGCGGCCGAGGACCCGCTCTCGAGCGAGCAGCCGGAGCTGACCACGGTCAACTGGAACCAGGCGCCGGTCAACCAGCCCGAGTCGACGCTCATCGGCGCCATGTACCAATCCGTCGGCGCGAAGGCCTCCATGGTCGTCACCGACGGGTCATCGTGGTTCTACGACGGGTGCAACCTGAGCGACGGTGACTCGTTCCCCAACGTCGTCCTCGGCGAGTACGACCGCTTCGTGCCCGCGCTCCCCGGACCGCGCAACCTCGACGTCCTCGCCCATTCACCGGTCCCCGGACAGTCCAACTGGTCCGACGTGACGTACTACACGGCGCCCGGCAACGGTGGCGGCGTGCTCGCCAGTGGCTCGGCGAGCTTCGTCTCGATGCTCTCGACCACCGGCGTCATCCCCTCCATCGTGATCCCCGGCCCCTTCCCCGGCATCACCGAGGTGGTGCGCCGGGCCATGGAGAACGTCTACGGCCGCTTCGGCCTAGGTCCCGCCACCTCCTATGGCAGCTCGGGCGGCAACTGGACGGAGATCTACACCGGTGCCGCCGCCACGGCGGGCACCGCCGCGGGCACTCCGTCGGCCTGAGCGGCCTGAGCGGCCCGAGCGGCCTGAGCGGCACCCACGCTCGCCCGGGCCTCGGGCCCTCCCCCCCGTGGTCGGCGCACCCTGCCGGACCTGCGCTCAGGCGTGGATGACACCACTTTTGGGTGCGGCACCCCTACGATCGACCCGCAGACATGGGCAGATCCGACGACTCTCGCTCCGGGGCGCACCGACCGTTCGTCTGGGGAGCCCTGGCCACCGCCGGCCTCGCCGGGTTGGTGTTGAGTGCCTGCTCCTCCTCCCCGATCCACCACGACGCGGCGGCGAAGGACCCACCGCGGACGACCACCACCACCGCCGCCCCGAAGCCGACGTGCCCCTTGACCGGGCTGGCGGCTCCCGGTGGGGCGGTGCCGCAGCGTCCGGCCATGGCCGTCAAGATCGACAACTACCCGGCCGGCCGGCCCCAGTCGGGCCTCGACAAGGCCGACATCGTGTTCGAGGAACCCGTCGAAGGCGGTATCACCCGCTACGCCGCCGTCTTCCAGTGCCAGAACGCGGCGCTCGTCGGACCGGCCCGCTCGGCCCGCAACATCGACATCGGGATCCTCGGCCAGCTGGGCAACCCACTGCTGGCCCACGTCGGCGGCATCAACCCGGTTCTCGCCAATATCGACGCCTCACCGATCGTCAACGTCGACCTGGGCGACTCCAATTCGCTGATGATCCACCCGCCGGGCAAGGTCCCCCCGGACGCGGACTACACCTCGACCGCCATCGTCTACGGGACGCACCCGACCATGACGACACCGCCGCAGCCCCTGTTCTCCTACTCCACGGCCCTGCCGGGCGGCGGCTCGCCCGTCTCGACGGCGAACATCGACTTCTCGGGCACTTCCAACGTGACGTGGAAGTGGAACGGAACGAGCAATACGTTCCAGCGTTATTACAACGGGACCACGCCCGACATGCTGGCCGACGGCGCCCAGAACCAGACGCCGAACGTCGTCGTGCAATACGTGCAGATCAGCTACGGCCCCTGGCTCGAGAACTCCGAGGGTGGGCTCGAGGTGCAGGCCGACCTCTACCCCAACGCCAGCGGCATCGCCGAGATCTTCCGCAACGGCATGGCCTTCCCCGCGACCTGGCATCGAACCGCGCTCGGCGATCCCACCCAGTTCGTGAACGCGTTCGGCGTGACGATCCCGCTCGAGCCCGGCACGGCGTGGGTGGAGCTAGTGCCTAACAGCATCTTGGTGAGGACGACGCCGTAGCAACAACGCGCAGCGCCGTCGTCGTCACCGCCCGCGCGGCTCAGCCGGGCTTGCGTGCGACCACCGCCAACAACAGGCAGTCCTCGGCGACCGCGAACACGCCCGGGTGGGCGCTGGCCTCGACCTCGTCGAACACCCCCACCGCCACACCGCGCTGCATCAGGTTCAACCCCTTGCACTCGCTGACGGCGAACCCGGCGCGCTCGAGGAGCGCGACCAGCTGGCTCGCGCTGTACTCGATCTTGTGGTCGTGGTTCATCGGCTCGTCCGACCGCAGCCGCCAGACGGGCCCGTTGGGCGTGTCGAGGCAGAAGCACCCACCGGGCGACAGGACGCGGAACGCCTCGCGTGCCACCTGCTCGCCCTGGGCCTCGGTGACGTGCTCGATGGACTGGCCGCTGTAGACGAGGTCGAAGGAGCCGTCCTCGTAGCGCCCCAGGTCGACCATGGAATGGAACGCGAACTCCACCGGACCGAGCTCGGAGACCACCGCCTCCCCCGACGAGCCGCCCTGGTAGATCTCGTCTCGCTCCCCGACCGGGAGGTCGACCACCACCAGGCGCTCGAAGGGATAGGGATAGCCCAGGTGGACGAGCGCACCGTCGGCCAGGCCCTGGTGGGTGCCGCCGAGGTCGAGGATGCGTGCGGCGCGGGGCAGGCCGGAGACGAACTCGCTGCGGCTCACGTGCATGGAGAGGAGCACGTTGCCGATGGGGACGCGGCGGCGGAACTCCTCGGAATGGGCCAACGCCTCGGCGACGCCATGCCGGGAAAGATCGCCCGACGCGAGCTTCTGCGTGTACTCGGCACCACCGACCGGGTCGGGCTCACGATCGAGGATGACGTTGAACGCCATGCGCACCGACTGCTTGGGCGGCAGGAAGCGGAACGGCACCGTCGGGACCGCGCGGTCAAAGACGCGATAGACCCGTTGCTTCCACTGGTCGGGCGGCATAGTCCCCATTGTGGCTGCTGCGCTCGGCCGCACACGATCCCGGACGCGAAGCGCTCCGGACGATCACCCGAGGGAGAAGCGGGAGACGGCCCGGAGGCTTCGGCCCTGTGAGAGGCGGGGTACTGCTCTGAGAGTGGTGCGGGTGTTGCTTAGGAATCGAGCGTGATGGGGAGATCGTCGGAGTCCAAGGCGTCCTCGGCAGCGGGCAACACCCCGCTGTCCTCGCTCGGGGCGAGGCATTCGCGCACCCGGTCGTTGATCTCGGCCATCAGCTGCGGGTTCTCCGAGAGGAACGTCTTGACGTTCTCGCGGCCCTGGCCGAGCTGCTCGCCCTCGTAGGTGAACCAGGCACCCGACTTCTTGATGAACCCGAGCTCGACCGCCACGTCGAGGAGAGATCCCTCGCGGCTGATGCCCCTGCCATACATGATGTCGAACTCGGCCTGCTTGAACGGCGCCGAGCACTTGTTCTTGACGACCTTGACTCTCGTCCGGTTGCCGACGACGTCGGCGCCGTCCTTGATCGCTTCGATGCGGCGGATGTCGAGCCGGATCGACGAGTAGAACTTCAGCGCGCGTCCACCGGGGGTGACCTCGGGTGAGCCATACAGCACACCTATCTTTTCCCGCAGCTGGTTGATGAAGATCGCGATGGTGCTGGACTTCGACAGTGTCCCGGTCAGCTTGCGCAGCGCCTGGGACATCAACCGCGCTTGGAGCCCGACGTGGGTGTCACCCATCTCGCCTTCGATCTCGGCCCGCGGCGTGAGCGCGGCGACCGAGTCGACGACCAGGACGTCGAGTGCTCCCGAACGGATGAGCATGTCGGCGATCTCGAGTGCTTGCTCACCGGTGTCGGGTTGCGAGATGAGCAGGTCGTCGACGTTGACACCGATGGCCCGCGCGTAGACCGGGTCCATGGCGTGCTCGGCGTCGATGTAGGCGCAGATCCCGCCGTTGCGTTGCGCCTCGGCTACGGCGTGCATGGCCAGGGTCGACTTTCCGGAGGACTCCGGGCCGTAGATCTCGACGATGCGGCCGCGCGGCAGCCCGCCGATGCCGAGGGCGAGGTCCAAGGAGAGCGCGCCGGTGGGGATCGACTCGATGTTCATGCCGACGTTGTCGCCCATGCGCATGACCGAGCCCTTGCCGAACTGCTTCTCGATCTGCCCCAGCGCGGCGTCCAGTGCCTTGTCCCGCTCCGATTCGGCCATCCCTCTTCTCCTCTGTTCCTTCTCGCTGTCTCTCTGCGTCTCTTCGCTCTGTCGTCTCTTCACTGATCGCTGCTGCTCGCTGCTGCTCGTCACCGTGCAGTGGCCGCCTCGCTCGATCGGCGTCTCGTCGTGACCCTACGAAGAGGGTGTGACGGGTCCCCGCTCGGGCGGCTGCCTGTATCGGTCACATTAACGAACACGTGTTCGTACAGCGCGGACCCTCGGCACGAGGGCCCGGGGCAGAACGGTCGCGTCGGCGGCCGACCGGGCGGCCAATCTCGGTCGTGGGAAGCTGACTACTCACCTAGGTGGGAACGGTGGAGGAAGGACATGGTGCTCCGCGGGAGAAAGCAGGTGGCCGTCGCGCTGGCCGCGCCCCTGGTCGTCGGAGCCCTGGCCGCCGTCGTGGCCCTGCCCGCCGGCCCGGTCCCGGCCGCGGCGGCCCCGAACTCGAGCTCCAACTCGAGCCCGCCGGACGTCTCCACCCTCTACCGGGAGTCCATCGCCGCCACCCACTCGTGGTCGGTCCACTACGCCTCGGCCTCGACCCAGTCCAAGCACACCATCGTCGAGAGCGGCGACGCCGGGCCGGCTTCGGGGAGCCAGACGGTGGTGATGGGCAACGGCTCGATCACGATCATCCTCATCGGCGGCATCACCTATGTGAAGGGCAACGTCGGCGGCCTCGAGACGCTCGTCGGGCTCGATGCGTCGCAAGCGGGCCAAACCGCAAACCGCTGGATCGAGTTCTCGACTGACAACGCGGCGTTCGCGCAGGTCGTCGCCGGCGTCCGCTCGAGCGACATCGCGCAGGAGCTGGCGTTGAAAGGCCCGCTCTCACTCGAGCGTCCGCGCAAGATCGACGGGACAGCGGTCGACGCAATCGAGGGGACACAGAAATTCGGTCACGCGACGGATCACGTCGTGCTCTATGTCCGCGCCTCCGGTTCGCACGTGCCCGTGGAGGAGGACTCGGTGAACACCAAAGGTCAGCACACCGCGGCCGAGCACGTCGCCTATTCCAAGTGGGGAGAGATCGTGCGCCCGCGCGCACCGCAGGCGGCCGCCTCCATCGGTCCGGTCAGCTCGGTCTGACGCGCGCCGGCTCAGGTCCCGCTCAGGCGTGACTCAGGCCCTGGGACCCGAATCATGCGCGGGCGACGCCCGTGGGACAATGGGCCCGTCCCCCACCGGGCTCGAGCGAGCGCAGACGCGCCACCACACGGTCGCCCACCAGGAGAGTGAAGGCCATGCGCCCATCACCGATTCGCTGTCGCTTCGCCGCGGCCGCCACAGCCGCCGCGGCCGCCGTCGCGGGCACGAGCCTCGGCGCCCTCGCCGCCCTCTCCACCGGACCGGTGCCATTCGCCGGCGCCGCGTCGAACGGTGGCCAGAGCGCACAGGCGGAGTACAACGCGGCGATGAAAGCCGTCGGGACCAAAGGGGTGCACTTTGTGTCGACGGCAGTGCAGAGCGGGACCAGCCTCATGGTGACCGGTGACACCGGTGCCACGTCGGGTGCGGAGACGCTCACGATCAAGAGCGGGAAGACGACCGAGCACATGAGCACCGTCGAGGTCGGTTCGACTGGATACATCGACGCCAACACGGCCGCCTTGCACCACATCATCGGCCTCACCAGTAGCCAGTCGTCGAAATACGCCAACGAGTGGCTGTCGTTCCCGACGTCGAACAGCTCGCTGGACGAGCTGGTGAACGGGCTCCTCAACTCTCAAGTCGGTGACGAGCTGCAGATAAGCGGTCCGTACAGCTACAACGCGGCCACCACACTGCACGGCCAGCGCGCGCTGGCGGTCCGTGGCTCCGTGAGCACGCAGAACGGCCCCAATGTGCCCGTGGTCATCTACGTCCCGGCTGCCGGGCCTCCGCTCCCCATCGAAGAGGTCACCAACCCCGGTCAAAGTGGCCGGGGTTCGGCGATCCACGGCGCCGTGACGTTCTCGAATTGGGGCGAGAAGACGACCGAGAAGGCGCCGGCCCACTCGCTGTCGCTGCTGAAGATCGTGCCGCCCACGTCGAGCGCCAGCGCGACGACGGCGCCGGCGGGGAGCTGACCCGGTGCCGCCCCGGCTCGAAGCCGTGTGCGGCGACATCACGGCTGAGGTCGTCGACGCCGTCGTCAACGCGGCCAATGCAGGTCTGCACGGCGGCGGTGGCGTCGACGGCGCCATCCATCGGGCGGCCGGCGCGGCGCGACTGCAGGAGGCCTGCCGCGCCATCGGCGGCTGCGCGCCCGGGCAGGCGGTGCTGACCGACGGCTTCGCCCTCCCGGCTCGCTTCATCATCCATACGGTGGGCCCGGTCTGGCACGGCGGCACCACGGGCGAGCTCGAGATCCTGGCGTCGTGCTATCGGTCGGCGCTCGCCGTGGCGGACCAGGTCGGCGCGCGTTCGGTGGCCTTTCCGGCCATCTCGACCGGTGTGTACGGCTATCCCTCCGAGGAGGCCGCCGCGATCGCCGTGACAACCGTCGGCGCGGCGGACACCCGGGTATCCCTCGTCCGGTTCGTGGCCTTCGACGAGACGACGCACGCGCACTACCTCGGTCTCCTGACCTGACGCGCGAGGTGGGGACCCCCGCGTCTCGCGCGCGGGAGTGGATCAGCGCGAGGTCAGGTTGTAGACGGTCACCCCGCCGACCGTCTGGGCGGTGAAGTGCGATTCCACCCACGAGGTGATCTGCGACGCGTCGTCGCTGGAGCCCCCGCCGCCGAGGCCGCCCCGTCCGCCGAAGCCGGCGAAACCGCCACCGCCGCTGGCGATGAAGTAGTGGACCTTGCCTTCGGTGACGTACTGCTCGAACTGGGCGAGCGTGGGTGCCGGATCGGTCCCGTTGAAGCCGCCGATCGCCATGATCGGCTCACCGCTGGCCAGCTGGTAGCCGGCGGCGTTGTTCGAGTTCACCGTCGCGGCGGCCCACGTGTACCGCCCGGCGTCAGCCTGCAGCAGCTTGGTGAGTGCGGCGTTCGACTGGCTCGCGTTGAGGAACCCGCCGCCGCCGCCCACGCCTGGGGTCGTCCCGTTGCCGTTGCCCGCCCGGCCCGGGAAGCCGCCACCGGGGACAGTGCCACCGGCAAAGGCCCCACCGGGGAACCCGCCGTGACCGCCGGTCGCACCGGGGAAGGCACCCTGACCACCAGGGAACCCGCCACCAGCGGAACGCCGGAATCCCCCGCCGCCGGGGAACCGGCCGGCGAACCCGCCGGCGAACGTTCCACCGGGGCCACCTTGCCCACCCGCCGGCGTCGGCGTCACCGACGGGATCGCGCCGTCGTGGGGCGTGGCCGCGGTGGCCACGGTCGAGAACAGGGGCGCGGCGAGCGCGGCACCCAGGCCGAGGAGGGCGACGAGACCGACCGCCAGCTTGGGGACCGAGCGCAACAACGGCAGCGCCAGGATGGCTGCGACGCCGAGCACGCCAACGGTCAGGACGAAGGGCCGCAGGGCGGGAAACCAATTGGCGGTCCGGCCCAGCAACACGTAGCTCCAGATGACCGTTGCCCCCAACCCGGCGGCCAGACCGACACGACCGACCCAGGTGGCGCGCCGCTCCCAGAGGCCCATGGTGGCGATGCCCACCAGCGCGCCGAGGGGCGGGGCGAGGGCGACGGTGTAGTACGGGTGGATGATGCCCTGCGCCATGCTGATGGTGAGGCCGATGCAGACCAGCGAGCCACCCCAGAGCAACAACGCCGCCCGCTCACGGTCGGTGCGACGGGTGCGGATCGTGACCAACAAGAGCACCGCTCCCATGAGCAACGCACCGGGCAGCAGCCACGACATCATGTTGCCGAACGAGTCATTGAACAGCCGCGCCCATCCCGTCGGACCCCACATGGATGCACCGCCGACAGCGCCTCCGCCCACGCTGCCCGTCTCGTTACCCGTCAGGCGGCCGAAGCCGTTGTAGCCAAAGATCAGGTTGAGGATGCTGTTGTTCTGTGAGCCGCCGACGTAGGGACGGTCCGCCGCCGGCGTGAGCGCGACCGCTGCAACCCACCACCCGGCCGCCACCACCACGGACACGGCCATGAGCACGACCTGCCACACCCGGCGCCACCATCCGGTCGGTGCCGCCAGGAGGTAGACGACGGCCATCACCGGGAGGATGAGGAACGCTTGCATCATCTTGGTGATGAAGCCGAAACCGACGAGCGCGCCGGCGAGCACGAGCCACTTGGTTTGCGCCTTCTCGAGGCCCCGCATGGTCGCGTAGGTCGCGCCGGTCAGGAGCAGCGCCAGCATGGCGTCGGGATTGTTGTAGCGGAACATCATGGCGGCCACCGGGGTGAGGGCCACGACCGCCCCGGCCAGGATGGCGGCCTGGGCGCTGAACCAGCGCCGGACGGCGAGATAGACGAGACCGACGGTGGCGACCCCTTCGAGTGCCTGGGGCACGAGGATGCTCCACGAGTTGACCCCGAAGATGCGGGCCGAGATCTCCATCGGCCACAAGAAGGCGGGCGGCTTGTCGACCGTGATGAAGTTGGACGAGTCGGACGAGCCGAAGAAGAAGGCCTTCCAGCTCTTCGAGCCCGCTTGTACAGCCGCGGAATAGAAGGAGTTGGCCCAACCGCTCGCACCGAGGTCCCACAGGTACAAGACGGCGGTGCCGACGAGCAGGATCAGGAGCGCCGGGCGCACCCAGGGGGCATCGCTCTCCTTGCCACGGATGAAACGGGCAAAGGGTCCGCGGCGCCGGCCCGGTGGCCAGGTCGACGCGCTGGACGCGGCGGGGCCGAGGTCGGCCGGCAGGTCGAGTTGCTCCGGGCGATCGAGGACGCCGATGGAGGCGTCGCCGGCGGGTGTGAGGTCCGTCATCGTGACTCCTCCGTCAATCCGAGTGTCAAGGGTGTCGCGCGCGTTCGGTCGAAAGATCCAGGCCCGCAGCACGGCGAAGCGGATCACGGCGGCGAACACGTTGGCCACCGTGAGAGCGAGCACCTCGGCCAGCAGGGCCGACGGCGCCAGCCACTGGGCCACCACCAAGCCGAGCGAGGTGAGGCCGACGCTCACCAGATACAGGCCGCCGGCCACCGCGTAGAGGCGCCCGCGGCGCGCCTGGCCGTCGGCCGTGCGCGACAGCTCGCGGTGCACCGCGGTGTTGAAGAGGGTGGCGATGGCCATGGCCAGCGCGTTGGCGCTGTAGGCACCGACGAGTGGTCGCCAGGCGACGAACAGGAAGAGGTAGCCGAGCGTCGAGACGACACCGACGCCTGCGAAGCGCAAGAGCTGGTCGGCGGTGACCTCGTTGGAGCGTGTCCGGCGCAGTCCCTTTGGCTTGTTGAACAGAAGACGCCACACCCCGCGCAGGTCATCGACTGCGGTGGCCACGATGTCGACCCGCGAGTCGGGATCGTCGACCCAGTCCACCGGGACTTCTCCGATGCGCAGGCCGAGGCGCTCGGCCGTCACCAACAGCTCGGTGTCGAAGAACCACTCGTTGTCCTGCACCAATGGCAGCAGACGTTCGGCTGCGTCGCGGCGCAGCGCTTTGAAGCCACACTGGGCATCGCTGAAACGGCCGCGTAGGGTGAGTTGCAACACGAGGTTGTAAGCCCGAGAGATCAGCTCGCGCTTGGGCCCGCGCACGACGTGGGCGCCGCGGGCGAGGCGCGACCCGATGGCGACGTCGCGGTGTCCGGAGAGGAGTGGCGCGACGAGGGGCAGCAGCGCCGGCAACGCGGTCGAGAGATCGACGTCCATGTAGGCGACGACCGGAGCGTGACTCGTCGACCACGCGGCGCGCAGCGCGTAGCCACGCCCCTTGCTGGGCAGGCTCATGGCGGCGACGCCCTCGAGCGAGGCAGCCAGTTCGGCCGCGACCCGCGCGGTCTCGTCCGTGCTGGCGTTGTCGACCACGGTCACGAGCGCACGGAACGGGAACGACTCGTCGAGGAAGCGCCGCAGTTCGGTGACGCGCTCGGCCAGCTGGGCGGCCTCGTTGTAGACGGGCACCACGATCTCCACGTCGACCGGGACCCGGCGGGGGTCCACGGCGGCCTCCTTGGGGGCCAGGGCTGTCATGGCGCTCATGCTGGCGGGCGGGTCTCCGGGCTCCGTGAAGGTCGGCTGTGAATCCGGTGTGAATCGAGGGCCGACGCGTGCGTGGCCCACTCGCCACGGCGTTTTCAGGCCAGTCGGTTGCGGCTGGCGCGGTACCCACCTCAGTCGGATCGTCTGGCGCGGGGTCGGCCGGCACGGGATCGACCGGCAGCAGGGTCGACCGCGGCGGGGCCGGCCGCCGCGGTGTCGACCGCCGCAGGGTCGACCGCCGCGGGGTCGACAGCGTCGGGATCGAGTGGCACGGGATCGATGATCGGGGGCTGCAAGGGGACGCGGACGCTGACCGTCATGCCCTCCCCGGGGCCGACGCGGCAGTCACCGTGCCACCGTGCGCCGCCACGATGGCCCACACGATCGAGAGACCGAGTCCGCTGCCCCCGCTGGCCCTCGAGCGGGCCGGGTCCGCCCGGTAGAAGCGTTCGAAGATGCGGCGTGCATCGTCTTGGGACATGCCCGGTCCGCTATCGCGCACCTCGATCTCGGCCTGGTCCCCGATCTGCTCCACCCGCACGGTCGTGGTCGTTCCCTCCGGCGTGTGCGCCCGCACGTTGGCGAGCAGGTTGTCGATCACCTGACGGAGCCGGTCCTTGTCCGCCGTGACCTCGACCGGCCGGGCGGCCCAGAACTGCACCGGCCACTGCGGCCCGACTGCCGTCGCCGTGCGGACGGCCTCGGAGACGAGGGAAACCAGTTCGACCTGCGCCAGTTCCATCGGCACGCCTTCGTCGAGCCGCGCCAGCGTGAGGAGGTCGTTGACCAGGCGGTCCATGCGCGCTGTCTCGGTACGGATCCCCGACACGATCCGGGGGAGATCCTCGGTGTGCTCGGCTCCACCGCGTTCGAAGAGCTCGGCGTAGGCGGACACCGCAGCGATCGGGGTACGCAACTCATGCGACGCGTCCGCGACGAACTGGCGCAGGTGCTGCTCGTTTTCCTTCAGGCGCGCCTCGGAGGCCAGCCGGGCCGAGAACGCGGCCTGAATGCGCTCGAGCATGACGTTCAGCGCGCGCGCCAACCGGCCGACCTCAGTCGATTGCTCGGCGCCCGGCACCCGTTGATCGAGGTTTCCCGCCGCAATGGAGTCCGCCGTCGCCTCGACATCCTCGAGTGGGCGCAGCCCGAGGCGGACGAGCCACCACCCGCCGGCCAAAGCCAACACGAGTGCGATGGCAGTGACAGCGAGCTCGGTCAGGAAGAGGGTGTGCAGGGTGCTGTTCTGGTCGACGAGAGGCTGGGCCTGCACCTGCACCAGATCCGCAGTGAGCTTTTCGGCCCGTACCCGGAAGGTCGGACCGCCTGCTGCCACCGAACCGGTGGTGAAGTATGCGACCTGCGAGCCGTCCGGCTGGGTGGTGAACCCCGTGATCGGCACCGGAAGGTCGGGCCGGTACGGGTGATCGTCCACATAGGCGGAGCACTCGACGCCGTTGACGACGGCGCTCTTGTCCGCCGTGACCACGGCGAAATAGCTGACAGAAAAGACGTTGGGGAACTGCCGGGCCGGATTGCCCGCCGCGCCGGGGGCCGCAGTGGATCCGCTGTTGCCGGTGTTGCCGCTGTCGCCACTGTCGGCGTCGGCGCCGCCGACGGTCACGCCACCTTGGGGCAGGCAGCCGGCGGGGTTGAAGACCAAACCGGTTGGAGTCGGCTGGAGATGGGTGCGTTGCTGCGCCAGTTCCTGGTCGACCTGGTTGTACAGCGAGGCGCGCAGCGCGGAGTAGGTGGCGAAGTCCGCCACCACCAGCGCGACGATGGCGATTGCCCCGACCGCGAGCAAGAGCCGCAGCCGCAGCGACACTCAGGCAGCTCCGTTGGCGGACTCCGGCTCGCGCAGCGTGTACCCGACGAGCCGGATGGTGTGGATCAAGGGCGGACCGAACTTCTCGAGCTTCTTGCGCAGATAGCTCACGTAGGTCTCGACCACGTTGCCGTCGCCGCCGAAGTCGTAGTGCCAGACGTGGTCGAGAATCTGTGCCTTGGACAGGACATGACGCGGGTTGAGCATGAAGTAACGCAGCAGGTTGAACTCGGTCGCCGTCAGATTGATGGCGTGCCCGCCCCGGTGCACCTCATGCGCGCTTTCGTCGAGCTCGAGGTCCGAGAAGCGCAGGATGCCGTCGTCCTCGGGCTCGTACCCCGTGCGGCGCAGGATGGCGTGCACACGGGCGATGACCTCGGCCAGCGCGAAGGGCTTGGTCACGTAGTCGTCACCGCCCACGGTCAGGCCGGCCAACTTGTCTTGGAGCGTGTCACGCGCGGTGAGGAAAAGGACCGGCACCCGCACGCCGTCGGCCCGCAGGCGCCGCGTCACCTCGAGGCCGTCCAGGTCGGGCAACATCACGTCGAGGATGACCAGGTCGGGCGGGTCCTCCTGGGCCTGGGCCAGGGCCTTGCGCCCGGTCATCGCCTCGTCGACGTGGAAGCCCTCGTAACGCAGCGATGTCGCCACCGCATCGACGATGGAGGGCTCGTCGTCAACCACCAGGACGCGCGGTCCGTTGTCGATCTTCACTGTTTCCTTACCTCCCTGCCTTCAGGCTCGCGCCCACGAATACCGTTCCAGTGTGACCTGGCTGTGGACCTCCTGTGAGCGCGGGGCGCCCGGCGGGGCTGCGGGCGAGGAATCAGGCAGGCAGCGCGTCGAGCGCACGTCTGAGCAGGTCAAGGGCTGTAATGGCCCCGTACTGGCGCACGCGCTCGCGGTCGCCGGGGACCCGCAATTCGCGGGTTTGCGTGGGTTGCCCGGGCAGGCAGAGGCCGACGAAGAGTGTCCCCGGGGCCACGCCCTCCTGATCGTCGGGGCCGGCCACCCCCGTGATACCGAGCCCCACGTCGGCGCCGGTCACCCGGGCCGCGCCCTCGGCCATGGCCGCCGCGGCCGGCTCGGTCACGACCGGCCCGGGGGGCACCCCCAGCACGTCGAACTTGACCTGGGAGTCGTAGGCGACGACCCCGCCGCGGAACCACTTCGATGCGCCCGGCACGTTGACCAGACGCGACGCGATGAGGCCGCCCGTGAGTGACTCCGCGACGCCGAAGGTGAGGCCCCTTGCGATGAGACGAAGGGCGACGGCGGTCTCCATCGACTCGTCGTCCACGCCGAACACGATGTCACCGAGGTGCTCGCCGATGGCGAGCCGGACCTCACCCTCCTCCTTGTCGAGCAGCGCAGTGACGTCGCTCACCGTGCGGGCGCGCGCCGTGATCCGCACCTTGATGCCCTCGATCCCCGACGCGAGGAAGGCGAGTGTCACCTCACCGGACTCGTCGAGCGCGTCGATGCGCTCCTGGAGGGACTCCGCCAAGGCCGACTCGCTCGCTCCCCAGGTACGCAACACGCGGCTGGCGATCACGCCCTCCTCGCCGGCTTCGGCCATACGGGCGCGCAGGTCGGGCAGGATGGCTCGCTCGAACATCTCGGTCATCTCGTAGGGGACGCCGGGAACGGCGTAGACGACCTTGTTCCCCACCGGGCAGATGAGGCCGGGGGCGGTGCCACCCGCTTGGGGGATCACGCTGGCCCCGACAGGTACGTCGGCTTGGCGGGCGTTGTTCTCCGACATCTCGCGTCCACGCGCCTTGAAGAAGGCAGCGATGTAGTCCACGATCGCCTGATCGCGCACCAGCGGGACGTTCATGACCTCGGCAATGGCCTCGCGGGTGATGTCGTCCTGGGTCGGGCCGAGGCCGCCACACATGATGACGCCGTCACCGCGCGCCAGCGCGGTCCGCAGCGCGAGCGTGATGCGGTCGTGGTTGTCCCCCACGGCCTGGTGGAACTGGGACGTGACCCCGTTCGCGGCCAAGTGCTCGCCCAACCAGGCGGAGTTGGTGTCGGCGATCTGGCCCAGCAAGAGCTCGGTGCCCACCGCGACGATCTCGATCCTCACGGCGGTGACTCTAGGTGGCAGAGGGTGTGTGGAGCGCCCGGCGACCGTCGAGCAGGTATTCACCGCCGGTGTACAACGTGAGCGCGCAGGCGAACCAGACCATGGCGAGCTGGAGGTCGTGTTGGTCGGCCAAGGGCGGAATGATGCAGACCCCAATGGCGAAGTCCTGCACGAGGGTCTTGAGCTTGGCCGTCTTGCGCGCCGGGATGGAGACGCCGCGCCGGCCAACCCACGAGCGGTAGGCCTGCATGCCGACTTCGCGAGCGGTGATCAACACCACGGGGAACCACGGCAAATGATTTTGGGCGGCCAGCGTGATCAGCGCCCCGAGCACGACGGCCTTGTCGGCCAGCGGGTCGAGAAAGGCGCCGGAGCGGGTGGTGCCATGGCGGCGTGCCATGTAGCCGTCGAGGCCGTCGCTGCCGGCGAGGATGAGCCCGACCACGACGTTGATCCAGGACGCGCCCCAGGCCACCAGCATCGCGACGTAGACCGGCGCCGCCAGCAGCCGGGCCACGGTGACGGCGTTGGCCGGGGTGACGAGCGCGCTGGGCCCGAACGTGAAACCGGGCTGACCCGGGTGCTCGTGCGTGGCGTCGCTCACGACGCCGCAGCTCCGGCACCGACGTGCTCACGGTCAGACGTTGGGACGGCGGACAAGTCGGGTCCCTCCGCGCCGACGATGCGCACCTCGACGAGGCTGCCCACCTGGAGTGTCGGCGGCAGCCGCACGATGCCGTCGATCTCGGGCGCCTCGTGCACGGTGCGGCCCTCGCCAGGCGCGTCGACGAGCACGGTGCGACACTCGCCAACGAGTTGGTCGCGCCGGGCGGCGGTGATGGTGTCCTGCAGCTCGCTGCACTCGCGCAGACGTTCGAGCGCGAGTTCGGGAGGCACCTGGTCCGCCAGGCCGGCGGCGTGCGTGCCGTCCTCCCTCGAGAAGGAGAAGAAGCCAGCCCAGTCGAGCTGTGCTGCCTCGAGGAATTGCAGGAGCAGGTCGTGGTCGCGCTCGGTCTCACCGGGATAGCCGAGGATGAACGACGAGCGGAAGGTCGCGCGCGCTTCCTCAGCGCGGATGTGCTCGATGCGGCGCAAGAAGCGCTCTCCGTCTCCCCAGCGGCGCATCCCTGCGAGCAGCGGGCGCGACACGTGCTGGAGTGAGAGGTCGAAGTAGGGCACTCCGGTCTCGAGCACCGTCTCGATCAGCTCGTTCGTGAGGCCTGACGGGTAGAGATAGAGCAGTCGCGTGCGCTCCACCCGTGCGGCGACGGCGCGCGTGAGCGCGGCGATCGGCGAGGGCCCGTGGGCGATGCGGCCGGCACGGCCCGGACCGGTGCGGTCGCGTCCGTACGACGCAAGGTCCTGTGCAACGAGCACGATCTCGCGCAGGGGAGGCGCGCGTCGGCGACCGAGCGCGTGGTGTCGCCGGGAGCGGTGTGGGTGGGTGCGCGCAGTGCATCGACCTCGGCCAGGATCTCCTCCGGAGAGCGCGAGCGCTGCTTGCCCCGGAACGACGGGATGGCGCAGAAGCCGCAGATGCGATCGCAACCCTCGGCAACCTTCACGTAGGCCCAGGGGACGCGGGCGGCGGGCCGGGGTAACTCGAGCAGGTCGAAGCCAGCGCCGACGACGGACGCCGGTGCCGGTGCTGTGGCTCGCAGCGACACGGGCACCGCTGCAGGTGCAACTAGGTCGCGACCGAACCCGGCGACCAGGTCGACTTCGGGCAGGGCCTCGAACAACTCATCCCCGTACCGCTCGGCCATGCAACCGGTCACGACCAGTCGCGCACCGGGACGGCGGCGGTCCGCCAAGCTCAGGACCGTATCGATCGACTCCTGGCGAGCCGCATCGATGAACGCGCACGTGTTCACGACGACGAGATCTGCCGCGGCGGGCTCGTCAGCCGGCGCATAGCCCTGCGCCTCGAGGTAGCCCTCGAGCTTGTCCGAATCCACTTGGTTCTTCGGACAGCCCAGGGTCTGCAGCCAGTAGCGGCCCACGACTTCTCGCACACTCCTCGCACCAGGCCGCCCGCCGCCAAGGGTGACGGTGCACGGCACGCCCGCCGCGGCGGACTGACCAGCGGTCGCCCGGCACCGCGTGCCGCGCTCCCGAGCGGAGAGGGAGGGATTTGAACCCTCGGACCCGGTTACCCAGGTCAACTCATTAGCAGTGAGTCCGATTCGGCCGCTCTCGCACCTCTCCAACAGGACTTTCGCGGTCCGGCGGACCGGCTTGTGCATTCGCCGGTCCGGAACCGCTCCGCTCAATCCCGTGCAGGGCAGCCTACGTGACCGGTCGCCGGGCGTTTGGCAGGTCAGGGTATGCGTCGGCCGCGACCCGAAGACGTAGCACTACCGCTACGTGAGCACCACCATCCACCGAGGTCGGCGGGCCGCACAATGAGAGGCAGCTCGGCTCGTGAAGGATGCAGCCGAGGGCAAGATCCCCGTCGAACGGGAGACGGTAGCCGGGCTCCTTCAGCGCTGGCTTGAGCACATCGAAGCCCGCGGCCGAGCACCAAAGTTCGAAGGTGGGTGTGCCGGCACTGCGCGAGCTTGGCCCGCTTGGGTCGCAGCGCCCTCCTGCAGGCGGCCCGGTCGGCGGCCAGAGCCCGGTACTTCTTGCGCCCGCCGTTGGCGTTGACCTCACGGCACACCGTCGAAGGGCAGCGACCCAGAGCTCCGGCGATGGGGCGGATCGAATCACCCGCCGCCAACCCCCGCGAGATCTCCTCTCGTTCTCGAAGCGACAGTCGCAACTCGGAGCGCTCTCGGGCCGTCGGTCGCTTCCCGCCGGCATCGGCGATGAACTTGCGCAACGACACGTTCTGCCTGCCCAGATGTCTGGCAATGCGCTTCACCGGCACTCCGGCCTCACGCATGTCCCAGATAGTCTGCTTTTCAGCCTGGCTGAACCGCCCATCGTTAGACCTCCTGATCGACGAGCTCACTGTTCGCCGATCGGGCTGGTGTTGCAATGACCGCTTGAGGACACAGCACTTCGGGGATGCTGCCCCTCACTGACCAGATCGGCGAAGGTGGCGCCATTGGACCATCAACTTGAAGTATTGGAAGATACAGAACAACACGGCACACAACGCCAGAACACTGATCGTCAACAGGGACTGCATTGGGGGGTCAGAGAACTTGTCGCCTCACACAGTACGAACGTGGCTGCGGCCGGCTGTTGCTGCGCCGTACGTGCTCGCGGCGAGGACCACTTCGCTCCCGCCACACAAGCTGCTCGGGTTCCTGACTCCGGCAGAATGGTATTGGTTGAACGTTTATGGCGAGAAGGTCTTTTCGTCCCTGCACGGCTACCTGCCAGCGTTGCCACCAGACGAGGTGCAGGTCCGCTTCACCGGGGCTCATGGTGAGCAGACCCTTCGCGAAGCCTTCAGCTTCTATCGGACTGTGACTCGAGCAGCGTCTTCCATACGGCCAAAGGTTGCGTTGGATTTCGGCTGCGGCTGGGGTCGAATCACCCGATTCTTCATTAAGGACTTCGGCAAGGACAGTCTGCTCGGAGTAGACCCACTCCAAGAAGTCATCGATATCTGTCGAACGACCAATCCTTGGGCCACTTTCGAGCAGATCAATCTTCACCCGCCGATTTCGCTTCCGGACCGTTCCGTGGATCTCATCTTCGCTTTCTCCGTGTTCTCGCATCTCACAGAAGCCGTGCACCTCGAATGGATCGAGGAGTTCGCCCGATTGCTCACACCCGGAGGGATGCTCATCGTGACAACTCGTGAGCGAGATTTCATTCTTCAATGCGCCAGGATTCGGGCAGACGAGCCCGATCCAACCAACCTCGGCTCATTCGCAAACCTTGCGAGCAGCGGCGCACGGCGGGCCTTCGTGGACACGGAGCGATATCTTCAGATCTACGACGCCGGTGAATACTGCTGCGACCCGACCGGAGGTGGGCCCAACCTTCCTCCAGATGCTTTCGGCGAGACATGCATTCCGCTTGCTTATGCGAAGCGTGAGTGGCGCCCGTATTTCAACGTCACTGAGTTCAAGGAGGCGGAAGCGGAAATTAGGCAAAATGTAATCGTGGCAAAGCGAGCGTAGGCTGCCTTCAAAACCGACCCATGTTCGAATCATTCAACACTAAAGAGAGCGTCCACGATTGAAGTGACCCGGTTTTGGGGTGGAGTCCCAGAACAAAGGCTCCTGGGTGGGATTTCTCGCGTTGCCGCGAGATAGAACTGACTTTCGGGGATGGTTCGTTGGGCTTGGACCCATTTTCATCTGCGCCGGCATCGCTGCTGATCTCGGCTGCGCTCTCAGTATCTCCGTTCGCCGAGACAATGTCACCCGCTTTTGGTCCCCGAGGGTGATCGGAGATGGCACGGGCGACCTGGAATCGGTGCAGACAGCATCCACTGCGGGCGGCGCTTATTTTCCTAGGCGATCCGCCTGATACTGCTGCCCGCTGAGGACGACAAGATCAAAGTCGTGAACGGGATCAGCGTCGCCCTCACCTTGGCGTGCGTCGTCCTGATCCTTCTTAGTCTCGGGATGGCGGCAAAGCAGAAATGCGGCGGACGCCGAGGCACTGCGGACTCATTCCACTGGTGCCCCCGACCGTCGGATACGTAGAGTTTTGACAAACACGGCGGGGCGGGAGGGTTGGTGTCGGGCGCTAGGTCGTTGCTCGCTTGCATCGGAACGAGCAGAGGACGGGCAACGCGGGCGGCTTTTGAGGGTTGTAGAGGTAGACGAAGTGATCACCACTTGTGACCGCCTCGCAGAATCCCGCTGACGAGCAAGCCAATCCCTGGATGCCATTGGTCCTGTCGGAGTAGAGCTGCTTGGCCGGTCCCCAGCCGCGTCCTGTCCAACGCTGCGCAATACCGACGTTCGTCACACCAACACAGTCAGAGGAGGACAGGCAACTGACGAATGGGCTGCCGAACGATGATCGTAAATCGCTCGGCTCCGAAGGTAGCCACAATTCGCCATTCCAAGTCCACACGGAATACGAACTCAGTGCCAATGCCAAGCAGAATCTCTTGGACGAGCACGAGGCTGCGATGGTGCCGAATCCGTTGAGCACAATTGGAGCGGTCCACTTTGTCCCGTTCCACTGGAGGACTCTTTGTTCCTCGTCGGCGGCAACGCAGAGGCTCGGACCGGCGCAAGACATGGAGCTGATCTGGGTCTTGAAGTCATATGGGATGTCGGGCAACACCACTTGGACGGACGACCACGTGGCGCCGTTCCAGCTCGCGACCACGCCGGCCCCGTCCTCTGCGCCACCGATGAGACCTCCGCCGGCCATGCAGAAGCTGGGCGACGAGCACGAGATCGACTGCCAATGCGTGTCAGACCCTTTCCCATACTGGAGGGGATATTCTGTTGCACCACTCGGACGGAGAACGACAGCCGCGCCCTCGCTGACCATCGCGCAGAACGTGCGAGTGGGACATGAGACCCCGAAGGTGACAACGCCTATATCCCCAGCCGCTTCGACATGCCTGCCGCTCAGGATGTACACCTGTCCGCTGTAGTCAATAGCGATGCAGGGGCCGTTTGGCACGCAGGTGACACCCGTGGCCTGGTCATCGGCGCCGGGCAACGTCGCGACAGCCGATGCGAGGTCCGGACGGGCGGTGTGAGCGGCTACAGGTGGGCTCAGAGCTGAAATCAAGGCGAAAACGGAGACTGCGGCCAACGCAGGTAACGCTGTCGCCAACTTGCCAGTGCTGAGGCCCTTTGCCATTGGGGCTTTGAGAATACGCCCTGGTGGCGTGTGCCGGGCGACTTCACCTGCAGCGGCGCTGACGGCTCTTGGGCCGTTGTCGGTCCTTGTTCCAACGCCGAAGTGTCTCCCTTGGGATGGGCACCGTCACTGAACGCCGGCGCTGGGGCCGTCCGCGATAATCGCGTGCGAACCATGGGCACATGGGGAGTCGGCATCTTCAGATGACCTTGCCCTTGAGATATCCCTTTGGCAACCAGAAAAGATTTAGTCGTTCAGTTTCGTCCAAAAGGAGGTGTACCTGCCCTCGTACGCCGGGTCTGGGTGCCACCCTGCCGCACTTCGGTGATACACGTCAGAGCGCAAATTCGCCCGCGATTGTCACGGCCGACATGGGTTCGGTTCCACTGATCCCGACTGACCAATCCTGGCAGTTGGGAGAGACCGGCTGTGGGAGGTGGCGCGATTTCCTGCAATGAGTGTGTAAAAGTCGGACGACTCGATCGGACTTCGGATTTATCACTAGTCAGGGGAACAACAGAGAATGAGCTTCTTCGGAATTAATGTCATCAAGCAGTGGGAACGCGGGGTTGTCTTTCGCGTTGGTCGTGTCCGGTCCAAAATCAAGGAACCAGGCCTACGGTTTACCGTCCCCTTCATCGACAGACTCCGCAAGGTCAGCACTCGAATCGTGACGCTTCCAGTTGACAGTCAAAAGATCATCACCCGTGACAATGTCTCAATAGAGGTAGCCGCCGTTGCGTACTATCGAATAACTGACCCAGTCAGATCCATCGTTGAAATCGAGAAGAAGCACGACGCGACGTATCAGATTGCACAGACCACTGTTCGGAACGTCATTGGACAGAGCAGGCTGGATGATGTGCTCAGTGAGACGGGAAGCATCAACGAAAAGATCAAGGACATCCTGGCGACAATCACCGAGGAATGGGGTGTCTACATCAGCACGGTTGAAGTAAACAACATCCAGTTGCCCGAATCGCTGCAGCGGGCCATGGCAAAACAAGCTGAGGCTGAGCGTGAGAAGCGCGCCAAAATAATCGCCGCCGAGGGCGAGCAATTGTCGGCTACCAAGTTGGGTGAGGCAGCGGACATTATCGCTCAGCACCCCATTGCACTACAGCTCCGAAACCTTCAGGTTTTGGCGGATATCGCGGGTGAACACAACAGTACGATCATCTTTCCAGCACAATTCATGGACACAATGCAGAGCGTAAAGGCCTTCATAAACAGCGAAAGCTTGGGGTAGGTACTCGAAAAGAACCTCGAGGGGATACCTACTCGCGCATGCCGTCCCGCGACTGCGGGCGGTGCTGATTCGATTGACTACGCCAATCCATACGGATCAGTGACGAGGTAGCGCCGATCGCCGGATCGGAGTGCCACCCTGCGCACTTATGGGACAGCCCCCATTGGCCGAGATCGGACGGTGACCTGGGGCCGGACTCTTTCGAACAGACGAAGCGCGCGTAATCCTGCGAATCCTCGACAATGAGTTCGACGGCGCTGAGACACTCCGGCAACAGGTCGAGAGTGCATTCGCAATCCGCCCTTGGGCCGGAGGCTCGCCGAGTATCGACATCAGGGTCGGAGAGGCGAGCCCGGCAGCGCCTGATCGAGTCGGATCACCAATCACGAGAACTGTCATTGACGATTCGGGCGTGGTCATCGGATTTGTGATGCTTTGGGTAGACCGCGGGCGAATCTCTGCCCTGGAATACGCCTCGCTTACCGACGATCCACCCTCTGCCTTACCGCTGAACGAATGGATTTCTGACCCTGAGTAGGCCAGTTCGCCGGTGTGGTGGCGTCGCCGGAACTTCCGTCGAATCAGGCGCCTTTCCGATCGTCGGTACTCTCAGCCCCGATTGACTTTATGGCGCAATGCGATGGACTCGGAGGCATGTGTCGACGCCGAAGCGCCGGTGGAGCTTCTGCTCCTTCGGACCAAAGTACGGTGTGGCGTCCGCCATCGGAATTACCTGTGGTTGATCGACCTCGTACGGCTGACCACGGGTCATGACGCTCGCCGCCCCGCTTGCGAGGACGTTCTTGGCCCAATCGGTGTGTGTGCCATAAGGCAGGGCGATGAGAAAGCTGTCGTCGTGCTCAACCGCGACGACCGGGGTTTCGTAGCTCCGACCCGAATGGCGCCCAATATGACGGACGACAGAGGTGTTGGACTCTTTGGTGCCGGCAGATCGCATAGCCAGAGGTCTGGTCACTTGCGTGAGCCTGCGCAGCGTCCTCTGGATGGATTCGTTCATGCCGCCAGTGATCCTACGGGGTTGTTGGTCGTGTCAGGACCGATCGGCCCCACCCAGCTTGCCTCTCGCTCTCGGGGGTAGCCCAGTACATTGCCGCCGGGAGGGTGGGCGGTCCTCCTACCCGCTGCTTATATCGGTGTGCAGCTTGGCCGCCGCGGTGCTGAGCTTCGACAAATCCGCCTGAGCCTGTGTCACTTGAGTCTGGGCATTAGGCCAAGCGTCAGCGATCGGCTGTAGATCCGATTCAAACGCGGAAATGGCAACAAGCTCGCTCTGTACATCGGATTCGATGGACGGTGGCGTTGGTATCGCTTCAATGACCTGTCTAGCGGACTGCATCGCCTGTTCCGCCACTACTTCCACACCCTCGATCGAGTATTCGGCACTCGCTCCTGGGGATTGCATTCCCGTCTGAGCCTGTTGCCATTTCGATAACGCTGCTTTGAGCGCCGCCTCAGGGGTGCCCTACGCGGCTCGAAAACTAGCCAAAGTCGGCACGGATGAAGCCGCCGACGTTGTGGTGGTGGGTGGCGAAGCGGAACGGGAAGGCGAGGCATCTCCCGATTGACGACATCCAGGCTTCCGGTAATAGTCGTTTGATCCCAGGACCTAACGAGGAGACCGTATGCGTGTGATGGCGAGAGTGTCGATACCAGTCGAAGCAGGCAACAAAGGCATCCGAGATGGATCGCTGCCCAAGGTTATGCAGCAGACTGCCGAGCGGTGGAAGCCAGAGGCGGCTTACTTCACGACCTTCGATGGGAGGCGCACGGCCTTCTTCGTTTTCGACATGCCCGACTCCTCGGCAATCCCGCCGTTCGCAGAGCCCTTTTTCCAGGAACTCGACGCTGAAGTGCAAATCTCACCGGTCATGGACGCCGATGATCTGCAAAAGGGTCTCTCAGGGATGGCCTGAGCCTCTGATTGACTCCGGTGGTAACGGAGTACCCATGTCCACTTTGAGGGTGCCCCCTAACAGCGACGCCGTCAGGACAGCGTGGAACCAGGCGAATCCTCTTTGAGTCAAGACCCTTATTTCGGCCCACTCGGGGCGCGACGGATCACCCCCGTCACGTGACGGCACAGATGCGTAGGATTCGAATGGGTCCGGGGGTGACTTCGCCTAAGAGCCGGCCGTCAGGGTGTAGAGCCGACCACGCGGCTATGAGTCGTTCCCTTCTGTCCTCCCGGGCCCCTTATCGAGCGTCGAGCACGAGCTGGCGATACACGGCGTTGGAGACGTGGCGCTTGAGGGACCGCAGCGCTTCCTTCTTGGTCTTGCCCTCGGCCACCTTGCGCTCGAAGTAGATGCGGCCCTCGGTGCCGGGGTTGCGGATCTGTGTCACCGCGGCCATGTGCAACGTGTTGTTGAGCCGGCGACTCCCCCGCATGGAGAGTCGGTGCACGGTCCGCCCACCAGAGGAGAACTCGATCGGGGCCGTGCCGTTGTATGACGCGTAGGCGTCGCGGTTGGCGAAGCGACGGATGTCGCCCGAGTATCCGATCAGCGACGCGGCGTGGACGGGCCCGATTCCGTAGACCTCGGTCACCGATGTCTCTGATGCCTTCACGGCCAGCCGGATGCGCCGATGCGACTCCTTGGTCTGGGCGTCGAGGCGGCGCACGTCGTCGAGGAGCTCGAGGATCACCTCGACGCGCATCTGTTGGGCCGGCGACTCTGGTCTCACCTTGGCGAGCAGTGTCTCGGCGTCAGATACGTACATTTCCTTGGCGATCCCGCCGGGAGCGACCTCAGAGAAGAGCGAGTGCAGCCGGCAGACCACCCGAGCTCGCTGACGTCCCAGATCCCAATTCCGCTTGGAGAGGAGCCGGAGGACCTCGCCGTGATCGGCCGGTTCGACCTGACGCAGCACCGGGGCCCGAAGCGCCGCGATGGCGATCGAGTGGGCGTCGTTGGGATCGTTCTTGTTCGACCGCCCAGTGGCCAACACCCGGATGCGTGAGGCCAAGGTGGCCGGCACGTCGAGGACGTCTTCGCCTCGGGCCACCAGCTGCTGCGCCAGCAAGTAGCCCATTCCGCCCACTGACTCGATGGCCCAGGTGCGCTTCTCGAATGGCTCGGCCCAGCACAAGAGCTGCTCGACCTGGCGGCTCGTCGCTCGGACCTTGACACTTGCGACCTGGTCCTCGTCCCGCCCGATGGCGACCGCAGTGTGCGACGCCTTGTGCGGATCGATCCCGATCATCACGTTCATGCATGCCTCCTTGGCTCGGTGAAAACCACGGGGGCACTCCTGCTTGTGGACTGTTCGTGCTCGATCCTCTTTTGAGCCACTCCGTGGCGAAGTCCGAGCGGGAGACTTCTCGTAAATAGGCCAACTGGCGGCTGCCAGCGGCAGGCACTTTTGAGTCAGTCCCGCACGGACCTCTAGATGCTACGAATCCAGCGCAGCACCTAGTGCCGTGACCGGCAACGTTGAGGTGCCGCGTCCACCACTTTGGGCGGCCGGTCGCGCAAAGTGGTGCCATGGCAGAACGCGTGGCAGTGCGAGACATCACCAACGAGGAAGGGAACAAGCTCCTCCAGATCGTCCGACGTGGTTCGGGCTCGGTGGTGCGATGGCGAAGAGCCCAGATCGTGCTGTGGTCCGCCCAGAGGATGGACGTGCCGGCCATCGCCAAGATCGCCTTCACCTCCGAGGACCGGGTCCGAGAGGTGATCCACAACTTCAACGCCGATGGGTTCGACTCCTTGGCCCCGAAGTACGCCGGGGGGCGACCACCGAAGTTCACCCTGCCCGAGCGGGCCGCCATCAAGAAGATCGCCCTGGGGCGCCCGACCGATCACGGTGAGCCCTTCTCCACCTGGTCGCTCACCAAGTTGGCCGACCACCTGGTGCGAAAGGGGGTGGTCGACGACATCAGCCACGAGGGACTCCGGGCGCTTCTCCGCGAGGAGGGTGTCTCCTTTCAAGCCATCAAGACCTGGAAGCAGTCCAACGACCCCGACTTCGAGGTGAAGAAGAACCGGATCCTCGAGCTCTACGACATCGCCGACGCCAAAGCCCAGCCCAAGGCCGGTGACCCCGACGTCGTCATCTGCTACGACGAGTTCGGCCCCCTCAACCTCCAGCCCCATCCCGGGCGCCACTGGGCCGAGCGTGACACCAAAGGAGCACCGCGGATCGGACCACGCCGGCGCATGCGGGCCACCTTCACCCGGCCCCACGGCGTCCGCCATCTCCTCGCCGCCTACGACCTGTCCACCGACAAGCTCTACGGGCACGTGAAGTCCAAGAAGGGACGGACCGACTTCCTCTCCTTCATGCGCTACGTGCGCACGCTGCACCCGCCCACGTACGCATCGCCATCGTCCTCGACAACTTCGTCCCGCACCTCTCGACCAAGAACGACACTCGGGTCGGAGAGTGGGCCGAGGCCAACAACGTCGAGCTGGCCTACACGCCGCACTATGCCAGCTGGCTCAACCGCATCGAGGCCCAGTTCACCGCCCTGCGCTACTTCTGCCTCGACGGCACCGACCACGAGAGTCACGAGGCCCAGGCCTTCTTGATCCGCCGCTACATCGCCTGGCGCAACCGCAACGCTCAGAACGAAACCCTGCGTGAACTGGTCAAGCGCGCAAACGTTGCCTGACACGGCACTAGCTCAAGTCTCAAGCAGGCACTATGGGGGCAGTGGGGGCCGGTACCGGGAGGGCCTCGGTATCGGGGATTAGCGACCGGGCGGGTTCAATGCAGGCGCTTCGATTAGGCCATGGTGGTCTTTAGCACCGATGCCAGTTCTTCAGCACTCTTGTACGTCAACCCGGACGCCTCAAAAGGGAGAAGGGTCCCGTCCTTGAGAGTAATGTTGATCTTGACGAATCTCATGCCGGGAATGCCTCCCGATGAGGACTCAACGGATGCGATATCGGCCAGCGGAATCGTTCTCACGAGCTTGCCCACGTTGAGGTTGAAGGCCGCCTTATTGGAGGCAAAGATAAGGATTCGACGGTCGGTAACACCTGCCTTCACTATCGGTGCACTGACGCCGCCGAAGGCTGCTTTCTTTATCGAACCGGTGTTCAGCGTCGCCGCTGCGACGAACGTTTCGCCCGGCTCCAAGAACTCAGCAGCCTTCTTACCGAGCTTCGAACCGTCGTTCTTCACACCCCATCCCCCTGGCTGTTAGTGCCGCGGAGCATATCAACCCCGTTCAGCAAGATGGCTCCGGGGACCATCCGCACTGTGCGGATAGCCCGCTCGACCTCGCTACGGTGCCGACCCTGCGCGAGGCCCTCGTGCTCTCGAGTTCTATTGCCCGAAACTGCGGACGCCTCAGCGAGCCACAAAGGCGAACCGGTCAGATCAGGTTGGCTGGCCGTGCCCAGGGACCCCCTCGGACCGCGCTGACGCGATCCGTCGGCCCGTGGGTGGGCCCACCCTTCGTTGTCACATCCGTGGTCGCTGTGGGGTCAGTGTGGTACCGCTTCAGTGAGGATGTACTTATGGACGAGAATGACTGGCTGGTGGAGCGATTCGAGGAGCAGAGGGCCCACCTGCGGGCCGTCGCCTTTCGGATGCTGGGCTCGCTCGCCGAGGCCGACGATGCTGTCCAGGACACCTGGATGCGAGTCAGCCGGGCTGAGACGAGCGAAGTCGAGAACCTTGGCGGATGGTTGACGACGATCGTCGCTCGCATCTGTCTCAACATGCTCCGCTCACGCAACGTCCGGCGCGAGGAATCCCTCGAGGTGCATCTTCCAGATCCTGTCATCAGCCCCGCGGGAGTACTTGGACCAGAGGCCGAGGCGCTACTTGCCGACTCGGTCGGCCTGGCTCTCCTCGTCGTACTCGATGCCTTGGCTCCCGCGGAGCGCCTGGCCTTTGTCCTCCATGACATGTTCGACCTGCCATACGAGGAGATTGCCCCCATGGTGGGTCGATCTCCGACTGCAGCCAGGCAGCTGGCGAGCAGGGCACGGCGGCGGGTCAAAGGCGCTGAAGTCCCGGACCCCGACGTCAGTCGTCGACGAGCGGTTGTCGACGCCTTCTTCTTGGCAGCCCGCAGTGGCAACTTCGACGCACTGGTCGCCGTACTCCACCACGATGTTATCTTGCGAGTCGACTCGAGCCCGAGTCGTCCGGGTGCGTCCCGGATCGTCCGCGGTGCAGCCGCAGTCGCAAGACAAGCGCGCCTCGGTGCAAATCCGGCGGCACTGCTCCATCCTGCGTTGATCAACGGTGCCGCAGGCGTCGTAATCACGCTGAATGGGCAGCCGCACGGCGTGATGGCCTTCACCGTCGTCAACGACCAGATCGTCGAACTTGACATAATCGCCGATCAGGAACGCGTCCGCAGAGTCGCGTCAGCTGTCCTCAGTGGCGAGTAACGCCATATTGGCGGAGAAGTTGGGATCGCTGCTGGTCAAGTGGATCGTGTGCGATGTTGCGCCGACATCGCGGAACGAGTTTTCACAGGCACAAGAGGGGTGGGCGGTTCTGAGCGGCGAGGATGGGTTCGTCTGCCAGGTTGGTGGCTGGGACGAGAAGTCGCCCGACACAGCGTGTGTCCTGGCGGTCTGGACTGACGCCGAGGCCTATGAACGGTTCATGTGCGATCACCACGACGCGATCCTTCGCGCGTCTGGGCAGCCGGACACCTATCGCTCCGTGCGAGTCGCGACGGGTCAGCCGATTCTTGAGATGCGCGGCGATCGGAACGGAATAGGGGTATTCGTAACCGCCGGGGTGCTCAGGGTAGCCGACTGTGTGGTGCTACCCGGCCACGAGGACCACTTTAGGCGGGTACAGGAGCACGTTTGGTTGCCGGGCATGGCCAGCGCGGATGGGATGCTCGGCGGTCTTTTCAGCCAAGTCGGTGAGCGGCGCTATCTCACCACCACTGGGTGGCGAGACGCCCGGTCCCATGAGCGATATGTACACGAGCGGGTGCCGGCGCTCCGTGCGGCTGCCGGCACGGCCGGCGATTTGCAGCGAATCGAGAGTCATGTGCTGTCGCTCATACCTGCTTGGACCGTGTGCCGTTGGACGTGGTCCTCAGAAATAGTCAAGCCCGGGTGACGTCACCGGGCCGCCGCACGTCCACTGGTGAAGGGCGTCCGTATCGCCACGTCGCCGGATGAACGCGACCAAGGATAATGCGTCGTTAGCCTGACAGTCACATTCCGGTGGACCAGGTGGTACGACGAGAGAAGTTCACCATGGCGTGACGCCCTCACGCCCCTGCCCTGAGTGAGCGATGCGCCACTAGATTCATTGGTGCGGTGCGCGGTCCTGGCGCTCTCACCCCAGTAGCCCATAAGTGATGGATTGGGGCAACTGCGCGACGCGCGCTATCGACTTGAACTGGCTGTGCGTCCGACGATGACTTTGACTTTGGCAATCCAAATTGATGGCAATCAATTCGGTGCGACCAGGTGTGCGGCCGTTAGCCGGGTGGACTGACGGTCCTGCTCAGGACCACCAACAAGGACAGGCTGGACGCTCTGGACAACCCGAATGGGCTCCGGAAGCCGGTGCTGTCTCCAGGATCTTCCGAGTGTCATCCGAGAGGCTGGAATGCGTTCGAAATGTTGAGGCCCGACGGCAGGTGCTTGCGAAGCATCGATTGGGAACCTCGTCTGCGCGCAACCGATGCGGTTACCGTCTGCCTGACGCGCCCAATGCAGTTGCGAGCGAGAGTTCGTCTCCCCTAGGTCCAGTCGCCTGGGGTTCGCTCGCGTTGGTCATGGGACGATGTCCGAACTGCGACCCTTCGATCAGGGTGAAATGGGATGCACGGAAGTCACAATCACTGGGTGCTGGCGTTCATCGGCGGCAATAGGTCCTCAGCCATAGGGTCCCCGTGACGGAATACGACGCGCCATTCGCCCTCCACGAAGCGGTAGCCCTGGCTGGATCGGAGCGTCCGCTGTTCCGTCTTGCCTTCGACTTCGCGGCTCATGTGCTCCAAATCGACAGTAAAGGCAAGGTCTCCCGAGATGCTGAGAGGCCCACGAGAGCCGTTTGCTCACTTCTTTCCGCCCCTTTGATGCGACCCCGCAGCGCCGATGAGCACGACGTCGTCGCGTTGAGACCAGAGCGCCTGAAATGGCTCCTTCTTCCGCTGACCTGCTGAGCCACCGCGGTGCGGCAGTTGTCCACGAACGCCTCGAAGTCTTGGTCTGTTGGCGCCATTGAGTTCCTTTCGCCCGAAGGTTTGTTCATCCGAGCCGCTAGAGACTTTGCGTCAGACCTCCGTCGAGGAGATAGTTCGCTCCTGTCACATTGGAGACCCGAGAACTTGCCAAGAACACGATCAGATCTGCAACCTCTTCCGGCGTGGTGAAGCGCCCAGTGGCGGTGTCCTTAACCGCCTTATGTGCAACGTCGTCCGGGTCGGTGCCCTGGGCGGCCGATACGGAGGCCGCCACTCCTTGCTGGCCGAGCCATAGCTCTGTCGAGACAGGACCCGGGCTGACGGCATTGACACGGATGCCGTACGGTCCGACCTCCTTGGACAGCGCCTTGGAGAAGTTTACGAGTGCCCCCTTTGCCGCGCTGTAGTCGATGACAAGAGGGTCCGGGAGGGTCGCATTGACAGAGACGTTGTTGACGATGCTGCCACCACCTCGATCCATCATGTGCGGCAAGACAGCCCGCGTCGTTCGCACCGCCGCCATGAAGGACAAAGCGATCGTTTTCGCCCACTGCTCATCTGTCACCGAGAGAAATCCACCGAGACGAGGCGTTACTGCGCCGGCGTTGTTGACCAAGATGTCGATCGGTCCATCACTCAGGGCGGCCTCCACCAGTTGCGCTGGTCCCTCGCTCCCAGAGAGATCCACGTCGAAGTGGACGACACCACTGTCCTCACGCAAGGCATCGATCTCCGCCGAAGACTCACGCGATCCGTCGACCACGAGCACGCCCTCAGCCAAGAGTCGCCGAGCCACAGCGAGGCCGATGCCCTCTGCTGGCTCCGGTCACAAGGGCTCGCTTGCCCTGGAGTCCAAGATGCATGATCCCTCCTCAATGCGTTAGAAGACGCAGCGCTGCTTCAGACTCCATTGGTCTTGAGCCAATCGAGGACAGCGTCCGCCACGTCCTTCCAGCCATCGTCAATCGTGAGAGAGTGACCTCGCCCCTCGAACTGCTTGAGCTCGGTGACCGCGCTCGAGTCGCGATATTGCTTCAGTGTCGAGCGAGTGACCTTGTCCGGCACCGTGTGATCCTCTGTCCCCGATATGAGCAGCAGGGGTCCACGCTCCTCGTTTTGAGTGTCGACCTTGGCTGGGGAGTGCAGTGAGAAGTTGGCAACCGCTGCCTCGAACAACGGCCGAGCCGGGGATGGAATGGTCCAACGGTCGAAGAGAGCATCCGATTCGTCTTGACTCAGCGCGTTTCCAAAACCGAAGCGGAACTCCTTGGCCGTCAAAGAGACGGCCTTGTGGCGATTGGCCGGATTGCCCAAAGCGGGCAAGCCGGAGCGAAGCTGAGCGAGCGGGAGGGGCAGGACGCCCTTGATCTGCGCTGGATCGATCGCCACGGCAGCGGCGCCATAGCCCTCACCGAGAAGCTTTTCGGCGATCAGGCCACCAAAGGAGTGTCCGACGATGACGGGCGCGACGTCGAGGCCCTCAATGACCTGTGCCATGTGGGACGTGACGTCATCGATGCCGACGTTCGCCACCAGTTCGGGGTGTTCCCTGGCCGCTGAGACCGTCGGGGGCTCGTTGGGCCAACCCGGCGCGATGGGGTCGTAGCCAGCCTCGCGGAATAGGTCGAGCCAGGGGGACCAGCTGGTTGCGTGCAACCACAACCCGTGGATGAAGACGGCTGGTTTGCCTTCTGAAGCCATGGCGAGTCCTTTCGGGGGGATGCTCACAACTCAACCCTCCCCGGGGGCTGGTGTCCAAGACCTATTCGACCTGGATCGATAACCGCTGGGGCATAACCGAGATGGGCGCACGGCTACGATCCGGGTCGTATCTCCGGACCTACAGCCGGGGTGCTCTGGGGGCAAGCATGGACCTCGACTTGCGCCTCGTGCGCTACTTCGTAGCGGTGGCCGATGAGCTCCACTTCGGCCGGGCAGCGAAAAGGCTCCACGTCAGCCAGCCCGCACTCTCCAAGCAAGTCCGCAAGCTCGAGGATCAGCTCGGCGCTCAACTCTTTGTCCGCGATAGCCGTCATGTCGCACTCACCGCGCGAGGCGAAGCCTTCCTCGGCGACGCACGGGAGTTGCTGGGCCTGGCCGACAGAATGCAGAAACGACCGGACGGAAACAAGGTTCGGATCGCCCACATCTTCGAACTCGCCACGAGTCGCGACGTCGCCGACGCGTATTCGAAGGCCCGACCAGATGTCACCATCGTCGAACATGCGATGGACAGCGTGGCCCAACTCGACGCGCTCCTCGAGAATCGTCTCGACGTCGCCATTCTCCGGATCACGCCGCAGATGCTCCACGACCATCCCAAGGGCTGGTCCCATACGCTTCTCCGGCTTGAACCAATGCGCTTGGTCGGCCGCAGGGGTGATTCTCCTCGGCCAAGCGCATCTCTATTCGAACGGCCGATCGAGGTTCTTGGCGATCATCCAGACTCCGGCATGCACGAGGCGTACGCCGACTTCCTGACCGCACTGGAACGGTCATTGGGCCTTTCCATGCGCTGGCTCGGAACCCCGGGAGCCTTTAGCCATTGTCTGGCGGTGATCGAGCGCGCTACCACGCATGCGTTCTCTCTTGAGTTCGACAGCTATGCCGTGCGCTACGCGGTCGAAGGTCTGCCCGTCTTCAGGATCAAAGAAGCGTCGCCGCACTACCCGTGGTCGATTGCCTGGCGGGACGGTCGTATCCCTTCGGCCACGGGCGACCTTTTGGAGATCGCGCAGGACACCGGGACCGTTCGAGCGTGGCGCGACTTCGAGTTCGTATCAGAGAGTCCTCCATGGCTCCCCCCCGATGACCCCGTCGCGCAAGAGCTCGGGTTCGAGTCCGGTCTCCGGAACCCTGAAGTGTCTGACTCCCCGACCTAACAGGCCAACGGGGGTGGTGGCTGAAGCCCGGTGCAGATGCCGTGGCTCACGAATGAGGTTCGAGTGAATCCAGGATCTGCAAGTGAGTTGATGCGAGGTGGACCCGGGCAGTCCTGCGAGCGTGACCTCTCAACCGAAGCGCCTGTCCCGTAATCGTGTCCATAAACACAAATCGAAGCTGGACTACCGGGTCCGAAGCGGTAGACGAAGGCCCAGATAGGAACGCATCGCGTGGATAGAGGCTGACGTACTGGAGCTGCTAACTCGGGTTAGCAGTGAGTCCGATTCGGCCGCTCTCGCACCTCTCCAACCGGACTTTCGCGCTCCGGGGGACGACTTGTGCATTCGCAGGTCCTGAACTGATCCGCTCAATCCCGTGCAGGGCAGCCTACGTGACCGGTCGCCGGGCCTTTGGCAGGGCAGGGTGTGCACGACGAGCGACGGCCTGGCCATCGGGTCGTGAGAAGTAATGGCGATGCGCGCGCGCCGAGGTGAGACTGCGAAGGCATACAGATGGCCTCCGAGGGAAAGAACAGGCCCATGTGCAGTCTCACCCATCCCTTGCAGCCAGGCCGAAGCACTCGGTGTGGCGGATGACCCAATTGGCCGCCCGAGTTGGCGGGTTTCTGGCCCTCGCTGGCCTGATCATCGCCGCGCCGGTTGCCACTCCCACTGCCTTGGCCGCCGCGACCGGCACTGGCAGTGTCGCAACTCACGCTGCGCAGTACCCGGTCGGCGACGCGGCCACTGGCTACCTGGACGAGCTCACTGACCCCACCGGCTCACCGCCAGGCGTCAACGTCTCAGGCTGCCATCCGGCGGCAACGGGTCCGCGGCAGTTCCCGGTGATCCTGCTCCCCGGAACGCTGTACGACATGGCCGACACCTGGCAAGCCCTGGGCCCGATCCTGGCCGACGACGGCTGGTGCGTCTACGGACTGAACTACGGGGCGACCGCCAGCACCACGCTGAGCGGGGGCCGTATCTGGTCGGTGGGCGACATCCCCACCTCGGCGAGCCAGCTCGCCACCTTCGTTCGGCAGGTGCTCGCTGCTACCGGCGCCAGCAAGGTCGATCTCGTCGGCTGGTCCCAGGGGAGCATGATGCCGCGCTGGTTCCTGCGCTTCGACGGTGGAGCCCACGATGTCCACGACCTGGTGGGACTGGCCCCCTCCAACCACGGGACCACCGTCGGCGGCCTGAGCACGCTGTTCGACACCGCGACCGCGCTGGGGCTGCCGGCACCCCTCACGCTGGTCCAGTGCCCGGCCTGCACCCAGCAGCTGGCAGGATCCGACTTCCTGCAGCAGCTGAACGCCCAGGGGGACACGGTGCCAGGGGTGCGCTACACCGTCATCGAGACCGTGGACGACGAGGTGGTGACGCCGTACACGTCCGCCTTCTTGAGCGGGCCGTCGGTGACGAACGTGACGCTGCAAGATCAGTGCCCCGATGATCACGCCGACCACTTGGCCATGCCCTACGACAGCGCCGCCCTGCAGGACGTCGTACAGGCACTCGACGACGACCCCTCGTTCTCCGTCGACTGCGGCCTTGCTCTCCCCGTGCTCGGCGGATAACGGCATGACGGTGCCGTTCGACCTTGACGGAACAGCAGCCGTCTTGACTGGGGCAGCGGACACCGTGGTGCGGCGAGCAGCTGAAAACCCTCTCCATAATCCTGTCCATAAACGAGAGGGATCGTGAAGAGCTGCGCAAGAAACGATGGACAAAGTCCACTCAGGGGTGCACGGCGTAGCCCTGAGCTTTGAGCGACGGGCGTGTACACGGCTCACTCGCTGCGGAGCAGGGACGCAGGCCGGGCCCGCGCCGCTACCACGGCGGGGCCGACCGCGAGCAGGTTGGCCACCACGAGTGTGGCCAGCGCCAACAGCGCGATCTCAGAGGGCGTGACAACAGGCCCGGTGCCCACGCCGAGGTTGTCCGCGAACGCGCTCCACACGGCCCGACCCGTTGCAATGCCGAGTGGGATCCCGAGAAGAAGGCCGACGAAGGCCACCGTCGTGGTCTGCCACGACATCGACAAGGCGATCTGGCGGCGAACGAAACCGAGGGACTTGAGCAGGCCGATCTCCCGCCGGCGGCGGCTGAGGCTCGTCAGGAGGAGGTGCACGAGTGTGGCCACGCCGAAGACGACCACGATGAGCCCGAAGATCAGAGGGAAGTTGACCGCCCGACCGAAGTTCACGAGGTCTGTCGGTGGGTAGGGGAAGTTGACGAGCGAGGCATACTGATCGCTCACCGCTGACAATGCGGCCCGACCCTGCGCATTCGGTGCCACCTGTATGAGGAAAGAGCCGCTGTGGGTCACAAGTACGGAAGCGAGGCAGGCCGACTCCTTGCTTCCGCTGCAGGAGTCTCCGGTGAGCGCTCCCATGGTGAAGATGGCGCCAGTGCCCAGGCCCTGGTGGTTGAAATCCGGCGGGAGGACGGCGGTCCCGACCACTCGGAAGGACCGGGCCGGGGCGACGCCGCTTGGAGTCGGGAGTGCCACACTGACCCTCCCGTCAAGATGAGTGCCCACCTCGCGCATCGTCTTCGCGCCGAGGACGACCTCGTCACTCGAGACGGGCGGCCGGCCCTCGGTGACGGGAATAATGAACGAGCCACGCAGGCTCTGCCCGGCCAGCGCGTCGACCACGCTCCCGTTGATCCGGACCACGCCATCCACGCCCGCGGTGATGGAGCTCACACCCGGCCGAGCCAGGTCCGCCAGGAGCTGGTCGCTCTGCGATACTCCCCCACTGGGATCGACGCTGAACCACGCGTCAAAACCCTGGCCGTATTGCGATGGCGTGTCAGTCAGATAGGCCAGGCTCGCCCCAAACACCGCCGTGCCGCAGAGGACGGCGACCGCAAGCACGGCACCGACGAGAGCCGAGCTCACCGGAACGGCATTCCGTCCGCGACCGCGTTCGAGCGCGTTGCGGACGCCGATCTGAGCGGTGGGGGGTGCACCCCAGGCGCTGAGCAACGCCACCGTCCGCGCGGGCCGTGTCACCCGTCCTTGGTCTTGGCCTGATCGTGTCCGAGAAGCTTTGACGGCCGGCCACACGCCGAGCAAGAGCACGACACCGACGGCAGCCAGAGCGCCTCCCACAAGCAGGAGCGCGTCAAAGTCGAAGCCGGGACTGGGATCCGCCAGGCGGGCCTCGCCGACCGGGACGAACACGGAGAGGAGTGCTGCGAGTGCAATGCCCCCACCTGCCCCGATGAGGGCGAGAGCGAGAGTGCGCGCCATGGTGAACGTGCAGAGCTGGCGACGGGTCGCCCCGAGCGCGGCCAAGGACGGGTAGTCCGTAGCGTCGAGAGCGGCTTGGCGGGCGAGGGCCTGGGCCAGGACGACGAGCCCGACCAATGCGGCGAAGCCAGTCAGGATCCACCAGCCCACCGCCTGGGGATCGATGGATGTCACGATCGAGTTGGACAGCGCGTCCAGATCGGTGACCGAGAGGGCGCCATGCGCCCTCGCCGCAGCCTGGAACTGGGGCAGGCTCTCCGCACCGCCCCTGAGCCGGAAGTAGTACTCGTACAGCTCGACTGATCGGGAGTTGTACTTCTCGTCGAATGCCCGCGTCGTGTAAAGGTCGTAGGGCGTCTGGTTCCCAGAGTTCGTGAATTCGGGCTCCGAGACCGACAGACCCACCACGTGCACTGTCGCCACCGGTCCGTGGGGCGTGAGGTTGGCAAAACTCAGGACGCCCGCCCGTTGCGACGCGGCTACGAGCGGGAGGCGCAACACGCTCCCGATGTGGATCCCGTAGGGCTCGAGGTTTATAGAGGCCAGGATCTCCGACGGGTCGGACTGATTTGGGAGGTGCCCACTGACCAGCTTGACCAGATGGTTCAGGTCGGGACCTGCCACCTCGTTGACGTTGAAATTATTCGAGTTGTTGAGCGACGAGAGACATCTACATTCCGGCGCGTTCGACACGATGGACGTGACCTCGGTCAGAGACGTGACACCCGGCAGTGACGATGCGCTCTGCACTCGCTCAGTCGCGTAGAAAAACCCGTCGTACCCGTGGGCTGCCTCGAACCGGGGGAAAGCCGTGGCCGTGCGGCGAGCCGTCATCGCCCCAGCGAGCACCAGGCCCACGGCGAGCGCGATCAGCAGTGCCAGCGCCAGCCACGCCCGCCAACGATGTCGCAGGCCGGCACGAAGCATCAGCCCGAGAAACGCCATGGCACCTCCCTGGCGGCAGTCTGGACTGCGGGGCTGCCCGACTCAAGGCAGGTAACCCCTGTGCGAGCAGTGGTAGCACCACGACCCGGGGTTGGACGGAAACCGACGCAGTGAACGCGCCGGGTTAGGCAGGTGAGGGTGCTCCCTCGGTCGTGACCCTCCTCTAAGGACTACGGGTTCGTGACCATGATGTTGCCAGGAGGTCGACGGGCGGCCCAGAAGGAGGCGGCCCGGGTCGTCAACGCGAACGAAGGCCGCGATTCACGCCTACACGTCGACCGGCAGCCGAGAGTCCGATTGACGGGAAGCAACACACCGACTCGCTTGAGCGGGCACTGCGCCGCTTTTTGGCTGGTCAGAGTACTGCACCGTCAAGTATGTGACCCCATTGACCGATCTCGACAAGATGAACCGAGATGTGGTGAAAACGGAGGACACCGCGGGTGATATCGACCGACGGGCAGTCGCTGCATATGCCTCGGCCGGCTTGCTGCTGACGGTCTACGCCTGCACGCTCATCATCCGGCCCGTTGGAAAGGTCTGGCCGATCGTCGACAACGGTTTGGTCGACGCCTTCGAGGTCGCAGTGGCACTCGGTTGCCTGGCAAGCGCACTCGTCCGGCGATCCGGTCTCGTCGGAACCACCGCTCTCGGCGCAGGACTGATGGCCTGGGCCTTGGGAGACGTTGTCTGGACACTTGAATCGTCACCCAATGGCCCGAGTCTCGCTGATGCCTTCTACATCGCGTTCTATCCGCTGGCTTATCTGGCTCTCATAAGTCTCATTCGGAGCTACACGCGTCCGCACCAGGTGACAGTGTGGCTCGACGGAGCCATTGCCGGGCTCGGTGCCGCAGCCGTCTCGGCGGCGTTTGCCTTTGACACCATCCTCAGCGCCATTGGCGGCTCCACTTCGTCGGTCGCCGTCAACCTCAGCTATCCCATCGGTGACCTCATCTTGCTGGCGCTCGCAATCGGAACCCTCGTCGTCGTGCCGGGTCGACCCGTCCGTCTCTTGCTGTTCGCCGCTGGCTGCGTCCTCATGGCGATCGGTGACACCGTCTATCTCGTGCAGTCAGCTGCAGGTACCTATCAGATCGGAACCCTGCTCGACCTGACATGGCCAGCGGCCATGTTCGTCATGTCCTTTTCCGTGTGGGTGCCAGCTCGCACGCTGGTCGGTCGGTCCCACCAAGGCCGGAACCCGCGATTCGTCCTCCCCGCGCTGGCCTCCGCCGCCAGCCTCGCCATCTTGATGTTCGGGAACTACGAGCACATCAGCACCGTTGCGCTCAGCCTTGCCGCGGCCACACTGGTTACCGTCGGCGCACGCATGGCGGTATCGCTCCGCGTGCTGACGCGCCTCACTGATGCTCGACGCAAACAAGCCATTACCGACGAACTCACGGGTCTTGGGAATCGACGCCAACTTTTGACTGAGCTCGGCCGGCGACTCGACTCATTGAACCCACGATCCCAGAACGCACATCTCGCCCTGCTCATGATCGACCTTGATCACTTCAAGGAGATCAACGACTCGTTTGGGCATCCAGCGGGCGATGCAGTCTTGAAGGAAATCGGGCCACGTCTCCAATCAATCCTTCGTCCCGGTGACGTTGTCGCTCGTCTCGGAGGAGATGAGTTCGCCGTCATTGTCGAAAAAGCTGATACGGCGTCGGCCGTGTCAGCCGCGGAACGGATCACCGCGGCATTGGAAATACCGATCGCGCTCGAGACGACATCTCTTCATGTGGGAGCAAGCGTTGGCATCGCGCTTGCACCGACACATGCCAGATCCCCCGACGAACTCATGCGATGCGCAGACGTAGCCATGTACCGGGCAAAGGGACTTCGCCTTCCGTTCGATTCTTACGAGGCGGCATTGGACGACGGCGCCGATCGACTCCTGCTCATGGAGGATCTGCGTGCAGCCGCTCACGATGGAAGTCTCGCGCTGCACTACCAGCCCGAGATAGACCTTCGGACTGGCGAAGTGGTTGCCTACGAAGCCCTGCTTCGCTGGACCCACCCAAGGCTCGGACTCGTGCCACCGGACCACTTTCTGAACCTTGCCGTGGAATGCGGGCTCACGCACCGGCTGACTGCTTGGGTCCTCGACGAGGCCATCCGGGAGTGCGCGCACTGGTGGGATGCGGGACATCGTGTTGCCGTTGCAGTGAACCTACTGGTAACGGATCTACTCGACGAAGACCTGCCTCGACGCCTCGCCGAACTCCTCGACGCTGCGACCTTGCCGGCATCCGCCCTCATCCTCGAAATCACCGAGCAGATGTTGATGCCAAATCCGTCTCGGGCAATGGAGGTGATCGAGCAGATGGCTGAGTACGGCGTGACGGTCTCCATCGACGACTTCGGAACCGGCTTTTCCTCACTCGCTCGCCTGTCTGAGCTGCGAGTCGGAGAACTGAAGCTGGATCGCACCTTTACTGGACGGTTGCGCACGAATGGGAACGACGATCGCGATCTGGCCTTGATCAGCTCCTCGATTGACCTCGGGCACGCTCTGGGAATGCGCGTCGTGGCGGAAGGGATTGAGCGAGTCGAACTGGTCGACCTACTGGCGACCCTTGGGTGTGATCGGGGCCAAGGGTTCGCGGTCCGATCACCGGGCCCCGCACGCTGTGTGGACTTCGAGGCTTTCTCTCGTACGGTTCAGGCGCCTGCGATTCGCGAGACGCAGAGGGCAGACAGAACGTGAACGACGGCGTTCGAAGCGGGAGACGACATCCCCGTTAGGTGCGCAGTGGTTGGACGACACCGAACGCCGAGGACGCGCCAACTTGAGATAACAGTGAGTCCGATCCGGCTGCTCTCGCACCCGCCAATCGGACCTTCGCCTTGCGACCGACGGCCTACGGAGTCGACAGGGCTGTCCCACTAGAACCAAGCCTGGCTCGTGAACGGCACCACCTACGGCAAGATCCCACTGGAGCCCGTGCCAGCGAACGCGAGGCCTTCCTATCAGGCGTGGCGAAAGGCGCTCGCCGGCGAGCTGGATCTCGCGGGACCCAGCCAGACGTCCGACGAGTACGAATGATGCCTACCAGTCGCCCCAAACGCGAATCGACGCTCAAGCGTTCGTCATCTCTGCTGTCATCATGCTCGTGCCCGTCGTGCTCTTGGGGCTGGTTCTTGCGTCGAATTACCGATCGGAAGCAGATCGTCGAGGTTTGGCGCAGGGACGGGCCGAGGCATTGTTGATGGCGCAGACCGGATGCCCGGCCCATGCCAGCAGAACAGTTGTCCGACTGGATCGTCTCCCGCCAGATGTCCGGTCAGGGCCTCGCGATCACGTCTTCGCCGGGGCGCATATGCAGTCGTGAACGTCGTTCCACCGAGCCCTCGCGAGTCGAGCACGGCGTACGTCGAACCGTTCGGAGGGGGTGAAGCCCATCGCGGCCGTCGGAACGTGTCATGCCATGACTGGCTGCGGCGCACCGAGTCCGTGAGCGCACCATCCGCCTTTCCTCGCTTCCCGTTCTCACTGCTCCCGCACCGCTCAGGGTGACCCGGCAGGACGGGTCCGACGCGTGGCGGACCGACATCGACCGAGCCCTGGACTCGATCCTCGGCACCGCGGGGCCGGACGCCCCAGGCCCTCGAGTGTCCTCGGGCTGGCGCCGACCAGCAGTAGTCGGCAACCAAGCGGTAGCCTCGGTCTGTGAGGGCGAAGCGATCGTGGGGTTCCGTGGTCCCGGTGATGTCACGGACGTGTGCGGCGCTGGTCATGGTCAGCCTCGCCCTCCTGGGCGTGAATTCGGTTGCCGGCGCAACGGACACGCAACCCGGCGCGAAGACGTCCACGATCGTCCTGCAGGCGCCGACCGCGTACACGCCGAAGGCGCCACCTGGTGGAGGCACCGACGACTACCACTGCACCCTGCTCAACCCCCACCTGACGCACAACGCATTCATCACTTCGATCGACTTCCAGCCCAACAGTGCCGAAGTGCACCACGAGATCACCTACGCCGTGCCCCCGGATCTGGCAGCGGCGGCCGAAGCACAGAACGACGGCGGCAAGGGATGGACCTGCTTTGGGGAGTCGGGGCTCAATGCGGGCGGGGCCGGACGCTCGCTGAACGGAGGCACTCCCTGGCTCACTGCGTGGGGACCCGGGCACAACATCTCCAAGGAACCCGCCGGGACGGGCGCGCCAATGCCCGCCGGCACCCTCGTGATCATGCAAGAGCACTACAACATGCTGGTGGGCGACAAGCCGGTGCGCTCCAAGCTGACGCTCTCCACCGTGCCGGCCAGCACGCCGCTCCGCCCCCTGCGCCTCGACATCGTGGCGGCCCCGCCGGACGTTCCGTGTGCACCGGGGGTCACGGGTCCCATGTGCAACCGGGCGGCCGAACTGGCCAGCGTCGGTCAGCGTTTCGGAATGGGACAGGAGGACTTGGTCAACGGGCTCGAATCACTCTGCGGCAGAAACCCGACTGACCCGCCCGCCGGAGATACCACGACGTGCACCTGGCCGATGTACACGTCGGGCAACATCGTCGAGCTCGCGCCGCACATGCACCTACTCGGGGTGGGCATGAAATTCGTCTTGAACCCCGGCAAACCCACACAGCAGACGCTGCTCAACGTGACGGACTACGACTTCCACTACCAACACGGCTATGTGCTGTCGAAGCCCGTCCCGATCACACCGGGCGACACGATCGGGATCACGTGCACCTACAACCCGCAGCTCCAACAGGAGCTGCCTCTCTTGCGCCAGGTTCCGCCGCACTTCGTGACCTGGGGAGACGGCTCGACCGACGAGATGTGCCTTGGTCTGATCTTCACCACGCCGCCGACCACCGAGGCCGAATCGGTCGCGTTATCGCACGCGTTCTCTCCGTCGGTCTGATCCGACCAATCGCGTGCAGTGGGCTCGAACCGCTCACTGACGGCGTCCAGCGCTGAGCACTTCTGTCACCGCGACGCGCGGCGCACCGTCACGTGAATGCGGAAGGACAGGTCCCTAGTCGCCGTCCCAGCAGCCCAAGATGAGATCGGCGACCGTATAGGCCACGTCCGTTGGGCCCGTCGGCGGATGGCCGAATTGGGGCGGCAATCCCGAGATGTTCACCAGCAGGACCTTCCAGTCCTTGCGTACCACCACGTCGCCGCCGGAGGTGCGGAAGGCACCCTGGCCCAGGTTGGCAAGCGTCTGGGTCTTGCCCATCTGGGTCCCCAAACTGTGGAAGTAGGTGAGGGTCTGGGACCAGCTCGAGAGCTCCTTCACCGACAACGTGAACGACCCGTTCGGGTACCCGTAGCGGCAGGAGTACTTGTGGTCGATCCAGGTCGGGTCGCTCACGGTGGCCCTAACCCCGAGGACCTCGTTGATCTCGCGTTGGGCCTTTGGCCGGCAGACCATGACGGCAATCAGGGATGGGTGCCGGCCGGCCGGCAGCGGCCGCTTGGCGGTCGTGGCGCTGGCCGAAGGGCTCCCGAATCCGCACACCGACACCAGCAAAATGAGCGGCGCGAGAGCGATGATCGTCACCGGCCGACGCACGCGGGTGAGGGTACCAGTGGTTCTTCCGCATGAAGGGGCGGGTGCGGTCGTACCAGCTATCTTTTGTCGCCGCGCTCGCGGACGGAGGACCATGCGGACGATCAGATGGGCCAGGACAGGAGGGGCGACCAGGTGGCCGGCGCTCCTGGTGCTCACCGCTATCGGCGTCCTCGCGACGGCGTGCGGCTCAGGAGGCGGCGGTGCGGCTCCGCCCACGACCAGCCACACGAACAACAGCAGCGCGGGCGCCGGCGTCACCAGCACAACTGCCTCGGGCGGTGCGGAGGCTCCTGTGGGAACTCCCGCCTACTACGAGGTGAAGACGGGCACGGTGTCCGGGCTCGGGACGGTCCTGGTCAACGGGCAGGGCCTCACGCTCTACATGTTCGTGCCTGACGAGCAGCGGGGGCGCTCGACCTGTTACAACGCCTGCGCTTCAGCCTGGCCGCCGCTCCGGCTGCCGACCGGGGTGACCATACCGGTGGCCGGTGGCCAGGCCGAGCCCGCGCTTCTCGGGACGACGTCCCGGAGGGACGGCGGTCAGCAGGTCACCTACAACGGCTGGCCGCTCTATCTCTGGGCGAGCGACACCGAGCCTGGCCAGGCCACAGGGCAAGCACTCGACAGTCTGGGCGGCTACTGGTACGTGCTCTCACCCAAGGGCCAGGTCATCAAGGCAAAGCGCTAGCTGTCAGCGCGGGGGGCGTCGATGGGGACGTGTCGTCCGGCGTTCACGCGTCGAGGGCGACCGGAACCGGATAGGAGGACGTGGCGAAGACAGTCGTCCCGAAGAGCACCAGTGTGAGGACGTGCACAGAGGTGCACCACAGGCATATCGCGTCGATCGCAAAGAGTTCGGCGTATAAGAGGTACAGGACCGTGCCGAGCCCGACGACCGCCCAGGCCAGCCGACCGATCCGGACAACGGGCTCGGTCCGCTGCCACATGGGTGGCAGCTGAAGGACGAGCATGACCACGAAGAAGACGAGGCCGAGCACGGCTACGGGCACGCCGGCCACTGCCGAGTACGAACTCGTGGTGACCTTCAGACAGTTGACGATCCCGTTGTCAGAGCAGGCCAGCGTGCTCGATGACGTGAAGTGTTCGTACGTGAGGTAGATGGAAACACCGAGCCCGAGCACGCTGAGAAGGGTCCCGACGACCGCAGGCCACCGGGGCATGTCCTCATCCACTGCGCACCGCGGAGCAGACGGCGACGGGCTGTTGACCGGACAACGAACCGCAGATCGTCGAGATCAACTGCGCCGCACTGGCGTCGATCGCGGCCCCGATGGCAGTCGAGTTGTTACCGACTTGAGCTGCCACCGCAGAGAAGGAGAGATTCTGCAGCGGTGTAAACAGGTACTGGGCGGACGTGAGCACCTTCTTCCCACCGAAGTCGACGAAGGGAAAGGCGCCGCCGTTCGCGTTCTGCCACAACGTGAGCTGGGCTGCTGTCGGTATCTGCAAGGGCGCATAACCGTTGCCCTCCAGCTTGTTCGTGTACACCTCCACCGGCTCGAACGTGAAGTAGGGACTCGTGTAGGTCGTGCCATAGAACGTCAGGGTGGGGACATCGCCATCCGCGTTGGCGGAGTGGATCCGTCCGGGCTGCGGGCTGAACGTGCCGAACTTGGACAGGGCGATGTACAACGGCCACCGTTGGGCGGCACAATGCGGACAGAACTCGGCGCCGATGAACAGCAGCTCGGGCTTGCCGTCGGCGACGAGCGACGCCCCGTGGACCGATTGCGGCGCCGTGACGATGCCGTCGGTTGGGGCGGTGGTGAGGGTCGAGATCGGAATCGACTGGAGCTTGGCCAGGGTGGCAGCAGGGATCGGGGTGCCGCGGGGCGGAGATGCCTGGTCGACGGTCCCCGAACCCGAGCCGCCGCCGGCCACTTTGACGATTACCAGGACAACGACGACGACCACCACCAATGCGATGGCGACAATTCCATAGGTTCGGGTGCGCGCCCGGCGTTGCCGTTCTGCGGCCTCTCGCTTGGCTGCCTGGCGCGCCGCGAAGCGGTCGCTCGAAGCCGACTTCTTTGCGCTCGTCGGTTCGGTGCCTTTGCCTTTCTGTGACTGCGTTCGTCGTTGAGGTCGGTTGTTCGGCATGACGATCCCGTTCGTTCTCTCTCCGCCAGGGTCCTAGTCTGAGCTCGACACGTGGCATTCTCGGCCCGGCTCAGCCGTGACGTCTCCGGACTGACCGGCCGCGCCGGCTCGAGAAGCCGGACAGCGCGCTCAGGGTGGGCATGGCTACTACATTGTGTAGTATACGGAAGCGATGGCCGGGCCGATGGCGATCCTTCCGCGCGAGTGAACCGGTGGTGCCGCCCGACGCACGGAGTGATCGTTGACCGCCACTGAGCTGGCGGCCCCCGCGTCGGACACCGAGTTATCCCTCTCCATCGGTGGGATGACATGTGGCGCATGCGTGGCTCGCATCGAAAGCAAGCTCAACGCGCTCGACGGTGTCGAGGCGCGGGTCAACTTGGCGTCGGAACGAGCCAGAGTGCGGATTCCCTCGGGGACGTCGCCGGCAGCCGTCATCGAGCGAATCGAATCAGCCGGCTTCACGGCGAGGATTGTCGATGACCTCGCCTCTCTTCCTGACGACGGCGCAGAGGCCGACCGCCGGGTGCGCTACTTCGGAAGGCGGCTCGTCGTGGCGGGTCTCCTCTTCATGCCTCTCGGCGATGCCTCCATCGCCTTCTGGATCGTCCCGTCGCTGCGCTTCCCCGGTTGGCAGTGGATCCTGCTGGTCCTGGCGGCACCGATCCTCACATGGGCGGCTTGGCCCTTCTACAAGGCAGCGATCCGTAACGCACGGCATGGGATCGCCACAATGGACACCCTGGTGTCGATGGGCATCGTGGCCGCCACCGCGTACTCGATCTATGCCATGTTCTTCCGCGACACGAGCCACGTGGCTCGATCGTTCCGCTACGTACTGGCCCACCAAACAGGTGGGGCGATCTATCTCGATGTGGCAGCCGGCGTCACCACCTTCCTCCTCGCCGGGAGGTACTTCGAGGCCCTCAGCAAGCGCCGGAGCGGTAACGCTCTGCGTGCTCTTTCCGGCGTTGCGGCCAAGGAGGTCTCGGTGCTCGACGCCGAGGGGACCGAGCGGCGCCAACCCATCGCCGCACTCAGCAAGGGAGATCGGTTCGTCGTTCGACCCGGGGAGACTGTCGCGACCGATGGAGAGGTCATTTTCGGGCAGTCGGCCATCGACCGCAGCGCGATGACCGGTGAGTCGATGCCGGCCGACGTGACCGTCGGTGACACCGTCCTCGGAGGGACTGTGTGCGTGGGGGGGCGACTGGTGGTGAGGGCCACCAGACTGGGGGCGGACACCCATCTCGCTCAGATGCTCCGCCTCGTCGAGGAAGCACAGAATCAGAAGGCGAACGTGCAACGATTGGCGGACCGAATCGCCGGCGTTTTCGTCCCAGCCGTGATCGGCATCGCACTCGCCACACTGGCCGGCTGGCTGCTCCTCGGGGGCACGAACGAGCAAGCGTTCAGCGCGGCGCTCTCCGTACTGATCATTGCGTGTCCGTGCGCGCTGGGCCTCGCCACCCCTACTGCGCTGATGGTGGCCTCCGGTGAGGGAGCGCGACTGGGCATCTTCTTCAAGGGGTACCAGGCGCTCGAGGAGTCGCAAGAGATCGACACCGTGCTCCTCGACAAGACGGGGACTTTGACAGAGGGAGCAACTGTTGTCGACGACGTGTGCGGTGTGGAGGGGATCTCGACCGAATCCGTGCTGCGATGGGCCGGATCGCTCGAGTTGGCATCGGAACACCTCGTCGCCAAGGCGATCGTTCAGAGGGCGCAGCGTGACGGGATCGAGCTGCAGCTGGTGAAGGATTTTGAAGCGCTCGCCGGTCTGGGTACGCGAGGGTCTCTCGATGGCCACGAATTGAAGGTCGGCCGACGCGAGCTGTTCTCGGACCAGACAATCTCGGCAATGCCCGATTCGCTGGCAGCGCCCTCCGCGGCATGGGAGGCCCAAGGACGGACCGTCGTGCTCGTCGCCCGAGACGAGACACTGGTGGGTGCGCTCGCCGTCAGCGACAAGGTGCGTTCCACTGCGCGCTCTGCCGTGGGCGAGATCAAAGCCCTCGGTTTGCATTGTGTTCTCGTGACCGGGGATCACGAGGCGGCGGCGCGCACAGTGGCCTCCTCAATCGGAGTCGACGACGTCATCGCCGCCGCATTGCCGGCCGACAAGGTCGCGGCGATCAAGCACCTGCAACAAGAGGGTCACCGCGTTGCGATGGTAGGAGACGGCATCAACGACGGTCCGGCTCTTGCGTGTGCGAATCTCGGGCTCGCTGTCGGCTCGGGTACTGATGTCGCGATGGAGTCTGCCGACCTCATCATCATGCGTGACAACCTCATGGCCGTTCCGATGGCCATTACCTTGGCCCGACGCACGTATCTCACGATTCGGACCAATCTGTTGTGGGCGTTCGGCTACAACGTCGTCGCCATTCCCCTTGCTGCGTTCGGGTTCCTCAACCCGCTGATCGCCGGTGCCGCCATGGCCCTCTCTTCTGGCTGTGTCGTGTGGAACAGCGCGCGCTTGCGTCACTTCTCGACCGATGTCGAGCGGAACGCTTCTCGCGGCGCGGAACATGCCGCGCGTCGAGCGAGCAGCGTCACCCGTGGGATGAGAACACCCTGGGATTCACGCCGGTCAGGAGGTTGAACACAGGACGGCTGCCCTGACTTGACGACGCGTCGAGCGACCTCAATACTACCTGCTGTAGTAGTGTGGAGGCAGCGCCATGACCGCCGTGGAAGTCGAAGAGAGCACTCCGACCCATCCGCCGCGTCGGTCCTTCTCGCTCGTCAGGACGCAACGGACGCTCCAGATCGTTCTGGGTCTGTTCTGGCTCCTCGATGCCGGTCTGCAGTTTCAGCCGTTCATGTTCCGCAGCGGCTTCACCACGACCTACCTCCTGAACAATGCCCAGAACCAGCCCGATGTCATCCGCTGGATCATCACCAATGTGGGCCATTTCGTGGGACCTCACATCGCCGTGTGGAACACGTTCTTCGCCCTCATCCAAGTGGCCATCGGCGCCGGATTGCTCTTCCGTCGCACCGTGCGCCCAGCCCTTGCGGTGTCGTTCTTCTGGGCCTTCGGGGTCTGGTTCTTCGGGGAAGGCCTCGGCCTGATCTTCACCGGATCAGCTTCTGCGCTGACGGGAGCGCCGGGGTCGGTGTTCATATACGGCCTGATCGGGATGATGGCATGGCCTCGATCGCGACCACGCCACGAGGCTGAACCTCCGGTCGGCATGGCCTCCTCGGCGGCCGGTCGGGGCATCGGTGGAGCGACCACCCCCCTCCTGGTCTGGGTCGGCTACTGGTCGCTCGCCGCAGTCCTGTTCCTCCTCCCGAACAATCGGACCTCGACCTCGGTGTCCAGCGCCATCACCGGCATGTCGTCCGGTGAGCCGAGTGCCTACTCCCATTTCCTCAGCAGCTTCGGCGGCCAGTTCGGCGGTGGCGGGGTCTGGACCACGTGGCTGTTCGCAATTGCCTCCCTGATCATCGGCTTCGGGCCGCTGCTGGTCCGCCGACCGACCCCGTTCCTTGCCGCAGGTGGCCTCATGTCCGCCTTCTTCTGGGTGAGCGGTCAGGGTCTCGGTGGCATCTTCACCGGTTCTGGCACAGACCCCAACACCGGTCCCCTGATCGTCCTCTTGGCCTTGGCCATGGTGCCCGCCGCTTTACCGGACCCCTCGACCTGGCGCTCGCCCTTCGCACGCGCCCTTGCTCGGTACCCCGTGCCGGTCCTCGGGGGTGTCGCGGGCCTCGTGGTCGCCCTCTTGCTGAGTGCCGTCTACCCGGTGGCTGCTGAAGAATCGACGAGCACGGCGATGTCCGGCATGACCGGCAACGGCATGTCGGGCGGGTCCGGAGCGGCCATGACGGGTACGAGTGACCAGACTGCGACGTCGGCGAGCTGCACCAGAGGGAACAATGGTGCCCCTCGTGCCGGACTGGACGTCAACGACACGCCGAACATGATCATGGCGGGGCCGGGTACCGGTATGAACATGAACGGCGCTGACGCCAGCGCCGCCGCCGGCTTCAACACCACCAAGGCCAACTGGAGCTACACGGGTCCAGCGCTACCGACGGCGGAGGCACAGGAGCTCCTGGCGCAAGGATCGAACGGACCGACGGACATCCACATGCTCGAGAGTGGGTGCGCGCCGGAGCCCACCTTCTCGCAACAGATCAATGCGGACCAATACGTCCAGACCACGAGTCAGGCGGTGGCGCGCTACTCGTCGCCCAGCGCCGCCGTCGCCGCCGGGTACGTCCCGGTCTCCCCGACGACGTATCCCGTCGTCTATTACGTCAATCCGACCATCGCGGCGGCGAACGCCGCGGCGGGCAGGACATTGGATCCCCACAGCGTGGACGGGCTCGTCTTCGCGGCGACACCCTCGGGCCAGCAGGTGCTGGCAGCAGCCATGTACCTCCTGCCGTCCACCGTGACTCCTCCCATGCCCTACGGCGTTTTGGTCCAATGGCACCAACGCACGGACGTCTGTGGTCCGACCACGTCCGCCACGCACTCTTTGCAGATCACGGGCGCACCACCATGCCCGGCGGGAAGCGTGCAGCAATCCACGCCATTCATGACGATGGTGTGGCAGGTGCCGGTGGCCGGAGGCCCCCTGGCCATTCAGCCACCCGACATCCAGATCGTGGAGGCGGCGGTCATGTCCGCGGGAGCGTGATGCGGTCCGTGCACTCAGTCGGTCGGGGAAAGGTGTTCCGCTACAGCGCTCTCGCGGGCCCTCGGGCTCGAGTGCTGGGTGTGCTCTTCACCGGCGCGTTGGTCCTCGCGATCTGTGGTGAAGTACCAATCGGACAGGCGGCCTCGGAGGCGCCTCGCCCGGCCGGTCGGACGCCGTCGACGATTGCCACGATGATCTGCAGGCCGAAGGCGAGACAAGAGATCGCCTCCGCGCTGGGTGAGTTCGCCACGGTCTCCCATCCAACGTGGGTAGACCACCTCTACTCGTGCCAATACAAGTATCCGACCGGTTCAATGGTGCTCTCGGTCAAGGAGCTGTCGAGCTGGACTCAGACGAAGGGCTATTTCCAGTCGTTGGAGAGGCAAATGGGCAAGGACCAAGTCATCAATGGACTAGGACAGGCGGCGGTCGAGACCACCGACGGATCGATGATCGTGCGCAAGGACTGGAAGGTCCTCCTGATCAATTCGGCTGGTCTTCCCCCTCGGTTTGGCCACCCACCCACGAGCTCCCGAGCTGTCGCACAGTCGGTCGCCGACGTCATTCTCGGGTGTTGGGACGGAGACTGAGCCGGCCAGCGAACCGTTGTTCGGTTCCTACCCTCAGGAGAGGGTACGGCTGAAGTCAAACGACACCGGATCGCCCCCGAATTTGGCCACCACGTGGAAGGTCGACCGACCAGCCTGCAACAGCACGAAGTCGGTGTAGTGGCCAACCGAGACACGCAGCTGCCTGAGGTTCTGAGGCGCTCCGCCAGCCACAGTGGCGACTACCAGAGGTTTGACGGTGGCCAGATCCTCCTCCGACCCGCTGAAGATGATGTGGAACTGGTTGATCCCTATCGTTCCCGGGTCGAGATACATCTCCACCGAACCTCCGTGCGGCAGCGCGACCGTCGTGATCGAGGGCAGCTCCGGAAGGAGGGACTGACCCCGGGCGGGAGAAACGATCTGGCTGACCACCGTGAGGCTGGCGAAGAGGACGACCGGAAGCAGCACCGACACGACGACACCCCGTCGACCCTCCATCACGCGGGGAACGTGGATGTTCGACAGTCCCGATCGGCCCAACCGCGTCAACCGGAGGCTGTTGAGGACAACGAGCAGGCTGGAGAGGCCCATGGCGATCGCAGCGACGAGCGGGTCGAGGAGTCCGAACGCAGCAAGGGGAAGCGCTGAGACGTTGTAGCCCATGGCCCACCCGAAGTTCTGCAGAATCACCGAGTACGTCGACCCGGCGACGGCGACAGCCGCCGGCACTCCTTCGAGGTCGTTGCCGAGCAGGGCGATGTCGCTGTTGGCGAGAGCCGCCTCCGACCCGCTGCCGATGGCGCAGCCCACGTCTGCGGCGGCAAGCGCCGGCGCGTCGTTGATGCCGTCTCCCACCATGAGCAACTGCCGGTGATCCTCCCGCAGGGAGGTGAGGGCATCGACTTTGTCCGCCGGACTCAGGTTGCTCCGAGCCGAGGTGATGCCGAGCTCCGCCGCCACCGTGTGCACGGCCGGCGCACTGTCGCCGCTGAGGATGGACGAGGGGAGTCCAAGGGCGCGGAGATGGGTGACGGCCGAAAGCGCCTCGGGTCGCAGCGGGGTTGTGACCGCGATCGTCCCGACGACGTGACCGCCTCGCTCGACCACGACCACCGTCTCGCCGCGGAGATAGCGCTCGGTCACCGCGTCGGCAATCGGCGCGGGCACTCGCGACAGCACGACCCGGCTCACGCGAATCTCGTGGCCGTCCACCCTCCCGCTCACGCCGATCCCGGGCAACGAGCGGACGTCGGTGGCTCGGGTCTCCGATCCGGTGCTGGCCATGATGGCGAGCGCGATCGGGTGTTGGCTCTCGGCCTCCACCGCTGCCGCCAACGAGAGCACGTCGTCGTCCGAGTATCCAGGCACCGCCGCCACAGCAGTCACTTCCGCATGTCGTTCGGTGAGGGTGCCGGTCTTGTCAAAGACGACCCCGTCGATCTTGGCCACCCGCTCGAGAACGTCTCCGTTTCGGATGAAGATCCCGAGAGCGGCGGCCCGCCCACAGCCGACCATCATGGCGACAGGGGCGGCGAGCCCCATTGCGCACGGGCACGCCACCAGGAGGACGGCCAGGCTGCTGAGGACGGCTCGTCCGGCGTCGCCAACGACCAGCCACCAGATGAAGAAGGTCACGACGGCACCGATGAGGACTGCGGGAACGAACACGCTGCTGATCCGGTCGGCGATCCGCTGCAACGGCGCCTTGTCTCTCTGTGCGTCCTCCACGAGGCGTTGCAAATGAGCCAGGACCGATTCATCGGCGACCGACGCGACGGTGACGACCAAGACGCCGCTCCCGTTGCGAGTTCCCCCGGTCACGAAGCTCCCAGGTCCCCGGTCCACCGGCAGCGGCTCTCCGGTGAGCATTGACTCGTCGACGGGCGACCATCCGGAGAGGACGGTGCCATCAAGGGGTATCGCTTCGCCTGGGCGGACCCGGATGAGAGCTCCGACGGGAAGGCTCTCGGGTGGAACAAGCACGCCTTCGTCGTCCTCGGCGTTCAGGACCACCCGCGCCGTCGGTGGCCGCAGCGAGAGCAGCGAGTGCATCGCTTCTGCTGCCCGCGTTCTCGCCCGCATTTCGATGGCACGTCCCGTCGCCAGGATGGACACGATCAGCGGGGCCATCACACCGTGCAAGCGTGCCGCGAAGGCGCCTCCGCCACCGAGGTGCACGTGCCGGCCGCCAAGCGCAATGGCCTCGACCGCGCTGACTCCCAACGCGGCCAGCGTTCCGAGAGCGATGAGGGTGTCCATGCTGGTCGCCCCGTGGCGAAGCAGCCGAGCGCTGTCCCTCAAGAATGGCCAGCCTCCGACGATCTCCACGAGGATGGCGAGAACCAAGACGGTCCACCCCGCCGTCGCCGACTCAGGACCGGCCAGCGCAACCACGAGAGCCAACACCGAGAGTGGCCACGAGACGAGTACCCGCAGATCCCAATGGTCCGGATCCCGGTTCGATTCACCGGCATGGCCGTGGACTACGGGAGTCGCCGAGTAGCCCGTATCGCTGACGGCGTGACACAAAGCCTCGGTATCGAGCCGGGCGGGATCGTAGGCGACATAGGCCCGGGTCGTAGCAAGATTGACCGAGGCGCTCGCGACGGCGGGCAGACGGCCGAGTGCCCGCTGGATGCGCGTTGCGCAGGCGCTGCAGTGCATGCCGCCCAGCTCGAGTTCGGCGGTCGCGACCGACGGACCGTCCTGCTCCTGGAGGGAGGTCGCGTCCGAGGCCGCCGTCAGCACCGGACCGCTAGCTCAGTGGGGTGGCGGAGTACCCGGCTTCGGCGATGGCGGCACGGATGTCCTCCACATCGAGCGCGGACGGGTCGTACTCGACGACGGCGCGTGCGGAGTCGAGGTCGACCGCGGCGGCCGTCACGCCCTCACGTTCGTCGAGCGTCTCCTCGATGAGCGCGGCGCATGAACTGCAGTGCATGCCCTCGACCGTGAGCTGGGCGACCGCGACCTGAGCACCGGGGGTACCTGGGGTTCCCAACGGGGTCACGTCGCCATGCTATTGCGCCTGTACCTGCTCGAATCAGTCGGCCCGGGACCCGTCCATCGGGGGCCGGGGTGTCCGAGGCAGCCCCGTTTGAATGGAGCCGGTGCGGCCTCGGAGGTCCGCCCGATGTCGGTTGCGACGATACTACGAGTGGTAGTAATAACTACCGATCGTAGTATCGATTCCCGACCTACGGGTGGTGAGCGATGAGCATGACCGAGGTGAGGACCAGCGATGCGCCAGGCCCGGTCGTCGACTCCACGGGGGTCACGAACAGTTCCCCCGAGCAACCGAGAGACCTCCAGCGGACGTTCCAGCTGATTCTGGCGACGGTCTGGCTTCTCGATGCGGTGCTGCAACTCCAACCGGTCATGTTCACTCGTGGGTCGAACGGGTTCAGCGGCATGCTCAACAACCTCGCCCCGGGCAACCCCGGCTGGGTGGCGCACTCGATCACCTGGAACGCATCGAACGTGTCGCACCACCCGGTCCTCAGCAACACCGTCTTCGCGCTCGTGCAGTTCCTCATCGGTTTCGGGATCGTGTGGAGGCGCTCCCTCAAACCCGCCCTTGTCCTCTCGATCGTCTGGTCCCTCGGCGTCTGGTGGTTCGGAGAAGGTCTCGGAAACGTCCTCCACGGAGGGGCAACACCCTTCGGCGGTGGACCCGGTGCCGTGCTCTTCTATGCCGTCCTGGCGATCCTGCTGTGGCCGAGCGAGGGTGCCGACACACCGTTCGTGGCCGCCCGAACTGTCGGGGTGACCGCCGCCAAGGCGATCTGGTCGGTGGTGTGGGGTCTGCTCGCTGTCTTGGCCGTCATCGGCTCGGGTCGGTCACCTCAAGCGTTGCACGACCTGGTCGCTGCCTACACCGGACAACCGGGATGGCTTGCCCGCATCGACCGGGCCACCGCATCGACGTTCCTCCATCACGGCACGACGGCCGCGATCCTCCTCTCCGTGGTCTGTGCGCTCGTGGCCGTGGGGGTCTATCTTCCGCCGCGGTTCACCAAGGTCGCGCTGGTCGTCGGGATTGTGACCTTCGTCTTCATCTGGGTGGCCACCGAGGACTTCGGCGGGATCCTGGCCGGCGGAGCCACCGACCCCAATTCCGGACCACTCGTCATCCTCCTGGCGTTGATCTACTGGCCGCTGGGATTGGCTCGGCGCACCGCCGCCGGCGCACCGTGGATCTGGGCAGCCGGCTCGAAGAGCGTGCTCGACCCATGACGCCCACCCCTCCCTGGCTCTACTACCTCTTCGCCGTGGCTGTGCTGGCAGTGGCCGCCTACAGCCTCGTCCTCCTGGCCGTGTCGGTCGCGACACGCCGGGCCGCCGGCTGGGACGTCGACGTCGCCCATATCTGCATGGGAGTCGGCATGGCCGGCATGTTCATCACCGACTGGGCGTTCGGGCCGAGCGCGATCTGGGAACTCATCTTTGGTGCGCTGCTCGTCTGGTTCGTCGTGCAGAGCATTCAATCTGAGCTCGCGTTCGGCATTCATCTCACCCACTATCTGATTCATGCCGCGATGAACCTTGCGATGCTGCTGATGTACGTGTACCCCGCCGCCCTCCATGCCGGAGCCATGTCAATGTCAACGGTCTCGTCGTCGAGTGCGAGAATCGATCCCGGCCTCAGCTTGCTGCTCGCGTTCGCGTTCTTCTCATCCGCCGTCTTCACGCTGGCGTCGCCGATCAAGGGTGTCTCCCATCACGGCAGGCACTCCCGGGCCTACGCCATGAGCACGACGGGCGGCGGGTCGGTCCAAGGTCTAAGCGGGCCAACGCCGGCAGTGGCCGCTCACGGTGCCATCGGTCTGATCACCGCTCCATGGCTCGAGGACGCCAGCCACGTCGTCATGGCTATCAGCATGGGCTTCATGCTGATACTGATGATCTAGTACTCAACCAGCGGAGGTGCGCTGGGCGAGCGCATCGAGAAGGACGGCGACCTCGGAGGACGAAAGCGTCTCCGCGAAGCAGGCGAGCGCCGCGCTGGGATCGCCGTCGGCCGCCAGGGCCTGACGCATGACGACTGCGGTATGGGCGCCTCGAACACCAACGGGTGCGAACCGGATGGTACGACCGTCCATGCGGCGACTGAGAAGCCCCTTGTTGACGAGGCGGTCAAGGACCGTGGCGACAGTTGTGTAGGCATAGGTGGGAAGCGCATCCGCCACTTCGCGTCCCGTGGGCTCGGAATTCGGAACGTCCCACACGAGGCCCAGCACCCGACGTTCGAGATCGCCGAGCGTCACAACGCCGCAGGCGCATTCCGCACATTTGCACGGATCACACGAGCACATCGGATTGCTACATTTGGTTGCCGCGCCCATCAGCTTGCTCCTGATCCTGCTGTCCACTCGCGATCGTACCGGGACTTATCGTGCCCTTGGCCCATTGGCGCTTGGCGCTGCCGGGTCGGATCGCAATCCGGGCGACGACGTCCTTTTGGACGTATCCCGAGGTTCGCGAGTTCACACCGTCCGCAACGCCTCCGTCGGCGACAGGCGGGCCGCTCGCATGGACGGGTACACGCCGGCGGCGGCGCCGATGGCCAGCGCCGCGCCCACACCGCCGTAGAGGGCCAACAAGGGGATCGTCACCGACCAGTGCTGGCTCACCGCGTAGATGGCGGTCGCCGCCACGCCGACAACGGTGCCGGCCATGCCGCCGATGAGCGACAGCAGCACGGCCTCCGCCAGGAACTGCTCGGCCACGTGACGCCGGGTGGCGCCGAGGGCCCGACGCAGACCGATCTCGGAGCGGCGTTCGAGGACTGAGATGACCATGACGTTGGCAATACCGACGCCGCCAACGAGGAGGGCCACGGCACCAAGACCGAGGAAGAGGCCGTTGTAGGCCCCCTGGGTCACCACCTCGGCCTTCAAGATGTCCGATGGAAGGTTCCATGCCACGGTGGACGGGTTCTGGGGGTCCACCGTGGCGGGCAGCACGTCGGCGACAGCGGTGACCTGGCCGGGCAGGGCGCGCAGGAACAGCTCGGTGGGGTGGCCGTCGAAGGCGAAGTACTGCTCGGCGACGGGGAACCCGATGAACGCCATGGAGTCCATCTGCGAGACCAGCTCCACGGGCTGCAAGATCCCGACCACGGTGAACCAGTGCTCGCCGATCCACACCTGGGTCGGGTTGGCCAAGTTGTCGATGCCGAGCAGGCTGGCCGCCTCCGCGCCGAGCACGACCGCCGGGAAATGTGCGGTCGCCGCGTTCAAGAAGGTGCCGTGGGCGATGGTGGCGCCGAGGGTGGCCGGCAGCGCTGCGTCGGTCGCGCTCAGTGAGATGCCGTTGGTGTCGATGGCAGGGACGAGGGAGTTGCGGTACACGTACGTGTTCGAGACGGCCCCGATCTCGGTCACGTTGGTGACCGGGCCGACGCGCGACACCATCCCTTCGGAGGTGGTCGGCAGCTCGGTCTGCTGGCCGAAGGCGGTGTTGTTGGCCTGCACGGTGATGAGGTTGCCGAGCTGGTCCAGCTCCTCGAGGAGTCCCGATTCCGACGAGTGGGAGATGCCGAGCACGCCGACGATGGCGGCGATGCCGATGCAGATCCCGAGGGCGGACAGCAATGCCCGCACCCGCCGGCTGCGCAGCCCGAGGCTCCCGACCCGGAGCAGGTCGCGGCCCGACAGCCGGGAGCCGCCGGCGTCAGGAACGGGTCGGCGCATCACCGATGATCTTCCCGTCTCGGATCTCGATGCGCCGCTCCATCGCGGCGGCGACCTCGAGGTCGTGCGTGATGACCACGATGGTCGTACCCTCCTCGTGCAGTTCGCGCAGCAACGCCAGGAGGGAGGCGCCGGTCGACCGAGTCCAGGTTCCCGGTCGGCTCGTCGGCCATGACCAGGGCGGGCCGGCCGGCCAGGGCCCGGGCGATGGCGGTCCGCTGCTGCTCGCCGCCCGACAGCTGGTTCGGCCGGTGCCCGGCGCGGTGGCCCAGCCCGACCCGGTCGATGGCTGCCATGGCCAGTTGGCGGCGATCGGCCAACCGCCCGCCGCGGTACAGCAATCCATCGGCGACGTTGTCGAGCACGCTGAGGCCCTCGAGGAGGAAGAACTGCTGGAAGACGAAGCCGAGGCGCCGGGCCCGTAATCCGGAGAGCTGCGCGTCGGACATGGTCGAGGTGTCCTCTCCGGCGATGCGAACGACGCCACGGTTGGGTCGCTCGAGCGTTCCCATCACGTGGAGCAGGGTGCTCTTGCCCGACCCCGACGGGCCGACGATAGCGACCAGCTCGCCCTGGTCGATGCGAACGTCGACACCGGCCAGGGCCACGACCGGTGGGTCGCCCGGGTACTGCTTGACCACGTGGTTCAGCTCGAGCACCGGTGCCGACGGTGCGGCCTCGTGGAGCGGGACCGGAGCGGTCACCGTCACGACGACGGCACCTCGACGCGGCTGCCGACGCTGATGCCGGACCCGCTGACTTGGACGAAGTTGTTGGCGTAGAGGCCGGTCGTGATCCCGACCAGGTGGCTCGTGCTGCCGGTCACCACATCCACGCCGTACCCGCCCCCTTGGAGCGCGAGCAGTGCATTCACCGGCACGGCCAAGACATTGGCGGCCCTCTGGGTGGTGATGTTGACGTTCACGGGGGCCTCGTCCAGGGTGGCCAACTCCGGGGTGCTGTCGAGGGTGATCGTCACCGGCACCGTCGGGTTGGAGCTACTGCCGCTGCCGCCCGACGAGCAGAGCGACCCAGCGGCGGTGCTGCTGCCGTTCGTGGCGCCGGTGCCGGTGCCCGTGCCGCCGCCGCTCGGACAGGTGGCCACGTTGCCGACCGTCTGGATGTGCCCGCCAACGGTCGAGGTACCGTCGGGCAGCACGATCGACACTGCGTTGCCTGGCTTCACCAGGTACTCCTGGCTCACGTCGAGGTCGACGGTGACGATGGGGGTGGTGCTCGTCGCCGTGAGCACCGTGCCACCGCCCCCGCCCCCGCCCCCGGCCCCGGCGCTGCCACCGCCACCGCCACCGCCAGCGTCACCGGCGGACGAGCCGACCGTAGGGGTGACCGAGGTGACCCGGATGGGGCCCGGTTCAAAGACCACCTGGCCGAGCAGGATCTCGCCGGTTGCCGGCAGACCGAGCGCGCTCTGCCAACGGTCCACGGCGGTGGCCGTGGCCGACGAGTAGTGATTGCTCTGGGTCAGGCCGGCGCCGTCGCCGAGGGCGATCAGATCCTGGGTCAGCTCGCCCACATCCGCGCCGTCCGACATGCCGACGTAGAACGCCCGGTAGGCGGCGATCGAGCCGTAGAGCAGCGGCACCGGTTCGTTGCTGACCGAGTAGACGGACTGGTCCTCCTTGAGGACGTCACCCACCTCGGGCAGGGCGGTATAGGTCGTGTCCGGGTTCTCGGCGCTGGCTTGCTGCAACGCCAGGGTGGTTTGATCGCCCTGCAGCTTCGTCTGGTCGGAGACGACCTTGGCCTGGTTCTGGTCGTGGTCCCGGGTCGAGCTGGCCTGGGCGGCGGCCAACTGCTGGCCGGCCTGCGTCAGCTGCGTCTGATCCTGGCTGACCTTCTGCGTGTCCTGGCTGCATGCCGGCGTGGATGCCCCCGAACCCGCACAGTCCCGGGCCTGTTGGGCCCGGTCCGAACTGAGGGCTGACTGGTCCGTGGTCACGTTGGCCTGGTCGGCCGAGACTCCTTGGTTGTCCGCTGCCGCCGAGTCCGATTCGGACTGCTCGTCGGCGGACAGGGTCTGCTGGTCCTGCGTCACGGCCAGCTGGTCCTGGTCGACCTCTTGGGCGCTGGCCCCGGAGGGCGCCGCGATGGTGTACGAGCCCTCGAAGCCGATGGAACCTCCCTCTTGTACCGAATTGCTGAGGGTGGTCCGCACCACAGGAGCGGTTGCGACCGAGTTGTCGCCGCCCGCCGACGAGGACGCGTTGTCGTTGCCGCTGGTGGACGCCATCGCGACACCCGCGGCCACCGCTCCCCCGACCAGGGCGCCCGCGACGGCGGCGACGATCACCACCCGTCTGGCTGAGAAGTCAGCCATTGGCGTTCCCCGCTCCCGAGTTCGCGGCCGACCCGCCGTTGCCGCCGGGCTTGCCCCCGAACCCGCCCGGGCCCGGATTGACATTGATCGTCCCCGGCGACGGGGTGCTCGTGCCGAATTTCTGGAAGCCAGTCTTGTTGGCACACAGTGTCGAGGCAGCCTGGAAGATCGGGCTGGCCGGGTTGAGGTCGCTGCCGGCCGTGGCGTGGACGACCGACTGGCCGCCGGTTGGGTCTGAGTAGTCCCGGACGCCATTCGCCCGCATGCACTGGGCGAACTTTTCTGCCGTGGCCAGGCTCGGCGTCTCGGGCGGCTCGCCACCGCGCAGCGCAGTCTGTGCCGCGGTCATAGAGGAGGCGCACGAGCGGCCACCTCCCCCGTTCAGCAGCGCACCCAGCCCGTCGGTGTACCCGGCCGGCAGGGCGAGCTGGATCACCTTGTTGGCGTCAACGGTCGGGTCCACCTGGTTGGGATCGCCATGGCTGCGCATGCAGGCGGCCCATTCGTCTAACAACTGGGTCGGGTTGCCCACCGGCTTGGTGGTAGTGGTGTTCCCGCCGTGGTTCGTGGCGTTCGTCCCCAGGCTGGCGACATGGGGGGAGCCGGGCCCACCACCGCATGCGGTCAGCGCGATGGCGGCCACCGCGACGAGGACCGCGGGCCCGGCCGCGACCCGTCTACGGGAGTGCTCAGCCATTGGCACTCGATCCGCCGTTCGTGCCCGAGCCGCCGTTGCTGGGTTGAACGGGGACGGGTCCTCCGCCGCTGGGCGGTGGCGACCCGCCGGGCGGTTCGCAGTTGGGCACTCCGCTACAGCTCGACACGACGACGTCTCCCGGCGGACCGGTACCGGCTATCCACCAAGCCGGCGCGTCGATCTGCTTGCCACAGATCTTGTTGGCCTTCTCCACAAACGGGCTGTTCGGATCCACGCCGGTCCCGTTGAAATCGGTCTTTCCGTTGGCGCCCGGGTCGGGGTAGTTCGGGACCCCGTGAGTCCGCATGCAGTCGGTGTAGCGCACCATTTGGGCCTGGTCCGGCGGCTGGTACTGCTGGCCGCCCCGCAACGCGTTCTCGGCCGCGAGCTCGTACTGGCTGCACGGGCCGCTGCTCCCATGGGCCTCCGAGGCCACCGCCTCCGACACGTCCCGCATGGTGATGTTGATCACCCCATATCCGTCGATGGTCGGGTCGGTCTGGTTGGGATCACCATTGCTGCGCATGCAGGCGGCCCACTCGTCCATGAGCTGCGTGGGGTTGCCTGCCTTCGGCGCGGTCGTGGTACTCCCACCGCTTCTATTGGTGCTCCTGTTGCCGATGCTGGCGACATGCCGTGCATCGGTGAGGCCACCGCTGCACGCGGCCAGCCCAATGGCGGCGGCCGCACCGAGGATGGCCGCTCGGCCGCACCGCCGGGACCTCCTCGTCGTGTGCCGCCACCTTCCCTGCGCCGTGAACGCTGCACCGTCGATGCTTTCGTTTCCTTTCATGGGCTTTCTCTCCACACTCGAAACGGTGTTGGCAGCAGTTGTACGAAATGGAAGGTCACAGGCCGGTCATGGTTGTGACCTCCCTGTGACCGGCGACCTGGCATCTTGTGCGTAAGGGACTCGCTGGCGGGTTGCCGCCCAACCCGCCGAGACGGCTGCCAGGCTTGTGACATGGAGAGAACATGAGGGTGCTGGTGGCAGAAGACCATGAGCGGTTGGCCAGAGCAGTCGCGGCAGGGCTTCGCCGCTATGGGATGGTCGTCGACGTCGCGTTGGACGGCGAGGATGCCCTCGTTCGTCTCGGCACCAACCGCTACGACGTGGTGGTGCTGGACCGCGATCTCCCGGGTACCCACGGTGACGAGATCTGTCGCACGCTCGTGGCCGACCGATGTGAGAGCCGCGTGCTGATGCTCACCGCGGCCAGCTCGGTGCGGGACCGGGTCGAGGGCCTCGGCCTGGGCGCCGACGACTACCTGCCCAAGCCGTTCGACTTCACAGAGATGGTCGCCCGGGTCCAGGCGCTGGGCCGCCGGCCCGGCGCACCGATGCCTGAACACCTGGGTTACGGCGACCTGGCCTTGGACCCGGAGAGACGTCTCGCAACCCGCGCCGGAAAACACCTGGCGCTCAGTCCGAAGGAGTACGGCGTGTTGGAATGCTTGCTCGTTGCCGAAGGACGGCCGGTGTCGGCAGAAGAACTGCTCGAACGGGTGTGGGACCCGGCGATCGATCCGTTCACCACCACAGTGAAGGCCACCATCAACCGGCTGCGAACAAAGCTCGGTCACCCCCCGATGATCGAGACCGTCCGCGAACGCGGCTACCGCATCGGGGGTCAGTGATGGGTGCCGCGCATCGGCTGGTACCGACATCGTGGCTGCGATTGCCCCGCCGGACTGCCAGGCTGCGTCTCACCGCCCTCTACTGCGGCCTCTTTCTCCTCTCCGGCGCGGCGTTGGTCGCCGTCACCTACGCCCTCTTTGAAAGGGCGACCGAGTACAAACAGCCACCCCTACCGAGGGTCCCTCACACTCCTTCCATCCAGGGTCTCCAGCTTCTCTCTCCGACTCCAAGTGGGGCGTCCGTCGTGTATTCCAACAGTCCGCTGCGGCTCACCCAGGCCCAGCAGCAGCTGGCGCAGGTTCAACAAGAGTTTGCGAAGTCCACTCCGCACGGACACAACGTGGTCTTGTCTCTGCCAGGCGGCCTGGCGCACGTCCAGAGTCAGCTGACGCAGGCACAGCACGAGCTCGCACAGGGCCAACATCAACTGGCAGGTGCGATCCATCAATTGCGGCAGATAGGACCCGCCCAATCGGCACAGCGCGCCGCCGACTCGCACCAACTCCTGGTCAACTCGGGCATCGCCTTGGCCATCGTGGCCGTCCTCGCCCTCCTGGCCGGCTGGCTCATCGCGGGCAGGATGCTGCGACCCATCCGGACCATCACGCGGACAGCGCGCAGGATCTCCTCGAGCAGTCTGCACGAGCGGCTGGCCCTCGATGGGCCTGAGGATGAGCTCAAGGAGCTCGGCGACACCCTCGACGACCTTTTTGGGCGACTCGACGCTGCATTCGAGTCGCAGCGACATTTCGTCGCCAACGCTTCCCACGAACTACGCACCCCGCTGACGGCTGAACGCACGCTTCTCCAGGTTGCGCTCGACGACCCCCACACCACGGCCTCCGCATGGCGTTCCACCGCGGAGGAGGTTCTCGCTTCGACCGACGAGCAGGCGCGGCTGATCGAAGCCCTACTCACCCTGGCCAGCAGCGAGGGCGGACTGAACGGGCGCGAACCCGTCGACCTCGCCGCCATCGTCACTGCGACTCTCGGAGGCCTCCAGCCGGAGATCGACCGACTCGGGATTCACATCGATGCGCTGACAACGCCGGCTCGACTCGACGGGGACTCACTGCTCGTCGAACGACTCGTCGTGAACCTGCTTACGAACGCCGTTCGCCACAACGTGGTCGACGGCAACGTCGAGATCCTGACCGGAGCCAGCGATGGTGGGGCCTTCATCTCGGTGACCAACACTGGACCTGTCGTCCCACCCGGCGACGTCGAACGGCTCTTCCAGCCCTTCCAGCGGCTGGATCCGGGCCGCGCAAATCACAAGGATGGACACGGACTCGGACTCTCCATCGTCAGGGCTATCGCGACCGCTCATGGTGCCACGATCACCGCCCACCCCCTGCCTGCCGGCGGCGTCTCCCTCGAGGTCGCCTTCCCGCCACCGGCCCACCACTCATGGCACGGAGTGCTCGAAAGGGCCGCCGCTCAGTGATCGCCGACTGACGACGCACGCAGCGCAGGAAGATCTGCCCTCGTGGCCGGGCCTTCACCTCGTCGCTACTGTGACAGTCCGATCGGTTGCTGCCTCTGCCCTGGACGCAGCAACCAGCGGTAGCACGCACCGGGAGCACGAAGACATGGCAATGGGGAACAGGCCGGGGGTGAAGACCGCCCCGGCGCCGATCGTGGCGCTGGACGTGACGCTTCTGGCGGAGCAGCTCGCCACGGCGCTCGCCCGGGTGCCGTTTCGTCATCCGTTCCGAGGCCAATCGTCGCCTCTCTCGAATCTCGGCATCGCGGTGACCCGTGAGGTCATGCGTGCCTTCATGGGCTTCACCTCTGCGTTGCGCATTCCCGAGTTCCGCTCGCTCGAGCTCGTGGTCGACGAGGTATGCCAATGGGTCATGCCCCCATTCGTCCGCACGCTCGACGTCGACGGACACTCCACCTCGTTCGCCGGGGTGCCGGGAATCCTCTACCTGCCTCGCGCCGTGCCACCCGCCGGGGTGATCCTCTACTTACACGGGGGCGGCTACATCGGCACGTCGCCGACCATGTACGCCTTCTTCACGGCGCGTATATGCCGGGACACGGAGTGCGCGATGTTCGTCGCCGACTACCGGCTCGCCCCGGAGTTCCCATTCCCGGCCGGGGCCCAGGACGCTTCGGCCGTGTATCACGAGTTCCTGGATCGAGGAATTCGCCGCGAGCGGATCTTCATCGCAGGGGACTCAGGCGGCGGGGGTCTCGCCAACACGGTCGTATTGGCCGACGCCACACGTTTCGAGCCGGTGCATCCCGCAGGGCTCCTGCTCTTCTCGCCCGAGGTTGACCTGGAACTCGACGAGCCGTCGGTCACCGAGAACGCCGAACACGACATCTTGCCGTGGAACATCCCGACGGCGTCCTACCTCCACGGCGTCGACGCCGCCTCCGCGCCGGTCTCTCCCCTGACCGCCGACCTCAGCAACTTCCCTCCGACCTGCGTGACCTGGGGCGGTGACGAGATGTTCCGGGACCCCATCCGCCGCTACGTCCAGCGTCTGCGCGACGCCGGGGTCCAGACCGAGGGGTACGAATACGAGGGCATGTTCCACGTGTTCCAGATGTTGATGCCCTGGGCGGACGACAGTCGGGACGTCTTTCGCCGCGTGCAACACTTCATCCACGGTCTTATCAGCGACACGGCGCCTCCGCCGATCTCGTTGAGCAGGCTGCTCGGGATCGATCCCTGAGCGGTCCACGGGCCTGAGTCTGCAGCTGACCCGCGTCCCGATCAGCGCGAACCGAGCGTGTCGGCGACCTTGCGCAGATCAGCCCGAAAGTCGGGATGCGCGATCTCCACGAGGAGATGCGCCCGCTCGCGCACGGTGAGCCCGGTCAACTCGGCCGCGCCGTACTCGGTGATGACGACGCCCGTGTGATGCCTCGGCGTGGACACGACCGCACCTTCCGGAAGGAGTCCCGCGATGCGCGACACGACCTCGCCGTCGCGCACGGCTGTGGAACGCAGGCAGATCAGCGAATGTGCATCGAGGTGCAGCTCGGCCCCGGCGACAAAGTCCTCGTGACCCCCGATACCCGAGATCTGGCGTCCCTCGATGTTGTCTGCGACGACCTGGCCGTAGAGATCGACGGACAACGCACCGTTGACCGACACGAGGTTGGCGTTCCGTGCGATCACAGTTGGGTCGTTGACGACTTCGACCGGAAGGAACGCAACGTCAGCGTTGCCGTCCAGCCACTCATAGAGCTCTGCTGTGCCGAGGGCAAAGGTGGTCACCGACGCTCCGTCGAACACGCCCTTGCGCTCGTTGTCAACCTTCCCCGCTTGGTGCAGGCGCATCAGCCCGGTGGTGAACATCTCCGAATGAATCCCGAATCCCCCGAGCGGTCCCTTGGCCAGCTCAGAGGCCACGACGTTTGGGATGGCACCGATGCCGGTCTGCAACGTGGAGCCATCGCGTACATAGGCGAGGGCAAAGTCGGCGATCGCGTTGTCGATGTCATCGGTCGGTGGCTCGGGCAACGCGTACGGGATTCCGCTCGCCTCGACGAGTACGTCGACCGATTCGAGGGGAATCGTGTTCTCGTACTCCGGCGGGAGGCTCCTGGTACGCGGCAGGTTGGGGTTCACTTCAACGATCAGGAGCCGGTCGGGGTCCGCGCCGGCACGCAAGAGCTCAGGGCGCGTCGCGCCGAGGTGGAGTGACAGGCTCAGGTTGCCGTGTTCATCAGCAGTTGCCGCTTGCGCCACCATGATGCGGGGCGCGAAGCGAGCCATGATCGGCGCCATCTGACGAAAACCGCCCGGTACCAGTTCGACGTGGTGTCCCATTGAATGCAGCAGCCGTTCGGCAGGACCGAAGAAGCCACACCGATAGCGCACCCCGGGCTTGGTGAACACGTCGTAGAAGTTGAGACAGAGCGCGCCACCGAGCTGGAGGTCCTGCCAGTCGTCGCGGGCGCCCAGCGCCGTCAAAAAAGTGTCCGGATTCGCAGGCCCCAGTCCGAAGCCGATGGTGTCGACCGGCCGGACCAGGGCGACGGCTTCCTCCGCGGTGCACGTCGTCGGCATCGTCCCACTCTCGCACTAGCGACCCTCGCCGACCGCAGACTATGGTCCCGTCCGCCGGATTCAGCGGACCGCAATCCATGACTTTCGGCTCTACCCTCGTCAGGGGGTGCGTCCGCAGAATGTGTGGCACACCCTCCTCTTCCCAGACAACGGTGCTTGGAGAATGGCGGCCACCCCCCTCGGTCGCCATTTTCCAATTCCGGGGTTCTCTGTTTTTTCCCAGGTTTGATTCCGGCGCTTCTCGATGGGCGTTGCGCGTTTATCAACGGACACACAACAAGTCGCTCATCGGCCGCTCGAGGGTCGGCATCGATCCAGTGGAACCGGGGCCTTCCCCCAGAGGTACCTCCGGTACGGGGCCCAGACACCGGCCGGTTCAGTCCGGCAACAAAGCCCCACTGCCGCGGCGAAGAGGGGCGACTCCCAGACGGATCACGCGAGGCGCCTCGATATGCTCGCCACCGACTATGACACCCGATCGCGCACCCGACAGCGGCCGAATCGTCGCCGGCATCGACGGCTCCGAGGCATCCTTGGAGGCACTCTCGTGGGCGGCGCGCCAAGCCGATCTCACCGGCAGCGTGCTGGAAGTCGTCATGACGTGGGAGTGGCCGTCCAGCTTGGGCTGGGCCGTGCCAGTTCCCGAGGATTTCAACCCCGAAGCCGACGTCCGACGGACGCTCGATGCAGCGATCGACTCGACCCGCGCCACCTACCCTGAAGTCGTCGTGGAGCCGCGCGTCGTCAACGGGCATCCGGCACCCGCTCTGGTCGACGCCGCCGGGGGTGCCGACCTCCTCGTGGTCGGGAGCCGCGGACACGGCCAGTTCGTCGGAATGCTGCTCGGTTCCGTCAGCGAGTACTGCGTGAACAACGCTGCATGTCCCGTCCTCGTACACCGAAGCACTGACTAGTTGACGCTGCGCGGTCTCCCTTCGTCTCGACGTCGGGGTCTCGCGCTTACCGCTGCGCCGCGTGAGCGTGGTCGAGGCCGCGCTGGCGTTCGAACCGACCGTCGCGCAGCTCACGCATCCCCGGCCCGCCGGTTGTCGGAGCCGCTCCGCTGACGCGGAGCCCCAGGAGCGAGGCGAGTGTCGCCGTGACGCATGCCTCGAGTGCGGCCAAGTTGTACCCACCCTCGAGGAAGAGCGCGAGGCGCCCCGGAGGAGCGAACTCACGGGCGACGCGGGCAAGTTCCGCGTAGTCACCGCTCGAGAGCTCGAGGTTGCTCAGAGGATCGGCGTGGTGGGCGTCGAAGCCACAGGACACCAGCACCCAGTCGGGCGCGAAGTCCTCGATGACGTCGCGCGCCTCGCCATCGAGGGCCGCGCGCACCACGTCGCCGGTCGCTCCGGGTGGCAGCGGAAGGTTGACGGTGAGTCCGGGCGCACCCACACCGCCGACCTCAGCGGCGCTTCCTGTGCCGGGGTAGAGCGGATGTTGGTGGGTCGAGACGTAGAGGACATTGGCGTCGTTCCAGAAGATGTCCTGTGTGCCGTTGCCGTGGTGCACGTCCCAATCGACGACGAGGACGCGCTCTCCGAGCACCGTGCGCGACGCTGCCGCGACGGCGACGTTGTTGAGCAAGCAGAACCCCATGGCCCTCGTGGCCGTCGCGTGATGTCCCGGTGGACGGACCGGGACGAACGCACATCCGTCGCCATGCCGTTCCAGTTCGCTCAGCGCTTGGAGCCCCGCACCTGCGGCCCTGCAGGCGGTGATCCACGAGTCACCGCGCGCGTAGGTGTCGGGGTCGATGTTGCCACCGCCCTGTTCGCAGAACGTTCGCAACTCACCCAGGTACTCCGTCGAGTGCACTCGCGCCAGTTCCTCCGTTGTGGCCTCGCGCGGACTGACACGGACGATGTCGTCTCCCACATGCAGCCCCGCCACTCCCGCCATCACCGCCTGGAGCCGCGCCGGCTGCTCAGGGTGGCGCGGACCACCGTCGTGCTCGGAAAGACCCACCGGGTCGGCCAGGACGAGCGTGGTCATACCTGCTTCATGCTAGAAGCGGGTCTCACTCCGGACCCTCTTTGTGTGCCGCTCCCGCCGCTCGGCGTCGCGTCCCGAACAACGGTGGAAGGCGATTCTCGCCGTCTCCGTATCCTTCCGAAACCCTCCCGCCACCCTCATTGCGAACATCCGGCCTGCACGCAGACGGCAAGCGACGGCCACCTGCTCCTACGCTGAGGTGCGATGGCGACGCTCATGGACGCATGGGTGGTCGACGAGCCCGGCCCGATCGACACCGGTCCCCTCGCGCGGGTCGAGAAGGAGGTCCCCGATCCGGGACCGGGCCAGGTCCGTGTCGCGGTGCGGGCTTGCGGTGTGTGCCGCACGGACCTCCATCTGGCGGAGGGAGACCTCCCACCACGGCACCGACAGGTGACGCCCGGACACGAGGTGGTCGGAGTGGTGGACCGGGTGGGTCCCGGCGTGTCCCGCTGGGCGGGAGGCGACCGCATCGGAGTCCCCTGGCTCGCCCACACCGACGGCGTCTGCCGGTTCTGCGTGAGCGGACGCGAGAACCTGTGCATCGACCCACGTTTCACCGGATGGGACATCGACGGCGGCTATGCCCCGTACGCGCTGGTGGACGAGGCCTACGCATACGCACTGCCCGACACGTTCGACGACGTCGAGGCCGCCCCGCTGCTCTGCGCCGGCATCATCGGCTACCGAGCCCTGTTGCGAGCCAACCTCCCCCCGGGTGGACGGCTCGGCATCTACGGGTTCGGCGGGTCCGCCCATCTCACCGCCCAGATCGCCCTGGCGCGCGGGGCGCGTGTCCACGTCATGACCCGATCGCCCGAGGCCCAGCGGCTGGCGCTCGCTCTCGGCGTGCACAGCGCGGGCGATTCGGATGCGGCACCTCCAGAGCCTCTCGACTCGGCGATCCTCTTCGCGCCCGTCGGCACGCTCGTGCCGCCGGCGCTGACCGCGCTCGACCGGGGCGGGGTCCTGGCCATCGCGGGGATCTACCTGAGCGACGTGCCTCCGTTGCGCTACGACGACCACCTCTTCGAAGAGCGCACGCTCCAAAGCGTGACGGCGAACACCAGGCACGACGGAGAGGAGTTCCTGGCCGAGGCGGCCCGGTACCGGATCCGCGTCTCGGCCACCGCCTATCCCATGGCCCGAGCCGACGAGGCGCTCCGCGACCTGGCGCACGACCGGGTCAACGGGGCAGCGGTCCTGGTCCCGTGAGGTCCCTCCAGCCTGGCGTCTTCCGAGGTGCCGGCCCTGACGCCGCGGCCGGCCATCCCAGACACGAGAAAAACCCGGGCTCAGGGACCCGAGCTAGAAGGAATTTGCAGAGGCGCCGACGGTGCCCCAGCCGATTCACGTCAAAGCGCTGTCACAGGGCCCTTGGCGATAGGTCCTGGAGTTCTCGACTGGGGCACGCACGCCGGCAGTGCGATCAGGCGGTAGATCGCTACAACCATTATTCCCGATCGGACGACGCTTAAACACCGAATTTCAGGAAATTTTGTAAGGGTTTAGACGAGGGGTTCCACCTGGTCAGCGGCCATAAGGACGGCCACGAGCTCTCTGTCTCGAGGATAGGTCAACGCCCGTAGGGCGTGCTGCAACGTGAGCCACCGCAATTCGTCCACTTCTTCATTCGGAGTGAAAATACCTTCCTCGGCCGCCATGACCCAGTAGGCCACCGCCTTGGGACGCCCTTTGCGGTCGAGATACTCGGTGTGGCCGATGAAGCGGACCAGGCGACAGTCCATGCCCGTTTCCTCGCGCACCTCTCGGAGGGCCGCCATCTCGAAGGTCTCGCCGGCCTCGAGCTTGCCCTTGGGGAACGACCAGTCTTGATGCGCCGGCCGGTGCACCACCACGATCTCGAGAGTTCCGCCCTGGCGACGGACCACGAGTCCACCCGCCGCCTGTACGACCTCTGTTGGTGTCGGAAGCTCAGCCGTCATCGCCCGTCGCGCCACTGAATTCGACACTACCGCCGTCACCTGGCCAATCCGCGGCAATCGTGTCGCGCGACGGGTCGTCGCCGCGTGCCGCCGCAGCCGCCGTGTGGCCCGAACCCGGTGGGTTTCCCTGTGTCGCGACGACCGTGGAGAGCCAATGCCTCGTCGCAGTGCCCGCTGTAGCCTGAGCAAAGTGTCAGATTCCAGGAGAACTGGACCGGGGAAGGCACAGCCGCAGGACCCCGTCGAGATCGAGTGGCAGTTCGACGCGCTCGACCTACGACCGGTCGAGCGATGGCTCGCCGCGCTGCCCACACTCGGCAGCGCGGCCGGCGATCTCGGGACGGTCACCGCGTTGGCCCGCACGCCGCGTCGCCTCGTCGACTCCTACATCGACACCGACGACTGGCACATCGCCCGCGCCGGTTTCGTGGTTCGCACCCGGCGTCGGGGCCGCCACGACGAAGTCACGCTGAAGGACACGCGACCCGCCGGGGGCGACGGACTGCGCCAGCGGCTCGAGGTCACTGAGATCCTGTCGCCTTCGGGCCTGTCTGCCCTCGAACCCGACGGACCGGTGGGGCGACGGATGCGCGCCATCGTCGGTGCGCGGCGCGTGCACGAAGTGCTCCAGGTCCGTACGCGGCGTCGCCCCTTTGCATTGCGCGTCGGGGGCGTTGACGTGGCCGAGGTCGCACTCGACGACACCGTGATCGTGGTCGGCAACGGTCAACGGCCTATGCAGTTGCGGCGCGTCGAGGTGGAGGTGCTGCCCGAGTGGCTCGAGCCCCTCGCACCCCTCGTCGAGCAGCTCCGCACGTCGTGTGGCCTGCGGCCGGCGTTGTTGTCCAAATTCGAGGCGGGTTTGCTGGCGCTCGGCCAGGAGATCCCCGGCTCGCCCGACCTCGGACCGACCGCGATCGACGCGGACAGCACGATGGGCGAGCTGGCGTTCGCCGTGCTTCGCCGGCAACTCGCGATCTTGCGGGACAAGGAGCCGGGAACCCGTCTCGGCGAGGATCCCGAAGAACTCCACGACATGCGGGTCGCCACCCGCCGGTTGCGGGCCGCCTTGGCGCTCTTCTCAGGTGTGCTGCCCGTCCGGGCGCAGGTCTTCCGGGAGGAGCTCGGCTGGTTGGGCCGTCTCCTGGGCGAGGTGCGCGACCTGGACGTGCAACTCGAAGGTCTGTCCGAGACCGCTGAGGCCCCCACCGGGTGGAGCCCCGGTGCCGGACCGGAGCAGCGCAACCCGCTCGAAGAGCTCTCAACCCTCTTGCACCGCGAGCGCGACGCGGCACGGGCCGCCATGTTGAGCGGGCTCGACTCGGTCCGCTGGGAGCGGCTGGGTCGCGGCCTGGCCACCATGGTCCAGCAAGGGCCGGCGCGTCGTTTGGTGGCCACGCGAACCCCTGCCGTCATCGGCATGCCAGACCTCATCGTGGAGCGGCACACCTCGGTGGCCAAGGCAGCCAAACGAGCCAAGAGGACCGGGGTGGTCGGTGACTTCCACCGGCTGCGCATCCGGTGCAAGCGGCTTCGCTACGCGCTTGAGTTCAGCGCCGACGTCTACGCAGGGCGTACCTCCCGCTACGTGCGCCAGCTCACTGCCTTGCAAGACGAACTGGGGCTGATGCAAGACGCCGAGGTGGCCTCGCTACGCCTGGCCGATCTCGCCACCGGCGCGGCGGACTTGCCGCCGGCAACGGTGTTCGTCATGGGTGGCATCGCCGAGCGGCACCGGCGCGAGGTCGATCGGCTGTTGCACCGCCTGCCGAGCAGTCTCAAGCGGGTACGCGGACGCGAGTGGCGCGACCTCCTCGACCTCATGGAGCGGCGCCGCAACGAGGCCGAAGCCGCCCGGCCTCCACTGCGGAGCACCCTGCGGGCCGTGCCGGCGCCACCCGCTGAGCCAGCATCGATACAGGACCACACCGACGCCGCCGGTCCCGACACGCCGGCCTCAGCGTCCTCGCTCTCCCCCGTGACCTCCGTCCCGCCTGTCACCCCGGTCACACCAGCTACGCAAACCGGACCGGTGTCGCCCGACCATCCCGCCGCCGCGCCTGGGCTCAGTGCCCTCGCACCCCCGCCGCAGTCACGCCAAGGGGAATGACTCGGCGTCGTCGCCCATCACGAGGCGGGGGTGCTCGGTGAGAACGAAGTGCAGCTGGTCAGTGTCGAGAAATCGCTCGATGTCAGCCCAGATGTCACCGAAGTCGGGCTCCTGCATGTGGGCCCGGTACGCATCCATGTCCTCGAACCACTGCACCGTCACCCCGTCGAAGCCGGGGTCTGCGTCGCCGGCGTAGTCGTCCAGCGGCCGCGGGTGCTGCTCATAGCGCAGCACGTGCTGGCCGCTCTTGCTCGATGCGATGAGCGGGCCGTGGACATCGCGCCAGTGCGCGTGGAACTCCGCGGGGGTGAGCCCCTCCTTGCGACGAAGGATGCACGTCAGCCTGACCATGGGACCGTTGACCTCCTGTGCCGAGCGGACCGGCCGGACCGGCGTACCGGCGTGCCGCGCGCCAGAGGCGGCACGTTAGGCGGTCATCAGCCCGTCAGGCGCAACGAATCCCCTGATTGGCTACGGCAGCGACAACGAGAGGCCAGAGCCCGAGCTGCTCGAGTTCACTCCGACGGAGACGCCACCCACCGACACCGGCGGCGTGCTGGGCAGCGGCAGTGCCGGGAGCGGCACCGTGACGGTCGTGCCGCTCGAGGGCTTCGTCGTGGTGGTCGTCGAGGTTGACGTCGTGGTGGTCGACCGGCCGGCGGAGGCGGACGACGACACCGAGCCCGATGGCGCGGTCGCACGGGGGCCGGCGGACGACCCATCCGCCGACGAGAGCGAGCCCGTCGACGAGCTCGTGGCAGCACCGGCTGCCCCGAGGATCCCGTTGAGGGCGGGGTCAAGACCACCGGGACTCGAACCGGGCAAAGCCGGCGCGCCGGCGGTCCCGATCGAAGACAACGATCCGAGCGAGCTGCTCAACGAACCCAACGAACCGAGGCCGAGTTCATCGAGCACGGCGGGCGGGAGGCCCGCGGTGGGAATCGACCCGATGGGCAACAGCGCGCCAAGGTCTGCCAGCGTGCCGGTCACGTCGGACACGACGCCGCTGAGGCTCGGCACGAGTTCGGCCAAGGCGCTGGTCGGGTCGCTCGAGGCGGACCCGAGATTGCCCAGCGCGCTCGGTGACGCTGCCGAGGATGCACGCGACTCCGAGGTCGCTCTGCGTGGTGCACCCGAGACCCAGCCCACCCGAAGCAGTGCCGGCCAGACCGGGCAGATCCGTCACTGTGGGCGCACCTGCGAGCGCGACGTTGTCGGAGCCCGATGTGGTGAGCCAGCGCAACGGGTCGACGCCGCGCGCGAGCCCGCCCGACGGCGACGAGAACGACGCGATGTCGCCGTCCGCCGCGCCCCCACGTGAGGCCACGCGGTACGCCTGGTCCACTGCGGTCGCCAGCTGCTGACTCGGCCCGGCCGCCGAGCCGAGGGGGTGGACAGCAGCGGGATTGATTGTGAAGTAGCCGCCGAGACCCCCGAGGAAGGCGCCGATTGCCGCACAGGTCAGCCCGCCGGCTCCGACCATCGCGGCGTTGCGAAAACGCGAGAGCCCCTTCGGCCCCGCGCCTGCGGGCGGTTCCTCCTCAGGGGCGTGCATCCCGTTGGGGCGGCAGGCGCAGTGGATCGGTGCGGACAGGGACGTGTCCTGCCGGCGGACGGCCGGCGGCACCAGAGCGGGCTCGTCGTTGGCGGAAGCCGCATGACCGCGGCCACCAGAGCCGAACTCGGTGTGCAGCATCTCGTCGTACGTCTGGTCGAAGCCCACGGAACCGTCCTCCTCCAGTCCACCGACCCCCTCACCTGGTTCTCACTCTGGAAACCGCGCCGCGGTGCCAACCTTGCGGTGCGCCGACCTTCCCAAGAGCGGCACAGCTGGGGGTCGGGCCCCTGGATCAGGTGAAGGCCCAGTTCCCGATGGTCACCTCGTTGCCGTGCACAGGCAGAAGGACCGTCATGGCGTGCTGGCCCGGCTCTGCTCCCCCGCTCACGGTGACCGTGGTGGTGAGGACCACCCGCGTCTGGATCCCGCCGGCCGAGTCGATCTCGACGTCGAGGGGAGCGTCGTTGGCGGTCACCCTCCCCCCGTCGAGCGGGGGCGGCATGGCCAGGCCGGGGGCGAGGGCGTGCCACCAGGTCGACTGACGCTGCGCGCCGGCGTGAAGGCCGCCGAAGTAGGTCTCGAGGGCGGCGGCTTCGAGCGAGAGCGGGCCCGGCGACTGGGCGAAGGCGACGGACGCGCCGACCAGGTTCATGGTCCCCATCGGGGCCTCGTTCTGTTCCAACGTGAGCCCCTGCGCCTGGAGCGCCGGTGGCGCCGAGGTGGTGTAGTCCGTGGACGCGACCGTGTCGATGAAGGTGGCACCCGGGTTCAGATGCGTGCCCTTGGTCACCGCACCGACCTCGTTGGCGCGGACCAACAAACGGTCCGGCGTGAAGAACAACGCGTTGGGCGGCCAGCACGTGTCGAGCACAAGACTCGGGTCGGGCGTGCTGGCCACCGCTGACCCGGCGGGCACGACCTGGTGCGCACTGACCCGAAAGGTGACGGTGTTGCAGGCTGTCGCGTACGTGATGGTGTCGCCCGGCATGAGTGCGTTCAGGTGCACGAAATAGCTCACGTCGTGCGCCAGAAAGACGGCCGCCCCGTCGACTCCCGGCCACACCGACTGCGGATCGTGCCCGACGGCGACGTTGAGTTCGGCGTCGTCGGTACCCTCCTCGACCGGGGCGTGCAGATCGAGCGCGGGAATGGTGAGGATCCCCGACAGCTGCCCTGGCTGTACCCCGGCCACTTGGCATGACGCGCCGTGGCTCTGGCGCGCGATCCTCGCCATGGCGGCCCGTTCGTTCGCCAGGAGGACGGCCTGCGCGTGACGCTGGTGCTCCTGATGTGCGAACGCGTAGCTCCCGGCGAAGATCGAACCGAAGAGGAGGACCACGCCGACGAAGGTCACGCCCACCCGGCGCACGGCTGACCGCGCCGCGCGGCGGCGCCGCTCGGAACGGGATTCCGCCGTCCCGTTCCGAGCAGTGCGCAGCACCGGTTCCCGCTGCATCTGCGTCTCCTCCAGACCCTCCGAAAACTGTGTCCGAGCCGCTGTGTCCGTCCTGCTGTGCCGGCTACGCCGGCTACTCCGGTTGCTCCGGTTGCTCCGAGTCGGGCCCCGCGCGTTCGGACAGGACTGGCAGCCGCCGGGCCGGCCCCCGAGACCGGAGGGGGAACGGAGGAGGTCCCGAAGGCCGGGCCCGGTGGCGGCCCGCCCCACGACCGGAAGAGGTCGGTCGAATGAGGCGGCTCATTGGCCACCCCGGCGGCGGGCGAATGGCGAAAGCGATCGAGCGAGTGCGACGACGCGGCGACGGCCGATCACCAAGAGCCCGGCCAGGCCCAGCGCGATCATCACGACGATCGGCAGCGGGCCGGCCCAGTACTCGCCGGTGTGCACGCTGGTGACGTTGGGCACGGCGGCGGGGCTCGCGGCGGCCGGCTGCGCGCTGGCCGGCGAGGTGGCGACCGCCGGCGTGGCCGCGGTGGAGCTCCCGGTGACGCTGACGTCCCCGACGTTGAGTGCCAGGCCACCCATGAGGCCGCTCAACAGGCCGAGGTTCAACACGTCCACCTTGGCGCTCGCCGTGGTGCCCGGCGCCGACGTGTCACAGGTGAGCACGTTGCCCGAGGGGTCGTAGGTGAACACGCCGCCGAGCAGGGTCGACAGCGCACCGGCGAGCGCGTGGCCGGTGCCACCGAGGGTCTGGAGGACCTGGCTCACCAGGTCGTCGACCTGTGTGATGCTGACGAAGGTGGGGAGGGAACCGTTCGTCGAGTAGGACACCACCCCGGCGTTGCAGCTCGGCGTCACGATGCCGGTGCTGCGGTCGAGGGCGACGGCCGCCGTCGTCGGTGCGACCTGGAGGTCGGCCAGCCCGAACAGATTGACCTCGAGTGTCCGCTGCGTCACCGAGTCCGTCACGACGGTGCCGCTCGTCGACACCGATGTGGACGAGCCGCCCAAGGTGATGGCGAGTGGCTGCACCGAGCTGGCGTTGCCACCCGTCAAGCCGAGCACCTGGTTCAAGATGCCGGTGAGCGCGCTGATAACCGGCGAGGAGCCACCGGCGGCGCCGAGCTGCGTCAACAGCCCGCTCAACACGGAGCACTCGCCGGCGAGGTCGCCGCCGCCGGCCACGCTGGTCGGGTTCAGGGTGAGGGTGGGCGGCAGGATCCCGTTGACCGTGCCGAGCAGGCTCTGCACCGGGCCCGACAGGGGGTTCGAGTTGGAGCCCGCCGACGTCGTCGCGGCGGGCGCGTCCGCGCACAGCGAGGAGGCCGACGGCAACGAGTCGCCCAAGATCCTCGCCAAGACGTCACTCAGGCTCAGGCTGAGCGCGGCGTTGGCGATGCTGCCCGTGCCGGACGCGGTGGGGTCCCCGTTGGCGTCCTCGGACGCCGAGGCGTTCCCGCAGAGCACGTCGACGTCGAGCAGGCCCGTGTTGATGGGCAGCGGGCAATTGGTGGCGCCCGTCGGGGTCGCGGTCGTGCCATTGCCCTGGGCGACGGCGTCTTGCGTGCTGTCGAGCGCGTCGCCCGAGACGGACGACGACGCGCTGGTCGGGCACGGGTTCGTCGAAGTCGCCGTCGAGAGGCAGGCACCGGTGCCCGACGCCTCGGCCATGGGTGCGCTGCTCGCGTCGGCCTCGGAGCCACCGCCGGAGACCTGGAGCGTGTTGAGGAGGCTGAGAGACACGAACCCTCCGTTCGCCTGCACGCTCCACTGGCTGGCGGACGAACTGGCTGCACTGCGCGCCGGCGCTCGAGGTCGCGGCGCCCAGGGCCGTCATGGCCAACAGGCCAACAGCGGCGATCCTGCGGCGACCTCTCATCCTGGCGTACCCCTTGCCGTCCCCGCCCTGCGCCCAGGGGACTCCTCACTGCCTTGCCAATGAAACGGGGGACCTCCCGAAACCTTGCGCCGGCCTGTGAAATGATTCGGTGCTCGACACCCCCGTTGGCGGCACATGCCGTGCACAGATTCGGGTCTGCACCGGTGGGGATCCGAGCCGCTCTCGTACCCTTTGGCCGATGTCCGCCTCCCACGCCCTCGTGATCGCCTTGGCCGGTCTCGGTGCGGGGATCTTCAACGGGGTGGCGGGGGGCGGCAGCTTGATCTCGTTCCCGATCCTGCTCGCACTCGGGTACCCGGCCCTCACGGCCAACATCACCAACACCATCGGGATCTGGCCGGGCTACGTCGCCTCGGCCGCCGGGTACCGCCGCGAGATCGGGGATCAGTCCCGTCGCCTGGTGCGCCTCACACCCGTCGCGCTGGCCGGGGGCGTCGCGGGCGCGCTGCTCCTGCTCACGACGTCGTCGGCCACCTTCGACGACGTGGTGCCCTGGCTGGTCCTGGGGGCCGCCGCGCTGTTCGCCGCCCAGCCCGTGCTGCGGCGGGCTCTCGACCGCGACGCCGCGCATCCCCGCACGCGGCACGGTGCTGCTGGTGGCCGGGGTGTTCGCCGCGTCGGTCTACGGCGGCTACTTCGGCGCCGCCATGGGAGTCATGTTCCTCGCCGTGCTCGGCCTGGCCCTGCCGGTCTCGTTGGCGCACACGAACGGTCTGCGCGCCGTCCTCTCCATGATCGTCAACGGGATCGCCGCGGTGGTCTTCCTCGTCCACGGCGGGCTCGTCTGGGAAGCGGTCGGACTGCTCGCGCTCGGCAGCCTGGCCGGGGGCTACGTCGGAGCGCGCCTCGCCCTCGCGCTGCCCGCGCCCGCCTTGCGGGTCGTAGTCGTGGTCATCGGCGTCGGCACCGCGGTGAAACTGCTCGTCTGAATCCGCCTCGTCGACCGGCGGTGTCAGCCCGCGTCCAGCGGATAGTGACCGACCACCGCTCCCGTCAGCGTCCGCCGTTCGACCTGCCAGGCCTCCTCGGCCTCGTCGGCACCGACGACGACGAGGCGCACCAGTGTCCCGGGCGCGCACTGGCCGAGGCGGCCGTGGTCCGCCGTCGCGACGACGGCGAGCACCGGGTACCCGCCGAGCGTCGCGTGGTCGGGCAACAACACGACCGGGTCGCCATCGGGTGGCACCTGCACCGCCCCGGTCACCATGCCCTGTGAGTCCAGCTCGCCCTGACGCTCGACGCGCAGGCCGGTATCGCCGTGCTCGGCGCGCAGTCGGAACCCCACCCGGTTGCTCTCCGGCGTGACACGGAACACGACGTCGCCCAGGCGCGCCAGCGCGTCGGGCCGGAACCACGCGGGATGCGGCCCAGGGACCACGTGCAGCTCGACCGGCGCGCCGGCCTCGAGCTCGGTGGCGGCCCCGGCGACGAGGTGGTCGCCCAGCGGCGGCGCCCACGCGCCGGCCCAGAGGTGCTGCCCTGACTCGAGCGGGCCGGGACCGAGGCGGCACAGCTCGTCGCTCGCGCTGCTCCCGAAGGAGAGCGGTCCGAGCAACCCGCCCGCCACGGCGAGATAGGTGCGACAGCCCCGCCGCAGGGCGCGCACCTCGAGCGCGTGGCCCGGCTCGAGCGGCAGCAGCTGGCCGCCCGGCACGGCCGCGTCGTCGACGCGCACCTCGGGTGCTGCGCCGACGACCGCGACATGGCAGGGCCCGAGGCATTGCAATCGCATGCCGCCACCGGTGAGCTCGAGCGCACCGGCGCCGGTCTGGTTTCCCACCAACGCGTTGGCCAGCGCGAACGACATCGGGTCGGCCGGCCCGGCGGCGGGAACCCCCACTGCGGCGACGCCACGCCGGCCGCCGTCCTGCAACACGGCACGGAGCCCCGGGGTGAGCACCTCGAGCACACGCCGCGCGCCGTCCGGCGGTGACCAGGCGGGCGGCTCCGAGACCGGCGCCTCGACCGGGTCGTCGGCGGCGGCCCGGCGGAAGTGGACGCGGTCGCCCGGGGCGAGGACGGCGTAGGGGGGCTCGGTCACCGAGAAGAGGGGGAGGCCAGTCCGGCCCACGAGCTGCCAACCGCCCGGCGTCGCCGTCGGGTAGACGGCGGCATGACCGTTGGCGAGCGCGACCGAGCCGGCGGGCACCGCGGGACGCGGCCGGTCACGGCGCGGCACCCGCGCCAGCGCGGCGGGGACACCCTCCAGATAGGCGAAGCCCGGTGAGAAGCCCATGACCGCGACGGTGAGTGGCTGCGCCGTCAGGTGTGTCACCACCTCGTCGGGCGAACAACCACTGCGCGCGGCCACCTCGTCGAGGTCCGGCCCGTCGAAGACGCATGGCACGCTCACGAGCCGGCCCGGTCGTGACGCTGCGGCGCTGCGGTCGGGCGTTGCCGCGAGCAACGCCTCGAGCGTGGCTCGGATCGCGCCCAGGTCGACCACGGCGTCGATGTCGGTGTCGGTGTTCGTGTCGGTGAGCACGACGGCGACGGTGGCGAACCCACCGACGATCTCGGCACCGGCGATCCCGGCCTGGGCCAGCGCCGCCTCGAGCGCGGCAGCCAGCATTCGCGCCGCTGCCGCGTCGCCGACACCGGCCAGCAGGGCCCGGTCACCGAGAAGCCGGATCTCGCCGGCCGGAACGGAAGGGGTCATGCAGGGGTGGTCGGCGCGCGGACGTCGATCCCAGCGCCGGCCAGCACCCGGCGCACCGCCGTCGCGATGTCCACCGCGCCGGGCGAGTCGCCGTGGACGCACAGCGTGTCGACCCACAGCGTCAGCACGCTCCCGTCGACCGCCGCCACCGCGCCGCGGGCCAGGCTGAGGGCCTGGCCGGCGGCGGCCTCCGGATCGTCGAGGACCGCACCGGCGGTGTGGCGATCGACCAGGCCGCCGTCGTGGCGGTAGGCCCGGTCACAGAATCCCTCCTCGCAGCCCGTCATCCCGTCACGCAGGAGCATCGCCATGGCATGGCATCCCGACGGCAGCACCAAGGAGACACGACTCCCGAAGCAGTCGCACACCGCGTCGCGAAACGTCTCGTAGATTGCACCGCCCTTGCCCACTTCCTCGTAGAGCGCGCCGTGGGGTTTCACGGACTCGATGGACGTGCCAGCGTCGCGACAGACCCGCTCGAGATCCCGCAGCTGCGCCGCCAGTGACTGGCGCAGCGCGCCGCGGTCGATGGTCATGGGCTCGCGACCGAACCCGGCGCGATCAGGGTACGAAGGATGGGCGCCGATGCGCACCGAGAGCGCCACAGCGGCGGCCACGGTCGCCGCCATGGTCTCCTCGTTGCCGGCGTGGCCGCCGCAAGCCACGTGCGCAGAGGTCACCACACCGAGCAGGGCCCGCTCCACCTCGATGCCCGCCGCATCGGTGGCCTCCCCGACGTCCGCGTTGAGGTCGATGGTCCGGTGGGGCGACATCGCTCAGCCGGCCTCGAGCCGCTCCACCACCACGCCGTCGCGATAGACGACTTGCTGGTAGCGCCGCGTCGGCACGCGTGCACCGCCGATGATGGAACCGGTCATGTTGAGCGGGTCCGCACCGGCGACGACCACTTGCTCGCCGTCCGCCGCCCGCCGATGCACCTCCCGCAAGTCCTCGAAGGCCTCGGGCAGCGCGTACTGCTCACCCGAGAGACCGGCGACGAAGCGCCCGCCCAGCGCGACCCCGCGCGCCTCGAGGCGCCGCAGCGCCCACACCACCTCGCGCCAGGGCACTTTGAAGGACTCGCGACTCCAGAGCTCCCACGCCACGATGCCCCAACGCGCCAGCAGCTGGTACGCCACGGTCTCCGCCAACTCCTCGTTGCCCGGCGTGAGCACGCCGTCGTCGACCGCGGGCACGCCGAGCACGTCGGGCCCGGGCAGGAGTGACCAGCGGCCTTCGCCGATGCCGGACCCCGCCGGCGCTCGCCGCTGGGACCGGCGACCGGACGGACGCCGAACCGTCCGGGTGCGCCACCGGTCGCGCGCGGACAGCAGCGAACGGACGGCCGAGAACGCGTCGGCCGTCACAAGGCCACGCGCGACCAGGTCCCAGAGGCCCTCGTCCACCTCGGCCGGAAGGCGGCCGGTGAGGGGGGCCAGCTCGGGACGGAAGCAGGCACCACGGACGCGCAGCGCGGCGAGGACGTCGGCCGCCGCGCCGACCGCGGGCTCGGGCGCGCCGGCGCCGGCCCGCACGGCGCGCAGCATCGGCACGAGGTCGTCGCGCACGACGAACGCCAACGGGGTGGCGGGCGACGGCGTGCCGCTGCGACCGGTCCGCTCGGCCCGAGGTGTCAGGCGACCCCAGACGATCTCGCCGGACAAACACAGCTCGTCGAGCCAGCGCGGGTCGTAGCCCCCGACGCGAGCGGGGAGGATCTGGGCCTCCCATTCCGACGCCGGCGCCTCGATGCCCTGCAACTGCTCGAGCACCTCGAGCAGCCCGGCCCGCCCCTCGAGCCGGTGCCCCGTCGCCGCGTGCTGCCACCGGGTGAGAAAGCGCACGTAGTCCGCGATCGGAACCGGGTCGACCGTGCCACGCCGCCGGCTGCGGCTCGCACCGTGAAGACGGACCAACAGGTTGCGGGCGCACCAGCGACCATCGGGCAGCTCGATGGCAGACCCGCGTGCTTCGAGACGGGCCAAGGCGGTGCGCGCCCGCGCCTCACTCAGCGGCGCGCCCCGCGGCGCGCCGGGGGGCAGCGGGTCGTCGCCCACCAGGTCCGCCACGGTGACGGGTCCGGCGAGCTGGAGGTGGCCGGCCAAGCAGGCCGCTGCTGCATCGTCGTCGTCTCCCAGCGCCTCAACGAGAGAACGCCGCTCGGTGGCGACCCAGCACCCGTCGAAGACTCCGGCCCGGCCCTCGGCGACCAGCTCGTCGTACCAGGCCGCCCACTCCGCGACGGGCCGGGCCGCGACGAGGGAGAGCAGCAGGTCGTGCAACTCGTCGGCGTCCCGCGGGCGGGGTTGCACCTGCTCGAGGACGAGGGCGACGGCGTCGGGATCGAGCGGCGCGAGCTCGTCGGCGGGCACCGGGAGGCCGTCGGGACCGAGCTGACCCAACCCGCGGCGTAGCGACAGCGCCCGGGTCCGGCGCTCCTCGAGCGGCGCGTCGTCGAGGTAGGTGTAGGGCCGGCCGCTCAAGATGGCGTGCGAGAGGGGTGAGGGCTCGGACGACTCGACCGTGTGCACGGCGATCTCGCCCGACTCGACCTTGGACCACATCTCGACCAGGCCCTCGACCCAGAGTCCTTCGTGCAGGCAGTCGTCGACGGTCTGGCGGGCCAGCACGTGGTCGGGCACACCGACCGGGCCGACCGGTGCGTTCTCCTGGCAGGCGGCGAGGCCGGGCCAGACGGCGGCGAGGAGGTCGTCGGCCTCCATGCGTTGGAGGTGGATAGGGCGGCGCTTGCCTCCGTTCATGCGGGGCAGGACGAGCGCGCGGGTCAGGTTCCAACGCCAACGGGCACCGAGCATCGGATGCAGCAGCACCGCCTGGGTCAGGACCTCGGGCGCCTTGGCGCTCGACAACATGGACTGCACACGCGTGAGAGGGAAGCTGTGCTGGGGGCCGAGGGAGAGGACGACCGTGTCGTCGTCCGCCGCCGCCTGCAGCTCGAAGTCGAACGACACGCAGAACCGCTTGCGCAGCGCCAGCCCGAGCGCCCGGTTGATGCGCCCACCAAAGGGCGCGTGGATAATCAGTTGCGAGCCCTCGCTGTCGTCGAAGCACCGCTCGACCACGATGCGCTCGCGGGTTGGCAGGTGGCCGAGCGCCTGGAGGCCCGCCGCGCAGTAGGCGACGACCTGTTGGGCGACCTCGGCCGAGACGCCGGCACGGTCGCGCACGAGCCGGCGCGCCGCGTCACCGTCTGCGTCATGGAGGAGCGGCTCGAGCGCACCGCGCAGGTCGCTCACCGCCTCGGAAAGCTCGGGCGTGCGGGCCGGTGCCTCGCCGAGCCAGAACGGGATCGTCGGCGGAAGGTCACCGGCGTCGTGCACGCGCACGGTCCCGACCTCCACCTTGGCGACGCGCCACGAGTGCGTGCCGAGCAGGAAGATGTCACCCGCCGTGGCCTCCACCGCGAAGTCCTCGTGGACCGAACCGACCGTCACCCCGTCGGGATCGAGGACCACGCGGTAGTCGCCGGTCTCGGGGATGGCGCCGCCGCCGGTCAGCGCAGCCAGGCGCGCACTCCGGCGCGCCCGCAGCCGGCCGTTGACCGCGTCGTGATGCAAGTGTGCGCCGCGGCGCCCACGCGCCGTCTCGATCCCCCAGCTCGTCAGCGCCACGACGCTGTCGAAGTCCTCCCGGGTCAGCGCGGTGTAGGGCGCGGCGTGTGTGGTCATCGCCCACAACGCCTCGACGTCGCGCTCGTCGGTGGAGGCGACCTCGGCCACGAGTTGTTGCGCGAGCACATCGAGCGGAGCGACCGGGGCATCGAGAAGGTCGAGGCGGCCCTCCCGCACCGCGGCCAACAAGGCGGTGCACTCCACCAGCTCGTCGCGCGTCGTCGGATACAGGCGGCCCGCTGGTGTGCCGTCGCGATGGTGGTTGGCCCGGCCGACCCGCTGGAGGAACGTCCCGATGGCGCGGGGCGAGCCGATCTGGCACACCAGCTCGACCGGGCCCACGTCGATGCCGAGCTCGAGGGAGGCCGTCGCCACCAGGGCGCGCAGATCGCCCGAACGCAGGCGCGTCTCCACGATGCGCCGCCGTGCGGCCGAGAGGCTCCCGTGGTGCGCCGCCACCAGCAGCGACTCGTCCACGTCACCCCCCTGCTGTGGCTCGTCGGCGGCCAGGCGCTCGGCCAGCTGATGAGCCACCCGCTCGGCCATCTTGCGCGTGTTGACGAACACCAAGGTGGTGCGATGGTGGCGCGTGTGCTCGGCGATGCGATCGAGGATGTCGGACATCTGGCCGCCGCTCATCACCGCCTCGAGCTCCGTGGAGGGAAGCTCGATCGCCACATCGAGGTCGCGGGCGTGGCCGCAGTCGACGACAACCGTCGGGGCACGGCCCTCGTGCACGCCCGACAGCAGCCGGGCCACCATGTCGAGGGGTCGTTGGGTCGCCGAGAGCCCGATGCGCTGGAGCCGCCCGCCGCTTTCGCTCACCAGCGCGTCGAGCCGCTCGAGGCTGAGCGCGAGGTGGCTGCCGCGCTTGTCGCGGGCGAGTGTGTGCACCTCGTCGACGATCACCGTCCGCACCCCTCGGAGCAGCGCACGGGACGACGGCGCGGTCAACAGTAGGTAGAGAGACTCGGGCGTCGTCACCAACAGGTCCGGCGACTGCTTCCGCATGGCCACCCGCTCGGCCGGCGGGGTGTCACCCGTGCGGACGGCGATACGCAGCCCGGGGTCGGGGTGCCCCAACCGGGCCGCCTCCTCCCGGATCTCCGACAGGGGAACGTGGAGGTTCTCGTGCACGTCCACCGCGAGGGCGCGCAGCGGGGAGACGTAGAGCACCTCGGGCGTCCCGCCGGTGCGCGCGCCCGCCTCGGCTGCCCGGTAGGCCGCGTCGATGGCCACCAGGAACCCGGTCAGCGTCTTGCCCGAGCCGGTCGGCGAGGCGACCAGGACGTCTCGGCCGGCGGCGATGGCCGGCCAGGCACCGGACTGCGGGGCTGTGGGACCAGCCGGGAAGCGCCGGGCGAACCAGCTCGCGACTGCGGGGTGGAAGAGCGATTCCGGCGAGGTGGCCTCACTCGTGGGCACGTGGGGCACATCGAGCAGGTCGGGCACCCTCCTATTCCACCAGGCTGTCGCGACGAATGAACGCGAACGCGTGCATCAGGCCGCTCAGCTGGGCGGCCTGCGGCCCCAGCAGGCGATCATCGGCGGCTGGGTGAGGTCGAGCTCGCCGGCGGCCACCGCGGCCAGGTGCTGCTCGATCTCGGCCTCGGTGGCGATGTCGTGGTGGACCAGCTCGTCGCGGATGAGGCCGACGGTCGCCAACTCCAGCTGGTCACAGGCTGGATCGCTCACGGGGAAGTGGGCATCGGCCGCCACCCCGGTCAGGCCGGCCTGACGGAGGCGGCGGGGCAGCGTGCGCCCGTAGGCAAGGTCCACGCCGCGCTCGGCCAGCAGCGTCCGAAAGCCCCGCCGCAGCCGGTTGGCGAGCACCTGCGCCGGGCCGGTCTCCTCGAGGCAGCTGAGCGGCTGCAACGCGGGATCCGCGTCCTCGAGCACCAGGATCCCCCCGGGCCTCAGCGCGGCCACCATGTTGGCCAGCGCCTTGTCCCGCTCGGGCACGTGGACCAGGACGAGCCGCGCGTGGACCAGGTCGAAGGGGCCAGCTGGTGGCGGGTCGCCGGCCACGTCGTGCTCAACGACCTCGACATTGGGCGCCACCACGCCGGTCGCCCAGGCCACGTGGATGTCGGTGCCGAGCACGGAACCGGTGGGCCCGACCCGTTGCGCCAGGTGTGCGACCACCGAGGTGCCCCCCGCACCGACCTCCCAGCAGTGCCACCCTGCCGCCAGGCCGGCCTCGTCGAGGTGCCGGAAGGTCGACGGGTCGAAGAGGCGCGCGAACGCCGTGAAGCGGTCCATCGCCTCGGGGGCGTCGTTCGACAGGAGATAGCCGTTCCCGGTCACGAGCTCACGAGCCGGCGGGCGAGGGAGCGACGACCAATTCCTGGGACGTCCCCGCAGAGCGGTCGAGGACGTGGGCGACCTCGACGGCGCCCTCGTCGATGAGCGCGGCCGTGGCCGAGAAGTCCCGGTACTGCCCCGACGGGTCCCCACCACCGCTGAACACCACGACCTCCACGCCGGATGGCAGTGCAGCCAGCTCGCGCACGAAGCGGGCGTGCACCGCGACGAAGAACGCCGTCAACGCCGCCTCGGCCGGGCGACGAGGCGGGGGCGGGTGATAGTGCAGCGGCCCGCACAACAAGACGTAGATCCGGTCACAGCCTGCGGCAAGCGCCCGGCTGATCGGCACGTTGTTCACCACGCCGCCGTCGACGAGCACGTCGCCGTCGATCGTCACCGGCGGGAAGATGGAGGGGATGGCGGACGATGCCAGAATCGCCTCGACTGCCGGGCCGTGCGCGATCCAGCGCTCCCGCCCGTCGGTCAACGACGTCGTCACCACCTCGATCGGGATCGTGGCTTCTTCGAGGTCGGCGTAGTCGATCCCTGCTTCGATGATGGCGCGCAGACCCGTGTTGGCGTGCACCGCGGCGCGCTTCTGGAAGTAGGCCCACGGCCCGTCGAACGTGCCGCGCGTGGAAGATGTCGGTTCCCTTCACCTGGCGCCAGATCGTGGCCATCCGCTCGACGCCTTCGAGTGTCGGATTCCCGGCGTAGGAGGCCCCGTTGATGGCGCCGACCGAGGCCCCGAATACGCGATCCGCTTGGATGCCGCGCCGCACGAGCTCCTCGAGCATGCCCACCTGGACTGCGCCGCGGCTCCCGCCTCCGGCGAGCACGAACGCCGTCCGCCCCGGCGACGCGTCCGCTCCGTCGAGCTGGCGCTGGTGGCGTGAGAAACGAGCGCGGAGGCGCTCGGACCACCGGTGTGAGACGGCGCCGTCGGCTGCGGCGGGGTCTCTCACTGCATCCTCTGGGGATCCTCGGGCGGCCGAGCGCGAGCCTCTTGACGCTTCCGCCATGCATCGCGGCCCGCCATGTCGTGCCGCACGGCCCACACGATGACGATGACGACGAGGGTGAGCAGGGCGACGACGAAGAGGCCGAAGATGATGAAGAACGCGGCGTTGCCGCTCGACGCCAGCGGAGCGAGGACGGCGTACATGCACCAGTCAGGGTAGAGGAGGCGTCACACCCAGGGGGCACACTGACTCCATGGTCCTGGTGGCTCCCTCCCCCCGCTCCCGAGTTCCCCGGCTGCCGGCCACGCGACCGAGGAGGCCGGGTCCGGCCGTCACGTGCTCGCACTCCTCCGAGGGGACATGGCGGCCCGGCCGCAGTTCGACCCCGGGCTCGCGGGCGGGCTGCGTGCGTGGCTCGAGGACGCCGCCTACGACGCCACGTCAGCGCGGAGCGACCACGCCACGCCACTCGTGCTCGGCTCCCGCCAGCTTCTGGGCTCAGTCACGCCAGAGAACAAGACGGGCGCGACCTCGCGGATCGTCGGCCGCCTGGTGCACGTGTTGTTCCGCCAACTCGTGCACGGCGCTGACGTCACGGACCCCTTCGACGACGGGCTCGAGGCCCTGCGGACGACCGGAGACCAAGCCGCAGTGCGGGAGCTCGAATCACTCGACGCGCAGTCGCGTCAGAGCATCGCGACCACGGTGGCTCGCCATGTCACGAACTTGGCGGACCTCGTGCCGCACTTCGCCCCGGGATGGATGCCGCGAACCGACGACTATGTCGCCATTCCCTTGGCCGGAGGACGGGTCGTGCTCCACGGCGTGTTCGACCTCCTCGTCGGCGTCCCGCGCACGCGGACCGCGTCGCTCTGCGCACTCGGGTTGTCCACCGGAGGTCCGTGGGACCGGGAGCGGCGCTCGTTGCATTTCCTCGCGCTGCTCCAGTCGCTGCGATCGGGCACTCCTCCTTTCCGCGTGGCGCTCTTCGAGTCGGCATCGGGCCGCTACGGAGTCGAGGACATCCGAGAGGAACACCTGGGGGCAATGGCCGCGCACGTCGCAGGCTGGCTCGCGCAGCGCGACACCGTGCATGACTGATGTCACCGACATGCTGCTGGCGCCGGCGCCTCAGGTGGAGCCAACGTGCTGGCAGGCCGCACTCGCCGATGCCAAGTCGATGTTGGCCGACCTGGCGGTTCGCCGCGCCGGTACCGGCCCGTTCCGCATCACGGAGCACGACGTCAGGCTCGCCCTCTGCCACGACACCGTCGCGCCGGGAACCGAGGAGGCATTCGCCTGGACCGCGCGCACGGCGCGCCGTGCACTCGCTCTCGCCGCCATCCGCCATCTCCTGGGCGGCCGGTCGCGCTCGCCCCTCGAGGCCGTCCGCGCCCGGATCGCCGAGTCGGCCCGTTGGGTGCACGACGGGACCGCATGCGCGTCCCAGCTCGATCGCTGGGTGGCCGGGCTCACGAAGCCGGGGCGCGCGGCGCTCGAGGCCGAGACAGTGACCTGGGCGACCCGCCTGTGGTGCGCCCTCGACTGGGCCGCGTTCGACCCACCCCCGGTCATCGGTCGCGACCGCTGGTGGGACAGTCCCCATTCCTCTCTCCTCGCCCTGCGCGGTCGCGCCGACGTGCGCACAGCAGGGGCGCACCTCGTCGTGCTGAGCGGGCCGCGGCGTGAGTCCGTGCGATCGGAACTGGCGCTCGTGGCCCTCGTGGAGGCGTTGCGGTCGCGGTCCCCAGTCCCGCCGGGCCGCGTCGTCGGGTGGTGGCCAGAGTCAGGTCACCTCGTCCGGCTCGAGCCCGAACCCACCGTGCTCCACCTGGCCACCGACGCAGTGGGGCTGGTGCTCGCTGGTGGCGGCGCCAACCGGCTGGTGCGAGCGGCGGCCTGAGCCCGGCCGGATGACGCCGGCAGGGCCTGGGCCTGGGAACTGAAGGATCGACCGGCGCCGTCCTCTATCGTTGGCTCCCCCATGGGAACGCGCGACGACATCAGGAACGTGGCCATCGTGGCGCACGTCGATCACGGCAAGACCACGCTGGTCGACGCGCTGCTCCGTCAGACGGGCGCGTTCGGGGCCCATCAGGAGCTGACGGACCGCGTCATGGACTCGGGCGACCTCGAGCGCGAGAAGGGCATCACGATCCTGGCCAAGAACACTGCCGTGCGCTGGGGCGGCGTGAAGCTGAACATCGTCGACACGCCAGGTCACGCCGACTTCGGCGGTGAGGTCGAACGGGGCCTCACCATGGTCGACGGCGTCCTGCTCCTGGTGGACGCGTCCGAAGGGCCCCTCCCGCAAACCAGGTTCGTGTTGCGCAAGGCGCTCGAGGCACGCCTGCCGGTGGTCCTCGTCGTCAACAAGGTGGACCGGGCCGATGCGCGCATCGCCGAGGTCGTCCACCAGGTCGAAGAGCTGTTCTTGGACCTCGGCGCCGACGAGCACCAGATCGACTTCCCGATCCTCTACTCCAACGCCAGGGCCGGATGGGTCAGCACCCAGGCCGGGGTGGAAGGCAGCAACGTCGACCCCCTCTTCGAGGCCATCATCGAGCACGTCCCGGCCCCGTCGTTCGAGGATGGTGCACCGTTGCAGGCACTCGTGTGCAACCTGTCGGCGTCGCCCTACGTCGGCCGGCTGGCCATCTGCCGGATCCAGAACGGCACGGTGACCAAGGGCGGCGACGTGGCGTGGTGCCGTCTCGACGGCACGGTGGAGAAGGCCAGGATCACCGAGCTCTACGTCACCGAGGCGCTGGACCAGGTGCCGGCCGACACCGCGGGTCCAGGGGAGATCGTGTCGATCGCGGGCCTGGCCGACGTCACCATCGGCGAGACGCTGGCCGACCTCGACCGCCCGGTCGCGCTGCCCGCGATCACGGTCGACGAGCCCAGCCTCGCCATGACCATCGGCATCAACACCTCTCCCCTGTCCGGCCAGGACGGGACCAAGCTCACGGCCCGTCTGCTCAAGGCTCGCCTCGACGCCGAGCTCGTCGGCAACGTCGCCATCCGGGTCGGCCCGACCGATCGTCCCGACATGTGGGAGGTGCTCGGGCGAGGTGAGCTCCAGCTCGCCGTGCTCGTCGAGACGATGCGGCGGGAGGGATTCGAGCTCACGGTCGGCAAGCCACAGGTGGTGACCCGGGAGATCGACGGGGCGGTGCACGAGCCGGTGGAGCGCGTGTCAGTGGATGTGCCCGAGGAGTATCTCGGCGTGGTCACCCAACTGCTGGCTCTGCGCAAGGGGATGATGCTCGAAATGGTCAACCACGGAACGGGCTGGGTGCGACTCGACTACCGGGTACCTGCCCGCGGTCTCATCGGGTTCCGCACCGAGTTCCTGACCGAGACGCGGGGAACGGGCATCCTCCACCATGTGTTCGACGGATGGGAACCCTGGCACGGTGAGCTGCGGACCCGCCGCAACGGGTCGATGGTGGCGGACCGGCGCGGCGTGACCACGACGTTCGCTCTCATGAACCTCCAAGAGCGCGGCACGCTGATCGTGGGCCCGACCGAGGATGTCTACGAGGGCATGATCGTCGGCGAAAACGCCCGCGCGGAGGAGATGGACGTCAATCCCACCAAGGAGAAGAAGCTGACGAACATGCGCTCCTCGACGGCCGAGGAATTCGAGCGGCTGACGCCGGCGATGTCCTTCTCGCTCGAGCATGCCCTGGAGTTCATCGCAGAGGACGAATGTGTCGAGGTGACGCCGAAGGTCGTGCGGCTCCGCAAGGTCGTCCTGGACCAGGCGACCCGTGGTCGACAACGCAGCCGGGCCCGCGACGCACGGGAGCAGGCGAACCGGGCCTGACGACGCCGAGGGAACGGAGGGCCCGTGTGGGCACAGGAACGGTGAAGAACGAGGGATTCGACCACATGACCGTCGTGGTGAGCGATCTCGACGGGGCCAAGGAGTTCTTCGGTCTGCTCGGCTTCGTCGAGCGCATTGCCGTCGTCGCGCAAGGAGAGGCGATTTCGCGTTACATGGGCATCGCCGACTGGGAGGCCGACCACGTCACGTTGGTGCTCGAAGGTGCGCCGGCGCACCAGGAGATCCAGCTCCTGCGGTTCCACCGTCCAGCCGCCGCACCCGACGAGGGAGCGGGCTCGCTCGCGCGTCTTGGTTTCAGCCACGTGTGCTTCCGGGTGGCCGACATGGACGCCATGCTGGAGCACCTCGCCGCGCACGGCGTGACGCCGAGGGGTGACATCTTGGACTTCCACGACCGCAAGCTTGCGTTCATCGACGGGCCCGGCATCGTCGTGGAGTTGGCCGAGTGGTCACGAAGGGCCCACGAGACGGTCACGTAGCATTGCCCCGTCCGGAGGGATGGCAGAGCGGACGAATGCACAGCTCTTGAAAAGCTGCGAGGTGCAAGCCTCCGTGGGTTCGAATCCCACTCCCTCCGCTCTCGTGAACTCAGGCACCACTCCCTCCGCTCCACAGCACTCCCTCCGCTCAGACACCACTCCCTCCGCTCGTGCTGTGTCGCGAGACATCGTGGACACGCGAACTCCCAGGCATTTCAGTCGACGTCGCGGTCGATTTCCTGACCGCGCTTGGTCGGACCGAAACGTCTCACCGCTGTCTGACCCATCTTGTTTGCTACTGGCCACCCTGCTTCAGATGTTCGGCATCGGAGGGTTGGCTGGATGAGCGTTGGCTAGGCCCTGTTCCTCGCGGAAGATCGCCCGCCGCTCCCATCGAAGAGGTAGGGGTCCGCCCCGTCGACGCTCGACTTTGCCGTCCGAAAGTGCGGTGACCGAATAGGCGAAGCCTCTCTGTCGTGAAGCCAACGTTGCCGCGGCGTGGTCGGCCAGGGTCTCAAGAGGACGAACGTCCTCGCTGGTCAGCTGAACGGGCCGCGAATTGGCGAGGACCACAGTACCCAGGCAAGCCCTCTGCGCCCAGAGCGGAAGGACCACAACAGCGCGGGCGCCGGCTTCGCGCAGTGACTCCGTTCCGACAAAGCCTCGGCCGAGCGCATCGGCACCCGAATAGCACGACCGGATGTCTTTGACCAAGAGGCTCAGGAAATTGAGTTCGGCGGAGGACAAATGGACGAGAGTGTCGTTCAGCGGTCCGGCGACGGCCTCGACCTTCGCTCCGGCGGGCCCGTTCAGGATTAGTGCACCCGAGTCCATCGCCGAGGCATCACGCAGGCACCGGAGGACGAGTCCAGGCATCTGTGCGTTGTCGGGAATGCCAGAGATGGCCACCGACGCGCGGACGGTCCGGTCCCAGGACGACTCCTCGAGGTGGTCGCCGATGACTCGGAGTCGCTCAGCCAGAAGCCCTGCGCACCGCTCCATCGTGGCAAGAATGCCGGCTGGCAGCGGGACGAGTGACTCGACGTTGAGTGCGCCAACAGTCCGGTCCCCGGTACGGATCGGTACACAGATTTCTGAGACGACCCCAGGGATGGCCTCGAGGTAGTCGGGGTCAGTGGAGACATCGGAAACCACGATGGCACGCCCCGTCTTCCATGTCCGACCAGTGATCCCGGCCGAGCCCGACATGCCATCGAGGATCTGCCAGAGACCGCGCTGGGCCGTACAACGGAGCTCACCATGTCGCTCGAGGTAGGCGCTCGGCATGATCTGGCCCATTCGGAAGAGATGCTCGACGACCGCCGCGCACGCCTGGCGCGAGGTGGCGGCACGCTGGAGGCAGTCGGCCAGCCGGAGCTCTGCGGGGGTGCCGGTTCCCCACGATCGAGGCCACGAAATGCTACGCGAGCGGTCGGGCGGGCGGGCGGTTGGCCAGGCGGGCGCCGGGGGCGAGAACAGGTGCCCCTGGACCAAATCGACCTCGGCATCGCGGAGCACCTCGAATTCCGCTTCGGTCTCCACGCCCTCCGCGATCACACTGGTACCCACCTCGCCAGCAAAGGCGCACATGGCGCTCACTAACGCCCGACGGTTCCGGTCGCGGTCGAGAGACCGAACGAGCTCCCGGTCAAGCTTCAAGAAGTCGGGCACCAGTTCGATCACGTGACGCAGGCTCGAATAGCCGGCGCCCGTGTCGTCGATGGCTACACGGACACCCCGTGAGAGCCACGGCGCCATGGCGACGCGTAGGCGCTCGTAATCACCGACGGCCTCTTGCTCGGTAATCTCGATCACCAGGCGGTCCGGCAGCCGGTCGAGAAGCGCGAGTGCGGCGTTGTCGGCGAGTAGCGAGGGGCTCAGGTTGACGAACAGCAGTCTGTCGTCGGGTGGTGGACCGAGTTCGGCGGCGGCCGCCAGACATGCGAGCTCGAGTTCCGCCCGCAATCCCACCTCCTCTGATCTGGCCAGCCACCAGTCGGGGGGACGCCCGGGGTCACTCGGCATCCGGGCGAGCGCCTCGTACCCCACGATGAGCTGATCCGCCGACCGGATGACCGGTTCGACGACGGACTCGATGGCTCCTGGTTGACACAGCTCCAGGACAGCTCGACGCATCGCGTCATCAGGATCCCGTGGCGCGGCGGAGCTGGCGGCGAGACGAGCCATTGTGATCTATCGACCGGTGGACGAGGAACCTTAAGGCCAGCTCAGACAGTGCAAGTCGCGATGAGAAGTTCAGCCGGGCCGGGTGCGATCGATCCAGAAAGTTCGATCACCAGCACCACTCGAGGGGTTACGAGTCAACCGAACGCAGCGCCGTGTGGACACCCAGCGTCCCCGTCCAACAACCTCCGGAGTGACAGGGGTGGGTTTGACAGGTGTCTCATGGTCTCGCTTTTGGTCTGGAGCTCACCCGACGTTCTCCGGTCAATACGACACGCTGAGAGTGGGCCACCGTGGCTGTACGCTCGACGGCTGGGTCGCACTCTCGAAGGGGGACCCATGCCCAGCGCCACCGTCGTCACCCGAAGATCCAGCGGAATCCGCCGGAAATCTCGATTGTCCGCGAGAGGCGTGGCGGGGGCGATTGCGCTCGGTGTCACTGTCCTGTGGGGCGCACCGCTGTCAGCATCGGCAGGGACCCTGGCTCTACCAGTGGCACAACCGGTGCCCGGCACCGAATTCCTCACTGACGTCAGCTGTGCCAGCACCACCTTCTGTGTGGCGATCGGCTACGACCCCGAGGAACCCTTCGTGGTTCCGATCACCGACGGCGTGGCGGGAGCACCCGAAGGGATACCCGGATACGGCCAGCCGGGCACGCCGACCAACATGAACCTGAACGGCGTCACGTGCACCAGCAAGTCTTCGTGCATCGCCGTCGGTACCGGCGAAATCCCAGATCCCCCCTCACCGCGTGATGGGGGTCGGCGTGATAGTCCCGATCACGCGCGGGGTGCCCGGGGGAGTTCAACAGGTGTCGGGTGTCGGGCAGATCGGGGTCCCGGACACGATCATCTTCTACGGTGTGTCCTGCTCGAGCGCGGCAACTTGTATCGCGGTCGGTACGGATACGTACCTCGACGGCGTGGCCGTGCCCATCACCGATGGAGTGGCCGGAAGCGAAGTGCCGGTTCCGGCCTTTCAACTCAATAGCGTGTCCTGCCGCACGTCCGGTTTCTGCTTGTCGGTCGGTTCTGGATCTGTCAGCGGCAATGTGGTGGTGCCACTCAGCCAAGGAACGCTTGGCAACGGTGGCGGCACCGTGGAAGGTGCTCAGCGCGCTCAACAGCGTCGCGTGTCGCGTGTCTGCTGCCTGTCTGGCGGTTGGAGGTGACTCGCTGATCGCGCCGATGACGAGGAAGAATCCAGGTCGCGCAAACCCGGTATCAGGAGCCAGTTCACTTAATGGAGTGGCGTGCAGCGGCACGACGTTCTGTCTGGCGGTCGGCAGCAACGCATCCAGCCAGGGCGTCATGGTACGCGTCACGTCCGAGACGCCCGGTGTCGTCAAGACGGTTCCAGGTGCCTCCGGACTCGACGCCGTCGCCTGTCCGGGCCCCGACTCCTGCCTCGCGGTTGGTCAAGACTCATCGGGCGAGGGAGTCATCGACACGCTCCCGCTCGCTCCCAGGAGCAGCTGAACAGGCGAACCTGCGCTATGCGCCGCTGCCCCCAATCTTGGTTCGAGAACGCGTTCCAAGCGGCCGGGCGACTGCCCGGTGGGACGACACTGCCACCGCCGACGGCGAAGAACTGTCCAAATCCCACCATTACGCGTTCGGGTTCGGACTGAGTACGCCAACAATTGCCTCCTGGCTACCTGAATGAAATCGTCGTGACAGCTCGGTGAGAACACTCGTCGGTCGGCAATGCTGAGTGCTAAGCCCGAGAGGGGACGTCACAACGATTGACTTCGAAACAGGCCCTGACGGGAGGCGCGGCGGTGCGGGTGTCCATGCGGTTCGGTTTGACCCTCAGTGCCGTTTCTGTCCTGTTCGCAATCGTGGTCGCCCAGCCGACGGCTGGCGCAAGCGAACCACAGTTGAACGCAACGGGCTCGAGCTTCGCCGGCATCGCGATGGAGCAGTGGGAGGGTCAGTTCAACGAGTTGGACGGGGGCAACATCAACTTCACGGTTTCGAGCTCTCTCATCGGTCTGAACGCCTTCTGCCAGCAAACCGTTCTCTTCGCGCTCAGCGACCTGTCGTACGCCGCCGGCCAGTCTGATTGCAATCCCACACAGGTGCCGTACCCGTACCAGTACGTCCCCGCCGTCGCTGGATCGCTTGGTTTCGAATACAACCTCAAAGGTCCGAATGGCGCGCAGATCACGAACCTCGTTCTCAACGCTCCTACGCTGCTCGGCATCTTCACCGGCTCGATCAAGAATTGGGACAACCCGGCGATCCAGGCACTGAACCCGGGCACGTCCCTGCCGAACGAGGCGATCACTGCGTTCTACCGCAGCGACCCTTCCGGCGAGAACTTTCTCCTGTCCGACAACTTCTCATATCTCGACCCTGGTCCCCTCGCCGCCTTCCAGCAGGAGGCAGACGACCCCACGACGCCTGGCACGCCGTCGGCGACGTGGGCCGCCTTCCCGAACGGGATCCCGCAGAACCTCACCAATTTGCAGGGCGTCAGCGGTTCCGATGCGGCCTCACAGGGACCGGTACAAGCCCCGGGTGGCATCGCGTACGTCGAGGCTGCCTACGCCAAGAACGTCGGGCTACCCGTAGCCTCGGTCGTGAACGAGGCGGGCAACGCGACCCAGGCCTCGCCGGAGAATGCCGCCGTTGCGCTGCAAGGAGCCACCTTGAACGCCGACTTGACGGAGAACCTCAGCGGCGTCTTCGACAACACGGCATCCAACGCCTATCCGGTCTCTTCGTACAGCTATTTCGTGGTCCCCTGTAGTCCATCCCTGGCAGCTGCCGAGCAACCGCCCACGACGTGCTCCGGGAACACCGGTGTCTCCCCGATCTCCTCCGCACAGGGCGCCGAGTTGGGGCAGTTCATTGCCTATGCGGTGTGTCTGGGTCAGTCCAAAATGGCTGTCCTCGGGTACGCCCCGCTCAGCGAGCAACTGGTGGAGGATGCCTTTGCCGCCATCGGCCGCATCAACGGAGCGACCCAGCCACCGCCACCCACCGCGACGAACTGCCCGAACCCGACCATCGATGGCGAGGCCAGCTCGATCTCCGCGGCGGGACCCCTGATTTCCCAGATTTCCCCCGGGGGCGGCAAGCTGGCGGTCTCTCCCCGCAACGTCGGTGACGCCTGGGTGCTAGCGGTCCGAGTGTCGAACGGTTCGATCAACGTCTCGTCGATCACCGGTGGTGGTGCCGCCGACAACTGGACCAGACTCGCCCACGTGAGCGATGTCGTCCAGAACAGGGACGTCGAGGAGTGGTTGGGTCCCATCTCGAGAACTGGGGCCCACACGCTCACTGTCCACTTTTCGAAAGCCGTGTCAGGCACGAAGGTGGAGCTCAATGCCCAGGAGTTCACGAACGGCGGCGGTGCGTCGACCGTCTGGTCCGAAGATGTCGGTGCCAGCGCGAGGAACGACACCGCGTCGTCGACCATCACCTACCCGACGCTCACGCCCGCTTCGGGCGGGGAGCTGTACGTCGGCTTCAACCGGGCGAGCTCCGACGCCTCCGCCGGTAGCACGCCTGGATTCAATTACGAGTCCGCGACCCCGCACAACCTCTACATCTATGACCCGGACGTCTCGTCCGGTGTCTCCCCCACGGCGACCCAGCAAAGTGGCCTCTCGGTCACCACTGGAGTGTTGATCGAGGCGAGCTAGACCTGCCTTTGGGCTCGCCGGCTCCATGTGTGCCCGGCTCGTGCGGGTGGTTTATTTCAGTTGACACTTACGCAAGGGAACGCTTACGCTGTGGCGACATGGAGGCTGCACTCAAGGCACTCGCGGAGCCCCGTCGGCGCGAGATCCTGCGGCTCGTGTGGTCCGAGGAGCTTCCGGCCGCGGCGATTGCCGCACGATTCACTGAGGTGACCCGATCGGCGATCTCCCAGCATCTCGGGGTCCTGCGCGAAGCGGGCCTCGTCGATGAGCGTCGAGAGGGCACCCGGCGCTTGTATCGATCGAACCATCACGAAATGGCGAAGCTCCGCGCGTTCCTCGATGACTACTGGACCAACGGTCTCGAGCGGCTCCGTGACGTCGCGGAAGCCGCTGAGACGGCGAAGGAGAACACGCATGGCTGAGCTAGTACGCGAGATCGTGGTCGACGCGAGTCCGGCGACCATCTTCGAGTTCCTGACCGTTCCGGAGAGGCACGTGCAATGGAACGGCACCAGTGCAGAGCTCGACCCCCGTCCCGGCGGCGTGTACCGGGTCATGGCGGGCGGCGCCCATCAGGCGGCCGGCGAGTACGTCGAGGTTGTACCGAACGAGCGGGTCGTCTTCACGTTCGGGTGGGATCAACCAGACCACCCGATCCCGGCCGGGTCGACGCGGGTCGAGATCCAACTCATCCCCGAAGGAGACAAGACCCGCGTGCGTCTCACCCAGAGCGGGCTTCCGGCCGACGCAGTTTCGGACCACACGAGTGGGTGGGACCACTATCTCGGACGGCTCGCCGTCGTCGCCGCAGGCGGCGAGGTTGCAGCAGATCGGGGACCCGGTGCGTAAAGCCGAGAGTGTTCAGTGCGCCGCGTGGCGCTCTGCGTTTCGATGAGAAGGGGAGCCCCGTGAGTGCCCACGAGACCTGGAGCTACATCCATGCCGAACGCGCCGCGATGGCGGACACGTGGACCGGCCTCTCAGCCGACCAGTGGACATTGTCGTCGTGGTGCCAAGGGTGGTCCGTCCAGGACACCGCTGGACACGTCCTCGCCGCAGCCGAGCAGACCCCGTTCAATTTTTACAAGGAGCTGGCTGCGGCCGGCTTTCGGTTCAACGTCTTCACGGACCGGGGGGCCAGGCGTCTCGGGACGCTGAGCCCGGCGGAGCTGATCGACCGCCTCCGCGCCCGGACGGCCACCACGAACCGTCCACCTGCTCCCGTCGTCGCCATGCTCGGCGAGATCGTGGTGCACGGCGAGGACATCCGGCGCCCCCTGGGCCTCCGCCATCAGTACGCCGAGGGAGCCCTCGTCGCCGTGGCCGACAACTACACGAAGACGAACCTCCTCATCGGGTCCAAGCGCAGGATCGCGGGTCTCCGTCTTCGAGCCACTGACTGTGAGTGGGCGCACGGCGAGGGCCCTGACGTCAACGGTCCCCTCGCGTCGCTGATCCTGGCGATGGCAGGACGCAGCGGCGCGCACGACGACCTCGATGGCGATGGACTCGCGATCCTCAGAACGCGAAGCTGAAGCGGCTCGCCCGGAAGGCCTTCGCCTGACACTCCCTCCACCGACGTTCTGAGATTGGCAGCCCCTCGCCCGCTCAGTTGGAGTCGGGGAACGTCCCGGTCCCGGTCGCGCCCAGCGTGCCCCCGGACCCGGGCGAGCCGTCGGTTCCCGGGCTCCCGTTCGACCCGGACCCCGGCCCGCCGTAGAAGCCCCCGCGCGTGCCGGCGCCGAGGGCTCCGCCGCTCCCGGCCGGTGTCCCGGCCGCACCGCCTGTCGACGTGTCGGACATGAAGGTGTCGGTCGAGCCGGCGAATCCACCGTGGACGGTCCACACCGCTCCGCCAATGGCGTCCCCGCCCGCCCCAGAGTTCCCCCCGTTCCCCCCGTTGCCCCCGTTGCCGCCGTTGCCGCCGGTTCCTCCGGAGACGCCGGTCACGAGGCTCTCGCCCCCGTTGCCGCCGGCACCGCCGGCACCGCCCGGCCCGCCCGTTCCGGCCTCGTTGCCGGCGCCGGCCTCAGCCTGGCTGCCGGTAAACGCGCTCGTCGTCACGGTGGCCGTCCCCGTGAGGTCGGCCAGGGAGCCTCCATCGGCGGCGCCACCGCTGCCTCCCGCGCCACCTCGGCCTCCCGTACTCCCCTTGCCGCCGACGCCCCCGACTCGACCTGGTTGCCCGGACGAGCCGGGACCGACCCCGCCATCCCCTCCGGTCCCACCGCCCCCGCCGATACCGCCGGGGGAGCCGCTTCCACCGAGCCCCCCGTCGCCGCCGGCGGCGGTGTTCGATCCGAACGTGGTCCCCTCGACGGTCAGGCTTCCGTCGTCGGCGATGGCCCCGCCTTCGCCCGCGCCGCCCGTACCGCCACGCCCGGCCCCGGGTCCCGGCGTGCCTGCCGCGCCGGCAGCCGCGACCACACCCTGCCCGCCGGTTCCGATCTGACCGGGGGGTGTGCCGCTCCCGCCGCCACCGCCGCTCCCGCCGGAGCCACCGCCACCGCCTTGTCCACCGTTGGGACCACCCCCGAAGTCGGGGTACCCGTTGCCGCCAGTACCACCTCCCCCGCCCTCGGCAGTGTCCCCGCTGAAGCTGGCGCTCTTGATCGTGGCCGTGCCCGTGACGTAGATCGCACCACCGGCGCCGACCCCACCCGCCCCTCCCGGCTTGGCGTTGACGCTCGCAGCGGCCGGGCTGGACGCACCCGCCGCACCGCCGTTCCCGCCGGGACCGCCGTTGCCACCGGGACCGGTCGGCGAGCTCGTGCCGGTCGCACCGTCGCCACCGAACCCGCCGCTCCCTCCGATCCCCCCTTCGCCACCCAGCCCCCCGTCGCCGCCGCCCCCGCCGGACCCAGCGCGGACTCCGTTCGCGTCGAAACTCGTGGTGCCCGAGACTTTCAGCGTCCCGGTGCTGTAGACCGCACCGCCTTCGGCAATCCCCCCTGCTCCCGCCGCGCCGGGTTTGCCTCCTGGTTGAGCAGCGCCCGCGGCACCTCCGGGTCCCCCGGCCCCGCCGGTCGCCCCGAATCCGCCCTGGCCCCCAGGACCGCCGAAGCCGCCATAACCCGGTGCGCCGCCGAAACCGCCGTCGCCGCCATAGGCGTCGTTGTCACTGAACGTGCAGTCGTCGAGCTTGACGATGCCGGCGCTGTAAATGGCACCGCCGAACGCGTCCGCGCCTGCGCCGCCCCTGCCACCCTTGCCTGCCTGACCGCCGTTCCCTCCGGCGCCGCCCGCCGCGCCGGCGCCGCCCGTACCGCCGGCACCACCGGTAGCCCCAACGCCGCCGGTGCCGCCCTGTCCACCCGAGCCTCCGACGGCCGCATTGCCTGTCGCCGTCACCGATGTGAGCCTCAGTGTCCCCGACATGACGTCGATGGCGCCACCCTCGGCCGTCGTCCCCGAGGTGCCCGCCTTGCCGGCGGTGCCCGAGCCGCCCGGCTGTCCCGGTCCCCCGGCCGACGTCCCGGTCCCCGGCGCGCCGGCCGCACCAACGGTGCCGTCGACCCCGCTGGCCCCGCTGCCTCCGATCGCTCCCCGGACCTCGCCACCAGAGAGGGTCAGTCCGGTGAGGGCGAGGGTCCCGCCGGTCACGTCGAAGAGTCGGGTCGCGTCGTCGCCGTAGATGTCGACCGGGGACCCGGTGACGACAACAGCGAGGTCCACCGACGACGGGACCTTTACCGCTTTGGTGAGAGTCAGCGTGCAGGACGACGACGTGTCAATAGTGATGGTGCCGCTCGACCCGGCAGCGGCCACGAAGGCAGACGTCGAACAGCTCGTGAGGGTGATGGTGGTGGCGCCGGCAGGCGTCGCGATCCCTATTGGTGCTCCGACCATCACGCCTATGGTCGCAATCAGCGGTAGCAACCGCTTCCAGCTTCGCCGCTGACTGCTCATCGCTCCTCCGTCCGTTCGTCCACGGTCCGAGCATGCTCACGGCAAGCCTACGGCCACGCTCTCGTGCCGTCTACGGCCCGCGTCTCCTTCGTCACTGCCTTCTTGGTCCCGACACTGCTGGGTTTACGGCGTGTTTTAGGCTCTCTGCCGTGGTACAGGCGGATCGGACGATGGACCTGTTGCTGCCCGAGCAGGGTTCGCTCGTCGTCGAGCCGCGCCAGCGCACCTGGCGCCCGACGCGCCGCGGTCGATGGGTGATCGGTGTCACGTCGTGCAGTGTGCTCGTTGCCGTCGTGGGGTATCTCGCCGTCGATCAGGTCCAGCAACGGAACCAGTTCGATCACTCGCAGGCCGCGCTCTCGGGGACCCAGCATCACATCGCCGCGGTGGCGGAGCAGCTGGCCGACCTCCGGCACGACCTCTTGGTTGTGACCACCCAGGTCGGGAACGACACCACTGCGTTCGATCAGGACGCCTCGCAACTCAAGGGCGCGCAGACCGCCCTCGATGCGGCCCAGACACACGTGACACAGCAGTCGTCGTTGATCAGGTCGCTGCAGACCTGCCTCGGCGGCGTCGAACAAGCCCTCAACGTGCTTGCTGTCAACGACCGGCTCCGTGCCTTCGCCTTGCTCGAGTCAGTGTCTTCGAGCTGCACGACCGCGGCGGCAGCGAGTGGCTGACACCGACAGCGCGGTCCGCCGTCGCCGTCTTGCCGTGACGCTCGCTGCGGTGCTCGGTGTGGGCGTCCTGGCGGGAGCGATCTGGACCGATGTCAACGCGCGGAGCCGGGCCGGCAGCGAGGCGGCCACCCTGCACGCCGCCGAGTCACGCTTGACAAGCCTCCGGCATCGCGTGACCACCACCCGGGCCTCCACGACACACGCAACCAGCGAGCGCGACTTCCTCGTGGCGTCCATCGCGTCGACGCTCAAGCAGCTGGCCTCGACCAATGCCTCGCTGTCGAGCGCCAGCGTGCACGCGTTCCTGCAGGGGGCGAACATCAGTACGCTGCAGACCTGTCTCGGGGGCGTGCAGAACGCGCTGAGGCAGATCCGTGTCAACAACAACAACCAGGCAGCGCAGGACATCTCGGCGGTGTCGGGACCCTGCAGACAACTCATCGCCGGTGCGAACGCCGGACTCGTCTACCCCTTCGACTTCCCCGATCCCGACGTGATCCTGGTGGGCCAGACGTATTACGCCTACGCAACAAACTCGGTGGCCGGGAACATCCAGATGATCGAATCGAGCGACCTCGCCAACTGGACGGCAATCGGCAACGCACTGCCCAGCCTCCCGTCGTGGGCGGGGGCAGACCTCACCTGGGCCCCCGCAGTCGCCACACTCAAGGGCCATTTCAGGCTCTACTACGCCGTCGACGTTGCCGGCACGAAGGACGAATGCATCTCGGTGGCGACGTCCGACGCGCCGGGTGGCCCCTTCATCGACAGGTCCAGCAAGCCGCTCAAGTGCCAGAAGTCGCTCGGCGGCTCGATTGACCCGTCGGTCTTCGTCGCCAGCGACGGGACGCCGTACCTCGTGTGGAAATCAGGCGGACCCGGTTCGTCGGCCATCTGGTCCCAGCAACTCGAGCCCACCGGCAAGTCATTCGCGACCGGGTCCTCTGCCACCCTCTTGCTGACGCCGGATCAGCCCTGGGAGTCGGGCACGGTCGAGGCGCCCGATCTCGTCGCGAACGGCGGGCACGACTATCTCTTCTTCTCGGGCAACGACTGGAACAGTCGCAACTACGCCGTCGGCGTCGCCAGCTGCACCGGCCCCCTCGGCCCCTGCACCGAGAGTTCGACGAAACCGATTCTCGCCAGCGGGGACGGCGTCGACGGGCCGGGCGGCGAGTCGGTCTTCACCGACGCCACGGGCAACTTCTTCATCGCCTTCCACGCGTGGGTGCCGGGTTCCGTCGGCTTCCCGAACAGCCGGGACCTCTATATCCGCCACCTCAACTTCTCCGGCTCACTGCCCGTCGTCGGGGGACCGGTGGGCTAGAGCTGGGCTCGGCTGGCCGCCAGCTTCCCGGCTCGGGCGGCCATGCCGCTCGCGTCGAGAGCTGCGCAGATCTCTGCGAAGCCGGCCTTCGGTCCCCGCCAGCACAGGTCGTCAACGCTCCCAAGAAGCGAACGGTCCACCCTGAGTGTCGCCAGATCCTTGAACAACCGCGCGTGTTCCATATCGTCGGCCAGCGTGGCGGCCAGCTTGGCCGCGCTCCGGACCGTGACCTCCCAGTCTGCAGGATCGACCGGGATGTCCTCGACGTGCACCCAGCGCGCGAGGACGGTGGCCGCCGACTTGGCACCCCACCCGGCGAGCCCAGGAAACCCGTCCGCGCTGTCGCCGACGAGGGCCAGGTAATCCGGGATGGAGGTGGGGCCGACCCCGAACTTCGTCACCACACCCGCCTCGTCGATCACGAGATTCTTGCGGCGATCGAGCTGGACGACGCGGGTGCCCGCAACGCACTGGCCGAGGTCTTTGTCCGGCGTACAGATGATCACCTGCTCGACGTCGCCGTCGTCGTCCGCGACGGCCGCTGCGCTGGCCAGGGCGTCGTCCGCCTCGAGCTCGACCATTGGCCACACCACGACGCCAAGCGCGGCCAGCGCCGCCTCGAGCGGCCACGCCTGGGACCACAGGTCGGGGTCGATGCCCTCGCCGGTCTTGTAGCCCGGCCACAGCTCGTTTCGGAATGACTCGATCACGTGGTCAGTCGCGACGCCGACATGGGTGGCGCCGTCGGCCAGCAACTGGAGCACCGAACCGAGCACGCCGCGAACGGCCGCCACCTCTTCACCGGCCGCGTTGCGATGCGGCGGTGCGCCGAAGAAGTGGCGGAACAGCTCGTAGGTCCCGTCGACGAGGTGCACCTTCATGGAGAGACCGAGTCTGTCACCGAGGAGGGCGGAGCGTGCGTGGCGACACTAGGCGGCGTCGCGCCCGGTCGTGGTCTGGTTCAGCGGGTGGTACGTGAGGACGACGACGCCCCCACCCACCGTCTGCACACCCCCGAGGCTGAACAGCGCGGCGTCGGTCACTTCACCGAAGAGGCGCTTGCCGCCACCAAGCACGATCGGAAAGACCATGAGGCGGAGCTCGTCGACGAGGTCACGCTCGACCAGCAGCTGGACCAGGGCGGCGCTCCCCGCGACGAGCAGGTCACCCTCGTGCTCGGTCCGCAACCTGGTCACCGCGTCGGCGGCGTCACCGCGCAGCACAGTGGAGTTCTGCCAGGTGGCGGCGGAATCTGCGAGGGTCGACGAGATCACGAATTTGGGCATCGAGTTCATCTTCTCGGCGAATCCCACCGGATCCTCCATGGAAGGCCACGCCGCGGCGAACCCCTGGTAGGTGACACGCCCGAGCAACAGTGCCTCGGCGGTGAGCACCTCATCCAACTTGAAGCGGTCGCCCTCGGGGCCGCGCTCGAAACGAAACGTCCACCCGGCGTGTCGGGTCCCTTCGGCGCCTCCCGGGTCCTCCATCACGCCGTCGAGCGACACGAACTCCGAGACCACGATCCTGCCCACGTCCTGCCTCCTCTGCGAGAAACCCGCGCCGGGTGCCGGCGGTGCTTCGAATACGAGCAGGGGCAGACCAGCGTGACAAGCTCACCCGGCTTTTCGTCGGCGGGCCGCGCGGTCGGTCACATCCGACCGCTAGACCGGAACACCCAGGCCCCTCAGTTTCACGTCCGATACCCGCCGGACCCCCGCAGTCCGCACCCCTAGGGTGGAACGACCGCCGGCTGATGGTTGGTCAGCCAACGGGGATGTACCGGGCGGGACGGTTTCGCCCAAGGAGACCCATGCCGACCGATCACCCGGGCATCACGATCACGCTCGACGACGGACGCAGCGTGCCATCGTGGCTCGTTCTCGCGCTCGTCTGCGTCGGCCAGTTCATGGTCGTGCTCGACGCATCGATTGTGAACGTGGCGCTGCCCTCCATTCAGCGCGACCTGCACTTCAGCACCTCGAGCCTGCAATGGGTGGTCAACGCCTACACGCAGACCTTCGCCGGCTTCCTCCTCCTCGGCGGCCGCGCCGCCGACCTCTTCGGGCGGCGCCGCATCTTCTTGGTGGGTCTCGCCGTCTTCACCGCCTCGAGCCTGTTCGGAGGCTTGGCGCAGAACGAAGCGTGGCTGGTGACGGCCCGAGCGATGCAGGGGCTCGGTGCGGCCATCCTCGCACCGGCGACTCTCACCATCCTCACCGCCAGCTATCCCGAAGGACCCGCACGCGCCTGGGCCCTCGGAGCATGGAGCGCTGTCTCCTCGGCTGGTGCGTCGGCGGGCGCGCTGCTCGGAGGCATCCTCACCGACTTCTTGAACTGGCGCTGGATCCTCTTCGTGAACGTGCCCGTCGGCGTCGTCGCCTTGGTGGCGGCGCGGCGCTACCTCCCCGAGTCGAGGGCGGAGATGGCGCACCGGCACCTCGACCTCGGCGGCGCCATCACCATCACCGCCGGGCTCGTCGCCCTGGTCTTCGCGTTGGTGCGCACCGAGCGTTACTCGTGGGGCTCGGTCCAGGTCCTCGTGCCGCTCGCGCTCGCCGTGATACTGATCGCCACGTTCCTCTTCCTCCAGGCACGCGTGTCCACGGCGCCACTTGTCCCGCTGCGGATCTTCCGGTCGCGCTCGGTGGCGGGCGGCAACGCGGTGATGTTCCTGATGTTCGGCGCGCTGTTCGGCTCGTGGTACTTCGAGACGCTCTACATGCAACACGTGCTGGGCTACAGCCCGCTCCAGGCCGGCTTGGCCTTCTTGCCCCAGACGCTGCTGATCGCCGCCGGAGCCCAGGTGACCTCGCGCCTGGTCCCGCGCGTGGGGCCGCGTCCGCTCATCTTGCTCGGCACGCTGGTGGCAGCCGGCGGACTGGCGTGGCTGGCCCAGATCAGCCCGCACAGCACGTTCGCGGGCGACCTGCTTGGCCCGTTCATCCTCATCGGCCTCGGCATGGGGCTGGCAGTCACGCCGATCGCCGTGGCCGGCACGGCGGGGGTGGCACGCGCAGAGGCGGGCCTCGCGTCCGGCCTCCTGAACACGTCGAGAACCGTCGGCGCCTCCATCGGTCTGGCTGCGCTGGCGACCATCGCCGCCAGCCGCACCTCGGGCGCGCTGGCCGGAAAAGTGGTCACCTCGGCTCGGACCGCAGTTGCGCTCACTGACGGCTATGCCCTCGCCTTCGCGATCGCAGCGGTCGTGCTCCTCGTCACTGCGGCAGTCGCGTTGGCGACGCTGCCGTCGCTCCGCGACCTGACTGCGGCCTCCCGGGTCACACGCGAGGTCGCGGCTCCGGCACTCGAGCTCGAAGAGGCGTAGCTAGCCCGGAGGGTCCTCCAGCTGCTCCATGAACTCGAGACGAATGCCCCCTGGTGCCTCGACGAATGCAATGCGGCGCGTCCCGAAGCTGCCAGAGACAACGCGCGGTCCCCACAGGACGGTGTGCTGGGCCAGCTCGGCGTCGAGATCGTCGACGAAGAGGGCGGGGTGCAAAAACCCCTCGTCGGGCAGCACGCAGGCATCCTCGTAGATCGCGTGCGTGAACAAGGTGAGCGCCAGCGTGCCGAGCTGAACGTCCGCCCGGCGGCCGTTCTCCCAGGCGACCGGGTCGGTCACGGTCGCGCCGGCCGCGCGGTACCAGTCACACGCGCCCTCCATGTCGGCGACCTTGACGGCCAGGTTGGCCATGCCGGTCACCGCCATCAGTGCAACGGAGTTCCGTAGAGCGAACCGAGGTTCTCTGCGATGAGCTCGAGCCGCACGCCGTCCGGGTCGGAGAAATACAGCGAGATCTCGCTCTCGATCTGGGTGGGGACGCCGGCAGCCTCGAGCCGGGCTCGCGCCGCGTCCCAGTGCTCCTGGTCGACCGAGATCGCCAGGTGATGAAAGCCACCCAGCACTTCTTCGTATGGTCCGAGCCCGAGGTCGGGAAAGTCGAAGAAGGCGAGCGTGTTGTCGTGGCCCAGGTCGAAGAACAGGTGCGTCGAGCCCTTGTAGTCGCGGTTCTCGAACAGCTCGACCAGCGGGAAGCCGAGGAGCTCTTGGTAGAAGCGGATCGTCCGCTCGACGTCGGAACACAGCAGCGCCAGGTGGTGCACGCCCCGCGCGGTCGAGCGCGGCCGGACGGGCGGGTCTTTCAGGTACGTGGCGCGCAGGCGCGCGCGCTCGGCCGCCGCCGCGTCGAGGTCGACGGTCACAGGCCCAGGAGCCAGGCGGCGTTCGCCCCCAAGATGTTCGCCCGGGCCGGCTCCGCCAAACCCGCGACCGCACGCTCCGCCTCGCGCCGCGGGTCCGCCACTCCTTCAGCGTGGGGCCAGTCGCTGCCGATCATGAATGTGTCGCCGCCGACCTTGGGTACGAGACGGTTCGGCATCTCGTAGGGCAGCGCGGCCACCCGGACTTGGCGCAGGAAGTAGGCGGAAGGACGATCGGCCAGCGCGCGAAAGGGCTCTCCGTGACGGGCGGTGTAGAAGTCTGACGCGCCGTCGATGTGGAGCAGGAAGGACGGGACCCAACTCGCGGTCAGCTCGACGACGCCGATGCGGAGCCGGGGAAACCGGTCCAGCACCCCGTTGAGGATGAGGTTGGCGAGCGCCACCGCCGGTGCCATGTACAAGAAGATGGAATCGAAGAGCTGCTCACCGTCTTCTTGCTCTCCCGTGCGCCAGGCCGGGTGCAGCGGGCTCTCGAATTCCGAGACGTGAAAGACCGGTGCCACGCCCTCCTCGCTGAAGGCGGCCCACACGGGATCGAAGGCGGGGTCCGACAGTGGCTTTCCGTCTACGGGAGCCGGTGCGACCATGGCGAGACGGAGACCTTGGGCCCGGACCCGCCTGATCTCTTCGACAGCCCACGACGGGTCGTGCAAGAGCACGTGAGCCACACCGAAAAGACGGTCCTTCCCGTCGGTGCACACGTCGGCCACGAAACGGTTGTAGGCACGCGCGTTGGCGCGCTGCGCCTCGCGATCAGACGCCAGACGCTGTTCCCACAACAGGCCGTAGTTGGGGAACATGACGGCGGCGTCGAGCCCGAACTCGTCGAGCGAATCGAGCCGCGCCCCGGCCAGCCGGTAATTGTCCGGCACGAGCTCGTCGAACGACGCCGCCGCGCGCTCGCCCCGGAGCCGACGCTGGCGGTCCTCCCCGATGAGCGCCGAGCGCTCGGGAATGGGGACCTCGAGGGGGGTCAGGTGGGTGCCACGCCACGTCAGCCAGGGCCACCCTGCGTCGTCGTCGGAGATGGACAACGCATCGGAGCGGTGGGCCGGGTCGATGTACTCGGACCAGGTCGTCCTCGATTCGAAGAGATGCTGGTCGACGTCGATGATCTGCAGCGTCGTCATGGTCCCTCCCGCCGCATCGCGTGACGCGGCCTCCCCGTAGTCTCGCCGGGATTCGGCACGGGGTCCAACGACGGCGTCGCTGCAGCGCGGCACCCGCCTGCCTACTCGATCTACTCGATCGAGTCCCGCACCCCGCGCAGCCAGTCGTCGGCGGCCTGCCATGCCGCGTCGGCCTGTCGCCGATGCTCGGGCCCGTGCTCACCCGCCGCCGGATACGAGCCGAGGAACTTCACCCCCGCCAGTCCGGCGTGAAGGTCGCGCAGGCAGTCGGCGATGACCTCGTCGCCGACGTGGCCGGTCAGGTCGATGACGAAGCAGTAGTCGCCCAGGCCCTGCTTGGTCGGCCGTGACTCGAGCTTGGTGAGGTTGATGTTGCGCGCCGCGAACTGGCCGAGGATGCCGTGGAGGCTGCCGGGATGGTCGGCGCGCTGGAAGCACACGATGCTCGTCTTGTCGTGGCCGGTCGGCCGTGGTACCCGGCTCCGGGCGACGAGCACGAACCGAGTCTGGTTGTCGGGGTGGTCCTCGACGTCCTCAGCCACGATCACGAGGCCATAACGCTCGGCGGCGAGCCGAGGGGCAATGGCGGCCTCATCCGGCCCGCCCGACTCGCCGAGGATCCGGGCGGCATCGGCGGTGGAGTTGGCGGCCCGCTGTTCCGCCTGGGGGAGCTCCCGGGCGAGGTACTTCTGACATTGCGCCAGGGCGTGCGGGTAGGACGACACGGCACGGATGTGAGCAAGCGCCGCCCCGGGCCGGGCGAGAAGGTGGAGGTGGATGTCCATGACCACCTCGCGCTGGATGTGCAGGTCCACGTCGTGAATCAGGCCGTCGATGGTTGCGCTCACCGTGCCTTCGATCGCGTTCTCGATGGGCACGAACCCGAGGTCGACGGATCCCTGTGCCACCGCATCGAGCACCGCGGTGATGGAGCCGAGGGCGTGCAGCTCGGCCTCGGCCAGGTCAGGCTGGGTGAGCAGTGCCTCCTGGGTGAAGGTGGCGGCCGGGCCGAAGTACGCGACGGTTTTCGCAGGCGGGGTCACAGTTGGGCAGGATAGAGCAGGTCATGGACGCTTCTTCGCTTCGTGCGCTGGTCGAACAGGTCGCTGCGGGCCAGTGCACGCCCGACGACGCGGTGCGTCAGCTGCGCCGACTGCCCTACGCCGACCTCGGCTTCGCCCGCGTCGACCTCCAGCGCGACCTGAGGCTCGGCATGCCCGAGGCCGTCTATGGGCCGGGCAAGACTCCCGAGCACTGCGCCTCGGTCGTCCAAGAGCTCCTCAGCGGAACCGACGGGCCGGTGCTCCTGACTCGGGCGAGCGAGGCTCAAGTCAAGGCCGCCTCCGCGATCGCCGCCACGCTCGGCGCCGGCCCGGGGACCGTCTCGGACAGCGGCACCTTCTCGACCGTCGTCTTTCGCCCGGCCCAAGGCCGTCACGGCTCCGTCGTCGTCGTGACCGCGGGCACCGCCGACCTGCCGGTCGCCACCGAGTGCAGTGCCGTCCTGCGCGCACTCGGGTTCGACCCGACCGCCCTCACCGACTGCGGGGTCGCCGGCCTACACCGCCTTCTCGCTGAGATCGACACGATCGCCATGGCTGACGCTGTCGTCGTGATCGCCGGCATGGAGGGTGCTCTGGCCAGCGTGGTGGGCGGGCTCACACCAGCCCCGGTCGTCGCGGTGCCGACCAGCACCGGGTACGGCGCCGCATTCGAGGGCGTCACTGCGCTCTTAACGATGCTGTCCGCCTGCTCATCGGGCATCACCGTCGTCGGGATCGACAACGGGTACGGCGCAGCCTGTGCCATCGCGCGGCAACTGCCGTGAGCACGGCCGGCAGCCCGACCGTCGCCTGGTTCCACTGCTTCGCGGGCATCGCGGGCGACATGGCGCTGGGGTCTCTCGTCGACGCGGGCGCCGACGCCGACGAAGTGCGCCACCTGCTCGACCGCCTCGATCTTCCGGGCTGGGACGTACGATTCGAAGACGCGTTGCGCGGTGGGGTCGCCTGCACCCGCGCCATCGTCAGCGGGGACGACGTGGTCGTCCGGACCCACGGTGCCGTCACCTCGCTCATCACCCAGGCCGCCCTGCCGGATCGGGTGACCCAGCGGGCCCTGGCCGCGTTCCACGCCCTGGCCAGCGTGGAAGCAGCGCTGCACCGCCGACCCATCGACCAGGTGCACTTCCACGAGGTGGGTGGGCATGACGCCATCGTCGACATCGTCGGGACGGCGTCGGCGCTCGAGGTGCTCGGGGTCGACGAGCTCGTGGGCTCGGCCGTCGCCACGGGGACGGGCATGGTGCGCAGTGCCCACGGACGGCTGCCGAACCCGGCCCCCGCAACGGTCCGCCTGCTCGAGGGGGTGCCCAGCTACGGCCGCGACGTCGGCGTGGAGCTCACGACGCCGACCGGCGCCGCGCTCGTCGCCACGCTCTGCACGTCGTTTGGGCCGCTCCCCGCGATGACGATCGCCGCCTCGGGTTTCGGCGCCGGCTCCGCTGAGCTCGATGACCTGCCGAACTGCACCCAGGTCGTGGTCGGCCGGCGCACCGCGGCGGAGGTGGCGGGCGCGGGTCAGCCACTCATCGTGCTCGAGACCAACCTCGACGACGTCACCGGAGAGCAGCTGGGGCACGCACTCGCCAGTGCCCTCGACGCGGGCGCGCTCGACGCGTGGATCACTGCCGTGACCATGAAGAAGGGACGCCCGGGCCACGTGCTCCACGTGCTGGCCGACGCCGGCGAGGTGGGCGCGCTGCGGGCGCAGATCGAGCGGGTGACCGGCACCATGGGCGTCCGCGCCACGGCTGTCCAGCGCTGGCCGGCGTCCCGCGAACTTGGGCAGGTCACCGTCGACGGCATGACTGTCCGCATGAAGGTGACCCAGGGCCGTGCCAAGGCGGAGTTCGACGACGTCGCCGCCGTGGCCAGAAAGACCGGCGGGACGCTGCACGAGGTGGCCAGTCGCGCCGAGGAGGCCTGGCGTACCGGCCATCCACGGATCGGCGGTCCGGAGGGATCGCCGGCCTGATGGCGAGCGCGATGTTCGAGTTCGACGAGGACATGACCGACATGATCCTGGCGGCCTGCCGGGAGCGCCTGCGCATGGAGCCGGTCCCTCTCGACTTCGGCGGGCTCGTCGCATCGCTTGACGCGGAGCTGGCCGGTCTCATGCGCGCCGAAGGCACCGACGCGGCGCAGGTGCTGAAGCTTTTCGTCGACAAGCTCTCGACCGCGGTCGTCTCGTGCGACAGTCCACGCTTCCTCTCGTTCATCCCAGCCGCTCCGACCAAAGCGTCGTTGCTCTTCGACATGTTCGTGTCGTGCTCGTCCCTCCACGGCACCTCCTGGCTCGAGGCAGCCGGGGTCGTCGTCGCTGAGAACCAGGCGCTGGCGGTGCTCGCAGCCCAGGCCGGCTTCCCCGCGACGGCGGGGGGCTGTTTCGTGGCCGGCGGCTCGGCCGGCAACCTCTCCGCCCTCATGGTGGCGCGCGACACCGCCGCCCATCGCCGCCACGCCGAGGCACCGGCGCGGCCGCTCGTCGCGGCCAGCGCCGACGCACACTCGTCGGTCGGCAAGGCCCTGCACGTGCTCGGAATGGAAATTCTGACCGTGCCCGCCGTCGAGCACCGCCTCACCGGCCACGCGCTCCGCACTGCGCTGGGCGACGACCCGCGCGGCAGCGATGTCATCGGTGTGGTCGCCACGGCGGGGACGACCAACGCCGGCATCGTCGACGATCTGGACGGCATCGCCGACGTCGCCGCCGAGCAGGGGCTGTGGTTCCACATCGACGGCGCCTACGGAGGCGCGGCTGCCCTCTTCGCACCATCCGTGCGCCAGCAGTTCGCCGGCTTCGACCGCGCCGATTCGTTCATCGTCGACCCGCACAAGTGGCTGTTCGCCCCGTTCGACTGCGCCGCGTTGGTCTATCGCCGGCCCAATCTGGCCAAGGCGGTGCACACCCAGGACGCCCAGTATCTCGAGGTCCTCCACAGCGAGAATCCCGAGGAGTGGAACCCGAGCGATTACGCCTACCACCTGACACGCCGGGCCCGCGGTCTCCCGCTGTGGTTCTCGCTGGCTGTCAACGGGCTGGACGCCTACCGCGACGCGGTCGAGGCCGGCCTCGCCATTGCGCAACAGGCGGCCGAACGGATCGCGCGGGCGCCGCACGTGGAGCTGGTGCGCGACCCCGGCCTGTCCATCGTGCTCTTCCGTCGCCTCGGGTGGGCCAAGGCGGACTACGACGCGTGGTCTGCCCGCCTGCTACACGATCAGATCGGCTTCGTGACGCCGACGAGCTGGGAGGGAGAAACCGTGGCGCGGTTCGCGTTTCTGCACCCCAACACGACGGTCGAGATGGTCGACGAGATCCTGGCGTCACTCGCCGAAACGTGACCAGGCGCGGCGGAGCACGATGTCCATCGTCTCCACGTCCTGGGCGCCGGGTATCGCCCACGCGCCGTCGATCAAGAAGTACGGAACGCCGGTGACGTCCCGCTCGCGTGCCTCGGTTTCGTCCCTCCGGACCCCGAGCGCGTAGGCATCAGTCCCCAGGACCTCGTCGGTCACGCCGGCGGCCAGGCCGGCCTCGGCCGCCACGGTGCGGAGCACGCCATGATCCGACAGGAGCCGCCCCTCGGTGAAGTTCGCCGCGAACAGGCCGCGCACGAGCGCGTGCTCGCTCGGCAATCCTCGTGCCGCCTGGGCGAGGCGATGGGCATCGAAGGTGTTGCCGGTCTGGACGCGGTCGAAGTCGAACACCATGCCCACCTCGGCGCCGAGCGCAGTCATCTGCGCGTGCAGAGCACGGACCCGCTCTGCGTCCAAGCCGTACTTCGCGGCGACGTGCTCGTCGCGCGAGACCTCCCGGCGCGCCGGCGCGCGCGGATCGAGCTCGAAGGACCGATGCCGCGACACTGACCTCCGCTGCGTGCTCGAAGGACGCCAGTACCACCCGCAGCCGGGCCAGCCCGAGCGCGCACCATGGACACGCGAAATCCGACCACACGTCGATCTGCATGCACCGGCCACCCTAGGGGGACGGATGCGTCGGCGGCCCGGTCCGCTCGTCACCTAGGTCCACGCCTGCTGTGGCGCGGCGTCTCAGCCGGCCGCGACCGCCTATTCCACCATCGCCCCCGCCGCCAGCAGGCGCTCCTCACTCGCCGCCGCGCCGATCAGCTGGAGGCTGGCGGGGAGCGGCCCGCCCGTCGGCACCGGCAGCGACAGCGCGGGCACGCCGGCCAGGTTGGCGGGCAAGGTGCACCGAGACACCAAGAGATCGTCGCCCTCCTCGGGACGCGGCGGGAAGATGGTCAGTGTCGGCGTCACGACGAAGTCGACACGGTCGAGCACACGCTCGAGCGATGCCTGCCACTCGCGCTGGGTCTCCCACGCGGCGCGCACAACGCCGTCGTCGAAGGCGCCGCCCAGCTCCAGGCGCGCCCGCACGCCGTCGCCGATGCCCTCGGGATCCTCAGCGACCAGCGTGCGGTTCGAGTGCCACGCCTCGACGACGAGGAGCAGACCCGCCTGCGTCAAGGCGTCGTCCCATCCGTCGATGACGAGGTCGTCGCAGGCCCACCCGACCTGGTGCAGCGCCCGGTCGATCGCCGCCGTGATGGCCGGGTCGGCGTCGACGCGCAGACGCGCCACGGTGACGTCGCGCACGTCACCAGCGGCGGCCGCGTCGAAGCCCGGCTCGAGCAACTGCATGCCGGTGACCAGGCCGGCGACGTCGCGCGCCATAGGCCCGACCGTGTCGAAGCTCGGCGCCAGCGGCCACACCCCGTCGAGGGGGATGCGGCCCCACGTCGTCTTCAGCCCGGCGACGCCGCAGCACGCGGCGGGAATGCGCACCGAGCCGCCGGTGTCGCTCCCGTAGGCGACGTCCGCCTCTCCGGTCGCCACGGCCACCGCAGAGCCACTGGACGAGCCGCCCGGGACGAGTGCGGGGTCCAACGGGTTGACCGGTGTCCCGTACCAGGGGTTCACGCCGGTCACGCCCAGTGCGAGCTCGTGGAGGTTGGTGCGCCCGACGATCCGCGCCCCGGCGTCCCGTGCTCCTCTTCAGGCAGGCGGCGTCCTCCTCGGCAGGCGTGGCGCGGCTCGGCCACGGCGCGGCAACCGGCCGTCGTGACCTCGCCCGCCATGTCGATGAGGTCCTTGACCGCGAGACGGACCCCGGGGCCCGCGGTGTCGTAGCGCGTGATGAAGGTGGTGTCGGCGCTCACGTGGTGGGAGTGCTCGGTGTCGTGACGGTCGTGACCGTCGCGCCCGGCGGCAGCCGGAACAGGGAAGGTGCGGGCGACGCCGAGTAGTTCGTGATGGCGAAGCTGGTGGCAGTTCCCGGCCACCATGACATAGCCCAAGATGCCCTGCGCGGTGCTGCAGACGGTGCTGGTCCCGGTCACGCCCTGCGCGACCAGGTCCACGCAGTTCATGTCGAAGCCGTTGAGCGACTTCGTCGAGGTCGTGACCTTGTCGCCGGCCAACCCGGCCACCAGCGAGGCGCCCTTGAGGAACGAGATCCAGTGCGACGGCGTGTAGAGATCGAAGATCTGCTTCTGGGCGGCGGCGTCGGCGCTACCCAGCTTCTGACAGGACCAGGCGCCTCCAGATCCGCTCTGGGTGCACGAGTACGTCCCGGAGGGATTCACGATCAGCTGCACGTTCGACGCGGTCGCGCCGGTCTGGGTCTCGTGGAACGCCAGCCCGCCGCTCGGGGGATCGACGGCGTAGACCACGGTCGCCGGCGCGCTGCCCGTCGTCTGGTAGGTCGCCTCGAAGGACGTCGCCTGGGTGGACTGCAGGCCTTGGGTGAACGAGTCGATCGTCGCCTTGTTGCCTTCGACGTTGTGGACCGCCTGCTTGACCTTGTTCACGACGCTGCACCCTGTGGCGACCGTCCCTCCGAGTGCGAGGGCGACCACGAGGACCCCGATCTTGCCGAACGGCGACATTCGTGCCTCCATGAGCGTGCCTGTCGCGAGTGAAGAAGCGCGCGCCGGAGCAAGATTACGAGAGGGCGGCGTCGGTTCCGGTGGACCCGACGCGATGCTGGTTCGCGGCCGGGGCCGCGGGTCGGCGGCGACTCGCGCCGAGGGGTCAGTCAACTCCGGGCGGCGCCGGCGCCGCGGCCGGGTCGATGGGTGCGACCTCCTGGCGGCCACGCTGCAGGCCGAGCAGCGCGACGAGGCCGGCGAAGGCCATGATGCCGCACATGACGTAGAGCACCGTCTGGGTGGCGTGCGCGAAGTCGACCGAGACGAAGTGCGGGATGGAGGACACCGAGCCGCCCCCGTGCTGGGATTGCGTGATGCGGTTCGCTTCGGCGGCTGCGTTGGGCTCGCCCAGCGTGCGCAGGCTCGTCGTGAGGTGCGAGCGGTAGTCGAACAACAAGATCGTGCCGAGCGCGGCCAGACCCAGGCTGGCGCCGAAGTTCCGGATGGTCTGGGTGATGCCGGTCGCCTCGCCGTACGAGAGGTTGCCGGCCCGGTTGACGGCGTCGGTGTTGGCCGGCCCGAGCATCATCCCCATGCCCGCCCCGGCGACGATGACCCAGATCTGCTGCTTGGAGAAGCTGAGCGTGGTCGCCTTGGAGGCCCAGAATCCGAAGCCCACCGCCGCGATGGCGCACCCGAAGACGACGGCTCTCTTGGCACCCTGGCGGTCGAGCATCCGTCCGCCCACCTGGGCCAGGACGACGAACCCGAGGAAGAAGAAGAGCAAGAAGAGACCCGCCTGCGACGCGCTCTTGTGCAGGGCGATCTGCGCGTACTCGCTGGCGAAGAAGAACACGGGGATGAAGGCCATCATCGAGATGAGCAAGACGATGTTCTCCACCGCGAAGGGCCGGACACGGAAGATCTCCACCTTGATGAGCGGCGACTCGGTGTGCAGCTCCACGAGCACGAAGACTCCGATGATCACCAGCCCGGCGATGATGCAGATCCACGTCCCGGGGTTGCTCCAGGTCCAGAGGACTGACTGTTGGAGCCCGAAGATGCTCAGCCCGATCCCCGCTGCGATGAGGACTGCGCCCCGGTAGTCGATGGGAGCCCACTTGTACTGGGTCTTCGGCTTCGAGACGGCGATCAGGACCAGGGCGATCAACGCCACGGGGATGTTGACCCAGAAGATCGCCCGCCAGGTCCACTCGGTCAGGTAGCCGCCGAGGATGGGACCGATCGCGGTCAGGCCGCCGGCGATTCCGAAGAAGATGGCCAGCGCCTTCCCACGTTCGCGCAAGGGGAAGGTGTTGACCACGATGGCCAGGGCAGCGGGGAACATGATGGCGCCGCCCACGCCCTGGATGACCCGGAACGTGACGATCCACGCCTCGGCGACCGACCCCGTCGGCGTGAGACCGCACAAGGCGGAGGCGCTGACGAAGACGATCACACCGATCACGCACATCTTGGTGTGGCCGAAGATGTCCGAGAGCCGTCCACCGAGCGCGAAGAACGCCGCCAGCGCGAGCAGATAGCCGTTGACGACCCACTGCACTCCGGTCGATGACAGGCTCAGCTCGCGTTGGATGTTCGGCACCGCGATGGAGACGATCGTCTGGTCGATGAACGTCATCGCGACCGCGAAGATCATTGCGGCCAACACCCAGTTGCGACCCTGCATGCTCTGGCTCACCCTGCCCTCCCGGCTGAACGTCTGCAGAGGCTAACGGGGGTCGCGGCGTCCGGCCGGACTCGCGGGCCACAGGCCCAGCGATCGTATGCTGCGCTGCCTGGGGCACGCGTACTCGCTGCGTGCGGCGTGCGGCGTGCGGCGTGCGGCGTGCGGCGAGTGCGCGTGGTTACCCCACCACCCCGGCGAGCATCTGCTCCAGCGCGGCCTGGTCCGGTCCGACGAACACGGGGGCGTCGGGGACCTCAGCGAGCGCGCCCAGCAGCCGCTCGGTCGACGAACCCTGGGCAGCCGGCAGATGACTGCTCAGCACCATGGTCGGCTCCAGCGCGCGGATACGGTCCAGCTCAGTGGCGAACGCCGCCCGGTCCACGGTGTGCAGCCAGGACGAGTCCACGGTGGCCCAAAAGACCTGGCCCCGTCGCAACGCCTCCTCCGACAGGTCCTCGGCGCGTTCGGGCACCTCGTCCAGGAGGGCGCCGAAGCAGTCCGAGCTGAAGAAGATGCCCGACCGGTCGTCACGCAGGCCGGTCGTGATCGGGTTGTCGAACGCTGGAGGCCGCACCGCGGTGAGCGTCCGGTCGCCCACCTCGACCGTCTGCCCCGGGTTGACCAAGAAGACGCGGTCCATGGGCAGCGGCGCGCCCAGGCCCATGATCCCGAACCCGAGAAAGCTCGTGATGATCCGGAGCCGTTCGTTCTCGTCCAGCAGACGGTGCAGCGAGCCGATGTGGTCGAAGTCGGTATGCGTCAACCAGATCCAGCGGAGGTCGCCCGGATCGATCACCGATCGCAGCGCGGTCATGAAGTCGTCGCTCTGCACGACCGAACCAGTGTCGACGAGCACCGGCTCGTCGGCGTGGATCACGAAGGCGTTGATGGCGAGGTTGCCGAAACCGGTGATGGCGTTGGTCGACGTCACGACGTCGACGTCGGGCGCGGCTTTGTAGGTGTGCATCGTGTGGTCTCCTCAGATCTCGTAGGAAAGGGACGCGTCTACCGGCGCGGCAGGGTGGACTCGGCGGCGCCTTTCAGCTGCTCGAGCGTGTGCTGCATGGCGTGGCGCAACTCGCGGGCGCGGTTGGTCGGGACATCGACGATGCGGGCCCACGTCGGTATCCACCGGACCACGTAGGACTCGGTGACCCGGGTCGACCCCGCCGCGGGCTCCAGGCGGTAGCGCCACTCGGTCGACTCGCGTCCGCCTTCCTCGGTCACGAAGGCGAACTCGCGCCCACGGTCGGCGGTGAGCACCCGGCCCCGGCGCGACCACTTCATCAGGCCACCGGGCCCGCCTCGGTTGTGGCCGATGAAGGTGGCGCCCTCGGCCGGTCCGGTCGACCCGTCGAGCCACTCCACCTGCCGGCACTCGGGGCTCCAGTCCCCCATGCGGGGAAGGTCTGCCACCAGGGCGTAGATGTGCTCCGGCGGTGCCTCGATCACCACGGACCGGGAGTCGTGACGCAACCACCAACGGCTGCTCCGCTTCGAATCTGCCTTCGGGTTCTCCGTCATGACCCCTGTCGCCTCCGCTCCGTTCACTTCCTACCTCCTTGGGCTGCCTCGGGCCGCCCCGAGTCTTGCCCACCGAAGGCTAATACTATTAGCTATAGCTGTCAAGCAATCTTTAAGCTATACTCATTGGCAATGACACGAACCGATGGGATGGCGGAGCCGGCCGTGGCCGCAGAGCATCCCGCTCGGCCGGACCGCCGGGCGCGGCGACGGCAGGAGACGATCCGCGAGATCCTCGAGATCGCCCGCGCCGTCATGACCGAGGAAGGGGTGAACGGTCTCAGCCTGGCGGAAGTGGCGCGACGTCTCGGTGTCCAGCCACCGTCGCTCTACAAGTACTTCCCGTCGCTCATGGCGGTCTACGACGCGGTGTTCCTCGAGGGACAGCGCGACAACCTCCAGGCGATCCGCGACGGCATGCAGGCGGCCGAGCCTGGGCTCGACGCGCTGGTCGCCGGTCTCGAGGCAAGCGGTCGGTGGTGCCTGGCCAATCGCGCCGTCGCCGAGTTGCTCTTCTGGCGCCCGGTTCCGAGCTTCCACCCCTCGCCGGAGGCCTTCGCGGTCAGCACGGAGATGGTGGAGCTCCAGCGCGCTGCGCTCGCCGATGCAGTCGCCTCGGGGCAACTCGGCCCGGGAGCCAACGAGGACGGCGCGATCTACCTCGTGTCGACGATCATCGTCGGCGTCCTCAGTCAGGCGTTCGCCAACGAGCCTGACCTTCCGTGGGGCGAAGGCCGATTCACCCCGATGTTCACGACGCTCATGCGCCTGTTGCCCGCCGCGTTCCCGACGGACGAAGACGAATGAGAACGAGTGGACTCGACGGCGCTCAGTCGGCGGCGACGTTGTAGCGATAGACGTTCGTCGTGCGCTGCTCGAAGCCGAGCTTGACGTAGAGGCGGTTGGCGTCCTCGCGCTCGGGGCGCGACGTGAGGTCGACTGTCCGGGTCCCGATCGACGCCGCGTGCGCCAGCGCCGCGTCGACCAGCGCGCTGGCCACACCCATGCCGCGCGCAGCCCCGTCGGTGACGACGTCTTCGATCCAGGCGCGGCGACCGGTCGGGACCTCGAACGCGGCCAACGTCAGGGTGCCGACGATCCGCCCATCGTCCTCCGCCACGAACAACGTGGTGTCCGGGTCGGCCACGATCCGCGCCAACTGCTCGTGCGTGGGCGGCGGCGCGGACCGGGACAGTTGGCGCACTAGGGCGGTCACCGCCGCCACCAGGTCGACATCCACCGACGCGGCGACCCGGACCGAGATCACGTGCTGCCGGTGGAAGACTCGCCGCGCCACATCGGCTGGCGCACACTGTCGTAGAGGACATCGCGGCGCTCGCCGTTGATGGCGGCGAAGACGTGCTCGCCCCAGCGCTCCGAGCCCACGAGCGGGTGCGGCAGCGTGTCGCGGGTGAACCAGCCGACGTCGCGGGTCTCGAGCGGGTGCGGCGCCAGTTCGCCGCCGATGGCGCGGCAATAGAAGAGGAGTGAGTAGAGCGGGACGCGGGTGAACCCGAGGCGAAGGCCGTCGAGCACGGCGATGAGGCGGACAGGCTCGACGTCGATGCCCGTCTCCTCCTCGACCTCCTTCACCACCACCTCGGCGGCCGAGTACCCCACGTCACACCAACCCGTGGGGTAGAGCCAGATCCCCGAGTCCGCCCGCTGGATGAGCAGCAGCTCCCCCTTGTCGTTGCCGACGGCGGCGCCGACGGCCACCTTGGGGGTGACGTAGCCCGGCACGCCCTTGCCGACGGTGTCCATCCACTCCTGCACCAGCCCGCCGGCGTGGTCGGGATCGTCGCCGGCGCCGTCGGCTTCGGCCCGGATGTCAGCCGCCACCTTGAGGATCTCCTCGAAGCGCTCGCGCTCGTACAGGCTCTCGGTGAAACCCAGGCCTGTGCGAGCGATGCCCGAGAGGGCCTCGCCCCAGCGCAACAAGGTCTTGAGGGGGACGCTTCGATCGTCACTCGGGTCCACGGCCGGTGACGCTACCGCGGCCCGCCCGGTGGGCCAGAATGGGTGATGCCCGTCAACGAGGATTGCCGTCACTACGTCATGCGGACGACGCCTCGCGGCGAGCGCCTCGAGCGCTGCAAGGTCGACGCCAACGAGCCGCTCCCCTTCGGTTGCCCCGAGGGCTGCGTCTTCTACGAGCCGCGCAAGGTGTCCTCGGCCGGCTGGCACGTGCCCCGCGACCCGAACCAGCGCTAGCCGCGACGTGCACGCGGCCCGGCCGCGGCACCAGGCGACTCAGCCCTCGAGCACGTCCCCCAGCAGGTCGACGGTGATCCCCTCGCTGCGCAGCCAGTCGAGCGCCGCCTCGACCTGGGTCCCCTCGCCGTCCACTTCGCAGACGATCCAACCGCGGTGCTCCTCGACGTCGGCCCGCCGGATGTTGGGCTCGACGTCGAAACGGCGCACCAGGGTGGCGAGCACGGCGCGCCGGACCTCGGACTCGGGAAACGTGAGCTTGACCTTGACCTTGACCACACTCACAGAGACTCGTCCTCCTGGTCTTGCAGCGTCCGGTTCAAGCTGCCCGAGCGAAACCCTTCGAGATCGAGGGCCACGAAGGCGAATCCCGCGGCCCGCACTGCAGCGACCACGTCCGCGCGGTGCGCCACCACGTCGGCCAGCGTGTCGACCTCCACCTCGAGGCGAGCGGTGTCGCCGTGGTGGCGCACCCGCAGCTGCCCGAAGCCCAGCGCGTGCAACGCCGCCTCGGCCTGCTCCACCGCGGCCAGACGGCCGAGCGTCACCGGCGTGCCGTAGGGCAGGCGCGAGGCCAGGCAGGCAGCGGCCGGCTTGTCCCAGGTGCGCAGGCCGAGCGCGCGTGAACAGCGGCGGATGTCGTCCTTGGTGAAGCCCGCCTCGACGAGAGGGAACCGCGCACCGGCGGCGGCGGCGGCCGCCTGGCCGGGTCGGTGGTCACCCAGGTCGCTGACATTCACCCCGAGGACCACGGTGGCACCTTCGGCGTCGGCCAGCGGACCGAGCGCGTCCATCAGCGCGGTCTTGCAACGGGCGCACCGCTGCGGGTCGTTGGCCACGTAGGCGGCGTCCTGCATCTCGGTCGTCGGCACGCCGACCCAGCGCAGGTCCCACTCGTCGGCCAGGGCGCGGCAGTCGCGCGCCTCGCTCCCCGCCAACGACGGGGACAGCGCGGTGGCGCAGAGCACGGCGCGCCGGCCCAGCGTGTCGTGCGCCACCTTGGCCAGCAGCGACGAGTCCGCCCCACCGCTGAAGGCGACCACGACGCGCCCCAGGTCGCGCAGCTCGTCGCAGAGGTCGTCGAGGGTGGCGGCCATGGTCGCTCGTCCGGCCTCAGGCGCCCAGGGCGCCGAGCACTTCGTCGAGCGCGCCCACCATGCCGGTGTAGAAGGGGCCGAACTCGGCGTAGCGCGCCGAGGCTTCGTCGAAACGCATCTGGTAGACGCAGTCCTTGAGGTCGTCGGGATGCACGCCGAAGAGGGTGACGCCCCACTCGTAGTCGTCGAGCCCGGTCGAGCCGGTGATGACCTGCAGCACGCGCCCGTGGAAAGTGCGCCCCACCTTGCCGTGGCCCTGCATGAGCTCGGTGCGAGCCTCGAAGCCGAGCGCGTACCAGTTGTGCCCTTCGGCCCGGCGTTTGGACATGGGGTAGAAGCAGAACGCCGCCATGCCCTCGGGCGGGAGTTGAGGGAAGAGCCGGGCCTGGCGCATCGCCTCGGGGACGCCCGCGGCGTACTCGGAGATCTCGGTCAGAGAGACGTAGGACTGGGCCGGTTCGAGCCCGGCTGCCGTGGCCTCAGTCTGGAATTGGCGCAGGCGCCACACGTCGGGGCCGAGGACCATGAGGCCCAGGTCGGCCTTGTGGCCGAGCAGGGCGACCGGAACGACCTGGTACCCGTCGGCCGCGGCGGCGCTCACCGCCTTGTGCAGAGCGTTCGCGTCGAAGTCGGGCGCCAGCCGGCAGAAGAGGTGGAGCACACCCCAGCCGGTCGTCGGGGTCAGAGCCACGCCGCCAGTGTAGAGAAGCCAGGAAGAGCGGAAGCCAAGGAGACGCCAGGCGACGGGCGCGATATCCAGGGCCAAAAAACACGGTACGCCCGGCCTGACGGCCGGGCGTACCGTTGAGCCTCGGTTGGGGGTGAGGCAGACGCCAGTGTCGGCCCCGCGTGTTGCACCACCGTGGCATCACGGTGACAACACCCCCTGCGGCCTGGGCCGCGGTGGTCAAGGTGGGCCTAGAAGTCGTCCATCCCGCCGCCGGGCATGGCGGGCGCGTCTTCCTCGGGCTTGTCGACGATGACAGCCTCGGTGGTCAGGAACAAGGCGGCGATGGACGCCGCGTTCTGCAACGCCGAGCGGGTCACCTTCGCCGCGTCGATCACACCGGTCTTGAACAGGTCCTCGTACTCGCCGGTGGCCGCGTTGAGGCCGTGCGCACCCTTGAGACCGCGCACCTTCTCGACGATGACGCCGCCCTCGAGGCCGGCGTTGACCGCGATCTGCTTCAGCGGCTCCTCGACTGCCTTGCCCACGATGCGCGCCCCGGTGGCCTCGTCGCCCTCGAGCTTCTCGGCCCCTTCGTAGACGGCGGTCTGCGCCCGCAGCAGGGCGACCCCGCCTCCGGGCACCACACCCTCTTCGATGGCGGCCTTGGTCGTGGAGACGGCGTCCTCGATCCGGTGCTTCTTCTCCTTGAGCTCGACCTCGGTGGCCGCGCCGACCTTGATCACGGCCACGCCGCCCGACAGCTTGGCCAGGCGCTCCTGGAGCTTCTCCCGGTCGTAGTCCGAGTCGGTGTTCTCGATCTCGGTCTTGATCTGGTTGATGCGGCCCTTGATGTCGCTCTCGGTGCCGCCACCCTCGACGATCGTGGTCTCGTCCTTGGTGATGACCACCTTGCGGGCGGTGCCCAGCAGGTCGAGCGACACGTTCTCGAGCTTGAGGCCGACCTCTTCGGTGACCACCTGGCCGCCGGTGAGGATGGCGATGTCCTGCAGCATGGCCTTGCGACGCTCGCCGAAGCCGGGGGCCTTGACGGCCACCGAGCGGAACGTGCCCCGGATCTTGTTGACCACGAGGGTGGCCAGGGCCTCGCCCTCGACGTCCTCGGCGATGATCAGCAGTGGCTTGCCGCCCTGCATGACCTTCTCGAGCACCGGCAGCAGGTCGCGGACGGCGGTGATCTTGGAACCGACGAGCAGCACGAAGGCATCCTCGAGGGTGGCCTCCATGCGCTCGGGGTCGGTCACGAAGTAGGGCGCGATGTACCCCTTGTCGAAGCGCATGCCCTCGACGAGGTCCATGTCCATCCCGAAGGTCTGGGACTCCTCGACCGTGATGACGCCGTCACGGCCGACCTTGTCGATGGCCTCGGAGATCATCTCGCCGATCTCGGTGTCGGCGGCTGAGATGGAGGCGACCTGGGCGATCTGCTCCTTGGACTCGGTCTCTTTGGCCTGACCGTGGATGGAACTCACCGCGGTCTCGACGGCGGACTCGATGCCCCGCTTGAGCGACATCGGGTTGGCCCCGGCGGCCACGTTGCGCAGGCCCTCGTGGACCATGGCCCAGGCGAGGACGGTGGCCGTGGTGGTGCCGTCACCGGCGACGTCGTCGGTCTTCTTGGCCACCTCCTTGACCAGCTCCGCGCCGATCTTCTCGAAGGGGTCCTCGAGGTCGATCTCCTTGGCGATGGAGACGCCGTCGTTCGTGATCGTCGGCGCACCCCACTTCTTGTCGAGCACCACGTTGCGGCCCTTGGGGCCGAGGGTGACCCGCACGGCGTCCGCCAGCTTGTTCATGCCGGTCTCGAGCCCACGGCGGGCCTCGGAGTCGAAGGCGATGATCTTGGCCATCTGGTCTATTCCTCCATTAGCACTCTCGTCCTGTGAGTGCTAATACAACCACCTTAGGCGCGTGGACGCAAGGGCGGGCACGCCGAGTGCCCCTCGGCAGGTCCTTGGTGGTGTTCGGATGCCGCCGGCCCCGTCGATCCGCCCCCGTCCCCCGCGGGGCGGGTCAGCCTTCAGCCGCCGGCGACGGCCGGGACGATGGAGAGGGTCTGGCCCTCGCTGACCGGCGTCGCCAGGCCGTCGAGGAAACGGACGTCCTCGTCGGCCAAGAAGACGTTCACGAAGCGGCGCAAGCTCCCCGACTCGTCGAAGAGCCGCTCGGCGAACCCGGGGTGGCCGGCGTCGAGGGCCTTGAGGGCCTCGCCCACGGTGGCCCCCTCCACCTCGACCTCTCCGGCACCACCGGTCAGGGTGCGCAGCTGGGTGGGGATGCGGACGGTCAGGCTCATCGGGTGGGCTCCTCGTGCTCTGGGTCGTGCTCGGCGGTCCCGCTCGCAACCGTCTCGTCGAAATCCATGGCGCCCTCGAAGGCGGCCAGGGTGGGCGAGATCGTCGCGGTGGGGCCGCTGCCCGGGGCAGTGGTCAGCGCCTCGACGGTCTTCAGGCCGTGCCCGGTCACCAGCGCCACCACCCGCTCGTCGGGCCGGATCGCACCCGAGGCGACGAGCTTGCAGAGCGTGGCGATCGTCACGCCGCCCGCGGTCTCGGCGAAGATCCCCTCGGTGCGCGCCAGCAGGCCGATGGCCTCGATGACCTCGTCGTCGGTGACGGCGGCGCACGAGCCGCCGGTGCGCCGCATCACCTCGAGGGCGTACCAGCCGTCCGCCGGGTTGCCGATGGCGAGCGACTTGGCGATCGTCTTGGGCCTGACGGGCCGGATGGCGTCGGAGCCCTGGAGGAACGCCGTCGCGACCGGCGAGCAGCCCTCGGCCTGGGCGCCCGAGACCCGGACGGCGGGCTCTTCGGGCAGCAGGCCGACCTTGCCCAGCTCGGCGAACCCCTTGGCCACCTTGGTCAACTGGCTGCCCGAGCCGATCGGCACCACGACGTGGTCGGGGGCGCGCCAGCCCAGCTGCTCGGCGATCTCGAAGGCCAGCGTCTTGGAGCCCTCGGCGTAGTAGGTGCGCACGTTGACGTTGACGAAGGCCCAACTCGGGCGCTCGCTGGTCAGCTCGGCGCAGAGCCGGTTGACGTCGTCGTAGGTCCCCTCCACCGCGATGACCTTCCCGCCGTAGACGGTGGTCATCGTCACCTTGGCCGCCTCGAGGTCGTGGGGGATGAGGACGACCGAGTCCATGCCGGCGCGGGCGGCGTGGGCCGCCACCGAGTTGGCCAGGTTCCCGGTCGAGGCGCAGGCCGCCACCTTGAACCCGAGCTGGCGCGCCTTGGTGAGCGCCACCGAGACCACCCGGTCCTTGAACGAGCCGGTGGGGTTGGCGGTGTCGTCCTTGATCCACAGCTCGCCCAGACCGAGCTCAGCACCGAGGCGGTCGGCCCGCAAGAGCGGGGTGAATCCGGCGCCGAGGTCCACCGGGTTGTCGTCGTCGACCGGCAGCAGGTCCCGATAACGCCAGATGGTGCGGGGCCCGGCCTCGATCCGCTCCCGGGTGACGGTGGCGGCGATCCGCTCGTAGTCGTAGGCCACTTCGAGCGGCCCGAAGCAGTAGTCGCAGACGTGCAGCGCCTCGGCAGGGAAGGCTCGCTCGCATTCACGGCAACGAAGCCCAGTGACGAAATCGACCATCGGTCCTCCTCATCGATCGGGCATTGGCACCAGGTGCCCCCTGTCAGGGGAGCACTGGTTGCCGCGACGTCAACGGGCCCGTCCCTCAGTCGCTCTGGATGATGGGCACCATGGTAGCCCGATGGCGGGGGCCGACTCAACGCACTGCGGCTGCTTGAATCGGGGGCGTGCCCCACACCTATCACCACGGGGATTTCCCGACGGGCGAGGTGCTCGAGGCCAAGGCCCGCACGGGGCGGTCGGTCTCGGTGTGCATCCCCGCCCGCGACGAGGGATCCACGGTCGGCTCTGTCGTGCGGGCCGTCGTCCAACCCTTCCTGCCCGCCCATGGCGGGAACGGGCTCGTCGACGAGGTCATCGTGCTCGACGACGGGTCGCTCGACGACACCGCCGAGCAGGCGAACGATGCCGGTGCCCGCGTGGTCGCGGGCCCGGGTGGCGCGGGCGGGAAGGGGCAGGCCATGGCCGCCGCACTGGCGGCCTCGGCCGGCGACGTCGTCGTGTTCCTCGACGCCGATGTGGCCAACACGACGCCGGCCTTCGTCACCGGGTTGCTCGGCCCGCTGCTGACCACCGACCACGTCGCCCTCGTCAAGGGCTTCTACACCAGACCGCTGCACGGTGACCCGACAGGAGGCGGCCGGGTCACCGAGCTCGTGGCACGACCCGTGCTCGAATTGCTCTTCCCCGACTTGTCCTGGGTGCGCCAGCCTCTGGCCGGGGAGACCGCGGCGCACCGCTGGGTCTTCGAGAAGCTCGGCTTCGCCGGTGGCTACGGCGTCGAGCTCGGCCTGCTGATCGACGTCGCCCAGACCCTTGGCGCCGACCGCCTGGCGCAGATCGACCTGGGCGAGCGCATCCACCGCAACCGGCCCCTGCACGAGCTGCGGCCGCAGGCGGTCGACGTGCTGCGTGCCGCGCTCGAGCGCGTCCCGGACTCGTCACTGCCGCGGGGAGCGTGACGGCGGTGGGTCGCCCGGCGTGAGCGGCGCCCTCGTCGTCTCCAACCGCGGCCCGCTGAGCTTCCGGTCGACTGGCGGCGGCGCCCTCGAGCCCGTCCCCGCGGCCGGCGGGCTGGCCTCGTCGCTGCACCGGCTGCTGGCGGGCAGCGGCACGACGTGGGTCTCGGTGACGATGGGGGCGGCGGACCGCGAGGCGGTGGCTCGGGGCCTGATGCACGAGGACGGGCTCGACCTGGTGCCGGTGGTGATCGACGACGACACGTATCGCCAGGCGTACGACGTCGTGGCCAACACGACGCTGTGGTACGTGCACCACCACCTCTTCGACCTGCCCCAGCGCCCACGCTTCGACCGCTATTGGCGGGCGGCCTGGGACGGCTACCGTGCCTACAACCGCGCCGTGGCCGACGTCGTGGTGGATCGCGCCGGCGAGGGCGACGCCGTGCTCGTCCAGGACTATCACTTCTCGTTGCTGGGCCGGATGCTGGCGGAGCAGCGGCCCGACCTGCGCACCGTGCACTTCTTGCACACGCCCTTTGCCGCGCCGGCGCTGTTCGGCGTGCTGCCCGACGACGTGGCGGCGGAGCTGCGCGAGGGCATGGCCGGCTTCGGCGCCTGCGGGTTCCACGCGCACGCCTGGGAGGCGGACTTCGCCGCCTGTTACGCCGCGGTGGGCGAGCAGGCGCCGCCGACGTTCGTCGCACCACTCGGCATCGACGCCGACGCGCTGGAGGACGAGGCGACCTCCCCGGCCGCGGTGGCGGCGGCCGACGCGCTGCGCGCCGAGGCGGGTGGCCGGCGCATCGTGGCGCGAGCGGACCGCATGGAGCCCTCCAAGAACATCGTGCGGGGGATGCTTGCCTTCGAGGAGCTCTTGCACCTCCATCCCGAGTGGCGCGGCGAGGTGGTGCACGTCGCGCTGGCGTATCCCTCGCGCCAAGGGCTGGCCGAGTATCTCGCCTACGCAGCCGACGTCACGCACACGGCCGAGCGGATCAACCGCGCCTTCTCACCGGGTTCTCGTTCTGCTCCCGAGCCAGCGCCGGCGTCGGGCTCCGCCGGGTGGACGCCCATCCTCCTGTCCGTCGAGGACGACCGGGCCCGGTCGTTGGCCGCGTTGCGCGTGTCGGACGTTCTCCTCGTCAACCCGGTGCGCGACGGCCTCAACCTGGTGGCCAAGGAGGGCCCGCTCGTCAACACCACGCACGGGGTGCTCGTGTTGTCACGCCAGGCCGGCGCCTGGGAGGAGCTCGCGCTCGGTGGCCGGGGGGCGATCGGGGTCAACCCCTTCGACGTGTCCGCCACGGCCGAGGCGCTTCACGTCGCGCTGTCGATGGGTCCGGCCGAGCGGACGGAGCGGGCCGACGCACTGCGTGCCGCGGTGCGGGCGCGCACCGCGGCCGACTGGTGGGCCGACCAGCTCGCTGCCGCAGCGACGTGACGGCCGCGCGCGCCGGCTAGGCCTTCGCGGCGGCGTCGGCCAGCGCCCGCAGGAGCTCCACGGCGCCCGTTGCACCGTGCACCGTGAGGTCGGCGCCGGCAGCCATCTCAGCGGGGCTCTCGCGGTCGACCGCCGCGACGCGGACCACGTCGGGGGGATCGCTGCCCCCGGCGGCCAGGTCGTCCAGCGCGGCGAAGGCCGGCAGGTCACCGACGTCGTCGCCGAACGCAGCCAGATGGCGCAACGCCTCCGGTGCGTGTGAATGCTGTGCCTCCTCGTCATGCTCACGCACGAGCGCGGCGCACGACGGTCCCCTTGTCGATGGCGAGTGGCGGACGCAGCTCGCGCTCGCGTCGGCCCCGGTGCACCAGGAGGCCGCGCTCGGCGCGCTGGCGTTCGGCGAACGCCTCGACCCAACCTTCCTGGTCAGGGACTTGGCGAAAGTGCAGGGTGACGGTGAGCCCCTTCGGCTCGACATAGACGCCGGGGGGCGCCGTCGCCATCGCCTCGGCCACGACGGCGTCGATCTCGCCCGCCCAGGCGTCGTGTTCGGGTCCGTGCAGCGCGCGCTCGAGGCCGTAGAGGCCGACCAGCGTGACACCCGGCGGCTGACCGAGCGCATCAGCCAGGAAGGTGGTGGGACGTCCGGAGATCACCGCCACCAGCGCGAGGGAGCGCGCCAGGTCGGCCAGCAGCGCGGGCACGCCCGGCAACGGACGCGCGGCACGGGGGTCCTGCACGACGGCAGAGAGCGTGCCGTCGAAGTCGAGGAACAGCGCGCTGCGTGACGGTTCGGACGCAAAGGGCTGCAGCAGGGCCGGCAGGCGCTCCGCGTTGCCGACCGGCCCGGCAGCCGCGTCGGACAAGATCAGGAGGGGGCGGTGGTGGTCGTCGTCGCGGTTGCCGCGGCCGAGGCGAGGTCCTGGCCGATGACCACCACGACGTCGACGCCCGTGACGCCGGTCACCGGCGTTGACGCGCTGACGGGCAGAACCTGGGCCGGTTTGACCCCGATTGCGGTGGCGATCGCTGCGGCGGGCTGCTGTTGGCCCGTCTCGTAGTACACGGCCGACGTGTTCTCCATCGTCGATGCGTCGACCGGCGTCTGCATCGCCCATCCACCAGAGCTGATGACCGTCGTGTAGTGCGCAGCCAGCCCGTTCGTGCTGGTGGCGTTCGCCACGACGACACTCACCGAGCTCGGCGCCACCGTCGTGGTCGTCGTCGTGCTGCCCTTGTGGCCCGCCTTGGTCGTCGTGGTGGTGGAGGCGCCATGAGCGCCGGCGTGGGTCGTCGTCGACGTCGTGGTCGACCCGCCCGCGGCCACGGTGGTTGACGTCGTGCTCGCGGTGCTGCTGACGCTGGGACGAGTTCCCACCGCGACGAGCACAGCGACCGCCACCACGAAGACGATGATCACCGCCCCGGCCCTGACGACGGAGAGCGAGCCGGATGTCCCCGGTGTGGCCTGCTCTCCATTCATCGCCCGCCCAGCCTGCCGTGCGACCCAGGCCAACGCAAGCCTTTCCGCTGGTGAGCGAGGGTGGTGGTCACACCGCGCTGTAACCTGAGGTCAAGCGCCCGAGTAGCTCAGTTGGTAGAGCACTTCACTTGTAATGAAGATGTCGCGGGTTCGATTCCTGCCTCGGGCTCCATCGGACGTCTCATCGGCGCTCGCCGCCCTGGGTATGAGTCACGTCGTGTCCAGCACGCATCAGGCACGCATCGGGCACGCAGTAGGCACCGACGAGCGGGGAGGCTCCATGGTTTCGGATTTCAAGAAGTTCGTCCTGCGAGGCAATGTCGTGGACCTCGCAGTCGCCGTCGTGGTCGGCATCGCGTTCACCGCCATGGTGACAGCGTTCGTCGCGGACATCGTCACGCCTCTCATCGCTGCCATCGTGGGCAAGCCGAACTTCGCAAATCTGAGCTTCACCGTGCATCACTCCGTCTTCAAGTACGGCTCCTTCGTCAACGCTGTGGTGTCGTTCCTCATCGTCGCCACCGTCGTGTTCTTCGCCGTCGTGGTCCCGCTCACGGCACTGATGCGACGCCTCAACGTCCTGCCCACGGAAGAGCCCAAACCCGACACGCGCGAATGTCCGCAGTGCCTGAGCGACATCCCCGTCGCCGCGCGTCGTTGCGCCTTCTGCACGTCGGAGGTCCCGATGGCGGCCGCGTCAGCAGGCTCGTCCGCGTCGACGTCGTGACGCGGCCGAATGTCAGGCGTCTCTTACTGCTCGCTCGATGAGCGTGTTGCAGGGCAAGTTCTCGTCGAGGACCTTCTGCGCCTGCTCGACGCCGGACACCGGCAGGTTCCGTGCATCGAGCGCGCCAACCTGCACGAGCAGCGAAGCCTGATCCCAATAAATGCGCTCGAAGGAGATCTTGTCGCCCTCGAATCCCGCCACAACCACGACCGGCAGCTGCACGACGCGACCCGTGGGCGCGATGCCGGGCAAGAAGGCGTCCATGACGGTGTCGTGAGTGAAGTCCATGACCATCTCGTCGATGACGCGGCCCGCGCCGACGGTACGCGAGACGTGGGTGATTCGGACATCGTCGGGCCAGTGTCCAATGAAGTGGGCCCCGTAGAAGCGGCGCACGCTCTCGGCGTCGACACCGCCGGCCAGGGTCGGCACGTGGGTCACATGGGGCGCTGCGGTCATGGTGCCCATGGTGGCGTCGAGGTCCCGGGACTCGAACTCGTAACCGACATGGGCGTCGAACACCGCCGCGATGTCGGGTCCGACCGGCGTTGCACTCTCCTCCGACATTGGCGACTCCCTCAATAGGGCCAGGTCATGGCTCCGTTCTCAGTCTGTCACCGAGGCCCGGAACGAGTCCTGTGCGTCGCGCGTCGTCGCCGACCGCCGCTGCGCGTTCTGCACGTCGGAGGTGGCGCCGGCCGCTTAGGAAGGCGTCCAGCGCGTCCCGGGAGAGGCCAGCCAGCTGAGCACGTCGCGGCGCGACGTCGGACCGTGGGCCGTCCAGGGCGACGGCAACGCGCCGTCAGCGCGCAACTGCGCCGACTCCTCGATGTTGGCGCTGATCGGGTCGGCCGTGAGCCCGCAGCGGGTGGCCTGAGCGTCGATGCCGAAGAGCGATGCCGCGTTGAGCCCGAACAGTCCTGCTTTCACGTCATCGGTGAGAGCCGGGTACTGGTATTGCTCCTGGAATTCGGTGCTGATCTCGAAGGCGCGCATGGCCATGATCTGGGGCTCGGGGCTGCCGTACCAGATGGCATCGGTTCCCCACAGAACCCTTTGCGTGCCTACCCGGCCGAGCAGTTTGCCCATAGCGTGGGCGGCCTGGTCGGGCTGGGTGAGCAGCTGGCGCCACAGGGTCGCGACGTCGACCCATACGTTGTCGTTCGGTGGCACGCCGTGCGCGTCGAGCGCGCGTAGCAGCGTGTCGATCCCGATGGTGGCGCCTGGGTCGTAGGGACCCTCGACCTGTGATGGGTCCCAGGCCGCGTGGTACACGACGAAGTCCATGTCGGGGAACTGACGCGACACCGTCACGATGTCGTCAGGATGGTTGAAGGCGGGGTCGAAGTTCACCAGCGGCAGTCCCTTGTGCGCCACAAAGACCTTGACCCCGAGGTCATGCGCGTGCTGCACGGTCGGAAGCCCGACGGCGGGATCTTCGAGCGAAAAGCCGCTGCCGCTCGGGCTCCAAGCGGTGTACACCTTGAACGCGGCGGGGGGCCCGGCTTCGACCGCCTGCGACATCTCGTCGAGGGTGGCCGACACTGCGCCGACGTTCGGAGCGATGATGTTCTCCACCAGGACGCGGCTTGCGCCACCGTTCGTGAGCCCCGCTGTGATCTCCTTCGTGCTGAGCGCCTCGGCAAACGGGATGGGGGCGTTGGATGGGCCAGAATTCGGTACGTCGGTCAGCACGGCGACGGTGGTCTCGCTGGCCAGGAACAGGTCGTGGAGGTAGTTGGCACGGTCGACACAGTCGAGTTGCGGAGTGTCGGTGCAGCCGGCAGGCAGCATGGAGAGCACGAGCGACGTCGTTTCGGGCGCGTTCTGGACCCACGGCCCGCCCGGGATCACGTGGTGCGTGTGGACGTCGAAGATGAACTCCGACCCGGTCAGCGCGTGCTCGCACGCCGCAGCATCGTGCGGTTTGGGCACAGCGAAGTGCCCACCCCGGCCCGCGGGCGACCCGCCCCGCGTGTGAGGTGTGGATGCACACCCCGCCAGCTCGAACACGGCCAGACTGGCCGCCACCGCTCCGGCGCTCTGCAAGAACCGCCGGCGGTCCATCCCGAGCTGGCGCGCCGCAGTGTCGACGGTCTCCCGGAGGAGCCGGTTGGTCGCCCGATCGCGCTCGTTCGGTGGCGCCGGGACGAATTCTCCATTGGACACGGGTCCGGCCACCAACGGAAGCGGGTCGTCCGGCCGTTCGCGCAGCCGGCGAGAGAACGGGCCGGTGCCACCCATGGGCGAAGGATAGGTCCGGATGTGCGTCCGCCGCGCTCAGCGGGTGCCCGCGATGGAGCGCGCCGCCCGCTGGCGTGCGATCTCGAAGCACGCCACCGCGCCCGCCACCCCGACGTTGAGGGACGGCAATGCACCGTGCTGCGGAATCGCCGCGACGGCATCGCACCGCTTGCGTACCAGCGGCGCCAACCCCTTCTCCTCGCTGCCCACCACCACCGCGACCGGGCCGTCGCCCAATGGAAGCTCATAGAGCGACTGCGCGGCCTCACCCGCCAGCCCGATCGACCACACACCGATCTCGCGCAGGTCTTTCAGCGCGGTGGGCACCCCGCCTACGACAGCGAAGGAGAGGTGCTCGATGGCGCCGGCCGCTGTCTTAGCCACCGTGGGTGACAGACGGGCCGAACGGTGGCGCGGCAACACGATCCCCGTCACCCCCGCGCACTCCGCGCTGCGCAACAGCGCGCCCAGGTTGCGCGGGTCGGTGATGCCCGCCGCGACCAGGAGGAAGGCCGGGGCGCCGGACTTCGTGGGCCGGCAGAGGTCTTCGAGCGCCACGGGCTCGAGCGGGCGCGCCAGGGCCACCACCCCCTGTGGCGCCTCGGTGCGCGCCCGGGCGTCGAGTCGTGCCCGGGGCACCGTCTCGACCGGGACGCGCAGGCGGCCCGCCAGCTCCTCGATGCGATCGAGCTGGGGCGAAGGGTCCTGGTCCTCGGCGAGCAGCACCTGGCGCACGGTGCGCCGCCCAACGGTGAGCAACTCGAGCACCGCCCGACGACCCTCCACCTGGTCACCTCCGAGCTCGCTCAGCGCCTCGGGGGAGGGCGACCGCGAGCACCGGCGCGGCCACGAGGACCGTCGGCTGGCTGGGCACGCCGGCCCGCTGCGCCTTGGCCGGGCACACGCCCGCCAGCACCTCCCCCGGCGGCGCGACGCGGCGCGGGACGTGAGGGCCGGCGACTCATGACGAGGCCATCAGGACCACAGCGAGGCAGGCGATCCCCTCGGCCCGGCCGAGCGCCCCGATACCCTCAGCCCGTGTCGCCTTGACCGAGATCGGCGCGCCCACGACGGCGCCGAGCCGTTCCGCCATCGCCACCGTGTGCGGGGCGAGCCGGGGCGTGTCGGCCACGACGGTGCAGTCACCGTTCACACAGACGAAGCCCTCAGCGGCCGCCAGTGCTACGACTGCGGTCAGCAGGGCGGTGCTGTCTGCACCCTCCCAGACCGGGTCGGTGTCGGGAAAGTGACGACCGAGATCGCCGAGGCCCACGGCGCCCAAGATGGCGTCGGCCAGTGCGTGGGCCACGGCGTCAGCGTCGCTGTGGCCGGCCAGACCCCGCGCACCCTCGATCACGACGCCACCGAGCACGAGGGGCCGGTGTGGATCCTCAGAGAAGCGGTGGATGTCGACGCCCTGGCCGATGCGCATGCTCAGCCCCTCCGCGCCGCCAACATGCGCTCGGCCGCATCGAGGTCGTCGGGCGCCGTGATCTTGAGGTTCCCTTGCTCGCCGGGGACGACCACGACCGTCCCGCCCGCGGCCTCGACCACCATGGCGTCGTCGGTCGCACCGGCACCTCCTGCCGCCCGCTCGTGGGCCTGGCGCAGCGCGACTGCACGGAAGGCCTGCGGTGTCTGCACCGCCATCAAGCCGGTTCGGTCCAGCGTGTTCGTCACCCGTCCGGCCGCGTCCACCGCCTTGATGGTGTCACTCGGCCGCACACCAGGCACGGCACCGTCCACGTCCACCGAGTCGAGCGCGGCGACCACCGCGTCGAACAGCGCCGGCGAGGCCAGCGGCCGTGCCGCGTCGTGCACCACGATCACATCGGCCGCAGCCGGGACGGCCGCCAGCCCGCACCGCACCGAGTCCGCTCTGGTCGCTCCCCCGCGTACTGTCACGTCGGCACCGTGTGAGTCCGAGTCCATGGCGTCGGCGGGAAGGACGAGGACCACTCCAGCAGAGCCGGACCGGCATGCGTCGACGGCCCATTCGAGCACGGGACGGCCACCGATCAGTGCGTATTGCTTGGGGGCACCAAAACGGGAGCCGGCCCCGCCTGCCACGACGATCGACCACACCGTCGCCATTCCCATGGCGCGACCGGGTCGTCCGCTCAGGTCAGCGCGTCGTTCAGACGCTCTTCGGCCGTTTCCTCGTCCACGTTGAGCGCGAAGGTCAGTTCGGACACGAGGATCTGGCGTGCCCGCTGCAACATGCGCTTCTCGCCCGCGGACAGGCCCTTGTCCTTGTCGCGAATGGAGAGGTTCCGCACCACCTCGGCCACCTGGTAGATGTCGCCAGAACGAAGCTTCTCCGAGTGGTTCTTGTACCGGCGGGACCAGTTCGTCGGCATGCGCGCCTCTTTCTTGCGCAGCACGGCGAACACCTCCTCGACCTCCTCGTCGTTGATCACTTCGCGGAGCCCGACCCCCTCGGTGTTGTCGGCGGGGACGTTGAGGATCAGGTCGCCGTAGGCGAGGCGCAGCACCAGGTACTCGCGCTTCTCGCCGAACGCGACCTTGGTCTCCCGCTTCTCGATGACGGCGGCTCCGTGGTGGGGGTAGACGACTTTGTCTCCGACCTTGAAGGGCACAGGACTGGGGCTCCTTGGGTGAATCGGTTACGCCCGCACGGGCACACGGCTGTGCGGACACTGCTGTGAGAGGGTGCCGGCACGGGCCCGGGGCCGTTCGGCGTGACTCACCATTCTACCAGATGAGGTCGCTCATTCGTATCGCTCGAAGATGCTGGTCTCGACCAGGCGAGCCAGGCCGTCGCGCACGTGCCGGGCCGTGGCGGCGCCGATCCCCTCGACCGATTCGAGCTCTGCCGCCGACGCCGAGAGGATCTCGGGCAGCGACCCGAACCGCTGGACCAACCGCTCGATCAAGGTCTCGGAGAGCTGCTGGGGCAAGCGGTGCAGCAGGCGATACCCGTGCGGTGCCAGCTCGGCCCGCATCTGGTCGTAGGACGCAGGCAGGTTCAACGCGGTGACGACCTTGGGCAGGTCCATGAGCGCGTCGGGCGGCAGCGAGCGCAGGTGCGCGATGCCCGCGTCGTCGGTGTAGTCGCGCAGCACGAGCATCAGGCTCTCCTCCGCGCCGGCTCGCAGTTCCTCGGTCTGGAGGTGGATGAGGCGCCCGTCCGAACCCAGTTCGACGAGGTGGCCTTCGATCTCCTCCGCAATGCGGCGCACCATCTCGCCGGGCTGGAGCACCGAGACCACGTCGCGCACCGAGACCGAATCCTCCATCTCGAGGCGGGTCAACGTGGCCAACGCGTCGTCGTAGCGCGCCCGGAACCGCTGCAAGGTGGACAGCGCCTGGCTCGAGCGGTCGATCAGCCAACCCGCCGACTGGGTCGTGTGCTTGTGGTCGTTGCGATAGACGGCGATGGTTGCCATCGCCTCGGAGACAGCGATGACCGGGACGTCGATCGAACGCGCCACACGCTCGGCGGTGCGGTGCCGCGTCCCGGTCTCCGAGGTGGGGATGGTGGCCTTGGGCACGAGATGCACGTTGGCCCGCGCGATGCGGGAGGCGTCCGCAGCCAGGATGATGGCGCCGTCCATCTTCGCCAGCTCAGAGAGGCGTTGGGGGGTGTACTCGGCATCGAGGAGGAACCCCCCGGTGCACACCGAGAGGACGGCCGGGTCGTCGCCCACGATGATCAGCGCACCGTGCTTGGCCTGCAGGATTCGGTCCAGTCCCTCTCGCAGCTTGGTGCCGGGGGCGATCATGGCCAGCGCGTCGTTCAGAGGCTGGCTCCCGCCGGGGTCGGACACCCCGGCATCGTATCCGGCCTGCTCTGGCAACCGACCCCCCTGCTCGCCATACAGCCCAACGCGTCCGCGAGCGTCCGCACCCCCACGATTGCGATCCCCGTTGGTACCTCCTCCCCCAGACCGTCGACCGAGGACGCGGGCACGAGTGCGCGCGTGAAGCCCGCGCGCTGGGCCTCGGCCAGCCGACGCGCCGCGCCCGGGACGGTTCGGACTTCCCCGGCCAGCCCGAGCTCGCCGAACGCGACGAGGTCCGCCGGAACCGGTTGTCCGGTGACCACCGATGCCAACGCGAGAGCGACCGCGAGGTCGGCCGCCGGCTCGCTCACGGCGATGCCGCCCGCAGCGGCGACGAAGAACTCACCCGTCGCCGGCACGGGAACCGTGGTCCGGCAGGCGAGTACGGCCACGAGGAGGTTCGCCCGTGCCGCGTCGATGCCCAGCGCGTGCGGGCGCGACGCGCCGGGACCGCCGGGACCGAGCAGCGCCTGCACCTCGACCAGCAACGGTCGCCGGCCCTGCAACACCGGTACGACCGTGCTGCCGGGCACTCCCGCCATGCGGTCGCCCAGCATGAGCGGTCCCGGGTCCGCCACGTCGCGCAGGCCGTCGTCGCGCATCTCGAAGATGCCGACCTCGCCTGTCGGGCCGAAACGGTGCTTCACCGCGCTGAGGACGCGCAGCGCGTGGTGACGGTCGCCGTCGAAGGAGAGCACGGTGTCGACCAGGTGCTCGACCGCCCGGGGTCCGGCCGGGTCCCCGTCTTTGGTCACGTGCCCGACCAGCACGAACGGAACGCCGCTCGACTTGGCCAAGCGAGTCAGTCGCTCGACGCAGGCCCGGACCTGGGCCAGGCTGCCGGCCGGCTGGGGCAGCTCGGGGTCAGAGATCGACTGCAACGAGTCGACCACGACCAGAGCCGGCCGCGCCCGGTCGACCGCCTCCTCGATCGCGTCCACGTCGGGTCCCTCCAAGGCGAGCAAGGGCGCGGGCACCGGGCCGAGGCGCGCCGCCCTGCCGCTGACCTGGGCCAGGGATTCCTCGGCCGAGGCGAGCATGACGTCGAGGCCGCGGCCCGCCACCGAGGCGAGCACTTGGAAGAGAAGGGTCGACTTCCCGATGCCGGGCGGGCCGAACAACAAGGTGACCGAACCCCCGACCACGCCGCCACCCATGACGCGGTCGAGCTCGCTCACGCCCGTCGGCATGGGGCGCGCCGCCGTGGCCGACACCTCGGCGAGCGAGACCGCGCCCTCCCCCCCGACGTCCCGGCGCCACGAGCCCGGCGCGGCAGCCGTCTTTGCGTGGGCGCGGCGGCGAGCGCGTTCCATGCACCACACGCCGGGCAGCGCCCGACCCAGCGCAACGACGTCGCGCCGCACTCCCCGCACGCATAGGACTCATTGGACCGGACGCGTGCGTGCTGGGTGCTCGTCATGGCGGGCACGATACGGACGGGGTGTCACACCCGGCTGGCTGCGCGACGGCGCAGGCGCAGGCGGAAGCGGAGGCGGGCGCACCCGAGCGGTGACAGGCTCGGGACGTGGATGACCTGCACCCGCCGGCCGCGCCGGTTGCGCGCTCTGGGTGGGTCCGGGTGGCGCGCCGACCCGCCGTCGTCCAGGCGCGCCACCTCTCGGACCATCACATGGTCGGCGTCGGCGTGCGGCTCCCATGAGCGTGCTCGTACGCGCCGCGGAGCGACCGGCTGACGAGGAGCAGATCCTCGCTCTGGTCAACGCGGCCTTCGCCGACGACACCCGGGACGCCACCGAAGAGCTCGCCATCGTCCGCGGCACGTGGGCCGCCTGCGCGGCCGCGTCGCTCGTCGAGCTGGTGGCCGACGAGTCCGGCGCGGTGATCGCGCACGCGCTGGCTGCGCCCGGCCGCATCGACGGCACGCCCCGCGCGGTCGCCGGCGTGGCGCCGGTCTGCGTCGCGCCGTCGCACCAGGGGCGAGGCATCGGCACCGCGCTCATGCACACGCTCGTGGCCGCGGCCGAGGCGCGCCGATGGCCACTCCTCGTGCTGCTCGGCGAGCCGGCGTTCTATGGACGCGTCGGTTTCGAGGCCGCCAGCTCCGTCGGCATCCACTATGCGCCGGTCGGACCCGACAGTCCGCACTTCTTGGCGCGCCGGCTCGGAGGCGCGACCGTCCCGGAGGGCGGCACGTCCTCTGCTCCCGGCTCGAGGCGCGACCGTCCCGGAGGGCGGCGCGTTCACATACTGCTGGGAGCGCGGGTAGGTCGCGCTATTCGGGATCGGCGCCCGCGCCGGCCAGCTCGAGCGGCGGGGGCTCGATGCCCTCGATCGCCCGGAAGGTCAGCTGCGCGTCCTCGCCGTCGATCGGCGACTCCTCGACGTCGACCACGACGGTCTCGCCGACGCGGAATTCCTTCCACAAGATGCGCTCGGAGAGCGGGTCCTCGACCAGCTGCTGGATGGCCCGGCGTAGCGGCCGTGCTCCGAGCTGCGGGTCGTAACCCTTCTCGGCCAGCAGCGTACGGGCCGCCGGCGTGAGCTCCAGGCCGATGCCCTGGTCCGAGAGCTGCCGGACCGTGCGCGCCATGAGCATGTCGACGATCTCGACCACCTCTGCCCGCGATAGTTCGTGGAACACGATGACCTCGTCGATGCGGTTGAGGAACTCGGGGCGGAAGTGCGCCTTGAGCGCCTCGTCCACCTTGGCCTTCATCCGCTCGTACGTCACGGCCTCCGACGTCTTGGCGAAGCCCATGTTGGACTTGCGCAAGTCGGCGGTGCCGAGGTTCGAGGTCATGATGAGCACGGTGTTCTTGAAGTCGACGGAGCGGCCCTGCGCGTCGGTCAGGCGTCCGTCCTCCAGGATCTGCAGCAGCGTGTTGAACACGTCGGGGTGCGCCTTCTCGACCTCGTCGAAGAGGACGACCGAGAACGGCTTGCGGCGGACGGCCTCGGTGAGCTGTCCGCCCTCTTCGTAGCCGACGTAGCCCGGGGGCGAGCCCACGAGGCGGCTGACCGTGTGCTTCTCCATGTACTCGGACATGTCGAGCTGGATGAGCGCGTCCTCGTCGTCGAAGAGGAACTCGGCCAGCGTCTTGGCGAGCTCGGTCTTCCCGGTCCCGGTGGGCCCAAGGAAGATGAACGATCCGCTCGGACGCTTGGGGTCCTTCAGGCCGGCACGTGTGCGGCGGATGGCCCGGGACAGCGCCTTGAGCGCCTCCTCCTGACCGACGATCCGCTTGTGCAACTCCTCCTCCATGCGAAGGAGCTTGGCCGTCTCCTCCTCGGTGAGGCGGTAGACCGGAATGCCGGTCCAGGCGGCCAGTACCTCGGCGATGACCTCCTCGTCGACGACGTCGAAGAGGTCGACGCCCTCGGCCCGCAGCTCGGCCTCTTGGGTCTCCTTGCGGTCGAGGCGCTCCTTCTCCTGCTCGGCCAGCTTCTTGGCCTGCTCGAAGGCGCCCTTCTCGATCGCGGCTTCCTTGTCGGCCCGCAGGCGCGTGATCTCCTCGTCGAGCTTCTTGGCGCTCGGCGGCGTGGTCATGCGGCGGATGCGGAGGCGGCTGCCGGCCTCGTCGATGAGGTCGATCGCTTTGTCGGGGAGGTAGCGGTCGGCCAGATAGCGGTCGGCCAGATTGGCCGCGGCCACCAACGCCTGGTCTGTGATGCTGACCGCGTGGTGCGACTCGTAGCGGTCGCGCAGACCCTTGAGGATGTCGATGGTCAGCGCCACGCTCGGCTGGTCCACCTTGACTGGCTGGAAGCGGCGCTCGAGCGCGGCGTCCTTCTCAAGGTGTTTGCGGTACTCGTCGATCGTGGTGGCACCCACGGTCTGCAGTTCGCCGCGCGCCAGCATCGGCTTGAGGATGGAGGCGGCGTCGATGGCGCCCTCGGCGGCACCGGCACCCACCAACGTGTGGATCTCGTCGATGAAGAGGACGATGTCGCCGCGCGTACGGATCTCCTTGAGCACCTTCTTCAAGCGCTCCTCGAAATCACCGCGGTAGCGGCTGCCCGCCACCAGCGCGCCGAGGTCGAGCGTGTAGAGCTGCTTGCCCGCGAGCGTCTCGGGCACGTCGTTGGCGACGATCTGCTGGGCCAGGCCCTCGACGATCGCCGTCTTGCCGACGCCCGGCTCGCCGATGAGAACGGGGTTGTTCTTCGTGCGCCGCGACAGCACTTGCATGACGCGTTCGATCTCTTTCGCACGGCCGATGACCGGGTCGAGCTTGCCGTCGCGGGCCAGCTGGGTCAGATTGCGGCCGAACTGGTCGAGGACCGGCGAGCCCGACGGGTTGTCGCCCGAGCTTGCACCCTGACTCGCGCCGACCGACTCCTTGCTCTGGTTTCCCGACATCAGCTGGATCACTTGCTGGCGCACGCGGCCGAGGTCGGCGCCAAGGCTGACGAGCACCGTGGCCGCCACACCCTCGCCCTCACGGACGAGGCCGAGGAGCATGTGCTCGGTGCCGATGTAGCTGTGACCCAGTTGCAGCGCCTCGCGCAAGGAAAGCTCGAGGACCTTCTTGGCCCGCGGCGTGAACGGCGGCGAACCACTCGGCGCGGTACCCGCCATGCCGATGGTCTCTTCCACCTTCTCGCGCACGGCCTCGAGGGAGATCCCGAGCGACTCGAGTGCCTTGGCGGCAACTCCCTCGCCCTCATGGATCAGTCCCAGAAGGATGTGCTCGGTGCCGATGAAGCTGTGGTTCAGCAGCCGCGCCTCTTCCTGCGCGAGCACCAATACCCTCCGTGCCCGGTCGGTGAAACGTTCGAACACCCTGACCGCCTCTCCTTTGTCTCCCTTGAATCTCGGTCCAGTGTACCTGTGGCCTTAGTTGAACACGCCGCAGCCACGAAGCACGTCGGTGACAAGGGAAACCTTGTGCGGGACTTTTCCAACGACCCCTGCCAGCTGGCGTTTGTCGAGATTCGGCGGCCGTGCCGTAACGTTTGGGCAGTGAACCCGACCGAGGCCCTCGGCCTGCCCCGCCTGCAAGAGGGACTGCGGCGTCTGGAGCCCCTGCTCACCGCCTCGGTGGTCACTGGCGACGGGTTCTTGGACGAGGTGACGACCCACCTGATGGCCGCCGGCGGCAAGCGGCTCCGGCCCCTCCTCGCGCTGGCCAGCGCCACGGCCGGGGAACGGGACGCGACCGACGACGACCTGATGGGGGCGGTGGCAGTCGAGCTGGTGCACCTGGCCTCTCTGTACCACGACGACGTCATCGACGAGGCCACGATCCGCCGCAACGTCGAGAGCGTCAACAGCCGCTTCGGGAACCTCGTGGCCATCGTGGCGGGCGACTACCTCCTCGCGCGCAGCGCCGCCATCGCCGCCAGCTTGGGGACCGAGGTGGCCGAGCTCCTCGCCGACACCTTGGGCCGGCTGTGCCAGGGCCAGGTCACCGAGGTGCGTTCGGCCTTCCAGATCGGCCGCAGCCGTGACGACTACTTCGCGGCCATCAGCGGCAAGACCGCCGCGCTCACCGCGACGTCGTGTCGAATCGGCGCGCTGACCGGCGGACTGGCCCCCTCCGAGGTCGACGCGTGCACCGAGTACGGACGCTGCTTCGGCATGGTGTTCCAGATCCGCGACGACATCCTCGACATCACCGCCACCGACGGGCAGCTGCAGAAGCCCGCCGGGCAGGACCTCGCGGAGGGCATCTACACCTTGCCGGCGCTCATCGCGCTCGATGACCCCGATGCCGGTCCCGACCTGCGCGCGTTGCTCGGCCAACCCCTCGCCCAACCCGAGAAGGACAAGGCGCGTGGCATCGTGCTGGCGTCGCGGGGCATCCCCGCCGCCGTCGACCAAGCTCGGGCCTATGTCGAAGACGCCCGGCGCGCCACCGAGGGGATCGACCGCTCCGGTCTGCGCGACGGCCTCTCCCGCCTCGCCGCAGAGCTCCTCAGCGACCTGCCGGGCTAGGCCCGACCCTCAAAGCCCGCCGGTGTTGCCGGTGGTCCCGGTCGCGCCGGTGGATCCGGTGGCCCCGTTCGAGGCACCGGTCGTCGACGTGATCGACGTGGTCGAGGTGGTCGAGGTCGACGTGCTGCCGGGCGTGGATGCCGGCGTCGGCGTCGGCGTGGAGGTCGGCGCGGTGACTGTCGGTGCGTTTCCGGTGGTTGGCGTTGTCACCGCCGAGCCCGCCGAGGCACACCTGGCGTTCGCCTTCGTCAGTCGCGCGTTCACTCTGGACTCACGCTTCTGGATGCGGGCGATCCGCGCCGTCAGTGCGTTGGCCCGCTTGGTGTGCCCGGCCGCCTTGGCCCTGGCCTCGCGCGCCTCGACCTTGGGCAGCCGGGCGTTGACCCTGCGCTCGACCTTGGCCACCCGGGCCTCGATCCTGGGCAACCGCGAGCAGACGGACGACGTTGCGGCGCCGCTCCCGGTCCCCACGCCGTTGGGCGTCGAGGCCGCGCCCGCCAGGCCGGCGGTGCCGAGCGTCACTGCCCCGGCGACGGCGGTCCCTGCGATGAGTGCGCGAACCATGGGTCCTCCCTGCATGACTCGATGGTGATCGTGCGCCCACTCTGCAGCACAGATGTGAGAGAGGTGTGAGGAACGTGTGAGCGCTCCGGCCCGACGCTGTCACTATCTGCGGCGAGGTCACCCCCAGCGACGCAGAGTGGCCAACGCAGAGTGGCTCAACCGGCGCTCGATCCCGGGGTCGCCGTGCTGCCGGCGGCGCTGCAGGCCGCCTGGGCCTTGGCAATGCGCGCGTTGACCTTGGTCTCGCGGTTCTGGATCTTGGTGACCCGGTTCGCCAGGGCGTCGGCCCGCTTCGTCTTGCCTTCGTTCTTCAGCTTGGTCTCACGGGCCTGGACCTTGGGCAGGCGCGCCGCCAGCTTGGCCTCGAGCTTCTGGACCTTGGCCTCGAAGGTCGGGAGCTTGGCGCAACGCGCCGGCGTCGTCGTGCTGCTCGACGGGGTCGCCGCACCGGCCGCGGCGGCCGTGCCGGCCACACCGGCTACACCCAGGCTCAGGGCCCCGGCGACTGCGGTGCCGGCGATGATCTTGCGGAACATGTCTGTCCTCCTTGGACGTCCGTGCGCTCTGCACGCTCGCCACCCTCCGGCGGCATCACCCACGCTGAATAGGAGATGTGAGGGAATCGTGAGCGGGGTTTGAACGATGCACCCGAAAGCTAAGAACGCGTGAAGAAACGCGCCCGGAAGAATCAGCCGGGGTCGCGGCGGAGCGTGGGGAAGGCGATGACCTCGCGGATGTTGGCCACGTCACCGAGCAACATCACCAGCCGGTCGACCCCGAGCCCGAAGCCCGAGGTCGGGGGCAACCCGTACTCGAGCGCGCGGACATACTCCTCGTCGACCTCGCCTGGCGCCTCTTCGTCTCCCGCCCGGGCGGCCGCCACCTGCTCTTCGAAACGCGCGCGCTGATCATCGGGGTCGACGAGCTCACTGAAGCCGTTGCCGAGCTCGCGGCCGGCGACCACCGGCTCGTAGCGCTCGACGAGCTCGGGACCGTCGCGGTGACGACGCGCCAACGGTGAGACCTCGGCCGGGTAGTCGGTCACGAAGACCGGACCCCACAGCTCGGGCTCGGTCGTCTTCTCGTAGATCTCGAGGAGGATCTTGCCGGGACCCCACGCATCGTCAACGGCGATCCCGACCTCGCCGGCTGCCTTGACCAAGTCCGCGCGCGGCGCCCGCACGTCGAGCGTGATGCCGGTGGCCTCCGCCACGAGCTCGGTCATCGGCGCGCGACGCCACGGTGTGCTGAGGTCGAGGGCGCGCCCGCCGTACGTGAGGTGCGTCGTGCCGCACAGATCCTGGGCCAGCCCGGCCACCAGCTCCTCGAAGACGGCCATGGTGTCGGTGTAGTCGGCGTAGGCCTGATACAGCTCGAGCATCGTGAACTCGGGGTTGTGGCGAGGCGAGATCCCTTCGTTGCGGAAGACGCGGCCGATCTCGAAGACCTTCTCGAAGCCTCCCACCACGAGCCGTTTGAGGTAGAGCTCGGGCGCGATGCGCAAGAAGAAGTCGGAATCGAGCGCGTTGTGATGTGTGACGAACGGGCGCGCCGCAGCACCACCGAGGACGGGGTGGAGCAGTGGCGTCTCGACCTCCACGAAGTCCTGAGCCCATAGCCGCTCGCGCATTCGCTGCACCACCTGGCTGCGGAGCTGCAGCACGCGCCGGCTGCTCTCGTTGGCCCACAGATCGACCTCGCGCTGGCGATAGCGCGTTCTCGATGTCGCTGACCCCCCGCCACTTGTCGCCGAAGTTGCGCCGCGCCTGCGCCAGCAGAACCCACTCGCTCACCTTCACCGACAACTCGCCGCGCTTGGTCCGCACCACCTCCCCGCGTGCGCCAACCCAGTCGCCCAGGTTCAGGCGGACGAACTCGTCGAAGCGCTCGGTCACCGCTGCCAGCGCGAACAGCTGCACCGAGCCCGAGCTGTCGCGCAGTTCGGCGAACGCGAGCTTGCCCTGGGGGCGGAAGAGCATGATGCGGCCGGCCACCCCGACGGTGACGCCGGACTCCTCCCCGGGGCCGAGCGACGACCAGGCCTCCACGACGGCCGACGCCTCGTGGGTGCGCTCGTAGCGATAGGGGATATCGGGCTGCGCTTCGGTCATGCGCGGCCGCTCACGACGTGATGTTGCGCTCGTACACGATGCGCAGGCCGTGCAGGGTCAGCCAGGGCTCCACGTGGTCAATGGTGTCCGAATACGGGGCGATGAGCGAACTGAAGCCGCCGGTTGCCACGACCGTGGAGGGGCCGAGCTCCTCCATGAACCGCTTGGCCAGCGCGTCGACCAGCCCGGCGAAACCGTAGAGGGTCCCCGACTCGATGGACTCGACGGTGGAACGGCCGATGACGCTGCGCGGTTCGACAAGCTCGACCCGGCGCAGGGCGGCCGCCTGCTGGTAGAGGGCGTCGAGACTGATGGCCACGCCCGGGGTGATGGCCCCGCCGAGGTACTCGCCCTTGGCGCTGATGGCCTCGACCGTCGTCGCGGTCCCCATGTCGACGACCACGCACGGGCCGCCGTAGAGGTCGTATGCACCCACGGCGTCAGCGATGCGGTCGGCGCCGACCTCCTTGGGGTTGTCGTAGAGGATCGGCATCCCGCTCTTGGTGCCGGGCCCGAGCACGACGCAGGGCACGTCGGCGAACCAGCGCGATGCCATCTGGCGCAGCTCGGTCGTCACGTGGGGCACCGAGGAGCTCACCGCGATCCCGCTGACCGACGACGCGATGTCAAGGCCCTCGAGGTCGAGCAGCTGGGTCAGGAGCACGGCGTGCTCGTCGGGGGTCCTGGTCGGCACCGTCGAGAGGCGCCAGTGATGCGTCAGGCCGGCGGGCGCCGTCAGGTCGCGCTCGGTCCCGATGCCGACTCCGACGCTTTCCTCGACGACGGGCACCGTGTCGGTGTCGTCGCGCGTGTAGAGGCCGATGACCGTCTCGGTGTTGCCCACGTCGATGACGAGGAGCACTGCCCTCCCTTCCTCTTTCTTTCCTGGTTCTGTGTGGTTCGTTTGGTGTGGTTCGTTGTGCGTGGTTCGTTTGGTGTGGTTCGTTGTGCGTGGTTCGAGTGTGCCGTGCTGGTGGTGTCGCTAGGCCGGGCCCGGCACCGAGCTCGACGCCTCGGTCCACACCAGGTCGAGGCCGAGGTCGAGCACGGGTGCCGAATGGGTGAGGGCCCCGACCGAGATGCGATCGGGCCCCGCCGCCGCGTAGTCCCCGACGGTGTCCAGGGTCACCCCGCCCGAGACCTCGGTGAGGACCGGGCCGGCGGCGTCGCGGCGCGCCACGGCGATCGCCTCGGTGACCGTCGCGGGATCCATGTTGTCGAGCAGCACGGCACCGGCACCGGCCTTGGCCGCCTCGGCGACCTGGTCGAGCGTGTCGCACTCGATTTCCACCAGTCGTCCGGGCCAGCGCGCCTGCGCCGTGTGCACGGCGTCGGTGATGGTCGTGCCGGCCAGGTGGTTGTCCTTGACCAGCACGGCGTCGGAGAGCCCGGCCCGGTGGTTCGTACCACCCCCGGCCCGCACGGCGGCTTTTTCGAGCACACGGAGTCCCGGCGTGGTCTTGCGGGTGTCGAGGATCTGCACGGCGCGGTTGCGCTCGTGGGCGGCGTCGACGAACTTAGCCGTGAGCGTCGCCACGCCCGAGAGATGGCCGAGGAAGTTGAGGGCAGTCCGCTCCGACGTCAGGATCGGACGAAGGGGTCCCGTGACCTCCATGAGCGTCTCGCCTACCGAGAGGCGGTCGCCGTCGACGACGCGCCACTCGACGGCCAGCTCGGGTCCGACCCGTGCGAAGGTCTCGGTGGCACAGTCACGCCCGGCCAGCACGCCGGGCTGACGGGCCCGCAGCGCGTAGTGCGCCGTGACGTCCACGGGCACCAGCGCCGCCGTGATGTCGCCGTCGGGACCGAGATCCTCCGCCAGCGCCCGCGCCACCGCCTCCCGCACCGCGTGCGCGTAGGTGGAACCGGGTTCCCCATCGCCGCTCATGGACCGCTCGCACGCAGGTCGGCGGCTGCCCCGTGGACGAGACGGCACCGCCAGGCCGGGTCGGTCTCGGGATACTCGCGCCGCGCGTGCGCTCCGCGGCTTTCGGTGCGGGCGAGGGCGGAGGCCAACAGGGCGTCGGCCAGCTGCAAGAGGTTGGTCAGCTCGCCCTCGGCGACGGAGGCAGTGCGCGTGCCGAGCACGCTCGCGATCTCCTCGAGCGCGGCGTGCGCCCCGGCGAGGGACTCCGCGCTGCGCACCACCCCCGCGCCAAGGGTCATGGCGCGCTGCAGCGTGTCGCGCAACTTGGGCACGTCCGCGCTGGGCTGGGTGACGGGACCGAAGGCGCGGTACGGCGGCGCGGCGGGCCAGCAGCCGGGCGTCGATCCCGTCCACCGGCTCGGCGCCCAGGACGACACGCAAAGCGCCGCTGGCCTCGGGCCCCGACGCGCCGGCCGGGATGCGCTCGGCCAGGCGCGCCCCGAAGACCATGCCCTCGAGCAACGAATTGGAGGCCAGCCGGTTGGCCCCGTGCACGCCGGTGCAGGCCACCTCGCCCACGGCCCAGAGCCCGGGCAGGGCCGTCGCGCCCCACAGGTCGGTGACCACGCCGCCCGAGAGGTGGTGCGCGGCCGGCGCGATGGGAAGCCAGTCGCGCTCGGGATCGAGCCCGATGGAGGACAGCGAGGCGGCGATGGTCGGAAAGCGAGTCGAGAAGCGCTCGAGCCCGGTGGCGTCGAGCCAGAGGTGGTCCACGCCCTGGCTCGCCATGGTGGCGGCCATGGCACGACTCACCAGGTCGCGTGACGCCAGCTCGTCGACGAAGCGCTCGCCGTGGCGATCGCGCAACAGTGCGCCGTGGCCGCGGAGCGCCTCGGACAGGAGGGGGCGCGGCATGGCGGGATGGTGCAACGCCGTCGGGTGGAACTGGACGAACTCGACGTCGGCCACCGGGACGCCGGCGCGGAGCGCCATGGCCACGCCGTCGCCGGTCGACTCGGGCGGGTTGGTCGTGACCGAGAACAGCTGGCCCGCGCCGCCGGTCGCCAGCACGACGTGCTGGGCCCGGAGCTCGACCGGCTCGGTGCCGCGCGGACCGGGTGGCAGGGCGCGCACGCCGACGCAGCGGCCGCCCTCGACGAGCAGCTCGAGTGCGAACCACCCCTCGAGCACCGCGCTCGGCCGAGCGATACGTGGCGTCGACCAGCGCGCGCTCGACCTCCGCGCCCGTGGCGGCACCACCGGCGTGCACCACGCGCGGCGCCGAGTGGCCGCCCTCGCGGGCGAGCGCGAGCGACCCGGTCGCCTCGCGGTCGAACTCAACACCGAGCGCGATCAATTCCTGCACGCGCCCGGGACCCTCGTCGACCAGGATGCGCACGGCCTCCTCGTCGCACAGTCCCGCGCCGGCAGCCAGAGTGTCGGCCAGGTGCAGGTCGGTCGAGTCCTCGTCGCCCCCGAGCACCGCGGCCACGCCGCCCTGGGCCCAGCGGGTGGCCGACTGCGCCAGCGCCCCCTTGGTCAGGACGCCGAGGGCGAGACCAGGTCCGCCCGCCGTGACGGGTCCGGCGAGCCGGACCGCGGCGGACAGTCCGGCGACACCGCTGCCCAGGACCAGGACGTCGAAGGGTCCGGGCCGGGCGGCGTCGGTCACGCCGGTTCGGTCAGGGTCAGCTCGGCATCGAGCCGGGCCGACTCCTCGTCGATGACGCGGTTGCGCCCGTCGACGTGGACCACGCGCGGCACGTACTGCTCGAGCTCGGCGCGCTCGTAGTCGGCGTAGGTGATGATGATCACCTTGTCGCCCGGCGCCACCAACCGCGCCGCCGCGCCGTTCAGGCAGATCTGGCCACGCTCGCCTTCGATGGCGTACGTCTCGAAGCGCGCGCCGTTGTCGATGTCGAGCACGGCGACCTGCTCGTAGGGGAGGATGTCGGACAGCGCCATCAGTTCCGTGTCGATGGAGACCGAGCCCACGTAGTGCAAGTTGGCGCCCGTAACGGTGGCGCGGTGGATCTTGGACTTCATCATGCGGCGGCGCATCGGCTCAACCGGTCCTTTCGAGTTGGCGGGCCACAGAGGCCGTGTCGGCGCGGACCACAGGAGACGGGCCGTCCGTGGACCGGGTGCGTGGTGTGGCAGCGGCAGCGGATGGCGCCGACTCGTCGTCGTCGATCTCGAGCGCGGCGCTGTTGTCGATCAGACGGACGGCACCGACCCGCGCCGCGATGAGCAGGCGGGCCGCGGCGGGATCGTCGACGGTGCTGACCTCGGTCAGCGTGGCGGTGTCGGCCACGACCGCGTAATCGAGATGGACGAGTGGCTCGGTCGCCACGACGGCACGCATCGCGTCGCCCAGAGCGGCGCCGGAGCGCTCCCCGGCCACGACGGCAGAGCGGCCGGCCGCCAGCGCGCAGGACAGCACGGTGGCGGCGGCGCGCTCGGTGTCGGACAGGCGCACGTTACGGCTCGAGCGCGCCAGACCGTCGTGCTCACGCACGATCGGGCACCCGACCAGCTCGACGGGCAGCGACAGCTCAGTCGCCATGGCGCGCACCACCGCCAGCTGCTGGTAGTCCTTCAGGCCGAAGTAGGCGCGGCACGGGCCGGCGATGGCGAACAGCTTGGCCACCACGGTCGCCACGCCGTCGAAGTGGCCCGGGCGCGACGCGCCCTCCCAGGACTCACTCACTCCGCGCACGGTCACCGTCGCCGACGGCGGCTCGGGCCACGTCGGGTACATCTCGGCCACGCTCGGTGCGAAGACCACATCGACACCGGCCGTCTTGCACGCCTGCAGGTCACGGTCGAGGGTGCGCGGATAGTGGGCGATGTCCTCGGGGTCGCCGAACTGCAACGGATTCACGAAGATGCTCACCACGACGGTGTCGCACTCGGCGCGCGCCCGTGCCATGAGCGACAGGTGTCCCTCGTGCAACGCGCCCATGGTCGGGACGAGACCGACGCAGGCACCACGTGTGCGCGCCGCATCGAGCTGCGCACGGCAGGCAGCGGCGGACTCGACGACTTCCACGACGTCGCCCCTCAGACCGCCGCCGGCACGGCCGGCACCGTCTCGTCGGCCGGCACGGTCTCGTCGGCCGGCACGGTCTCGTTGGGTGGCGCCGTCTCGCCGGGCGTCACCGTCCGGGCGCCGGCACCCGCGGCGAGCCTCGTCGCCAGCGCCGCGCCCGACTGGTAGGCGTTGCGCTCGTCCTCGGGCAGTGCGTCGAGGTGACGACTCAGGGTGGCCCAGTCGCCCCGGCGGGCCGGACCGGTCAGCGCGGCGCTGGCCCCGAGCGAGGCCACGTCGTCGACGGCCGCCCGCGTCAGTGGCAAGAAGGAAGTCGAGGTCGAGCCCGACCGAGGCGGCCACCCGCTCGACCTGGCCCAGGAGCGCCACGACATGATTGGCGGCGATGCAGGCGGCCGCGTGGTAGGCGGCGCGGTTCTCGTCGGCCACTTCGACCAGCCGGCCCCCCAGGCATTCGACCATCTCACGCGCGACCGGCTCGCCGGCGACGGCGAAGGTCACCCCTGAGGCGAGGCGGGCCGCCCCGACCTCGCCGTTGGGCAGCGGGACGAGCGGGTGGACAGCGGCACGGAGCGGATGGGGCGCCAGCGCATCGAGCCCGAGCGAGCCCGAGAGATGCACCACCGTGGTGCCGGGCTGGGGGACGACGCCCGCCGCCACCTCGCCGACGGCGTCGTCAGGCGTGGCGATGACGAGCACGTCGACGCCACGGGCCGCGTCGGCGATGTCGTCGTGGTGCCCGCGAAAACCGGCGAACGCCCACCCGCGCGTGGAGAGCGCGGCGGCGAGCGACGTGCCGGCCCGGCCGGGACCGATGATCCGGATGGAGTGCATTCGACCTCCTTCGGCGTTCCAGCCCCTCTCGGGTGCCGTTCGCCTACAGACGATGCGAAAACGTCACCTCTAGATTACCCACACGGCTGACCTCGCCGGCAACCGTCCCGAGCTGCTCGGGCGTCACCAGATCGGGGGCGAGGTCCGCCAAGGGTTGCAGGACGAAGCGGCGCTCCCACATGCGGGGGTGCGGCACCGTCAGGTCCGCCTCGTCGACGGTGAGGCCCTCCATCCAGAGCACGTCGGCATCGAGGGTGCGCGGGCCCCAGCGCTCGGCCCGTACCCGGTGCGCCGCCGCCTCGAGGGCCCGGCAGCGTTCGAGCAGACGCCGGGGCGAATCGGCGGTGGCCAGCTCGACCACCACGTTGAGATAAGGCCCCTGCCCCCCGGGTCCACCCACCGGCTCGGTCTCGTAGAGCGGCGACACGGCGACGACGTCACCGCCGGTAGCGAGGCCCTCCACGCCGGCGCGCAGGTAGGCGGCACGATCCCCCAGGTTGGAGCCCAGGCCGATGAAGGCGCGCCGGATGGCGCGGGCCATCAGCGGGCCCGCCGCACCCTGACCCCGGTCGACGCCAGGTCGAGAGCCAGCGGGGGGCGCAGCTTGCGCACGGTGACCTCGACGGCTTCGAGCCGAGGATCGCTGACCAGCAGCGCGCTCGCCAGCCGCCCGGCCAGCGCCTCGAGGAGCGCGTAGGACCGCCCACCGACCACCTCGGCGGCCGTCCGGGCCAGTGCGCCGTAGTCCACGGTGTCGGCCAGGTCGTCGCTCTCCTGCGCGGCGGCCATGTCCAGCCAGGCCACCACGTCGAGCGAAAAGGGTTGGGCCCGCTCCCGCTCCTCGGGCAGGACCCCGTGCACCCCGGTCACCCGCAGGTCGCGGATCTCGATGCGGTCGGTCACCGCACGCGGCCGCGTGCAGGCATGCCCTCCAGCTCGGAGAGCAGCTCGCGCCCGGGCTCACCCATGGCGTGCCCCACCACGCCCTCGATGAGGGCGACCGCCCGGGGCAGGTTGGTGATGCGCCCGGACCACACGAGATACCCGGCCAGCACCCCCATGACCCGGTCGCCCAGCTCGTCCTGGTGCACGAGGATGCGCAGGCCGGCCGCCAGTGACTCGTCGATGTCCTGGTAGCAGCCGGCCAGCACGGGCCGGGGGTCTCCCGAGCGCTCCAGGGGGTAGTGGGCCCAGGCCAGGCCCTCTTCCTCGTACGCGGCCAGGTTGTGCGGCGAGGGCAGCAACGAGATGATGCGTCCGAAGCCCTGCACCCGCAGCCAGATGATCTCCTCCTGGCGCCGCACCCGGCGGTGGTTGACCGAGAAGCCACCCGGCCGTTCGCTCGCGGCCAGATGGTCCTTGATCACCCAGGTGAAGTTGCGCGGCGGGATCCCGGCAGCCCACTTGCCCTTCATGCGGCAGGACCATACAGCCGGGCCAAAGCGAGCGCGGCCCGTACGTCGTGCACCCGCACCATCGCCGCACCGGCCACCAGGGCGGCGGCGGCGGTGGCCAGGGATCCCTCCTCCCGCTCGGCCACTGGCGCGGGGGCCGACGCTGCGCCGGCGCCCGCGGCCAGCACGCCGAGGAAGCGCTTCCGGCTGGTGCCGACCACCACCCCGGCGCACCCTGCGGCATCGGCACCCTCCACCAGCTCCCCCAGGTGGTGGAGCAGGGACAGGTTGTGCGCGGTCGTCTTGCCGAAGCCGATGCCCGGGTCGACCCAGACCTCGGCCACCCCCGCCTCGTGGGCGACACGAGCCCGTTCCAGGACGAAGCCGTGCACCTCGGCCACGATGTCGTCGTAGCGGGGGTCCGCTTGCATGGTGCGCGGCTCACCCTGCATGTGCATGGCCACCCAGCCGGCGCCGGTGGCGGCCGCCACCTCCCACAGCGACGCCGAGATGTCGTTGAGCAAGCTGGCACCGGCGGCCACTGCGGCCCAGGCCACCTCGGCCTTCACGGTGTCCACCGAGATGCGGGTGCCCCGTCCGGCGGCCTCTCCCGCCAAGGCCTCGATCACGGGCACGACGCGAGCCAGCTCCTCGTCGGCGGGCACCGGAGCCGCCCCGGGCCGCGAGGACTCACCGCCGACGTCGAGGACGTCGGCCCCCTGGGCGAGCAGCGCGTGCCCGTGCGCGATGGCACGGTCGGTCGTGACGTAGAGGCCGCCGTCGGAGAACGAATCGGGGGTGACGTTGAGGACGCCCATCACGAGCGGGCGCCCGCGACTGCGGCGGCCGGCGCCGCCCGCCCGCGCCGGAATCAATGACCCCGGATGAACTGCATGGCCTCGGCCCGGGTGGCGACGTCAGAGCGGAACAGCCCGCGCACCGATGAGGTGACCGTGACCGTGCCCGGCTTCTTCACGCCGCGCATGGACATGCAGAGATGCTCCGCCTCGATCACGACGAGCACGCCGCGCGGCGAGAGCACCTCGGCGATGGCGTCCGCGATCTGGGTGGTCATGCGTTCTTGGACCTGCAGGCGCCGGGCGTACCCGTCCACCAGGCGAGCCAACTTGGAGAGGCCGGTGATGCGGCCGTCCTCGGCGGGGATGTAGGCGACGTGGGCTTTGCCGAGAAAGGGCACGAGATGGTGCTCGCACAAGGACGCAAAAGGGATGTCGCGCACCATCACCATCTCGTCGTGTTCGGCGGCGAAGGTGACCTTGAGATGCCGGGCCGGATCGTCGTGGAGGCCGGAGAACAGCTCCTCGTACATGGCGGCGACACGCGTGGGCGTGGCCACCAAGCCGTCGCGCGTCGGATCCTCCCCGATGGCGATGAGCAACTCCCCCACGGCGGCTTTGACCCGTTCGACGTCGACACTCACTGGTCCGTCCCCTGGTAGAGGTGCACGCCCCGCAGATTGCGGTAGCGCTCGGCGACATCGAGGCCGTAGCCGACCACGAAGTCTGGCGGGATGGTGAAACCGATGTAGCGCAGGTCGAGGTCGACACGCTGCTCGCCCTCCTTCACCAAGAGGGCGCACACCTCCACGCTCTTGGGCTGGCGCGCCGCGAGGTAGCGGCGCAGGTAGTTGAGCGTCAGCCCGCTGTCGATGATGTCCTCCACCACGAGGACGTGGCGCCCAGCGAGTTCGGAGTCGAGGTCCTTGACGATGCGCACCACGCCCGAGGTCTTGGTGGCGCTGCCGTAGGAGGAGACGGCCATGAAGTCCACATCGACCGGCAGGGCGATTTCTCGGCACAGGTCGCTCATGAAGAGCATGGCTCCCTTGAGCACGGCCACCAGCAGAGGCGGCTCGACGGCATAGTCGTGGGTGATCTGTGCACCGAGTTCGGCCACCCGAGCCGTCAGGCGGTCGGCATCGACCAGCACCGGCCCCACGTCCGGCTCGGCCCAGGCCGGGACGCCCGCTCCGTCCTCGTCGGGGGTCACCGGCGTGACATTACCGGAGCGGCCCGGCTCCACCCTGAGGCGTCCCCGGGTCCGGCGCACCCGCCACCCCCCGCTGAGCTCGGTCCCGAGCGCGGCGCCGGAGGCCACGGCCAGCGCCCGGTCGACCTCTGCCTGCGTGGGTGGATGGGCGCCATCCGTCTCCTCACGCAGCCAACGACGCAACGCCCGACGAGCCAAGGGGCGGCGCGTCTGCGCCACCGCCCGAGCGTCGGCAGGATCGGGCAGCGCGTCGGACGCCAGCGAGTCGAGCAGCGCCACCTCGTCGCGCAACACGCCGGCCTGGCGGGCGAGCAGGGGCACCGGATCGCGGCCGGCGACCTCGGCGCAGAGCGGGAGCAGTTCGTGGCGCACGCGGTTGCGCACGTACGCGGGGTCGTCGTTGCTGACGTCGCACACGGGGACCAATCCCGCCGCCGCGCACAGCGCGTGCGTCTCGTGGCGGCGCAGCGCCAAGAGCGGGTGTCGCGGGCCGGGCGCCATGCCCGCCAACCCATCGGCACCGGCGCCGCGTAGCAAGTTGACGAGAATCGTCTCGGTCTGGTCGTCCATGGTGTGCCCCGTCGCCACTCCCGACGGCAGCACGGCGAAGCGGGCCTGGCGGGCGTGGGCCTCGAGGTTGGGCCCGGGCGTCACCATCGCCCGGCGGCACTCGACCCGGGCATCCACACGTGCCGCGGCGGCCGCGACGACGTCGGCCTCGGCAGCCGAGCCCGGGCGCAGGCCGTGGTCCACGTGAAAGGCGGTGACCACACAGCCCGCCGCGCGAGCGAGGAGCAAGAGGGCGAGCGAGTCCGCACCGCCCGACACCGCACAGGCCTGCGGCGTGCCCGCCGGCGGGAAGGTGCAACGGGGGAGCAGGCGCGCCGCCGAGCGCGCCGAGGGGGTTGGCGGGATCTGCGAGTGCGGGGAGGATGGATGCGTCGGAGAGGTCGGACTGGTCGGGCGCGGCCGGCGCGCCCTCAACCACCGGCCCGGGTCACCCAGGAGGCCGGGTCGCGGATCTCCTCGAGGGTGGGGAGCCACTCGGGGCCCTCCCAGACCCGGGCGAGCAACGGCGCGCCGCCGGCCGCCTCCACCGCCTCCACGAATCGCTCACCCTCGGCGTACTGGCGCATCTTGGCATCGAGGCCGAGCAGCTTGGAGATCAGCTTGGTGAGCCCACGGGCCTGGGTGCGCCGCTCGTGGAGGACATTGGAGAAGTGTTCAGCACCGGGCACCTCGGCGGCGCCGGCCCGGTCCATCGTGACGTCCCCGTGGCCCTCGAGCAGGCTCATCATCCCCGAGATCCGCGACAGTGCCTGCTTCTGCTCGGGGGTGGCCAGCATGCCGACCACGCCCGCTTCACGCGTGGGGTTGCGCCCCGCCCGCATCTCAGTGGCGGCGCGCTTGAAGACCTCGGCGAGCCCGGAGGGGTCGCCCGAGAGCGGTCCGATCAGCTCGGTGACGAGGCCGACGAAGTGGTCGCGCAGCCACGGGACGGCGGTGAACTGGAGCCGGTGCGTCACCTCGTGCAGCGCAAGCCACAAACGGAATTGGCTCGGCGCGAAGCCGTACTGCTCTTCGACAGCGACGATGTTGGGCCCCACGTAGGACACGAGGTCCTGGTCCTCGGGTGACGAGTCGTCGATGAGGAGGTCGTACTGGCCGAGCACCCGCGTCGCCATGTAGGCCAGCATGAGACCGAGCTGTGTGCCGGCCACCGCGCGGCCCACGACGAGTGAGGGTCCGCCGAGCTTCGCGCCTCGCTTGCGCTGCAAGTCGTCGAGCGCCGGGCTGACGAGGCGCTCGATGGATCGGACGTTGGCGGCGGCCCAACCGGGGCGATCCGTGACCTTCGCCCGCGCCGACCCATGAGCCGAGTGCAACCCGGTGGCCTCGCTCACCAAGACTTCCGCCCGCGCCGTCAACTCGTCGAACTGCCCCTGGAGGGCGGAGGACCGATACGACGCCGGCGACGGCTTGAGGATGAGCGCGCCGGAGGCAACGCGCTGGGCCAGGGCCCAGTCGACCATGGCCGGACCGCTCAACGGGATGTCGGGGACCGACGGCGTGACCTCAGTGCTTGTCGTGGTGTTGCCGGCTTTCTTCGTCGATGGCGGCGGCCACCCGGTCGATCAGACCCTGAGGGACGCGGTCCTTGCAGCGGTTCGCGATGACCCGACGCAGCTCAGCCTCGAAGTCGGCGGCGCCGTTGCAGGGACCACACCAATCGAGATGGACACGGATCTCCTCGCGCCGCTCCTCCGTGAGCTCGCCGTCGAGGTAGTGGTACAGGACGTGCACCGCTTCCTCGCAGTCCACGGTCACGCCGAACAGCGCGCCGGGATCCATGGCATCTGGTCGGGTGTCCATGTTGTCGCCTACGTCTGCTCCGCTCATTTCCCTCAACCCCCCGGCACACTGCCGACGAGCCCGCGCGCCTCGGCCACGTCGTGCAACGCTTTTTGCAGTGCTCTTCTTCCCCGGTGGATCCGGCTCATGACGGTCCCGATCGGCACGTCCGTGATTTCGGAGATCTCCTTGTAACTGAATCCCTCCACGTCAGCCAGCAAGACGGCCATCCGGAAGGAGTCGGGCAGCGACTCGAGCGCGGCCTTCACGTCATCGTCGGTGAAGCGGTCCAATGCCTCGTCTTCAGCGGAGCGACCCGGGTCGCTCCCGCCCGAGCCCGCCAGGCGCTTGTAGAGGTACAGGTCCTCGACGTCCTCGACGTCGGTGGTCTCGGGCCGGCGCTGCGCGGCCCGATAGGAGTTGATGTAGGTGTTGGTCAGGATGCGGTAGAGCCACGCCCGCAGGTTGGTGCCCTCGGTGAAAGACCCGAAAGACCGGTACGCCTTGAGGTACGTCTCCTGCACGAGGTCCTCGGCGTCTGCCCGGTTCCGCGTCATGCGGAGCGCCGCCGAGTACAACCCCGGCATGAACTCCATGGCGACGTCGGTGAAGGTCGCCTGATCTGCCATGGGCCAACCCTACCCACCCGGGGATATCGTCTCGGCCGTGACCACTGCCCCCGAGGTCCTGGGCATCGACCTCATGAGCGGCGCCTTCTTCGGGCGGGAGCCCCACGAGGCATTCGCCTGGATGCGAGCCAACGCCCCCGTCTACTACGACGAGGCCAACGACCTGTGGGCCGCCGCCAGCTACGCCGCCGTCAAGCAGGCCTCCGTCGACACCGAATCGTTCTCCAGCGTGGGGGGTATCCGGCCCAAGAACCCGGCGCTGCCGATGATGATCGACTTCGACGCGCCCGAGCACGTCCGGCGCCGGCGCCTCGTCTCGGAGGGATTCACCCCCAAGCGGGTACGCGCCATGGAGGGCAAGCTTCGCCTGGTCTGCGATTCCCTGATCGACAAGGTCTGTGAGCAGGGCAGCTGCGACTTCGTGCGGGACGTGGCGGCGCCGCTCCCCATCATCATGATCGGCGACATGCTCGGTGTCGCCCCCGAAGACCGAGATGACCTGCTGCGGTGGTCCGACGACATGTTGAAGAGTCAGGGGTCGCCCGACCCCGAGGCGATGCTCCGTGCCATGGATGCGTTCACCGGGTACTCCGACTACATCCACCCCGTCCTCGACGAGCGGCGAGCGAGCCGCAGCACCGACGACCTCGTCGGGGTCTTGTGCCACGCCGAGATCGACGGCGACTCTTTCGACGACGACTCGCTGGTGCACGAGACGCTCCTCATTCTGATCGGCGGGGACGAGACCACCCGCCACGTGATCAGCGGCGGCGTCGAGGAGCTCCTGGCCCATCCGGACCAGACGGCGCGGCTGGCCGCAGACCCGGCGGGTCTGATGCCGGGCGCGGTCGAGGAGATGTTGCGCTGGGTGTCGCCGATCAAGAACATGGCGCGCACCGCGACCCGAGATGTCGAGCTGGCGGGCGCCCACATCCGGGAGGGCCAAGAGCTGCTGCTCCTCTACCCCTCCGCCAACCGGGACGAGGCGGTCTTCGAGAACCCCGACTCCTTCGACATCACGCGCAACCCCAACCCGCACATGGCATTCGGCTTCGGCGCGCACTTCTGTCTGGGCAACCAGCTCGCCCGCCTGGAGCTGCGGGTCATGGTCGAGCGGGTGCTGGCCCGCATGCCCGACCTCCGCCTCACCGTCGAGCGCGGCGCGCTGGAGCGCCGCGAGGCGAACTTCATCTCGGGCATCGAGCAGATGCCCGTCGCGTTCACGCCGACGGCGCCCGTCGGGGTGGGCCCCGCCTGATGACAGACGGCGGCAGAGGGGGCGAGGGTGGCAGCGGGATTGACGGTTGGTCGATCCTCGTCACCGGGGGCGGCAGCGGCATCGGGCTGGCCACCGCGGAGCGCTTCGCGTCGGATGGCGCGCACGTCACGATCTGCGGGCGCACCGAGCAGAAGCTGGTCGACGCGGCGAAACGCATCTCGGCACTGGCCGCCGCCGGGGCGACCGCCCGCTACATCGTCGCCGACGTCACCGTGGAGGAGCAGGTCGCCGCGGCCGTCGCCGCGACGGCCGAAGCGACCGGGCGCATCGACGGACTGTTCGCGTGTGCCGGCGGTTCCACCCACATCGGCTCGGTCCTCACCGCCGATGTGGCCGCCGTACGAGCCACCGTCGACCTGAACCTGGTTGGCACCATCATCTGTGTGAAGCAAGGGGCCGCGGCCATGCAGGCCCAAGGAGGAGCGGGCTCCATCGTGCTCATGTCGTCCGGTGCGGGACGCTTCCCACATCCGTTCCTGTGGGCCTACGGCGTCTCGAAGGCAGGGATCTGCTTCTTGACCGAGACGGCGGCCGAGGAGCTCGGGGCGCTCGGTATCCGCGTCAACGCCGTCGCACCGGGGATCATCGACGACGAGTTGATGTCGTTCATCACCGCCGGCGGCGCGCTCCTCGACGACTACCTCGTGCAGATGCCGCTCGGCCGCGTGGGTACGGTCGACGACGTCGCGGCGGCCGTTCGGTACCTCATCGGGCCCGAGTCGTCCTTCGTGACCGGCGAGGTGCTCGGCGTCGACGGCGGCCACCACCTCCGGCGGGGCGCCGACTACTCACTGCTCTTCGGGACCGAGTCCGGCACCTGAACGACCGCCGCTCGGAGGACCCGCACGCGCATCAGGCCGGGTCGGCCAGCTGAAAGAGTCCCGAGTCGATCACTGTCTCGCCCCGCTGGGTCTCGGTCCGGAAGCGGTGGTACCCCGGGGCGTCGTTCCCGATATCCCAGACCGAGATCGTCAGTGTGTCGCCAGGCATGGTCGGCTTCGAGAAGCGCGCCCGCATGGCGCCGAAGCGCGCTGGGTCCGAGCCGCACACCGTGTGCAACAGCGCGCGGCCGGTGAAGCCGTAGGTGCACAGCCCGTGGAGGATCGGCCGGTCGAACCCGGCCCGCTTGGCGAACACCGGGTCCGAATGCAACGGATTGCGGTCGCCGCTCAACCGATACAGCAGCGCCTGGTCCGGACGCGTGGCGTAGGAGACAACTTCGTCGGGCTCGCGAGTCGGGATGGGCTCGGCGGCCAGCGTGCTCGCCTCATCGCCCTCGGGATTGCGCGGTCCCCCGAAGCCACCGGCGCCGCGAATGAAGAGGGCGGTGCGAGCGGAGAACGCAAGGTCCCCACTGGCAGCGTGACGGGACTCGCTCTCGAGGACGACCAGGCCCGCCGACCCTTTGTCGTAGATGCCGGCGACCCTGGTCACCGTCGAGACGGTGCCCGCCGTGGGAATCTCGCCGTGGAGCGCGATGGCCTGTTCGCCGTGCACGAGCATCGCCGGGTCGTAGTCGCCGAACGACAGCACGGCCCCACCTCCACCCTGGCCGACGATGGTGGTGAACGTGGGCAGCACCCGCTGCGTCACGCCGGCCGAGTTCTCGGTCGTGAGGTCCAGTTCGAAGCCGGTCGGATCGAGCGAGCCCGCGCCGACGCCAAGGGCATACAGCAGCGCATCGGTGTGCTCCCAGGAGCGCTCGGTGGGTTCGGACGTCCTGCCCACTGCCTCGGGGTTCAGTGCCATGGCTCTCTCCTCACTTCGATGATCTCGTGGGCTATTTGACCTGAATTGATGTTACATAGATTTATGGCATACTTGTCAAGTGGACCCGGTCACGAGCACCCGTGACGAGATGACCATCGACGAGCTGGCGGCGGCCAACGGGACGACAGCCCGACGGGTCCGTTCCCTGCAGACACTGGGCCTGCTCCCCCACCCGGCTCTGCGCGGTCGAACCGGGATCTACGGGCACGCCCACCAGGACCGCCTGGCGGCCGTGGTCCGACTCCAGGACAAAGGGTTCTCGCTCGAGTCGCTCGGCGTGCTCTTCGAGGCCTTCGACGCCGGCTCGTCGCTCGCCGACGTACTCGGACTCGCCGCGCCGGTCGCCGCAGGAGCGGGTTCCCGGCTGGCTGCGGCCGAGACGGGCTCCGACGCCGCTGAACTCTACGGATTCGCCGAGCTCCAGAGGACTGTCGAAGGGCGCCGGCCGCGGCAGGCGCCTGGACGCCCACTGCTCTCTGTCGTGCCCACCACGGTCTGGGACGAGAGCGAGGCCTCGTAGAGGCTGCCGCCTGCCGGCGGCGACACCGCGCACGGGCGGGTCTGGCGGTCCGAGGCGAACAGGGCGGTCGGTATGGTCGAGGGCCGATGACCGACCGTGACCCGGTGCCGCTGCTCCGCTGGGGCGACGCCGAAGCCCTCGGCGTCTCGGTGGCGGTGACGACCCGGCATGGCGGAGTGTCCGACCCGCCCTTCGACACGCTCAACCTCGCCTTGCATGTCGGCGACAGGCCGGCCGACGTGGCGACGAACCGGGCGCGGGCCGCGTCGGCCTTCGGCGGCGGGCTCGACAGCGCGGTGTTCGCGCACCAGGTGCACGGCTCCGGGGTGTCGCTGGTGGGCCCGGATGAGCGAGGGCGAGGTGTCACGAGTGACGACGACTCGATAGCCGACGCCGACGCGCTCGTCACCGCGGCGCCCGGGGTCACGCTCGTGATCATGGTCGCCGACTGCGTGCCGCTCGCCCTGGTTGATCCCGTCGCGGGCGTGCTGGCTGCTGTCCACGCCGGGTGGCGGGGCACGGGCGCAGGCGTGGCCGGCGCGGCGATCACCGCCATGCGGTCCCTCGGTGCGCGGCCCGAGCGTGTCCGGGCCTACCTCGGGCCGGCGGTGGCACCCGACCGGTATCAGGTGTCCGACGAGGTGCACCATGCGCTCCGCGGCGCCGTCGGCCGAGGCGGTCTCGACGAGGGCGTCGCCCGGGCCGATGGACCCGGGCACTGGCTGGTCGATCTGATCGCCGCCAACCGTCAGCAGCTGCGCGAGGCCGGATTGCGCCACGAGCATGTCTGCGTGAGCGGGACGACGACCGCGGACAGTGACTTCTTCAGCGACCGGGCCCAGCGGCCCTGCGGACGCTTCGCCCTACTGGCGCGCCTGCGAGGGTGACGGGCTGATCGTTGGAGGGCGGGTGGCCTCGTAGCATGGGGTTGCCCCGACCCGGTGCGACCCCCTTCTGCGATGCCTCCCGACGACCTGTTCCGCTACGACGGCTATGTCATCGACCCCGCGGACAACTCCGTCACGTGCCACTACGCCACCTCGCAGCAGACGTTCACCGAGCGCTTCACCTTCGAGCGCGGCGGCGAGTGGGCAGACCCCGCCGTCCAGGCGGCTGTTCGGCTGCTCTACCTGGTGGCCGGGGTCTCGTACTACAAGACGACCGCCGCGCCGATCATCGACCTCGGCTACCTGGCGACGAGCTCCCTCGAGCGGTCGTTCTTGATCGAGTACTACACCCACGGCCTGGGCGAATTTGCTTATCGCAACCACATCGACCTGGGGGATCTGCGGGTCACTGGTCCGGACCGGTCTGAACCCCCCCCGCCGACCTACGAGCCCGAGCGGGGCCGGCCGCTGATTCCCTTCGGCGGCGGCATCGACTCCATCGTCACCGTCAACGCGCTGTCCCAGGAGCATCACGACGCCGCACTGTGCGTGGTCAACCCACCCGGGAACCGGTTCGCGGCGATCGAGGACGCGGCCGGTGCCACGGGACTGCCGGTACGCCACATCGAACGCGAGATCGACCCGCTGGTGCGGCACTCCGCCCAGCACGGCTTCTTGAACGGCCACGTGCCGGTCACGGCCATCATCACGGCCGCCTCGGTCGTTGCCGCCGTCCTGGAAGGTCGCGACGCGGTCGTGCTTTCCAATGAGTGGTCAGCCTCGGCGCCAACAGTGGTGGCCGAGGGCGACGCCGTGAACCACCAGTGGTCGAAGGGTGAGGAGTTCGAGCGCGCCTTCGCCGACGTCGTCCACGCGAGCCTCGGCCCGCGACTCGCCGTCTTCTCCTACCTGCGGCCCCGCAGTGAGCTGTGGGTCGCCTCGCAGTTCGCCCGGCTCACCCAGTACCACCGGGTATTCCGCAGTTGCAATCGCGCCTTCCACCAAGACCCGGCCCACCGGCTCGCCCATTGGTGCGGGCGCTGTGACAAGTGCTGCTTCATCGACCTGATCCTCGCCCCGTACATGGACCGAGCCGAGCTGGCCGCCGTGTTCGCCGGCGACGAACCCCTCGACGAGCCGGCCAACGAGGAGCGTTTCCGCACGTTGCTCGCGCTCGGCACCGACGCCAAACCGTTCGAATGCGTCGGCGACACCGACGAGTGCCGCGCCGCGACCCTCCTGGCAGCACACCGAGGCGACCGGGCAGACACGGTCCTGCTGCAGCACCTCCGGGAGGCGATCGCCTCCGTGCTTCCCGCATCGGCCACCCCTCAGAGGAACGGGACCTCTGGAGCGAACGACGACGATGTCGCTGCCCTGCTCCGGCCGCGCGGCCCCCACCGCATTCCAGACCGCTATGCGCCAGCCGATCTCCTGGTCCGGACTCGCTGACGCGTCGGTCGGCGTCTGGGGTCTCGGCGTCGAGGGCCGGGCCAGCGTTCGCCGGCTTCGCGTCATGGGCGTCACGCCGGTCTTGGTCGACGACACGCCCAGTGCCGGCGAGTACGAAGGCCTCCCCGTCATCGCGACGGCGGCTGGAGGTCTCGATGCCCTGGCGCGCTGTGACGTCGTGGTCAAGGGTCCGGGCATCAGTCGCTACCGTCCCGAGGTGACTCAGCTCGAGGGGGCGGGCGTCCCCGTGTGCGGAGGGCTCGGACTCTTCATGGAGGAAGCGGACCCGAGCAGGGTGGCCTGCATCACGGGCACCAAGGGCAAGAGCACGACGACCGCGCTGCGCCGTGCACCTGCTGACCGCGCTCGGCCATCGGGCCCAGGCCGGAGGCAACATCGGGCACCCACCCTGGGACCCCGGATCCGGCGAGGAGGGTGCAGACGGGCCCGAACCCGACTACTGGATCGTCGAGACATCGAGCTTCCAGGTACCCGACCTCACCCGCGGACCCCACGTCGTCGCCGTCACGTCGCTCGCACCCGACCACCTCGACTGGCACGGAACGGTGCAGCGCTACTACGAGGACAAGCTGTCGCTGTGCACCAAGCCGGGCGTCACCCTGGCACTGGCCGACGGGAGCGACGCGGAACTGCGGGCACAGGCGGCGCTGCTCGGTCCGCACCTCCGCTGGGTTGGCGCCGCCGAGGTGGCGCACGACACCGCGTGGTCGGGCTCGCTCGGACTTCCCGGGCCGCACAACGCGCGCAACGCGGCGATCGCGCGGGCCGTGCTCACGGCGCTCGGGATCGAAGAGGCCGCGGACGACGAACGCTTGGCGGAGGCGGCGAGCGGGTTCGGAGGATTGCCCAGCCGCTGTCACTCGCTGGGCCAGATCGGATCGGTCGAGTTCGTCGACGACAGCCTCTCGACCAACGTCCTTCCGGCGCAGGCCGCGTTGCATGCGTACGAGACCCGGCCCGTCGCATTGCTCGTGGGCGGGCACGACCGCGGTGTCGACTACGCACCACTCGGGACGACGCTCGCCGACCCGCACGCTACCGACGTTGGTGGTCACGATGCCCGACAACGGACCGCGGATCGGCGCCGCGGTGCGCGAGGCCGCCGCCGACGGCGTCGAGGTCGTCGACGCATCGGACCTCGAGCGTGCCGTCGAGACCGCGTTCACGTGGGCCGCGTCGAACGACGGCGCGGGTGGTGGTGTCGTGCTGCTCTCGCCCGCCGCACCGAGCTTCGGACGTTTCACGGACTTTCGTGCGCGCGCCGCCGCGTTCGCCGACGCTGCCGCGCGCTGCGGACGACTGCGCTAATGGGGATCTACCACCTCGCCCGTTGAACGGGTGAGGCTGGTGCCGAGCCGCCAACAGGTGAGCACTGACTTCCGCCGGGCCTTGAGCCTTACGATCTAGATCGTGCCCCTGTTGGTCGGTGAGGTTGCCGTGACGGCTGGTGGGATGTCGTGCCGCGAGCACTGATCCATTAGCGGGCTGCTGGCCACCTCGAGGCTCAGAGAAGCTGGTCCGACGAGCGAGAGGTGGCAGACAGATGATCTTTGTTGGAGTGGACTGGGCTGAAGCCCACCACGACGTGCACGTGGCCGACGAGGAGGGCCGTCGCCTGTCCAAGGCCCGCCTGCCCGAAGGGGTCGAGGGCATCGCCCGCTTCCACGAGCTCGTCGGCGCTCACGTCGAGGATGCCCAAGAGGTCGTGATCGGCATCGAGACCGACCGGGGGCTCTTCGTCAGCGCCCTGGTGGCCGCCGGCTACCAGGCTCTACGCCGTCAACCCGATGTCGACGTCGCGCTATCGGGACCGCCATTCGACGAGCGGCGCCAAGTCCGACGCCGGCGACGCCGAGGTGCTCTCCGACATGGTGCGCACCGACCGTCACCACCACCGGCTGGTGGCCGCCGACACGGCCGAGGTCGAGGCGCTCAAGGTGTTGGCCCGGGCGCATCAGTCCATGGTGTGGTCCAAGGGTCGCCAGGCCAACATGCTGCGCTCGACGCTGCGCGAGTTCTACCCGGCTGCCCTGCTCGCCTTTGACGACCTGACCAGCGGCGATGCCCTCGAGGTGCTGCGCATCGCCCCGACGCCCGCCCTCGGCGCCTCCTTGTCGCGTTCGAAGATCGCGGCTGCCCTGCGCCGCGGTGGTCGCCAGCGACGGGTCGACGAACGCGCGGCCGAGATCCAAGCGGCCCTGCGCTCCGAGCAGCTCGCCGCACCGCCGCGGTGGAAGCGGCCATGGGGACTTCGGTCGCGGCCAGCGTGGCGGTGCTCGCCGAGATGGTCGCCCAGATCGGCCTCCTGGCCGAGGAGCTCTCCTCGAATTTTGAGGCACACCCAGACGCCGAAGTGGTCCGTTCCCTGCCAGGACTCGGGACCATCCTCGGCGCCCGGGTGCTCGGCGAGTTCGGCGACGAGCCGAACCGCTACGCCAGCGCCAAGTCTCGCAAAAACTATGCCGGCACGTCGCCCATCACCCGGGCGTCTGGCACCAAGAAGACGGTCCTCGCCCGCCACGTCCGCAACCGCCGCCTGGCCGACGCCATCTACCTGTGGGCCTTCGCCTCCCTCAGCGCCTCTCCGGGCGCCCGGGCCTACTACGACGCCCGGCGGGCGGCCGGCGATGGACACCACCAAGCCCTACGGGCCCTCGGCAACCGCCTCGTCGGCATCCTCCACGGCTGCCTCACCCACCACGTCGCCTACGACGAATCGATCGCCTGGGGGTATCGCCCCGACAACGAGTTGGCGATGGCTGCTTGACATTTCGAGCCGTGGGATGTCTAGGGCCGACTCAGCAACTGGCGCCCGCAGGCGCCATCTCTTCCCGCTCGCTCAAGAAGAGCCACCACGAGTCAGCCGACACGAGGGCGGCCGCTTGGACCACGTCAGGATCGGCGCCGAGCTCGGTCAGTGCCTCCATCGACCATCCCGCGTGGTCGACCTCCTGGGTGCGGTGGACGTCCCAGAACCTGGTTCCGTCCTCGTCGAAGCCGTAGTGGCGGCGAAGCCCGTCAGACTTTGAGCCTGCGATGTCCGACGCCTGGATCTCGTAGGCCGCCACCATGGCCAACGCGGCCACCGGGTCATGCGTGGCCGTCGTCCGCACGACGGCCAAAAGCGCTGCCGTCGACGGGGTGACCCGAGCCTCGGACTCCGCACCGGCCGCCGTTGCGAACGATTCGAAGAGCTCGGCGTGAGGCTCCGGTGTCCCGAGCTCGTCGGCGAGGTTCGCTTCCACGAGCTCGCGCGCCCGTCCCTCCGGCAAGGCCGCCGCGATGGCCGCCAACGTCACCGGGAGCTCGCGCTCGATGTACCGATACTGCTCCGCGTACGCCGCAAGCTCGCCCTCGGAAAGGGTCCCTGCCTCCCAGCGCCGATAGAAGGGGTGCGTAAGCAAATGACGCCCGACAATCGCCTCCGCGAGCACCTCGTGGATCCTTTGAGTGTGCATCCCGGCACCTTATCCGGTACCGCCGAACGCCACCGGGGGTGCGCCTGACCTCAGGCGCGGCACAATCTGGGCGTGCTCAGCCTGGTCTGCTTCCTGGTGGGCGGGCTGTTGGGCTGGGGCGCCGCACACGGCGGCACGCAGGTCCGGCGGATCTGGCCCGTCGTCTTGCGTGCGCAGATCCTGGCCACGTCGGCCACCTTGTCGTTCGCGGCGGCCTGGCGACTGACCTCGGCCCGCCAGCTGGTCGGACCACTCGCACTGGCGGCGGGGCTGTGGCTGATGATGGGCGCGACACTGGCCACGCGCGGCCGGCGCAGCGCCGGGGAAGGCGCGCTCGAGGCCTGGGCCGTCAGCCCCAACAGCGGGTTCTGGGTCGTGCCGGCCGCGACCGCATTCGCCGGGTCGGCCGGGACGATGATCGCTGTGCTGGCCAACGTCATCACCTCGGCCTGGGGCGCCGCCTGCACCCACCTGATGCGCCGCGACGCCCCCATCCGCCAACGCCGCGCCACCACCTGGGTCGACCAGTCCCCGATCCTGGCCTCGGTGCTGGGGCTGCTGCTCCACGTGGTCGGGTCCGCACCGGGGTGGACGGCCGACGTCCTGACGCTGGCCAGTCCCTTGCTCGCCTTCTCAGGGGCTGCTCTGTTCACCGGGTCGGTGATCCATCCCCACAACCTGGCCGTGTCGCGCACCGAGCACGCCCTGCGCCGCTGGACGTGGCTCACGGTCCTGCGGATCGCGTACTACCTGGTCGTCGCCGTGGTGGCGGGCCTCATGTCCTCGACGCCTCTCGTCATCGTGGCCGTCCTCACCGGGCTGAGCGCACCGTCGTTCCAGCCGATCCAGCTCGCCGTGCTCTACGGCTACCGCTCCGAGCTGGTCGTGGCCGCCGTGCGATGGGGCTGGTTGCTGGCGCCACTCGGGCTCGGGCTGGCGGCGCATCGTGCGCTGACGCACACGGTTAGCTGAACCTGGGCGAACGCTTCTCCAGAAAGGCCGCGATCCCCTCGGCGTAGTCCTTCCCCGCGTAGACGTCGTGGCGCAGCTGGTTGATCCACTGCGAATCCTGGGCCGAGAGGGCGACTGCGCGCACGAAGGTCGTCGCCTGCAGCTTGTACGCCCGAATCGCCTCACCGGACCGGCTGCGCACCGTGCGCGCCAGCTCGTACGTACAGGTCTTCGAGCTCGTCGGGCCGGACGAGGCGGTTCATGACCCCGACCGCGTAGGCGCGATCAGCGGCGATGAGATCGGCCGTCATGATCAGCTCGTTCACCACGTTGAACGGGAGGCGCGCCAAGAAGTACTGGATGCCGGACGCCGAATAGGGCAGGCCAAGTCGTGCCGGCGTCACCGCGAAGGCGGCGGTGTCGTCTCCGACGACCATGTCGCAGTTCAGAACCAGGTCGCACGCACCACCCCAGACCGTGCCGTGCACCATGGCGATGACGGCGCCGGGGTACCCGCGCACCGCGCGCAGCAGTTCCTCGAGAGGGTCCGCGAAGGGAAGCGGATCGACGCCGCGCACCGGTAGCTCGTCGATGTCGTGGCCGGCCGACCAGACCGGCGTCGGCTCGGCCGTGCGGAGCACGACCGCGCGCACCCCGGCGGCCTCGAAGTCCTCCAGGGCCGCGCAGCATCTCCGCGACGGTCGGCGGCCCCCGAGCGCGTTTCGCTTCGCGTCGTTGTCGAGGGCCAGTGTCCCGAGCTTGTCGTCGATGCTGGTCCGCACGGTCCGCGGCTCATCAGGCGCCACCGATTCGGTCGCCCGACGCCTGCTGCAGCGCGCCGCGACCGCAGGTTCCGGTTCTTGATCCGGTTGCCGCACACCGCCATGTCGCACCACGCCCCGCGTCCGGCATGGGAGCGGTCGTAGAAGGCCCACGCACAGTCTGGATTTCGGCACGCCTTCAGGCGTTTCCAGGTGCCGTCGTGCTGCGCGTCACGCATGATGAGGAGGAGCCGGGACGCCCACGCGTCTGCACCGTTGTCGGGCTGGACATCAACTCGGCCCGTCTCGTCCAGCACGAGGTGCAGCGGGGACGCCGCGATCCGGCGCAGGGCGTGCACAGCGGCCTCGCTCGGGTCGGCACCATCCGCGTTGGCAACGAGGAGGGTCCTGATGGCCTCGCGCACCTCCCGCACCGTGGCCAGGCCCGTGAGCTCGGTGCGGGACGCCTCCGCGCCGTCGATCAAGCCTGCATCCTCGAACCACCGGCGAGCAGAGGGTCCGTCCCCGAGCAGGTCGACGCCCGTGTCCGCCTCCCAGGTGTTCACGAACGACTGGACCACCAGCAACGGCATGGGCGCAGGCTTGGTCTCGGCGTCGGGCACCCAGGTGGGGAGGGCCATGAAACCATCGTAGTTGAAGTGACCAGTAAATCTGCTTGACTGGTCTTGGCATGACGTTCATAATGGTTTTGATGGTCACGCCCCGAACCCGTCTCCCTCGATCATGATCGTCGTCGTCGAAGAGGGTGCGCGGCTGAGCCTGCGGCGGGTGCGGATACGGGACCGGCTGCAGGCACGGCTCCGCTCGACCTCTCTCGACGACGCGTTGGCCGCCGGCGCATCCCCCGAATCGAGCGTGGCACTGGCGGTGCACGCGGGCCACCTCTGCGGGCTCACGCAACGCCGCGAGCTGGCACGAACCCTCGCCCGGCTCTCGCGCATCGCAACGGTGCCGCACGGCTCGCGTACGAAGGCACCGGTCAGCCGCGACGCCATCCGCCGGTGCAGCGCGGAGCTGGCCGCTGTCGTCGAGCGGCTGGCCGCGAGCGACCCCGTCGGCCTGGAGGGGGTCGCCCGACTCAGGAGGCTGCTCGCCGACGGCACCGGGCCTCTCTACGGCACGTCCTCGCCGGGCTGGCTGCGCCGCGAGCTGCTCACAGCCCTCGAGGGGCTGGACGCAGTGGCCTAGAAGGGCGATCAGGTGGCTCGGGTCAGCGATGCCTCAGGATCTTGTCCAGCTGGGTCACTGTGAGCGCCGGGGTGCCAATGGGGGCGTGGTGACCGGGACGGAGGCCATCGAGCGCGAGCTCCAAGAAACGCAACGACGGCTTGGACGACTTGGTGTCGCAGACATCTGCGATCGACCGAACCGACATGAGCAGGACCAGGAGGTCGGTCACAGCAACGTCGTCGCGCACTGTTCCGGCCCGTTGGCTGCGCGTCAGGATCTCCTGCAGGAGCGGCGCGGTCTGGTCGAGCCCGGAACCGGTCGAACGCCACGGCGGTGCGGCGATCGTCGCCCGCCAGCAGCTCGGGACTGCGATGCAACGCCGGACGAACTCGAACACGGCGTCCTCGGCCGGCACCTCAGCCAGCACTTCTGCGGCGATCTGCCGGTTGCGCTCCTGGGCGGCCTCCACGACGGCGTTGAGTAGATCGGCCTTGTTCGGGAACCGGCGGTACAGCGTTCCGACCCCCACGTCTGCCCGCGCGGCAATCGACTCCATGGACGCCTCGAATCCCTCTTCGGCGAAGACATCGCGTGCAGCGACCAAGATCCGGCCGAGGTTCACCTCGGCGTCCCGGCGGAGCGGGCGCGGCTCGCCCGCGCTCCCGGCGCTCGAGACCGGGGCAACGGTCCCGCGCGCTCATCGCGGCTCCTCTGGTGCGAACGCGATGGCACCGACGACGACCTCGGCCTCGGCAGTCAGCGCAGGGTGAGCTTCGAGCGACACGATCGACGGACCCTCTCGACGGGGGATCGTGAGCGCGGCTGCAGCCGCGATCAGCATCGCAACGCCGCTGGCGACGAACACGAGCACGTAGCCGGCCTCCTTGGGATAGCCGTTCGGAAGTATCTCTCCGATGACCAGACTCGTCGCGACGCCACTTCCCAGCGCGGCACCGATGTTCCGGATGTTCGTGTTCATCCCGGTGGCCACGCCCGTCTGGTCCACCGGGACCGCCTCGATGATCAGGTTGGCCATGGACGCATACCCCAACGCCACGCCCACGCCCAGCAGCCCGGCCGCCGTGTAAATGGTCCAGGGGGAGCTGTGGGTGATGGTCAGCAACAGATAACACGCCGCAGAGAACAGTGAGCCCGCAATCAGCACGGCTTTGGAGCCCACCCGCTTCGAGAGCCGACCCGTCATGGGTGCGATCACCACCATCGCCGATGCGAAGGGGAGGAGATACAGGCCCGATTGCGTGACCGACGCCCCGAACCCGTAGCCGGCAGACGTCGGCGTCTGCACGAACTGAGGCACCGTGATGAACATGGCGAACATGCCGAAGCCGAACAGGAGGGCGGCCAGGTTGGTGCTCCAGACGGCCGGGATGCGCATCATCCGCATATCCACCAGAGGAGAGCGGGAGCGCGATTCCGACAAGATCCAGAGGCCGAGCAGCACCGCCGTGGCCACAAAAAGGAGGAGCACCGTTGCGCTGTGCCACCCCCACGTGGGCCCGTACGAGACTGCCAGCAAGCCGGTGACCAACCAACCGGACATGAGCAGCGCACCGACCCAGTTGATGTGCCCACCGGTGCGCACGGGCGATTCGGGCACGAAGATGAATGTCGCGACCGTGGCGCCGACCGCCATCACCAAGGGCAGCCAGAACAGCCAGTGGTAGGACAGGTGCTCCAAGATCGGTCCCGCCAGCAGGATGCCGCCCCCGACGCCGAGCCCCAAGATGGCCGACAACACGCCGATGGCCCCGGCCACGCGCTCCGGCGGGAACTCGTCGCGGATGATGCCGAATGCGAGAGGGAACACAGCGCCGGCCGCGCCTTGGATGACCCGACCGACGATCATGATCGTGAGCGATGTCGCCAGTGCACTGATGAGCGTGCCGACGCTGAGTGCGATCAGCACGATCACCATCATCTTCTCCTTGCCCGTGGTGTCGCCGAGGCGGCCGAGAATGGGGGTGGCGATGGCAGCGCTCAGCAGGTACGCCGTGAGCAGCCAGCTCGCGCCGCTCTCTGAGGTGTGCAAGGTGTGTTCGAGTTGGGGAATGGCCGGAATGATCAGCGACTGCAACAGGCTGAACGCGAGCGCGGCCGTCGCCAGGACGACGAAGGTGACACCGGAGTGAGTTCGCGTGCTCGTCATATGTCGGTCCCAGAGCCGGAACCCCGAGTTCCGGTTAGGCTAGCAAAAGCGGAACGGCTGGTTCCTGATCACCGGCTACGCGGCGCCCGACAGACCACGACCAGAGAGGGGTATCTCCGCGCATGACCCAAGTGGCGGCACCGCACCCCGCCGTCAACGAGCGGCACAAGTGGATCGCGCTCTTCATCACGACGCTCGGCGTGCTCATGGCGATGATCGACGGCTCCATCGTCCTGATCGCGCTCCCCGCCATCTTCCGTGGGATCCATCTCGATCCCCTCCTGCCGTCCAATACGTTCTTCTTGCTCTGGATGATCCTGGGCTTCCTCATCGTCACCAGCGTCTTGGTGGTCAGCCTCGGCCGTCTCGGCGACATCTACGGCCGCGTGCGCATGTACAACCTCGGCTTTGCCGTCTTCACCTTCTTCTCGTTGCTCCTCAGCATCACGTGGATGACCGGGACCGCGGCCGGGATCTGGCTCATCGTCATGCGCATCTTCCAAGGCGTCGGCGCCGCACTCCTCGTGGCCAACTCGGCTGCCATCCTCACCGACGCCTTCCCACCTGACCGCCGCGGCTTCGCCCTCGGCATCAACCAGGCCGCCGCCATCAGTGGAACTTTCATCGGGTTGCTCCTCGGCGGGCTCCTCGCTCCCATCAACTGGCGGCTGATCTTCCTCGTCTCGGTGCCCATCGGGCTTTTCGCAACGATCTGGGGGTATTTCGCGCTGCACGAGGTCGAGCGCGGCTCGCGAGCCAAGATCGACTGGGCGGGCAACATCACCTTCGCCATCGGATTGATCCTCGTGATGATCGGGATCACCTACGGGATCGAGCCCTATGGCCACCACCCGATGGGTTGGACCAACCCGGTGGTCCTGGCCGAACTGACCGTCGGGGTGGTGTTCCTCGTCGTGTTCTGTTTTATCGAGGTCCATACCGAGGAGCCGATGTTCCGTCTGCAGCTCTTCAAGATCCGGGCCTTCACCGCCGGCGTGTTCGCCAGCTTCCTCGGCGCCCTGGGCCGCGGCGGCCTGATGTTCATGCTCATCATCTGGCTGCAGGGGGTCTGGCTGCCGCGGCACGGGTACGCCTTCGCCGTGACGCCTCTGTGGGCCGGCATCTTCATCATCCCCCTCACGGCCGGGTTCATGATTGCGGGACCCCTCTCGGGGATCCTGTCGGACCGCTACGGTCCGCGTCCGTTTGCAACCTCCGGGATGCTCGGCACCGCGGTCTGTTTCGCCCTGTTCGAGCTGGTGCCGATCAACTTCTCCTACCCCAGCTTCGGGGTGTTGCTGTTCTTCACCGGCATGTTCATGTCCTCCTTCGGCTCGTCGAACCGCACTGGGGTCATGAACAGCCTGCCGGCGCGGGACAGGGGTGCCGGATCCGGCATGAACACGACGTTCCAGAACTCGGCGCAGGTCCTCTCGATCGGGATCTTCTTCACCCTGATCATCGCCGGCCTGGCCGACACGCTCCCAGCGGCGCTCGTCAAGGGCCTCACCGCCCACGGGGTGCCGGCGGACACCGCGGTCTCCATCTCACACCTGCCACCGGTCTCGACTCTGTTCGCGGCCTTCTTGGGTTACAACCCCGCCAGCCACCTCATCGGACCGCACATCCTCTCCCAACTCACACCACACCAGCGCGCCACCGTGACTGGCGAGCGCTTCTTCCCGGGTCTCATCGCCGACGCGTTCCGCGACGGACTGCACACCGCATTCGACTTCGGCATTGTGATGTGCCTCATCGGCGCTGCTGCGTCATGGACCCGAGGCGGCAAGGCCCCGCAGCGCGAACCGGCCGACGAGCTGTTCACCGCGGATCTGATCCCCGAGCCGGCCACCGCCTGAACCAACCCTGTCTGACCGGCTGCCAGCAGGCCGGGGCGCCCGGGCCTCCCTCGTGCAGGCAGGGTCAGGCCGCCGCCATGCCGACGATCGGCCGGTTCAACACGAGGGAGCCCATCGAGCCGTAGAACCCGGCGTCCCCGTAGTCGAAGACACCGCCGTCGCTCGCCACCAGCCAGTAACCCTTCCCGTCCGGCGTGGCCGCGATGGCCACCACCGGCCGGTTGAGCCCGAGTGAGCCGGCCGAGCCGAAGAAGGATGCGTCGCCGAAGTTGAAGATGCCGCCGTCACTTCCGACCAGCCAGTAGCCCTTCCCGTCCGGCGTGGCCGCCATGCCCACGATCGGGCGGTTGAGCGTCATGGCACCCGTCGAGCCGTGGAAGGCCGCATCGCCGAAGCTGAAGATGCCGCCGTCGCTGGCCACCAGCCAGTAGCCCTTCCCGTCCGGCGTGGCCGCCATACCCACGATCGGGCGGTTGAGCGTCATGGCACCGGTCGAGCCGTGGAAGGCCGCATCGCCGAAGCTGAAGATGCCGCCGTCGCTGGCCACCAGCCAGTAACCCTTTCCGTCCGGCGTGGCCGCCATGCCCACGATCGGGCGGTTGAGCGTCATGCCGCCGGTCGAGCCGTAGTACCCGGCGTCGCCATAACTGAAGATGCCGCCATCGCTGGCCACCAACCAATAGCCGCCGCCGTCCTTGGTCAGCGCCATGCCCACCACGGGTCGGTTCAGCGGTCGGCCGCCCTCGGAGCCACAGAAGGGCAGGTTGCCGAAGTCGAAGATTCCGCCGTCCGACGCCACCATGTCGACCCCGTACGGCGAGGTCGGCGCGCTACAAGGGACCTCGCCGTTGACGTTGGGGAGCTGGATCGGCGCCACGAACAGCTGCCTGGCCGCTCCGCACGCATAACTGGTACAGCCCGGGCCGCCGCCCTGCCACGCCGCATACGCAATCCAGAAGTTTCCATTGGCGTCCGAGAACAGCGAACCGCCCCCCGGACCGAGGACCGCGCCGTACGTGCCGAGGATCTGGGATTGCGTGCCACAGGGACCGAGTGGGCCACTGCACGTCGTGATCCCTTCCGAGTAGCCGGTGGACGTGTAGATGCCCGCCGAGAACGCGAGATAGAAGCCACCGCCAGCCGGCGCCATGGAAGGGTCCTCGACCGTCGCCTCCCAGGGATACTCGACCGTGTCGTTCGTCAGGAGAAGACTCGGGCTCGAACCGGGCTGGAATCCCGTCCCGCCCGAGTTGAGCTGCTGGGACCAGATGTAGGCCCGCGCGGTCGAGCCACCGTCGTTCTGCTTCCATACCAGGTAGGCGAGTCCGGAGCTGGGGTCGACGAACGGCTCGGGGTCGATCGACCCCGTCGCTTGGCACTCGACCGGGCTGTCCGCGACGTCTGCGAACTGGACGTTGTGCGGTGTGATGGTCGGGGCCGTCGCCACCGCGAGACAGTCGTAGCCGCTGCTGGACCCGTGGCCCGCCTGCGCGGCGTCGTAGAACATCACCCAGTGTCCGGCGTAATGGAAGACCCCGGGGGAGGTCTGCGTGTTCGGCTGCTCCCACGACGAAGGATTCGGCAGCGCGGAGGATCCGTCACAACTGCCGGTATAGGGGCCGTAGCCCGAGGAGGGCGAGCTCGAGACCAGGGCGGCGATGTGGTTGCCCAGCGCATTGCCGGTGCTGAACGCGTAGTAGGTGCCGTTCGAATAGACCACCTGTGGATCGGCCGCGTCGCCGCTGCCGGCATAGTTGTAGGCGGGCGTCCCTGTCCCACAGGCAGGAGGTGCGAACGCGGGCGACATGCTCGGCGTGACGGCGACGTGGGCCGTCGCCGCGGTGGCGTCGATTTCGCAGAACGTCGTGCCGGCCCCGACCACGAGGAGTGCGAGGAGCGCCGCCCCCACGCCACGTAGTTGATGCTGCATCGACCGACCACCTCGCGCTCGTCACACCGGCTCGGGCCTGATCGCCGCGAACCGAGGGCCCGGGGCAAGTATCGGGCGAATCGTTGGCGGCCCTGAGTGATGGTCAGCTCGCAGGAAGGACCTCTGGGAATTGCCGCCGCCGCGGAGGTTGATCGCGTTGCAATGGGACGTGCGACCCACGCATGGAGAGAGGGGGCATGGTGCATCGCTGTCCGCGCTTCACGCGATGCCGTGCGCTCCATCCCGGGCATGGCCCAGTTCGCCGAGGCGGCGGAAGGTGTTGCAATAGAAGAGGCGGCCGCCTGGTGCCCGCCAGTCGGCCCATTCCCTATACGCGCTGGTGTCGGTGCCACCCAGGCGGGGTGCGACGTGCTCGATCATGGTGGAGAACGTGCCTTCGGCGTCCGCAGTGTCGAATTCATAGAAGTGCATGTAACGAGGATCGGTCGCAGCGATGTTCTCGTACACGGAGATCTGGGTGAAGCCCGGGATGCCGGCGGCGGCAATGTGGCGGATGTGAACGAAGTCGCCCCAGTCGCGCAGGGTGCGCGCGAGTTCGGGCGCTCGGGGACTGATCCAGACGATCATCAGGCCCAGGGTCGGGTCTCCGGTCAGGACCCCCTGGCTCGGTCGAGTCGTTCGCCGGAAACAATGGGCTTCGAAGGACGGGGGATCGGCCGACGGTGGCGCGAACTCGTCATCGGCCTCGACCACCACGAGAGTCCTGCCGTCGCGCACACGCATTGGCAGGTCCGTCCGGCCGAGCGCACAGTTCTCCCACCAGGTGACACGGTCTGCGCCCGCGAGCTGTGCCAGCGCGTGTGCCCGCGCCTCGCATGACTCCGAGGTCTCATCACCCAACTCGAGATAGAGCTGCGGGCCAGAACGGTCTTCCACGTCCACGCACCTCCTCGCCCCATCACACTGGGGGCCGAAACCGCCCGCCGGAACCCTAACTGGCGAGGATCTTCGACTTCTGGGCCTGGAACTCGTCGTCGGTGATGACGCCCTGCGACTTGAGATCAGCCAGCTTCGAGAGCTGGTCGGCCGTGGAGTCGCCACTCCCCCCTGCGGCCTGGCGGACGTAGTCGTCGAATGCCTTCTGTTGCTGGGCCGCGTCCCTCGCTGCCGCGCTCGTGCATCTTGCCGCCGCGCGCGATCAGGTACACGAAGACACCGAGGAAGGGCAGGACGATGATGAAGATCACCCAGAGCGCCTTGGCCCACCCGGCCATGTCATGGCTACGGAAGATGTCGACGAACACCGTGATCAGCAGCCAGATCCAGATGACGAAGAGGAAGAAGTACAACATCGTCAGGAAGAAATCGAGGATCGGGTATTGATAGCTGGCGAGAAGCATGTGTCCTCCTTGGGTCAATGTGCTGTGACGATACGTCCGCTGTGGGCCCTACGTGCCTCATATTCATATCGCCTCGTCGGCAGGCTCGCTGGCGCACGCCACGGTCCCTTGTAGTTCACGCTCTGTCCGAGCAGCATGATTCTCTGAAATAGGGGACCTAAGCGGAAATTCGAACTCCAGACCTGCGCACTACGAGGGCGCTCAACCAGATCTCACCCAGTCCTTCTAAGTCTCGTACGGTCTCTGTTTCTCGTGGTTATTGAGTATCAATCGCCCATCTCGAGATCGCGTGGGATCGAGCGGGACGAATCGGGAGCCAGTTGTTGGGATGAATGTTGGGAGGGCCCACAGGATGAGGGCAGCCTGACAGTCGAGATCAGCTCGCCTGACGGCTCGGGAAAGAACTCCGGCGAGACCAGGCACCCGTATCGAGGACGGCATGGTGTATCGCCCCGAGTCGACTCCGCGTCGATGGTCCTCGTCGCGACTTCGCCGCCGCAGCCCCAGGGACCCCAAGAATTCCGGGCGTCGACGCCGTCGACGACGTCGACTCGAGAGGGCTAGGTTCCTGTGTGTGGGCCGTCGCCTGCGATCAGTCCGGGGCAGGATCCGTCGACATCACTGGTCGGCACGGGTGTTCGCGCTGTCCACGGCGTTGGCCGCCGCTCTCGTCGCCGCCATGGCCCCTATGTCGGAGGCGGGGGCGGGGGGATCGGGATCTCCCACAATCTCCTACTTCGACGTTGGCGTCGATCACCCCGACGGGATCGTGGCTGGGCCGGACGGGGCGTTGTGGTTCACCAATTACGGCCCCGGTCCGGGGGCGGCGGCTGGCGACAACAGCATCGGGAGGATCTCCACCGCCGGGGCGGTCACGGGCTACACAGGGACCGGCATCAGTCAACCCGAGGGGATCACCGTCGGATCCGACGGGGCTCTGTGGTTCACCAATTTCGGGAACAACAGTATTGGGAGGATCACCACCGGCGGGACGGTGACCAATTACACCGGTACTGGCATCAGCGATCCGACTGCCATCACAGCGGGTCCTGACGGTGCGCTGTGGTTTCTAAACTGGGGCAACAACAGCATCGGGCGGATCAGCACCACCGGGGTTGTCACGAACTACACGGCGCCGTCTATCAACAGCCCGGGATCGATCACGTCGGGCTCGGATGGAGCGCTGTGGTTCACCAACGAAAACAACCACAGCATCGGCAGGATTACGACCTCCGGGGTAATCACCGACGTCACCGCCGATATCACAGGGTTCCCTACAGGGATCACCGTCGGTTCCGACGGCGCGCTGTGGTTCGCCATCTCGCTCACCAAGCAGCCCGGAAGCATCGGGAGGATCACCACCGCCGGTGTAGTCACCGTCTACGACAGCAAGAAGATCGACGAGCCGACGTCGATCGCAGTTGGACCCGACGGGCGGATGTGGTTCACCAACACCGGCAACGACACCGTCGGGAGCATCACCACTGCCGGTGTGGTCACACGCTACAAGAGCTCGTCCATCAATCACCCGGAGGCGATCACGCCGGGGCCCGACGGGGCCCTTTGGTTCACCAACTGGGGAAACGACAGGTTCGAAGACATGAGCATCGGGAGGATCACGACGTCAGGGGCCGTCAGTGATTACACGACACCGATCGTGTCGCCGGGACAGATTACGGCCGGGCCGGACGGGGCGCTGTGGTTCACCAACTGGTCTAGCAACAGCATCGAGCGGATCACCACAGCTGGGGTCGTTACGAACTACGCCGGCCCGGGCATCGACGATCCGGCCGGAATCACTACGGGTCCCGATGGGGCGTTGTGGTTCACCAACTTCGGCGACAGCACCATTGGGCGGATCACCACCGACGGCATGATCAACACCTTCAGCGGTGCGGGCATCCATGGACCTGGCGGAATCGTCGCGGGTCCCGACGGAGCGTTGTGGTTCGCCAACACGGATAACACCATTGGGCGGATCACCACAAGCGGCAGTGTGTCCGATTACGCCGTCAGCTCTACACCGGGAACGCCTACGGTCGGTCCGGACGGGGCGCTGTGGTTCACGATCTATGGCCACCAGATCGGTCGTATCACCACCCGGGGCAAGGTCACCTATTTCTTCAACCAAGGGATCAATCGTCCCGGCGGGATCGTCGCCGGCCCGGACGGGGCACTGTGGTTCACCGATGATCGCAGGGACGGATCCATCGGTCGCATGACGACCAGCGGTGCCGTGAGTTTCTATACCGATCCGACTATGGATCGGCCGGACGCGATCACAGTCGGACCGGACGGAGCGCTGTGGTACACCAACTTGGACAACAACAGCATCGGGCGTATTACCACCGGGGGCAGTGTCAGCGACTACACCGACCCCAGCGTCAGCACGCCGTCGTCCATCACGCCGGGGCCTGACGGGGCCTTGTGGTTTACCAACGCGGGCAACAACAGCATCGGGAGGATCTCCGTCCAAACGGGATCGTGATCTGAGTCAGCCTGTCCGAATCTCAACTCGACCAAATGGAGGGTGAAGCTCGGGAGGCCCGAGCTGACGCCCTTGACGATGTCGGCCTGGACGGCGACTTGCAACGAGCACCGCTGACCTGGAGCCTGAGGTCGTGCCCGAGCCTGAGGTCGGATTCGTACCGACGACCTGCGCACTACGAGGGAGAACTTATGAATCTCACCCGTTCTCGGCGCGGCCCGATGAATCCGACTCCGTCCTGGTCAAAAGGCTACGGCCCGGTCGATCCAGGAATGAGCGGGACAAAGCGGGACTCGCTGGGACCAGATGTTGGGAGCGAGTTGGGACAGAGCCGACGAAGACAGGCGGTTTTGCGCCGGCGAGTCCGCGCCCGATTGGCACTCAGCCGACCTGGCCTGTGTCATCGCACAACCGGACACCCAGGACCTTGGTTACTCGACGGGTCAATGGCACTCGTGGAGTTTTTCTGTTCAATCTCGAACCTCGATAGTGCGGCGTAGGTGGTCATACCGTTCCTCGCTATCGTCCAAGGACCGCGTTGCGTAGGTGCCGTCGTCAGTCCCGTCTTCGGCCTGCGCGTTTCCGTACAAATTGAAGAATGGCGATGTGCTTTTGGGTGTCACGCTGCATCAGCTCGACCAACAGGCCCGTCATCGAATCGTCCTTCGTGTTCCGAAGCTCGCGTTGGAGGAGTTTGAGTTCGCCAGCGTCCTCATTTTCGTGACTCAGGAGGCGCTCGGTTGCCTCGAGCACTGCCTTCTGATCAGCTCGAACAAAGTCGATGAACGGGACCGCAGGTTCTTCCGCCTTCATGAGCGCAATGGCTTCGAGTGACTCAGCAAGGTCCGAGAAGATTCTGTGATGTCGAATCTCATCCTCGATGAGCAGGTTCACCAGATAGCGAAAGGCTCGGGACTCTGTTCGCTCGGCGATGTCGGAGTACTCCTCGAGTAGCCCTCGCTCCGTTGCGATGTGGCTGTTCAAATGGGCGAATAGGGCCCGCCCGATCCGTGGCAGAGGGCCCAGCCGAGGACTCGTTCGTCATATCGATCATGTGTCTCTCCCTCGCATGGGATGTGATTGCTCTGTGATTTCGTTCGTGAAGCCAGGTGGCATCGATCTTGAACTTCCCGGGCCATTTCGGGACCGACGCGAAGGTCCTTTTCAATAGGGGACAACGTCCCCAGTACGTGGCGTCCGGCTAGGACGAATACCCGGCCGTCACATCGATGACGGCTCCCTAGGCGATGGCGATCCTTCCGTGGAGTTGCAAACGGGGTTGCCGGCGGCGGCCGCGAGGTCGGGACCTTCGATAGGTCGGGTTAGGACGTAGGTCCCTAGATGGAGCGTCGCCCTGAGCTACACAGTGACCTATGCCATTCGGTGCGCTGGTCGCAGCACTCATCAACCTGAACGGACCAGGTCATTACGTTCATTGGGGCTTCATTCAGATCTCGGTCGCAAACCTGGTCGTGATCCTCCTGATGGTCGCCATCTTTGTCCTCGCGATCTTGTTGCCGTTCCCGAGGCGAAAGGACCCGAACCAGTGACCATCGACGCCGCTTCGGACACCCAACACCCCGGCCACGACGAATCCCATCAGTGGACGGCACGGGCGCGGCGTGCCGCCGTTTCCGCGCTCCCGCCCGAGCGCCTGCTCCCCGACCGCCAGCCTGCCTACATGGCCTCATGGATCTACGTGTTTGGGGTGCTGACCGTCGTGAGCTTGGCCTGGGTGATCCTCACCGGCTGCCTGCTCGCCGTCATGGGCCCGAGCTGGTGGCACACCTCCTCCGTCGGGCTCTTCGCAAACTCCTTACATCTCTGGAGCGTGGAGGCCTTCTTCTTCTTCATGGTGATTCACTTGTGGGGAAAGTTCTTCATGGCGGCCTGGCGTGGGAAGCGGCGGTTGACGTGGGCCACAGGCGTCATTTCTTTCGTCGTCTCCGTGGCAGCGGCCTTCACCGGATACCTGTCGCAACAGAACTTCGACTCGCAATGGATCTCGACGCAGGCGAAGGACGGGATCAACGCCACCGGTGCCGGCGCCTTTTGGAATGTCCTCAACTTCGGGCAGATGCTGATGTGGCACATCGTTCTGCTGCCGATCGCCGTCGTCGCCATCGCCGGCATGCACGTGTTGCTCGTCCGCCGACGTGGCATCGTGCCCCCCTTCGATGAGGGCCAGCACGCAGACGAGACCGCGGCTAACGACACGACCGGGACGCCCGGATGAGCGTCACTTCGAGGCGCCGCTTCAACCCTGACCGCGACGTCAAGGAGTGGACGGGTTCCTACCGCCCCTACGACATCTTGAAGGAGGCGTTCGTCGCGCTGGTCGCGGTCGGTGTGCTGGTCCTGCTGCTTGCGGTCGTGCTCTCCTCTCCCGACGAGCACGCGGTGACGCTCAAGTCATGGTCGACCGCAGACCCGGTCGACTTCGCCCAGACGGCGATCACCCAGCTCGACGGGACGAGTCCGGTCGCCACCTACGGCCCCCCGTACAACTCGACGGCCGGCGCGGCACAGCACATTGGGTTCTTCGAGCCGGCCCAATGGCTCGGCGTCCACCAGCCGATCGACACGGCGAAGGATTTCGTCATCGACCCGCTGCGGACGCTGCCAGACAATCCCCGCGTCCAAGATGCGGTCAGGCAATACGTGAGTGCCTCAGCAACCCAGCAGCAGGCGTGGACCGCGGCCTATGAGAAGGCCGTGGCCAAGTCCAGCGAGTTGAACGGGACATTGCAGGTGCCGGGCGGCGACTACGGCCCGGTCGGGACAATGATCAGCGGCCTGACGTCGATGGCACAGAGCGGTGCCCTCGATGGCACGCTGCTCAGCCAAGGACAGTTCTACAACACCAACTACACCAAGCCGCTCCTCTTTATAGCGAGCGGCCAATATTTGGGCGACCTGGCCGCGCAGCAGCACCTGCAAGGAACGCAGTGGGGGATGATGAATGAAACCGGGAACTACCCGGGTCAGGCGTGGCTTTGGCTGTACACCATGTGGTACCAGGTCGCCCCCATGAACACCTCGACGAACGCGGACCTGGAGGTCTGGGTCATCATGATGGTGCTCACCCTCGGCCTGATCTTCCTCCCCTTCATACCGGGTCTGCGTTCCATCCCCCGCTGGACCCGCGTGTACAAGCTGATCTGGCGCCAGCACTATCGCTCGCTCGCATAGCCTGGCTCTCGGGCTTTCAATATCGCCTTGCTAGCGACGAGTCACTGATTCGATCAACCGCGCATAGTCGATGAGATGGCGATCGCTCAAAAACTCGGATCGGATCCGCGTCCGGGCGCGACGCCCCATAGCTGCCATCTCGTCCGGGCTCGCAAGTAGCTCCGTCAACGCTCGCCCGAACGCGTCCAGGTCGGAGGGCTCGCGAAGCAACACGCCCGTTCCGGGTGCCACCTGATCAACGATGCCTCCGACCGCGGAGGCCACCACTGGGCGGGATTTCCACATGGCTTCGGCGACCGTGAGACCGAACCCTTCCTCAAGGCTCTTCTGCACGACAACGGTCGCTCGGCGCTGTATCGCATTGACCATGAGCGCGTTGGCCTCAAAATCATCCATCGGTAGACCAACAAGCCGTATCGCGCGTCGCCGGTCGGGCGAGAGGTTCTCCCAAAGCGTCGTGCACTCGTCCAGGACTCTGGCGCCCTCGGGATCGTCTGACACTGCGCTCACCTCGGGGCCCACCAGGACAAGCCTCAGGTCCGGATCTCTGCCGGCCATGGCGGCAAACCCCTGAAGGACTCCCTGCATGTCCTTGAGGTGGTCCCAGCGCGACACCTGGACGACCAGACGATCATTCCGCGACAGAGGGCCGGCGCCACCGAGTACCGACCGAGTCGAAACGCAGGGGTCCTCGTCGTCGTCGAACAGGCCGACCTCGACCAAGACCCGGTCGACACGGGCATCATTCAACGGGCGATTCTTGGGGGTATAGGGGTCGATAGAGGGGGGAACGATGAAGATCGCAGCTCCGTCGAAGAGTCGGGGGACAAAGGCGCGGCGTGAGAAGACGTACCCACGACAAGGAGCCAGGAACGGCTCCAGAAAGTGCCAACCCTCCTCCGTGTATTCGTTCGCCCGCTCCGTTCCGATGTGGCATCGCCACACGACCAAAGCCCCGCGCTCTGCCAGGGCAGCGGCGAGACCCAACGTCTGCGGATCATGCAAGATCACTACATCGCCTTCACGTATTTGGGTCGGAAGTGCCGCGATGTTCTCGGCCATCACTGCCTCGTAGTGGTTCGCTTCGCCCCGGCCCAATGCGCCGTCGTCCCCGCGTGCCCCGTGAAGCCGATTGTGGAGGCGTTTCGTTGTGTGGAAGAACTTCTCGTCACCCTCTATCACGAGCCAGTGGGCATCTATACCGCTCCCGACGCAATATCCGACGAGGCTGTGCAACATCTCTGCGACACCACCCCCGGCGGACGTCGAGCTGATGTTCCACAGCCGAACTCCATTGAGAGCTACCCGCGCCTGACCGGCAGCGCGGGTGAGCTCGTCGAAACGATCAGTTCCGATCACACGGGAGAGGCGCTGGAGGGAAAGGGTCGTCACCTCGACCTCACGAGGCTCGGCCATTCCGACATCATGCCGCATCGCCTCTGGACTGCCATGGTCCATATCGGGGGACAGGACCCTCTCGCCCAACGCTCGGTGGGTCGTACGATGGTCGTCAGAGAGCGATCTCGCGGGCCTCGTTCAACTCATCACTCATGGTGGGCCACTCACGTGTCATCTGGGAGCGTTGCGTGAACAATGACCCGACCTGTGATCTCGCTCGCTGCAATGGAAACCAGAGCGTGACGTTGGCCGCCTGCCCATGCCGCCAGATCGAGGGAGGAAAGGCGAAGTAGTTCGTCGGGGTCATCGACCAAGCGAGCTCTTCCGGTCACTAGAACACTCCAACCCTCGCTCAGAGTGTCATCGACGCGATCGACCTCAAAACCAACCAGGGGGAGCGCCTCGAGTGCAGCCGCCTTCTGTATATCGGTGCTGAGCACGATTTGCCCTTCGGAGTACTCAAAATTCACCGGAACGGCGACGGGTCCGCGCGCTGTGGCGAACACGACTCGCCCGATGCCTCCCACTCCGAGATGGACCTCACACTGCTCCTTGGTGAGGATCTCAAGGACCGGATGAGGGCCCGCCCGCCCCATCCCGGGTGGACGGTCGACCTGCCCGCCCTGAAGATCGATGACTGTCGTGCGCAGGGCCAGCGCGAGAAGATTCAGTGCACCGGCGCTCAGGCGAGCACCCGCGTTGTGCTCGAAGTACTCGAGGTATGCCGGATCGATCCCGGAGCGCTCGGCCAGCTCTTCGACGGTCATGCCTAGCTCACCACGGCGGTGCGCTATGCGCCGAGCCAGGTCGCCCGGTTGGGTCCTGGCGGCATCAACATGTTCGACGCGAGCCGTCATGCTGGCGATCCCTCCGAAACGCGCTCACACGTCGTGGTCGCGCCCGACGCAGCGTCGACGGAGTCGCCGCGGTACACGAGCACAGGACACCGGGCATGGGTCACACAGTGTTCGCTGACTGAATCGAGCAAGAGACCGACGAGCTCCCCGTGACCCCTCGTTGCGATCACCAGCAGCGCCGCTCCCTTGGACGCGTCTTCCAGGACGGAGCCAGCATTGCCTTGGACGACACGACCATCGATCTGAAGATCCGGGTGTTCGGCCCTTTTCTGTTGAATCAAGCAATCCAGCATCTGTTCTGCACTTATTTCCGGGGCAAAGTCCGGCGCGATCGGGGCCAAGCTGACATTGACGTGCCAATCCCACGCAGCAACAACGTCGACGTCCGAACGGCTCAATGAGGCATAGCGAAGCGCCCATTCGAGCCCCTGAAGTGACGCCGACGAGCCGTCGACACCTACAACGACTCTGCCCGAAGTGGAAGTGGATTGGTTTTCCGTGGTCATGAGTCCTCCTCGTACTGCTGCCGTCTATTTTCTCGAGCATCTCTGTGCTGCACTAGGGACGAAGGTCCGGTGACCTAGGGACCTATCGCCCTTCGAGCTCCTCGAGGACCTTCGAGACGCCCTCGCAAAAGACCGTCACGTCCGGCACCGCCTCCGGGTCCGAGAAGACGCCCAGAGTGAGCTGCCCGTCGTAGGAGAGAGCGGCCACGCCCAGGCCCTGGTTACCCAGCAGAGGGACGATTGGGAATGCCTCGAGCAGACGGGCACCCAACAGGTACAGGGGCACCGTCGGCCCTGGGACGTTGGTCACGATCAGGTTGAAGATCGGCTGGTACCGCAACAAGTGCGTGACGCCGACCAAGATGCCCTGGGGCGTGGGATCGAGCAGCTTGAGCGCGACCAGGGGCACATCCTCGCGGTGCTCGTTCTTTTGCCTCTTCGTCGTCGAGGTGATCGTTGCTAACGCGCGTCGGGGATCGTCCTCGGAAACGGGAAGACGCACGAAGAGAGCGGAAACCCCGTTTCCCATGGCACGCCCCTCGCCGACCTCCAGCCCGACGGGGACCACGGCCTGGAGCGTTGAGGCGCAGTGGAGTTCGCCGCGTGCGGACAAAAGGGCGCGCAGGCCGCCTGCTACCGCGGTTAAGACGACGTCGTTGATCGTTGCATCCTGTCCATGGGCAACGGCGCGTACGGCTTCGAGGTCGGCGCGGATCAGGTGTACCGCCCGCTGGGCCCCGATCTGACAATTGATCGATGACGGCCGAGTGATGAGGCCCGTAGGCAGCATGGCCGCCAGCGCACGGCCCAACTGTTGCGCCGAACGGGCCCGGCGTACCGGATGGGCGCAGGACCATCCGAGCCAGGCCGGCACGCGACACGCCACGCCGGCCAGGCGGTATAAGTCGTGGAAGATGCGCTCCTCCTCTGAGGGGACCTGGTCGGGAACCCAGTGAAAGTCCGGGTGAAGGTCGGCGGACTCGGACGAGAGATCCAACAGCACTGTGGCCAGTTCGGCCGTGGAGATCCCGTCGGCCATCGAGTGGTGAAGCTTCTCGACGATGGCCACCCGATCATCGGTGAGCCCGGTGACGAAGACGAGTTCCCACAGTGGGCGGGATCGATCCAATGGCCTGGCGAGCAGATCGCCGCATAACTGGAGTAGCTGTGCCTCGTTCCCCGGAACGGGGAGCCGGCATTCTCGGACGTGGTGACGGATGTCGAACGACGAGTCGTCCTCCCACGTCGGCGGTGCCTGGTGCCATAGCCCGGCGTGGGCCTTTTGCCGGAGCCTGGGCACGAATTGCAGCCGGTACGAGACGAGCTGTCGGAGGTCGGCGAGGCGAAGATCTCCGCGCTCGTTCAGCAGGGACCCTCCGTCGAAGATCCCAATGGACGCCAGGTGCATCGGTGTCCCCTGGTCCTCAAGAAGCAGGAAAACTGCATCAAGCGCAGTGAGCGAGCGGTCGGTCGACATGGTCATGGGCCTCGGTCAGCGAACGATGGTTGTCGTGCAGGGTGCGTGGTGGAGCACGTACTCCGAGGCCGATCCGAGGACCACGCCTGTCGAGTGGCCCCGGCCCCGGGAACCAACGACGAGGCTCGAGGCCCCCTTTGACACCTCGGCAAGGGCCTCGCCCGGCAGGCCGCCGAGGACGGTCTCGCCCTTGGTGACCACGCTCGGTTCGATAGACCTGGCTCGCTCAACTGACTCCTTGACAATGATGGTCGCGTCTTCGGGAAGGACTCCGGGCAGAAACCAGGACTCCTCTGAGGGGACGTTGAAGACACAGACGATCTGCAAGGTGGCGCCCGTCCGGGCAGCTTTGTGGGCGGCGTGATCGAGTGCGCGCGTGGCGTTCTCAGAACCGTCGACGCCCACGACTACCCGCAGCTCGCCTTGATCTCCGGCCACCGGCGGCTCTTTGCTCACGGTCCTCGTCCTCTCCACTCGCGGCATTCGTTCTGAAAACCAGGTTCGTCCGAGCCCTGATCACCGACTACGGAAAAAGGTCCCACCATTAAGAGCCATGGGTCCCTTCTGCCCGGGAAAGCCAGGTGATGCGCGTGCCCGAAATGGGACGTTGGTCCGTAGTTGCGGTCGCTGCGGACGTCGCACAATTGGGGTGACGATAAAAGTGGAGGTACGACGGTGAAAGCACTTGTGTACGAAGGACCGGGCCAAAAGAGCTGGACCGAGGTGGCCGATCCCACGATCGAGCACGACGGCGATGTCATCGTGCAGGTGGACGCCACGACGATCTGTGGCACGGATCTGCACATCCTGAAGGGCGACGTGCCGGAGACGACGCCGGGCAGAATCCTTGGACACGAGGCCGTTGGCACCATTGTCGAGGTCGGCCCTGGCGTGAAGACGCGCGAGGTTGGTCAGCGCGTCCTTGTTTCCTGCATCTCGGCTTGTGGATTCTGTCGTTTCTGCCGGGAAGGCCGCTATGGGCAGTGCCTGGGAGGCGGAGGGTGGATCCTCGGCCACCTGATCGACGGAACCCAGGCTGAGTTCGTGCGGGTGCCCTTTGCCGACACATCCACCTACCTCGTCCCCGCCGGGGTGCGGGACGAGGAGGTCTTGATGCTGGCTGACATCCTTCCCACGTCCTACGAGGTGGGCGTGCTCAACGGTCAGGTCCGGCCCGGCGATACGGTCGCCGTGGTCGGCGCGGGACCAATCGGACTCGCCGCCATCATGGGGGCGCACCTGTTCTCGCCGAGCCAGGTCATCGCCATCGATCTCGCCGATGCTCGTCTGGATGCCGCCAAGCGCTTTGGGGCCGACGTGACCGTCAATAACGGGTCCAGTGATCCCATCGCCGAGGTGCAGGCCCTGACCGGTGGCTTGGGCGCCGACGTCGCCATCGAGGCAGTGGGTGTGCCGGAGAGCTTCGAGTTGTGCACCGCTCTCGTCCGGCCGGGCGGCCACGTAGCCAACATAGGGGTGCACGGAAAGCCGGCGACACTGCATCTCGAGTCGCTCTGGATCCGCGATGTCACGCTGACGACGGGGCTGGTCGACACGTGCTCGACACCAACGCTGCTCCGGCTCATGACGTCGGGCCAGCTCGACGGAGGCCAGTTCGTCACCCATCACTTCGAGCTTGGTCAGATGCTCGAGGCGTACGACACCTTCGGGCGCGCGTCGGAAACAGGCGCGCTGAAGGTCGTGATCAGCCGCTAGGACGCTGTGGCGAATCGCACTAGGCGGCAGGCATCGACTCGATTCTCGATCTGAATTCTTAGGCCCACCCGGCCTTCTCATTGGAGTGCTACACGGGTGGAGCGCCATGGCCGCCTCCTCGTCGGCCCTTCGAGACACGTGCGGCGCCGTAGGAGTCAGGCTGGCGCCAGCCCTCCGGTCTCTCGCCAGAGAAGCGATCGAACCTCCCCAGCGATCTGGAGGTCCTCTCTCGCCCGCACCACGAAGACTCGGACGCGAGAGTGTGCTCCCGTGATCTCCGCGTCTAACGGCGCCTCGGCATTCGCCTCGTTATCGAGCGACAACCGGAGATAACCCATCGTCGAGAGCACCTCGGCCCGCAAGAGCGATGAGTTCTCTCCGACCCCTCCCGTGAAGGTCACGGCGTCGACACCGCCCAAAGCGCTCGTCATCGCCGCAATGGCCGCCCGAAGTCGGTGCACATACACATCGAGCGCGAGCCGGGCCGCATCCCGTCCATCGGCGGCGAGGACTTCCACCTCAGCCATGTCTGACGAGCCGCACAATGCTTGTAGCCCGGATTCGTACTCGAGCGCGTGTGCGATGTCGCCGATCGGGACACCTTGCTCCTGAGCCAGCCAGATGACGATGCCCGGGTCGATCGTGCCCGGGCGCGTCGCCATGACGAGCCCCTCCAGCGGAGTGAATCCCATCGTGGTGTCGACCGAGCGGCCCTCGAGAACGGCGGCCAAAGAGGCACCCGCACCCAGGTGGCAGGTGACCGCGCGGACACCTGCGCCGGAGTGCCCCATGAGCTCAATCGTGCGTCGCCACGCGTAGCAGTGGCTCAAACCGTGGAAGCCAAAGCGACGAACGCCAAGCCGTTCCCGCCATTCGAGTGGCACTGCGTACGTGGCGGATGCTTCTGGGAGGTTGGAGTGAAAGGCCGTATCGAAACACCCCACCGCTGGCACGTCGCGCAAGACCTCGCCGACGACATCGACGGCCCGGAGGCACGCCGACTGATGGAGGGGTGCCAGAGACACAAGGCCGCGGAGAGCGTCGGTGGTCGCCGTGTCGAGCAGCGTCGGACCAACAAAGTGCGACCCGCCGTGCACGATACGGTGGCCGACTGCGGCTATCGGCCGAGCTCGCTCGGTAAGGAATCGCCCGAGCGCGGCCGGATCGAACTCGCCCCGGACAGCGGGCAGATCCTCGCTCTGCACCACGTCGTCGTCGGCGCTGAGGACACGCAGCTTGAGACTGGAGGACCCCGCGTTCACGACGAGCAGGTTCATCGTGTGTATTCGCTCCACACCCAGTCGGTGATCTCAGGAGGATCTTCCCCGTGCATGCGGGTATAGGCACGGGCCTCGAGGCGCGCGTCTTGCATCTCCTGGCGCAGACCTGCGGCCCGCTCGCCGAGTCCGGGCACGCGGTCGATCACGTCCATCACCAGGTGGAAGCGGTCGAGGTCGTTGAGCATCGTCATGTCGAACGGGGTCGTGGTGGTGCCCTCTTCCCGATAGCCCCGCACGTGCAGATTCGCATGGTTGGTGCGGCGGTAGGTGAGTCGGTGGATCAACCACGGATACCCGTGGTACGCGAAGATCACCGGGCGGTCGCTTGTGAACAGCTCGTCGAACTCGCGATCGGAGAGGCCGTGTGGGTGCGCAGTCTGGTCGCTCAGGCGCATGAGATCGACCACGTTGACGACTCGCACCTTGAGCGACGGAAGATGCCGCCTCAGCAGATGGGCTGCGGCCAGGATCTCGAGCGTCGGAACGTCGCCCGCACACGCAAGCACGACATCGGGGAGGACTCCGGCGTCGTTGCTCGCCCACTCGAAGATGCCCAGACCTCTCGTGCAGTGAGCCACCGCGTCCTCCATTGAGAGGTATGTCAGGGCAGGCTGTTTGCCGACGACGATGAGATTGACGTAGTCACGGCTGCTGAGGCAGTGATTGGCGACCGAGAGCAGGGTGTTGGCGTCCGGAGGGAGGTAGATGCGAACCCGATCCGAGTTCTTGTTGACCAGATGGTCAATGAAGCCGGTGTCCTGGTGGGAAAACCCGTTGTGGTCCTGGCGCCAGACGTGGCTCGTCAAGAGATAGTTCAACGACGCGATCGGGCGGCGCCACGGGATGCTTTGGCAGGTCTTGAGCCACTTGGCATGTTGGTTGACCATGGAGTCGATGATGGGAACGAACGCCTCGTAGCAGTTGAAGAGGCCGTGCCGGCCAGTAAGCAGGTAGCCCTCTAACCACCCTTCACAGAGATGCTCGCTCAGGACCTCCATTACCCGACCTTGCCGCGCGAGGTGCTCGTCGGCGGGGTGGACTTCGGCTTCCCAGACCCGCTCCGTGGCCTCGAACACCGCCCCGAGGCGATTGGAGACAGTTTCGTCAGGTCCCACTAAGCGAAAGGTCGTGGGGTTTGCCGTGATGACGTCGCGCAGCAGCTCTCCGAGCACTCTGGTCGGTTCCGCCCACGCGGTGGCCGGTCGGTCAACGGGTACCCCATAGCGGGTGAAGTCCGGCACGGTGAGGTCCTTGAGAAGGAGCCCGCCGTTGGCGTGGGCGTTGGCTCCCATGCGACGCATCTGGGACGGTGCGAGCGCTGCCAGCTCAGGGCGGAAGCGCCCGGCCTCGTCGAAGAGCTCCTCGGACCGGTAGCTACGCATCCAGGTTTCGAGCAGAGCGAGATGCTCGGGGTTCGTCCGGACGTCGCCGACCGGCACCTGATGGGAGCGGAACGTGCCTTCGACCGGCAGGCCGTCGACGATCTTCGGACACGTCCACCCTTTCGGCGTGCGTAAGACGATCATGGGCCAGATCGGACGAGCGCTCGAAGTGCCGCTCCGGGCAGATGTCTGGATGTCGGCGATCTCGTCAAGGGCGCGATCGAGCGCCGCGGCCATCTGCTCATGCACATCGAAGGGGTCGTCACCCGCGACGAAGATGGGGCGGTGGCCGTACCCCTCGAGTAGCCAACGCAACTCGTCGTCGCCGATCCGGGCCAAGACGGTGGGATTGGCGATCTTGTAACCGTTGAGATGGAGGATGGGGAGCACCGCGCCGTCGCCCACCGGATCGAGGAACTTGTTGGAGTGCCAGGACGCCGCCAAAGGCGCTGTCTCCGCCTCGCCATCCCCGATGACACAGGCCACGATGAGATCGGGATTGTCGAACGCTGCTCCATACGCATGCACCAACGAGTACCCGAGTTCTCCGCCCTCGTGGATGGAACCCGGGGTCCCTGGAGACACGTGGCTTGGGATACCACCTGGGAAGGAGAACTGACGGAACAGCTTTCGGAGGCCCTCCTCGTCCTGCGTGATGTGGGGGTACAAGTCGCTATAGATGCCTTCGAGATACGTATTGGCGACGATGCCCGGTCCTCCATGACCGGGCCCGATGACGTAGATCATGTCGAGGTCTCGGGCGACAATCACTCGGTTGAGGTGTGCATAGATCAGGTTGAGCCCCGGTGTCGTCCCGAAATGGCCCATGAGGCGTGGCTTCACGTGCTCAACCCGGAGGGGTTCTCGGAGCAACGGGTTGTCGAGGAGGTAGATCTGGCCGACTGAGCAGTAGTTGGCGGCTCGCCAGTACGCGTCGATGGCACGGAGATCGTTCGCTCCCAACACTCCCCCAGCCTCCTTATCTTCGCGTCGGAGCCCCGATGGCACAGCGCCCGGCGCAGTTCGGGGCGTCACGGGGGACCCGCAGAGGCGAATGCCGCAACGGACGTGCTCAACGCGATGGTCCAGGCTGCCACTGGCGCGCTTCGAAGACGCCGCCTCAGCAATGACCACACCTCCTCGTCGAACTCCTCCGAAACCGTCACGTGCCCTCAGCCGTTCGCCAACTGTGCGGCAATACCTTCGAGCAAACGGCGACGATTCAGCAGTGTCCTGCGGAAGGCCGCATTATCCGTGTCGGCTATCTCCGAACTCAGGTCACCGAGCACCGAACGTAAGACCAAGGCGAGCTCCTCGGCCGCGTCCGGTCCGAGATGCATGTCTGTCGGCTCCCCCGGGTGCCTGGGCGACTCGGCATCCGGCTCTCTGTGCTCACCTCGGAGATCCGGTTCGACGGCGCGACCCGTGACCTTGAACGGGATGATCTCGAACACGCGAACCCCCGGTTCGCTCACGATTGGGGTCGGCAGGTTGGCGCCGAGTCGGGCGACCTCCTCGTACGGTACGGCGTGGGCGATACCCTCGACCACGACACTCCAACCGGAATGCCGAGGCGCCGTGGCTTGGTCGGTTTCGAAGGTCACGGCCGCGCCGTCGAGGTGAAATGCGGCCCAGCCCGTTCCGAGCCGGATCACGATCCCGCCCTCGACGACCGTGAAGTTCACCGGAATGACGTAGGGCAAGTGAGACCCGTTGATCGCTACTCTTCCGACCCCCGACGAAGCTGATGCACGCGCCAAACGACGCCGACAAGCGTCTTCGCCGAGCACCGTCGAACCTCTTGGGTCGAGTTTCACCATGATCGGACCTTTCGAATCGAGTTTCACTGTGTCACCTCAGTCACCGCAACGGGTGGCTCGCCACGGCCGACTGCTCGACGGAGCACACTGACCGCTCTGGCTGCCACGCTCTCGGTGGTGACTTCATCCAGCGTGAAGGGTTGGGTGCACCGACTCGCTCCCCGCTTGTGCCATATATCGCCCTCCCAAACTGTGATGCGTCGCCAAGGCACGTCGACCTCGAGCTGGATGTAAGGATTCCGATCGACCCGAGGAGGCACGGCGACAGGACCCTCAAGCGACATCCACATGGTCAGTCTCTGACCGTGCCGGCCTTCTGGCGGACGTTCCTCCACGAGGCCGCCTCCGCCGTCACGGTTCAGCCGCTCGGCAACATCCCGGAAGACGGGTCCGACCACTCGTTCGAACATGCACCCAGCCGTGTGCGCGAACCGCTGACGGTCTAAGAGGTCAGCTCGTGCCCGGTCGGCCTCATCCTCTTGCTGACGTGCGTAGGTCGCCAAGAGAGCATCCACAACGATCAGGCTCCTGTCCGTTGGTGTGGTCTCACTGGGGGTTACCTCCAGTGAGACGTCGGGGAGCACCGGCGAGGGGTTCGCATCGCAGAGTGAGCGCATGATCGTCAGCGCACCACGATCGTGGTGCAGGGCGCGTGATGGAGGACGTGCTCGGACACGGATCCCAAGAGCAGCCCGGTCACCTCGCTGTGGCCGCGGGTACCAACGACCAGGGCGGAAGCTCCCTTGCTCAGTTGCGCGAGCACGGTCCCAGCGCCACCGAGGACAGCCTCACCCTTGAGGACGACTTCGGGTTCGATCTCCTCGGCTCGGCAAAGTGCGGCAGAGACGACGGCCTCGGCCGATCCCTGGTAGAGGCCGAGAGGCGCAATGAACCCCCCGGTCGCTGGCATCTCGTGATACGCGGTTACCACGTGGAGCATGGCGCCCCATCGTGCCGCCTCCCTGACGGCGAACTCGACAGCACGGTCCGCGCACGCCGAGCCGTCGGCGCCCACGACGACTCGAAGTTCGCCGAGATCTTGACTGTTCGGGTCATTCGGTTCCACCGCCATCTCCTCGGATCGCTGTCGGGCCTGTTGCCATCGTCCTCGCATTCGCGGCCGCCCGCGTAGGGAGGAAAGTCCCGAGAACCAGGGACACCAGTCCCAATGTGGCTGCGATGAGTTGCTCCGCGGCCACGGGGGAGCGATGAATGTGACGATGGTCCTCTATACGAACGGGTCAGAGGCGTCCATGCTTCGAAAACGCCACCGATTCGGAGGAGGGAGACCCATGCCCACAAAAGACCGGACGCACCGGACGCACCCGACGACGCGACCGGCCGAGGCCCTCGACGTTATGGCGCGTCTCGAGTCGATGTTGGATTTCTGGAGGTCGCATGTCGACGAGTTCCTGGTCCAGCTCGACCTTGCCCACATGGAGATCAGGGACAGAGTTGCGGGACACGAGAAAGCCGCTGAGGCGTTTGGCGCCGACCTGAACAGACGAATCGCTGAATTTCGCCGGTCCCTGGCGCAACAGCGAGAGATCGTCGCCGGTATGCACAAGGACATCTCCGAAGCGGCATCAGCCGGTCGAGAAGGGTGAGGGATGAGTGGCGCCTGAAGCCACTCGAAATCAGTCGTCTCGAAGGCACTGCCCGCTGAGAACACCAAAGTCCCCTCGAATAGGGACTTTGGTCCCTACGCGCACCCGCTTGCCGGACCTCAGACTCCGGGGATGAGGACGCCGAGCGCTGGTCGTCATCGATCCGGCGGAGGTAGTGGGACGTGCGATGGCGTGCGCCGTCAGCAGCGAGGAGTCGACGGGGGCCTCCAGGGACCGGATTCAGACTCGCGCCGACCAGCGGAGCCGGGTGCCCCCGGTCTCAACGGAGAGGATCTCGAAGGTCCCGCTCAACTTCTCCGCTCGGTTGCGCATATTCACCAGACCATGACCCACGGCACCCCCGGGATCGATACCGAGCCCTTTGCCGTTGTCGATGATCTCGACGAGGACGAGGTCGTGGTTCACGCTGATCTCCACACTGCAGCGAGAGGCGCCGGCGTGTTTGGCCGCGTTGGTCAGTGCCTCTCGGATAACGGCCAGGATGTGGTCGGCGACCTGAGGTGGGACGGCGTTGTCCACCGGACCGACGAACCGCACCTCGGGACGCGTGCCCAGAGTCGGCGTCAGCTCGTCAGCCAACTGGACCACGGCGTCGCGCAGCCCGCCCGGCAACGAGGTCTCGCCGAGCTCGAAAATGGCAGTTCTGATCTCGGTGATCGTGGAGTCAAGCTCATCGACCGCATGCTCCACGCGGTCGTGCACCTGAGGAAGATCCACCAGCCTGGCCGTGCCGGCCAGGCTCATGCCCACCGCGTAAATCCGCTGTATCACCCGGTCGTGGAGATCCCGCGCAATCCGGTCACGGTCATCGAGCACACTGAGCGTCCGCACGCGCTCGTACAGGCGATGGTTCTCGATTGCGACGCCAGTTGCCAGCGCGAGAGCTTCCGCCAACGCCTCGTCCTCGTCGCTGAAATTCCTCGGTCCCAAGCTTGTCGGTGAGGTAGAGGTTGCCATAGATCTGGTCTCGAACCCTCACCGGGACCCCGAGAAACGACGTCATGGGGGGATGGTTCGGGGGAAACCCGTAACTGTCGGGATGATCGCTGATCTGAGCAATTCGCAGGTGCTCGGGGTCGGTTATCAAGAGTCCGAGGACGCCGCGACCGGTTGGACGAGCGCCGATGGCACGCTCCTCCTCGTCGTCCAGCCCCACGGTCAGGAACTGCTCGAGGCCGCTGCGCGATTCGTTGAGCACGCCGAGGGCGCCATAGCGCGCGCCGATCAGCGAACAGGCTTCCCAGATCATGGTCCTGAGCAGATGGGGCAGATCGACGTCATTCGTGATCAAGAGGACCGCTGCCAAGAGGCGTTGAAGCTTCTCGGGATCGCTCACCTTGGTGTACGGCACGCCGGAAGTTTATCGACCGATCGGATCCGTCCTCAGAGATCCATCCGACCGTGCGTCACGGGCCGACTGGGTGTCGCTGGCAGAATGGATCGATGACAATCCGCGTCTTTCTCCTCGATGACCATGAACTCGTACGCGAAGGTATCCGGAGTCTGCTGGAGAGCGACCCCGATATCAAAGTGGTAGGTGAGGCCTCCACGGCTCCGGAGGCATTGACGCGGGTGCCGTTGGCGAAGCCGGACGTGGCGATCCTGGACGTCCGGCTCGAGGAAGGCAACGGTATCGAGGTCTGCCGCGACCTGCGCTCGATCAACCCCAAGCTCACCTGCCTGATGCTGACAAGCTTCGCCGACGATCGACGCGCTCTACGCAAGCGTGATGGCCGGTGCGGCCGGCTACGTCCTCAAACAGATCAAGGCGCGGGATCTCATTGAAGATGTGAAGAAAGTGGCAAAGGGCGAGTCGCTGATGGATCCGAGGGCCGTGGCTCGCGTGGTGGAGAGGATCTCGAACCCACCGAAGACGGATCCCACCAAGGACTCTCTCTCCCCCCAGGAGCTACGCAGTCCTGGAGCACATTTCCGAAGGGATGACGAACAAGCAGATCGCGGAAGCCATGTTTCTGGCCGAACACACGGTGAAGAACTACATCACCGGTCTGTTGCGCAAACTCAAGATGTCGAGCCGCACGGAGGCAGCGATCTGCACGACCAAGCAAAAGGCCCAGGAATCAGGCTCGTCCGGACTCTGAGCATTCCACGAAGGCGGCTCCAAGGGATCACGGATCGTCCTCGAATGACCAGGCACTGGACACCTCCGATTCGCCTCCTAGGTGAGAGTGCCCGTTTGATCGTCGGTCTCGGCGCATCCGTCGGTCTGAGAAGGCAGTTCGGTTCTCGTTCGGCGATTCGGTGGCGCATCGAGGTCGATCCCGTGGTGCCGAAGTGTTGTCTCAATGCGGTGCCGTTCCGACCTGGGGTAGGAAAAGCCCGTCGCGTGCGCGTCGATCCCGCGCTCGGTGCAAAGCGCGATCAGAGCGCGGTCGTAGGCAATTTCGGCGGCGAGAGCGGTATAGGCAGAGCCTCCATTGGGCGGCGTGACTGCCCGAAGTTCCTCTCGGCAAATCAGTGCGTATTCGATCAGGTCGGGACCGGTCAGTTCGGTCACCCACTGGTCGAGTGCGCTGGAGAGAATCTCGACGTACATACTCACGTCTCCTAGTGTGACGTTGCGGATTGACCGCGAGATAGGGACGTTCCTCCCATGTGCACCGTTTGTGGCGCCGTTTAGGACGTTCGTCCCCGTCAGGTCAATGACCTTCGTCCCCGGTCCAGATTGTTCAGAGATCAGTCCGCCGGATGCTTCGGGCCCGGTCAGTGCCGGTTCGACTACCCTGCCGCAGTCACTCTCGTCCAGGGGCACAACGGCAACCGGCGTCAGCGCGGTCTCGGCCGGCTCGATGCGTGTACTACATCCGACGATTGCTGTCGTGGGTTCCAGACCGCACGACGGACCAGTTAGCTCTGCGTGCGCCTTCCGCGACCTCGGACCGCCGTGTCGGCTCCAGCGGAAAGCGCAGCGACACCGTCCCATAGTCGAGGTGGCTCGTGACATCGAATCCGGAATGGAAGAACACGTCCAACATGGGGTGGTTCTCGTGCAGCGCCTCAGCCACGAACGTGCCGACGCCGCGCTCCCTCGCCGCGCTGGCGAGTACGTCCAACAACAACGAACCGATGCCGTGATGCTGATCGTCGTCCGCCACGACGAACGCCACCTCTGCCACGTCTGACTCTGGGAGGCGATCGTAGCGACCCACTCCGATGATGCGGCCATGGAACAGGGCAACGAGGGCCAGCCGGTTCTGGTAGTCGACGTGGGTGAACCGCTCGACCTCGCCGGGGGACAGGTGGGGATGCAGCGAGAAGAAGCGGAGGAAGCACGAGCGGTCAGACAGGTGGTCGTGAAACGCAACCAGCCTCTGGCCGTCATCGGAGCGGATAGGACGAAGTTGGAAACGCAGCCTCCCATCGCTGGAGGCGACCTCGCACTCGAGGCCGGAGGGGTACCCCTCAAGGAGCTGGTGGCGCTCGGTCGTGTGTGGGGGCTGAGTCACCGAACGCTCTCCGATCTCCATTTCGTCCACGTCTCCTTCATCGTAGAGACACGGACCGCCCTCGCCTAGGGACCATGGTCAGTGTGACCGCGGGACTTTCGTCCCAGTCCGAGGTCTCATCGCGTAGGGACCTTGTGCCCCATCGAAGAGGACCTTTGCGTGGGTCCCAAATTGGCCCCGGCACTTGATGATTGAAGCGGGCCACCTCGCACGGAGGAGCCACGACAAAGGAGACACCTCAATGCGACGCAGAGTCTTTGACATGTTGGTGAGCATCGGCGGCGTGCTGATGGTCGTTGTGCTGGCCGTTGCTGGGGCCCTGCTCATGGTCGGCTACAACTTCGCCAACAACAACGTGCACAACCAGCTCGCGCAACAACAGATCGTCTTCCCGCCTGCGGCGGCCTTCGCTCACGCCAAGGCGGGCACCGAGATCACGCCGTCGATGATCCCCTCGGTCAGTCAGTACGCGGGCCAGGAGCTCACGACCGGAGCTCAGGCTCAGGTCTACGCGGATGACTTTATCGCGGTGCATCTTCAGGAAATCGGTGGGGGCAAGACGTATTCGCAGCTGAGCGAAGCCGCCATGAACCTCCCCAAGGGATCGCCGGCCTACGTGGCAGCGGAGCAGAAGGTCCAGACGGTCTTTCAGGGCACCACGCTTCGGGGTCTCCTCCTCGAGGCCTATGGCTTCTCGGTTTTCGCTGAAATCGCACTCATCGGTGCTATCTGTTCATTCGTGCTGGCGGCGCTGATGGCGGTGCTCGTCGTCTTCGGTTTCATCCACGCACGCAAGACACCCGCAACCGAGGAGATCTTCGTGACGCAGACTCCAGTTCGGGAGCCGGCCCTCGTCTGACTCAACTCGGCGCCATCTAACCGAAGCCACCCGGTCCGACGTTGGGCCGGGTGGCTTCGCGTTGACATACCGTCTGGCGCAGGTGAGCTGAACCATGAGCCAGCGAGGAGAGAGAGCATGAGCACCGGCGCCATCGTCGCGAAGGGCCTGACGAAGAGGTTTGGGCGGGTAAGCGCACTCGAAGATCTCGACCTCGAGGTCCAACAGGGGGAGGTCCTGGGCTGCCTGGGACCGAACGGCGCCGGCAAGACGACCACCATCCGGTTGCTGCTCGGACTGCTCGAGCCGACATCGGGAAGCTGTCAGTTGTTCGGCGTGGACGCCACGCGCCACCCCGTCGAGGCTCATCGCCGCGTGGCGTTCGTCCCCGGTGAGGCAGACCTCTGGCCGAAGCTGACCGGCATGGAGACACTGCATCTCCTGGGCCGGGTCCACGGTGCCATTGACGAGACCTATCGGGACGAACTCATCGAACGTTTCGAGCTCGACCCTTCCAAAAAAGTACGGGCGCACTCAAAGGGGAACCGTCAGAAGGTGATCCTGATTGCCGCGCTAATGACCCGGGCCGATCTCTTGATCCTCGACGAGCCCACCTCGGGCCTCGATCCGCTGATGGAGCAAGTTTTCAGAGACTGTGTCGGCCAGGCGAAGCACCGGCGACAAACGGTGTTCCTGTCGTCGCACATCCTGAGCGAAGTCGAGGCCCTGTGCGACCGGGTCGCCATCCTTCGGGCGGGCCGGCTGGTGGAGCTCGGGAGCCTCTATGAGCTGCGACACCTCGCCGCCGTCTCTGTCGACGCCACCTTTGCGGGCCCCGTCCCCGACCTTGCAGCCGTGCCGGGCGTGAGCCACGTCATGACTGACGGACACTCCGTTCATCTCGACCTGCGGGGGTCGGTCCGGCCGCTCATCCGGGAGCTGGCCGACACGGACGTCACCGGGCTCCAGAGCAGGGAGCCGTCGCTAGAGGAGCTGTTCCTCAGCCACTACGGCGCCGACGAGACGGGAGCCGATGGCAACGTGCGCCGCTAGCCCATTCGACGCGCCGGAGAGGACCCTCAGCCGTCCTTCGTGGGTGATCTTCGCGAGAACCGCACGAGCAGCCGCGAGATCGGGCCTCGTGTGGGGCTACGTGTTCGGCGCATTCATCGCCTCGTCGGCGTGGAGCTATTCCAGCATTACAAGACCCAGGCCCAGCGCGACGCTCTCGCCGCGATGTTCGGCGACAACACGGCGACGATCGCGCTATTCGGGCCGTCACCCGCACTGCAGACCGTCGGCGGATTCACCGTGTTGAAGGTGTCCATGACCCTCATGATTGCGGGCGCGATCTGGGGCCTCCTCACCAGCTCTCGGCTTCTGCGCGGCGAGGAGGACGCGGGCTGTTGGGACATCCTCCTCTCCGGCGGGTCATCCCGAGGAGGGGCAGCGATGGAGGCGCTTGGTCGATTCGCCGTGTCCGCCGTCGTCCTTTGGGCCCTGGCCTCCCTCATCACCTCCATCGCCGGCGTGTCGTCAAAGGGGATATCGCACCCGGTCCAGCGCTGTTCTTCGCTTTGGCGCTCGTCGGACCCGCCCTCATGTTTCTTGCAGTCGGGGCGCTGACGAGCCAGCTCGCGCCGACACGACGACAGGCGGCGGGGTACGCCGCGGTGGTGCTCGGCCTCAGCTATTGCCTACGCTTGGTCGGCGACGCCGGCATCGGGCTGCACTGGCTCTCCTGGCTCTCACCTCTCGGCTGGTGCGAACAGCTTGCACCTCTCACCGAGAGCAACCCGTGGCCCCTGCTGCTGATCGGTGGCTTCACGGTGTTGGTCAGCGGTACCGCCGTGCGATTAGCCGCGAACCGAGACGTCGGGTCAAGCGTCTTCCCCGACCGGCCCGACCGTCCCGCCGACCTCCGACTGCTCGACAGCGCACTGGGGCTGAGCGTCCGACTCACGTGGACGGTGGCCGCCGTGTGGTTGGCCGCGCTTGCGGTTTTCGGTTTGCTCCTGGGCCTGGTGGCCAAGAGCGCGGGCGACACCCTGGCGGGATCCTCCCTCCGGGAGACCTTCGACAAGCTGGGCGCCACCGGGGGTGGGGTCGGCGCGTACCTCGGCGTGACGTTTCTCATCGTCAGCGTGCTCATCGCCTTCGTGGCCGCCGGCCAGATCGGATCGGCGAGGAGTGAGGAATCCGAGGGACGGCTCGATCTCCTCGTGGTTCGCCGCTCTCCCGCGTCCGGTGGCTCTCCGGTCGCCTGTGTCTCGCCCTTGTACTGCTCGTCACCGCCGGGCTCCTCGCCGGCGTTTGTACGTGGGTCGGTGCCGCCACGCAGCGCTCGGCCATCGGCGTCGACTCGCTGGTGGGCGCCGGCCTGAACGCCGTCATTCCCGCCGTGCTGCTGTTGGGTTCCGGCGCGCTGATCCTCGGCTTCTGGCCCCGGGCGGCGACGATTGCCATCTACGCCGTCGTGGCCTGGTCCTTGCTCGTCGAACTCGTGGGAGGGATCGGCGCCGTCAGCCACTGGCTGCTCGATACCTCGGTGTTCCTCTACGTCGCATCGGCGCCCGCCGTACCTCCCAACTGGGGAGCCGACGCAGTGCTTGCCGGGATCGGCCTGATCGCCGCTGTGGTCGGCCTTCTCGGGTTTCGAGGTCGTGACCTCGTGAGCGCCTAGCTGTAGTGACCATGGACCTTGCTGACACGGTCCACCCATAGATGAAGCCCCCTGGGCGAGTGTGGAGCTTGCACACAACCACACGACCCAGGAGGCCTCTCGATGCACCGTAATGCTCCACTGACCCCTGAGGGCCGGCTTCGGCTGTGCCGGCGGATTGAAGACGGGTGGCCTGTTGCTCACGCTGCCGCGTCGATGGGGATCTCGAGAGATCGCGCCTATGTCTGGTGGCGTCGGTATTGCGAGGACGGCCCCAATGGACTGGTCGATCGGCGCTGTCGTCCTCATCGATCACCCACCAAGACCAGGCCTGCAACGGAGCGCCGCATTGTGGCCCTGCGCCGCTCTCGAGGGCTCGGGCCGGCCCGGATCGCAGGCATCGTCGGTATGCACGCCTCGACGGTCCACCGGGTCTTGGTGCGTCACGGCATCAGCCGTCTGAGCGACCTCGACCGGACAACCAAGGAGCCGATCCGTCGCATCGAAATGTCCCGACCCGGCGAGCTCGTCCACGTCGACATCAAGAAACTGGGTCGGATCCCACCTGGCGGGGGATGGAGAGCTCATGGTCGGGCGGTCGAGAAGGGGCGCTGGCACCGGACCAAGGTCGGCTACGCATTCGTGCATTCAGCGGTCGATGGGTACACCCGGCTGGCATACTCCGAGGTCCTCGACAATGAGCAGGCCACCACGGCGTCGGCCTTTTGGCGGAGGGCCCAGGACTTCTTCGCGAGCCACGGCATCGCCGTCGAGCGGGTCATCACCGACAACGGCTCGTGCTATCGATCTCGCGAATTCAGCCGAGCGCTCGAGGAGGCTGCCGAACACACCTTCACCAGGCCGTATCGACCCCAGACCAATGGCAAGGTAGAACGCTTCAACCGGACGCTTCTCAATGAGTGGGCCTACGTGCGAACCTGGACCTCAGACGCCCAACGCACCCGACGGCTTGCTCACTGGATCCATATCTACAACCATCATCGGCACCACACCGCTATCGGGGGCCCACCCATCACCCGCGTCGGCAATCTCTCGGGTCACTACACCTAGCTACCTAGCGGCGCGTGTCGGAGTTCACCTCATGGACTTGGCGAGAACCGTGGACCCGCCGCTCGCTGTCTCCAGCGAAACCTGTCCGATCAAAGGCGAGGCGGCCCGTCTCGATGACTCTCAGAAACGCTGCTACAACCTCTGCGTCATAGATCGTGCCGGCCCCGAGCCGGAGTTCCTCGACGGCTGCGTTGAGACCAAGTCCCGTTCGATACGGTCGTGCAGACGCCATCGATTCGGCCACGTCGGCGACGGCAATGATCCGACTCCCAATGAGGATCTGGTCGCCCCGCAACCCATTCGGGTACCCAGAGCCATCGCAGCGCTCGTGGTGTTGGAACACCATGTTCGCGACGCGCTCAGGAAAATGGACCCGCTCCAACAGTTCGAATCCGGCTTGGCAGTGCATCCGGACCACCGCCATCTCAGGCTCGCTCAGCCGTCCGGGACGCGAGAGCAGGTCCGACGGAACCGACAGCTTGCCGATGTCGTGGATTTTTGCCGCGAGTTCGATCTCCTCGATATCCCGGCATTCAAGATGTAGCTGGAACGCCACGGCACTCGCAATCCGCGCCACCCGCTCTTGATGACCAGCCGTGTAAGGGTCACGCAGCTCCACGGACGCCGAAAGGGCACTCACAACTGCCCGGGTCAATGTTTCGCGACTCTCTTCCAGTTGCTTCCGGTCGGTGATGTCAATCACGACGATCGCGACCCCGATCACCTCGCCGCCGACCTTGACTGGGTTCAGATTCGTGAGCCAGGAGTGGATCTGATCCGGGTCCGCGGCGGTCGTGCCCGATACCTCCTGATTGACGATGGCGTCACCGCGATCGATGACCCTCCGGTAGATGGGCTCCAGGGTCGGCCACAGCGCCGGGACGACGTCCGCGACCCGTCGACCGATCTGGTCTTCGACCTCGCCTCCGTTGACCGAAGCGAGCATCGCGTTGATACGCACGATCCGGAAGTCTCGGTCCACGTAACCGAATCCAACCGACGCCGTCGCTTGGAGTGAGTCGACGATCGATGATGCCTCGATCGTGGCACGATTCGACTCACGAAGGCTTTCCTCGAGGCGGTCCCAATCCGCTCGTGCGAATATCGGATCCACGAGTTCCTGACCGGTGCGATGCCGGCCCGGAGCACTGGTCGCCACGTCGCCGATGGTTGCGGTGCGCACGCGCCCATTGGCCTTGGCCCGGTAGAGACCCTGATCGGCGTCGCGAAAGAGCCTCTGGCTCGTCGGCTCGACGCGATCGAGCGCGGCGAACCCGATACTGATGCGGAGTTGTGCACCTCCCTCTGAGAAACTTCGGATCATCCGTTCCGCCAGATTGCCCGCACTCGCCAGATCCGTCTTAGGAAGAATCACTGCGAAATTCATCACCGCCGACTCTGGCGACAGTGTCGATCGACCTGCTCCCCCTTCTAAGGTTTGCTCCGGCCTCGGCGAGCGCCACATCCCCGGCCGCGTGACCGTGCGCGTCGTTGAACGACTTGAACAGGTCGATATCCGCGACGAGCAAGCTTAAGGACTCACCATGCCGCAGCGCACGATCGATTTCGATATCCAGACGGTTGTAGAACGCGCCGTGACTGAGGCACCCGGTGAGTGCGTCCGTGGACGCTTGGTGGTGGAGGTCTTCAACCAGCCGATCTTCGTCTACCTCGAGGCGGGCGCGGTACAGCGCGGACGCCGAGCACAGCACGGCCGTTCCGATGACAAGGGCCACCAGGGCCGCGATGTCGCTTGCCGCGGCTTCCACCCGTGCATCGGTCCACGCCACGACGCCCAACTCGCCGAGCGCGGCGCAGCCACACATCGTTACCTGTCGCGGCGGAAGGGCCAAGGCGGCGCTCATGACCGGGAGGGCGATCAACACCACCAGCGGACTATCGAGTCCACCGTCCAACCAGATGCAGATCGTGAGCGCGAATCCCGCCAGGAGCGTGGAGGCGACTGAAAATGAGATACGCCACGGATGGGTCGAGACCCTGCTTATCAAAGCCAGGGTCACGATGGCGGCCACCAAGGTGAGCCCGCTGAGGGCACACGCCGCGAGGCGGTGGGGGCCATTGGGGGTCACAACGAAGTAGGACAGCACGAAAAGGCTTCCAGCCGTCAGTGTCAGATACCCCAGGCGACTATGAGCCGTCCAGAAGATTCGCTTCTGCGTCTGGAGCGGGTCAGCAACCGTTTCGACGACGTCGTCGTCGACCCCTTTTGACCGCTTGAACCGGGTGCCCGGGAGCAGACTCACACTCACCGTTCTGTATCGGTAAAAAGGGCGTGCATCGTAAGGAAATGGCAGCTCGCTTGGACCGATTGCCCACCGCGTAACCTCTGCACAGACTCACAATTCGTGCACAATACGGGTCATGGCTCGGGCTGGCACTCCGACGAAACGAAGCGTCCGTGAGCGGGCCTCTTGTGTGCGAATCCTTGGTCGAACAACGGACCGGCGCATCGGTGCGTCTGGAAGATTCATGCTGCCGGGGCTGGGCAAGCCCTGGGGGCGGCCGGGATTGCGAATTCAAACGGGTCAGGCGTTCAACCGGCTTTGGATAGGCGGTCTTGGAGGGTTGTCATCCTCGGCTCTTGACCAGATCCGACCTCCTTGGGATAACGCAGACCCACGCTCGGCGGTCCCGCCACTGCGCCATCTGGCATCACAAAGAGATGTGGCGACGTGTGAGCGGCAGTCACATTCTCGTGGCGTCCTGCGTCAACATGGTGTGAGAACGATGGAAGTGACAGATTTCGACGCCGAGCGGCCCCGACTGACGGCGATCGCCGTCCGGATATTGGGGTCGGAGACCGATGCAGACGACGTCGTACAGGAAGCCTGGATTCGGCTTTCCTCGCGCCGACGGCATCGATGACCTGCCGGCTTGGCTCACGACCGTCGTGACGCGGCTGTGTCTGGACCAGCTACGCAAGCGGCGTTCGAGCTCAGTAGACGAATCCGAGTTGCCTGCTCACTCCGCGGGGGCTGACCCCGAGGCCGACGCGTTGCTTGCCGAGAAGACGCATGACGCCATGCGGGTGGTGCTCGGCACCCTGGCTCCAGCCGAAAGGGCAGCGTTTGTCCTGCACGATGTCTTCGGGTATCCCTTTGATGAGATCAGCGCCGTCATGGGGCGCTCGGGTACGGCCGTACGCCAGCTGGCGAGCCGCGCACGGCGAAAAGTGCAAGGCCTGCCCGAGGGCGCCGAGTCCGAGGCGACAGCGCGCCGAGAGCCAGCGGGTCGTCAACGCATTCCTCGCCGCAGCCCACGGTGGGGATCTGTGGACTTTGTTGTCGCTGCTTGCGCCCGACGCGGTCATGCGTGCCGACCTCGTCGGCCAGAAGATGGGCACCGAACCCGTCTATGAGGGGGCAGCCGCCGTGGCTGATCGCTTCAACGGCGTTCGTGGGGCGGCACCGGCCAACATCGATGGTGATTTGGGCGCCGCCTGGATCAAGGCTGGATCGACCATGGCGGCCTTCGTATTCCACGTCGAGTCGGGCCTGGTGCGTGAGGTCGAGCTGATTGCCGACCCAGACGTTTTGGCGACCATGGACATTGTCCGTGTGCGGGCGAAGTCGAGAGGTGATGGCCCCGGGACTTCGTCGTAATCAAATATCAGTCCAAACAAATTGAAAGGAACCGAGAATCGTGAAGACCATGACGTGTCAGCAACTGGGCGGCCCGTGCGACTCTCCGCACGAGGGTATGACTGCGGACGAAGTCATCAAAGCGCAGGACCGTCATCTCAAGGAGATGGTCGCAAACGGTGACACGACGCACGAAAGTGCCTTGAAGGACATGAAGGGTCGGTGGAAAAATCCCATCAAAGGCATGGGTTGGTATCGGCAGGCCAAGCGGGATTTCGCTGCTCTTCCCGAGAGATGATGACGCGGACTCTTGTTGCCGAGGTGGTACTCGGCGACCGCTGCAGGGCGGACTCCGACTGAATCGAACGGCTCCACTTCCCGGATCGGCACAAAGGCCGAGGCCCGTGCCACCCGACTCCACCAAGGGCGCGACAGCGTCTTCACGCGTTGCCTGGAAGGCGATCACCTCCGGGCTGACGAGCGCCAGGAGCACTGTCAACAGCACGGCGACACGCCCGTCGCCGGGTCCCCGCCGTTGTCGCAGGGTGCGCGCAAGCTGGATCTCCGCGGGCCGCGACAAGGGGGAGAGTCCATCCGGCGGGCCAGCCGCAGTGCTGCCTCGAAATGGACCTCGGCCAGGGCCAGGTCTCCCATTGTCCGCGCCAACAGGCCCAGGTAGTAATCGGCGGGACCGATGCAGCCGGCTGCCGGGGCCCGGATCACAACGGCCGTGCCCGCGTACGGCCGCATCTGTTCGTAGATGCGAGCCGCGACGTCACTGGCCTCGCGTCCGATGACGCCGCAGGCTGCGGCAGCCATGGCCAGCGACACGCCTTCGGATTGGTCATCCGCCACCTGGTCCCAACCCAGGTCCGTCAGCACGCGCAGATGGTCCAGCGCCTGCGTTCGCTCGCCTGTCTCGGCATGGACCAGTGCCAACGTGGCCCGCACCATCGGGTAGTCGACGTGTGCCTGCCCGACGATCGCGCCGAACGTGCTTTCACGCGACGTCAGATCGCCGCGCTGCCACCAGGTCCACACCATGAGTGCGCCGTAAAAGCTCAGGGCCAACTCGCTGTGGCCGGCTGCTTCCACCGCCTGGTGGCCGAGTGACTCAGCCTCGTCGAAGTCTCCCACCAGGGCTGCCATCATGGCGGCAAGGTTGAAGCCGTAACAGACCTCGACGGGGTGGACCGGACCCGCGTCTCTCGCCTGGAACCGCGTGATTTCTGCCCGCACGGCCTCGACGTGGCCCTGCGCCAGGAGCTCACGGATGCGCCACATGTGGCCGTGCAGCGCCAAGAGTTCGTCACCGATCTCTTCCGCGATCTCGACGAGTTCCGTCCCCGTGGCAAGGCGTTCGGGAGCGGGGTCGATGCCCCACAGGGCGTGCATCCACGCGTTGAGTGCGTACCCCAGCGCGCGCCGGTCACCCAGCCGGCGGGCGATGGCCACCGCTTCACTGTTCAATGCCAACGAGTGTTCCAGCACGCCGGGTTTTCGGATCCCTCGGGAATAGACCAGGACAAGGCCGAGCCGCGCGGCGACCATGGCGCGCAACGAAGTGTCCTCGTCTGGCAGCACGGCACGCGCTTCTTCAAGCAGGCGGACGTGGTCCTGGTTGGCGGCCACGATGCCCAGGTAGCTCAAGGGGCCCGCCCGCAGCGCGGCTCTGGCCAAGCGTTCCGCATCGCCCAGTGCACGCGCCAGGTCAGCCGCACGCGTGACCGTCCGATCGGCCGCGACGTTGTCCCGAGCGCGGTTTTGTGCTTCAGCGAGCCCGATGAGCACGTCACAACGTGTTGCCGAGTCCTCGGGAGCGTACAGCTCACAGATCTCGAGGCCGCGCAAGAAATGATCGACTGCTTCTTCGAAGGCGAGCAGGCGCAAGGCGCGCTCGCCCGCGGCGACGGAATAGTGCAGCGCCTTGTCGGCGTCGCCCAGTGGCGCGCCCATGAAGAAGTGGTGCGCCAGCTCATTCACGACGGGGTCGAGTTGGCCGGCGTACGCGCGCTCCATGGCGAGCCCGATGGAGCGGTGATGGCGGACAGCGTCGCCCCCGGAGGAGTTCGCCGTAGATGGCCTCGCGTACCAGCGCGTGGCTGAACCCGTAGCGATCCTTGGTGTCTGCGCCGACACGTCGAAACAGGCGCGACTCCTCGGCGTGGTCGAACGCGTCGAGCCGACGCTCAGCGCTCAGATCGACGGCCTCTGCCACGATGGCGGCGTCGAACACGAGGCCGGCCACGGCTGCCACCTGCAACAGGTGGATGACGTCCTCGGGGAGCCGGGAGACACGGCGCGCCACCAACTCTCGGATCGCCTCGGGTGGGTTGAGGTCGGGGGCGACGGGCGCCGCGTCGTCCTCGTCATGGTGTTCGCCTGCCCGGGACTGGAGCTGGCGGAGGAGTTCGTCGAGGAACAGCGGGTTGCCGTCGGTCAGCTTGCAGAGTTGGGGAACGAGCTCGGGAGGGACGTCGGGCCAGGTGTGCGCCAGCTCCTCTGTTGCCGCCGGGCTCAGCCCCAGCAGATGGATCGACTCGACTGCGTGCGACGCGCGGATGTCGGCCAGCACCAACCGCAGCCGATGTTCAGAAAGGACCTCCGTGTCGTTGTACATCGCCACGATGCCGAGGCGGGCGCGCGTCGGTACCGCTCAGCACGTGGCGCAGGAGCAGCAGCGTCGGTTGGTCGGCCCAGTGCAGGTTGTCGATGACCAAGAGGACGTCGTGATCCGTACCGACCTCGTTCAAGGTGGTGGTCACCGCCTCGAAGAAGCGGAACCGGTCGTTCTCCGGGTCCCCCCGCTCGTCTGAAGGCGGCGGGGCATGCTCACGCAGTCGCGGCACCAGGCGGGAAAGCTCGGTCAGCTGCCAGTCCGGCGTGCGCGAGATCACATCTGCCGGCAATAGGCGGAAGTAGCGGCCGAGAGCCTCGGCGAAAGGCTGGTACGGCGCGCGACAGGTTCTTCGTCGCAGCGCCCCCAGAGCACCAGCGCCCCGCTCGGCGGCGCGAGGGGAGAAGTCCGCCACCAGGCGGGACTTGCCGATGCCGGGGTCACCGTCGACCAAGAGGAGCCGGCTGCCGCCGTCTGGCACCGATGACCACCAGTGGTCCAGCAGGGCACTCTCGGTGGCGCGGCCAACGAGTGCACCGTCGAAGACCGGCACGCGCACGCGTGAGCCCCGGCCCGCTGAAGGAACCTTCTCTTCGGACCGCTCCTCGCCGGCCTCGGGTGGCACCGGGAAATCGAGTGCAGTGTCGTGGGCGAGGATGGCATGCTCCAGCCAGGTCACCTCGTGACCCGGTTCGATGCCGAGTTCTGCGACCAGGGACGACCGCAGGTCTTGGAACACGCGGCAACGCCTCGGCCTGCCGGCCCGAGCGGTACAGGGCCAGCATTCGTTGCGACCAGCAGACGTTCGCGCAAGGGGTTGGCGTTCGTCAGTATTTCGAGCTCCGCCGCGAGAGCCTGATGCTGACCGAGGGTCAACCCGGCGTCAATACGCGTCTCGGTCGCGGACAAGCGCACCTCTTCGAGGCGCCGCGCTTCGGCGCGAGCGAATGGTTCCTCGTGGACCTCGCTGTACGCCCCGCCCCGCCACAGCGCCTCGGCTTCGCTGAGCAGACGGTTGGCCTCCCTCGGGCGGCGGCGCGCCAACTGCCGGCGTCCCGCAGCGACCAGGTGCTCGAAGTGGAGGACATCGGTCACGTCGGCCGGGACGTCCAGCGCGTAGCCGGGCGCCCGCGTGACGATCACGGTGGGTGCACCGGCGTCGTGCAGACGCTTGCGCAGACGAGAGATCGTCGAGCGCAGCGCAATCTCGGCTCCCGTCCCGTCGTGCCCCGCCCACAGCGAATCCACGAGGCGGTCGACGGAGACGGTGAGACCACGATCGATGAGGAGCCTCGCCAGAAGCGCCCTGGCCTTTGGACCGCCGATGTCGACGACGCATCCGTCCCAGACGACTTCGACGGGTCCGAGCACGCGGAGCTCGAGCCCCGACAGCACAGGAGCGTGGTCAGGTGCAGGCACTACGCGTCCCCACCCGATAGAGATCCTGACCGCCAATGTCCCACCCCCTGACGCCAATCGGGAGAATCAGGAAACTCTAACGTCGTCTCCTGGGCGCTCGCCCGCGAAACGGCGGATCGTGCCTGGAAGGGGGCGGTTCGACCTCGATCCCGCCGGCCTCCCTATGCCGCCAAGGCGGCCAGACGCACGAACAGAGACTGCAGCAGCAAGGCCTCGTTCGGGTTCCGTACCAACGACTCCGATGCCTCGGTGATCAACCCGATCGCGTCGGCTGCGCTCCGCACGTCGGGATCGCCCACCGCGACCGCCCCCGCTTCGGCCGCGTCCACGACGCGGCCGCGATACGAGCGAGCAAGGACACCGAGACCGGCTCGCAGCGCGTCGGTGCGGAACCGCCGCTCTTCGCGCTGATGCTGCTCCAGGATCTCCTTGCGACCGGGAAGGCCTCGCTCGCCCATCTCCTTGGCGGCCGCGGTGAGCGCGTCGATGTCGCGGGCATGTTCGGCCCGCAGCGGTTCGACGGCGCGGTCAGCCGACTCCAGCACGCGCCGGGTCAGGCCCGCCGCCGTGGTGTTCTCGCTGCGCAGTTCGTCGGGTACCGAGGCCCACAGCTCCGACTCGGGCGGCGACGTCGGGGTCGTCGACCATGACCCGCGCCCGCTCGGGATTGCCCCCGCTGCTGTCGGCGACGACCGCCGCCATTCCGGCGGCACGCCGGAGCGCGGTGAGCCAGGACACCAGCTCGGCCCGCGCCGACCGGTGGGAAGTCGACCTCGACGCACCGGCTGGCCACCGTGACCAGCTCGGGCACCAGCTGGTCCGCCAGGAGCACGAAGACGGTGTCGCCCGGCGGCTCCTCGAGCGTCTTGAGCAGCGCCGGTGCGCGCAACGCGGCGAGGTGGACGTCGAGGACCACGATGACCTGGCGGGCGGCATGCAACGGACGGCGTTGTGCGAGCGCCGACCACCTGGCGGATCTCGGCGATGGTGACGGAGGCACCACTGCGGCGGACGACGTGGAGGTCGGGGTCGGTCCCGGCCAGGGCGGCGCGGCACGTTGCGCACTCGCCGCAGCCGCCCTCAGGACACAGCAACGCGGCGGCGAAGCCATAGGCCGCCGCGAGGCCCCCGTTGCCGGCCGGCCCGCGGAAGAGGTAGGCGTGCACCGGGTTGGCCGCCGCCGCGCACAACGCGTCGACCGCCTCGTCCTGGCCGACCACGCCGGCGAAGAGCGCCCGGTACCGGGCGCTCGGTGCTCACCGGCCGGGCGCCGGCGCGTCGTCGAACCGCGCACGCACGGAGGCCACGATATGGGCCGCCAGGTCCGCGATGGCCACCTCGCCGTCCACCACCAGCCAGTGGTCGGGATCGGCGGCCGCCTGGGCGAGGAACCCCTCGCGCACGCGCGCCATGAAGGCCGTGCCCAGGCGCTCCATCCGGTCCAGCCGCTCGCTGCCGCCGGATCCGGCGGCGAGCCGTGCCGCCGCCACCTCGACCGGGACATCGACCAGGATCGAGAGATCGGCCGCCAAACCGTCGGTGGCCCACTCGATCACCTGGCGCAGGGCACTCGGGTCGAGGCCGCGCCCGTAGCCCTGGTAGGCGACCGTCGAGCCCGCGTAGCGGTCGCTCACGACCCATTCACCGGCGGCCAGCGCCGGCGCCAGCACCTGTCGCACGTGCTCGGCCCGATCCGCCGCCATCAAGAGCGCTTCGGCTCGCGGTGACACGGCCGGGGCCTCGGGCTCGAGCAGCAACTGGCGCACCCGGACGCCGAGGTCGGTGGCGCCCGGTTCATGGGTCAGTCGTGCGCCGAGGACGTCGGCTAGGGCCCGCGCCTGCGTGGACTTCCCGCCGCCGTCAATGCCCTCGAGCGCGAGCAGGCGACCCCGGGCGGCCATGTCAGAAGCGGTCGGTCGGCACTGCCTTCATCGCCGGATCTGCGGACGCGGCCGCTGTGCCGCCCGCAGCCTTCTTCGCCCCCACCTTCTTCGCACTTCCGGCCTTCGCCGTCTTCTTGGCCGTCTTCTTCGTTGTCTTCTTCGCTGCCTTCTTGGCAGGCGCCGACTTCTTCGCCGCCTTCTTCTTGCGCGTCGAGGGCCCGCGGCCCGGCGCTCGGCCAAGAGCTCGGCGGCTCTGTCCATGTCGATCGCCTCGACAGAGTCACCCTTGCGCAGGCTGGCGTTCGTCGTGCCATCGGTGACGTACGGGCCGAAGCGCCCGTCCTTCACGACGACGGGCAGGTTGGTGGCGGGATCGGCCCCGAGCTCGCGCAGGGGCGCCGCGGCCACGCGTCCCCGCCGTTGCTTGGGCTGCGCGAAGAGCGCACGCGCTTCGTCGAGCGTCACCGTGAGGAGCTGACTCTCGCTCGTCAGGCTCCGCGTGTCCGACCCACGCTTGAGATACGGACCGAAGCGCCCGTTGTGGGCCACGACGTCCTCGCCCGTCTCGGGGTCGGTGCCGACCGTCCGCGGGATGCGCAGCAAGTCGAGCGCCTGCTCGAACGTGAGCGTCGCCGGTTCCATGGAGGCGAACAGCGACGCGGTGCGTGGCTTGTCGCCGCCGTCGGTGATCTCGCCGACCTGCACGTACGGGCCGAAACGGCCGGCCTTGACCGAGATCTCGAGCCCGCTGTCGGGGTCGGTGCCCAAGACGCGGTCGTTGGAGGGTGCGGCCAGGATCTCCTCGGCGCGCGTGGATGGTGAGCTCGTCCGGCGCCAGGTCGTCGGGGATGGAGGCTCGGTCCTCGCCGCGCTGGAGGTAGGGGCCGTAGCGGCCGACGCCGTGCCACGATCGGCTGCCCGTCACTCCCGTCGCCGAGCGGGATGGAATTGACTTCGCGGGCGTCGATCTCGGCGAGGTGAGCCGCCACCGTCGCCTTCAGTCCCAGCGTGTCGACCTCGGTGCCGTCGCTCGCCATGGCGCCCGGGCGCCTCGCTGCCGAAATAGAAGCGCGTGAGCCAGGGAAGGGCCTCTCCGGTCCCCGACGCAATCTCGTCGAGATCGTCCTCCATCGACGCGGTGAAGCCGTAGTCGACGAGATTGCCGAAGTAGCGCTCGAGCAGGCCGACGACGGCGAACGCGGTGAAGCTGGGAACGAGCGCCGTGCCCTTCTTCCAGACGTACCCGCGGTCGAGAATGGTGGCGATGACGCTGGCATAGGTGGACGGCCGGCCGACTCCGAGCTCCTCCATCGCCTTGACGAGCGATGCCTCGGTGTAGCGGGCGGGCGGCTGTGTGGAGTGCGAGCCCGGCTCGAATGCCGTGCCCTCGACGCGGTCGCCTTCGGCCAGCGCCGGCAGCACCATCTCCTCTGCGCTGTCGGTGTCGGGATCGTCCTCGTCGCGACCTTCCTGGTAGGCCCGCAGGAATCCCGAGAAGGCGATCACCCGACCGCTCGCCGAGAACTCCGCCTCTTCTCCTGCGGCCAGGCCGCTGGGCACGTCGGCCACCAGCCGCACCTGCGCGCTCGTCCCGGTGGCGTCGTTCATCTGCGAGGCCACCGTGCGCATCCAGATCAGCTCGTACAGGCGGAGCTCGTCACCCGACAGCTGGCGGCCGACCTGTTCGGGCGTGCGGAAGGCCTCACCCGCTGGGCGAATCGCCTCGTGCGCCTCCTGTGCATTCTTCACCTTGCGCTCGTAGCGCCGCGGCGCGTCCGGCACGTAGGCGGCGCCGAACATCTCGCGAGCCTGGCTCCTCGCCGCGGTGAGCGCCTCGTCCGAGAGCGTGGTCGAGTCGGTCCGCATGTAGGTGATGTAGCCCTGCTCGTACAGGCGCTGGGCCACCTGCATGGCCCGCTGCGCGCTGAAGCGGAGCTTGCGGCCGGCCTCCTGCTGCAGCGTCGACGTCATGAACGGCGCGGCTGGCGAGCGCCGGAAGGGACGCTCGGTCACCGAGCGCACGGTGAAGGTCTCGCCCGTCAATGCGGTGGCGACCGAGGTCGCCTCCGTCCTCGCCCAGCACCCTGACGGCCGTCTTGCCCGGACTGCTGGCCTTGCTCGTCGAAATCCTTGCCCGGTGGCGACGGCGGTCCCGCCGAGTGTGACCAGGGTGGCCCCGAAGCCGTTCGGCGCCGCCGCGTTGGCGAAGCTGCCCTCGACGCCCCACCAGGTGGCGGAGCGGAACCGCATCCGGGCCCGCTCGCGCTCGACGACCATCCGGGTGGCCACGCTCTGGACACGGCCGGCCGACAGCCGCGGCATGACCTTGCGCCACAGCACCGGCGACACCTCGTAGCCGTAGAGCCGGTCGAGGATGCGGCGGGCCTCCTGCGCGTCGACCAGCCGGCGGTCGAGGCTCACGCCACTCGTCGACCGCCCGGGCGATGGCCGCGGGGGTGATCTCGTGGAAGACCATGCGCTTGACCGGCACCGTCGGCGACAGCACCTCGGACAGGTGCCACGCGATCGATTCACCCTCACGGTCTTCATCCGTCGCGAGATAGAGCTCGTCGGCTCCCTTGAGGAGCTTCTTCAGGTTGGCCACCACCGACTTCTTCGGCGATGAGACGACGTAGAGGGGCTTGAAGCCGTTGTCCACGTCGACGCCGAGGCGCGCCCAGGACTCCCCCTTGTAGGCGGCAGGGACTTCGTCGGCACCGCGCGGCAGATCGCGGATGTGGCCGACCGAGGACTCGACGATGAAGTCGGGGCCGAGCATGCCGCCGATCGTGCGTGCCTTGGCGGGCGACTCGACGATCACGAGTGCCTTACCCACGGCGCACCCCGCGGGGCATCGGTCGGAAGAGTGAAACGGAGGGCATGGTCACGTCAGAGTGGGGGTCCGCTGCCCTCCCTGTCAAGGGCGGCTGCTGGTGGCACGTCTCGCAGCGAACGATCTCTTAGCTCGCTGAGCTGGTCAATCGACCGACGCCACGGCCGCCTGCGCCGGTGTCGTATCGGCTGCGTCTGCGTCCATCGCTTCGCTTCCGCGCTTGGAAAAGGCGAGCGCCGCGAGGAGGATGACGAGGGAGGCCGCCGCGATGCCGAGCCGCGCCCCAGTGTTGTGCCGCAGCGAGATGACCGCGGGCAGAATGAGCAGCGAGACGAGGTTCATCACCTTGATCATCGGGTTCAACGCCGGGCCGGCCGTGTCCTTGAACGGGTCGCCGACCGTGTCACCGATGACTGCCGCTTTGTGGGCCTCTGAGCCCTTTCCGCCCTCGTTGCCGTCCTCGATGTACTTCTTCGCGTTGTCCCATGCACCACCCGAGTTCGACAGTGTGTTGGCCATCAATTGCCCCGTCAGGATGGTGCCGGCGAGGAAGGCCCCGAGCGCGAGATAGTTGATCCCGAACCCCACGATCACCGGGGCGAGAATCGCGAGCAGCGCCGGTGTCGCCAACTCGCGCTGGGCGGCCGCCGTGCAGATGGAGATGACCCGTCCATATTCGGGCTTTTCGGTGTAGTCCATGATCCCCGGGTGCTCGCGGAATTGGCGCCGCACCTCGAGCACCACCGTCCCCGCCGAGCGGCCCACGGCGCGGATGGCCAACGACGAAAACAAGAACGCGATGGAGCCGCCGATGAGCAGTCCGATGAACGTCGTCGGGTTGGCGACGTTGATCTGAATCACGCTGAAGAGCTTCGAGCCGGTTGCGTGCAGGCTCGGGAGCTGTTCGCCGATGGTCTCGATGAACGAAGCGAAGAGAGCGACGGCCGCGATCACCGCCGACCCGATGGCCACACCCTTGGTGATGGCTTTGGTGGTGTTCCCCACGGCGTCGAGGCTGACCATCACGCGCTCTGCCTCGCCGGTGAATTCGCCCGACATCTCGGCGATGCCGGCTGCGTTGTCCGACACCGGCCCGAAGCTGTCCTCGGAGACCACCATGCCGGCGGTGGCCAGCAATCCGATGCCGATGAGGGCGACCAGGTAGAAGGTCAGCTCGATGTTGCCGTCGCCCAATCCGATGGCCACCCCGATGGCGATGGCGATGGCGATGATGGCCCAGACGGACGACTCCAGGCCGATGGAGATTCCCGCGAGCACCGTGGTGGCCGGACCGGTACGGGCCGCCGCTGCGATCTCCTTCACCGGTCCGCGCTCGGTCGAGGTGAACTGTTCCGTGATCTGGCTGGCGACCAGGGAAAGGATGACCCCAGTCAGCACTGCGTAGAACACCTTGAGGTCGTGCACGTAGTACTGCGCCACCAGGAAGGCGCCGACCACCGTCAGGACGGCGGCCAGCCAAAAACCGCGGTTGATCGGGGCCAGCGCGTTGCGATCGCTCTTACGCGCCCGCACCACGAGCACGCCGATTACCGAGGCGAAGATCCCCATCGCCGGAACGATGAGTGGGTACAGGACAGCCGCGGTGGGGTTGTGGCCGATGGTTCTGAAGGCCGAGTACCCGAGGATGAGAGCCGCGATGATCGTGATCTCGTAGGACTCGAAGAGATCGGCCGCCATCCCGGCGCAGTCACCGACGTTGTCGCCCACGTTGTCGGCGATGGTGGCCGCGTTGCGCGGGTCGTCCTCGGGGATGCCGGCCTCCACCTTGCCGACCAGGTCGGCGCCGACGTCCGCCGCCTTGGTGAAGATACCGCCGCCGACACGCATGAAGAGGGCCAGGAGCGACGCGCCGAAGGCGAAGCCGATCAACACCGCAGTGGCCGAGTTCTGGAAGATCAAGACGATGGCCGTCGCCCCCACCAGGCCGAGCCCGACGCAGAGCATGCCGGTCACCGCACCGGTGCGGAAGGCCACCCGCAGCGCAGCCGCCATGCCACCCCCCCGAGAGGCAGCCGCCGCGGTGCGGACGTTGCCCCGTACGGCGATGCTCATGCCGATGAAACCCGTCAGCCCGGAGAAGGCGGCGCCGAAGAGGAAGCAGATCACCCGATAGAGGCCGTCCTGCTGGAAGGTCAGGGCGACGTCCCCGTCCGGCTTCACCACCTTGGTGGCCGTGAAGAAGATGAGGATGGCCAGCGGGATGATGATCATCACGATGGCCCGGAACTGCCGGGCCAGAAAGGCCTGGGCCCCCTCCTGGACCGCCTGCGCGATCTCCTTCATCTTGACCGTGCCCTGGTCGAACGAAAGGACGTTGCGGGCGAGCAGCAAGCCGGCGGCGATGCCGACGATGCCGGCGAACAAGCAGATGTACAGCCAGGTCTTGTCTGCCCCGCCCAGGTGGAAGGCCTGGTAGCCACCCTCGGCGGCGAGGAGATTGATCATTCCCGGTGTGCCCTTTCTGTTCCAGTACGTCTTGGGGCGAGGGGACGGTGACGCCCTCGCCCATGCGGTGCGGCAGCGTTCGGCCCTGCAGCGATCGTTGTCATGACCCTGCTCGGAGGGCGCGCCAGAGAGGTCGCACCCGGCGCTGGGCCGTCGGGCACGTTAGCGACTGGCGCATCGGCGGGCAATTTCGCTGCGACCGCGAGGACCTCTGACCAGGGCGGACAACTCAGGACTCCGCGGGATCACTCGGGGCACCCTGGACGAGTTCGAAGGACGGATTCAACATCGCGGGGCGGCGGCTCCAGGTGCCGACCATGCCTTCGGCGACCAGGCGGGCGCCGGGCTCGATGCCCGCGATCTTCGGCCGGCCCTGGAACACGAGGAGCAGGCCGCCGGTGCCGTCGCTCAGCACGCATTCGAGGTTCGAGGTCCCCGCCCGGGGCTGCACCCGGACCGACTTCACCCGTCCCGCCACCCGCAGCCGCTGGCGCGGCACGACCGAGGCGATGGGTGTCGTGGCGCCGGCGCGCTGGGCCAGCGTCTCGTCCGCCGCCAGGACTGCGGACGGTCGGCGCGGACCATCCTTGCGGCCCAGACGGTCCACCCCGGTCCGCCCCTCGGTGTCGATCGGGGCCGCACCGTCCCCGTTCGTGCCGCTCAGGCGCGACCGCTGCACCCAGCGCCCGTACGAGCGCGCCCGCTCCTCGTAGCGTCCGCCGACCGCGAACGGGACGATGGTGGCGCTCACGTGAGGCACCTGGGCCAGGACCGCCGCGATCTTGTCCGCGGTCCGGTCGTGCAGGACGCGCTGCCAGACACGGGCGAAACTGCGGCGCGGCAGCAGCACCGTGCACTCCGTGTCCCCGTCGAGCGTGGCGTCGGCCACCAGTTCGATGGCCGCCCGGCCCAGGCGCCGGTCCGGCGTCTCGATGATGTCCAGGGGCAGGCGGGCCAGTCCCAACCGGCTCCACTCGGCCTCGAGCTCACGGGACGCTTTGGTGTCGATGTCGAAGTGGACGGCCCGCAGGTCGTCGGGCGCCAGCGTCCGTGCGTACTGCAGGGCGCGAGCGGTGGCCATGTCGAGGCGGTCGACGAGGACGATGACGACGTGCCGGCGCAGCACCGGCGCCTCGGACGCCTCGACGACCCCCGTCTCGAGCATCTTGTCCTCACGGGCGTACTGGCGGTGCAGGCGGATCAGCCCGATGTAGAGGAGTGGCCCCACCACGAAGATCAGCCACGCGCCCTCCTTGAACTTCGCCACGGCGAAGATCAGGACGACGGTGAAGGACAAGAAGGCTGAGAAGCCGTTGATGGCGACGCTGCGGCGCCAATGGCCCTCTCGCGTCGTAAGGTGATGTTTGACCATGCCCGAACCGGCCATGGTGAACCCGGTGAACACGCCGATCGCGTAGAGCGCGACCAGGCCGTTGACCTGTGCCTTGTACGCGAGCACGAGGGCGAGCGCCACCCCGGCCAGCACGAGGATCCCGTTGGAGAAGGCCAGCCGGTGGCCGCGGCGCGTCAGCTGCCGGGGCAGGAAGCGATCGCCGGCCACGAAGCTCGCCAGGTAGGGGAACCCGTTGAAGCTCGTGTTCCCGCCCGTGTAGAGGATCAGCATGGTGGCCAGCTGGACCACGTAGAAGCCGAGATGCCCGATCGGGCTGGTGCCGAAAACGGCCTTGACCTCCTGGGAGACCACCGTCGGCGAGCCGTTGGCGTACGGGACCGCATGGGTCCACCTGGCCAGCAAGGTGACGCCGAGCACGAGGAAGCCCAGCGTCGTGCTCATGGCGACGAGCGTCTGGCGGGCGTTGCGCGACTCGGGCTTTTGGAAGCTGCTCACCCCGTTGGAGATCGCCTCCAGACCGGTCAGCGACGACCCGCCGTTGGCGAAGGAACGCAGCAGCGAAATGAAGGCCAGTCCCATCAACCATCCCGAGCCGGGCGTGCCGATCTTGCCGCCGTAGACCTGGTCGGGTGGGGGCAGCGGGATCTGATGGAGCGCGCCCAGGGCCTCCTTGACGAAGCCGACGACGATCACTGAGGCCAAGGAGAAGATGAAGAAGTAGGTCGGAATGGCGAAGTAACTGCCCGCCTCGCGAATACCGCGCAGGTTGCCGAAGAGGAGGAGCAGCACGACGCCGACCGTGATGGCCACAGTGTCGAACGGGTTGGCCAGCGCGGGCACCGCGCTCGTGAGCGCGGCGGTCCCGGCCGACGTCTGCACCGCGACCGTCACCGTGTAGTCGATGAGCAGTGCGACCGCGGCGATCTGCGCGATCCGGGGACCGAAGTTGTCGCGTGCCACCACGTAGGAACCGCCGGCCTTGGTGTAGTACGCGATGACCTCGAGATACGAGAGGGTCACGAAGAAGAGGACCCCGAGGATGGCGAGCGTGATGGGGACGACCAGCGTGAAGGCCGCCAGACCCACGAACGGCACCAGCTGAGTCAGCATCTCCTCGGTCCCGTAGGCCGAGGACGAGATGCAGTCGGGCGACAGCACACCGAGAGCGGTCGGCTTGTTCAGCCGCTCCGACGCCAGCTGCTCGGTCACGAGCGGGGGGCCGAGAAGCCTGTTCTTCAACCGGTAGCGCCACGTCTCTGGGATGTCCGCCGCCGCGACCCCGGGCAGGGGGACCGTGGGCCGGGAGGTCGTTGAGGTCGCCACGGCCACACAGTAGAAGGAATCGATCACCGCCTCGGGGCGCTTTTTGCACCGCTGGAGCGGGCGTGTTGCACTGTGGCGTGCACGTGATCGTCGTCGGGTGTGGCCGCGTCGGGTCTGGCCTCGCCCTCTCGTTGAGCGCCGAGGGCCACTCGGTGGCCGTCTTGGACAAGTCGCCCCGCGCCTTTCGGCGCCTCAAGGACTGGGACGGTCCCCGCCTCGTCGGGTCCGGCTTCGATCGCGACGATCTCGAGAAGGCGGGTGCCCTGCACGCCGACGCGCTGGCGGCGGTGACGAGCGGCGACAACACGAACATCCTGACCGTGCGCATCGCCCGGGAGACCTACAAGATCCCCAACGTGGTGGCGCGTATCTACGACCCGCGGCGCGCCGAGATCTACCAGCGCCTGGGCATCCCTACGGTCGCCACGGTGACGTGGACGATCGACCAGGTGCGCCGGCGCCTGATCCCCGACCTCGACGTCGGCGATTGGTCCGACGCCACCGGCCGGCTCTCGGTCGTCGACCGGTCCCTGCCCGACGCCTGGGCCGGCCAACCGCTCGGCGACCTGGAAGAGCCGGGGCGCCTCAGCATCGTGGCGGTCACACGCTCGGGCGTACCCCGGCTCGATGGACGCCAGCTCGTCGGCCAGGAGGGCGACGTGTTGCACCTCGCGGTGCTCGACGACGCGCTGCGCGTGCTCGACGCCACCCTCGCCCGCAGCGAGGCGACCGTGGCGCGCCAAGCCGATCGCGACGGCCGCGCCGGGCGCGGCTCGTGAGGGTCGCCATCGCGGGCGCCGGCAGCGTCGGCACCTCCATCGCCTCCGATCTGCACGCGAACGGTCACGACGTGCTCGTCATCGAACGCGATCCGGAACTCGTCGACCGACTGCGCCCGACACTCGACGTCACGTGGATCGCCGCTGACGCCTGCGAGGTCTCGTCGCTCGATGCGGCGGGCCTCGCCACCGTCGACGTCGTGGTGGCTGCCACGGGTGACGACGAGGACAATCTCGTGATCTCGCTGCTGGCCAAGCAGGAGTTCGCCGTGCCCCGGGTGGTGGCGCGGGTGAATCACCCCAAGAACCAGTGGCTCTTCAACGAGAGCTGGGGCGTCGACGTCTCGGTCTCGACGCCCCAGCTGCTCACCGCGCTGGTCGAAGAGGCCGTGTCGGTTGGCTCGCTGGTGCGGCTCCTGCAGTTCCAGGGCGGCGCCGCGCATCTGGTCGAGATCACCCTCGCCGAGGACTCACCCGCCAACGACGCTGCGATCGCCGACCTCGCGTTTCCCCGCGATGCGGTCGTCGTCGCCGTGGTCCGGGCCGACCGTCTCATCGTCCCCCGAGGTGACACGACGCTGCAATCAGGCGACGAGGTCCTTGTGCTCGTCACCGCCGAGGCCGAGGACGCCGTGCACGCGGTGTTCATCGCCGAACCCAGCGCCTAGCGCGTCGCGCGTCCTGCGTCGCCGCAACCAGTCCGCAACCCCCGCGGCAGCCCTGCTCAGGGACACCGATCGTTCGCGTGCCAGTCCTCTAATTGTCACGGCTGCTCAAGATCCGGCTCGAAGCGCCCGTAGCATTAGGTATATGGAGGCGGCTTTCTTCGACCTGGACAAGACGGTCATCGACCGGGCCTCCATCGCCGCGTTCGGGCGTCCCTTCCTGAAGGGCGGCCTGATCAACCGGCGCCTGGTGGCGCGGGCGGCCATCTCACAGCTCATCTACCTCTACTTCGGGGCCGACGAGGACCGTCTGGTGCGGGTCCGCGAATCGATGCTGGCGGTGACCAAAGGGTGGGACCGCGCCCAAGTGCGCCAGATCGTGCGCGAGACGATGCTCCAGACCATGGAACCGATCATGTACGCCGAGGCGCTCGGGCTGATGGAACTGCACCGGGCGGCGGGGCACCGCGTCTACCTCGTCTCCGCTTCGCCCGAGGAGATCGTGCTCCCGCTGGCCGACCTCCTCGGCGTCGACGGCGCCATCTGCTCGCGCGGCGAGGTCGACGAGCAAGGCCGGTACACCGGCCAGATGGCTTTCTACGCGTACGGCGAGTCCAAGGCGAACGCGATACGCGAGCTGGCGGCGCGCACCGGGCTCGATCTCAGCGCGAGCAGTGCGTACTCCGACTCGGCCACCGACCTTCCCATGCTCGAGGCGGTCGGCCGTCCCGTTGCGGTCAACCCGGACCGCGCGCTGGCCAAGGTGGCGCGCGAGCGCGGCTGGGAGATTCGTAATTTCACCAAGCCCATCCGGCTGCGCGACCGGGTGGGTCGCACGACGCCGGTCGTGACAACGAGCCTCGCGGTGGCCGGAGCCGCGCTCATCTTGTGGTGGCGCGGCCAGCGTGCCCGCCACGCGGCCCTCGCGGGCCACCGGGCGGCCTGAGCCAGCCGGCGGAGATCCGGAAAGAGGGCCGCCCTGGTTTTTCTAGGCGTCGCGCAGGCGACGGGCTGCGACGACGCCGATGGCAACCAGCAGGGCGAGGATGAGGAGCTTCTTCATGACCCGCGAGCCTAGGCGCGGCCCGCACGCCGTGCTGCGGACACCCCTGCCACCGGGGTCGGCCGCGCGAGCAGAGGGATCAGACGGTCAGCAGGTCGCGGGCGCCGGTGTCCGAGGACGGATGGCGCAGCTTGGACATCGCCCGCGCCTCGATCTGGCGGATGCGCTCACGGGTCAAGTTGAAGTGCTCGCCGACCTCCTCCAACGTCCTCGGCTCGCCTCGGTCCAACCCGAAGCGCAAGCGCAAGATCTCGCGCTCGCGCTCGTCGAGCGGGGAGAGGAGGCGGCCGATCTCGTCGGGCAGCAAGGACACCGCGGCCACCTCGAAGGGTGACTCGGCGGAGCGGTCCTCGACGACATCGCCCAACTCGGCGTCTCCGTCCTCGCGCAACGGCTCGGACAGCGAGAGCGGCTCAGCCCGGAAGCGCAGTGCTTCGACGAGCTTGTCCTCGGGCATTTCGACCTCGATACCGAGCTCGGCCAGCGTGGCCGGTCGGCCCAGCTTGAGCTCGAGACGCGCCTGCGCCTTCTGCACGCGCGCCAAGGTGTCGCCGGCGTGCACGGGCAGGCGAATGGTGCGACCTGTGTTGGCGATGCCGCGGGTGATGGCCTGGCGGATCCACCACGTGGCGTAGGTGGAGAACTTGAAGCCCTTGCGCCAGTCGAACTTCTCGACGGCATGCATGAGGCCGAGGTTGCCTTCTTGGATCAGGTCCAGCAGCGGCAGACCGGAGGCCTGATACTTCTTGGCGATCGATACGACCAGTCGAAGGTTCGACTGGACGAAGGTCTGCTGGGCCTGCTCACCCTCCATCACCGCTCGACGGAGCTCCCGCTTCTTCGCCGTGGTGAGGCCCTTGGTCGCCTTGGCCACTTCTGCCTCCGCCGCCCGGCCGCCCTCGATGGCCTGGGCGAGCCGGACTTCGTCGTCCTTGGTCAGCAAGGGGTATTGCCCGATGTCGGTCAGGTACAGCCGGACGAGGTCCTCGTCGTCGCGCTCAATTCGTTCCTTCGCCAAGATCCTCGCCCAAACCTTCCGTCCAAATGCTCAGCAGGGGGGCCTGACCGGGCATACGCGTTCGTATGAAGCAACCGACGCCCGTTCCTGGCGTACGAGGGCTGCGGAGACAGTGTAATGGCGCTGTCAAGATGGGCGTACAGCAGGGAAAACGCGAGTCTCGACAAACGCCCGTTCGAAGAATTCTCTTATTTTCCGTATCCGCTCGTCCGCCCGTTGAAACGTCCCGACGACTGTCTGGCCGCCCCGGATCTCCGCCCTGACCTCCCGGCGTGCCTCCACGAGGACCTCCATCACCGGGGCCTCGCTCACGGGCGAGGCCGACTCGAGGTGGGCGGCGTAGACCGTGTCCAGCCCGGGCAGGACCACCTCGACCAGCGCGGCGATCCCGACGAGCGCATCGGGTGCGGCCATCAGCTCGGCGAAGGCGTTCGCCAGCGGGCCGGGCGGTGCGGCGACCAAGGCGGATGCGTCCACGCCGGCCCGCACCGGAAGGCGGCCGGCCCAGCGTGTCGCCAGCTCCGCGTGGCGGCGCGACGCCGCGGCGCACCACACACGAGCCTCGGCCGCCGCGCCGACTGCGGCCTCGCCGGGAACCGTGGCCCACGTCCCGGCCACCCCGAAGATGAGCTCTTCGGTCCAGCAGTAGGCCCCCACCAACGCGCCCAGCCGCTCGATGTCGCGCCAGCCCGTGCGCTCGGCCTCGGCCGGCTCAACCACCGCCGGACTCTTCGCGCGCCGAGGAGCGGTACCGGTTGGTGATGGGCATGCGCCGGTCCTTGCCGAAGGCCTTGGTCGTGATGCGCACACCGGGGGGCATCTGACGCCGCTTGTACTCGGCGCCGTCGACGAGGCGCACGACCCGGTCGACCACGTCAGGATCGAAGCCCTCCGCGACCAGATCGGCTGCCGTGCGGTCTCGCTCGACGTAGCCCTGCAGCACCGGGTCGAGTTCTTCGTAGGGCGGGAGGGACTGGTCGTCGCGCTGATCGGGCCGCAGCTCGGCCGACGGCGCCTTGTCGAGCACGCTGTCGGGGATGGGGCCGGGCAGGCCCTCGAGCACCGCCTGCGTGTTGCGGTACCGGCACAATTCGTAGACCAGGGTCTTGGGCACGTCCTTGATCACCGCGAACCCGCCGGCAGAGTCGCCGTACAGCGTCGAGTAGCCGGTCGCCATCTCGCTCTTGTTGCCTGTGGTCAGCACGATCCATCCTTTGGCGTTGGACGCCGCCATCAAGAGCACGCCGCGTAGCCGCGACTGGAGGTTCTCGTCGGTCAGGCCGAAGGGCTCACGGCCGAGCACCGGGACCAGCATGGATGCGAAGGCGACGTGCGCCTCTTCGATGGGCACCACTTTGAGATCGATGCCGAGTCGCTCGGCCAAGACCTCGGCGTCGACCAGCGACCCCTCGCTCGAATAGCGCGAGGGCATCGAGAGGCCGTGGACGCGTCCCGGGCCGAGGGCGTCGACGGCGATCGTCGCCACCAGCGAGGAGTCGATCCCTCCCGAGAGGCCGACCACCGCCTCGGTGAACCCGTTCTTCGCCAGGTAGTCGCGCGTGCCCAGGACCAGCGCCGCGTACACCTCGGCATGGTCTTCGAGCGTCGGGCGCGGTGTGGCCGGGGTCAGCTGCGGGGGTGTCGACGAGCTGGGCTCGCTGACGACGATGCGCGGCACCAGTTCGCTGACCCCGTAGGGCCGGTGCGGCCCGACCTCCAGGTCGACGAGCACCAAGTCCTCTTTGAATTGCGCCCCCGACGCCACCAGCGACCCGTCCGCCGCCACGATCAGGGAGTCACCGTCGAAGACGAGCTCGTCCTGTCCGCCGACCTGGTTCACGTAGGCGATGGCACACCCCGCCTCCGCCACCCGTCCGCGCAACATGGCGAGGCGCTCGGCGTGCCGGCCCCGGTTGTAGGGCGAGGCGTTGAGGTTGACGACGAGGTCGGCGCCGGCGCGGCCTTCGTGGGCAACCGGACCGTCGTCGAACCAGACGTCCTCGCAGATGGAGACGCCCACCCACGCGCCGGCCACGCCGAAGAGCGATGGCGGCCCCTCCCCTGGCACGAACCAGCGCTGCTCGTCGAAGACGCCGTAGTTGGGGAGGAAGCGTTTGCGGTAGATGCCGGCGACCCGCCCGCCTGCGCACACCGCGGCCGCGTTGGCCAGTCCCCCGCCATCGGGTGACGCCCCGACGAAGCCCACCACGACCGCGCACCGCCGGGTTGCGGCGGCGACCTTCTCGAGCGCGGCGACGTTGTCCGCCACGAAACCGGGCTTCAAAAGCAGGTCCTCAGGCGGATACCCGGGAAGAGCGAGCTCGGGCACGACGCAGAGATCGGCTCCGGCCGCCTCCGCCGCCGCCAGGGCCTGGAGCACCAGCTCCACGTTGCCCGTCAGATCACCCACGACGGTGTTGAGCTGGGCGGCAGCGAGACGCAGATGCGGCATCGTCCCAGATTACCGGTGGTGCCGCTCGATCCGATGGGCCGGCCTCTCCCCGGGGGGCCCGGACGGGAGCCGTGTCCGGACATGCGAAACTTGTGCCGTGCAAAGCCAACGGGACTATGTGCTGCGGACCGCGGAGGAGCGAGGTATCCGCTTCGTTCAGTTGTGGTTCACGGACGTGCTCGGCACCCCCAAGGGATTCAACATCACCTCCGCCGAGCTGGAGAACGCACTCGACGAGGGTATGACCTTCGACGGCTCGGCCATCGACGGCTTCAGTCGGGTGCAAGAGGCCGACGTCCTCGCCCGGCCCGATCCAAAGACGTTCCAGCTGCTGCCGTGGCACCACGACGACGCCCAAGTGGCTCGTGTCTTCTGTGACATCGCCAACCTCGACGGCACGCCGTTCGAGGGGGACCCGCGCCACGCGCTGCGACGCACGCTCGAACGGGCCCGTGCGGCGGGCTACACGTTCTTCGCCTCACCCGAAGTGGAGTTCTTCTACTTCGCGGATGCGGATCCGCGCGCGGCCCGATCGGTTTGGACTCGGGCTCCTATTTCGACCTCTCCGTGGCCGACCTGACGAGCGACCTGCGCCGGCGCTCGGTGCTGATGCTCGAGGAGATGGGCATCCCGGTCGAGCACACCCAGCACGAAGACGCCAGGAGCCAGCACGAGATCGACCTGCGCTACACCGACGCACTCACCATGGCCGACACAGTCATGACCACCCGCATGGTCATCAAGGAGGTGGCGCGCCAGCAGGGCGTGTTCGCGTCCTTCATGCCCAAGCCGCTGGGTGGCGTGCAGGGCTCGGGCATGCACACGCACGTGTCGTTGTGGGAAGGCGAACGCAACGCCTTCGTCGACGAGAGCGACCGCTACGGGCTCTCAGAGGTGGCCCGTCGCTTCATCGCCGGTCTGCTTCACCACGCGCGCGAGATCACCGCCGTCACGAATCAATGGGTCAACTCCTACAAGCGGCTCATCGGTGGATACGAGGCGCCCGTGCACGTGAGCTGGGCGCGCAACAACCGTTCCGCCCTGGTGCGGGTGCCTGTGGTCAAGATGGGCAAGACCGAGTCGACGCGCGTCGAGTACCGGGCGCCCGACAGCGCCTGCAACCCGTACCTCGCCTTTGCCGTGATCCTGGCCGCGGGGCTGCGCGGCATTGAGGAGGACTACCCGCTGCCGCCCGAGGCCGACGACAACCTGTTCGCATTGACCCCGAAGGAACTGGCGAAGAAGGAGATCGAGCCGCTGCCCTCGAGCCTGCACGACGCCGTCAACGAGATGGAGGGCTCGGAGCTGCTGGCCGACACGCTGGGCGATCACGTCTTCGAGTGGTTCATCCGGAACAAGCGTGAGGAATGGGGCGCGTACCAGGCCGAAGTGACCCAGTTCGAGCTGGATCGCTACCTGCCCCTCCTCTGACCGGCGCGGACCGATGGACCCTCTGCTCTGCTTCCCTGCTGATCTGCCCGCCGAGGTGACGCTCGCCCTCCAGGGTGCGGGCCTCGGCCATCACGGCGCCGACCGACCCGACGAGATTGCAGAGCCCGGGCCCGACGGGCGCACCCCGGGCTACTCGGGTGCACTCGTGATCGCCGGCGAGGACATGACGGCTGCCGTCGCGTTCTGCCGGCACCTGCGCCTGCGCGAGATACCGATGAGCCCGCTGCTCCTCGCCATCGGGGCCGACCAGGTCGGCGAGCTGCTGCTGCGCGACGACCTCTTCGACGACTTCTGCGTGCTCCCGGCCCGGCCGGACGAGCTCGTGGCGCGCCTGCAGCATCTCTTCTGGCGCGCCGGGCAGAGCCTCCGTCCCGACATCATCGAGTACGGCCCCTTGATGCTCAACCTCGAGACCTACCAGGCCGCCGTGTCGGGCCGGATCCTCGACCTCACCTACATGGAATACGAGCTCCTGCGCTTCCTCGCCGGCCACCCGGCCAAGGTGTTCACCCGCGAGACGCTGCTCAGCCGTGTCTGGGGGTACGAGTACTACGGCGGCGCCCGAACCGTCGACGTCCACATTCGGCGCCTGCGGGCAAAACTCGGCGAGGAGCACGCACACCTGATCCAAACGGTGCGCTCCGTCGGGTACCGCTTCGGACAGGTCGCATGGCATCCGCCCGTGAATCAACGCAACGGCGCGGCCACCAGCAACGCTCCGGTGCAGGGCGCCTCGTCCGGCCCGACGCCGGAGGACGCCGCCGCGCCGCCCGCAAGCTCGGTCGCTCGGGGCGCGACGTCGCACTAGGCGATCGTTCGGCTCCGCACGCCAACCCGATCCGACAACAGACCGATCGGACAACGGACCGAACAGATCGAACCCCTCAGGGAACGGGAGCGTACGCCCACGCCTCGACCTCCACCCTGGCCCCGATGGGCAGGGCGGCCACGGCCACGGCGGACCGGGTGGGGCGGTCGAAGGCGAAGTACTCGACCCAGACTTCGTTGACGGCAGCGAAGTCGCCCATATCCACGAGGTACAGCGTGGTCTTGACGACGTCGCGCAGCGCCGCACCCTCAGTGGCCAACACGTCGGCCACGTTCTGGAGTGCTTGGCGCAGCTCGGGGATCGTGCCGCCCGGAACCAGCCCAGGTCCATCGGCGCCGTCGGTGGCGAGACCCACCTGACCCGACGTGATCACCCAGTCGCCCACGCGGCGCACGGGCGAGTACGGACCAACGGTTGGGCTCATGCGTGCTCCTCTGGGTTGCTCCTCATCGTGTTCCTGCGACTGCTCCTCTTCATTGCGTTCATGTTCATTGCGTTCACGGCAAGGGTGCCACGTCACCCCGGGGGGCTCGCACGGACGCCCGACGGGTGGGCCACGAAGGTGGCCGACCCTCGGCGATCCACGCCGCGGCAAGGGTGGCGGCGAAGACGGCGTCGGAGCCGTTGACCGGCCAGCCGTCCTCCTCGTGCAGGCGCACCTCGACGTCGGGCACGTCCCGCGCGGCCAGGATCCCGAAGGAGCGGATGGTCAAGTCCACCGGCACGCCGGTCTCGTCCACGGCGATGCCCTCGCTCCAGACCAGGCCGAGCGCCTGGTGCACGGCGCCGAGCGCGTACGAGCGCAGGGTGACCGGGCACAAGACCTCGCCCGCCCACACGTCGACCACCACCGTGCCGCGCTCGCCCTGCGCCTCTCGGAGCACAACGGCGGCGCGCCCCGCACCGGGCACTGCGACCTCGGCCCTGCCCTCTCCCGCCGACCCGGCCGGCGCGGCACAGACCTGTTGAGCCGCCAGGACCTCGGCCCAACCGGCACCCCGCAGTTCAGGGGCCACGGGCGGGCCTGTCACCTCGACCACTTCGACGTCGACACCCGGACAGATCCGGCCAAGCCGTGCCACGACCGGGTCGAGGTGGGCGGAACCAGGCGTGTGGGCGAGGCGCACGACACCTGTGCCATCGGGGCGCAGGGCGATCGAGAGCGGAGGGCGCTTGGGCCCGTACCGGACGACGTCCTCTCGACACCAGAGCACCCTGACCGGCTCAGCTGCCTCGTCCGCCAGGGATCGCGCCAGCGCAGGTACCGGGCTCCGGCGCTTGCCACCGAACGCCCCCCCGTTGGCCAGCGGCGATGCTGGCACAGCGCCGGGCTCGCACCAGCTGGCATCAGGCTCGACATAGGCCGGCTCGACCCAGGTCGTCTGCAGGGTCAGCGCCCACTCGCCTGGAACGACCTCGACCGGATGCGACAGCGGCACCGTGCTGTTGCGACCTTGGACCCGGCCGGTCCCCACGCGCGCGGCACGCAGGCCCGTCGCGAGTGTCGCGGCCGCGCCCAGCTGGACCAGGGCCTCTACGGGGGCGTCGTCGTCCGCAAAACCCCCGCCGCCGAGCACGACGTCAGCACCCGAGCTCTGAAATGCGGGTCCCTCGACCTGCGACCGCCATGCGGCCAAGACCGGGTCGCGTCCAGAAGGCTCCGCTCGCTCGGTCGTGGACGCGATGTCGAGCACGTCACCGGCCGCCTCGACGATCGATTGCCATCCGGTGCAGCGGCAGAGGTGTGCCCGGAGCGCCGACTCGACGTCGCGCCCCGTGGGTGGGCGCGCACCCAGACGGCCCAGCGCAGCGAGGCGCATGACGATGCCCGGGGTGCAGAAGCCACATTGGCTCGCCCCGCGTGCCACGAAAGCCGAGGACCAGCGGGTGCGGGCACTGGGGCTGAGTCCCTCGAGGGTTGTGACGTCACGACCCGCGACGCGGCGGACCGGAGTCACGCACGAGACCCGGGGAGCGCCGTCGACCCAGACCGTGCAACACCCGCACTGGCCCTGGGGGCTACAGCCGTCCTTGACAGAGCGGCACCCGAGCTCTTCGCGGAGCGCATCGAGCAGTGAGATCCCGTCTACGACCGAGACGGACTCGCCATTGAGGATGAAGTCGACGGCGACGGCGGTCATCGCGGCACGGGCCGCGAGGCAGTCGTCAGGTGTCGCAGCGAATCAGGGAAGGCCAAGGGACGCCGGCAGGGGCGCGTCCTCAGGAGATCCGACGCCGCGATGGGCCGGGGCTCAGCTGAACGAGGAACCGCAGCCGCAGGTGCGAGTGGCGTTGGGGTTGGTGATGTGGAAGCCCGCGCCCTGCAGGCCGTCGCTGAAGTCCAGCGTCGATCCCGTCAGCAACTCGGCGCTGGCCGAGTCCACGACGACCTTGACTGCGCCGAACTCGCGCACGACGTCATCGGCCATGACCTCGGAGTCGAAGAACATCTCGTAGCTGTAGCCGGAGCACCCGCCCGGCTTGACCGCCACGCGCAGCGCCAGGTCGGACCCGGCGTCCTCCTCGGCCAGCAGCTGGGCGACCTTGGTGGTCGCGCTGTCGCTCAGGGTGACCGGGGCCGGCTTCTTCCCGATATTCACCGACGTGGAGATGGTGGTCACTTGATCCTCCTCGTTGCGCCGTACCCTGGCGGCTGCCTGCCCACAACGCACGTGCGTGCTGCCGCTCATGTTACCGGCAGAGTTCTGGAACCATCACCACGGGCGGGTCCGGCCGGAAAACGCTCCCACGCAGGTAGAATTCCGTCACTATGGCCCCCGACACGGCCCACCAGCCCGACGCAACGGCACCCGTCGCGGCCGCTGACACGACCACAGAGCTGGCCGCGGGCGCAGCGGGCGATGCCGTACAAGGCCCCACGAGCCCAGAAGACGTGGTGCGCGATCGGCTCCGGGCCGTGATCGACCCCGAGCTCGGTGACACCATCGTCGACCTCGGCATGGTGCGGCGCATCACCGTGGACGGCGGGGATGTCGAGGTCGAGGTGGCGCTCACCATCGCCTCCTGCCCGCTGCGGAGCCAGATCGAGCGGGACGTCGAGGGCCACGTGCAGTCACTCGACTGGGTGCGCTCCGTGCGGGTCGTGATCGGCTCGATGGACGCCGAGGAGCGGGCGGCGGTCATGGCGCGAGCCCGCTGGAAGGCCAAGGAAGATGCGCCCGAGACGGCCGTCGCCCCCACCACGCGGGTCCTCGCCATCGCGTCGGGCAAGGGCGGTGTCGGCAAATCCTCGGTCACGGTCAACCTGGCCGTCGCCCTGGCGGCTCGAGGGCTGGTCGTGGGGATCCTCGACGCGGACATCTGGGGCTTCTCCGTGCCGCGACTACTCGGGATGGACGGGGACGTCGAGGCCCGCCAGGGCAAGATGGTCCCGCTCGAGCGCCGGATCGGTGAGGGGACACTGCGTGTCCTCTCGATGGGATTCCTCGCCGACGAGGAGCAGGCGATCATGTGGCGCGGCCTCGTTCTGAACCGGGCCGTCCAGCAGTTCCTCCAAGACGCCCACTGGGGTGACCTCGACTACCTCCTGGTCGATCTGCCACCGGGCACCGGGGACATCCAGATGGGACTGGCCCGACTTCTCCCTCGAACCGAGATGCTCGTCGTCACCACCCCGCCGGTGGCGGCCCAGAAGGTCGCGGCCCGGGCCGCCGACATGGCCCGGCGCGGCTATCTGCGCGTGGCCGGGGTCATCGAGAACATGAGCGACTTCACCTGCGAGCACGGCACCACCTACGCCCTGTTCGGCTCTGGCGGGGGCGAGCGCCTCGCCGCCGGGCTGGGAGTGCCGCTCATCGGATCGATCCCGTTGCACCCGGACATGGCGGCCGGCGGCGACGCCGGCGTGCCCGTCGCCCTGGCGGGCGACGGAGATCTGCGACCGGTGTTCGCAGAGTTGGCGCGGGTGGTCGCCGAGGACGTGGCACCCATCGTCGAGACGGAAAGCTGCACCGCCCGCCTCCTCGAGCGGGTCGAGGCTGCGGTCGCGGCAGGGTCAGATCGGATCCGAATAACGCGCGACCCGCACGGAGGACTGGTGCGGCTCGGCGGAAGACGCCGCCACCGTCCACCGGGTTTCGATCGTGTCCTCGCCCTGCGCCGCGTCCTCCGGCTCTGCCCTGCCTTCTTGGCCCAGCGCCCGCAGATGGGCCCACAGTGAGAACCGCGCCACCGGGAGCTGGCGTTCGGTGACGTCGCCGTAGACCACCGGCAGCAGCTCGTCGACGGTCGCCGTCCCGCGCGCCGACAGCGCCGCCGCCACACGCGTGTGTCGCCCGAGCCGGTGCGCGATCAGTGCGTCCACCTCCGCACCGACGTGATCCATGAGCCGGCCGTGGCCCGGCGCCAGCGTCCGGATGGGAGGGTCGGCGTCCCGGACGCGGGCCAAGCTGTCGAGGTACTGGTGCAGGTCGCCGTCGGGCGGACGGATGACGACCGTCGAGCCGTGCATGACGTGATCTCCCGTGCACAACAGCGCGTGCTCCTCGATGAGCCAGCACAGGTGATCCGACGCATGGCCGGGCGTGTGCAGCGCCCGCAGGGTCAACCGGTCGGCAGCACCCGTATCGGCACCGGTATCGGCACCGGCGGCCGATCCGGGCCGCGGGCGCGGTCCGGGGCACCACACCGACCAACCCTCGCGGACGCACTCGTCGGGCGCGAACCCCTCAGCCGGCCCGTAGCCGACGACTCGTGCTCCTGTCGCGGCGGCGAGGGCTGCGGCACCCGGCGCGTGATCGATATGCGTGTGCGTGACGACGATGGTGCGGATCGAGCCGAGGGACGCGGCCGCCGCCACGAGCGCCACCGTGTGCGACTCGTCGGCCGGACCGGGATCGACGACCACCACCTCGTCGCGCCCGACGAGGTACGTGTTGGTGCCCGGGCCAGTCATGAGCCCGGGGTTGGGGGCAGTCAAGCGCAGCACGCCCGGCGCCACCTCGTCGACGCGTCCGGGCTCGGGGCTCGGGCCGATACCGAAGTCGGGAACCGCCGGGATGGTCGCCATCAGAACGCAGCCCGGTCAGCTCCCGGCGGGACGTGGTCCCGGCGCGGCGTCTGGGCCCTCCTTGTTCGCCTGCATGGAGACCGCGCGCACGGCCTCGTTGAAATCGCCCAGCGCCGCCGGTTCGCCGGGGTCGGCCACCGGCGCGCGCTCGTAGGCGGGATCGCCGGGGAGCACGATGCGCATGCCGTTGCCGTCGGGCACGACGCGGGGCTCGATGGCGGGGACGGCGCTCGACGCTCGCTCGGCTGTCTCGAGCAACTCCACGCTGGTGGCGAAGCGGCCGATGGCCTGGAGGTTGCGAATGGTCGGGAAGATGATCTCGATCTCACCGGCGCGGTGGCGGGCGAGCGCGTCGTCCGGCGAGATCCACACCTCCGCGATGGTCTCGCCGGCATCGTGGGCGGCGATCTGACCCGGTGGCGCGGCCGCGACGAAGAAGCGCGTGTCGTAGCGGCGCCGGCGCGCCACGCGGGGTCACCCAGTGCGCGAAGTAGTGGATGTCGCCAACCGTGAGCAAGAGCTGTTCTTCGCGGCACAGGTCGAGGAACCGGCGGGTCCCCGCGTTCACCGCGACACGCTCGGCCGCAAGACGCGCCTCCTCGCCGGGGTCGCCCGCCAGGAGCGCGGGGCCTTCGGCCCGCCGGGCCAGCAGCAGGCCGGCCTCCTCGAACGTCTCCCGCACGACCGCCACCCAATAGGCGAGGCCGCCCGAGGGGAAGCCGAGCAGCGCGCTCGCCTCGGCATCGGTCCGCCCGGTGCAGCACGCCTCGGCTTCGACGCCCCCGTCGAGGAGATCGACCGCGCCGCCGGGGAACACGTACGCGCCGCCGACGAAGTCCGAGCGCAGGTTGCGCCGCACCATGAGCACCTCGAGCGTCGTCCCGCCCGAAGGGGAGGGCGCGTCACGCACCACCATGACGGTCGCCGCCGGACGGACCTCGACCGTTCCGGGCGCCGGCGATGCGCCGGGCGGTGGTGGAGGCGGCGAGGGCGGAGCCGATGGAGGCACGCCGCCCACGGTACCGGCAGTACGGGGCGGCGCCCCCGAATCGGGGGCACCCCTTGGCTAACCTGACCCAACTCATGAGCTTGACCGCGACCGAGCCCGCGCCCGCGCCACGCCAGGTCCCGCGCCGCTACCTCGCACTCGGGTTGATCGGCGTCGCCATCATCTTGCTGGGGGCGCTCGTCATCGTGCGGGACAACTTCGCGCCGACCAGCACATCGACCGTGGAGTCGTTCAACCCCGCGCCGTCATCCCTCATCACGTCGCTGGCGTCGGTGCCGGCGTCGGTCTACGACTCGGTCGGCATCGACTCGCCGGCCAACCCCGTCACCGCGCCGCAGCGCGCGGGCAACGGCACGTCGCCCTTGTGGGAGGCCTCCGACGACAACGGGCCACCCAAGCCAGTCGTCTTCTTCTACGGCGCCGAGTTCGCGCCCTATGCCGCCGCCGAGCGGTGGCCGCTCATTCTCGCCCTCTCGCGCTTTGGGACGTTCTCCCAACTCGGTCTCATGCAGTCGAGCCAGACCACCGCCTTCGCCGACCTCTCGACCTTCACGTTCTGGCAGTCCTCCTACACGAGCAAGTACCTCATCTTCGAGCCGGTGGAGCGCTACGGCTCGTTGGACCCGACGGGGGCCCGCTATCTCGGGCTCCAGCAGCTCGATGCGCGTCAGGCCGCGGCCGTGGCCAGTGCGGGCACGGGGGCCACAACGTTCGCGTTGCTCGACGTGGCCAACCGCTGGGTGCTCTCGGGCGCCGGTTACTCCCCCACCGTGCTGGCGGGGATGACCCAGGGGCAGATCGCGGGGATCCTCACAACGCCAGCAACTCCAGCAAACCCAGCCGCGCCGCTCACGCAAGCTGTGGTCGCCTCGGCCAACGAGATCACCGCCACCATCTGCTCGGTCGACGGTGGCCGTCCCGGCGCAGTCTGCGAGGGCAAGGGCGTCCTGGCCGCGGACGCGGCCTTACGGATTCCCCCGCCGGCCTGATCCGAACGATCAGGTCAGCTGGCGCGGCGGTCGAGCAGCATCTTGCGCTCGACCTCGTTCATGCCGCCCCAGATCCCGTGCGGCTCGCGGATGCGCATGGCGTAGTCGAGGCACTCGCCCCGTACGCGGCACTGCTCGCAGATCGCCTTCGCCCGCACTTCGCGGCCGGCCTTCTCCTCCTTGCGTTCGGCGTGCGAAGGCGGAAAGAACACCGCAGCCTGCGGCCCCCGACACGCCGCCTTCAACTGCCACATCTCTGATCCCTGGCGCATCAAACCCCCCGATAGGGCATTCCGGAACACCCCCCTGGTCAAGCTATCGCCGGGAGTGGTCGAGGTTCAAGGGTCGTGACCTGGCTTTTTAGCGCGCCACGGGTCAGCCCGACGAGGGCGGGAACTACGCTCGGGCCCGCATGGACGTGGAGACCTTCTGCGCACAGAGCCACGTCCTCGTCGTCGCCGGCAAGGGTGGCGTGGGCAAAACGACGATGAGTGCGGCTCTGGCGACCATGGCCGCCGAGGTGGGCAAATCGGTTCTCATCGTCGAACTCGAGGGCAAGTCCGGCATCACCGCCGCCTTCGGACGGAGCGAGGACCTGGGCTACGACGAGGTCGTCCTGGCCCGCGCCGCCGGCTCCCGGGGGGAGATCCGGGCCCGGCGGCTCACGCCCGACGACGCGCTCATCGAGTATCTCGAGGACCACGGGTTGCGCCGGGTTTCCAAGCGCCTGGCCCGCTCCGGCGTCATCGACGTCGTCGCCACCGCCATTCCGGGCATCCGCGACGTGCTCGTGCTGGGCAAGGTCAAGCAGCTGGAGCGGGGTGGCGTCGCCGACCTGATCGTGGTCGACGCGCCGGCGACCGGCCATGCGATCACCTTCCTGACCTCGGCGAGTGGCCTGGTCAGCGCGGCGCGGGGCGGTCCGCTGCGGGCCCAGGCCCAAGAGGTCGTCGACCTGCTGAGCGACCCCGCCCGCTGCCGGGTGGTGCTGGTGACGCTGCCCGAGGAGTTGCCGGTCTCGGAGACGATCGAGTCGGCCTACACCCTGGAGGACAAGGCCGGTGTGCAACTGGGCCCGGTGATCGTCAACGCCTGTGATCCCGAGCCGATGGGACTGGATCGGCCAGCGGCCGATGTCGCGGCCGCCGCCGGGGCCACAGTCGATCCCAGCCACCTGGCCGCACTCGAGGCGGCCCGGCGCTTCCGCCTGGCGCGCCACGCGGTCTCCGCCGAGCAACTCGAGCGGCTCCGGCGCGAGCTGCCGCTCCCGCACCTGCTCGTCCCGGCCCTCGACGCCGAGTCGATCGGGCCCGACGAGACGCGGATACTGGCCGGCGCCCTCGCGAGCTCGGTGCGCTCGATGGTGACCGAGGGCGCGCCATGAGCACGACGGGAGCGATGGGAGAGAAGGGAGCAACGGGAGCGAGCACGGCGGCCGGAGGGCCGGCAGGGCCGGCGCCCGGTTCGCTCGACGAGCTCGTGCGCGCCCGCGAGGTCGTCGTGTGCTGCGGGTCCGGCGGCGTCGGCAAGACGACCGTCTCCGCGACCTTCGCGCTGGCGGCGGCGCGCGCGGGACGTCGGTCGTGCGTCGTCACAGTTGACCCGGCACGCCGGCTGGCTGACGCGCTCGGCGTGCAATCGCTGGCGAACACGCCCACCGAGGTGCACGGCAACTGGCCCGGCCACCTCCACGCTCTGATGCTCGACTCGAAGGGGACGTTCGACGATCTGGTACAGCGCTACGCCGCGCACACCCGAGCAGGCGGAGGCGATCCTGGCGAACAGGCTCTATCAGAATCTCGCTGGCGCGCTGTCAGGCACGCAGGAGTACATGGCGATGGAGAAGCTCTACGAGCTGGTCCATTCCAACGAGTTCGACATCGTCGTCGTCGACACACCGCCCACGCGCAATGCGCTCGACCTCATCGACGCGCCGCGCCGGCTGACGCGGTTCTTGGAGAACCGCATCTTCCGCACCCTGATGGTCCCGACCCGCGTCGGGTTGCGCGCGGTGAGCATGGCCACCCAGGCGCTGCTCAAGACCATCGCGCGCGTGGCGGGCGCGGAGATCGTGCAGGACGCCGTAGCCTTCTTCCAAGCCTTCGAGGGCATGGAGGACGGGTTCCGCAGCCGCGCCAGCGCGGTCCACGAGCTGCTGGCCGACCCGGCCACCGCGTACGTGCTCGTGACCTCGGCACGGCCAGACGCCGTCGCCGAGGCCGGCTTCTTCGCCGACAAACTGGCGGAACGTGACATCGCGGTTGCCGCGCTGGTGGTGAACCGGATCGCACCGGCCTTCGGCGACACCGCGCCGGCCAACGGACCGGTTGTCGCGGGCATGGAAGCGCTGGAAGCGAACCTGGCCGAGCTCAATGCGGTGGCGACCCGCGAGGAAGCGGCATTCGGCGGTCTGGCCACCAAGGTGTCCCCGGCCCCGGTCGGGCGGATCCCGCTCTTCGGCGACGACGTGCACGAGCTCGACGGCCTCGGGCGCGCCGCCGACAGCCTGTTCGCCTGATCCCGGGGGTGTGCAGGCGCTACGGCGCGCCGCGCGGCGCCGGATCGGTTACCGGCCTCGGGGTCGGTCCGGTAGTGTCCCGGTTCGTGCAGACCATCCTGGTCGCCAGCGACGCACCCACGCTGCGCCACGAAGTCGAAGCCGTCATCAGCGGCCCGGACGTCGAGGTGCACGCGGTGACGTCGGGCCCCGAGGTGGTGGCGTTCGTCGCCGACGCATCGCCCGATCTGGTCATCGTCGACATGCAGATGGGCAACATGGGGGGCATGGCCGTCACGCTCGAGCTCCGCCTCGAGGAGTCCTACGACGCGGTCGATCACATCCCGGTGTTGATGCTCCTCGACCGCAGGCCCGACGTCTTCCTCGCCCGTCGATCGGGTGCGGAGGGCTGGCTGGTCAAGCCCCTCGACCCGCTGCGGCTCCGCCGGGCCGTGCGCGCCCTGCTCAACGACGAGACCTTCACCGACGATTCCTACACCCCCGTGCCCGTCCTGGTGAGCAGCGGAACCCAGCTCGAGGCGCGACCCGAGCACATCACCTGACGCCGCTGCGCTGTGTCGCAACGCCGGGACGCGCCTGACCCACATCGAGCAGCGGGGAGACGATCGCGCTGGCCGTGGCGCCGGGCCTCGCACCCGGCCGGGACCGGCGCAGACGCCAACGGGGACGGCGCGGCCCACGGTGACGGCGCGGGACGCCAGACGCCCGAGGAAGAGGGAACGGAACAGGAGCGCATCATCACCGAGGCGCTCGCCGACCTGCGGGACATGGACGTGCGCGAGGTCATGACCCCGCGTGTCGACGTCACCTACCTGACCATCCCGGTGCACGCCGAGGACATCGCGCGTGCAGTGCGGACGTCGGGGCACAGCTGCTTCCCGGTGGTGCACGACGACCTCGACGACCTCATCGGCATTCTGTTCGTCAACGACATCTTCCGGACCGGTGGACGCCGGGGGACGCGCCCGGGGGCCGCAGTCACCGGTGCCGCCGGGGAGGCCGGTGGCGCAGTCGAAGAGGACCGCGGCCGCGACACGACCGACCCGAGCCCGCTGGAGATCTCGCGCAAGGTCCGCCAGCCCTACCTTCTGCCCGAGTCGCTCAAAGTGCTCGAAGCGCTGGCCGACATGCGCAAGCACCACCGGGCCGTGGCCGTGGTGGTCGACGAGTACGGCGGCGTGGCCGGCCTGCTCACGGTCAAGGACCTCTTGGAGCCCTTGGTCGGTGACCTCCACGACGAGTTCGATGAAGAGGAGGAGGCGCGCATCGTGCGTGTCGACAACACCCGGTGGCTCGTCGACGGGCAGACCAACGTCGACGACGTGCGGGATCGCCTCGGGATCGAGATACCCGACGGGGAGTACGTGACGCTCGGCGGCTTGCTCTTCGAACGCTTCGGCCACATCCCCAAAGAGGGCGAAGAGGTGCGCGTCGGCGACTGGGATCTCAAGGTGGCCGAAATGGACAAGCGGCGGGTAGCCCAGGTGGTGGCCACCTTCGCCGGGCCGGGGCCCTCCGTTCCGGCGCCGACGGAGAACGGGGCACACGGGGGCGCGGACGGTCCGTCGCCCAACGGCACGGGTGAGGCAGGCGGATGACGCCGCGGTAGTGTGGCACGCTGCTCCCCCCGGGGAGCGGACGGGCTGTGGCGCAGCTTGGTTAGCGCGCTGCGTTCGGGACGCAGAGGTCCCCGGTTCAAATCCGGGCAGCCCGACTGGAAATGCTCTATTCAGGGCGTTGAGGCTCCGCCATTTCCGTGATCGATGGCACTTCATCGCGCGTTCATGGCGCGGTGCAACCGACTCTCTTGACAGAAGCGACTGCCCGGTTGGAAGTAGCCGACACGCCAGAAGGGCCCACCGTGCCGGCCAGTGAACGTCGAATGCGCTCGGTGCTCCACGGCACCCTGGTAGCGCAGGCCAGGACCCTAGACTGCTCCGATGCGCGGCGGGTGCCGTCGGTTGCTTGCCAGTGTGAGCATGTCCGCAGCTGCCCTCGCGCTCGGATCCGGAGCGACTGCGGGTGCCGCCACGTTGTCCCCCGGTCTGCAGGCTCCCTTCGGGACGAACTGGCCGGTGTACCACCAGAACCTCCTGTCCACGGGCGTGGACCCCGTGAACACGGACCTCACTCCGCTGAGGCCCGGGTGGTCCTCACCCACGCTCGACGGCGGCATCTTCGGCGAGCCGCTCGTCGCTGATGGACGCGTGGTGGTCGCCACCGAGAACGACACCGTCTACTCCCTCTCGGCCCAGACGGGAAGCATCTTGTGGAGCACCCACCTCGGCGCACCGGTCCCGATTTCCAACCTCCCCTGCCCGAGCGTTGTGGCGCCCCTGGTCGGCATCACCGGGACGCCCTACATCGATCTCGCCCGCAACGAGATCTTCGTCGTGGCCATGGAGGAACGGACCTCGTTCGCCGCCGAGCACCGCCTCTACGGGCTCAACCTCTTCGACGGGAACATCGAGCTCGACGAGAACGCCGACCCGCCGGGCTCGCAGCCTCTCCTGCAACTGCAACGCAGTGGGCTCACCGCGTCGCAGGGCCGCATCATCATCTCCTACACCGGTTTCAACGATTGCGGGAGATACCACGGCTGGGTGCTCGGCATCCCCGAGGCGGGTGGTCCGATGCAGACGTTCGAGGCCGCTACCGCTCCGAGCGACAACCAGGGCGGCGTCTGGATGGGCGGTGCCGCACCGGTCGTCGATCCGGCGGGCAACATCTGGTTCGCCACGGCCAACAGCAGCGAGACGAATCCCCATCGCTATGACAGGAGCAACGCGATCATCGAGCTCTCGCCGGGATTCCGTGTCAAGCAGGTCTTCGGGGACCCGGATTGGCTCGCGGACGACTCTGGTGACCTCGACCTCGGTTCCACCAATGCTGCGCTGGTGAACGGGTTCGTGTTCATTGCCTCGAAGGCGGGCGACGCGTACTTGGCGCGCCAAAGGCACCTCGGCGGGGTCGGCGGCGACGTGGCCAGCCTGGCGCTCTGTCAACCGGCGCGTATGGGCGGCTCCGCCTGGGGCGGCACCGACGTCGACGGGTCTGTGCTCTATGTCAACTGCGACGACGGCGAGCCCGGCAACGCGCACTTCTCGCACATCACCGCGGTCCAGGTGACCAAGAGGCGACCGTATCTTCACGTCTTGTGGCGGTCGACCACAGTACGCAGCGCCGGGCCGCCGATCGTCGCCGGCGGCATGGTCTGGACGATCCTGCTCGACGGGCACGCGGTGGTCGGGCTCAGCCAGGCCAGCGGACAGCCCGAGGTCGAAGAGCCCATCGGCGTCAGTGCCAACCACTTCCCGACCCCCTCGGTTGCAGACGGCCTGCTCCTCGTCCCTTCGCTGAAGGGGGTGGTGGCGTTCGTGGGCCCGTGGGGCCTGCCGCCGGCCCCCTGAGCCGGCCGTGAAAGAGCAGGCCCGGCCCCTAGAGTTTGGCCGCGGCACACCGTAGTGTTTGGACGTGGACCGGGCGGAGCACGAGGTGCAATACCTGATCCTCGGGGCCAGCGCCGAGCCCTATCTGCTCGCCCGCGTGCGATGGCCCGACGTGGCCCAGGCGATCAGCGAGGACTGCCCGGGATGGCTCGACGATCCCGGACTGTTCGACCTGCCCTACGACCCGGCCGGCCAGAGGGTCAGCAGCCGCCGGGCGGCGGAGATCGCCGCCGAGTGGGGGGCAGTGCTCCCCCACGGCTCGAGCCCCGGGGTCTCGCAACCGCGGATCAGGCGGGTCCCGCCCTCGTGGTCCGACCTGGTGCCGGTGGAGAAGTGGTCGTGGTCCCTCGAGCACCTCACGACGGTCCGCCACCCAGAGACGCCGCCCGACCCACACCGGCCTGAGGATTCCGCGGGCCTCTCCAACGGCCACGGGAGGCCCGAGTCGCAATGACCGACACCAGGGTCACGCGGCCTGGCGACGGAGGTGAGCAACCCCGAACACCGAAGCACGCCCGCCGACCGGAGAGCGAGTTCCCGTGGCCCGGCGCCGCCGTCGCTCCGGAAACGCCACCGCGCCTCACCCCCCCGCCTCCCGGCGGCCGGGGTATGGCACCGCCCGCCACCCCACATCTGGGCAACGACTACCGCCTGAGGGGGCTCACCGTTGGTTCGACGCCGCCAGCGCCGGCACCGTCGACTCGCCCTGCGGCCCCACGCCGCCGGGCCCGAGTTCGGCAGCGGCGCAGGCGCTGGCTCCTCATGGTGGCTGCGGTCATCGCCGCCGTTGTCCTCATCGCTCTTCTGCTGCGGCTGACGCTCATCGCTCCGTTCACGGTGCCCTCGTCCGCCATGGCACCGACCCTGCAGACGGGTGATCGGATCCTCGTCCTCCGGTCGAGCGTCCTCACGGGCTCCATCGGCCGCGGAGACATCATCGTGTTCCGCCGGCCCGCGCACTTCCCCTGCCGGGCCTCAGGCTCTGGGCAGTACCTGGTGCAACGGGTGATCGCCCTGCCGGGAGAGACCATCTGGTCCGATCACCAGACCATTTACGTCGACGGGAAGCGGATTGACGAGCGCGGGTGGTACGACCCGGACCACGGCGCCGTGAGCTCGGTCCAGATCTCGAGAACGACCATCCCCACGGGCGACTACTTCGTCTTGGACGACAACCGCAGCAACTCGTGCGACTCGAGGTCTTTCGGCGCGATCCCCGGGTCCTCGGCACTCGGGAAGGTCATCGCCGTCATCGGTCGCCACGGGAACCCGTATCTGCACTTCTTCTGAGGATGCGCCTCCCGAGCCGTGCCATTGCATCGGCTGCACTGGCGATCGTGCTGGCTGTCTCGGCCGGCTCGCTCGTACTCCGCGGCCTGACCTCCGCCGTGGCGGCCACTCAGCGCACCACCATACGGCTGCTTCCCTCCCCCTCGGCCGGCGGCCGGGTCTGGGACTGGTCGGCATCCTGCCCGCTCGGACCTCGCACGGGTGCGCACTGCGAGGGAGCGGGACCGGTGCTGGGCAGCGCCCAGCTCAACGGGGACGAGTGGAACCTCGGCGTGACCACGCCTGCCGAAGGTGACGTGCGGATGTCCATGACGCACGCGGGCGGTCTGACGGTCCGGGGCGAGCTCCCGGTGGCGCCGCCCTGCACCGCCGCTTCGTGCCTGGCGCCGAGTGCCGACACCTGGGTCCGCGCCTACACCAACGTCTCGTACGGCAAGAACCCGTGCCGGGCCGCCACGTCGCCGGTCGGCGACCCCGCCCTGCGCCTCCCGGTCAAAGTCAGTTCGCTCCCGACCGACCTGATCGGCACGACCTCGTATTCCTCGCAGGCGTCGCAGGCCACCTACGACATCGCGTATGACATGTGGCTCAACCCTTCCGGCACGCAGTACCCCTGCCGGACGCAGGGGACCGTCGAGGTGATGGTGTGGACCGACTACGACCGTCAGGCTCTCCTCCCTTCGACCCCGGTCGCATCCTCGAGCATCCCCTACGCCGTGGGCGGCGTGGCCCACGACGGGACCGATGCCTGGTCGACCTATGTCCTCAACGTCCACCGGTCAGGAAAGACCTCGCCCTATGGGGGAACCGTCTTCCTCGTGCTCAACGCCGCACAGGTGGTACCGGCAGGCACGGTCAGTGTCGACGTGACCAAGGCGCTGTCGGCGGTGGGCAACTTGCTCGAACAGGACTACGGATGGAACGATTTCGCCAGTCGCTACTGGCTTGACACCATCCCGTTCGGCATGGAGGTCGGACCGGCCGACGCGCAACCGTGGGGAAGCGGTTCGACGGACTTCACACTGCGCCTGGCGTCGTACTGCTTCGGACTGAACGCGACGGTCGCCCATCCGAAGTGCTGAGGAACGGGGTCATATTGCTCAGGGTGTGCCGCGACCGAACTTCCAGACCTGCTCGAAAGCGCTCACGAGCTGATATCCGTCTCCCGAGGAGAACGGGATGAGGCCGACGACATCGCTCACGTGGACGCCCAGCCCGGGAAGCGAACCGAGGTACGGCGCGTCGCCGAAGGCATAGACCGACCCGTCGCTCCCCACCAGCCAGTACCCGAAGCCGTCCGGCGTCGGCCGAACCTGCACGATGTTCGACACGAGAATCGGCGGCGCATCCGGCCGATTCAGAAGGTCCCCAAAGTAGTTCGCGCCGCCGCCAGCCCAGACCACTCCAGTAGCCGTGACCTCCAGCCATCCGCCACCGGGGGCGCCGATGACCTCGACGAACGGTCGAGCGACCGCCGGGGCGGTGGCCGGCGGCGCATCGACCGCCGCCGCCGTCTTGACCTGGGGCGCCGTTCCACCGGCCAGTAACTCGCCCGGGGCGGTGACTGATGCGGCGACGACGGCTCCGACCAGCGCCAGCAATGCGAGCGCGAGACCCGCCCCGACGAACGATCGCCGCCCGCGGACCGACCGGCGTGCCTGTTGCTCGGCAAACTGGCGCAAGCGTTGGGCGGCCGGCACCATCTGCGCCCGCACATTCCAGAAGGCGGTGACGGGGGCGCACAGGAACACGCCGGCCTGCACAGTGATGATGACCACCAGCAGGATGTGCTTGGACGACGAGGCCACCAGCAGGCCCGCGCAGAAAAAGAGCCCCGCGGCCAGAGCCATCTCCCAGCGCGCCAACCAGAGGGCATCACGCACCCGGCGCACCACCTTCTGGTTCCGGTCGTTCTTGGGAGTGCGGAGAAAGACGCCCTCTCGCCGCGCCAGCCCTTGGACGCAGGCAAGCGCGATGGTCCAACTAGACGCCAGACTGATGATCAGGCCCAAGACGGCACGGCGGCGCGACATGTTCGTCCATTGCCGCAACACCAACATCATGCTCACGAGGGAGAGGGCGATGAGGCTTATCCCCAGCAGACTGACACCACCCGCGATCGGCAACACCCAGAAGTGGGAATCCGACAACAGGAGTGCGGTCGTTGCGAAGAGCGCAAACGTGAACAGCACCATCAAGAGGTCTCGCATCCATCCGAGGCTCGCCATCAGGTAGTCGCGCCGTTGTTGGCTCGTCAAGCGGTTGTCGGGAGAGTGATCCCACGGTAAAAGGCTGCGCCAATGCAGGCGAAGGATCTGCATGCCTCCGAAGCACCAGCGGTACCGCTGCGTACACAGGCCCGCGTAGGAGGGCGGGACCACTCCGCGGCCGAAGCAGCGTGGGATGTACAGCCCGGACCAGCCCAGCTTGAGCACGCGGACGGACGCCTCGGTGTCCTCGCAGATGCACCACTCGTTCCAGCCGCCCGCCTGTTCGAGGGCACTGCGGCGGAAGAGCCCCATCGTCCCCACGAAGGGTATGGAATTCCGCTCGTTGCGCGACGACATGTTCGTCAGGTAGAAGGCCTGATACGAGTCGACACAGGCCGTGTAGTACGGACTTCCCTCGTAGTCGCGGTTGCCCTCGAAGCTCTGCAGAAACCCGACGCGCCCGTCGGAGAAGTAGGGCGCTGTCTCCTTCAAGTAGTGGGGCACGACGAAATCGTCCGCGTCGATCAATCCGATGATCTCGGCGCGCTCGTCGGTGTACTGGCGCAGGACCAGGTTGAGCGCACCCGCCTTGAACCCCGGCCACGGGTCGACGTGCACGAAGGTGACGCGCGGGCGATCGCGGCAGTATTCCTCGACGGGTCGCCAGATCGCCGGGTCCTTGGTGTTGTTGTCGACCACGACGATCTCGAAGTGGGGGTAGTCGATCGCCTCGGCCCGCCTTATGGTCTCGATCAGCATCTCCGGCGGCTCGTTGTACGCGGCGATGTGCAAGGAGACGAACGGCCGGTAGGACGGATCCGCCTCGGGCAACGGGCGAGAGTGCCGGAACCGCCCCAGCACGTCACTCGTTGCGTTGACGTAGGAGTTCCACAGTGTCACGGCGAACAGGCTGAGCAGGACGAAGAAGCCCGACACCAAGAACTCGAACCCGCCGTTGGCATCGTTGGTGGTGAGCTTGATCGTGAAGAGGATCAGCCCCAGTCCGGCCGCGATGAACGCGCCCGAGAAGATCTGCGCGACAGGGTTGAGATCCGGCCGGGCGATGACCACGATGACGGCGATCAACACGACCGTGCTCCCAGGAAGCTCCAACGAGGTCAATGGGATACCCCATATCACCGCCACGAGCCAGCACGCAGGCTCCGTCAGCGCCAGAGCGATGATGGAGCTGAAGAAGACCTCGGAGAACCTCGACCCGCTCACGCTCCGACTAAGTCGCCGCGCCGGACTCAACAGCAGGGCCGTCGCCAGGAACAGCTGCACGAACCCGACGAGGGTGAAGTCGTAGAGGTTGAGCCTGAAGAGCATTGAGCACCCACATGACGCCCAGAAAGGCCGACAAGACGCCGCGGCATTGTAGGCAACCCAGGTGGGATTTCCTAGGGCTCACACAGAATTCATGTCGCTGCATTCATGTAGCCGCGTTCTGCCTCTCGCTGGGCCGATTCCACAGCATTCCGACGATGGAGGTGGGGGGCGATGGTTGGTCGGGGCGGTCCGTCAACGGTCCCTCAGTAAGAGATCGCCTCTTCGATGTACCCGATGCGCATCGTGCGCCCATCGCGCGAACGTCGAGAACCGAGAGGCGTCGCCGTTGATCGGTCACTGGGGGTGACCTGGTACTTTGGTTCGCCGGTGAGCGCCGAGGTTCGCCTTATCTGTATTCAGGACGCAGAGGTCCCCGGTTCAAATCCGGGCAGCCCGACTCTGAGGCCTGGTCAGGGGAGGATGACCGGCGCCCGCTGGACACGAGACACGACCGAACCACTGGAGTCGATCATGGGCCGTCGCGCCGACCACGCACGCACGGAGCTCGTCGAGCTCCTCGGGGGGAGGCCAGGCTGGCGCCTGGAACCGAGGACGACACCGGGGGCAACACCGATGTGGTGCTTCGTCTCGGGCGGCGAGATCGAATTCTCGGTGGCGGCGGATGCCGGCGCCATCCATCTCTACGTCATGGCGACCGACAAGGAGTTCGTGTTCTCCGACGCGGAGCAGCTCAGGGCCTGGTTGCGGGTCCACCGGGAGGACGCACTGCAGGAGGCGGCGCCCCGCTCCGAGGAAAAGAAGCGGTCTCGCCGCTTCTTCGAGTGGAGTTGAGCGCGCCAGGCCCGGCACGCCCGAGGGGACGAACGAGACTCAGCGATCCTTCGGCGGCGTCACGCCGCGAGCGGACAACGCGGCTGCGAGCACATCGAGGAAGGGCACCTGGCCCTTCAGCAGCTTGCGGCGCGCCTGCTCGACCGTCACCCACTCCACCCGGTCGACCTCGGGAAACTGCCGTCGCTTGCCCGATCCCCGCGGCCACTCCATCTCGAAGGTGTTGCTCGTCGCGTGCTGCACGTCCAGGTCGCCTTCGACGGCCCAGACGCTGACCCGCTTCCCGCTCGGTTGGCGCAGCTCCCCGAGCGCCACGGCATCAGCCGCCGGCGCCGGCGCCGGGCATCCGGTCTCCTCGACGAACTCGCGGTAGGCGGCCGCCGAGCGCGTCGTCACCCTCTTCGTACTCCCCCTTGGGCACTGACCAGGCGCCCTCATCCCTCTTCGCCCAGAACGGTCCGCCCGGATGGGCGATCAGGACCTCAACCGCACCGTCAGCGGACCACCGGTACAACAGCAGGCCTGCACTCCGGGCACCCATGGACGCCGGTCATCATGGCACCGGGCGGTCGGCCCGGGACGGGGCGGACCGTTGCCGCTGGTCGGGCGACCGCATGGGTGCGGCAGTGACGGTGACCGCCGGTCCGGGGCGGCAGTCACTAGGCTGACCAGGCGTTCCGGTCGCCCACACCGGAGCCATATCGGGGGCACATGGGCGTTGACCAGAGCGGTCGCACGTCACCCACACCACTGCGCGATGAGTCCTCACGATCCCGAGCACGACCCCGTTCAAAAGGGACTGCACGAGCTGGGCCGCCAGATCGCCGGAACAGACGCCGCGCCGTCGGGCGCCGCGGACGAGGGTGATGCAGCCGAACCCGACAACCCGGTCGAACAGGGGCTGCACGAGCTCGGACGCCAGATCGACGAAGCCAACCGCGCCGGAGGGCGCACGAAGGGACGCGGCGCCGAGACGGAGCGACGCGGGCCGGCGCACGCGGCGCCGACGCGCCGCTCGCGCAGACGCACGTTGGCCTGGGTCGGCGGCACCCTCATGCTCGTCCTCGTCCTCATCGCCGGCACCGCGGCCGGGTACGGCTGGTACCTGAACCACGAGATCCACCGCATCGATCTCAAGAACCTGACGTCGGCGCCGGTAAAGGGAGCCGACGCCGGGACGGAGAACATCCTCATGATCGGCTCGACGTCGCGCTGCGCGCTCACGGTGCAGAACCCCGCCTACGGCCTGTGCTCCCAAGGTGTCAACGGCGTCAACAGCGACGTCGTCATGATTCTGCATCTCAATCCGGCGACCAGCTCGCTCTCGATCCTGTCCCTCCCGCGCGACCTCTTCGTCCCGAACGCGCGCTCTGACGGGGCCAACAAGATCGATGCCGCGCTGTACCAGGGGCCGGACCAACTCATCGCGGCAATCGAGGAGGACTTCGGGATCCCGATCCAGCACTTCGTCGAGTTGAACTTCGACAGCTTCATCAACGTGGTCAACGCCATCGGTGGCATCAAGATGTACTTCCCCGAGCCCGTCTACGACGCCTACTCGGGACTCAACATCCAGACGACGGGCTGCATCGCCCTCAACGGGACCCAGGCGCTCCAGGTGGTGCGGGCGCGTCACCTCCAGTACAAGGGCCCCGGCGTCACGACCACCGACCCGGCCGACTGGCCGCAGGAGTCGCAGAGCGACCTGGCGCGCATCCGGCGCGACCACGAGTTCCTGCGCGTGCTGGCAACAGCCGTCAAGGCCAAAGGACTCGGCAACCCCATCACCGATCAACAGCTTGTCGCCGGGGCGGTCGGGCAGCTGACGGTCGACTCGGGCCTCTCGGCGACCGACATGATCGGCCTCGTGCTCGGCTTCCACAACGTCGACGTCAACTCGGCGCCGCAGCTGACACTGCCCGTGGCGGTGGACCAGTTCGGCAGTTACGTCTATGAGGGCGGCAGTTACGGCGACATCGAGTTCCCGGCCGAGCCTCAGGATCATGCCGCCGTCGAGCAGTTCCTCGGGCTGACGTCAGCCAACGCGGACACGTACGCGGGCGGGGCGCTGCCCGCCGCGTCCACGATCACCGTCTCGGTGCTCAACGGATCCGGTGCGTACAACCAGGCGACGAACACGGCCACCAGCCTTCAGGCTCTGGGCTTCCACATCGGGACCGTCGGCGACAGCCCGCCGGTCGGCCAGGAGGCCGAGACCGTCGTCGCCTACGCGTCGAAGACGCCGGCCAACCTGGCCGCCGCCCAGGCCGTGGCCAACTCGCTCTCAGGCGCGGTGATCATGACCGACGACCCGGCCCAGGTGCGGACGGGTTCGCAGGTGACCGTCATCACCGGGACGGACTTCAGCGTCAACCCGCCCCCGCCCCCGCCGACCACGAGGACGGCCCCGGCCCACTCGTCGGGCTCGGCCACGACCAGCACGACGGCGTCCACCACTGCACCGTCGAGCGGGAACACGGGGAACAGCGGCAACTCCGGCGCCTTCCAGGCGCCGACACCGACCGTCGAGCCGCTCGCGCCCTGGGATCCCCGCTCGTGCACGCCGAGCGGGGGCGAGGGGACCTAGGCCTTGGCGTCAGGCGAAGATCTCGCCGCCGTTGGTGTCCAGCGCCTGTCCGGTCATGGCGGACGACAGGTCCGAGGCGAGGTACACGATGGCGCCGGCCACGTCCCGGTCGCTCGGGATCCGGCCCAGCGGCACCCGGGCGTTGAGTTCGTCCACGACGACCTGGGCCGGTACGTCGCGCCCGGTCGAGGTCATCTCGATGTAGATGTCGACCGACGGGCCGGCCATCCAGCCGGGGACGACGGCGTTGACCCGCACGTTCGACGGGCCGAGCTCGGAGGCCAGCACCCTGGTCGCGGTCAGGAGCGCGCCCTTCGAGATGGCGTAGCCCCCCTGCCCTGGTTGGGGCTGCCGGGTCACCATCGACGCCACCATCACGACGGACCCGCCACCGCGTGCGCGCATCGACGGCAGCGCGGCACGGGTCATCTGGAGGGACCCAAAGAGATTGACGTCCATGATCTTGCGCCAGACCGTCAGGTCCACGTCCTCGAAGTTCTGGAAGACATCCGGTCGGAACGCGTTGTTCACGAGGACGTCGATGCCGCCGAACTCCTCGGTCGCGGCCACCATCAGGCGAGCACACGCCTCGGCGTCGACGATGTTGGTCGGCACCGCGATGGCCCGTGCCCCGAGCGCGGCCACCTCGGCCCGGGCGTCGTCGAGCGTCGATTGGGTCCGTGCCGCCAGGACGAGATCCGCGCCGTGCGCGGCCAGTGCCCGCGCCGCCTGACGCCCGAGACCCGGGCCGAGGCCGGACACGACACACACCTTGCCCGCCAGCAACCCCGCAGCGGCCTTGTCCTTCTCTGTCTGCACCGTCATGGGCGCAGCGTAGAGCAGGCACCGGGCAGCACGGCATCCGCGCCGGTGTCACACGAGGCTGGGAAGATCGGACAGCAGGGTTGGACGAAGGAGGGCCATGGCCGTGTGTTCGCACTGTGGCGGCGAGATGACCGAGGGCATCAGCTGCCTGACCGACCCCGTCATCATCGGCGGGAAGGCCCTCGCCCGTGTCCGCTGGGGCCAAGAACTGCGGCCACGGCACCGCTACGAGCCCGAGGAGTGCCGCGATTGCGGTACCCCGCTGGGTGGTGTGCACCATCTCGGGTGCTGCATGGAACGTTGCCCGGCCTGCCACGGCCAGGCCATCCAGTGCGGCTGCCTCTTCGAGCCCCTCTGCACCTACGAGCGGTTGCCGCGGCACCGGTGCCGCTCGCACGTCTTGCGGCGGGTGGGCTGGCGCTGACGAACCGGGGGGGTCGCTGCGGGCCGTGCTCCGCGGCCTGAGCGAGCTGAACGACCCCTGGGTGGTCGCCCTTCCCCGAGCGCCCGTCGGTCTGCGTTTGACCCGCGGAGAAGTACTCACCAGTCTGTGGGGCGCCATGCACGCCCCCGTCGCCCTGCCCGGACGCGCCTGATCCGAGATGGGAAACCTCGACGGGATCATGGTGCTCGAGGCTGGCCTCCTCGTGCAGGGACCACAGGCGGCGCTCACGATGCTCGAATGGGGCGCCGAGGTCGTCAAGATCGAACTGCCCCGGTTCGGCGACCAGAGCCGTTGGCTCCCGATCAGCAGGGAGGACCGGCGATCGGCCTGGTTCTCCGCCTACAACCGGGGCAAGCGGAGCACGACCATCGACTTGCGCCACCCCCATGGACGCGACGTCTTCTTGCGCCTGGTCAAAGGCGCGGACGTCGTCATCACCAATTTCAAGCCGGGGACGATGGAGGCCTGGGGCGTCGGCTACGACGACGCCGCGGCGCGCAACGAGCGGATCATCTACGCCATGGGCTCGTCCTTCGGGCCCGACGGCCCCGACGCTGCTCGCGAAGGCGCTGACCTCAGCGCGCAGGCGTCGGGCGGACTGATCAGCACCACAGGCGGAAGAGACGCCGACCCGAGCCCTCTCGCCGCCACGATCGCCGACCACATCGCCGGTCAGAACCTCCTGGCCGGGATCCTCGCCGCGCTCTACGCCCGAGAGCGGAGCGGCCGGGGCCAACTCGTCGAGACTTCGCTCCTCGGTGGTCAGATCTGGGCCCAGGCGGGCGAGTACACGCGCTATCTGATGACGGGCGAGATCGCGGGGCCGGCCAACCGCGGGCATCCGATGATCCCGGGCATCTACGGGATGTTCCGGACCCAGGACGGCTGGATCGCCATTGTCGGCATCGCCGGGCCGGCGCGAGACCTGTTCTTCCAGACGATCGGCCGGCCCGACCTGATCGAGCGCTTCAGCCACCTCCTGTACTTCGAAGACGACAAAGCCGCGCTGTGGCCCATCCTCGACGAGGTGTTCGCCACGAAGTCCACGGCCGAATGGTGCGACCTGCTCGGTGCCGCCGGATTGCGCTTCGCTCCCGTGCGCGATCACGCCGAGGTGGCGGCCGATCCCGGCGTGTGGGCGAACGGGTACCTCACGGAACCTGTCACCGGCGACGGCGCACCGGACGGTCCGGGGCACGCCGTTGTGCGCCCACCGGTACGGTTCTCCCGGACCGGCTCAGACCCGGCGACACAGATCCCCGAGTTGGGGCAGCACACCGAAGAGGTGCTGCTCGAGGCGGGCTATTCGTGGGACGAGATCGGTGCGCTGTCCGACGAAGGCGTCATCTAGCGCGTCGACCGGCCGGCGGCTACTGGGCCTGCTCGATGCGAAGCCGGTTGCCGGCGGGGTCGCGCACCGCCGCGTCGCGCACGCCCCAGGGCTGACTGGTCGGCTCCTGGAGTACCTCCACGCCGGGCGTCGCAGCGACCTTCTCGAACGTGGCGTCGAGATCGTCGGTCCGGAAGTGCACCGGGTACAGCTCGCCCTTGGCGAGCAGCGTGGCGAACGCGTCCCCGTCCTCCTTGGAACGGCCGGCGTGGGGCTGGGACAAGACGATCTGGATCTCGGGCTGGCTGTCGGTGCCGAGGGTGATCCACTTGTAGCCGTCGTTGGCGACTTCGAAGCGCACGCTGAGCCCGAGCGTGTCGCGATAGAAGGCCAGGGAGGCGTCAGGGTCGTCGACGAGGATGTGCACGGTGCTGAGTGACACTGTCATGACATCGACGTTAAACGGGTGCGGCGAGCGATGCTTCTTCGAAACTGCTGACTTCGAGGTGCCCCGGGCCACCGCCCTTGCGGGGGCGGCTCAGCAGCATCGTCTGACATGAGGGCACTCTGCGCAGTCCCTCGTGATTGCGGGCGCGGTAGACGGACGGGCTCTCGCCAACCAGCTCGGCAAAGCGCGCCGAAAAGGACCCGAGGCTCGTCCATCCCACGGCAAAGCAGACGTCGGTCACACTGCGATCGCCGCGGCGCAACAACGCCTTCGCCCGCTCGATGCGCCGGGTCATGAGATAGGAGTAGGGCGTCTCTGCGTAGGCCTCGCGAAATCGGCGGCTGAAGTGGGCGGGCGACATCAGGGCCGTCCGCGCCAGTGCGTCGACATCGAGCGGCTCCGCGTACTCCCGGTCCATCTGGTCACGCGCCCGTCGCAGCCGGCGTAGCTCGTCGAGGTCGAGGCCCATGGGTCCATTGTGCCCCACGGTGACCCCGGTCCCCACCCGAGCTTTCCGAGCACGGAATTGAGAGAGGGACGGAGCCGGAGCCCCGTCCCTCTCGTTACTCGATCGCTCGAGCCTTTAGCTAAGTACTGCCACCTTACTTAAAGCTGATGGTGGTGTTCGACGGGTCCAACTGAGCCGTCTGGATCGCGATGCTGTTGTTGGGAGGCGTGGCGAGCTCCTGAGCAATGTCGATCGTGAAGTTGCCGGTCCCGCCCGTTCCCGTGGTGGTGTCGGTGTCGAGACAGGCGACGATGGTCACCGGCTGACCGATCTGCGCGGGATTCGACGGCGACACCGCAGTGATCTTGCCGTTGAGCTGGAAGCCATTCTCCGGGTTGCCCATGCTGTCGTTCGGGCACGTCGGCGACGACGACGACTGGAAGTCAGCCGTGTAGCTGCTGCTGCCAACGGTCCACGACTCGGACGGGATCTCCTTGTAGATGGTGCCGCTTTCCGACGAGAACCCGAACGCCGAGCCGTCGATGTAGTCACCCGAGGGGCATGGCGACGGCGGGTCGCTGTCGCCCATGGCGGCAGCGTTGTCGCACGTCAACGTGCTCTTGCTCTTGATCGTGACCGCTCCGACCGTGCCGGACTTGGTCTTGCCCTTCTTGAGGCACGAGATCGTCCCCGTGGTCGTCTTGGTCTTCGTCGTCTTGCCGACCGACGCGACACCCTGAGCCGTGAGGCCGGGCGACGCGAATTCCACGTTTTCCGGAGTCCCAGTCCCAGTACATGTGGTCGTTGCCGCCCCGGCGATGCCGCTCGTCGCGACCTGCACGACGCCGACCCCAATCACTGGCAACGAACCCAAAATGGCCAAAGCCATAAACTTACGTAACACGTGTCTCCTCCCCAATCGGTTTGTGTGGTGCTACCGGACGATCCCCTCGGAGCCCGGCGTTGTGTCTTTCGAGCAGAGCATTGCACAACCATCGGAACAATGCCCAGGATTCAGCCGATGACACATTGCCCGAAGGAGAACTGGGTGACATCCCGGTGAATCGAGAGGGTCGCGGGCACCCGAGGACACAGCCCGCGTTGAGCCGCGAGATCCGTGAGATCGGTCTTGAACTGGGTTTCTCAGCTGGCTCGAAGTTAGTAGTGGCCAGCTCGCTCGAAGTTACTGACGCGTCAGTTCTCCGACGGCCGTCCAGAAAACTTTTTAGCCCAATCGGTAGAGCTTCGTCCCGTTCTCGGCGAGGATCTTGCGGCGGGACTCGGGGCGAAGGGTCGCCATGGCGTCGTGCACGTGCTCGAGCGGCTTGGGCCAGAGGGCAGTCGGGTGGGGAAAGTCGGTTTCGAACATGATGTTGTCCTCGCCGACCTTGTCGACCAGATCTTGGAGACTCCCGCGGCCGGTCTCGAACCACATGGTGGCGAACCAGTTCGTCTTGAAGTACTCCGACGGTACGCGGCCGAGTTCGGCCGCCTGCGCGGGAGCGTTCTCGGGAAGCTCCCAGTCCATCGTCTCGAGGATGAACGGCACCCAGCCGATCCCGCTTTCGACGGACACCATCTTGAGTTTCGGGAAACGATCGAAGAGTCCCGAGAAGATGGTGTTGATGACGACGCGCGCGTTGCCGATGAAGAGCATCGAACCACCGATGGCGGGCTTGACGAACTCGTCCTGGGACGCCCAGAAGTACTCACCGAAGAAGTTCATGGCGGTGAGGCTCGCCCCGATGTGGAAGTGGACCGGGAGTTCGAGGTCGGCGCAGACCTCCCAGAGGGGGTCCCAGGCCACGTTGGCCAGGTCCGGGGAACCGAGGTCCTGGGGATCCGACGTCATGTTGATCCCCCGCAGACCGAGCTCGGCGACGCGCTGCGCCTCGCGCACACACGCGTCGATGTCCCAGGCGGGCAGGATCGGCATGGGAAGGAGTCGGTTGTTCGTGCGCTCCTGGATCTCGGCCCGCGAGTCGTTGAAGATCTCGACGCACAACGTACGGAGGACGTTGTCCTTCACGTCGGCGAGCGCCTGGCCGCCCAATCCCAAGGCGTTGGGGTAGAGGACCTGGTGCTGAATCCCCATGCCGTCGAGGACCTCGAGGCGGGCGTCGACGTCCCAGGCGGCGACGTGGGCCTTCTCGAAGTCCCACTCGATCATCGACTCGAGGAACGGGTGCTTCACACCCTGCCGGTCGATGGTGCTTCCGCCGCCGGCCTTGCCCAGGGGTATTCCTTCGACGACCCACGTGCGCTCACCGTCGACGTCTTCGACGTGGAGGATCTGGTCCTTGTAGGCCGCAGGGGCCCGCTTCGTCCACAGGTCGTCGAGGTCGGTAAAATGCGAGTCGGCGTCCAGGACGGCAAGTCGCTCAGGCACTTCCGCTGCGAGCGGCATATTTCCATCCTCCGGGCTCGAATTGGTCGGGGGCTCGCTCACCCCCTTCGCGTGAGGTTAGCCCGGACCGCTCCCGCCGCAGCCCGGATCGGCGCCGGTCGGCCGGCTCACCTCGAAACGGTTGCCGTCGGGGTCGAAGAAGAAGAATCGTTCGTTGTCGGCGCCCGGCCCCACCTCGGTGACCTCCACCCCGGCACCGGCCAGCCGATCGTGGATCGGGCCGAGCTCACCGTCGACGACGACAACGACCATGGAGGTGGTGCGGTCCACGTCGGTGCGGTCGCGCATCTCGCCCCGCAGCGGTTCCCACAGGGTGAGACCGCCCCCGCGAGCGGAATCGCGGCCAGGGGCTCGGTGGCGTCGGGGGGACTCACGAAGGCGGGCTCGATCTGCAGCCGCTCCCGGAACCAGGTCACGGACGCGACGAGCTCGCTGACCCGCAGGACGGTGGTCACCATCGTGACGTGGCCCAGAGCGCCCAAGGGGACCTGCTCACCGGCTGAGCAACCACTCGACATTGTCCCGATCGAGCCCGACCGTGCTCTCGCCGACAGGCGGCCCTCCCACCGCCTGGAAGTCCTCCAACGGTCGGGCCAGCCCCTCAGCGTGGGGATAGTCGCTCCCGAACGTGAACAGATCCCCGACGGTCGCGGGCAGCCGCTCGGGCCGCTCGAACCGAACGTCGCAACGCGAACCTGGCGCCGCAGGGAGTCGCTCGGGCGAGCGGCAGCCGGTCGTCCGCCAGTCCGTTGTACGCGGCGTGGAAGCGGTAGCCGGCGTCGAGGCCGGGGAGGAACTGGGCGAACCACGAGGACGTGAACTCGACCAAGCCCACTCGGAGTCCGGGGTGGCGTTCGAGCACACCGCCCACGCTCAGGTTCTGGAGCGCTTGCTTCACCAAAGCGAAGGGGCGGGACCGAGTCTGGTCCCGCCCCTGCACTAAAGAGGATCTCGCCCTCGCGGGTTTCTCAGCAGCTGTAAAAGAGAGGACCCCCGGTGAGACCCGCAAGCAACCCCGAGCCGCCTGGAGTGGGGTCGCAGGTGTTGTCGGGGTTCGTCGCCACGTTGTTGGGATCGTTGGGGCCCCACTGGTTGAGGATGGGCGCCGAGGGGGGTTGGTCCTCTCCTCCAGTGTTATTGAACCCGCTGAAGTCAATCACGTTGATGGCGTTGCCGGTCCAGGTGTTTCCGGCGAAGTTGTTGCCGTACGCCGCTCCCGGATCGGAGCCCCCGAACTCGTTCGGTGCGTAGGCGCCTTGGACCAGAACTCCAACTCCTGCTGCGCCCGAGCTCACCGTGTTGCCGATGATTGCATTGTTGCTGCTCGTATAGGCGGGGTCGCTCGAGTTGCAGCCCGCCCCGTACCGCGAATTCGCACTCCGAGCCCGGGCCGCCGACCACGATCCCGGATTGGCTGTCGGTGATGTGGTTGGGGTTGTCGCCCTCGCCCACGATACCGACCTCTGCATTGGTAACGCCGGTCAACAGCAGGTTCGACTGGGCGCTGGTCGAGATGGCGTTCCCCTCTACCACCACCGTGTTGCTCGTGCCGTCGAGCTGGATGCCCTCGCCGTACCCGCCCTCGCCGGCGGATGCGCCCGTTGCGGTGGCACCGAACACGGTGTTGCCGCCGATGCTCCACGCGCCCGCTGATGCCGGGGGGTTGGCCAGCAAGAAGTCGTATGCGGCAACCTCGCCGGCATAGATGTTCACGTCACTGTCGGACACCTGGTTGTCCTGGACTTGGACCGTCCCCGCGTTCAGGATCAGGATCCCGCTGGCCGAGTTCCCCTCGCCGCCTCCCGAGTAGGTGTCGTTGGAGACGGTGCTCCCACTGATGGTGATGGCCGCAGCACCGAAGCCCTGGATGCCGTTCTGGGCAATCCCGTTGGTCTCACCCTCGCCCTGCACGGTCGAGTTCGTGATCGTGCAGGTGGTGTTCGCGTCGTCGCAGGAGATCCCGTTCTTGTCGTAGGCAGGGGTGTAGGGGTCGAAGTGGACCGCTGACCCCATGGGTGAGTCGATGCTCGTGGTGCCGGTGATGAACAAGACTTTGTTCGTGTCCCTCGTGGCACTCAGCGGCATCCCGTTCACAGTGACCGGACCAGACGTGAAGCCGGGTGGGATCCTCTTGGTCACAAGCTGATCGTTGGTGTAGGTGCCAGCGGGCAGGTCCGCTCTGGTCTTGATGACCGGAGCCGGGGTCAACAGCGAGACCTTGCTCATGGTCACCGCCGCCGGGGTCGCCCCGCTGTTCACGTAAATGCCCTGCCCGCCCTGGCAGCCGAACAGGTCGGCCGGCATGTCGATTCCATTGACCGACACCTGTGAGATCGACCCGGAGGCTTCGTGGTAGTAGATGCCCACATAGTCCTGAGAGCAGCTGTCACCGTCGGCGTCGAGGGCGGGAATGCCGTTCAGTCCGTTAACGCTCAGTTTCTTCAATTTCACGCCGACCGCACCCGGTGCCACGCCGATGACGTAATACTGCGGGTTCGTGCTGTCGGTGTCCGAGGCGCTGACCAACCCGGCCGAGGGGGGCTGGATCACGGTGGTGGACCCTGCGCCCTGGATGGAGACATGGTCGTTGCCCGTTGTGATGCTCAGCTGCTCGGTATAGGTGCCGGCGGCGACATGAATGGTCCCCGGTGCGGCGCTGGCGGCCTGCTCCACCAGGGCGTAGCTGATGGTCTGACACGGGTCCGCCTGGTTCGCGCACGAATTGGCGACGTTGGTGCCGGTCGTTGCCACGTACCAGCTATTACTTTCCGCGGAGGCTTCTGGTGCAGCGATGGCTAGGAATCCCGCCACCATGCTCACCACGGCCAGCGCCGAGATGCTGAGTGGAATACGCCTTCTCATTTTCATTTCTTTCCCCACTTTTTTTGTCCCCACTTTTGCTCGATGGGATGTCGGCCAGGGCCTGATTCTGGAGTCGGTCGGACTACTGGCCGTCTACTTGAGGACAGTGAGCGAGACGGATTTGCTCGCCTTCTCCTTTGGCGTCGATGAATCCTTCACCTTCACCTTGACCGTGTAGGTCCCCGTTTCCTTCGTTGTTCCCGACAGCAGACCAGAAGAGCTGAGGGACAGGCCACTTGGCAGCGTCCCTTGGTAGCTCCACGTGTAGGGCCCCACCCCGCCGGACGCTTGGAGCTGAACCGAGTACGAGGCCTTCTTGATGGCACTCGGCAATGGCGACGTCGTCGTTATCGCCAATGCCCCCGACTCGTAGAAGCACTCGTCAGCGGAGTCGTCGGTGCTCGAGAGGTAGTTGCTGTCCCCGTTGTAGACAGCGCGGAAGCACCAGTACCCGGTGGAGCCCGAAGGCGGAGTGAACGGTGCCGAAGCAGCCGTGCCGCTGTGACCCGACGTCGTCACAGTGACGGGGTTTCCGATCTGTGTCCCTGAGGCACAGGACGACGTCGGGGTTGCGGTGGGCCCGCACTCATAGAAGGTCACCGTGCCGGTGGGTGGTCCGACGGGGGTATTGCCGGTGACCGTGGCCTCGTCGGTGTCGGACTGGCCCCCGACGATCGTCGTCTGCGCGGGCGCACTCACCGTGCTGGTGGTGTCTTGGGCCACCGTGTAGCACTCGTCGCTGCTCTGATCGGAGCTGGCGGTGTAGTTGGCGTCTCCCGAGTAGACCGCGGCGAAGCACCAGGTGCCAGGCGACGTGTTGTCGAAGGTCGACGACATGGCCCAGTTGGTGTTCCCAGACCCCGCGCCCAGTGTGACCGGGCTGCCCAACTGCTGCCACGAGCTCGACGTGCACGGCACGACGTTCTCCGCACACGTGTAGAAGGTCACCGACCCCGTCGGGTAGGGCGCGTTCGCCGCGCCGTCGCCGCCGGTGATCAACACCGTGTCACTGTTGGGACCGACCAGCGCGGCCGTCGAGCTCGACGGGGCGCTGACTGACGTGCTGGCGTCCGGGGTGACCGTGTAGCACTCGTCGCTGCTCTGATCGGAGCTGGCGGTGTAGTTGGCGTCTCCCGAGTAGACCGCGGCGGAGCACCACGTACCGACGGAGTCCGGTGTGGACGAGCTCGAGGTCGCGCTGCCGTCGACCAAAGCCACCGGGTTCGCCGCATCGGCGGTGACCCCGGGCGTCGTCGTCGTACATGGGCTGACGTTGACCGGGCACGTGTAGAAGTCGACCGAGCCGGTCGGGGTGCCGTAGGTGGCGTTGCCGCTCACCGTGGCCACGTCGGTATTGGAAGCTCCCAGCGAGATACTGGCGTTAGCCGGTTGGCTCGCCGTCGTACTGATGGCCGTGCCGATACTGAAGCACTCGTCGATGCTCTGATCGGAGCTGGCGAAGTAGCTGGAGTCTCCCGAATAGACCGCGGCGAAGCACCACGTACCCCTCGCGTCGGGAGTGAACGAACTCGAGGTCGCGCTGCCGTCGACCAAAGCCACCGGGTTCGCCGCATCGGCGGTGACCCCGGGCGTCGTCGTGGTGCATGGGCTGACGTTGACCGGGCAGGTGTAGAAGTCGACCGAGCCGGTCGGGGTGCCGTAGGTGGCGTTGCCGCTCACCGTGGCCACGTCGGTGTTGGATTGCCCGGATACGAGGCTGGCACTGGTCGGGGCGCTCGCCGTCGTACTGGCGGCCTGGGGGAGCTGAATCGAGGTGGATGACTCGACGGTGCCCAGCGTGGTGCCCCGAGCCGTCTGGTAGGCGTCGTTGGGTCCGTTGCCCGGCAGCGGCGTGGTGTTGGACTCGTCGACGTAGACGTTGTAGTTGCCGCCCGGTAGACCGGCGGGCACCTCGAAGGTGCCGGTGGGTTGTCCCACGGTCAGGGTGCACGGGTTCGGTCCGACGGTGGTGGACTCGGCGCCCGTGCAGGCGTAGGTATTGCCCGGGATGGTGACCGTCGAGTCGACCACGGGCACTGCCGTGGCCCGCGAGGTGCCGATGTACACGCTCGGTGCGGCGACCGGGTAGAAGTCGGCGGAATCGTTCTGGTCGTCACCGTAGGGGCCGGGATTAGGCGCCCCGTCGTGGGCGCCCCACCAATTCGTCCCGCCGGTGACCGTGACCGTGTCACCGGGCAGGGCGCTCGCGGCTGACAACGTGGCTGTCGGCGTCTGGGGTACGGGCTGGTTGTTGTAGAACAGGTCCAGCGTCGAGTAGTTGGTCGACCCGTTCTCGTCGTTCCCGGACGACAAGATGATGGCGCAGTTCACGAAGCCGGCATTGACATCGGCTTGTGACGGTGGACAGGCGGCATCGCCGGTTGGCCCGCTGAGCTCTGGCGTGTCGGTATTACCCCCCGCGGAGTTGGATCCGAGCGACCCGTAGGCGCAGTCACCACCGTTCACCCAGTTGCTCGGAAGGGTCATCGATGCGGTCGAGGTCCCGAAAGCACTGGTGCTGGTCGAGGCGAGAATGTTGGTGGCGCCGTAGCACCCTCCGACTGACCCACTGGTGGCGCTCGTCAGGTCCAAGTTGGACGACGGCAGATCGCCCTGAGCGGCCGAGGGGTTCGTGTCGGTCGGTGTCGGCAGCGGGTTGGCGGTGTTCATCGTCCAGGCGTCGCCCAAGCCGCCGGACCCCGAGACGCCCACGCCCCCGGGACACGTCGGCGCGTTCAAGCTCACGCCCGTCGCGCCCTTCACCGTCCCGCCCGCCACGCCGTTGGTGATGGGTTGGCCGAAGGCCGACTGCGAACCGGCCTGCTCGAGGTCCTGGTTGGCGTCGAACATGGAGACCGCGGTGCTGAGGCCGGTCCCGGTGGACGACCAGGTGCACTCGTTCTGCGACCAGAGCGGGATGCTGTCGGTCGAGCTGCCGGCTGTGTTGGTGGCGACCGGGGCCATGGTCACCGGAGCAGTGGCCGCGGTGTTGTTGTTGGTGCCGCAGATCTGAGCGGTCCCCGTCGCCAGGTTGACGTTCTGAATCGAGTAGTTCGACACGCCCGCAGGTGTGGCGCCGGCGGTGAGGCTGGTCAGCGGCAGAGAGCCGGGGCTGCCGGCGGACGCGCCACCCGACGTGCTCGTGGTGACGGCGATGTCATAACAGAACGGCACCCCCTCGATGGCCGAGAAGTAGTTGCCGTCATGGGTTGAGTCGGTCTCCCAGCTCGGAGCAGCTTGCCCGATCGTGACGGTCAGGGTTCCCGACGTCGCATTCGGCGCACCGTTGGCACCGCCGGTCGCAAGGAAGGTCACATGGTAGGTGCCGTTGTCGGACTCGACAGGCGTGTCGGTCACGGGGCACTCGAGTTCGTACTCCTCGCTGACTCCGGAACCTGAGGTGGCCGTGGTGCACGCAGGACTGCTGGAGAGGGAGGTCGCCTCGGACGCGTCCGAGGGGAGAGTGCCCGTGTTGAGGGTGATCGAGGACGGGTAGTTCCCGGCGTTGGCCGAACCGAAACCTTGGCTGAAGCAGGTGATCGTCTCACTCTCAGCGGTGTCGTCGACCCATGAGACCGACGTCCCACCGGACGCCGGTGTCGAACAGGTTGTCGTCGGTGGTGAGATGGTGACCGTCAAGGTGCCCGAGGTGACGGTTCCTGCACCGCCGGGCCCGGTCGCCGTAAAGGTGAGCGGGTAGCTCCCACCGTCAGCTGAGGTCGGCGAGTCGGCCAGGGCGCACTCGAGGATGTACTCCTCGGTCGTTCCCGATCCCGAGGTGCCGGTCGTGCAGGCCGGGCTGCTCGAGGTCGAGGTGGCGAAGGTCGGGTTGCCATCCGATGGCAGGGAGCCCGTTGCGATTTGGATCGAACTCGGGTAGGCCGTGGTTCCAGAGACACCGCTCTGTGCTTCGCACTCCACGGTGTAGCTACCGGGCGTGCCTTCGTAGAAGGTGGCGGCCGTGCCACCTGTGGCAGGGTCGATACAGGTTGGGTTGATCCCCGCCACGGTGAGAGTCCAGGTGCCGGACGTGACCGGGTTGCCGCCGTTGGCACCCGGCGTGGCGGTGAAGGTCACCGGGTAGCTGCCGACGTCTGATGCCGTGGGGGTCTCAGCCACGGGACAGGTGAGGATGTATTCCTCGGTGAGGCCCGAACCCGACGTACTCGTCGTACAAGCCGGGGAGCTCGAGGTCGAGGTGGCCTCGGTGGCGTCGGTCGGCAGGGTGCCGGTGTTGAGGGTGATCGAGGCCGGGTAGTTCCCGGGACTGGCGGAAGCGAAGCCGGTGCCGTAGCAGCTGACCGAGTAGGTGTTCGCGATCCCCACCTTGAAGGTCGTGGCCGTGCCGCCGGAGGCGGGAGCCGTGCAGACGACGGAGGGTCCGGACACGGTGAGGGCGAGGGTGCCCGACGTCGCCGAGCCCGCGCCGCCCACACCGACGGCATCGAAGACGCCGGTGTAGGAGCCGTTGTCAGCGCTGACTGCGGTCTCGTTGAGGTCGCACTCGAGGATGTACTCCTCGGTGGCGCCCGATCCGGACGTCGCGTGCGTGCATGTCGACGGCAATGTGCCGGTGCCGTTGTAGGCGGCGGAGAGGGTGGCGTCGGCAGGAAGATTGCTACTGGGATCGATGGCGATCGACGTTGGATAGGCGGTCACGCCACTGATGCCGCTCTGCTCCTCGCACTCGACCGTGTAGGCGTTGACGGTTCCGCCGGCCGACGAGACGAAGGTGGCGGAGGACCCGCCCGAGGCAGGGTCGATGCAGGACACGGTGGCGGCATTCACCGTGACGTTGAGGTTGCCCGAGGTCGTCGAGCCGACGCCGCCATCACCGGTGGCGGTGAAGGTGGCTGCGTAGGTGCCCGCATCGGAGGCGGACGGCGTGCCCGTGAAGGGGCACTCCTTGATGTACTCCTCCGTCGCCCCCGAGCCCGACGTGCCCGTGGTGCAGGTCCCGAGGGTCGCATTGGCATCCGAAGGAATGGTGTCGGTGGCGACCACAATCGAGCTCGGGTAGGCGGTCACGCCACTGACGTCGCTCTGCTGCTCGCACTCGACGGTGTAGGAGGATGTCACCCCTTCGTGCCAGGTGGCGGCCGTCCCGCCCGAGGCGGGGTCGATACAGGTGACGGCGGGCGGACTGATGGTGACCGTCAACGTGCCCGACGTCGCTGGGTTGAGGGTGCTGCCGGTGAACGGACCCGGCGTCGAGGTGAAGGTGAACGGGTAGGTACCACCGTCGGACGAGGTCGGCGAGTCGGTGAGCTTGCACTCCTCGATGTACTCCTCAGTGGCACCCGATCCCGTCGTCGCGGTGGTACAAGCGGCGCCGGAGGCCAGGCTCGGGCTGCCATCTGCGGGCAGCGAACCTGTGTTGATCGCGATAGTCGGATACGCGGACGTGCCGCTGATTCCGGTCTCCTCCTCGCATTCAACGGTGTAGGTGGAGTTGGGCACGCCTTCGACGAACGTCTGGCTGCTCCCACCCGCAGCGGGGTCGATACAGGCGTTGGCCTGGGCGGCCCCGGCAGGGGCCGCCGTGATGGCCGTCTCGACGGCGGTTCCGGCGAGTGTCCCCATGAGGAGGACGGGTCCCAGGAGCACACGGCCGTAGCGGCGCAAACTCAGCCTGTTGCGGCTCTTGTCCCGGTTCCGAGGTCGCTCGGAAACACCCAAACCCTCAGGCGCTCCCGGCTGATCGGAGAAAACCTCGTCCGATGGCATCTGTGTTCTCCCTCCCGAGTTGCTGCCCCCCTCGTGCACCCCCCTGATGCACAAGCAACAGATGTTTCACGTTCGCTGTGGAACTTCTAACAGCAATTTCCGAACGAATTCAAGCGTTCGTTTGAAAGGGCCGGAATACGGTCGACACAGATCGCTCACCCGGCCGCCCGCGGCGGCGGCGTCCGGACCGGCAAGACCCACCTCTTGCAGCCAAGTCCCCCCTGATCGACCCCGCTCCCACCCGTTTGCATCACCAGTCGCGGTGTCACCACGGAGCCCTTCTCACGCGTCCAAGCAGACCCTGGGCTTCGGCCTCCGACACCAGTGTGGCGATAGCTTGACGACGATGGTGGCGAATTCGAGCACGCGCACGACACGAGGACGAGTCCGCGCCCGATTCAACGGCGTGCTCGCGGCCGTCATTTGCGTGACGGGGACCATGCTCTCGCTCGCTGTCGTCGCAGGGACTGAATCACCGGCAAGCGCCGCCACCACGGGGGTACCGCGGTGTCCACCTGACTGCGGCGCCGTCGCGGCGGGCGACCCCCTGTTGGTGCCGTTCATGACGGCCAACCCGGGGGTCGATTGGCAGGCCTTTCCTGCGGCCGACAGCCAGTCATACGTGAACTCACTGCGCAAGAACGTGAGCCGTCTGGCCGGGAGGTCAGCGAGCACCAACGTCGCTGCGGCGCGATGGGAGTGGGTGAGTCATCAGTACAACTTGCTGATCACGCTTGTGTCCTCGAGCTCGCTGGCGAAGGTCCGGCTTCAGAATCCGCTCGCAGACGCCGCCGACATTTGCTCCTCAGAGGGCGGCACTCCTTCAGGGTCGCCCACCCCTATCCCCGGGATCCCCGGCTCGGCATCGGGCTCGTGCGCATTCGGAGCGGAGTCAGCAATCAAGGGCGCGAGCGTCGCGGCCTTCATCCGAGGCAATGTCGCGGTAATCATCGAGATCAACTCGCGATCGAGCACGCCGCTCGCCGCCCTCACCACGGCACCTCCTGCGCACCAGCAATACGAGGCTCTCCCATCCGAGGGAGTCCCGATTTCAAGCGGTGACGTCGATGTCGAATGGATCCTCGTGTGGCTCTGCATCCTGGCGGCTCTCGCTGTCGGGATCGTCGCTTGCGTCCGGCGAAGAGGTAGCTGGAAAGGCCCTTTCGTGGCGGTCGCCGAGGCATTCGGCCGCCGGAAGGTGGCCCTCGCGGTGTCGGCGGCGGCGGTGCTTGGTGCCATGGCTTTCTCCATGCTCGACTCCACGATCACGCGTGGGATCGGTGAGTGGTGGAGTGTCGCCACCTTCGGTGATTTCTGGCAGAACTGGGTCGACGCGGCCAACATGACCTTTGCCGGCGGCTATGGGCACATCTACGTGCTCGACCGGACACTCGAGACTGCCCCCGCGCTGCAGGTGGTTCTGGCACCGATCGCCCGACTCGCCTCTGGTCTCTCGTTTCCCTACCCGAGTGCAGTCCTGTACCCGACGGCGTACTGGGTGGCCGGGCCGATCTATCTGGGTGCCATGGCGCTACCGATCTGCGCGGCCGACAGATGGCTCAACGGTATGGGGGTCACCGACATCCGTCGTCGTGTCACCGTTCTCGGCGTGATGGCAATCACGCTGCCACCGATCCCTTTGAGCGGCCATCCAGAGGACTTGATCGCGCTGGGCGCGATGCTCTACGGGGTTGCTGCTGCCTTTGATGACCGCCCGCGTGCAGCAGGGTGGTGGTTGGGGGTCGCGCTCGCCTTCCAGCCCTTCGCCTTCTTGGCGATACCGATCGCCTTCATCTTCCTGAAGCGCAAGAACTGGCTCACCGCGCTCGTCCCGATTGTCGCGGTACCGCTCGCCTTCCTGATCGTTCCAGTGCTCGCGGAACCGAGCGTGACCGTGACGCAGCTGCTGCACCAAAAGGTCTATGACGTCTTCGGGTACATCGGCCCCACGTGGAAGCTCGATCCTGGAGTGGCGGCCTATATCCGCTCCGGGACCGCCCTCGCCGCCATCCCCGCGGCGTTCATCCTGGCGCGGTTCTTGCCCGAGAGCCGCCGCGCCGGAGCTGCCCTCGTCGTATGGAGCCTGGCCATGCTCTTCGCCCTCAGGGTCTTGGAACCCGAATTGTTCCCCTACTTCTTGGCCTCGACCCTGGCCCTCGTGCCCATCAGTGCGGCTCGACTGCCATGGTGGCGGCTGGGCGCTGTCTGCGCATTGGCGATCTGGCTGACCTGGTGGCTGCACATTGCAATTCAGGCCAAATGGTCACTCTGGCTCATTCTGGTGTCTCAGTTGTGCGTGCTGGGATGGCTGGCGTACCCAGGACGACGGCCCCACGGCCCTGACGTGCAGGCGAAGGCAACACGACCCGGGATTCGAGAGAAACCAGATCGAGTACTCATCAATCGCTGACGTGGTGGTGGCATCCTGCAGCCGCGATTTCGGGTCAGAGCGATCGCCGTCGCAACCGGCCCACCTCGAGAGACGGTCTGTCCGCGGATCTCTGACGCCGGGCTGCCTCGCGAGCGAACCGCTGTTCGGCGATACGTTAGGTCGATGATCCGGCTCGGTATCGTCTTGTTGTTGGTGGGGGTCTCACTCTGCGCATGCTCCACAACCACAACCACGGTGCAAGGCTCGCTCAATGTGACGCCCTGTAATTACGCCCGCGCGTGGCATGACAACCCCACCCAATTCAGCGAGTTCGCGACGCTGGCTAGGTTTGCCAGTAAGGCAACGGACACCAATCTCCAGGCCGAGGGCCAACGGCTCGCCTCCGCGGTTGCTTCCCACAACTTCGCTGCCGTCAACCACGTCATGGGCAACGTCTTCGCTACCTGTCGTCACCTGGGTCTCGTGGGGACTGCACCGACACCTCTCAAGACCTAGAGCGCCCATCTCTCGATGCCGGACGTACACGTTCGCAGACGGTTTGCAGAGTTTGCAGACAGTTCGCAGACAGATCGCAGACAGTCGCAGACAGTTCGCAGACAGTCGCAGACAGTTTCGCAGACAGTTCGCTCGTGGAGGTGAAGGGACTCGAACCCTCGGCCTACGGCTTGCAAAGCCGCCGCTCTTCCATCTGAGCTACACCCCCGGAAGCCTGGCTCACGGCACGGACATGCACGCCGAGGGCCGGGCCGGGCCGACTCCCATGGTAGGCGGGACACACCACGGCCTCTCGACCGAAGGGCCGCGTCCTCTAGGCGGGGATCTTGGTGCGCCGGAGCAATTCGTGCGAGATGAGGACGTAGGCAACGCCCACCACGCCGAAGAGTGCCACGCCCTCCTGGATCGTGACCTGCGGGAGGTACCACGTGACGTAGGCGACGACCACGAGCACGGCGGCGGTCACCAGGCGCTCGATCACGAGCGGCAGCTTGGGGACCCGGGCCGAACACAGGCCGATGGCGCACAGCGCGACGAACGCGAGCACGAGAGGAGCGGTGAGGAAACGGATGTCGGCGTCGGTCAGATCGTTGCTCTGGCGCAAGGTGGCGAAGGCGCCCAGCCCGACCGCCGTGCCGATGACGCCGATGTGCAGCGGGAGGTGGCCGAGGAGCCACCACCGCTGTCGACGTCGGCCCGGTGGCATTCCCGCGACACCGATGTCGTCGAAGTAGGCCACCCACAGGCTGCACACGACGATGAACTCCAGACACACGATGATGAAGTTGATCTCGTAGAGGTGCCGTCCCGAGGTCGTCAGGGACACCCGAATGAAGCTTTCACCGAGCACGATCGTCGTCAGCGCGGCCAGGCGGTCTGCGAGATGCTCGAGGTTGCCGGCCGGACGATCGATCCCCTGATCGAACCGATCGACGAGAACGGGGACCACCAGGAGGACGGCGATGACGCTCCACATGATGGCGACGCCCAGTGCGGGCACCAACCCCGAGAGAGCGGCCAGCGCTGCGGCAACCACGAACGCGTTGCGACGAGGGACGGCGAACGCGGACAGTTCTGGTCGGGTGCGGCGCGTCACTTCGTGGAGGACCGCGACAAGCAACAGGAGCACACCGATCAAGGAGGACAGCGGATCGCGCCACTCGGTCTCCGTATGACTCCCCACGATGATCAACAGCACCATCGTCAACATCTGGGCGAACAACAGCCCCCGCCGCACGGTGTTCATCGTCGGGTCCACGTTGACCAGCAACGTGGTGATCAGCCATACCCACCACAGCACACAGAAGATGGCGATCGTCTTGAGGACGTTGTGCGTCGTTGGATCGACCGAGACCCCGTGCGAGAACACGATGATGGCGGCAACCATGACCAGGTCGTAGAACAACTCGAGCCAGCTCACCGCGAGGACCGTCGTACGCGCCGGCCTGGTGACCCCGCCGGCGACGCTGCCGTCCTCAGGACGCGGGATCGGAGTCGAAGATTCGCTGCTCACGGTGCACCGATATTGGACTGGCCGTCCGCGTCCCTCAACTCGACGTACCGGCGGCCGGACCCGGTGCCTCTACCCGGCTGACGCTCGCGCCCACAACGATCGCTCATTGGCGCCCACAACGATCGCTCATTGTTAGCCCGGCGATCGTCACCGGTAGGGTGCGCCCTCGTGGACGCACGCACCTTCCTCGGCATGGAGCCGGTCGGCGACGAGTTGCACTGGCACATGCGAGTGGGGCAACAACTGACGACTCCTGGCAACTTCCTCTTCGGTGGATGCGGTCTGGGCGCCGCGCTAGTCGCGTTGGAGGCTGCGTCGGGTCGTCCGACCGTGTGGGCGACTGCCCACTACCTGTCCTATGCGCTCACCGACGCCGACCTGCAGTGGGACGTGACGCTCGCCGCGGTCGGCGGACACGTCACGCAGGGCCGTGCTGTCGGTCGGGTGGACGGCCAGGAGATCCTGACGGTGAACGCCGCGCTCGGGGCTGACGATCTCGAGGTCGGGGGCATCTGGGTCACACCTCCAGAGGTCTCCTCGCCCGACGACTGCCCTCCTCGCTTCATTCCCGAGTTCTTCCGGAACACGATCATGGACAGCATCGAGGTCCGCAGCGCACGAGGACGGACCTTCGAGGAGATGGACGGCACCCCCGGCAGCCCGGACTCAGCCCTGTGGGCGCGGGTCCCCGGCCACCTGACTCCGTCCGCCGCGACACTCGCCATCATGGGCGACTACGTATCGGGCGCCGTGTCCCAACCCATCGGCCAGCGGGCCATGGGGCGTTCGCTGGACAACACGCTGCGCATGGTCCAGCTCAAGCCCACCGAATGGGTCCTCTGCGACATCCGGATGTACGCGCTGGTCCAGGGGTACGCCCAGGGTGTGGCCTTTTTGTGGTCCGAAGGCGGTGATCTGCTCGCAACGGCGAGTCAGTCCATCGCCGTCCGCCTCTGGCCCGAAGGCGTCGAATTACCCCGCTGAACTGGCACGATGACCAAGACACACCAGCAACGGCGAGACTGATCCGATGGCCCAGCACGCCTCTGCGACCGAGCGTCGGCGCCCGTCGCGCCCGGTCGTCGTCACCGGCGTGGTCGTTGTCTCGGCCCTCGCAGCCGTCGGTGTCTTCATCGGGCTCGAGACCTCTTCTCCGGCGCGCGGTGTGCACGGTCACGGCGCGACGTCGTCGAGGCACAGCTCGACCAGCACCTCCACTCCAGGACTGAGCGCACCGGGGAGCGCGCCCCCTTCCTCGTCGACCACGACGTCGGCACCTGCCGCCGTCCCGGGCCCCGCGGGGCCGGGCTTCGTCGCCGGACACGTCACTGCCGTCGGGGACTCGGTGATGCTCGACTACCAGGACGCTTTGAAGGCGGCCATCCCCGGCATCAACGTCGACGCTGCGGTGAGCCGCCAGTGGTCAGACGGGGAGACGGTGCTCCAGAGCATGAAGGCCAGCGGGCAGCTGGGTGCGCTCGTCATCGTCGGGCTCGGCACCAACGGGCCGATCACCGACAGCGACTTCGACACCATGATGTCGATTCTCGGCGGCGCGTCGCGGGTCGTCTTCGTCAATGTGCACGTCGACCGCCCCTGGCAGGATTCGAACAACGCGGTCCTGGCAAGCGGCGCCATGCGCTATCCCAACGTGGTCATCGCCAATTGGGCGTCGGTCGCGTCGCAAAATCCACAGTGGTTCGGGGCGGACGGCACGCATCTCGCGATCGATGGGCCGGGCGCCGACGCGCTCGCCACACTGGTGGCGACCACGCTGGCCAACGGATGAGACGCAAGATGAGGCACCTGCCGGCGTGGCCTGCCCGGGAGAGCCCGGTGTAACCTCGATGCTCCCCGAGAACCCAGGGGCTATAGCTCAGTCGGTTAGAGCGCAGCACTGATAATGCTGAGGTCGCTGGTTCGATTCCAGCTAGCCCCACCAATAGCTTTTGAGCTCACTCGTGCGTCCACCGCTGCCCCGGAGCGATCTCGAGGGTGTTCGCCAATCACCGTGACGGCAACCGTGGGTTCGGAAGCCCGGCACAAAGGATCGTCCTACTGACTCTCACTGAGTCAGAGACAGGCGCTCGTTCGAGGCTCAGCCCCGCTGAAGCACACTGAGTCCCTTCACGGTTGGCAGGACCACCGTAACGCGGGAGAATTTAATCGTGCCACCGATTCTCGGGATGACGTAGGCGACAGTCGTTGCGACCAGTTGCAGCTCGAGCGAACCACCCGCCTTCGTGGTGTAGCCGACGGTTTCGAGTGGGATCGTCAGGCTGTGGGATCTGCCATCGAGCGTCACCGGAACGGGAGTGACCTGGTTGTTGAGGACGATCCCGGTCGCGGGGTCGACCAGCTGGGCGAACACACGGGTGGGGCGCGTGCCGGGCGGCGCGGTGCCGGAGTAGGTCAACGACAGCGTCGGTGCTCCGACGACGTCCGCCGCACGTGTGATGGGAACACTGATGTTCAGCGCGTTGGCCGCGGGACCCGGAGTGACCCCGTATGCGACTGAATCGACGATGTTCGCTGCCTCCGCGTTCGCGGCGACCGTCGGTGGCCCCGACCCGCCGCCGGCCTCGAGGGCCAAGCTGCCCGTTCCGGTCGCCACGATCGGCGCTCCGGCGGGGAGCGGGTAGCCAGGAGCGGCGTACGAGGTTCCGTTCTGATCCACGAATTCGAAACCTTTGAGCACGTGGACGGAGGGGTCCCGGGCGACGTAACGCTGCATCCACGCCAACGAGAGAGGACCCACCTCGATGGCAGTTCCCGGATCGGTGAGGCAAACCCCGTGCCCTCCGCAGAACCACGCCATCGAGACCGTGGTTCCCTGTTGGCGGAGCGCCTCGTAGTTTTCGATCCCCTCGTCGAGCGTGAAGAGATCGTCGACCGTCCCTTGGAGGATCAAGGTCGGGACCTTGACGTGCGACAGAAACTGCGCCGGTCCCCGGCTTTCGAAAAAGGAGACGGCTCGGGCGTCGATCACACCGGTCGTGTCCATCTCATGGTCGCTCGCCGTGATTTCGGGATCGAGCTTTGCCGTCGCGGAGACGCTGGCGAGGATATTCCCCCAACCCGACTTCGGAGTCTGGTTCTTGTCGAGCGATGTCCCTAGTGAATGCCAAGCGATGGTAGGAGCAATGGCATCGATCCGACAGTCCTGCTCGGCCGCCGCAAATTGAATCCCGCCGCCGTAGGACTCTCCCACCATGCCGATCCGGGGGACTCCGGGACGGTCCAGCTCGACGCCGTACTGTTGCGCCACCCAGTTGATCATCGCTGACACGTCTCGACCTTCGTCGCTCGGGCTGTCCACTTCAGCCGCCCCGCTGGAGTGACCGAATCCCCGGGGGTCCCACGTCAGCACGTTGAACCCGCCTTGCCAGAGCTGGGCGATGCTCAGCGCCCCTTGGATGCCGACCTGCGACGTGTCGGTATCACCGGACTCGCCCCATCCGGGACCCATCAGCACGGTCGGACGAGCCCCGCCGTCGGCTGACGGGTCGGGAAACCAATGGATGCGGATGGTCGTGCCGTCGAACGACGTGAGATCGAAGTCGGACGGGACGCCGGGCACTGCTACTGCCTTGGTGGATTGCCAGCCGCTCGGAGGCTGGCAGGCCTCCGCCGCCGCAGCTGGCGATGCCCTCAACCAGCGACGTGTGCCGCTCACTGAAGAACTGGCCGCTCCACCCGCGACGACGAGCGCGAGTGTGAGCGCGGTCACCCTCCACGCCGTCGAGCGCCACCGTGATTTCGCGGCCACGCGTTTTCGAAGTGTCCCCACCCCAATCGTTGTCCTCACTGCCTCGCCTCCTCGGCGCGGGCCGTCCTCGTGTCGGATCAAACGAGCCGGACCTCATCCAACGCGAACCCGCCGGCGTGGTGACAACGACCTACGACCTTCATTCTCTACGATCGTGTGGCCGAGAATCGTACAGTGCCGTCACTGAATGGGCGTTCGTATTGCACGGGCCGTTGGCATTGCGGCACCCGACGTCGCAGGCGGAGAGACCTCTCCACATCGAGTTCGCCAGCCGCCCGAACCCATAACAAAACGTGCGGTCGTAATCACCTGCCACAGAAGGCAGGAGCCCGCCCTTTCGGGCGGGCTCCTGCTGTTGCGTCATTTCGGGCTCCTGCTGCGCCAAGAGCGTTCATCCTCGGACCTCCCGCCGCCCGAGAGCGGTGATCGGCCTCCCGCTTTTCAGCCGTTGGTGAGGGCCGAAGCGGGGACGATGTTGACCAGTGAGCCCGCTCCCGCGGTGTTCCCAGCACTCGGAAGTGAAACCGGAGCGCTGGCGTTCACCAACGATCCAACCCCAGAGGTTGCTGTGGAGGGGCTCGTGTTCGGCACGGACACCGGCAGGTTCAGGTCGGCTGGCAAGCTGGAGGCCGCCGGGGTGATCCCGCCGAGCGAACCCGGCGACGCCGACGCAGGCGCGTCGACATTGACCAAGGTGCCGCTGGGCTCAGTCCCACCGGACTGAATCCCGCTGGGCCAGACCTGATCCACCGACGCGGGTGCGTCGACGTTGATCAACGTGCCATTGGGCTGCGTGCCATTGGGCTGAGTGCCATTGGACTGGGTTCCGCTGGACGAGCCCTGGCTCACCGAGGTTGGCGCGACGACGTTCACCAGTGGGCCGGTACCGGTCGAGCCGGTGGAGCCGTTGCCGGTGGAGCCGTTGCCGGTGGAGCCGTTGCCGGTGGAGCCGTTGCCGGTGGAGCCGTTGCCGGTGGAGCCGTTGCCCGACGGCGTACCCGTTGCGGTTACCGAAGACCCGGTCGCCGCGTTTCCCGTTCCCGGGAAGCCGACGTCCGAACCCTGAGTGATCGACGCAGCGACCGCTGGGCCCGATCCGGTGGTGCCGGACCCGACCGGCGCGATGCCCGTGCTTGTCCCAGACCCTGTGGGTCCGGCGACGCACGCGCTCGTCGGTGCGCTGGTCAATGCCGCTGGGTTTGCCGATGCGAGAAAGAGTCCCAAGAGGACGCCTCCCAATCCAAACATGCCGAGTGCGAAGAAACGGCGAAGTGATGTCAACAACATGATTTTGTTCTCCTTTTCGTCCGGTTTGACATGGTTTTTTCACTCCATGAGGCTGCAACCGGACGACTAGCCGGGCGGGGGCCCCCGGGCATCGAAGAGCCATCGGGCATGTCTGCCCCCTCCGAGCGGCGTGAGCCCACCGACGAGTAGCGGCAGCAGCGCACTCATCGAGGACATCCCCTCGGAAGATCCGGGGCCGTGAGACGGCGATCCAGTCGTGCCCGCGGTGGCGAGCAACGAGAACGGCGTAGGTCGCCAAGGCATTGGGCGCTTGGGCGCCGGCGTCACCGGGCGTTCGGTCAGCGTCGACCGCGGCACCGATGCGCTGGAGTCCGTGAGACCTGCACGAAACCGGGCGCCTCCCAGCGTCCAGGACTCGCCCGCTGGGGCGGCAGCTGGGGTAGCACCCGCCGCTGGAGTACCAGCGACCGTCGTGATTGTCGACGTGCCCCCAGTCCCCGGCGCGACCCCCAGTCCGGGAGAACCCGGGGGGACTAGAAGAGGAATCGAGGAACGTACCGACTGCGGCGACGAGGGCAACGGCGTGAGCACGGGAGCGACGGGGGTGACGACGATGACCTGCGCGCCACGGTTGATGGCGCCTCCGACGACCTGCGCCGCACCGGACAGGATCCCGGCCGGTGGACCGACAAGCGGACTCAGCGAAGGCGTGGCGGGGTTATTCCCAGCAGCATCGCCGCTCGCGGCGGCCGCAGCGCCGGCGAGGAACATCGAAAGTAGCCAGGCGAAGACCACGCTGAGACCAAGGAGGAGAATTCGTCCCAGGGCCTGACAACGTCGCGCAGACGAGCTCGCCGGTAACAGCCTGCCTCGCCGCACGAACGGCGATGGTGCTCCGCACCTCCAAGGAACCGTTCTCTCCTCCGTTCGGTAGTCCGGCTAGCCCTTGCGGGCCCCGTGACTTTGCGCCCCCACCTTGCGATGGGTTTGCCTTTTCGCACTACTCCGTTCGAGCTGACCTCATCGAGCGCACGTCGCTGGCGCCCGGTTCGGAGCTCTCCGTCTGTAGCTTTCGGAACGGCGGGCATACGCAGACCTTGCCGAGGTTGTTCCTCAATTGGGGGAGCCGCGGGCAAGTGGTCGGCGACGTCTCCAGTAGGGGCGCGGTCCGATTTGCCCGTCTCGAGAACCTGAGGAGGACGAGGTGTGCCAACTCCGTCCCAATATTTCGCCCGTCACTCCGTCGGTTGAGTTGCGCGCCGTCCCATCGCAGCTCTAGGACACGGCACGCCGCTGAGACTTAAGCGGAATACGAAGCACCAGGAAAGAAGGTCTTTGATCCCGCTGATTCTGTTGAAATCGCCGGGTTCATCCGTAGGTCCCGGATTGGAAGCGAGGCAGCACCTCCTCGGTCATGCCCCACAGTTCTCTTGTGGTTGCACCCCCGTCCACGACGAGGGTCTGTCCCGTGATCCGCTCTGCGAGTGCCGAGCACAAGAACAGAACCGCATTGCCGATGTCGCGAGACCGCGGGGGGGCCAAGGGGTTCACCGAGTTAACCGCCCACTGGCCTTCCGGCCAATCCTCGTTGCCCGTCCCGACGTTGCCGGGCGCGACGGTGTTCACCCGGATCCCGTAGCGACCGAGCTCCTGGGCGAAGCTCTTGGCCAGTGAAATCACTCCTGCCTTGGCCGCTCCATAGGGCGCATGCATCGCCGCTGCGGCAATACCGTCGACCGACGCCAGCGCCACCATCGAGCCGCCGGTCGCTTGCGTAATCATCTGACGACCGACCACTTGGAACAGGTAGAACACCTGGGTCACGTTGTTCAAGATGGTCCACTGCCAGTCCTCGTCGGAGAAGGACTCGGCTCTGTCCCATCGGGCACCACCGATGATGTCGACGCAGACGTCGATCGAGCCGAGTCCGGCGACGGCCTCGGCCACGGCGCGTCGCACGTCCGCCGGGACTGTCATGTCAGCGACGACGGGAAAGGCCTTGGCTCCGTCCCCTTTGATCTCAGCCACGACGCCCTCGGCCCGGTCCCTGTCGATGTCGATACAGGCAACGGTCGCGCCCGCATCCGCGAGCTTCCGCGCGCAGCTTCGACCGTGACCGGCTCGTTGAGGGATATAGCCCGCTCCCGACACGACGGCGCCTTTCCCTCTCAAACCGAGGTCGATCATTGCGTGCTCCTCTTCGTGGGCTTGCCGCCAAGGTAGTGAACTCGTCCAACCTCCGGTTGCGACTCGATGCGGCACAGCTCATCGACACCTCGGCCGCAGAGCCGCCGCACGATGTGTCGATCGTTGCTGTTCTCCACGACATCACGCTTCGGGATTGCGTAACGAATGCCCGTGGCTTTTCCGGGGCAACCTGGGCAGAATCGATCTCCGGAGGTCGTACACCGCAGCGATCGAGAGGAGCTACATGCCCAAGTACTTGTTCCAGTCGCGATACACCCCTCAGGGCGCAGAAGGCCTTCTCAAAGAAGGAGGAACGAGCCGGCGGGCAGCGACCGAGCGCGCGCTTGCGAGCGTCGGAGGCACTTTGGAGGCCTTCTACTACGCATTCGGCGCGAACGACGTGTTCATCATCGCCGATTTGCCGGACAACGCAGCCGCTGTGGCGCTCAGCCTCGCAGTGAGCGCCACGGAGGCGATCAGTGGCGAGACCGTGGTGCTGCTCACGCCAGAAGAACTCGACGACGCCGCAACGAGACGTCCTACGTACCGCCCCCCGGGCGCCGACTGACCGCGCGAATCCCGAGCGGGACCTTCAACAGCAGTAAATGAGGATCCGCCGAGTCCGCGGACTGGCGGCTCTGGCGGCTCTGGCGGTGGCTTATGACCGGGCCCATGAACGACAGCACGCCGCGGCGGAAGCACGAAGCCGTTGCCCGGTGAAGGGACCTTCTCCAACTTCGCACCGGGAACACCGAACGCCCGGGCGACGATCCTCGACGAGCCCATGGTCACGTACACGGGTGATCCATGCCCGTTCGTCGTCGTCTCACACCCCCGAACATTTGATCGACCTCATGCCTGTCCCACCGGGGTTGAGCAGGCAGAACACCGCACCGAGCAAACACTGGGCGGGACTGCTACGGTCGTTGTATGTCTGAGTTCGTTGGACGCCGGCTCAGGATCGGCGTGATGGCGCTGGCGCTCATCGGAACCACACTCGCCGTCGGGTTGTCGGTTGCCCCGACGACTGCGGGTGCGGTCACCGGCAATCTGATCCAGAACGGCAACTTCAAAATTCCCGGCCACACAACCTCCACCTTGCTGACAGTGCGGGCCGGCGACTCGTCGACGATCAGCCACTGGACGGTGGTCACCCCGTCTACGTACGAGGGCCACGGCGGGAGCGTGGACGTCGTGTCGAACCAATATTGGAACGCGGAGCGCGGGAAGTACTCCATCGATCTGGCCGGATCGACCGGCGTTCCCGGCGGGCTCTACCAGGATGTGACGACGACGACCGGCGAGGAGTACACCCTCTCCTTCTGGTCGGCGGTCAACGGGGACCAGAAGCCAGGCTTCACCCACACCATGGACGTAAGCGTGAACAGTTCGGCCGTGGACACGGTGCAGGCAGTCGGCGTTGGCCGTCCGCTGAACTGGGTGCAGAACACGGTCACATTCATCGCGTCTTCGACGACCAGCCGGATCGAGTTCGACGATGCCACCCCGCGAGACAAGGATGAGGGACCGACGCTCGACAACGTGTCGCTCGTCGCCACGCCCGATGTCATTTCGGCGAGTCCTGTCAACATTCCCCCACAGACCGTCAATACCTCCTTCACAACTCCGGTGGCCACGTTCACCGACAGCTACCCGGGGGCACCCACCACCAACTTCGCCGCCACCATCACGTGGGGCGACAGCACCACCAGCGCGGGCACCATCAGCGTGTCGGGTTCCACCTACACAGTGAGCGGAACCCACACCTATGCCGCCGACAACACGTACCCCGTTGGCGTCAGCATCACCTCCATTGCCGGAGGGTCGGCTTCCGTCTCGGACGCGATCGGCGTGGACGACGGCGTCGGTATGACCACCTGCGACGGACCCGGGTGCTCTGGTACCACCAGCACCTCGAACGAGAACGTGCAGTTCGATACCACGTCGACGACGGGCACCATCACCACCACGCTCGACCCGGGTGACACCGGACCCGACTGCGGCACCAACGACCAATTCCGACACGCGCCAGAAGTAACCACGTTCGACACCGAAGGGGTGAGCGACGACATCGAGTTCACGGTGACCTTCGACAACGCCAGTGCCGCCGGCGATTGGTACGTCCCCTTCGAGGTCTGCTACGAGTCATCGACTCCCTTCACGGATTACTTCGGCAACACGAACGTGACGACCGGCCTTCTGCCGGAGTGTGGGAACCCCGCCGTGGCTCCCTGCGTGGAGTCGATCGTCGAATCGCCCGATCCTCAGGGCAATCCCACCGACGCCGGCACCGTCACCGAGATGATTCTGGTACCACCGGGCGACCCTCCCAGGTTCCACTAAGTCACGCCCGCTGGTCCTTGGCGTCCGTGCTGCGCCTTGGGGTCGCGCTCTAGCTGGTTGTACTCGGGATCCGTGGATCAGGAAAGGCGGAACGCCCGTCCAAGTCCGCTCCTGACTGAACCACCCCGGCGTTCCAGCCACCTGGGAGCGGTGGTGCGCCGGTGGACGGGCACGCTCCCGTCCTGAGCTGGTTCAGGCTGCCTCGTGCGTATCGACCACCAGCACCGAACACGGCGCGCCGTGCGCCACCGAGTTGGGGACACTGCCCAGCACTCGGCGGGCTCCGGTCATTCCCTTGTTGCCCACCACGACGAGATCCGCGCCCTCCTGCTCAGCCACCCGACAGATCACCTCGGCCGGACGACCAACGGCTGGATGAATCACCGACTTCAGACCGCGCTCCTCGGCGATGAGGGCCAGGTTCTCGAGCAGCGCGTCAGCCGGATTCACCGTCTTCGAGAAGCGGAACTCCTCGGGCAGGTCCTTGACGTCCACGGCCTTGGGGTCATAGGCCGTCACAATGTGCAAGGTTCCGCCGGTCAGCTTGGCAATGTCAGCCGCGACGACGACGGCCTGGCGCGCCGTCGCCGAGTCGTCTGCTCCGACTACGACGGTGTTGAACATGGCGGGCCTCCATCTCGCGAAACGCCGGCACTGCTCACGCCCGCACGCAGCGGCTGAACCGGACCCCCGACCAGGAGACACACAGGTCGGATCGCTACGGTTCCCGTTCGTAGATGGCGCCGTCGGTGCCGTGACGATAACCATCGAAGTTTCCCACGTCAACGCAAGCGCACATCAGGCCAACGACGAGTCGGAGCGAACCGGGACCCGCCCTCCGGGCCGGGCAGCCGCATCGGCGGGGCCTCCCGTCGGCGCCGTCAGGAGATCCGGGGTCCAGACGACCTTGAGCTTGGCGAATATCTGTGACGCCGAGCGAGCGAGGAGCTCTTGCTCGCGGGGGTCGATCTCGACGGCGGCAAGAACCCGCATGGTCAGGGCCGCCTCGTACTCCACCTCCCGCGTCTCGGCAGCCCGCAGGCTCTCGCGCAGCGATTTTCGGGCACCGTCGCGGTCGCCGGCAACGGCCAGGGCCGCACCACGCACTCGATGAAGACCCGGAATCTGAGGAGCCATGCCGCCCAGGGCGTGGGCTTCAGAGATCGTCTCGTCGGCGAGCGAGAGGGCGCCCGCGGTGTCGCCGCTGAGGAGCAGACATTCGGCGAAGCCGGCCTCGACCTCCAACAAGTCGCCCCGACTGCCGACGTCCGACAGCTCTTTGATCGCCTCTAGGAAGAGACCCTTGGCATCGTCGTACCGGTGCCGCCAGGAGGCCATCCGCGCCAGCATGCCCTTCGCGTATGCGGTTCCCGACCGATAGCCAGCGGCGCGCCAGGACCGGAGCGCCGAACTCAGGGCGCGTTCCGCCTCGTCCAGATGGCCCTGGTCGCGCGCAATTTCGCCCAGATTGAACACGTAGAACGCATTCATGACCTCGTTGCCGGTCCGGCTCACGGTGGCCTGAGCGCGGAGGTACAGGGCCGCCGCCTCCTCCCAGTCACCCTTGTAGTAAGCGAGCCCGCCGAGCATGTTCAACACCCCCGCCGTTCCGGGGAGATCGCCGAGCTCCTCGAAGAGAGCCAGCGCCCGCTCCAGGTTGTCCGGGCGATCGAGGGTCCCGAGATCCATGGCCGCCCAATCCATGACTCGGAGCGCGTCGGCGAGCACCGCCTTGTCCCCGACTGACTCGGCCCCCTCAACGGCCAGGGCGCACCACCGGATAGCCCGGCGGTGGTGGCCCTGTTCCTGGCAGAACCGCCCGTACCACGCCATCAGCTCCGCCCGCTGTCGATCCGCGTCCGCATCGGTTGACCCCTCGAGTACCCGGAGTCCCCGGCTGATCCAACGGAGCGCGTTGCCATAACGATCCAACCATCCCTGGACCCGGGCCAGTTTCAGCATGAGGCGAGCCTGGGACACGGTGTCGTCCCCGATCAGGCGGCGGGCCGAGCGGTAGGCCGCCGCCGCCTCGCTGTATTCGCCGATCCGGTTGCGCGCATCGCCCATGGCCTCGTGAACCTCGGCGACCTGGCCCGCAGTCAGGGTGGGGAGGCGCCTGGCCGCAGTGAGAGCCCGCTCGTAGAACTCGGCCGCTTGGGTGTTGGCGTAGATCGAGACCGCCCGTTCGGCTGCACGAAGCGAGAACTCCCAGGCCTCGGTAAAGCGCTGGGAGTGCAGGTAGTGGAACGACAAGAGCTCGGGCTGCTCCTCGTGGTCGTCGGTCGATCGCCGGTGGATGGTGTCAGCGGCCCGTGAGTGGAGCTCGCGACGGAGCCGGAATGTCAAACCGCTGTAGGCGCTGTCGCGCAAGAGGCTGTCGCGAAAGGACAGTGTCCCCGCGACGTCCCACATGACCAATTCCTCCATCTGACGCCAGATTGGGTCATCCGGTCTCGGGAGGTCATCGACTACCTCGGCCAGCAGATCGACCGGAAATGACTCTCCGAGGACTGAGATCCGACGGAGGAGGTGACGGGCCTCGACCGGAAGTCGGTCTATGCGGGCGGCGGCGACCTCCTCGATCGATTCTGGAAGGCTCTCCACTCCATTTTCGCTCCGGGCCGCCGCAATGAGCTCGCGAAGAAAGAGGGGATTGCCTCCTGATCGCGCCACAAGCAGTGACAGCTCGCGCTCGGAAAGGGGGGCGTCCTCTGTGGCGGCGTGGGCCAGCTCCAGTGCCGCCTCCTCACTCAGCCCCCCCAGCTCGATCCGAGTGCTCGTCCCGTCGCGCGCAACGAAGCCGGAAGGGACGTTCCGTCTGGTCGCGCACCAGAGCCACGAGGTGGCATCGACCGCAGCCGCCAGATGTCCGAAGAGGTCGGCTGAGGCCTCGTCCATGTTGTGGGCGTCCTCGATGACGAACAACCCCGCGTCGGGAAGCAGCTTTGCCAGGAGATCGATCACGGCCCGAGCGAGGCGGGAGCGGCGGAACTCTTCGTCGAGGTCCCGAGACTCGGGAGTCTCGGGCACGGTGACCCCGATGGCCGTCGCGATCAGCGGCGCCCAGGGGAGCAACTCGGGAGCACGGCCCTCCAGCGCAGCAAGGAATCTTGCGGCCATTGCACTGTCTCCTCCCTCTGCAGGGAGGTTAAAAAGAGAACGCAAAAGCCGCCGGACCTCGTGGTAGGGAGTCGACGAGTCGTATCGTTCACAGATTGCAGTGAGTTGCATGCGGTCCGAGGCAATGTGGCGCAGCGCCGCGACCAGCCGGGACTTGCCTGTCCCGGCTTCGCCCACGATTTCGACCACCGAACCATGTCCGCCGGCGGCCAGATCGGCCAGCTCGGCCAGCTGTCGCTCTTCGGCCTCCCGACCCACGAGTGGGAGGTCATCGGCGACTCCCACCGCGCGGGCCTCCACGCGTGCCCCCACCACTTGTGCCTGGACAGGGCGGGACTTCCCCTTGACGTAAAAAGGCTCGAGATCAGCCGTGGCGAAGCGGGTCCGCGAGCGGGCCAGCAGCTCGGGGGTCGTCAGGATCTGCCCCGGTTGGGCCTTGGCCATGAGACGAGCCGCCAGATTGACCGCGTCCCCCATCACGGTGAAGGTCCGTCGGTAGGGGGGACCCACCTCGCCGACGAAGACCGACCCGCGGTTCACGCCGATGCGGACGGGTAGCGGAGCGCCGGCATCCATGATCTCGCGTACAGCGAGGAGCATGCGGTGCTCGTCGTCGCCCGACGTGGCCGGAGCCCCGGCGGTGAGAATGATCTTGCCGCCGTCGCGGTCGGCGTCGGTGGCCAAGAACGTGACCTCTTGACGCTCGGCGGCACGCTGCGTGACGGTGACGAGGGCATCGAGCCTGCCGGCCGTCGCCCCCTGCCCTTCGCGACTGATCATCTCGTCTGTTCCGTCGAAGTGAAGGAAGGCCACGGTGACTCGACGGTGCTCGGACTCATGACGTGCGGTGAGCAGCGCATCTCTCAGCCCGATCGGAATGCCGCACACCAAGTCGACATCGTCGGCCACCAACTCGAAGGGCTCGAAAGAATCGTTCGGAACCGAAGGGGCCCGTCGGAGCAAGAATCCGGGGCCCTTGGCATCCCCGACCACAGCCGGCGAGAGCGCGGCCGCGGTCTGTGGGCTGAGCACGATCTCACCGGCATCAGCGGTTCCCTCCATGGTCACGACGGTGCTGGCGCCTGGGCCGGCGACGATGAACTCGCGGTGCGAGGCGCCAACGAGAAAGAAGTGGAAGAGTCCGCTGTGGACCCCGACCGACATCCGCAGGCCGACCCGATGACCCAAGACGGTGAGGCGACCAACCACTCGGAGGGCCCGTCGCATGTCGATGGCGGCGCGACAGGCCCGAGCTTCATGCGCCTCACCGGAGAAGAACAGCATTAGGGCATCGCCACCGAACTTGAGCAGCCGACCGCCGTACGCGACGGCCAGGTCCAGCAGAGTCACGAAGCAGGTGTCGATCGCGGTCGTGAGCTCCTCGGCTCCCACCTTTCCGTGTCGGGCCAGTTTCTCGGAAAGTTTGGTGAACCCAGATATATCGACGAAAGCGACCGTGCCGACCCGCTCCCCATGGAGCTCATCGGGCGCGGTCGTGATCCATTCAATGACCAGCCGGGGGAAATATGGCGCGAGGGGATGCTGCGTACCGGAGCCGACGGGGGGGGTCAAGGTACTCCACGCTGCACTCGGATCGGACCGACTCATGGAAAGACTCTCTCGAGGCCGCGACGTCGCACAGCCCAAGCGGGCACTCTATCGCCCGCCTCGCTCCATGATCAGAGTGGACCGTTTCCCGCCTGCACCATTCCGTCACTGACCCGGACAACCGAGACGTCCGCCGGCTCCATGTTGCAAAAGCAACTCCCAGCTCCCCTGGACTGACCGCGAAGCGACTCCGGATTCGGCGCAGCTACATTGATCGCCACCAGCGGTTTCGCGTCCCGCGGCGCAACCGTGCCGATCTCGTCGATCGCTCCGGGGAAAGTTGAGTTCGTCCACCACGCGGGTTCGCCTCGACGCCCGACGAGACTCGACGCCGACACAACGGCATGTGGTCACGCTGCTCAGTTCGGTGTCACCGGCCCCTTCCCCGCCCGCCTGACATGTTCGCGTTACCCGATCATGTTCGCGTTACCCGATCAGGAAAGGCGCGGGCGTACTCTGAGCGAGCGCTAACGGCGTCTCTCTGACGTCGGAACAGGGCCCTACCTGCCGGACTGCCATAGGGTCACACCGATGGAGTTCAGCAAGGAACTGCGCGACGACATCGCAGCAGGGGACATCACCCTGACCATCCGCCTGTGGCGCCACCCGCAGGTCAAGGTCGGTGGGCGCTACCGCGTCGGCTTGGTCGACATCGTGGTGGACCGCATCGAGCAAGTGCCCTTCGCATCCATTACCGCGACGGACGTCCGGCGTGCCGGCGAGCAGAGTCGCGAGGCGCTGCGGGCGAGGACCGCGCATGCGGGACCGGTCGCCGACGGCACGACGGTGTATCGCATCGAATTTCACACGGTGACCTGAACGGCCCCGCCGTGCCCCGTCACTCGAGCCTCCGGCCGGCACGCTCGTCGACGGGACCGGATCGCCGGTATCGTCGCGACGCGGCCGACCCTGCGGCCCGGCCGTATCGACCCACCGGGAGGTCCAATGCAACAGCGTCCCATCGGCAACCGGACCGTGAGCGCCATCGGCCTGGGCGAGATGCCGCTCTCCATCGAAGGGCGACCCGACCGCCGCCAGGCGATCGCCACCATCCACGCCTCCCTCGACGCCGGGGTCACGATCATCGACACGGCCGACGCGTATTCGCTGGGCGTGCACGAGCACGGCCACGGCGAGGAACTGGTGGCCGAGGCCCTCGCCGCCTACGGCGGGCCGACCGACGAGATCCTGGTCGCCACCAAGGGCGGGCACCGGCGGCCCGGCGACGGCAGCTGGACGGTGCACGGCGACCGGGCCTATGTGAAGCAGGCCTGTGAGGACTCGCTCAAGCGGCTCGGCGTCGACGCCATCGGGCTCTACCAGTACCACCGCCCCGACCCCAAGGTCCCCTGGGCCGAGTCCGTCGGCGCGCTGGCTGACCTCCTCGATGAGGGCAAGATCCTCATGGCCGGGGTCTCGAACGCGACCGTGGGCCAGATCGACGAGGCCCAGGAGGTGCTCGGCGGCCGACTCGTGAGCGTGCAGAACCAGTTCTCCCCGCGCTTTCGCTCCTCGGAGGGCGAGCTCGAGCACTGCGAGAAGCTCGGCATCGTCTTCATCCCCTGGAGCCCGCTTGGGGGCATCGGCCGCGCCGACGACATCGAACGCACGCATCCCGCCTTCGCCCAGGTGGCGACGGAGGTCGGCGCCAGTCCCCAGCAGGTCACCCTGGCCTGGATGCTGGCGAAAGGCTCGCGGGTGATTCCCATTCCTGGCAGCAGCCGCCCCGAGACCGCCGTCGCTTCGGCTGCGGCGGCCGACCTCGTATTGACTCCCGAGCAGGTGGCACGCCTCGACGCCTCCTAGGGGCGGGCCACCCGCCCGGACGATGGCGAGCCGAAGGCAGGAACAGAACCGCACGCCCGGGTGTTCAATCGGAGTGGCCTTGTTGCGCGCTGACCGGGCAGGGCCGGGGCGGGATCGACGCGAGAAGAAGTCGCAAGGAAAGTGAGGTCGCCATGCCTGCAGTCACAGTTCCCGACACCTTGGTGCTGCCACGCATCGCCACGCCGCCGGAAGGAGCGAGCATTCGCCCTGTGAAGAGCGTCACGGATGCACCGAGTGGCCTGGAGGGCGAGGGGTTTCCGGTGCGACGCGCCTTTGCGGGCGTACCGAACGCCGACCTCGACCCGTTCATCCACATGGACCAGATGGGAGAGGTCGAATACGCGCCCGGCGAGCCCAAAGGGACGCCGTGGCATCCCCACCGCGGCTTCGAGACGGTGACCTACATGATCGACGGCACCTTCCAGCACCAGGACTCCATCGGCGGGGGCGGCCTCATCACCAACGGCTCCACGCAGTGGATGACCGCGGGGTCGGGGATCTTGCACATCGAACGACCGACCGAGCAGCTCATCGCCAGCGGCGGCCTGTTCCACGGCATCCAGTTGTGGGTGAATCTGCCGGCGGCCGACAAGTGGATCGAACCTCGCTACCAGGGCATCGAGGCTGGCAACGTCTTGTTGCTCACCACGCCGGACGGTGGTGCGCTCGTCCGCGTCATCGCCGGTGATGTCGGCGAGCACCACGGCCCCGGGTCGACCCACACCCCGATCTCGCTCGCGCACGCAACGATTGAGCCCGGCGCAGAATTGGTCCTGCCCTGGCCCGCCGGAATTCAACGCGCTCGTGTACGCGCTGTCGGGGAGTGGGAGCGTGGGGCCCGAGGCGCGTCCGTTCCGCACAGGTCAGCTCGCGGTCTTCGGTCCCGGCGACGCACTGGTGCTACGTGCGGACGCGTCGCAGGAGTCGCGACACCCGGCGCTCGATGTTCTGATCCTCGGCGGGCAGCCCATCGGCGAGCCGGTGTACGCCTATGGCCCCTTCGTGATGAACACGCGGGCCGAGATCGCTCAGGCATTCGAGGATTTCGAGGCCGGGAAGCTCGGGACGGTTCCAGCGGATCACATCGGCAACGCGTGAGCCCGATCCCGGGTAGCGAGGCGACGGGGGGCGCCACGTGGAGCGCCGGCGACATCGGTGATCTGACGGGGCGCGTCGCGCTGGTCACGGGAGCGAACAGCGGTATCGGCTACGAGACCGCGCGCGCCCTGGCGGACCACGGTGCCCACGTGATCATGGCGTGCCGCAACGAGGAAAAGGCGCGCCGAGCCCGCGACAAGCTCGAGAGCGAGCTCGACCGCTCCTCGCTCGAACTGCTCGGCCTCGACCTGGCCGACCTGGTGTCGGTGCACCGCGCTGCGGCGCGGGTCCTCGCCTCACACGCCCGGCTCGACATCCTGATCAACAACGCGGGCGTGATGGGGACGCCGTACCGCCAGACGGCAGACGGGTTGGAGCTGCAAATGGCCACCAACCACTTCGGCCATTTCGCGTTGACGGGCCTGCTGTTCGACCGGATCGTCACCACCGAGCGGGCGCGGGTCGTGACCGTGTCCTCGCACATGCACCGCATGGGGCACCTCGAGACCGGTGACATCGCCGGCACAGTCCCCCGCAACACCTGGGCCACCTACAGCAACACCAAGCTGGCCAACCTGCTCTTCACCGCCGAGCTCAGTCGGCGCCTGGCTGCCCAGAGCCTCCCTACCCTCGCCGTGGCGGCCCATCCCGGGTGGACCCGCAGCAACCTGGCCGGCAGTGGTGTGGCGCTCGGGACGAGCCGGGTCAGGCGCAAGGTGGGACGGACCGCCGGAGCGACGCTCGGGCAGTCTGCTGCGATGGGCGCGTTGCCCGTCCTGTCGCGCGGCCACGTCTTGGTCGGTTCGCAACGGCATGTACATCGGTCCAGCGCGCGTCTTCGGACTCTTCGGCCCGCCACGCGTCGCGCAACCCTCTCGGCGTGCCCGGGACCGCGCGAATGCAGCAGCTCTCTGGGAGGCGTCCGAGCACCTGACGGGCGTGCTCTACTCGGTCAGCGCCGAGGTCTGAACGCAGCGGCTGCACCGTGTGCGCGGGATCGGCCCTGCGAGTCGCCCACCGGCCACCACGCGGTGCCGAGCGAGGAACGTGGCGTGGAGGGTCGAGCGGTCCGGACGTAGGACGCGCCCGAACGCGACGATCACGACCGCCCGAGCGCCTGATCGGCGGAGCGCGGCCGCTGCACTCTGTGACCGGGCGCCGCTCACGTAGGTGTCGTCGAGCAGGAGGACGCGCTGGCCATCGACGCGGTGCCGCAGCGACGACGGCACGCTGAATGCTTCGATGGCGGGCTGCATGTGCGCCACCGGCGCGCTCGAGCGCACGAGCGCCTCGGGCAACCAGCCCTCGGTACCCAGGTAGGCGCGAGCGGCCGCCGCCAGGCCGGCGACAGCGGCGAGGGGCGCGCCGCTGGGTCGGGCGGTCGAAGGGACCGGGAGGACCACGTCCACGGGGCCACCCGCGGCAACGGCGAGACACGGCGCGTGCGCAGCGAGGAACTGTGCCGCGAGCGCGCACACCATCGGCGCGAAGCGGCCCCTGGCCTCGCGCACGGGCGCTTCCTTGTAGCCCATGAGCACGCGGTAGAGCGGGCTCGGCACTGGGCACAACCGGATCGGGAAGACCGGCACCAACGCGAGGCCGAGCCGGCTCGCGACCGACCGGCAGGCGAAACAGACGGTGTGCGTGGTGGGAGTCGGTCCGCAGCAGACGCAACAGGTGCCCGGCCCGGCCACCGGGGCACGAAACGGGTCAGGCGGTGGGCGCGGGTTGTTCGGGCTCGGGTCGATACAGGAGAAAGGTCCCCGTGGCGCGGCTGACCAGCGCGCCATCCTCCGCCCGCATCGTCGCCTCGCCGTAGGCGACCTGCTTGGCCAGGCGCGCGACCTCGCCTCGCAGCGTGAAGGTGTTCCCTTTCATGGCGGGCCGCATGCACTCGGTCTTCATCTCGAGCGTGCCGCGGGTCCGTGCCGAGCCGGACAAGGCCGCGTTGATGGCGAAGTTCATGCACGCGTCGAGCAGCAGGGAGTGCACACCCGCCTGGGTGACGCCGTGTGGGTTGCAGGCCAGGTCGGTCGGCACGAAGGTCCCGGCGACCCACCCGAGATCTTCGCCGTCGACGCCGTAGTTGGTGAAGGCACCCCCGACCACCTCGATGATGGGCATGCCGCCGTCACCGAGCCAGCGGTCCATGTCCTTGCCGCTCCGCTTGCCCGTGGATGCCATCGGGCGCAGACCCTACCGGGCCCGGCGCGACCCCTTCGGGTCTCCATGCGCCAGGGGGATGGCACGGGATGCCGGATACAATCACTCTGATCTGCCCGGCGGGCGCCGACCGGCCGCCGGATGGGAGGAGCCACCATGACCACCGCAGTGATTGTCGACGCCGTCCGGACCGCCGGCGGGAAGCGCAACGGGAAGCTTCGCAACTGGCACGCCGTCGACCTGGCGTCCGAGGCCCTCAAGGCGGTGGTCGAGCGCAACAACCTGGACCCGGCCCAGGTCGACGACGTGATCATGGGTTGTGTCATGCAGGTGGGTGAGCAGTCGCTCAACATCGGGCGCAACGCCGTGCTCGCGGCGGGCTGGCCCGAGTCGGTGCCCGGCACCACGATCGACCGCCAGTGCGGGTCATCTCAGCAGTCCCTTCACTTCGCCGCCCAGGGCATCATGGCCGGGGCCTACGACATCGCCGTCGCCGCCGGAGTCGAGTCGATGACGCGCACCCCGATGGGGTCCTCGGTCGTGCGGGAGCTCGGCTATCCCTTCGGACCACGCATGATGAAGCGCTACACAGAGACTGGCCTGCCGGGCCAGGGCATCGGCGCCGAGATGATCGCCGACCAGTGGGACATCTCGCGCGAAGAGCTCGACGCCTTCTCCGTGCGCAGCCACCAGCGCGGCGGCGCGCGCCACGGCCGAAGGCCGCTTCGAGAACGAGATCGTGCCCGTCGCAGTCCGTGACGACGAGGGCCACGACACCGACGAGCTCTTCGCCAGCGACGAGGGCATCCGTCCGGACTCGACCGTCGAGGCGCTCGCCAAGCTCAAGCCCGCGTTCAAAGAGGACGGCAAGGTCACGGCGGGCAATTCCTCACAGATCACCGACGGTTCCTCGGCCGTCCTCGTCATGAGCGAGGAGAAGGCGAACGCGTTGGGGCTGCGCCCCCGGGCCCGCTTCCATGCCTTCGCCCTTGCGGGCGTCGACCCGGTCACGATGCTGACCGGGCCCATACCCGCCACGACCGCGGTCCTCGAGCGGGCCAAGCTCACCCTCGACGACATCGACGCCGTTGAGATCAACGAGGCGTTCGCCTCGGTGGTGCTGGCCTGGGAGAAGGAGCACCACCCCAACATGGAGATCGTCAACCCCAACGGTGGCGCCATCGCCCTCGGGCACCCGCTCGGCGCGTCGGGCTGCAAGCTGGCGGCAACACTCCTCAACGAACTGGAACGGACCGGCGGGCGCTACGGGCTGCTCACCATGTGCGAGGGCGGCGGGTTGGCCAACGCCGCCATCATCGAGCGGCTGGGCTAACGCGGACCGCAGCCACCCTCCCGTACGGATCCCGGGCGAGCTGCCCGGGGCGCGCGACCGCTATCGGTAGCGGGTGGCGGCGAGGAAGCCTACGAAGATCATTGCGAGCCCGGTGACGAGGCCCCATGGCGAGCCATGGGCCAGGCCTGGCAGGTGGGCCAGATAATTGACAGTGATCACCGCCACGCCGCCGATGAGCAACACCAAGATGAGCGCGCCGTACCAGCGTGGGCTGTGCCGCACGCTCTTGGGGATCGGGGCCGTGTACCGGCCGCTCTCTTCGGCGGTCTTGTAGCGCCCGACCTTGGCGGCGCGGCCAGATGCCGACTTCCCCTTGCGGGAGGCGCCGCCTGGACCCTTTCCCTTGGTGCTCGTTGCCACGGGGAGAGAGGTTAGCCACCGGCGGCGAATCCCTCCGAGCGGCGATCTGCGTCGACCGTGGACCGCCCGTCGCCCCACCACGTCGGCCCCCGGTACGATCGTGCGGCCATGGGACCGCGAGTGCTGGTCATCGACAACTACGACTCGTTCGTCTACAACCTGGTCCAAGAGTTGGGCGAGCTGGGGGCGGACCCGGTCGTCTTCCGCAACGATGCCATCGACGTGGGCGGCATTCGGGCCGAACGCCCTGACGCCGTGCTCATCTCCCCGGGGCCGGGGCGACCCGAGACCGGTGGCGTGAGCCTCGCCGCCATCGGGCAGCTCGCCGGCGACATCCCGCTCCTCGGGGTGTGCCTGGGCCACCAGTGCATCGGGCAGGCCTACGGCGGCGAGATCGTCGAGGCTCCCCACCTCATGCACGGCAAGACCTCGGAGATCCACCACGACGGGCAGGGGCTGTTCGCCGGCCTGACGAACCCTTTCGTGGCGACGCGCTACCACTCCCTCGTCGTGCGCTCGGACTCGGTGCCCGACGAGCTCGAGGTGACCGCCACCTCGACCGACGGTGTCGTCATGGGACTGCGTCACCGCACCCTGGCCGTCGAGGGTGTGCAGTTCCACCCCGAGTCGGTGCTGACCGCATCGGGCCCGGCGTTGCTGGCCAACTTCCTCGGGCAGCTGGGAGTCGCGGCGCGGACCTGATGCCCGCCGGCGGCTAGGGCCCCGGGTGCGTGGGCGGTGTCGCTGGCAGGGTCGTCGAAGTCGTGGTCGTGCTCGTCGTCGAGGACGTCGTCGTCGTGGCCGGCTGGCACACCGAGATGTTCACTGTGCCCCCGCTGGCCAGCAGTTGGCCCGAGCCCGGGCTCTGGTTGTCCACCGTGCCGGCCGTCGCGCCGTTCGCGCACGTCGTGTCGGTGGTGGTGTTGGCGACGAGCCCGGCCCCGCTGATGGCCGACTGCGCCGAGGTGCTCGACTGACCGACGACACCGGGAACCGTGACGCAGTTGGAGATCACGAGGTTGACGGCGCTGTTGGGTTGTGCCGTTGCGTTCGGCCCGGGGTTCTGCGAGGACACCACGCCGCTGCCGTACTGGCCCGAACATCCATTCGTCTGGGTGCCGACGTTGAGACCGGCGCCCCTGAGGGTCGAGCCGGCCGACGCCGGAGTCTGCCCCAGCACGCTCGGCACCGTGACCGACGTCTGGGTACCCGACACCGTCAAGAGCACCTTCGTCGAGGACTTGACCTTGTCTCCGGCCGCGGGGAACTGGGCCAGGACGGTGCCGATGGGCTTGTCGCTCGTGACGTACTTGACCGTGTAGCTCAGACCGGCATCGCTGATCAGCTGCGTCGCCGGTGTCAGCTGCTGGCCGGTCACCGAGGGGACGCTGACCGGGGGCCCCGCACTCACGATGAGATCGACCGCGGAGTTCTTCGCCACCGACGCAGCCGCCTTGGGATACGTGAAGATCACCACACCGCTCCTCACGGTGTTGGACGTCGCCGTGTTGGTCGTGCCGACGGTCAGGTGGTCGTTCTCCAGCGTCTGGGTGGCCTGGCTCACGGTCTGACCCGCGACGTCGGGAACGCTGACGTTGCCACCCAACACCGAGCGCAACAAGAAGAAGGCGATGATGCCCAGCGCCACGAGCAGCGCCACCAACAGGATCACCAGGCGGCGGGTGCGCTTCTTGCGCTCGAGCTCCTCGCGGTTGGTCGGGCTCGGCGCGCCGATCGCCACTGTCTGGCCGGTCAGGGCCGGGACGGCCTGGGTCGCGCCGATTCCCGTCATGACGGACGTGACGGTTGGATCACCCGCCTCGACGGGACGGCCGTCGGCAAAGCGAAGGAGGTCCGCCCGCAGCTCCTCGGCCGATCCGTACCGCTCGGCCGGATTCTTGGCCATCGCCTTCATCACGACGGCTTCGAGGGCCGGCGGGATGGCCGGGTTCACGGTCCGGGGCAGCACGGGGGTGTCACGCACGTGCTTGGACGCGACGGCGACCGGCGAATCCCCGGTAAACGGAGGACGGCCGGTCGCCATCTCGTAGAGGACGACGCCGAGTGAGTAGATGTCGCTGCGGGCGTCGACCCCCTTGCCCTCCGCCTGCTCGGGTGAGAAGTAGGCCGCGGTACCCATGACGGCACCGGTCTGGGTCAGGCTCTCCTCGGTATTCACCGCCACGCGCGATGCCGAAGTCCGTCACCTTGACATCGCCGTCGGGCGTGATCAAGACATTGCCGGGCTTCACGTCACGGTGGATCACGCCGTGGCGGTGCGCGAAGGCCAGTGCGGCGGCGACGCCGGCGCCGATTGAGGCGATCTGACGCGGCGGCATGGGTACGGGATCCCGGAGCACGGCGGACAGCGGACGGCCGTCGATGTACTCCATCACGATGAAATACGCGCCGTCGTCCTCGCCCCAGTCGAAGACAGGGACGATGTTGGGATGCGAGAGGTTCGCCGCCGCTTGTGCCTCTCGGCGGAAGCGCTCGACGAAGGTGCGGTCGATGGACAGTTCGGGAAAGAGCACCTTGAGGGCGACGGGCCGGTCGAGCTGGAGGTCCATGGCGCGGTAGACCTGCGCCATACCGCCGCGCGCGATGAGGTGCGTCGATTCATAGCGACCGCAATAGATACGCGGGGTTTCGACCGGCTGCATGGCGTCCCGAGCCTACGCTGGTCGACTTCGGGGACGGGGGTTGGGGGCGGCGCTCACGGAGCACCACCTGTCGTCGTCGACGTGGTCGAGCTCGAAGCACCCGGCACAGTCGTCGTCGAGGACGGCACGGTCGAGGTGGTGGTCGTCGTCGAGGTCGTGGCCGTCCCGGCGGCCACGATCTGGCCGATGTAGTGCCGAGCGCTCGCCAGGGAGCCCTCCTGGACGCCGGCGTGCACCGCCGCTGCCGCGTCCGGCAGGACCTCGTTCAGGGTGTATGTCGTGCGGTCCACCACCCTGGGGTGGAACCAGAGCACCCCGCCGGGCTGCCCCTGCTTCACGACGATCTGCTGGCCCTGGGCGGTGACGATCCAGTTGTCGTAGGCGTACCAACGCAGCACGAAGTACGCCGCGACCGGCACGGCCGCGACGAGGAGGACGAACCCGACCACGCGGAAGGTGACGCGCCGGGGAATGCCGAGGCGGCGCCGGCGCGCACGCCGGCTCTCCTTCTCAGGGGCCTCACCGCCCCGCTCCGCAGACGGTGTGACCGGCGGCGGGACCCGCGCCGTGGCGCGGGCAACAGGCACCGGGGGCGCCGTGCCCAGGAAGAACTCGTCGCTGCGCGGGCCGGTCTCGGCCAGCGTGAGTGGCTCGTCCCCGAAGCCGAGGCGGGACCCTGGCGCCAAGGTGTCGTCTGGACGGGCAGCGGGAAGCGTCGCCGTGGCATCGCCGGCCGGAAGCCCAGCCCCGTTCGAAGGGGCGGTGGCCGCCGCTGCCTCGCCGGCACCCGAGGCCGTCGCTGCCGCGGCTGACGCTGTCGCCGTGCCGACGGCGATGGTCGCGGCCTCCCGCCCGATGGGCGAGATCCTGGCCTTCGTCCCGTCCCCGTCGTCGCCGACCTGGACATCGACGATGACGACCGTGATGTTGTCGGCGCCACCGTGCTCGTTGGCCGCGTCGACGAGACGCCGTGCCGCCTCGTCGGGGTCGTCGACCTCACGCAGTATCTCGGCCATCTCCTCGGTGCTGACCTCGTTGGTCAGCCCGTCGGAGCAGAGCAGCACCCGGTCGCCGCTGCGTAGCTCCAGCTCCCACATGTCGGCCTGCACGTCGGAGGACACCCCGAGAGCCCGGGTGAGGATGTGGCGTTGGGGGTGGACCGCCGCCTCCTCCTCGGTCATCTCGCCGTGGCGCATCCGCTCCTCGGCCAGGCTGTGGTCGGCGGTGACCTGGGACAACTCGCCGTCGGAGAAGACGTAGGCGCGCGAGTCCCCAACGTTGGCCAGTGCCAGCACGTCCTTGCCGCCCGTCCCGCCGACGAGCGCCATGGCAGTCAGCGTCGTTCCCATCCCCCGCAGGTCGGCGTTGAGCAGGCTCTCCTGCCAAACCGCATTGTTGGCCTCGGTGAACGCGCCAAGGAGCCCGTCAATGGTGGGGCTGTGCTCGAAGGCCCGTTCCAGGGTCTCGACCGCGACGCGCGCCGCGACCTCGCCGCCGACGTGACCTCCCATACCGTCGGCCACGGCGTAGAGGTTTGGCCGCTCGAGCGGCATGTCCTGGTTGACGGTGCGGACACGACCGACGTCGGTCGCCGACCCGGAGCGCAGCACCGTCAACGCGAGACCTCGAAGACCGTAGAGCCGATCTGGAGCAGATCACCCTTCCCGAGGCGGACCGCTTGTTTGATCTGCTCCGAATTCACATACGTGCCGTTGGTCGAGCCGAGGTCCTCCACCCACAGCTGGTCGTTGCGGCGGAACAGTCTGGCGTGCAGGGTCGAGGTGTAGATGTCCTCGGGCATGGACACGCCACAGCCCGGCGAACGCCCGATGGTCAATTCATCGTCGAGATCGTAGGTGCGGCCGGCCTGGCCTTCGGGCTGCACCACCTTCAGGTACAGCTGGCGCCGACGAGCCGGCTTGGGCACGTCGGCGACAGGACGGGCCGCCGCTCGCTCCTGGCGGCGCTCATGGCGACGATCCGAGCGGGTCTTGCGGATGGTGGCCGGGCTCATCTCAACCCACACCGCGCGGATGACGCGCAGGAAGAAGAGGAAAATGAGGGCGATGACCGCCCACTGCGCGACGCGCAGGACCGCGTTCAGATTCTGCGTGGCGAGCAGGACCGCCACCGGGCTGACCGTCACGACATTTCGAAGATGAGCCTCGTCGAGCCCACGCTGACCTCGTCACCGCTGGCCAGAAGCTGCTCCCGGACCGGGGCGCCGTTGACCCGGGTGCCGTTGGTCGACCCCAGGTCGATGACGAACACGCCGTCATCCTTGCGACGGAGCTCGGCATGGCGCCGGCTCACGTTGGAGTCCGGGAGCACGACGTCACATTCAGGAAGACGCCCGATGACCAGGGCCTCCGAGCCCACGGTCACCCGCCTGCCGTCGGGCAGAACCAGTTCGGCAAGGAAGCCGCCATCCTCACTCTCGTGCACCTCGGCGGTCACGGTGAACCGCCCCGCCTTCAAGTTGGATCCCTCGAAGATTTCCACCTCGACCGGCCCGACGAACGAGTACCCCTCGATCTTGGCGTGCTCGCGGGCCGCGTCGGACAGCTCGCGGGAGAGCGCGTCGATGAAGTTGGCGAAGCGGGTCACGTCTGCCGGCGAGAGGGTCACGGCGAACGCGTTGGGCGCGATCAGGCCGCGCACCCCCACCCGGCGATGGAGGTCCATCTCCCGCGTCAACCGGCGGCCGATCTCGACCGGCTGCAGATTGCTTCGAAATGGCTTGGCCAACGTTCCCTCCACCAGACGCTCGAGGCGCTCCTCAAACCGCTGGAGTCCCATGGTCCCCCAGAGATTACCGGCCCCCCGGCTTCAACTGGGTTCTGGCAGGCGTCTGACCTGGTCACCTATACCCAACAGCCCCCCGCAGCCGAGCGTGGGCACGAACCGCAGCGACTACTGTTGGCCGGTCACTCGGGCGAGTGGCGGAATTGGCAGACGCGCAGGATTCAGGTTCCTGTGTCCGAAAGGATGTGCGGGTTCAAGTCCCGCCTCGCCCACGCACGCACGCAGGGGTCCCGACAGAACTCCGGCGCTCAAACCGACAAAACCCGGCACGAGAGAGCCCTGAAATGCTTCTCGGGGGGAAGCTCGGCACGAAGCCGTCTGGGCTCGGAAATTCGGGCGCACCAGAACCCACTAAGCATCTGGTTGGGCCCGCGAAGCCGTGGCTCAGCGATTTCGCGCCCCGCTGCGCTCCCGACTAATCGTTTTTCTGAACTGGGCGCGCGTCGAGGCTCAAGCGATCAGCGGGAGATCCGGGCCGGCGGGCACCGAGGCAGCAGTGGCCCGTGGCCGCCACGTCTCAACCAAACGGGTGCGGCGGCGGCGGCGCGGGCGATGATGGGTGTGATCAGGGTCAGCACGCCGCACTGCCGCGTAGGTCGAGGTGTCGGCAAACGGGATGCGCACCATTTCCGCCTGCGTCCCGTCGATCGTGTGGCGCAGGACCCACCCTCCGCCATGGAGGCACTGACCGAAGCGCCCCTCGCGGCAGAATCGGCACCCACCTCAGGCCGAGATACAAGACACCAGGATGCGGTCACCCGGCTTGAGGTAGCGCACCGACGAACCGACCTGTTCGACGACGGCAATGGCCTCGTGGCCAAGTATCCGCCCGCCTCGACTTCGGGCAGGGTGACCTTTCAGGATGTGAAGGTCGCTCCCGCAGATCGTCGTGGTCTCGACCAAGGCGATGACATCGGTGGGATCGATCAGTTCAGGATCAAGCACCTCGTCCCAACGTGCGTCGTTGGGACCGTGGTAGACGAGTGCTTTCATGGCAAGACTTGCTTTCTTATCGGTTGGGAGGACTCCGAGCTTGGAGCAAAGTACCGAAGGAAGATCGTCCTTCCCCCGGTATGTAGGTCAGAGAGTCGGGGGCGGGAAGTGGCGCCAGTGCCCGCCGCTGCCCGGCATGCTCGGTGACCCGGCCGAAGTGCCTGCGCCACCAGGTGGCATTGAGCGCATAGCGGTCTAGACCGAAGTACCCGGCATTGCGCCAGGCCAAGATGAGGGGCACTTCGAGGATCATGTAGGTCGGGTTGACGCCGGCCGATCCGGTGAACATGTACATCATGATGAGCGTCAGCCCACCCAGCGGCGGCCTTGATACTGGTGCTGCTGTTGATTTTTCATTTTTGAAAATACGAGATCGGTGAAGATCACGTACTTCACCGTGAGCGGGACCTTCTCGCTGCATTGACCGCCCGGGCTGACGAGGCCGCTGGAGCACCCGCGTCCCCGTCTGCGGTTACGTCGTGCCGTTACGCGAAGCGGCCTTCGATCGGGGTGGAGGAGGGGCCGCCGCCATCTGGCGCCATCGTGCCTGAGCCGGGTGAATCCGTCGCGCCCGCCGTCATGTCGCTGCGAGACGCCGAAAAAGCCTTGAGTCTGTCGGCGTTTCGGATGCAACGGGGGCCTAAAGGTTGTCAGGAAATTGACGATTATGAGAAATGACGTTTTCGACCAGGCGTCGGGTCCTCGGCTGGGTCGGCACCGGAGCGGTTCTCGTTGCGCTGGCGACTATTGCTCCGGTGAGCCCCGCCGTGAGCGCAACGCCCTCGGGCTGGAACATCGTGACCAGCCCCAATACGGACCCCTCGCAGTCCAACCTCTTCATGGCCACGACGTGCGCCAACGTGTGGAGCTGCTGGGCCGTCGGCGGGGTAATTCCCTCACTGGGTGGGAATTCGCAACCGAACGCCCTCATCGACTCATGGAACGGTTCGACGTGGTCGATCGTGTCTGCGGCCTCACCTCCGGGGACAGACGCGTCCTTGCTCTGGAGTGTCACCTGCGTCGTCGCGACGGACTGCTGGGCGGTGGGTGGCCAAGAGCCCACGGGTAGTCAAGGTCCCCAAATCCTCACGGAGCACTGGAACGGATCGACGTGGTCGGTGGTACCAACGCCGGCCGTCGACGGTTATCTCTTCTCAGTGACCTGCTCGGCTACTGCGGACTGTTGGGCTGTCGGGGACAGCGTTGATGGCCAGGGCAATCCGCTCAATGGGATCATTGAACACTGGGAAGGCTCTCAATGGTCGCCGGTCGCCGCCCCCTCGTCCGGGCAGACCTACGACCAACTCAGCTCGGTGACCTGCACCACTGCCTCGGACTGCTGGGCGGTCGGCGCTGCGGGACCGAACCAGATCCAGTACAACTTCTTGCCTGGGATTGTCCCGACCATGACCGGAGGAAGCGCACTCATCGAGCACTGGGATGGAAGTGTCTGGTCGCTGATGAATAGCGGCCCGCCCGGCTCGGGGCAGTACCTGGCGTCGGTGACGTGTACGGGGAGCACGAACTGCTGGACCGTTGGATCCTCCATGGACTCGAACGGCAACCCGTCCTCGTCCCTCATTGAACACTGGGACGGGTCGACGTGGACGCTGACCACCGCACTTGATCCAACGACGCCGGCGAACATCTTGACGTCGGTAACGTGCCTCACGATTTCGGAGTGTTGGGCAACCGGCGCGACGAACTCGGCCAGTGGCCAGAACGAGACGCCGATCCCATACATCGAAAACTGGAACGGCGCCAGCTGGTCGGTCCAGCCCAGCCCCAACGTTATGGCCTTCGGTTATCTCGGCGGAATGAGCTGCGTGCGGGGCTCCGGTTGCTTCGCCGCTGGCTTTTCGGCGAACAACTTGAACAACAACACGACGCTGCAAACTTTGATCGAGCATCTCGCCATCCCGCCATCTGAGGGTCAGGGACTCTGGATGACCGCGGCTGACGGCGGGGTGTTCTCCTCCGGGAATGCGAGCTTTTATGGATCGACTGGAGGCATTGCGCTCAACAAGCCCGTCGTGGGAATGGCAGCGACACCCGACGGTGGTGGGTACTGGCTGGTGGCCTCCGATGGTGGGGTGTTCTCCTTCGGCGACGCGCAGTTCCATGGCTCGACCGGAGGCATTGCGCTCAACAAGCCCGTCGTGGGAATGGCAGCAACACCCGACGGTGGTGGGTACTGGCTGGTGGCCTCCGATGGTGGGGTGTTCTCCTTCGGCGACGCGCAGTTCCATGGCTCGACCGGAGGCATTGCGCTCAACAAGCCCGTCGTGGGAATGGCAGCGACACCCGACGGTGGCGGGTACTGGCTGGTGGCCTCCGATGGTGGGGTGTTCTCCTTCGGCGACGCGCAGTTCCATGGCTCGACCGGAGGCATTGCGCTCAACAAGCCCGTCGTGGGAATGGCAGCGACACCCGACGGTGGTGGGTACTGGCTGGTGGCCTCCGATGGTGGGGTGTTCTCCTTCGGCGACGCCGCTTTCTCGGGGTCGGTTCCCGGACAGGGGATTGAGAGTCGGGTACCGATCGACGGATTGGTTGCTACCCCGGACGGGGGTGGGTACTGGATAACGGGCAGTGACGGGTCTCTCTATTCCTACGGCGACGCCGCGTTTTTGGGTTCGCTGGTCGGGTTGCATCTCGCTGGACCGATCGTTGGCTCGGCTGCCAGTTGAGAGCGGCGAGCGTCTAGGAGACATACTCCGCACGACGTTCATCGGCTCGAAAGCATCGCGCCTGGTCAACTAGTGGGAAATGGACGCTATTAGCGTGGGAAATGGGTCTGAGTACCAGGCCGCACACCCTGGTACCTGGGTTTTGTCGGAACCCCACCCACCCACCCACGCACGGATGCCGGCAGGGGCGGCTCCGTCGCAATTTGCCGGCAGGCGGCTCAGTCGCGTTTGCCGCATCGGATCAAGCGCGAGGCGGGGCGTGATGAGGACCGGCAACCGAACCACCACCCCACCCAATCACCCAGACCCACCGACAGGCGCGGTCGCGCCGGTGGGGGCCACCTCCTCGCTGGACCGACCTGCACGGCTAGCTCGAAATCGATCGATGAGCACCAACCCGGCCGGGAGCAAGAGCGCCCGTACCACGAGGGCATCGAGGGCGACTCCACAGGCGCACCCGAGTGCAACCTGGCGTGTCGGCCCCTCCGAGACAGCCGCTAACACGAGGAAGGTGCCCGCCAGCACGATTCCCACGCTCGTCACTGTCTTTCCTGCTGTTCCCATCGCACAAGTCACGCTTTCGAGAGCCGTCTTGGTCTCGGACTCCTCCTCGACTCGCTTGAGAAAGAGGATGTTGTAGTCAGCCGTAAAGGCAATCAACAGAATCAGGAGAATCACGGGCAGTTCAAAGTACTGATACTGGGTGTCGCCGAATTGCTTGGAAATGACGGCGACCAACCCCAGCGTGGCCACGTAGGAGATGAGCACGCTCGCCACAACGAGGAGTGAGAGAATGATTCGCCTCGTTGCGAGCCAGATGATCAGCAAGAAGATTGTTAACGCCACGCCGAGAATCACCGGTACCGAATTCGTGGTTGCCGACATCACGTCATATTCCGTAGCGGGACTCCCGGTCATTACTGCTTGCTCGGTTCCCACCGCACTACCAATACGGCGAACCGTCGCCATCGCCTCCGGTACGGAACTAATGGCCTTCTGGCTATAGGCCGGCCCCGCAACGAGAGCGACGTCGTAGACGGCGATATGCCCGTCCGAGCTCAGGTACTGGGCCGACGCTCGATACGCTTCGTACTCTTCAATTCCGACAGGCGTCCCCGACTTGGGAATGATGCTGAGTTTATTGGCGGGACCAAGGACACGCCGCAACTCGACCCATTGGTACGGCGTGAGGTGAGTTCCGTTCGCGTCGAGTGGACCGCTGACACCAGAGAAGACTCGAGCCCGACCGAGCTCCGCGCCGAGTTGGTACAGAACGGGCGGATAATCCTGCACCGGAGCTGGCAGCAGAAACACGGCCCTCGTGGGACTCGCGTCAGCCGGGGGGAAAAGGCTTTCGATCAGGGCATTTCCCTTCGCCCAGCCGGACTGATCCTGCGGCACGCCATTTTCGAAGCCGGAAGAAAAATCCGATGCGAGTCCCGACAACGCTGCAAGAGCACCGAGTGTCACGAACACGATTACTCCTGCATGCCGGAGGACATATGGATATCTCCCCTCGGCGCGGATGTGAGTTCGACGATCCAGCGTCGACGTCAGGGTGCCACGCGCCGCGCAGGTACCGAGAAGCTGAAGCAATGCTGGAATCAGCGACAGGTACGCCGCCAGGAGCGACGCCACGGTGACCAGCAACGAAGCAGCCAAACCACCGAAGACCGGTGTCCCCGTCAGGATGAGCAGAACGAACACCGTGACAGCGGTGAATCCGGACAGTGCGATGGCGCGTCCCGACGTGGCCAAGGCAACCATGATCGCCACCCCTTGCTCTTGCCCGCGTCGGGTCTCTTCGCGTGCTCGCTGCACGAGAATCAAGCCGTAGTCGGTTCCCGCCGCAAGGACAATGACGAGGACGACCGCTTGGGAAAGGTCTGAGACTGGAAGACCCCAACGCGAGAAGAGCGCGATCAGAAGATCGGTGAGGAACAGAGCAGCCACAGCAGGCAATATCACGACGAGGGCGAGCGGAAGGGACCGCAACACGAGCAGGAGGAGGAGCAAGATGAAGGCGGCGGAAGCGAGCGCGGTCGGAACGGCGTCAGGGGCCGAGGCCGGACCTTCGTCCACCGCTGAGGCGAGGTCACCCGTCAAATAGCTCTGCAGACCACTGTGCCGAGTCGTCGACGCAATATCGTGACGAATTTCATCAACGATCGCCTTCGTCTGATCCGGATCTCCATACGAGTCCACGTCAGTGTCTACGAGCATCAGGATGGCCCGTCGGTTTCTCGACTGAATTACGGTGTCGACGCCGATGACATTCGGCACGTGCCGAACGGTCGAACGAAGGGCAGCAATCCGGGAGAGATCGGCCGACGTCAGTTGTTCATTCGGATTCGCAACGACGATGACGTTGTCGGCTGCGCCGGCGGGACCGAGACCAGTCTCCAGTTCGGAGCCAATCACGCTCGGCGCGTCCGACGCCAAGTATGTATCCGCCTGGTTTCGGGTGGCTGAGCTCACCAGAGGCGCAACGATGGACCCGACAAGAGCGACCAAGAACCAGACGGCGACCGTTGCCCACGGGAACCTGAATGCGACGGCGCCGACCCTTTCTGGCAGAGACCGTTTCATGGCGATGCACTGCCCCTGAGCGCGTTGGTGATCATGAGCGGTCGACGAAGTGCTTCGACGAACTCAGAGACGTGCAGTCAGACGCCCCCGGATTCTCCTGGGTCATCTGCGCGGCCCACCACACGTTTCACCCCCACAGTGCCATCGATGAAGTCGGCTCCGTGTTTGGCTTCTCAGGAGTTGAATGCAGCGCCGAGCGTTGTCACATTCCGGGATCGATGGTGATTCCCGAGTTGAACACCTCAATGAAGTCGGTGGAGAGCGATTCCGCCTGCACCGACCAACTGTAATTCCCGGCCTGGGTCGGGGTACCCGACAGGATGCCTGTGGACGGGTCAAGTGACAACCCGGGCGCCAAAGACCCTTCCGTGACTGACCACGTAGTGTCGGGCGGCGCCCCGGCCGTGGGCGTGTAGGCCTGACTGTATGGCAGGCCGACGGTCCCATCCATGGGGTCGATGCTCTCGATTCCTGAGTTGCTGGTAGAGACCAGTGGGGTCGGGCTGCTGGAGTCCGTCACCTGAATGGTCCAGGAGTAGTCCCCCCCGGCCTGGGTGGGTGTACCTGTCACGGCGCCAGTGGTCGGATCGAGCGACAACCCGGGCGGCAGCGACCCTTCTACGACTGCCCACGTGAATGGAGGCGTCCCGCCTTGGGCCACGTCGTAGCTCCCACTGTAGGGGTCGCCGTTCGTCCCATCTGGCAGAACAACAGAGCCATTGAGGTTCACTCCCGCGATCTGGATGTTCTCGAGGAACTCCAATGACGCCGACCCGCTGACGCCCTCAAAGTCCGCTGTGACCGTCCCGGTCGAGCCGGGACTGCCACAGTCGAATTCACCGGCACCGTAGCTTTGGTCAAGACTGGCCGACCAGATCGATGCGCCTGTCACGTCGACTTCTTGCCCGCCGGGGAATGTTGCTGTGGCGGTCGCGCTCGCGAGACCAGGTAGGCAAGGGACATCTTGGTCACTCGGGGAAACGGCAACACTCGTGGCGGGGGTTCCGAGCTCCGCCAGGCCGCCGCTCAGCGGAACTTTCTTGAGGCCAGTACTCTGGATGCAGCCAATCCCTAGTTGCTCAGGCGTTTGCGTCCCGTTCAATTCGAGGGCACCGATCGATCCGGCCTCCCCCTGCCCCGAGAAGGCTCCGGTGAGCTTCTTTGGAGTGATGAGATAGTCGCCAGCGCCTGTTTGCGATCCCGGGAACGGAACCGTCGCCGACGCCACCTTGATGGTCGACGTGTCGTCCGAGCCCGCGGGTAACGCGGACCATGCCGCCGCGAGCGGACCCTTGGCTTTCAACTTGCCTCCCGCTGGACTCAGCAGTTGGCCGCACCCGTTGTTGGGGAGAGTCAGGATCCCGCTGAGTTTTCCGGATGAAACTGCGACGGAGGGCTGTCCTGAGGGAGGCGTCGCCGTACAGTCGGAGAACGATCCCTTCACGGTCGCCGTCACCCCGGTGAACACGGTGGCATCCGGCTTAAGAGCGGGCGAGAACTTTACCGATCCCGAGAACTGCGTGCAGGACAAGGAGTAAGCGTCATACGACTGCGTCGTGTCTGCCTGCCTCGCAGGGTGCAAGCTTGCGCCAACGGGATTCGGAGCACTGCTCGCGACCATCACCGCGAGCGGGACCAACGCGATGAGCGCAGCGACCGCTCCATATCGTCCCTTGGTTCCCATCCTGTAACCCCCTGGTCCCTATTTTCCCTTGTTTCTTGTTCTTGGCCCCTTGTTTCGAATGACTCGAAGGTTCGCAGGATCAAACGACAACTACGCGCCGCTGCGGATCAACGCGCAGAAGGACCCGATTCGATGATGCGCACGCTTGCCAACAACAAAGATCGCCAAAATCTTGAGCCTCCGGCCCCATGTGGAGGACCACCTAGAAAAGTTGTAGCACGGGAACTGGGGCCCCGCAACCGATCATCCCGCGAGCCCAAGACCGGTGGGCGCCCCCTCATTGCCTGCACGCACCGACACCTTGCCCGGAGGCCAGGAGAGATCGAGCCCTCCGACCTGACGGCGTAGCCGGCCCCATTCAGCCGCTTGTTGTCGGCCGGCCCGGCCTTGCGCGTGCTGACGGCTTCACAGGGCTTCGCGCGCGTCGGGCCGGCCGCGGTGGTCATAACTCGGATCGGCACGGTCACGGCTCGCCTGGCAGTACGCGGCCGCGTCGTCTCCCGCCGGCACGGCGTCCGGCACGACGCGCCGGTACGCCAGCTTCCAGTGTCCGTCGACGCGACGGAAATAGTCGACGTAGCGGCCGTGGCCTGACACCTCGGCCGCGCCGGCCGCGCCGTGGAACACGTAGAACGTCTCACCCCAGGCCTCGTCGCCCTCGACGTCGAAGATCGACTGCCCGAGCAGGTGGTGCATCGTGCTCATCGGACCGGGACGGCACACGAAGTCGGCGAACCGCTCCCCTGAACCCTTGAAGGTCCCGTGGTCGTCGAATGAATCCTCCGTGTAGCACGAGGCGATGCGCTCTCGGTCAGCTCGATCGACGGCAGAAGAAAGGACGGCGAGCAGCTCGGCCAGCTGCAGCCTGTCCATCCAGCGCTGCGCGCCGTCGCCGGCTCGGTCGTCCATCACCGCGTCCCTCCGTGTCGAGCGGGGCTTCTCGCACCCGCTCTGAGCTCTGAATCCAGGTGAACCCTACGGCGCCGGCCCGGGCGCGCAGGATCCCGCACCATCCGGGAAGGCGATGGACGCCTTGGGCCAAGATGAGCGGTCATGGTCGTCGTGGACGGAACGAGCACGGGTGCGACGGGGATGGCCGCGCTGGCGGTCATCCCGCCCGTCGGTGGAGCCGACTACACCGATCCCGCGTGGATCACACCGTTTGCCCGCGAGGCCGAGCGACTCGGCTTCGAATCACTCGTCCTCCCCGAGCACGTCGTGCTCGCCGTCGACTACACCAGCCGCTACCCCTACTCGAGGTCCGGCCGGGTTCCGCTCCCCCACGACTGCGTGATCCCCGATCCGCTCGACACGCTGGCCTTCGTGGCCGGGGTCACGACGACCCTCGGTCTCGCCACCGGCCTCCTCGTCCTGCCACTGCACAACCCGCTGGTGCTCGCGAAACGCGCGGCGACGGTCGACCGCCTGTCCGGCGGCCGGCTCCGACTCGGCGTCGGCCTGGGCTGGATGCGCGAGGAGCTCGAGGCCGGTGGCGTGGACTTCGCCAGCCGAGGGGCGCGCGCCGACGAGGCGATCGACGCCGTCCGCGCGCTGTGGCGCGGCGATCCACAGCAGGGCGCCCACTTCGAGGGGAGCTACTTCTCCTTCGCTGGCGTGCAGTCCTTCCCCCGCCCCGCCCGAGCCGGGGGGGTCCCGATCGAGGTGGGTGGCACGTCCCCGGCCGCCATCCGCCGCGCCGCCCGGCGGGGCGACGGCTGGTTGTCCCTCGGGCTCAGGGGAGATGCGTTGTCGGCCGCGCTGGGCCTCCTCGCCGACGAGGCCGCCGCGGCCGGGCGCGACCCGGGCGCCATCGACGTGACGCTCAGCGGCGTGACGACCTCGGCCAGTGTCGACCGCGCCACCTTGGAAGAGGCCGCCGCACAGGGGGCGCGCCGGGTCGTGCTGAACCTGGGCTCCGCCTCTTTGCCCGAGGCGCTCGACGAACTCCGTCAGATCGCCGCGCGCGCGGAGCTCACCGCGCCGCGCTCGAGTCAGCCGGCGCGCAGCGGTTCGTCGGTCACCAGGTCGACCCGCAACACCCGCTCCGCGATCCGCCACCCTTCGGGGCGGCGCGCGTACGCATCGAGGTAGAGGATGTGCCACACCATGAGTGTCTCGGTGCCCTCGTCGCCCAGGACGTGGTAGGCGACACACCGCGTCTGGCCCGTCGCGCGGTCGCCGCTCACAGCGGCCAGGTGGCTCCCGATGGTGTGGGTGGTCTGCCGGTAGTACCGCGCCGTGGCGATCGCCTTGGTGATCTCGGCTCGCCCCTGGCTCCGACTCGTGGGCTCCGCAGCGCCGGGCGTCGCGTAGGCACTGAAGATGCCGTCCTCGGTGAAGAGCCCCGCCACGGCGTCGGGGTCGCGCCGGTCGACGCCCTGGGCGTAGGCGTGCACGAGGTCGGAGATGGCCAGGCGATCGGCGACGAAGGCGGCCGGGTCCGGATCGGCGGGCGTGTTCACGTCGACCGACTCGTGCCGCCGCGCTCAGGTCCGGCGGAAGGGTGCGGCCGGCTCATTGGAGCGGCTCACGAAAACCGATGACGAGAAGCACGCTGCGGCACGCGGGCTCTAGAGGCGGTAGAGCTTCTGCGCGTTCTCCCCGAGGATCTTGCGCTGCACCTCGGGAGAAAGGGTCGACATCTTCTCGGCCACCGTGTCGAGCGGGTTGGGATAGAGGCACGTCGGGTGGGGGAAGTCGGTCTCGAAGAGAATGCTGTCCGCCCCGACCGCGTCGACGAGCGCCGGCAGGTTGTTCTTCTCGAACCAGAACGTGGCGTAGAGGTTCCGCTTGAAGTACTCCGAGGGAAGCATCGCCAGCGCCTCGAGTTGCTTGGGCGCGTTCTCGGACATCTCGTAGTCCAGTGCTTCGAGGATGAAGGGGACCCATCCCACGCCACTCTCGACCGACACCATCTTCAGCGTGGGATGGCGGTCGAGCATGCCGCTCAGGATGATGTTGGTCACCACGCGGGCGTTGCCGATGAAGAGCAGCGTCCCACCGATGGCCAACTTCGTGTCCTCGTCCTGGGACTCCCAGGGATAGGTGCCGAAATAGGTCATGGTGGTCAAGCTGGCCCCGATGTGGAAGTGCACAGGCAGCTGGCGATCGGCGCAGACCTCCCAGAGCGGGTCCCAGGCGCGGTTGGCGAGGTCCGGCCCGCCGACGTCGTTGGGGTCCGAGGTGATGTTGACCCCGCGCAAGTCGAGTGACGCAACCCGCTCCGCCTCGGCTACGGCCGCGTCCACATCCCACGCCGGGAGCACCGGCATGGGGAGAAGGCGGCCACCCGACTCGGCCTGGATCTCGCCGGCGGCGTCGTTGTAGATCTGCAGGCACAGGAGCCGCAGCTCGGGGTCCTTCACGATGTCGGAGATCCCCTGGCCGCCGAGGCCAATGGCGTTCGGGAAGCAGACCTGCGCGTGAACCCCCGACTCGTTCATGACCTCGATGCGCCGGCAGATCGAAAGCGCCGAGGTGGATCTGGTCCTGGGTCCACTCGAAGAGCGCCTCAGCGGCCCGGCCCTTGCCTCCCGCGCGGTCGATGACCCCACCGCCGCCGGCGAATCCCAGCTCGGCACCGTCGACGTACCACATGGGCTTGCCGTCCACCTCCACCACGTGGGGGACCCGGTCGGCGAACTTGGCGGGGGCGCGCTTGGTCCAGAGGTCGTGGGCCTCGGTCAGGTGGGTGTCGGCGTCGATCACCCGCAGCCCCTCAAGTGCCAGCGTCATGGTCCCTCCCGCGCTCAGTCCTTCCACTTTATTCTTGACGTCGATGTCGATTTCACTGTACGCCCAGTTCTACGGCCCGGCGCAACGCGGGGATGGGGGCGGTGCGCCGCTCAGCGAGTCCGGGGAAATCCGAGGTCGATCTCGCTGGTCGAGGGGTCCGGCCAGCGGGTCGTAACCACCTTGGGCCGGGTGTAGAAGCGGATGCCCGCGGGCCCGTACATGGCGGCGTCGCCGAAGAGCGAGGACTTCCAGCCCCCGAAGGAATGAAAGCCCACAGGGACCGGGATGGCGACATTGACCCCGACCATGCCCGCCGTCACCTCGCGCTGGAAGCGCCGGGCGGCGCCACCGTCACGGGTGAAGATGGCCGACCCGTTGCCGTACGGGCTCTCGTTCACGAGCGCGACGGCCTCCTCGTAGGTGTCCACCCGGACGACGCTGAGGACGGGGCCGAAGATTTCGTCGTCGTAGACCCGCATGCCGGGCCGGACCCCGTCGAGCAGTGTGCAGCCGAGGAAGAAGCCTTCGGGCCACTCGCCGCGACCGTCCACGACCAGCCGGGCACCCTCCTGCTCGGATCCATCGACGTAGGCGCGCACGCGATCGCGGTGCTCCGCCGTGACCAGCGGCCCCATCTGCGACTCGGGATCGGTCCCTGGTCCGACCACCACCGTGGGCATGCGCGCCGCGATCTCGCCGACGAGTTGGTCGCCGACCGCCCCGACGGCGACCACGACCGACACCGCCATGCAGCGCTCACCGGCCGAACCGAACCCGGCCGAAATGGCGGCGTCCGCCGCGGCACCGACGTCGGCGTCGGGCAGCACGACCATGTGGTTCTTCGCGCCACCGAGGGCCTGGACGCGCTTGCCGTACCGGGCTCCCGTCTCGTAGACGTGGCGGGCGATCGGCGTGCTGCCCACGAAGGACACCGCGGCCACGCTCGGGTGCTCCAAGAGCGCGTCCACCGCGACGGCGTCACCGTGCAGGACATTGAGCACGCCGTCGGGCACGCCGGCCTCCTTGGCCAGCTCGGCCAGGAGCAGCGACGGGGAGGGGTCCTTCTCGGACGGCTTGAGCACAAAGGCGTTCCCGCATGCGATCGCGTTGGCCAGCATCCAGAGCGGGACCATGACCGGGAAGTTGAACGGGGTGATGCCGGCCACCACACCGAGGGGCTCGAGGATGGTGTGGACGTCCACGCCGTTCGACACCTCACTCGAGTGCGAGCCCTTGAGCAGGTGGGGTATGCCGCAGGCGAACTCGATGTTGTCGAGGCCGCGCGCCACTTCCCCCGCCGCGTCGCTCAACACCTTGCCGTGCTCGGCGGTGACGGCGGCCGCCAGGTCGGGCGCGGCGGCGGCCACGAGGTCGCGGAACCTGAAGAGGACGGCCGCTCGGGAGCTCAGCGATCCAGCCGCCCAGTCCCTGGCGGCCTCGGTCGCCGCGTCGACCGCCGCGTCCACCTCAGCGGCCGAAGCCAGCGGGACCGTCGCCGTCTGCACCCCGCGGGCGGGGTCGTAGACGGGGCCGGCCCGTCCCGAGGACCCTCGTACGGACTTGCCTCCGACCCAGTGCTCGAACTCTCGCATGCACTCGATCCTGCCACTGCTGCCGGGGGACCGCGACCGCGGTTGCCGTATGCCGCCGGTCCTCGAGCTGCTCGGTCCTCGAGCCGCTAGGAGATCGTGGCGGGCTCTCGTGTCAGCTTGGCCAGCTCCTCGTCGATCATGCGGTCGTGCGCGTCGAGTTCGCGCCGCGCCGCCCGCGGGCTCCAGGGGCCGCGCATGAAGAAGACGAGGATGGCGAAGATGAACTGCCCGATCAGGCAGACGGTCCACCAGCGCTTCCACTCCCCCGGTGACGTCTTCTGCGCGGGTATGAGCTTTTGCTCGGATCGGAGGAGGTTGGCCAGGTTCGGTGAATACTTGGCCACCCCGGCCAGCTGCGCCTCCGTTACAGGTTTGCCGTGCTGGATGTCCAAGGCGAGCGGGTTGAAGGCGTTCAAGCCCAGGACGTGGGGGTTGGAGAGGCCACCGGCCGCCGTGAGGGCCTTGAGCAGTTGGTGGGTGCTGTTGCACGTCTCCAGGATGGTGGCGAGGGTGGTGAGCTCGGGCCGTGCCTCGGGCGTCGTCTTCAAATTCGCGATCACGTTCGCCGGCGCCGGTGTGGCATTGCACTTCAACGTGGACGTATCCGGTGCATACGGCTGCGCCGCCTGGATCGTTTGGAGGGTGGCGCCGGCGTTCTGGTTGTCCACCAGGACCGTGGAGGTCGTGATCACATACGGCAGCACCAGGAACGACAACGCGACGGTGATGCGCAGGATCCACCCCCAAATGGCCAGACCGCTGGCGGTCAGCGCCGGATTGTGGTGCTCAACCTGCTCTGTGTAGTTGGCCATCCACGGCGCGTACGCCAACGAGATGGAGACGGCCAGCAGCACGATCACCAAGACGTTGGAGTAGTACCCGGTATGGGGGTGGTCCGTCTGCATGATGAGGAAGACCATCATCACCATGGCGCAGATCGCGCCGACCAGCATGAACGGCTTGCGCACCTTCGCCCAGTCCGACAGGACGCCGGCTATCACGAGACCGAGGGAGAGGAAGGCCGCCAGCCAGACATTGATCCCGTTGGCCTGGGGCGTGGTCCGGTTGAACGTGACCACCCAGTAGATGGTGAGCACGCTCACCGACGCGTAGTAGAAGAGCAAGAAGAGGGAGATCGCGATCGACGAGGAGATGAGATCCAGCCGCATCATGGAACGGATCGGATGCTTCGTCGCCGCTTCGACGTCGATCCCCATCGCCCGCGCCTCGACCAGCGCGCGTTCCTTCTCGGTGACCATGAGCTGGTCGCGTAACTGTGGCGAGAGCTCGCGCAGGAAGATGAACGAGATCACCACCACGCACATGCACACGATCCCCGAGATGATGAACTGGTCCTGCCATGGCGCCAGGTGACCCAGTGTGTGGGTCGCAACCAGGCTGGCGCAGAGCGCGCCCATGGTCGGTCCCAGCGCCCAGAACCCCATGGCCACGCCGCGCCCCATCTGCGGTGAGAAGTCGCGCATCAACGCCGGCGTCGAGACCAAGATGACGCCTTCGACGAAGCCGATCACGCAGTAGGAGGCAGCGAACCAGTACTTGTCGTGGATGTGCGGGATGGCGAACAACTGGATCACGGCAACCAGCAACGTTCCGTAGATCGTCAGGTTCGCCCGGCCGATCTTGTCGGAGAGCCCGCCGATGAAGGCACTGAACGCACCGATCGCGTTGGACACGACGAGCAGATACAAGAAGAACTGGAAGGACATGTGGTAGTACGGCAACAGCAGCGGCGTGACCGCGCCCTCTACGTAGTAGAGGTAATAGAGCATGATCGTGGTGAGCACGACGATTGCCAGATACCCGAGCCTGGGCAAGGTGTTGGGGTACTTGTAGAGCTGCCGTCGCCACAAGGCGTTGGCGAGCCCTCGTTTCGCCGGGACCGTTGCCCTCGGTGCCATGGTCGTCATGTCGATCCTCTTTCCAGCAATGGCGCTCCCCATGCCCCGAGATCCGCACCCATACCGGGCCGGCCCGGCGCCGGACCGGCACGATGCTAGGACCAGATCGTCCGGACCGGAGGGGGCAGCTGCGCAGCCGGATCGACTAGGTGGCCGGGACTGGTTCGAGCGGTACGTGCCAGGTGAGCCGCGTCCCGCCCTCGCGGGACGTCCCGAGGTCGATGTCGCCGCCCAGCCGCTCCGCCCGTTGACGGATGTTCTTGAGGCCGAGACCCGTCGAGGAGGCCTCGCCCATGCCGTGCCCGTCGTCGGCCACCACCACGCGGAGCTCTTCTCCGGCGGCGATGGTGATGACGACCTGGGAGGCACGCGCGTGCTTGCCCACGTTGGTCAGCGCCTCGCGGAGGACCGAGAGCACCTCTTCAGCCAGCGGACCGCTGACGACCACGTCGACCGGCCCACTGAACGAAACCTGGGGCAGGAGGCCGAGCACCGGTCGCAGCTCGTGCACGAGATCGAGCACCTTGGGATGCAGCCCCTCTTTGTTGATGGTGAGCTCGATGTCGAAGATGGCCTTGCGCAGCTGGCGGATGGTGTCGTCCAGCTTGTCGATCGCTTCGCCGATGCGCATCACCGCCTCTGGTCGCTCGACCAGCCGCGCCGTGCCCTGCAGCGACAGGCCGATGGCAAAGAGGCGTTGGATCACCGAGTCGTGCAGGTCGCGGGCGATGCGGTCCCTGTCTTCGGTCAACGCGCGGTCGCGCACCAGGCCGTGCAGCCGCGCGTTCTCGATTGCGATGCCCGCCGCCATCGCCAGCGCCAGGACCAGCTCCTCGTCGTCCTCGGAGAACTCGGCGGCGTTCCTCTTGTTGGTGAGGTAGAGGTTCCCGTAGACCTCACCATGCACCCGGACAGGCACGCCCAGAAAGGACGTCATCGCGGGATGGTTGGCCGGGATGCCGTAGCTGTCGGGACTGGCCGCGATGTCAGACAGCCGGAGGGGCTTCTCGTCGGCGATGAGCGTGCCCAGCACGCCGCGGCCGGTGGGCCGTTGCCCGATGGCCTGCTCCTCTTCACTCGAGAGGCCCACCGTGAGGAACTGGTCGAGCGCCCGCCCGTCCTCGGTCAGCACGCCCAGCGCCCCGTACTGGGCGTCCACCAGGTCGCACGCCTCCTCGATGATCCGCCGTAGCACCACGGGCAAGTGGAGCTCACCGTCGAGGATCAAGATGGCCTGGACCAGTTGGCGCAGCTTTACGGGATCGTCGATCCGATCGAAGGGCTGCATGGAGAGCCAGGATAGAGGCGGTGCACGGACGTGCGTGGATCGCTGCGCTTGCGTGCGTGGATCACCCGGCCAGGCATGTGAGCGTCCCTGACGGTGTCCGGATCGGTGCATGCCCCGTGGCAGTATTGATCAGATGTCGATTCGAGTATTCGTCCTCGACGACCACGAGTTGGTACGGACAGGGCTGCGGACGCTGCTCGAGGCCGAGGACGATATGGAGGTCGTAGGCGAGGCCGGGACGGCGGAGCAGGGGCTCGCGATGATCCGCGAGCTCACGCCCGACGTCGCGATCCTCGACGTCCGCCTGCCCGACGGTAACGGGATCGAGGTGTGCCGAGAGATCCAGTCGGGCGTGCCCCAGGTGCGTTGCCTCATGCTCACCTCGTACTCGGACGACGACGCGCTCTTCTCATCCATCATGGCGGGGGCGTCGGGCTACGTCTTGAAGGAGGTCGGCAGCGGCGACCTCCTCGGGGACATCCGCCGGGTCAGCCAGGGCCTGTCTCTGCTCGATCCCGCGCTAACCCACGAATTGTTCGACCGGTTGCGCAAGGACCAGGAGGCCGAGTCCCGCCTGACCGTGCTCACGCCGCAAGAGCGCAAGGTCCTGGCGCTGATCGCACAGGGGCAGTCGAACCGCCAGATCGCCGAACAGCTCTTCCTGGCCGAAGCCACGGTCAAGAACTACGTGTCGAGCCTGCTCTCCAAGCTGGGGATGCGCCGGCGCACGGAGGCCGCTGTCTATGCCGCCGTGCTGGCGGAACGAAAGGCCGTCAACCCAACGAACCCCAAAGGCTGAGCCGGGCCTCCCCGTCCGCAGTGCAGTCCCTACGCGACCTTGACGCGACGGTGATCGTCGAGCGTGCGAAAGTCGACGCCGACGCCGCGCAGCAAGTCCTCGAGACGGGTGCGCTCGGCCAACGGGTTGGCGAAGCGGCCGGGGTCGCTCTCGATGCCCAGTGCCGTGCAGAGGCGCAAGAGCATGCGGTCGTGGTCGAGCTCGAGCGCGAGATCCTCGGCCATGACGTGGTTGCCGCCGGAGTCGTGGGCGTGCAGCCGCCGACGGCATTGCAAGAGGATCACCACCAGATCGTCCCGGGACGACGGCAGCGGCAAAGGATCGACCTCGGCGCACAGGCCTGACAGGAGCTCGCTGTACATCGACATGTCCAATAATTTTGCTGGAATTGGGCGTGGCCAATAGAGCCGATACTCCTGTTTTGGCCCAGGCCGATTTTCCTCTTTGATCCGCGGCCCTCCCAGCGGTCGTCGGGAGCCGGCTCGCTCCGCCTGTCCGGTCCGCCTGTCTGCACCGCCTGCCTGGTCCGCCCAGCTGGCCGACTGGGCCGCCCGCTAGCGCTTGGTGACGCGGGTGGAGCGGTCGGCTCGAGACAGCACGTCCTCGGCCGATTCGTTGTCCTCCGAGATGGCGACGCCGAGCGACGCATGCAGGCGGATGTCCTTGCCGCCCACCGCTACGGGCTCGTCGAGCGTGTGCTGCAGTCGCCGCATCAGGGGGCCCACCGACTGCTCGTCGTTGACCGCGACCACGACGACCAGCTCGCTGCCGCCGACACGTCCCACCGTGTCCTCTGCCCTGAGCACCGAGGTCAGGCGCCGGGAGGCGTCACACAAAACCGTGTTGCCGGTGGTGTAGCCGAGGTCGGCGTTGATCTCCGCCAGGTTGTCGAGGTTGATGTGGCAGACGACGACCTCACCGCCGTGCCGGCGACGGCGCGCCAGAGCCAGGGTCAGCCGGTCGAGCAGGAGCAGCTGGTTGGCCAGGCCGGTGTGAGGATCGGCCATCGAGAGCTGCCAGAGCTGGTCGTACTTGCCCATGCGAGGCGCGCCCGATGCGCCTTCGGCGCCGCCCTTCGAGCTGATCTCCTCCAGCATCGACTCAACGGTGCGGGTCTGTCCGCCGGCGTCGGGGCTCGAGGCGCCCGAGCCTGCGTCGTCGTCCGCAACGCGCGTGACGTCCGCATCGTCTTCGGAGTCGTTTCCGCCAAGCGTGCTCTTGGCCATCTCTACGCCCTCCCCCTCCGACACGGGCTCCCCACTCTTATCGGTTCGCAGGCCGCGGAAACAGAGCCGTAAGTCATCATCTCGCCGCGAAACGCTGCTGCCAGGGCCTATGCCAGTCCGCGCCGATAGCTCAGTGTAGCGACTCGACACACACGAGCGCGGCGTGTGTCGCGGTCGGGGTGCGACCTCCGGCGGTTGCGCTTCCGACGATGAGCAGGCACGAGGCGCTCGGCCCGCCGCGGTAACCTCGCCCGCGGCCATGGCGGGATGTGCCCGGCGGCCGTGTCTTCGGGCGGCGTCACGGGCGCACTCGGCGTGTGCACACTCCCATCGAACCGGGGTTCAGAGTCATCAATTCTTCCCACCTTCCTCTGTCGAGACCGAGCGCACAGTGCGCCATGACACGCGGGGCGCCGTGAGCGCGCCGGCGGTCATGGTGGTCGACCGCCCAGGCCTCGACCAACTCGTGGCGGCGGTCGCCGACGAGGAGTACTACGCCTTCGACACCGAATTTCACACGGAGCGCACCTACGTCCCTGACCTCGCGCTCATCCAGATTGCCTGGGCGGACAAGGTGGCACTGGTCGATCCACTCGCCGTCGACCCCGAACCGCTCGCCACGATCTTCAGCGGACCGGGTACGGCCGTCGCGCACGCGGCCTTCCAGGATCTCGACGTGCTGCAGGCGGCGTGCGGGGCCGTCCCCACCAGCGTCTTCGACACCCAGGTCGTCGCCGGCTTCTTGGGCATGTCGACGCCGTCGCTGTCCCGTCTGGTCGACCAGGTGCTCGGCGTGACCCTTCCCAAGGCCGACCGGCTCTCCGATTGGCTGGTACGACCGATCAGCGAACGCCAGGTCACGTACGCGGTGAGCGACGTCGCCCATCTCTTGGAGCTGCGGTCGGTGCTGACCGAGCGCCTGCAGGCACTCGGTCGTCTCGAGTGGGCGCTCAACGAGTGCGCAGAAGTGCTGGGCGATCGCACCGCGCCCCGCGTGCCCGAAGAAGCATGGTGGAAGTTGGGTGACATCCGCAGCATGTCGCGCCCAACACGCTCCGTCGCCCAGGAAGTGGCGGCCTGGCGCGAGCGCACCGCGGCCGAGAGCAATCGGCCGCGGCGCATGGTGCTCTCGGACCTCGGGCTCCTTGCCATCTCGCAACGGCCACCACGCACGGCAGGAGAGCTGCGCGGCATGCGCGGGGTCGACGGCCGCCATCTTGCGCAGGGTCGAGCCGCCGAGATCCTCGCCGCGGTCGAGCGAGGCCTCGCAATGCCGTCGGCACAGCTCCGCATGCCGTCCGACAGCCGCGATGCGCCAGCGCCCCCGGCGGTCGTCGCAGTGTGCTCGGGCCTGGTCCGCCAGGTCGCCGACGACCTCGACTTCGACCAGGGTCTGCTCGCCACGAGGGCGGACATCGCGCAGCTGATCTGCGGCGAGCAGAGCCGTCTCGACACGGGGTGGCGGCGCGACATCGTCGCCGAGCCGTTGCGGCGACTCATCGCCGGCGAGGTGGCGGCCGCGTTCGACCGCCGCAACCACCTCGTCCTGGAGGAGCGCTCGCACCGGCCGGCCCCGGCCCCCGCCGCGGCCCCAAGGCACGGACCGGTCCGGGCTAGTTGACCGAGCGCTGACGCCCGGCCCAGTAGGGCTGACGCAACCTGTACTTCTGGAGCTTGCCGGTGGCAGTGCGGTCCAGCGCCTCACGCAGCTCGACGCTGGTCGGCGCCTTGAAATGGGCGAGCCGGTCCTTACAGTGCGCGATGAGCTCGGCCTCGCTGACCTCGTGCCCCTCTCGCACCACGACGAGGGCCTTCACGGTCTCGCCCCACCGCTCGTCCGGCACACCGATCACCGCGACCTCCGCGACCGCCGCGTGCTGGTACAGGCAGTCCTCGACCTCGATGGAGGACACGTTCTCGCCGCCCGTGATGATGACGTCCTTCTTGCGGTCCGAGATGACCAGGTAGGCGTCTTCGAGGTACCCGCCGTCGCCGGTGTGGAACCAGCCCCCGTCGAGCGCCTCCGCCGTCTCGCGCGGTTGCTCCCAGTACCCGGCGAAGACGTGGTTGGAGCGGGCAAGGACCTCGCCGTCGGGGTCGACCTCGATCCGCACGCCGACGGCAGGCACACCGGCGCGGCTGAGCAGCACCGAGCGCGCACCGGCGTCGAGGTCGTCCCACTCGGCCGGCGCCCGGTTGATCGTCAGCAGCGGTGCGGTCTCGGTGAGCCCGTAGATCTGAATGAACTCCCACCCGAGCTCGATCTCGACCCGCTCGATCGTCTTGGACGGCGGCGGCGCGCCGGCGACCACGAGGCGGACGCTGCCACGCCCGGGCACGGCACGGCCGGCAGCCGCACGCGCCTCGGCTGCGCCCAGGATGGCCGCCACCACCGCAGGCGCGCCGCATAGGAGCGTCACGCCGTGGCGCTCGATGCGCGAGAGGATCTCCTCTCCGTCCACCTTGCGCAGCACCACGTGGGTGCCGCCCATGCCGGTCACCGCGTACGGCATGCCCCAGCCGTTGCAGTGAAACATCGGCAACGTGTGCAGGAGCACGTCGCGGTCGCTGACCCCGGTGTGCCACCCGAAGGTGGCCGCGTTCAGCCAGCAGTTGCGCTGGGTCAGCTGCACGCCTTTGGGCCGGGCCGTCGTGCCCGAGGTGTAGTTCACCGAGCACGTGGCGTCCTCGTCAGCCTTCCACGGCGTCGGCACTTCTCCCGGAGGGGCGGGCGCGAACAGCGCGGCGTCGTCGACACCATCGAGGCAGAAGCGATGGTTCACCTTGATGGTGTCCACCTCGCCGGCAAGGTCCGGGTCGTACAGGAGGACCGACGCCCCGGAGTGCTCGACGACGTACGCGATCTCCTCCGCGGTGAGCCGGAAGTTGATCGGCACGAGGATCCGGCCGAAGCCGCTCACGCCGAAGTACGAGGTGAGAAAGCGCCCTGAGTTCGGGCTGACGACGGCGACACGCTCACCGTGAGCCACACCCAGGTCGTCGAGGGCCAGGGCCATCCCGCGTGCCCTCGCCTCGAGCTCGGCGTACGTCTGGGTACCGAGCGAACCGGCCACACCGGGCTCGTCCACCACTGCGACGCGCTCGCCAGAGACGAGCGCGGCCCGATTGAGGAAATCGGCCACCGTCAGCGCGACCCGCATGCCACCCCCGATCTCTCGTGCCGGCAGAGCCCCGGGGCGACCCTATCGAACCGCCCGCGGCTCGGAGCTAGAAATGCCCGAGCACCGGGTGCGGCACGTAGGGCTTCTCGAGTTGGGCGATCTCGTCTGCCGACAGCACCAACTCCTCCCCCGCGAGCGCATCCTTCAGGTGCTTCTTCTTGGTGGAACCCACAATGGGTGCCGTCACGCCGGGCTTTCCCAGCAGCCAGGCGAGCGCTACTTGGGCGGGCGCCACGCCGCGTGCCGTCGCGACTTCACTCACCGCGTCGACCACGTCGAAGTCGGTGGGCTGCGCGTAGAGATAATCCGTAAAGGAATCGGTGCTCGAGCGCGTGGTGTGGCGCTCGCCGTCGCGTGAGCGGTTCCCAGCGAGCACACCGCGCGCCAGCGGGCTCCACGGGATGCACCCGACTCCCTGGTCGAGGCAGAGCGGGATCATCTCGCGCTCTTCCTCGCGGTAGATCAAGTTGTAGTGGTTCTGCATCGAGACGAACTTCGTCCACCCGTGCACTTCCGCGGTGTGTTGTGCCTTGGCGAACTGCCACGCAAACATGCTGCTAGCCCCGATGTAGCGGGCCTTGCCGGCGCGGACCACGTCGTGCAGCGCCTCCATCGTCTCCTCGATCGGGGTGCGGGGATCCCAGCGGTGGATCTGGTACAGGTCGACATAGTCCATCTTCAGGTTGCGCAGCGACGAGTCGATCCCCGAGAGGATGTGCTTACGGCCGAGACCGCCTCCGTTCTCGCCCGGCGTCACCGGCATGAACACCTTCGTGGCGATCACGGCCTCGTCGCGGGTCAAGAACTTCGGTACCAGCCTGCCCGTGGCGACCTCGCTGGCCCCTCCCGAATAGGCGTCTGCCGTGTCGAAGAAGGTGACCCCGCCCTCCACCGCCGCCTTGACGATCGGTTCGGCGGTGTCCTCGTCGATCACCCAGGGACGATCGCTGTCGTTCCCGAAGCCCATCATTCCGAGGCAGATCCGCGAGACCCGCAGACCGGCGGTGCCCAGGTTCGTGTAGTTCATGGCTGACCTCGCTCGCACCGGCGCGTTCGATCGCCGGCACCCGCATACTTACCAGCCTCGACGCCGCGCCGCGGCGGCCGACGCGTCAGTGACCCTGCCCGAAGGGGTTACCCGAGCCGTACCCGCCGTCGCCACCACCGCCGTCGCCACCACCGCCGTCGCCGGAGCCGCCGCCCTGTCCGACGCCGCCGTAGCCCTGGCCGCCGCCGTAGCCCTGGCCGCCGCCGTCACCACCACCGCCTCCACAACCGCCTCCGTTGCCTTGGCCGCCTCCGTTGCCTTGGCCGCCTCCGTTGCCTTGGCCGCCTCCGTTGCCTTGGCCGCCTCCGTTGCCTTCCCCGTTGCCTTGGCCGCCGCCGTTGCCGTTTCCATTCCCGTTGCCCTGGCCGCCGCCGTTGCCTTGGCCGCCGCCGTTGCCTTGGCCGCCGCCGTTGCCGTTTCCATTCCCGTTGCCGTTGCCGCCGCCGTTGTTGCCCTGGCCGCCGCCATTGCCGTCGCCTCCGGTCCCCGTACTGGTTCCGCCTCCGTTGCCGTTGCCGGTGCCGGTACCGCCGCCGTTGTTGCCCTGGCCGCCGCCATTGCCGTCGCCTCCGGTCCCCGTGCCGGTGCCGCCGCCGTTGTTTGTCCCCGTGCCGTTGCCGCCGCCCGTGCCGGTGCCGCCGCCACTCGTGCCGGTACCGCCGCCCGATGGCGGCACCGTGGTCGTGGTGGGCGGCGCTGTCGTCGAGATGGTCGCACCACCCGCGGCGCCTGCCACCGTGCTCGTCGGCGCCCCGATCTTGCCCGGTGGCGCCACGGACACGACGGCGAGCACCGCGCTCGATGACGCCGTGGCACCGCCGCCGCCGGCGGCTGGGCTCGACGCCCCTCCGGTCGGGTCGGGCGTCGTGGGAACAGTCGCCTTCGGCAAAGCCGGCGGCGGCGGCGAGGTGAAGGGCACGTCGCTCGGGCCAAGACCCGAGGACTCCGCCGAAATCAGGGGCTGGATGATCGGTCCGGGACCGATGACGAGCCCGGCGACAACCGTGGCCGCGGCGGCGGCCGCCGACGCTGACGCGATGAAGGGGTTGCGGGGAAGGAATCCTGGGCGGGTGGCACCGACAGCAGCTGCCGCAGGGACGGCCGCAGCAGCGCTGGGGGGCGGGTGTCCGAAATTGCGCGACGTGAAAACGTCTTCGAGGGTTGCTCCCTCGTCAGCGCTTGCCGGGTCCGGCGTCAATCCCTCCATCGTTCCTCCACCAGAAGTCGTACTGGCGGGGGGTGACGCGACTCGGAGCCCGACTCTCCAAGCACTACTGCCTTACCCCCTCGAAATCTAACGATATAGCGCGTGCACGACGCTGCGTACGAAGTTTGCGGATTCAGTCTGCATTCATTTCGAACGCGGGTTGGGACTCTCAAAAATTCATTTGGAGCGCGTGTTGCGCGCATCATTTCCGCGGACATCTGTTGTGAATGTGTTGTCACTCTCTGCGCGCCCTCCATACGAACCTTGTTCAGTCGCGCTGAAACTTGTTACACGACATTCGACGCGATACACGACACGCCACACACAACAGCGAGCCGCCGCGGCTGTCACACACGAATTTGATTCGCAGTTGATTCTCCCGGTGGTGCCGTGGCGCATCGCCGCAACTCGCCGGCGGCCGTTCCGCCCGGCCCGGCCCCCCCCGGGCGGGCTCAGCCGACGCGGCGGAAGTACCGGCTCAGGGTCTCTTCTTGTTGCTGATACGACGAACCGATGCCGCTGCCGTAGAGCGCCGTCGGCTCCTCGAGCATGCGCTCGAAGGTCAGCTTGCAGACGGCTTGCCCGTTCTCGACCATGAACGGCACGTCGTGGGCGCGCACCTCGAGGGCGGCCCGCGACCCGCGGAAGCGGCCGGCCGGGTCGAAGCCAAACCCGGGATCGAAAAAGCCTGCGTAGTGGGTGCGCAGCTCCCCGCTCGTGGGGTCGTACGCCGTCATCTCCGCCGCCAGGTTGGGTGGGATGCTCACGGCCTCGTGCGACATCAAGAGGTAGAAGCGCCTCGGCGACAGCACGAGTCGGTCGCCTTCCTCTCGGTACACCGGATCCCAGAAGGCCGTCGGGTCGGTCTCCACGCCGGTCGTCAGGTCGAGGAGCGGCGCGCTGTCCCGCGTGCTGTGCCCGACCCGGCCCTGCTCATCCCCGTGGAGGTCGAGGCCCAAGAAGAGCCCGTTCGACAGCGCGAGGTCCTCGACGGGTGCCGGTTCGCCATGCCGGAACAAGATGGGGACGGCGACATGCCTCTCCCGCACCTCGTCGTCGCTGAGCCACGGCCTGCCCATGGACAGCCGCAACTGGTTCAGCGTCAGGTCCTCCTTCACCCGAACCGCGAAGGACAGCGGCACGACCTCGAGATAGAGCGGGCCGTGATACCCCGGCGCGATCTCGTCGAAGCGGTGGCTGTGGTCGGTGATGACCCGCGTGAAGACGTCGATGCGCCCCGTCGAGCTCTTGGGATTCGCCTTGCCGCGGAGGCCCGCGGGGAGGTCCAGCCGCTCTTTGAGCTCGATCAGGTACGGACAGCGGGCCTCGAGCATCGCGCCGTCGCCGCGCAGGTCTATCTCGTCGAGGATGTAGTCCTTCAGCTTGAGATCGACGGAGTCGGCTCCGGGCAGGAAGCTGCACCTGATGCGCAGCGCGCGCTCGCCCAGACGGAGATCCAGACTCGCTGGCTGGACGTTGGCCTCGGGGATCTTGAAGCGCCCGGCGTCGATGTAGCCGGCGTGGATGGCGCGCTCGAGGAGCTGCCCCGGCAGGACCCCTTCGGACGTCGGTTGGAGGCTCAGGACCACCGGCGCCACCGTGTGTTCCAGGACCGGGCGAGGCGCATCGACAGAGCAAAGCACGTGATGCCCTCGTGGGGAAACACCTGGCTGGGGACCCCATCGGGCACAGCCTGTGGATGACTTGGGGACAATCCCGCCTACACAGGGGTTCCGTAGGGACGGCCGTGTCGTCCACAGGACTCACACGAACGGCCCGACCCGTCCCCCACGAGCTCCGCGGGGCGAGCACGGTGGGCGAAATTTGTGACGATCAGCACTTACGACTCCTCTGCATTCGATGGTAAAGAAGTTCGAACGGGTGCCAGCCCGTGCGTCACCAGGCGGCGCAGCAGAGGAGGGGACCCCGTGCCATCAGGTCAGGCGCATCTGCCGGACGACGGCGCGGGTCATCGAGAGGCCGGTGAGGTAGCGGACGAGGAGCGGCCTCTCGAGCTGGAGGACGTCGACGCCGCGTTGCGGGAGTCAGAGGGCGTGGCCGACGCGTCGGGCGCCACTCCGATCCGTGCCTGGCGGGAACGTCTCACTCGGATCCTCGAGACCGTGGTCTACGCCCGCAGTGTGCTCACGGACGACATGGGCATCCTTCGCCACCGCCTGGCGACGGACACGCCCAGCAGCAAGGAGATGGTCGACGACCTGCCCGGCGCGCTGGCCGGTCGGCCCTGGGGTGAGGGATGGTCGGCCACCGACACCCCATCCAACGGCGCGGAGCTGGATCCCGGCGTCTTCGCGCGCTCGGACGCCCTGCTGGCCGTCCACGCCGAGATGGCGAGCGTCGACCTGACCTCGGCCGAGGACGCCAGGCGAGTCCTGGGCGCGCTCGACGAGCAGGTGGCCGCGCTCACCGTGCGCCAAGAAGCCGTCGAGACGCGCCTGGAGGAGATCAGGGCCGCCATCGTCCGTCAGTACAAAGACGGGGTCATCCCCTCCTCCACCTGGCCGGGCTGAGGGCCCGCCCGCGCTGGCCCCGGAGGACCGACGGACGCACCGGTAAGCTGACGGGTCGTCAGATTCCCAGCCCACGCCGCCGTGGTGGGGGTGGGCACGCTCGCGGAGGTCCCATGCTCGACTACGTCATCCGATCCGGCACGCTCGTCGACGGGACCGGATCACCGGCCCGGCGGGCCGACATCGGGATCCGGGACGGTCGCATCGTCGCCATCGGCCAGGTGGACGAACCGGCCACCACAGAGTTCGACGCCACAGGCCTGACGGTCATGCCCGGTGTCATCGACCCCCACACGCACTATGACGCCCAATTGTTCTGGGACCCGACCGCCTCCCCCTCCAACGTGCACGGGGTCACGACGGTGATCGGCGGGAACTGCGGGTTCACACTCGCCCCCATCAACGGCAAGGACGCCGACTACATCCGGCGCATGATGGCCAAGGTCGAGGGGATGCCGCTGGCCGCACTCGAACAGGGCGTGCCGTGGACCTGGTCCAGCTTCGCTGAGTACCTCGACGCGCTGGACGGGCACCTGGGGGTCAACGCCGGATTCCTCGTCGGGCACTCGCGCGCTGCGGCGCAAGGTGCTGGGGGCCGAGCGCGGCGACGAGGTGGCGTCCGACGAGGAGATCGCGGCGATGCGGGAGCTCCTGTCCGAGTCACTCGAGGCGGGAGGGTTGGGCTTCTCGTCATCGCAGTCGCGCACCCACTCCGACGGCGAGGGACGGCCCATCAGCTCCCGGCACGCCGACCGGCGCGAGATGCTGGCCTTCTGTGAGGAGGTGGCGAGCCACGAGGGGACGACCCTCGAATACATCACCAACGGCTGCCTCGACTCGTTCAGCCCAGAAGAGATCGACCTCATGACGACGATGAGCGTGACAGCCCAGCGGCCACTGAACTGGAACGTGCTCACCGTGGACGCCCGCTCGGGCGAGCGCATCGAGCACCAGCTGTCGGCCTCGTCGGCCGCGGCGGCGGCCGGTGGGCGGATCGTGGCGCTCATCATGCCCACGTTGGTCCCCATGAACATGAGTTTCCGCACGCACTGTGCGCTGTTCCTCATTCCCGGATGGGGTGACGTGATGGGCTTGCCCGAGGAGGAGCGCAAGAAGCAGCTGGCCGACCCCGACGTCCGTGCCCAGCTCGACGAGCGGGCGCGCAGTAAGGAGGCCGGCGTCTTCCGCGGCCTGTCGCACTGGGGTACCTACGTCATCGGCGACACCTATGCGCCGGCCAACGAGGGATGCGCCTTCCGCAGCGTGGCCGATGTCGCGGCCGAGCGTGGCACGGCGCCCTTCGACACCTTGTTGGACATCGTGTTGGCCGACGACCTCCGGACCGTGCTCTGGCCCAACACCGACGACGGCAGCGACGCCACCTGGGCCATGCGGGCCGCCATCTGGAGCGACCCGCGGGCAATGGTCGGCGGATCCGACGCCGGCGCGCACCTCGACCGCATGTGCGGCTCGAGCTATCCGACCGCCTTCCTGGCCGACTGCCTCCGGGGTCGCAAGCTCGTGCCCGTGGAGCAGGCGGTGCGCATGATGACGTCGCAGCCGGCCGAGTTGTTCGGGCTGCGTGAACGCGGCGTCGTGCGCGAGGGGTTCGCCGCCGACCTCGTCGTCTTCGATCCGGCCAGCGTGGACTCGGAACCGGCCCGGCTGGTCCACGACCTGCCCGGCGAGACCCCCCGCCTCTTCGCCGGCTCGCACGGGGTCGTCCGGGTCCTGGTGAACGGCGTGGAGACCGTTCGCGACGGCGAGCCCACCGGCCTCCTGCCCGGCACCCTGTTGCGCTCCGGCCGCGACACCGCCTCGGTCATCCCGACGCCGGCCTGAGCAGCCAAGGCCCGCGCCGCCGTCTAGCCTGCCTCCGGTGACGCCCGACCAGAACGACCCGGCGGTCGCCGTCGAGGAACCGCCGTCGGGCGGCCCTCCCGGTGCTGCGCCTCCGGACGGACCCGACGGACCCGACGGGCCCGTCGCACCGGGCGGGCCCGAAGGTCCAGCAGGCGCTGCCGCCGCGAAGCAGAAGTCGAACGCCCGCTGGCTCCGCGAGGGCCTCATCGTGGTCGTCGTCGCGGTCTTGTTCGCGGTCATTCTGCGCGCCTTCGTGGTCCAGACCTTCTTCATACCCTCGGGCTCGATGGAGCCCACGCTCCAGATCGGCGACCGCATCCTCGTCAACAAGCTCGCCTACGACCTCCACGGCGTCGACCGCGGCGACATCGTGGTCTTCTCGCGCCCGCCCGCCGAGAATTGCGGCGGGCCGGAGGTGAACGATCTCGTGAAGCGAGTGATCGGGCTCCCCGGGGAGACGATCTCGCTCGCGCACGGCGACGTCTACATCGACGGGAAGCGCCTCTCCGAGCCGTGGCTCCCGCCCCAGGAGCAGGGGGTCACGAGCCCGGGCCCGGAGCCCAGGGACTACAACCTCGTGCAGCCGTTCCACATCCCGACCAACGATTACTTCGTGATGGGCGACAACCGGACCGATTCGTGTGACAGCCGTTACTGGGGGCCCATCCCCAAGTCCCTCATCGTGGGCAAGGTCGACCTACGGGTCTGGCCGCTTTCGTCGATCCACTTCTTCTAGGGCGCCGGGCGCCGCGGCACCAGTACCTGCCGGGGCATCAGCCGCAGCGGCCGGATCAGGCCTCGTCGACCTCCGCCGTCACCCGGGCGACCGCCGCCACGGACTGCCCCTCATCGAGGTTCATGACCCGCACACCCGTCGCGTCCCGGCCCTGCGAGGCGATCTCGCGAACCTCGGTCCGGATGACGACCCCGCCCGAGGACACCAGCAGGATCTCTTCGTCGAGAGCGACCATGAACGCGCTGACGACGGTGCCGCGGGTACCGGTCAGCCGGATGCCGCGCACGCCCTGCCCGCCTCGGGCCTGGCGGTTGAAGCGCTCGAGCTTGGTGCGCTTGCCGTAGCCGGCGTCGGTGACGATGAGAATATCGGTGTCGTCCGCCGCCACGTCCAACGACACCACCACGTCGCCCTGGCGCAGACGGATACCCCGCACGCCGGCGGCGTCGCGGCCCATCGGCCGCACGTCCTCCTCGTTGAAGCGGATGGTCATGCCATTGCGCGTCACCTCGAAGAGGTCGTCCTGCCCCGACGTCGCCACCACGCGGACCAGCTCGTCCCCGTCGCGCAGGTTGATCGCGATGAAACCCTCGCGCCACGACTTGTCGTACTCGCTCATGGCCGTCTTCTTCACTTGCCCGTGGGCCGTGGCAAAGACGAGGTACTGGTCCGGCGAGAACTCGCGGGTGGCGATGATGGCCGTGATCGATTCGTTCGGTGCGAGCGGCACCAGGTTGACGGCGGCCGTCCCGCGCGCTGTCCGATCCTTCACCGGGATCTCGTGGCCTCGGAGCCGGTAGACCTTGCCGCGGTTCGAGAACAGGAGCAGGTAGGTGTGCGCGGTGGTCTGCACCACCTGGCTCACGAGATCCTCCTCTTTCAGCCGCGCCCCCTGGACGCCCCGGCCCCCCCGGCCCTGGGTGCGGAAGGCCGCAGCCGCCACGGACTTGATGTAGCCCGCCCTGGTCAAGGTCACGACGATCTCCTCGTCGTCGATCAGGTCCTCGACACCCATCTCGCCCGGATCGTGCGTGATGACGCTGCGTCGCTCGTTGGCGTACTTGTCGCGGATCTCGGTCATCTCGGTCTCGATGACGCCGCGCAGCTTGCCGTCGTCGGAGAGGATCGCTTCGAGCTCGGCGATGGTGGTCCGCAGCTGCGCCATCTCCTCCTCGAGCTCCGTGCGGCCCAACCGGGTCAGCCGGCCCAGGGTCATGTCGAGGATGTGCGTGGCCTGCACTTCGGTGAACGAGAAGGGCTCGGCCATCAGCGATGTGCGGGCCTCGGGCCGGTCGGCTGAGCGCGCGGATAGCCGCAATGACGGCGTCGAGCATGTCGATCGCCTTGAGCAGACCCTCGACGATGTGCGCACGGTTGCGCGCCTTGTCCAGCCGGTACTGGGAGCGACGCTGAATGACCTCGATCTGGTGATCGATGTAGTACGAGAGGGCCTGCGCCAGGTTCAGCGTGCGCGGCACGCCGTCCACCAGCGCCAGCATGTTGACGCCGAAGCTGGTCTGGAGCGGCGTCTGCTTGTACAGGTTGTTCAGAACGACGTTGGCGTTGGCGTCACGCTTGAGGTCGATGACCAGTCGCGGCTGCTGGTTGGCCGAGGCATTGCGCATCCCGCTGATCCCGTCGAGATCGCCGGCGCGCACCAGCTCGGTGATCTTCTGCTCGATCACCTCGACCGAGGTCTGATACGGGAGCTCGGAGACGACGATCCGGTCTCCGGTGCGGCCCTCCTCGATCTCGGCCACGGCGCGCATCTTGATGGAGCCGCGACCGGTTCGGTAGGCGTCCAGGATGCCCTGGCGGCCGAGGATCTGCGCGCCCGTCGGGAAGTCCGGACCCTTGACGAACTCCATGAGCTCGTCGGGCGTCGCCTCGGGGTGGTGCAGCACGTGAATGGCGGCGTCGATCACCTCGCCCATGTTGTGCGGCGGGACGTTGGTCGCCATGCCGACCGCGATGCCCTGTGACCCGTTGACCAAGAGGTTGGGGAAGCGCCCCGGCAGCACGACGGGCTCGAGCGCCGAGCCGTCGTAGTTGGCCACCATGTCGACGGTCTCTTCGTCGATGTCGGCCATGAGCTCGAGGGCGAGCGGGGCCAGGCGGCACTCGGTGTAGCGCATGGCCGCGGCCCCGTCGTCGGGCCCCCGGCCGCCGAAGCTGCCGTGGCCGTCGATCAGCGGGTGACGGAGTGAGAACTCCTGGACCATGCGGGCCAGCGCCTCGTAGATCGCCGAGTCGCCGTGGGGGTGGTACGTCCCCATGACCTCGCCCACGACCTTGGCGCACTTGCTGTGGGGCCGGTCGGGGCGTTGCCCGTTGTCGAACATGGAGTAGAGGATCCGGCGGTGCACCGGCTTGAGGCCGTCCCGCACGTCGGGGAGGGCGCGGGCGACGATGACGGACATGGAGTACTCGAGGAACGAGCGCTCCATCTCCTCTTGGATCTCGATGGGCTCGATCGAGCCGCTGACCGGCTCGTCACCCCCCGGCGGGGCTTCGCCGTCCCCGCCCGAGCCCGCTCCCCCGCGGCCCGAGCCGCGTGTCGACTGTGGCATGTGCTCCCTACTCCCGGTCCGCGTGCTCAGATGTCGAGGAAGCGGACGTCTTTGGCATTGGTCTGGATGAAGTGGCGCCGCAGCTCCACGTCGTCACCCATGAGGATCGAGCAGACTTCGTCCGCCGTCGCCGCCTGCTCCACGTTGATCTGCAACAACGAGCGCTTCCCCGGGTCCATCGTGGTGTCACGCAGCTCGGCGTAGTCCATTTCGCCGAGGCCCTTCAGCCGGTTGAAGTCGTGCTTGTGGTCGGGGTGCTCGGCCAGGAACGCCTCTCTGGCGGCGTCGTCCTTGAGGTAGATCTTCTCCTTGCCCACCAGCGTCGAGTACAGCGGCGGCTGCGCCACGTAGACGAACCCGCCTTCGACGAGGGGCTTCATCTGGCGGTAGAAGAACGTGAGCAAGAGCGTCCGGATGTGGCTCCCGTCGACGTCGGCGTCGGCCAGCAGGATGACCTTGTGGTACCGGATCTTCTCGACGTCGAACTCCTCGGCGAGCCCGGCGCCGATGGCGGAGATCAACGCCTGGATCTCGGCGTTCTTCAACATCTTGTCGATGCGGGCGCGCTCGACGTTGAGGATCTTCCCCCGGATGGGGAGGATCGCCTGGGTCACCGGGTCGCGCGCGTCCTTGGCCGAACCACCGGCTGAGTTCCCCTCCACGATGAAGAGCTCGGACTCGCGCGGGTCGCGCGACGAGCAATCCGCCAACTTGCCCGGCAGCCCGGCGCCGTCGAGGGCCGACTTGCGCCGGGTCAGGTCGCGCGCGCCCTGGGCCGCCAGGCGGGCCCGGGCCGCCTGCATGGACTTCTGCACGATCTGGCTGGCTTCGCGGGGGTTCTCCTCCAGCCACTCGCTGAGCTTCTGGTTCGTCGTCCGCTCGGTCAGCGACCGGATGGACGTGTTGCCCAACTTGGACTTGGTCTGACCCTCGAATTGGGGGTCGCGCAACCGGACCGAGATGATGGCGGTCAGCCCCTCGCGGATGTCCTCACCCTTGAGGTTGTCCTCCTTCTCCTTCAACAGGTTGCGGGCGCGTGCGTAGCGGTTCACGACATTCGTCAGCGCCTTCGAGAAGCCCTCGACGTGCATGCCCCCCTCGATGGTGGAGATCCCGTTGGCGAAGGAGTGGATCGACTCGTGATAGCCGGCGTTCCACTGGAGCGCGATCTCGACCTCCTGACCGTCCTCGGCCTGTTCGAACGAAGCCACCTTGCGGAAGAGCGACTCCTTCGACGCGTTGAGATGCTTGACGAAGTCGACGATGCCACCGTTGTACTTGTACGTCACCTTGGTGACGGGATCGGTGCGCTCGTCGGTGAAGCGGATCTCGAGGCCCTTGTTCAAGAAGGCCATGATCTGCATCCGCTCCAAGATGGTCTGGGCGCGGAATTCCGTCTCGTCGAGAATCGTCCCGTCGGGCCAGAAGGTGACCGTGGTGCCCGTACGCGGCTCGCCGGTGCTGCGGTCCAGCGGGGCCGGTCCCGTGGCGGTCACCTTGCGCTTGAGCTTGCCGCCCTTCTCGAACTCGGCCTCCCAGTGCTGGCCGTCCCGGTCGATGTCGAGGAGGAGCCGGCTCGACAGGGCATTGACGACAGAGACGCCGACCCCGTGGAGGCCACCGGAGACCTGGTACCCCTTGCCGCCGAACTTGCCGCCCGCGTGCAGCGTCGTCAGGACGATCTCGGCTGTCGAGACCTTGGGGTTCTTGGCGTGGGGACCCACGGGGATGCCCGCCCCGTCGTCACTGACCCGGACGCCACCGTCGGCCAGGATCGTCACGTCGATCCGCGTGGCGCGGCCCGCCATGGCCTCGTCGACGGAGTTGTCCACGACCTCCCAGACCAGGTGGTGCAGACCGGTCGGGCCCGTCGAGCCGATGTACATGCCGGGGCGCTTCCGGACCGCCTCGAGCCCTTCGAGAATGGTGATGTCAGCCTCGGTGTAGGAAGCCTCGCCTCCACCCGGTCTCTGATCCACCTTCACTGCCACAGGCGCGCCCTTTCAAAAACGACGGTCATCACGGTACGAATCGAATCCCCGAACAGTGCGCGTCCGGCCTTTCGATGCGACACACCATTCTACCCGACCGACGTGCCAATTCGGCACTCCTGAACGGTCCGCGACGGGCCTCTCACCAGGACTCTCGCAATCGCATCCGAGTCGGATTGGTGACCGGCGCGCGAAGCGTGTCAGTCGCGCTCGACGACGACCTCGAGGCGCTCGACCGCGACGCCCTCCACACCCCTGATGCGCCTGAGAATCTGCGCCGACTCCATGCGGGCGCGCGTGCCCCAGGCCGGATGGTCGACCGCCACGACGAGGGTCGTCCCGTCGAGGCGCAACGGCCGCGCGTGGGCCGCCAGCTCGCCGCCGGCGACCGATTCCCACCGGCTGAAGACGGCCTCCATGGTGGCCGGCGACGGAGGTGCGCCGAGCCGGCTCAACAGACGCGGAACCGACTCCCCGACGCGTCGCGGCCCCGCCCCCGATGCCCTCACGCCGCCGCCAGCGCCTGCACGGAGACAACCCGCGCCACCGTGATGCCCTCCGGCAGCGGGGACGCCGTGGTGAGGATCGCCTGCCCCGCCGGGAGCTCGGCCACCAGGGCGCGGCTGCGGTCCGGGTCGAGCTCGGAGAAGACGTCATCGAGGAGCAGCGTGGGCGCCAGACGCGGTGCGGGCGCGCACGAGCCCGTGGACCCCCAGGCGCAACGCCAAGGCGAGACAGCGTTGCTCGCCCTGCGAGGCGTGGGTGCGGGCCTCTCGATCGTCGATCGCCAGGTCCAAGTCGTCGCGGTGCGGGCCGACGGTGTTCACGCCGCGACGCAGGTCGTCGCGGCGGCTGCCGCCGAGCGCGGCCAGCAGGTCACCCTCCCAACTCCGTCGGTACTGCTGGCGCACGATGGTGCGGCCGGCCGCGCCGGCCAGCCGGCTGTAGGCGGCGCCCACCAGAGGCTCGAGGTCTGCCGCCAGCCGCTCCCGTGCGGCGACGAGCACCTTGCCGGAATCGGCCAGACGTTGGTCCCACACGTCGAGCGTGGTGACGACCTCGGGCCCAGCCCGGCCGCCCGACTGGCGCAACAGTGCGGCGCGCTGTCGCAAGATGCGCTCGGTCTCATCGGCCGCCCGTGCCCCTTCGGGATCGAGCAGCGCAAGCGCGTCGTCGAGCAGATCGCGTCGCCCCGCGGTCCGCCACTGATCAAGGTGAGGTCTTCGGGCGAGAACACAGTGCACGGAACGGCGGCACCGAGGTCCTTGCGCGTCGAGACGGCTTTGCGGTTCACCCGGATCCGGCTCGTTGCCGCGGGGGCGATCTCCGCCTCGACCAGCCCCGGGCTGTCGGGACGATCGATGTCGGCACGCACGATCGCGCTGGCGGCGCCCGTCCGAACCAGCGCCTCAGGCGGCGCACCCCGGAAGGACCGCCGCGTGCCGAGATACGCGACCGCTTCGAGCACACTGGTCTTGCCGGTGCCGTTCGCACCCGTGATCACCGTGGTGCCCTCGGTCTCGGGCTCGACCAGCGCGTGCGTGAAGATACGAAAGTCGATCAGCTCCAGCCGGCGGAGGCTCACCGTCGCGCGTGAGCGCTCAGGAGACGCGCACAGGCATGAGCAGGTACCGGAAGTGGTCGTCCTCTGCGCCCCGCACCGTTGCCGCGCGCGATGCGTCCGCCGTCTCGACGATCACCTCGTCACCGATCACGGCCTCCACGCCGTCGATGAGGTAGGACGGGTTGAACGCAATGATCAGGTCCTCGCCGCTGTAGTCCCCGTCCACCGTCTCCGCCGCGTCGCCCACGTCCTGACTCTGGACCGTAAGATCCACCCCCCCACTACGCATCGTCAGGCGCACCGGAGTCGTGTTGTCGCGCACGAGAAGCTGCACCCGGCGCAACGCCGCGAGGAAGTTCTCCTTCCCCAGGTGCAAGCGGTTCGGGTAGTGGTCGGGGATCAACTGCTTGTAGTCCGGGTACCGGCCCTCGAGCAGGCGCGTGCTGATCTGGACGTTGCCCTGCCAGAACGTGATCTCGTTGGCGCTGGCGGCGACGCCGACGCGGTCGGTGTCGGCCCCCTCGGTGATCGTCCTCGCCGGCAGGCGTTGGAGCTCCGAGAGGGCCCGGGCGGGCACCAGCAGATCCTCCTCACCCGGGATGGTGTTGGCCTCAGGCAGATCCCGCATGGCCATGCGGTACGAGTCGGTCGCCACCATCCGCAGCGACCCGTCGACGCGCGAGACCAGGACACCGGTGAGCAGGGGCCGGCCGTCGTCGTGGGACGCCGCCCGCACGACCTGACGCACCGCTTCGGCGAGTCCCGCCTCGGAGAGCTGGGTCATCGGCTCGCTGGTCTTGGCGACCGAAGGGAACTCGACGACCGGATAGGTCTGCAACTTGAAGGTCGACCGGGCGGCCGAGATGGTGATGTGATCCCCCTCGTCGGCCAAGGTGACCGCGCCCGGCTCGAGCCGGCGCACGATGTCGGTCGAGAGCCGCGCCGGAATGACACAACTGCCGCCGTCGATCCCGATGACTTCGTCGGTCACCTGGATCGTCAGATCGAGGTCGGTTCCCGTCACGCGCAGCGTGTTCCCCTCGCAGTGCAACAACAGGCCGAGGAGGACGGGGGAAGAACCCCCACGGCCACCGACGGCACGGCTGGCCGTGGCGAGCATCTCGACGAGCGCATCACGCTCGGATCTGAACTTCACCGGTGTCGGTCCTTTCGGGCGGGTCCCTGTTGTGTCCTGGTAGAGGGAAGAGTATGTGAAGTTCGTAAAGGTAGTAAGGGCTGTGGACTGTGGAGGAGATGCTCGCAGTCCAGCTGAGGCCATCGCGGCGCGTCCCCATGGCTGTGTGGTTCGAGGCCGGCGACGCAGCCCCTCAGACGAGGGGGTGGGGGCGAGTGGGGACAAGATGGCCCATCGTCCACAGGCGTGGGCGCGTGCGTCCACAACCTGTTCCTCTTGTGACTGACAGGATGTCGCGACCGGCCGCGGGAGTGGGAACGGTCAGTCCGTGCCGGCACGGATCTTTTGGCTCAGCTCGGTGATCTGCTCGTAGATCTGGCGTCGTTCCTGCATCTGACCGGCGATCTTGTCGACGGCGTGGATGACGGTCGTGTGGTCCCGTTTGCCGAAGACCCGTCCGATGGCCGGATAGCTGTAGTCCGTGAGCTCGCGCGTCAGGTACATCGCGACCTGGCGGGCGGTGACGAGTGGTCTGGTGCGACTGGGCCCGATGATGGACTCCACGGAGAACCCGTAGCTGGCGGCCACGGTGTCGAGGATCATCTGGGGCGAGATCCGGCGGGGCTCACCTGCCTCGACCAGGTCGGCGAGCACCTTTTCGGCCTGTTCGCGCGAGGTGGGCCTGTTGTTGAGTTTGGCGAAGGCGCAGATGCGGATGAGCGCTCCCTCGAGCTCACGGATGTTGTCCTTCACGTGCGACGCGATGAACTCGAGGACGTCGTCGGGCACCTCGTAGTGCTCGCTGAGGGACTTGGAGCGCAAGATGGCCAGGCGGGTCTCGAGGTCCGGTGGGTCGATCTCGGTGATCAGCCCCGAGAGGAACCGGCTGCGCAGGCGGTCTTCGAGCGTCTCGATCGACTTGGGGGCCCGGTCCGAGGTGAGGACGATCTGCTTGGAGGCGCCTTTGAGGTCGTTGTAGGTGTGGAAGAACTCTTCTTGGAGCCCCTCTTTGCGCTCCATGAACTGGACGTCGTCGATGAGCAGGACATCGCAGTCGCGGTAGCGGCGCTTGAAGGCCAGCGTGGTCGAGCTCCGCAAGGCGTCGACGAAGTCGTTCATGAAGGTCTCGGTGGTGACGTAAAGGACCTTGCGCCGGGGGTAATTCTCGGTCACGTAGTTGGCGATGGCGTGGAGCAGGTGGGTCTTGCCGAGCCCGGAGTCGCCGTAGATGAACAAGGGGTTGTACGACCGGCCAGGCGTTTCCGCCACGGCCTGGGCCGCCGCGTGGGCAAGGCGGTTCGACGAGGCGGCGACGAAAGTCTCGAAGGTGAATTTCGAGTCGAGCTGGACGGCCGGCGACTCGCGTCCGGCCGCCCCGGCAACCGGGCCCGAGAAGGCAGATGGTGTTCCGACCAGGGTTTCTGCGCCGTACAGGCCGTTCTCCCCGTCAGGTCGGCCGGGCTCGTCCGCCGGGCTCGGTGCGGCGGCCGGCGCCGGCTCGTGCACGACGAGGCGCACCCGCACCGAGTCCCCGACCTCGTTGGCCAGGGTGTCTTCGATCATCGCCAGGTAGCGCGACTCGACCCGCTCCCGGATGAACCCGGTGGGGACGGAGAGCGTGAACACGCCGTCGGCGAAAGCCACCGGTTCGATCCCGGCGAGCCAGACTTGCCACGTGCTCTCGGAGACCTGGTCGTGCAGGGATTTCGAGCATCTTGTCCAGAGTTCTGTCGCCTGCGTCACCGGTTCCGCCGAACTCCCCTTCTCCCCCCTCGGCGTCCAGCCACGTTCGGCGCGGTCCTCGGTGCGGGTAATTGGATGACGGTACACCGCGCCGGGGGATGCGACTAGAGGCCGTCCGCAAATCGCGCCTAACATGGGAGGACTCGCCGCTGGCGGCCGGATTTCGACAAGACGGCCGAGGCGTGGACCCCGCGAGGAGCCGGTCCCCGACATTGCTCCAGCGTCGCGAAAGACTGAATCGCGAAAGGCTGACTTGACGTGAAGCGCACTTACCAACCCAACACCCGGAAGCGGGCCCGCACCCACGGGTTCCGCAAGCGCATGTCCACCCGGGCGGGGCGGGCCATCTTGAAGTCGCGGCGGCTCAAGGGGCGCCACCGTCTCAGCGCCTGAGGTCCTCGTCTTGCCTGCCCGGACGGTCGGACGCATCACCAGCCGCGCGGCCTTCGCCGACTTGCAGCGGGCCCGCGCCCGCGGCGCGTGCGGGCCGGTCCGGGTGGCCTTCGCTCCAGTCGACGTCGGCGTCCCTGGTGTGTTTCCCCAGGTCGCATACGCAATTAGTCGTCGCTGTGGCGGCGCGGTGACACGCAACCGGCTGCGCAGGCGCGCCCGCGAGGTGGTCCGGGCAGAAGCCGCCGGATTGCCCCGCGGGGCCTATCTGGTGCGCCTCGATCCCGCCGCCGCCGAGCTCGACCCCGGCCAGTTCCGCACCGACGTGGCGCGGGCCCTGCGCCGAGCAGGCCAGGCAATGGTGACCGCGTGAGCGCCGCGCTGGGGTCCGAGGAGCGACTGAGCCTGCCGGTCCGCCTGGCGATTGCCCTGCTCACGGCCTATCAAGGCGCAGCCTCAGGCCGTGTGTCCCCGTGCCGCTTCTATCCCAGCTGCTCGAACTACGCCGCCGAGGCCTTTCGCGTCCATGGCTTCTGGCGCGGGCTGGCGCTGACGACCCGGCGCCTGGTGCGCTGCCGACCCTTCGGTCCCCACGGCGTCGACCTGGTGCCCGTCCGGATCCACGCCCACACCGGCGCGCAGGCGCATGACGGAGGCCGCCCATGCTGACCCACCCGGTTCTCGCCGAGAATTCCCTGTTCAAGCTCATCGGCGAGATCTTCCACCCGCTCTTCGAGCTCTTCGGGCTCATCCTGTCCGGCCTCTACGCCATCTGGCCCAACTACGGCTTCGCCATCACCGGCCTGACGATCATCATCATGCTCGCCCTCACGCCGGTCACGGTGAAGAGCACCAAGTCGATGCTGGCGATGCAACGGCTGCAGCCGGAGATGAAGAAGCTGCAGGCCAAGTACAAGGGCCCGGAGAACCGCGAGGCGCTCAACGCCGAGATGATGAAGCTCTACAAGGAGAACGGGACGAGCCCGTTCGGGGCTTGCCTACCCAGCCTCCTGCAAATGCCTTTCCTGATCGTCTTGTACACACTTATCAGGGGACTCTCGAACACGGTATCAAGGGGCGCTTCCTACATAAATGCGGCTGGCCAAACCGCGATTTGCCACGCAAAAACCTGTGGGGCCCCGAGGTACATACCGGTCCACTCGCAAATGCACACCGCTCTGGTCAATTCGCAGGGCCAAATGCATTGGTGGTTCGGGATGGATTTGTCCTCCCTTCCCCTGCAACACCACGGTGCGAGCCAAGCCCTCTTGACAATCCCGTATTTGGTTCTCATTGCAGCTGCGATGTTCCTGCAGTACTACCAAATGAAGCAGATGAACAGCCGTAATCCGCAGGCGGCTGCAGCGAATCCACAGATGCAAACAATGCAGAAGTTTTTCCCTATTATTTTCGGAGTCATTTACCTAAGAGTGCCCGCGGGAGCAACCATTTACATGGTGGTCTCTTCTGCGATGCGGATCGGGACACAAGAGGTGATGTTCCGCAGCGGCATGGTGCAACCGGTGACGGCCGAACGGGAAATTGGCTCGGCCAAGAAGCCGGAAAAAGAGAAACCGGAGAAGGAAAAGCCGGAGCCCCCGGCGCTGCCCCCCACGAAGAAGTCGAAGTCCACGGCCACCGACGGCACGGCGCTGGCCAAGAGCACCGTGCCCCCGGCCAAAACCGGTTCCAATGGCAACGGACGGGGCAATGGGCGCAAGCCGGCGGGCGGGGCCGCAAATCGCACGACGAACGGCAAGGCGGGGAACGAGGACCAGGAGCCAGAACCCAAGGCGCACCCGAGGTCCCGCTCCAAGCGTGCCAGAAAGGCTCGGTAGACGAGTGGAGTGGGTTGAAGTGGCGGGCAAGACAGTCGAGGAAGCAACCGACCGGGCCCTGGACCAGCTCGGTGTGGCCCTGGGCGATGCCGAGGTGATCGTCGTGACCGAGCCCAAGACGGGCCTCTTCGGCCGCATGCGGGTCGAGGCCCGTGTCCGGGCCAGAGTGCGCCCCGTCGGCCCCCGGCCGCGCCGGGAGCGCTCCCGGCGCAACGGCCGGCCGGCACAGGGAACGCGTCAGGGCGGCCAACGCTCGGGAAACGGCTCGGGAAACGGCTCGGCCGGCGGTCGCAGTGGCGCCAGCGCCAACGGCTCGGGACGTGGTGGCTCGGAGCGTTCAGGCTCCGGTCAAGCGAACGGTGCGACGGCCACCGAGACGGGTGACAGCGGGACAGGCACGAGCCGTTCGGCCCGCCGACGCCGCAACCGCCGCAGCGGGGTGGCAGGCGCGGCGAGCGGCGCGGCCGGCGCGGCAACGGCCAACGCCGACGGCTCGGCCGGGGACCGCGCAGGTCTGAACAACGGCTCCGTGGGGGGGCCGGCAACTGGCAGGGCTCCGCAGCGGAGCACGGAACCGAAGGAGACAACAGAGATGGCCGAGGGAATGACGCTCGAAGAGCAGGGCGAGGTCGGTCGGGCCTTCGTGGCCGCTCTCTTGGGTGAGCTCAACATGGAGGGTTCGGTGGAGTGCCGGATCCTCGACGAAGAGACCGTGGAGATCGCCGCCGTCGGTGAGGATTTGGGCATGCTGGTGGGACCCCGCGGGTCGACGCTGAGCGCCGTGCAGGATCTCACGAGGGCAGTGGTCCAGCGTCAGTGCCCCTCGCGCACTGACCGCATCCTGGTGGACGTCGCCGGCTACCGGGAGCGCCGCTCGGCCGCTCTGAAGCGCTTCAGCGTCCAGATCGCCGAGGAAGTCCTTGCGTCGGGCCAGGAGAAAGCGCTCGAGGCCATGAACCCGGCCGACCGCAAGTCGGTCCACGACGCCGTCAACGAGCTGCCCGGTGTCGTCACCCGCTCGGAGGGCGAGGACCCGAACCGGCACATCGTTATCGCACCCGCCGGCTGACGCCGCGCCGGTGACCGGCTCCCCTGTCGAGGAGGGAGACCCGCTCCCCCACCATCCCCGATCCGTGTTGGATGACGTCCTCGCCGAGGCTCGCCGCGCCGGCTATCTCGGTCCGGGTCCCCTCGAGCCCCAGCTGCGCCACGCCGAGGGCTTTGCCACGCTGGGCCGCCGACTGCTGGCGCCGGACGGGCCGACTCAGCCCCTCCTGGCCGACCTCGGCTCCGGAGGGGGTTTGCCGGGTCTGGCGGTGGCCTCCATCTGGCTCGATGCCCGGCTCGTGCTCCTGGAAGCCAACGCGCGCCGGGTGCGGTTCCTCCGGGCGGCCGTGGAGCGACTCGGGCTGCAGGATCGGGTCAGGGTTCTTCATGAGAGGGCGGAGGCAGCGGGTCGGCAGGTCGAATGGCGCGGCGCCTTCGACGGCCTCCTTGCCCGCTCCTTCGGCCCTCCGGCGGTGGTGGCCGAATGCGGCGCCCCGCTCCTACGGGTGGGGGCCTTCATGGTGGTCTCCGAACCGCCACGAGGGATCGGTGCCCCCGAAGGAGCGCAGGATCATGCTGGACGCTGGCCGGCTGACCGGCTGACCCAGTTCGGTCTCGAGCCGGTCGCGGCGGTCCGGGAGGGCTTCGAGTATCAGGTCCTCCGGCAGGCCCAGCCGTGTCCGGAGCGCTTCCCCCGCCGTGACGGGGTCCCGGCCAAGCGGCCACTGTTCAGAGGCTGAGAGCTGCGGAGAGCCCGTCCGTAGCCTGAAGACCAGCCTGAAGACCAGCCTGAACACCAGCCTGAACACCAGCCTGAACACCAGCGTGGGGACTCCCCTACTGGTCGTCAGTGGATTGGTCTCGGCCCGCTTCCAGCGGGGCCATCCACCCGCAACCGGGGGATACCGGGGTTGGTTCCACGTGAAACGTCCGTAAACTCCTGGTGAACCGAAGGCCAACGCCAGGCCAACGGTTTCACGTGGAACAACCTCAAGTCTTGACCCAGCTGCTGGCGCAGGCAAGGATAGGCGGCGTGCCGCGGTGTCTCGGAGGGCCTGCTTGATGCGCATCAGGCGCAAGGACAGGGAGACGAGCGAGAATAAGGCAGAGGGCACGCACTATCGCGGGCCCTACGACCAGGAAGTACCGTCCGCACCCGACGACGGGGCGACGTCCGCGGACCCTGCCAATGGCCTTATCTCAGGTGCGCCCGCCGCTCCCCCGCCCCCGGCGGCCGAGACGCCTGACCAGGTTTCCGAACCCGCCACGTTGCCGGACATCCCGGCGCCGGAGACCCCCGCTGCCGCCGTCTCAGCCGGGTCCGCCGACCCGACCGTGTCCGCCGAGTCCACCGTGTCCACCGTGTCGGCGGCCGCTCCCGAGCCTGTGCTGCCGACCGATCCCCAGGTGGCGTCTGACGGCTCGGGTCTGGCGCACGAGGAGCCCGTACGGGTGGCCCACGCCGCCAGTGGCCTGCCGGTGACACCAGAGCCGGACCTTGCTCCGGATTCCTCGCCGCGGGTCACCAAGAGCGGCGCCGAGCGTGTCATGCGTGCACCCTCTGTTCCCGGCGACGCCGCTGAGCTCTTGAACGGGACAAAGCCGGTCTTCCGCGAGCTTCCACGGGTCATCGCCGTCGCGAACCAAAAGGGGGGCGTCGGCAAGACCACCACGACGGTGAACCTGGGCGCGGCGCTCGCCGAGCAGGGATACCGCGTCCTGGTCATCGACCTCGACCCCCAGGGCAACGCCACCACTGGGCTCGGGGTGGAGGCCCGCAATTTCGAGCTGTCCATGTATGACGTGATCATGCGGGACCAGCCCCTCGAGGACTGCATCGAGCCGACCAGCGTCAAGAACCTCTTCGTGGCTCCGGCCACGATCGACTTGGCCGGCGTCGAGATCGAGCTCGTCCCGGCCTTCAGTCGTGAACTCAAGCTCAAGCGAGCTATCGACTCGGTCGTCGACGACTTCGACTTCGTGCTGATCGACTGCCCGCCGTCGCTGGGCCTGATCACTGTCAACGGCCTCGCCGCAGCGCACGAGGTGCTGGTGCCGATCCAGTGCGAGTACTACGCGCTCGAGGGGCTCAGCCAGCTCCTGCGCAATGTCAACCTGGTCTCGACCAACCTCAACGAAACCCTGGAGGTCTCGACGATCGTGCTGACGATGTACGACGCCCGGACCCGGCTCTCCGTCGACGTGGCCAATGAGGTCAGGGAACACTTTTCCGAGCGGGTGTGCAAGGTGGTGATTCCGCGCACGGTCCGGCTGTCGGAGGCTCCGTCGTTTGGACAGCCCATCACGGTTTTCGATCCAGTTTCGCGGGGTGCCGTGGCCTACCGTGAGCTGGCCAAGGAGGTGAGCAATGGCGCGCCGCAGCGGACTGGGTAAAGGGCTGAGCGCCCTCATTCCGGGCGAGGTAGTGGGGGAGCAGGACTCCGCTCTCAGGGTGGTCCCCATCTCCCACATCCGGCCGAACGCCTACCAGCCGCGCAGCCACTTCGACGAGGAGTCGATGGCGTCACTGGCGGCCTCCATCAGGGCCGTCGGCTTGCTCCAGCCCGTCCTGGTGCGAGAACTCCAGGACGAAACCGAGAGCTACGAGCTGATCGCGGGGGAGCGGCGCTGGCGTGCCGCCCGCCGCGCCGGCCTCCAGACGATCCCCGTCCTGGTCCAAGTCGCCGACGATGTCGGCAGCCTGGAACAGGCCTTGGTGGAGAACCTGCACCGGGTCGACCTCAACGCACTCGAGGAGGCCGCGGCCTACCAGCAGCTGATCGACGAGTTCGGGCTGACCCACGAGCAGGTGGCCAGCCGTATGGGTAAGGGCCGGGCCACGGTGACCAACACCCTGCGCCTGTTGCAACTGCCGGCCGGGGCACAGCAGGCGCTGGCGGAAGGATCGATCTCGGCGGGGCACGCCCGGGCGCTGCTCGGCACCCCGGACCGGGCGTTCCAGGAGAAGCTGGTCGACCGGATCGTCCAGGAGGGGTTGACGGTCCGCGCCGTCGAGGAAGTGGTGCGCAACGGAGGGACCGAGCTGCGGGTGGTCCCCGACGTGCCCCAGCCGTCCGAGGAGCCCGTGCCGGCCAGCGAAACCGCAAGTTCGGCGGACAGTGCGGTCCGACGCCGATCGACGCGCAAGCTCCCGGAACCGGGTGTTCTCGAGCTCGAGGAGCTCCTGTCGACCTATCTGAACACCAGGGTCAAGGTCGATATCCAGAACCGGCGCGGCCGTCTCGTCGTCGAGTTCGCCACCCTCGAGGACCTCGAGCGGATCTACCGCGCCATGGTCGGTGACGGAGCCGTCACGTAGTTCACACAACCGTCAAGGGTCTGTACAGCTTCATCCACAACCTGTGCATGACGTTGTGGATTGTCACTTCGTTCACCTTCCGGCAGCTTTGATCGCGTAATCGTCGCTCACGTCGCACCGATGCCACGGGCAGAATTTTCTGGCTGTCTGGCCGCGATCCCACGAGCCCCGACCATACAATTACCGGTAATCATTTGTCCGGACCGGCGAGGTGATCTCAGGGTGACACTCGGCGACCGCTCCGTTGGTCGAGAGTTGTCCGTCCGTTGTCCTGCGCTGCTCAGTCCCAGGAGGCGTCGGCCCAGTGCCCGAGCGCCACGGCCAGGGCGGCGGCCAGCGTGGTGGCACGCTCGACCACCGTGCTGGCCGGTCCCACCTCGACCACCACTGCAGGCATCCGTGTCTCGCGCAGGATCGGCAGCGACATGCCGCGCACGCCGGCGTCGACGACGTCGAGCGCGGTGGGGACCGCCGACTGCACCAGCTCGGCCAAACGCCGCCCGCCGGGCGACTCGTCGTGTCGGCCGGCCCAGTAGGCGGTGGTGCACGAGGAGAGGGAGGGGTTGAGGCGCAGACCGACGAAGACGTCGACGTCGAGCTCGTTGGCCTCCTTGGCCTGGACGGCGTCGTCGGGGTGGTGCAGCTCACTCACCTGGATCCCGGCCAGGGTCAGGCGGCGTCGCAGTGCGCCGGCCACGCTGCCGAGCCCGCCCCCCTCGCCAACCGCGACGTGACGGCCGCGCAGACTGCGCGGTGTATCGCGCAGCGCGGCCCGGGCGCGCACCGCCGAGACGAGCTCGGTTTGTTGGTGGCGGCTCCCGAGGCGGAGCAGCTCATGCAGGGTGGCGCCGCCCACGATGCCGTCGACGGGAAGGCCGGCGTTGCGTTGGAACTCGCCGAGGGCGCGCACCGTGGCGTCACCGAAGATGCCGTCCACCCGCTCGGTGTCGAAGCCGAGGCTGCACAGTCGCTGTTGCAGCTCAGCGACGTCGTCGCCGCGCAGCATTGGAGTCCGGCGGTACAAGAAGCGGTCGCCCAGCCGGAAACCGGCCTCGACCAGGGTGTTCCAGGTCTGCAGGCCGCACACGCCGTCGACGCGCAGCCCGCGCAGGCGCTGGAACGCCTCGACCGCGGCCCGGGTGGCCGGCCCGAAGAGTCCGTCGACGGCGACGGGGGTGCCCAGGACGGTTCTCAGGCGGCCCTGGACGTCCGCGACCGCAGGGCCGCGGTCCCAGATCACCAGGGGCAGACCTACAGGTACGCCGAGATCTCCTCGAGGAGCTGCCCCTTCGGCTTCGCCCCGATCAGGCGAACCTGGGGCTCCCCGTCCTTGAACAGGATCAGCGTCGGGATGCTCATCACGTCGAAGCGGCGCGTCACGTCCAGGTTGTCGTCGATGTTGAGCTTGCCGATCCGGATCTTGCCCGCCTGCTCTTGCGCGATCTCCTCCAGCACCGGGGAGATCATTTTGCACGGGCCGCACCACTCGGCCCAAAAGTCTACCAACACGGGCACGTCTGAACCCTTGACCTGCTCGTCAAACGTGGCGTCGGTCAGAGTCTCGATGTTCTCGCTCATTGCATCTCCTTGTCAGCGGGTGCAACGCCCTGCCACCCGGTTCTGTTCCCGGCCGCCCCGCCTTACTCGCCCATGGTCTCGAGCCAGCGCTCGGCGTCGATGGCGGCCATGCAGCCCGAACCGGCCGAGGTCACCGCCTGGCGGTAGTAGTCGTCCTGCACGTCCCCGCAGGCGAAGACCCCGTTCACGCTGGTCCGGGTCGTCCCGTCGAATGTCCGCACGTACCCGTTGTCGCCGAGCTCGACCTGCCCCTTGAGCAGGGAGGAGTTGGGCTCGTGGCCGATGGCGACGAAGAGGCCCGTCGCGTCGAGGTCGGACTCTTCGCCGGTGACCGTGTCGCGGAGGCGCAGCCCCGAGACCTTGGTATCGCCGACGATGTCGGTGATCACCGAATTCCACTTGAATTCGATCTTCTTGTTGGCAAACGCGCGCTCTTGCATGATTTTCGAGGCGCGGAGCTCGTCGCGCCGGTGGATCACCGTCACCTTGGACCCGAACCGCGACAAGAAGATGGCCTCCTCCATGGCCGAGTCGCCGCCGCCGGCCACCGCAATGTGTTGGTCGCGGAAGAAGAAGCCGTCGCACGTCGCGCACGTCGACACCCCGTAGCCGAGGAGGCGGTCCTCGTTGGGGACGCCAAGCATGAGGGAACGGGCCCCGGTGGCCACGATGAGCGTGTCCGCGACGACGGTGGGCTCCGTGGCGTCGGGGTCGCCGATCCAGACCTCGAAGGGCCACGGCGTGACGTCGATGCGGCTGACCTTGGCCGTCCGCAGCTCGGCGTCGAAGCGCAGCGCCTGGGCGCGCATGATGCCCATCAGCTCGGGACCCATGATCCCGTCGACGAAGCCCGGGTAGTTCTCGACGTCGGTTGTCAGCATCAGTTGCCCGCCCGGCTGGTCGCTGGTGGAGGACGGCTCACCCTCGATGACCAGCGGGTTCAGCTGCGCGCGCGCCGTGTAGAGGGCGGCCGTGAGGCCGGCCGGCCCGCTCCCGATGATGACGACCTTGCGCCGCTCAGGCATCGGGTGGAATGCCACGCCGGGCGTAGAGGACGGCTCCGATGATGCTGAAGATGAGGCCGAGCACGATGTAGGACGCCCAGATGCGGTGCCCGGCAATGGTGGTCACGCGGATGAAGCCGATACAGAAGAGCACGAGGGTGGTGATGCCGATGACGGCGATGATCACCCCGAAGACGACGCCGCGGGCGGCCACGATGGCCGGGCGGATCGCCTTGTCGTTGACCGTGGCGACGACGGAGTCGACCGCGTCGAGGGCACGCTCGGACAGCGCGTCGGAAATGTCGTTCTCAGCCACAGGGGGAGACTACCCGGCGCCGCTACCCGTCCTGGCAGGGACGATGTAGCAGACGCCCACCGTGTTGGGCCCGGCATGGGTGCCGACGACAGGCCCGAGGTCCACCAGAAGGAGCGGGTGCTCGGTGGCGATCTCGCTCAGCGAGGCCACCACATCGGCAAAATCGTCACAGGCACCGTCGGCCACGGCGACGCGCTCGAGCGGCGCGTCGCCCTTCACCTTGTCGGTCATGTAGGCGAGCGCGTGCCCCCGGGTGCGCTGCTTGGATTCCTCGGCGACCTCGCCGTCCTTCAGCTGGATCACGGGCTTGATGTTGAGCAGGGACCCCATCAAGGCCCGGGCCCCACCGATGCGCCCGCCCCGCTGGAGGTGTTCGAGGCCGCCGATGACGCCGTAGATACGGGTGCGGCCGATCCGGTCCTCGGTGGCCGCCACCAGCGCGTCGACACCCGCGCCGCCGGCAGCGTCTTCGGCGGCCGCGATCACGAGCAAACCCTGTCCCATGGTGAGGCTGAAGGTGTCGACGACCTTGACGGGCACACCCGAGAACGAATCCGCCGCGGTGACGGCCGACGCGTAGGTGGCCGAGACCTTCGACGAGATGGTGAGGCAGAGCACGGCCTCGGCCCCCTCGTCGGCCGCCTGCGCGAAGGCCGCCTGGAACGCGCCGGGGGAGGGCGCCGCCGTTTCGGGCAGTGCGCCCTTGCCGCGGCAGCGGTCCCAGAACTCTGCGGGGCTGAGCTGGCGGCGATCCTCGAACTCCTCGGCACCGAAGCGGATGGTGAGGGGCACGACGATGACGTTGTGCTCCTTCACCAGTTGCTCGGTCAGGTCGCAGGCGCTGTCGGTCACGATGTGGACGCCGGGCATTCAGCGAGTCTGCCACGCACCGGCGTCAGCAGGACGGACGCGGGCGTGGGCGTCATGTCGGAGTGCGGCCCAGGCCGCTTCTTCGAGACGCTGGCCGGGGGCCGGTCAGGCGCCCCGCGGCGTGCCGAGTGGCCCCACCCGCCGCACCGCGGGGACCGGGGACGGCCTCGACGGCGCGGGAGGGACCGGGCGGCGCTGGCGGCGGTCGTCCGGCGTCGTGACGGCGTCCCAAGAAGACGACCACGGCGCCAAAGGTCAACCCTCCCGCCACGACCGCGCCGACCACGCGGACAAGCAGGCCCGAGATGCTGGTCGACCCCGACAGGTTGGAGACCACGAGGACGACCACGGCCATCGGGACGGAGGCGATGACCACGCGCCACAGGGGCGCCCACGTGGCGCGGTCGGCCAACTGGCCGAACCACTGATGGAAGGTGGCGAACGCGAGCAGAGCAGCGACGGTGTAGGAGACGGAGAGACTGAGGGCGAGACCGCGGACACCGAGCGGGTGCACCAACACCAGCGCGAGCACGACGTTGAGCGCGTTCTCGACGAGGTACAAGAAGAACGCCACCTTGGTGCGCTGCATGGACTGCAGCACGCGGACGAAATAGAGGTAGGCGCAAAAGCCGGGCAGCCCGAGGGCGAACATCGCCAGCGCCGCGCCGGTGGTGGCGGTTTCTGCCGGAGTGCTGTGTCCGTTCCCGAGCAGGAGCGCCACGGCCGGCTTGGCCAACAGCAGCATCCCGACGGCCGAGGGGATGATGAGGGCGAGGACGGCGCGCAGGCCGCCCGTCATTCGGCGGAGGAAGGCGGCCTGGTTTCCCGTCGACCATTTCTCGGCGAGGTCCGGCGTCACCACCGACATGACGGTCACCGCGATCACGCCGTAGGGGAGTTGGAAGAAGGCGTAGGCATAGGTGTACGACGACACCGGGTCGGGTCCGGCCACGCTGCCGGCCAGCACGGTGACGACGAAGAGGGCCAGTTGGTTGGCGAGCACGAACCCGAAGGTCCACCCGCCGAGGCGCACCACGGCGCGCAGAGCGTCGTCGCGCAGGTTCCAGTGCCAGCGCAGCAGCCCGAGATCGGCGTTGCGCAGGCTGGGGATCAGCGCAACGCCCTGGAGCACGACACCGAGCGAGGTGCCGAGGCCCAAGAGGACCAACTCGGTGTGGTGCGACTCGACACTGGCCAGTGATGCGCCGTGCCCGGCCCAGAGGCCGAACCAGACGAGGATGCCGATGCACACGACGTTGTTGACGATCGGGGCCCAGGCGACGGCCACAAAACGACGGCGCGTGTTGAGCAGTGCGGCGCCGAGGGCGAAGAGGCCGTAGGCGGCGATCTGGATCACGAACCAGCGCAAGAACGTGGTGGCCACCTCTCGCTCCATGTCGACCTGGTGGACCTGGCCCGCGTGCGCGTGGGTGTCGAACGCGGTCAAGGCGTTGATCAGGTAGGGCGCGGCGACGAGCGCGGCCAACGTCGTGACGAGCAGCACTCCGACGGAGACCGTAATGACGGCGGAGATCGACTCGAAGGCCTCGCGCTCGTCCTTGTTGGCCAGCCTGTCCACGAAGACCGGGATGAAGGTGGCGGAGAGCACGCCGCCCAGCACGACGTCGTAGAGCATGTTGGGCGTGGTGTTGGCCAGGTTGTAGGAGTCGGCCAGCAGCGTCTGCCCCAGCGCCCAGGCCAGGGCCACGAAGCGCAGCAGCCCGGTGACGCGCGAGACGGCGGTGCCGGCGGCGACGTAGGCGGCAGAGGTCCGCAGGGGGAGGGTTCGGGCCCGGCGCGCGTGGGGCACGGTCAGTGCTGCGCCCGCGGACGTCGGCGCCGCGACCGTCGCCAGGTGCGCACCCACCACGCCAGCAGCACCACCCCGGCCAGCACGGTGAGCGCCACGCCGGCGAAGGAGATGGCGGTCGCATGCACGGTGAGGACGGTGTGGGCCAGAGTCAGCTGGCCGTTCGGGGTCTGCAGCGTCACTTCGATCGGCAGACGGTCGCCCGAGGTGCGGGCCTGGGCGGTGACGCGTACCGACGTGGTCGGACGGTTGAGCACCAGCTGGCGGGTGGCGCCGTCGGGGAAGGTGAATTTGTCACTGGCCAGGGTCACCACGACGGTCACCGGGTACGGCGCGGCCGACAGCACGGTGACCGGGATCGTGGCGCGTTGCGCGGTGAACGTGACGGTGCGCTCGGTGGCGAGGGTGATCTTGTCCGTTTCGCTGGCGAAGGCCCTGTCGTACGCGGTGAGCGCGGCGGCGCGCCTGGTCGCCGAGAGGCCGCTCGCCTCGGTGCTCAACAGGCTGTCACCGAGCGACGTCATCACGGGTGGGTGGCCGCTGACCGCCTTGGCGAAGGAGGCGAGTTGCTCGCGGGCCACTGCGATGCGGTCGGCGGCGTTGTGGGTGATGCCGTGTCCGTCGGGCCCCGACTGGAGCCGGCGGACGGAGGGCTCGCCGTTGCCGCCGGCGGGGACCTGCTCGAAGAGCTGGCTCAGCGTGACCGCCTGCAGCGAAGGACTGTTCTGCAGGCCTCCGAGAAGGGCGTTCATGAACGTTTCGGAAGGCCGCCACTTCGCCGGCGGGACGATGACCACGCCGCGAGGGTCGGCTTTGAAGGCGTCCTCGTAGTGCACGAAGCTGAGCCGGCCCAACAGCTGCTCCGCCGCGAGCACCGGGTCGCCAGGGTCCTGGTCGAAGGGCGCGCTCGAGCGAGGAGTCGGCCGCGGCGGCAGCAATGGTGGACCCGTGTCCGAGGTCGAGGCTGAACGGTTGGGCGAAGGTGAGGTTGCTCACGCCCGCGGAGGCCAGGTCGTTGTCGCTCAGTACCAGCTGGGTCGCCCCGGCGACTTGGAGCCCGCCGGCCAGGTTGGCCGCGTCGCCCTGGGCGAACGACGACGATGCGTCGACCCACGGACCGCCCGCGGGTTTGAGCCCGGCGGCGCGCAGCACGTCGTCGCCCCGGGCGATCTGCGCCGGGATCTCGCCGGCGAGGTTCGCCTCCGAGAGTGCTGCGATATTGATCGGCACGTACGACGAGTCGATCACCTCGTCGTCCGCCAGTGCTTCGAGTTGATCCACCGCGCGCTGGTTCGCGCGGTCGCGCGCGGCGCGGCGTCGCTGACCGCCACCGGGCTCACGGCGAGTGTGGTTGCGACGTCGCGGTGCTCCGTCAGCGCGCCGGCCAGCGAGGTCATGCCGCCCCGGTTGATCGGGACCACGAGCCCGACGCGCAACGAGCCGGTCCCGCCGCGCGGGCCCTCAGGCTCGTCATACGTGAGAAACGTGGTGAAGCGCGCGACGGAGCTCGTCGCGCCCTGTCGCACCAGCGAGGCGGTGACGGGGTACACGTCGGGGCAGGTGCCGTTGAGCGGCGTACAGCCGAGCACCAGGGTCGGCGCGCCCGCCGGGCACATCCCAAGTCCGCCGGCCGGCGCGGTGGCGCTGTCCTCGGGCAGCACGGTCACACACGCGGTCGCGCTGAGGCCGCCGGGGATCGCGCTGACCGCGACGTCGTCGTGGAGCAGCGCGCCCGTCGACGGCGACCCGTTCTCGGCCTGCTGCAGTTCAGAGGTGTTGTCGAGGCGCCCGTAGAAGGTCAGGTTCACGTGCAAGCTGCTGACGGGTCCGGCAGCGGGCGACACGCCGAAGGTGATGTTGAACCACGGCTGGGCGGGCGTGACCCAGGGCGTCTGCTGCACCAGGGTGAGCGGAGGGCTGCTCTGGGCCTGGAGGTCTGACTGGTGGAGTTGGCGCGCCTGCGCCGGCTCGCCCGCGGCGAGGCTGCCGGCAAGGGCGGCAAGGGCCACGGCGAGCGTGCAGAGGGCAGTCCCGGCCCAGCGCGTCGACACAGGGAGAGGCTAGAGGGCGCACTAGCGTGGGCGGGTGCAGTCCACCTCGGTGCCCGAACGGTTCCGTCCCTACGTGCATGCCACCGAGGACCTCGCACGCCGCTTCGCCGCAGCGGGCCACACGCTGTACTTGGTCGGCGGTTCCGTACGAGACGCGCTGTTCCCCGGCGAGACGACTGGCGCCTCGGACCTCGATCTCACGACCGATGCCCGCCCCGAGCAGACGGAGCGTGTGGTCCGGGGCTGGGCCGACGAGATGTGGACTCAAGGTGCGCGTTTTGGGACGATCGGCTGTCGCAAGGATGGCCAGGTGTACGAGATCACCACCCACCGGGCGGAGGTCTATGTCCCCGAGTCGCGCAAGCCCGAAGTGACCTTCGGCGACGACATCGTGGTCGACCTGTCGCGCCGGGACTTTACGATCAACGCCCTGGCCCTCCGCCTGCCCGACATGGAGCTCATCGACCCCTTCGACGGGCTCGGTGACCTGGCCGCGGGGCGATTGCGCACCCCACTCGATCCCGAGATCTCCTTCGGGGACGACCCGCTGCGGATGCTCCGCGCAGCGCGCTTCGCGGCCCGGTTCAATCTGGAACCAGATCCAGCACTGGTCGCCGCGGTCGAGCACATGCACGGCCGACTTTCAATCGTCTCCGCCGAGCGCATCCGCGACGAGCTGGACAAGATGCTGCTGCTCGACCTGCCCTCGCGCGCGCTGTGGTTCGTCGTGCGCACCGGCCTGGCCCAAGAGTTCCTTCCCGAGCTTCCCGGCCTCGCACTCGAACAGGATCCGATTCACCGGCACAAGGACGTGCTCGCGCACACGCTCGCGGTGGTGGACAAGACGTCGCGGCACCGGCTGCTCCGACTGGCGGCGCTCTTTCACGATGTCGGAAAGCCGCGCACGCGCGCCATCACCGACGGTGGCGTCACGTTCCATCACCACGAAGTGGTTGGCGCGCGCATGACGCGCTCACGCATGGAGGCGCTGCACTACTCCGCGGCCGACACCGACACGGTCGTGCGCCTGGTCGAGCTGCACCTGCGTTTCCACACGTACAGGCTCGGCTGGACCGACAAGGCGGTGCGGCGCTACGTGCGGGACGCCGGTCCCTACCTCGACCTGCTCAACGAGCTGACTCGCTGTGACTGCACGACCCGCAACGCCGCCAAGGCCCGCGCCCTTGCCCACCGCATGGACGAGCTGGAGGCCAGGATCGCGGAGCTGCGGGAGCAGGAGGAGCTTGACCGCCTTCGTCCCGATCTCGACGGGGACCAGGTCATGGCCATCCTGGGCATCGGTCCGGGCCGCGCGGTGGGCCAGGCCCTGGCCTTCTTGATGGAGCTGCGTCTCGACGAAGGCCCGCTCGGCGAGGAGGAGGCGACCGCCCGGCTCAAGGAGTGGTGGGCGGCCAGGGGCTGAGCGCTCGGCGCGCCTGTGTCGCGCCCGAGGCTACCCTCGGAGCCATGACCAGGATCACAGCACCGGAGAGCGGGATGGGCGAGCACATCGACTGGGCGTTGCTACGTCCGAAGATGGCCGGCGGCATGGGAAAGCTGTCCGAAGCGGTCTATGGCAACTCGCAGCTCTCGGTGCGCGAGCGCGAGGCGGCGCGGTGGACCATCGCACTGATCAACGACTGCGCGGTGTGCCGAGACACCCGCGCCCGTGACGGCGAGGCGGTCGGCGCGGGCGAGCCGTTCTACGCGGAGGTGTCGGACTGGCGCAACGCGCTCGACCTGAGCGACCGCGAGCGGCTGGCCGCCGAGTACGCCGAGCGTTTCGCACTAGACCATCTCGCCATGGACGACGAGCTGTGGGGCCGCCTGCACGCGGCGTACGGGGACGACGAGCTGGCCGATCTGACAATCTGCTGCGGCACGTTCCTCGGCATGGGGCGGGCCCTCGCCGTGGTCGGGGTGCGTGCCCCGGCCGAACGCATTCTGGTCTGAGCACCCCGGCCGCTGGCCGCGTGGTGCGGCGAGGGAGATGCCCGTCGTGACGCGCGCCTCGGGGTCCCGGCGTCAGTCCGCGGGCCAGGGCCCCTGGGTCTTGCCGGCCGCAAACCCCTCCACGAGTGCGTGTGCCACGTCGTCGTGGTACTGCACCGGCGGCGACTTCATGAAGTAGGCCGAGGGGCCGAGCAGCGGGCCGCCGATGCCGCGGTCGAGGGCGAGTTTGGCGCAGCGGACGGCGTCGATGATCACGCCCGCCGAGTTGGGGGAGTCCCACACTTCGAGCTTGAGCTCCAGGTTGAGCGGGACGTCGCCGAAATTGCGCCCCTCCATGCGGATGTAGGCCCACTTGCGGTCCTTGAGCCAGGGCACGTGGTCCGACGGGCCGACGTGTACATCGTCCGCGTCGAGCACGTTGTCCTCGATCTGGCTCGTCACCGCCTGAGTCTTGGAGATCTTCTTGGATTCGAGGCGCTCGCGCTCGAGCATGTTCTTGAAGTCCATGTTGCCGCCGAAGTTGAGCTGATAGGTGTGGTCCAGCGCCAGGCCGCGATCCTCGAAGAGGCGGGTCAGGATGCGGTGGACGATCGTCGAGCCCACCTGGCTCTTGATGTCGTCGCCCACGATGGGCACGCCGGCGTCGCGGAACTTGCGGGCCCACTCGGGGTCCGAGGCGATGAAGACGGGGATGGCGTTGACGAACGCGACCCCGGCGTCCAGGCACGCCTGGGCGTAGTGGCGCTGCGCCTCCTCGGAGCCGACGGGCAGGTACGAGACCAGGACGTCGGCCCGGGCGTCGCGCAGGGATTGGGCGACGTCGACCGGCTCGGCCGGCGACTCCTCGACCATCTCCTTGTAGTACTTGCCCAAGCCGTCGAACGTCGGGCCCCGCTGGACCAGCACGCCGAGCTCGCCCACCTCGGCGAAGCGCACCGTGTTGTTCAGCCCGGCGTGGATCGCCTTGCCCAAGTCGGTGCCGACCTTGGCTTGGTCCACGTCGAAGGCCAGCACCGGCTGGAGATCACGCACGTGATAGCCGCCGAGCTCGACGTGCATCAGCCCCGGGACGACGTCGTCGGGGTCGGCGTCGCGGTAGTAGGTGATGCCCTGGACGAGCGAGCTGGCGCAGTTGCCGACGCCGGCGATGGCAACTCGGATACGGGTGGGCATGGTCTGTCTCCTTCGGGGTCGGTGCTGCAAGCGGTTCGTCAGGTCACCGGCTCGGAGCCGGCAATGGCGAGGTCGGCGCGTTCGGAGGTGATGAGGGTGTCGAGCCAGCTGATGTCGCGGGCGACGCCGTCGGCTGTGTGCTGGACGACCGAGCGGGCGTAGACGTCGAGGTCGGTGCGGGCAGCCTCGACTTCGGCCAGGCGCTGGACGAGCTGGGCCCGGCGCCGTTCCAACAGGGCCAGGCGAGCCTGCGGTGCGAGGTGGCGGGCGAAGGCGAGGCGCAACCCGAAGCTGCGGGCGTCGTCGGCCGAGCCGCCACCCTCGAGCAACTCGCCGAAGAGCTGCCGGCCGGCGTCGGTGATCCGATAGACCTTGCGACCCCGGCGGGCCCGGGCGGGGGAGTGGCGGCGGGTGCGCAACGCGGCCAACTCGCCGGTCAGCGATCCGGTCGGCGGGGCCGGTGCCGCCGGAACGGGTCCGGCCGGCTCACCCTCGGCGGCCACCACGGCACCCGCCTTCTCGAGGCGGGTCAGGGCCGGGTAGATGGAGCCGAACGAGACATTGGCCAAGAGGCCGAGGTGCTCGCGCAGGCGGCGCCGGATCTCGTAGCCGTGGAGGTCGCCTTCCTCGAGGAGTCCCAAGATGGCCAGATCCAACATCGCGAACGAGTATATCGAATCGATATAGCGCCGGAGCGGTAATCCGTCACGTCGCGGTCGCGTTCGTGCCTGATTTGCCGCTCAATTGGTCGTAGTTTCCGGGCGGGAGGGGTAGCCTGGCGCCCGTGTCCGTCACCTCGGAACCGAGGTCACCCTCCCGTGCGGTGAGCCCCGACGTCACGGCCCAGGTGGAGTACCGGATCGTCCGCAACGGCCTGGTTCGTGAGGTGGAGCGGGGCCGGGTCCTCAAGGACGACGTGTGTGACGCCCACCCCGAGTTGTTGCGGGCCGCCCGCAACGTGGGCCGGGCCACCAAAGAGGTCTGCCCGATCTGCGACGACGGTCGCCTCGTCACCGTCACGTTCGTCTTCGGGGCCAAGCTGCCGCCGGGCGGGCGCTGCCCGGGCAGCGCCGCCGAGCTCAAGGCCCTGTGTCGCCGACCCGAACCGGTCCTCTGCTACGAGGTCGAGGTCTGCCCGGCGTGCGCGTGGCACCACCTGATGCGCAAGTACCCCGCCGGCGGCGGCAAGCCCCGTGCCAAGAAGGCGGCACCGGCGCGGTGAGCGCGGAGCGGTGAACGAGAGCCGGAAAGCGGGTCCGGTGAACGAGGTGAAACGATGAGCGATACCCCTGTGCCGGTGACGGTGCCCACCCTGCGGTCGCGCAAGCGCCGCGACGGCGCGACGCCGATCGTGATGGTCACGGCCTACGACGAGCCCGGTGCGCGCATCGTGTCCGACGCGGGCGCCGACATCATCTTGGTCGGCGACTCCGTGGCCAATACGGTGCTGGGCTACCGTGACACGCTGCACGTCGACATCGAGGTGATGGCGCATCACACCGCGGCGGTGGCGCGCGCCGAACCGCGCTGTCTCATCTTGGGCGACATGCCGTGGATGAGCTACCACCTCTCGCCGGAGGATGCCGTGCGCAATGCCGCCACGCTGATCCGCGCCGGCGCGCACGCGGTCAAGCTCGAGGGGGGCCGGGCGCGACTGCCGGTCGTCGAGGCGATCATCCGGGCCGAGATCCCGGTCATGGGGCATCTCGGTCTGACCCCCCAGTCCGTCTTGGCGATGGGCGGCTTCCGGGTCCAGGGCAAGAGCGCGGACGCCGCCGGCGCCTTGTTGGACGCAGCCAAGGCGCTGGCCGCGGCGGGTTGCTTCGGCTTCGTCATCGAGGGGGTGCCCGACGTGGTGGGCGCCGCCGTCACCGAAGCGATCGATGTCCCCACCATCGGCATCGGCGCCGGACCGGCGACCGACGGCCAGGTGCTCGTCTTCCACGACCTGCTCGGGCTGGGCTCGGGAACGCCGCCCAAGTTCGTCCGCCAGTATGCGGAGGTGGGGCGGATCGCCACCGAGGCCATCGCTGCGTTTGCCGCCGACGTGCGCGACGGGAACTTCCCGAGCGACGCCGAGACCTACCACGGCCCGGCGGGGCTGGGTGACGCCCTCGCCTGAGGGCGACTACCATGGCGCTTCGCAACAGACCCTGCTCCTGACCGCCAGGAGCCCGGGCCAGGCCCGGTCCAGAGGGAGGTACGCCGCACATGCGGCCCTACGAAGTCATGGCCATTTTCGAGGCCAGCACCGAACCCACCGTGATTCAGGGCGTGCTCGATCGCGCCCTCGAGACGATCCGGGGCGCCGGCGGCAACCCGGGCGCCATCGACCGCTGGGGGCGCCGGGCCTTCGCCTACGAGGTCAACCACAAGCGTGAGGGTTACTACGTCGTGGTGGAATTCACCGGTGAGCCCGAGACCGTCGCCGCGCTGGACCGCATGCTGGGCCTGGCCGACGAGGTAGTGCGCCACAAGGTGGTGCGCCTGCCTGACCACAAGGCGCCCGCTGGTGCCGGCGCCGCGCCGGCGACCGGCTGAGCCGCTGGCTTTCACGGTCGGCTCGAGAAATCGGCGAGAGGAGTAGAGATGGCGACAGACAACAGCGTGACCCTGGTCGGCAACGTGACGCGCGACCCCGAGCTGCGCTTCACCAACACCGGCCAGGCCAACGTCACCTTCGGGTTGGCAGTCAACCGCCGCTGGCAGAACCGCCAGACCCAGGAGTGGGAGGAGGCCACGTCCTTCTTCGACGTGGTGTGCTGGCGCGAGATGGCCGAGAACGTCAGCGAGTCCATCACGAGGGGCGCCCGGGTCATGGTGGCCGGCCGCCTCGAGCAGCGCAGCTGGGAGACCCAGGAGGGGGACCGCCGCTCCAAGGTGGAGGTGGTGGCCGATGAGATCGGGCCGTCGCTGCGCTGGGCCACGGCCCAGATCACCAAGAACGACCGCCGGGGCCCGAGCGACGGCTCCGGACGCGGCGGGGGCGGGGGCGGTGGCCGCCAGCCGGCGCCCGCACCGACGCCGCAGGCCCAGCCAGCCAACGATGGCGGCTATGGATTCGACGAGGAGCCCTTCTGATGGCACGGAGCAACCAGCGCGGGGGGACGGCGTCTCGGCGCGCCCCCAAGGATCTCGGCCGCCGGATCAAGAAGAAGCCCTGCGCGCTCTGCCGCGACAAGGTCGAGTGGGTCGACTACAAGGACATCCCGATGCTGCGCAAGTACATGAGCGACCGGGGCAAGATCCGCTCGCGCCGGGTCACCGGCAATTGTGCGCAGCACCAGCGGGCGCTGGCCATGGCGATCAAGACGGCGCGCGAGCTCGTCCTGCTCCCCTACACGCAGCGCACGGTGACCGAGCGCCCGGGCGGCCGTGGCCGCGACCGCGGCGAGCGGACCCTGGGCGACGTGACACCGGGTGATCGTGGTGACCGTGGCGATCGCGGTGGGCGAGGCCCGCGGCCTCCCCGCGGCGAGGACATCGCCGTCGAGGTGATCGACGAAACCGATGCCCTGGGCGACGCCGAGACGGAGGACGCCGTGGCCGAGGAGGTCGTCCAGCTGGTCGAAGAGCTGGTCGAAGACGCAGTGGCGAGCGGGGACACGAACGGTGCCGCGCCTGGTGGTGCTGCCGCCGCTGACGCCGGTGCGGGCGAGGACGAGGGCGGCGCGGCATGAAGGTCCTCCTGCGCGACGACGTGGCCGGCGTCGGCCGCCGCGGCGACATCGTCAAGGTCGCCGGCGGCTTTGCCCGCAACTTCTTGTTGCCCGAGGGCCGCGCCATCGTGGCGTCCGACGGCGTGGAGGGTCAGGCCGTGCAGATGCGCCGCCGGCGCGACCTCGGTGAGGCTCAGGACCGCAGCGCGGCCGAGGCGCAGGCAGCGCTGCTATCGGGCGCGGTGATCCCCATCACGGCGCGGGCAGCCGGCGGCGGCCGACTCTTCGGCTCGGTGGGTACGGTCGAGGTGGCCGAGGCCATCGCGGCCGCGAAGGGGGTCGAGGTGGATCGCCGGCACGTGCTGCTCCCCGAGCCGATCAAGGAGACGGGCAGCTTCGAGGTGACCGTCGAGTTGTTCCGTGACGTGTCGGTCGTCGTGACGGTGGAGGTCAGCCCCACCGGCTGAGCGGACCGATCCCCAGCTCGGAGGGGGTGTCGCGCCGCAGCCCGGTCAGAGGGCGCGGGGCCGGCCCGTTCGCAACCCCGGTGCCGGTGTGACAGCGCAGTGCTCATGATGTCGGGGTGACGGCAAAGGCGCGGTGCTGGGGGCCTCCAGGCCCGACCATTCGTACACGGGTTATCCACACCGCTGGCGTGCTTACGCCCACGGTTACCCACACGCCGCAGGACCTTACCCACAGCAAGTTCGTCCTTATGATCCCCAACCCCTTGCCGTCAGAGTAGGGGGGCCGTGGTCCAAGCCTTCGACGATACCCGCCCCCGACCCATCCGGCCGGGTGCCGCGCCCGTTGCCGGCGGCGCGCGGGTGCCGCCGCACGACCTCGATGCCGAGCAGTCGCTCCTCGGCGCCATGCTCTTGTCCAACGACGCGGCGTCGGTGGGCATCGAGACCTGCTCCAGCGGTGACTTCTACAAGCCGACGCACGGCCACATCTTCTCGGCCATCCGTGCCCTCATGGAGCGTGGCGAGCCCATCGACGCCGTCACCGTCACCGACGAGTTGAAGCGCTCGGGGCTGCTCGACCAGGTGGGCGACCCCTCCATCTTCATCTCGCTGCAGGCCAACACGCCGTCGATCGCCAACGCGCGGCACTACGCGCAGATCGTCGAGGAGCATTCCCTCCTGCGCCGACTGATCGGCGTGGCCGGCGACATCGCCGACATCGGCTACTCGGTTCCCGAGGACGTCAAGGCGGCGGTCGACGAGGCCGAGCAGCTCGTCTTCGACGTGGGCGAGCGTCGGACGGTCGACACCATGCGCCCGCTGCACGAGCTCCTCGGGGCGGGGCTCGACCGGATCGAGGAGCTGGGCCAGCGGGGCTCGCACATCACTGGCGTCGCCACCGGCTACCACGAGCTGGACAAGATCCTGCTCGGCTTCCAGCCGTCCTCGCTCACCATCGTGGGCGCCCGTCCCGGCATGGGAAAGACGAGCTTCGCGCTCGGTGTCCTGGCCAACGTCGGGCTGAACGTTGGTCGGCCTGCGCTGTTGTTCTCTCTCGAGATGGGCCACCTCGAACTCACCCAGCGGCTGCTCGCCTCCGAGGCGGAGGTCAACGGGCAGAGCCTGCAGACCGGGCGGATCCGCACACAGGACTGGAGCAAGATCGGCATGGCCGTCACCCGCTTGTCGGGCGCGCCGATCTTCATCGACGACAACCCCAACGTGACCGTGATGGACATCAGAGCCCGGGCGCGGCGATTGAAGAAGTCCGAGGGTGACCTCGGACTGGTCGTGGTCGACTACCTCCAGCTCATGACCGGGCGGGGACGAGCTGAGAACCGTCAGACCGAGGTGGCCGAGATCAGCCGGGGTCTCAAGATCCTCGCTCGCGAGCTCGAGGTCCCGGTCGTCGCCCTCTCCCAGCTGTCCCGCAACCTCGAGTCGCGCTCGGACAAGACCCCGCAGCTCTCGGACCTGCGCGAATCAGGGTCGCTCGAGCAGGACGCTGACGTGGTCCTCTTCATCTACCGCGAGTCTGAGTACAACGACGAGGTGCCGATCGACCGGGCGGACGACGCGCTGGTCGAAGTGGCCAAGCATCGAAACGGACCCACCGGTAAGGCCAACCTGCTCTTCCTCAAGCAGTACGCGCGCTTCGAGAACCACCGGGGGGTCTAGGTACCGGCTGCGGCCGGCAGCACGAAGCGATCGACTGCGGCAGCGAACCCTTCGTCCTCGTTGCTCGCGGTCACCCGGCGGGCGGCGCGCTTGACCTGAGGGTCGGCGTTGCCCATGGCGATGGCGAGCCCGGAGTGGGCGAACATCAAGATGTCGTTGGGCATGTCGCCGATGGTGGCGATCTGGGCCGGGTCGAGCTCGTAAAGCGCGGCCAGGAACTGGGCCACCGAGCCCTTGTTCGCCTTCGGGTGCGTGACGTCGAGGTAGTAGGGCTGGGATGCGGCCGCCGTCACGTGGTCACCGAACTGCTCCGCGGCGGCCTGCGCGGCCTGCTGCACCGCGTCGTGGTCGTCACTCACGCCGACCAGCTTCACCACCTCGTCGGTCAGCCCGTCGAGACTGGTCATGACCTTGGGCTCGAATTTCACGGTCCATGCTTCCCGGTCGACGTGGGGCCCCTTGGGATCGGGCACGTACCAGTCCGCGCCGCGGTAGAGCCAGACGACCAGGTCGAACGAATGCATCAGGTCGACCACCGGCCTCACGATGTCCTCGGGCAGGACGTGCTGTTCGATGACTTTCATGTCCCTGTCGACCAGCAGGCCGCCGTTGAAGGCGGCGATCGGTGTCTGGAGGTCGAGGGGGTCGATCAGCATCTGCATGCCGCGGGGCGGACGGCCGCTGGTGATTGCGAAGAGGACGCCGGCGTCACGGAGGCGGCCGACGGCCGCGATGGCACCGTCGGTCAGCACCTTGTCGTTCGTCACCAGGGTGCCGTCGACGTCCGCCAGCATGAGCCGGATCGGGAGGCGCGCCGGCGCCGACTTCGGCGATGGAGCTGGTGGGGGTGGGGGTGGGGGTGCGATGGGCTGATGGTAGCGGCGGCCTGTGGGTGTGGCCCCCGGGCGGCCGCGCAGACGATGCCGTTGCGCGCACGTTATATACGGCCAACATCGTCGATCCCGCTGGTGTCCACGTGTGCTTGGTTCCCCCGACCGCGGGTATACCGCCGGTATGGCCCATGACACCGTTCCCGCCAGCCACCGCGATCTCCTCGACGGTCGCTTCGCCACCTTGGCGACCGTCGGCGAGGACGGCTACCCGCACGTCTCGGAGGTGTGGTACCTCGCGGAGGGCGACCAGGTCGCCATTTCGCTGAACACGGACCGGCAGAAGGTGAAGAACCTCCGGGCCGATCCCGCCTGCACGGTCTTCTTGCTCGACCTGGCCAATCCCTTCCGGTACCTCGAGATCCGCGGCAACGCGGACGTGAGGCCCGACGAGGATCTGGCCTTTGCCAAGAAGGTCGGCGCAAAGTACGACTCCGACCTGACCGAGTACGACAGTCCGGGGGACGGACGCGTCGTCGTCCGCATCGTGCCGGTCCGGGTCAACGCAGTGGACATGGGCGGCTAGCCACATCGTCAGGTGTGCGCTGCGGGCAGCTCCACCACGTCCCCCGACATCGGCGCGACCGACCGGGCTCCACGGCGGATCATCCGCGACCCGAGGACGCCAGCGCCGGCGAGTGCCACCGCAGCGCCCGCCCACGGTGAGGCCGCGCCGGCGAAGAGCACCGCCGCCACCAACTCGGTGGCCACCACGCCACCGAGCACGACCGGTCCGAGCCGGGTGAAGTGACGGTGGAAGGCGGCGAGGCTGGCCGGGCTCGTGATGGAGCGCCCAAGGAAGACGGCGAGCCCGCGCACCAGGCCGAACAGCGCGCCGAGAAGCACCGCGGCCCACCACGAGCCCGTCAGCGCGGCCAGGACGGTCAGCAGATACACGGCAGCGGTCTTGACGTAGGTCACGAGTCCGGTGCCGATCTGCCACCCGAAGCCGGCGCCGTAGACCCACGGGCGGAACTGGTCGAGCCAGCGCTCATTGACCTGGCGATGGTGGAACGGGAGCGCGAACCCACCGATCTGCGCGTCCGACGCGGCTGCAATCACCGACGCAGCACAGGCCACCAACGCCACCGTCAGGGATGAGAGCCCGGCCGCACCCACGCCCAGTGCGAGAAGCGCCAGCGCCAGCCCGAGCGTCACCCCGCCCGCCACAGCACCGGCGACGAACCACAGTGCCGTCGAGCGGTAGCGATGGCCGCGTCCCGTCTCGGCCAGCGGCGTGATCGTCGCCAGCATCGACACGCCGCACGGGGACCAGGTGGAGCGAGCCGCTGCGACGACGGCCACCACGGCGGCGGACACACCAAGCACGATGGTCATGACAGTTCCTTTCGTCGATTGTGGCGAGGGCTCATGCCGGTGCTGATGCCCGCGCTCATGCCGGCGACCCCAAGAAGGGCGCGGCGCCAAAGGCGAAGATTCCTCCGTCGCGTGCCACCAGCCAGTAGCCGGCGTCGTCGCCGAAGGAGGCCATGCCGACGACGGGCATGGCAAGTTTGAGCGAGCCGGTCGATCCGTCGAAGGCCGCGTCGCCGTAGGCGAAGATCCCGCCGTCGGCCGCGACGAGCCAATAGCCGAGCCCCGAGGGCGTCGCGGCCATGCCCACCACCGGCGCATTGAGCGGGTGGCCCCCCATCGAGCCGTAAAAGGGTGCGTCGCCGTAGGCGAAGATCCCGCCGTCGGAGGCCACGAGCCAATAGCCGAGCCCCGAGGGCGTCGCGGCCATGCCCACCACCGGCGCGTTGAGTGGGCGGCCCCCCATCGAGCCGTAAAAGGGTGCGTCGCCGTAGTCGAAGATCCCGCCGTCGGCCGCCACCAACCAGTAGCCCGACCCGCTCGGCGTGCCCGCCATGCCGACGACAGGCGCGGCGAGATGCCGCCCGCCCATCGAACCGACGAACGGTGCTCCGCCGTAGTCGAAGATGCCGCCGTCGGCTGCGGCGAGCCAGTAGCCGCCGGTGCGGCAAGCGGCGCCCCCTACGACCGGCGCATCGAGGCGGAGCCCGGATGCGTCGCCCACGTTCGTGAAGTCGCCGTAGCCGAGCAACAGCCCGAAGGAGGTGAGCACCGCGTAGCCGTCTCCGGCGACGCTGGGCACCATCCCGACCACCTGACAGTTCGTGGCCGGTGAATGGCACGGCGGCATCGGTGGGGCTGGTGTCCAGCAGGGCTCGTTCTGCTCCGCCGTCGCGTTGTCGACGGCCACCGCGGTCGTGCAGGTGGGGTCGACCTGCCACGGCGGCACACAGGCGACGACACGGCACACGATGCGTCCCATGCAGGCCACGTCCTGGTTGCACTGGCCGTAGCGGAACTGCAGACACCCGGTGAGGAAGGAGTCGCACCCCTGCGACCCACAGCCGCAGTTGGTCCCGTCGCACTGCGGCTCGCAGAACGGGAAGCCACTACTGCACCCGGCCCCGCAGTCACAGGTCGAGTTGCAGTCCATGTAGTAGCGCGGCCCGTTGCAGTACGAGGAGCCCTCCGCGACCCACCAGCCGCCCATGATGGTGTTCTCGGGGCAATAGTTGTACCCGCTGACCGCGCAACAGAACTCCGAGAAGCCCGAGCAACACGTGCTCCCGCAGTCACAGCCGGCGCTCCCGCATTCGCAGATCTGGCCGTAGGCGGTGCCCGGCCGCAGCGCGAGATCGAGTCCGGACCCCACGGCGACCGCGCTCCCGACAAACGCAGACCGGTTGATCAGGCTCCGGCGCGACAGACGGCCCTCGAGCGCGCGCGCCATGCGCACCACCAGCGCGGTGGACAGGCTCACGAGCCGACCGCCCCCCCGGCTGGCGGCGTCCGGACCAGCCGGCGCGCGCCTTCGAGTGCGGCGAGGGACGAGAGCGCCAGCAGACTCAGCCAGAGCCCGACCGCGCTCACGAACAGCAAGGGGAACCCGGCCCACGGTTGACGGGCGAGCTCGGTAAAGAGCGTTCCCTGCGCAGGCGAGGTGGCAGCGACAACGGCAGCGGCGGCGAGAAGGACGACGTCGAGTAGAAGGTGCACGGTTGTGGGCGGTGTGTCGGGCCGCCCGAAGCACCCGCAGGTCGCGAGCGGGCCACCCCGCCAGCGCGCGTAGGCGACAATCGCGCCGAAGGCCGCGTAGGAGAAGGCGACGAGGGCCGCCGTGAGGGGCCGCGGCAGCAGCAGCGCGGCAATTCCCAGCGCGGCTTCGGCCACCGCACCGGCCCGCACCAGCCGGCGGACCGAATCGAGCGGGGATCCGACCCGGGCGCGGGGAGCGAGAGCCATGAGCGCGCGCGCCGTGTCGCGGGGGCGGAGCGCCTTGGCGACGCCGGCCACGACCAGCAGACCGGCCGCAACGAGGTAGAGCCCGATCAGTTCCATCGTGGCCTCGCCGCTGCGATGTCGGGTGTGGCCGGGCTCACGCCCAGGGCACCGAGGATCGCGTTGACGTGGGGGACGAGCCTGGTGCTGAGTACGTGGCTGCCCAGGACCGCGTAGAAGGAGAACGGCCGGCCCGCCTCGGTGAAGAACCACTGGGTGCCCGACTGGCCGGGAATGCCCCGCCGCAACAGCGTGGGGGAGAAGTCCGCGGCCGAGAGCGCCGCGGGCCGGCCCTGGTGCGCGAACAGCGCGGTGCCGACACTCTCAGGCCCGTATTCGAACAGTGTGGCGAACACGTCGGTGGGTCCCATGACGGTCACGGCGCCACTCCCGAAGTCGCCCGTGTCATCGGGAAGCGGGAAGGTGGCGAACTGCGCCACCGGGTAGGTCGAGCCGACGAAGGTCGGCCGCACGAAGATGCGACCTTCGAAGCCGTCGGGCAGCCGCGCCGAGATGCCGTGCGCAGCGATGGTGGCCACGCCTCAGCGCCGCGCCGGCTGTCCGCCCTCGACCGGGCCGGGGGTATGCGGCGGCGCTGTGCCGAAGGGGAACACGTCTTCCAGGGTGCGGGGGTAGAGGCTCGGGTCGCCGGGCTGGATGCCGGCCGCCCGCAGCACCTCGTCGGCGGCGGCTTCGCGGGCCGGGCCATCGTGGCCACGGTTCTCGGCGGGGCGGTCGAACTGTCGGCCCGACGCTGGGGCCGAATCCGAGCCCGAGCCGGGGGCGACGTGCGTGGCGCGGTCGTGCTCGGCGCGGCGGACCAGCTCGGCCAGCTGGCCGACATGACTGGCCACGCCCTGTCCGACCTTGGTGCCGGTGGATCCGTCGACGAGCACGAAGAAAGGGGAACCGGGGACCTGGTAGTCCACCCACGCGTCGGTCGACATCACCACTGGGATGCGCCCGTCGGCCATGGCACGGACCTCGGAGGGCACTTCGCGGTCGGGCCCCTTGGTGACGATCACGGCGCGGCTGCGGCCGGGCAGATCGAGCAGGCCGGGTTGCTGCAGCGCGCGCCAGAACCCGGCGCAGGAGGCGCACCCCGAGGAGAGGAAGGCCAAGAGGGTAAGACCGTCGCTGTTGGTGACCGAGATGGCGCGGGCGTCCCCGGTCGGGGTCACGCCCGCCACCGTCGGTGCAGGACCCAGGGGCGGGCTCGCGCCTGGCTGTGCCAGCGGGACCGGTGGCGCCACCACCGCCGTCACGGCCCCGCTCGCGGTGGTGGCTGTCCCCTCGGCGAGGGCGGGGTCGCCGACACCCGCACCCAACTGGTGAAGCGAACGGAGGATGTCGGCGTGGGACCGTAAGAGCCCGGCGACCAGGATCCCAAGGACCAGCACCACGAACGTCGAGACCACGACCAGAGCAATCACGCCGCCTCCTTTACCCCGTTTCGGTCCAGTATCCACCCGCGTGGTGCCGCTCTCGCGGCAACCCAAAAGCAGAGCACGGTCGGCGCCACGGTTGATCCTCAGGCATACTCCGGAGCGTGGTGTTGGCCAACGACCTCTTCCTCCCCGACCCCGAGCCCCGGGAGGTGCGCTACACCGTGATCTCGGTGGACGACCACGTGGTGGAGCCCGCCCACACCTTCGAGGGGCGTCTCCCGGCCGCCCTCGCACCGCGGGCCCCCCGCATCGTCGAAACCGAGATCGGGCACCAGGTATGGGAGTTCGAAGGTGAGCGGTACACCCAGGTTGGGATGAACGCGGTGGCCGGCCGGCGGCCCGAGACGTTCGGCCTCGAGCCCTTCCGGTTCGACCAGATGCGGCCCGGCTGCTACGACGTCGAGGCCCGGGTGCGCGACATGGACATCAACGGCGTCTGGGCGTCGGTCAACTTCCCGTCGCAGATCACCGGGTTCTGTGGTCGTGTCTTCTTCTCGAGCCCCGACCGTGAACTCGGTCTGGCCTGCGTGCGGGCGTGGAACGACTGGCTCTTCGACGAGTGGTACACCGCATACCCCGACCGGATCGTGCCGCTCGGGATCACCTACCTGGCCGATCCCGAGCTGGCGGTCGCGGAGATCGAGCGCAACGCCGCCCGCGGCTTCACCTCGGTGACCTTTCCCGAGCGCCCCCATGCAATCGGACTGCCCTCGCTGTGGGACCGATCCCACTGGGATCCCATCATGGATGCGGTCGTCGCAACGGACACCGTGGTCTCGCTCCACGTCGGCAGCTCGGGCATGGAGATCGGGCCGCCGGACGGCGCGCCGCTCCAAATCGGTGCGACCCTGTTCGGCCAGCTGTCGCTCACCGCCTGCGCCGAGTGGCTGTGGTCCGAGCACGCCGTGCGCCGCCCTTCGTTGAAGATTGCGATGAGCGAGGGCGGCATCGGCTGGGTGGCGATGCTGCACGACCGGCTCGAGAACATGGTGGACCGCTCCGGCTACGGGAAGGGGTGGGCGATGCGCCCGGCCGACGTTCTGAAGCGCAACTTCTGGTTCTGCACCCTCGACGATCCGTCCACCATCGACACCCGGCACGCCATCGGCGTCGAGAACATCATGGTCGAGGTCGACTACCCCCACGGTGACGGAACATGGCCCGACACCCAAGAGGTGATTCGAGAGTGCTGGGGCCACATCCCCGACGACGAGTTGCGCGCCATGTGCTGTGAGAACGCGGCGGCGCTCTACCGTCACCCCCTGCCGGACCGGGTGCTGCCCCGTTGACGCACCGACCGGCTGACCGCTGACCCAACTTCGAGAGGAGGACCGCGCATGTTTACGCCGACGGCAGACAAGCTGATCCCCGACCTGACGCCGCGCGAGCAACTGGTCGTCCTGGCCCGCGCGTTGTGGCGGGAGGGTTACAACGACCACCTGGCCGGTCACATCACGGTGAACCTGGGTGACGGCACGCTGCTGTGCAACCCGTGGCTCCTGACCTGGGGTGAGCTGCGGCCCTCCCAGGTGCTGCGCATCGGCCTCGACGGCCGGGTGGTCGAGGGTGACTGGCCGGTCCCGCTCGGTATTCCGCTCCACCTCGAGCTGCACAAGATGCGCGACGACGTGACGTGGGCCATGCACAACCACCCGCTCTTCGGCACCGTGTGGGCCGACATGGCCGAGCTGCCACCGATTCTCGACCAGAGCTCGGCGCTGGGTGGCGGCACCCTCGTGCTTGTCGACGAGTACGAGGGTCCGGTCAACGACGCCGGCAGTGCCCGGCGCGCGGTGGAGCAGATGGGCGGCGGTGCGATGGCGTTGCTGGCCGGGCACGGCGTGTTCGTGCTCGGTGGTTCCGCCCGGGCGGTACACCAGCGCGCTGTGGCGCTCGAGCAGCGATGCCAGCACGCCTGGTACGCGCGCGTCGCCGGGGGCTCCGGGGAGTCCCGGGTCCCGCAGGCGTTCATCGACCTCGTCGCGAAGGGCAACGGCGAGGGCTTCATCGGGTTCTGGGAGGCGGCGGTTCGCGCCGAACTGGCCGCCGACCCTGACTTGCTCAGCCCTTAGCGGCTTGCTGCCCTCGTCCCGAAGACCTCGCTCAGTTCGAGCGGGACCGGCGTCTCAAGCTGCGCGTAGGTGCACGACGACGGGTCGCGGTCGGGCCGCCAGCGCACGAACGAGGTGGCATGGCGGAAACGGTCGTGCTGGAGGTGGTCGTAGGAGACCTCGCACACCCTCTCGGGCCGGACCGCCTCCCACGTCATGTCCTTGCCGGCGTTCCAGCGGTTCATGGCACCGGGCGCGCGTCCCTCGGCCTGGGCCTCGGCCCAACCCGCCCATGGGTGTTCCTTCAGGGCGTTTTTGCGATAGGGCTCGAGCTCGTCCGTCAGCTCGCGGCGCCGAGCCACGCTGAACCCAGACGCCACACCGACGTGGTGCAAGGTCCCCGCCGAGTCGAAGAGGCCCAGCAACAAGGAACCGACGCCGGCACCGTCTTTGTGGATGCGGAAGCCAGCCACCACGCAGTCGGCCGTGCGCTGGTGTTTGACCTTGAGCATGGCGCGCTTCTCCTGGAGGTAGACGAGGTCGGCCCCCTTGGCGACGACGCCGTCGAGCCCGGCGCCCTCGAAGCGGGAGAACCAGTCGGCTGCCACATCGGGGTCCCGGGTAACCGGGGTGAGGTGCACGGGTGGACGGACCTTCTTGAGCAGCTTCTCGAGCGTGGAACGACGCGTCGCGTACGGGGTGTCGAGGAACGAGGTGTCGTTGTGCGCCAACAGGTCGAAGGCCACGAAGGATGCCGGTGTCGACTCGGACAGCTGACGGACACGGGTCTCGGCCGGATGGATGCGCTGCGACAGCGCGTCGAAGTCGAGCCCGTTGGGGCCGGCGATCACGATCTCGCCGTCGAGGACGCACCGGGCAGGAAGCTCGCGCACCAGGGCGGTGATCAGCTCCGGGAAGTAGCGTGTGAGCGGCTTCTCGTTGCGGCTTCCGAGCTCGACCTCGTCCCCGTCGCGAAAGACGATGCACCGGAAGCCGTCCCACTTGGGCTCGTAGAAAAGTCCGTCGTCGCGTGGCAGGTCACGGGTGAGCTTGGCGAGCATGGGTGCCACCGGCGGCCGGACGGGCAGGCTCACGCCGCGGCTCCGTGCTCGCCGGCCCAGGCCAGCAGTTCGTCGGCCGTGCCGCGGTTGACCACCAGCTCGAAGGGGACCCCGGCCGCGACGGCGTTGCGGCAGCCACGGCCCAGCCATTCGAGCTGGCCGGGGGCGTGGGCGTCGGTGTCGATGGCAAAGGAGCAGCCGAGCTCGACCGCCTGGTGCAGGAGGTCCTCGGGAGGGTCCTGACGCTCGGGCCGCGAGTTGATCTCGACGGCGGTACCAGTGCGTGCGCAGGCCGTGAAGACGGCATCGGCGTCGAAGGTCGACTGGGGCCGGCCCCGACCCGCGATCAACCGGCCGGTGCAGTGGCCGAGGATGTCCGTGTGCGGGCTCTCGATGGCGGCCAGCATGCGGGCCGTCATCTGAGGCTCGTCCATGCGCAGCTTCGAGTGGACGCTGGCTACCACCACGTCGAGCCTTCCCAAGAGGTCATGGTCGAGATCGAGCGAGCCATCCTCCAAGATGTCGACTTCCATCCCCGTGAGGATGCGGAACGGCGCCAGCTGCTCGTTCAGCCCGCCCAGGACATCGAGTTGCTCGCGAAGCCTGTCCTCGTTGAGCCCGTGGGCAACGGTGAGGCGCGCGCTGTGGTCGGTCAGGACCAGGTATTCGCGGCCGAGGGCGCGGGCAGCCTCGGCCATCTCGAGAATGGGGCTGCCGCCGTCCGACCAGTCCGAGTGCGAATGGCAGTCCCCGCGCAACGACGCAAGGAGCACGGCCGCCGGGCCGTCGAGCACGAGGTCATCGGGTTCCTCGTCGAGCTTGGCCAGGTAGGCCGGGATTTCCCCGTGGAGGGCCTCGACGATGACCTGTGCGGTCGACTTGCCGACGCCCTCAATGCTCTGCAACTTGCCTGCCCCGGCGAGCGTCTCCAATTGCTCCCGCGGCACCGACGCAATGGCGCGGGCAGCGTGGCGGAAGGCCCGCACCTTGTAGGTGTCGGCGCCACTGCGCTCCAGACGGAACGCGACCTGGTTGAGCGCGTCGAGTGGCTCCATCCCGATCGGCTTCCCGCTAGTCCTTCTTGGCACGGCTGGGTGCCACGCGTGGCGGCTCGTCGGGCATCTTGGGGTACTGGGGTGGCCATGGCGCGTCGTGCAAGCCGGCCTCCTGGTCCCGCGCTGGCCAGCTCGAGCAGGGGCTCGAGCGACTGCGGCCGCACGGCGATGTCGGCCCAGGGGTCGCCCCGCCGCCGTACCAGCTCGGGCACCGTCACGATGGTGAGCTCGTCGGGGACGACGGACTCCACCTCCTCCCACGAGAGCGGGGTCGAAACCTGGCCGCCGGTGCGAGGCCGAGCGAACCAGGCGCCGAAGACCGTCTTGTGGGGCGCGTTCTGATTGAAGTCGACGAAGACCCGGCGGCCGCGTTCCTCCTTCCACCAGTTGGCCGTGATGTCATCGGGGAACCGGCGCTCGAGCTCGCGGGCGAGGGCCACGGCACCGGCACGGACCTGCACGGAGTCCCAGCGTGGCTCCAGTCGAACATAGACGTGGAGGCCGGTGTTGCCCGTGGTCTTGGGGTAGCCCCGCAGACCGAGCTCCTCGAGGAAGTCACGACAGCGCAGGGCCGTGGCGCGGACCTCGTCGAAGCCGATGCCCTTCGTCGGGTCCAAGTCGATGCGCAGTTCGTCGGCGTGTGCGGGGTCGGCTGCCACGTACGGCCAGAGATGGAGCCCGAGGCAGCCGATGTTCACCGCCCAGATGACGTGTGCAACATCGGCGACGACGAGCGCGTTCGACGTCGTGCCGTTGGGTGTCGACACGATGGTGGATTGGAGCCACTCGGGCGCGCCGGCTGGGATGCGCTTTTGATAGAAGGATTTGCCGGTCGCGCCGTCGGGGAAGCGCTGCAGCATGGCCGGCCGGCCACCTGCGGTGTTGAGGAGATGGTCGCCGATCTCGAGGTAGTAGGAGACGAGGTCGGACTTGGTGGCGCCGAGACCGGGGAAGTACACCTTGTCAGGCCGGGAGATGCGGAGTTCGCGGCCGTCGACCTCTACCACGCGCTCGTCGTCCGCAGCCACCGCGTGGACTCTACTGACGGCCGCCAGCGCTGGGCGCCGCCTGCTCAGGCCGGCTGGTTCTCGAGTGCGGGCACGAGGGGGAGCACGACGCCGCGCTCGGCGAGGGCGCCCTCAAGCCGCGCCCGCTCGTGCTCGGGATTGGCGAATCGGTCTGGAGTGGCCGGTACACCGAGGTCCTGGCAGAGCCTGATGAGCGCACCGTCATAGGAAAGCTCCCGGGCCAGGGCTTCGGCGACAGGGGTTGCCCTGTCCGTCGCGCCGAGCCTGGCCCGGGAGTGCACGAGGTCGGCCAGCAACAGGTCCTGGGACCTGCGCCCTTCCCCACCTTTGCCAAGGGCCCGCGTCAGGAGGTCTTGGTACATGACCACCCCACGATCCTGTGCCTCACTCGGCCGGGTCGCTAGGGCTGAACGTCCCGTCTTCGCGGAAAAAGCCCAGCTGGCGGGGCCGGGGCGGGCCCAACGAACCCGAGAGATCGTCAGACGAGGTCGGCCAGGCCCTCCCAGCCGCGGGGCGGCGGGGCCAGACGCCAGAACTGCTCGGGGACCCGGCCCTCCAGGCGCGCTCTCAACGCGTGATCGCGCTCGAGCGGGGGAATCTGCGACGTATAGCACCAGATGGCCTTGCGCTTCCGCTCCTCGTCGGGCTCGTGCGGGACGATGGCGGGAGTTGGCCACGGCTGGGAGCGCAGCAGCTTCGCCACGCGCCAGGCCAGCATGCCGGGCAGATGCTTGTACCCGTGATCCTCGTAGCAGAACCAGGTGCGCGTCGGCTGCGCCGACATGACCTCGAGGCACGCATCGTGGACCATGACGTGGTCCGGGTTGGCCAGACCCATCGGGAAGAACACCGAAGTCGGATCGAGCCGGGCGATGGTCTCGCCCAGGACCGGCGCCACCTCGTTCGGCTTCGGACGGTCTTTCGGCGCGAGGTACTGATGGTCGGAGAAGTCGAGCCACTCGTACCCCGACTCGAGGACGGCCATGGCGGCGACGTCCTCCTCTCGCCGTACCGCCACGACGTCGTCGCCGGCCTTGAAGCCGCCCAGCGCATCCCATTCCGACGGTTCTGTGGGGTACGCGGGTGGTGGCCCGGCGAGCACCGTGACAACGGTCGTGTCGTCGTAACTGGCAAGCAGATGGCCGGCTCCCATGGCGGCGTCGTCGAAGTGGGGCGAAACGACGACGATGCGGGCAAAGGCATCCGGCGCGACCTCACCCCAGGTCGGTACTTCGAAGGTGTCGTTCACGCAAGAATCATACGGGGACATCGTCAATCTCACCGGCGACGTGGTGACGGAACACCGGCATGAGGGCGCCGATGACGGCGGCGCCCACGATGCAGGCGAGACCACCGGAGACCACGGAGAACTCCACGCTGGTCAGCGTGGCCACCGTGCCCGACTCCATGTCACCGAGGCGGGGGCCGCCCTGCACCACGGCCATCTGGATGGACGACATCCTGCTCCGGAAGCGTTCCGGGATGGAGGTCTGCAGCATCGTGTTGCGCAGGACGGCAGAGATCACGTCGGCCCAGCCTGCAATGGCGAGAAGGACGAGGGCGAGCCACAGCGTGTCGACGAGCCCGAAGAGCGCGATGGCGACGCCCCACACCGAGACGGCGAGAATTACGGCCCAGCCCTGCCGCCGCAGGGTCGCCACCCACCCGGTGGTCAGGGCCCCGATGAGCGCGCCGACGCCGGGAGCGGCGTACAGGAAGCCCAGCGTGATGGTCCCGCCGCCGAACACGGACTCGGCCATGGCGGGAAAGAGCGCACGGGGCATGCCGAACACCATGGCGTTGATGTCGATCAGGTAGACGCCCTGCAGGGCCTGGCGCGAGCGCACGTAGCGCAGCCCTTCCTTGGTGGACTGCCACGGCGAGAGCCCGGCGGCGTGCACCGAGGGCGGGATGGGTGCCAGCCAGGCAGAGGTGACCACGGCCACGACGAAGGACAGCGCGTCGAGGGCGTAGACGAGAGGCAGCCCGATGCCGAGGAGGACGCCCGACAGAGCCGGCCCGACTACGACGCCGAGCTGGAAGACGATCTGGGTCATGGCCATGGCCGCCGTGAGGTGCCGCCGCTCGACCATCCCCGGGACCGAAGCCATGCGGGCGGTGTTGGAGAAGCCCATCAGCCCCGCCGCCAGCGCGCTGACGACGTACAATACGAGCAGGGACGGATGGCTCACGGCGGCGTTGACTGCCATGGCGCCGCTGGTCAACGTGAGCGCGACGGCCGTCCACACCATGATCCGGCGACGGTCCACGGCGTCGCCGACAGGCCCCGCCCACAGCGCTCCGGCGACGAAGGGGATGAGTTGCGCCAGGCTGATGGCGCCGACTTGGAGCGACGACCGAGTCATGGAATAGACCTGGAAGGGGATGGCGACAACCGTCAGCTGATTGCCCAGCGTCGAGATGAGCTGGCCCGCGAAGAGCAGCCGGAAGTCGCGGCTCTCCCGCAGCGGGGCGGTGTCCACGAGGATCCGGCCCGGCATGGCAGCAGCCTACGGTTGCCGCTGCGGGCCAGATTTCCGAGAGGCGCTGTTCAGGAGAGCTGGTGACCCAGGTCGCGTACCGAGATGTCCCACGCAGCGGGCCAATCCCGGGTCCGCAGCAAGGCGTCGCTCCCCCCGTCACAGAACAGCACCGAGCCGCAGAAGAACGCTGCGTCGGGACCGAGGAGGAACTCAACGAGCGCGGCGATCTCTGCGGGCCGTCCTGGGCGCCCAGCCGGGATGGGCAGCATGTCGAGCAATGGAGCCGTCTCCGGGTCGGCGCGCATGCCTGCCACCATCGGGGTGTCGATCATGCCGGGGGCGATGGCGTTGAGGCGGAGTCCGGAGCCGGCCCACGCCGGCCCTGTCGCCTGGCGGCGCACCCAGTGCGCCACCGCCAGCTTGGTCGCCGGGTACGCGACGAGCGAGCCGCGTGCGTCGGCGACCTCGGCGCTGCGTTCCACATCGTTGTCCAAACACGCCTCGACGAGGTCGGCTGGAATGGCGGGTTGCACCGTCGTCGAGTTCGAACTGATCGCCACCGCCGCGCCGCCGTGGGTGAGCAGCGGCCGCAGTCCCTCGAGCACCTCGACAGTGCCGAAGTAGTTCACGGCGGCCAGAAGCGATCCCGCCCGGTTGGGTGCTCCGGCCAGGCCAGCGCAGGTCACGATGCCGGTCAGTGACCCGCTGCAGCGTTCAGTTGCCTCGGCCACGGCACGGCGCCGGCCCTCGGGTGTCGCCAAATCGGCCACCACGTCGGTTTCGTCCTTGTCGACGCCGACCACATGCCAGCCCGACGCCGCCAGACGCGCGACGGTGGCAGCGCCGATGCCCGACGCCGCTCCCGTGACGACGACGGCCCGCTCAGGCAGGCGCGCCGCGCCTTTAGAAGGGCGAGCGCTTTGTCTGCGTGTGAGCCCATGGAGAACTCGCTGTGGATCACGTCGAGGACCGTGCGGTCGGTGTCGATCACGAACGTCACCCGCTTGTTCGGCAAGAAGCCGGCGTTGCGCTTCGCGCCGAGCTGCGCGGCCACGACACGATCGGGGTCCGACAGCAGGGGGAACCCGAGGGATTCCTTCTCGTCGAAAAGCTTCTGCTTCTCGACCGCGTCGGCACTGATGCCGACAGGCTGCGCGCCTACCGCGGCGAACTCGGCCGCCAAGTCCCGGAAGTGGCAGCTCTCCTTGGTGCAGCCGTAGGTCATTGCCGCCGGGTAGAAGAACAGCACAACCGGGCCGTTGGTCAAGAGGCTGCTGAGCGTACGGGGTGTGCCTGTCTGGTCAGGAAGCTCGAAATCGGGAAGGACGTCACCTGTGCGCATCCGTTCAATGTAGAGCGGAAACCGGCGTTCGTGCTCGCCTAGGCCTCGAAACGGAACCCGACCCCTCGCACGGTGACCAGGTGGCGGGGGTTGGCGGGATCGGGCTCGACCTTGCGGCGCAAGCGTTTGATGTGCGTATCGAGCGTCCGCGTGTCGGTGAGCTCCTGGTCCCACCACAAGCGATCGATGCACCAGTCACGCGTGACCACCTGGCCGCTGTGCGACATCAGCAGGGCCAGGAGGTCGAACTCCTTGCGTGAAAGATCGACGGCATTCTCGTTGACCGTCACTTCGCGGCGACCAGCGTCGAGCCGGACCGGACCGACGGTGAGCACCTCTTCGTGGTGCTCTGCGACCGCGACGCCGCGGCGCAGAACGGCCCGCATGCGCGCGACCAGCTCACGCAACCGGAAAGGCTTGGCCACGTAGTCGCTGGCCCCGAGCTCGAGCCCGAGGACGATGTCCACTTCGGAGTCGCGTGCTGTCACCATGATGATGGGCACCGGTTTCAGGCTGCGCATCTGCTGGCAGATCTCGATCCCGGACTGATCGGGGAGCATGACATCGAGCAGGACCAGGTCAGGGTGGACGCGATGGAAGAGGCGCAGCGCCTCATGGCCGTCGCCCGCGGCCTCGACCGTGAAGCCCTCACGCGTGAGTCCAGACGCCAACGCCTGACGGTAGGACTCCTCATCGTCGACGACCAGCACGAGGGGACGGTTGTCGCGCGGGGGACCGGCGACCGGTGCCCGGCCCGCGGCGGCCTGTGCATTCGCTATTGCCACGTTCAGTTCCGCCTCAGGCAGCGTCGTGGGGGACCCGAGGAAGCGCGCAGAGAGAAGCAGGCGACGACGGCGGACGGGGGGTTGTGCGCGCCGACGTCGCCTGGATACGCGGGGAGGCGAACACCCGCGCAACGGTCACCAACGATCCGATGAACCCGGTGCGGTGTGAGCGCTCCGGTCTGATCATGATGACTTCGGCCAGGGACTCCTGGCCGAGATGGCGATCGGCACGGGGGCTGGAACGAGGGCCCCGACCGTCGTGACCCGTGTGCTGATCAGCGCTCGCCATCGGCCCTCACGCTACGAAGTTGAGGTGAACGTGCTGTGAAACCGTTGTAACCAACAAGTGTTCTGAAGATGAACTCTTACTCCCCCCTTATCCGCCCGCGGCACTACGCTGCCGTCGCACACGTGGGAGGTGTCCGATGACCGAGGCCATGGGCCACGGCGTGAATCAGCGCAAGAGCATTCAGATGACCCCCGAGGAGATCGATTCGTTTCTCGCCGAACGTCGAGCAATGACCATGTGTTCCATCTCGGCCGACGGCTCCATTCACGCCGTCGCCATGTGGTACGGGTTCCTCGACGGATGCATCACGGTCGAGACCAAGTCAAAGTCGCAAAAGGTACGGAACCTGCGCCGCAACCCCCGGCTGACGCTGCTCTTCGAGGACGGCGACTACTACGAAGAGCTCCGTGGCGTGGAGCTGGTCGGAATGGCCGAGATCGTGGAGGACCCTGACCAACTGTGGAACCTGGGTGTCAGCGTGTTCGAGCGGTACTACGCGCCGTACACCGAGGAGCTCAAACCCTTCATTGAGACGATGCTGCACAAGCGCGTCGGGATCAAGCTGCATGTGGAGCGCACGGTGACCTGGGACCATCGCAAGCTCGGTCTGCCGCCGACCCGGCCTGCGCCGGGCTGACGATCGACGGAGATCATGCGGGCTGGTCGCACGCTTTGAGCAGCTGTGTCATCCCATCTTCGATGCCGCCGGCGAGGACGTCGATGTCCGGGGTCGAGTCGTAGTCACCGGTGATGCCGAAGTTGACCTCGCCGTCGTAGGAGAAGATGGCGATACCAAGGCGCATCTGACCGCCGAGGGGGACATAGGGAAACGCGCGGATCATCCGGCGTCCGGCGGCGTAGAGCGGGAATTGGGGACCGGGCACGTTCGTCGTGACGGTGTTCACGTTGCGCTGGCCGGCCCTCGTCGCGAGGCGCATGCCCAGCGCCAGCAGCATCGGCGGGGCAAAGCCCGACATGGAGGTGAGTGCTCCGCCGGCGAGCGCCTGCTTCGAGTCCTTCAGGTCCTTCATCTGCTCGGAGATCGTGTGGAGCCGCAGCACCGGGTCGTCGATGTCGACGGGGAGCTCGGCGAACATCGCGGACACCTTGTTCTCGAAGGTACCGTCGCCCACGGCCTTCCCGTTGGCGTCGCGCGGACGGATCGACACGGGCACCAACGTGCGCACGACTCGTTCAATCGTCTCGTCGCGAGCCAGGAGCAGTTCGCGGAACCCGTTCGTGATGCACGCCAGCACCACGTCATTGAAGGTCCCGCCCAACGCCTTGCGGACTCGTTTGATGTCGTCGACCGATGTCGACGCCCAGGCGTAGCGCCGGTGAGGACCGAGCGGTCCGTTCAGGCTTGACAGCGGCATGGGTCTGACGAGCCCACTCAGCGAGAACAGTCCGCTGGCGACTTCGAGGGCGTACCCCGCGACGCGGCGGATGGCGCGGGTCTGGGCCCGAGCCGCCCGCACCTGCTCGTACGGCGAGAGCACGAAATTCTCCAACGCCTCGATCGCCAATTCCAGGCCAGAAGGCTCAGGAAGCGGGACCCAGCTCGAAGGCGGGCGGCCGCTCGGCCTCGGCACTGAGGTCCATCAATCACCGCCAGAAGGTCCGTGCCCGACACGCCGTCCACCAACGCATGGTGCGTCTTGGCCAGGATCGCCCAACGGTCGTCCTCGAGGCCCTCGACGACCCAGATCTCCCAAAGCGGTTTCGAGCGGTCCAGTTGTTGTGCCATCACGCGCCCGACCAACTTGCGCAGCTCGCTCTCCCCGCCGGGTGCAGGAAGTGCGGTGTGCCGAACGTGGTATTCGATGTTGAAGTGGGGGTCGTCGACCCACACAGGCCTTCCGAGCTCGAAGGGCACCGACTTGACCTTCTGGCGGTAGCGGGGGACCAAGTCGAGCTTGGCGTCGATCATGTCGACAACGTCGGCGAACGAGGGCGGCGGGCCTTCGAAGATCGTCACCGACGCGATGTGCATATGCGACACGTGGTCCTCGATGTGGAGGAACGAGGTGTCCAAGGGGCTCAGGCGGTCAGGACACATCCACCCTCCCTTCGCGGTCGGCTGCGGTCAGGCTACCTCCGGCCGTCGCCCGCTTCCCGGAGTCAGCCCGCGGTGGCGGTGGCCAGGGGCTCACCGAGTGACGCCAGCAAAGGAGTGGCTAAGAGCCGCCTGCGGGTCTCCTCGTACGCGGCCTCGATGACGGCGGGGCTGCGGTCCTCGTCCATGGCTCGGAGTCCCATGACCCGTCTGGTCGCAGGCCCGGGCTCGAGGCTGATCACCGTTGTCCCTGCCTTCTCGAGGCGCGCGATCTCTCGTTCCATCCGCCGATGCACGGTTCGTCGCAACCAGCCGTCGGCTCCATTGGCGCGGCCACGCGCCGCCGACATGGACGAGACGACCACGACGAGAGCCAGTCCCTCGCTCCTCAGCACGTCCGCATTGGTCGCTGAGTGCACGCCACCGTCGACGTACTCGGTGCCGCCGATGGTGACCGGCGTGAAGTAGCCGGGAATGGCACACGATGCGAGCACGGCAGGCGCGAGGCGAGTCGTCGGTGCAGCGGGCCGACCAAAGACGACACGGCCACCGTCGGAGCGCCGCACGGCGCAGATGTGCAGGCCATCCGGCCACCGCTCGCCGATGTGCGTGTCGAGGCCGTGGGCTCGGTCGGAGATGTCGATCTGACCTCGCGGCATGAGCGTCATCGCCGCGACGTCCGCACGGAAGGCGAGCGGTCGCCGCGCCGGCGCGCACGATCAAGGCTGGCGACGGCAGGCTCCAGGGTCGGAGCAGCGAGAGCACCGACGGCACCGGGAGCGGTCCGGCGTCGTCGGGAAGGATCCGGCGCAGGATGGTCCCACCGCGTCCGCGAGGTGGGGACGCCGTAGAGCGAGGCCGCCAGGTCGCTGGCAGGAACGCCGAGACGGAGGGCAGCCCCCGTGACCGAGCCGGCGGACGTGCCGACGATGATGGAGGCGGCCCGTGGGTCCCAGCCGGTCTCGCGCTCGAGGGCGGCCAGGACCCCGGCCTGGTACGCCTGTCCGACGACACCGCCGGCACCGAGCACGAGCCCGATCCGAGGCGCCTTTCGGCTCGCGAACCCACCACGAATGACCTTCATCACCCTTTGTTCTATCCGTCAGTGCGCACTCCCGCGAGGAATTCCGACCTGGCCTGGGACACCCCCGTGTGACCCCGGTCCGTCTGGTTGCCACCGGGCTGAGCGGAAGCTCACCTTCCATAAGGTGTGCCGGACCCCACGCAACGGGGGAGGCCTATGAGTGACATCGGGAGGGTCGTCGCCACCGCCGGCGGTGTCGTCCTCATCGTCGGAATGTTGAGCGACGCGGTGGCGACGTTGATCGTGACGCAGGGCACGGCTGGGCCATGGCGGCCGACGCGCCTCTTCTACGGCGTGACCTGGCGTGCCACCCGCGCGTTGGCAGCTCGGCTGCCCGACCGCGCGGGTGAGTACATGCTGAACCTGTACCCGGCACTGTCGTTGCTCGGTCTGCTCGTCCTCTGGCTTGCCGGGCTGATGGTCGGTTGGTCCCTCGTCTACTGGGGCTTGGACCAGCGGATCGGTGGCAGCACCGATTGGGGCACGCTCCTCTACTACGCAGGTGCGTCCTTAGTCACCCCGGTGTTCGGATCGGCACACGGGACCGCAGTGCGGATGCTGACGCTGCTCGAGACGCTCACCGGTCTCGTCACGATCGCACTGATGATCTCCTATCTCCCTGCGCTCTACGGCTCCTACAGCCGCCGCGAGGCGCGCCTCCTCACGCTCGACGACCCCTCAGGGAGCCGCATCACGCCCGTACGGGTCATTGCGGTCAGTGCGCCCGGCGGCGACCTCGAAATGCTGTACCGCTCGTTCGGTGAATGGCAGCTGTGGACCGCGGACGTGCTCGAGAGCCATGTGTCCTACCCGATGCTTGCGCTCTTCCGATCGCAGCACCCCGGGCAGTCGTGGGTGACTGCGCTCGGAGTCGTCACCGATGCCGCGACATTGGCATCAGCGTGCATCGAAGGTGCACGGGATCGGGAGCCCACGTTCTTGTACCGGCGTGGCCGCCGGGCCATCCTCGAGATATCGAGCCGATTGCACGTTCCTGACGCCGGCGTGCGGGCGAGGTGGCTGGTCGAGGAGAATTTCGAGCTCGCGTGGCACCAACTTGTCGAGCTCGGTGTGCCGTTGCGGGACAAGGCGCTCGCCTGGGCCGACCTGCAGGCGCTCCGCCACACCTACGGAGACGAACTCGAGCGCTTGATCGACTTCCTGGTCGCCCCGCACGGATTCTGGGGGCACTCGGCGGAGGCGACAGTGGCGGCCGAGGTCGCACAAGCGGCCAGCGAGGCCAGGCGGGGCAGCCGCTAGTGCAGGTCACGGCAGGCCGCGCCATCCGGCCTGCATGGCGGGAGGGCACCCGCCGTTACTCTGCGGGGCTGACATGGGGACGACCCTCGCCGATCTGCACCGGATCGCGGCGCACGTACTCGGCCGCCGCCGATTCGAGGTGAGTGGCCACTTCGGGCTGCGAGCGAGTCCGAGAGGCGTGGCAACGCCTGCCTTCGGGCCCGAGCCCGAGGTGCTCCGTCTTGCGGGGGCCAACCTCGTCCGTGAGGTCGGAGCCGATGCCCAGTCGTTGCGCCTGGAGGGTTCGACGTTGGACCAATTGGCCACGTTCGCCGGGACCACCCTGGTCACCGCGTTCTCAGCCGGTCCCGACACCCCGCCTGTCGGCGTACCCGACGAGCCGGTCCATCTGTCAGCGAACGAGCTGGACGAGTACTACGACTGGTTCGAGCTCGGTTGGCGGGTGCTCGACGAAACCATCAGCTCGCACAGCTCGGTGCGCAGCGCCTCGACGATTCAGCTGTGGCCCGAGCACTTCGACATGGCCACCGAAGTGGAGCTGATCGCTGGATCCCGGGTCAATCTTGGGTTTTCTCCCGGTGACGCCGTCTGCGCCGATCCCTACGTCTACGTCGGACCCTGGGGAGGCGAACGGCCCGGGCCCGCCGGCTACTGGAACGCATCATTCGGCGCGTTCGCGTCCAAGGCGGACGCGCCCGACGCCGCCGCCTGCATGGAATTCCTGCGTCACGGTGTCGACGCGCTGGTGAAGGAGTAACCCGATGCCTGTTCCGCTCCCCTCCGCCGAGTCGGTCAACCTCCTACCGCCAGACGCGGCCGAGACCCAGATCATGGCGGACGGTGTCGCGGCCGCCGTGGCGGGCCGTGAAGGGCTACTCCCCATTCAGCGAGCACTGATCGAGGCGCTGTTCCCGGCCATGACCGGGCACGCCGTCACGGTCGGCGACTCGGTGCGGACGACTCCCGCCGAGTTCGCCGCCGCTCTGGCCCGGCGCGACGGTGCGTTCCGTGCACGCGGCGTCCAGGTGATGTTGCTGTGCGCGTTGGTGCGTCACCCCATCCCCGACGACGTCGCTCACAACGTCGCCGATTTCGCGCGGGAACTTGGCGTGGACGAAGGGATGGTCGACGTTGCCCAGGACTTCGCAGCCGGGTCGCTTGATCTCGCCGTACATGACTTCCAGCGGAACGGCTACGAGGGAACCTGGAACGAGCAGGAGTCCGCGGCGGCCGTGCATTCCAGCCGGGTACTCCACGACGCATGGGCGTTCTCCGAGGCCGATCCCGACCTGGCGGCGCAATGGGCCTCGCTCGAGAAACTCCCCCCTGACGCCATCGGGCGCAAGGTGTGGGAGCTGTACCAGGCCCGCGGCTTCACGTTCCCGGGTCTGCCGGGCTCTGCGCCGCCCTTGCTGGCACAGCATGATTGGGTCCATGTCCTTGCCGACTACGGCACGACCGTCGAGTCCGAGGTAGAGGTCTTCGGGTTCATCGCGCGCGCGAACGACGACATGCACGCGTTCTCGCTCCTGGCAATGGTCATCTCGCTGTTCGAAACCGGTTATCTGACCGCCGGTGCAGGATTGTTCCAGGCCTCTCCCGGGCATTTCTCGTCGAGCCCGCACATGGCGGACCGGCTGTCCGACGCCCTGCGTCGCGGCGCGCTGTGCCACGACGAGACGACTGGAGCCACGAGTATCGACTTCCTCACGTTGGACTGGTTTTCCGTGGCGCACGTGCCGTGCGGTCAATTGCGGCAACGATTCAACCTTGTTCCCAAGTCACGAAAGGCCCTTGCGGCAGGATCGGTCGGACCGTGGCAGCCCGGCGGGATCAGCCCATTCCAGATGAACTCAGGGCAGGAGATGGCCGCCCGCGCGGGTGTTCCCTACGACGCGCATGGCGCGTCGGTGTCCACCTGACCTCAGGACTCGAGGAACCGGAGCACGGCCAGGACCCGGCGGTGATCGTGCTGAGACACCGGTAGGTCCAGCTTGGCGAAGATGTTGGCGACGTGTTTCTCAACTGCGCCTTCGCTGACAACCAGTGATTTCGCGATGGCAGCGTTCGACCGACCCTCCGCCATCAGGGCGAGGACCTCTCGCTCGCGCGCCGTCAGCACAGTGAGCGAATCGGTCCGGCGCGTCGCGCCGAGGAGCTGGGTGACGACTTCAGGATCCAATGCGGTACCTCCCACGGCAACGCGCTCGAGTGCTTCGACGAAATCGCCGACGTCGGCGACACGGTCCTTGAGGAGATACCCGATACCCGATGCGTCGTCGGCCAGCAGGTCGGCCGCGTAGCGCGTCTCGATGTATTGGGAGAACAAGAGGATGCCGAGGCCTTCGTATCGCCCGCGTAGTTCGAGCGCGAGCCGGAGGCCTTCGTCGGTAAAGGTCGGTGGCATCCGGATGTCGATGACGGCGACGTCGGGTGGATTCTGCGCGATGGAACTTCGGAGCGCGTTGGGGTCGGACACAGCGCCGGTAATCACGAAGCCGCGGTCGACCAGGAGCTGGACGAGTCCGTCCCGCAGGATGGCCGAGTCCTCGGCGATAGCGACGCGCAGCGCGGCAGGTGTCATGGGGCCAAGGGAAGATCGACGGTCACCACGGTCGGGCCGCCAGGCGGACTCACCAGGGTCAGCCGCCCGTCGACCGCTGCCACACGGTCATTCAGGCCAGCGAGCCCGCTCGACGAGGAGCCGAGCGTCGACAGCTGGGCTCCTCCCCGCCCGTCATCGCGCACGACAAGCCGGATCCAGGTGCCCTGCTGAGCACAGGTCACCGTGGCGCGTGACGCATGGGCGTGCTGCGCAACGTTCGCCAAGAGCTCGGCCACACAGAAGTAGGCGATGGCCTCAGTAGCCGGCGTCGGACGCAGCGTCAGGTCCATGGAGATCTCCGTCGGCACGGCGCTCCGGGCGGCCAGGGTGGCCAGCGCATTCTCGAGGCCGGTGTCGAGCGCGGGCGGGTGAATTCCCCTGGCGATGTCACGCAGCTCGGCGATCGCCTCTTTGGCACCCCGGTGGGCCTCCTCCACCAGTTGGCGCACCCGCTCGAGGTCGACGTGCGCGGGGTCTTCGAGTTTCTCCTTGGCCATGCCGAGCCTCATGGCCAGCGCCACCAGTTGCGCCTGCGTCCCATCATGCAGGTCGCGCTCGATGCGGCGAAGGGTGGCCGCCGACGCATCGACGGTCTGGGTCCGTGCCTGCTCGAGCGTACGGACTCGGGCCGCGACCGGGTCGGGACTGAGCAGGATCCTCAACAACAACCGATCGACGTTGACAAAGGCACGCATCACCCACGGGGCGGCCAAAAAGAAGAGCACCCCACTTAGAAAGATGACGACCCCGTGGGCGAACCCGATGGGGTTCGCCGAGAGATTGTCCCGACCGAACAAGACCGCCGGGAGACCGAACGTGCCGAGGTTGTCCCCACGAGGCGCGAGAAACGGGTGCGTGAGGCACGCCAGCGCGTCCCACCACAGGGCGAAACCGACGAGGAAGCCGAGGATCGTCCACGGGACCTTGAGAGCCAGGTAGGCGATGGCGCGCCAGCCCACTCGGTCGCGTAACGCCGACTGCAGCCAGCCCAGGAAACCGGGACGGCTGACAAATGGATCAGGCTCCCCGATCTGCTCGTCAAGCATCGACCGAGCCAGCGCCCGGGTCCAGAAGCCGAAGCCACGCGCCGAGCGAACCGACAGCGCGAGGACAGCGAGCCCGATGAACGTGATGGCCAAGACCACGCCCGCCGCCATGGTGGCACCGACGAAGGCCAAGCCGAGCGCGGCCAGGCCACCGCTCACCAAGTAATAGGCCAGCTCGTTCCAAGGTCGTCTCGTGAACGGCTCACGGACAATGCGGCGGACGACCCCCTTGACGGCCTCCACCTGTTCCTCGGTGATCGCGACCGACATCTCCCTGCCTCGCACGCGGACCCGCACGTCACGGTCCTCGGCCTGCTCCACCATCATGCATCACGCCGTACAAGCAGCATCGCGCCCACAGTCAGGCTCACAATGGCATAGACGGCCATCAGGATGAGGCCGGCCGTGCTCGATACTGCACCGTTGGTTGGCACGACGGCGGCCACAGAGTTGGCAAAAATCGACGTCGACGTGTATCGGACTATGTCTCCGGGCACGCTGTGCAACAGGAGCGGCAACAAGAGCGTGCATCCGACGAAGGCGGCGATCGCACCTGCGCTGTGCCGGATGATGGCGCCGAGCCCAACGGCAAAAAGGCCCAACAGCGCCAAGAAGACGCCGGATTCGACCAAGACCCGGAGCACGCCCGGATCGGACAGGGTCGCAGTGGGCGCACCACCGGAGAGCTCGGCCTGTCCGACGAAGAAGGACAGAAAGCTCATCACCATACCGACCACGAGGGAACCTGCACCGAACACGATGACCTTGGCGGAGAAGAACACGCCTCGCCGAGGCACTGCGGCGAGGGAGGACCTGATGGTGCCGCTGCCGTATTCGCCCGTCATGGTCATGACCCCGAGGATCCCCATGACAAGCGATCCGAGGGCGAGGCCCGCCAGTGCTGTGTTCGTCGGATCGAAGCCTTGGAAGAAGCCAGGGGGCACATGCGTGTGTCGGTTACCGCGTGCGGACAGGTAGCTGACCGCCACGGTCCCTGCCAGCGTGATGACGAGCGCCCACGCAGTGGAGCGCAACGAGATGAGCTTGCGCCACTCAGCGCGAACCGCGTCGCCGAGCCCGGCTCGCGTGCGGGGTTGCTCCAGCGTCAATGCATACGTCATGTCGATCTCCTCTTAGCGTGTCGGAACGGGGACGGGTGTCGCGACTCCCTCAGGCGCGGAGCGGAAGTCCACCGCGTCCGAGGTGAGTGCGATGAACGCATCTTCGAGAGAGGCGCGTACCGGTGTGAGCTCGTGCACCGTGAGGGACATGCGGGTGGCAAGCTCCCCGATGTCTGCGGCGCGCATGGCTCGTACCGTGATAGCGCCGTCTTCATCGGCAGTCGGGCGCCCCCCCGCCTGGGAGAGGGCCTTGACGAATCGCTGCGGCGTTGGCGTCACGAGGCGAACAGCGTCGCCCTGACTCGACGCCGTGAACTCCTCCACGCTGGTGTCGGCGATCAAGGACCCCCGGCCGATGACGACGAGCCGCTGCGCGGTCAGCGCCATCTCGCTGATGAGATGGCTCGACACCAACACGGTTCGACCGTCCGCGGCGAGATCACGAAGAAGGTGACGGATCCAGCGGATGCCCTCGGGATCGAGGCCGTTGACGGGCTCGTCGAACAGGAGGACACCCGGATCGCCGAGCAGCGCGCTCGCCACGCCCAGGCGCTGGCCCATCCCCAACGAGAACTTTCCCGCCCGCCGGTTGGCGACCGACGTGAGACCGACCAGATCGAGGACGTGGTCCACTCGCCGGACGTCGATGCCGTTCGTGTCGGCCAGGCACCGCAAGTGATTGCGAGCGGTGCGTCCGGGGTGAAATGCCTTGGCATCGAGCAGAGTGCCAACTTCGCGGAGGGGCCAACGCAGCTCGTTGTAGGCAGATCCGTTGACGGTGGCCGACCCTGCGTCGGGGACGTCCAAACCGACGATCATCCGCATGGTCGTGGACTTGCCTGATCCGTTGGGCCCGAGGAACCCGGTCACCACTCCGGGTGTCACGTTGAAGCTGAGGTGGTCGACGGCCAACGTCCGTCCGTATCGCTTTGTCAGTCCGTGCGTCTCGATCATGGGTTCTCCTCGGGACGGGCGCTGGGCCCTGTAGTCCCTTCAGCATGAGACGCCCGCCACGCTGGAGGAATGCCGCTACCGGGCGTCCGGTCCTGGTGCTAGCCCCCTCTTGTGCATGCCAATGGTCGAGCGAGGAAACGCCGACGCATCCGGATCAGCCCCATCCTGCCCGCGCTCACCCGCCGCTTTTGGTGACCGGTGGCACGGGTACCGGTCCGCCGACCACCCATCAAGGGTTGCAATCCCTTGGAATGCTTCGCTCGTTGACCTTCGAGGTATGGACGGGTCCGCGGTGGGGGCGGCCTTGTGTCGCGACGCGACACGGGTCAGAGTGGGACGCACCCCGCTTCTCTCGTCCCGTTCCCCCACTGACGAATTGAGATCCTGTGACGCTCACCGAATCCGTACCGCCTGGTCAACGCGCCGACAGTCCGGCTGCACATGCAGTCGACCTCACAAAGACGTACGGCACCGCTGACGCGACCGTGCACGCATTGGCTGGAATCAGCGTGACGTTCGAGCGAGGCCGATTCACCGCCGTCATGGGCCCCTCTGGATCGGGGAAGTCGACCCTGATGCACTGCATGGCTGGACTGGATCGCCCGACCTCCGGACAGACCTTCGTGGGGGACAAGGACATCGGACGCTTGGACGATGCGGGCCTGACACAGATGCGGCGTGACCACATCGGCTTCGTGTTCCAGTCGTTCAACCTCGTCCCGACGCTCACGGCGGCAGAGAACATCACGTTGCCGTCCGATCTGGCCGGGCGCAAGGTCGACAAGGACTGGTTCGACTACCTGGTCACGCAGCTCGGCATCGCAGACCGCTTGTCGCATCGGCCGAACGAGATGTCGGGGGGCCAGCAGCAGCGTTGCGCGTGTGCTCGAGCGTTGATCAACCGGCCCGATCTCGTCTTCGCGGACGAGCCAACGGGCAACTTGGATTCGAACTCGACCACGGAGATGCTGTCGTTCCTCCGCCGGTCGGTGACCGAGTTCGGGCAGTCGATCGTCATGGTGACGCACGACCCTCACGGTGCGGCATACGCAGACCGTGTCGTCTTCCTTGCTGACGGCAACATCGTCGACGAGCTCGCCGCGCCGACGGCCGACTCCGTCCTCGAGCGCGTGCGAACGTTGGGTACCTGACATGTGGCGGGTGACCCTACGGGGCCTCATCGCGCACAAGCTCCGCCTCGCGCTCACTGCATTGGCGATCGTGTTGGGCGTCACGTTCATCGCGGGGACCTTCGTGCTCACCGACACATTGCACCAGACGTTCAACACGCTCTTCGGGAACATCTACCAGAACATCGATTTCCAGGTCCGCGGTGTCGCACAGTTCGGTAGTGGTGGCAACGCCACCAGGAATGCCGTCCCTGAGTCGCTCGTCTCGACCGTGCGTTCCGTACCGGGTGTCGAGGCGGCATCGGGTTCGGTCACGGGGTACGCGCAATACATCTCTCACGACGGCAAGGCGATCACAACCGGCGGTGCCCCGACGCTGGGCATTTCATTCGACCCGAACCAGCAGATCTCGGCGCTCCATCTGACACAAGGGACGGGTCCGACCACCTCGCACGACGTGGTCATGGATCTCGGTACGGCGCAGAAGTACAACTTCGCAGTGGGTCAACACGTCCGGATCCTCCTCGAGGGTCCGGCACGGACCTTCACCATCACCGGTATCGCACGCTTTGGCACGGCCGACAACCTGGCCGGTGCGACGCTGGCTGGGTTCAACATCCCTACTGCGCAGGCACTGCTCGGCGAGGTCGGCAAGTTCGACGACATCAACGTCGTCGCGCAGCCCGGCGCCAACAAAGGGGAGGTGCAGCGCGCGATCGCTCGGGTGCTCCCCCGTGGGGTGGAGGTGGTCACGGGTCAGACCGTGATCAATGAGCAGACGAGCGAGGTCAGCCAAGCCCTGGGGTTCTTCAACACGGCGCTCCTCGTTTTCGCCTTTATCGCCTTGTTCGTCGGCGGCTTCACGATCTTGAACACCTTTTCGATCATCGTGGGCCAGCGGACCCGGGAACTGGCACTCCTACGAATCGTCGGCGCGAGCCGCCGCCAGGTGTTTCGCTCGGTTCTCGGGGAGGCTGCCGTCGTGGGCCTGGTGTCGTCGCTCATCGGTCTCGGACTGGGCGTGCTCGCCGCGCTCGGCCTCGAAGCGCTGCTCAGCGGCTTCGGTGTCACGCTGCCTTCGGGTCCGATCGTCTTCGAGGCACGCACCGTGATCGTCTGCCTGCTCGTGGGTGTCGGCGTCACCGTCGTGTCCGCCATCAGCCCGGCGCGCCGCGCCGTGCGGATCCCGCCGGTGGCAGCCGTCTCAGAGCAACAGACCGAAGTCGACATCTCCTTGCGGCGCCGATTCAGTTGGGGGGCTGCGATCACCCTGGCCGGTGTCGCCGCACTGGCCTACGGCCTCACGAAGCCGGTGGTCGCCTTGGTGGGGCTGGGCGCGGTGTTGATCTTCATCGGTGTGGCCCGCCTCGCCCCTGCCGTGGCGCGCCCGATGTCGAGTTTCATCGGTCGGCCGTTGGCACGCATGCTCGGCATGTCGGGCCGCCTGGGGCGGGAGAACTCCATGCGCAGCCCCCGCCGTACCGCCCAGACCGCGTCGGCGCTGATGGTGGGTCTGGCCCTCGTGTCGGCCATCGCTGTATTCGGCGCATCGCTGTCGAAGTCAGCCACGAGTAGCGTCGACAACGCCATTAGTGCGGACATCATCGTGACCACTCCGAACAACGCGCAGGGTGGGTTCTCCAACGCAGTGGCGCCTCTGGCATCGGCCGTGCCCGGCGTGACAGCCACGTCGACCGTCTACCAGGCTCAATTCGAATTGCAGGGACAACTGCAGAGTCTTACGGCAATCTCGACCAAGGATCATGCGCAAACAGTGATCCTCAACATGTCTCAGGGCACCTCCGCCGCGCTTGCGGCGGGAGAGTTGCTCATCGACACGACGACAGCGAGCTCGAAGCACCTCGCGACTGGCGACATCGTACCGGTGAAATTCGCCAAGACCGGGCGTTCCACGATGCGGATCGGCGGTGTGTTCAAGGCCAATGCGCTGATCGGGAGTTACCTTGTCGGAGACGGGTTCTTTCTCACGCACTTCAGCAACCAATTGCCGGTTGCAGTCCTGCTGCGGACCAACGGAAGCGCGGGAGTGAATCAAGTCAAGACCGCCCTCGCCGGTTACCCGAATCTCCGGGTGCAGACGAAGGCGCAGTTCGAACAATCGCAACAGGCCCAAGTCAACCAATTGCTGGGCCTGGTCTACGCACTGCTGGCCCTTGCTGTGATCATCGCGCTCATCGGTATCGTCAACACGTTGATGTTGTCCGTCTTCGAACGCACTCATGAAATCGGATTGCTCCGCGCCGTCGGAATGAAACGGCGTCAGGTCAGGGCGATGATCCGCTCGGAGTCAGTGATCCTGGCCGTCTTCGGGGCCATCATCGGGATCGTGGTCGGGACGGCGCTTGGCGTCGCGCTGGCATCGTCCCTGCGGGCTCAGGGCATCACCGATATCGCCGTGCCCGTGTCGAGTCTCGTGGTGTTCCTCGTCCTGGCAGCCATCCTGGGGCTGGTCGCCGCCAGCTGGCCGGCTCGTCGCGCGGCCCGGCTCGACGTCCTGGCCGCCATCGCGGCGGAGTAAGCCCTGGCGTTGTCCGAGGCTCCAGTTTCGGGCCGCGAGAACTCGGCGTCGCTGTTCAATCAGTTGTTCGGTCCGAGTGACCCGACACCGCTGCCGCGCTCTCGAGGTAGGGCCAGGCGAGGTCCGGGGGCAGCCCCCCGACCAATGGCTGGAGGTTGAGGGGAAAGCCGCCGCGTAGCAACTCGCGGGCGGTCGTGGGTGTGACGATCTGGTACGCGCCGTGCTCTGCAGCGAGATCGGCGACACTGGCGGCTCGTGAGATCGACGCGGTCCCGCTTCGAGTCGCGTTCCACTGGGAATAGCTGGTGGCATCGGCCAACAGGTACCGACCGATCTCGGCCCACGCCCGATCAGGGTCGTCCGCGACAAAGACGGTGAGGGGCACTCCGACCGGAGGGAACATGCAGCCCGGCGCCGTTTCGCCGCCGGCGGCGCGGTACGCCGCCTCGAGCGACGAATCGTGGGTCTCGGCCATGAAAAACAGCCCGAGCCGCCCAGCCCGCTTGGCCGCCGCCTCGCTACCGCCCCCGTAGGCCAGGAACGGACCCCCGGGGGTGAACGGTCGCGGGGTCACCTCGACCACACGTCCGTCGAGCGAGACGCGCTCTCCCGACCACAGTTGCTTGAGCAGCTTGATCCGTTCTTCGACCAGCGAGCCGCGCCGTTTCGCATCGATGCCGAACATGTCGAACTCCTCGGGTCGATAGCCGATGCCGACGACATAGGACACGCGGCCGCGACTGATCAGATCGACGACGGCGAGGTCCTCCGCCAGCTTGACGGGTTCGTAGAGCGCGAGGAGCAGCGCACCCACCGTGATCGGCAGCTGCGTCGTACGGGCAGCAATGGCTGCCGCGAGCGGCACGGGCGAAGGGAGGTAGCCGTCCTCCACCGCGTGATGCTGACTCAAGACGGCGGCCACACAGCCCTTGTTCTCAGCCCAGGCACACATCTCGATCGTGGCAGCGTAGAGGTCGGCCCGTTCATCGGGCTGCGAGGTAGCAGCACGCATCGCGAATCGCATCATGAACATGGGCGTACGTAAACACAGTGGACGCCCGGCGTTCAATTTCCGGCGGGCGACTAGGGTGCCGGCGCTGGTCCGATCTCCTGAGGCGAACGACGAGCCTGTAGCGCGGACGGGCCCAGTCCGGAGTGAGCCGCCACGATGTAGGCCGACACCAGCATGACCCAGACGAGGTCGAATAGGAGCGCGAGAGTCCCGCTGCGGTCCGAACCGATACTGCCGAAAACCCCCGGCGCAATGAGCGCGAACAGGAGGTAGACCCCCGCGCCCAGGGAGAAGATGAGCTGCAGAAAATAGATGAACCCAACGACGCCGGCGTACGACTGCATGACCCGCAGATTCGGACCGGAGGGTCCGGCGTCACCCCGGGCCGTGGCGATTCCTCTGCCCAAGTGCAGCAGAAGTGCGGCACCGGCGAGAACCACGAAGAGAGCCCCGACGACGACGGAGCGCGCCACGGCGTTCGTCAGCGGGGTGTAGTGCGGCGCGATCACCGAGAACAGCGAGCTGATGATCACGACAGAGCCGGCAAAGGTCAGCTGCAACGTGACGAAACTCATGCCGAACAGATAGACGCTGCTTGGCCGAAGACCGCGCGGATCGGGTTCTGCCCGATTGGCCACGATCAAGATGACCGGGACGAGGAGAAGGATGGAGGACAGACGCGATGATCACGGCTATCCCCGCAACAACGCCACCGGTAAGGCTGACGTACTGACTTTGAATCATGGCTGCGTGACCCCCCGATCAGGCGTGCGTTCACCCGCCTGAGCGAACGGTACGCGCCTGTTCGGGGTGTGGCGCGGATGGTCTCATCGCGCCCGCCATTCGAACTCAGCGTTTTCTCAGGTCAGTTCGGACCCGCCGCGCGACGTCCTCAGCGGTCACGAGATGTCGACGAATCCGCTGCGCCGATCGTGGCTCATGTGAAGGCGTGGGCGACCAGACGCTTGGGAATTGGCGCTCGGCGCAGCGCGCGCACCGCGCGGTTGTGCCGCGGCAGGACCTCCTCAGTCGCCACGATCTCGGCGTCCCGAAATCCAGCGCTTCGACACATGCCGACCAGAGCGGACGGCGAAGGAGCGAACCAGTTGCCGTAGTCGTCGTTCAACTCATCGCCGGCGTAAAAGTCAACGAGCGCGCTCCCGGTGTAGCCGGGCACTTCGATTCCCGACGTCTCGATGACCGCGACCCCACTGGTGACCTGACGGAGTCGCTGTAACGCCTGAATAGGACTGACCATGTGATACAGGACGCCGAGGTACAGCACGACGTCGAAAGTCCCGAGCGACTCGAGGTCGATCGCCATGAAGTCACCGACTACTGCTTCGACCTGGCTTGCCAGGAACGCGTGGGCCAGATCAAACCCACGCTTGCCCGGCAACACATCGTCGACGAGGAAGCCGCGGTCGATCATGTCGGGATCCGGCAAGACGCCCTCCGCCCGGCACCGTACGTAGTAGGCCTGCCACGCGGCAGGATCGAGCCGCCACACGTAGTGATCCAGCGCCACCACCCGGGAAGCGCCCGCCGCCTCGGCCTGAAATGAGAACTTGCCGTCCCATGCTCCGATATCGAGGACCGATTTGCCCCGGACGTCGGGAATGGTTCCCGGTATGGACATGATCGGCCGCTCCGGGGAGTCTCCGTCGGTGACGATCTCGTCACTGAGCCTCATCGTGTGGAACCAATGGTGCTCGCGGATCTGCCGAATGAGTTCTGGATCGTGGTTCATGTTTGACGTTGCACCCCGGCGACCGGGTCTGAGGGCGAGAGGCGAGAGGCGAGAGGCGAGAGGCGAGATAGTAGATCCGGGCTTCCCGACCGTAGGCCGCGACGTGCTCTGGCCGGGCAACGGCAGACGCCACATCGACGCCGGCCCCGCCGCGCCGGCCCAGGTGAGCCGCTCGCTCGGCGCCCCGGGTGCGGCCCGAGCGGACCCGGTAGATTGGGCTCTGGCTGTCGAGCGTCGGAAGTGGAGCAGACGCACGTCGAAGGTGATGCCGATGGGGTCTGAGCAATCCGTAGGAACACGATGGACGGTCCGACTGCTCCTTCGGATCCGGCTCGACTTCGTCACGCCCGGTTCGAAGGGACCTCATTGATGAGCTCCTCCCGGATCGTCCAGCGAGGGACGTCTCGGAGCCATTGGGAGCCTCGAAGCCCGAGCCTGCGGGCGCCCGACGCGAGCGTCAGCGCGCGCCTTCGGGCCTTTCTTCTCACGTGTCTTCTCTTCGTGGTGACCCTCGGTATCGGATGGATCGTGTGGAGCCTGCTGGAATGGCGGCACGGACGGACGGCCAGCTTCCGGCTGACGGGCCTCCGGGTGGTCCGGCGTCGGGATGGAAAGCCGGTTGGTCTGGCCCGATCTCTCCTGCGCAATGGCATCTGTTGCACCGTTCTGTTGATCCCGACCGTCCTGGTCTGTCTGCTGCTCGCCATTGCGTTCGTCATGGGGGCATCGCCGCCGAACGACCTCTTGACCAAACCTCGATTGGCCCCCTGGGACATTCTCACCGGTACCCAGGTTCTGGACGAACGAAGTCGGACGGTCAGTCTCTCGACTTTCACGCCAGGTCTCCCCGTCGACGATCGCGTGAGCATGAACTGAAGCACGGCGGCGTCATCGTGGGGGATGAGCTCCGGCGTACCGTGTGTCATGGGCTCTCGTCATCTCGTGCTTGCATCGGCATCAACCGCACGACTCCGCGTTCTCAGAGGCGCCGGCCTCCGTCCGGAGGTGGTTGTGAGCGGCGTCGCCGAGGACATAGCGACTGCGTCGGCCCAATCCATGGTGCGCGACCTCGCGGTTGCGAAGGCGGCGGCGGTGGCCGAGCGCGGCGCCCGAATTCCATCGTTGTCGGCTGTGACTCGATGCTCGACGTTGACGGCGAGGCCTGCGGAAAACCGGCCAGCCGCGACGCGGCGCTCGACCTCTGGCTCCGATTGCGCGGATCAGAGCGATCGCTTGTCACTGGGCACTGCGTGGTCGACACGGCGACGACCCGCTCGGCCATTGGAGTCAGTCGCACGACGGTCAGATTCGGGAGTCCGGATCTGACGGAACTCCAGGCCTATATGCGAACTGGTGAGCCGTTGCGGGCGGCAGGTGGATTCACCATCGACGGTTTCGGCGCCCCGTTCGTCGATGGGGTCGACGGTGACCCCAACAACGTGCTGGGCCTCTCCCTTTCGTTGCTTCGAGATCTACTCCGGGAAGTCGGCGTCCCGATCGTCGATCTCTGGGTCTCCTCTCGAAAGGCCTGACCCGTCTACAACCGGAGGAGCATGGATCGTTGGCACATCGTGGCGTATGGCCGCGCAGCGCAGCCGCGGTGGTCGGTACAGTTACGCGGCCGTACAGCCCCAGCGAGTGAAGGACGAGCGCGCCAGGCATGACGAAGGATGTCGCAGGAAACAGCCAGTCCCCCGCCCGGATGATCGACGCGCGAATCAAGGAGCTCGACGATTGGCGTGGCGAAACGCTCTCGAAGATCCGCACGCTGATCAAGCAGGCCGACCCCGAGGTCGTCGAGGAATGGAAGTGGCGAGGCACCCCCGTCTGGTATCACGACGGGATCATCTGCACCGGCGAAACCTATAAGAAGGTCGTGAAGATGACATTCGCCAAGGGCGCCTCGTTGGACGATCCCGCAGGTCTCTTCAACTCCAGCCTCGAGGGCAACGTGAGGCGGGCGATCGACTTCCACGAAGGCGAGAAGATCAATGAAAGAGCGCTGAAGGCACTCATCCGCGCCGCGGTCACCTTGAACGCGACGAAAACCCGTCGGCTAATTCCGCCCCCACGAGTCGCTGTCCCGAATGATCCACTCGCGTACGACAGGCGCTCCGTGCCGTGTGGAAGAGTCACAACCCACACCGAATTATTCCTGTGATCAGAGAAGGAAAACCTTATGACGTTCGTTCCCTACGACCGGCCCGTCCGGGCCGCTTTCATCGGTCTCGGTCGCATCTACGACTTGAACGTCCGGGCCTACATGGGCAATCCGGACGTCGAGGTCGTCGCGCTCGTTGATCCCGATCCGCAGCGTCGTGCCCAACGACAAGCCGATTGGCCCGAGGCGCGTACGTTCGCCACCGCTGCCGATCTCGCGTCGAGCGGGCTGGCGGTCGATGCCGCCGAGGTGTTGCTTCCGGTACCGCTCCACGTCCAGGGAGTCACGGAGATGCTCGGCTACGGCTGGCATCTCAACTTGCAGAAGCCGATGTGCAGCGACCTGGGAGAAGCCCAGCAGATGCTCGAGGCTGTCCGAGCGAACGACCGGATCCTGCGGGTCATGGAGAACTACCTCTTCTATGAGCCATTACGGAGGCTCAAGGAGACGGTCGAGTCGGGGGACCTGGGCGCAGTGACCGGCTACCACATGAAGATGGTGGGCAGCGGCAGCGGTGGCTGGGAGGTGCCTATGTCCAGCTACGAGTGGCAGTTCGCACAAATGCGTCGCGGCAGGGGAATCTTGGTGTTCGACGACGGCTGGCACAAGCTCTCGACGGCCTTGTGGCTTTTTGGCCCGCTGCGGGAGGTGCGGGCGTGGGTGGGCGGGACCGAGGTCATGCCCAATGTCGAGATCGACGCGCCAACCACCATCGCCTGGCAGCACGAGAACGGTATCCGCGGCGTGTGGGACATCACGTTGGCTCCCGAGATGTATCTCCGATCGGACTACTACACCAACGACGAACGGTGGGAGGTCACGGGTCGTCGTGGTTACGCACGGGTGAACCGATGCACCGGCCGCGGCATTCAGCAACCCAGTCTCGAGACCTACGTCGACGGCGAGATGCGGGCGTACCATGCGCTCGACGACGACTGGGCCAGCAGCTTCCGGGACTCAGGGTGCCACTGGCTGCGCTGGCTCCGAACGGGCGAGGGCCCTTTGTGGTGGAGCGCCGAAGAGGCCGTGGACGTGTTGCGGTTCGCCCTCGCTGTCTACGACAGCAGCGCGGCGGGCGGAGTGGGCGTCGCTCCAGCGTCGATCCGGGGCGGGTGATCCGCACGGTTCACCGGCAGCGTCAGCAGCGGACCACGTTCGACCGGCCTTCGGACCTGACGCCGTCCCCGGGTTGTGTCGTCCATTTGGTTCCGAGTGGCTTGCACCGGGGGGCGCAGGTGTCAGCGCGCGCGCTGGTCGACGAGCTCGGCGGCCCCGCCCACGGGCACGTGCTCGTGTCGATCTTCGTTGGAGACGACGAGGTCGCGATGGACGCCTCTGTGGGCCTGGCCGGTGGGGCGATGGCCGCCCACGGCTTCCGTCCCAAGGCCCTGGTCCGACTCTGGCGCACCCTTCGGCGTTGGGACCCGGCACTGGTGGTGGCCTACGGGGGAGACGCCCACAAATACGCAGCTGTGGCCAGCCCGGCGCCGGTGGTGTACTACGCGATCGGCACCCTGCCCGAGGTGGCCTGCCGAGGTCCGCGGCGTCTGTTCTGGCGCGTGCTGTGCTGGCGGGCGGCGCGGATCGCCGCCGTCTCGCAAGACGTGGCGGACCAGTATCGGGTGGCGCTCGGCGTGGACGCCCGTCGACTCACCGTGCTTTGGACTGGACGCGACCCCAACGTGTACCGCCCTCCGTCGGCCGAAGAGCGCCGAGACGCCGAGGGCCGACACGAGGACGGACCCGTTGAGCTGCTGTTCGTCGGCTATCTCAACACCGGGAAGCGGCCCGAGCTTTTCATCGACGTGGTCGACGCCTTGCACAAGCAGGGCCTGGCGGTCCGAGGACGCCTGGTCGGCGATGGGCCGCTGTACGAGACGCTCCAACCGGTGGCGGCAACGGCGGGTGTCGAGATGCTCGGCCGGCGAGACGACGCCCCCGAGATGCGCCGCGCCGACCTGTTCGTGTTTCCCAGCCGGCCGACGGGTGAAGGCATGGCCGGTGTCCTCATCGACGCTGGATTGTCCGGATTGCCGATCGTGGCCACCGACGTCCCGGGCGTCACCGACGTCGTCGCCCATGGCGAGACTGGTTTCGTGGTTCCCGTGGAGGACCGGAATGGGCTGGTCGAGGCCGTGGCCACCCTGGTCGAGGATCCAGATCGACGTCGGGCAATGGGACGGGCCGCACGAGCCCGATGCCAACGCTTCACCATCAAGGCCAGCGCGGACCGTTGGCGAAAGCTGATCGACGAATTGTGTGCTTCGCGCAATTCGGGCCGCCGCCGGCGCAGTGGTGGGCCGCGGCCTATCGCTGACTCCACTTCGTAGGAACGTCCCGGTGAACGCTCAATCGACGAGACCTTGCCGGTAGGCGTACGTGACGGCCTGGGCGCGGTCCCGGGCTCCGATGCTGATCATCGGCAAGCTCCCGGTCGGTGCCCCCGATTGGTGCGAAATACGCTGGCGGGGTGCCGGCGCAAGAAGGAGCCAAACGAGGGCCAGTTCCCTGGTTGCGTAATCGGGTCGCCTTGGCAGCGGGTCGTGCGGCGGAGAGGATGGATTCGAATCCCGAGTCCGCGCTTCAGTCCGCCCAAGACATCCTGGACTGGTCTCTCCGTCATCGTGGTCCCGAATCGACGATGACGGTTAACGCCAAAGGCGAGGTTGCAGAGCGACTTGAGCACGTTGGCAAGTACGAGGAAGCAGTTCAACTCAGAACCGATGTCGCCAATCACGTGCGACTTCATCTTGGGACAGACGATCCGACCACCCTCAGGGCAGAGGGATTCCTGGCATTCGACCTTGATCGTCTCGGTCGACATCGAGAAGCTCTACCCCTGTTCGAACACGTGCTCGCCGCTCGAACCGATGCGTTGGGACAGAGTAATGAGCTGACATTGCTGGCCATGGAGTGGCTCGGCTGCACTCTTAGAAGTCTCGGAGATCTTCCCGAGTCGCGTCGCCTCCTCCAAGAGGCTGTAAGTCGTTACGAACGCCAAGGCGCTGGCGAGACTGAGGACTGCATGCAGACCGCCTCGCATCTGGCCACCACGCTGTACCAACTCGGGCAGCTTACGGAAGCTTGTGATCTGCGGAAACGCATCCTGGATGTCCGAACCCGAACATTGGGTCCAGATGATCCGACAACGCTGAGTTCGCTCGAAAACTTGGCCAACACTCTCCGGTGGATCGAAGAAGTCGATGACGCCAAGTGATTTACGAGAACGTTCCAGCGAAGAGGATCCGATTGTTAGGTGGACACCACCCTGATACTCAGCGCACGAGAGAGATCCCGAGCGCAGTCGAGCAAGACCTCCAAAACCGACCGATAGGTTCACTGTCAGTATCGCCGACGGGCCCTTGTCGGTGTGCCCGAAACTCCTTGACTTCATAACACGTCGGGTCCAAAGTCGTTGGGAAGAGTATGGCGCCTGTGCGACCTGCACCAGCTACGTAAGAGGAGGAACCGTGAGCTCCACAGCCAGCCTGATTACCGTGATTGCCGCATGGGCCTTCGCCCTCATTGTCATCGCCATCGTCGTCCGGGTGGGGCCGGCGCAGTTCGACAAGATCGACTGAGACCTCTCACAGCCGGTCACCATCCGGCTTCCGGAGCGGCGCCAAGGCACTCGGCCCCGTGTCAGGTCGATTTGTGCCCATGGCAAGCCGGTCCACGGAAACGCCGAGGCACCATTTGGCGGTCTAAGGCTGGGACATGGACTAATCGAGCGTCCCAGTCGAGCGAGCGTCCCAGTCGAGCTTGTCCGCGACTATCCGGTGTAGTCGATGGTCGCACCGCTGAAGGTCGTGCTGCCGCTCGGGCAGACGCCGAGCGCGTAGGCGTCGGAGCCCACCACGGTTCTGTGGTGGGCGAGCGTGATGGTCATGCTCGTGTAGTTCGGGGTGGTGGTCGTCGGCGTGTCGGCTCCGGCGAGGTCCTCGTATGTGTGATTGGCTAGGTCCTGCCGGTTGAAATCCACGAACATCGGCGACGAGCCTTCGGTGTAGTAAAAGGTGACAGAGGAGATTTTTGCTCCGGCCGGAAGGTCCACTCCGCTGTTGAAGCATCGGTTCACGTCCGTGTTGGACAGCGTTGCCGGATTCCATTGGTTGAAGTAGTCGCTTGTCGTGGTATGGAGCCCATCTGGGACAAAGGCGGCAGACGGCACGGAAAGCTGTTGTGTTCCCGGGTCGGGTGTCACGGCCGGCCCGGCAGAAACGGTGCCGGTCGTCCCTCCAGCGTCGTTGCTCTCGGAGTTAGCCCCGGCGAGCCCATCCACGCCGAGAGCGGCGAGGACGAGGAGTCCAGCCACCGGGATGGTGGCAACGGCAACGGAAATGCGGCGGCGGCTCATGAGGTCCTCCCTTTGGAGTGTGGCGCGCGCTGGTGCGGGAGATTTCAGCCTTGCGGGAGCAGTGGGAGGGCACAACAGGTTGTCCACAGAATTGTGCCCATGCTGTGGTGGGTCCGGGGGCAGACGGAGAAGTGTCGCCCAGGTGCCGGGGCCCACTGTGGCCCACGTACTGGAGCCGCGTCCGGAAAACGACGCGGAGCCGCCGGTGCCAGAGTGCGCTGCAGCTACCGGTCCAGCACACTCACCTGCGAGTCTTCTGAAGAGCGGGCGACGGGAATCGAACCCGCGTTCTCAGCTTGGGAAGCCCACCGGTAGGTGCTCCGTGACCTGCTCCGGAGCGGATACGTCCCGCTACCGCAAACGCAGCCGTGCGCTGATATTCGCTGCTGCGCACTGTTTGTCGTTGTGTGTTGCACGAAATGGGTCCGGATTGGCCTGTTCCACGCTGTTGCACGGACCCAGCTCGCGTTCTCCAACCATGCAAGCTGAGAACAGTTGCGAGTGCAGCATTATCAGGGAGGTCAGCAGAATCTCGGACGGTCCTCGAAGGTCCGACACAGTCCCAAATCCGCTACACATCGGTTTGCTCTGGAAATTGGGTATACGCCGGAGTACGTGTCCTCCCACCGCGCGATGGAACCGTTCTCTTGAGCATCGGAGTCATGCGTGTGAGACTCTTGTGGCTCACGACTCCATTAGGCATTAGGGGGTGCGCGATGTCCGCCGATTGGACCAATCGGGGCGGCGCCCGTCGTCACGCGTTGTTGCCTCAGGTTTGGATTGCTCTGCTGAGCATGCTCGGACTGGTCTTTGCTGTAACGCTGCCTCCACTTTCAACGGCCGGAGCCGCTTCCGGCTCGCCAGGGAAGGCAATCGGAACATTGGTGGCGACCATCTCTGACCCCGGCCGCAATACCGTCGACAACTTCGGCCAAACGCAGGCGATATCGGGAGACACCCTCGCCGTCAGCGGCATTCTCAACGGGACAACCGTCGTGTACATCTACACCAAGGGAGCATCCGGTTGGCCGACTTCGCCCGCCGAAACTCTCTATGACCCGGGAGCGTCCAACAGTGACGGCTTCGGAGAGCTTTCGCTCTCGCTTTCTGGCAACAACCTCGTCATTGGAGCCGGCGGAGGGCCCGACACGGGTGGCGACCTCTACATCTACATCAGAGGACCATCCGGTTGGCCGACGACACCGACCCTCACTCTGAAAGATCCCGCGGCGACCGATGGTGACGATTTCGGGGGGAGCTCAGTCATTTCTGGCGACACCCTTGCGGTCGGTGCTTCTCTGGCGGGAGGATCTAACAGTGTCATATACATCTACACCGATGGCTCAACTGGCTGGCCGACCACGCCCAGCGTTACTCTGAACAACCCTGAACCGGGCGCCAACTTTGCCATCTCCAGCGTCTCCGGCAGCACCCTCGTCGCTAGCGCTCCCTCGGGAGCGACCGACAACGCGTCAGGGCTTGCTTACATCTACGCCGAAGGATCATCGGGTTGGCCGACAGCTCCCACAGTGACGTTGAAAGATCCCGTGAAGAACCAGGGCGACGCGTTTGTATTTGCATCTGGGGTGGTGGTGTCTGGGGACACCTTGGTTATCAGTGCTTCCGCTTTCGACGTGAACACCGGTGTCAGCTACGTCTATCAAAAGGGCGCATCTGGCTGGCCCAAAAAGCCGCAGATCACGCTGCAGGATCCCGCGGCGATTAGCGGCGACCATTTCGGAGTCAGTGTTGCGGTTAAGAGGTCCTCTCTCGTCGTAAGCGCGGTCGGCCCCAATTCGGGAGGGGTTGTGTACTTCTACACGAAAGGTGCCTCCGGGTGGCAGACACAGCCAAGTGCAACCGTTCCCGACCCGGCACCAATCCCAGAGCAAGGCGATTCCTTCGGCTACTCCGTCGATCTGACCCATAAGGGCAACCTGCTGGCGGTGACGGGGCAAAGTGACGGAGCAGGCCTGGTGTACCTCTACAGGGGCTGAACTGGGTCAGCACGCGAGGGTGGTCGCTCAGGTCCACTCGGGCCAGAGGTTCGTTCAGTTTGCTAGGTAGCCCAGTTCAACCGCTTTCGCACGAAACCCCTCCGGCTCTGAGGATCATCTCGGGCGGGGGTCAATGGGTCGTCGCCTGATTTCAATTCTCTCGGCATTCTCAGCGTGGGTAGCTGAGACCGCGCACCTATTGAGGGCAGGCACGCTGGGGCACGTAGAGGGCACGACGGCGGCTCGGTGCGGACGAACGCGTCGGTGGCGTTATGCCGATTCGGGGTTCACCTGCGACCCACCTGCGACGTTTCAAGAGAGCGGGCGACGGGAATCGAACCCCGCGTTCTCAGCTTGGGAAGCTGATGTTCTGCCTCTGAACTACGCCCGCGAGCCCCGACGACACTATCCTCTGGGCGCTTAAACATCCCGGGCGGCGCTCGCAATTCCGCCGCCTCACCCGTTCGACGTCGTATCTAGCGAGGAGCTTTCGTTGCCGATCAGGATCATTCTGGGCATGGGCGTCACGGTGGTCGGCTTTGGCATCGCGGCCGTGCGGTTCCACTGGTTGTCCAGGCTCATCCGCTCCGGCAAGCCGGACCCCTCCCGCACCCGCGGCCCGATCAGCCGCAAGGCCGAGGCCGAGGTCACCGAGGTGGCAGGACAGCGCAAGCTGCTGCAGTGGACCGTGCCCGGTCTTGCGCACTTCTTCACCATGTGGGGCTTCACGATTTTGTTGCTTACGATCATTGAGGCCTACGGAGACCTCTTCAACAAGTACTTCCACATCCCGGGCATCGGGACCTGGGACTGGGTCGGGTTCGTCGAGGACTTCTTCGCATGCGCCGTCCTGTTGGCACTCATCACCTTTTCCGTCATCCGGCTGAAAAACGCACCCAGTCGGCTCGAGCGAAAGTCCCGCTTCTACGGGTCGCACACCGAGGCGGCCTGGCTGATTCTTCTCATGATCGCCGGCGTGATGATCACGCTGCTCCTCTATCGCGCCGCGCAGGTGAACACAGATCCGACGCAGTTCCCCTACGGCTGGGGCGCCTTCGCGTCGCACGCCATCGCCAAGCTGCTGCACCCCCTGGGTGCCGGCACGAATTCTGTGTTGGCGACGGTGTTCCTCATCCTCAACATCGCCGTCATTTCGGGCTTCATCGTCTTCATCGCCTACTCGAAGCACCTCCACATCTTCATCGCGCCGATCAACATTGCGTTCTCCCGGCGCCCCCGTGCCCTCGGCGCCCTCGGCAGCACTCCGGACATGGACATGGAGAACGTCGACGAGGACACCGTCTTCGGTGTCGGCGAAGTCGGTCAATTCACCTGGAAGCAGATGCTCGACTTCGCCACCTGCACCGAATGCGGGCGCTGTCAGTCGGCCTGTCCGGCCTGGACGACTGACAAGCCCCTGTCGCCGAAGCTCCTGATCATGAATCTGCGCGACAACATGTTCGCGTCGGCGGGCCCTCTTATGAGCGGCGAGGGCGAGCAGACGGCGCTGGTGCCCAACGTCATCGACCCCGACGTGCTGTGGGCCTGCACCACGTGCGGCGCGTGCGTGAACGAGTGCCCGGTCGACATCGAGCACATCGATGCCATCGTGGACATGCGCCGCTATCAGGTCCTCATGGAGTCCGAGTTCCCTTCCGAGGCGGGACTCATGTTGCGCAACGTCGAGAACCAAGGCGACCCGTGGGGCCTCGGCCAGGGAAAGCGCACCGAGTGGACACAAACCCTCGATTTTGAGATCCCCGTCGTGAACGGGACCATCCCCGACGACGTCGAGTACCTCTACTGGGTCGGCTGTGCCGGGGCGCTCGACGAGCGGGCGCGCAAGGGTGTCCAGGCGACCGCTCGCATGCTGCACCGGGCCGGCGTTACCTTCGCCATCTTGGGACCGAAGGAGTCCTGCACCGGCGACCCCGTGCGCCGCCTGGGCAATGAGTACCTCTACCAGGAGCAGAGCAAGCTGAACATCGGCACCCTCGACGCGGTCGGGGCCAAGAAGATCATCGCCAGCTGCCCCCACTGCTTCAACACCATCAAGAACGAGTACCCCGCCCTCGGCGGCAACTACGAGGTCATCCACCACGCGCAGCTGCTCGAGCATCTGGTGAAGGACGGCAAGCTCGTCCCCGGGTCGGCCTACTCGGGCAAGGTGACCTACCACGACCCGTGCTATCTCGGTCGCCACAACCGCATCATCGAAGAGCCGCGCACGGTGCTCAGTGCCATCCCCGGTGTCGAACAGGTCGAGATGCGGCGCTGCAAGGAGCGCGGCTTCTGCTGCGGCGCGGGCGGTGCCCGTATGTGGCTCGAGGAGACGATCGGCAAGCGGATCAACATGGAGCGCACCGACGAAGCCCTCGGTACGGGCGCCGACGTGGTGTCGACGGCCTGCCCCTACTGCATGATCATGCTCGATGACGCCGTGCGAGCCCACAACAAGGAAGACGATGTGCGCGTGCTCGACCTTTCTCAGCTCGTCGAGGAATCGTTGGGTCAGGCCGGTGGCGACGGAGCGGCGGCCGCGGCCAGCGAGCCCGAGCCACAGCCGGCCGGCTGACCCTCAGCCCGGAGCCAAGATCCCGTAGGCCCGTTCGGGCCGCAGCGTGAGCACCAACCGGCGGTCGGACACCATGGCAGCTCGAAAGTCCTCCCAGTCGGGGTGCTCACCCTGGCCCGCCCTGTAGTACGCCACGAGGGCGTCGACCGTAGCGTCGTGGGGGTCTGTCGCCACCGGCGAGAGCTCGACGGTGGCCTCGACGACCACGTACTGCCAGAACGTGTCGCCCGCCAGGTAGAGGGACGCTCGCGGGTCGCGGCGCAAATTCGCGGTCTTCGCCCGGTCGTCGGTGACCGAGATGATGAGCGTGTCACCGTCGGCGGGCACGAACATGATGTTCGACAACTGTGGCCGCCCATTGGCGCGGATAGTGGCGAGGACTCCTTGCTTGCGGCTGCGGGCGAAGACGAGTGCCTCGGTCAGATCCATGGACCTGACGGTAGCGGGCTATGGCGCCGTGTCCACCGTGACCGTGACGTCGACGGCGACGTCCTCGGAGTTGTCGGCGATGACCCAGTGGATGATCGCAGCCACCAGGGCCCCGACCAGCGGGGCGATCAGGAACAACCACACCTGGCTGAGTGCCGTGCCGCCCACGACGAGCGCCGGGCCGAGCGAGCGAGCGGGGTTCACGGAGGTGCCGGTCAACGGGATGCCGATCAGGTGGACCACCACCAGCCCGAAGCCGATGGCCACGCCGGCAGCGCCCTTAATGGCCGCCCGGTGGGTCGCGAAGAGCACCACCGTCACGAAGACGGCCGTCAGGACGACCTCGATGAGGAAGGCGCCACCCTGGCTCACGTGCAGGTGGGAGGCCGAGCCGTAGCCATCGGTGCCCAGGCCGACCACCTTCTTGGAGTAGAAGGGCGAGGTGTCCATCATGGCGTAGAGCAAGTACGCCCCCGCAATGGCGCCGACCACCTGGGCCACGATGTAGGCAACTCCCTCCACGAGCTTCATGCGGCCCGTGGCGACGAAGCCGAGGGTCACCGCCGGGTTGACGTGGGCACCTGAGATGGGGCCGATGGCGTAGGCGAGCGCCGCGAGCACGAGGCCGAAGGCCAGGGCGGTGGCGGCCACGCCCGCTGAGTAGCTGAGGCCGAAGAGGTGAAAGCCGAAGCTCTCGGTGGCGACGCCGACCGCGATCACGACCAGCACCAGGGTGCCGATGAATTCTGCCCCGAGTTTCTTGAAGTCAAGATCCATGCGAGTGACCTCCTGTGTCCAAGGCGAGGGTTTGGACCAGGGAGATTTTCGCAGCGCGCCCGCGCCGGGACGTGGATGCTGCCCGGCGGACCAGCGGTGGTGGCTCGCGTCAGATGGCGGCCATGGCGCGATCGTCTGCCTCGCGCAAGCGGGTGGCCATGGCGGCCAGCATCTTGCGCGAGAGGCGGGGACGGCGTCGAGCACGCCGTTGAATTGACGCTGCCCGAGCACGAGCAGTGTCATATCAGTCTCGGAGATCACAGTGGCCGAGCGTGGGCGACGATCGAGCAACGCCATCTCGCCGAAGTACTGGTCTGGGCCGAGCGTCGCCACCTTGCGGTTGTTGCGCCGCACGGCTGCCTGCCCGTCGACGATGAGGAAGAACTCCCGGCCGATGGTTCCTTGCTCGCAGAGCATCCTGCCCGCGGGCACGGTCACCTCCTCGAGCGCGCGCCGGATGGTGCGCAGGTCCTTGGCCGACGACGTGGAGAACAGCCAGATCTTCGAGAGGTCGAGGTCACGTGCACTCATGGCGGCACAGAGTAGCCCTGCTCCCTCGGACGCGCCCTGGGTGCAGCGAGCTCGAGGAACACCTAAATGGCGTCAGCCCCCCGCTCGCCGGTGCGCACGCGCACCACTGTCTCGGCCGGCACGACCCAGACCTTGCCGTCGCCGATCTTGCCGGTGGCAGCCGAGGAGACGATGGCCTCGACCACTGCCTCGGCCCGGTCGTCTTCGACGAGCACCTCCACGCGCAGTTTCGGCACAAAGTCGACCTGGTACTCGGCGCCCCGGTAGTTCTCGGTATGACCCTTCTGGCGCCCGAAGCCCTGGGCCTCGGTGATCGTCATGCCCTGGATCCCCATGTCCTTGAGGACGTTCTTGACGTCGTCGAGCTTGAAGGGCTTGACGACCGCGACGACGAGCTTCATCTCTGCACTCCTGACGACCGGGCGGGCACGCCTCACCCTGCACATTAATGGGCGCCCGACCTGGGGCTTCCGGAAAGAAATGTTGCCGAAATCTCGGGGAAATGGGCTGTTCAAGAGAGGGCGATAGCCTTCCCCAGTGGCCTCGAGTGGAGACATCGGTAGCTCTGGAGGCGATGACGCGCCCCCGATGACGCGCTGGCAGCGTCTGAAGTACACGATCGTGGAGCCCGACGACGAGGCCGACCGCAAGAAGACAGTCGCGGACGAACGCTCGGTCGAGGAACTCGAGGACGCCATCCGTCACTCGGACGACAAGGAGCGGGCGATCGGTCTGGTGGCCGGCCCGCTCGCCGCCATCATCGGCATCGTCATCAGCTCGGCGTCAATCGACTACGCCAGAAGCCACCACCTCAGCGTGACGGTCTACGACGAGCTCACGTACGTGATCCTCGGGATGTCGGTCCTCATCTTGGTGTCGTCACTGCTGCGCAAGCGGCTCTTCCAGGGAATCACCATGGCCCTGTACGGTCTGGCCGTGTTCAACCTGCACTACTGGGGCTTCGGCATCCCCTTCTTGCTCGGTGGTGCGTGGTACCTGGTCCGTGCCTACCGACTACAGCAGGCGCTCAAGCGTGCCGAGGCCGAGGCGCCACCCCCGCCACAGCGCAACGGCGTTCGACCGACGAACGCGCCGCGGCCGCGTCCGAGCAAGCGCTACACCCCGCCTACCTGAGGCTCCCACCTGCCGAGCCCGGGAGGCCTCATCCCGCGGCGCGTCCACCAGAAGACCCCCTCGTTCGCCGGAGTATCAGTGCGCTCACGATGGCGAGGAGGATCACCAGCAGGACCCCTGGCACGACGTAGACGCTGTCTGACGGGTGCTCGGAGTCGAGGATGGACACCGGTGAGATCAGGGCCGGGTCCCCGGGCACGGCCACCGAGGGAATCGTGGCACCGGGCGCGTGGAACGACGTGCCGGGAAACAGCTCGTTGTAGTGATGGCCGCCCAACTCGTAGCTGCCCCGGCACGAGTACCCGGCGTCGTTGCTGCCACTGCCCCCGAGCAGCCCCTGGCACGACGTGACGGTGACCACCACCGCCACGCCCCGGTCGTGGAGGTTGTTTATCTGCCGGTTCTTGTGGATGCCGATGGCGGTGAATGCCACGACCAGGACGGCCAAGGTGACGAGCACGATCCCGGCGATGATGGCGGCGACGTGGCGCCCGTCGAACCGCACCCCAGCGCCGCGCAGCGGGGCCACCCGCCTGCCCGCGGGGTCGTTTGGGATCGTTCCCGCCTGGTCGTATTGGATCGTCGAGGGCTGCTCCTCGTAGGGCACGAGCGAGAGATCGTAGTGGTGCTCGGACCTGGCCGGCTGACCGGTGCGTCCCGGTCTGGGTAGGCCCGATGGCCTCATCGCTGTGGATTAACGCGCTCGAAACACGGCGGTGACGATGTGGAAACTCCTGGCCTGCATCCTCTCTGCGGCGGGGAGAACCGTCCGAAATGGCTTGTGCATCTGCGTTCCGTGACGTCGGAGTCACCGGGCGGATCGCCGAGGCGCAACGACAGTTAGGAGAGGCGTAGTGATCCACCTAGTGGGAGCGACCGTTCCCGTTCCGTATCCGAGTTGGCTGAATCCGGCCGACAACACGTGGCAGATCACTGCCGCGACGTTCGTCGGCCTGATGAGCCTCCCCGGTCTGGCCGTGCTCTACGCGTCGATTGTCCCGAAGAAGTGGGCGGTCAACGTGCTGGCCATGATGTTCGCCGGGTTCTCACTCGTGCTCATCGCCTGGGTGCTCTGGTCCTACAAGATGGGATTCGGCGCGACCTCCATCGGAGGTGGTGTGCGGAACGGGGTCCAGACTCAGCTCAGTGGCGTCGGATGGGTCCAGCACTTCTTCGAGAACTTCGTCGGCAAACCGGGTGGCATCACCAACAGCGTGGGTGAACAGGGCCAAGCGGTTTCAGCCGCCAACACCGCCATACCGTTCCATTTCCCGACTTCGAGCTTGGCGTACTTCCAGTTCGTGTTCGCCGCCATCACGCCCTTGCTGTTCCTCGGGAGCGTGCTCGGGCGCATCAAGTTCTTCGCTTGGTGTCTGCTCGTGCCGCTGTGGTCGACGTTCGTCTATGGCGTGGACGCCTTTCTGCTCTGGGGCGGCGGGTACTTCGCCCAGGAGGGTGCGCTGGACTTCTCGGGCGGTTTCGTCATCCATATGTCGGCCGGCGTGTCGGGCTTCGTAGCCGCGTGGGTCCTCGGGCCGAGACTGCTGCGAGATCGACAACATGCCTTGCCCAACAACCTGGTGATGGCGGCAGTTGGTGCGGGCATCCTGTGGCTGGGTTGGAACGGCTTCAACGGAGGAGACCCGTACTACGCCGGGACCAGCATGGCGGCAGCCGTCGTCAACACCAATCTTGCTACGGGCACCGGCGTGGTCGTCTGGATGATCCTGGACGCCTGGCTCAGCAAGGAGCGAAAGCCCACGTTCCTCGGTGGTGTCAACGGCATGATCTGCGGCCTGGTCGGCATCACGCCGTGCGCCGGCTGGGTGAACGGCCGGGGCGCCATCTACGTCGGCGCCACCTGCACCGTCATCGTGTGGGTGTGTTGGAACTATCTGTCCAAAGTGCGGCCGTTCTCGAAGGTCGACGACGCCCTCGGTGTCGTCTACACCCACGGCATCGCCGGGCTCTTCGGAGGCCTGCTGCTGGGCATCTGGGGTGACCCGAACATGGTCGAGTACGGCTGCGGTCACCTCGACGCGGCCGGGCAGGTCATCGCCACGACGAACGGGACTTACCTGGCGGCCCAGGGAAAGTGCGTGCCGTTCTCCGTCAACGGCCTCATGTACACCGGCTCGTTCCACCAACTCTGGGAACAGTTCCGGGCGGCGATCTTCGTCATCATCTGGTCGGCACTGATCACGTTCATCCTCATGAAGATCATCGGCTGGGTCCTGCGCGGTGCCCGCTACAAGGACGAGATCCTCGAGATCGGGGACCTCGCCATCCACGGCGAGGAGGCTTTCCCGGAGGAGACGCTCGCCGTGCGATCCGACGGCGCCTTCGCCATGGCCGGTCTCGACACGGGCGCTTCGAGAAGTCCCGAACCTGACCCGTCACCACCCGACGACGGCGGTGGTGGCGGTGGTGGTGGTGGTTCCTAGGCCCGGATCAATCAGGACGAAAGGAGATCGACAATGAAACTGATCGTCGCAGTTATCAAGCCGTTCAAGCTCGATGACGTCAAGGAGGTCCTGAAGAACCGCGGTGTGCAGGGCATGACGCTCACCGAGGCTCAGGGCTTCGGCCGCCAGCGGGGCCATACCGAGGTCTACCGGGGTGCCGAGTACGAGGTGGACTTCGTGCCCAAGCTGCGCATCGAGGTGCTGGTGGACGACGGGCAGGTCGAGGACGTCGTCGATGCCATCGTCGCCACCGCCGCCACGGGCAAGATCGGTGACGGCAAGGTGTGGGTCGTCCCGGTCGACAGCGTGGTACGGGTGCGCACCGGAGAACGAGGGAGCGACGCGCTGTAGGGCGCAGGCGGTCCCCTCACTGGTCGGTGGGGCCGGGGCGCGGCGAGGCGTCCCGGCCTACCGTCCTTCCGCCGTCTGGTGCCGCTCCACGTGGTTCCCCCCCACGGCCGCCGGGCGGCGCGTGGACCTCTCAGGGAGGTGGTTGGTCTCCCTGGCGGGCCACCGCCGCCGCGGCCGCGGCAGCGGCGGCGGGGTCACCCAGGTACTCGGCCGAGTGCACGGCAAGGTCGTCGTCGAGGAGCATGCGCAGCGGGATCCCGGTCGGGATCTCGAGCTCGGTGATGACGTCGTCACCGATGGCCTCGAGGTGTTTGCGCAGCGCGCGGATCGAATTGCCGTGCGCCGCGACGAGGACGGCGCCGCCGTGCGCGGCCGCCGCCCGCAGGTCGGGCACGATGGCAGACGTCCAGTAGGGCACCACGCGCCGCACGACGTCCTTCAGGCACTCCGTGCGTGGGAGGTCGGCCGGGTCGAGGTCCCGGTAGCGCGGGTCGTCGGCGACGTCGTAGGGGTTGTCGGCGGCCAGAGGCGGGGGAGGGGTGTCGTAGCTGCGGCGCCACAGCATGAACTGCTCCTGGCCGAACTCCTGCTTGATCTCGGCCTTGTTCTTGCCCTGGAGATCCCCGTAGTGGCGCTCGTTCAGGCGCCAGTCGCGCCGCACCGGCAGCCAGCTGCGCCCGGCCGCGGCCAGGGCGATCTCCGCCGTCCGGATGGCGCGGGTCAGCACCGAGGTGTGAAGGACTCGTAGATCGACTGAGGGGCCACCGCCGCGTGGGGCGCCGGTCATCTCGGCCAGGAGCTCGCCGCCCGCCCGCGCCTCGGCCTCCCCGGCGGGGGTCAGGTCGACGTCGACCCAGCCGGTGAACAGGTTCTCGGCGTTCCACGTCGACTGGCCGTGGCGCAGCAGGACGAGGTCGAGCACGAATTGGATCGTAGGTGGGCCCGGCCGGATGGCGGTAATCCGCCTCCCCGGGGCCCGGCGGTACGGCGCGGCGAGCAGGTCCATCGAGACGTCACAGCGGCCTGAACTGGTCTTTTGCTGCGAAGTGGCTGCGACGAGGTCGAGGACGGGGAACGTCGGCGGCACGGGATGCATCTCCTATGACATAGATTTATGAGAAATCTTGACACTGAGGCACTCAACTTTGTTACACTGGCTGCACTGCAAATCGAGAACAGCTGGTAGACGCAAAAGCGTCAGCAGAACACGGACGGAAGGACAGGCAGACATGGCCAAGGCCGTAGGCATCGACCTGGGAACCACCAACTCGGTGGTCAGCACGTTGGAGGCGGGGGAACCCGTCGTGATCCCCAACGCCGAGGGTGGCCGGACCACCCCGTCGGTGGTGGGGTTCTCCAAGACCGGCGAGATACTCGTCGGTGAAGTGGCCAAGCGCCAGGCCATCACCAACCCCGACCGGACCATCCGTTCGGTCAAGCGCCACATGGGCACGAACTGGACCGTCGACATCGACGGCAAGGCCTACAAGGCGCAGGAGATCTCGGCCCGCATCCTGGGCAAGTTGAAGAGGGACGCCGAGGCGTATCTCGGCGACTCGGTGACGCAGGCGGTCATCACCGTGCCGGCGTACTTCGACGACGCGCAGCGCACGGCCACCAAGGAGGCCGGGACGATCGCCGGGCTCGAGGTGCTCCGCATCATCAACGAGCCAACGGCGGCCGCGCTGGCCTACGGGCTGGACAAGGAGGAGACGGACCAGACCGTCCTCGTCTTCGACCTGGGCGGCGGGACGTTCGACGTCTCCGTGCTCGACATCGGCGAAGGCGTCTTCGAGGTCAAGTCCACCTCCGGGAACACCAAGCTCGGTGGTGACGACTGGGACGACAAGGTCATCGAGTGGCTGGTGACGGAGTTCAAGAACACCGAGGGTGTCGACCTGTCGCAGGACAAGATGGCCATGCAGCGCCTGAAGGAGGCGGCGGAGAAGGCCAAGATCGAGCTGTCCTCGGTGCAGGACACCCAGATCAACCTGCCCTTCATCACCGCGACCTCCGAAGGTCCGAAGCATCTGGACCTCAAGCTGACGCGGGCCAAGTTCAACGAGCTGACGGCCGACCTGGTGGACGCCTGCCGCGGTCCGTTCGACGCCGCCATCAAGGACGCCGGGCTCAAGACCTCCGACATCGACCACGTGGTCCTCGTCGGCGGGTCGACGCGCATGCCCGCCATTCAGGAGCTCGTGCAGAACCTGACCGGCAAGGAGCCGCACAAGGGCGTGAACCCCGACGAGGTCGTGGCGATCGGCGCCGCCGTGCAGGCCGGTGTCCTGAAGGGTGAGGTCAAGGACGTCCTGTTGCTCGACGTCACGCCCCTGTCGCTGGGGATCGAGACCAAGGGGCAGGTCATGCACCGCCTCATCGAGCGCAACACCACCATCCCGACCAAGAGGTCGGAGATCTTCACGACGGCCGAGGACAACCAGCCGTCGGTCGAGATCCACGTGCTCCAAGGCGAGCGCGAGATGGCGATGTACAACAAGACGCTCGGCAAGTTCCAACTGGTGGACCTGCCGCCCGCGCCACGTGGGGTCCCGCAGATCGAGGTCACCTTCGACATCGACGCCAACGGGATCGTGCACGTGTCCGCTCAGGACAAGGCCACGGGCAAGGAGCAGTCGATGACGATCACCGGCCAGTCGTCACTGGCCAAGGACGACATCGATCGCATGGTGCGCGACGCCGAGGCCCACGCCGAGGACGACCGCAACCGCCGCGAGGAGGCCGAGGTGCGCAACTCAGCGGACACGCTGGTGTACCAGACCGAGAAGCTGCTCAAGGAGCAGGGCGAAAAGTTCGAAGGCACCGAGAAGGACGACGTCGAGACCGCGTTGGCCAACGTGAAGGACGCCCTCAACGGCACGTCGGTGGAAGCGATCAAGGACGCCACCGAGAAGCTGGTCGGTGTGTCGCAGAGCTTCAGCCAGCGCCTCTACGAGCAGGCGTCCGCCTCGGCATCGGCCGCCGGCGGTGCCGGTGGTGACGCGGGCCCCGGGACCGCGGACGCCTCGAGCGACGGTTCCGACGACGACGTCGTCGACGCCGAGATCGTCGATGAGCAATGAGCTCCGGCAACGAGCGCCCTTCTCACGGGGAGGGCGGGCGCAGACCTGAGCGACGCCCGTACCCGCAGGGGCGGATGTTCGGTCAGTTCGGACAGTTCGGTCAGTTCGGGCGTGAGCCTTTCGGGCAGCAGCGAGACCACGGGTACGGGCAGAAGCCCGCGCCCGGGGCCGCGCGCTCGCCTGGCGCGCCGCACGTGCCCGGCGGATCGGACGCACCCAACGGACCAGCCGGCGGGCCACAGGGCCTGACAGGGCCCCAGGGTCCGAACGGCCCGCAGGGCTCGGACGACCCAGAGGCGCCGAACGGCGAGCCCGGTCCTGCCGCGGCCGACGAACTCGATGCGGTCGAGGTGCTGGCGCGCGAGCGCGACGAGTACCTGCGCACGCTCCAGCGCACCCAGGCCGACTTCGAGAACTACCGCAAGCAGATCGCCCGGCGCCAAGAGGAGCAGGCGGCCCGCGCCGCGCAGGGGCTGGTGGACAAGTTGTTACCCGTTCTCGACACGCTCGACCTGGCCGAGGCCCATCTGAACGAGTCACTCGACGTGAGCACGGAGAGCAAGGCGCTGCGCGCCGCGTGGGCCATGCTCATGGACATCCTGGCCAAGGAGGGCCTCGAGCGCATCGACCAGGCCGGCGTTGCCTTCGACCCCTCGGTGCACGACGCCGTGGCGCACTCCGAGGGCGAGGGAGGCGAGGACGGGCAGACCGTCGTGGAAGAAGTGCTGCGCTCGGGGTACCGCTGGAAGGGTCAGGTGCTGCGCGCGGCCATGGTCCGCGTGCGGGGGTGAGCTGAGCAGTGGCCGCACAACGCGAATGGTTCGAGAAGGACTACTACAAGGTGCTCGGCGTCGTCTCGACGGCGTCGGACAAGGAGATCACGCGCGCCTACCGGAAGTTGGCCAAGGAGCACCACCCCGACGCCAATCCCGGCTCCGAGGAGCGCTTCAAGGAGATCAGCGCGGCCTACGACGTGCTGGGCGATCCGGAGAAGCGCAAGGAGTACGACGAGGTCCGCAGCCACGGTCCGGTCGGCGGCGGCTTCGGCGCGCCCGGTGGTGGCACCTTCCGCATGGAGGACATGAGCGACCTGAGCGACCTGTTCGGAGGTCTCTTCGGTGGCGGGCGCACGCGCACCACCCAGCGCGGCCCCCAGCGCGGCGCCGACATGGAGGCACAGTTGCACCTGTCCTTCCAGGACGCGGTGCACGGGGTCACGACGTCGGTCAACGTGCCGCAGGAGGTGCGGTGCTCGAACTGTCGCGGCAGTGGTGCGGCACCGGGCACCTCCACACACACCTGCCCGCGGTGCGGCGGGACCGGGAGCCTCAACGACAACCAGGGCCTCTTCTCTCTCAGCACCGTCTGCCCCGACTGCGTCGGGCGCGGCACGCTCTTCGACACGCCGTGTCCGGTGTGCCACGGGACGGGCTCCGAGCAGAAGGTGCGCGCGGTCAAGGTGCGGATTCCGGCCGGCGTCGAGGACGGGCAGCGCATCCGGGTCAAGGGGCGTGGGGCGCCCGGCCAGGGCATGGCGCCGCCCGGCGACCTCTACGTCGTGGTCCACGTGGCACCGCACGCGACCTTCGGGCGCAGCGGTCGCAACCTGACCATCACCGTGCCGGTCACCTTCCCGGAGGCCGCGCTCGGCACCACCATCACGGTGCCGACGCTCGACGGCAAAGTGACGCTCAAGGTGCCGCCGGGCACCCAGTCCGGCCGCGTGCTGCGCGTGCGGGGCAGGGGCGTGGCGGGGACGTCGGGGCGCAACGGCTCCAAGCCGGGTGACCTGATGGTCAAGATCGAGGTGCTGGTCCCGACCGAGCTCAGCGACGAGCAACGCGCTGCGGTGGAGTCGCTGGCCGAGGTGACCGAGGCGGCGCCGCGCATCGCGGTGGAGAGCTGAGGGGGTGAACCGCGATGGCTGAGCGCGACGCCGACCAGGCCGTCTACGTGATCTCGGTCGCGGCCGAGCTCACCGGGATGCACCCGCAGACCCTGCGCATCTACGAGCGCAAGGGCCTGCTCGATCCGTCGCGGACGAGCGGCGGCAGCCGCCGCTTCTCCGAGACCGACCTGGCCCGCCTGCGCCACATCCAGGAGCTGACGGCGACCGGGCTCAACCTCGAAGGCGTGCGCCGGGTGCTCCAGCTCGAGGCCGAGATGGCCAAGCTGCGCGACGAGCTGGCCAAGGTGCGCGCCCAAGCGCTCGACGCCGTGGCCGCGACGCACCGGCAGTACCGGCGCGACCTGGTGCCCCTGCGCCAGGCGCCGGTGCCCTACCGGGTGCGGCGCCAGGGTGCGAACGGCGGGAACGGCGCGTCCGGCGCCACGTAACGAACGCACAGGACGTGAAGAAAAGGACGTGAAGAAAAGGACGTGAAGAAAAGGACGTGAAGAAAGAGACGGGCATATGCCGATAGACCCCGAACGCTGGACCAACAACACCAAGGCCGCCTTCAGCGCGGCGACCGGCCACGCCGCGTCGTCGAACCATCCCGAGTTGACGGTGGCGCACCTGCTCGACGCCCTGCTCCAGCAGCAGGAGACGATGACGCGACCGCTGCTGGCCCAGGTCGGAGTCGACCCTGACGTCCTGGCCGGGAAAGTGCACGACCAGCTCTTGCGCCTGCCCCAGGCCCAGGGCGGTGCCGAGCCCGGCTTGTCGCGTGACGTGCGCGAGGCGCTCGAGTCGGCCGACCAGATCCGCCGTGACCTCGGCGACGACTACGTCTCGGTCGAGCACCTCGTCCTCGCCCTGGCAGACCAGATCGGCGTGACCAAGGACGCGCTGCTCGCGGCGCTGCGCGCCGTGCGGGGGAACCACCGCGTCACCACGCCCGACCCCGAGCAGACCTACCAGGCCCTGGCCAAGTACGGCCGCGACCTGACCGAGGCCGCCCGCGAGGGCAAGCTCGACCCGGTCATCGGGCGCGACGAGGAGATCCGGCGGGTGATCCAGGTGCTGTCGCGCCGGACGAAGAACAACCCGGTGCTCATCGGCGAACCGGGTGTCGGCAAGACGGCCATCGTCGAAGGGTTGGCCAACCGGATCATCGAGGGTGACGTGCCCGAGGGCCTCAAGGGCAAGCGAGTGATTGCGCTCGACCTCGGGTCCATGGTCGCCGGCGCCAAGTACCGCGGCGAGTTCGAGGAGCGGCTGAAGGCCGTGCTCAAGGAAATCACCGACGCCGAGGGCGAGATCATCACGTTCATCGACGAGCTGCACACGATCGTGGGCGCCGGCGCCGCCGAAGGGGCCATGGACGCGGGCCAGATGATCAAGCCGATGCTGGCGCGTGGCGAGCTACGCCTGATCGGCGCCACGACGCTCGACGAGTACCGCACCTCCATCGAGAAGGACGCCGCACTCGAGCGCCGCTTCCAGCCCGTGTTCGTCGGCGAGCCCTCGGTGGAGGACACCATCGCCATCCTGCGCGGTCTGTCCGAGCGCTACCAGGTGCACCATGGCGTGCGCATTCAGGACGCCGCGCTGGTGGCCGCAGCCGTGCTGTCGGACCGCTACGTGACCGGGCGCTTCCTTCCCGACAAGGCCATCGACCTCATTGACGAGGCGGGGTCCAAGCTGCGCATCGAGATCGACTCCATGCCCACCGAGCTCGACCAGATCACGCGGCGGATCCGCCAGCTCGAGATCGAGAAGCTGGCGCTCGAGAAGGAGACCGACGACGCGTCGAAGGAGCGCCTCGGCCGGCTCGAGCTCGAGCTGGCCGAGCTGGGCGAGCAGCGCGACTCCATGGCGGCGCACTGGCAGCAGGAGAAGAGCTACCTCGATGCCGTCAGCCGGCTGCAGGAGGAGAAGACGCGCAAGGAAGAAGAAGCGACCCGCCTCGAGCGCGACGCCGATCTGGCCGGCGCGGCGGCCATCCGCTACGGCGAGCTGCCCGACCTGGAGCGCCGGATCGAGGAGGCCAACGAGAACCTGTCCAAGCTGCAGGCGAGTACCCGCTTCTTGAAGGAAGAGGTCGACGCCGAGGACATCGCCGAAGTTGTCTCGCGCTGGACGGGCGTGCCCGTAGCGCGCCTGATGGAGGGCGAGATACAGAAGTTGGTGCGGCTCGAGTCCACCCTCCATGAGCGCGTGGTGGGGCAGGACGAGGCGGTCTCGGCCGTCTCCAACGCCATCCGGCGCAGCCGGGCCGGCTTGAGCGACCCCAACCGGCCCATCGGGTCGTTCCTCTTCCTCGGGCCGACGGGCGTCGGCAAGACCGAGCTCGCTCGCGCCCTGGCCGACTTCCTCTTCGACGACGAGCGCGCCATGGTGCGCATCGACATGAGCGAGTACATGGAGAAGCACGCGGTGTCACGGCTGGTCGGCGCGCCGCCCGGCTACGTCGGGTACGAGGAGGGCGGGCAGCTGACCGAGGCGGTGCGGCGTCGCCCCTATTCGGTGGTCCTGCTCGACGAGCTGGAGAAGGCACATCCCGACGTGTTCAACATCTTGCTGCAGGTGCTCGAAGACGGGCGCCTGACCGACGGGCAAGGGCGCACGGTCGACTTCACCAACACCGTGCTCATCATGACCTCGAACCTCAAGGGTGACCCGGTCGACTACTTCAAGCCGGAATTCCTGAACCGCATCGACGAGATCGTGCGGTTCCGCCCGCTGTCGGAAGACGACCTGGCCGTCATCGTCGAGATCCAGCTGGGCAAGTTGCGTCAGCGTCTGGCCGAGCGCCGGCTCTCGCTGGTGGTCACGCCCGACGCCGAAGCCTGGCTCGCCCATACGGGCTACGACCCCGACTACGGGGCGCGGCCGCTGCGGCGGGTGATCCAGCGCTCGATCGAGGACCCGCTGGCGCTGGCCCTGCTCGAGGGCAAGTACCTCGAGGGCTCGACGGTCACGGTCGCCGTCGACGGTGACGAGTTGGTCCTGCGCTAAGGGACCTGCGGTGCCGCCCGGCCGGGTCCCGCGTCGCGGCGCGCCCCACCCGGTATGGATCTGTCGACGGAGAGGTGGGCGGGGCGGAGCGCCGGGAATCCGAAGACGGCCTGAATGGTGGGTTCGCCGTCGGTCGTCATGGCCACGACCGGGCCGCCGAGATCCTGACCTCCGGAGCTGCCGGCGAACGGTGCGTCGCCGTAGTCGAAGAGCCCTCCGTCCGATGCCGTGAACCAGTAGCCGCCGCCGTCGGGCATGACGGCCATGCCGTTGATGGGGGCGTTGAGATGGAGTGCACCGGTCGACCCGTAGAAGCGTGCGTCGCCGTAGGAGAAGATGCCGCCGTCGGAGGCCACCAGCCAGTAGCCCCCGCCGTCGGGCGTGGCCGCCATGCCCACGATGGGCTTGTTGAGGGGCTGCCCGCCCCGCGACCCGTAGAAATTGGCGTCGCCGTAGGCGAAGATGCCTCCGTCGGACGCCACGAGCCAGTAGCCCCCGCCGTCCGGCGTGGCCGCCATGCCGACGATCGGCTGATTCAGGTGCATGCTGCCGGTCGAGCCGTAGAAGGGTGCATTGCCGTAGTCGAAGATGCCGCCGTCGGAGGCGACCAACCAGTACCCGCCGCCATCGTGGGTCGACGCCATGCCGACGATCGGCTTGTTGAGCGGCAGCGAGCCGGCTGAGCCGAAGAAGCCGGCGTCGCCGTAGTTGAAGATGCCTCCGTCGGAGGCGACGAGCCAATATCCGCCGTCGTCCCCGGTCTGCGCGATGCCCACGATGGGATGGTTGAGTGGCAGGTCGGACGCGTCGCCCCAGTAGGCCGCGTCTCCGAAGTTGGCGACGACACCATTGGAGCTCACCTGGTAGTAGCCGATCGAACCGGTGCCCGAAAGGCCGACGGAGACGGGGCCGGTGTCCGCGCTGCCCTGGAGGAACATGGTGGCCGAGCGCTCACCGAGGGCGCCGGGCAGGAAGCGTATTTCCGGCTGGCATGACGTGTTTTGGGTCAGGACGATGATGTCGACACCGTTTCCGGGACAGTCGCCCGTCAGCACGAGGTAATCGTCCGAGCCAGGCCCGCTGAAGCCCAGCTCGTTGCTGGCGAGGTCGATGGTGTCGGTCCCGGGCGCTGTGTTCGTGAGCGTGAACAGCCCAAGGGGCAGCGAGTACGTCCCCAGTGTTGTGGCGGGGAAGCTCAGATTGTTCGTGGACGCCTCCAACGCGGCCGGGGACGACGCCCCGGCCCCGGCGTTCGGATCGGAACCGACGCCGCCCCCGAGTAGGAACACCGACGACCCGCACACGATCGCGCCCGCGCTCACGCATGCGAGCGCGACCCTCCGCATCCCGCCCTTGATCCCCATGGCCGATCCCTCCGCTCTCCCCGTCGCCTGAACAGACTTGCCCCTCGGCCTGCACTCCGGGGCCGCTCCCCGAAAGTGGCCAGGAGGCTAGCCCGGAGACGAGGTCACCGCCTTGGTCAATGGGATTTTCGGGCGGGGGTACACTGGTGCGTAATCCGGAGAGAGCGAACGGAGAGACGTGTGCCCGCAACCGTGGTGGTCGGGACCCAGTGGGGCGACGAGGGGAAGGGCAAGCTGACCGACCATCTCGCTCGCGAGATGGACATGGTCGTGCGCTACCAGGGCGGGCACAACGCAGGCCACCGCATCGTGGTGCACGGCGAGGCCTTCGCGTTGCAGCTGGTGCCGAGCGGCATCCTCTACGACCACATCACGCCGATCATCGGCAACGGCGTCGTGGTCGACCCGGCGGTGCTGCTCGAGGAGCTCGATTCGCTGGCCGCCAAGGGCGTCGACACGAGCCGTCTCGTGGTGAGCGGCAACGCGCACCTGATCATGCCGTACCACCAGGAGCTGGACCGGGTGACCGAGCGCTTTCTCGGGAAGAACGCCCTGGGGACGACCAAGCGCGGCATCGGCCCCGCTTATGCGGACAAGGCGACGCGGGTCGGTATCCGGGTCCAGGACCTCTTCGACCCCAAGATCTTCCGCCAGAAGCTCGACGTCGCGCTCAAGGAGAAGAACGCCGTCCTGGCCAAGGTCTACAACCGGCTCCCCCTGTCCGCCGGCGACATCGCGGACCACTATCTGGGCGAGTACGCCCCGCGGATCGAGCCGATGGTGGGTGACACCGTCGGCATGGTCCACGACGCCATGGACAAGGGTCGCCAGGTCCTCTTGGAGGGCGCGCAGGCCACCTTCTTGGACCTCGACCACGGCACCTACCCCTTCGTGACCTCCTCCAACCCCGTGGCGGGCGGGGCGTGCACCGGCTCGGGGCTCGGGCCGCGCGACATCGAGCGGGTGATCGGGATCGCCAAGGCCTACGTCACGCGGGTGGGCGCCGGGCCCTTCCCGACCGAGCAGGAGAACGACGTCGGCGAGCTGCTTGTCGAGCGCGGGCACGAGTTCGGCACCAACACCGGGCGCAAGCGGCGCTGCGGCTGGTTCGACGCTGTGATGCTCCGCCAGGCGGTGCGCCTGAACTCGCTCACCGAGGTGGCGCTGACCAAGCTCGACGTGCTCGACACCTTCGAGACGGTGAAGGTGTGCGTCGCCTACGAGGCCGACGGGATCCGCTACGCGCACCTGCCCTACCACCAGACCACGCTCCACAAGGCGGTGCCGGTCTACGAGGAGCTGCCCGGCTGGCGCACGGACCTCAGCTCGGTCACGGCGCCCGGCGACATGCCGGCCGCGGCACGCGACTACGTCGCCTTCCTTTCCGAGCAGATCGGCGTGCCCGTCCGCCTCGTCGGTGTCGGGCCCGGCCGCGAACAGACCGTTTCCTTCGCCACCGCGTGAGGGTCTGCGTCGTCGGCAGCGGAGGCCGCGAGCACGCGCTCGCCCACGTCCTGGCGCGCACGGCTGACGTCGTCGTCACGCCGGGCAACCCGGGCATGGCCCCGCCCATCACGGTGGTCGACGACGCGCCGATCGAGGAAATCGACGCCGACCTCTACGTGATCGGACCCGAGGCACCGCTGGTGGGCGGCTTGGCCGACCGGTTGCGTGGCGCGGGCAAGGCCGTGCTCGGTCCGGGAGCCGACGGCGCCCTGCTCGAGGGGTCCAAGGCCTTCATGAAGGAGGTGCTGAGCTCGGCCGGGGTGCCCACGGCGCGCTTCGCCACCTTCGACGCGCTCGAGACGGCGGCGGCCCTGGACTACCTCGAGACCCTGCCGGGACCCTGGGTCATCAAGACGGACGGGCTGGCAGCCGGCAAAGGGGTGTTGGTGGCCCGCACCATCGACGAGGCCCGCGAGGACGTGAGCGCCAAGCTCTCGGGGGCCGCCTTCGGCGACGCCGGGCGCCATATCGTCATCGAGGAGGGGATGGAGGGCGAGGAGTGCTCGCTGCTCGTCCTCTGCGACGGGACGCTGGCCGTGCCGCTGGTCCCCGCTCAGGATTTCAAGCGCATCGGCGACGGCGACACCGGGCCGAACACGGGCGGGATGGGTGCCTACGCCCCGATGTCCGCAGTCTCATCGGGCGCGCTGGACCACATCATGGACACCGCGGTGCTGCCCCTCGTCGCCGAGCTCCGTCGTCGCCACATCGACTACCGGGGTGTGCTCTACGCCGGCCTCATGTTGAGCGGCGACGGCGTCAAGGTCGTCGAGTACAACGTGCGCTTCGGCGACCCTGAAGCCCAGGTCGTGTTGCCGCTGCTGGCATCGGACGCCGCTGACCTCTTCCTCGCCGCAGCGAAAGGGGAGCTGCCGGCAGCTGGGTCACCGGCGTTCTCCGGGGATGCCGCGGTGTGCGTCGTGATGGCGTCGCAGGGCTACCCCGAGCACCCGCACGCCGGTGACCCGATCGAGGGACTGGACGCCGCGGGCCAGTCGATCGCCGGCATCGCGGGCGCCACTGTGTTCCACGCGGGCACGCGGCGCCACGGTGACAGCGGACCCTTCTACACCGCAGGAGGCCGCGTGCTGGGCGTGACGGCGGTGGCCCCCACACTCGAGGAGGCGCGGGCCCGCGCGTATGCGGCCGTGGCGCCGATCGAGTGGGAGGGGATGCAGCTGCGCCACGACATCGCGGCCGCGGCGGCCGCGCCGTCCGTCGGCGCGCACGGCGGTGGCGCATGATCCCCCGCTACTCGCCCGAGGACATGGCAGCGCTCTTCAGCGACACGGCGCGCTTCGCGCTGTGGCTTGACGTCGAGCTGCTGGCCACCGAGGCCCAGGCGGCGCTCGGCGTGGTGCCGGCAGAAGACGCGGCGACGTGCCGAGCCAAGGCGCCGGTGGTCGACGACGTGTTCGTGGCCGAAGTGTTCGAGCGCGAGAAGGTGACCGACCACGATGTCGCTGCCTTCGTCGACGTGGTCCAGGAGCGCATCGGAGCACCAGCCGGTTCGTACATCCACTTCGGCCTCACCTCATCGGACGTGGTCGACACGGCCCTGTGTGCCACGCTCACCAAGGCCGCCGACCTCCTGCTCGCCGACCTCGATGCGTTCGTCCTCGCGCTCAAGACGCGTGCGCTCGAGTTGTTGCGGGTCCCGGTGGCCGGACGTACGCACGGCATGCAGGCCGAGCCGACCACCTTCGGCGCCAAGTTCGCCCTCTGGGCGCTGCAGGCCGATCGCGACCGCCGGCGCCTGCGCGCCGCGCGTCAGGCGGTCGCGGTGGGGAAGCTCTCCGGCGCGGTCGGCACGTACTCCAACATCGACCCCGCGGTCGAAGCGCGGGTGTGTGCGGCGCTCGGGCTCACGCCGGTCCCCGCGACCCAGGTGATCGCCCGGGACCGCCACGCCGAGTACCTGGCTGCCTGCGCGTCGATCGGGGCGACCATCGAGCTCATGTGCACCGAGATCCGCCACCTCGCCCGCAGCGAGGTGGGCGAGGTGGAGGAGCCCTTCGGGGCCGGGCAGAAGGGCAGCTCGGCCATGCCCCACAAGCGCAACCCCGTTCTCTCCGAGCGCCTGTGCGGCTTGGCCCGACTCCTGCGCGGCTATCTCGGCGCGGGGCTCGAAGACGTGGCGCTCTGGCACGAGCGGGACATCTCGCACAGTTCGGTCGAGCGCGTGGCGCTCCCCGACGCCTCCCTGCTGACGTCCTACATGTTGCGCAAGGCGACCGGACTAGCGTCGGGGCTCGTGATCCATGCAGATCGCGCGCTGGCGAACCTGAACGAAGGATCCCTCGGGCTCGTCTTCTCGCAAGCGGTCCTGCTCTCCCTCGTCTCGGCCGGCCACACCCGTGACGAGGCGTACCGGATCGTCCAGCGCGACGCCCGCGCGGCCTGGACGGAGCGCCGCCCGTTTCGCGCCGTGCTCGAGGCCGACCCCGATGTGACGCTCAGCACCGCGCGAGCTCGACGACGCCTTCGACCTCCCCCGGACGCTGCAGCACGTGGACCGCTTCGCCGACGCCCTCATCACGCTGTGAGCGGCGCGGGCATGCTCGATCTGCCCCAAGTCCTCTCGGGCAAGGTGCGCGAGCTCTACGACGCCGGCGAGGACCGTCTCCTCATGGTGGCGTCGGACCGGGTCAGCGTGTTCGACGTGATCATGGCCGAAGCCATCCCGGACAAGGGCCGCGTGCTCACGGCCATGACCTCCTTTTGGTGCGAGGAGATGGCTGACGTGATCCCGGGCACCGTCCTCACCGCCGACCCGGCCGAGATCAGCGCCCAGCTCGGCGGCCGAGCGCTGCCCCCTGAGTGGGCCGGGCGGGCCATGCTGGTACGCCGGGCCGAGATGCTCCACCTCGAGTGCATCGTGCGGGGGTACCTGGCGGGTCAGGCCTGGGAGGAGTACGAGCGTACGGGCACGATCCACGGGATGGAGATGCCCGCAGGCCTGTTGCTGGCCAGCAAGCTGGAGAAGCCGATCTTCACTCCCTCCACCAAGTCGGCCGAGGGTCACGACCTCAACATCGGCATGGACGAGGCGATCGACCTGGTCGGCGCCGAGGCGGTCCTGGCCGCACGCGCCGTCTGCCTCGAGCTGTACCGCCGCGCCGCGGCCCGGTGCGCCGAGGCCGGGCTGATCTTGGCCGACACCAAGTTCGAGCTGGGCTACGTGGACGGCGTGCTCAGTTTGTGCGACGAGGTGTGCACGCCCGACTCCTCGCGGCTGTGGCCCGCCGACGAGGTCGTACCCGGGACGACGCCACCGGCGTACGACAAGCAGCCGCTGCGCGATTGGCTCGCGCAACAACCCTGGGACCGCACACCGCCGCCACCCTCGCTCCCCGACGACGTGGTCGCCGCGATGTCGGCGCGCTATGTCGCGGCCTACGAGCGCGTCAGCGGCCGCTCGCTGAGCGACTGGTACGGTGCGTCGTCGTGAGGTCGCGATGAGATTCTTGGCGCGCGTCGAGGTGCAGTTGCGGCCCGGCATCGCCGACCCCGAGGGTGCGACCATCGAGCGGGCGCTCCCCGCACTCGGATTCGACGGGGTGGCCCACGTGCGGGCAGGCCGCTCCTTCAGCTTCGAGGTCGACGCGGCGGACGAGGGCGCGGCGCGCACGACGGCGAGCGAGTTGGCCGACCGTTTGCTGGCCAACCCGGTCATCGAGCAGAGCCGGCTCGAGCTCGAGGCGATCTGAGCATGGCGCCGCGCATCGGCGTCGTCGTCTTTCCCGGCACCAACTGCGAGCACGACGTCGTCACGGCCGCCGAGCTCGCCGGAGGGAGTGGCGTGCTCCTCTGGCACCGCGACGCATCGCTCGGCTCGGTCGACGCGGTGGTGCTGCCGGGTGGCTTCGCCCACGGCGACTACCTGCGTCCCGGTGCGCTGGCCCGGTTCTCGCCCGTCATGGATGCGGTGAGCGACTTCGCCCGGGCGGGCGGCCCGGTGGTCGGCATCTGCAACGGCTTCCAGGTGCTGACCGAGGCGGGGTTGCTGCCCGGCGCGCTGCAGAAGAACGGGCGCCTCCGGTTCCTCTGCGAGCCGGCGCGGCGTCGTGGTGTCCTCGACGTCGTCCGTGCTCACATCGGGCACGACCGCCGGCGACGAGCTGGTGATCCCCATCAACCACTTCTCTGGCAACTACACCTGCGACGCCGACACGCTGCGCACGCTTCAGGACGAGGGGCGCATTGTGCTGCGCTACGCCGACAACCCCAACGGCTCGGTCGACGCCATCGCGGGCATCGCCAACGAGGCGGGCAACGTGGTCGGCCTCATGCCGCACCCCGAGCGCGCCAGCGCAGCGGTGCTTGGCTCCACCGACGGCCTGGTCCTGCTGCGCTCGTTGGTGGCCGCGGCCTCGACTCGCACCACCGCGGCCTGACGCTCGCCGCGTCGCTCGCGGCGCATGGGGTGACCGCGCGACGGGGGGCGCGCTCCGTAGTGTGACGAGGTGCGCGAAGGGCGGTCAGGCCACGACGGATCGCCGGCCCTCGCCGCACCGGCCCGGGTGGTGGTGGCCCTGGCGACCCTGGTGCTCGGCCTGCTCCTCGGCCCGTCGGTCGTCCTCGTCGCGGTGGCGCGGGCCGCCGCCGGCACGACGACGGGGCGCCCCTCGTCGGTGGCGCGGGCTGCCGCGGGCAAGGAGCTCGACCCCCGCCAGTTCGAGCCCGGGGCCTGCGTCGAGTACCCGCCCACCTCGGGGAACCGGAAGCTGACCGTCTTCCTCGATGCGGGTCACGGCGGCCTCGATCCCGGTGGTGTCGGTACCACGCAAACAGGACAGGTGGTCTACGAGGCCGACGCGACGCTCCCGGTGGAGCTCGACGCCATGAAGTTGCTCCGGGCCCAGGGGTTCACCGTCGTCGTCTCCCGCACCCGCGACGAGACGGTGCGCAAGCCCGGGCCCGGTGACGTCTCGGGTGGTCTCTACACCGCGCAAGGGGTGCACGACGACGTGGCGGCACGCGACGTCTCCGCGGACACGGCCAAGGCCAACGTGCTCGTCGGGATCTACTTCGACGCCGGGGGATCGTCGTACGACGCGGGTAGCGTCACCGGCTACGACACGGCCCGCACGTTCTCGGCGGAGAACCTCCGGCTGGCCACCTTGGTGCAGAACGACGTGCTCGGTGCCTTGAACGCGCAGGGTTGGGCGATCCCCAACCTCGGCGTGGTCGACGACGGCCAGCTGGGCGGGCCGCCGCTCACGACGGAGGCGGCCGACTACGGCCACCTCCTCTTGCTCGGGCCGGCCGAGCCCGGCTGGTTCTCGACGCCGAGCACGATGCCCGGAGCGCTGATCGAGCCGCTGTTCATCACCGATCCCTTCGAAGCCAGCATCGCAACGAGCGCGCAAGGCCAGCAGCTGATCGCGGGCGGGCTCGCCCAGGCGGTGGAGCAGTATTTCGCACGGACTCCGGACACGGGTCAGAACTCAGAGGCGGCGACGCCCCACCATCACGGTCGCACGACGGGGCGCGGCTGACGGGAAGGTTGGGGCGCGACGACGCGGCTGCCGTCAGCTGCGCCGCGCGCGAGACCTCGGCCTTCTGCAGGACGGCCGCACTGACGCCGGCGGCCCGCCAGGTCGAGTAGGTGATGCCCTTGCGCTCGCCGTAGGCCTTGGCCACCTTGACGAACTGCTTCTCGAGCGCCGTGAGGTCCTTCACCTGGTCCACGCGTGAGCGCTCGTCGAGGAGGTCCTTCTGCTCTTGGAGCAGGTGCAGGCGAGTGAGCGCGTCGGCACCGGCGAGCTGGGACTCGATCGTGCCCAGCCGCTTGTCGATGGAGGCCGGCGTGCGTTTGCGCCCGCGCTTGGGCTTGGAGGTCTCGAGCGCCTCGAGATAGTGACGGACGGTTGCACTCTCGGCACGCCCACGAGCAAGTGCGGCCTTGTGGCCGGTGCTCATGGGCTTGCGAGGAGCCGGAGTCTTTCCCTTCGTTGGCATGATCCTATTGTGGCACGTTCGCGCCGGCCATATTCCCCAATTCCGCGTGAGAGTTTGTGACACTTCCCGACCGCCTCATTTCGGCGCGAATCGTGGGCTCCATCTCCTCAAATCCGCGGGATTCACCCAGAGAATCCGCTGTGAAGGCCGCGCCGCATTGCGCCTGTCCGCAGGCGCCATTTCGCTGCGGGCACTGGGGTTACCCTGCTGGGATGCCCGCGGCCGGCGCTGCCACCCTCGATGCACGGAGCCGGCGCACTATGGCCACCGTGCTCCTGGTGGCCGCCCTGCTCATCGTGGGCTACTGGGTCGCCTGGCTGGCCCACCGCTCGTTGGTGGCGTCGGAGACCACGTCGGCGTACACGGCCTTCGAGGACGCCTTCCCCCTGGCCGACGGCTGGCTCGCCCTTTGCCTGGTCGCCGCCTCGTACTGCCTCGTGACGGCGCGGCGGGCTGCCCTGTTCTGGCTCTTGGCCGGGGGCGGTGCCGGGCTGTATCTCTTCGCGATGGACGTGCTCTACGACCTCCAGCACGGGGTATGGGGCAAGGGCGCCAACGGAGTGATGGAACTCGCCATCAATCTGGTGACGCTCGGCCTGTCGGTCTTCGTGTTGCGCTGGACCTGGATCCGAAAGGAGGCTCTGCTTTCCTCGTGAGCAGGGACGACGTGTGAGTACCTACGAGTTCAACCCGGATACCTACGCCGAGCTGATGCGGACCGACGTGCCCGCCTACCCCCGGCTCCAAGAGGCGGTCGCCACCGCCACCGAGGACGTCGGCGCGGGTGCCGGTGGCGGCGCGGTCGGTGTGGCGCGGATCCTCGATCTCGGCACCGGCACCGGGGAGACGGTGGCGGCCGTGCTGGCCCGCCACCCCGGTGCGAGCGCCGTCGGGGTCGACAAGAGCGAGCGCATGCTCGCCGCGGCCCGTCAGCGCCTGGTCGGCCTGCCCGTCGAGCTCGAGGTGGCGGACCTGGTCGACCCGTTGCCGGCGGGCTCCTTCGACCTGGTCGTGTCGGCGCTGGCGATCCACCACCTCGAGGGAGCGCACAAGGCCGCGTTGTTCGCCCGGATCGCCGGTGTCCTGCGGCCCCGGGGGCGCTTCGTCCTGGGCGACGTCGTCATTCCGGTCGATCCGGCCGACGTGGTGACGCCGGGCCTCGAGGGCCACGACCGTCCGTCGACGGCCGCCGACCAGCTGCGCTGGCTGGCCGACGCCGGGCTCGAGGCGGCCGAGGTGTGGTCCGAGCGCGACCTCGTCGTGTTGCGGGCGGACCGTCCCGCTTGAGGACGCCCGGCGCCTTCGGGGCTGCCCGGACGATGGCCGCCTGGCCCCTATCGTGGAGAGCACCATGACTGCTCCGGCCGAGGCGCTGCCGCCCGACCAGACGCCTCCGGGTCCGTCGGGGGAGCAGTCGCCGGACCAGCCGCTGCACCGGCAACTCGGCCTGACCGACGACGAGTTCGAGACCGTGACCAAGATCCTCGGGCGAGCACCCAACCACCTCGAGCTGGCGCTGTACGCGGTGATGTGGAGCGAGCACTGCTCGTACAAGTCGTCGCGGCTGCACCTGCGCCGCCTGCCCACCGAGGGTGCCGGCGTGCTGGTGGGTCCCGGGGAGAACGCGGGAGTGATCGACGCGGGCGACGGCATCGCGGTGGCGCTGCGCATCGAGAGTCACAACCATCCCTCAGCGATCGAGCCCCACCAGGGTGCGGCGACCGGTGTGGGCGGCATTCTCCGCGACATCTTCACCATGGGCGCGCGGCCCTTGGCCGTGATGGATCCCCTCTTTTTCGGGCCGCCCGACGAGCCGCGCCAGCGCTGGCTGGTCGAGGGCGTGGTGAGCGGCATCTCGAGCTACGGCAACTCGGTCGGCGTGCCGACCGTCGGCGGCGAGCTCACCTTCGACAGCTGCTACGCGCAGAACCCGCTGGTGAACGTGTTGTGCATGGGGGCGCTGCCGGTCGAGCGCCTGGTGCTCGGCATCGCGTCGGGGCCGGGCAATTTGGCTGTGCTCCTCGGTTCGAGTACCGGGCGCGACGGTATCGGCGGGGTGAGCGTGCTGGCCTCCGCGGGCTTCAGCGGCGACGACTCGGGCGCGGCGGACGACACGAAGCGGCCCAGCGTCCAGGTGGGCGACCCCTTCGAGGAGAAGCGCCTGATCGAGGCGTGCCTCGAACTGCTCGACACGAAGCTGGTGGTCGGGATCCAGGACCTCGGCGGCGCCGGCCTGGCCTGCGCCACCAGCGAGACGGCCGGGCGGGGCGGCGTCGGCATGGACGTCGACGTGTCGGCCGTGCCGCGGCGTGAGGACGGCATGGAGCCCTGGGAGGTCATGACGAGCGAGAGCCAGGAGCGCATGCTCGCCATCGTGCGCCCCGAGTCGTGGCCGGCCGTGGCGGCCATCTGCGAGAAGTGGGAGGTACGGGCCACGGTCGTCGGCACCGTCACCGCGCCGGAACCTGGCGGCGGCGGACGTCTGCGCATCCACGACGGCCGCGACGGGCCGGTGCTCGCTGACGTGCCGGCGGCGTCACTGTCCGACGACGCGCCCCTCTACGACCGCCCGCGTCTGGCACCGGCTGTGCCGGAGTCGCCGCCGCTCGACGCGCCCGCGCCGGCCGAGTCCGCGGCCGATCTGCTGGCGCTGGTGCGCTCGCCGCGCTGGGTCTACCGCCAGTACGACCACCAGCTGTTCTTGAACACCGTGGCGGGACCGGGCGCCGACGCCGCTCTGTTGCGGCTGGCCGGCCCGGGACTGCCCCCCTCCACGCGCGGGGTCGCCCTCTCCACCGACTCCAACCCGCGCGCCTGCGCGCTCGACCCGCGCGCCGGCACCGCCCTGGTCCTGGCCGAGGGCGTGGCCAACCTGGCCTGCGTCGGCGCGACGCCGGTGGCCGTCGTGAACTGCCTCAACTTCGGCAACCCTGAACATCCCGAGGTGATGTGGCAGCTCTCCGAGTGCATCGACGGCATGGCGGAGGCCTGCCGCGCCCTGTCGCTCCCCGTGATCGGCGGCAACGTGAGCTTGTACAACGAGAGCGCCGGGACCGACATCGACCCCACGCCGGTGCTCGGCGTCCTCGGTCTCGTCGACGCGGTGCACGCGCGCCCGCCGGGCGCCGGCTGGTCCGAAGGCGACACCGTGATGCTGCTCGGTGTCCACGACGCCTCCGCCCGCAACTCGGTGGCAGCGGGCGCGTTCCCGCTCGAGGGCACGCGCTGGGCCACCGAGCGCCGCGGCCACCGCGCCGGTTCGGGGCGCGTCGCCGCCGTGGACTTCGGCGCCCACGCGTCGCTCTCCGCGCTCGTGGCCGGACTCGTCGCCACGCGGGTGGCCGGCCCGGACGCGGCCCGGCCGGCGGACGCTGGGTTGGTCCACGCCGTGCACGACGTCTCGGGCGGTGGGCTCGCCGTCGCCCTGGCCGAGATGGCGGCCGCCGGGGGTGTGGGCTGCACGCTCGACCTCGACGACCCGGCAGAACTGTTCAGCGAGCTGCCATCACGCATCATCGTCGCCACTGCTGATCCCGAAGCGCTGAGCACCCGAGCCGCCGAGGCCGGCGTCCGCGCCTCGGTCCTCGGCCGCGCCGGCGGGGACCACGTGCGCCTGGGCAGCCTGGTCGACCTCTCCGTCGCCGCGGTCCGCGGCGCGTACGAGGGGAACCTGGGGTCCGCCCTGGGCGATCCATGAGGTCGCCCTCGCGTGCGTCGACGCCACAGTGCTGTGCGACAATGAAGGCCGGGTGATGGGCGTGAAGGAAGCGTGCGGTGTTTTCGGGGTCTACACGCCCGGGATGCGGGTGGCCAACCTGACCTTCGACGGGCTCTTCGCCCTGCAGCACCGCGGCCAGGAGTCCGCCGGCATGGCGGTGAGCGACGGCGACACCGTCACCGTCGTGAAGGACATGGGCCTGGTGGCGACCGTGTTCGACGAGCGCACCCTCTCGGGCCTCGACGGTCACCTCGCCATCGGCCACACGCGGTATTCGACGCACGGCGCCTCGGACTGGGCCGGCGCCCAGCCCGTCTACCGGCCGGTCGGGCGCGCCGGCTTCGCGCTCGGGCACAACGGCAACCTGACCAACACCGCAGCCCTGGCCGAGAAGGTCGGCATGCTCCCCGGTTCCGTCGCCACCGACAGCGACGTCGTGGCTGAGCTGCTGGCCCACTCGTTCCCCGAGACCGAGGACCTCGCGACGGCGCTCCAGGCCGTGCTGCCCATCCTCGAGGGCGCCTTCTCCTTCGTCCTCATGAGCTCCGAGCGCCTCTTCGGGGTGCGCGACCCCTTCGGGTTTCGCCCGCTGTGCCTGGGCCGGCTCGGTTCCGCCGACGCGCCGACGGGCTGGGTGCTCGCGTCCGAGACGCCCGCGTTGAGCGTCATCGGCGCCACCTTCGTGCGCGAGGTCGCGCCGGGGGAGCTGGTCGTCGTCGATGCCGAGGGGCCACAGAGCCTCGAGGTCCCGTGGCTGCGCGATGTCGAGCCCCGGCTGTGCATCTTCGAGTTCGCCTATATCGCGCGACCCGACAGCCGCCTCTATGGCCGCGAGGTGCACGAGACGCGCTGTCGCATGGGCGAGCTGCTCGCGCTCCAGGCGCCGGCCCAGGCCGACATGGTGATGGGTGTGCCCGAGTCCGGCGTCCCGGCCGCCGAGGGCTTCGCTCGGGCGAGCGGCATCCCCTACGGGCAGGGTCTGGTGAAGAACCGCTACATCGGGCGCTCCTTCATCGCACCCGGCCAGCAAAATCGCGCCGACGCGGTCCGGCGCAAGCTGAACCCGTTGAGCGACGCCATCGCGGGCAAGCGACTGGTCGTCGTGGACGACTCCATCGTGCGGGGCACGACGCAGCGCTCGGTGATCCGCATGCTGCGCGAGGCGGGCGCGGCAGAGGTGCACCTGCGCATCTCCTCGCCGCCGTGGCGCTGGCCCTGCTTCTACGGGATCGACACACCCTCGCACGAGGAGCTCCTGGCCACCCACCACACCGTCGACGAGATGGCGCGGATCTTGGGGGCCGACTCCCTGGCCTACATCAGCATCGAAAACCTGAAGGATGCGATCGGCGTAGACGCCGGGTTCTGCGATGCCTGCTTCACCGGCGACTACCCCACGCCCATCCCCGTCCCGGTCGCGACTCCGGTCGAACTGGGCCGGCTCGAGCCGGCTGCGGCCACCGCGCGCCAGGGCGCCCTCCCCGGAGTCTGAGCCGTGGGTCAGGACGGCGCCACCTACGCCGGCGCCGGTGTGGACATCGCCGCGGGTGACGCTGCGGTCGATCGCCTGCGCGGGCTGGTCAGCGGCATCGGTGGCTTCGGCGGGCAATTCCCCCTCGACACCGGTCGGTATCCCCACCCGGTCCTCGTCGCGTCCACCGACGGGGTGGGCACCAAGCTTGAGGTGGCACGGGTCACCGGCCGCTACGAGACCGTCGGCATCGACCTGGTGGCGATGTGCGTCGACGACCTCGTCTGCGCCGGCGCCGAGCCGCTGTTCATGCTCGACTACATCGCGACCGGCAAGGTCGATCCCGACCGGATCGCCACTGTCGTGGCCGGTGTGTCCGAGGGGTGCCGCCAAGCCGGCTGCGCGCTGATCGGTGGCGAAACAGCCGAGCATGCACGCGTCATGGCGAGCGACGAGCTCGACCTGGCCGGCTTCGCGGTCGGGGTGGTGGAGGACGGGACCCAGCTCGGGCCCGACCTGGTTCGGCCCGGTGACGCCGTGGTGGGCCTGCTCTCGCCCGGCCTGCGCTCCAACGGGTACACGCTGGCCCGCCATGTCCTCTTGGAGCGCGCCGGCCTCGACCTCGGCGACCCCGCCTGGGCCGGCGCCGGCCACAGCGTGGCCGACGAACTGCTGCGTCCCTCGGTGATCTATGCGCCGGCGGTGCTGGCGGTACGTGACGCGCTGGGCGGCGCGTTGCACGCCTGCGCGCACATCACCGGCGGGGGCATCGTGGCCAACCTGCCCCGGGCGCTGCCGGAGGGCACCGGCGCCGTACTGACCCGGGCCGCCTGGGAGGAGCCACAGGTGTTCGCCGAGATCCAGCGGCTCGGCGCGGTGGCCGAGGACGAGATGGACCGTGTCTTCAACCGCGGCATCGGCATGGCCCTGGTCGTGGATACGTCGGCGAGCTCACGCGCGCTCGACGCGCTCGCGAGAGCGGGCCGGCCTGCCCGCGCCATCGGGGAGATCGCGGCCGGCACCACCGGTGTGCGGTTCGCGTGAGCGGGGCCGAGCGCTATTCCGAGCTGCGCGGCGCACCTGCTCGCGCATTCGGTCAAGCGCGGTCAGTTCACGCTCAAGTCCGGCCGCACCAGCACCTGGTTCATCGACTCCAAGCAAACGGTGTGCCGGCCCGAGGCCATGGTGCTCGTGGCCGACGCGGTGCTCTCGGTGGTGCCGCCAGAGGCGACCGCGATCGGCGGGCTGACCATGGGAGCGGATCCGGTGGCGTTCGTCACAGCGGGTGTCGCGGCCACCCGGGGCCGCGCGCTCAAGGCGTTCAGCGTGCGCAAGGAAGCCAAGGATCACGGTGGCGGCGGTCGGATCGCCGGTGCGCTCGATCCCGGGGACAAGGTGGTGGTGACCGAGGACACGGTCACCCGCGGCACATCGCTGCTCGAGGCCGCCCACGCCGTAAGCGATGCCGGCGCCGAGGTCGTGCTCCTCGTCGCCGTGGTCGACCGCGGGGGAACGGTGGAGGCCATGGCGGCGGCGGAGGGGATGCCGTTCCGGGCCATCGTGACCGCGCCCGATCTCGGGTTCCCCTACGAGGGCGCCTAGCCCGGCAGGCCCCGGATCTCGAGGTCCTTGCGGTCGGGCTGCAACCCCCGTACATTGACCCCGACCGAGGGAGGTGGCGCCGGCGGGGCGCCCGGTGCACGGGCGTGCGTCGGGGCCGGCGTGTCGTGCCGTGACCAGTAGGCCGTGACCAGTCGGCGGTGGCTAGAAGACGGCGATCGGATTGACCGGCGAGGCAGTGCCGCGGCGCAACACGAGCGGCGCCACCACGAAGAGAAACCCCCAGCGTTCTTCCGCCGCGCAGGTGCCGGCGAGCGCGTCGAGGTCCAGGTTGTCCAGCAGATGCACACCCATGGCGACGATCACCACCGTGTGGATCGGCATGACGACGGCCTCGACCCGCGAGGGCAGGACGTCGGAGACCCCGTCACTGCCGAGTACGGCCACGTCCCGTTCGCGTAGCCAGGGCAGGCACGAGGCGTCCAGGCCGGCGGCCAGGCTGCCCAGATCCCACGGCCCGTGCTCGTCGCGCCACCGCCAGCGCCCGGTGCGCACGAGCAGCGCGTCACCCGGGCGCACCACGACGCCGGCTCGTGCCTCGGCTGCTTCGAGATCTTCGGGAAACACCGCATCACCGGGTTCGAGCGCGTCGAGACCGCGCAGCGCGGGGATGTCGAGCAGGACGCCCCGAGTGACCACGCCCCCGTTGAGGTGGTGAATGCCGAGCCTGGTGGCGCCGTGGGCGGTCACTGTCTCGGCCGGGTAGCCGTTGAACAGCCGGCCCTCGTGCATCACGTGGCACAGCGCGTCGATGTGGCTGGTGGCGAAGCCGTGGGGGGCGAGAGCGAGGTAGTCGGCACCCCAGCCCTCGGTCGCCGTCCCGATCATGTGATGGGCGACGGGGACGGGGTTGTCCGCCGCCGGCTGAGTGTTGAGGGTGCCGCGCACGAGACGGTGTGCCCCGAGCGCACCGTGGCCGCAGCGGCCGCGGTGACCTCGGGCGTGACGAGGTGCAGCGCGCCCAGCTGGTCGTCGTCGCCCCAGCGGCCCCAGTTGGACAGCGACGTGTGCAAGGCGAGGACGTCTGCAGTGGCCATGGGAGCGCGGGGCACGGGCGGACAGTAGCCCGACGCCAATAGTGTCGTCGCATGACTGCATTGCAAGGTGACTACGAACCCAGCCCGTCCGAGTGGGTCCGCGACCAGGTGGCCGAGTACGAGGCATCGGGCGGGCAGCGCGCCAACACGCTGCTCGACACCGGGATGCCCATCATCATCGTCGCCTCCCGGGGCGCCACGAGCGGGAAGGTGCGCAAGAACCCCGTCATGCGGGTCGAGCACGGAGGCGAATACGCGCTCGTCGCATCGAAGGGCGGGGCGCCCGAGAATCCTGAGTGGTACTACAACCTCGTGGCGCATCCCGACGAGGTCACCATCCAGGACGGGCCCGAGCCCTTCGCCGTGACCGTCCGCGAGGTGGAGGGCGAGCAGAGGGCGCAATGGTGGGAGCGGTCGGTGGCGGCGTACCCGCCCTATCGCGAGTACCAGGAGCGGACGGACCGGCAGATCCCCGTCTTCATAGCAACGCGCACCTGAGTCGGCGGGTCGTCAGCCCGTAGGAGCGAAGGCCTCCACCATGGCGCTGCGCCAGGGGCCGAGCAGGGGCTCGCGCTCGAGCGGGGTTTTGCCCAGGCGCACCACGATCAGGTCCAGCCGCGGGCAGATGGTGATCGACTGGCCCTCGTAGCCGGCGGCGCGGAACGTCCCGCGGCCGTCGCCCGCCACACCCCACCAGTGCGCACCAAAGGGACTGTCGTCGTCGGGGTCCACCGAGACCCACGTCCGGCCGTAGTCCACCCATCCCGCCGGCAACCGGCGCGCCCCCTCCCACACTCCGCCGCGCAGGTAGAGCAGCCCGAAGCGGGCGTAGTCGCGCGCCGTGGCGCGCAGGTAGGACGAGCCGACCCAGGTGCCTGCCGCGTCGAACTCGGGGTCGGCGCTGGTCATGCCGAGGGGCGCGAACAGCCTGCTGTGCAGGAAGCGGGCGTAGGTCTCGCCCGGCCCGACGGCGCGGGCGACGATGCCCGAGATGATGTTCGACGTGCCAGACGAGTAGGAGAACCGGGTCCCCGGCGGCGCGGCCAGCGGGCGGTCGGCTGCGAAGTGGGCCATGTCGGGCTGGCCCTCACCGAACAGCATCTGGATCACGTCGGACACGCGGTCGTCCTCGTAGTCCTCCACGAACTCGAGTCCGTCGCGCATGGCCAGCAGCTGGCGCAGCGTGATGGCGTGACGCGGGTCGTGTGGGTCGGCCCATTCGGGCACCGCCGCCGGTACGTCCAGGTCCAGGCGCCCGTCGCCGACGAGGACGCCGACGACCGCGTGCAGCACTGACTTGGCCATCGACCAGCTGAGTAACGGCGTTGCCGCGGCCACCGGCGTGGGCGGGCGGTCCAAATGCTCGAGCACGCCCTGGTAGCGCTCGGCCACGACTTTGCCGCGGTACACGACCAACACGGCGAAGGTCGTGGCCAGCGGGCCGTCGTCGTCGAACACTTCGTCGAGCAGTGGGCGTACGTCGACGCCGGCGGGGAGCGAGCCCTCGGGCCAGGCCTCCGTCGGCCAGGGGACCCCGGCCGGCTGGGCGGGGAGTGCGACCAGCCCGCTCACACCGAGGCCAGGAACGAGAGCAACGCCGCGTTCGTCTCGGCCGGCCGCTCCTGCTGCACCCAGTGACCCGCGCCGTCGATCACCGTTCGCGCCACGAAAGTCCGGCAGCACGTCGGCCATCGCCTCCACCGCGCCCGGCATCATGAGGTTGACCGGGTCGAGCGAGCCGGTGATGAAGCCGGTCGGCATGGCATAGCGCGACGCCGGCAGGTCCTTGGAACGCTCCCAGTTGGCGTCGAGGTTTCGGTAGAAGCTGACCGGGCCGAAGAGGCCACCCTGGCGCAGGCCGTCGGTGTAGACGTCGACGTCGTGTTCGGTCAGCCAGGCGGGCAGCACGTCGGGCGGCGGCGTCAAGATGTCCAAGAAGCGCGTGCCCGCTGCCGGTGCGTTCGGCACGAGGGGGTTGGGATTGGCCATGCCCTCGGCGCCGGCTGAATAGAGCATGGTACGCACGAAGCGACGCGGGTCCTCGTCGAACTCCGCCTCGGCCGGCCCGACGTCTTGGAAGTAGAGCATGTAGAAGAACCCGTCGCCGAAGACGTGCCGGAAAATCTCGGTCGGGGGCCCTGGCGCCTGGGAGTAGGGGACGCTCATGTTGCAGATCGCCGCGGCGCGTTCGGGATGCAGACGGCCCAGCTCCCACACCACCATGGAGCCCCAGTCGTGGCCGGAGAAGACGGCGGACTCGTAGCCGTAGTGGTCGAGGAGTCCGCACAGATCGGCGGTCAGCTGGCCCGAGCCGTAGGCGGCGACCTCGCGCGGGTGCGAGCTGCCGCCGTAGCCACGCAAATCGGGCGCGAGCGCGCGGTAGCCCGCGTCACCGAGTGCACCGAGCTGGTGTCGCCACGAATACCACAGCTCGGGAAAGCCGTGGCAGAGCACGACGGGGCGCCCATCGGCTGGACCGGCCACCGCGACGTGGAGCTCGATCCCGTTCGTGGGGATCTGTTCGTGCGTGATGTCAGCCACGAGGGACCGTCCTCTCCTGCTCGGCCTTGTGTGCTTTCTCGTCGTGGTGCTTCTGGATGGCCGACATGACGGCGTTGCCGGCGGCGCCGATGAATTTCAGGGCGGTTCTCGGCTGCCCAATCCCGGCTCGAGGTCAACGACTCCGAAGAGCCCTGGAACCGCGGCGCGACGTAGCGAGCAAAGAGCTCGTAGGAATGGCGGGTCGCCGCGGTGTCGGCCCACTCGTGGCCCATGAGCAAGAAAGTGCCGAAACCCCCTGACTGCGCCTGCAGGCGCTCCACCTGCGCGAGGGCGTCGTCGACGGTCCCGATGACGGCGAAGCCCGAGGCGTTGAGCGCGTCGACGAGCGACTCGAAGTTCTCGGTGTTGGGCGCGAGCGGCAGCGCGGCCACTCGCTGGAAATAGTCGACCCACTCACTGAGCCCGAAGGCGACATCCGCCACGGCCTGTTCCCTGGTATCGGCGAGATGCATCGGGCCGACGAGTCGCCATGCGTTGCGGTCAACCGTGGTGCCGAACTCGGCGGCGCGCTCCTCCATCACGTCCCAGTGCGCGGCCAGCACGTCGAAACCCCCGGCGGAGGTGGCGCCGATGGAGAGCAGGCTGCAACCGAAACGGCCGGCCGCTCGCGGGCCGGCCGGCGACACCTGCGCGGCCACCGCCACCTCGGGGAAGGGACGCTGGTAGGGGCGCAGCTGCAGGCGGGCCTTGGTCAAGGTGAACCAGTCGGTTTCCATGGTCACCGTCTCGCCGGCCAGCAACAGCAAGATCGCCTCGAGGGCCTCTTCCATCATGTCGCGCTGCCGGGCCGGGTCGATGCCCATCATGAAGGCGTCGGAGGGCAGTGCGCCGGGTCCGGCGCCGATCATGACCCGGCCGCGGGTGAGGTGGTCGAGCAGGACCATGCGGTCCGCCAACAGGAAGGGGTGGTGATACGGGAGGGACGAGACGCCGGTGCCCAGGCGGATGTGGTTCGTGCGCGACGCGGCCGCGGCGATGAAGACCTCGGGCGAGGCGATGATCTCGTAGCCGGCCGAGTGGTGCTCGCCAAACCAGGCTTCGTCGAAGCCGAGCTCGTCGAGATGCTCAATGAGTTGCAGGTCGCGCTCGAGCGCGAGCGTCGGGTTCTGACCGACCGCGTGGAACGGGGCCAGGAAGATCCCGAACTTCAGTCGACCGTCAGCGTCAATGATCGTCATCGCTCTCCCGTCGTCCAGTCGGTCCCAGCGCTCCCACCGGTTCCATCGGTTCCATCGGTTCCACCGGCCTGGGAGTTTCACACACGAATCCGAGTGCCGTCCGTTCGAGGGCGACGTGGCGCCGCTGACCGGGACGGGCGGAGCCAGAGACCAAAATCGCCCGGCTGCAACAGGAATCCCGTTGAACGACGGCGCCGGACGGACAATGGTGTAGTTGATGCCGATCCTCGACGCCCGACACGACCTTGCCCATCCGGTTGAAGGCGACACCGCCTGGAGCGAGTCCTACTACTTCAACGCCTACGACGAGGGCACCGACACCGGCCTGTTCACCCGCGTGGGCGTTCGCCCCAACGAGGGAACCATGGATGTCGGTTTCTCGCTGTGGCTCCCCAGTGGCGAACTGGGCGAGTACCGCTCGGTCAAGGAACAACGCGAGATGGTCGACACGGTGCTCGAGGTCGGGAGCGTGCGCTACGAGATGCTCGAGGCACTCCAGAGCTGGCGACTGACCATGGAAGGCGAAGTCGAGGCACGCCCGTGCGGCCCGGGTCGCGTTGAGATGCACCCGGTTCCCGTCGCGCTCGACGTCCGCTTCGACGCGATCACGCCCGCGATCGGCACCGATGGCCAACCGAGCGGACCGCGTTCGGCGGAGGCCGCCGCTGCCGCCGGCACGGTCGGCAAGGGACACCTCGAGCAAGCGGGACGCTGGACCGGCTCGCTCCGCGTCGACGGCGTGACCTACGAGTGGCGCGGCGCGGACGGCAACCGCGACCGCTCCTGGGGACCGCGGCGCTGGGGCGGCCCGCGGATGTGGCGCTGGTTCTCCATCAACATCGGTGACGACGTGCATCTCGGAGGGATCCGGCTCGGCACCGAGGTCGGGGACCTCCACCGTGGCTGGGTCTGGGACGGCGCGCGGGCGGTCTCGGTGGCGGAGTGGCGCGTGCGCACCGAGCTCGAGGCAGACGGCGTGACTCACCGGGTCGTCCACCTCGACGTCCTCGACAAGGAGGGGCGGACCTTCGCGTTGCGCGGCGACGTGCTCCGGGTAGCCAATATTGGCCAAGCCGGCAGCACCCTGGTCAACGAGGGACTGGCCCGCTGGACCTACGAGGACCCCGCCGGCGCGACGCGTACCGGGTATGGCATTTGTGAGTACCTGCACCAGCTCGACGACGGTGGGAGGCCCGTCGTCCCGGTCGACTAGGCCGGCGATGGCAACCCGGCAGAGCAACGAGGAACTCGCGACCGCGCTCGGCGCGCGTTTGGGCGGGAGCGTCCAGGACCTACGCCGTCTCTCGGGTGGGGCGTCGCGGGTGACGAGTGCCTTCGATCTCGTTCAGGGCGGCGGGCTGCGCCGCCTCATCGTGCAGATGGACCGCGGCGACGCCGGAGCGAAAGCGGGACTGGTCCAGGTCGAGCGCGCGCTGCTCGAGATGGCGCACACCGCCGGCGTCCCGGTGCCCGAGGTCGTGGCGAGCGGCGACGGCGCGCAGGACGGGCTCGACGCGGCGTGGCTCGTGGTCGAGCGCCTCGACGGCGAGACCATTCCACGCAAGATCCTGCGCGACCCCGAGTGGGCCGGGGCACGGGCCGTGCTCACCGCGCAGTGCGGTCGCGCCGCCGCGGCGATCCACACGATCGATCCGCACGCCATCGGCGGGCTGCCGCCGGTGGACCCCCTCGGCAACCCGCTGCCGTACCTCGACCTGCTCGGAGAGGCGCGCCCCGCCCTCGAGTTGGGAGCCCGCTGGTTGCGCGCGCTGGGTGCCAGCGAGAGGGCCGCGGGTGACCGTGCATGGTGACTTCCGCCTCGGCAACCTGCTGGTCGGTCCCGAGGGCCTGCGCGGCGTTCTGGACTGGGAGCTGGCCCACGCGGGTGATCCCGCGGAGGACATCGGGTGGTTGTGCGCGCCGGCCTGGCGTTTCGGGGGCGCGGGTGAAGTGGGCGGCTTTGGCAGCCTCGGCGATCTGCTCGGCGCGTACGAGGCCGCGGGAGGTGAGACGATCGACCTCGACCGCGTCCAGTGGTGGCAGGTCTACGCCACGGTGAAATGGGCGACCATCTGCGCGCGCTGCAGGCCTCGGTGCACCTGAGCGGCTCGACGCGCTCGGTTGAGCTCGCCGCCATCGGGCGGCGCGTCTGCGAGAGCGAGTGGGACCTTTTCTCCCTCCTGGGGGTGGCACCGGCTGCCACTCCCCCTGCCGCTCCCCCAGCGCCGGCCTCGGATCCCGTTCCCGATGCCACAGCGGACCCGCCGCTCGCGCCGTTCGGCCGGCCGACCGCGGCCGAGCTGGTCGAGGCCGTGCGTGAGTACCTCGAGGCCGGGGTGATGGAGCACAGCGAGGGAGGCACGCGCTTCGAGGCGCGCGTGGCGCGCAACGCACTCGGCGTGGTGGAACGCGAGCTGCGGCTCGGACCGGCGCTGGTGGCGGCGCATGCGGCGCGACTGCGCGAGGTCGGTGCGGCCGACGATGCGACCTTGGCCGCGGCCATTCGGGCCGGAGACCTCGACGACGAGTGGGAGCGCGTCGCCGCCGCGCTCGCCGCGTCGGCGCGCGACCAGCTGCTGGTGGCGAACCCCTCCTACTTGCCCGCGGCCACGGCGTAGCCCTCCAGACCCGGCCGCGGCACGCCAGTGGCGTGCCGGGAGACGGTGCCCCCATCGGTCGTCGTCGCGTTCTCGACCAGCGGACGGGCGTCGGCCGTCTCGGTGGCACGGGCACCGATGCCGAGCAGGACCGCTCCGGACAACAGGCTGCACCCCATCATGAAGATCCACGCGTGGTGGAAGGCCGCAATGGCGGACGGTCCGGTTGCGGTGCCAAGGATCGCAACCAGGCACGCGACTCCGAGCGCCACACCGATCTGGCGTGTCATGGCGTACAGGGCGGAGCCGGTGGCGAAACGCTGCGGCGGGAGCGGTGCGGTGGCGGCACCGCCGAGCGAAGGCAGCATGAGCCCGACACCGAAGCCGCCGAGCAGGCTCCCCGGCAGGTACGCGCCAGCCCAGTCCGGGGTGGCGCCGACGTGGAGGATCCACCACAGGCCACCGGCCGCGAAGCACAGGGACCCGGCCACGCCGACCGCGCGGTGGCCGAAGCGTGCGCCCAGTAAACCCGCGGGGAACGCGGTCAGACCGGCCAGGAGTGGCCCGGGCGCGATCATGAATCCTGCCCGCAGGACGGATTCGTGCCACACGCCGGTGAGCAAGAGGACACCGCCGAGCACGAGCGCACCGAAGCCGCCGAAGAAGGCGAGCGAACTGAGGTCGGCCAGGGCGACGGCGCGGTGGCGGATGACCGCCGGTTCGAGGATGGGGTTGGGGTGGCGGAACGAGCGCACCACCAGCCAGGCGCCGGACACCAGCGCCAGCACGAAGGCGCCGATGATGCGAGGACTCGTCCAGCCCCACGCAGAGCCCTGCACGATGGCGGCGACCACGCTGGCCACCGAGACGGAGAGCAGGCCCGCGCCCACGAGGTCCGCTTTGTGGGCCACCGGGTCACGTACCTCGTCGAGCAGCCGGATGCCGAAGAAGAGTGCGAGGACGCTGAAAGGCAGGTTCACCAAAAAGACCCAGCGCCAGCTGACCTGCACCAGCAGGCCGCCGATGGGGGGACCAAAGGCTGCGGCCGCGCCCCCGACGGCCGACCACAGGCCGATGGCCGCTCCCTTGCGCGCCGGCCCGAAGGCGGGGAGGAGAAGGCCGAGCGAGGTCGGCAACATGAGGGCGCCTCCGGACGCCTGGAGGACGCGGGCGGCCACCAGGAACTCGAGGGAGGGCGCGACCGCGCACAGTGCGGAGGCGGTGGTGAAGATGGCGAGCCCGAGCAGGAAGGCCCTCTTCCGTCCGGCCCGGTCGGCCCAACGCCCGGCCGGAACCAGGGCGGCGGCGAAGACGATCGTGTACGCGCTGAGCACCCACGAGAGCGAGCTGAGGCTCTCGCCGTGGAACGTGGTCGAGATGCTGGGGAAGGCGATGTTGACGATGAACAGGTCGAGTGACGACAGGAACACGCCCGTCAGCACGATGAGGGCGGTCAGGGTCGGGCGGGGATGGCGCGCCGCCACCAGGGGTTCCGTCGATCTGGACTGGATAGTGAGTTCCGTCATGCAATGCACTGTACGTGAGAGAGTTTCATAAAACAACGCATTGGACGGAAATATTCGGTATGCTGGGAGGATGCTCAAGCGCGACTACTCCAACCAGTACTGCCCGGTCGCGGCCACCCTGGAGGTGGTCGGGGAGCGATGGACGCTCCTGATCATCCGGGATGTCTTCTTGGGCATCCGGCGCTTCGACGACCTCCAGCGTGACCTGGGTGTGGCCCGTAACGTGCTCCAGGCTCGTCTCGAACGGCTGGTGGAAGAGGGGATCCTGGTGAAGCGCCCCTACCAGGAGCGACCGCTGCGCTCCGAGTACCGCCTGACCGAGAAAGGCGCCGACCTCTGGCCCGTACTCGTCGCGCTCCTCCAGTGGGGGGACCACTACGGGATCGAGGGCGAGCGCCCGATGATCCTCCAGCACCGCGGCTGTGGCGGGGAGCTCGACGACCGGCGGCGTTGCACTGCCTGCGGGGCCGACGTCACGGTGACCGAGGCCATCGCCATCCGCACCGGAGCGCACCGGCCCGACCAGGCGGCCGGCGCATCACGGTCGGCCGCGTCGGCCCCCGTCTGAGCGACTCACCCGACCGACCCGACGCGCCCGCACCCGTTGAATCGACGGCACAGCGGCCGGCCCGTCGCTACCGTGTCTTCGCATGAGCGACGAGGTGGCCTGGTTGGACGCGACGGCGCAAGCGGAGCTCGTGCGCACCAAGGAGGTGACGCCGGCCGAGCTGGTCGCCGACGCGATCGCCCGCATGGAGGCGCTGAACCCGCAGCTGAACGCGATCATCCACGAGCTCTATGACCGGGCCCGGGCCGAGGCGGCCGGCACGCTGCCCGACGGTCCCTTCCGCGGCGTGCCCTTCCTCTTGAAGGACCTCGGTGCCGAGCTCGCCGGCACGCCGTTCAGCGAGGGGCTGGCTTTCGCCGGCGACTACCGCTCAACAGTGACCCAGGAGCTGACACAGCGCTTCATCGACGCTGGCTTCGTGATCTGCGGGAAGACCAACACGCCTGAGCTCGGCATCCTCCCCACGGCAGAACCCCGGCGGTTCGGTCCGTCGCGCAACCCGTGGCACACCGCGCATTCCACCGGAGGCTCGTCCGGCGGCTCGGCTGCCGCCGTGGCATCGGGGATGGTGCCGGCGGCGCACGCCAATGACGGCGGGGGATCGATCCGGATCCCCGCGTCGTGCTGCGGGCTGGTCGGCCTCAAGCCCACACGCGGGCGCAACTCACTGGCGCCCCAGTACGGCGACTTGATGGGCGGCTTGGTGTGCGAGCACGTGGTGACGCGGTCGGTGCGCGACTCGGCCGCCATTCTCGACGCCACCGCGGGCCCGGCACCGGGTGATCCCTACTGGGCGCCGCCACGGCGCGGTCCGTCCTTCGCCGCTGCACTGGCGGCGCCACCACAGCGGCTGCGGATTGCGGTCTTGACCGCATCGCCGACGGGGTCCGACGTCCACCCCGACTGCATTGCCGCGGCCCAGGCGGCGGCCGCGCTGTGCGAGTCCCTCGGCCATCACACGATGGAGGCGTCGCTCGACGTCGACGGCGACGCGTTCATCGCCGACTTCGTCAACGCGTGGGCTGCCGGCAACGCCTGGGCCGTGGCCGATTGGGAGGCGCGCCTCGGTCGTGCGGCCGGTGAAGGGGATCTGGAGCCGCTCAGCTGGGCACTGGTCGCCATCGGACGGTCGCTCAACGCGGCGCAGTATCTGCGCGCGGTCCAGGGGTTGCAGCACGCCACCCGCCGGATTGCCGCCTCGTTCGAGGAGTTCGACGTGCTGCTCACCCCCACCCTGGCTGAGCCGCCCGCACCGCTCGGCACCTTCGACTCGCCGCCGGACGAGCCGCTGGCCGGCCTCTTCCGTGCCGCGGCATACGTCCCCTTCACTCCGCCCTTCAACGTGACGGGCCAGCCCGGTATTTCGCTCCCGCTGCACTGGAACGATGCAGGGCTGCCCGTCGGGGTTCAGTTCGTGGCGCGCCTCGGGGACGAGGAGACGCTGCTCGCCCTGGCCGGCGAGCTCGAGCGCGCGGCACCGTGGGCGGGGCGCCGGCCGCCGGTGGCGGCCTAGTCGGAACCGGGGCGGCCAGTCACAAGGACGCAGCGCGTCCCTGAGTAGATGGTCGGCATGCACTTGTTGCAGTGGATGCAGAGCGACGATGTCGTCGCGCCGGCCTGCATGCGGTTGGGCAGGTCCGGCTCGCGCAGCAGCGCGCGAGCCATGGCGACGAACGCGAAGCCCTCCGCCAGCGCGGACTCGATCGTGGCCAGCTCGGTGATGCCTCCGAGCAGGATGATCGGCGTTCGCAGCGCACGCTGGAATTGTCGCGCGTAGGGGAGAAAGAACGCCTCCTCGAAGGGGTAGGTGCGCAAGAAGCGGTGGCCGAGCACCCGGAAGCCGAGCCGGACAGCCCGCGGCAGGGTGGCGCCGAACTCCTGGAGCGGCGCCTCGCCGCGGAAGAGGTACATGGGATTGGCCAAGGAGCTGCCGCCGGTGAGTTCGAGTGCATCGAGCGAGCCGTCCGCCTCGAAGAGCGCCGCCACCTCGAGGCTCTCGTCCACCCACAGGCCGCCGTCGACCCCGTCGGCCATGTTCAGCTTGGCTGTCACGCTCGTTGCGGATCCCACCGCGTCGCGGACGGTGCGCAACACACTTCGGGCGAAGCGGGCGCGGTTCTCGACCGAGCCCCCGAACTGGTCGTCGCGCCGGTTGAGTTTCGGGCTCAAGAACGCACTCAGCAGATAGTTGTGCCCAACATGCACTTCGATGTTGTCGAACCCCGCCTCGACGGCGAGGGTGGCCGCCCGCCGATAGTCCTCGATGATGCGTTCGATGCCCGCACGGTCCACGGCTCGCAGGCGCGACCCCATCGGGGTGAACCCGCCCGATGGCGAGAGGGCTGGTGCACGGTTCGAGCGCGCGTTGGCCACCGGCCCGGCGTGACCGATCTGCGCCGCCGCCGCCGCACCCTCCGCGTGCACTGCGTCGGTGAGCCGGCGGAGGGCACGTGCCGTGTCCACGTCGAGGCACAGGCAATGCCGGTCGGTGCGGCCTTCGGGCGACACGGCGAGGTAGGCGACCGTGGACATGGCCGCGCCGCCCGCCGCCACGCGGTGGTGGAACTCGATCAGCTCGTCGCTGACCCGGCCGCCGGGCGTGACGCCCTCGAAGGTGGCCGCCTTGATAATGCGATTGCGCAGGGTGAGCGGTCCGAGCGGTGCAGGGGCGAAGACCGGAGGAGCGGCATGGCGGGCGGAACGCGGCATGGGTCTACCTTGGCGCAGGGCGGGCTGCGCCGCACGTTGCACGACCGAAGCGTGCGTGGACGGTCATCCGGGCGGTGCGGAAGCGAGCGGCGAGGGTCGCAGCGGCGGCGCGCCGAGCGCGCAGTGGAACGAGGGAGCCGGTTGCTCAGCCGGCGCAGCGGAACGAGCGGGATTGCGAATGGTGAGGACGGCGAGCAGCCCGCCGGCGGCGCAGGTGGCGCCGGCCACGAATACGGCGATGCGGAACCCGTGGGCCAGCTCCGCGGGCGCCGAGCGCGGCGGCGCCGGTCAGGCCGGCGACGAGCGGCAGCACGGCCACCGCGACGAGTCCCGCGGCACGGGCGACCGTGTTGTTCACGGCAGAGGCGACGCCGGCGTGTTCGGCCGGCGCCGCTCCCATCGCCGTCGCCGTGAGCGGGGCAACCGTGATCGCCAGCCCTGCACCGAAGAGGAGCACGGCGGGGAAGACCTGCACCCAGTAGCTGCCCGGCATCGTGGCACGGGCCAGCAGGGCGAGGCCCGCGCCGGCCACGACCGGTCCCACGCTCATCTGCAACCTCGGGCCGATGCGAGCCGACAGCTGCCCCGAGCGAGCGGAGAAGATCAGCATGACGAATGTCACCGGCAGCAACGCGAGGCCTGACTGCAGCGGGCTGTAGTGCACGACAACCTGCAGCTCGACAGGGAGGAGGAACAGCGCGCCGCCGAGCGCGCCGTACATCACGAAGGTCACGGCGTTGGCGCCGCTGAATTGGCGGGAGCGGAACAGGTTGAGTGGCAACATCGGGTCTCGATCCCGATGCTCGAACACCAAGAACGCCGGGGCGGCCACGATGGCGATGACAAAGGCCGCGACAACCGAGGCACTGCCCCAGCCGCGGGTCGGCCCCTCGATGAGGGCATAGGTCACGCCGGCCAGGAAAGCGACGGCGAGCGTGGCGCCGACGACGTCCACCCGCCCCGTGCTGCTCGGATCGCTGCTCTCGGGAACGTGACGCGCCGTGAGCGCCAGCACGGCGGCAGCCACGGGCACGTTAATGAAGAAGACCCACCGCCACGAGCCCACGGCCAGGAGGTACCCCCCGACCAACGGCCCCGCGGCGGTGGCGACGCCGCTCAGTCCGGACCACGCGCCGATGGCGCGTGAGCGATCCTCGGCGCGGAAGGAGCCCTGGATGATGGCCAGGCTGCCCGGTGTCAACAACGCACCACCGACGCCCTGGACGACCCGGGCGACGATCAACCACAGGCCGCTCGGAGCCAGGCCGCAGAGCGCCGAGGCGAGCGCGAACCACACGATCCCGATCGAGAACACACGCCTGCGGCCGAAGCGGTCGCCGAGCGACCCTCCGAGGAGCAGGAAGGCGGCGAGGGTGAGCGAATAGCCGGTCACCACCCACTGCAAGGTGCCGACCCCGCCGTGGAACGAACGCCCGATGGCTGGGAGCGCGATGCCGACAACAGTGGCATCGAGCGATGCCATTCCCGAGCCGAGGACGGTAGCCGCCAGCACCCAGCGTCCCCGTGCCGTGCGCAGCGCGAGGGGCTCGTCCGCCGCGCTGACACCCGTCGGCCCTGGCGTCGTGGTCACTGTGGGCACGCGCGCATCGTGAGGGTGACCGTGGACCCGGGCCGGAGCATGCCACCCGTCTGCGGATCCTGGGTCAGAACGATCCCCCGCGGCTGTGGCGCGGCGGGAGTCGGGGTCGTGACACTCGTCGTCGTGGTGGGTGTGCTGGTCGTGCTCGTGTTCCGAGACGATCTCCCGACGGAGTAGCACGCCCAGGTCAGCCCTGCCTCGCTCAGGGTGTGCCTGGCAACGGCGAAGGACTCGCCGACGACAGCGGGCACGACGACGACGTTCCCGTAGCAGCCCGACCAGGTGATACCGATCGGAGAGCCGGGGGGCACCTTGCTCCCTGGTTCGACCGGCACGGCGCCGACGTCCGGTGTGGGTGCCTTGCCGGGCAGCGCGAGCGAATCGACGACGCTTTGGCTGGCCAGTGTGCCCTTGGTGCACCGCTTGTTCAGATCCACGAGGGGCAGTCCGACGTCTCGCAAGGCACGCCGCGCCGCCGCGATCCTCAGACCGATCACGTTCGGGACGGTGATCCCCGGCTGGGTCGACGTCGTCGATGACGTGATCGCCGTGGCGGTGACTGTCGTCGAGGATCGGTCCGCGTGCTGTCCCTGCTCTCCCGACGGCGAACTGCTGCAGGAGGCGAGGACGACGGCCAGGATGGCCCCGGTTCCTGTGGCGGCGTGCCGTCGCCAGTGGTGCATTCGGTCATCATGGCCCCATTGCATGCTGCCGGGCTGTGTTCTGGAGACCTGGGGGCTTGCGGGCCTCTTCCCCTGGCCGTGGAGCCACGGCCACGACAATTCTCAGGCCTTGGGATCAGGATCACAATCAGTGCTCAGCCACGTTCCCCTATCCTTGGTGACGTGCATGGGCGGACTGTGGCGGTGCGCGGACTGTCCGCGACCACTCTCGATGCCTGGCGGGACCTGGCGACGAGAGCGCTCGAGCCCAACCCGCTGTGCGAACCCGGCTGCGTACTTCCGGCCGCGGCGCATCTGAAGGACGGCGGCGACATCGAGATCGTCGTTGCCGAAGAAGACGGCCGTCTGTTCGGCTGCTCGCCCGTGCGGCCGGTGTCGAGGACGGGTCAGCTGCCGTTGCGGGCCTTCACGACCGACGTGCGACGCATGACCTACCTGGGAACGCCGCTGGTTGACGCCTCACGCGCTCGCGAGGCATGCCGCGTCATGATCGACGCGCTGGTGGAGCAACGCCGTTCCGAGCGGGTGCATCTCTTCCACGTCAAATGGCTGCACTCCGGCGGCCCCGTCGACATCGCGCTGCGGGGCGCGCTCGATGACCTCAGGCTTCCTGTCTACGAAGCCGAGTCCTTCGATCGGCCGCTCGTGCGCCGCCGGCCCGACGCCACCTACGACGAGGGGTTCAATTCGAAATACCGTGGTGTGCTGCGCCGGCGCTGCCGCCAACTCGAGAAGGCTCTGGGTGGACCTCTGACGGTCGAGAACGTGCCGGACCGACCGGGGGTCCTCGATCTCCTCGTCGATCTTGAATCGCGCGGCTACAAGGGTCGAAACGGCGTCGCCATGACGAGCGTGCCCGGTGAGGTCGAGCAATTCACCGACATGTGTGAGCGCTTTGCCGAGGAGGGTCGTCTGCAGGTCCTCACGCTCGAAGCCAACGGGCATGTCGCAGCGATGCAGCTCTCATTGCGCGGCGGGGGCGGGTTGTTCGCGCTCAAGGTGACCTATGACGAGGAGTTCGGTGCCTACGGGCCGGGCGTCCAGATGCAGCTCGGCGCGATCGACTACTTCCACGAGCGCACCGACGCCGAGTGGATCGACAGCTGTACCTACCAGGGGAACGATGCTCTGCTCCGCCTGTACCCGGACCGCCTCCACGTGGTGAGCTACGTCATCCCGCTCGGGGGCGCCTTGCAGTCAGCGCTCGTGCGGACGCTCCCGTCCGTGCGCTGGGCCCGCCAACGCGTCACTGCGCTGCGAGACCGGAGAACGGGCGGGGGCTCCGAGGGGCAGAGCGAGGACGACGCCGGCTGAAGCGGGCCTGCTCACGTCGGGTTGGGTGACGGCGTCACCGGAACTGCATTGGCGGCACAGGCCGTGGGGTCCCAGGGCTCGAGGTTGGTCGTCGGCGAATTGGGCGCGGCGATCGCACCCGACGACGAGCCCGAGGCGGACGGGACGGACGTGCTCGATGCCGCACTCGGGGATGTCACAGAGGCGGTGCCGGTTGCCGGCGCAGCGGGACCGTTGACCGAGAACTGCGAGCCGGTGACGACGGTGACCTGCGCTCCGTCGACGATCTTGGTGGGGTCGTACCCCATCACGACCGACCCCGACATGGCGCGCGCGACGGATTCGGCGGCAGCCTCTGCCTGCGCGTTCCGGGAGCCGTAGTAGACGTAGGTCTCCGAGACGTCGCCCACCGGCGGGGTGTCACCGACACCGACGACGTGGTAGCCGAGCGCGGTCAGGGCCGACGCGGTGTCAGCGGCCTGGTTGGCGGCGCCCGTGCCGTTCAGGACCGAGACGGAGACCGACGACGAGGCGGGGAGCGGGTTTCCTGTCATGGAATCGGTCGTCGCGCCGATGCCCAGCAGCTGGTCGATCGAGGCCAGATCCTGCGCCTCAGAGGGGAACTCGACGTCGCCGTAACTGCCGCCCTCGTAGAGGAGGCTTCCTCCGGTCCCGTTGGGATCGGAGACGACCTGGACCGGAAGCGTGAGCTGGGGCACCGAATTGACGGCGATCGAGTGGAAGTCCAGGACGAGGTTGACCATGTCACTCACGGGCCACGTCTGGTCGAAGGTCACGTCGGCCTTGACCGAGTTGATCAGACTGAGGTCGCTGATGGGATTGCCGAGCCCATGCTGCGCCAGCGCGGTGGCAAGCACCCGAAGGAACTCATGGTCTCGCCGGATGCGCGCCAAGTCGCTCTCGGCTTCCTGCCGCCAGCCGTAGGGGTCGTTCGGATTGGACCCGGGCGTCTCGTAGCGCAGGTGGCGAGCCCGCACGACCTGAAGCGCCTGGGTGCCGTTGAGGTGCACGCAGGCGGCGGCCCGCTGGTTGAGGCCGGAGCTCACGGGTTGGTCGCCGCTCACCCCGCCGCCGGTCGGTGCCCAGTCGAACACGGACACGGGAAACGACATGTTGATGCCACCGAGTGACTGGACGATGTTGGCGAACTGGTCGAAGTTGAGCGAGACCGCATGCTGAATGGGAATGCCGAAGTCCTCCTCGATCGCAGCGACGACCTGGGTGAGGCCCTGGAAGAGGCCGGCGTCGATCTTGTTGGCTCCGTTGCTGCGGGCATTGGGAATGAAGAGGTCCCGCGGGATGGAGAGCAGCGACAATCGATGGTGTGCCGGATCGGCATGCAGGATCATCATCACGTCGCTGTTGACCCCGTTGACCCCCTGCGAGCACAAGCCGTAGGCGGGGTTCTGCACTGTGAGCGCACAGCGGGAGGTGGACCCGACCATCAAGATGTTCTCGGTCCCAGCCTCCTTCCCCGAACGAAAGGCGGAGTGGAGCCCATGCACGGTGACCCGCTGCAAGTCGTGGGCCAAGTAGTAGAGATAGCCGGCACCGGCCGCCACCAAGAAGAGCACCACCGCCAACCCGGCGAGGACCCAGCGGCGCCAGCGCCGGCGCGAACGGCCCAGCCCGGCAGCGTGTCGTCCCCGCCTTCCATCCGCTTTGTCGGCGCGCTCGATTTCGACACCGAGCGCATCCAAGCCGGCATAGGCGCGGTCGGAAGAGGATGGCGCGGATGACGTGGATGGCTCACGCCCCTCCGCGGTTCCTCCACCTCCGTCCGGCTCGGGTGGCTCCATTTGCGATCCCAGGGAGCGCAGACCGTCCAGAGGATCGGAGTCGCCGCCGCCGTTGTCGCGTGTTGGTTTGGACATTCCCACCTGTGTCAGTGACGGGTGTTGTGATGGACTGACAGTGGAGGTTCGGGGCGCAGGCCGTCTCGAACCAGCCAGCCCCGTGCGTGGTCCTTGTTACCACACGGTCCTGGCGCGATTGGCGTCATACCGGCTCATGCTGCGCCGCACCTGCGCCGGTGCCGCCGCGATCATCCCGGCGGGGGATGGGTGAAGTCCATCCGGAGCCGGGTCAGTCTGGACGAGCTGATGCGCCACCCATCGGCTGACTTTTCGTACCTCTCGTAGTAGTGGCCGTAGCCGTGGAGTTCCGTTCCGTCGGGAAATCGGAGCATGTCCTCCATCGCCCAGACGCCAGTCGCGGTCGAGTGTGACGTGATGTCGATCTCAGGGGTGTGGCACTGGTGGACCGTGACGACCTCACCGATCGCGTCGACCAGGAACTCGAGAAACGCATCTGCTCCGGTCACGAGGCTGCCACCCGACGCCGTCGTGTCCATCGCGACGTCGTCAGTGAAGAGTTGCCGGAATCCAACCCAGTCCTTGGTGTCCATCAGGCGGCAATAGCGGGCCTTGAGTTGCTTGATCGCTTCCACATCGTCCATCGTCAAGAACCGGGCTGCACCGCCGGCTTGAGAAGCTCGAGAAGCTCCGCCTGCGAGTGAACGCCGAATTTCTTGAAGATGGTCGCCAGGTGGTTCCGCACGGTGCTCTGGCTTATGAAAAGGCTGTCGGCAATTGTGGAGACGCGCTGACCTTCGAGCAGGAGACTGAGGATCTCCCACTGTCGGGTCGTCAGCTCGCGGAGCTGAGGGTGTTGCGAGACGATCGGCAAGCCCTCGAAGGCTTCGAGCACTCCCGCCGCACGGACTTCCGAGCCAATCCGGCGCAGGCGCATCTCGAGCGAGGCGACCCGGTCTGCCGTGGGGTCCTCCGGTCTCTTGGATCTTCCGACGATCGCGAACACCGATTCTCTCGGCGTTGTCCTGAAGGGAGCGAGCAAGAGGGACATCTCAAGCCACCCCCCGTCCTCGTGGGCCATTCGCACGTGCCGAAGGGACACGGCCTTGAGCCCAGCGACGGCTGGTCCTCTCGGTATCTCGGCGACGTCGGACTGATGGAACAAGGAGAGCAGGTCGGTGCCGATGCACTGCTCGGGAGTACGGCCGGCGATCTCCTGAACGTCGGCGCTGACTTCGATGATGCGCCACTGATCATCGGCCACGCCGACCGCAATCGGCATCAGGTCACGCCACGGTGCCGCCGGATCCCGGCCGAGCCTGGGTCGCTCGCTTTGCGGGAGGAGGAGAGCGACGCCTCGGCGCCGACCGTCCAGCTCAATGACCCGGGTCCAGAATTGAACGGCGATGTCCTCCATTCCTTCAGGGTGGAGCTGTCGTGCGCCCGTCAAGCCGTCGACGTCACCCGCCGCGATGATGGCTGCCAGCTGTTCGACCGCCGGTCGAGGCGACAAGAAGTCGAAGACGTGACGGCCGACGAGACGTTCGAGCGGCACGTTGACCAGTGCGGCGGCAGCGTCGTTGGCCAACAGAATCGTCCCCTCAGGCGGGCTCCACACCACAAGGGGAAACTCGCAGCGGTTCAGGGCGACATGCAGTTCTTCCGAGTTGGCGTGTGCCATCGGGGCCAGCGCGATCGCGGGGCCAGGTGCGTGAGTCGGCACGGGCTCTGGGACCTGCTCGGGAGCACCCGAAAGTCCGCCCATCTCCGTCTCCTCACTCCGGCGACGCTGAGATGTTAACCGTGGACCTCGTTCACACGCGGGTTGCGTAGCGAGCCAGGCCTATGCCACCAGTTTGAGCGGTCTGCCTAGGCGAAACAGCGCTCTGTCGATCGAAATCACCCGATAGATCTCGGAAAATGCCGCTCGTGTCAGAAATCGAGGGAGATGCCGAACCGGACGCGAGCAGCGCCGCGGCACTCCCGCCCGAGATGCGCGCGCTGGCCGACCGCACGACGTCACCGTTGCTCCTCCTCGACCCGAACGGCAAGATCCGATACTCGAATCCGGCTGCGGCGGCCCTGGTCGGCTGGAGCCCCTCGTCCCTGACGGGCACCCAGGTGCTCAACCTCGTGCATCCCTCTGATCGCGCCCGTGTGGACGAGAGCCTGGAGCGCGTCGTGGACGGGGTCAGTTCCGGTGAGCCAGTGGAGTACCGGATCAGGGGAGCTGATGGCTCGTGGAAGACCCTTGCGATCGTCGCGACCAACCTGCTCGATCACGTCGGCGCGTCAGGCATCGTGGTCAGCGCCACCGATGTCACGGCGCTGCGGACCCACGAGGCATATCTGCGTGTGCTGGCGTTTCAGGACCCGGTCACGAATCTTCCCAACCGTCGGAGCCTCCTCGACCGGCTCGACTCGGAGATGGCGAAGGTACAACCACTCGCCGTCGCCTTCATCGATGTCGATCACTTCAGGAGGATCAACGACTCGCTCGGCCACCGATTCGGCGACATGGTGTTGCGAGCCGCCGCCGGCCGGCTCATCCCTCTCGTGCCCGCCGACAGTCTCGTTGCTCATTTTGCCGCCGACACGTTCGTTGTCGTGCTCACCGGGTTGGGCTCGGACCGGGCCTTCAGCCTCGTGTGGGAGCTCGTGTGGGGCCTGGCCAGCCCGCTCTACGTCGAGGGACGCGAGCTCAACCTGACGGCCACTGCGGGTGTTGCGCTCCGGGACCCTGCGACAACGCCCGACTCGATCTTGCGAGACGCGGACGCCGCGCTGACCCGCGCGAAATCCCGGAGACGGGGCGGCGTCGAGGTCTTCAACGAGGAAATGCGGACGATGGCGGTCGAACGGCTCACGATGGAGACGGACCTTCGCCACGCGGTCGAGCGCAACGAACTCGACCTTTTCGTGCAGCCCGTCGTCAACCTGGCGACGAGGGAAGTGGAAGGCGGCGAAGCACTAGTGCGGTGGATGCGGCGTGGTGATGACCACGTCAGCGCCGAGGTCTTCATTGCTCTCGCCGAGGAGACAGGTCTCATCATCTCTATCGGCGATTGGGTGCTGAGCAGGGCAGTGGGGATCCTGCGCGCCGGCGGTGTCGAAAAGCTCAGTGTCAACCTCTCGCCGCGTCAGCTCCTGGAGCCCGGGTTCCCCGCCCGGGTGGAACGCCTGCTCCGCATGCTCGAGGTCTCGCCCGGCCGACTTCTGTTCGAGGTGACCGAGACCTTCGTCGTCGACAACTTCGACGTGGCGTCCGAGTTCTTGAGCAGCCTTCGACAGATGGGATGTCCAGTCGGACTCGACGACTTTGGGTCCGGTTACTCGTCGCTCGGGTACTTGCGTCGCCTGCCGGTCGATTTTCTGAAGCTCGATCGCGCCCTGGTGCAAGACGTGGATACGGACGGTCAAGCGGCCAGGATTGCCGAGACCATCGTCGCCCTCGCTCGCTCGCTGACGTTGACGACCATCGCCGAAGGGATCGAGCGCCTCCAGCAAGCTGATGCGCTCGCCACGATGGGGTGTCAGTACGGCCAAGGCTTTCTCTTTGGTTCGCCTCGTTCGATCTCCGCGTAGCACGCGTCGCCCGGGCGACTCGGGCTGCGAGTCCTCAGCGCAGGATCATTCCTCCGGAGCGAAGCGGCCCAGCGCGGTCACCACGTCGTAGAAGGTGTGGACGGTCTCGTGCACGATCTGCCGCACGGGCAGGATCTCGGCGATGCGCCCCGCTCCTTGGCCCCCGAAGGCGAAGCCAGCGTCGAGATCCCCTTCGAAATAGAGCTTCAGGATTGCCTCCATGCCGACTGTCCGACCCATGACGACCGATGGCTCCCTTTCAAGGCTCTCGCTGAAGCGAGTCCGCATGACCCTGTATGCGGGGCTCGAGTGGGCGCTGAGTACGACAGTGTCGGTGGCGTCGGCATCCGTCACCAACCTCTTGTAGTTGTCGTGCACCGGTGATTCAGCGGCACTGACCATGCGCGTGCCCATCTGGATCCCTTCTGCTCCCAGTGCGAACGCTGCAGCCATCGAAAGGCCGTCGACGATTCCGCCTGCTGCGATGACCGGAAGGTCGAACGCCCCGCAGATCTGAGGAACCAGGACCATGGTCGAAACTGGTTTGGTGCTCTTGAAGCCACCCCCCTCGCCTCCTTCGACGACCAATCCATCGACGCCCGCGTCGACGGCCTTCCGCGCAGCTCGCAGCGACGGCACCACGTGGAACACAGTGATCCCGGCATCATGGAGCTGCGCCGTGTAGCGAGCCGGGTCACCCGCCGAGGTGGTCACGAAGCGGACGCCGTGTTGGGCGACGAAGTCGACAATATGCGGATCGGACACCAGCATTTGGGCGATGTTGACGCCCCAGGGCTTGTCGGTCAGATCGCGCATGGCCATCATCTCGTCTCGGACCTCATTGAGCCGTCCGGACGAGGTCTCGATGATCCCGAGACCACCGGCATTCGACACGGCAGACGCCAACTGAGCGCGAGCAATGAACCCCATGGGAGCTTGGATGAGCGGATAGTCGACTCCGAGGATCTCGGCGACACGGGTGCGCAGGGGTAACGGGGCTGTCATTCTCGTGCGCCGAGGTTCGAGAGCCAGGCCATGCTTTCTCCGTTCTGTTCAGTGTGGTTCATCGAGGTGCATCGAGTCCATCGATTGATATCACCCATCGAGCAGTCCACTCCGGGCGGCGCTGTCTTCAGCGACGGCGACGACCAGATCTCCGGTTCGATCGGCGCCTGGTCACCCATGAGGTGGGCCAGTGGTCGGACCGGTCGAGCGCCGGGTCTGAAAGTCCGAGGGTCCGGGAGGGCAACCAGCGTGACGCGGCGGTACCCTTCACACGAAGGACTGGAGGCGAGACCGTGCCCGCAGAGTTGTTCGAGCGCCATCGCGTCATCGACGTCGACACACACCTCACCGAGCCACCCGACTTGTGGACGTCACGGGTGTCCTCGAAGTGGGGAGACGCCGTGCCTCATGTCGAGCGCGCACGTGGGACGGACTACTGGGTGGCCGGCGGTACCTTTCTCAACTCACCAGGCAACACGGCGATCGCAGGCTGGCCGGGCTACGTGCCCGACGGACCCAAAACCTACGACGAGATCCCGCCGTTCGCCTACGACGCCAGCGCTCGGCTCTCCCACATGGACGACGAGGGTATTTATGCGCAGGTGCTCTACCCCAATGTCGCTGGATTCGGATCGGCGTACTTCATGAAGCTGGGTGACCGCGCACTGGTGACGGAGTGTGTGCGCGCCTACAACGACTTCCTCGTCGAGTGGGCCTCTGCCGACGCGTCACGCCTGATTCCGGTGATGTCCACTCCCTTCTGGGACCTGGACTTCGCGGTCGCGGAGCTTGAGCGCTGCGTCGAAAGCGGTCACAAGGCGGTGAACTTCTGCAACCACCCCGATTCGCACGGCCAACCACCGCTGTCGGACCCGCACTGGGACCCTCTTTGGGCCGCCGCGCAGGACGCGGAGCTCCCGATCACCTTCCACATCGGTGGCGGCGACATCACCGCGTCGTTCGCCACGGATCCGCATCTCACTTTTGAGGCGAAGTTCCCCAAGGTGTCTGCCCTCATGATCATGGACAACATGGAGACGCTGGCTGACCTGATCTTCGGCGGAGTGTGTCATCGCTTCCCGAAGCTGCGCTTCGTCTCGGTGGAATCGGGCATCGGCTGGCTGCCCGGTGTGCTCGAGACATTCGACTGGCAATGGGGCAACAGCGCGATCCGTGAGGCACATCCGGGCTACGACCTGCTGCCGTCGGAGTACTTCCGCCGTCAGATCTACGGCTGCTTCTGGTTCGAGGAAGCCGCCGCGCGTGTCGCCATCGAGCGCTACCCGGACAACATGCTCTTCGAGACCGATTTCCCGCATCCCACGTGCCAGCACCCAGGACCGGCCAGCATCGGCGCGGCTCCCGGCGAGTACGCGACCAAGGCCCTCGATGGCCTCGCGGATGACGTCGTCGCCCGGGTCTTGCACGACAACGCTGCGGCGCTGTACGGCCTCGCTTGAAGACCTCGCCACGTCCCCTGTCGTGGCTCAGTCTTGTTGGCTCACCTCGAGGAGAAGATCGTCAAGCTGGCGCCCGAGCGCCCACCCGACATAGACAGCGAAGTGCAGGACCAACTCCTGCAGCTGTTCGAGGGTAAGTTCGCCGTTTTGCAGCGCTGCCTCGAGGTGTACGCGTGTTTCCACCGCAACGCCGACGGCGGCGCAGCAACAGATGCTGATGATCCTGCGGTCCCGTCTGGTGAGGTGTTCTTCCCTCGTCCAAATCTCCCCATGGAGGTAATCGAGGTAGGCGCTGCGACGGAAGGGTGTCGAGGGCGGAGGCGGCGGTTGGCCGTGCACGGCACGGTACGCCGCATCACCTCGGGCGTGCCGCTCCTCGGCCGCCACGGGATCGGTCCACGGCACGAACGTGATCGACGAGATCTCCTCGGCCCGCTGTTCAGCGAGCTTCGCCATGGCCATCGCACCTTGCATGCTGAGGACGGACGCTTTCGGCCAGCCAATCTGCGTTGCGAAGTGCAGGACGAACTCGTCGAATTCCTCGGCGTTGATGTCACCGCTATTGAGGGCAGCCCAGACGTGGGTCTCGATGGGAAAGCTCGAGCCAGTAAACCCGAGGCACGCCAACGTGATCCAGCGACGGTCACGGGCGGTCAGCACCCCTCGGCGCCACATTTCCCCAAAAACGAAGCCAATGACACCCACGTCGATGTACGCCGAGGTGGGATCGGGACTGGGCGTGGTCATGATCCGCTCGTACTCGGCCCGAGCAGCTGCTTGCCGTTCGGCTCGATCTGCCCACATGTCCATGGATCGTCCTTTCTCAACGGTCAGCCGAGGGGTCAACCGATCCGCGTCGGTGCGCTCCTACCTCGGGGTTGTCGTCGTGAGCTCGGCGACCAGACCCCCGTCGACCCGGAGATCACAGCCGCTCACAAACCTCGCGCCCGGGCCGGCCAAGAACTCCATGACGTCAGCGATGTCCGCAGGACGACCCGGAAGCTCCGCCGAACCACCGTCGTCGGGGGCCTCGATCGGCGTCCGCCCGACGAGGCCTCGCTTGCCGGGATTGTCCCTCAGCTCGAGCTGACCCATTGGCGTGTCGATGAGCCCGGGAGACAACGAAAGGATCCGGGCCCCCCTGGTTCCCCAGAGGGCGGCGGTCCGCTCACACAGTCGGACCACCCCGCGTTTCGCCAATGCATATGCCGTCCCCGGCTCGAGCGGAGCCCCCAGCACGCGCGCCAATCGGGCGAAGAGCTCAGGCGCCAGAGGTTCGTCGAGAACGGCCTCCACCTCCGGTGAGACGGGAATCAGGTGCGCCGCGATCGATGCGATGCAGATGATGACGGAGCCGGCTCGGGCCGACCCTCGGAGACCTTCGAGGAGGGCCGCCGTTCCAACGAGGTCGACACGCAGGATCCGCTCGGCGTCATCCATCATCGGCGAGACTCCAGCGAGGTGAAGCAGTCTGTCGAAGCCTCCGCGCGCCGCGGTCTGACGCACGAGTTCATCGATTGAGGCCTGCGAACCAAGGTCTCCAACCAGCAACTCCGCCTCGGGCGCCAGGGTGTGAACCTTCTCGAGCGCGCTGTCGTCGATGTCGACGAGGAGCAGTCGGTCTTCGCGGAACCGCTCGACGCAGGCGAGGCCTATGCCGCCGCCGGCGCCCGTGATGACGGTGACGCTCACAGTTCATTCTCCACGTCGGTGGTCACCAGCCCTGTCTTATCTGCGGTGCTCGCCTTGCTGAGCGAAGCGTCTGCACTCTAAGACGCTTGACTTGATCTGTAAAGGGGTGGTCTGATGAGTGCGGTGGCCAGATGATGTCGACGGCGACACTCCCTCTCTCGACCAAAGAGCAGATCGTTCTCGCGGCCGAGCGGCTCTTCGCTGAGCGCGGCTACGAAGGCGTCTCACTTCGCGAAATCGGCGCTGCGGCGGGGAGCGGCAACAACTCGGCGGTGCAATACCACTTCGGCTCGAAGGAACAGCTCGTGGTCGCGATCTTCGAGAACCGGCTGAACGACATCGACGTCCGTCGCGCCATCCTGATCGCACAACTTGAGCCGCACGACATCCGTTCGTGGATCGAGTGCTACCTCCTTCCTTTGCTCGAACAGGGCGAGATCGACGGGAGTCACTACATGAGCTTCATCGCCGCCGTCGAGCAGCAGGTCGGTCTCTTCGAGCACCTCCCCGAACGATTCCGGGCGAGGACCCAGACCTTCCGCGACGAGGTGGGAGCCTTGATGACCGACGTGCCCGAACCGCTGCGTACGCATCGGATCCTGCAAGTCGTCCGGTTCAGCGTCCATGCGGCCAGCGCTCGCGAGCGTGCCAAGGCACAACGCTTCGACGTCCTCCCCTTCGCGGTGCATGTCGCCGACCTGCTCGATGGATTTGCCGGATTCCTGGAGGCGCCGGTCTCGAGCGTCGCCCTGGCATCCATCGGCGGATATCCGCCCGATGCCTCTAGTCCGCCGTTCCTGGTGTGATGATGACCCCTGGGCGTGTCAGCGTGGGCTTCGTCGGGCTCGGGAGCCAGGGCGCGCCAATGGCGCGCCGAATCGTGGAAGGCGGCTTCCCGCTGACACTGTGGGCGAGGCGTCAGGAGAGCCTGGAGCCCTTCGTCCACACCGCGGCGCAGACGGCACGTACGCCGGCGGCGATGGCCGAGGCTTCGACGATCGTGTGCATCTGCGTGACCGGGGACGAGGACGTCAACGAGGTCGTGTCGGGCGCCGACGGAGTACTGGCGGGCATGGCCGCCGGCGGGACTCTGGTCGTCCATTCCACCGTGCACCCCGAGACATGCGTCCGCCTGCGGGCGCAGGCCGCCGAGAAGAGGGTGAGCGTCCTGGACGCGCCGGTGAGTGGCGGAGGTCCGGCGGCCGAACAGGGAGCGTTGCTCGTGATGGTCGGTGGCGACGCCCCCGTTCTGGACCGTGTACGCCCGGTACTGGCGACGTTCGCCGACCCGATACTGCACCTGGGGGACGTCGGTGCGGGACAGACGGCGAAGCTGGTGAACAACCTGGTCTTCACCGCACAGATCGCACTTGCTCTCGAGACCTCCGCCTTCGTGGGCGAGCTCGGCCTTGACGGAGCGGCCATGGCTCAGGTCTTCGAGCGTGGGAGCGGTGCGAGCCGAGCGGCCACAATTCTTTCCGCATCGGGCTTCGACATCGGAGGCCTCGGCCGGGTCGCTGAGCCGCTCCTTCGAAAAGACGTGCATCTGATCGCCGACGTTGCACGGCGGCAGCAGGTCGCGCCGCCGGATTCGATCGTGGGACTGGCCGAGAAGGCGTTGCTCGCCCTCGGGGCGGCGAAGGGAGGATCTGCATGAGCGTCGACACGCGTACCCGGCCGATCAACGGAACAGGGCCTACCGATCCTGCGTCGTTCTTCGACGAAGAGTGGTGTCAGGCCGTCGCCCACAACGGCATCCGCGCCGCCGCGGACGCTGCACGGCTTGGCCTCCCAGCACTCACCATTCAGGTGGGCGATGCGCAGTGGACGCTCCAGCCGGGCACCACGGGCATCGACGTCGTCCCCGGTACGGCCGGCGCCACACTGCGCGTCGTCCTCGACTCGGCGGCGTTCGCGGACCTCTTCTGTGAGCGGCGGACGGCGCTCGGTCTGATCATCGGTGGGCGGGTCGAGGGCGACTCCGCGTCCAACGACGCCTTCTGCGCCTGGGATCCGGTCCTGCGCTCACTGCTCGACGGGAGGGCGCTCTACCAACCAGGCGACGTCGCGTTGCAGACGTCCGACGGATCGCCGCTCGATCTCGACCGGCGGTTCCGCCTCGGCGAGACGCCGACAGCCGCTGCCCATTTTCTCGCGGAAGCCGGATTCCTCCTCCTCCAAGACGTGTTCACGGAGGCCGAGATGGATGCCGTCGACGCCGACCTGAGGTCAGCGCTCGAGGCGGCCCGTCCCGACGACGGCACGTCGTGGTGGGCCAAGACCGGCAACGGCGAGGCGTATCCCTGCCGGATCCTCGACTTTGCCCAGAAGTCGCCCGCCCTCCGGGCGCTGATCGCAGACGAGCGGTACACCTCCATCGGCGATCTGCTCGGCGAGGGCCACCGGCCGGGCGATCCCTTTGGCGAGCACTTCGCCGACGCGACCGCCGAAGGACTCGTGAAGCGCGTCGATTCCGTCGAGGGCCTGGTCTGCCTCCCGTGGCACAAGGACTGTGACCGGGGCGGACACTCCATGTTCTGTTCGGGTCTCACCATCGGGATCTGCCTGACGCCGATCGACGAAGACCACGGCGGCCTTGACGTCATGGCGGGATCACACCGGGCCAACATCGCCCGAGCGCAGATCGACGAGATGCTCGACCTGCCGGCCGTGACCTTGCGTGCCGAGCGGGGCGACGTGTCCGTGCACATGTCCTGCACCCTCCACCGTTCGACGCATCCGACGATCCTGGAGCGACGCGTCGCCTACACCGGTTTTGCACTGCCGCCACGAGCCGGGGATGGACACGCCGAGGATGCCCAGACCGGCCTGCGGCGAGACCGGGCAGCCATCGGTGACTCGAGCGGGCGTCAGCTGCTTCGGGCCGAGGACGCGACGTGACCAACCCCGCAGTGGCTACGGCGCCACGGACACGTCGTAGGTCGACCCGCCCACAACAGAGATCGGCAGAGACGTGGCGCCCGGAGCCACCGTGATCGCCTTCTCGGAACGACGACCCGATGGAGCAATGGTCGTCACAACCCTCACGACCGCACCGGTCCGCGGTACCGGCACCGTCAGGGTGCCGGTGGTCTGACTCGGTGCGGTCACCTGCAGGGCGAAACGGCCCGACGGGGGCTGCTGGGCCCAGCGAACCGCAATCGTGCCGTGGGGCGTCGGGACGTTGCCCTCGGCCCACGAGAGGGAGCCCGGATGGGGGTCGACGGACCACACGCCGAAGCCGGCCGCGGTCGGCCGGACTCCGAGGACATAGGCGGACAGATCGGCCGTGGCCCCCGAGGACCAGCCGTGGGCCAGGCTCGTCTCGTCCCCGAACCCGGGAGCACCGTTTGGCCCGACCAGCTCCCAGTCGGCGCCGGTGTAGTCCGGCCCCGGAGCGTCCATGTATCCCCACAGTTTCTGCAGCAGGGAGAGGGCGGCGGCGGTGTCACCGCTGGCGAAGAGCGCGCGCACCTCATCGTTGGTGACGAACGGGCTGACTCCGTTTTGCAGCGCGGCATCGGCCGTGAACGCCAACGGGCCGTAGGGCGTCGACGGCAGCGTCTTGGCCAGGGCGGCGAGAACGGCCGCGTCCTGCCCGGCCGGGGCCACGTCGAAGAGCACGGCGAGGGAGTTGCCGTCCTGAGCGACGGCGGCCGGCTGCTGGTCGGAGAGTTCGTAGAGCCCGGTGAAGGGATCGAAGAGGTAGCGGTTGATCGCGGTCCGAAGATGTGCCGCCTCTTGCTGGTAGGAGGCGGCCTGGTCGGGTTGCCCGAGCGCAGCTGCCATGAGGGCGGCGTCGGTCAGGGTCTCGAAGTAGATGTCGTTGTAGTAGGTGACCGCCCCGGCGTGGCTCCCGTTGTAGTAGTCCCAGTCCTGCCCATCGCTTGCGTTGGTGACGAGCAGCCCGCGGGTGTCGACCAGCGACGCGTTGTAGGCCAGCTCACGAGTGATCACCGGCCATTCGGCCCGGACGAAGGCGACGTCACCGGTATAGAGGTAATAGGTGGCGATGTTGTCGACCTCGTCCATGGAGTACGAGGTCGAGTAGGTCGATCCGCTCTGGGGGAACGTGGCCAACGGAGACGTCGGGTTCACGTTCGTACCCGTCTCGCCGTCGGCTACCTGGTAGCTGCCGAGCAGCTGGAGCGAGTCCCGCACATAGTCGTCGGCTCCGGTCGTGTAGAGGACGTTGGGGGTCTCCACGCCGAGGTCACCACTCCAGACCACCCGATCGCGCTTGGCCCCGTCCATGATCACGGGCAGGGGATCGGAGGTCACGATGTCGGACCCGCTGAAGTCGCTCAGGGCCGAGGGGTCCGCCAGGTTCGTGGCATAGAGGGTCGCTCCCGTCGAGCTGGTGACGTCGAGGTCCCGGAAAACGGCAGAGGATCCCAGCTCGGAGAAGCCGACCGAGCCCGTCCCGTAAACGGAGAGCCCGGCCGGGAGTGCATCGGTGTTGAAGGAGGCAACCCGGCGGCCGTCGAGGGAGGTCGTGATGGTGCTGCCCGAGACCTGGGTCGCGACGCGGTGCCAGGCCGCGGCATCGAACGACGCGGGGAGGACCACGTGGCCGATGGTGGAGAACTCGGTGGGACCGAGCGCGATCTCAATCAGGGAGTTCGACGTGCTGGTGCCCGACCCGGTGTGGTGCAGGACGAGCAGGTAGCCCGACGACGTCGACGAGGCCCGCACCAACCAGCCGGCTTGGTTATCCACGACGCGGGTGTCGAAGGACATGGTGTAGTCGGTCCAGCCGACACCTCGACGCAGGATGCCGTCGGTCCCCATCACGGCGTGGAGCGCTCCCGCCTGAATCGTCCATGCCGAGGGTGCCGTATCGAGTGGCAGTTCGTCGAGCTGGGTCGTATACGCGCCGTCGTACCAGATGCGATCGAGCTCAGGCGAGCTCGAGTCGAACCAGCCGCGGTAGTCCTTCGCCATGGCCCGGACGGCGGTGAATCGGATGCCGACCGACGTCAGGGTCACCCGGCCCGGGGAGGTGAGACTGATCCGCTCGTAGCGCTCGCCGCCCTGGATGGTCCCGGTCGTGAGCGTCCCGGAACTGCCCACGATCAAGTCGTCGAATCTGTTGGAATCGCCCGTCGGGCTGTTCGGGGGCGACTGGTCTCCTTGGGGACTGAGGTACTGCAGCCCCTCGCTGTAGGCGGAGTGCAGCACGGGCGTTCCGGATACCGACTGCACCACGAAGTAGGGGGTGCCACTGACGTCCTGGCCGTAGTCCACGACGATCGCAGGAGACTGTCCTCCCGGCGTCATCGTCAGCGTGGCCCGGCCGCCGTCCGATCCGATCAGCGTCGCGGCCCCACTGACTGAGCCGCCCGTGCTGACGACCCGCACCGGATGGACATCGGGTGCCGCCGGTGCCAAGACGAATCGCCGCCAGTCGGGATGGGCCGGCCACTGCGGGGCGTGCGAGACGATCGTCGACGGCGCGGCCGCCCGCACGCCCGTGGCGACGACGCTCAGCATGGCGATGAGCACCAACGGGCAGGCAAGGACACAGTGGCGTGCGTGCGCTCGCGGCATGTGGGTGTCCCCCCGACTCCCGGGCTCGTACGTGAACCGGTGGTTTGGCGCTGCCACGGTAGACGACGGCACACCATCGTGCCGGTTACCGAGGAGCGGCGGGTGCCTCTTTGTCGACGACGAGCGAAGGCGCCCCGCAGCCGGACTCAGCACCCGTCAGTGACACCCGAACGCGACGAACGGCCGTACATTCACCGGTGTCGGCTCGGTCAGAACAAGGCCCGCCGGATTGCACGCTGGCGTATAGTCCCAACGCGCATGGAGAGAGTTCCGAAGGCTCATTGAAAATCCGTCACGTCCGACCAAACTGAGGGCTGGGGGCGCTCGCACGGTGAGCTCTCGTTCACAGTTACCGCGAGGGGATCATGACCGACGCTGCAGCCTCACCAGAGCAGGCACCTGCTCCTGGCGACCCCACCAAGCTTCTGAAGTCACGGAGCTATGTGGCGCTCCTCGTCTTGGGCGCCGCCATCGGCGCGCCGGTGGCAACCGTCGCGTACTTCTTCTTGAAAGCGGTCGCCGAGGTACAGACGGAGATATTCACTGACCTTCCCGGCACCCTTGGATTTCACGGAGAACCGCTCTGGTGGCCCCTGCCCTGGCTGACGCTGAGCGGCCTCTTGGTAGCCCTCGCCATCCGCTACCTCCCCGGGACCGGCGGCCACGAGCCCTCGGAGGGTTTCCAGTCAGGCGGGCCGGTCGCACCGGTCGACCTGTTCGGCATCATTGCGGCTGCCTTCGCCACGCTCAGCCTCGGCGTGGTGCTGGGCCCCGAGGCACCGTTGATTGCCATTGGCAGTGGGTTGGGCGTGCTGGTCGTGCACCTGGCCAAGCGCGATGCGCCGGCCATGGCCGCCGTCGTCATCGGTGGGGCAGGGAGCTTCGCCGCGATCGCCACACTGTTGGGTAATCCCCTGGTCGGCGCCTTCCTTCTCATGGAGATCATCGGGCTGGGTGGACCGACGATGGAGTTGGTGTTGCTGCCGGGTTTGCTCGCAGCAGGTGTGGGATCGCTGATCTTCGTCGGCCTGAACGAGCTGACCGGATTCGGGAGCTTCTCGCTCACCATTTCCCACATTCCACACGTCGGATCACCGACGGCCGCAGAGTTCCTTTGGGCTATCGGTATCGGCCTGGTCGCCGCTGTGCTCGCGACGAACATATTCCGCGTGGCGCGGTTCGTCCGTCCTTTTGTCGAGACACGAAGGGTCGTGCTGACGCCGCTCGTGGGCTTGGCTGTGGCTGGGCTCGCGATCGCCTTCGCGGCGGGCACGGGGCGAAGTTCTTCGGACGTGCTCTTCTCCGGGCAGTCGGAGCTCCCAACGCTGGTCCAACAAGCTGCAGGCTGGACGGTGGGCGCGTTGGCTCTTCTCCTGGTGTGCAAGGCTGTGGCCTACGCGATCTCGTTGAGCAGTTTCCGTGGTGGACCCATTTTTCCGGCCATGTTCATCGGTGCCGCCGGTGGAATCGCACTCTCGCACCTCCCCGGACTGCCGATGATCGCCGGTGCAGCAATGGGCGTCGGGGCGATGACCGCGGGGGCGCTCAAACTGCCCATGACGGCAGTTCTGCTCCCGAGTTTGCTCTTCATCTCCGACGCCCTCGCGCTGATGCCAGTGGTGATCGTTGCTGCTGTTGTCGCCTACGTTGCCGCCGTGTGGATCAGCCCGGCGCCCGCCACGACCTCCGCTCCAAACCCCCAGCCGGCTCGCTCTTGATGATTCGTACTTCCGAACGCCGCCGGTAACCTCACGCTTTTCAGGTCGGTTCATCCTTCTTGCGTTGGGATGATCCAACCAGGACAACAGGCAACGCGCCCATGGTGTGAGAGGCGGTACGAGATGTCGGCCAAGACCCCGAAGTTCAATACTCATATCCCCGAGAAGATCTTGACGCCGGATCGGATCGCAACCCGGCTCGGCGACTTGGAGTTCTTCGACGGCATGCCGACGGATGCGACAGCCGTCACGTTGCTGGACCACTTGACGTTCGTGAGGGGCGTCGAGGCGTTTCTCTCCACTGTCCAGGTGGCCTCCCTCGAAGCCGTGCGGAAAGGTCTGGCAGAGGTGGGTGCAACAGTTGCCAACAAGGTTGTGATCTACGACGACCTGATGGATTCCAACTCCTTGTTCCTCACCGGCAACACCGACACCGTGTATGCGCTCGCCGTGCTCGAATTGGATCGAGACGGCCCTACCGTCGTCGAGATACCGGCCGGTTGTGGACCCGGAACCGTCGATGACGCGTGGTTTCGTTTCGTGGTGGACATGGGGGCACCCGGGCCCGACCGTGGGCAGGGAGGGAAATATCTGATCCTTCCACCGGGTCATGAGGGTTCCGTGCCGGACGGATACTTCGTTGCCCAATCGACGAGCTATGTCAACCTGATCTGCCTGCGGGGTTTCGTCGTCAACGGCAGCACGAAGCCGGCATCGCAGATGTTCCGCAACGGGGTCAAGATTTATCCGCTCGATCGCGCGAACAACCCGCCTCCGATGGAATTCATCAATGGATCGGGTCAGGTGTTCAACACCATCCACCCCAACACCTTCGAGTTCTACGAGGAGCTGCACCGCGTCATCCACCGCGAGCCGGTTGAGATCGTGGATCCGGAGACCAGGGGTCTGCTCGCCAGCATCGGCATTCGCAGGGGTAAGCCCTTCGAGCCAGATCAACACCTGCGCGACATCCTGACTGACGCCGTCGCCGTGGGCAACGCCACCGCTCGGACTCTGTTCTTTCAGACAAACGTTGCGGACAACTTCTTGTACGAAGGCAGCTACTGGAAGCGCGGGTTCTTCGGTCGCGACTACCGGTTCCTGCTCGAGGACGGCGAAGGCGAGCGGAACCTCGATGCTCGTACGGCGGTCTTCTACATGGCCACGCTCAACACGCCGGCGATGACCATGAAGATGGTCGGGGCTGGGTCACAATATGCGTGGGGTGACCGAGACAGTTCGGGCAACTACCTCGACGGGTCAAAGTCCTATCGACTTACCCTTCCTGCGAACGTACCGGCCAGGAACTTTTGGTCCGTGGTGGTTTACGACCCCCAGACTCGATCCGAACTGCAGTCGGGGCAGCCTTATCCGAGCAAGAGCAGCCAGACCGGCGAGGTCGTCCAGAACCCCGATGGCTCGATCGACCTCTACTTCGGCCCGAAGGCACCAAAGGGCCATGAGTCGAACTGGACACAGACCGTGCCCGGCAAGGGCTGGTTTACCTTGCTCCGTCTCTACGGCCCCCTCGAACCTTGGTTCGATCAGACATGGCGACCTGGTGAGTTCGAGTTGATTTGAATCAATTTGTACGAATGCCTCCGCGGATGCATTCGTCACTGGTAAGCGATCAAGTCCATTTCTCGACGCCGAACAAGCGCCAACTCCCGGGGACGCCCTTCAGCTCGTATTCGCCGCGATCCTGAAACTCGATGCCAGAGCCAATCACGAGGTCCTTGACGGTGTTCGAGACGAGGACCTCGTTCGGTGATGCCAAAGAACCGATCCGAGCGGCGATGTGGACGGCGAGGCCCCCCAGATCATTGCCTCTCACCTCGCACTCACCGGTGTGGAGACCCATGCGCAGCTCGATATCGAGGGCTCGGACGGCGTCGACGATCACCTGGCCACAACGGATAGCCCGAGCCGGACCATCGAATGAGGCGACGAAGCCGTCTCCCGTCGTATTGACCTCGCGACCTCGGAATATCCGCAGTTGGTCGCGGACAATTTGATCATGGCGATCCAACAGAGACCGCCACCGTTGATCACCCAGTGACGCTGCACGCTCAGTTGATCCGACGATATCGGTGAAGAGTACAGATACCAGCACCCGGTCGATGTCGGTAACCGGTCTCGTACCGGTCAAGAACTGGGCCACTTCGTCGAAGATCACGTCCCGCTGGGAGAAGATCAACATGTCGTTGCCCGGCAGCGCCACGAACTTGGATCCCTCAATGTGCTCGGCCAGATAGCGCCCATGAGCAACGGGAAGAAAGCTTGGATTGTTGGCGCTCATGACCAGTGTCGGCGCGTGGAGGAGCGGGAGCACCGGACGAACATCGAGGTTGCGAAGCAGGTAGTCGTACTGTGCCGCCGCGGTTCTCGGAGTGACCGACGACCGGAAGAGCCGAGCAAGGGCATTGCTGCGAACTGGGTCCTCAGAGCCAGCCGCACCAGCAAGTGAGAGAAACTCCGGCGTACCCCAGTGGGTCCGGAGGACCTCGATGACGAAATCGAGCGCCTCGGGTGTAACACCGATCGGATAATCGTCAGCGATCAGATATCGCGCAGTGGTATTGCACAGCACGAGCGAATCGACCCGTTCGGGATGTGCAGCGGCGTACAGGATCGCGATCGGCCCAGCGTCGACCGTCGCGAGGATGGATGTCTGCTCGGACCCGACCGCGTTGAGGACGGTCTCGATGTCTTCCGTCCATTCCTCCCACGTTGGTATGGCGTGACGCGGCACACCGTCAGATGCCCCTGTGCCTCGTCGATCGAGAAGGATCAAGCGGCGTAGCGACGCCAGCCGTCTGAGGAAGTCGGCAACGTCCGGGTCCTCCCACGCCATCTCGACGTTGCTGCCAAGTCCGATGAAGAAGAGGAGGTCGGAGGGCCCTTCTCCGAGGACCTGATAGGCAACGTCAGCATCCCCGACGGCCACGTACTTCGTGTCTGGACGGCTCATGGGACAAGCAGTCTGACCTCAGGACATGGAGAGGGCACGTTGTGGCCGGGGGGCTCAGTCGACCTCACGCTTCACGAGAGCCGTCACTCCGGTCTGATGTCACAGTCGAGGCAACGGACGCAGCCAGGGCACTTCCCGGTGGACGGGACCGGCGTCGATCCGGTGACCTCACGCTTTTCAGGTCGGTTTGGTCCCATTTGAAGACCATTCCTCTAAGGGGGTTAGCGTGAAATAGCGGGTGAAGGGCCCTGTCGTTGTCCGTGTAGTTGTCCCAGACCAACGCCATTTCGTGCTGTTGTGCATCCGTGCGGGCACGCCAAGGGCACGAACCTTGAGCATTCACAAGTGCTGGGTCACCTCATTGCTGCAACTATCTGGCCCTGGCAATGTCGATCCACGGTGAGAACTTGACCGACGGGTTGGCGCGCTCGATGGCCTCGAAGAGTCCTCCACGATCATCAAGCTGGCCCCAGATGAAGATCCTGCGGTGCATCGTCGTGATCTGAAGGATTTGGTCGTACGCCTCGCACCGAATGGCAATGATCTCTCCTGGTGCGACGAGCCATTGCCGATTAGTGGCCGACCAGGTGAACGTCCCGTCGGCCAATGACACCAGCCACGTCGTCCGGAGGATCCGCCAGCCGAAATAACCGACAAGAAGTGCAGTCGCGACCAGGAACGCTGACCCGGAGCCGTTACGCCAACCGTTGACGATGAGGTTTGCGACGCTTCCGGCCAGAGACGCCAAGCTCATGCCGAGAAGCAAGCCTGGGATAACTATTCCTAACAAGGTTGACCCACCTCGAGCAGCCCATTGCCGCGGTGCGGTGGTGATCGGGGCATCGATCCTCTTGCGGGCGTTTTCGGTACCCATGACCTCGCTTTTCCCGAGGAATCACCGAGCCCCATAGCCCGCCGGATGCGGAGGAGGCGCGTCGTGCACCGTCGGCCAACTGACAGTGGGTGTCTTTAGTGACACAAAGTATCAGAAAGTAAATGAAGTTTCAGATGTCACCGCAGTGTCAGGCTCCTTCGTCCAGCTGGATCCGCCGCCGGCTTGCCGCCAGGAGTGCGACAGCCACGTGGTCATTCCTCGTCCCTGTTCCCGCCTAGAAAATAGGGATGGCTACATAGCTTCGGTCGTGAGAGTGAGATGTGTCGCGTTCAAGCTGGCGCGATGGCCGCGAAGGCCTCATCGAGAAGCTCGACGAGGTCCAGGCTTCCGTCCGACGCCGTCCAATGGTCCAGCGCAACGTTCAGGCAGACCAGAGCGGTCGTTGCCTTCACAAGCAACGGCACTGGTGCGGGCCCGGAGATGCCATGACGATCGGCGAGGGCCTCAGTCAACGCGGGGCGCCAAGAATGCTGCTTCTCCAGCATCCGGGCAGAGAGAGCAGGCGCGTCCTGCACGAGACGAGTCATGGCAAGCGCATTCTCGGGATCGTTCAGGTAGGGCGCAATGATGATGTCGAGGGCGCTCCGAAGGGCCTTCCAATCGTCCTCTTTCTCTGGACGGGCTCGCAAGGCATCGGCGACTTGCGTGACCTGCGCGTCGACGGCGTAGAGCACGGCATCCTCTTTGGTGCCGAAGTACCGAAGAAACGTGCTCCGAGACACTCCTGCAGCCGCCGCCAGATCATTGATGGTCACCTTGTCGAAGCCATCTCGGCTGGCCAGTTCGAAAGCTGCCTGTGACAGCTCGGCCTTCACGGCCGCTCTGGCTATCTCCCGGGTGCTCGATCGCGCCACAGGCTCAACGTAGTCCTCGGCAGGCGGGTGGTCCCAATAATGAATTAGCGTCTCATCTGTGACATTAAATGTCGTATATCGGTTTTTATGTCGTGATCGAAACCTCGATTCAGTGAGTTGGTCCAGGTCGTAGCCAGTACTTCGCGACCTTGTGCGCAAGCCGGACGACGGTGGCTGACCCGGTCGGGGGACAAGCGCTGTCCTCGAGGCCCGCGCCCGGCCAGTGAGAAAGCGAGTGAGAGCCGGACACATCGTGCCGCGCCGATCGGGTGGACTTGGCTGGCTCTCCGGTAACTGGCTGGCAGTACTCGCCGCGGGACTCGTGGTCACCTTCGCGCTGGTCCTCACGAGCATGTTGCACGCCTCGTCGTCAACTTCGCCGACGTCGAGAGGTTCGTCGGCGCGATGTCCCTGGATGAATGCCGGGTTGTCGTCGAGTTCGCGAGCGCATCTCCTGCTTGGTGCGATGTCTCTGGCGGACAAGTTCCGGATGATCCGGGTTCGTCGAATACCGACTCTCATGGTGCAGCTGGGTACGTACCTTCGAATCCGAAGCTCTGTATCCCTGAGCTGGTGCTCCAAGATGCAGGGGCGGGTGTTGGCGACGGACAACAGAACACGACGGCATTCCCCGCTCCGATTTCCCAAGCGGCTACGTGGGATCCCGCGCTGCAGAAGAGGTTCGGCCAGGAATTGGGCTCTGAGGCTTGGCACAAGGGCGCCAACGTCGTGCTTGCGCCGGAGGCGAACATCGACCGGGTTCCATCGAACGGACGTAACTATGAGTCTCTCGGAGAGGATCCCTTCCTAGCGGGACAGACAGCGGCCGCCGAGATTGACGGGATTCAGAGCAACCCGGTCATCGCCACAGTGAAGCATTTTGTCGCGTACAGCCAGCAGACAAGCGAATCTTCGATTTCGGCCAATCTGAGTAAGCGAACGTTGGAAGAGATCTACCTTCCACCCTTCGAGGCGGCCGTGACGCAAGGCCATGTCGGCGGTGTGATGTGCTCATACAACCTCATCAATGACGTCCACGCCTGTCAGGATCCCCAGACGCTCACTCAGGTACTGCGAAACCAGTGGGGATTTAAGGGATTTGTCGTGTCCGACTGGTTCACGGCCGTCCATTCGACAGTTTCCTCGGCCACTGCGGGCCTTGACCTCGAGATGCCCGTTGGAGACTTCTTCGGCGAGCCCCTACAGAGAGCAGTCCAAGCTGGTCAGGTACCGATGGCGACGCTGAACCAAATGGTCCTCGACATCCTGACGCCGATGTTTCGCCTGGGCCTCTTCGACCATCCTCCGGCCGAGGGTCCCAAACTGCAGGACCTCAAAGTCAGTACACCGGCCGACATCCACACAGCGCTCACCCTCGGTGAAGAGGGCACTGTCTTGCTGAAGAACGCCGGCAATATGTTGCCACTCTCGAGCAAGACCAAGACGATCGCCGTCATCGGCCGACCCGCGAGCTTAGAAGGGGCAGAAGGGGCTTACGGGGGAGGTGGGAGCTCCCACGTCCCCTCGTTTGGGCTCGCACACGTCGTTGCCCCCCTTTCTGCCATTCGACAAATGGCCGCCAAGCGCGGGGACACTGTCGTCTTCAACGATGGCAGCGATATCGCATCAGCGGTTACGGCGGCGAAGAGCGCTTCGGTAGCCGTTGTGTTTGCGGACGATGCAGAAGGTGAGACCCAAGACGAGCCGAACCTGAACCTGCGAGCGGGGGATTGCCTTTTCGTTTGTGCATATTCAAATGAGGACCAAGACACGCTGATCGCCTCGGTCGCTCGTGCCAACCCTCACACCATCGTCGTTCTCGATAGCGGCGGCCCAGTCCTGATGCCTTGGATCAGCCAGGTCAAAGGGATCGTCGAGGCCTGGTACCCCGGACAACAAGACGGCAATGCGATCGCCGCGGTCCTTTTCGGATCAGTGGACCCGTCCGGAAAGTTGCCCGAGACATTTCCCGCTTCGGAAAGCCAACTCCCAACGAACACGGTTGCGCAGTATCCGGGGTTGAACAATCAAGAGCCATATTCTGAGGGCCTTTTGATCGGATACCGATGGTACGACGCGGAGCACATCTCGCCGCTCTTTCCGTTTGGCTACGGACTCTCCTATACGAGGTTCTCGTTGTCGGATCTCTCCGTCCGAAGCAGATCGGGTGGTTCGCAGCTCACGTTCACGGTGCGTAACACAGGTATGCGCGTCGGAGCAGAAGTAGCTCAGGTGTATGTCGGAGATCCGGCATACACAGGCGAGCCGCCTAAGCAACTCGAGGGCTACCAGAAAGTGTTCCTCAAACCCGGACAGTCAAGACGGGTGACGATATCCGTGAGCCACCATGCCTTTGCCTATTGGAACGCCGCCGCGAATGGATGGCGTGTGGCACCCGGGTGCTACTCCCTCATGGTCGGGACCTCGTCTGCCGACCTCCCGTTGTCGCATCAGATGGCGCAGGGAGGCACCCTTTGTCATGGCTAGCGGTCCCAGCCAAGGCGCCAGAAAGCATCGAGACCGCATCTCCGCGGGCCGTCTGCCCTCTCACGACGTGACCTCACGCATTTGCGTCGCGAGGTCATGGCCTGGGAATCGACCTATCGCTTCAGATGCGATCCCTGGTCAGGATCATCTAAGTGGTCGGGACCGGCGTCGATCCGGTGACCTCACGCTTTTCAGATCGGATCGTCCCGCCCTTTCCATGACCTGCTGCACCGGCGACAATCGCGCAAAAATCCTGTTCAAGAACAGAAACAAGAGGGCTCGTTCGTCGTCGGTGAATCACGTTGGTAGGCCGTTTTGTGCTCGTTTGGGCACGCTGTGGGCACGAAGCCTGAGCAATCCCGAGTATCCATGTGTCTGGCTGCCCACCCTCCACTCCGAGGTCGCTGCGACGAGTCGACGTCCTGTACCCCGGCCGATACCTACGCTTTGACCATGACCCCTCCGGAGGATGAACGGGCGGCCGGGGAGCTGTCCCAGAGTGCCGAGGCCTGGCTGGCCGATGTGCGCGAAGCCGAAAGACGCGGTGAGTTGCTCTTGGCCTTCGACCTCGCGGACCGAGGCCTTGACGAGCATCCCGGAGATGTGGACCTTCGCTACCGGGCCGTCTTGGAGTTGGCCCGGGCCGGTTCGACCAATGAAGCGAAGCGCCGGTTCGCACAATTCGGTCTTGGATCCGTCGCCTCAGAAGACGTGGCTGCCCTCGGAGCCCGCATTGAAAAGGACATCGCCCTCAATGCGTCGGGGGATGAGAGGCGTCACCTCGCTGCTCGCGCTGCGGCCACCTATCGCGAAATCAGTGATCGGACAAAGGGTTACTTCCCAGCAATCAACGCAGCGACCTTGTCACTTCTGGCGGACAACCTCCCGCTGGCACACACGCTCGCCTCTGATGCCCTGGATCTCCTTCGTGCCTCTGGTGATACGGGAGTTACTTCGCGATGGCGACCGAGGCCGAGGCCCAGCTCATCCTGGGCCACGAGATCGAAGCCAAGACAGCGCTCGAACGAGCGGCCATGTTGCACGGCGGGGACTACGGAGCGATGTCGACGACTCGCCGGCAGCTCCGGCTCATCTGCCTCGCAACTGGGACCGATCTTTCAGTATTATCGCCGTTGGCGGGACCCGCGGTTGCGCATTTCTGCGGGCACGTGATTGCAGGTCCAGGCGAAGCCGGTCGGATCCTCAGCGATCAGGAAGAAGAGACTGCGGCCCGTGTAGACGAGGCAGTGCAGAACCGACCGGTCGGCTTCGCCTACGGCTCGCTAGCCAGCGGTGGGGACATCATGTGGGCCGAGTCCCTGCTGGCAGCAGGCTGCGAACTCCACGTGGTCCTGCCATTTGCCCTTGACGAGTTCGTCGCCACGTCGGTGTCCGTGTCCGGGGCCTACTGGGTGGAGAGATTGGAACGGTGTCTCAAGGCGGCTACCACGGTCACCTATGCCACCACCGACGCCTATCTTGGAGACGACATCCTCTACAACTACTGCGCGGAGCTGGCGATGGGGCTTGCACTCCTTCGGGCCCGCTACCTCGATGCCGAGGTTCTCCAGTTTGCACTGTGGGATGGAAAACCTCCGACAGCGGTCTCCGGAACGGCGAACGACGTCGCGTTCTGGCGAAAGACAGGCCACGAGGTGATCGTCGTTTCGCCAGCCGGTGTCGGTAGTGAAGAGACGACCACGCGGGCGATTCGGCAGGAGTCCGATCCGGGTCGTCCCCGACGGGTGGTCAGAGCCATGTTGATGGGCGACATCCAGGGCTTCTCGAAGCTGCACGATGAACAGCTGCCCGCGTTTTTGGACGTTGTCATGGGAGCCTTTGCCGACGTCCTCGCTCGGTATGCTGGCGATGTCGAGTATCGAAACACATGGGGGGACGCGGTCTTCCTGGTGATGTCCGGGGTGCTGCCGGCGGCACGTTGCGCCCTGGAGCTACAGGAAGCAATGAGCGATCTCGCGCTGGATGCCGCTGGGCTACCTCCTTCTCTTGCCTTGCGTGTGTCGGGACACGTTGGTCCGACATTCCGGCTCCGAGATCCGGTGCTCGATGAGCAATCGTTCACGGGCACCCACGTAACCCGTGCCGCCAGGATCGAGCCGGTCACGCCACCCGGAGCCGTCTATGTGACAGAGGCCTTCGCAGCGGCCCTCGAGGCGTCAAACTGTGTCGATCTCGGCTGCGACTATGTCGGACATTTGCCGACGGCCAAGAAGTACGGGCGACTACGCATGTACCGGATCTGGTCCAGACGCACTCAGGACAACAATCAACGGTAATCTGGCGCTTAAAGGAGCGAACGGGTCCGCGGTTCCGACAGGCACACCCGAGCTTCCAGCAGGACGAAGGCACCGAGGGAGAAGATCTGGCGAAGCTCGGGCTCGATTCCTCTGAAACGGCCGTCGGACCTGGCAGACTTGGGCAGGGCAACGTTCGAGGTTGACGGGATTTGGCCTACGACGGATTCATTTCGTATAGCCATGCGGCCGACGGCAGGCTCGCGCCCGCCCTACAGCGTGGACTTCAGCTCCTCGCCAAGCCATGGAACAGTCGTCGGGCGCTGCGTGTCTTTCGGGACGAGACGGGGTTGTCAACCAACCCGGACCTGTGGTCGGCCATCGAGGAAGCGCTCGACGACAGCGAATGGTTCGTCCTCCTCGCCTCGCCCGCGTCGGCCGAGTCGGAATGGGTGAACAAAGAGATCGCACGCTGGACGAGAACCAAGTCGGTGGACCACATCCTGCCGGTGGTCACCGATGGGACTTGGCTATGGGACCCCGTAGCGAGCGACTTCACCGCAGAGTCCTCCGCTGTACCGGCAGCGTTGCGAGGGGTGGTGTCCGATGAGCCTCGTCACCTCGATCTGCGTTGGGCTCGGACGGTCACCGATCTCGATCTGAGGAACAGCCGCTTCCGAAGCGCGGTGGCAGATTTGGCAGCTCCGATGCACGGAGTCGCCAAAGACGAACTCGAAGGTGAGGACATCCGCCAGCACCGGCGTGCGCGCCGGCTCGCACGCAGCGCGGTCGCTGCCCTTGGGCTCCTTGTTGTCGTTGCCATGCTCGTGAGCGTGTTCGCGATCGCGCAACGCAACACCGCCCGGGCGGCGACCGCCACCGCCCATCAGGAGTTGCTCGTCTCCGAGTCGCAGACGCAGATCACCTCGAATCCCGAGCTTGCAACGCTGCTGGCGGTCGAAGCCGATCGAAGGGCTCCGAGCACCACCACTCGCAATGCTCTGCTGAGCGAGATCCTTGCCGAGCCCAACCTGGAGCGAAGATTCGGGAGCGACGCCGGGGACGCGGCCGTCCTGGACGACAAGCGAATCGCAATCGTGAACTCTGACGTGGGTGCTTACCGCGGCGGCCGTACCCTCAATCGAAACGTCGTGCAAGTCTGGAACTGGCAGACAGGGCAGCGTCAACCCTGGCCGAATGCTCCGCTGGGCGATGCGACGAGCGGGCCGCTCGACGTCGCGTCGACCGCCGACGGCTCACTTCTGGCCGTCCTCTCGAGCGACGGCATGATCCAGTTGTATTCCGGGCGTTCCCTCGAACCCGAAGGACGGCCGTTCTCAAGCGAGTTGGGTGAGCTTCCCGTCACCCCCATCGGGGGTGCGGTCGCGACGCTGACGCTCAGTGCGGATGGTCAGACCCTCGCTGTCGACCGCATCTCGACGGCGACCACCGGGCCGTTCGCTGGTGACGCTGTCGTGGTTTTCTCCCGGTCCGGCGGCCGGTGGGTGCCGGATCCTCCGCCCGGCAGAGGCTCCTCCGAAAGCATGGCGCTCAGTCCCGATGGGGGCCTGATTGCCACGGCGACGTCAACTGCGACCGGAACAGAGGTCGCCATCAGCGAAGTCCGTACCGGCACGGCGCTCTACCAGTTTGGAGCTCCGACGATCACCGGGATGGTCGTTGATTGGTCTCGAGACCGCGTCGTCCTTTCCCAGCTGCCCGGGACCCCCGGCGATGCCGCCTGGTACTCCTTCAACGAGCCGAATCCCCCCGCTCACGAGATCACCATTGGCTCCGGCAACCAAGGTGGCCAGGCCTGGGCGACATACAACGCCAAGTTCACGATGCTCGGGATCAATAGCGACGACGGAGCTGAGGTCCTTGACGCGGCCACGATGACCCCGCTCAGCAATGTGCCGGTGTTCCCGACCAACAACTATTCCGGACCGTTCGTGTTCCTCGGTTCCGACCGGGTGCTGACCGCAACCTTCGTACGTGGCCCGATGAGCGTCTGGAACCTCTCCGGCACGTCGGTTCTCGCCACCCGGCCCCCAGCACAGTTCAATCTGGGCGTCTTCCCGGCGGCAAAGCCGGGTGTCGTCGATGGCTTCTCGTCCTCAGACGGCACCGTATCCGAGACGGTCCTCGGTCGTCGACAACCAGCCGCTCGGTGCGCCCTTCGTCATTGGTGACGATGAGCAGAACGCCCCGCTCCCAGAACAGATTGCGCAGAACCTCGCGCCCGTGGTGTGCGCGGATTCCCGCGACCATCGATTCGCGACCGTGTCCGGTGCGACTGGTGATATCAGAGTGCGTGCCAGTTCTCCGCCATTTGCCATCCTGAGCAATGAGCCGAGAGCGGCTGCAGCCGTTGTCGCTCCGATTGACTGTGCCTGGTCACCAAACGGACGAGAGATCGCCATCGGTAACTTCTCCCCGACAGGCAGCGCGTCCGTGGCGCTGTACGACGTCTCGCGGAAGGCTGTGACGTTGAACCTCCCCGTCAGCGAACAGGTGACCATCACGGGCCTCGTGTTCAGCCCCGACTCCAAGACACTCTGGATCGGCGGGTCCACGTTTGGCTCGAACGGTGTCTACCGCGTGAGCGACCTCGGCGGTACACCTCGGATCGAGGTTGACTTTCCGGGAGCATCAGGTATCTCCGGCTACGACGACGGCCGGCGGCTCGTGGTCGCATATCCGAGCGCGCTCCGGGTGTTCGACGCGGAAACGGGTATTCCTGTGACGCGGACCATCTCCGTCCCCGGATCGAGCATCTTCGCGGTGAGCAACTCTCCTGACGGCAGCGCCGCAGTGGTCAACACGACGGAAGGGTGGCGATTGGTCGACCTGCTGGCCCAGCAAGCCGTCGGGCCGTGGATCCCCGATCAGGATCCTTCGCTCCCAGTGATGGGAGCCAACGGCACCGTGTACACCCAAGCCCTTGATGGTGGCGGCGAAATATGGGACCTCAGCGCCGCCCACCTCCGGGAGGTTGCGTGCAGCCTGGCCGGTCGCAACCTCAGCGCACAGGAATGGCAGCAGTACCTGTCGTGGGCTGGTCCTCGGCGGGCGACGTGCAGCGAAGATCCACTCTCGTGAGAGCGCACGACAGACGCTCACCGGTTCTGACCGCTGAGAGATGGGGATGACCCCAGTACCTGAGGCCCACATGGTCCGAGCCCGCAATCCGTACTCGAACCGTGTGGGCAGCTGTGGCACGGAGCCGTGCGGTCGATGGCGCCCACGAATAATGCCATCGGGAGCGGAGTCGACACGCTGGAGCCGGTCGTGATCCGTGCCCGAGACACTCCGCCAGGTGGTCGGGCGCGGCATCGATCCGCGGACCTCACGCTTTTCAGGCGCGCGCTCTACCAACTGAGCTACCCGACCGGGGTACCCAGGCCCTCCCGCCCGGAGGCGAGGGAGAGCCTGGTGGCGGACCTGACGGGATTTGAACCCGCGACCTCCGCCTTGACAGGGCGGCGTGCACTCCGAGCTGCACCACAGGTCCGTGGCGGCGATTGGCCGTGCTCCCCGGTCGGGCGATGAGCCTCCCGTTGAGCAGCTACTCACACTAGTCGGTCCCGGTTTCGGGGCCACCCCCGGGCCAGGCCCGGCGTCGCCTACGGGGTGGCTGCCCGCAGGGCCGTGCACGCCGGCCTCGAACGCGGCGAACTGGGAGGCGTCGAGCGCGCCGGCCAGCGTCGAGGCGCACAGCCGGTCGGTGATCTCCTCCGCTTCGTCGTGCTTGGCCTTGATCGCGCTGACGTCGGCAAAGGGCTCGGACCACCCGAAGAACTTCGCCTGGCCCTCGCCCTCGTTGGTCAGGATCGCCTCGAGGGGTGAGAGCCCGACGGCGGTGGTGGCCACGAGGTGGAACCCGCCGCGCCACTCCCGCAGCATCTGCATGAGCTGGGCGGCTCGCCCCGCGGCGTCGTCCGAGCGCGCCGCGTCGCGCCAGCCCACGAAGAGCGGGATGGCCGATCCCTCGATCCCGTCGACCAACTGCTCGGTGACCGCCACGATGTCGTCGATACCCTCGACGCCGGCGTAGTGCGTCGTGCCCCACTCCCCGTGCGCCTCGGCCATGCGCGCCGCTGCGGCCTTCGCGCCGGCCACGGCCGACGCCTTCGGTGTACATCGCAGCGACGGCATTCGGCTCGAACCACCCGAAGGCTGCTGTGACGACGTCGGCGTTGACGTCACCGAGCATGCCGCCGCGGCCCGCGAAGTAGAACGCGAACGGGTTGGTCCAGCCCGACTCTGCCGCCAGTGCCATGACGTCGGGGCTGAGGTAGATGGCGGTCCCGATGTCGTGGATGGGCACCGAGGTGGCGCGCACGGCCGCGAGCGCGGCGTTCTGATCCGATGCACCCATGGGGGCTCCTTGTCGTCAGCTGGTTTCGAAGGGAACGGTGTTGGTGCTCACTCGCAGCACGCGCCGCATGCCGGGGATGGTGCCGATGACGGCCTCGACGAGCCGGGCCATCTCGGTCACGACGTCGTCGAGGTGCGTGAAGCGGTCATCGAGGATGCCGACCACGCTCGCCAGCTCCGGCGAGACCTCCTGCAGTGACCGCGTCGCCTTGGGGAGCTCGTTGGCGAGCTCGATGGCCACCCCGCTCAGGCGCTCGGTCAGGGTGCGCAACGCGCCGGCTGAGTCCGAGAGAGAGGGCAGCGACGAATCGAGCGTGCCGATTGCCTGTTCGAGTCCCGAGACCGCGGCCGAGATGCCGAGCGCCGCGAGATCGATGCCCGACCCCGCCTTCGTGACCCCGCCGTCGAGGCGCTCGAGCAGTGTCATCAGCCGGTCGAGTCGCTCGGCCATGTCGTTGACCGCCTCCATGGCCGCGAGCGCCGTGGCGGGGAGGCGCAGGACGGCGCCGGGGAAGCCGATTATCGACTCGATGAGCGACGGAGACTCCACGTCGTCGATCATGGGCGCTGCGGCGGCTGGTGTCCAGTACACCCCCCTCGTCCGGTCAGCCCAGTTCGGTCGTGATGGCCTCACCGAGCTCGGTCGAGCACCCGCTGGCGCACGCGCAGCTTGGTGGCGGCGTGCGCGGCGCGGTCGACCCCGGACAAGTCCTCGGCCGCCGCCCGCGCCGCAGGGGCGAGGTCGTCGGGGGCGACGACGGCGTCGAGGAACCCCGCCTCCAGTGCTGCTCGAGGGTCGAGGAGCGTGCCCGTCACTGCGGCGCGATCGAAGGATGCGGGCGTCAAGCGGTGGCGGGCCAGGGCCACGGCGAACCAGGGCAGGGTCAGCCCGATCCGCACTTCGTTCAGCCCCAGCTTGAAGGGACCGTCGGCGCCGATGCGGGTGTCCGCCGACAGCAGGAGGAAGGCGCCGGCCGGAAAGGCATGGCCCGTGCACGAGGCGACGACCGGCGCGGGGAAGGACAGGATGCGCTCGGCCATCGTGGCGCCGAGGCGCAGCAGCGCACGGGCGTCGCTCGGGCGTGTCGCGCAGGGTGCCCAGGTCGAAGCCGGCCGAGAAGCAGCCAGGCCGGCCGGTGAGGACGACGACGGTCCCGTCCCGCTCGGCCTGGTCGAAGGCCCGGTGCAGGGCCTCGAGCATCGCCGATGGAGAAGACGTTGACCTTGCCGTCGTCCATCGTGATGGTGCTGACGGTGTCGTCGCTGGCGTAGGTGACCAGGCCGTCGGCGCTGGTCGTCGTGGTCGTGGTGGTCATGATCCCCTCCGTCGGAGCCGTATGGGCCTATAGTGAAACGATGTTTCGAAACATTGTTTCAAAAGGAGCCACCGCTGTCCAGGGCGAGGGACGTCCCGCCCCAGAGCCCTGATGCCGCGGACGAAGCAGCGCACACCCGAGCTGCGGGAACGGCTCCTGGCCAGCGCCGTCGACCTGCTGGCCGAGGCGGGAGCGGCGGGGCTGACCGCCCGCTCGCTGGCCGCCCGGGCCGAGACGTCGGCGCCCGCCCTCTACGAGCTCTTCGGCGACAAGTCCGGCGTGGTGCGCGAGCTCTACTTCGAGGGCTTCCGCATGCTCGGCGAGGAGCTGGCGGCGCTGCGCGAGGGCGATGACCCGATCGCCGACATCTGGGCCCTCGCGGCGGCGTACCGGCGCTTCATCCGGTCCAACCGGGCGCTGGCCGAGGTCATGTTCTCGCGGCCCTTCTCCGACTTCGCACCCGGCCCCGACGAGCTGGCGGCCACCAGCTCGGTGCGCATCCTGATCGTCAACCGGGTGCGGCGCTGCATCGACGCCGGTCGCCTGCGCGGCGACGAGACCGACGTGGCCCATGTCCTCGTCGCCTTGATCCAGGGCATGGCGTTCGCCGAGGCGGCGGGACGGCTGGGGACGTCGACCGAGTCGATCGAGCGGCGCTGGCGACTGGCCGTCGGGACTGTGTTGAACGGGCTGGCGGCCTGACGGCCTGACGCCATGACCAGGCCTCCGCCGGTTCAGGTCAGGCTGGTCCCGTCCGAGACTGCCGCCGCGCCCTGCCGGCGCGGGCCCCGCGCGTCAGCACCGACTGATAGATGGCGGCCGGCAGGCGCGCCACCAGGTCGATGGCCTTGGCGTCGGGCCCGATGAGGGCGCGGCGACGATCTCGTTGGACCGCCACGAGAATCTGGTGGGCCGCCTTCTCGGGGCTGGTGATGAAGAGGCGTTCGAAGTCGGTCCGCGCCGACGCCGTGTCGGCGGCCAAGGCGGCGACACTTGCGTCCACGCGGGCGTTGCGGGCGATGTTGGTCTTGATGCCGCCGGGGTGGACCGTCGTGACCGACACCGGTGCACCTTCGATCTCGAGCTCCATGCGCAGCGTGTCGGTGAAGCCGCGCACCGCGAACTTGGCTGCGTTGTAGGCGGACTGGGACGGGACGCTGACGAGCCCGAACACGCTCGAGACGTTCACGACGTGGCCCTCGCCCGAGGCCTTGAGGTGGGGGAGGAACGCCTTGGTGCCGTAGACGACACCCCAGAAGTCGATGCCCATGAGCCACTCGAAGTCCTCGTAGGACATCGACTCCACGGTGGCGCCGAGCGCGACGCCGGCGTTGTTGACGACGAGGTTCACCCGGCCGTGGTCGGCGACGACACGGTCGGCCCAGGCGTAGACGGCGGCGCGCTCGGCCACGTCGAGATGCTGCACCGTGACCTTCACGCCGTGTCCCTCGCAGCGGGCCGCCGTCGCGGCCAACCCGGCGTCGTCGATGTCGGAAAGCGCGAGGTGTGCGCCGCGGCGGGCGAGCTCCTCGGACAGGGCACGACCGAGGCCCGAGGCCGCGCCGGTCAGGGCGGCGACCCGTCCGCCGAACTCCCTCACCTCACGAGGCCACCGGAACGGCGGGCTGCTCGGGTCGTGCCGGTGCGGCAGAGGGACCGGAGAACTGCAGGACCCCGTCCTCGATGCCGCTCATCTTCAGCGCGCGGTAGTCCCGCAGGTAGCTCTGCGACACCCGCCAGGGGTGGCGGCTCCCCTGCTTGGGCAGCAGGTGGGCCGAGCGCTGGATGTAGCCCGAGCTCAGCCCGAGCACCGGGCCGTCCTCGGCCGACGCGCCACCGTTGTGGCGCGCCACGCACTCGGTCAGGCCACGCCCGCGCATGAAGGTGAGCAGCTCGGCACACGTAGTCGCACGTGAGATCGCACTTGAGCGTCCACGATGCGTTGACGTAGCCGATGGCGACGGCCAGGTTGGGCACGCCCTCGATCATCATTCCCTTGTACGTCAGGCGGGTGCCCGGGTCGACCGGCTCGCCGTCGACGCGCAGCGCGATGCCGCCGAGGAAGAGCAGCTCGAGCCCGGTCGCGGTCACGATGATGTCCGCCTCGAGCTCGATGCCCGAGGTAAGCAGCAGACCCTGCTCGGTGAAGCGCTCGATGTGGTCGGTGACCACCGACGACGTGCCGGCGCGGATGCACGCGAAGAAGTCGCCGTCGGGCGCGGCGCAGAAGCGCTGGTCCCACGGGTCGTAGCGCGGCGTGAAGTGGGTGTCGATGTCGTAGCCCGCCGGCAGTGCGCGCTCGAGGCCCTTGCGCAGCATGCGCTTGACGAACCCGGGGTAGCGGCGGCTCACGACGTAGAAGGCCTGGGTCAGCAGGGCGTGGAACCACTTGGCCACCGTCCCGGCCTTCTTGGCGGGGAGGACCCGGCGCGCCAGGGCGGCCACCGGGCTGCGCTGGGGCAGCGAGGCGATGTAGCTCGGCGAACGCTGCAGCATGGTGACGTGGGCGGCCGACCGGGCCAGCGAGGGGACGAGCGTGATGGCGGTGGCGCCGCTCCCGATGACGACGATCCGCCGGCCGGTGACGTCGAGTCCCTCCGGCCAGGCCTGCGGGTGCACGACGAGGCCGGCGAAGTCGGCCATGCCGGCGAAGTCGGGCTGGTACCCGTGGTCGTAGCGGTAGTAGCCACTGCAGGCGAAGAGGAAGCCGGCCGTGAGATGCAGGGTCTCGCCGGTGTCGGTGCGCTCGGCGGTGACGTGCCAGCGCGCGTCGGCACTCGACCAGTCGGCGGCCGTCACGCGGTGATGGAAGCGGATGCGCTCGTCGACGCCCGACTCGGCCGCCGTGTCCTTGATGTACTGGAGGATCGAGTCGCCGTCCGCGATCGACTTCTCGCCGTCCCAGGGCCGGAAGGAGTACCCGAGCGTGTGCATGTCCGAGTCCGAGCGGATGCCCGGGTAACGGAAGAGGTCCCACGTGCCACCGATGGCGCCGCGCGCCTCGAAGATGGCGTAGCACGCCCAGGGGCACTCTGTCTGCAGGTAGTGGCCGGCACCGATCCCCGAGAGGCCGGCCCCGACGACGAGCACGTCGAGGTCCGGTGGGGTGGTGCCGTGCTCGGCCACACGTGACGCTGGTGCCATCAAGCAGCGGCTCCGATCAGTTTGTCGTTCAGGGTGCCGTGCTCCCCGAACAGCTCGGCCCTCCAGGCTTCCACCAATGCGGTCGTGTCGCTGTCGTCGGGGTGAAAGTCGGGCCGGTTGTAGTCCTTGAGCTGGGCCCAGATGGCGCGGTCCAAGAGCGGGGAGCGACGCACCTTGCGCCAGCTCGCGCGCAGGATCCCGGGCCGATAGGTGGCTGGGTCGCCCAGCAGCGAGATGGCGACGGCGCCCGCCATCCCGACCACGAAGCCGAAACGGAACACGTTCATCGTCCACACCCGGAGGCGCTCACCGCCGCCGACGGCCCGGTAGACGTCGAACGCCACCGCCTTGTGCTCGGACTCCTCGAGGGCGTGCCAGACGAAGAGATCGCGCACGGCAGGCGCGCCCATCTCGGCGCGGATCTCCTCGTTGGAGAGGACGAGCTCGGCCAGCGTCGCGGTGAAGTGCTCGAGCGCAGCGGTAGCGGCCAGGTTGGACGTGGCGGAAAGGAGGCGCTCTCGGACGCGCAGGGACGTCCGGGTGAAGGCCTCGAACCGCTTGGTCGGGTAGCCGAGCTCGGCCAGGCGGTCGTTGAAGACGCGGTGCTCCCGGCCGTGCACCGCCTCCTGCCCGATGAACCCGGCCACCTGCCGCTTGAGCGCCGGGTCGGTGATCTGGTCGCGGAAGTGCCGCACCGAGCGCACGAAGTAGTCCTCGCCGTCGGGGAACACCGACGACAGCGCGGCGATGATGTGCCCGGAGATCAGGTCGCCGTCCCCGGCGAAGTGGCGCGGCACATCGCGGATGGATTCCTCGAAGGACATCCGCCGGGTCGGCACCTTGCGCGCCGGGTCGCTCGTCTGCGTCTTCTGCGCTGCCTGGGACGTCTGCGCTGTCTGGGACGTCTGGGCTGCCTGGGATCGTCTGGGTCATGTCGTTCGCCTCCCGCTCGGCTTCGGCTCCTGGTGCTAGAATATATGAGAGATTCACTCAAATACTCAATTCTGTGCGAAGAGGCGGTTGACCAGGGATGGGACGTGACGAGGTGGAGCCCCACGACGAGGAGCAGGGGGAGCAGACGGCCCCCCAGCTGCCCGACGGCAAGGGCGCCCAGACCCGGCGGGCCATCCTGGCCGCCGCCATCGCTCGATTCGGGCGGGACGGGTACCGCGCCACCTCGGTCGCCGACATCGCCCGGGATGCCGGCGTCGGCGGCACCGTGGCCTATGCCTACTTCGAGAACAAGGAGGCCCTCTTCTTCGCCGCGGTCGACGAGGACGCGGCCGGGGTGATCCACGAGGGCCTGGCCACCGTCCTCGACGTGGCCGACGTGCGTGGGTGGCACGACACCTTGATCTTCACCCTGGTCGATTCGGTGCAGCGCCATCCGCTCGCCCGTCGCCTCCTGGCCGGCCTCGAGCCCGAGGTGACGGTGCGGGTCCTCGAGATCCCGGCCCTGACCGAGCTGCGCAAGGCGTGCACCGAGCTGCTACGGGCGGGGCAGGCGGCCGGCACGGTGCGCGGCGACATCGAGCCGGCGCTCGTGGGCCCCGGGATCGTCGCCATCATGCTCGCGGTGCTCATGTCGGTGACCCAGCTCGGGAGCCAGGCCGCCGTGGCCTACTCCCAGGACGTGGCCGCCGTCTTCGAGGCCGCGCTGACGGCGTCGCTCGCCCCGAGGGGTGGACCGGCGTTCTCCTGAGCCGGCCCTTCTGGGGGCCACCTCGCCTGGCCGCCGGACCGTCGCCCGAGGTCGGGGCGCGTTCCGCCGCGGCCGATTCGTGACCCTGACGTTAACGTTAAACTTTTCGCAGTGAGCACCGCGACCCTCCCCGAGACGAACGGCCACGGTCCCAGGCCGGGACCGCAGGCGGGCGTGGCGGACCACTCGAACTACCGCTGGATCGCCCTGTCGACCGTCACCCTCGGCACCCTGATGGTCTTCATCAACCAGTCGATCGTCCTCATCTCGCTGCCCGACATCTTCCGCGGCATCGACCTGAACCCGCTGACCCCCGGCAACACCGGCTACATGCTCTGGATGCTCATGGGCTTCATGGTCGTGTTGGCCGTCCTGGTCGTGTCGCTCGGTCGAGTCGGCGACATGTTCGGTCGAGTCAAGATCTTCAACCTCGGCTTCGCCGTCTTCACGACCTTCTCGATCCTGCTGGCCGTGACGTGGCTGTCGGGTACGGCCGGCGCCATCTGGTTGATCGTGATGCGCGTCGGCCAAGGAGTGGGTGGCGCCATGCTCTTCGCCAACTCGTCGGCGATCATCACCGACGCCTTTCCGGCCGACAAGCGTGGCCTCGGCCTCGGCATCAACAACGTGGCCGCGGTGGCGGGCTCCTTCGTCGGCCTCGTCCTCGGCGGCCTGCTCGCCCCGGTGGAATGGCACCTCGTCTTCCTCATCTCGGTGCCCTTCGGCGTGATGGGCACCCTGTGGGCCTACGTGAAGCTCGAGGACCGCGGCGTGCGCACGCCGGCCAAGATCGACTGGCTCGGCAACGTCACCTTCGCCGTCGGGCTCATCCTCGTCCTGGTCGGCATCACCTACGGCCTGTTGCCCTACGGCGGCCACACCATGGGCTGGACCAGTCCGGTCGTGCTGGCCGAGATCTTCGGCGGGCTGGCGATCCTCGTCGCGTTCGGGATCATCGAGACCAAGGTCTCCCATCCGATGTTCCGGCTCTCGCTCTTCCGCATCCGGGCCTTCAGCGCCGGCAACGTGGCCAGCTTCTTGGCCTCGCTCAGCCGCGGTGGCCTGATGTTCATGCTCGTCATCTGGCTGCAGGGCATCTGGCTCCCGCTGCACGGCTACAGCTTCGAGCAGACACCGCTGTGGGCCGGCATCTACATGATCCCGCTGACCGTGGGCCTGTTGCTCGCCGGGCCGGTGAGCGGTGTGCTGGCCGATCGCTACGGGGCGCGTCCCTTCGCAACGGGCGGACTCGTGCTGGTGGCGCTGACCTTCGTTGCCTTGATCCTGTTGCCGGTCGACTTCCCGTACCTCGGCTTCGCGGTGCTCATCTTCTTCAACTCCATCGGCATGGGGATGTTCATCGCGCCGAACCAGACCGGCATCATGAACAGCCTCCCGGCCAGTCAACGCGGCGCCGGCGCCGGCATGGCGGGCACGTTCAATTCGTCCGCCCAGGTCCTCTCTATCGGGATCTTCTTCACCTTGATGATCCTCGGGCTCGCCGCCACGCTGCCCTCCGCCCTCTTCCACGGACTGACGGCCCAGGGCGTGAATACGGCGGTGGCGACGCGCGTCGTCGCACCTTCCGCCCGTGGGCAGCCTCTTCGCCGCCTTCCTCGGGTACAACCCGATACAGACGCTGCTCGGCACCGCGGAGCTGTCGCACCTCCCGCCGGCCACCGCGCACTACCTGACCAGCCGGGAGTTCTTCCCGCACCTGATCGCGCCGGCCTTCTCGCGGGGCCTGACCGAGGCCTTCTCCTTTGCGGCGGCGGTCTGCGTGCTCGGTGCCGTGGCCTCGCTGCTGCGCGGCGGCAAGTACCACTACGTGGAGGAGCCCGTCGCCGTGCGTGCCGCGGCCGGTGTCGACAGCGGTGCCGAACGCAGCCGACGAGCGTGCCGACGAGGAGGACCGGGTGTCGGCCCAAGAGGCGGTGGCCGAGACCGAGGCACTGTTGGTGGACTGAGATGCCCGTGACGACCCAACCAGAGCCGCTCGCCGAGCCCGTCGGGGAAGGTGCCGTCCCGGTCACCGGCTCCGTCGGCGACGCGGGGATCCGCATCAGCGACGCCGCGGCGCGGGCCGGCGTCTCGGCGCGCACGTTGCGCTACTACGAGGAGCTCGGCCTGCTGGCGCCCTCGCTGTATACGACGGGTGGCGAGCGCCGCTACACGCTCGACGACCTCGAGCACCTGCAACGCATCTTGGAGCTGCGCGAGGTGCTCGGCATGAACCTCGACGAGATCCGCGAGTTCCTCTCGCTCGAGACGCGGCTCGACGAATTGCGGACCACCTACCGGGCGTCCAAGGGCGCGACGACGAAGAAGGCGCGGGCAGAGCAGAGGGCCACCCTTGAAGAGGCGATGGTCCTCAACGAGTCGCTGGCCCAGCAGATCACCACGAAGCTCGAGCGCATGGACGGCTTCCGCGCCAAGCTGCTGCGCGACGCGCAGCGCTGCCGCGAGCTCCTGACCGAGCTGTAGCCCGGGCGTCCGGCGGGCCGACCTGACGCCCGGACGCTCCTCACGGCCGTTGGCGGTGTGCACCGTGCACCAAGGCATCGGCCCAGACGTGACCGTACGATGCGTTCCGTGATGAAGCGGTGGCTGTCCCCGCGTGCCTTCCTTCTCCATTTCGAGCTTCTCATCGTGGTGGCGGCCTGTGGTGCGGCGACCTGGTGGCAGGCGGGACGGGCCCTCGGGGGCAACGGACTGAGCTGGTTCTACACGTTCGAATGGCCCATTTTCGCCGGCATCGGCGTGGCGGCCTGGTGGCACCTGATCCATGAGGACCCCGAGGCTCGGGCGGCCCGCCGCGCGGTGCGTGAGCGGGTCGACCCGGTCGAGCGTCAGGCGGAATGGTGATGTCCCCCGGTGCGGGCCCGGTGGTCCGGCGGGGTGGTCCTCTTGCCTCGTCACCGGACGCGCCGAGGCAAGGGGGACGACCAGACCGGCGCAAAAGGCGCTGGCTAGCCTGACCTCGATGGATCCGGGGGATCGCTGCGGTGCCGCATGGCGAGCGTGGCAGTGACCGTGTCCGAGGTGGCCCGACCGCGCCGAGCGGGGAGCGGCGACCGGGTCTTCCGGTGGGTCGCGCTGGTGGCGGGTGCCTGTCTGGTGGGCTTCGTCGTGTTCGTCGTCACCCGTGGTCCCTCGCACCCGACGGACGCCGGCACGGCCGCCCTCAAGGCACCGCCGCCGCCCGTTCTGGCCGCGGGGACACTCGCCCCCGCCTTCTCGCTCCCGTCGCTGGCGGGCGGCCGGCCGGTGACGCTGGCGGCCTACCGAGGCTCACCGGTCATCGTGAACTTCTTCGCCTCCTGGTGCCCCGACTGCCGCCAAGAGCTGGCCGCCGTGGCCTCGGTGGCGAAGGGCGCGACCGGACGCGTCGCGGTGATCGGAGTCGACGCCAACGAGACCTCGGACGCGGAGGCGACGCAGCTGCTCACCGCCGCGGGCGCGACCTATCCCGTCGGGCTCGATCAGCGCGCCACGATCGCCACCCGCTACCTCGTCAGTGCACTGCCGGTGAGCTACTTCCTCAATGCCCAGGGGCGCGTTGTCGGGGCCGCGCTCGGCCCGCAGACGGTGCCGTCGTTGCAGCGCTGGGTGGCGCGACTCGAGGGACGACCCATGAGCGGGCCGGTGGAGACCGAGGGCGGCAGCGCTGCCGCACCCGCGCCCGACGCACCCGCGCGCGGCGACGCCGGACCGGGGAACTCGACCGAGCCGCCGCTCGACCGGAAGGAGGCGCTGGCGCGAGGAGCACCGGGGATCCCCGACAACTTCGTCTTCTGGGTGCTCGGCGCCGTCCTGGTCCTCAGCCTCGGGGGGCTCGTCGGCGAGCACCTGTTCTCCTCGGCGGGTCTGAACCCGACGGCGGCCACCACGACGACGACGGCGGCGCCACGAGCATCAGCGGTGGCACCCGTGGCACCCGTGACACCCGTGACACCGGCGACGCCGGTGGTGCCACCGCCGACGTCCGACCGATCGGTGGGCGCGCCGCTCACGGCATTCATGGGCCTGTCGGTCCCGCGCCCACGCCGCGCCCCCGGCTTCTCGCTGCCCGATCAGAGCGGCCAGGCGATCACCGTCCCGCCGCAGCCGCCGCGGGCGGTCGTCCTCACCTTCTTCAACGCGCCGTGCAACGACATCTGCCCCGTCCTGGCGTCCGAGCTCGAGCAAGCGGACGCCGACCTCGGACCGAGGGCGGCCCAGGTCGAGTTCGTCACGGTGAACACCGACCCGGCCGCCTTGGCGCAATCGGCGGACGCTCCCATCCTCAGTGGCACCGGTCTCGGGGCGCTCGCCAACTGGCACATGCTGACGGGACCACTGTCGGCGCTCGACCCGATCTGGAAGGCGTACGGGGTCTCCATCTCCGTCGACACCAAGACCGGCCTCGAAGCCCACAACGACGTCATGGACTTCATCAGCCCTGACGGCCAGGTGGTCTACCGCGCCACACCCTTCGCCGACGAGAGCGCGACCGGGTCGTTCAGCTCGCCGGCGGCGACGGTGACGCGGTGGGGCCAGGGCATCGCGACCTACGCCGAGAGGCTCTTGGCACGGTGAGCGATCTGACCGTCCCGCGTCCGGATGGGATCCCCTCCGACTCGCCGCCGGCTGGTCCGCTGGCCGAACCCAGCGCCCGCGCCGCCGAGCGGCGGGGCGCGGTGGTGGCACCGCCACCGCACGCTGGCCATCGCGGCGGTCGTCGCCGTGATCGTGGTCATCACCGTGCTGACCGACCTGCCGGTGAGCACGTCGCGGGCGAGCGACATCAGCGCCGAGCGCAGCGTCATGACCGAGGTGAACAGCGACCTCGCGCCCTGCGCGCTGGCCATCCACCAGGCGGTGGGCATCTGGACGCTGCAGGAGTCGCATCGGCTCACGGCGGCCGATCGGGCGCCCACGCCGGGCCTGCTCGGCGACGACCAGACGGCGTGCTCGTTCGCCAGCGAGGGCATCAACGACCTGTCCGACGTCCAGGTCCCCGGGACGGCAGCCGGGAAGCATCTCGGCGACATGGTGGCCACGACGATCCTGTGGACCACGTCGGACGCGCTGCGGGCAATCGAGGACGTGCAGACCCTCATGGGCAGCCCGCACAATACGGGCGCCCTGCACAACCTGGCCCAGGAGGAGACCCAACTCGGAGACGACCGCCGGTCCGCGATCGCCCAGGAGCATGCCGCCGACCGCACGCTGGAGACGCACCTTCAGCCGGTCGATCTGCCGGCGGTCACCTCGCCCACGAGTTCGGGCTGAGCCTCGTGGTCCGTCGGGAACGTGCGGACCATCGTGTCAGGGGGAAGGTATGCCGTCACCCCCGGACAGCGGCGGTGGACCCCGTCGCCGTTCGGCGCGCAAGAGCCCGAGGAGCTCGGTGTCGGGGTCGTCCTCGGTCCTCAGCCACATCACCGCGTTCCAGAAGATGACCGGGACGAAGGACACGGCCGCGACGAACCACACGATGGCGGACGCGATCTGTTGGTCGGCCAAGGCGCCGAGGCCTCCGGGCACATGGGAGAAGTTCGGGTAGAACCCGTGGTTCGACAGTCCGGTGACGTAGGCGAGAATCCACAGCACCCACATGACGATGGCGCCGAGGACCGCTCGGCGTAGGTGTCCCGAGCGCGGCATGAGCGGCGGGGAGGGGATGAGCTCGAGCCACAGCGCCACGCCGAAGACGACAAGGGTGGCGGCTTCGATCAGCACCAGCCAGCCGTCGCGCGCCACCGCAGCGACGGCGCCCGGAGCGTGCCAGATGATGATCACGACGAGATCGGGGACGATGAAGGCGAGCGCCCGGGTGAGTTCGCGATGGCGCAACCGGTGGGCGGCGAGTCGGTCGACGACGCGGGAGGGGCAGTCACCCGCTGGCGCCGCCGTTGCCCCCGACGCTGCGAGCCGCAGGAGGCGCCACGGGGCCCCGAGGGTGAGTAGCGCCGGCAGTGCGATGGCCAGGAGCGAGAACTGCAGGGCCTGGCCGTAGTCCGCTCGCCGCGCCACCGTGGCCAGGGGCGGAATGAGAGCGCCGACTCCGACGAGGAGTGCGGCGGCGAGGCACCAGGGCCGCCAGGTCGCGGCGTTCGGCGCCGTCGGGGCGGTGTCGGGCTGGTGGGGCCGCTCGCCGGCAGCCCCACCGCTCATCGCGTCGGCCGGCGCTGGAAGAAACCCCAGAGGAGCACCACAAAGAGCGTCCCGAGGGGGATGGCGAACGTCAGAGCCTGAGTTGCAGCGACATCAGCGATCATGTGCGCAGGCCTCCCTGACTCAGATCAGATCACGTAGAACATTAGCCAGAACAGCGTCGCCACCACGCCGATGAAGCCCCAGAAGTACGTGCATCCGTTCAGGTTCGCCCGTAAGAGCCGGGCGACGGGGAGCGTCGAGCTCGGAGCGCCCCCGTCCTGTGTCATGGCGCGTCGCAGGCGGAGCTCCCGGGCGAGGATGGTTTCGATCCAGTAGGTGCCGGCCAGCACCACCGCGATGTTCAAGGCGGCCCAGGCGAGGAAGCACGACGCGTACCCGCTCGATCCGGGGAAGAACGGGAGCGTCGTCAGTTGCCAGATCTGCAGGCCGATCACGAGGAGACCGCCCGCGACGGCCGTCCAGCCCGCGACCTGCCAGTCCAGCGTCTCGTTCTCCCGGAACCGACGCTCTCCGAACTGCACGATGAGGGCGGCTGCCACCGTGATGACGAAGATCGCCGCGCCGACCGCGGTGGGGGCCGTGACACCCTTGGGGCGCCAGAGCTCCTCGTTGTTGGCCGAGCGCAGATAGAAGTAGGCGAACGCCAGCGCGGCGAAGGCGAAGACCCAGATGCCGATCAAGAGCCGGCCGCCGGTCCACAGGGCCCCCTCCTGGGCGCGCAGCTCGAACGCGATCTCCTCGGGCGTCTCCCTTAGCTCGGGGAAGCTCTCGAAGCGCTGGTTCTCGACGGGGTTCTCTGCCGTTGTCATCCGTTCGTCCTCACAGGATGGGGCTCATGCGATCGGGGGACGCGGGTCGCCGCCACGCTCTACGGTCCCGAGATCATCGGGGGAGACGGAGCCAGCCGGGGCGCCGACGGCCGCCATGGGTCTGCCGAGATCCGCCACCGGTGGGGCGTCCGGCTCGCCGTAGTGGTAGGGGTCGTTCAGGACGACGGGGATGTGCTCGAAGTTGAACCACGGCACTGGTGTCGGCGTCTGCCACTCGAGGCCCAACGAGTTCCACGGGTTCGGCGGAGCCGGGTGCGGGTTCAGGTAGATCGACCAGACGACGTTGATGATGAAGAAGAAGAACGAGGCACCCAGGAGATAGGCGCCGATGCTCGAGATGTCGTTCAACGTCTGCAGGTTCGTGGCGTACTCGAACACGCGCCGTGGCTGGCCGAGGATCCCGATGAGGAACATCGGGAAGAAGGTCAGATTGAAGAAGATGAAGAACGTCCAGAAGTGCCACTTGGACAGTTTGCGGTTGAGCGTCTTGCCGGTGATCTTGGGGAACCAGTAGTAGAACCCGCCGAACAACGCGAAGATGAGGCCACCCATGATCGTGTAGTGGAAGTGCGACAGCACGAAGAAACTGCCGTGGACCGTGACGTTGACGGGGACGTCAGAGAGAAACACGCCGGTGACGCCACCGATGAGGAAATTGAACAGCATCCCGAGACAGAAGAGCAGTCGGCGTGTCGAATCTGATCTTTGCCTTCCAGAGGGTACCGAGCGTGACGAGGTACAAGAAGCCGGTCGGGATGGAGATGAGCTCGGTCGTGAGCATGAAGAGCGGCCGCATGTCCGGATTGATCCCGCTCTGGAACAGGTGGTGTTGCCAGACGAAGAACGACAGCAGGGCGACACCGAGCATCCCGGCGGCGGCCACCCTGTAGGCGAACAGCGGTTTGCGCGTGAAGACCGGCAGGATCTCCATCACGATGCCGAAGCCCGGCAGGGCCATGATGTAGACCTCGGGGTGGCCGAAGAACCAGAACAGGTTCTGCCACAAGAAGCTGCTGCCACCGTGTTCGTTGACGAAGAAGGCGGTCTCGGCGGTGCGGTCGAGGATCCCGCAGAGGCACGCCACCACCAGTGTCGGCGTGGCCAGAGTCAGCAGCGCCGTCGTGGCCAGGATGGCCCACACGAAGATGGGCAGCCGGCTCCACGTCATGCCCGGCGCCCGGTAGTTGATGATCGTCGCGGCCAGGTTGAACCCGGCCAGGATCATGCCGATGCCGATCACGCCGAAACCGACCAGGTAGGCGTCCATGCCGCCCGACGCCTGCGTCTGCAACGGCGCGTAGCCCGTCCACCCGGTGGGAAACCCGCCGAAGAAGAGGGCGCTCACGATGACCAGGTAGCCGGCCATGAAGATCCAGAAGGAGAACGCCTCGACGCGGGGATAGGCCATGCGCCTCGACCCGATCATCAGAGGGACCAGCCAGTTCCCCAGTGTCCCGGCGACGGCGGACGAAGCCATCATCATCATGATCGTGCCGTGCTCGCTGACGATGGCGATGTAAGTGCCCGGTCCGAACGTGTGGTTGGTGGGGCTCAACAGCTCGGTGCGGATGAGCATGGCCAGCAGGCCGCCCGTAAACAGGAACAAGAGGACGCCGACCACGTATTGCATCCCGACAACCTTGTGGTCGTCGGTCATGCGGAAGTAGCGCACCCAGCTCTGTTGCGGCGGCGCCGCCGGGACCTCGTAGCCGAGGACCTTGGCCAGCGGGTAGGTGAGCCCGCCGATGCCTCCCATCCAGCCGACCACGCCGAGGGAGAGTCCGAGAACGATCGCGACGTCGTTCTGCCCGGTGTCCTGGACCTGGGTGTAGCCGCTCGCGATGACGTTGCCCAACCAGTGACCGATCAGGTACCCAACGACGCCCCCCGCCGTGGCCCAGATGATGTTCGGCTGCAGCCACGGCGAACGGCGCCACGTCGGCGTGGCTCGCGGCGGCGACTCGATGCCTTCTTCGCCGGGGTATTCGAACTCGTCGACGGAGGTGTCAATGGCCATGACGCGGCTCCCTCGTCTCGCGGAACAGCGCTGACCGCGTGCTCCCGGATGGCGCTCATGTCACCCACCACCCTTGGGCTGAGGGGCGCCGTACGTCTCCACATTGGAATACGGGTCCTTGGTGTCGGGGTAGTAGCCCCCGTCGGCATTGTTGGCGTCCGGGGTGTAGGTCAAGGCGTAGGGGGGCAGCAGCTTGGTGTTCGCCCGCAGTCTGGTGGCGGTCAACGCGGCCCACGCCGCGAACTGCTGCTTGGTGACGACCTGGCCGCTGTTGAACATGGCGCCGTGCCAGATGCCGCACAGCTCGGAGCAGCGGACGATGAAGGAGCCGAGCTGCTGGGTCGTCGCGTAGGCGACGTTGTTGTAGTCGGGGTTGGCGTCGGCCTTCACGCCGAGCTGGTAGGCCCAGAAGCTGTGGATGACGTCGAGCGAGGTGACGTTGAACTGGATGGTCGTGTCGTTCGGCACTACGAGCTCGTCTGTCTCGAAGCCGCCGAAGGTGGGATAGCGGTACGTGAACTTCCACTGCTGCCCGATGACCTGAATGGGCAAGATCGTCTTGGACGTCGGCGTCCAGATGGGGCTCGACCCTTCACCGCCACCAGCGCCACCGGGCTGCACCAGTTCGTAGGTTCCGAAGCCGGCCAGGAACAACACGACGACGCTGGTGATCACGATCCACGCCACTTGAATGCCCAGGTGTCCGCGCGCGTCCGGGCCGCCGACCGGCTCCGGCCCGCCTCGCGACGCCCGCCACATCCAAATGGCATAGAGCATGTAGATCCAGACCGCGAGCACCACTGGCAACGCAATGACGAACAGTACGTTGAAGTCGAACTGCGCGCCCTGGGCGACGTCGGTCATCGTCCCCGGCGGGATGTGCGGCCCCGCCAGGTAGTAGTAGAGCGGGTCGAGGACCGCCGAGAGCACGACCCAGACGGCGATGAGGCGCCACCAGTGGTGGGTCTGGTCCGGTGTCGTCTCGGAGGTCGTCGTTGCGGGGGCGGGCGCCGACTCGGCGCCCGCCGCGCTCGGGTCGCTCATGCGACCACCTTCATGAATCCGCCCATGTAGCCGAGCGTCGACATGGGGCCACCGTTGCCGAAGAGGAACCCGAGGCCGCAGGGCACGAAGCACTGCCAACGGTAGTCACCAGGACCGGGGCTCGTGAAAGAGAAACGGATGATCTTGTTCGGAGAACTCGTGGTGCAGGGGGCTGCGGCGCACAGGTTGGCGTTCGAGTTGTTGCCGTACAGGGGAACACTTACACCCAGCGACGGGATGGAGAAGGTGTGCGCAACCCCGTTGCCGGCATTCGAATTGATCACCCGGAACGTCTTGCCATTGAGGGTGGCCACGTTGCCGTAGGTCCCGCTCACCTGCCCCAGCTGCTGGTTGCGCAACGGACTGCCAGAGTCATAGTTGTAGATGGTCACGTTGATGCGGGTGTGCTGGGGCACTTGGAACACGGTGGTGTGGACCCACTGCCCTTGCGGGGACCGGACGAGGTAGGACACCCAGGTCGGATGAGGAGCCGATCCGTAGCTGCCGACGCTCTGGAGCGTGACGTTGACCGGCGCACCCGGGCTCGAGGAGGAGAAGTCGACGGTCGGCGGGGTGCCCAGCAAGTTCACGATCAGCACGATGGCCGCGGCGACGCAGATGGCGAAGAGCACCACCGTCACCGACACCTTCCACGCCAGCGTCACGCTTGACCCCCGTCCCCCGACGGACCGACGATTCGATGAAATCCCAGGACCTGCCCCGAATGTCGCTGCGACTGGGACATTACGGTTCCGTTTCTTCTTCGTCAACTATTTGTTGTTTTTCCCGACGCTCCCGCGCACTGCGGTTGCAACCCAGGTTCACATGCCGGGGGTTTTCAGACCTGAGAGGCGCGCTCGGGTGCGGGCGCGCGCAACGCCTCGAGCGAGGGGTCGGGCGCGCGGTGGAAGAGCCGGTCCACACCCAGGGAGAAGCCCTCTTTGTTGTCCATGGCCCGCCGGATGGTCACGGCCAGCGCGGGGACAGCCCAAAAGTCGCCGCAGATCCACAGGATGGCGGCACCGATCTGCTGGTCGGCGTACGGCGACAGCGTCACGCCCGGGACGTGGGCGTAGACCGAGTACCAACTGCTGTCGGTGAAGAGCGAGAGGGTCATGGCGAGGACGAACATGACGACGTTGGTCGAGATGATCGCCCCGATCTGCCACAGCGGGGACGCCTTCAATCGGAAGGGATGTGACGGGATGATCTGCAGCCAGAAGAACACGCCCGTGACGAAGAAGCTGGCGTGCATCAGCCAGATGTGAACGAGCTGGTTCTCTTCCGCCGCGTCGAAGAGGGCCGGCACGTGCCAGAGCACCATCACCGCGTTGAAGGAGATGAGGGCCGTCCACGGATTCGTGACGAACCGGCCGACTCTGCGGAGGGAGGCAGATGTGCGGCCAAGCAGCAGGGCCCGCATGAAACGGCGCCGCAGGCCGACGGGAAGTCCGTGCACCAACGGGAGCCACGGAGCGCCCGCCACGATCAGGATCGGGGCGAAGAAGGCAATGAGGATGTGCTCGATCATGTGGACGAAGAAGTAGTCGTCCGCCCAGTAGTCGATCGGCGACATGACCGCGATGAGGAGCAAACCCAGCCCGGCGTAGAAGAACAGGGAGCGCAGCCGCCGTGTCCTGGAGTGGGCCGGTGTCGACCGCCGCCGGAGATTGGCCAGACCCACCTCGTGGAGCACCACGATCGCGGCGACGACGATGGCGAAAGGGTCGAAGCTCCAGTTGTCGACCAGGTAGCTCACGCCGTCCCTCCTTGTGCAGGTGGGCCGATGGTCACGGTAGCGCGGCCAGGCTCACCCCGACGATCCGTAGGCGAGCGGGACCCGGATCGTCTGCACGAGAACCCATCGTGTGCCAGCCGGCGTCAGCGCGTAGACGGAGAGTGACTGGCCGTTCACGGTGAAGGCGTCAAAGAGCGTCGCGCCGAGCGAAATACCGTTGGGTGTCACGTCGGCCAGGGCCACGGTGTGGACCGGCGGCGTCGGCAACGTCGTCCAGCGGTGTCCGGGTGCGACGTACGTGGCAGCGAGGCCGCCGTCCTTCGCGCGCACCAGCACCGCCAGCGCCCCGCCGAGACCCAGAGACGTGGCGGCGACGCTACCCCCGTGGGGCACGGCACGGGCTGCTGAGCCCGACCAGACCGTGCCGGTCTGCCACGCAGCGACCAGCGAGTGGTTGCTCGCAGTCGTCGTCTCCACGAGGGCGACCGTGCTCGTACCGGAGGAAGCGAGGCGAACGACCGAGGTGCTCGCTCGACCGAATGCTCCGCGGAGCTCGAAGCCGCTCGTCTGCCAGGCTCCGTTGGTGCGCGTGAAGACCCCGACGGCGCCCCGGCCGGAGCAGTTGGAAGCGACCATGGGTTCACCCGAAGGTGAGAAGGCGACCGCGCTCACGTCCGAGACGCCGCACTCCGGGGAGACGCGGCGCAGCTGGACCGCGGTGACGAGCGGTGCCCACGACCCGAGGCTTGCTCCCGCTCGATACACCACGCGGCCACCAACTACGGCCAGCGCTCCGCCCGAGCTTCCCGCACCGTCGGCCAACGCGTTGGGAGCCGACGCAAGCGCCCCAGGGAGGAACTCCGGGTTCCACGTGCTCCCATCGTCGCCACTCTGCGAGAGCGGCGAAAAACGGAGATTGCCACTGGGCAAGAATCCGACGAGTGTCGAACTCTGCGGGGCTGCGAGAACCAACCCACCATTGTCGGCGACTCCGGGTGGCGTGACCACCGACCAACGTGAGGACCCGGGTGGGGCGTGGAGTAACTGCCAGAACGTGTTCGACTCGTCGGAGAGCACTCCCATCGGCAGGACCACCCAACTGCCTGATGATGACGACGAGACCCCGCTCTCGAGTGGTGCGGCGGCACTGCTCGTCTCGGGTAGGTAGGCAAGCAGTAGTGCGCAGAGCGTCGCCGTGATGGTGATGGTGACGAGCGACCATCCGCGTCGCGGGCCTGGAGCCCGGAGCAGGCGGGCGTTCACGAATTGAGGACTTGGTCGATCTGGTTCTGGAGCAGCGACGAGAAGGATGATGCGGTCGGTCGACTCGATCCAGGGTCGTCGATAAGGGCTTCTCGCTCACGACCCTGCTCGTCGATCACGAAGGCGAGGTCGGCGTGCGCCACCATTGCTCCGTCGGGGATCGTCTGGACTGGGACGCCGTACGAATTCCAAACCCGTCGCAGCTCGGGCAGAGAACCGGTGAGGTAGTACCAGTTCGCCACGTGCACCAGGCCTTCCTGGCGGTCGAAGGCATTGGTGAACGACACGGACCGATAGATGGGGTTGGCGACGATCGCAATGAAGTCGACCCGATTGCCATCCGCGGCGAGTCGCTCGTCCGTGTTGCGAAACTCCTGCGCAATCAGAGGGCAGTCACTCGTGCAGACGGGGTCGAGGAAGGTCAGTGCGACGACGTGACCATGGAGGCTGGCCAGGCTCACCTCGTGCCCGTGTTGGTCGACGAGCGCGAACGGTGGGGCGGGTATGTCGATGGCGTTCGGTGTTCCGTCCAGTGCTTCGCTGAGAATGGGGTCGGCATTGGGGTTGACGGCGGCCAAGGCCATTGGCGCGGTGCCGATCAGCACGACCACCAACGCAGTGAACGCCGCTGTGGCACGCAGGAGGTAGGAGAGCGTGACTCGACGCCACCAGGGTCCGCCCTGGATCACGTCACCTGCGTTTGCCGGGGCGGCTTCCGTCTGCGCCGAGGCGGGGGCCACGGCCGGGATATACGCGAGAGCCAGGTAGCCGCACACGAAGAGGAGCGCCATCGGCACCATCGAGTTGGGGTCGGTGCCGAGGCCGCCCAAGAAACCCAGGTCCTCGACGAGGACCCAATCGGCCAGGCACAGAACGACCAACGCGATGATGCCGCCGAGCACCAATCGCTTGCGGCCGCTGAGAAACAGGACCCCGATTCCGGCCAGGCTCATCACGACGAAGAGATTCACCCCCCAGCCGTGGGCGGTGTCGAATCCAGCGAACGAGTCAAGCCAAGAGGAGAGAAACGATGGCTGTGGCGTCTGAGCCATTGTCCGTACCATGCCGCTCAAGGTGCCGCCGTGCCCCTGCCAATATCCTCGACCGGGCCACGCTTGCAACGTGGCCATGCCGATGAGGAAGAGACCCCCGAGGCCGAGGACAATACGGCCGAGCCGTGGTGTGAAGAAGGCGCGCTCAGGGAGGGCGATGAGGATCCCGGCCGCGCAGTAGAAGAGAACGGCACCCGGGGCCCCGAAGAGCCACGTCAGCCCCGGAGCGAAGATGCTCCCGAACGCTTCCCCGAAGATCCAGACAAGGATCCCCCATGCCGCACTGGACGCACCGCCGAGTCGCGACCAGCGACCGCGCGGCGCCACCAGTAGCCAGATCCCGAGTCCCAGCTGGATCCAGACTGTGGCGGCTGCCGCCTCCACGGGATGATTGGACCAGATCGTGATGCCGTTGTTCACCAGGTGCTGCACCCAGTCCGGCGATCCGTTGGCGGCCGGCTGCATGACGTTCGAAGGAAGGCCCAGCGGCATGGAGGACTGGATCTGCAGCAGGCCGTCGAGCACCCAGATGCAGCCGAAGCCGATGCGAAGGACGCGTCGGGCCAGTGGTTCAGGGATGTGAGCAGGCGATGGAGTGGGGAAGCTGGTCAGGCCGTGCTCCCTGAGGCGCCGGTACTGGATGGTCCGCACGACATTGAAGGCCACCGCACACAGCACGACCACCAGGAAGACGACGAGAAGCTGATGAAAGAGGGCGGTGCGAAAGCTGGATGCGACAAGGGAATTGCCCGTCTGCAGCGAGCGACCCATCCCCGGCACGGGCTATCCCTCTCCTCGATCCCGCGGGACAGCCTGCAGCGCGCACATCGCGCTGGACACTATCCCCGGACGTCCCGGATTCTGCTCGCGGGCCTCGTGCCGGCTTCGTCGCCGGTCCGGTGTTGGGGTCCCAGGCAGTGGCGACGAGTGCAGCGGGGTAGAGCAGGCGCCGACACCCCCCGGCCAGCGACGCCCGACCGTTGTCTACGCTGAACGTGTGGCCTTCGACGAGGACCTGGCCGATCGCATCCGAGAACTGGTCGCCTCGGAGCGGGGACTGAGCGAGAAGAAGATGTTCGGCGGGCTCGCCTTCTTCGTCGGAGGCAATATGGCTATCACCGCCAGCCGACAGGGCGGAGTGCTGGTGCGGGTCGACCCGGAGCAGACCAGCCGGCTCGTGTCGACGTCGAAGGCAACCGCGGCGATCATGCGGGGACGACCAATGGCAGGGTGGCTCCGGTTGGAGGCGCAAGACCTGCGAACCAAGCGGCAATTGACCAAGTGGATAGACCTCGGCACGACCTATGCACGGTCGCTGCCGGCGAAGGGGTAAGAGCGATCACATCGTGTCTGGCGTCGCGCCCATGAGGAAAGCGTCTGCACCTCCGGCGCCGGCACCCGCACCCACTGAGGTCGACCACCGCGCGCTCGCCTGGCTGCACGCCAAGGACCCGGACTACCTCGTGATCAAGCGCTCGCTCCGGGCCGCCGTCGTGGTGCCCTCGCTCTTCGCCATCGCCCACTTCGCGTTCACGGATGCTCAGGTGGGCCTCTTCGCCGCGTTCGGCTCCTTCGCCCTCCTCCTGTTCGTCGAGTTCACCGGCAAGCCTCGTACCCGCCTCGTGTCGTACGTCGGGTTGTGGGTGGTCGGCAGCATCTTCGTCGTGGTGGGCACCGTGGCATCGACGAACAAGGTGGCCGCGGTGGTGGCGATGGGCGTGGTCGGGTTCCTCGTGCTCTTCTCCGGGATCGTGGCGCCACAGGCGGCGACCGCGTCGACCGCCGCGTTGCTCCTGTTCGTCCTGTCCGTCGCGGTGGAGCAGCCGGCCTCGGCGATCGGGTGGCGCATGATCGGTTGGGCGATGGCGGGTGTGTGCTGCATCGCGGCCGAGCTGTTGGTTTGGCCGCCACCGTGGCATGACACCCTCAGGCGTCGGCTCTCGGCCGCGGTCTTGGCGGTGGCCCGATTGGCCGAGGCGCGGGCAGAGGGTCGGCCCGATCCCGACGCCCACGCGGCAGTGACGAGCGAGCTGGCCAACTTGCGGAAGCAGTTCTCCGCCACGCCCTACCCGCCCACCAGCGCTGCTTCGTCCGCTGTGGCGCTCTCCAAGCTCGTCGGACGCATCGAGTGGGTCGCCGGCAACACGGCCATGATCGGCGACGAGCACTGGTCGACTGAGCCGGCGCCTGCGCTGGCAGTCACGCACGCCGTGGCGACGACCCTGCACGAGGCAGCCGCAGTCATCTGCGACGGCCTGGCGCACCCGGTCGACGATCCAGAGCGAATACGGCGTTTGCAGGACGAGACCCGCCGGCTCGACCAGCTCCTGGCGTTCGCGCTCGAGGCCGACGTGAGCTCAGTGGCCGAAGCCGAAGCCGAGGGCGAGAACGGCACAGAGGGACGAGGTGACGCGCCGACGGGGACCGGATCGAGCGGCGATGACAGCATCGTGGGGGACCTCGACCCGGGATTCCATGCCCGCGCCGTCGGTATCGCCAGCGAGATGGTTGCGGACGCCGCGCTCGAGTCCGTCGGAGCTGATCCAGTCTCCACCGTGCGCCTGGGGATGGACGAGTCGACCGCCAACGTGTTCGCGCACCGCTTGCGCTCCTACCTCTCCTTCCGATCGGTGTGGTTCCGCAATGCTCTGCGCGGCGGTATCGGTTTGGCGCTTGCGGTTGCGATCGTCGAGGTCACCAACGTGCAGCACGGCTTCTGGGTGGTGCTCGGCACCCTCTCGGTGTTGCGTTCCAGCGCGCTGGGAACGGGGTCGACAGCCATGCGTGCCGTCGGCGGCACGGCAGTGGGGTTCGTCGTCGGCGGAGCGCTCCTGGCCGGAATCGGCAGCCACCTGTATGTCCTGTGGATCCTCCTCCCGATTGCCGCGCTGGTGGCCGGTATCGCGCCGTCCATGATCTCCTTCGTCGCCGGCCAGGCCGCGTTCACGGTGATGGTCGTCATCTTGTTCAACATCATCCAGCCCGTCGGGTGGCGCGTCGGACTGACGCGCTTCGAGGACGTTGCCATTGGCTGTGGCGTCAGCATCGTCGTCGGGTTCTTGTTCTGGCCCAGGGGCGCCACGGCGGCCCTCGGGCGCGCGCTGTCGAACGCCTTCGTCGCCAGTTCGAGCTATCTCGCCGATGCGGTCGACCGGCTCACCATGACGCGGCGGCACATCGACATGTCCGCTAGTCAGCAGGCGTCGCACCGCGCCTATCTCCTCCTCGACGACGCGTTCCGACAGTTCTTCACGGAGCGCGGAGCCAAGGTCGTCTCGGTTGAGACGATCTCGCGCCTCTTCACGGGGTCCAACCGCCTCCGAATCGCGGCCTTCACGCTCGGCACCATGCAGGTGAACCCGCCGGCGCCGGGTCTGCCCGAGGTCGAGTCCGTGGAGGTCGCCGAAGCGGTCCTGCGCGACTCCTACGCCCAGAGTCACCTCTGGTATCAAGAGTTCGCCGCTTTGCTCGCCAACGGCCGCTCGTCGTTGAACCAGCCACCGCCACGCGACGAGGTGCTCCGCGACGCGTTGCGAAAGGCGTTCGAGGACGTGGGCCACCAGCGGCGGAGCGACCGCGTCCAGACCACCCTGCAGATGCTCTGGGCGAACGAGCTGCTCGAGAGCCAGAGTGAGATGCAGGCAGACCTCTTGGCATCGGCCGACGTCTTCGCTCGGCGCAAGGGCGCTTTGCTCTGATCGAACCCTTCTGCGCGCCGCCGCCACGGCTCGGTGCCGGGACTGTCGCTGTCGCGCCCGTAGGTACGATGATGCGCTTTGGCGGCTGGCGCTGACGGCAGAAAGGTCCGGGGCGATGCGTGTCTGGGGGGTAGGGCGTAGCCGGTACCCGAGCACGCGGTGCCGTCTGAGGCCGCGTCCACCCCCTCGGACGCTCGCTGCCGTTGGGGCCGTCCTGGCTGCGTGTAGTTCGTTCGCCCTGGCGGTGGGACCCGCTTCGGGCGCAACCACGACGACCGCGTCCACCGCGTCCTTCGACTACCTCCACCAGGCCGAAACCGCCGACCACGACCACCACCCAGCGCAGGCCGGCGACGACGACTACGGGCCGGTCCACGACTTCGAGCACCACCACCACGAGCCCGAGGCTCCCGGCGACGACGGCGACCTCACCGTCGACCTCCACGACGGCCGGTGCACCGGCTTCGACAACCAGCACCACGGCACCCCAGCACATCGTGAACCAGCCGAACCTCGACGCGCTCAGCCCGCACGTCACGGCGCTGAGCGGGCCGGGTGTGCAATACCAGTACAGCAGCGGGCCGACGACCGAGGGATCGATGGACGGAGTCCCGAGCTTCATGTCCTCGCCGGGCGGTCCCAACATTTACGACTCGAACGGGCGGATGGTGCTGATGCACGGCACGAACGTGGTGTACAAGCATCCGCCCTACATCGCCTATCCGGATCCGGGCGAACCGTGGAACTTCAGTGCCTCGGACGCGACGCGGATGCGACAGCTCGGCTTCAACGTGGTGCGCCTGGGGATCGAGTGGCAAGGGTTGGAACCGGGCTCGGGCGGACCGAACCAGCCCAAGATCTGCGCACCGGGCGCGCCGGGCAATCCTCAGGAGTTCAACCAGGCCGTGGCGGATCAGTACCTCAAGCATGTCGCGGCAACCGTGAAACTGCTCAGCAAGTACGGCATCTACACCTTGCTCGACATGCATCAGGACGTCTACAACCGGCTCTTTCGCGGCGAGGGCGCGCCCAACTGGGCCGTGTGCACCAACAACGTGCCCATCGTGCCCAAGGGCGGCCGCTGGTCGAACAACTACTCGAACGCACAGCTGCAGACCGCGGTCCAACACTTCTGGGCCAACGACGTGGTGGGCAACCTGCAGGGACAGTTCGACCTGGTCTGGAAGACGGTCGCCGACTACTTCAAGAACAACCGGTGGGTCGTGGGCTACGACCCCTACAACGAACCCTTCTCTACCGAGACACAGATCGCGTCGGAGTCCACCTTCACCGGCCAGCTCGAGTGTTTCTACACCGGGCGTGACCACACCGGTTTCCTTGCCAACGGCGCAAGCTCGCTCATCTGCCCGCCGACCGTGCCCGCCGACGGCGTGGTGCCGGCGATCCAGTCGGTCGACAGCCATCACCTGATCTTCGTCGAGCCCGACATCTACTGGGTCACGGGCGGCAACATCCCGTCGCAACTCGGCCCAATGCCGTTCCCGCGCCTCGTCTTCAACTTCCACGTGTACTGCGGCGACCGCAGCCCGATCACCGGGAACCCGATAAACCTTTTGCAATGCCTCCAATCCGAGGAAACGGCTGCGTCGGAGCAGGACGTGACCAGGCTGTCGATGAACTCGCCCTACCAACCCAACGGACCAGCGATATTCATGAGCGAGTTCGGCGCGACCACGAGTCGGGCACTGGCCGGCTTCGACGCCGAGTGGGCGGGACTCGACGAGGTGGGATGGGCCTATTGGGCGTGGAAGTACTACCAAGACCCCACCGGCTCCTCGGCCGAAGGACTCGTTCTGCCGAACGGCACCTACAGCCCCATCGTGTCCGAGCTGTCGCGGACCTACCCACAAGAGGTAGCCGGCATTGCCAGCTCTATCCTCTTCAACCCGTTCACCGGCGCGTGGGGAATGATCTACACGCCAAGCCTCTCGGCCTCGGGCAGCACCATCATCGCCATTGCAGCACAGCAGCACTATGCCAACGGCTGGTGTGCCGCTGTTCGTGGCGGCCGCATCACCTCACCGCCCGGCTCGACGCACCTGAGCATCGCGACGAAGGGGCGACCGCTGCAGATCTACGTCACGGTGACGGCCGGCGCCTGCCCGTGAGCTGAGTGGGCGTGCCGAGCGCTCTGACTCCGCCGCTGGCGGTGGTCAGGCGGTGTTGCCGGTGTTCCCGCTGCCCAGCAATCCGTTGCCGGTGTTGCCGGTTCCCCCGGTGTTGCCGGTTCCCCCGGTGACGCCAGTGTTCCCGCTGCCGAGCCCGCCGAGTCCGCTTCCTCCGGCGCTGCCCTCAACCGCCTCGAGCTGCTGGAGCGTGGCCACCTCGCTCGCAGGCGGTGGCGTCACCGATACAGGCGTCCCGTAGTTCGAGTAGCTCATCTGCACCGTTTCGGTGAGCGTGTGGCCGCCAAGAGTGAAGGAGATCGGCACGACGATGCCGCGCAGCAGTCCATTGTTGTCGATGTAGACCCTCTCAGTGATCGACGACGGCAGCAGCCCCGATGCGAGTTGACCCCCATCTGCCGGCAGCTGCCCGAGGTCCTTGTCAAGCTGACTGAGCGGGATCGTCACGGAGTATCCATTGACAGACGTGCCGTCGTACGTGGTCGGTCCGAGCGAGTCGACCGGATCACCTTGGCTCTGAAGCTGACGAAGCAGGGCGGAAGGATCTTCTATCCCGTTGAATCCAGAGCCGAGTCCATTGTCGTTCCCAGAGGCAAACGAGCTGGCGGCCACCGAGATCCAGCTCTTCCCAGGAAGCAACTGACCGACCTGTGACGGCATGCTCACGTACACGGTGGAGCCGTCTTCAATCACCTGCTCGGTTATCTGCTCGTTACCGGCCGGTACGTTGACGCTGACCGTTCCGGAATGCGTCGTGAAGTCGAACGCGCCGCTCCCCGTAATGTGTTCGTTCATCCCGGCAGCAGAGACCCGCACGTCGAGGGACATGTCGGCGGACTGCTCATTCAGCGACTGGGTTACCGCCTTGGCGATGGCCTCTGATGCCGCCGCCGAGCCGTGGTCCCCGAACACGACGTACGCACCGACGCCCACCACGCCGCCGACGACCAGCACCGCAGCAGCGATTCCGCTCAAGACCATCGCGCGCCGATGGGTCGGCGCGGCCGTCGGAGCTGCCGCGGGCGACCACGTCGTGACCCCGGGCGGCACGTCCCCGGCCGGGGACGGCGACGGCGCTCCGGGCCCTTGGCCGGTGATCGCCCGTTGTTGCGTCGCGGGTACTGCAGTGCCGAAGCCAGGCGGGAGCGTGTCCTCGGTCGCTCCGGGCGCTCGGACGTGCATCGTCCAGACCTTGCCGTCCCAGAAGCGGTCCTGCTCCCGGTTGAACGGATCGGGATACCACCCGGCCGGCTGATTCACGCCCCGGCTCCTCTCCGATTCAGTTCGGGCTGCCGTTTGGACCGCGCGACGACTCCGTCGTCGGTGCACGGCGAGCGACTCCCTTGCAGTGTGCATCGGATGGCCGGCCGAGGCACTTGAGTGTGACGATGACGTGAACGGCCCGACAAGGATGAAAAGTTCGGGTCGATCCAGGGGTTGTCGCTGCGTTGCGCCTCGGAGGCGCGTCCCCTCGAAGGATCACCTGGTCGAGCCGGTGATGACAGACGGCGCCTGAGGAGGGACAATGAAACCGGGAGGAGACCCATGGCAGACGAGTACAAAAAAGACGAAGCGGCGATCGCCAGGCTGACGCCCCACCAGTACGCCGTGACCCAGGAGAGCGCCACCGAGCCCGCCTTTGGCAACGAATTCCTGGGACAAGAAGGAGGCCGGGATCTACGTCGACATCGTTTCGGGCGAACCCCTCTTCGCGTCGCTCCAGAAGTTCGACAGTGGCTGCGGGTGGCCGAGCTTCACGATCCCACTCGAGAAGGCCAACGTCGTCGAGCACCAGGACACGAGCCACGGGATGCTCAGGACCGAGGTCCGCTCAGCGCACGGGGACAGCCACCTCGGCCATGTCTTCGAGGACGGACCACCCGATCAAGGCGGATTGCGCTACTGCATCAATTCTGCGGCCCTGCGTTTCATCCCCTACGAAGATCTGGATACTGAGGGGTATGGCCAGTACAAGCGGCTCTTCGAGCGAGCCGACAACGGTGAGGACGTAGCGACATGAGTGAGAGAACGGAGAAGGCGATCTTGGCCGGCGGATGCTTCTGGGGCATGCAGGACCTGATTCGCAAGCGCCCGGGCATCATCTCGACCCGTGTGGGCTACACCGGGGGCGACGTCGAGAACGCCACGTATCGCAACCACGGCACCCACGCCGAGGCGATCGAGATCACTTTTGACCCCGAGCAGACGTCATATCGGGAGATCCTCGAGTTCTTCTTTCAGATACACGATCCGACCACTCGCAACCGCCAGGGCAACGACATCGGCGCCAGCTACAGATCGGCCATCTTCTACCTCGACGACGAGCAGCGCCGGGTCGCCGAAGACACGATCGCCGATGTGGAGGCCTCTGGGCTCTGGCCCGGCAAGGTCGTCACCGAAGTCGTTCCCGCAGGGCCGTTCTGGGAAGCCGAGCCGGAGCACCAGGACTACCTCGAGCGCTATCCCAACGGCTACACCTGCCACTTCCCGCGCCCGGGCTGGGTCTTGCCCCGCCGCAAGAGTGCTGCGGTCTGATCGGAACTCGACGCCGCAGGCGCTCAGCGTTTGATGCCGATGCTTCCACCTTCGGTGTATCGGATCGGCTCTTCCAGCGTGTCCACGAGGAACTGATCGCGATCTCCTCGCTCCCAGGCCTCCTTCAAGCCCGGGGCCGCTAGGTCGAAGTCCGGCCGAGTCTTCTTGAAGACGGCCCGCAGATCCACGTGGAGCTCTGAGATGGTGGGGCGGCCCCAGTACCAGTAGCCGTTGTAGACCTTGAAGATCCTGAGGTGGGGCTCGAGGACGAAGGTGTGCGGAATCATCGGATTGTGCGGCTCATCCGTGAACTCTTTGATGTCGAGATCCGTTTGGATTATCCGATCCGGATCCGAGAGGAACGGCCATGTGGCGCCTAAAGCGTCGCGGAACTCATTGATGTTCAGCTGATTGTCGGTCGAGATGACAACCAATCGGGTATAGGCGTTTCGAAACTGGGGATAGGCCTGGACGAGCTGCCCAAGAAACTGGTGCTCTTTTGGGTCGTAGCTTCCACGGGACAGATGGAGCACCATCGCGTTGCCGCCTTGAAGTTCAGACAGAGATCGCCGCTTCCCAGCCTGATCGGCGAGCTCGTAGTCGGGGAACGCCCCGCCCTCCCGTATGTCGCTGCGCATGTGGCCTCCTGAACCCGAAGTGTCTCATCGTGCGGTTGGATCGGGCGGGCGAACCCGTCACCGATCACTCACTATGCATCCCGATTGCGTCGATGACCACTGAAACGTCTGGCCGCGCACACCTCGCTCCAATCCGTACTCGACGCGGGGAGGCCCGCGCCGTCGCGACGCCCGGCAGACGGAGCTTTACGACGGCCTCAGGATCCCCAGAACACCTTTGACGTACGCCTTTGGTCCGGAACTGAAGATCACGGATCGTCCGCCCCCGAAGGAAGAGTTGCCTGGTTGCAGGCCCCACAGACCCGGAATGACGACCGGCTTGCCGTTCGTGCCATCCAGCGCATCGATAAAAGCGCCCGTGCTGGCGTTGAATACGTTGATCTCGCCGTTTCCGAGATTGCCGACCAGGAGATCGCCGGCGAACGGTCCGAAGCCCGTTGGCGCGATCGCAAGGCCCCATGGCTCGTTCAACGGGCTGCCCGGGCCGCCGCTGATCAAGTGGCGGAGCAGGACGCCGTCAGGACTGTAGACATCGACGTATCCGAGCCCAGCACCCGGGACAACGTCGGTCTTCGTCGCGTTCCGCACTCCGTAGGTGACGTAGATGTCGCCGCCGAGGTTCTGCACGTTGAACGGCGTGTAGCCCGCGGGGATGCTCGGGTCCACGAATTCGCTCGGCGTGGAGATGGACTGGAAGTCCTTGTTGAACACGTCGACGGTGGCGTTGGCGACGTCAGCTGCGAAGAGCTCCGGTCCAGCGGTTGGGCCTCCAGAGATGGCCAGACCCTTGAACACCGCTCCGGTTGGGGTGGTTCCACCTGGGCCTCCGGTCGGACTGTCCTCGACCACAAAGCTCGATCCGCCGTCCCACGCCGCGATCTCACCCGGCGACTGCGCCGCGCCGATGGAATCACTGTCGACGATGAAGATGGACGTCGGCCCATTCGCGCTTCCCACCGGGAACGAGTCCGTCCCGTTGTAGACCTGGCCGGTCGGGTTGCCTCCTGGAACGGGCACCGTCAGCTCCAAGGTGACGGTGCTGCCCTTCACGCCGCCGCTGTACACACTGGCGTTCCCCGAATTGTTGTCCGAGACCCAGATCGAACCGCCAGGCACAGCGGCGAGACCCCACGCGTTCGTCAGGTTGCGGTCGACGAGCTTGGCCCCGAGCCTCGTACCGCTGGCAACGAGGTTCGTCTGCGTGAACGAGTTCGGGGCGCTGGCGGACGCCGATTCGGACACAGCAGGCAGGAACGCGCCGACGATCATCGTGCCGGCAGCCAGAAGGGCTGCTCGCCTGAGCCGAATGCCGGTCCGCGGTGCCGATCTGCCCAGCCGTGTTGTCGGAGGTTCACCCGCACTCGGCCTCTTCGCAACCATTGGTCCCCTTTCCATTGCAGGGTCGAGCTGTCAGCGTGCGCTGGCTGACCCAGCTCCGCCCGGAGCTACAAGGGTCCTACGAGGGAGGCGGTCCACGGGATTGGGAAAGCTGGCCTCGGCATGAAGGCTGCTGATGAGGACGGAGCCCATGTGTCGAGGACGCGGCGCACGTTGTGGCGGCCGATGTTCTCGTGCCGCCCACCCACACCCGGGCCACGGCTCTGATTGGCCTGCTGGACCATAATCAGCGCATGGATCGCAGTGTGTTCGCCGCAGATGTCTTAGAAGGACAGGCCGCCCTTGTCACGGGCGGTGCGACAGGCATCGGGAAGGAGATCTGCCGTGTCCTGGGCGCCCATGGTGCGCGCGTCACTCTGGCGAGCCGAAAGAAAGAGAACCTCGAGGCGACAGTGGAAGAGCTCAAGGCGGAAGGAGTGGACGCCGCATTCGGTGTCTGTGACGTTCGTGATGCGGATGCGGTGCGGGCTGTCGTCGACTCGGTTGTGAGAGACATGGGGCGACTCGACATCGTGATCAACGACGCCGCAGGCAATTTCCCCGCGCCCATGTCGAAGATCTCACCCAACGGCTTCAAAGCCGTGGTCGATATCGATCTGCTCGGCACCTACAACGTGACTCGTTGCGCGTTCGACGCGTGGCTCGGGGACCACGGTGGAAGCATCGTCAACATCAGTGCTCCGTTTCAGCAGAAGGGAGTGGTGTTCCAGTCGCATGTTGCGGCGGCGAAGGCCGGGGTCGATTCGCTCACCCGAACGTGCGCCGTCGAGTGGGGGCCCTACGGGATCCGAGTGAACGCGATCGCACCAGGATCAATCGGAGGAACCGAGGGAGTTCGGCGATTTGCTGAAGCCGTTACCGACGGAGACGATCGTCCCAAAAACCCTCTGGGCCTGCAGGGTCATGGGTCCGACATCGTGTATCTTGCTTTGTTTCTCTGCAGCCCGATGGCACGCTTCATCTCTGGTCAGGTGATCGCCGTCGACGGTGGGGGATCGGCGGATCTCCTGAAGATGCAGACGGGGCGGATCTGAGTTGGGGACGGGCGACGATCGCGGCGGGTGGGGCCCGGCGCTCGGGGAGATCGAGCGGAGGAAAACCGAGACGCTCGCCATGGGCGGCGAGGCTCGCCTGATCCGTCAAAGGGAGCGGGGTCGTCTGAACGCCCGCGAGCGGATAGCCGCGCTCTTCGACCCCGACTCATTCTCAGAGATCGGCCAGTTGGTGGGGACGACCGAGGAACCACCAGTACCTGGTGATGCGCTCGTGGCGGGTTCCGGGCGCATCGGCGGCCGGCCAGCGTTGGCCGGGGCCGAAGACGTGACCGTGCTCGGCGGATCGATCGGCAGTGGCGCGTCGGACAAGCGCTACCGACTCTGCCAGCTGGCCCTGCAAGAGCGAGTGCCGTTGGTCATGATGCTCGAAGGAGCAGGGCATCGTGTCACGGACTCGTCCGGTGGTCGGCGTCCTGGTGATCTCATGGGCTTGGCCGAGCTCTCAGGCAGTGTGCCCATGGTCTGCCTCGTGCTGGGAGCCTCTGCTGGACACGGCGCGCTCACCGCCCCGCTGTCCGATTTCGCAGTGATGACGGAATCTGCGTCCATCTTCGCCGCCGGCCCGCCGCTTGTGAAGTCGGCAACGGGCGAGGAGGTGTCAAAGGAGACACTCGGGGGGCCGCCGGTGGCGGTCGACGCTGCGGGGGTCGTGCACAACGTCGTCGCCGACGACATCGAAGCCATCACCTTGGCTCGGCGATACCTCGAATACTTCCCGCTCAATGCCTGGGAGCCGGCCCCGCGTCATGATGGGACCGATACCGGCCCGCGCTCGGTTGGAGACCATCCTCGAGCTGATCCCGCCCAATCCCCGGCTTCCCTATCCGATCCGCCCTGTTCTTCACGCTCTCGTCGACGAAGGATCCCTCCTCGAGATCCAACCAACCTACGGGCGGACCATCGTCACCGGGCTGGCACGACTGGGTGGCCAGAGTGTGGCCATTGTGGCGAACGATCCCAGTGCCATGGCTGGGACCATCGACAGCGCGGCTGCCGACAAAGTTGCGCACTTCCTCGACGTAGCCGGGGCATTCGGGCTTCCCTGTGTCTTCTTGGCCGACAATCCCGGAGTGCTTGCCGGAACGGTCGCGGAACGAGAGGGGATCCTGCGCCACTCCGCGCGCATGTTCGCTGTTCAGCATCGCTTGTCGGTACCGAAGCTTCACGTCACCTTGCGCAAGGCGTTCGGCTTTGGCTCATCGATCATGGCCATGAACCCCTTCGACGGCCAGACGATCACCCTGGCCTTTCCCTCGATCACGCTCGGCGCTCTTCCTGCGGCTTCGGAAGCGAGCGCCGTGTCCGACCCTGGAGAGCGGCAACGAATCGCGGACCAGCAAGCCGACTCGTCGGTTCGCGCGGGCAGCCGGCTCGCCTACGACGCCGTGATCGATCCGCGTGACCTCCGGAACGCCTTGCTCGCGGGACTGTCCTTGGCCGACGGTCGACGAACTGCGCCCCGATCCCCAACCGGAGTCGGGATCCTTCCCTGAACCTTCCCGCCGAGCACTCCGACGTCCGTGAACATCGACCGCTGACGGATTCTCACACGGAAGCCTCACGCTCCCTTCGCGTCGAGGGCCGGCTCCCTTTGGTCGTCGTAGAGCTCTGCCGCCTCGATCGGCTGTATCGGTTCGCCCCGCGTATTGGTTGCCCTCAGTGCGATCGCGGCTGCACCCAGCAAGAAGACACTGCTGGCCAGAAGAGCTCGATGAAAGCCTTCGGTCAGTGCCAAGAGGCTGGAGACGTGACTGGTCAAGAGTTGGTTCGTCCGGTTCGTGGCAATCGAAGAGAAGATTGCCAGGCCGAGTGCAGCGCCGAACCATTGGGAGGTGTTCACCAGCCCCGCGGCAAGGCCTGCCTTGTCAGGCGGAACCCCGGCGTTGGCAGCAGTGGTCACTCCCGTGAATACGGCGCCGAGTCCAATCGACATGATCATCAGACCAGGAAGAAGGTTCGAAAGATACGTTCCTTGTACGGGGATGTCTGACAGCCAATAGACGCCTGACGCCGCGACGAGAGCGCCAACAACGATGATCGGCCTTGTTCCCACCCGCTCGAACAGTTTGGAGGAAATGCCGGCTGATACAGCGACTCCGAGCGTCACGGGTACGTAGGACACTCCCGCACGAATCGGAGAAAAATGCAAGACATTTTGCATGTACAGCGTCACGAAGAAGAACATCGAATAGAAGCCGGCCATTGAAATGACTTGGGTTGCGTCGGCAGCGCCCAACCCTTTAATTCGGAAGATCGAGAGTGGCAACAGTGGCCTGGGATGTCTCTGTTCGTTGACGACGAAGGCGACGAGCAAGACCGTTGACCCAGCCAGCCCGCCGATCGTGCGCGCACTGCCCCAACCGACCTCCGGGACGCGAATCAGGGTATAGATCAAGAGGAGCATGCCACCGGTCACGGTCGCAGCCCCGAGTGCGTCGAAGTGGGTCAACGACGCGGTTCGTCTCTCTCCGGTGACGACCCGGAAGGAGCTCAGAAGGAGAATGACGCAGAGCGGAAGGTTCACGAAGAGCACCCATCTCCAGCCAAGCTCCTGAGCCAGGATCCCACCGAGCAATACGCCCACGGCCGAGGCGATACCAGCGACGGCGCCCCACACCCCGAGCGCCTTCAGCCGGTCAGTTCCCTCGCTGAACGTCGTGGTGAGAATGGAGAGCGCAGCAGGCAGCATCATCGCGGCACCAAACCCCTGCACGAGACGGGCAGCGATGAGGACGCCTGCATTGGGAGCCAGGCCGCCCGTCAGCGATGCCAGGGCGAAGATCGAGATCCCCGTCACCAACACGCGGCGCCGGCCGAGCAGGTCCGCGCAGCGACCCCCGAGGAGAAGGAAGCCGCCATAGGTGAGCAAATAGCCGCTCAGCACCCATTGGAGGTTCTGCACCGAGAAATCCAGGTCGTGGCGGATCGAGGGCAACGCAACATTGACGATTGATGCGTCGACGAAGTCGAGGAACGCGACCGCGCACACGAAGAGGAGGGTGAGCTTGCCGCGGCGCGTCGCGAGAACGGACACCTCGGGCTGCGTTGCGGGCATGGGGCGGCTCCTGAAAGTTAGTTGTCTAACTCAGTATAGGAAGCCGAGAGCCGGCTGTCTAGACTGAAAGTGAGATGACTGACTCAGGAACACGAGAGTCTGGCGAGACGATCGAGCAGGCACCGGGCAAGCGGGATCGGTTGATAGCCGCCGCCTGCGAACTGCTGTACCGGCAGGGCATCGAACCAACGACGCTCGCCGACATCGCGCAGTTGGCGGACGTGCCTCTGGGCAACGTCTACTACTACTTCAAGACCAAGGACGAAATCATTGATGCCGTCGTCGAGTCTCACTTACACACCATTCGAGCGACGCTTGCGTCAATCGAAGCGAATCACCGCACACCCAAGAGCCGCTTGAAGGCCCTCGTGAACGTACTGGCGGGGGAGCGTGACTTGATCGCCGAGTACGGCTGCCCGCAAGGGACCCTCTGCTCCGAGGTGAACAAGCGTGGCTCTGGCGGCGACCATTTCGCAGCGGATCTCATCCGCGTTCCCCTCGCGTGGGTCGAGGACCAATTCCGGCAGATGGGGCGTCGGGACGCGAACGAATTGGCCGTGACGCTGATGGCGTCCTACCAGGGCACCGCGTTGTTGAGCAACACGCTCAGTGATCCGACTCTGATGGCCCGCGAGAGCCGGCGCCTCGGCCGGTGGATCGACTCGCTGACGCCGCGATGAGCGGGCTCGGATCCGTTATCCCTGGTGAGCAGTCCTAACGGAGCGGCACTGGAACAAAGAGGGATCAACTCCCTTGCGTGGAGAGATCGAGCGCCTCCTCGTGCCTTCCCGGCCAGACGAACTCAATGGGTGGGCGTTCCTTCGGGCGTCTAGTCTTGCGCCGGCATCAGGTCGGTGATCACGAGCGCAGGCGGGTAGGAACATGGCTGCAGGACGTTTGGCGATGATGGTCGGCGGGGTTGTGGTTACGGGAGCCAGCGTGTTGGCGCCGGTGGTGTCGGCCCGGGCGGCGACCACTCCGAGCGTGAGCAATCCGAACGTGACCACCGCTGGTTACAACAATCTCCGCGACAACTGGGACCGCCACGAGCCGGGTCTTTCGCCGACGGCGGTCCAGTCGTCGAGCTTCGGGCAGCTGTTTTCCACGGCGGTCTCGGGGTCCGTATATGCACAGCCCCTCGTGGTGAACGGCACGGTCATCGTCACGACAGAACAGGCAATGGCCTACGGCATCAACGCGACTACGGGCGCCATCGAGTGGAGTCGGTCCTTCGGATCGCCATTCGAGGCAGCAACGATCGGGTGCTCGGATCTGACGCCCGACCTTGGGTCGACCTCCACTCCTGTGATCGATCCCACAACTGGAATCGTCTATATGACCACTCGTCTCGAGACGGGATCCGGTGGACTGGCCAATGCCCACTGGTACCTCCAGGCCATCTATGACACGACGGGCCTGGAGGCGCCCGGATTCCCGGTCGAGATCACTGGCACGCCGTACAACACGCCGGGGGTCCCGTTCAATGACGCCTACGAGCAGCAACGTCCCGGGCTGCTGTTCTTGAACGGCACGGTTTACATGGCTTTCGCCTCGGACTGCGATTTCACCCCCTACCGCGGCATCGTGGTGGGAGTCAGCACGACAACCGACGCCATCACCACTATGTGGAGCGACGAGTCGGGTGTCGGGACGGACGAGAATTCCCAGGCCGGCATCTGGCAGGGCGGGGGCGGCCTGGTTTCGGACGAACCGAATCGGATCGTTCTCGCCACAGGGAACGGGGTGTCACCCCAGCCGGCTGCTTCGAACGACCCACCAGCCACTTTGTCTGAATCTGTTATCGGTCTCAAGGTGAACGCGAACGGCAAGATCAAACCCGTCCAGTTCTACGCACCGAACAACGCCGCAAACCTCGACGCCAACGATGAAGATCTCGGCTCCGGGGGTACCGTGGCGCTGCCGACAGCCCACTTCGGCACAAGCACCCATCCGCACCTGCTGGTCCAGGAGGGGAAGGACGGACGCGTCTTCCTCATCGATGCCGACGACATGGGCGGCTTCAAGCAGGGCGCGGGCTCCGTGCTGCAGAGGCTGGGGCCCTTCGAGGGCGAGTGGGGTCACCCTGCGGTCTACGGAGGGCAGGGCGGGTGGGTCTACATCGTGCAGAGCGCCGGCGGACCGCTCCGGGTCTTCAGCTACGGCGTCAATGCACAAGGCATTCCCCAACTCACTTCGGCCGCGACCAGCAACGAATTCTTTGGCTACACGTCAGGCTCACCGCTGGTGACCAGCAACGGCACCACGGCCGGCAGCGGTGTGGTCTGGGCCGTCTACAGCAGCGACGCGAATGGCGACGACGGCACCCTGCTGGCCTACAACGCCATCCCGAGCGGCGGTGTGCTCCCACTGCTGTGGAGTGCCCCAATCGGGACCGCCACCAAATTCAGCACCCCCACGGCGTCGAACGGAGAGGTCTTCGTCGGGACTCGCGACGGGCACCTCCTCGCGTTCGGCACGGCAGCCAACGCGCCGCTCCGCGCGGGGTCTGTCGCGTTCGGTTCGGTACCGGTGGGCTCGAGCCGTAAGACCACCGTGGTCGCCACCACGCCCCAGGGTCTGACGGTGACCGGACCAGTCACCGTCAGCGGCTATCAGGGCGTCACCGGTCCTGCAGCCACGCAGGGCGCCGGGACCACCACCTCATCGACCATTCCCGCCGGCGCCACGGCGGGTCCTGCGGTCCCCCCACCGCTCGTGGCGAAGCCGATCGTCAGCTCGGTCTTTACCGTCGGGCAGCCGATGGCCGGAACGAAGCTCGGCCCTGGCGCGACATTGCGCCTCCCGGTCAGCTTCACTCCCGACGCTCCTGGCCCGGTGGTCGCCAGCCTGTCGATTCCGACCAGCGCGGGAATCCAGACAGTCTCGATCTCTGGTTACGGGACTGCTCCGGGGCTCTTGTTGTCCGCCAAGCCCCTGGCGTTCGGCACGGTGAACACAGGTGCCGGTGGCAAGGCCCTGACGATCAGCCTGACCAACTCGTGGAACCGACCCGAGACGGTGACCAACATCGCACTGCCGAATGGCCCCTACGCCGTCACTGGCCTTCCGAGCGTTGGCACGGTGCTGGCGCCACAACAATCAGTCACGGCATCTGTTGATTTCAACCCGGCCGTCGCTGGCTCGTACGCCTCGGCGCTGCATGTCTCGACCAACCATGGCTCGATCACCGCCCCGGTCAGTGGCACCGCGGTCACGGGCATCGCACACCTCGCAGTCACCAGCGTCTCCCTCAACGCGGGGTCGGTCCCGATCGGAGAGACCGTGCATCTCAAGTTCGGTGTCGGAAACAGCGGCACGGTGGCCCTCATCGTGACGCGGGCCATCGCTCCGAGCGGCAGCGTTCTCCGCGCCAGTGCCGATGCCCGAGGGCACGACGATCGACCCGGGAACGTTCTTGGATCAGACCGTCACCTTCCATCCGACGGCTGTCGGTCCGACCTCGAGTAGGTACATCTTCAACAGCAATGACGGGCAAGGTCCGGTCATTGTCACTCTGCACGGTTCGGGCACCTGAGCACTCAGTACCCGTCATGGGAGCTCTTTCTGACCTGACCTCCGAGCAGTCCGCCGTGATCGGCCTCATGCGGCGAGCCGATCAGGTCAGGGAGCGGGGTTTGGTACCCATGGTCCAATGCCACCGATGCGCTGGATCGAGTATCGAACGATAAAGCCAGGTTCCGGCCGGTCTGCAAGCGGGAGTTGGGCATCCGGCGAGACGTACGCCTTCGCGTGCCTGGCCATGAGATCCCAGACGCGCGCGCTGGGTTCTACCGTCGCGTTCGCATGGACGACCGCATAGGGGTTGATCCAGACGCCTGGTTCGCGTGGCGCGTCGAACGACAGCGCGAACGCGGGGATCGCGTCTGATGTTCCTGAGCTTCTTGTTGTCACTCATGTGGGTGCTCACCAATTCGTCACCGTCGATCCCTATCCAAATGACGGTCACGTGCGGGCTCCCATCGGGGTTGATGGTGCTCAGATGGGCCATGGGCCCAGACTCGATCAGTTGGCGAAGAGCCGGTGGTAGTCCGGACGTTGGCTCAGCCGCGTGCGCTGACTCACTCATCGCTCATTCATCCCGATGTCCGCGGCAGGGTGTCCACTTCTCCAGAGCGTACGGGGAGCGAACCGCTCGAACCTCCACACACCATTCGTGTGCGCTGCATCAGTCTCCAAGTGGTTTGCCGCGATCAGTGGGGCCGATGGAGCTTCGGCTCTCATGCGCACGGAGGAAATCCGACCCGTGGCTGCTACCTTGCCGGCTGGGACCGTACGCAACGCTTGGGCTATCGGTTCGGGGGCTGCGATGTCTCTCCCCTACTCCTGGTGGACTCGTCACTTTGACGAGCCATCGGTGCTTGGTCCTCACCTGGGTCAAGGGGTGCCGCAGCTGAGGAGGAGCCTTTTCGCGAGCGTCCTCGGTACGCTGGTCATGGCGATGGTTTGCCTGTGCCCCCCCTGACCGTGCACTGTGAGCGGACGTGGCATTGATGTGCCAAACGCCCATGGCGCTCTCTCCGCGAGCGGCGGACGCGGATCGACGGCGCGATATGGAGTCTCTGCACCGGTCTTCCGGGTACCCCTCGGTGATCGGCGACCAGTAGCAGGGCCCCGCAGCACCCCTGCGACAGGTGTAAGGCACGACGGGGAGTGCACGGTCACGCACCAACCCGTTGCATGACCCCGACCGACGAACCAGCACTCGTAGGCATGCTTGGCACGCACCAGCGGACGGCGTAGCGGCCAGTCCGGACGCGATGATCCTGCAATCCCAGGAGACACAGGGGTTTTGATGGGCTAGAACATGGTGACGCACAAGGGGAGGAGGGACCCGATGCGTGAGCCAACGCCACGAGCCCGACGTGAGGCGGTACGGCCTCGACACCAGCCGTGTCGCCCCCGGTCCACCCTCTGGCTCCCAGCAGGGAAACGGTCATGACCTCCCAGCCCCGGGGTTTTTCCGACCTCGACGCGTTCTTCTACATCGCGGAGACGCCATCGCAGCATCTCCACGTTCTGGCCACGCTCGTCGTCGACCGGTCCACGGTCCCTGACGGCAACGCGTACGAGATGTTCCAGACTCGCATTAGGGAGCGCTATCTCCTGGTCGATCCGCTGCGGCACCGCCCGACGCGGAGCTACTTGGGCCAGCGACTCTGGGTGGATGAAACTGACATGCATCTTCAGCGGCACCTTCATCATGTGCTCGTGGCGGAGGGCACAGGCCTCGATGGCCTGGCCGATGTGGCCGGGAGAATTGCTTCATACCCGTTGCCAAGGGATCGACCACTGTGGGAAGCGTGGTTGGTCGAAGGCTTCGACGAGGACTTGTTCGCCGTAATCGCCAAGGTCCACCACAGCGCCGTCGATGGCATCTCGGGGATCTTCGCCCTCGCGGCGTTTTTCGACCTCGAGCCGTTGCCGCCACCGCCGAGCAACGCCGGCGCAGACTTGCCCGAATCGCCCAGCACCGCACGAATCGTGGCGACCACGTTCGACGCGCTCCGCCAGCGACCCGGGGCAGTTATCCACGGGCTTCGGCGTCTCTCCACCTCAGCTGTGCAGCTCATCTCGTCGCGCAGCGAGACGGCGCCTTTGCCGTGCACGGGGCCTCGGATGCCGTACAACCGGGCGCTCACGCCTCGGAGATCGGTGGCGTTCACCACATTGAAGCTTGAGGATGTCAGGCGAGTTGCTCGCAAGCGGGGAGGTTCGGTCAACGACATCATCATGGCTCTTTGTGCCGGCGTTCTTCATCGTCATGCGCTGAAGCACGGGCATGTGCCCGCCCGGCCCATCGTGGCTGCGGTCCCCGTCTCGGAGCGCAAACCCGAGCACGGTACAGCAGGCAATCAGCTCTCCTTCATGTTCTATGCACTACCGGTTCACGTTGCCAGCACCGAACAGCGTCTGGACTTCGTCATTCGATCGTCCGTGGACGCGAAAGAGGTGTATTTGAAGGCAGGCCAGGGACTCCTAGGTGCCTGCGCCGCCGTGTTCCCCAAGTTCGCTGTCGGCCCGGCGGTGAAGGCCATGTCCTCCATCGGAGCGGCGAACGTGTTGCCGCCGTTCGTCAATGTGCTCATCTCGAACATAAAGGGACCAGAGTTCCCTCTGTACGTAGCCGGAGCAAAGCTTAAATCCATCTTCCCTATGGGACCCGTCCTGGAAGGAGTAGGGCTGGGAATCACAGCGGTCAGCTTCGTTGACGAACTGTCGTTCGGTTTCATGGCGTGTCCTGACCTGGTCGACGACGTCGGGGAACTGGCGCGCGAGCTCGATGCGGAGATGGCTGCGTTGTCAGAGTGTCTCTAGGCTCGGAGGCTCCGGAGGAAGCGAACCAAGCCGGGGTCGTCGGCTCAGGGGTAGGCCAGGGGAGCCAGCCGCTGCTGCATCGCGGAGAGCACGGCCGCCGCCTTGATCTCGCCGGCTTCGCGCCCGCGCTCCATGATCTCGGAAGCCCGATGGAAGTCGATCCACGTGAACTCACTGAGGTCCGCGTTGATGATCACGTCCGCGGTCAAGGACTTGAAACGACCCAATTCAAATTCCGTGCTCTGGAGTGAGTTCATGAACACGTCAACGATGTCAGGTGCGTTGCGCGCGCCCGAGAGATAGGAGAGAGGGTTCAGTCGGTTCACGCGCTTGAAGGTGCGCGATATCGCCGTCGAAACCCCGCGACGTAGTTGTGGCACGACGTTCACAGCGATTGCGATATCTGCTCCCATGTCCCGCACCACGTCAGTCGGGACCGGGTCAATCATTCCACCGTCCACCAGTGTGCGATCTCCGATACGGACCGGCTTAAAAATGACCGGGATGGAGCAACTGGCCCGGAATGCCTCGTCGAGCCTCCCTCTCGCGATGTCGACGCGCTCGCCCGTCTCGATGTCCATTGCCACAACACAGCAAGGGATCTCGAGATCGTCGAAGAACTTGTGAGGAATCAGCGGTGAGAAGATGGCCATGAGCCGTCGGCCATTGAGCAATCCCGTCCCACTCAAGGACGGATCGATGGCCGACAGGGCGGTCCGAACATTCCCGATGCGACCCGCGATCTCGTTCATGCCGGAGGGCTCGAGCCCGGCGGCGTACCCGATGGCGATGATCGATCCCATGCTGGTCCCGGCGACGTAGTCGATCGGGACGCCCTCTTGAGTAAGTGCCGAGAGGACCCCGATGTGGGCAATGCCGAAGGCACCGCCACCTCCGAGCGCGATGCCGACGGTCGCACCCAGAATCTTCCGGGTCAGGCGCCCCAGGACCCGCGACGCAGGTGTCATCCGGTTTGACAGCGACAAGACGGCCGAGGCGGTGTCTGAGCCCCTGAAGAGCGGTTCCACCGGCAGCACGTACGAGTCGTTGGGACCCACCAGCGCGGGGTTGTCGGCTCCATAGCGGTTGATGACCTCGAGGCTTCCCGGGGAGCCGCCGGCGGCGGGTGCTGCGTTGCGAACGATGCGGACGACGCGATGCCACAGCGTGTCAGTAGCCTGCAGTGCGGACTTCGACAAGGGTGGCAAGTCGACGACGATGAGCCCGAAGCGCTGCCCATCCGCGCGCAGCACACTCTCGATGATGGGTACGACCGCTTCGTGGGGGGTACCGGAGCCGACGGTGGCCTCAACCACCGGCGGCAGCCCACGATCGCGCACCACGATGTCGGGCGCACGGGCGTCCGATGGCAGGGGACCGCTGTGTTTTGACACCGTGAGCCTGACCAGCAAGGCCCGATTCCGGAGTAGCCCGCCGGCGAGGAAGGCGATCGCTTCGGCTACGAGACTGGCGCCAGGCGTCCCAGGATCCGATGTGACCCCGACGACCAGGGGCCCGGCCGACCCCGGTTGCCGCGTGGCCAGAGACGCCGCCCGCTTGGTCACGAGCTTGGTCAAGCTGGTGAGCAGCCGGTGGTCGTCTCGGATGAGGGCAGCAAAGTTCTCCTTGTGGAGGGCCATCGCGCGAACCGGGCGGCCGGTCACCACGGTGGCGGATCTCCGCTCGTCGAGCACGATGGCCATCTCACCCACGCATTCACCCGCTCGGATCCATCCGAGGACCTCCTGGTGGCCCTCAGGGCCGGGTCCGCGCACTTCGAGTTCGCCGCTCACGACAACCAGCAGCTCCTCTGCGTAGTCTCCGGCGCGCCAGACCACCTGGCCACGTGAGAAGGTGCGCATGGTGCAGCTCGCCGCCAGCTGGCTGAGCTGGTCTGGGGTGACATCGGCGAACAGGTCGACACCAGCCAGCAGCGCCACTGGATCGACCTCGCTCCAGGACGGCGATGCGTGAGACTCGGAGTCGGAGCTCATTCGGCGCGACCGGGAACGTCGTCCGCCGCAGTCGTCGCCCGCACACCCCCGGAGGTGGTGAGCCGCCGGAAGTCGCGTGTGTTGTACCCCACGAGTGTGGCGTCCGTGCGGGCCCGCGCGGTCGCGGAGCGAGGGAGGTTGAACATCGGGCCCATCTCGCCGAAGTAGCCGCCCGGTCCAACCACGTTCAGAGGCTCTTCCGATCCGTCCGACCGCAGGGCCACGAGGTCGACCTCTCCGTCCTGGACCACGTAGATCAGCTCGCCCCACGACCCTTGCTCGAAAAGAACGTCGCCGGCAGAGATCCTCACTGTTTGCGGAGGCTCAGAGGAGTGAACGTCAGGGACCAGTTCGACGACGTGATCCGCCAGGGACAGCAACCGTTGATCGTGAGTGGCCACCACGACGACGCGCCCACCGCTGGCCAGCGTGCGGAGCACCTTGAGGACCTCCTCCACCTGTAGATAGTCAAGGTGCGCGGTCGGTTCGTCGGCCAAGAGCAGCGAGGGGGAGAGCGCGAGGGCACGCGCGATGGCCACGCGTTGTTGTTGTCCTCCTGAAAGGTCGCCGGGGCGGTGCTGGGTCCGGTGTTGCAACCCCACCGAATCGAGTAGCTGTTCGGCCCGGGTTCTCGCCGCTGCTCCACTTGACGCCCGTCGCGCTCAACGGAACGGCCACGTTCTCGAGGGCACTGAGGCTGGCTATCAGGTTGAAGCTCTGGAAGACGATGCCGACGACCTCGCGGCGATATTCGGTCAGTTTCTTTCCCTTCAGTGTGCCGACATCGATCTCACCGAATCGTATGGAGCCCGAAGTGGGCTTCAGTATCCCGCCCAGACACGAAAGCAGTGAAGTCTTTCCGCATCCACTCGGGCCCAACAAGAGCGTGAGCGAACCGGCAGGAGCCGACAGGTGGAGACCGTCGATCGGTCGGGCGGCATATCCTCCGCTCGAGTACTCGATGATGAGGTCGCTGACGACCAGGTCCGGCATCAGGGCCCACCGAACGCGAGCGCCGGCTCGACCGATACCGCTCTGTGGAGCCCGAAGAAGCTGGCGATCAACCCCACCACGACGGCGACCGCCGGTAGCAAAAGGAAGGAGTGGAGGGTGAGCGTCACGGGCAATGGGAACATCGGTTGGATCAGGATCGCCAGAACGATGCCGACGAGTGCCGCCACCACCGAGAGTACGATCGCCTCAGCCCCGAGGCCGAAGAGGATCGACCGGGTCGACATCCCTGTGGCCTTGAAGACCGCGAAATCGCGTTGGCGTTCCAGCACGGACACGTAGATGACGGATCCGACGATCATGGCGGCGACGAGCCAGAGGAGCAGCGCGATGAGTGTGATCGAAGAGCGCGCCGAGCCGAGCGCTCGCAGCAGATCATCCTCGGCAGCGGCATTCGACACCACAGCGAGCCCGTGCGGCGAGTGAAGAAGTGTGCCCCTGAGCGCGATGGCGGAGGCGACGGGCAACCCGGCGAACGCAACTCGCTGGGCGCCGAGTGAGCGTCAAGAACACGTTTGGCGTCCCGGCCAGGGCCGTGGAATCGTCGACCTGTCCGACGACTTTAAATGCGTGCCCGGCGAGTTCGAGAGTTGAACCGATCGGATAACCCTTGAGCTTGGTGCTGATCATGATCTCATCGGACCGGGTCGGCTGGCGACCGGCCGAGGGGGTGGGCATACCGAGATTTCCCGTCGGTGCGCCGTAGACGTTGACGGAGTCCACCGTGTCGCCCCGTACCACATCGCGATGGGTGTACACCGTGGGAACGGCGCGCCTCACGCCCGGGAGGCCCGAGACGCGATTCACCGTCTGTGCCGGAAATGGGGACGAACCCAAGAAGGGCCCATCCGCTCCCTGGTGCACCACCCATTCGCTGGCACCGAGCTCGCTCACCGTATTGTCGGCTTCGGAGAAAAATCCCGCGCTCACCCCCGTGATCACAAGCGTCAGCCCGAAGACAAGGGCCACGCCCAACGCCGCGAACGCGAAGCGCCTTCGCCTCCACTGAAGGTCGCGGAGCGCGATTCTCAGCACAAGGCCACTCTCGCGCCGATCCAGAGGACAGCGCACCTCAACAACCATCCCGCCGAACCGACCGGTTGACCCTGCGTCGAGCCCCACTCGGCACACCCTCCTGATCCAACCCCCGATGCAGCGATTGTCTAGCGTAATTGGGCGCCGAAGGTCCAACGAGGGTGCGGGGCAATCTGTCGTTGGCCCTTCGTCGTTGCAGGAACCCGGCTTGTCGCTCGTTGGGAGGTCAGCGAGGCAACGAGCCCCCGCCCGCGATGAGACGGGACCGAATAAGGGGTGGGAACGTTCGTGGCTCAGCCGGGCGAGCACCCCGAGACGGTGTCACGATCAAATCGAGCTTCTCAATCGACAACACTGGCGAGCCAACCTGAAGCCGGTCGTCGGCATGTCCGGCTACGTCGAGAACCTCTCCAACACGGCTCGGCGCCACAGCGCGCCCTCAACTTCCTGGCCCGTCGGATTCGAAATCTGCACTCAATCCGTATCCGCCAGGCCGCATTGTCATATGCGGGTCCACCGGATGGGGTCAAGGTCACTGAGCACCCCCAACCGAGCAGAGCACCCCCAACCGTGCCCGAGCACCCCCAACCGGATTCGAACCGGTGCTGCCGCCGTGAAAGGGCGGTGTCCTAGGCCGCTAGACGATGGGGGCGGGGCCGTGCGACTCACGGCGAACCGAGCCTAATGGGCACCGATGGGTACCCCCGGCGTCGACGTGTCGTGGACCAGCGGGGCGGCTACGACCTCGGGCGCGTGGTACGTGCAGACGAGAAAGGTGTGCACGGCACCGATTACCAGCGCGGTGGCGCCGATGATGTGCACCTCCACGAGCAGAGCCGGGAGATGCGTGAAGTACTGCGTGTACCCGACCGCGGCCTGGGCGACCAGGACGACCATCAAGATGCGCGCCGAACGGCGGACCCGCTCCGGCACGTCGCCCATGTGCAAGGCGACGACGAGGCCGATGGTCACGCCGATCAGCAACAGGGCCAGGCTCGAGTGCAGCTCCGCCATGTCGCGGAACGCGACCGGCAGGCGTTTCGCGACCTGTTGGCCCGAGGCATCCCCGGCGTGGGGCCCGGCCCCGGTGGTGGCCGTGCCGGCCGCGATCACGAGCGCGAGCAGCCCGAGGAGTCCGTAGTAGAGGCGGATGAGCGGCCGCGGTATCAAGAGGTGGGCAGATCCCGCTGTGAAGTCCCGGGTGGAACGGTGGACCAGCACCACGGCGTCGACCAGCAGCGCCATGGTGGCGAAGAAGTGCACCATCACGACGTAGGGATTCAGCTTTGTGTAGACCACGATGCCACCGAGAACGGCCTGGGCCAGGACGCCGACGACCAGCGCGCCACTCAGCCAGATGAGGTCACGTCTGCGGGGGGAGCGAAACACCGAGCCCAAGAAGGCGGCGGCCACGGCGATCGTGAGGACCACCGTGACCAGTCGGTTACCGAACTCGACGAGCCCGTGGAACTGGAGCGCGGGCGTGAGATGCCCGGCCGAGCACTCCGGCCAGTTGCTACAGCCCAGGCCCGAGCCGGTCAGGCGGACGGCGGCGCCGGTCACGACGATGAGCGCGGTCATGACCAGGGCCAGCACGTCGAGGCGGTGGCTCAGGGAGGGTGTGACGATGGGGGTGCGGCGCCGCGACACGCGGGCCAAGCGTACCGGGACCCACCGCTTGGTCCTGGGCGAGCCCTGGTCCTAGGCTGGATTCGCATGTCCATCGAGGCCCCCGCGCTCCCCCGACGGCGGACTGAGTGGTCGTGGTCGACGGTCGGGGCCTATGTGGCTCTGACCAAGCCACGCATCATCGAGCTCCTGCTGGTCACGACCTTGCCCACCATGGTGGTGGCACAGCGAGGACTACCGCCGGTCTGGTTGATGGCTGCCACGCTGGCCGGCGGCGCGTTGGCGGCAGGGGGTGCCAACGCAATCAACATGGTGGTCGACCGGGACATCGATCGCCTCATGAACCGGACCAAGAAGCGGCCGCTGGTCACCGGGGCCATGACCCCGACGGCGGCCCTGGTCTTCGCACTCTCGCTGGAAGTGGCCGCCTTCGTGGAGCTGTGGCTGGCGGTGAATCTGCTCTCGGCCGTCCTGGCGATCTCGGCGACCTTGTTCTACGTGTTCGTCTACACGCTCTGGCTGAAGCGTCGCTCCTCCCAGAACATCGTGATCGGCGGCGCCGCGGGCGCAGTCCCGGTGTTGGTGGGCTGGGCCGCGGTCACCGACAGCCTGGCCTGGGCGCCGGTGGTGATGTTCGCCGTCATCTTCATCTGGACGCCGCCGCACTTCTGGTCGTTGGCGGTGCGCTACCGAGAGGACTACAAGGCGGCCGACGTTCCGATGCTGCCGGTGGTCGCATCGATGAAGCGAACGACGACCGAGATCGTCTACTACACGGTGGCGTTGGTGGCCGTCTCGTTCCTCCTCGGCCCGGTGGCCCACTTGGGCTGGATCTACATGATCACCGCGGCGGTCCTCGGCGCCGGCTTCTTGTACCTGGTGACTCGCCTGTGGGGCTTGGCCCAGCACGGACAGGTGAGCGGGCGCGATGCCATGCGAGTCTTCGGCTTCTCCATCACCTACCTCACCGTCCTATTCGTGGCGATGGCGGGTGACGTACTCATCACCAACCACGTTCACTAACGTCCCCGCGCGATGACCGACGCAGCACCGCCGGGTCCGACGGGTTCGAGCGCGCCCGAGGGAGTCGGCTCCGCCCGCTTCGTCGGAGGCGCCAGCGCCGCTGCGAAAGCCGCGCACCATCTTCCTGTTGGTCGGGCTGGTCCTCGCGGTCGCGCTGGGGATCGGCTTGTTCACCGGGATCGGGACCAGCCAGAGCACGAGCGGAGCGCCGCGGTGTCGGCGGTCCGGTGCCTTCGTTCACGGCGTCGAACGTGGGGCCGACCGGCTCCTCGCAGGTCTCCGTCCCGGACGACGGCGGAGGGAACGGGGTTCCCGCTGTGCTGTTGTTCTTTGGCGCGTGGTGCCCGAGTTGCAGTCAGGAGCTGCCTCCGCTCGCCGCCGCCGCGTCGCAACAGCGGAGGTCGAGCGGTCCGTTGTCGCGTGTCCACGTCCTCGGGATCGACAGCGAGGATTCCGCGTCGACGGCACGCCAGTTCATCCACAAGGAGGGAGTGACCTTCCCGGTAGCCCTTGATCCGAGCGTGAGCATTACCAACGGTCTCTTCTATTTCGACGGCGACCCCTACGCCGTGTTCGTCAGGGGGAACGGGACGATCGGCAAGATCGTGGCGGGCGCCGTTCTGACCCCGTCCTCGTTCAGGGCCGACGAGCGGGCCCTCATTCCCAGCGGAACGTGAGCGCGGCGGCGACCGGTGCCGCCACCGCCCACACTGCGAGCACGACCCACGACTCGCCTGGCACCGCCACGCCCTGGCCCAGCGTCGCGTGGAGGGCAGCTGAGAGGGCCTCCGCCGGCAATAGCTTGGCGAAACTAGCCAGGCCGGAGGGGAGCTTCGAGATGGGGACGATCATTCCGCCGAGGAGGAGCAGGATCAGGTAGAGGCCGTTGGCGGCGGCCAGATTGACCTCGGCTCGCAGCGTGCCCGCCATAGACAGACCGATCCCGGCGAAGGCGGCGGAGCCGAGCAGGATGGCGGCGACGGCGCCGCCGACCGCGACGGAGCTGCCGCCTCCGGGGTTCCAGCCCACCGCGAGGCCGACCGGCAGCAAGATCGCCGCCTGCAGCAGCTCGACGGCCATGATCGTGACGATCTTGGCGCCCAGCAAGCGTGGCCGCCCGAGGGGGGTGGAACCGAGCCGCTTGAGCACGCCGTAGCCACGCTCGAAGCCGGTCGCGATGCCGAGCGAGACCATCGCAGTCGACATGACGGCGAGCGACAGGATTCCCGGCACGAAGAAGTTCGCAGGCGTAGCCGTGGGTGTGGACACCACGTTGACCTTGGCGAAGAACAGGAGGAAGACGACGGGGATACCGAGGGTGAGCAGGAGCGTCTCGCCGCGTCGGAGTGTCATGTAGATCTCGGCGCCGGTTTGCGCCGCGAGGGGCCGGAGTCCGAACGGGCTCGGGCCTGCGGTGGCAGGGGCGACGGGTGTCGAGGTGTCGGTCATCGCTGACGGGTCCGTCTGCGCGGCGGCCTCCGGCGTCCGGAGCTCGGCGAGGGTGTTCCGGGAGGCCCCGGTTGCGCACTCTCGGCGGCGGCTGCCGCGCCGACCGCTTCGAAGTACACCTCTTCGAGCGTCCGCCCTGCCACGAAGTCGGTCAGGATCGCGCCGCTGCTCGGCGAGGAAGGTGGCGACCGCCGCCGTGGCGGCCGGGGTGTCGACGTTGGCGACGGCGCCATGGCGTGCCCCGCGGCCACTGCTGCTGCCGCCGCCGGCCTCGAGGCGGTAGCGGCCCGGCGCAGTCTCCACGACAGTCGTCCCTGTCCCCACTGCGGCCGCCAGCGCGCTGAGATCGAGCCCCGGCGGGGCGCCGAAGGTGAGCGTGACGGCGGCTGGACCGGTTCCGGCCGAGCCGGCAGCGCCGGGACCGGGGGTCAGGAGCTCGCGGGGGTGTCCCCTCGCGCACGATGCGGCCGCCCGACATGATCGCGATGCGATCCGCCACCCGTTCCGCTTCCCCCAGCTCGTGTGTGGTGAGGAGAGTGCAGACCTTCTTCTCTTTCAGTCCGGCCACGACGGTCCGGATGGCGACGCGTCCCTCCGGGTCGACGCCGGCCGTCGGTTCGTCGAGGAAGGCCACCTCGGGCCGTCCGATCAAGGCCAAGGCCAGGGAGAGGCGTTGCTGTTCGCCGCCTGAAAGGTGGCGCCAGGGCGTCGTCGACACCGCCCGCAGGTTGACCAGGTCGAGGAGCTCCTCAGTGGGCACGGGGTCGGGGTAGTACCCGCCGAACAGGTCGAGGACGCGGCGCGGCCCGAGCATCGGATAGACCCCGCCGCGCTGGAGCATCACACCGATGTGTGCGGTCAGGGCGGCGTGGTCGGCGACGGGATCGAGACCGAGGACGCGCACCCGTCCACCGACGGGGCGGCGGTACCCCTCGAGGCTTTCCATCGTCGAGGTCTTGCCTGCCCCGTTCGGCCCCAGTAGCACCGTCACCTCGCCGCGTTCGGCTGCGAGATTGAGATCGTCGACGGCGGCCGGCGTGCCCACAGGGCCGTAGCGCACGGTGAGGCCGGTGACCCGGACGGCTGGCACGGCGTCGCAGGCTACTTTGGCCTTCAAATGATCGATGTCCGCGCCCTGCGCGACGACCCTGACGCAGTCAAAACCGCGCTGGCGCGGCGCGGCGTCGAGGCGGCCGAGGTGGACGCGGTGATCGAGGCCGACGGGGAATGGCGGGCCAACCAGACACGCTTCGAGTCCCTTCGGGCGGCGGTCAAGGAACTGTCACGACAGGTCGGGCAGGCCAAAAAGGCGGGCGACGAGGCCCGGGCAGAGGAGCTGCGGGCCGAGAGCCTGCGAGTCGGGGAGGAGGAGCGCACAGCTGCGGCGGATGCCGACGCGGCAGAGGAGCGAGTGCGTACCGGCCTCCTCTATCTCCCGAACATCCCGGCGGACGACGCTCCGGACGGGTTGAGCGAGGAAGACAACGTCGAGCTTCGTCGCTGGTGGCCCGGACAGAATGTCGGACGGCCCGAGCCTGAGCGGCTCGAGTACCAGCAGGTGCCACACTGGGAGATCGGCGAGGCGCTGCAGATCCTCGACATGGAACGCGGGGCGCGGCTGGCCGGCTCCATGTTCCCGCTGTACCGGGGACCGGGGGCCCGGTTGCTCCGCGCCCTTACCGCCTTTGCCATCGACCGGCATTCCCCCACTTATGAGGAGATCAGGCCACCGACGGTCGTGCTGACCGAGACGATGACGTCGACGGGTCATCTCCCGAAATTTGCCGACGACGCGTACCACGTCGAGCGCGACGACCTGTGGCTGATCCCGACCGCGGAGGTCCCGCTCACTTCCTTGCACCGGGGCGAGATACTGGAGGAGACCCTACTGCCGCTGCGCTTCACCGCCTCGACTGCCTGCTACCGACGCGAGGCGGGCTCGGCTGGCCGCGACACCCGCGGGCTGCTGCGGGTGCACGAGTTCGACAAGGTCGAGTTGTTCGCCTACGCGACGCCGGACGGCGCGCTGGACGCGCAAGACGACATCCTCCGTCGGGCCGAGTCGATGCTCCAAGAGCTCGAGTTGACCTACCGCGTGCTGGACCTGTGCACAGGGGACCTGAGCGGCTCGTCAGCGCGCACCTTCGATCTCGAGGTGTACGCGTCAGGCGTCGACCGCTGGCTCGAGGTGTCGTCGGTGAGCTGGTTCCGCGATTACCAGGCCCGCCGCGCCAACGTCCGCTACCGGCCGCAGGGAGGTGGCGCGCCGCAGCTGGTGCACACCGTGAACGGATCGGCGTTGGCCTGGCCGCGCATCTGGGCTGCCTTGGTGGAGAACGGCCGTCAGGAGGACGGGACGGTGATGCTGCCCGAGGCGCTAGCACCGTATCTGGGCGGCGAACTCTTGATAAAGGCACCGTGAGCGCGGTGGAGGAAGCGGGCGGTGGCAGTGACGGTGGCGGCGCCGCTGGCGACGTCGGATTCGGGTTCGCCCAGATGCTCGAGTCCATTGCGGCCGAGAGCCGACTCCTGGCCGAGGCCGTCGCCGGGCTCGATCTCGAGGCGCGTGTGCCGACGACCCCCAAATGGTCGGTGCGCGACCTGGCTCACCACATCGGCGAGGTGCAATGGTACTGGGGTCAGAACGTCGCGGCGAAGGACGCCGACACTCGCTCGGGCGGCGACCTCACTGCCTTTCCTGAGGACGTGGATCTCCTGGCGTGGCTCGGATGGTGCACCTATACGTTGCTCGGCGCACTGCGCGAGGCAGGGCCGGATGCGCCGTGCTGGGTGTGGTGGCCCGAGCCCCGTACCGCCGGCGCCGTGGCACGCCACCAAGCCCAGGAGATCTCGGTCCACCGTTGGGACGCCGAAGGTGTCGCCGGTCCCGGTGTCGCCGCGCCGCTGGCGTCCGCCCTCGCCACCGACGGAGTGCCCGAGTTCATGGAGATCATGGTGGGTGCCGACATGAGCGACCTCCCTGGCACGGTGACGTTGACGGCGACCGACACCGGGGGAAGTTGGCAGTTCAGTGGCAGCGCCGACGTGGCGCGACCGGCGCGCACGTCCGAGTTGCGGGCCACCGCCTCGGACCTGGTGTTGATGCTGTACCGGCGACTGCCCGTGCCCGACACGACCGTGGTCGGCGATCCGGTGCTGGTGGCCGCGCTGTTGTCTCTGGCCGACACGTCGTGACAGACCTCACGTTCCTCGGCACGGGCAACTTCCTGGCGCCGCCAGGGCGCTACTGGAACAGCTTCGTCTTGGACACGTCCGTGCTGGTGGAGCCCTCGCCCACGTCGCTGCCACATTTGCGTCGGTGTGGCTTCTCCCTCGACGCCATCGACGTCGTGGTCGTCTCGCACTTCCACGCCGACCACTGCTTCGGTTGGCCCTTCTTGCTGGAGGCCATGACCGAGCAGGCGCCGGGCCACACGCTGCACGTCGTTGGTCCCCCCGGGATCGAGGCCCACCTCGCCAACATGAACGAGGCCGGCGCCGTGCGCTCGGTGACCGAGGCCGCACATGCCACCCTCGACCTGCACTTCATCGAGGTGGACGGGTCCTGGCAATCAGCGGGCCCACTGCGCTTCCGGGCGATCGAAGTCGTGCACGTCCCGTACCTACGGTGCTTCGGCTACCTCTTCGACCGCGCGGACCAGATCGTCGCCTACTCGGGTGACACCACCCCGTGCCCCGGGCTGACCGAGCTGGCCCGGGAGGCTGATGTGCTGGTGGTCGAGTGTAACGGCCGCCACACGCCGCTCAGCGTGCCAGCGGTGCACATGGACGAGGACTCGATCCGCGCCCTGCAGGCCGCCCACGACGATGTCCGGCTCATCCTCACCCATCTGGGCGAGCAGGTGGACGTTGCGTCGCTGTCCGGCGTGACGGTGCCCGCCGATTTCGAGCGATTGACCGTCTGAGCAGGTTCTGCACCGCACCCGTCTCGGCCGTGCCCGCACCATGGGCCAGATGGGCCAGGCGAGGTGGCAGCCACGGGGTGCTCATTCGATCCGTATATGTATCTTCGCAAACTCGCCGGCGAGTTTCGGAAGGCTACGTATACAGAGAAATTCCGCTCGGCAGCGCCGCGCGACGACAAAGAATGCACCTGGCCCGAACGACTCTCACCACGCCGACGAAGGACGGAGCCGAACCAACGGCCCGGAACCGAGCCGAGAGCGGCCCTCAGGCGCCGGCCGCCGCGAAGCGGTAGCCGACGCCGCGCACGGTGGTGATCAGCACCGGCGTCGAAGGATCGGCTTCAATCCGAGAACGCAGACGCTTGATGTGGACATCGAGCGTCTTGGTGTCCCCGATGTAGTCGGTCCCCCAGACACGGTCGATCAACACGTCGCGGGTCAAGACGCGGCCGGAGTTCTCCACCAGGAGTCGTAGGAGCTCGAACTCCTTGCGGCGCAGGTGGACCTCCTCGCCGCGCACGAACACCCGACGTTGGTCGAAATCGACCTTGATCCCGTTCGACTCCCAGATCCCGTCGGTGCCGAACTCGATGGAACCGCCCGACTCCGATGCTTCGGCACCACCGGGCGTGCGACGTAACACGGCGCGGCATCCGGGCGACCAGCTCCCGCAGACGGTAGGGCTTGGTGACGTAATCGTCCGCCCCCACCTCGAGTGCGACAACCGTGTCGATTTCGGTTCCTTTGGCCGTCACCATGATGATCGGGACGTGCGAACGGGTACGAATCGTCCGGCAGACGTCGATGCCGGACATCTTCGGCAGCATCAGGTCGAGCAGGAGTATGTCCGGCGACGTCTCCTCGAAGAGCTGCAGGGCCTCGTTGCCGTCGCGGGCCACGGTCACCCGGAAGCCTTCGTTGGTCAACCCGATCACCAACGCCTCGATGAACGACTCCTCGTCCTCGGCGAGCAGGACCTTGACCGGTCCCTCGTTCGGTGACGACCGGGCACCCTTCTTGGGGGGACCCTTGGTGACACTCGGCTTGGTCACGCCACGCGCTCCGCCTGTATGGGCAGCACGAGGGTGAACGTCGAACCCTCACCCTCGCGCGACTCCACGTCGACCCACCCCTGGTGGTTGTTGGCGACGTGGCGGACGATGGAAAGGCCCAAGCCGGTGCCTCCCGTGTCACGGCTGCGCCCATGGTCCACCCGGTAGAAGCGCTCGAAGATGCGGTCGAGGTCGCGTGCGGGGATCCCGATGCCGTGGTCCTGCACGGACAGTCGGACGTTGTCCCGCTCTTCGATTCGCCAGTTGGGTGAGATCACCGGCGTCGTGTCCGCCGGACCAGTCCCCGCCGCGTCACCCTCTGGTTCCAGCGGTGGCGGCGGCGTGGTGCCGGTCGCGGGCGCGGCCGCGCCTGCGACTCCGTTCTCGGGTGTGTACTGGTCGAGGATCTCTGGGATGAAGACCGGCTCCACCGGGCCCTCCTGCCTGGGTGCCTCTGCTTCGGGCCTGGATTCTGCCGCGTTCTTGGACCCGCTGTCCGACATCCCACCGCTCTGCGCCGCGACCACGTCGTCGACCCCGGCCGGCCCCCTGCTCCTCGTCACGGGAACCTCACCGGTGATGGCGGGATGTTGACCGCTGATCGTCGGGATCTCGCCGGTCCGCGAGCTCGCGATGCCCTCGACGACCATGGGCCCGAGGCCCGAGGGACTGACGCCTGAGGGGAGACCCATGCCGGAGTTGGCGCGCTGGCACCGTGCCGGTCACGACCACCTTCGAGTTGTCGTACGAGTACGTGATCGCGTTCTCCAAAAGCGCGTGCATCGCGGAGACGAGCTGGCGCCGGTCCCCCATGACGGCGACCGGAGGGGACGGCTCGTGCAGGACGATCTCGAGGCCGCGCTGATCAGCGGTGGCACGCACTCGTTCGATGGCATCGGCCATCACCAGGTTCACCAGGACAGGCTCACGTGGCGGGGCCTCCTCCGACTCGATGCGGGAGAGGTCGAGCAGGTCATCGATGATGCGACTCACCCGGAACGCCTCGTTGTGGATACGCCCGGCCAGGCGTTGCGCCACCTCAGGGTCGGGTTCGGACACGAGCGTCTCCGCCAAGAGACCGAGTGCTCCCATGGGGGTCTTGAGCTCATGGCTCACGTTGGCCACGAAGTCACGCCGGATCTCCTCGAGGCGCCGGCGTTCGGACACGTCCTCGATCAGGGCGATGACACCGAGCGGCCGCCGTCCGTCGTCGATCTGGTGCGCCCGGACCTGGAGCGTGCGCCGCGGCGGGCCGTAGAGATCGAGAGTGCGCTCGGCCGAACCCTCGTGCCAGGCGTCTTCGAGAAGTTCGGTCACCGCCTGGGCGGCGAGCGCATCACCGTGGCGGCTGACCATCAGGGCATTGGCGCGGCCGTTGCGATAAATCACGGTCCCGTTCTCGTCGCAGAGGACGACACCCTGGGTCAGGGTGTCGAGAGAGCGGCGGAGGCGAATGGCGTCGGAGCTCGATTCGGTCACGGCCTGGGCCGCGCCACCGGTGACCTGCTCCAAATAGGCGAGCGAGGTTTCGATGTTGTACTCGTCATCGGGCGGGTCGAGTCCTAGCCGGGTGCCGAGCGCCGAGAGTCGCTGAGAGATGGCACGTCGACCCGAGCGGCGGCCGAGCAGCGCTGCCACCAGGCCAACGATGACGCAGGCGGCGACTGCAATCACGATGAAGACGATTTCCTGCGTCTGGCTCAGATTGATTTCACCCGGCGCACCCAGCAGCACGCCCCCAATATGGCAGGGCTGAACAGGTGGGGCGAACATCCGTCGCACGCGTGAGTCCGCCCTGTTGGGGCCGGTAGCCATTCGGCCGAGCGAAGTTGGGTCACACCGAGGCGCACGGTCAACCGTTCTCCCAACGATGCGGTCCGGATGTTCCGGTGCCGGCAGTCATGACGGAGGGCACCGATGGTCGTGTGGCATCTCACCGATGTCTCGCTCAATCCCAGCGTGAACGCGCTTCCCGGTGGCGGGACGCTGCAGGACCTGACCAACGGGCTCGGAGCGTGGGCGCTCATCGCAGCCTTGGCCGGCTTGCTGATCGGGGCCGCCGCCTGGGCCCTGGGCGTCCACGCCCAGAACTTCCAACAATCCCTGGTCGGGAAGCGAGCCGTGCTGGTGTCGGGGCTGGCTGCGTTGCTGATCGGCGCGGCCCCGCCGATCATCAATTTCTTCTTCCACACCGGGACGAACCTGCACTGACGGCCAGGTCCACGGCTCGTTTCGATGTTTGACGCCGGCTGTAGCGGTCTCGACGCGCTCAACCCGATCTGCCAGGTCGGCAGTTTGGGCGGCTCCATCGCGGCGTCCGGCTTCGAGTCGGTCCTCGACGGGATCAGCCAGTGGGTGGCCAGCGGGGCCGAGTGGCTGTTGGGCCAGATCGGCGACGTGCTTGTATCCACCACGACCATCGACACCGGCGCGACCTGGTTCCGGACGCACTACAGCCAGATGACTGCGTTGGCCGGTGTGGTGATCCTGCCCCTGTTGTTGGTCTCGACGCTCCAGGCGGTCTTGCGGCAGAACCCTGGTCAGCTCGTACGCGCCTTCCTTGTGCAGCTTCCGCTCGCACTCCTCTTGGCAGTGGTCGCGATCCAGATCGTGATCCTCAGCTTGTCGGCGACCGACGCCATGAGCACGGCGATCGCGGGTGGCACGGCGGGTGACGTCGCGTCGCTCCTGTCGGGGGTCTCCAAAGGACTCGTCCTCTCGGCCGCCGATCCGACCGTCGCGAGCTTTGTCTTGCTCCTGGTGGCCCTCCTCGTCGCCGTGGCCGCCTTCGTGCTCTGGCTGGAGCTCCTCATCAGGGCGGCTGCGGTCTACGTCGCCGTGCTCTTCTTGCCCTTGGCCCTGGCGACGCTGGTCTGGCCTGCGGTCTCGCACTGGTGCCGCCGTTTGGTCGAGACGCTGGCGGCGCTCATCTTGTCCAAGTTCGTCATCGTGGCGACGCTGAGCCTGGCCGCCGGTGCCGTGTCGTCCGGCACGGCGGGCACCGGCACCCACGGTGCGGGGTTCTCGGCCGTGTTGGCCGGCGGCGCGCTCTTGGTGATGGCGACGTTCGTTCCTTTCGCCATCCTCCGGTTGATCCCCGCGGTCGAAGCCGGCGCGGTGTCACACCTCGACGGGATGCGCTCGCGCGGGACGTCTGCACTCACGCAGCTGCCGCGCAGTGCGGCGGGCCACGTGCTCAACGAAGGGCTGCAGGCCCTGGGTGAGGCGCGGCTCATGGCGGCGACGCCCGCAGCCGGTGCCGCGGCGCGGGGTAACGCCGCGGCGCGTGGCGCCAGCAACGTGGGGTCCGGGACCGGCATCGGCGACACGAGCAACGACGACGGAGCCGAGCGCGCGCCCGCGATCGAGATGGGCGAGGGAGATCCGAACTCGCAGCGCATCTACGACGAAAGTGTCGCCCGCGGCACCGTGCCGAGTCCGAAGGGGCCCAAGCCGATCCTCGCCCCGCGCTCGAGTGCAGCCCGCGGCGGCGCCGAGAGTGGCGCCGACGGTGGCGCTGAAGAAGGCCAGCCGCTGGTGGGGCCGGGCGGCCGTCTCTTGGGACCGGCGACGCCCGAGGACGCGTGGAAGTGGGAGGGCGTGCCAGCGGGGTACACGCTCCTCAATCCCGTCGAACCCGGCAAGATGCGCCACTGCGGAGGCGACGACGGGCACGGCCCACAGCTCAAGTGGCTCCCCGCGGCCTGGCCACCCGGCGAAGGGCCCCAGAGCGACGGCGCGGCGGGTGGGGGAGAAGACACGTGAGTCGGGACCAGGGTGCGCGCTACCGATTCGGCCCACGCGAGCGGGGCGGTGCGCTGGCGGGATGGCGGGCCGGTCAGATTGTCACGGTGGCCGTCGGCTTGGTCTTCGGCGTGCTCGTGCTGCGCTGGGAGCCCAACGCCGTCGGGGTCGCCGCAGCGATCGGTGTCCTCGTGCTCTATGGCGCCATGGCAACGGTGCCGGTGGCGGGGCGCACCGGCGACGAATGGCTCCCCGTCGCGGTCTGCTGGGGTTCCCGGCGGTCGGGTGGCCGGGGTGCGGGCGCGGTGGGTGGAGGCGGGCGCATGGGCGCGCTCCGCTCGCTGCGGCTCTTGCAGGCGGACTGGCACGACATGGGAGTGGTGCACGACCGCGCCGGCCGCTCGCTGACGGCCGCGGTGGCGCTCCGCGGCAACAGCTTCGCCTTGCTCGGGGCAGACGAACAAGACCGCAGGGTCCAGGCGTGGGCCTCGGTCCTCGCCTCGGTGGCGCGTGAGGGGTCGCCCGTGCACCGGGTGCAGTGGGTGGCCGCGTCGTTTCCCGACGACGGTCAGGGCGTGCGGTCGTACCTCGAGAACGAAGCCGCTGCTGGTTCCAGGGCGGAGTCCGGATCCGGGTCGGGAGCGTCGTCGGTGTGCACCGCCTCGTACGAGTCGCTGCTGTCCGACATGGACTCGCACACGTGCGCCCACGATGTCGTCCTGGCGCTGCAGGTGCGGCTGACCAAGTCGGTCGAGGCTGGCTGCGCCACGCTTGCACGTGAGGTGGGCTCGCTCGTGCGTCTCCTGGCTGACGCCGAAGTCCAGGTCGAGTCCGTGCTCACCGCCGCCGAGCTTGCACGCCAGCTCCTGCGGACCTATGAGCCGCACAGTACCCAGGCCGAGGTGGCGCCCCCGCTCGACGACCCGTGGCCGATGGCCATGGACGAGAGCTGGTCGACAGTGCGCGTCGACGCGATGGTGCACGCCACGTTCTGGGTGGCGGAGTGGCCGCGCATCGAGGTGCGGAGCGACTTCTTGGCACCCCTCCTCCTCGGCTCGACCCGCAATACTTTTTCCGTTGTGATGGAGCCCCTCGGTCCCGACACCGCGATTCGCAAGGTCGAGGCATCTCGGACTGCAGATCTGGCTGACTCCGAGTTACGCCGGCGCGGCGGCTTCGTGTCCACGGCGCGCCACGTGCGAGAGTCCGAGGTGCTCGCCCGCCGGGAGGCGGAGCTCTCGGAGGGCCATGCCTCCTTCCGGTACTCCGGATACGTGACGGTCTCCGCCCCCAGTGAGGAGGAGCTGACAGTGGCGTGCGACGCGGTGCAGCACGCGGCCGGCCAGAGCCGCCTGGCGTTGCGCCGCCTCTACGGTGACCAGGCGTCGGGGTACACCTGCACCTTGCCTTTGTGCCGTGGTCTGCGCTGAGCACCGCGCGGAGCTGCGCTGCCTACCATGGTCCTGGTGCCAGATGTGGCAGACGAGACGCCCGCGGTGACCGGTGCGGGCGATGGTGATCGTGCCCCGCCGTTCGTCCTGCCGCGCATCCCCGCGTCGGCGGGGGCACTGATCTTCGACGGCGACGGACGGATTCTCATCGTCAACCCCACGTACAAGGATCACTGGTCGATTCCGGGCGGGATCATGGAGGCCGACGGGGAGACGCCGTGGGAAGCCTGCCGCCGCGAGGTGCGGGAAGAAGTTGCGCTGGACGTCACGCAGGGTCGCCTCGTCGTGGTGGACTTCTTGCGACCGAAGCGGTCGGAGCCGGGCGGGATGCGCTTTCTCTTCGACTGCGGGGTGCTTCCCGATGAGACGCTCGGTCGGATCGAGCTGCAGGCAGAGGAGTTGTCCGAACACCTCCTGGCAGCGCCGGCGCGCGCGCTCGAATTGCTGAGCGGTCCGTTGCGCCGGCGCGTGGGTGCGGCGTTGGGTGCGACGGACTGCCTCTACCTCGAGGACGGGCGGTTGGTCTGACTTGCAGCCGGCCGTCAGGCGAGATTCAGTTCGGCCGGCCGCTCCCGCAGGAGGTAGACGGCTGTCGCCGTCACGATGACCGCTGCCACGCCGAGCGCCAGCGCAGGATGCACGTGGACGGTGAGAGCGGCGCCCACCACGGCCCCGACGAACATGGAGACGACCGTAATGACGCGGTGTGACACGTTCGGGTTGTTTCCCCCGGCGAACGACGAGTCCGAGGCCAGGCCGGTCAGCGTCGTCGTCAGCACCGTCGTCGTCATGTCGGCCACCCCGAGGCGCCGGACGGCGGCGTTGCGGGCGCCCATGCTCACGGCCAGGAGCGCGATGACCGTGAAGCGGGGCCAGCCCGATCCGATCCCCGACGCCGAGACTCCGGCGGCGATGAGCGCTGCCATGATCGTGAAGCAGACCTCGATCGACATCACGACCATTATGAGCTGGCGACGTACCGGGGCCCGGCGTGCGACGCGCCCACCGATCACGGCGCCGACCACGAACGCACTGAGGGCACAGAGGCTCGCCGCTGTGGAGAACCCCGCCGCGCCGGCCACGGCGAAACCCAGCAGGGCCACGTTCCCGGTCATGTTGGCGGTGAAGACGTGGCCCAGACCGAGGTAGCTCACGGAATCGAGGAAGCCGCTGACCACGGTCAGCGCGGCCAGTGACACCACAAGGGACTGGGACGTAGGACTCGGCTCGCTCATCTGCGCTCCACCTTCCCCGTGACTCGGGGTCGGCCACGGCCAGCGCCAAGGTAACGGAGTGGGTCGGGGCAGGGCCGCGACCGTTCTCCGCGCGAACATCGTGACAGAGGGAGGCGGAGCGGGCGCATCGCCGTGAGGTCGACTCTGCGGCGGCGGCGGACAGCCCGACGCAACGCAGGGCCCGTCGATCAGAGTCGGTGTGGGGCAACTCAAGTGCGGCTCTCCGGTCTGGTCAGTTCACCCAGATCCCGCAGGAACTGGACCTCTTGGGGCGCAGTTCTGGCGCAACCGGACCTATGTGAGGTGCCGCGCCGGGAATGCTGGAAGCGCACCCTCCTACGGCGGCACGATCGGACGGTAAGGCCTGAACCTGTCCGATCTCGACTTTCGAATCTGGGCTCGGGACGGGAAATCATGAGAATCGGCTGGGAATCCCAGGCCCGGAATGTGACCTCAGGGTGACGAATGTGACCACTGCGATGGTGGGCACCGCAGTGCTGCAAAACGCGATTGACAACGCAAGCTCCACATGTTTCGCTTTCGAAGCAATCGGGGTTGAACAATAGGAGTTGAGCCTTGCGGTTCCGCGAGAGATCTTCGGTCCCATTCGCAAGCACCACGTGGACCGACTCCTGCTCGGGATCAAAAGGGTGGAATCACGCAATCCGGGATGGTTCACCGTGCTCGGTGCAGCGTGCGTGTCAAAACCGGCAAACAGCGAAGGAAGGTCATGAACGTGCTGACAGGGATCACGACTTCGGTTCTTCGGTCACTTCGACGGGGGATGTTTCGGCCCGCGGTTGGCGTCGCCGTGCTGATCGGCGCGGTGCTCGGCACACTCGGCTCGACAGGCGTCGCCGAGGCGGCCACGATGGTCACGAACCTCACCGTCTCCATCGCCCCACCATCCACTGCAGCCGAGGCAACGACTGATTACACCGTGGGTTTCAAGACTTCATCGACCGGAAGCCTGGCGAGCTCAGACTTCATCAACATCACGCTCCCCGCCGCCACCGGCCTCAGTGATCTCAATGGCAACTCCGGCGTCTTCGTCAGTACGACCCAGGTCGGCAACTGCTACAACAACTCCACGACCGGCCCACCTCCGGTCACGGCGGTGCAATGTCAGATCTACGGGGGAGACTCCGTCGCCGCGAGCACGGCCGTCCAGGTGATCATCGCCGGGGTGGTGAACCCCGCGGCGGGCAGCGACACACTCAAAGTGTCCACCACGACGGACACGACGGCGGTCTCCTCTCCCAGCTACACGGTGACCGCCGCGAACGCGGTGACGTCGCCGACACTTTCGATCTCTCCCCCGTCGAGCGCGGACGGAGCGACGACCGATTACACGCTCGGTTTCACGACCTCGTCCACCGGGGCGCTGTCGGGCACCGCGGGCAGCCTCATCAACATCACGCTCCCCACCGGCACCGGCCTCAGTGATCTCAATGGCAACTCCGGCGTCTTCGTCAGTACGACCCAGGTCGGCAACTGCTACAACAACTCCACGACCAGCCCTCCGACCACGGCGGTGCAATGCCAGATCTACGGGGGAGACTCGGTCGCCAAAAACACGGCCGTCCAGGTGATCCTCGCCGGGGTGGTGAACCCCTCGGCGGCTAGCTACACACTGAGCTTCTCGACCACGTCGGACACGACGGCGGTCTCCTCTCCCAGCTACACGGTGACCGCCGCGAACGCGGTGACGTCGCCGACACTTTCGATCTCTCCCCCGTCGAGCGCGGACGGAGCGACGACCGATTACACGCTCGGTTTCACGACCTCGTCCACCGGGGCGCTGTCGGGCACCGCGGGCAGCCTCATCAACATCACGCTCCCCACCGGCACCGGCCTCAGTGATCTCAATGGCAACTCCGGCGTCTTCGTCAGTACGACCCAGGTCGGCAACTGCTACAACAACTCCACGACCAGCCCTCCGACCACGGCGGTGCAATGCCAGATCTACGGGGGAGACTCGGTCGCCAAAAACACGGCCGTCCAGGTGATCCTCGCCGGGGTGGTGAACCCCTCGGCGGCTAGCTACACACTGAGCTTCTCGACCACGTCGGACACGACGGCGGTCTCCTCTCCCAGCTACACGGTGACCGCCGCCAAGTCCGTCTCGCCCTCGAGCCTCGTGCTCTCCAAGTACAAGAAGAACAAGTCGGGCGTTACCTACACGCTCGGTTTCACCACCTCGTCCACCGGGGCGCTGTCGGGCACGGCAGCCAGCCTCATCAACGTGTCACTACCCGCCGCAACCGGCGTCGGTGGGCTTACGGGCAGCTCCGGCGTCTTCGTCGGCGCGACGCAGGTCGGAAACTGCTACAACAACTCCACGACCAGCCCTCCGACCACGGCGGTGCAATGCCAGATCTACGGGGGAGACTCCGTCGCCGCGAGCACGGCGGCCACGGTCGTCCTGGCCGGTGTGGTGAACCCGGGCGTCGGCACCTACCAGCTGAGCATCAACACGTCATCCGACGTGACCGCAGTCAACTCGCAGTCGTACACGATCAACAACCCGCCCAAGATCACGAGTTTCACACCGACCTCTGGACCGGTAGGCAAGAAGGTCACGATCACCGGAACGAAATTCACTGGTGCAACGAACGTGTCTTTCAACGGTCACTCGGCGACGATCGTTTCTGATACGGCGACAACGATCGTCGCCAAAGTTCCTACTGGTGCCACGACGGGCAAGATCTCAGTGACCACAGCCAATGGTACGGGGACCAGCGCCACGTCCTTCACGGTGACGTGACCCCGCCAACGCGAAGGGGGGCCCGACCGCATTCATATGAAACGGCGGCCCCCTTCGCTCGTCAGCTGATGTGTCGGCGGTCTCGCTGGAATCGGTCGGAGATTGCCGCGGCGCGACCGTTCCGCGGCTCGCAAAGCCGGGTTACTTCGACGGGACCGCCACGTCCCTGACCGCCTGGTGGGGGTTGTTCTGCCGGAAGGTCCGCACTGTGTAACCGGTGACGACCGTGTCCTCCAGAGCGCGGACTGACGCGCTGCGGGGCAGGTTCAAGATAGGTCCGAGCTCGCCCACGTAGTTGCCCGGCTCCACCCGGGCGAGCATCTCGGTGGTGCCGTCGGCCAGCTCCCGATACACCTCGAGGAGGCCCGACTCGACGTGGTAGATCAGCTCACCCCAATCGCCTTGGTGGAAGAGGACCTCTCCCTCGGCTAAAACGACTTCCTCGGGCGGGCGGTCGGCGTCGGAGAAGTGGGGCGCAAGTTCGACCACCCGGTCGGCCAACTGGGTCACCCGATCATCGTGGGTCGATACCACGACAATGCGGCCCGGGCTGGCCAGCTCCCGCATGAGACGCAGGATTCCCTCGACCTGAATGTGGTCGAGGTGGGCTGTGGGTTCGTCCGCCAGGATCAGCTGCGGTTCGTGAACCAGCGCTCGAGCGATCGCCACCCGCTGCTGTTGCCCTCCCGACAGTTGCGCGGGACGGTGGTTGACGCGCTCGTCGAGTCCGACAAGTTCAAGCAGCTCGGTCGCACGCGCCTTCGCTTTGGCGCGCGAGACGCCTGCGAGCCGCATCGGCACAATGACATTGCCCCGGGCAGTCAGGCTGGGAATCAAATTGAAGGCCTGAAAAACGACCCCGACCGTCTGCCGACGGTACTCCGCCAGGGCGGGGCCGCGCAGCCGCGTGACTGTCGTAGGGCCGAGCTCAACGCTGCCCGAGGTCGGGGTCAGCAAGCCGGCTAGACAAGACAGCAGCGTCGTCTTGCCGCAGCCCGAAGGTCCGAGCAGAACGACCAGCTCCCCGTCTCCCGCGGTGAATGAAAGCCCGTCGAGGGGCTTGATCACGTAGCCTCCGGAGTCGAAGGCCATCGTGAGGTCGTCGACGATCAGGTGATCGCTCATCCGAAGGCCGCCGCGGGGTCGGCGCCGGTGACGCGACGCAAGGCAGTGATACTGGCCAACACGCCGACCACCACCGCGATGAGCGGGAGAACCAGCCGCGCCTCGGTTGAAATGGCCACCGGCTGCGCAAAGGTCGGAGTCAGGGCACTGGCGAGGAACTCGGCCAGGACGGCGGCGAGCAGTGTCACCACCACGGACTGGAGGAGGAGGCTGAGGAAGAGCGCACGCGACGAGGATCCGAGCGCCTTCAGCACGGCAAAGTCGCGTTTTCGCTCGAGCGCTGCGACGTACAGCATCGAGGCCACGATGGCGGCGGCCACGAACCACATCAGCCAGCGCGTATTGTCGATCGACTGCACGCCTGTCTTCAGTTGACCAACGGTAGAGGTGATGACCTTCTGTGGCGACAGGACCACGAGACCGGCCGGCGCCGCGGCAGGAGTCCCGTTTGTGGCGATCGCGGTGATCAGTGGACGCCCCCCGGTCACCGCCTGCTGCACAGCCGCGAGGGTCATGTAGACGATCGGAGTTCCCCCCGCCAACGTGCGGCCATCGACTGTCCCGACAACAACGAAGTGGCGTCCGCCAAGAGACAGAACATCGCCGGTCGAACCCACTTTGGTGTCGACCACCGCTTGGTTGGGACCAGTCAACGAGTGGCCGGACACCACGTGCGGGTCGCCCAATCCACCGGGTTGCACGCCGATAAGATTGATGGTGACCGGCTGGGTCGATCCGGACACGAAGACGACTTGTGCCGGGGCAACGAGAAGGGCAGACGCGTGGTGGACTCCTGGCTCCTTGGCCACGGCATGCTCTTCCGCCGCAGGGAAAGCAGCGAATGCAGTTAGCCGACCCTGAGCCGAGTTCGACATCACCCACGACGTGGACCCGACGGCGTCGACTGTCCCGGCTACCTCTGAGTAAAAGCCGTCGGCCAACCCACTGAGCGCGAGTGCCAGCGCCAGCACCAGGGCTACTCCGACGATGGCGATGAGGAACTGTCTGGCTCTGAACCACAGATCTGCGAATGTGACTGCCAGCACGGTTTCCACCCTTCCCCGGTCGGGCTTCCTTGCTCAGGTGAGAGTGGTTTACTACGAACGGGAAAGAATGGCAATGGGGATTGCGTTTGCACGTGTGCGGTTTGCCTTTCCCATACCGGCGGGAGGAGTGCGACCGTTCTTCGGCGATGAGGGACCGACAGCCCCGAATGCCTGCTCACCAAGTAACCACTCGCAATCTTGGGGCGGCGTATCCGTTCATCGCCGAGGCCGGCCTGGGCCAGCGCGGCGTCGTCGTCGGCGACGACCTCCTCGGCGGCTCGTTCGTCTTCGACCCCTTCGAGCTCTACGCCGCCGGTGTGGTGTCCAACCCGAACATGGTGGTGTTCGGGCAGATCGGTCGCGGCAAGAGCGCGTTCGTCAAGACCTTCCTGTGGCGCCAGGCGGTCTTCGGGCGGAGGGCGTGGGTCGTCGACCCCAAGGGCGAGTACGCCGACCTGGCCGATGCCTGGGGCGTCCGGCCCGTCGCGCTCCGACCCGGTGGGTCGATCCGGCTGAACCCGCTCGACCCGGGACCCGAGCTGGCGGACAGAGGACCCGTCGAGCTCGTGCGCGACGCCACAGGCCGTCGGCGCATGACCTTGTTGTCCTCCCTGGCCAGCTCCTGCCTGGACCGGAACCTCACGCCTCGCGAACGCGCCGCGCTGGGTGCGGCGCTCGAGGACGTGGCCGCGGGCAACGCCGTGCCGACCGTTCCGATGGTGGTCGAGGCGCTGCTCGCTCCACGCGAGCATGCCGCACGGGCCTTGCGCACCACGCTGCGCGATCTCCTCGAGGACGGGCGCGACGTCGCCCTGGAGCTGCGCCGGCTCGTCCACGGCGACCTGTGCGGCATGTTCGACGCACCGACTACGCCGGGGCTCGACCTCTCGGCGCCGCTGGTCGTTCTCGACTTATCCGCGCTCTATTCGTCGGCGGCGTTGGGTGTCCTCATGGCCTGCGCTACGGCGTGGCTGCAAGCAGCGCTGGCGCGTTCGGCGGCCGACTCGGCGGCAAGAGCGGTCCCGGGCGGACGGGGCCGCTTCTTCCTCGTCGTCGACGAGGCCTGGGCCATCCTCTCCAACTTGGGGGTGGCTCGCTGGCTGCAGTCCTCGTGGAAGCTTTCACGAGCCTTCGGCGTGTCGAACATCGCGGTGTTGCATCGCGTCTCGGACCTCCGCTCGGTCGGCGCGTCCGACTCCGAGCAGGTTGCACTCGCCCAGGGTCTGTTGGCCGACTCGGAGACCCGGGTGGTCTACGCACAGTCGCCGGGCGAGTTGGAGGCGGCCGCGGAGCTGTTGTCCCTCTCGAACACCGAGTCCGAGTTGCTGCCCCAACTCCGGCGGGGGATCGCGCTCTGGAAGATCGGCCAGCGCTCCTTCCTCGTGCAGCACCGCCTCAGTTCGACCGAACGGATGATCGTCGACACCGACGCGGCTATGTCGGGATCGGGATCGGGGTCGGGGCGGGGCTCAGGTTCGTCGTCGGCGCTTCAGGTGCAGCGGCACGCGTGACCGGGCTCGTGGCGGCAGTGGTGCCGGTCGCCCTCGGCGGCGCATTGTTGGCAGCGATCTCATATGAGGGCACCTCCTGGCCCGGCGGGCGCGGGCGCTGGTCCAACCAGACGCGAAGCCGACGGGGCGCCCGCTGGGCGCGCCGACGCGACCTGCGCCCGCTGCTCGTGCCTGGGTACGTGGCTCCGCCGGGCCGGCTCGTGCTGGGGGTATCGCCCGGCATGGTCCGCGCCGGGGTGGTGGCGGCCGAACCAGCGCAGTCACTGGTGGTGGTCGGCCCGACCCAGAGCGGCAAGACCACCCGTCTCGCGGTGCCCGCCATCCTCGCCTGGCGCGGACCGGTGGTGGCCGCCAGCGTCAAGAGCGACCTGCTGCATCACACGCTCGGCGCGTGCAGCCGGCGGGGCCGGGTGTGGTGTATCGACCCCACAGGGTCCACTGCAGCGCGACGAAGTCACTGGTCGCCGCTGACCGGGTGCCGCGACTGGCACCATGCCTGCCGGATGGCCGCCGACCTGTGCGAGGCCGCCAAGACCGACGGCACGACAGCCGACGGCGAGTTCTGGTACGCGACCGCAGCCAAACTGCTCGCCCCCCTCTTCTTCGCCGCCGCGCTGGACGGCCGGCCCATGTCCGACGTGGTGCGCTGGGTCGACATCCAGGAGGTGGGAGAGGTGGCGGGCATCCTGGAGCGAGCGGATGTCAGCGAGCCGCTGCACGCGGCGCAGGCGACCTGGTGCCGCGACGAACGCACACGTAGTTCCGTCTACACCACGGCCGAGACGGTGCTGGCACCGTTCGCCCACGAGGTGCCGACGCGGGTGGGCGCATCAGCCTTCGAGCCCGAGCCACTCCTCGGTGGCGCCAACACGCTCTTTCTGTGTGCACCGGCACACGACCAGCGCCGGTTGCGGGGCTACTTCACGACGATCACGCAACAGGTTCTCGCGCACGCGTTTGCGACGGCCACGAAGGCAGGCCGCCCGCTCGATCCGCCGCTCCTCGTCGTGCTCGACGAGGCAGCCCACATCGCACCGTTGCCAGAGCTCGACGGCCTGGCCGCGACGTGTGCGTCGCACGGCATCCAGTTGGTCACGGTCTGGCAGGACCTGGCGCAGGTACGTGGTCGATTTGGCGCCCGCGCCCCCACCGTCTTGAACAACCATCGCGCCAAGTTGTTTCTCCCCGGTATCGCGGACCCCGACACGCTCGACTACGCCAGCCGCCTGGTCGGAGACGAGGAGGTGACGCAGCCCTCCATCACGCGCGACCCTGCGGGTCGGCGGTCGACCACCTCGACGACGGGACCGCGCCGTTTGCTCCCGCCGGAGGAGTTGCGTTGTCTGCCCCGCGGGCACGCGGTGCTGGTGTACGGGACATTGCCGCCGGCGCGCGTGCAATTGCGACCGTGGCCGAGCACTGGGCGCGAAGGGTTCACGCGTCGTCGCCGCTGAGTACGGGCGGTGTGCGCGTCGCTCCGAGTCCCGCTGATCGGCTCGATCTGGCGCGTGAGGACAGGAGCGCGCGCTCCGTGTCATTGGTCGTGAGCCCAGCGGCCCGCTCGAACTCGTCGGCGGCTTCGACGTGTCGGCCGAGTTGACTGAGCAGGTCGCCGCGGACGCCGGAGAGGAGGTGGTAGCGCTCGAGCACCCCGGTAGCGACGAGCACGTCCACAATGGTGAGCGCCTCTGCAGGACGACCCGCCATGGAGACGGCGACCGCTCGGTTGAGCTCGACAATCGGTGACGGCGCCGCGCGGGCGAGCTGCGTGTAGAGATCCACGAGCCCGTCCCAGTTGGTCTCATCGGAATGGAAGGCGCGGGCATGGCAGGCAGCGATTGCGGCTTGCAGCTGGTACGGACCCCGTGGCTGCACGCCGCGCCCGATGTCGGCGCGCTGGAGCTCGGCTTCACCGCGTTCGATGTGGAGCCTGTCCCACGTCCGTCGATCCTGTTCGAGCAGGAGCACCGGTTCACCTGAGGGACCCGTGCGCGCGCGAAAGCGTGAGGACTGGAATTCCATGAGCGCAACGACACCATGGACTTCGGGCTCGTTCGGAGCGAGTGCCGCCAGGACGCGGCCGAGACGCAGCGCTTCATGGCAGAGCTCGGGCCGCATCCACTCCGCGCCTGAGGTCGCGCTGTAGCCCTCGTTGAAGATGAGGTAGAGCACTTCGAGGACGGTGCCCAGCCTTTCGGCCCGGTCCTTGGCGACGGGTACCTCGAAGCGGACGCCTGCGTTCGCGATCGCCCGCTTGGCACGGACGATGCGTTGCGCAATGGTTGCCTCGGGCACGACATAGGCCCGAGCGATCTCGGGCACGGTGAGGCCGCCGACGAGCCGCAGGGTCAACGCCACTCGAGCAGGCGCGGACAACACCGGGTGACAAGCGACGAAGATGAGACGGAGACGGTCGTCGTCGATCTCTTCGGGTGACCCAACGTCGACATCCGCAGTGTCCCCGCCGACGGCGGCCGCGACGAGCTGCGGTCCGAGCTGCGCGTACTTGGAGGCCAGCGTCCTGTCGCGCCGGAAGCGGTCGATCGCCTTGCGCTTTCCCACCGCGGTCAACCAGGCGCCGGCATTGCGCGGGGTCCCATCTCGCGGCCATTGCCGCAGCGCGTCGACGAGCGCATCCTGTGCCAACTCCTCGGCGAGGTCGAGATCGCCGAGGAACGACGCCAAGACGGCAACGACCCGCGGGAACTCGATCCGAAAGGCGGCCTCTATTGCGGTGGCTGAATCGGTGGCCGACACGCCACCGATTCAACCACCACGTGTAGACGCGGTCGCTCCGAGCCCGACGCTGCGGCAGCTGCCGGCGTCAGCCGAGCACGGGGCGAACGCGCACTTCACCTTCGCCCAGCACGTTGAGGAAGCGCTTCGACCACTCGACGGCCTCGGGCAGATCGCGGCACTCCATCAGTGCCCAGCCGCCCACCAGCTCCTTTGCTTCCGTGAACGGGCCGTCGACCACGGTGAACTCACCGCCCTTGAGGCTGATGATCGATCCTTCCGAACTCGGCGCCAGGCCGCCGGTCGCAACGATGACGCCCGCCTTCGTCGCCTCCTCGACGAATGTTCCCATCCTTTCGTAGACGTCCGGAGACGGCGGTTCGGTCGGTGTGTCTGCCTCGCTGGCGAGGGTGTATCCCAGGAATCGCATGATCTGTGCTCTTTTCTGATTCGGTGCTGCCTGCGAGGCGACTCTCGCCCCACTCTGACAGAGCGTCGAACGGGGCGAGGCCGAATCGACATGCCACCGAAAATTTGCGAGAAATCATGCGGAGCCCAATTCTCGAGGGCAGTCGAGTGCGCTCGTGAGCGGCCTTGACCGGTCTCGCCGGCGAAACGTAGCCTCGCTCGGGCGGGGAGTTTCGCCGTGAACTTCGGAGATCCGAAAGGGGTCGACGCATGTCCAGCCAGGCCGGAAGCGGAGAAGTCCGCATGCTCATTGACGGTGAGCTCGTCGAAGCGGCGTCGGGCAAGCGCTTCGACAACATCAATCCCGCCACCGAAGAGGTGCTCGGCCAGGTCGCCGACGCGTCCGCGGAGGACATGCGGCGTGCCATCGACGCCGCGCGCCGGGCCTTCGACGAGACCGACTGGTCCACCAACCACGGCCTGCGCAAGCGCTGTCTCGAGCAGCTGCAGGTCGCACTGGATTCGGAGCGGGAGGAGATGCGCGAAGAGGTGATCGCCGAGGTCGGGACGCCGCGGATGATGACCTTCGCGGCGCAGATCGACTGGCCCCTCGACGAGGCCCTGGGTTGGCCCACCAAGATGATCGACGAGTTCGAGTGGGAGCGTTCCCTCCCGCCGTCAGAGATGATGGGTATGGCCAGCCGACGCGGCGTGATCAAGGAGCCGATGGGCGTGATCGGCTCCATCATTCCCTGGAACTACCCCGTCGAGGTCACGCTGAACAAGCTGGGCCCGATCCTTGCCACCGGCAACACCACGATCATCAAGCCCGCGCCCGACACGCCCTGGAACGCGACCCGGTTGGGCCGCCTGATCGCGGAGAAGACAGACATCCCGGCCGGCGTGGTCAACGTGGTCACCTCGGCCGACCATCTCGTCGGCGAGGAGTTGACGCTGTCGCCCAAGGTGGACCTGATCTCGTTCACGGGGTCGACCGTCACCGGCAAGCGCATCATGGAGAAGGGCGCCGCCACGCTCAAGCGGGTTTTCCTCGAGCTCGGCGGCAAGTCGGCCATGATCGTGTGCGACGACGCCGACTTTGCTTCCACTGTCCCCATGGCCTCCATGGTGTGCGTGCACGCGGGTCAGGGCTGCGCCATGCAGACGAGACTCCTGCTCCCGCGCTCGCGGTACGACGAGGGCGTCGAGCTGATCACCGCCGGCATGGCCGGCGTGCCCTACGGCGATCCCTCGAGCGACGCCGTCGTCATGGGGCCGGTGGTGAGCGCGAAACAGCGCGACCGCGTGCTCGGGTACATCGCGAAGGGGCAGGAGGAAGGGGCCAAACTGGTCTTCGGCGGCGGCCGGCCGGCCCAATTCCCCAAGGGCTACTTCGTGGAGCCGACGCTCTTCGTCGACGTCGACAACTCCATGACCATCGCCCAGGAGGAGATCTTCGGGCCGGTCCTCTGCGTGATCCCCTACGAGGACGACGACGATGCCGTGCGCATTGCCAACGAGAGTAGCTATGGGCTCTCCGGCGGCGTGGTCTCCGCGTCAGAAGAGCGCGCGACGGCCATCGCCCGCCGCATTCGCACTGGCTCCATCAGCGTCAACGGGGGTCTGTGGTACGGCGCAGACTCGCCCTACGGCGGCTACAAGGACAGCGGGATCGGGCGGCAGTGCGGCCTCGAGGGTCTCGAGCAGTACCTCGAGACCAAGGCCATCGCCTGGCCGGGAGCCTGAGCGATCAGGCCGATCCCCATTCGGCCAGCAGCTCGTCGGTCGTGGCGAGGCGTGCCACGAAGGCAAGGCTGTGCCTCAGCATCGACTCGTGATGCGTGGCCGGCGTGCCCACTGACGCGTCGGTCGGGATGGTGACGGCGAATCCCTCGTCGACGCCTCCCGCCGCAGTCAACGGGATGGCCAGATTCGTCGAGACGCCGCCCACCACGAGCTCGTCCATGCCCATGTTGCGCAGGATGGTCAGCACCTCGCTGCGGTGCACCGGCGAGATGCCCTGGTGGCGCGGCAGCACGAGGTCGCCGGACTCCACTCCGATTTCGGGTACCACCTCGAGGGCGGGATCGTCAGCCCGCCAGGTGGCCGTGGACGCGGTCGCCCGCATGAGCGGCGCCCGCCGGCTCGTCGAACGCCCCCCCGCCAACGGCAGGTAGGTCAGGTGCACCACCTGCACGCCGGTGCGACGCGCGCCGGCGGCGAGCCGGCCCATGGCAGCCAGCGCCGGTTGCGCTGCCTCGGCCAGCGCAGGGAGGACGGAGCGGTCGCCGACGACCCCCCGCTGACACTCGATGAAGAGCAGCGCGGTGGTGCGGGTCTCGCTCAGGCGACGACCCCCGCCACCTTGAGCTCCATCATCTCGTCGTCGCTCAGGTCGATGCTGGCCAGGATCTCGTCGCAGTGCTCGTTGAACTCGGGCGCCCGCTTTGGCGGATAGGGCACGCCGTCGTACTGGACGGGTGTCGTGACGAGCGTGAACGGCGTGCCGTCGGCGGTGGCCGTCTCTCCGAGCAGGCCGTTGGCCAAGACCTGGGGGTCCGTGGTCAGCTCGAGGCTGTCTTGGGCCACGGACCATTGACCCTCGAAGGAGTCCAGGCGAACCTTCCACTCACCCAGCGTGGCGGAGGCAAAGATTTCCTTGAGGATCTCGCGCGCTGCGCCCGCGTTCGCCGCCAGCTGCTCGTGTGAATTGAAGCGCTCGTCCGTGATCAGGTCCTCGCGCCCCACTGACCGGCAGGCCGAGGGCCAGTACTTGAAGCCCTGCAAGCAGGAGAACGCGAGAAATCGCCCGTCCTGGGTGCGATAGGTCCCGACGAGCGGGTTCGCCGGTCCGGCCCCGCCACCGCGGCTGGGGCCGGGACGCCAGGGCATGTTCAGCTGGAGCGACAGCGCCACCGCCGGGCTCATGGCCCAGATGCCGACACCGAGCAGCGACACGTCGACGGGCAACGCCTCGCCGGTGCGCTCGCGGTGGAAGAGCGCGCCCAGGATCCCGCCGGCGATCGTCATCCCGCCGATGGAGTCGCCGTAGCCCGGTCCGGGCTGGCCGGCCAGGTAGTCGACATCGGTCGGTGTGGTGCCCATGGCGCTGCCCGCCCGGCACCAGTAGCTCAAGAAGTCGTAGCCGCCCCGGTCCGCCTCGGGACCGCGCTCACCGCCGCCCGTCCCGGACACATAGATGATGTTCGGGTTGTGTTTCTTGACGTCGTCGAGCTCGATGTGCAGCTTCTTGCGCACGGCCGGGAGCTTGTTGGTCAAGAAGACGTCCGACGTCGCCGCGAGCCGGTAGATGAGATCGAGGCCCTGCTCCGTGCTGACGTCGATGCCGATGCTCTTCTTGCCGCGGTTGGAGTGCTCGAGGAGCACGTGCACGTTGCCCATGGAGGGCATGACCCCGCTGGAGGCCAGGCCGCGCATGGCGTCGCCGCGCTCAGGATGCTCGATCTTGATGACCTCCGCCCCCCAATCGGCCAGGATCGCCGAGGCGGCCGGAACGAAGGTGTGCTCGGCCACCTCGAGGATGCGCACGCCTTTCATGATCTCGGGCAACGTGGATTCCTCCCCTTCGTACCCGTTGTGGCCGGGTGTGATGTGTTGCAGCTTCGCTGACGCATCAGCGGTGCGCCAAACCTGAATTCAGAACAGGCTCGGACGGAGCGGTGACGGTCCTCGCGCAGCTGGACTTGCGGTCCGAGGATGCCACTACTCGCACGCGGAGTGTACCGAACTTCTACGCGTGGCCAGGCCGAGGAGCGCCAGGTCCAAGAGCACGACGTGGCCGTCGCCACGAACGAAGGGTCCATTTTCCGGGTGCCCGGTGTTGACCCGGTAGGGGAGACGCAGCGTCCCCTGGCCGACGCTCGAGAGAGCCCGCGACTCCTGCGCGACAATCGCTCTGGTGAGCAGCGTCGAGGAGTCCGGGTGGAGCAGGCGTCGGAGCTTGCTCGAGGCGAAATACGAGCAAGTCGCGTGGCATCTGTTTGCCGAGCGAGGATACCGAGACGTGACGGTCGACGATATTGCCGAAGCTGCCGGCGTATCTGCTCGGACCCTCTTCCGTTATTTTCCCTCCAAGGAGGACTTTCTCCTCGGTTTCACCCGGCGCGGCTCTCAAGCGCTGGTCGATTCGATTGGCGAGCTCGAACCCAACCGCAATCCTCTCCAGCGCGTCTGGCAACTCATCCGCGAGCACTCGCTGGAAAATCCCCAAGACGTCCGGCTCCTCACGCTGTGGCGACGGGCCGCCGCGGGCGCTCCCGAGATCCACGCGCGTGTCCGGGGCGAGCGCGTCCATGACCTCACCGAAGCAGTCACTGACTACTGCGCCAAGTCGATGGAAACTCGCGGCTCGGATGATCCTGATCCGCGCCTTTTCGCTGGTTTGGTGGTGGGGATAGAGATGGCAGTGATCGAGCTATGGGGGCGGTCCCGGCTCAGCCTTCCGGAGATCCTCGACGCGGCCGAGGTGGCCGTTCCAGACCTGACCCGCCGGAGGCGCCGCGGCTCGCCCTGAGCCACAGTCCGGACGACCCCTTGTCATGACCAACCCGGCAGGCATAGATTGACAGAATATGACGATTCTTCGCTTTGGAGGATCGCTGCACCGGGGGGCCCGGCATGCTGCCTGACGACGTCCAAGTGATCTCGGTCGATGACCATGTGATCGAGCACGAGCGGGTGTGGCGCGATCGTCTGCCGGCGAGGTACCTCGAGGCTGGACCACGCATCGTCGAGCTCGATGGCGGCCAGCAGGCGTGGAGCTTCGAGGGTAGGACCATTCCCACCATCGGCCTCAATGCCGTGGCGGGAAAGCATCCCAGGGACTTTGGCGTCGACCCCGTCCGCTTCGACGAGATGCTCACCGGCTGCTACGACGTCTCAGCCCGCTTGGCCGACATGGACCTCGACGGAGTCCACGCCCAGATGTGCTTTCCGTCCTTCCCCGGCTTCGCCGGAGGAACGCTGTTCGCGGCAGAGGACAAGGACCTCGCGACCGCGTGCGTCGTAGCGTGGAACGACTTCATTCTCGACGAGTGGTGCGCTGCCGCACCAGACCGTTTCATTCCGATGGTCATGGTCCCGTTCTGGGACGTGGCGGCGTCAGTTGTCGAAGTCGAACGGACTGCGGCCAAGGGTGCCAAGTCGATCACCTTCTCTGAGGCACCACACCGACTCGGCCTGCCGTCGTACCACAGCGATCACTGGGATCCGTTCCTCGCGGCGGCTCAAGCGGCCGATATGCCACTGTGCCTGCATTTCGGCACCGGCGGTGCGCCGGCGACTGCGTCAGATGCAAATTTCGCGGTTGCCGTCGCTCTGTTCGGGATGAACTCGCAATCCACGACCGTTGACATGTTGTTGTCGCCCGTCTTCCACAAGTTCCCCCGTTTGAGGGTCGCGCTCTCCGAGGGTGGCATCGGGTGGATTCCCTACGTTCTCGAGCGGGTTGACTACACGTGGGAGCGCCACCGCTGGTACACGGGCGTCAATACCGAGGTACGACCGTCCGATCTGTTCCACGCGCATATGTTTGGCTGCTTCATCGCCGACAACGCCGGGATCGAAGAGCGAGCATTGATCGGAACCGACAACATCATGTTCGAGGGTGACTACCCGCACAGTGACAGCAACTTTCCGGCCTCTCGAAAAAAGCTCGCCGACGTCCTGGACGACGTCAACGACCACGAAGCCCGCATGATCGCAGAGGACAACGCCCGCCGCGTCTTCAACTTTCCGCGCGCAGCCGGGACGGAATCATGACCGGTCCGTTCGAGGGCGTGCGGGTGCTCGAGGTTGCCTCGTGGACCTTTGTGCCGGCGGCCGGCGCGGCCATGGCCGATCTCGGTGCCGACGTGATCAAGGTCGAACCGCCCAACGGCGACCCCCAGCGCGGGTTGATGAACCTGCTCGGTCGTCCGGACGGATCCGGGCCCAATCCGTTCGTGGAGATCCCCAACCGCGGCAAGCGGGGTATGACCATCGACTTGACCACCGCCCAAGGCCGCGACGTGTTGCTCGAATTGGCGACCACGGCTGACGTCTTTCTCACCAGCTACCTTCCCGCTGTTCGCAAGAGGCTCAGGATCGAGCTGGATGACCTGCGAGGAGCCAACCCTCAGATCATCTACACATGCGGCCACGGTTGGGGCGCACGGGGCCCAATGAAGGACACCGGCGGATTCGACCTTGCCGCCGGATGGGCCTCGGCGGGCATGGCGTCCAAAATGACCAGGCCCGGCCAGGAGCCCATGTTCCAGCCGGCTGCGTTCTTCGACCTCCAGGGTGCGAACACCATTGCTGGAGCGATCGGGACGGCTCTGTTCCAACGAGAACGGACCGGCGTTCCCACCGAGGTCGACGTGTCGCTCCTTGGAGTCGGCATCTGGACGCTGAGCCCTGACATCATGGCGGGTCCATTTGTGGGATCGGTGCCGGCCCCGGATCGCACGCGCGCTCCGAACCCGCTGACGAACAGCTACCCGACCTCGGACGGCCGGTGGCTCTATCTGGTCTGCCTGCAAGCAGACCGGTTCTGGGCAGAACTCTGCGCTGCCATCGGCCGGCCCGAGCTGGTCTCCGATGAGCGCTATGCCGACATGGTCGTCCGCGCTCAGAACGCCGAGGCATGCGTCACCGAGCTTGAGAGAACGTTCGTGAGCGAGTCGCTGGAACACTGGCGCAAGCAGCTCGCCGATTTCACCGGAGTTTGGTCGCCGGCTCTCACACCGGTCGAGGTGCACGACCACGTGCAGGTCGAGGCGAATGGATACCTGCCCGAAGTCGTCGCAAATGACGGCGCCACCTTCCGGCTCCCCGCGCCTCCCATGCAGTTCGGCGGCGTCTCGCCGGTCCCCGCCAATCCGGCTCCCGAGCTGGGGCAGCACACCGAGGAGATCCTCCTCGAACTGGGTCGCGATTGGGATGCCATCAACGAACTGCGCCAGTCCGGCGCGCTGGGTTGAGCTGATCCGCGATCGTGGGGGCGCTCGACGGGAAAATAGCTGTCGTCACCGGCGCGTCGAGCGGTTCGGGTCTCGGCGTCGCCTCTCGATTCGTGGAAGAGGGCGCCACAGTCCTGCTGTTGGCCCGAGGTGGCGAGCGCCTTGAGCAGACGGCGAAGGACCTGGGACCCAGGGCCGTTCCGATCGTCACCGACGTGAGTGACGCGAACAGCGTCCGGCAGTCCTTCGCCGAGATCGGCGACCGCTTCGATCGGATCGACATTCTCGTCAACAATGCCGCTGTCTACAGACCGTGCCGAGTTGAGCTGCTGAGCGACCTCGACATCGACCAACAGATGCGCACCAACTTTGCCGGCCCGGTGTACACGTGCCGGGCGGCCATCCCACTTCTGCGCGCTGCCGGCGGGGGCGACATTGTCAACACGTCCAGCGAGTCGACGCTGCACCCCTTTCCCATGCTGTCGATGTACGTCGCAACGAAGGCGGCCCTCGAGGCGTTTGCCCTTGTCCTGGCGCAAGAAGTTCGCGACGATGACATCCGGGTGACCACGGTCATCCAGGGTGGAGCGAGTGGTGCGGGTGGCGGCTCAACGGACTGGCAGTGGGATCCTGAGCACGGAGCTGAGGCCATCGACCTGTGGACCAATTCGGGCTTGATAGCCCAGGCGTACGGTCGCAACGGCGGTCAGGACGTGCAGGCAGTTGGCGAAGTCCATCTCTTCATCGTGACTCGACCCCGCACGCAGAAGATGGACACGGTCTACTGCCGCAGCTTTTGACAGAACGACGTTGGACGCTCGATGCAGGAGGAGCACACATGGCTGGACGATTAGAAGGAAAGGTTGCCTTCATCACTGGGGCGGCGCGCGGACAAGGCAGAGCACATGCGGTCCGGATGGCGACAGAAGGCGCGGACATCATCGCTGTCGACATCTGCCGGCAGATCGACTCGAACAAGTATCCCCTGGCCACACCTGAGGATCTCGCTGAGACCGAGCGAGCGGTCAAAGCGTTGGATCGGCGCATCGTCGCCCGCCAGGCCGACGTGCGCGAGCGCTCTGAGCTCCGTGACGCACTCGAGGCCGGAATCACGGATCTCGGACGGTTGGATGTGGTGGTGGCCAACGCCGGCATTCTGCCAATGGCGCTGGGCGATCCCCATGCTTCTGATTTCGTCGATGCCACCGACGTCGATCTTCTCGGTGTGATGAACACTGTCGCCGTTGCTCTCCCGCACCTACCGGACGGGTCCTCCATCATCGTCACCGGGTCCACTGCGGGCCTCATGTCCGGTACGACCGACAACCCGGTGATGGGACCAGGCGGCGAGGGGTACGGGTGGTCGAAGCGGACGCTCGTCGGCTACAGCGAGCAGATGGCTCGACATCTGGCCTCACGGTTCATCCGGGTCAACACCATCCACCCGACCAACTGCAACACCCACCTGCTGCACAACGACGGCCTGTACAAGATCTTCCGTCCCGACCTCGAGAACCCCACCCGGGAAGACGCCCAGCCCGCCTTCAATTTTTTCCAGGCCATGCCCATCCCCTACGTGGAGCCTGAGGACATCGCCAATCTGGCTCTCTTTCTCGCCAGCGACGAGTCCCGCTATATCACGGGCCAGCAGATCCGGGTCGATGCGGGTTCGTTGCTCAAGTTCCCGAACGGCCCGGGCGGCTGAGGACATAGCTGAGGGAGGAGCGGACGTGACCGAGACCACGGAGGGCGAGCTGTACTACGACCCGTACGACTTCGCCATCGATGCCGATCCGTACCCGGTGTGGAAGCGCCTGCGCGACGAGGCGCCGTTGTATTACAACGAGAATCACGACTTTTACGCGCTCAGCCGCTTTGATGACGTTAAGGAATGCAGCGCCGAATGGAAGACGTACATCTCGGGCAAGGGCTCGGTCTTGGAGCTCATCAAGAGCGGGATGGAGATCCCCCCGGGGATAATCCTGTTCGAAGATCCTCCGGCGCACGATCTGCACCGGGGACTGCTGAGTCGGGTCTTCACCCCGAGACGCATGGCTGAGATCGAACCGCAGGCACGGCGATACTGCGCCCGAACGCTCGACCCGTTGCTGGAGAGGGGAGGGTTCGATTTCATCCACGATCTGGCCGCCGAGCTCCCGATGCGGGTCATCGGCATGCTGCTCGGCATTCCCGAGGATGATCAGGTCGCCATTCGCGATCGGATGGACGAAGCGATGCGGCTCGAAGAAGGCGACGCGCCGGACAACACGGGTGCAGGTATGAACGCACTCGACGGCAGTGATTTCGGGGCGTACATCGACTGGCGAGCCCAACACCCGTCCGATGACCTCATGACCGAACTTCTCAACGCAGAGTTCGAGGACGCGACCGGAACACTCCGAAAGCTGAGTCGTGAGGAGATTCTCAATTACGTGGGGCTTCTCGCCGCCGCCGGGAACGAGACGACGACACGGCTTATCGGGTGGGCGGGAAAGGTGCTGGCCGAGCAGCCCGATCAGCGCGAAGAGCTCGTGAACGATCCGGGGTTGATTCCTGGCGCCATCGAGGAACTGTTGCGCTACGAATCTCCCTCACCGGTTCAGGCCCGCTTTGTCACACGGGACGTGGAGCACCACGCACAGAAGGTGCCCGAGGGAAGCGTGCTGCTGTTGATGAGTGCCTCGGCGAATCGGGACGAGAGGAAGTTCCCTGATCCGGACCGCTTCGACATCCACCGCAACATCCAGCAGCACTTGGCGTTTGGGTACGGGATCCACTTCTGCCTCGGGAGCCACTTGGCCCGGCTCGAGGGGCGCATCGCCTTGGAGGAGGTTCTGGTCAGATTCCCGACGTGGGAGGTCGATTGGGAACACGCCGTGCAGGCGCACACCTCGACAGTCCGCGGCTGGGAGTCGCTGCCCGTCGTCGTGAGCTAGACATCTGAGCACTGCTCTTGATCGGCACTGGTTTGATCCACCGCCGCTTAGTGGCCGATCCCCAATTCCGAGAGCGTGCGCGCGGTGTCGGCCCCCAAGGCAGGCGCACTGGCCGCCACCGGGCGCGCGCGGGGGTGTGACACCGCGAGGTCGCGAGGAGCATGAAGGGTCGGTCCGCTGAGCGTCGCGCTGACGGCCGCCATCGACACGTCGAGGAGCCAGCGACCGCCTGCTGCGAGCGCCTGTATGCAGGCGTCGGCCGCCGTGAGGCCGGTGACCGGGTCAGCCACAGCATCGGCGCAGAACAGGGGGACGTGGTCCTTCCAGACCACCAACCCGCCCGCAGCCGCGGCGTCGTCACCGAAGGCGACCCGGTTGGACGCGCGGCCGTAGCCGGTGATGGAGACCCAGATCCGAGGTCCGTTGTGACGCACGAGCTCGGCACCATCGAGCCCCAGTTGCCTCAGCGCTCGCGGACGGCTTGCTTCGATCACGACGTCGGCCTGCCGCACCAGGTCGTGCAGGATGCGGACGCCGTCACGATCGTTGAAATCCAGCAGGACCGATCGTTTGCGTCCGTTCAACAGGTCGAAGAATTCGCCGCGGGCCGCGGCGCGCCCCGTCCGGCCGCTGTGACGACTCGACCTTGAGCACCGTTGCGCCTGCAGAGGCCAGGAGGTCGCCACACAGGGGACCCGCCCACAGCGCTGAGAGGTCGACGACGACCAGTCCGCTGGTGTCGAGCCGGGGTGGTGCATCGCCGAGGAACGACCACCGCACTCCGGTCTTGGCCGCCGCAGACTCGCCGACCAAAGCCACCGGCAGCCCGAGTAGCTCGGCCCGTTCCATGAGGAAAGCGGGATCACGGTCGCGGAGTTCCGAAGCGACCGCAGCCCACATGGCGGGGACCGAGCTTGGCGTGGCATCGAGCTCGAGCCACGCGGGAACCGCCTCCATGTCTTCGGCGCGCGGGAGCGACACGGCCATGAAGCGGTCGCCAGAAGAGAGGAGCCGACAGCTTCCGCCGCAGCTCACCCTGCCCCGTCGCCACAGCCCCATCAACGCGGCGCGCTCAGCCAGGAGCGCTAATCCGTCCAGCCCGGGGAACGATCGCGCCAGGTGCTCGATCCTTTCGACCAGGCCGTCGGGCGGACCCAACGATTGGTCGGGGAGCCCGGTCAGGGCCATCGCCCCGCTCGCCGCCCAGCGCTGCAGCGAGGAGAGCGGCATGAGGGCAGGGTAACGTCTCGCGATTCCTCAGCTGATCAGCGCCGACGCGCTCCTCGACGAGTTGCGGAGCGACTTCGCCCCCGAGCGTGATGGGGCTGTGCAGGTCGTCCTGCACGACAAGCTTCCACCGCCCGGAGAGGTACCGGAGGACCGATTGGCCAGCCTGCCCTTCGTTGTCGTCGGTGTGGTCGAGGGTGTGGTGGACGAGGGATGGCTTGCCCTGTGCGACGTCGTCGCCGACGAAGGCGACCCTGTCGTGGCCGACATCGAGGCGAATCTCGAGCGACACCCCATCACCGGAGCCACGCTGGCTCTCCTGCTGCGGGGCCAGGAACGACTCTCGGTGGGGGACGGGTTGGTGGCGGAATCCGCCGCGTATTCAGTGCTCCAGGGGGGTCCCGAGTTTGCCGCCTGGCGCGCGGCGAATCCCGCCCGAAGCGAGCGCGATGCTGGCCCCCGCGTGCGCATGCAGCGCGACGGAGCCGTGCTGGGCATCACGTTGAGCAGGCCGCAACGTCTGAACGCGCTGGACGCGCAGATGCGCGACGAGCTGATCGAGGCCTTGACGCTGGCGGCGGCCGACCCGGGCATTACGCGGGTCGAGCTTCGAGGCGAGGGTAGGGCGTTCTGCGCCGGCGGTGACCTCGACGAGTTCGGCTCGCGGTCGGACCCGGCCAGCGCGCACCTCATCCGGCTGGAGCGGAGCGTGGCGCGTGCGCTGGCCCGGCTGCCCAAGGCGAGCGTGAGCTACGTGCACGGTGCGACCGTCGGCTCGGGGATCGAAATGGCAGCCTTCACCGGCACCGTGGTGGCGGCACCGGACACACAGATCGCGCTGCCAGAGATCCAACTCGGACTGGTACCGGGAGCCGGTGGGACGGTCAGCCTGCCCCGGCGCATCGGCCGGCTGCGGACCGCGTGGCTCGCGTTCTCGGGTCGCGCGATCGACGCGTCGACGGCGCACGAGTGGGGTCTGGTCGACCAGCTCGAGTCCTAACCCCGGGCCCCGGGGTCGGACCCATCGGACGTGACCGGCCAGCAGACCTCCGTCCATGGACCAGGCGCCGATTGTCGTCGTCGAGCGACACCATGCGCTCGCGGGCTACCGCCCCGGTGACGACGGTGATGCCACGGCCGTCGTCTTCGATTGTCGATGCGACCACGTCATGCGGCCGTCGTCGTTGCTCCCCTACGGGGAGAGTCACGCGCGTGCCCGGGCCTGACTCGAGCAGAACGCCTCGGGTGCGTGCGCAGTTCGAAGTACCCCCCCCGTCGCGGTAAGAACGTCCAGTTCGCCCCATCGACGATTCGCACCCCTCTCAATGGCCCGACAATCGCTCTCCTGATCTCTTCGCGAAATCTGCGTGTCCTTGCACGCTGCTGTTCGTACCGTTGCTGCCGAGCAACTCGAGTCCTGCACGCTCCGCCACAACCCGCAGCCCACGGTCGTGTGGGTCGTCCGTCAGGTAGGGAGACACGACGAGCACCTCCAGGCTCTCGGCGAGGTCCTCGGGTCGGTCGTCGACGAAGACGGCACGTCCAGGACCCGTGGGGAGGTGCGAGGTCGAATAGTGGCCCGCCGCATCACGCGCGGCCTTCGGGTAGAAGCCGTCGACGTACTCGGCCAGCCCAAATTGCACCGCACGAGCCTGCGCGTAGTCGTCGCCGCCGGCGCTCCAGAGCAGGATGCGAGCCCGTGTCGCGAGGCGCATCACAATGTCCCGCGCACCGGGACGCAGCGAGGTACCGGTGAGCGAGTCGACCAGGCAGCCGTCCACGTCGAAGACCCAACACGCGTCGACCGGACGCGGCGCCGTCACCGAGTTGCCACTCCGGTTGCGCTGGCCCAATTTCATTATTGGTATACTCTATTCGCCATGGAGCACCCCTGGGATCGGCCGCTCGGCGTGTGGCATATTGCCAACGAACATCCTGATCAAGCCGCTGTCGTGGCCTCCCCGTCGGGGGTCACGCTGACCTTCTCCGAGCTGGCAGGTCGCGCGCACCAGGTGGTGCACGGCCTGAGGGCTCATGGTCTCGAGGCTGGTGACATCTTTGCCTACGCGCTGCCAAACGACGTTGACATCGTGGTGTGGCAGTTGGCGGCGCAGGAGGGCGGCTACCAGTCGATCGCACTGAATCCGGCGCTCTCTGGGGCCGAGATCCAGCGGATCGTCGACCACTCCGACGCGGCTGGCATCGTCCTTCACACCGACTTCGCCGAACGCGTCGAGCACCTGTCGGGCAGAGGGTCGATCAAGCTACGGGTCTCAGTCGGAGGCGACATCCAAGGATGGATGCCCGCTGCATCGCTCGTGGAGGGACAGCCCGCCACCGAGCCGCCCGATCGCGAGCTCGGCCTGCCGATCTCGTACTCGTCAGGCACGACCGGGCAGCCCAAAGCCGTCATTCGGGCCCGCTCGTCCCGCCGAATCGACCCCACCGTGGCGGCCGACGCCGGCAAGCTCTTCGGCCGCGCCTTCCAGTTCAAGCCGCTCGAAGGCGTGCATCTCGCCTCGGCTGGAATGCACCACGGCGGGTGTCAGGGTTTCTATCTGAACGCACTGAACGTCGGTCAGGCTCTGGCCATCCTTGGAAAGTTCGATCCCGAGCAGACCCTGGTCGCTATCGACGAGCACAAGGTCACGACGGGTTACATGGTCCCGACCCAATTCGTGCGTCTCCTCCGACTCCCCCAGGACGTGAAGGATCGGTACGACCACTCCAGCCTCGAAGTCATCGTCCACTCGGCGGCACCCTGCCCGCTGGAGGTCAAGCAGCAGATGATGGCGTGGTGGGGACCCGTGATCTGGGAAACCTACGGTGGCATGGAGGGCGCAGCGACCATCGCCAAGCCATACCGATGGCTCGAGAGGCCGGGCACGGTGGGACGCTCGGTGAAGGGCATGAACGTAAAGATCCTCGACGAGGACGGGAACGAAGTACCGCCCAACGAGCTGGGCGGGGTCTACCTCGAACCCGACCAGGGAGACGACAGCTTCGTCTACAAGGACGACCCGACACTGACAGCCTCCGTCAAGCGCGGGAGGGCCTTCACGCTGGGTGACATCGGCTACCTCGATGAGGACGGCTACCTCTTCATCCGCGACCGTGCCAAGGACATGATCATCAGCGGGGGCGTCAACATCTACCCCGCTGAGGTCGAAGGCGTGCTCTCCGCCCACCCGATGGTCGGCGACGTCGCCGTGATCGGGATCCCGGACACAGAATGGGGCGAGCAGGTCAAGGCCGTCGTCGAGCTGATCGACGGCGTTGAGCCGAGCGACGAGCTCTCCGCCGAGCTCATCGCGCTCTGCCACGAGCGAATCGCCCGCTACAAATGCCCTCGCAGCGTGGACTTCCAGGACCATCTGCCCAGGACGGATGCGGGCAAGATCTACAAGCGTCTCCTGCGTGACGAGTACTGGGCCAGCGCTGAGCGCAACGTCTGAGCCGGAACCGGAAGGGAACGTCACAAGAGATGGATTTCGGGTTCAGCGAGGATCACGATCTGCTGCGGAGCACGACGCGTCGCTTCCTCGATGAGCACCAATCCGTCGCCGACGTACGGCAGTCGATCGAGGAGCCTGACGTCGTCGACCCAGAACTGTGGCGCCAGGGCGCCGCGCTGGGGTGGACCGCGATGTTGGTCCCACCGGAGCTCGAGGGCGGCAGCGTGACCGAGCAGCCACTCGTCGACCTCGTCGTCCTCGCCGAGGAGCTGGGCCGCGCGCTGAACCCAGGGCCGTTCGTCCCGTGCAATGCGGTGGCTGACGTGATCGCGCGCTTCGGCACTGCGGAGCAGCGCAAGGAACACCTGCCCCGCATCGCCAGAGGTGATGGAACCGCCGCCTGGTGCCTCAGTGGCGACGGGTCCCCGGACCCCGACGCCGTCGAGGTGCGCGCCGCACGGGACGGAGGCGGATGGCGCCTGGACGGGGTGGCCCGGTATGTGCACGCGGCCCACAACGCCGGCCTGCTGCTGGTCGTGGCCGCCGACGCTGGGGGCGAGCTCCACAATTTCCTGGTGACCAACCCCGCATCCGGCCTCACGACCCGCACGTTGGCGGCGATGGATCTCACCCGGCGTTTCGACGAGGTGCGCTTTGACGGCGTCGAAGTGACTGGCGAAGACGAGGTGCCCGGCGGTCGAGCCGTGGTCGAGCGCTGCCTCGCGGTGTCGACGGTGCTCCAGTCGGCCGAATCGGTGGGGGCGGCCGAGGCCCTCTTCGAAGAGACGGTGGACTATGCCAAGACGCGTGTGCAGTTCGGCCGCACGATCGGAAGCTTCCAGGCCATCAAGCACCGATTGGCGAACCTGCACGTGACGCTGGAGTCGATGCGCGTCGCCAGCGAGTACGCCGCCCTCTCACTGGGGGATGGACTCGACGATGCTGCAGAAGCGGTCGCCACTGCGGGCGGCTACGTCGACGACGCATTCGCATGGCTCTGCGGCGAAGCCATCCAGCTCCACGGTGGGATTGGGTTCACGTGGGAACACGATGCCCATTTGTTCGCGCGCCGGGCCAAGGTGAACCAGGTGCAGTACGGCGATGGTGCCTGGCACCGCGAGCGCCTGGTTGAGCTCACCGAGAGCGCCATCGACGGAGACGGAGCCTGAGCACATGGACGTGATCGTCCCCGCCATACCCGCCGACTACGCCGGCTATCGCGCCGCCCTGCGTTCCTTCATTGCCGAGCACAGGCCGGTGCTGGAGTGGAAGCAGCGATCCGGCTTGCGCGTACCGGAGAGCGCGGAGGATGTCGAGGCCCTGCGCGCCTACGTTCGCTCGGTGTACGACGCGGGGTACGTGTCGGACCGCTTCCGGACCGAGCACGGGGACCCTTTCGAACAGCGCATCTTGGAGCAGGAGCTTGCCGCCGCAGGGATCCCGGCCGTCCTGGGGAACCCCCTCGTCGCAGGCGCCCTCAAGCACTTCGGGACGGAGGAGCAACGTGCCACGTACCTGCCCCCGATGGCACGCGGCGATCACATCTGGACCCAGCTGTTCAGCGAGCCGGACGCCGGGAGCGACCTCACCGGCCTCAAGACCAAGGGCACGAAGGATGGCGACGACTACGTCATCGTCGGCCAGAAGGTGTGGAGCACCTGGGCCCAGTGGTCCGACTACGGATACCTGCTGGCGCGGACCGAGCCCGTGGACGGCGCCCGCGGCATCACGGCCTTCATCCTGGACATGCACACGCCCGGTGTCGACGTGCGCCCGTTGCGCGAGATGACAGGGACCACCGACTTCAACGAGGTCTTCTTCGACGAGGTACGCGTGCCCGCGGCCAACATCATCGGGGCGCCCGGTGAGGGGTGGAAGGTGGCTGGTGCCAGCCTGGCCGAGGAGCGCACGGTGGTTGGCGCGGGGAGTGGTCCGGGCGCCGACCCCGTGCGCCGGCTGGTGGCTGTGGCGCGGCACCATCGTCGGGGCGGCCGTCCCGCCATCGAGGACGGCGCCGTGCGCCAGCAGCTGGGCGCCCTCGCGGCCCGAGCGCGTATCCAGCGCCACCTGGGCCAGCGCATTGCCACGAAAGCGATGCGGGGGCAGGTCACCGCGGCCGATGCCCCGCTGGCCAAGATCTGGTGGAGTGAGCTGAACCTCGAGATCGCCGAGACCGCCCTGGCCCTGCAGGGAGCACGGTCGATGGCGATCGAGGGCGACGAATTGAGCGAGGAGGATGGGCGCTGGCAGGACATGTTCCTTTACGCTCGGGCGTACACCATCGCCGGAGGATCGAACGAGATCATGCGCAACCTCATCGCCGAGCGGGGTCTCGGGCTGCCCCGGGAGCCCAAGGGCGCTCACACGTGACGTCCACGTCGCGACACCCCCACCCCGTCCATCCGCCCCACGCGCAGCGGGCCCGGGGCGCAGCCGCGGCCAACGATCCGTTTCCGGGGGTCGAGAAGGTGCGGGACGGCCTCTGGAGCATCCCCGTCCCCTTGCCCAACAACTCACTGCGGTATGTGCTCGTCTACGTCTTCGAGACCGATCGCGGCCCCTTTCTGATTGACGCGGGATGGAACACCGACGACGCGTTCGGTGCCCTGACCGCGGGCCTGGATGAGATCGGTGCGAATGTCGCCGATGTCCAGGGCGTCATGGTCACCCACATCCATCCCGACCACTACGGGCTCGCCGGTCGAATCCGCGAGGCGTCCGGCGCGTGGATCTCCCTCCATCCTGCCGACGCCGCGCTCATCCATGACCGCTACGACGAGCCGGGCGACCTCCTGGAACGCGTGGCCACCGCGCTGCGCAGGATGGGCGCGCCGGACGACGAGCTGGCGACGCTGCAGAACGCGGCCATGCCGCTCCTCCCGCTGGTCGACCCCGTCGTCCCCGACCTGTTGCTCGAGGACGGGGAAAAGCCCGAGGTGCCGGGCTGGGACCTCACGGCCATCTGGACGCCGGGACACTCGCCGGGCCACCTGTGCTTCTATGAGTCGACCAACGAGTTGATGCTCTCGGGTGACCACGTGTTGCCTCGCATCACGCCCAACATCCCCTTCCACCCCCAGGCCGGTGCGAACCCGCTCGGTGACTATCTCGCTTCCCTCGACAAGCTCGAGCCCTACGACGTCGAGGAGGTCCTGCCGGCGCACGAGTACCGCTTCGATGACCTGCGCACCAGGCTCGAGGAGCTGCGCCAGCACCATCGGGACCGCTTTGCCGAGGTGATCGCCATCCTCAAGGAAGGGCCACACGACACGTGGGACATCGCGGCACACATGAAGTGGTCGCGACCTTGGGACGACATCGCCGGCTTCATGCGCCGCGCCGCCGTGGGTGAGGCCGCCTCGCATCTGCGCGCCCTCGAGATCGACGGCGTCGTCCAGGTGGAGGACGGCGAGCCCGCTTTCTGGTCACTGCGGGAGCCCGGCGCCGGCTGAGCCACCACCACCAACGTCGTCGGAGGGATCCGCACGACGTCCCGCGCCCCTGGGCGCTCTCAGATGGCCGGGGTGGCGCCGAGTGCGCGCTCGCAGAACGAGCGCACGTGCCGCGACGCGTCGCCTCGCGTCGCCGGTGCGTCGCGGCTCGGGGTGAGCCCCGCTGCGGCCCACACCACGGATTGGATCAGCGGCGCATCAGCGGCCGGATCGGCCAGCGGGAATGAGCCGTCTGCCACACCCTCGGCCAGCACGGCCTCGAGCGGCGCGAGCAACAACTTCGACGCATGACGCATCTCGTCTGCATAGCCCTCCGCCTTCATCGCGGCGGGCGAGCCGAGGACGCTGACTCGTGATGCCTTCACGCGGTGCTGCCCGAAGCTGAGAATTTCGTCGATCCACGCGTCGAGTGCCGAGCGCGGGTCGCCCGCTGCGCCCACCTTCGCGTTGAGCCGCGCCGTGGCGCCCTCCGTCTCGCGGCGAAAGAGTGCGCACAGGAGCTGGTCTTTGGACTCGAAGTGCCGGTAGAACGAGCGCGTCGACAGGTTGGCTTCGGCGAGGACGTCCGCCACCGCCGCCTCCTGGTAGCCGTTGCGCTCCATGACGACGAGCGCGGCGTCCAGGAGGATGCGCAACTCCTCCTCCGCCTCGAAACGCCGGGGCCGCCCTGCCCGTGCCGCTGGTGCCACCTTGACCTTGGGTTCTGACATGGGGCCCATCGGCCTCTCAGGCCATCCGGGCCCGGGGGAGGTGGAAAGTCTCGGACACCTGGTCGAACCAGACCACCACCTTGTCTCCGATGGCCACCGTCTCGGGATCGGCGTCGGTGATGTTGAGGAGCAACCGCGCCCCCGCCCCCTGTGTCCCGTCGAGCTCGATCACCCCTGACACGTACGGCACCACGTCGGCCAGCTGGGGTGACAGCGGATGGCGCACGACGGTGTAGGTGTAGATGGTCCCGGTGCCCGGCAGCTCGATCCACTCGAACGCCTGGTCCCGGCAGGTGAAGCAGAACGGCTGTGGGGGGAGGACCACAGTGCCGCAGTTCGTGCAGCGGGGCGCGACCAGCCGGCCCTCGGCCGTGCCGTCCCAGAAGGGTTGGGTCAGCTCGTCGGCAAAGGGGTCCTTCATCATGGAGGGGAAGGTGCCCTTGGTGAGCTCTGGCATGGTTCTCTGATCCTCTCTGCTCGCCGCGACCCAGGCCTAGTTGTGCAGCAGTGTGCCGCTGATGGGTAGGCCGGAGGGGCCTCCGGTCACGACTGCGACCTCGGCGTCGCGGACCTGGTTGACGGCCACGCCGCGTAGCTGCTCCACCGCTTCGCGGATGTGCGTCATGCCGATGATGTAGGCCTCGGACAGGTGGCCACCGTGCGTGTTCACCGGGATGGATCCTCCGTCGAAGCGAATGTTGCCGTCGGCCACGAAGGGCCCACCCTCGCCGACGGGGCAGAAGCCGTAGTCCTCGAGTTGCATGATCACCATGGGCGAAAAGTGGTCGTAGAAGAGCGCGACGTCGACGTCCTCGGGGCCGGCGCCCGCCATGTCGTACATGCGACGGGCCACCGGGCGATTGCCGGAGGAGGCGAAGTACTCGTCGGGCATCTGGAAATAGGTGAAGATCGCCGATCCCCAGCGACCCGCTCCGCCGTGGGCGGCGCCTCCGATGTAGACCGGCTTCTGACGAAGGTCCTTCGCCCGTTCGGCCGACGTGACGACGGCGGCCACTGCGCCGTCGGTCTCCATTGTGTAGTCGAAGAGGCAGAGCGGGTCGCTGATCATGCGCGCCGCGAAGTACTCGTCGAGCGTCAAAGGATCTCGACGGAGCGCAGTCGGGCGCTTGATCGCGTTCTCCCGCTGTGCGATGCACACTTCGGCCAGGTGCTCCCGTGTGGTGCCGTAGAGCTCCATGTGGCGCCGCGTGAGCAGCGAGAAGCTGTGCCCGGGCGCCATCAGGCCCGCGCCGCTGATGAAGGCCGCCCAGCTCGGCACGCCCCCGCCGCCGTAGGGGCTGCCGCCACCCCCGAGTCCCGGTCCTCCGTCCGCGACCGCAGAGCCACCGAGTCGCCGCTTGGCCTGCTGCAGCGTCATGAGGGTGACACACACCTCCGCTTGTCCCGACACGATCGCCGAGGCGGCGAGGCCCAGAGAGCCGGCCGAGCCGCCACCGCCGGACGTCAGTGAGGCGGCGAAACGCACTTCGGGCACACCGAGAACCGACGCCACTTGCGCCGGGTCGCACGAGCTCGAATAGATGGTGAAGCCGTCGAGTTCATCGACCGTGAGCCCAGCGTCATCGAGCGCAGCCAGGATCGCCTTGCAGGCGAGTTCGAGCTCGGTCTGGGGGAGCGACTCGCCCCGCCTGTAGTACTCCGTCGCGCCGATGCCGACGATCGCCGTCTTGTCTTTCAGCGTCTCGGGCATTGCCTTCCTTCCATGCGTGCTCCGGTGGTTCTGTGGGGGCGAAGTCAGTCGGGCAACAGGGCCGCAAGTATGGGGACCTCGGCCAGGGAGCGCAGACCATCGTTCAGGTGTGTGCAGCAGTCGGTGGCGCGGATCTGTTGGAGCACCTGTGCCCGCATGGAGCGAAGGTCCGTTCCCGCCATCCTCTCGGCGTTCGGTGCCGCGCCGGGGCACTCCGCATAGGGCAGCACGCGGGGTACGGCGCGCACCGCCAGGAGCGTTCCCGTCGAGCGGTCGGCCGTGCCCAGGATTTGGTACTCGTGAATGGCCTCCTCGTGTCCTTCGGGCACCCAGACGCTGTCGCGGAACCAGGCGTCGATCTCGATGAGCCCCTCGTGTGCCCAGACGTCAACGCGCCGGGCGCGGCGCATGCCCATGACGGGGTGCTCCTGGAGCTCGTGCCAGCCGAGCGGGTCGGCCGGATCGACCAGCGACTCGGTGCGTGCCGTGTTCTGGCGGACGTGCGACAGCGTCCCATCGGCCTTGAGCGCGATCGAACCCTCGCGGAATCCAGAGCACGTGCCCTGCATCACGCGCTGCGGACCGTTCTCGATGCGGCGCCGCATCTCAGGGAGGACGTCAGCCCAGCGGAAGTAGGTGTACCCGGCGATCAGGGTCGCACCACCCAGATCGTCGAGGAGAAGGTAGAGGGGAGTCCCACCCTCGACCTCGCCGGGGAGCTCTGCCGCGATGGCGGCGCGCAGCCCCGAGCCGGCGCGGACCCCGAGGAGACGGCGCAACCCTGCCACGTCCGGATCGGCCTCGATGCTCTGGATGTCCCGCTCGTTCCCTGTGACGACATCGAGGTCGGCCTCGGCCACGACTCTGGGGGCGCCATCAGTGGGTGTATGCAGATCGCGGGCACGACCCTGCAGGTAGAGCTCGGTGCCGAAGCCGCCCGGCCAGGACATGAGCATCGTCGACGTCCTGCGTACGGACCCGGGTCGACGAGGCGGTGGTGCTGGGACCGGGTCGGAGGGTGCTGAGGCGGGTGCCGTCACCGGACCGCCATTTCGCAAACCATGTTTTCATGGTAGTTCCGGAAGGCACGCGGCTCCTCTTTTCGCCCACTCTTTTACCGAACACCCTGGTCAATAGGTATGGATCCCGGGCGTGACGGGATAACCTCTGGCTGATGACGCCGCCGCTCGCCTCTCGCGATCTGACGCGTCCGGGAGCCGACTCGAACGCCAAGCGCGCGGCCAAGGTGGCCGACCTCATCGTCGAGGACGTGATGGCCCTGGGGTGGCCGGTGGGTGAGGTCCTGGGGTCCGAGGCGGAGTTGCTCGAGCGCTACCAGGTGAGTCGCGCCGTCTTCCGGGAAGCGGTGCGCTTGGTCGAGCACCAGCAGGTTGCGCGCACCCGACGCGGACCCGGCGGCGGGGTCGTCGTCACGGAACCCACGGTCGGGGCCGTGATCGACGCGGTGGTCCTCTACCTGCACCGGGTCGACGCGCGCCTCGACGAAATCTTCGAGGCTCGCATCGTCCTCGAGGAGCTGGCGTGCCGGCTGGCTGCAGCGCGTGGCGTCGGCAACCGCAACAGCGACTCCGACCCTGACTCCGACTTCGCCGCGCTGGGACACTTCGCGAAGAGCGCGCCGATCGATCCGGCCAGCGACCCGAGGGAGCTGCATGTACTGGTCGCGGCCCTCAGCGGCAATGCTGGCCTCGAGCTCTTCGTCGAGGTGTTCAACCGCGTGGCGCAGCTCTACTCGCCGGACTGGCAGCGTCTCGGAACTGACATCGGCAAGGAGACCGTGCACGCCCACGCCATGATCGCGGAGGCGATCATGGCCCGCGACGGACCACTGGCCAGCAAGCGCATGCGCAAGCACCTGCAGGCCGAGGCCGACTTCTTCCGCCGCCGTCGCTCCACCCGCCAGCTGCTTCCCGATTCGGTCGTGCTGGCCGAGTCGGCGCAGGGCAAGGGGGCCGAGGCCGTGGCGCGCAACATCACCCAGACGATCGTCACCGAGGGGCTGCAGCCGGGCGAGCTGGTGGGCACCGAGCCCGAGCTCATCGCGCGCGAAGGGGTCAGCCGGGCCCTGTTGCGAGAGGCGGTCCGGCTGCTCGAGCACCACCAGATCGCTCGCATGCGGCGGGGTCCCGGTGGCGGCCTCTTCGTGGCGGCGCCGACGACCAACGCCGTCACCGAGGTGGCGGCCATCTACCTCGCCCGTCAGGGAATGCAGTTGGCCGAGTTGGCCGAGATGCGCAACGGTGTCGAGGTCGCGATCGCCGGACTCGCGGCGAAGCGCATCGACGTCGAGGGAGCGGCGGGGTTGGACGCGGCCCTCGAGCACGAGGAGCACGCGACCGACGCCGAACGGGTCGAAGCCGTCCACGACCTTCATGCGGCCGTCGCGGCAGCAGGGAAAAATCGTGTCCTGCAATTGGTGGCGTTGGTGCTGATTCGCCTGAGCCGTCTGCACCAGATCGAGCGGCTGGCGCCGAAGGCGCAGAAGCAGATCAGGGCCGAGGTGCTCCGCACCCACAAGGGCATCGCCTCCGCCGTCGAAGCGGGCGACGAGGAGCTGGCCCGACACCGGATGCACCGCCATCTCGAGGCGCTGGGCGCCCTCATGCGCTGACGCCTCGGCTGCGGTCCCGACTCGGCCGATCTCACTGGGCCTTGACACACACCCCGATATGAGAACATCATTTGCATATTGAGCCGGCGCCACTGGACTGCACCGAACGGGGAGGATGGCGTGAGTGACCTGGGAGAGAAGAAGCTGTGGGCCAACTCGGGTGATTCGCACCTGATCGAGCCCCTCGACCTGTTTGCGTCGCTGCCCGACGATGTCAAGGATCGCCTGCCCCGGAGCGTCAAGGATCCGAGCGGTGACTTCGAGACGATCTATATCGACGGTCAGGAATTTCGTCGTGATCTGCCGAAGGGCAAGCCACCCCGCAAGGGGATTGGCATCAACGCGCACCCGGTCGACGCGGACGAGGAGGAATTCGTCAACCGCGCCATCGGGGGCAATGACCCGGTCGGCCGGCTGAAGGACCTCGACAACGAGGGAATCTGGGGCGAGGTGATGTATCCGTCGCTCGGCATCTGGACCTTCAACGTGCGCACGCCCAAGGTCGTCAAAGAAGGCTGCCGCGCCATGAACGACTGGGCGATCGACTTCCAGTCCCACTCCGCGCGCTTCGTCTGTGTGGCGTCCATCCCGCTCATCGACATCGACGATGCCGTCACCGAGGTCCACCGCGCCAGCGACAGGGGTTTCCTCTGTGGCTTCCTGCCGACGAAGCCTCCGATCGGGCGCCCCGACTGGAACGACGAGGAGTGGGACCCGCTCTGGGCCGCGTTCGCCGAGACCGGGATGGTCATCGGCTTTCACATCGGGACCGAGCCGCACGACCCGACGCAGCGCACCGGCGTCTACTACCGGGGCCGTGGCGGCGCCGTGCTCAATTACGTCGAGACCACGTACGGGGGCCAGCGGGCGGTGACACAATTGATCGCGTGCGGCGCCCTCGACCGGCACCCCGAGCTGAAGGTGCTCGTGTCGGAAGGCGGAGCGACATGGGGACCCTTCATCGCCGACCGCATGGACGAGGGGTACCGCCAGCATGGCGCGGCAGTGCGGCCAACGCTGTCGAAGCTCCCGAGCCGCTATCTCTACGAGCAGGTCTACGCGTCGTTCCAACACGACCTCTCGGCCGTCGCCGCCAACTGGGCCATGGGGTGGCAAAACGTCACCTGGGGGAGCGACTATCCGCACTTCGAAGGGACGTTCGGCCACACGCAGAAGACGCTGCACGAGCTCTTCGACGGGGTGGACGACGTGGTGAGCCGGCGCATCCGCATCGGCGCGTTCCAAGAGCTCTTCCCGAGCGTCCCGGCGCCACCCGACCACTGAGGTGCCGGCGCCCCCGGGCGCCGCGTCCGCGACGGCTCGTACGGCGACGGTGCCGGGGGGCGGTGCCAGGTCCGGCCGCCAGAACGTCTCGGCGGAGTCGGGCTCGGCCTTTTAGGATACTCTTTCCTGACCGACGAGCCCGGTTGGCCCGCGACCAAAGGGGAACCAATGGCGACCACCACGTCCGAAGAGTTCGAGAAGGCGACTGACTACCAGTTCAAAGAAGAGGACATCGAGCGGGCCAAGTCCCTGGTCGGCCGGTGGGCACCCTCGGGCGCGCGGGAATTCCTGACCACGGCGACGCCCGACGCCATGCGCAACTTCGCCCGCGGCTACGGCGACGACAACGCGCTCTTCACATCCGCGGACTACGGCGTGACGACGCGCTGGGGCGGTCAGATCGCCGCACCGATGATCCCGATCGCGCTGAACAGGCCGCTGCACGGCGACCCGCCCAAGGAGCGCATCAAGCGGCCGTCGTTCCGCGGCATTCACGTCTTCGTCTCCGGGTCCTCGTGGCAGTGGTACCGCCCATTGCTCGAGGGCGATTCGCTGTACAGCTTCGGCGGCACCGAATCGGTGGTCGAGAAGAAGTCCGAGTTCGCCGAGCGCTCACTCCTCGTCACCTACGCCAGCGTCAAGATGAACCAGCGGGCCGAGGTCGTGGCCATCTCGCGCACCTTGGCCATCCACACCGAGCGCAAGACGGCGCGGGAGAAGGGGAAGTACGCCTCCATCGAGCCCGCCACGTACAGCGACGAGGACATCGAGAGGATCGACGCCGTCTATGCCGGCGAGGAGGTGCAAGGCTCGGCGCCCCGTTACTGGGAGGACGTGCACGTCGGCGACACGCTGAACCCCATGGCCAAGGGGCCGCTCACGACGACCGACATGATCGTCTTTCATGCCGGCGGTTACGGGTTCGTGCCCTATGAGCCCTGTGCCAACCGCATCGCCTACAAGAACCGACTGCGCATCGCCCCCTTCTACGTGAAGAACGAGTACGGGGTACCCGACGTCGCCCAGCGCGTCCACTGGGACTCGGCCTGGGCCCAAGCCATCGGTAACCCGATGGCCTACGACTACGGCGTGATCCGCGACTGCTGGTTGAGCCACTACATGACCGACTACATCGGCGACGACGGGTGGCTCGTCTCGCAGTCCTCGGAGATCCGCAAGTTCAACTACATCGGCGACACGCACATCCTCACCGGCGAGGTGGTCGACAAGCGCCAAGAGTATGGCCGTTGCGTCGTCGACATCGAGATGCGGGGGACCAACCAGCGCGACGTGGTGACGTGCCCGGCCAAGGCCACGGTCGCCCTTCCGAGCCGCGAGCACGGTCCCGTCCGACTGCCTGAGCCGCCAGCCGACCTGGCGGCCGAGGCCGTGCGGATGCTGGAGCGCCACCACGAGATCGTCGCCCAACGCAAGGCCAAGGGCGAGGGATGAGCGGAGGGCCCGAAGCGGGCCCGAGCGGGGACTTGGCAGCGGCTGTCCAGCACTGGGTGGACGCCAACTGGGATCCCGAGCTGACCGTGCGCGAGTGGTGGCTGCGGCTGGCTGACGCCGGATACGCGTACCCGGCATGGCCGGTGGGACTGGGCGGGTTGGGCCTGCCACGACGTGACGCCGCAGTGGTCGCGGGCGTGCTGGCGGCCAACGGGGTCGTTGGCCCTCCCGTCGGTGCCATGGGTGCCACGTTGGCCGCCCCGACGCTGCTCGAGCACGCGACCGCCGAGCAGCAGGCCGAGCTCGTATGGCCGATCGCAACCGGCGAAGCAGTCTGGTGTCAGCTCTTCAGCGAGCCCGGGGCGGGTTCGGACCTCGCCAGTGTGGCGACGCGGGCAGTGCGCGACGGTGTCGACTGGGTCGTCTCGGGACAGAAAGTCTGGAACTCGGCGGCGGACCTGGCCGATTTCGGCATGCTCCTCGCTCGCACCGATATCGACGTGCCCAAGCACGCCGGCATGACCTACTTCGCCATCGACATGAAGCAACCGGGTGTCGAGGCACGGCCGCTCAAACAGATGAACGGCGCGGCAAACTTTTGCGAGGTCTTCATCACCGAGGCCCGGGTCGCGTCCGACCGCGTCATCGGCCACGTCAACGGGGGCTGGCAGGTGGCGCAGACGACGCTACGCAACGAGCGCAACTCCCTGGCGGGCGCAGGCCTGCCCGGTCTTGTTCCGGCACGGTCGGGGTCCGCAGGTGACCTGGACCGCAGGGTGAGCGAGGTGCTCGATCGGGCCCGCGACTCGGCCAGGGAGCGGCGGAGCCCGATCAGGGCGGGTGCGGTGCCGGCCAAGGTGATGATCGAGCTGGCCCAGCACCATGGAGTGGCCGAGCACGCCGTCGTCCGCCAAGATCTGGCCCGTTACGTCGCGCAGGTCCGCGTCAACGGCTGGACGATGCGCCGGAGCGCGTTGGCCGGCGGGCGGCTCACCGGCGCCGACGGCTCCATCGCCAAGCTCACGACAGCCCGCATCTGCCAGCAGTCCCGCGACCTCTCGTATCGCATCGTGGGCGCGGCCGGGATGCTGATGGGTTCGCGCTCGCCGCTCGAGGGCGACCTGCAACTGGTCAACCTGGCCAGCCCGGGGAACCGGCTGGGCGGAGGGACCGACGAAATCCAGCTCAACGTGCTCGGCGAACGAGCCCTCGGCCTGCCGAGGGAGCTGTCGAGCAACAAGGACGTCCCCTACCGCGACCTGCACGTGGGGACGCCGGCCGAGTCAGTGTCCTCCTGACCTCTCCGAGTTTTCATTCTGTCGCTGCTGCATGCGCTCGTACATGGCCGTGGCCGCCCGCGCTTGATTCTCGGCCTCGTGGGCAAAGAGCCAACGCCGCCGCTCCACCTCGTCCTCGGCTTCGTTGAGGTTTTCCTTCGTCAAGGCGAGCAGGGTGGCGGGCGTCCGCACCAGCGAGGCGGCGATCTCGTAGGTGTAGGGCCGCAGCTCCTGCGGCGGGAGCACGGCATGCACCATCCCGAGCTCGAGCGCCCGTGGCGCGGGGAGCTTCTCGTTGAGGAGGTAGAGGCGTCGTGCGAGCGCGGTCCCGCCGATCCGGGTCCAGAAGAAGGAGCCCCCATAGTCACCTGACAGACCGTTCGGAGAGAAGTTCGCGGAGAAGACGGCGTCCTCGGAGGCGAAGCGGAGGTCGCACGCGGCGGCGAGGCTGCAGCCGGCGCCGACCGCGGGACCGCCGACCATGGCGATGGTGGGCTTGGGCATCAGGTGCAGGAGCATCGCCGCGTGGCGGTCGTGCCGCGAGAGGTCACCCGACAGCGCATCGGGGGGAACGCCCTTCTCCGACCCCGGTGCCCCCCGTCCGCCGCTCTTCACGTCGCCGCCCGAGCAGAAGCCGCCGTGGCCACCCTCGGGCGCTGCGCCCGTGAGGACGACCACCTTGGCGTCGGCGTCCTCCGCCATCCGGCGCACCGCGTCGTCGAGTGCGCCGATGAGCTCGCCGTTCAGCGCGTTGCGCCGTGATGGGCGGTTCATGACGATGGTGCCGACCCGGTCGACCACCTCGGTCAGGATCACGGGGCCGGCCTCGTCGCTGCCCGATGTGGAGGGTTTTGCCACTGCGCCCACCGCTCCTCGCTGGTCTGGTGCGGACCTATTCAGTATACTTAAAATCGGTGGTCACGATGCGGGAGCGCCTCCCGCACGACGGCCGGACCTGGGGGTATGCGCCTGATGCCTGACGATTCGACGCCCACCGAAGTCGCCGTCGGCCCATTGGCCGACCTGCGCATCGTCGACCTGTCGAACAGCCCCGCCGGCGCGGAGGCGAGCCAGACGCTGGCCGACTTCGGGGCGGAGGTGGTGCAGATCGAACCGCCGGGCGGGAGCGCTCTGCGTGCATTGCCGATGTTCCCCTTGATCGGCCGGGGCAAGAAGTCGATGGTGCTCGATCTGCACGTCCGGACGACCTCGAGGTCGCCCGCGCCATGGCCGACGGCGCCGACGTGCTGATCGAAACCTTCCGCCCCGGCGTCATGGAGCGGTTGGGGCTCGGATACGACGAGCTGGTCAAGACGAACCCACGTCTCGTCTACGGCTCGGTGACGGCGTTCGGCCGCACGGGACCGTACGCCGCGACCAAGGGCTACGAGGGGCTCGTCATGGCGCGCCTCGGCGCCGCTGTGGGCGTCCCAGCACATGGTCAGCCGCGAGGGGCCGGCCCACGTCTCGGTGCCCTACTGCAGCTACGGCGCCAGCCAACAGCTGCTCACCGGGATCTGCGCCGCGCTGCATGAGCGCGAGCGGAGCGGCCAGGGGCAGCACGTGGAGGCGACGCTGGTCAACGGGCTCGCCTCGCTCGGTACCTGGAACTGGTACCTCAACGTCGTGACGTCGAAGTTTCCCGAGGCGTTCACCCCCTCCTCCCCCTTCGGCCAGCACGGCCTGCCGCTGTCGCCGATGGTGTTCATGCTGCTGATCGCCCTGACGGAAGACGGGCGCTGGCTGCAGTTCTCCCAGGTGCAACTCCACCTCTACATGGCGATGCTCACGGAGTTCGGCCTCGCGTCCCTGGTGGAGGACCCTGAGTGGAAGGACGCAGTGTGGGCGGGCGACACGCCCAAGACCGGAGAGTACTGGGACCGGCTGTACGAGGTCGTGCAGTCCAGGCCGCTCAGCGAGTGGAGCCGAGTCTTCGAGAGCAATCACGATGTGTGGGCCGAGACCATGCGGCACGGGAGCGAGCTCCTCGATCACCCACAGATGCAGCACCTCGGCGCAGTGGTCGAGATCGACGACGCTGTCCACGGCAGCGTCCGCCAGCCGGGCCCGATCGTCCGGATGTTCGAGACGCCGGCGCGACTCGAACGAGGTGCGCCCGCCCTCGACGCCGACGGCGCGGCCCTACGGCGTCACCCATGGACGGCACTCGGGACGAACGCTGTGGCAGGCGACGGCTCGGGGACGAGCGACTCGGCGTTGGCCGACGTCACGCTGCTCGAGTTGGGGACGTTCTTCGCCGCCCCGTTCGCGGGGACCGTGCTCCGCGAGGTCGGAGCACGGGTGATCAAGGTCGAGCCGATCGAAGGCGAGCCGATGCGATCGCTGCTGCCCTTCCCCGAGGTGGGCGGGGCGAAATGCCTGCAGGGAAAGGAGTCCATCTGCGTGGACCTCTCCACCGACGAGGGGCGGGACATCGTGCATGCGCTGGCGCGTCGAGCAGACATCGTGCTCCAGTCGTTCCGCGCCGGTGTCGCGAAGAGGCAGAGCGTCGACGCCGACACCCTGCGTGCCCTCAACCCGGACCTCGTCTATCTCAACTCGCCGGGCTACGGGATGGACGGGCCGTGCGGAGACCGTCCCGCCTACGCCCCGACCATCGGCGCGGGGAGCGGACTCGTCATGCGCAACATCGGGAGTGCGATCGAGGAGCGACCGGGGCTCTCGGTACGGGAGATCCGAGCCGAGGCCATGCGATTGAGCGGCGCCGGCACGACCGAGTACGCACAGGCAGACGGGATCTCCGCCCTCACCGCGGCCTCGGCGATGACGCTCGGCCTGCTCGTTCGGGACCGGACCGGCATACCCCAAGAGATGCTCACGACGATGCTGACCTCGACCGCGCACGCACTGGCCGACGACATGGTCGAGTACGAGCGTCGGCCGTCGACCGCGACGGCAGACGCCGAGTTGCTCGGGTACTCGTCGCTCTACCGCCTCTACCGAGCCGCGGACGAATGGGTCTTTCTCGCTGCACCCTCGCCTCAGGACTGGGATGCCCTCTGCGGAGCGCTCGCCGGTGTGGTCGATCTGGCGGGCGACGCCCGTTTCGGGGACGAAGCAGCCCGATCGGCCAACGACGCCGCGCTGGCAGAGCTGCTGGCCGGTGTCTTCGCCGGCCGGAAGGCCCAGGAATGGGAGGACGACCTCTCAGCGGCCGACGTGGGATGCGTCGTGGCGCACCGCGAGCCCCCCGAGACCGTGCTGCAATCACCCGAGTTCGCCGGGGCGGCGGACATGCTGGTCGAGGTGGAGCACCCGACCTTTGGCGAGCACGTGCGACTCAAGCCGTACATCTCCTTCTCTCGGAGCGCGACGATCGCCGAACCCGGCTCGCTGGCCGGACAGCACACCGATGCGATCTTGACGGAGCTGGGCTACTCGCCCGAGCGGATCGCCGAACTGCGAGAGAAGAAGATCGTCGCCTGATGACGGACACGGGACAGGCGGGGAGCCTGCATGCGCCGAGCTGGTGCCATCTTCGAAATTCCTCATCGGATTCTTACGCTGTCCTGGTCCTCTCCTCAGATTCAGGAGCGAGAGTGTCCTCATGAGGACGCACGTGGGCGGCATGGTCTCCGCCGGCATCCTGTGTGCGATCGCCGCCACGGTTGCTTTCTGGAGCGGCCCGCTGTCGGCGGCGTCGAGCGCGCTGCACACCAGCGCACAACAGCCGGTGCACGTGGTGGTGGCGCGCTCGACCTCCTCTCCTTCCTCACCTCCGATGGACTCGGCTCGTTCCCTTCGTCAGTAAAGGAAGCAGCCGTTCATCCGGCTGGGTGGACCCTCACGTCGTCGGCGGAACGCCATCAGAATCGGTCTCCAGAAAGTCATGGCTGTTCTGGTTTCGATGGGCGCGGCATGCTCGCTCGACGCCATACTGACTGCGTCCGGACAGCCGCCGCGTGCCAGCCCGCCGATCGGGCGCCGGGAGACCAGAGAGGAAGGGCGTGACCCGATGACGAACGCTGCGACGAAAGACGAGGCCGGTCCAGTTCTGGTCAAGGAACGGCGGGGAGCGGTGCAGGTGCTGCGCCTCAACCGGCCCGAGGCGCGGCAACTCGCTCAACCCTGAGCTGCTGACGGCTATCGGCCTGTCGATGACCGAAGCAGAGAACGACCCCGACGTCCGCGCGGTCGTGCTCACGGGAACCGGCGACAAGGCGTTCTGCGCGGGCATGGACCTGCGGGCCTTCGCCGAGGGGGGCGCGGTGGGGGGCGATCCCGAGGGCATGAAGGGATTCGCACGCTTCACCCAGGGAGAGATCGGTTTGCCGATCGTGGGTGCGGCGAACGCCACGGCGGTGGCCGGCGGTTTCGAGCTGCTGCTCGGATGCGACGTCGTCGTGGCGTCCGACGCTGCGTTGTTCGGGGTTCCCGAGGTCAAGCGGGGCCTGTTCGCGGCGGGCGGCGGCGTGTTCCTGAGCACGCGCATTCCACTGGCCATGGCGCTCGAGCTCACGTTGACCGGCGACCTCATCGACGCCAACCGGGCTCAGTCCCTCGGGTTGATCAATCAGGTCGTGGCGCCAGCGCGAGGTGCTCGACGCCGCTGTTGCGCTGGCGGAGCGGATCGCGCGCAACGGGCCGCTGGCGCTGCAGGCGACCAAGCAGCTGGTGCGCACGGCGTCGACCGATCTCGAGCGGGCCCGCGCGTTGGCTGCAGAGTGGCAGCCCAAAGTCTTCAACAGCGAGGACGCCAAGGAAGGGGCGACCGCCTTCATCGAGAAGCGCGACCCGGTGTGGAAGGGCCGCTGAGCATCCGGCTGGTTGCCGTCAAGTGTGAGTGCGCCCTTGTCCGCTGTGGTCGAGCCCGCCGGCCGGGAGTGCCGTGTAGGTCCTCCTTGACGAGGGGCAACGAGACACGGGCGACGACGATGTCGTCGCGTGAACGCAGCGCTCGTGAGAGGACGAGGTCGATCTGGTCGTGCAAGATGCGATAGCGCAACTTGTCGGGCCGGATCACCGGGATCAGCACGACCACCTGGTCGTCGGGATGATCGTGCCGATGGTGTCGATGAAGGCGACGATGGGCTGCACGATGGACGTGTAGTCCGTATGGAGGACCTTGAGCGGCACCCCGGGGTCCCACTTGCGCCACTGTGCTGCAGACTGTCGACGTAGCGGACAGCCTCATCATCTGTATGCATGACGACGGTGACGGCGATGACCTCTTGCCCGAGTGATATCGCTTCGCACAGTGCATGTTCGGTGAGGCGTGACACCCGGTTCACCGGAACGATGACGATGGTCCGCTTGGGCTCGGGCTTGACCGGCGTCTCGTCGAGTCGCAGCTCTTTGCGGGTCCGTTCGTAGTAGGCGTGGATGCGCAGGAACAACACGATGAAGGCCGGGATGGCGATGACGACCACCCAGGCACCCTCGGTGAATTTGGAAATCAGGAACACCACGGTGGCGATCGCGGTGATGACGGCGCCCAGCCCGTTGATGGCGGCGCGGCGCCGCCAGCCCGATGGCCGGGATCTGCTCCAGTGCACGACGAGCCCCGTTTGCGCCAGCGTGAAGCCGATAAAGACCCCGATGGCGAACAGCGGAATGAGCGTGTTGGTGTTGCCGTCCACGGCGATGAGTAGCGCGCCTGAGAGCACGGCGAGGACGCCGATACCGTTGGCGAAGACCTGACGGTCGCCTCGCATCGTGAACAGGTGAGGGAGGTAATTGTCTCGTGCGACGAGGCTGGCCAGGACCGGGAGGCCGCCGAAGGAGGTGTTGGCGGCGAGAGCCAGCACGATGGTGATCGTGATGGAGACGATGTAGTAAGCCCAGCCGCGGCCGACGGCCATCGCCATGATCTGGCTCAGTACGGTCTGACCCGTTCGTGGACCGATGTTCCATCGCTTGGCCAGTACTGCCAACCCGATGAGCATCGTCCCGAGGATGATGCCCAGCAGCAGCTCCGTGCGCTTGGCCCGCACGGCCCGTGGCTCGCGGAACAAGGGAACGCCGTTGGCGATCGCCTCGACGCCGGTCAGGGCGCTGCATCCGGCGGAGAACGCCTTCAAGACGAGCAACACAGTCACCGCCTTGAGCCCGGTGGTCGACGTCTGCGAAGTGCCGAGCTGTGTCTCGTCGAGGCCCAGTGGGTGGATGAGCCCGACGGCAATGATGGCAAGCAACCCGAAGACGAAGACCAGGGTCGGCAACAAGAAGGCGCGCGCCGTCTCGCCGAGGCCCCGTAGGTTCAGCACCGTGATGAGGACGAGGATGCCGAGGCACAGCGGGATCGTGGCGCCGTCCAGCGACGGGAAGGCAGACTGGAGCGACGCCACGCCGGCCGCGATGGAGACGGCGACGGTCAGCGTGTAGTCGACCACCAGTGAGGCGGCTGCCACCAGGCTCGTGTGCGAGCCGAGGTTGGCCCGCGACACGGCGTACGCGCCGCCGCCGTTCGGGTAGGCGTCGATCACCTGGCGGTAGGAGAACACCAGGATTGCCAGTAGCGCGACGATGGCGATCGTGATGGGCAGGACCAGGTGCAGCGCGCCGGCTCCGGCGACCGCCAGGACGAGGATGATGGCCTCGGGCCCGTACGCCACGGAGGTGAGCGCATCGAGTGAGAGCGCAGACAGACCCTCGACGGGTGTGATCCGCTCCTTGCCAGAGCCGCGTGAGGAGCGGGGTGGGCCGATGAGCAGGTTCCAGAACGATGTGCCCCCGCCCGGGCTCGGATCTGCCGCCATGCGGGGCACTCTATGACTACCTATTTGCTCGACGGGGGCATGCAGGGGGAGTCGAGCATTCAGTCGTCCGTCGAGATCGCGAACGACGTGCGTAGGCTGCGGTCGGTCTCGTGGGACATGGACGCTCTGACACGGTCGTCGTGTTTCGCAGCGCGAGCCCAATGATTGTTCGGGTTGCGACGAACCGGGAAGAGGGAACGGACACCATGGAACTGTGGGAGCTCGTGGCGCGCGAATCGTGCAGGGACACCTTGGCGCAGTACACCCATTCAGGCGACCGGTTCCTGCTCGAGGAGTACGCGGCCGCCTTTTGCGAGGACGGGGTGCTCGAGATCCGCGGGATGGAACCGGCACGAGGACGCGCCGCCATCATCGAGCGGGTCGGCGGTGCCACAGGTGCCCAGGCGGCCAGGGCTGCCGCGGCCGCGGCGAAGTCCTCCGGTGGGGGCTCGCAGGCCGGGGGCACCAAGCGAATCGTGCGACACAACGTCACCAACATTCGATTCGAATCCGTCAGTCCCGACGAGGCCGTCGTCGCCAGCTACTTCACGGTCTTCACGGAGATCGGCCTCGACCACATGGGCCGCTACCGCGACCGCCTCGTCCCCGTCGGCGATCGCTGGCTCATAGCCCACCGATTCGTGTCGACCGATTGGCGCTCACCAGATACGACGTTCGGCGCAGTTACGGATTCGGCGCCGACGTCGTAGCGAGGCCCTTGTCTGGCGAAGTGGGGCTGCATCGACCGCGTCGGCTGCGGACAACCCTTGCACAACCCTTGCTTCCACTCTGATTGCATTCCATAGAGTCGTGTTAACCGGCGCCTGCGGCGGGCGCAGGACGCGGGTGAGGGGGGTGTCGCCGGATGCGGCGGTTGCTGCAGCCAAGGAATGTTGGCGCTCGGAGCGCGGGCCAGAGTGGCTCCTTTTCACGGTTAATTCTGACGTGCCTCGGCATTCTCGCGGTCAACGGAATCGCCGTCGTCGTCGTGGGACAGCTCTCGCCTTCCCCCGTTGGAGCAGCGCCATCGGTCGTGTGCACATGGACAAACGACGCCGCGAACGGGCTCGTCAGTGTGGCCGACAACTGGTCACCAACATCGAGCTGCGGGGGCACGTCGACCTCCGCCGGCTACGGCCTCGCTGACCGCGGCGCAACTGATCTTCCCTGCGACAGTTCCCTCGGGCACTGGTGGTGGCAGTCCAGTCATTGACGAGACGCTCTCGATCGACTCGGTCGTGCTCGACAACTCGTACGCGCTCGACGACGCCAGCCGCGACAGGGTCCGAGACCCTGACGCTCACGCCGACATCGACGCCGGCGCTCGGGATCGCAGAGACGGCCGGCAGTTCGAGCATCATCCCCTCGACGACGACACTCGCGATCCACCTCGGTGGAGTGCAGGAGTGGGCTGTTGCGACGGGATCGTCACTGGACATACAGGCAACCCTGTCGGGCTCGTTCAGACCTCCAGCTCGGAGACGGGACCAACCTCGGGAGCATCGAGCTCGGTGGCACCAGTCCCGGCCTCAGCTCGTCAGTCAGTGTCTTCAGCGATGCCGTACAGATAGACAACAGATTCGGAATTGGAACTGGCCAGATCGATCTCGATACCGCCAGGATTGCAGTTCGACCTTCACAACTCTGGAACAGGCTACGACTTCTTCAAGCCCTGTCGACGTCAATGCAGACGCAGTCGTCAATGACGTGGGTGGCGACAACCTGGACAATCCAATGAATATTCAGCCCGATGAATCGGTCGAGTTCCATGATGACTCCGTGACTCAACCCTTCACCATCTCGGGTGATGTGACCCTTACGCCGACGCTCTCCACACTCGAGACGTCGAGCGCAGGAGGAATCGTCGTTCTCGACGACGAGACGATCGCACTTCCACAAGATGGCAGCTGTGCGATAGAAGCGCTCAGCGGCACCACGCAGCTCGCTTCGGCTCAGGCCTTTCCGGATGGGTGCTCACTAGGAGCTGCTCTCGGTGCAACCATTGATCTCCACGGGCAATCGGTCGCGACCGGGGTCCTGCAGTGGTCTCTGGCCTCGCCGGTGCTGGATCCATCACAAACGACGGCTCTGACCGCCGCCACCCTGACCGACAGCGGCGCCACCGATTCCTTCGCTGGTGGGCTCAGCGACGGCACCAGCACCTTGGCCCTCGCCGTCTCGGGGACTGGGGCGAGTCTCCAGCTCAGCGGCACCAACACCTATTCGGGCGGCACCACGGTCGGCGCTGGTGCGACCCTTGGCGGTGGCGGCGTGGCTTCGGCCGACCCCTTCGGCACCGGCGCCGTCACGGTCGACAACGGCGCGACGTTGACCCTCAACAGCGCGTTCGGCGACGGCGTCCTCGACAACCCGATGGCGCTCGGGAATGCAACCGCGGGGACTGCCGCACTGACCAATGCAGAAGGCACTGGCGCGACCTACTGGAGCGGCACGGTGACGCTGGACGGAAGCAACGGGGTGTCGTCCGACTCGACCGGCAACCTGGTGTTGGACGGCGGCATCACGGGCAGCGGACAGGCGCTGACCGTCGGATCGACCGGCAACGCCGGGGACGTGACGCTGTCCCCGAATCCGTGTTCGGACGACAGCTACAGCGGCGGGACGACGGTGAGTGACGGCGCCCTCGTGCTCACATGTGCCGAGGCCGCCGGCTCCGTCGCGACGGACGCCGTCACCGTGGCGGGAGGTGCCACGCTCCAGTACCAGCTCCCCACGTCGGGCCAGAGCATTCCGAACAACGTCGCTCTGAACGGAGAGCTCCTCGACGACACGCCCGGCACCACCACGTCGTCTGGGACGTTCACCCTCGGAGGCAGTGCGTCAATTGCCACGGCTGGCCAGGCCGATGAGGTCGCGTTCACCAACGCGCTCAGCGGATCGGGAACGCTGCTGTTCGGCCCCGGGAACTCTTCATTGGCGGTCCTGGCCGGCACCAACACCTATTCGGGCGCGGTGACGGTGCAAGTCGGGACGCTCGAGGTGACCGGATCGCTCGATGCGGCGACCATCGCCGTCGACTCCGGAGCAATCTTCGAGGGACCCGGCACGGTAGGCGGCATCACCGGCAACCAAGGGACGGTCACACCGGGGACAACGACGTCCCCGGGGAGTCTCGACGCCGGCAGCCCTGTTGACCTCGGCCCCGCCGGTGGCGCGTTCCAGGTCACCATCGTCGGGACGAGTCCGGGTTCGGGCTACTCGCAACTCGCGTCGACCTCGACCGTGAACCTCGACGGCGCGACCCTCGATGTCACCGACGCCACGAACGTCCCCTACGGCACCATCTTCACCATCGTCACCTCGTCGGCGGCCGGGTCCCCCCTCAGCGGCACGTTTGCTTCTGTGCCGGCTGGCACCGTCTTCACTACCCCGGGTGGGCGCACGCTCGAGGTCGGCTACACCGCGGACGCGGTCACGCTGACCGACGTGAGCGGATCGGGCGGGACTGGGTCGGGTCCAGGTGGATCTACGCCTTCGGTCACCGGCTACCAATTGGTCGGGTCCAACGGGGGCGTGTACGCGTTCGGTGGTGCGCCCTACGAAGGTTCGCTGCCGGGTGACGAGGTCCATGTCTCGAACATCACGGCGATGACATCCACCAATGGCGGCAGAGGGTACTGGCTCGTCGGATCCGATGGCGGTGTGTTCGCCTTCGGCGATGCCGCCTACGAGGGTTCGCTGCCCGGCGACGGTGTGCACGCCTCCGACATCGTGAGCATCCGCGTCACCAGCGACGGCAAGGGGTACTGGCTCGTCGGGTCCGATGGCGGTGTCTTCGCGTTCGGCGACGCGCGCTACGAGGGTTCGTTGCCCGGCGACGGCGTCCATGTCTCTGACATCGTCGGTATGCGGAAGTCCAGCGATGATGCGGGCTACCAACTCGTCGGTTCCGACGGCGGCGTCTTCGCCTTCGGGGACGCTCCCTTCGAGGGTTCGCTGCCAGGCGATGGGGTCCACGTCACCGACATCGTCGGCATCGAGAACGTGCCGGATGGCTACATCCTGGTCGGCTCCGACGGCGGGGTGTTCACTTTTGGCAAGGCTGCGTACGAAGGGTCCCTCCCGGGCGAAGGGGTACACGTCTCCGACATCGTCGGGATCGCCAACGACCCGTCGGGCCTCGGCTACGCGCTGGTCGGCGCGGACGGTGGCGTGTTCACCTTTGGCGACCTCGCCTACAGCGGGTCACTGCCTGCCCTGGGAGTCAACGTGCACGACATCGTGGGCATCCACGACATCGAGTCCGCCGCGTGAGGCACGGGCGCTGCGACCAGACCGGCCGTCCCACGCGTCAGTCGATCAGCGGGTCCCGCGGCAGGCCGAGGATGCGCTCGCCGATCTGGTTGCGCTTGATCTCCGACGTCCCGCCGGCGATCGACATGCCCGATGCATGAGCACCATGGTCGAGGCCATCGTCCCGGCACCGTCCGGGTAGGCAGTCTCGGGACCGGCTGAGCGCGGCCACGATCGCCGCCGCCTCGTGACCGATCTCGGTCAGCACGAGCTTGGTGACGTTGCCCTCGGGCCCGGGTCCGCCGCCGACGACGGCGCGGTGGCCGCTGCGCATGTTGAGCGCTGCCATGGCCTCGGCTCTGGCGATGCAGCGGCCGACCGGCTCGCGCCGCCGCCCAGGCGCTCGGGGTGGGCGTCGAAGCGGGCCGACGCACCATGGCGCTTGCATCGGCCCGCCGCCACCGGCGCCGCCGCCGATGGAGACGCTCTCGTTGCCGAGCGTGGCCCGGGCGACCGTCCAGCCGCCGTTCGACCGGACCCGACGACGTCGTCGTCGGGCACGAAGACGTCGTTGAAGAAGACCTCGTTGAACTCGGAGTGTCCCGTCACCTGCGCAGGGGCCGCACCTCGACGCCGTCACGCGTGCATGTCGATGACCATCGTCGTGATGCCCTCGTGCTTGGGCGCGTCGGGGTCGGTCCGGATGGTGGCCAGACCGAACGACGGCGTACGTGCGCGCCGCTCGTCCAGACCTTCTGGCCGTTGACGAGCCAGCCGCCGTCGACCCGGGTGCCCCGCGTCGTGACGCCCGCCGCGTCGCTGCCGGCCTCGGGCTCGCTGAAGAGCTGGCACCAGATCACGTCCTGCCGCAGCGCCGGCATGACCCAACGGGCGACCTGGTCCTCGGTCGCGTGCTGGATCAGCGTCAGGATCACCCAGCCCGTGATCGACGTACTGGGGCCGTGCCACGCCGGCCGCGCGCGAACTCCTGCTCGATCACCAGCTGCTCCACCGCCCCGGCGTCGCGTCCCCACGGCCTGGGCCAGTGCGGCATCACATAGCCCGTCTCGATCATCGCCGCCGCGCTGTCGCCGCCTCGTCGAGCCCTGCAGCCGTTCGGCGAAGGACCGCGCCTCGTCGCGCATCGGCTCCGCCTCGGGCGGCAGGTCGATGGTGCGGGTCCGCCGCGTCCCGCCGCGCCGAAGGTCCGGTGACGTCACGTGCCGGCCGCGTCCGCCTCCGGCGATCGCCTCGAGCGCGGTGGCCCGCCGGAGGTAGAGGTGCGCGTCGTGCTCCCAGGTGAACCCGATGCCGCCGTGCACCTGGATGTTCAGCTTCGCGCATTCGTCGGCTGCGCTCAGTGCCGAGGCCGCTGCCTCGGCCGCCGCCAGCGAGAGCTGATCGCCCCCGTCGGTCGCCGCCCGCGCCGCGTCCCATACGGCGGCAGTCGCCAGCTCGCTGGCCACGAGCATGTTGGCGCAGTGGTGCTTGACGGCCTGGAAGGTGGCGATGGGCCGGCCGAACTGCACGCGCACCTTGGCGTAGGCGGCCGCTTGCTCGGTGCACTCGGCCGCCACGCCGGTGGCCTCGGCGGCGACGAGCACCCGTGCCAGGTCGTACGAGCACCCGACGCCCGCCGGCGAGCACCTCGACCGGTGCGCCGTCGAGCGTGACCCGTGCCGTGCGCCGCGTCGGGTCGAGGTTCGTCCGGGACGTCCACGGTGACGCCGACCGCCGACGACGTCGACCACGATGGCGTCGTCGCCCGCGGGCAGCACCAGGACATGGGCGAGGCCACCTCCCAGGACCGCCGGAGCCGTCCCGGCGGCCGTGCCCCGCGACACCGTGATCTCCGAAGTGAGCGCGACGCCACCGAACACCGACCCGTCGGCCAGGCCGGGCAGGAGGCGCGTCCTGAGCTCATCGGATCCAGCCTGTTGATGACCGCGCTCGCGATGACGGTCGGGCACGAACGGGTCCGGGGGCGACGTTGCGGCCCAGCTCCTCGACCACCACGACGAGCTCGGGCAGCCCGAAGCCCGAACCGCCTTTGTCCTCGGGGAGGTGGAGCCCCAGCCATCCGAGTGACGCCAGGTCGCCCCAGAAGGTCGGGATCCCCTCCGTCTCGTCCTCGAGAAGGCCCGCGCGGCACCCGCGAGCGTCGTGCTTGGCCAGGAAGTCCGAGGCCGTCTGCGCCGAGGGCTCGGTGGTCTTCGGTGATCGCGATCGACATGACTAAATAGTACCCTCTATTATTGGGGCGGCCAGCGCCGCCCCCGCGTGCCGGCACCGTAGTGGGCGGTGTCCGGGCACACAATCGAGAGGAGCCGCAATGAAGCTGGGCGCGATGGTGGGGATGCGCGACGACCCCGATGCGTTCGCCGCCCAGGCCAGACGGCTGGAGGACGCGGGCGTCGACTACCTCTGGACCGGCGAGGCCTATTCGGCCGACGCCGTCTCGACCATGGGATTCCTCGCCGCCGTGACGAAGACGGCGCAGATCGGCTCGAGCATTCTGCCGCTCTACTCGCGTACCCCGACGCTCCTCGCGATGACGGCCGTCGGTCTCGACAAGCTGTCGGGCGGGCGCAGCATCCTGGGCCTCGGTGCGTCCGGACCCCAGGTCATCGAGGGCTTTCACGGGGTGCCGTACGACGCGCCGGTGGGGCGTACCAAAGAGATCATCGAGATCTGCCGCATGGTGTGGCGGCGTGACCGCGTCGTCCACGACGGCGCCAGCTACCAGATGCCGTTGCCCCCGGGTCAGGGCACCGGTCTCGGCAAGGCGCTCAAGCTCATGGACCATCCCGTCCGCGAGCGGATCCCCATCTACGTTGCGTCACTCGGGCCCAAGAACGTCGAGATGACCGCCGAGCTCGCCGAGGGATGGCTGCCGCTGCACTACTGGCCCGAGCGCGCCGGCGAACTCTGGCGGCCCTCGCTCGAGGCGGGCCGGGCCAGGCGGTCCAGGCCGACCTGCCGCCCCTCGAGATCGTGGCGGGTGGGTCGCTCGCGATCGGCGACGACGTCGAGGCCTCCGGGAACGGGACCGACCGATGTTGACCCTCTACTTCGGCGGCATGGGCGCCAAGGACAAGAATTTCTACAACGAAGTCCTCAAGCGCTACGGCTACGAGCAAGGAGGCCCAGCGGATCCAGGACCTCTACCTCGAGGGCGACCGCAAGGGCGCCGCCGCGCTCGTGCCCGACGAACTCGTCGCGGGCATGTCCCTCGTCGGCGACGCCGGCTTCGTCAAGGACCGCATCGCCGCCTACCGGGACTGCGGGGTCACCGTCTTGAACGTGCAGCCGGTCGGGCCCGAACGGGCTGCGAGACGTCGAAACGATCGCGGGATGGCTCTAGGCGGCGCAGTCCACGCCGGCCCCACGCAGACCGACGTCAAGCGGAGTTGTCCGCTCGCGCCTGCTGCAACTGCTCCCAGTCGCGTGGCGCCCGTCCCTCCGACGGCCGCGGCCTCTGCCTCGGAGCGCAGGACCTCTTCGACGAGATCGGTCATGGAGCCTGGCAGCAGGAGCTGTTCCTGATAGAGCGTCGCGCCAAGCAAGCCGTCGCGATCGCGCATCGACCCGTCGTAGCAGCCCCGCGCCGAGCGCGCCTTCACGGGACGCAGGTCGAGGAAGACCCAGTCGTCGGCTCGGATGTTCTCCTGAAACCACAGTGCATGGTCGATGGACGGTCCACCGCGTCCGATCAGCGCCGGATCCTGTTGGCCGAAGCCCGTCCCGACGTCCGACAGATAGGTGAGGGCGGCCCGGTGCACCATCGGGTCGTCGTCCAGAGGCGTCGGCGAACGGGCCCAGACGCAGTCGGTGAACACACCCTTCAAGAAGTCGGTCGGTGTGACCTGCCGGACTTCGAGCAGCGGGTTCCAGCCGCCCCGGGGCGTCGCCTCCGGTTCGGGCACGTCCCGTCGGGGGCGCCGCGTCGAAGACGTCCGCCGTCTCCCTCGCTCTGGAAGGACGTGACCATGGAGAAGATCACCTCGCCCTCCTGGAGGGCGACGACATGGCGGGCGGAGAACGAGCGTCCGTCACGATCCCGGTCCACCTCGAGGATCACCGGGAGGTCGCTCCGCCCGGCCCTGAGGAAGTACCCGTGGAACGAGTGCGGCAGCCGACTCTCGTCCACCGTGGCCGCGGCGGCCATGAGGCACTGCGCCGCGACCTGCCCGCCGTACAGGCTCTGGCGAGGGCCGAAGTTGGCGTTACGGCCACGGAAGAGGTCGCGGTCGACACGCTCCAGCGTCAGCAGCGAGATCAGGTCGTCGGCTGGCTCGAACTCTGTCACCGGTCGCCTTTGCGTCCCGTACCGCTCGGACCCACTCGGCCCACGTCTCGAGTCGCCGCCAGAACAACTCCCTGGTGCCCGCGAAGTTGTGCATGTGTCCCGTCCGCGGGCAGACGAAGAGGTCCACACTCGATGCGGACTCGTACGCCCTGGGCTCGCCCCTCGGGTCGACCAGTACGTCACGTTCGCCCATGGCGACGAGCACCGGGCATCGGACCGCCGCTGCCTCGGCCAGTACAGCGCCCGGCGCCAGGCACCACAGTGCCACGGTCATCGGGCACGGTGGCCGAACCCCACGGCGGCACGTCCCCGTGCCGGGCGGGAAAGTCGTCGAGATCCCGCGTCACGATGGCGGCGTCGACGTCGTCGAAGTGGAAGCCCCACGCCATCGCGTCGGTGCGCACGACGCTCGCCCGGCGCGATTTCGCTCGAGTGCGGGCCCGTTGGTGAAGATTCCGTCGGACGGCAAGGCATCACGGGGGACCCACGGGCTGACGATCGGCGGAGTCCCGGGCGCGGTGGGCGGATGCGTGTGCAGCGCGCTGTAGCCCAGCACTCCGATCCCGTCGTAGCAGTGGTACCGGCCCTGCTGCACGATGGTGAGGCACCCGCCCATCGACTGCCCGATGCCGATCGTCACCGGGTCCTCGACCTGGTCGAGTCCGTCGATCAGGGTGCCCGCCGCCAACTTCTGCAACACGTCGGCCTCGGCGGCCTGACTCGCCGCCGCCACAGGTGTGTACGACAACTGCTCCGAGTCGTGCTGGGAGCTTGAGCCCACGCCCAGGTGGTCGACCGACACAAAGATCCAGCCGCGTGCCGCATGCCAACCCGCTTGCGCGCCTGACGCCGGTCCCGGCAGGTCCTCGGTGTAGTAGCCCCGCGCGTAGCCGCCACCGGGCTTGCCGAAGCAGACGATCGGGATCATCGGGTAGCGCATCGGGCACGGTCACGGTGAGCGCCACGTGAGCGGGCTCGCCCAGGCCGGCCGCGGCGGTGACGTCGACCTGCAGGTCGATCGCATTCACCGCCGACATGACCCGGTCGCCTACTTGGGGGCGAAGCGCTGTGCCGGCGTCCAAGCGGATGCAGCAGCCGTTGAGCATTGGGTTCTCGACCATGGCGACGGCCAGCTTGCCGTACTCCTCCGGCCTGCCCAGACGCTTGGGGAAGGCGGCGTCCTTCGTCAGTTCGTCTGGCGAACTCGTCCGGGATGCCCTTGGTGATACCGGTGCTGAAGAGGCTTGGCGCGATGGCCAGGACCCGGATGCCGAGGCTGCCGAGGTCGCGGGCCATGGTCAGCATCATGCCGACGATCCCGGCCTTCCGGCCGCGGTGTACGCCACCTGGCCGATCTGCCCCTCGAAGGCGGCGATGGAGGCGGTGTCGATGATGACGCCGCGTTCGCCGTCCTCCGGATCGTTGGTCGACATGTGGAAGGCCTGCAATCGGTTGAGGTTGAAGGTACCGATCAGGTTGAGCTCGATCATGCGCCGGAAATCCTCGATCGGGTGCGGGCCCTCCTTCGTGAGCGTTCGCTTGGCGGTACCGCCACCGGCGGTGTTGACGGCGATGTGCAAGCCGCCCAGTGCGCCCGACGGCGTCGGCCAGGGCCGTCTCGATCTGGGCGTCGTCGAGCACGTTCACCTCGTGGAACGTGCCATCCAACTCCTTTGCCACCTCGGCGCCGGCCGACGTCGGCAGGTCGAGGATGGCGATGTCGGCGCCCTTCTGGTGCAGCAGCTCGGCCGATGCCTTGGCCATGCCCGACGCGCCGCCGACGATGACGGCCTTCTTCCCCTTGATCTCCACTGGGTGTCTCCTCTCTGTCCTGTCGGTCCGTTCTGCGGTCGTGTGTGATGCTGGCTGCGTGCGGCGCCTGGCCGCAACCCGGGATAAAGAGTGTACCATTTCTGCGCCCGGGCCGCCTGGCTCCAGGGAGAGGAAGCATGGAACGCGAGACGATCCTGTTCGACGTGGCCGACAATGTCGCCACCATCACGTTGAACCGGCCGGACAGCCTCAACTCCTTCAACGAGGCCATGGCCATCGACATGACGTGGGCCTGGGAGACCGTGCGTGACACCGACGACATCCACTGCGTCGTCCTGCAGGCCAACGGCGAGCGCGCCTTTTCCACGGGGATCGACGTCAAGGCCGGCGGCGACTGGTTCACCCTGGACAACGTCTGGAACAGCTTCGACCCGGGCATGGCACTGTCTCCCAAGTTCAAGCACCGGGTGTGGAAGCCGTTGGTCACTGCGGTGCACGGGATGGCTGCCGGGCGGGCGCAGTACTTCCTCAACGAGTCCGACATCATCATCTGCTCCGAGGACGCCGTCTTCTTCGACCCGCACGCCAGCGTGGGCATTGTCAGCGCGCTCGAGCCGATCGGGATGCTGCACCGTGGCATTCCACTCGGCGAGGTCCTGCGGTGGGCGCTCATGGGCAACGAGGAACGCATCACCGCGGAGACCGCCTTGCGCATCGGGCTTGGTCACGAGATCCTGCCGCGCGACCAACTCCGCGACCGGGCCCGGGAGATCGCGTTGTCCATCGCACGGCGCAACCCCAAGGCGATCCAGGGCACGGTGCGGGCCATCTGGGAATCGCTCGAGATGCCACGTGCGATGGCGATCCACAACGGGCTCTCCTACACGCAGATCGGCAACCCTGCGCCGGGTGACGTACGCATCGCCGGCGAGAAAAGAGAGACGCAGTATCGCTACGCGTCGCGTGCCTGGAGCGCTCGGTCACAGGGCGAAACCGCGGATGTGGTCGGCCAGCACGAGCGGGCGGTCGCTCTGCACGGCATGGCCGGCCCCTCCACGACCACGACCTCGAGCGACGGAAGACGGCGCGCATCGCCGCGATGTCGTCGTCGTGTACGAACGGTGAGAAGGCGCCGCGTACGAACAGGGCCGGCGACGTCATCGCGCCGACGTCCTCCCACAGGAGGTGAAATCGACCCAGCGACTGGCGTCACCCCGCGTCCGTCCGACGGCCGAACAGGTCGTAGCGCCAGGTCCAACGGCCGTCCTCGAGGCGGCGCGCGTTGTGGCGTACGCCACGCCGGACGCCAGATGCGGCGCGGTACGGGCTCAGCGCGACCGCGGCGTCCGCCATCTCGTCGAAGCTGTCGTAGACCGGTGGTCCCGCGATCAGCGAGACCGTGCCGCGCTCGGCCGTCGTCAGCTGGCGCGACGGATCGTTGATCTGCGGTGTCACGTCGACCAATACCGCACGAGCGGCAGAGATCGGGTCGCTGCGCGGCCAGGCGGATCGTCGTGGCCCCGCCGAGAGACATGCCGATGACGCAACGGGCGGCGGGCGCCACCGTCGCCATCAGCGCCGCGACGGCCTCCGCGTTCTCCCACGGCCCGTAGTCACGGTCGGCGCGCCGATCCGAGTGTCCGTGACCGGGCAGGTCGACGGCGACGGCGCGGAGGCCGAGGGCGAGCAAGACGGTGTCCCACGTGTGCGCGTTCTGGGCGCCGCCGTGCAGGAAGACGAGCTCGGGATCGTCGCTACCCCAGCGCAGGTACGAGAGGGTCTGTCCTCCGGGAAGCTCGAACGTGTCCCGGCGCACCGCCGGAGACTGGTCGAACGGAATGTCCCATTCGGCTGCGTTCTCGTGGAGCAGACCGAACTCGTCGTAGTCGTCCGAGTCCAGCGTGTCGCGCAGCGACGTCACCATGGCGGCCGGCCTGTCGACCGATTGCGCGTTGGGACACCGAGCGGGTCATCGTCCTAGACGCGCTCGATGATGACCGCGGGCGCCATGCCGCCGCCGGCGCACATCGTGATGAGGGCGACCTGTTCGTCACGTCGCTCGAGCTCGTCGAGCGCCGTGCCCACCAGGAGGGAACCCGTCGCACCGATGGGGTGGCCCAGAGCGATCGCGCCTCCGTTGACGTTGATCGTGTCGCGATCGATGCTCGAGGTCTCTGATGTACTTCTCGGGCACGACGGCGAAGGCCTCGTTGACCTCGAACAGATCGATGTCACTCGAGCGACATGCCGCCTTGGCGAGGACCTTCCTGGTGGCGGGGACCGGAGCGTTCAGCATCAAGGTGGGGTCGTCGCCGATGTTGGCCGTGGCGACGATGCGCGCCCGGGGCCGCAACCCGTGCGCCGTGGCGTAGTCGGGCGTGGTCAGGAGCAGGGCGGCCGCCCCGTCGACGACGCCCGACGAGTTGCCGGCGTGGTGGACGTGGTCGATCTCGAGACCGGGGAACTTCTGGAGGACGAGGCCGCGGTAGGTCGTGCCGTGTCTCGTCGAGCGGGATGTCAGCCAGCGCTTCGAAGGAAGAGGGGAGGTTGGCCAGCGCATCGGCGGTGGTGCCGGGGCGGGGGTACTCGTCCCTGTCGAGCGCGATCGTCCCGTCGAGGTTTGTGCACGGTGACGAGGGACCGGTCGAAGCGCCCCTCTTTGATGGCCACCTCAGCCCGCCGCTGCGACTCCGCCGCGAGCTCGTCGACGGCCCGACGGTCGATCTTCTCGAGGGTCGCGATGGCGTCAGCGGCGACGCCCTGGTTGGTCTGGGGATGGATGGCGCGCAGATGGTCGTTCCCGCTGTCGAGAAAGGGGGAACGTGATTTCGAGACGTTGGCCGCGTAGGACGACATCATCTCCGTCCCACCGGCGATGACGACGTCCTCCATGCCGGCCATGACGGAGGCGGCGGCGAAGTTGACCGACGAGATGCCCGAACCGCAGAAGCGGTCGAGGGTGACGCCGCTGGCCGTGGTGGCGTAGCCCGCATCGAGCGCGGCCATGCGCCCGAGGTCACCACCCTGTGTTCCGACCTGCATGGATGTACCCCAGACGATGTCATCGACGTCCGCCGTGTTCGAGCCCGTTGCGCTCGGCCAGGGCGCGCAACACGGTGGCGCCGAGGACCTGGGGGTGCAGGCCGGTGAGTGCACCCTTGCCGACCTTGCCAATGCCGCGTGGGGTGCGGCAGGCGTCAATGATCCATGCTTCAGTCATGGTGTGATCCTCGATCCTGGTCGCTGTGCGGCCGTTCAGGTCAGGCATAAAGAGTATCCTGATATACCGACGCGAGCGAGTCGGGCTCAGTGGTCCGATCAGGGAGGCTGATCATGGCAACCAAGGGCTTGTCGTTCCAGGAGATGCCCGGATCGGGTCCCGACATCATGCGGGACTACGACCTGGGCGCGCTCGGTTACCAGGAGACCGAGTTCAGCGTCGAAGGCACAGCCGTCTCGTACGAGCTGATGAACGAACGCGGCGTGGACGGTCGCTGGGACGTGCGTGCCGGCGCGGACGCACCGTTTCGGACCCGCATTGTGGTCCGTCGCCCGGTGGACGCACGGCTCTTCAGTGGCACAGTGGTCGTCGAGTGGCACAACGTCACCGCGGGAATGGACGCGGGGCCCGACTGGGGGTTCTTTCACCGCTACGTTGCCGCGGCGGGCCACGCCTGGGTCGGAGTGTCGGCCCAGAAGGTGGGCATCGACGGCGGCGGGTTTGTGGAGGGCCTCCACTTGAAGCTGCTCGCTCCTGATCGCTATGCCGATCTCCAACATCCGGGAGACGCATGGTCGTTCGACATGTTTACGCAGGTGGGAACCCTGTTCCGCGAGTCGGGTACCGGGGGTCCTCTCGGTGGGCTCGTGGCGACGCAGCTCCTTGCTGTTGGTGAGTCCCAGTCCGCTGCGTGCCTCGTGACGTACGTCAACGCCGTCGATCCGCACGCACGCCTATTCGACGGCTTCCTCGTGCACGGTCGGCCGGGCGTCGCCGTCTCGATCGACGGTGTGTTCATTTCTTCCAGCCAGAGCAGGAGGGAGAACATCGAGGCGACATCGTCGGCGATCTCACAGAAAGGCGAGCGCATCCGAGACGACGTGCGGGTCCCGGTTCTCGTGTTGCTCAGCGAAACTGATGTCATCGTCCTGGGGGCCGGGCGCGCTGCGCAGCCCGATTCCGAGCGCATCCGCGTCTGGGAAATTGCGGGGGCGGCCCACGGCGACACCTACCTGCTGAATGCAAGTCGTCACGACGACGGCACCGTGAGCGCCGAGCGGCTGGCCGAGCTCTTGCGTCCGACCCGCAACGTGATCATCGGGACCACGGAGACGCCCATCAACGCCGGTCCGCAACAGCACTACGTGACGCACGCGGCGTTGGCCCATCTGGTGCGGTGGGCCCGCGACGGCACGGGGCCGCCCCAGGCAGATCGGCTCATGCTGGACGCTGCGGGGACCGGGTTCGAGTCTGACAAGCGGGGGATCGCCCGCGGCGGCATCCGCACCCCGTGGGTCGACGTCCCGACAGCGACCCTGTCGGGACTGGGACAGTCCGGCGAGTCCTTCGCCTTCCTCTTCGGCCGGACTCTGCCCTTCGACGAGGCGGCGCTGTCGTTGGAGTACCCCGGCGGGAAGGACGAATTCATGCAGCAATTCGTCGCATCGCTCGACGCCGCGATCGCTGCCGGGTTCCTCCTCAACGTCGACCGCGGTGAGATCCTCGAGATTGCTGCTGCTTCGTTCCCGCTCCTGCTCGCGTAGGCCGGCGTTGGCGGCGCTTGCGTCAACGTAATTCATGACACTGTTTGCCTGTACGGGCCAACCGCAGCGACTCGTCACTGTGTCGTTTGACGCCGCGAGCTGACATTTCGTCCTCCGACCCGCCCGCTCCGGACCTGTCTGCTAGGGTGCAAAAAGAGGGTCCTCTTTTCTCTTCGCGGAGGGTGCAATGCAAGAGGCGGTCCGAGGCGACGGGACGGAGAACGGACCACGGCCGATGCTGTCCTGCGAAGGCCTCCGCAAGCGGTACGGGGACCGGCTGGCCGTCGACGGCGTGTCCTTCTCCATCGCGGAGCGTGAGTGCTACGGCCTCCTCGGGCCGAACGGCGCGGGGAAGACCACGACCATCTCCATGTTGTGCGGGCTCACGCTCCGCGACGAGGGAGACGTCTCTGTTGACGGCTACGAAGGCGGCACTCTCGAGGCGAAGGCGGCCATCGGGTACGTGCCCCAGGACCTTGCGCTCTACCCGGACCTCACGGCCGCCGAGAACCTCACCTTCTTTGGCCAGCTCTACGGACTCTCGGGGAAGGAGCTTGCCGCCCGCATTGCCGAGACCCTGGCGCTCGTGGGTCTCGCCGACCGAGGCAGAGACCGAATCGGAACCTATTCAGGCGGTATGAAGCGGCGCGCCAACATGGCGGCCGGGCTGCTGCATCAGCCCAAGCTGCTCGTCCTGGACGAGCCGACCGTCGGTGTCGACCCGCAGAGCCGCAACGCCATCTTGGAAACGGTCGCGCGATCTGGGGATCGCCGTCCTCTACACCACCCATTACATGGAGGAAGCGGCCAAGCTCTGCGACCGCATCGGGATCATCGATGACGGGCACCTCATCGCTGAAGGGACAGCGGACGCGCTCATCGCCACACATGGCGGACGTGACAAGGTCCACCTCTCGTGCGCGGACGCAGATCTCGACGAGCTGGCTGTCGCCTGTCGCGCCCTCGCCGACATCCACGACGTCAACGAGATGGACGGCCATCTCGAGTTGACCACCGGTCACGGGCCGGCCGTGCTCCCGGCGGTTGTTGCGGCGGCGGCGCAGCACGGCATCGATCTGACGGGCGTCGAAGTGCGATCGGCCAATCTCGAAGACGTCTTCTTGAGCCTCACTGGGAAAGAGCTGCGCGATTGATCCGCGTCATCGCGCTGAACGAACTCCACCGGAGGCTCCGCGATCGCTCCGTTCTCATCGGGTGTCTGGCGGCGCCCCTGCTGATGTCGGCGGTCCTCGGGCTCTCGTTCGCGGGCGGGGCCCAGGCGGCATCGGTGCACATTGGCGTGTCGGGCGCCTCGGCCCAGTTGATGACCACTGCGCTGCGAGCGAGCCAACTGCCCGCCGGGGTGACGGTGGTGACGATGCCGAGCCAGCAGGCCGTCAGGGACGCGGTGGCGGACGGCCGGCTCGACGGTGGCGTGGCTCTCTTGGCCGACCAGGTGCACCTGAACAGCCTCCTCGTCCCGATCGTCGACCCGGGCGCGACGAGTACACCGGGCTTCGACGTGGTGACGAGGGGTACGTCGCAGCTCGGACAGGAGTACGCCGAATCAGTGGCGGCGGGGCTCTCGAGCGTGTTGTACGCGGCGAGAGTGCCGCACGGGGGGGTCGCCGCCGCCACGACGGCGGGGACCGGGACCGAGCCGGCGTCCGATGGATCCGGCCGCAGGCACGCGGGGCCCGCAACCGTGGCCATCACGACGCAGAACGTCGGACACGGCGGAAAGGTCAACTTGGACTTCTTCGCACCGAACATCGCCGTGGTGTTCCTCTTCATCGGGAGCGGCCTGGGCATGCGATCACTGCTGATGGAGCGGGCGGCGGGCACGCTGGCCCGGGTGACGGCGGCGCCCGTCCGCCCGACGACCATCGTGCTCGGCAAGTTGCTGGCGATCTTCGTCACCGGGCTGGCCACGATCTTCGTCATCTGGGCAGTGACGACCTTGGCGTTCGGTGCCGACTGGGGAAGTCCGCTCGGTGTGCTGCTGATGTGTGTGGCCGCCACCGTCGCGATGTGTGGCATCGGCGTGTTCCTGACGTCCCTGGCCAAGACCGAGCAGCAGGCTTTCGGGATCACCCTGCTGGTCGGCTTGTTCCTTGCTCTTCTCGGGGGCAATCTCCTCCCGTCGGGCTCGCTCCCTGACGTCTTCCAGGTTCTGGCGCTCGGGACGCCGAACGGGTGGGCGCTGGTCGGCTTCGGGCGCCTCGACCAGCTCCGCGAGCCTGCCAGCAGTGTCATTGGTCCGGTCCTGGTGCTGCTGGCCATCGCGGCTGTCTCGGGCGGGCTCGCCATGACCAGGGTGCGCAAGATGGTGGAGCCGTGAGGCCGTGATCGCCGTCATCAGGGTGAACCTGCGCCGCGCCATGGGCGATCGACGACTGCTCATCATCAGCACGCTCGTACCCATCGTCATCATCTTGATCACGGGTTTGCTCGAGGGCAGCCCCAAGGAGCCGATTGGGCTGTTGCACCCGTCGGCGCGCCTGCTGCACCTGGCCGAGACCACCGACGCGATCAAGGTCCGGGTCGAACCCAACCGGACAGACCTCACCGACGACATTCTGCGGGGGAGGGTGGTCGCCGGACTCGTCCAGTTGCCCTCGACGGGCGACTCGGTCCGAGCTGATTTCGTGGTCGAGTCCGCCACCACCGATGCCGTGCAGGCCCGGACCGACGCCGTCGCGTTGATGGATCTCATGGCTGCCGAAGGGAAGGACCCTGCGTTCACCGATACGACACTGAGCGCGACCCGGACCGAAGCGCCGCTGAGCCCCTTCTGGTACGTGGCGCCGGCCAACCTCGTCCTCTTCATGGGGATCGCCGTGCTCGTCCTGTCCGCGGGCATGGTCGAAACCCGTCGCCTTGGCGTCCTTCAGCGTCTGTCTGCCGCGCCGGTGTCCAAACGGGCGATCGTGTTCGGCCAGATGGCCAGCATGATGGTCACGGCGATCGCCATGGCCGTCGGACTCATCTTCGTGGGGATCGTCCTCTTCAACGTCCACTGGGGAAATCCGCTCAGCGTCTTCCTCGTGGTCGTCCTGCTGGGGATCAGCGTCGCCGCCTTGGCCGTCATGATCGGAACGTGGTCCCGCTCGCAGGAGCAGGCCATCGCCACTGCGGTCATCGTCGCGATCATTGCCGGGATGCTCGGGGGCTGCGTCTACCAGCTCAACGCGGTGAGCCCGACGGTCAACCATGTGGGGCACGCGGTGCCCCAGGCCTGGGCGATGGACGCCTTCGTCAAGCTGATCTCGGGTCACGCATCGTTCGCCAACACCCTCCCCGAGATCGGAGCACTCCTTCTCTTCGCCGTCGGCTTGAGCGCGTTGGCCGTCTCGTACTACTCACGTAAGGTGTTCTCGACGACCTGATGACCTGAGGACCGCTCCCCGCCCGTGCTCGTCAGCGAAGGTATGTCCCGACAGCCTCCAAGTGGCGCCGCATGCGGCGGCGTGCCGCTCGTCGCCGTCGACGATCGCGTCGGAGATGGCAGCGTGGGCCCGCGAGACGGCGGCGGCAGCGCGGCGACGGTCCTCTTCCGTGACCGCCTCAACCTGGCGGAGTCGCATCAGCCGGAGCAGGACCAGCGCGACCAACTCGAGCGCACGGTTGCCGGCCAGGCTGGCAATCACGGCGTGGAGGTTGTGGCCGTCGTCGGCGAAGTCAGCCATGGACATCATTTCCTCGTGCCGCAGTGCCACCTCCAAGTCGGCCTCGCCATCCACGTCAGCCCGGTCGATGGCCAGCCCGACCAGCGCGAGTTCGACCCGAATGCGCAGTTCCACGAGATCGGCCATCGAAATGCCCCGTCTGGTGAGGGAGACCGCGACCACCTCGCTCACGCCGCGGACACTCGGTTCAGCAACGAAGAGCCCCCCTCCCGGTCCCCGGCGCATTATCGCGATCTGATGATGGTCGAGCAGGCGCAGCGCCTCGCGAAAGACGGCGCGGCTCGCGCCGTAGCGCTCGATCAGCTCTGCCTGCGAACCGAGGAACGATCCCGGCTCGAGGTCGTCGGCCACGACGTCCTGGATGATGGCGCGGGCGACGTCCTCGGCCCGCTTGTTGCTCACGCCTCCACCAAGTGCGACGCTGCGAGGCATGAACTGACGGGGCACGTGCCGGTTCTGCAGGTACGCCGATTCAGCCTCGAGGTGCTGGCGCATGCGGCGTCGTGCTCGGGCGGCGTCGCCCTCCAACACCGCATCGATGATCCGCGCATGGGCGTGCTGTGATGCCGAGAGGGTCCCCTCCGTCAAGGACGGCCCGCCGCGGAAGTACAAGAACGCGACCCGGTTGAGGATGTCGACGAAGAGCTCGATGGCAGGATTGCGCGCGACCGCCGCCAGTCGCCTGTGGAGCGCTCGATGATCAGTCACGGCGCCCGTTCCTTCGTCGGCCGACAAGGAGCGCAGGTCTGCCGCGTCGGCGTCGGTCAGACGGTCAGTTGCCAGCTCGGCCGCGATCTCCTCGAGCACGATGCGGGCCTCGAAGACCTCGTCCAGCCGAGTGTTGGCCCGGTGCAGGTAGAGCACGGCGGCGTCGATGATCGCGTCGACGGTGGGCTCGGTGACCACCAAGCCCCCGCCGGGGCCCCGCCGCATGGCCGCGACCTGTTGGGTCTCTACGAGGCGCACCGCTTCGCGGAACACCGCACGACTGACGCCGTAGCGAGCCATGAGCTCGGCCTGGGACCCCAGCACGTCGCCGACCGGCCAGCCGCGGTCCACGACGTCGGTGAGAATCTGGCGGGCGACCCGCGCCGCCAGCTTCGATTCGGACGACTCCGCGACGGGGGCGAGGACCGCGCGTCGGGGCGAGGGAGGACGGAGAAGCCATTGTGAAATAGGTTATACTCATTTGCGTGGGGACAACCCGTAATCCCTGGTCCGGGCAGTGACGGTTGGTGCCGTCCAGGACGGCCCGCTCGAGACGACCGACCTCGCCGATCCTGTGATGTTCAACGACCCGTACCCACGGTACGCGGCGTTGCGGCGCACCGCGCCAGTGTCGCGGGCCTACTCCCGCCAGATGCTCGGCGGCGCCGGCTACATGCTGACTCGCCACGAGCACGTCCTGCTGTTGCACAACGACGTCCGTTTCTCGAGCGACCCCACCAGTCAGGGCTCGTCCTTTCTGTTCCGGCATCTGCCCAAGATGTTTCGGCTCCTCACCAGCTCGATGGTCTACAAGGACGACCCCGACCACGCCCGGCTCCGCCGCCTCGTCAACAAGGCCTTCACCCCGCGCATGGTCCAGCAGATGAAGGACGACGTCGAGCGCATCGTCCGCGACCTCCTGGACCAGATCGAGCGGAACGGGAGCGAGACCGTCGACCTCGTCAGCGATGTTGCGACCCCCCTCCCGCTGACGGTGATCTCGACCATGCTCGGCGTGGGGGACGATGATCGTGACGAGTTCCACCTGCTGATGGAACGGTTCGTCGTGCGCCTGGGGAGTGGGTCGTCTGTCGACGCGTTGCGAGCCGTTCCTACCGCCCGCAAGCTCTACGGCGTACTCGAGCGCCTGGCCGAGCAACGTCGCGCCGTCCCGGACGGCGGGCTGATCTCGGGCCTCCTGTCGGCGAGCGAGGACGGCGACTTCCTCAGTGACGACGAGGTGATGGCCATGATCTTCCTGCTGATGCTCGCCGGCCACGATACGACGGCGAATCTCATCGGGAGTTCTGCTCTGGCCCTCATCGAGCACCCGGAGCAGGCCGAACGCCTCCGCAACGATCCTGCACGTGTGCCCACCGCCGTCGAAGAGCTCCTCCGCTTCACGACGCCCGTTCCCTGTGGCGCCGCCCGCACCTTGTTGGAGGACGTCGAGATCGACGGCACGGTCCTCCCCAAGGGCAGCAAGGTGCTGGGCATGATCATCTCAGCCAACCGGGACGAAGCTGTCTTCGAACACCCCGACGACCTCGATGTGGGCCGGGACCCCAATCGTCACCTCACGTTCGCCTTCGGAAAGCACTTCTGTTTGGGCAACCAGCTCGCTCGGCTCGAGGGCCAGATCGCCGTTGGTGAGCTTGTCCGCCGCTTCCCCCACATGCGCCTCGCCGTCGACCAGGACGTGTTGCGGTACAAGCCGGTCCAGGCCCTGCGGGGCTTCCGGAGCCTCCCTGTCATCCTTCAATAAATTCCCGAAGAGCCACGGAACAGCTTCCTCGTGAACGGCGAATCGGGAAGGGTCAGCGCCACGCCAACGTGAGGTCTTTCACGTGGCGGAGTCCAGGTGGGTATTCGAGCTGCTCGTGACCGGGCTTGAGCCAGTAGTCGGGTATGCGTCGGTGCCACTCGGTCAAGGTGACACGGAGCTCTCTCCGAGCGAGGTGTGAGCCGAGGCATCGGTGAACGCCGCCACCGAACGCGATGTGGCGATTGGACTCGCGATCGAAACGCACATCGAAGGGCTCCGGGCACTGGTTCGCATCGACATTGGCCGCACCGTAGAGAACCATGACGGCGGTTCCCTGCGTGATGGAGCAGCCATTCGGTAGCTCAGTGTCTTCTGTTGCGACCCGTGGGACGCCGAAGGGAACCGGCGACTCCCAGCGAAGCAACTCCTCGACCGCGCCGGGGACGCATTCGGGGTCCCGGGCGATCTGTCGGCGATGCTCAGGATGGTTGGCCAGGAACGCGTACATACAAGTGAGCGAATCACTGACCGTGTCGAGACCCGCGATCAGCATGAGGTAACAGATATCGACGATGTCGTCCCGAGACAGCCGCTCACCCTCTACCTCGGACACGACGAACTTCGACATCACGTCGTCGGCAGGTTTCTTCATCCGCTCGTCAGCGAGGGTGCCAAAGTAGTCGTAGATCTCCTGGCCGGTCCCGGCCATGACAGCCGCTCGCTTCTCGGGATCGAAGAGCGCCTCGGGGTCGATCTTCTCGGGGTGCAAGATGCCGTCACGCATGCGCAGGAACATGCGGAGCTCTTCTTCGGGAAGGCCCATCAATCCGAGGAAGACCGAACTCGGGAAGATCTCGGCAAAGTCCTCCGTGAAGTTGCACTCTCCCGCGTCGATAAATCCGTCGATCAGTGCAATGACCCTCCGGGTGATGTCTTCCTCCTGTTCGTCCATGCGTTTTGGAGCGAACAGTGGATCGAGAAGCCGGCGGTACTTCGAATGCAGTGGCGGGTCCACGTTGAGCGGTATCAACGGCCGCACGTTGCCCAACCCCATCTCGACGCGGGAAGAGAAGAGTTCATGGTGACGGAGCACGTATTCGGTCAACGAACGATCGAAGGTCAGCACGAGATCGTCGGTTGGCTGAACGAGACCGGGGCCGTCGATTGCGGCCTTGTAGTTCGCTTGCGGCGACGACAGGTCGAGCATCGCCGCCATGACTTCGGCCCCGGAAGACTCCGGTCCGCTCGCAACGTCATCGGCCATCAGCGATTCGACTTCCCTTGGCCCCCATGGACTGAACCGGACGTAGCTCGGACAGCACTCTGTATCACGTGTGACCCCTGGAGATTGGCAGTGTCTGCCAATCTAACGCACCGGAGACTCGTCGGGGAGCAGTGCAGTGACGTCCTCGCCGCTCATCAACCTGCCGGTGAGTCCCATGTCGAAATAGTCACGCCATCGGACGATCCGACCGTTCCTTACCTCGAACGTGCCCATGACCGGCACCGGGGCCGTCACCCCGTTGGCCGTCACCTCATCGACCCGTTCAGTGAGCACCGTGCCCCCGTCTGCTCCTCGCAGCCGTCGACGAAGCGGCCCTCTACATTGCCAACGCCGTCGATCGCCGCCAAGCCCACAGGCAGGCGCGCGAGCAGTTAGGTCATACGGACGGCTCCGTGTGCCCAAAGCGCGGCGGGCGCTTCTCCAGGAACGCCGCCACGGCCTCGCGCATGTCGCCCGTCATCGAGGAGAGGACCTGGGTGCGATTTTCGAGATCGATTCCGGCCTGCAGGGAACCGACCTCCAGCTGCGACCACATCACCTCCTTGGTCATACGGATCCCCCATGGACTGTTGGCGGAGATCAGGCCGGCCGTCTCGAGCGCGGCGTCGACCAGCTCCTCGTCTGGGACCACTCGCAGAACCAGGCCGATTCGGTCCGCCTCCTCGGCCCCGATGATGCGGCCGGTCAGCATCAGCTCCCAGGCGCGTGACGCGCCGATCAGGCGAGGCAGCAACCAGCTCACTCCGATGTCACAGCCCGAGATACCGAGCCGGACGAAGGCGACGTTGAATCGCGCCGACCTTGCGGCGATCCGGATGTCGCTCGCGAGCGCCAGTGCGAGACCGCCACCAGCAGCAGGACCGTTGACGGCGGCAATGACCGGCTGGGGCAGCGAGCGCAACCGCGGGACGAGTGTTGCAATGTGTGTCTGCGTCGCGAAACCGGTTTCGACGCGACCCGTATCTACCGTGCCCGGTGCGTCCCCGTAGCCGCCCAGATCCAGTCCCGCGCAGAACCCCCTGCCCGACCCGGTGAGGAGCACCACCCTGCACGACGTGTCCGCAGCGACGTCGTTCAATGCGCCATGGAGCTCGCCGATGAGCTCCGCGTTCATGGCGTTGAGCCTCTCGGGGCGATTCAGCGTGATCCGGACGACCCCCTCTTGGGGTCGATCGATAAGCAGCGTGGACATGTGAGCGCTCCTTCCGCTGGGCTGGCCAGATCGTTTCCATCTTCGCCGGATCCTGCCCGTGCTCGGGGAGAAAATTCAGGGTACTCTTTTACCGCACAGGAGCGTAAGCTGACGCTCGCGGATCCCGACGAAGGGGGACCATGACCGACACCGCATCCCGTCCCACCGTCCACTTGCACGTCGCCGGCGAGCGCTTCGCCGCCGGCAGCGGCGGCGTGTACGACCACGTCGACCCCAGCACCGGGACTGTCGATGCGCGGATACCGCTCGCCGGACCGGGGGAGATCGATCGCGCGGTCAACGCCGCCGACGCCGCCTTCTCCTCTTGGCGATCCACGCCCCCCGAAGAGAAGCGACGGTTGTTGTTGCGCCTGGCGGAGCTCGTCGAGACCAACGCCGAGGAGTTCGGACGTCGCGGGACCATGGACAACGGGACGCCGGCATCGGTCGTCAGCGGCATGATCGGCTCCGCGGTGGAGTGGACCCGCTACTACGCCGGCTGGGCCGACAAGATCTCGGGTGAGCTCTCGACCGGCTACGCCTCGGGAGTCGGGGAGCTCGATTACACGGTGCTCCAGCCCTATGGCGCGGTGGGCATCATCATCACGTGGAACGGCCCGCTGATCTCGCTCGCCATGAAGATTCCGGCCGCCCTCGCTGCCGGGTGCACCGTTGTGTGCAAGCCGTCCGAGCTCACGCCCTTCTCAGCCGAACTCTTTCAGGAGCTGCTCGAGGAGGCGGGCTTCCCCGTCGGCGTATGCAGCATTCTGCCCGGCGACCCGTCGGCCGGAGAGGCGCTCGTCACGCACCCGAAGATTCGGATGATCTCCTTCACCGGCGGTCCCCGGACTGCCAGCAAGATCCTCCACGCGTGTGCCGACACGATGAAGCCGGCCACCCTCGAGCTCGGCGGCAAGTCGGCCAACATCATCTTTGAGGATGCGGACCTCGACGCGGCATGTGGGATCGGAACGATGATGAGCGTTGGGGTCCTCACCGGGCAGGGCTGTGCATTCCCAACCCGCATGCTCGTCCAACGGCCCATTTACGACGACGTTGTCGACCGCGTGGCCACGATGGCCAAAGGCATCCCCGTCGGTGACCCCTGGGACCCAACCGTCCTTGCGGGGCCGGTGATCAACGAGGCGGCTCTCGAGCGGATCCTGGGCATCGTCGGGCGCGCCCAGCAGGACGGCGCCCGCCTCGTCACCGGCGGCGCACGCCTCGAAGGTGACCTCGCGAGCGGCTACTTCATTGAGCCGACCGTCTTCGCCGACGTCGACCCCGACTCCGAATTGGCTCAGAACGAGGTGTTCGGTCCTGTGTTGGCCGTCACACCCTTCGACACCGAGGAGGAAGCAGTGAAGATCGCCAACAACACGCGGTACGGGCTTTCCGGCTACGTCCACACGCAGAACCTGTCTCGCGCCCTTCGGCTGGCGGAGGAGATCGTCACCGGCGAGGTGCTGATCAATGGCGCCGCGAACCTGCGGGTGCAGCGCCCATTCGGCGGCGTCGGCATCTCGGGCATGGGCAAAGAGGGCGGGAGGCTCGGGGTCGAGGAGTTCTGCCGGGTCAAGGCGGTGGGGATCGCCTGATCCCCCACGCCGCTGCGTCGAACGAAGTCCGTGTTGGTCACACCCCCCGGGGAGGAGACAGAGATGCCCGAGCTCGAAGGAAAGGTTGCCTTCATCACCGGAGCGGCCCGTGGACAGGGACGGTCCCACGCCGTCCGACTGGCCCAAGAAGGCGCCGACATCGTGGCCGTCGACATCTGCGTCGATACGCCGTCCATCGACTATCCCAACGCCAGCCGCGCCGAACTCGACGAGACGGCACAGCTCGTCGAGGCGCAGGGGTGTAAGGCGGTTGCGTTGACAGCGGATGTGCGGAACCGCGAGGCGCTGCAGAAGGCTTTCGACGAGGGCATGTCGTCGTTCGGGCGGGTCGACATCGTCCTCGCCAACGCCGGCATCGTCCGGCTCGGCCCGGGCGGCGATCCCGTCGCAGTGTGGCGCGACATCATCGACACCAACCTCACCGGCGCGTGGAACACGGTGTCCGTCGCGCTGCCGACGCTCCGCGCCGGGGGACGGGAGGATCCATCGTCATCACCAGCTCGACCGCCGGCCTGCGGCCGACGCCCGCGGAGAACGTCGGAGCCATCGCCTACACCGCCGCGAAGACTGGACTGGTCGGGCTGATGAAGCAGTTGGCCGCCACGCTCGCGCCCGAGTCCATTCGGGTCAACAGCGTGCACCCGACCGGAGTCAAAACTGGGATGACGATGAACGCCGCCATGTTCGCGCTCGCCGCGGAGGCGGCCGCGGGTGAGTCCAACAGCATCTCGGCCATGCAGAACGCGCTGCCGGTCGACATCCTCGAGCCCGAAGACATTTCGGATGCCGTCGCCTTTCTCGTGTCGGACAGAGCCAAGTGGATTACCGGCGTCGCCCTTCCCGTGGATGCCGGGTTTTGCGTGCGATGAGCCAGGCCCGAGCTATCCCTGACCGGCGCCGGCGCGGCCCCGGTTGGTCTCCCACTGGCCGCGGCTGAAGTAGCTCTGGTCCTCACCCCAGCCTTCGGTCCCGCCGTCCCAACGCCAGTGCACGAGCGAGTCACCACCGTGCCCGCGCCAGTGCCGGCTGACAGCGTCTCCTGTGACGGACAGGCGGCGGTCGAACTCGTCGACCGCCTCGATCGCATACGTCAGCGGCCATCCCGTCGCCTGATCGAACGTCATGCGTCGTTCGCCGGCGAGGATGTGGCCGTATTCGCCGCCGCGAAGGAGGAACCCGCACGTCACCGGCTCGATTTCGGGGCCCGGCACGGAGTAGACGAGCCAGGCCTCACCGGGTCCTGCCGCGCAGAAGCAATAGCCGACGCCGCCAAAGGTGCCCGCCTGTGATCGCGTCTCGTCGCCCCTTCGCTTCGGGCGCCCCTGTGGGCGTGGCCCCCAGGACCTGTCCCGCACCGAGTAACAGTCGACGGGCACGACTTCGTCTCGGAGCACCATCCTCCCCCTCACGTGGCCGGCCTGGTCGAAGTGGGCGCCCTTGAAGAACGGGACGACCCCCGTCGGGTGGGGATTCGGCGCCATGATCGCTTCGAACTCGAGCTCGAGCTCGAGCGCGCCCGGATCGGAGTACGAGACCGCGTAGCGCATCAACGGTTCGAGCGCGCGGACGTGCACTCCGTTGGGCCACTCGAAGTCACGCATGTCACGTTCGGAGCGGGGCGGCAGCTCGAGTCCCGAGTACTCGGCCCGGTAGAGGAGCTGCCAGGGCAGGGCGGCGCTGTCGTCCCATACCCAGGCGCCGCCGTTGCACAGGTTGGCGTTCGGCCGGGCCTGGCAGTACGTCCAGCCGCCGAGCTTGCGCTCGGGCACGTTCCACGAGAACCAATTCGTCTCGGTCTCCCACCAGCGGTCCGACATCTCCTCGTCGTGAAAGTCGTCGTCCGCCGGGAGGATGGCACGGTAGCTGCGCTCGGCTCGCCGTCCAGCGAGGTCGACTCCGAATTGGTCGCTCACGGCCGCGTCCTCACCGGAGCTCGGGCCAGTGCCGCTGGGCCAGTGCGCCCATCGTGGGCCGGGCCAGCTCGGTCTCGCGTGCGACCCGGCGCCACAGCAGTCGCAAGTACTGTTCGTCGAGGACGGTCCCTGCCGCCACGGCCGCGGCCGCCTCACCCCGGCCCGCCTGCACCGACTCGGGCCGCCGCCCCAGCAGGTCCTCGAGGTCGTCGAGCTCGCAGGCGTCGTAGAAGTCCCCGTAGACGTCGACTCGCGCCAGGAACTTGATGAGACGGGCAATGCCCTTGCCTCGCGCCTGCGCCAGCGAATCGGACGTGCGGGGCACGATCACGTCGCGGAATTGACCGAGGATCGCGTCGTACATCCAGTCGTGCTCCCGCCGCTCCCGGGCCCGCAGTTCCTCGGCCGGGCTCACCTCGAGTCCCGTCGCGGTGGCCAGGGCTTCGAGCCACAGCCGTCGATGCAGCGCTGCGTAGATGAAGCCGTTGCCGACGTCGCCACCTCCGCCCTCGGCGACCGCTTCCCCGTCCGAGCCGTCCTGCGCGCCACGATCGGGCCGATGCCCCATCACCTGGAGCTTCGTCTCGGCCATCACCTGGTAGTAGTGCACGCGGTCCTCATCGATGACGTTGCCCGAGAGCGCCTCGTAGTCGTGGAGCCGAGCCGGGAAGTCGGTGAACGGCTCCTGCGTGGCACGCAGCGACAGCCAGGCGATGTCGTCCATCGGGTCGCCGAGATGGGCCAGCTCCCAGTCCACGATCGCGACGACGCGGCCGTCGGCGTACATGAAGTTGCCCGGACCGGTGTCGCCCTGCACGAGCACCGGCGTTCCGTCGTAGTCCGGCATGCTGCGGCGCAGCCACCGCAATGAAAAGACCAGAGCCGGATCGGGTGTTCCCCCGCGTTGTGCAAGCACCTGCTCCCACTCGTCCAATTCCGCTCGGACGGCGTCCCGGATGGAGTCGACGGCGGGGAAGGCCGGGAGGTCGAGGCGCGCCGCGTCCAGCGTGTGTAACGCCGCCAACTTGGTCATGAAATCGCGCGCGGTCGCTTCCTGCTCCTCGGGATCTCGGATGTGCGAGAACCAGTTCTCACCCACGAGTCGCTCGGAGAGCATGGCCTGGTGCACGGGATGGACGCCGAGCACGCGTGGCACCGGCACGGCGGTGTCCTGAAGGGCCGCGTAGACCGTGGCTTCACGGTGCAGGGTCCAGGGGTCCTTGGTGCGCGTGGGGTTCGACCGGTCGTAGCGAAGGAAGCAGGGGACGACCGAGCCGTCGGCCGCTTCGAGATCGACGTACCAGGCCTCTTTGCGCGCTCCGCCGGGCTTGCGATCCGCCGCGAGCAGGTGACCGCCCCCAACCTCCTCGATCCAGGCGACGACGTCATCGGGCAGCGAAATCGGGTCGCTCACGGGCGCGTGGTCCCGAGGGAGACGTGCCGGCGAGCCCGATGGCCGTGATCTCGGGTCACTCCTCGAGCCTCGTTGCTTAGACGATCCGGGTGTCGTGGTCGGCCCAGTACTGCTCGCGCAACACACCCTTGTACAGCTTCCCGGTGGGCAGACGGGGGAGCTCGTCCACGAAATCAACGGTCCGCGGGCACTTGAAGTGCGCCAGGTGCTCGCGGCAGAAGGCGATCAATGTCCGTTCCAGCTGGTCGTCGCTCGCCACGCCCTCGATCGGTTGCACGACCGCCTTGACCTCCTCGCCCAGGTCCTCGTTGGGCACCCCGATCACCGCGGCGTCGAGCACGGACGGGTGCGTGACGAGGAGGTTCTCCGTCTCCTGCGGATAGATGTTGACGCCGCCCGAGATGATCATGTTCGCCTTGCGATCCGTCAGGTAGAGGTAGCCCTCGTCGTCCAGATAGCCGACGTCGCCGACCGTGCTCGTCTTGCCTCCGTCGCGCCGCTGTCGACGCTGTCTGCGCGGGGTCGTTGAAGTACTCGAAGTCCGTCGCCCCGCCGAACCACACTGTCCCGGGGGTGCCGATCGGGCACGGCGTGCCGTCCTCGTCGAGGATCGTGATCTCACTCAACACGGCTCGGCCGACGCTGCCCTTGTGCGCCAGCCAGTCCTGCGAGGCGATGAAGGTCGCGCCGTTGCCCTCGGTTGCTGCGTAGTACTCGATCAGGATCGGCCCGAACCACTCGATCATCTGCTCCTTTACGGGCACCGGACACGGCGCCGCCGCGTGGATGATTATCTCGAGCGACGATATGTCTGCCGCCTGCCGCACCTCTTCGGGGAGCTTGAGCATGCGGATGAACATCGTCGGCACGACCTGTGAGTGGGTCACCCGGTAGCGCCCTACCAGATCGAGGTAGAGCGCCGGGTCGAAGTGCTCCATCACGACCACCGTCGATTTCATGCGCAGCGCGATGGCGCAGCTCACCTGCGGCGCGGTGTGGTACATCGGCGCCGGCGACAAGTACACCATCCCTTCGCGGAGGCTCCACAGCGCGGCGATCCCGGCGACGGCGATGCTCGTCTCGCTTGGGTGCAGGTCGTACATCGGCCGCAGGATCCCTTTGGGCCGCCCCGTCGTCCCCGACGAGTACATCATCGGCGCGCCCATCTGCTCGTCGGAGACGTGGTCCGTCTCGGCGTGGCCCACCGCCTCGTCCCACGACTCGAACGGACCGGCGGGGTCACCCCGTCCCACCATCACCCAGCGCTCGACGTTGGGGCAGAGCGCGGGAAGTTGCTCCGCCACCTCGGCCTTGGCCGCCGACGTCACGACGACACGCGAGTGCGAGTCGTTGACGATGTAGGCAACCTCCTCCGCGGAGAGGTACGAGTTGACCGGCGTGAAATACAGTCCGGTGCGCTCAGCTCCCGCTTCGGTCAACAGCACGGCCGGGTCGTTCTCCATGAAGATCGCCATGTGCTCGCCCTTGCGCAGACCCGCGTCGCGGAGAAAGTGCGCCACCCGGTTGGCCCCGGCCTCGTACTCGGCCCACGTGACGACCCGGCCCGAGGGCGCCATGATCAGCGCCGGCTCGTCGGGGTGTTCCACCGCCTGCTCAGCTGCGTACACGTTCGCCCCCTTTCGCGCCGCGAAGGCACGAGTACAGCACGTCGACCAGGCAGGCGCCCATGAGCGGCAGTGCCTGATTCTCCAGGTGGTTGCGCACGAATGCGCAGCTGACACCAGTCGCGGGATCGGCGAAGGCGATCTGCCCGCCCGCTCCCATGTGGCCGAATGCACCCTCGCTCGGGCCGTGCATCGGCGGCACCCCCGGCACCAGCGTGGGCGGCTCGAGGGAATAGCCGACGGCCCAGCGTGTCGGTACCGCCATGACGGCGTCGCGGCCGCACACCTGCTCGACGCGGAAGCGCTCGATCGATGCCCGTGACACCAATTCCCCCCCCGTGGCCAGCGTGGCGTAGACCCGGGCCAGCGCGCCCGCCGTCGCTGTCGCGCCGAGTGCGCCGATCTCGGCTTGGAGCACTCTCGGCGTATTCATGAACTCGGCGAAGCGGGGTCGGCCGTCCTCGTCGGCGAAGAGGCTGCCCCAGGCGCCGGCGAGCACCGAGCGCCCCGCCGTCGACGCCGGGTCGATGGTGCGCAGGGCGCCCTCCTTTCCCAGCTTGACCGGGAATTCGAGAACGGTGGCGACCGAGGCCAGCGCCGGCGCCGGCGTCCCGATGGAGCAGGTGTCCGCCACGCCCAGTGGCCGCGTCGACCGCCTGGTCGAAGAACGCTCCCAGGCTGGATCCGCTGATCCGTCGCACCAGCTCGCCGGCCAACCAGCCGAAGGTGACGCCGTGGTAGCCGTGACGGGTCCCGGGCTCCCAGGCCGGCGCGGCTGCCGCGACCCCTGCCGCGATGACCACGGTGTCGTCCCACCCCGTGCCGTCCCACGAGAGCAGCTCGTCAGAATCAGTGAGCCCGATCGCACCGGACTGGTGGCTGAGCAGCTGGCGCACCGTGGTGCCCTCCTTTCCGAGGCAGCCGAACTCGGGCCAGTACCGCACGACCTCGGCATCGAGATCGAGGTCGCCGCGGTCCTCGAGGACGTGCACGCACAGTGTGGTCAGGCCCTTCGTCGACGACATGATGACGGCCCGTGTGTCGCGGTGCCATGCCTGGCCGCGGCCGGCGGGTCCCGCTCGGCCGGTCCAGACGTCGACGACACACTCCCCGTCCACGTACGCCGCGAAGGCACCCCCACCCTCACCCAGATCCGCCCGCCGCTCCCGCTCGCCCACCACGACGGTGGCGCCGTCCCCGAGGGCCTCGGCCACCCGCTCGAAGCCCGGCGCGGCGTACCCCCCGACTTCGGTCACAGCGCGCGCAGCTCCTTCTCGACGTCGGGCCACCACTCCTTGCGCCACCACGATACGTTGATCCGCTCGACCAGGCCGCCGTAGCGCGCGCCACCTCAGCCGCCAGCTCCGCCGGGTGGCAGATGATGGTCAGCGTGTCGAGCACCTCGTCGTCGACGAGGCGCGCCATATCGAGCCAGCGACCCTGCTTCGAGCACTCGTACAGCGCAGACTGCAGATCTCCCCAGCCGTGCAGTTCGAGCACGGGCCGGTAGGCGGGGGTCGACGCGTAGTACCCGACCTGGCGGCGCATGGCGTCGCGGGCTTTGTCCCACTGCGCGTCGTCCTCCACCACCGAGATGAATCCCGGGCACGTCACCTCCACCTCCCCCCTCGTACGTCCTGACGTGGCCAGTCCACGCTCGACCGCCGGCAGGATGACCTCGCGCAGGTAGCGCGACGTGCAGATCCCGTGGGTGATGACGCCGTCGGCCACTTCTCCCGCCACCTCGTTCATACGCGGCCCGACGGCCGCCAGGAACACCTTGGGAGGCCCGAAGTCGTGGGGAGCCGGTGCAAAGACCGGCGTCATGAGAGTGTGCGTGTAGAACTCGCCCTCGAAGGAGAACGGTGACGTGGCCACTCCGCCGGCCCCGTTCCACGCGGCCCAGATCGAGCGCAGCGCCAGCACGTACTCGCGCATGCGTGCCGCCGGACGGGACCAGGTCATGCTGAAGCGCTTCTCGATGTGCCGTCGCACTTGCGACCCCAACCCCAGCACGACCCGACCGCCGGAGTACTCCTGCACTTGATTGGTCGTGTAGGCCAGGGACATCGGGTTGCGGGCGAAGGCGATCGCCACCCCCGTGCCGAGCGAGACCGTCGACGAGTGCTCGGTGGCGAGCACCAGGGACAAGAACGGGTCGTTGGTCGTCTCGGCCGCCCAGAGGCAGTCGAGGCCCGCCGCCTCGGCCGTGGCCACCCGTCCGGCCACTTTCGGGAGCTCCGCGCCCAGACCGCTGTCGATCTTCACGACGCGCGCACTCTCGCTGCCGCCTTCTTCTTCCGCCGCCGTACGGGCGCCGGGGTCGGCGCCGGCCCCTTGACGGCGGGTGGGTCCTGCGAGAGCGTCAGCGGGATGCCGACCTGCACGAAGCGTCCGGCCGCCGGGTGCCGGTAATGCTGTAACAGCCGGCGCGCCATGACGTGGGGGTCGTCGGGGACGGCCGACGGATGCACACTCGGCGCGGCCGGCACGCCTGCTTCACGCAGACATGCCAACGCCTCGGACGACGTCAGGCGGCCGATGGCCTCTGCGACCGCGGCCTCGGTCAACGGACCCGTGTCCGAACCCGACATGCGTCGCAGGGCCGCCCGCTGCGCATCCGTCACCGCGCACACCGCCACCCAACCGTCGACGGATCGGTACACGTGGCGTTCCGCCGAGGGGCCGCGGCCGTCGGCGCCGACGAGGTCGCCGACCTCTCCCCGCAGACCGAGCGCCGCAACGTCCTCTGACTGATACAGCGTGGCCGTCATGGCCAACGAGGCGTCGACGGTCGTGACCGGGACGCCACGCACCCGGCCCAGCAGCGCGGACACGATCCCCGCCGCCAGCAACAGCCCCGTCCCGTAGTCGTTCACGACCACGTTCCCCGGCACCGGCCGCCCGCCGCCGCCCTGCGTCATTTCCATGCCGGTCGCCGCCTGCACGACGTAGTCGAATGTCGGCCGCGTCGCGAGCGGACCGGTCACGCCGAATCCCTTCGCCCTGGCGTAGATGAGACACGGGTTCGCCACGCGCAGCGCTGCCTCGTCGAGCCCGAGCCGCTCCCATGCGCCCGCCATGGCGTTCTCCACGACGACGTCGGACGCGGCCACGAGGTCGATGAGCCGTGCCCGATCCTCGGGCGTCTTGAGATCGAGGACGAGCCCGCGCTTCGAGCGATTGCCGTCGACATAGATGTTGGGCAGCACCGGCATCATCTGGTACCCGCCCTCGCCGCCGGGCGCTTGGAGCCCATGACGTCGTAGGCGCCGCCGTAGGCCTTGCGGGTGATCACGGTGATCTTCGGGACGGTGGCCTCGGCGTAGGCGTAGAGCAGCTTGGCGCCGCGGCGGATAATGCCCGCCCACTCCTGGGTCACGCCGGGCAGGAAGCCGGGCACGTCGACAAAGGTGAGGATTGGTATTGAGAATGCGTCGCAGGTCCGGACAAAACGGGCCGCCTTCTCCGACGCGTCGATGTCGAGGCAGCCGGCGAAGTGCATCGGCTGGTTGGCGACCACCCCGACCGGGGCGCCCGCGACCCGGCCGAGGCCGACCACGATATTGGGCGCGAACGCGGCGTGGACCTCGAGGAAGGTGTCCTCGTCGAGGACCGTCTCGATGACCCGGTGGATGTCGTAGGGCTGGTTCGGCGAGTCGGGGATGAGCGCGTCGAGCTCCTCGTCGGCGGCCGTGACCGTGTAGTCGGGCACGGCCGGGACGGCGGGGGGCTCGTCGAGGTTGTTCGACGGGAGGTAGGACAGCAGCAGCCGCGCGAAGTCGATGCAGTCGGCCTCGTCGGCCGCCTGGTAGTGGGCGACGCCGGACTTGGCGGCGTGGGCGTGCGCGCCGCCGAGCTCCTCCATCGTGACGTCCTCGCCGGTGACGGTCTTGATCACGTCGGGGCCGGTGATGAACATGTGGCTGGTGCCCTCGACCATCAGCGTGAAGTCGGTGATCGCGGGGGAGTAGACCGCGCCCCCGGCGGCCGGGCCCATGATGAGGCTGATCTGCGGGATCACGCCCGACGCGCGGGTGTTGCGGAAGAAGATCTCGGCGAACAGGCCGAGCGCGGCCACGCCCTCCTGGATCCGGGCCCCGCCGCCGTCGTTGATCCCGACGACCGGGCAGCCGGTCTTCATCGCGTGGTCCATGACCTTGACGATCTTCTCGCCGTAGACCTCGCCCAGGCTGCCCCCGAACACGGTGAAGTCGTGGCTGTAGACCGCGACCGGCCGGCCGTCCACGGTGCCGACCCCGGTGACCACCCCGTCGCCGTACGGGCGGTTGCGGTCGATCCCGAAGTCGTGCGCGCGGTGCCTGGCCAGCTCGTCGAACTCGGTGAAGGACCCCTCGTCGAGCAGCAGGGCGATCCGCTCGCGGGCGGTCAGCTTGCCCTTGGCGTGCTGCTTCTCGATCGCCGACAGCGAGCCCGCGTGCACGGCCTCGTACCGCCGGCGCTCCAGATCCGCGATCTTCCCCGCGGTCGTGTGCGGGTCGGGCAAGTCGCCCGAACCGATGCTAGCCGCTTCGCTCACGAAACCCTCCCTGATGGTATTCAATACCGTTGAAACGGTACTTAGTACCTGGGGTGTTCGCAAGTGGCTGCAGCTCCCCGAGATCGCAAGCGCCGCAGAGCCGCGATCCGGGGCGGCGCGGCGAGCGCTACCGCCTCCTCACCGCAGCCCCGAAGCGATGCTCTCGACGCTATGGTATAGTTTACTGTATGCCTTTCGATGAGAAGCCCCGCAGCTTCCGCCGTCCGGCTCGCAGATCTGAAGGGGAGGATGACCGATCATGCCTGGGAGCAACGTCTCAGCGGCGATGAGGACGCGGTCGGCCGCACATTGGCGCGGGAGGTCTCCTTTCCCGTCTCTGAGTCCGACATCCGCCGCTGGGCGATAGCCGTCTACTATCCGCAGGAGCCGCCCCGCCAGTTCTGGGACGAGGTCTACGCCAAGTCGACCCCGTACGGCGGCATCGTCGCGCCAGAGGATTTCAACCCGTTCGCGTGGATGGCAGCCGAGCGGGACGAGCCTCGGGCGGAGACGGGCCAGAACGACCCGGACCGCACCGAACTCCTGCTCGGCATCCCCGGGCCCGGCCTGAAGTTCCAGCTCAACGGGGGCATGGAGGTCGAATACGGTACCCGCATGCGGGGCGGAGACGTCATCACGAGCGTCACCAGGCTGGCCGGCTACACCGAGCGCGAGGGGCGGCTCGGCCTGATGCTCTTCACCGTCGCCGAAGCCTCCTGGACTAACCAGTCCGGGGAACTGGTCAAGCGCACCAGGACGACCTTGATCCGATACTGACCTGGTTTCCGGCCTCCAGAGGCCGAGAGAATCTCCCGCTCGGAACGGGAGAACGCGAGCGCCCGCCCCCGGAGTCATCCGGGGGCGGGCGCTCGCTTCTGCTGTCTGCCTGCGGGATCGGCCAAGACGAGGGGGTCGACCGGGTGCAAACCCGGTTGATAGTTCGAGATCTATCAACATAATTGTCAGCCCGCCATCCCGTGCCGGAGGATTCTTCCAGATTGAAGGGCATTGACCTGGGCTGAGAAGGCTCCTAGTATCGTTCGATAAATAGTTAAGTATGGAAAGATCTGCCACACGGCCTGGGACGGCACGACGAGGTGTCCAGCGCTTGCGCATCTCTTAACGTCAAGGAGGACGATGGATGGGACGCGCCGAAGGGTTCTCGGTGGATGCGGGAAATGCTACCGCTCCGCGGCGGCGAGGGCAGTTGTCAGTCATCCAAGGCGGCGCCGAGCCCGGCCGCTGGACTGAGACCAGCCTGGAACGGCTGATCCGGGCGCTGGAACTTCGGGCGACCGGGTTCCGGCGCTACGAGGTCAGTGCGGCCGAGGCGCAGTGGCCCGTCTTCCCCGCGTCGATGCTCGTCGCGTCGGCTGTCGTGGCCGCGGAACGCAGCTTCCCCGGGGTCTCGGTGGTGCACATGTCGTGCTCGTTCGGCCGGCCGCCCCGAGCCGACCGCCCGGTCGAGGTAGCCGTGTCCGAGGTTCATATCGGGAGGTCCTGCACCACTGCCCGGCTGACGTTCCTTCAACGCGGGGCGTCTCACGGCGAAGCGACCGTGCTGCTCCGCTCCTGCCCGACTGCGGTATCTGTCCGCCGGCCGAGGGGGTCGACGGCGGCGGCCCGCTCCAGGCTGGCGGCCGCGCCTCCGCTGGCTCCGGCGGCGGTCATCGGGCCACGTGCGCCGACCCCGCATCCCGATGGTCGCCATGGGACCTGGTCGTGGTGCCCGCCCCGACGTCGGCAGCAAGAGCCGCGAGTCCCGGGTGTGGTCGCGCGTTCCTGGCGTTCCGTCAGACGGGACGCTTCAGCGGGCGCTGCTGGCCTATCTCGGCGAGCTGCTGCCGGTCGCGGCGGCCGCCGCCGTGCGCTACCGCGGTCATCCGGGAGAGGCGGGGTCACCCGCCACGGTGCTCAGCCACGCCATTACCTACGCTGGCCCGTTCGACCTCCGGGACTGGCTGCTGGCCGCGGTTCAGTTGGGTGAGCCCGGCGGCAGGCTATGCGCACGCGCTCGCGACCTTCCGCACCAGGCAAGGGCGGACGGTCGCCACCGTGTCTCAGGCGATTGCCGTGTCGGAACTGCGGCGGGCGGCCGATCGGTGGCCGCCGCAACACGTACCGGCGTCCATCCGGTATGGTTCTCAGTAAGCCTTCTGCCTGAAGGACGACTAGGAGCCGTCACCATCGGAGAGATGCGAACGTGCCTGCCGCAGCACCGGTGAACTCGAAGCGGCCGCGGCGTGCCCGCGGTTCCATCAATCCGTCCGACATCGTGGCCGGCGCGTTTGAGTATCTGCCGCACCACGCCGGTTGACGAGATGACCATGCCACAGCTCGCGGCCGCGCTTAACGTCGGTGTGACCAGCATCTACTGGTATTTCAAGAGCAAGCGCGAGCTTCTTGACGCCATGACCGATGAGGCGCTGTCCTCCTTTTACGACAGCATGCCGCCATTGCGCAGCCAGGACTGGGAGGACATGCTGCGCGAGTTCTTTGTGAACTTCTACACGCTGCTCGCGGCCGACCCGCTGAAGTGCGACCTCATTGTCCGTCGTATCGGCGGCCCGGATGACGGTGAAATGCGCACCTGGGGACGGGCCGAAGAACTGCTCGCGGCGCTTGCCGACGCCGGCTTCCCGCCATCACTGGCCCAGCACGCCTTCTTCACGCTGTCCATTTACACGCAAGGCTTCCTGCTCGTCGAGCGTACCGGCCGGGTCGCCACGGCGATCAGCGTGCCGGCGGCCGACATTCGGGGCAACCCGCCGCCGGAGGACTTCGAGTTCGGCATTAGCAACATCATCGTCGGCCTGCGGATCCTGCTCCCGACGAGCCAGGCGACAAGCCAAGAGCGGACCGACGCGGCCTGAGGCTGCGCCGGCCCGCTTCAGGTGCGCCTAGATGGTGTCGGCGGCCACGAGGGCGAGCAGATTTCTGCGCAGGACCTTTCCCGTGGCGGTATGCGGAAGCTCGCCCAGGAACACCACGAGGTCCGGCGTCTTGGCCGACCGCAGCCGGGCCTGGACGAAGGCGCGGACCTGCTCGTCGGTCAGTGACGCGCCCGGCTCGGGCACGATGAAGGCGCCGATCCGCTGCCCCCATTCCTCGCTCGGCAGCCCGACCACGGCGACGTCGGCGACCCCGGGGATCTGCAGGATGACCTCCTCGATCTCGGCCGGCGCGATGTTCTCGCCGCCGCGGATGATCGTGTCGTCGGCCCGGCCGCGCACGAACAGGAAGCCGTCGGCGTCGAGATAACCCTCGTCCCGGGTGGAGAACCAGCCGTCGGCGTCGGTCACCGGCCCCGTCTCCCGGTACTCGCCCGCCACCTGAGCGCCGCGCACGTAGATCTGGCCGGTCTGTCCGGGGGCGCAGGCTGCGCCGTCGGCCGTCCCTGACCTCGATCTCGATCCCGGGCAGCGGGACGGCCGACGGAGCCGAGCCGTGCCCGCACGGCCGGGTCGTCGCTGGCGGCCGCCTCCCGGTGGTCGTCCGGGCCGAGGACCGCGATCGACGATGACGTCTCGGTGAGACCGTAGGCGTTCACGAAGCCGACCTCGGGCAGCAGCGACAGCGCCCGCTGGAGGATGGCGGGCGTCAGCGGGGCGCCGCCGTAGGACAGCGACCGCAGCCGGAGCTCGCCGCCGACGGCGCGCGATGCTCGCCGACGCCTCCAGCTCGTCGACGATCCGGGCGAGCATCGTCGGGACCACCATGGCGTGCGTGACCCCCTCGGTCGCGACCGTCTCGAGCCACCCGGCCGCGGTGAAGCGCTCCAGGTAGACGATCCGGCGGCCGCTGTAGAGGTTGGTGAGCAGGTTCGCCACCGCGGCGATGTGGTACGGCGGCACGCTCACGATCACCGCGTCGTCCTCCGCCGCCGAGCCGAACTCCACCGTGCCCAGAACGTAGGACACGAGGTGCCGGTGGCGCAGGATCGCGCTCTTCGGCGCGGCCGTCGTGCCGCTCGTCATCAGCAGGACGGCCTCGTCATCGGGATCCGGCTCGGCCGCATCGATCGCGTCGCCGCGGAGCGCCTGCTCCGGCTGCGCAACCAGGTCGGTCCACTCGGCGATGCTCGATGATGCCCACTGCCGCGTCCGCAGCCGAGCCGACCGGCGTTGTCGGCGATGATGAACGGCCGGTCCTGCCTGCGCGACGATGGCGGCCAGCTGCTCGGGCGCCAGCCGGTAGTTCAGCGGCAGGAACGGTATCCCCGCGGCGGACGCGGCGAACAGGGCGAGCGGGAAGGCGAGGCCGTTCTCGCCGATGAAGATGAGCGTCCGGGCTCCGTGCTCCGTCAGGTGCCTGCCGCCGCGCCTGGCCTGCACGGCCAGTTCGCCGCCGGTCAGCCCGCGGGCCTTGGTGCCGAGCACCAGCCGGTCTTCGTGCGCCGGCCTCGACCATGCCGAGGATCGTGAGGAGGTTCATCGGCCGCCCGTCAGATGTTGAAGCGCAGTGCCCCGTCGATGCGGATTACCTCGCCGTTGAGGTAGTCGTTATCGACGATGGCCAGGGCCAGCCGCGCGTACTCATCGGCGTGCCCCATCCGCTTGGGGTTAGGCACGCCCGGGCCCCACTTCGCCTGGGCGTCCTCCTCCGTCATCCGGTAGGCGGGGGTGAAGAAGGTCCCCGGCGCGATGCAGATCCACCCGGATGCCGAGCGGCGCCAGGTCGCGGGCCGCCGTCAGGTTGAGGCCGATGACCCCGCCCTTGGCGGCCGAGTAGTCGCTCTGCCCGACCTGTCCCTCGAAGCCGGCGATGCTGGCGGTGGTGATGATCACGCCGCGCTGCCCGGAGTCAAGCGGCTCGTTCTGCGACATCGCCGCCGCCGCCTTGCTCAGCACGTGGAAGGTGCCGGTGAGGAAGATCTCGACCGTCCGCCGGAAGGTCTCCACCGGGTAGGGCTGGCCCTGCCGGTTGACGATCCGCTTGCCCGCCGCCGGACCGCCGTGCACGATCACCGTCGAGCGCAGCGGCGCCAGCTCGACCGCTGCGGCGATCGCCGCGTCGACCGACGACTCGCTGGTCACGTCGGTCTGGACGAAGACCGCGCGACCGTCAAGCGCGTCCTCAAGAGCCTTGCCCCTGTCCTCGGCCATGTCCGCGATCACGACCTTGGCGCCGGCCTCGGCCAGCCGCCGTACGGTCGCCTCGCCGAACCCTCCCGCACCGCCGACAACTAGCGCCGATGATCCCTTAATTTCCACGCGTCCTCCTTGTTCAGGGTCTTCCCTGACCGTCGCGAGTATCATACTGTAGGGCTATCGGTAATGGCTACTATTGATTGGTAGCGTGGGTCAGCGCGTGCGACTCGCTGCGCGCCACTGGCATCCAGAGAGGTGGACCGGCATGTCCGATCCCGTCATCGTCTCCACCGCTCGCACCGCGATCGGCACCGCGCGCAAGGGAACCCTGGCCAACACCACCGGCGAGGAACTGGCCTCCTTCATCCTGCAGGAGACGGTCCGCCGGTCAGGGCTCGATCCGGCGCTGGTGGACGACGTCATCTTCGCCGAGTCCCAGTACGGCGGCGGCGACCTCGCCCGGTACGCCGCCGTCGTCGCGGGCATGACCGAGGTCCCCGGGCAGGCGGTGAACCGGCACTGCGCCGGCAGCCTGACCGCCATCGGCAACGCCGCCGGCTCGATCAAGTCCGGCATGGACCGCGCGGTCGTGGCGGGCGGCGTCCAGGCGACCTCGATGTCGCCGCGGCTCCGCCAGCGGGTGCCCGGGCACGGCCGACGACTACCAGGACTGGTACCCGGCGACCGCACCCGGATTCGCCGCAGGCCCCCAACCTGGACATGTCGATCTCCGTGGGCTGGAACACCGCCAAGGCGGCCGGCGTCACCCGCGAGGAGATGGACGCCTGGGCGTTCCGCTCGCACATGCGGGCCATCGCCGCGATCGACGCGGGCAAGTTCGTCGACGAGATCGCGCCGATCAAGGTGACCGCGCCCGACGGCAGCGTCCGGGAGTTCGCGGTCGACGAGCACCCGCGCCGTTCCTCCACGCTCGAGAAGCTGGCCTCCCTGAAGGTCCTGCACCCGGAGATCCCCGGCTTCTCGATCACCGCCGGGAACTCCAGCGGTGTCAACGACGCGGCCGCGGCGGTCACGCTCACCAGCCAGGCGCTGGCCGAGGCGGAGGGCCTCACCCCGATCGAAATCGACGGTCCCGAAGTGCCCATCATGGACGGCAGCGCCGCGGCTTTCGTGGCGGCGATCGAGCGGGCCGGCATCGTGACATTCCGACGCCGCGCCGTTTCATCCAGGTTCTCAAGCCCGTGAGGGTCGCGAGAGGCGATTGCTTTGGCGAATTGCGGCCCTATCCGCGAGGCTTGCGTCTCGAAGTCGAAATCGCGTTCGACAAGTCGCTGATCGGCCGCCAGGCAGATTGCCTTCGATCTGACGCCGGAATTCGTTCCGCCGGGAAGTGGCCCGCGCCCGCACCTTCGGCTTCATGCGCGACGTGTCGCGAAGTGTGGAGCGCCGGCTATGCGTTGGGCGCAACCTTCGATAACACCCTCGTGGTGTCCGACGACCGCGTACTCAACGCCGAAGGCTTGCGCTTTGCCGATGAATTCGTGCGCCACAAGGCGCTCGACGCGATCGGCGATCTCGCTCTTGCGGGGGCGCCGTTGCTTGGCGCCTACCGTTCGGTTCGCGGCGGCCATAAGCTCAACCATGCGGTGCTGTGCGCCCTGATGGTGGACCCGACCGCATGGACCTACCGTGGATGCCGGCCAAGCCGTGCGCCGTCACCGCGGCCAGGCCGACATCGCCGATCGGGTTGCGGCCCCGGTGTTCGGGCCCGACGTCTTGAGACGTGATTGCGGCGCATGCCCTGGATTCGGTTGCCAGCCATCCGGGCCGATTCCTGTCTGTCCGCCGGTAGCGCCAGAGCGAGTGTGATCTGCCGCCACATTCCGGGCCGAATGTCGGCCTAGCTGATCGGCGGCAAAGTCTTTTCGACTGTTGAATTTTCGTTGTGGCATGGTGGCCGCGACGCGGCGGCGCCGCGATGGGCGGCACAGCGGAGGGTCGATCGACACGTCATGCGTAAGACTCGTGTCCGCGTCGGCGCAATTCGCGCGTCGCCGCACCGGTGCCGGTGATGCTTTGGCGCGGCTCGTCCTGTTGCTTGCCGATGCTGGCTTTCGTGCCGGCTGCAGCACCTGGACGAGCTGGTTCGGCGACAAGGAAGAGGTGCTACCCGACGAACCCGCCGATCGTCTCTACAATGAAGGCGTCTATCTGCTCAACGAGAAGAAGCAGTACAAGGACGCGGCGAAGAAGTTCGAGGAGGTCGACCGCCAGCATCCGTATTCCGAATGGGCCCGCAAGTCGCTGCTGATGTCGGCCTATACGTATTATGAGGCAAGCACCTATGACGACGCGATCGCGGCCGCCAAGCGCTATATCGCGCTGCATCCCGGCACTCCGGATGCCGCCTACGCGATGTACCTGGTCGGCGCCTCCTATTTCGACCAGATTCCCGATGTCAGCCGCGACCAGGGCCGCACCGAGCGGGCGATCGCCGCGCTCGAGGAGGTCGTGCGCAAATTTCCCAATACCGAATATGCCGCAGACGCGCGGCGCAAGATCGAAGGCGCGCGCGATCAGCTTGCCGCCAAGGAAATCACCATCGGCCGCTATTACGAGAACAAGAAGAATTTCATCGGCGCCATCAATCGCTTCAAGATCGTGGTGACGCAGTATCAGACCACGCGCCACGTCGAGGAAGCGCTGATGCGGCTGACCGAATGCTACATGACGCTCGGTATCGTCCCGGAAGCCCAGACCGCCGCCGCCGTGCTCGGGCACAATTTCCCCGACAGCGCCTGGTACAAGGACGCCTATCAACTGGTGAAGGGCAGCGGCTTCGAGCCGCAGGAAAACAGCGACTCCTGGATGAGCAAGGCGTTCCGCAAGCTTGGGGTGGGGTAGCCCCATTGCGACGGTGCAACACGCATCGGCATGGGCCAATTGCGGCACTTGCACGTATCAAAAGGATCAGACAGATTTGCTTCCCGTCCCTTGATTGTGGGAGCCTTCGCATGGGCAAAATTGCGGCAGCTCGCTGACCGCTCCTTCAGAAGCCGCCAGCAATGATTGTGACGATCCAGAGCAGCATCTGCTTGGGTCACGTTGATGGCTGTCTAAAAGGGTTTTCCCATGCACGATGCTAAACCCGGTGCTCTTGGCGAGCGCCTTTTCAGATCTTGACCTCCCCCCGCGCGTCCACCTCCGATCCCCAATGGATCATGGATAACGTCATGGGTCCGCATGTCCTTTGGCTCGCAGAATAGCTTTCCAAGCGGTTGGAACTGAGAAGTGGCATGCGGGTTCCGGACCTCGGCTGCGGTCGCGCGATCAGTTCTATCTTCTTGGCGAAAGAATTCGGCGTAACCGCGTCTGCGCACCCGATCTGTGGATTAGGCCAACAGAGAACGGCGAGAGAATAAATCAGGCAGGAATGTCGGCTCAGATATTTCCAATTCTCGCTGAAGCTCACGATCTACCATTTGCGCATGAAAGCTTCGATGCCATCGTTAGCCTCGACGCGTATCACTATTTCCCGGCTTCTCCATGCAACCTTTGTCGACAGTCCTAGAACCGTTTACGATCGATTAGAACGAAGCTGCCCATCTCATTGGTGTCAGCAAAGAAGCCGATCGCGATTTCACATTGCCGCACCGGGCAATCACCTTTGGAGATCACAAAGGTGCACAAATCATAGGCGCATTGAAGCCGTAAACGGCAGTCGGAATTTTGGAGAGGCCTGTCGGGGCGCAACATCGCCGTCCATGCGATTTTACCACGTCGCTCGAACCGGCATGAAATCTGCTTTGCTGAGCCCGTCAACGACTACACGCCGCGGTTCATCAAACGAGCCGCTATATAGGCCAACGGGGAAATAGCGGATGGACTACGTGAACGCCACGTTTGAAAACGGGACAGGCAAGTTTGCGCTCTCCGCACCCCATCATCCCAATCATCGTCGCAGGTCGCGGAGGGAGCAGAAAAAATTTTATTTTTCTGCCTCTATCATTCTCGGACTAGCCGGCGTCGCATTCGCCACTGCTGCATCAGCCGAGGACATGTTTACGAAGGCTCCGGTGGAGCATCTGAAACAGCGTTGATGCCTTTTTTCTGACAAACTGTCTGTTGAGCTGGTACGGCATCACCGTTTACGGCACAATCGACGTCGGCGTGGGGTGGGAGAGCCACGGTGCGCCGTTTAACCGCTCGGTCCCCGCCGAAGTCGATTATTTTCTGCAAAAGCCCAACAGTAGTTCTCTTTGGCTTCCATCGCCCAACGGATTGAGCCAGTCGACCATCGGGATTAAAGGGAACGAGCCGCTCGCTGCCGGATGGTCCTTCGTTTTCGATGTGGAGGCGGGGTTCGATCCTTATTCCTTGCAATTTGCGGATGGGCCGGGATCGGTGTCGCAGAATGCCGGCCTGCCGACGAGCGCTGAACTTCGTACACCGACTCAAATCGCAACGGCACATTTTACAACGCTTTGGGCTATTTAGGCGTTAGTTCGCCGACCTACGGCACTTTGACGTTTTTCCGGCAAACATCTCTTACTTTGGACGGTGTTCTAGCCTACGATCCAATGGGAGGCGCATACGCTTTTTCACCCATCGGCTGGGCCGGAACAACCTGCGGCGTGGGGGATACTGAAACCTGCAGAGTGACTACTGCCGCAAAATATAATGTTAAAGTAGGCCCGATACGGGCTGCGGCTCTCGCTCAAATGGGCGGCTACGACCAGGGAAACGGCTCGAACGGTGAGTATCAGATATCTCTAGGAGGCGATATTTCCAATCTCGGTACCGGCGTGCTTTCGATTGACGGCATTTACAGCTACATCAAGGATGGCGTGTTGCTGTCGGTGTCCGGCACCGCCCCGTTTCCTGTCACGGCTACGATCTCCGACAATTCCAGCGTAATGCTACTTAGTAAATACACCATCGGACCGGTCAAATTATATGCCGGGTACGAATGGGTTCAATTTGCGCCGCCGAGCGATCCTCAATCAGCGTTTACCGACATTTCGGGGATCCTATCGGCAGTATCTTCAATAATAACACGACGATTACCAATACAGCCTACAGCGCGAGCGGCGGATTTAGCGACAAGATTTTGCAAATCATGTGGACCGGGGCGAAGTATGCCGTCACCGATAATGTGGATGTGACTGGCGCTTATTATCATTACACTCAGAACACCTTCACAACGGCGAGTTGCGTCGATAGCAGCGCCCGCGCCCAATGCAGCGGGACGATGGACGCCTTCTCTGCTGTCATCGATTGGAGGTTGGCGGCAAAGTTCGATACCTACATTGGGCTCATGTTTTCGCAAGTGAACGGTGGACTGTCGAACGGTTACCTCGCGCGCAACAACATTGCTCCCACCGGCGGGCTACGCTTCCGCTTCTGAGAAATCTCGGCACGTAGGGCGCAATCGCTTTATTGCGCCGGTTTTCAGAGCCGAGCTTCCCCGATGCGAGCCGGCAGGCACATCCGGCGCAACGGGCGAAGTCCGATCGCTCATGCTACCCCGGCGCAATAAACGATTGCGCCCTACGTTTTACGACTGGAGCGACCGCCGCACGCGTCTCGACGATGCGCTCGACCGTCGGCAGGATCATGTCCTCAAGAATGTCGGCGGCCGGCAATGGCACATGCGGCGTGGTGATGCGCACCGGCGGACCATCGAGGTCATAGAACGCCTCGTCCGCCACGATCGAGACGATCTCGGCGCCCCAGCCGCACAGTCGCGGATTTTCCTCGACCGTGAACAGGCGGTGGGTGCGCCCGATCGAGCCCAAAATCGTCTTGGTGTCGAGCGGCACCAGCGAGCGCACGTCGATGACTTCGCAATGGAGGCCGTCCCCGGCCCGCAAGCTGTTCCGGCCGCCGCCAGCGCGCGGGGCACCATCAGGGCGAGCGCCAGGATGGTGGCGTCCTTGCCGCCGCGCAAAATCTCGGCGGTGCCGAGAGTGTCGAGATCTCGCCGTCCGGCACCTCGCCCTTGACCGGATAAAGCGATTTGTGCTCGAAAAAATTACGGGTCGGACTCTCACCGCCGCTGCCATCAGGCCGATCACGTCGCGCGGGTTCGACGGCGCCACCACCTTGAGGCCCGGAAATCATCATGCACCAGTTCTCGACGCTTGTGGCTGTGCTGGGCGCCGAAGCGGGAGCCCGCGCCATTGCGGTCCGACCACCAGCGGACATTTGAGCTGGCCGTTGCTGATGTTCAGCAGCTCTGGGAAATTCGTTGGCGATGTATCATCGAAGCAACGGCAAAGAAATCCGGAGAAGTAGATCTCGGCGATCGGCCTCAGCCCGGTCATCGCCACCCCCATGGCCGGCCCCAGATGGCCTGTTCGGAAATCGGCGTATCGCGAACCCGCTTCGGCCCGAACTGCTCGTAGAGTCCGACCGTCGCCTTGAACACGCCACCGGGCTTGGCGACATCCTCGCCGAAAAAGATCACGTCGGGATCGCGCGCCATTTCCTGCGCGATGCCGCCGCCACGGCCTCGCGGTAAGTCAGTTCCGCCACGCCAAACCTCCGTTTCGATAAACCATCGGTGCATAGGATATCGGTGACTGGCGACCGGGCAACAAAAATTAATGCAATTCCCGTGCTCGTCGGCATAATACAATCGTGCTCGGTAAGACGAACCACCCTCCAAGTGCGGCGAACGTCGATGCGAATTCGTTGTTGCCGATCGAAAACGGCGGTTTCGACGACGGGATGAGTCTATATTCGCCATCCGGAAGGCATTCCTATGACGCGGCAAGTACCCTTTTCTCGAATTCTCCAAGAACCTCGCCAAATACATGGACGAGGTAAACGCTGGCCCGCTGCACATAGATCGCAATTCCGGCTCGGTCGTTATGATTTCCGAAGATGAATTCGAGGGCTGGAAGGAAACAATCTATTTGCTTCAAAGCGCAGCTAATGCCGAGGACCTGCTGAGAGCCGTCAAGGCGGCCGATGCC
>CAVTOF010000006.1:0-67697 GCA_963736225.1 uncultured Acidimicrobiaceae bacterium | reverse complement strand
CTCCGCGGTGACGACTCGGAACGGTCCGGCGTGCTCGCTCCAGGTGAAGGCCGTGTTGCGCTCGTGCCACGGGCGGCCCACGCTCATTCGCCGCGGAAGACGGGATCGCGCATTTCCGCCGAGGCGCGGATGCCCTCGGCGAAATCGGCGGTGTCGCGCAGCCTGGTCTGTTCCGCGTACTCGTGCTCCATGGCCAGGCGGGCCTCCTCGACCAGGCCGCGCCGCAGCGTGGCCCGGATGGCACGTACCGCCAGCGGCCCCGCCGCCGCGAGCTCGTCCGCGTAGGCGATGGCCTGGGCCAGCAGGTCGTCCTCATCGGCCAGGCGGTCACACAGGCCGAGCGCCAGCGCCTCCTCGCCGCGGACGCGGCGCCCGGTGAGCAACAGGTCCGCCGCCGCCTGGCGGCCCGACGACGGCCGGCAGCGTCACCGTCAGCGCGAAGCCCTGGTGGAAGCCCAGGCGGGAGAAGTTGGCGCTGAAGCGGCTCTGCGCCGTCGCCACGCGGAAGTCGGCCGAGAGGGCGAGCCCGCAACCGCCGCCGATGGCGGCACCCTGCACGGCCGCCACCACGGGGAGCGGCGCGGCGAAGAGGCGCAGGGCCGCCGCGTACAGCGCGGCGATGTCCCGGCTGGCGTTGCCGGCGAAGTCGAGCCCGGCGCAGAAGTGCCGACCCTCCGAGGCCAGCACGATCGCCCGGCACCAGCCCGAGCCGTCGAGGCTCTCGTAGGCGTCGGCCACGCCGGCGATCAGCGCGGTGTCGAAGTAGTTGTTGGGCGGCCGGTTGAGCCGCACGATCCCGACGTGCGCGCCGACCTGTTCCACCGTGACGTCGGTCTCGCTCACTGTGCCGCGTCCTCCAGCGCCGCGTCCTTCCAGCGCCGCGCTCCTCGAGCACGACGTCCTCCAGGCTGCGCCAGTAGATGACGGCGTCCTCGCCGTCGACCGCACCGGGAATGCGTCCCACCTCGTCGAAGCCGAGCTGGCGGTACATGGCGCGGGCGGGGTTGGACTCGAAGACGAGGTTGAACATCATGGCGTCGAAGCCGAGGCGGCGCGCCTCGCGCAGCGAGTGCTCCACCAGCGAGCGCCCCACACCCGTGCCCCGGTACGCCGCCGACACGAAGTACCCGGCGTTGGCGATGTGGGCGGCCCGTCCCACGAAGTTCGGCTTGATGTACGACGCGCCGATCAGGTACCCGCCGAAGCGGGCCACGGACACGGCCGCTGAAGGCCGGATCCAGTAGTCGTCGAAGTCCTCCCGCGTCAGCGGTGGCTGCTGGGGGAACCCCTCACGGGCACTGACGATGCGGCTGAACGCCGTGAACAGCTCATCGTGGTCGTCGACCGCCGCCTGGCGGATCTCTACGGGCACGGTACCCACGGTAGTAGTGCCCATCGCCGAAGCGGCTGATTGCACACGGGATGCAGGTGGAACAGAGGCCCTACGTGTTGGCGCCGAATCCCGATGACCCGATGCCGGGACGGACCGCCTCAATGGGATCGCGCAGGTCGTCGATGTAGCCGAGCGCGTACGCGCCGCGGTCGTACCCCATCACCCGCAGCAGATCGGTCGGCAGCGTCTCGGCCACCTCGCGCGGCACCGAGAGGTACTGGTTCTCCTCCTGGCGCAGCCAGGCCACGTTGTAGGTGATGTTCAGCCCGATCCGGGTGGCGTCGGAACGGTTGGCCCCGCCGCCGTGGTACACGCTCCCGGAGTAGAAGAGCACCGAGCCGCGGGACATGACGGCCGGCTCCGTGTCGTCGGGACCGAAGGCGAGCCGGTCCTCCTTCAGGTTGCTGCCCAGCACCAGGCGGGTGGCGCCGTTCTCCTCGGTGAAGTCGGTCATCGCCCAGATGGTGTTGCACTGGACCTCGTAGCCCGCCGGGAAGGGGAAGAAGTCGAAGGCCCACTGGTCGCGGTGGATGGGTTGGGGCGTCGCCCCCGGGCCGATGGCGATGGCCTGGGTCAGGTGCAGCTGGAAGTTGGTGGCGTGCCCGAGGAACGCGCGCGTCGTGCCCAGCGCCAGCGGGTGCATGACGAGCTCGCGGCAGCCGGGCGAGCGCGCAATCAGCGAGCCGGTGCGCCGCGTGTGCTCGCCGCTGAAGTCGTCCGGTCCGGTCGGCGTGGCGTCGAGATACGGCCGGAGCTCCGCCTCTATCCGCTGTAGCAATTCCTCGGGAGCCACCCCGTCGACGATGGCGGCGCCGTCACGCCCGACCGCCGCGGCCACCTCGTCGGGGCCGGCGTCGCTCGTGAGATGGACGATCGGCATGCCCCATCCTCCCCAACGCCCGCCTGTGCGGCAACTCCCTCAGGCCGGTCCCCCGTCGACCACCAGGCCCAGCTCCACCAGCTTGCGGACCGTCTGGCGCACGTCCTCACCGATGTCGGCCGCGTCGTCGGGTGCGCCTCCGCCAACGCGCGCACCATGTCGTCGACCGTCGTCGTGCCGTCGCAGTGCTCCCAGACCGCCGCCGCGCTCGTGTTCAGCAGGATCAGAAGTTGTCCGACGTCGTCGTAGACGGCCACGTTGTCGTCCAACTCGACCGTCGAGGCGCCCACTCGGCGCGTGGGCAGCGCCACGCCCGGCCCGTCAGCCGGCACGGCCCGCACCCTCCAACGGGGCCTCCATCGCCGGCGTCACACCCTCCACCAGACCCGACACGAGCGCGCAGGCCTCGTCCAGGTCCGACATCGTCAGGGCGTAGCAGTCGGACTGCGCCACCACCCGGCCCAGCGCGGCACTGCCGGCGACGCCGTGCGGCAGCAGGTTGACCGCGTGGAGGGCGAGGGAGAGGAAGGCCTCGGTGTTGGAGAGCGGCGTCAGGTGGGTCGGCACGCCGGCCGCGAAGCGCGGCACCACGACCAGACGCGGCGCGCAGGCCTGGCCCACGCGGCGCCCGCTGTCGCCGCCCACCGCCACCTGCCACTCCTCGCCGGCCCAACGGCCGGCACCTGCGCCGATGCCGGCGCTGAGACCCGGATTCCGGCCCCCGTCCGGGTCCAGCTCAGGCAGGACCGCGAAACTCCCCGCCTTCAAGGTGATCGGCTTGGGGTACGGCAGCAGCTGGCCGGTGCGTCAGGTCGAGGGCGGCCAGCTCGTCGGTCAGGTAGCCCAGGCCGGCCCGGGCCAGTCCCGCCGTCAAGGTCGACTTGCCCGACCCCGACGTGCCGGGCAGCAAGATACCGGTCCCGCAGGCGTCCAGCGCCCCGGCGTGGAAGAGCAGATGCTCGCCGCTCGCCTCGGCGGTGGAGCGGTTGACGTCCCACACCACCCAGCTCAGCGCGTCCCCGGGGCACTGGTCGTGCGCCAGTGGGTCGTCGTCGCGGGTGACGTCGAGGGTGCCGGCGCCTCCGGGCGTCGCGGTCAGCGAGTACCAGTGGTCGACGGTCGTCGCCGCCGCATCGGGGTCGCGCAGCCCGGCCAGCACCGCATCGACCCGCTCACCCAGCCGCTCGTCGTCGCAGCGCACGGCGAAGCGGTAGGACAACCCGCGCATGGTGGGGCTCTGGTGCACGGGCACGGCTCAGTTGCCGCCGCCCGCACCCTCCGCCTGGTGCGCGCCGGAGCGGCCGGCCACGGCCGGCTTCGGGGTGCGGCTGGCCCAGTGCTGCATGGCCCAGCCGCCGGCCACCAGCGCCGCGCCCACTTCGGCATCGCGCTGGATGTTGAGACCGGTGAACGCGAGCGAGGTCGGCGTCCGCCCCAGTCGTGTCGGCTGCCGTGGTCGCGTCGTCGGGCCCGTTCGGTGCCGACGGTGCCGCTGGCGCCGACGGACGCCCCGGTCCCGCCGGTGGAGGCGCTGGTCGAGACGCCCGCCGACGCACCACCACCACCACCGACGGCGTTCGACAGGGCGGCGCCGGCAGCCGGCTTGGCGGTCAGGATCTCGGGCACCACCCAGGCCACCGCGCCGGCGGTCGCCACCGCGGACATGCGGCCCATGGCCTGGCGCCGCGACAGGCGGGGCCGGCCCGTACGGCCGTCACCCGCCGGCGCTGCAGCAGTCGCTCCGTCCCCCTGTGCCATCACATCCCTCTGCGGCTCTTCGCTGTGCATGTCGTCCACCGTCCCGTGCCGCCCTGCAGCGAGCGGGCTGTTCTGTTCCTGTGTCCGAACCGGCGGCCGTCTGCGGGCCGACCGGTTGCTGCAGTGTCTTGGTAACGGCAGGGCCCGGGATTTCTTACCGCCATGGGCCGCGAATCTTGCAATCCCCGTGACAAACCCGGTCACGCCGGATCACCGCATGCAGCGGCCAGGACCGGCGTTCCCCCAACGTGAAGACACTTACGGCGACCAGCTCCATGAATCGCCGCAGCGACGGGGCCCCCGCCGGCGCGCTGTCCGTGACCGAGGCCACGGCCTTGCTGCTCTGGGAGGCCTGCCGCCGTGATCCCGATCCGGCCGCCTTCCGGCGTGCCCTCGCCGGCGGGGCCGACATCGACCGCGCCCTCGTCGCCGCCACGGAGCACCGGATCGCTCCCCTGCTGTGGCGGGCCTTCGGTGCGGCCGACGCGCGCGAGGAGCTCGGTCCGAGGCGCGGCGTCCTCTGCGGCATGGCGAATGCCTTCCACATGGAGGCACTGCTTCTCATCCCCCGGGCCGTGGCGCTGGCGGTGCGCCCGTTGACCGACGCCGGCCTGGAACCGGTGGTCTTCAAGGGGCCCGCGGTGGCAGCCCGCTACCCCGAGCCCGGGTTACGTCCAATGGAGGACATCGACCTCCTACTGCCGCGCCGCGAGCACCAGCGCGCGCTGGCGGCCCTCGCCGGGGCGGGGTGGAGGGTGGTACGCGCCGGCGGCGGCGACCACTACGACACCGTCCTGGCCCACGACGACGTGCCCTCCCTCGTCCTGGAGCTGCACTACGGCCTGGAGGGCACCTCGCAGCGGGTGACAGCCCTCGACCCGGGCGCGCTGTGGGAGCGCCGCCAGCCGATTGCCTGCGCGGGCACGCCCGCCTTCGGATTGCCGCTCGCCGACGAGCTGGTCGTGCTGGCGGCGCACGCCGGGAAGCCGCACCACGGCTTCGTCCGGCTGGCCTGGGTCGCCGACCTGGCCATGATCGTCGGCGACGCGGCGGAACGGGGCACCCCCGTCGACTGGGACCGCGTGCGTGCTCTGGCCAAGGATGCACGGTGCGCGACGGTGCTCGCCGCCGCGCTCGCCCTGGCCCGCCACGCCGGCGTCGAAACCCCGGCCGAGCTCTTCCCGGTGCCCACGCGGGGCTGGCGGGGCGAGGCGATGGACCACCTGCTGTCGGTCACCTGGCCGCTCACCCACCTGGAGCTCCCCGGCTACCACCTCAACTACGCGCTGACCGACGCCCCGGCCCAGCGCCTCAAGATCCTCCTCGTGCTCCTCGCCTCAGGGCACGGCATCGGGACGGGGGCCCGCCACGCCGCGTCGCTGCCGCTCCGGGCCTGGCGCGCACCGGCGCGCCGGCGGCCTAGAAGCCTGGGAAGACCGCCCGCAGCGAGTCGAGCAGCGCCGCGTCGCCCGTGAAGGCGGGCGTGTGGGCGGCGTCGAGCCGGCCGTAGACCAGCCGGGCGAACGCCTCCGCAGGCAACTCGAGGTCGGCTTGCTGCCCGGGCTCGCCGGCGCGCAGCTCCACGCCGTCCGCCGAGAGGCGGAGCGCGAAGTCCCGCTCGGGGTCCGTGGTGTGAATGGCGATGGTGCGCTCCTGCCCGTTGGCGCGTCCGCTGAAGCCGACGATGCGGCCGAGGTTGTCGACGACCAGCGCGGCCTCGTCGTCGGACAGCCGCGCGCCCTTGTCCACGGCGGCCTCGATGTCCCAGGTGTGAAAGGCGTGCTCGTTGAGCCGCATGCCGACGTAGTCGTCGAAGCTCAGGCTCATCGGCCCCAGAGGGAAGGTCAACCGGGCCCGCTCGGCCTCCCCCACTGCCTCGATCGCCTCGGTCACGGCCTCGTCGGCGACCAGCGCGTCATCGGCCTGGGCCCGGGGCGACTTGGCGTTCCACTCGTCCCACACCGACGGGTTGAAGTCTTCCGGTGCGGTGGTCCCGTTCCGGACGTCCTCCAGGCTCCGCTGGAAGATGACCGCGCCCGAACCGAGGTGGGACAGCACCTGGGCGATCGACCAGTCGTCGCAATAGGAGGGCGAGGCGACCTGTGCGTCATCCAACCCGCTGACGAGCTTGTGCAGGCGATCGACTGAGGCGCGTAGCGTGCCAACCGGAGAGTCCATGGGAGCGGTCTACCCGCCGGCGTTCGACATCGGTCGCGACCCGTGCCAGACGCGACCGCAGGCGCTCCCCAGGTGCCAGGTAGTATTTAACTTGACAGCTAACTAACCAAGAGGTTAACTAGTGTGCGTGAAGACCCAGACCGCCGACACCCTCGACGCCGCCTTCGCCGCGCTGGCCGACCCCACCCGGCGCGCCATCGTGAGCCGGCTGGCCCGGGGGGACGCGTCCGTGACCGAGTTGGCCGCCCCCTTCGCCATGTCGCTGCCGGGGATCTCCAAGCACCTCAAGGTCTTGGAGCGCAGCGGCCTGATCTCGCGCCGGCGCGACGCCCAGTTCCGCCCCTGCCACCTGGAGGCCGCGCGCTCGATGGTGCGCTGGACTGGATCAGCACCAACCGGCGACTGTGGGACGAGCGCTTCGACAAGCTCGACGTGCTGTTGGCCGATCTGCAGCCGGACACGAAGAGAACGGGAGGCACCGGTGCCTGAACACGGCGAGTTGCACTTCAGCCGGGTCTTCGACGCGCCGCGCGAGCTGGTGTTCGCGTGCATGACGGATCCCGAGCACCTCGCCCATTTCTGGGGCCCGGCCGGGGTCAGCGCGCCGCGCGACCGCATCACGGTCGACGCCCGACCCGGCGGCGTGTTCGAGACCGTGATGGTCGCCGATGCCGACGGGAGCGAGTACCGAACGAGTGGGGTGTACGACGAGGTGCGCCCACCCGAATTGCTGCTGTGGACCGAGTCGCACTCGGGCATGCGGGTACGCTCCGAGTTCATCGCACTCGGCCCCGATCGCACCGAAGTCAGGATCCACCAGACCTACGTGCCCGAGGCGTTGCTGGCCCCCGAGGCCCAGGCCGGTTTCCTGTCCTCACTCGACCGCTTCGCCGCCTACCTCGCCGAGCTGGTCGCGCCGTGACCGACGACGCCGCACTGCACGACACCATCGCCGCCGAGTACGGCGCCCTGGCCGGCCTGCTCGAGGGGGCGGGAGACGATGTGTGGGACCGCGCCGTCCCTGTGCGAGAAGTGGAGCACCCGCGAGGTCGTGGCGCACATGACGATGCCGGCGCGCTACGACGGCCCCGCCTTCCAGGCGGAGATCGCAGCCGTCGGCGGCGACTTCACGCGCTTCAGCGACACGGTGGCGGCCCGCGACGGCGCGCTGCCGGTCGCCACACTCCTGGCAGACCTTCGCTCTCCGGTCTTGCACGCGTGGGAACCGCCCGGGAGCGGTGCCGACGGCGCGCTGACGCACTGCGTGATCCACGCGCTGGACATTGAGGAGGCGGTACCGCTGCCGCGCCGGGTGCCCGACGCGTGCATCCGCTCCGTGCTCGGGATCGTGGCGGCGGAAGCGCGCCGAACCTGTTCGGCGTCGATCTCAGCGACGTGGAACTGCAGGCCGACGACCTGGAATGGTCCTCCGGCTCCGGTGCGCTGGTGAGAGGGTCGGCGCAGGCGCTGGTCCTCGTGGCCGCCGGCCGGCTCCTGCCTCCGGGCCGCGTGCATGGGGAGGCGGCACCGCGCTTCACGCAGTCGTAAACGGCTGGGCCAGCTGACGCGCCAGCAGGCGCGCCGGCGCCGTGCGCCCGGTCGTCGCCTCGGCCTGCTCCACGAGCACCGGCCGGCCGGCCAGGCCGGTGGCACAGGAGGCGGCGCCCTTGACCGGGAAGCGGGCCCGGCCGGCGAGCACGTCCCACACGGTGAGCACGACGCCGAGGTTTGCTTCCTGTTGCCCTTCCATTGCGTGGTGCTGCCGGTGGTAGGCGGGGCTCACGAGGATGCGGCCGAGTGGTCCGTAGGACCAGCGGACGTTGGTGTGCGGCAAGGTGCCGAGGCACACGTAGACCGTGATGAGAACCGGCGCCAGCGGGTGCGCGCCGGCCAGAAGGAGCACCGGCACGGTGGCGAGCACGAAGCCGGTCGTGTGCATGAGCGGGTGGGCGCGGAACGACGTGAGGACGCTCAGCTCTTCCTGGGAGTGGTGCAGCGCGTGCACGTGCCACAGCATGCCGATGCGGTGGTCACCCCAGTGGGCGAGCCAGTTGCACAGGTCCATGGCCAGCAAGGCGACGACGACCACGGTCCAACGCGGCCATTGTGCCGTCCACGTGGCCTGGAGCCAGGTGGCGTGGCTGCGCAGGATGACGGCGCTGCCCACGCTGAGCAGCGTCATGAACGGTGCGATGGCCAAGATGTACAGGAGGAAGTACGACGCGTCCTGCACGTGGCCGCGGGCGAGGAACGGCCGGCGTTCGGCCGGCCACAGGCGCTCGCACGCCACCGCGGCGAGCACGAGGACGACGAAGCCCGGAGCAACGAGCTGGGCCCACCCCGCGTGCAGGGTGGCGCCGAGGCCGTGCGACCCGAGAAGGGCGTCGACCGCCTCGAAGAGCACGAGCCCCGTGGCGGCGGCGAGACCGAGCGTCCCCGGTGACAGCAGCGCGGCGCGGCGCCGCTCTGTGGCCGGCAGCTCGGCGCTGATCGTCGTCATGCGGTGTCCATCCGTTTGCTCTTCTCCGGCCCTGGGTGACGGGGCTCCCGCTCTCGCTGCGGGAAGCCGCCGTCGACGGGTGTACGGGCGGCGGTGGGCCGGGGATTCCCCTGGGGCTACCTCGTCGTGCCGGGGTCGTCCGCGCTCGGTGTCCGCGTCACGCCAGCGGCGCCAGGCCACGTAGCCGCCACTCAGGTCGCCGGCTCCGGCGAACCCCAGCTCGCGCAGGGACGCCGCCGCCAAGCTCGAGGCGTAGCCCTCCGAGCAGACCACGACGACGGTCTGGTCGTACCCCTCGACCTCGGGCAGGGTGTGACCTCCGGTCAAGTCGAAGCGCCACTCGAGCACGTTGCGCTCGACGATGAGGCCGAAGTCGAGCTCGCCCTCCTCCGCGCGCTGGGCGGCGGGCCGGATGTCGACGACCAGTGCGCCTTCGGCATGGAGCCTTTCGAGCTCGTCGGGCTCGACCCGCCGGATCTGCGACCGCGCTGCAGCCAGGAGATCGTCGGCGCTGCGCGCCGTCAACGGATGGCCGCCGCCTTCGCTCCGACGGCCACCTCTCCCACTCCGCGTTCGAACTCCCCGCTGCCGTCGGCGGACCACGCCACGTCGCGGACGACGAGTTGGCCCCCGTTCAGCTCGTAGAACGTCATGGAGGTCAGGGCTGGGCTGTAGACGTGCAGACTGAGCGCGTGCTCGTCTGATTCGTTGGTCACGTCGTGGACGTGCCCGGCACCGAACCCGAGCGTGGCTCCGGCCTGCAATTCGTGGCGGACCAACGAAAGTTGTCCCGTGTCGTCACGCCACGGCACCGCTTCCACGAGGACGCCGCTGATCACGCTCACCGCTCCGGTGGAAGTGCCGTGGTCGTGCAGCTCGACCTTCCCACCCCTGGGCCAGGCGATCAGCCAGGCGTCGAAGTCAGCCGTGCGGGCCATCAGGCGCCAGGAACGGATCTCGTTGTCCAGCGCTCCCGGCCAGTGCACGGCTGGAGCGAGGCGGCTCGCCACCTCGCTGGGATCGATGTGGGGACGCCGGACCGGGGCGATGGCTGTGCGCGGAGCGGCCACGATCGGGCGGAGGGAGGCCAGAGGAACCATGAACGGGGAGGCTAGATGTTAAACCCGACTAAGTCAATCGTATTTACAGCTTTTAGGCTCCCTCCCAGCCCGGAAGGGCTGGACCGGCCAAGATTGCGGCCGTGCATCGCCCCTTGGCCCGGTCGCAGAGCACAAGACAAGAACCCGACCTTCCGACATGAAGATCATGGGGTCACCGGCTCCGGCCGATACCGAAGCGACGTCCGTCCCGGGCGACGTCGGGCACACGACCTGGAGCCAGCGCGTCCGCTCGCTCCTCCTCGGGCCCCATGGAGGGGGGACCACCCGGCGGCGTGCCTCAGATGCCGTGCGCGTCGGCATCGCCGTCGTGCTGGTGGTGATCTGCGTCCCGCTGGTGCAGGCCAACACCTCGGTGGAGATCCACGTCACCGAGCTCATCACCCCCGCGCCCTCGGGTATCCGCTGGCTGATCACCGCGCTCTGGTTCCTGGGGTCCATCGGCGTGATCGTGACGCTGGTCTCGATCGGCCTTCTCGTGCCACGCCTGACAGCCGTGCGCCAGATGGGTGTGGCCGCGCTGGCCGTGCTGGCCGTCTGCCTCCTGCTCGAGGCGCTCCTGGGCTCCTCCGGCGGGCGCCCGCCCATATCCGACTTCGCCGGCTTCAACCCGCGCTTCCCCGTTGTGCAACTGGCCATCGCCACTGCGGTCGCACTGGCGGGCCTGCCCTACCTGAGCCGTCCCATGCGTCGCCTGGTGATCGGCGCCGTCTCGATCGCCGCCCTCTGCGCGGTGGTCGGTGCCTACGGTCTCCCGCTCGGTGTCATCGCCGCGGTGATTGTGGGGTGGGGCACGGCGGCCGCCTGCCACCTCGCGATGGGCGCGCCCAACGGGCTCCCCTCCGCGGCCGAGGTAACCGATGCGGTGCGCGATCTGCAAGTCGAAGTGCACGGGCTTACCTCCATGGCGCGCCAGGAGTGGGGCGTGGCGTCCTTTGCCGGCACGGACACGGAAAGCCGGCCGCTCGAACTCGCGGTCTACGGGCGCGACGCCGCTGACGCGGCAGTGGCTGCGCAAGATGTGGCGTTTCTGTATCTACCGAGATTCGGGGCCCACACTCGTCCTCAACCGCCTGCAGCAGGTGGAGCACGAGGCGTACCTGACCTTCCTGGCGGGCCACGCCGGCGTGCAGGTCCCCGAGGTTGTGGCGGCCGGGCGGTGCGGACCGGCCCACGACGCCGCGCTCATCACACGGCTGCCCGGAGGGACCCGATTCTCGCAGGTAGAGGGGGACGCCGTCAGCGATCACGACCTCGACGGCTTTCTCCGTTCCGTACTGCTGCTCCGCGAGTCCGGGATCTCGCACGGCGCACTCAGCCCCGAGACCGTGCTCGCCACGGTGCAGGGCCCGGTGCTGCGCGATTTCCGGCGCGGGTCGTCGTCCGCCCCTGCCATGCGGACCGATGGCGACCTCGCTGCGGCCGTAGCGGTCGTCGCGGTGGTGGCCGGCATCGATCGAGCCGTGGCCACGACCTGCCGGGTGCTCGACCCCGCGACGATCCAGGCTGTCCTCACCCGCCTGCAGCGCTCCACGCTGGACTCCGAGACCGTTCGCATGGCCCAGTCGCAGAAGGGCTACCTCAAGACGTTGCGCGAAAGTCTGGCCGCCGCGGCCGGAGTCGAGGTCCCGAAGTTGGTCGAGGCGAAACGCATCAGCTGGCCGAACCTGTTGATGGTCGTGGGCAGCCTGGTGGGGCTTTGGCTGATCATCGGCGTCCTCACGGAGGCCTCGGGCTCGCTGAGCGTCATTCGTGGAGCCAGCTGGGGCTGGGTGGCGGCGGCCTTCGTCCTCGCCCAGCTCCCCGTCGTGACCGGTGCCTGGGCACTGACCGGCGCGGTCATTGGCCCGCTGCCATTCGGACGTTGTGTCGCCCTCGAGACCTCCAACCTCTTTACTTCGTTCGTCGGCGGCGACGCCGCCGTCTTCGGCGTGCGGGTGCGCTTCTTCCAGCGCCAGGGGCTGGACGCGCCAGCGGCCATCAGTTCGGGGGCGATCGCCGGCAGCGCGAGCTGGGTCGTCAAGGGTGTGCTGTTCATTGTCTGCCTCCCCTTCGCCGTCGGCGATTTTCACAAGCCCACGACGAGCGACGGCGGATCACACCAGGGCATCGTCTGGATCATCCTCATCGTCGTCCTCATCGTCGCCATCTTGGTGGGGGTGGTGACGCTGGTGCCGCGTGTGCGACGGCTGGTGGCAGAGAAGGCTTGGCCCCACCTGATCACGATCTGGAACGACGTAAAGGCCATCGCCGTGGAACCCCGGAAGATCGCCTACGTGCTGGGCGGATCGCTGGGCAGCCAGGTCCTCATCGCCCTGTGCCTCGGGGCGTCTCTGCATTCGGTGGGAGAGCACGCGACCTTCGCCACGCTCATCGTCGTCCTGACTCTGGCGGCCATGATCGGCGGCGCGGTACCTGTCCCGGGCGGCGCAGGGGTGATCGAGGTGGGCCTGATCGCCGGTCTCAGCGCAGCGGGCATCCCGCAGGACCAGGCGGTGGCGGCAGTCTTCATCGAACGCTTCTGCACGGCGTACCTGCCGCCCATCTGGGGCTGGGCCACGTTGCTCTGGCTACGCCGCAGCGACTACATCTGAGCGAGCTCGAGCCGCCCGGTCAGCTCGTCCACCCGTCGGTGGTGGGACTCGTCGTTGCGGTCCCCGTTCCACCGCCGGTGGCGTTGATCCCCGTCAACGACGGCATGGAGAAGAACGTGTCGGCGCAGGCAAGTGGCGCGGACAGTCCCATGGAAGCGTCGTTCGTCAGCGTGACCGTGAGCGGGTTGTTGGCCTTGCCGCTGGCGGCCACAGTGAGCGGAGTCGTCAGCGTGTGGCTGCTGCCGCTCGTCGTCGTCGCGAAGTTCCACGCCACGTCGCTCGGCGTCGCAGCCAAGCAGCCGGCCTGCGTCGTGGTCAACGTGTTCGTCGTGTACCCCGTGGCATACGTCGTGCTGGTCGGGAGCTGCATGGCCGTGATGGTGACCGGGTAGGGGTTGGCGTTCGCGATGGTCACCACCACGTCGCCGGTCCCGCCCGGGGAGAGGAGGTTGCCTGCGGCGGGAGTGGCCACCGCGGCCGATGGTCACGTTGGCGATGGTGGCGGACTGGGCCGCACCCGAGGAGTTGCTCGCCAGTCCGACGATCCAGTTCGTTGCCGCGTAGGCCGATACCCCCGCCAGCACCGCGCCGAGGGCAATAGCAATGCCTTTCGTGAACCAGGAAACCCGTCGCCCCGCATTCGCCACTGCGTCTTGCTCCATCTTGTTCGCCGGAACTGCATCCAACGCGAACCAGCGTGACAGAAATCGGCCTGGGAACGAACTGAGCGTTGCAGCAAGTGCTGCACCACGGCGCCACCACAGGTGGACCACAGACATCTCTAGGCGCACGCATTACTGCAGCGCGCGACGACACCGCGCACGAACGCCAGTCGACGTGACGCTGCCCTCAGGCGGCGAAGGGCATCTTCATGACGTCGGCGAGATTGCCACCCATCACCTTCGCGATGTCGTCGTGGGACAGGCCCTCGAGTTCGTCGACGTAGGAGAGCGGCTCGGACATCCCCTCGATGTGCGGGTAGTCCGACCCGAAGACGACACGATCCACGCCGACCAGGTCGATGAGTCCGCGCGGGTCTTCCTCGTGGAACGGGTGGATCCAGACGTTGCGCTTGAGCACCATGAGCGGGTCCTCCTCGTAGATGGAGGGCTCGTGGGCGTAGGAGCGGCCCATGGCGTCGATCAGCGGACGCACCCAGGCCGCGCCGTTCTCGACCGGAAGGATGCGCAGGGTCGGGAAGCGGGTCAGGAGGCCATGGCCGATCAGGGACGCCACCGTGTCGAAGATGCCGCGGCCCTGAGTGTGCGCGATGTCCATGAAGGCCGACTTGCCGCCGGCGAACGGCAGGTGCTCGCCACCGAAATTCCCCTCCCACTGGTTGTAGTAGCGGGTGAGGCCGTCGTCGGAGGCGTGCATGCCCACTGTGACATCGAGCTCGGTCACCCGCTGCCAGAAGGGATCGAACTCGGGCAGCGCGAACGAGCGGTAGCCGCGGTAACCGGGAACCGGCGCCGGCCTGATCAGGATGAGCTTGGCCCCTCGCTCGGCGACCCACTCGAGCTCCTCGATCGCCTTGTCGACGATCGGCAGAGTGATGACCGGGGAGGCGAAGATGCGTCCTTCGTAGTTGAACGTCCAGTGCTCGTGCATCCACTGGTTCAGCGCGTGCACCACGATGTGCGTGGCGATCGGATCGTCGGCCAGCCGCTCTTCCAGGAGGCTGGCGAGGGTCGGCCACATGAGCGCACGGTCGAGGCCGAGCTCGTCCATCAGCGCCAGGCGGGGCTCGGGCGAGAAGAAGGCCTCGGGCGAGCGGATCGGCTCCCCCATGAGCTCGCGACGGGTCTTCCCCTCCGGGTTGCCGTGCTTGAAGAGTTCCTCCGACGCCCCGGGCCGGCCGACCACGTTGAACGTCGGGTTCGGGATGTACTCCGAGATCACGTTGCGCACCGCGATCTTGGTGCGGCCGTTGACCTCGACGTACTTGATCAACCCCGAGTACTCGGGGGGAAGGAACTTCGTGAAGGCGTCCGTCGTTTCGTACATGTGGTTGTCGGCGTCGAAGACGGGAAAGTCGACAATGGGCTTTGGCATGGCCACCTCCGTGATGACGGACCGCGGCGCCGGCGCCTCCAGGCGCGGCGAACGGATGATTTTCAACTTCGACGTCAATATTACAGGGCAAGGCACCGGAGCACAACGAGAGCCCATGGCAAGAGACGGGCGTCCATGCAAAGCTTTGCATCGATGCTTCACCCCGACCGCCTGCTTCCCGCCGATCCTGGCGTCCGCCAGATCGCTCGCACCTTGTACGAGCGGACGAAGGCACTTCCCATCGTGAGCCCTCACGGCCACTGTGACCCGACGGCGTTCGCCGAGGACAAGGCCCTCGACAGCCTTGCGACCGAACTGGTGACGAAGGACCACTACATCCTGCGCATGCTCTACAGCCAGGGTGTGCCCATGGAAGCGCTGGGGGTGCAACCGCTCGATGGCGGGCCGGCAACCACCGACGGGAGACAGATCTGGCGCGAGCTGGCGGCGCGGACCGCGCTCTTCTGGGGCACTCCGTCGAAGCTCTGGCTCGATCACACGCTCCAGGAGGTCTTCGGCGTGGATGAGCCGCTCGACGCGAAGAACGCCGACGTCCTCTACGACCAGATCTCGGCCCGCCTGACGCAGGAGGACTTCCGGCCGCGCGCGCTCTTCGACCGCTTCGGCATCGAGTTCCTTGCCACGACCGACGGCGCCCTCGATCCGCTGGCGTCGCACGCGCAACTCCGCCGGTCCGGTTGGGCGGGGCGCGTCGTGCCCACCTTCCGCCCCGACGACGTGGTCGACCCCGACCGGCCCGGCTTCCACGCCCGCCTCACCGCGCTCGGTGCGCTCACCGGTGCGGACACGTCGAGCTGGGACGGCTATCTGGACGCGCTGCGGAGCCGGCGTGCCGCCTTCGTCGCCGCAGGAGCGACCGCCTCGGACCACGGGCACCGCACACCGGCCACGGCCGACCTGTCGCCTGGGGACGCGGCGGACCTGTTCGCGCGCATTGCGGGCGGCAAGGGGCGGGCGGACGACTCCGAGCTGTTCCACGGCCAGATGCTGGTCGAGATGGCAGCCATGAGCCTCGACGACGGGCTCGTCCTGCAGATTCACGCTGGGGCGTGGCGGGACCACAATCCCTCCGTGGCGGCCCGCTTCGGCCCGGACCAAGGTGCCGACATGCCCACGCGGGTGGACTACGTAGGCGGCCTCAAGCCGCTCCTCGACCGGTTCGGCAACGAGCCCCGGCTGACCTTCGTCGTGTATACGCTCGACGAGACCACCTACAGCCGCGAGCTGGCGCCCCTGGCCGGGCACTACCCGGCGCTGCGCCTCGGGCCGCCGTGGTGGTTCTTCGACAGCCCCGAAGGCATCCGACGCTTCTACCACTCGGTCGTCGAGACGGCAGGGTTCGCCAACACCGTCGGCTTCAACGACGATGCCCGGTCCCTGCTCAGCGTCCCGGCCCGCCACGATGTGGCCCGGCGGTTGCAAGCCGGGTACCTGGCGGGGCTGGTGGCCGAGCACCGTCTGGAGGAAGAGGACGCTGTCGAGACCGCCGAGGACCTCGCCTACAACCTGGCACGCCAGGCCTTTAGGGTCTGAGAGTGCAGACCCTTGTGCTGGTGGGCCTGATGGGGTCGGGCAAGTCGACTGTGGGCGCGCTCGTGGCGCAGCGCACCGGACGGAAGTTCGTCGATGTCGACGCCGTCATCACCGCGCGCATGAACAAGACCGTCCGGGAGCTCTGGGAAGAGGGCGGCGAGGCCGCCTACCGGTACCTCGAGTCGGAGGTGGTGCTCGAGGTCGTGCGGGAGGATGCACCAACTGTGCTGGCCGCGCCGGGAGGGGTGGTGCTCGATCCCCTCGTACGCGCCGCCCTGGCCGACTGCGTCGTCGTCTGGCTTCGGACCAGCCCGTCCACGCTGGCCGGGCGGGTCCGACCCGGCGATCACCGCCCCCTCCTCGGGGACGAGCCGGCGGAAGCATTCGCCGCCATGGCCGAGATGCGGTCCGAGCTCTACCGGCAGGTCGCGACGGCGATCCTCGACACGGACGAGCTCGTCCCGGAATCCATCGCGGACGTCGTGCTCGGACTGCTCGGCAGCAACCCGGCGGCCACCTAACCAACGCAACGGGAGACAAGATGCTGCGACCACAGGACACGATCAGGCGCGAGACCAAGAGACTCGACGGCATCTGGAACTTCGCCCGATTTCGTATTCACGCGCGACACGTGGCCCAAAATGGCCGCACATGACCTGCGACGTCGCTGGCGTGACGCTACGTAGCGTGTGCCGTCGAGCCCCTGACGACGAGCTCTCCGAAGAGCTCCTTCGTCGAGGGGCCCGCGCCGAGCATGGCGACGGCCACCGGACCGACCTCTTCCGTGGGCAAGCTGATGGTCGTGAGTGGGGGCGCCACCATGGCCGCCATGGGTACATCGTCGAACCCTACGACGCTGAGGTCGTGCGGAACCGAAATGCCACGGTTCGTGAGGCCGGCGACCGCACCGAGCGCCATCTGGTCGTTGAACGCGAGGACGGCCGACACGCCGCTGGCCACGATCTCCGGCACGATGAGCGCTGTGGCCTCGAACGTGGGTTCGGCCACGGTGAGCTCCACCACCTGCATCCCGGTGGTCCGGCTGGTGCTTCGTACCGCAGTGCGTCGCTCCCCTGCCGCCCACGATCCGCTCGGTCCACCCAGGTAGGCCAACCGGGTGTGCCCCAGTGCGGCCAAATGCGCCAAGGCGTCGGCCACAGCCGGAGCCGTCCGCAGCAGGATGGACGCGTGCATGCGCACTGGCCGGTTGACGAAGACCGCCGGTGTCGATCCCAAGGCGTCCAGTGCGCGGTGCACGCGGCGCGGCGAGACGATGATGAACCCGTCGACCTCCCGGGACAGGGACTCCACCGCGCGCACCTCCTCGTCCGGGTGCTCGCCGGTGTCCACCAGGAGCACCTGCAGATCGCTCTGCCGGGCCGACCGCTCCACCGATCGCACCAAAGACGCGAAGTGCGGGTTTGTGATGTCGGGGATGATCACCGCAACGTTCCCCGTCCGTCCCGTGATCAGGCCCCGGGCGGCGCGGTTCGGCACGAAGCCGAGTTCCCGGACCGCTTCCTCGACCCGACGTCGGGTTTCGGGAGCGACCTTCTCGGGGACGTTGATGGTGCGCGAGACCGTTGCCGCATGCACGCCGGCGAGCGCCGCAACATCGAGGATCGTTGCTCGCTGCTCGCGTCGCACGCCGCCCGACCCTACACGGCGTCCCGCCGTCACCAAGGGGACGCATGATCGTCAGAGAGCGACAGCGGTTGTGCGCGGGCACGCTGGTCCGCGCCAGCGCGGACATCGCTCCGGAATACGACCGCTCCGCGTCGCCGTGCATCGCTCACATCGGACTCGGGGCGTTCGCCCGGGCGCACCTTGCGGTCTATGCGGACGAATTGTTGCGCCGGGGCCAGCCGGCGCTGATCAGAGGTGTCTCCATCAGGAGCCGTCGGGCGCAGGACCAACTCGAGCCGCAGGACGGGCTCTTCACCGTCGCCATACTCGAGCCCGGGGAGGACATGTCGCTGCAGGTGATCGGTGCGCTGACTTCCGTGGAGACGGGGCCGGCCGCTGCGCTCGACGCGCTGACGGCGCCGGCCACCAAGCTCGTGACACTGACCATCACCGAGAAAGGCTACGAAGCCACAGCCGACCTGCCGGCCTCGGACGTCCCGACGTCAGTGCCCGCCCTCGTCGCCTTGTCCCTGGCCCAACGCCGCCAGGCCGGCGTGGCACCTCCAGTCTTCGCATCGCTCGACAACCTCCTCGACAACGGCGGCATGCTGCGAGCGCGGGTCCTCGAGGCCGCGGAGCGTATTGATCCCTCGCTGGCTCCGTGGATCGCGCGCAAGGTTCTCTTCCCCAGCTCGGTGGTCGACCGGATGGTGCCGGCTCCGACCGAACGCGACCTGGAGGAGGTCTCCGACCGATTGGGGTTGATCGACCGGGCCGCCGTCAGCGCGGAACGACACCGCTCCTGGGTCATCCGGTCGGTGGACGGGTTGGCCTCGCTGGCCGGCGTCGGCGTGGAGCTGGTCCAGGACGTCGCCCCCTTCGAGCGTCGCAAGCTCTGGCTTCTCAACGGGCCACATTCGGCCACTGCGTACGGCGGCCTGCTGGCCGGTCATGAGACCATCGCCGGTGCCGTGACTGATCCCGTCATCGCCCGGTTCGTGCGGCGCCTCGTGGACGACACGCTCGAGGTGGCTGAGCTTCCCGCCCGGTTGCAGGCGCCGACCTTCGCCGGCGAGGCACTGCGGCGGTTCGCCAACCCGGCGCTCGGCCACACGTGCGCGCAGGTCGGAGCCGACGGGTCGAGCAAGTTGCCCCAGCGCCTGCTTCCCGTCGTCATTGCTCGCAAGGAACGGGCACTGGACACCGAGGGGTTCGCCGTCGTCGTCGCCATCTGGATCGCCGCCACCGCCGGCATCGCGGTGCGCGGCGTGGACCTGCCCCAACTGGAGGACCCGATCGCGGGTTCGCTCCGTGCCGCCTCACGCCGTGACGGAATGCAGGAACTGAGCCACGCCGCGCTCGGATCGCTCGCTGACAGCGCGTTCAGGGCCCAGGTCGCCTCGGCGTTGCAGCGCTTGACCGCCGATGGGCCGGCCATCCTGGAGGCGGAACGATGACGGTCACGCTCGGCGACGCCGGTCCGGTCCTCAGTACCGAGGACGTACGCGCCTTCGTGCGCGCGCAGGTCGCGGGGCTGGACCTGGCCGGGCGCTCACTGTGCGTGGTCGTCCCAGACGGCACCCGCCAATGCCCGCTCCCGCTTCTCCTCGACGCCATCGAAGAAGGCATTGGTGGGCGGGCCAGTGCCAGCACTGCTGTGGTCGCGCTGGGCACGCATGCGCCGATGTCCGAGGAGGCCATCGGGGTCCTCGTCGGGGCGTCATCCATTCCAACCTCCAACCACGCGTGGTGGGATGACGCCACCTTCACGCATGTGGGCACCCTGCCCGGCGAACTCGTGCGAGAGCTGTCCGGGGGCCATATCCACGACTCCATCGACGTCCGCATCAATCGGGTCGTCGTCGAGAGCGACGTGACGCTGATTGTCGGCCCGGTGCTCCCCCACGAGGTGATTGGGTTCTCGGGAGGCAACAAGTACCTCTTCCCTGGTCTGTCGGGCCAGGAGATGATCGACGTCACGCACTGGCTGGGGGCCCTGATCACCAGCAGCGAGATCATCGGGACCCGTGGCATTACACCGGTCCGGGCGCTGGTGGATGCTGCGGCCGAACTCGTGCCGGGCGAGCGCCACGCGCTGTGTGTGGTCGTGGAGCACATCAGCGGAGGCCTGGAGTCGCTGTCCTTCGGGGAGCCCGGCGGCGCGTGGGCTGCCGCAGCGGATGTCGCGGCCGAGACACACGTCGAGTATCTCGACACGCCGGTGCGCCGGGTGCTTTCGATGATCCCGGCCCGCTACCCGGACCTGTGGACGGGGGCCAAGGGCTTCTACAAGGTCGAGCCCGTCGTCGCCGACGGCGGCGAGGTTGTCCTGTATGCGCCGCACATCACCGAGATCGCAGCCATGCATCCCCGGCTCATGGAGATCGGCTACCACTGTCGCGACTTCTTCCTCGCCCATTGGGACCGCTACCGCGACGTCCCGCTGGGCGAGCTGGCGCACTCCACCCACCTCTTCGGAGCCGGGACCTACGACCGGGTCACGGGTGAGCACCAGCGCGTGCACGTGACGCTCGCCACCGGCATTCCCGATGACATCGTCCGGAGGGCGAACCTCGGCTACCTCGCGCCGGACGCCGTCGACCTCGAAGGCTGGTTGGCCGACCGCGATGCCCTGGTGGTGCCCGACGCCGGCGAGGTGCTCTACCGACTTCGGTAGGGCATCACCCTGTGGCTCATTCTCCGGGGTACACCACGCCAAGTTCGGCCCGGATGGTGTCCATCGTCGTGGCCAGCGCGATTGACTCGTCGAGAGGGATGACAGCACTCTCGGTCCGTCCCTCGGCGAGGCATCGGTGCACCTCGTCGATCTCGAAGCGGAGCCCGTTCCCCTCGTAGGACGCGTCGATGCGCTCCACCCCGGCCGCGCTCGAGACGGAGAGCGAGTTCGGGCAGTGCATCATCGCCGGGAGATCGATGACACCTTCGGTCCCCGCGATGCGGGCCGTACACGTCATGCTGACCCGGATGGCCGCCTTGACCACGCCCAACCGTCCCTGGGGGTGATGCAGCAGCGCGGTAACCAACTCGTCGACGCCGGTCTCGCCCACCACGCCATCTGACACGACGCGCTCGATCGGGCCCAGGACGAGCGTGCAGAGTTGGATGGGGTAGATCCCGAGGTCGAGGAGCGCGCCGCCTCCGAGCTCGCGAGCAAAGTGCCGGTGGTCGGGATCCACCGGTCGCCGGAACCCGAAGTCCGCCTCGACCAGCAGCGGCTCGCCGATGCGACCCGCCCCGATGACGTCGACCAGGGAGCGGTAGGCCGGAAGGAACCGGCTCCAGATGGCCTCCATGAGGAAGAGCCCGCGGCTCCGGGCCTCCTCCGCCATCAGCGTTGCCTGGCGGGCGTTGAGTGCGAGCGGCTTCTCGCACAGGACGTGCTTGCCCGCCCGCAGGAAGTCGATGGTGTCGACCTCGTGGCGGGAGTGGGGCGTCGCGACGTAGACCACGTCGACGTCGGCATCGGCGGCCAGCGCCTCGTAGTCGCCGTAGCGGGTCGGTATGCCGAACCGGTCGCCGAACGCCTCGGCCCGTTCCGCCGAGCGGGAGGCCACGGCCGTGATGGTGCCTCCCTCGGCCCGCTGCATCGCCTCCGCGAAGCCCGTGGCGATGCTGCCCGGGCCGATGACGCCCCAACGGATCATGGTGCACTCACGCCGCCGAAGGCGACCTGGCGTGCGCGGCAATTCGTGACGTGACCAGGCATGGATCCCTTCAAGTCTCAGGAGACTTCTCGCCGATAAAGCTATCGTCGGTCTTTGCTTGGGACAACGTGGTGCCAATCGACATGACGAGCACCATGCGTCCACGACAGGAGGACCATGACCGATCCCTTCACCCCCCGACCGGAAGACCATTTCACCTTCGGGCTCTGGACCGTCGGGAACCCGGGCCGCGACCCCTTCGGTACCGTGGTGCGCGCGCCGCTCGACCCAGTCGACTCAGTACACAGGCTGGCTGAACTCGGCGCCTACGGCGTCAGCTTTCACGACAACGACCTGGTCCCGCACGGCTCATCGGCGAACGAGCGGGACGACATCGTCAAACGGTTCCGGCGTGCGCTCGATGAGACCGGGATGCACGTTCCGATGGTGACGACGAACCTCTTTTGGCGACCGGTCTTCAAGGAGGGCGCCTTCACGGCCAACGATCCCCAGATTCGTCGGCTCTCGGTCAAGAAGGCCTGTGAAGCGGTCGAGCTCGGAGGCGAGCTCGGTGCTGACGTGTTCGTCCTCTGGGGCGGGCGCGAAGGGATGGAAGCCGAGGCGGCCAAGGACGTCCGGCTGGCGCTCGACCGCTACAAGGAAGCGATCGATCTCGTGTGCGAGCACATTGTGAGCGCGGGGCCTTCGCCTGCGCATTGCGTTGGAACCCAAGCCGAACGAGCCTCGCGGCGACATCCTCCTCCCGACCGTCGGGCACACGCTCGCCTTCATCGGGACGCTCGAGCGGTCCGAGATGGTCGGGCTGAACCCGGAGTTCGCGCACGAGACCATGAGCGGGCTCTCCTTCTCCCAGGCGGTGGCCCAGGCCCTGTGGCAGGACAAGCTTTTCCACATTGACCTCAACGCACAGCGGATCGGCAAGTTCGATCAGGACTTCCGGTTCGGCTCCGAAGGGATCCGCGATGCCTTCTACGTGGTCAAGCTCCTGGAGGACTCCGGGTGGGAGGGCATGCGGCACTTCGACGCGCACCCGTACCGCACCGAAGACGCCGACGGGGTGTGGGACTTCGCCCGCGGCTGCATGCGCACCTATCTGATCCTGGCGGACAAGGCGCGCCGTTTCCACGAGGACGCGGAAATCCAAGAGGCCCTCCGGGTGGCCAAGGTGGCGCAGCTGGCCGAGCCGACAGCCCCGACCGGCGGCCTCGACGCACTGCTGTCGGCCACCTACGACGAGGACGCGCTCTCCGCGCAGGGCTACGGGCACGAGCGCCTAGACCAGCTCGTCACCGAATTGCTCCTCGGGGCCCGCTAGTGCCCCTGGTGGTCGGGGTGGACTCCTCCACGTCCGCCTGCAAAGTCCAGGTACGCGACGTCGACACCGGTGCCGTTGTGGCGTCAGGCCGAGCCACGCACCCTCCCACTACCCCACCGCGCAGCGAGCAGGATCCCTCGGCGTGGGAGCACGCGTTCCATGTGGCCTGCGCCGAGGCGGCGCTCCCCGCCAACGAGATACCGGCTTCCATTTCGATCGCCGCGCAGCAGCACGGGCTCGTGGTCCTCGGCGACGACGGCGAGGTCCTGCGTCCCGCCAAGCTCTGGAACGACACGGAATCCGCGCCGGACACCGGCATGCTCCTGGCCGCCTTGCCCGGCGGCCAGGCGGGTTGGGTCGCCGCCTGCGGGAGCGTCCCGCTTCCGGCCTTCACGATCGCCAAGCTGCACTGGCTCCACCGCTGCGAGCCCGAGACCTTCCGGCGGGTCGCGACCGTCCTGTTGCCGCACGACTGGCTCACCTTCCGGCTGACGGGCCGGCGGACCACCGATCGGGGCGACGCCTCGGGAACGGGATATTGGTCGCCGCGAGAAGCCCGCTACCGCGACGACCTCCTTCGCCTCGTCAGCGGCGACATCGACTGGGACGCCGCGCTCCCCGAGGTGCTCGCGCCGGACGCCATGGCCGGGGAGTGGCGCGGGGCAGGGATCCCGGTGGCCGCCGGGACCGGTGACAACATGGCGGCCGCCCTCGGCCTCGGCCTTCGTCAGGGCGACCTCGCCCTGAGCCTGGGGACGAGCGGCACCGCATTCACCGTCTCCAGCGAGGCGGCGGCCGATCCCACGGGCGCGGTGGCCTGCTTCGCCGACGCGACCGGCCAGTACCTGCCGCTGGTCTGCACCATGAACGCGACCAAGGTCACCGACGCGGTGGCACGCGTGCTCGGCGTCGACCATGCGCAGTTCGACGCGCTGGCCCTCGAGGCGCCGGCTGGAGCGGGCGGGTTGGTGCTGGTCCCCCACCTCGACGGCGAGCGGACGCCGAATCGACCGGACGCGACCGGCACGTTGCGCGGCCTGCGCACCGACGTGACGCCTGCCCAACTCGCTCGGGCGACCGTAGAAGGCGTGGTCTGCAATCTGCTTGCGGGTGCCGATGCCCTCGGCCCTGCGGCGGAGGAGGACGCGTGTTCCTCATCGGCGGAGCCGCCAAGAGCCCCGCCTACCGGCGCGTCGTCGCCGATCTGACCGGGCGCGCGATGCATGTTCCAGCCGAAGAGGAGCTCGTCGCCGCCGGCGCGGCGGTCCAAGCCGCCGCACTGCACCACGGGGGCGACTTCGCCGCGAGTGGCGGAAGCATGGGGGCTTGGCCGCGGCGAGACTGTCGAACCGGACGAGAGGGTCGACAGGGCGGGCATCCGGGCGGCCTATGCCGATGCCGTGGAGGCTGCCTCCGCATGACGGCCGACGTACACCCTCGTCACGCCGTCTGCCCCTTCAGTCAGTCTGCGCCGACCACCTTGAAGTCTTGATTGACGAAAACGTGGTGTGGCCAGTTGACTCCGATGTTGTGGACCTCGTATTCGCCGTTGCTCAGCTTTACGACACGGTCGACAATTCCGCCCGGATAGGCCGCGAGCGCCGCTTCGGTCGCCTTATTGGCGGTCGTCCCGCTGGCGATCGTCCCTGACCCCTCGGTATAGCTGGCGGGGATCTGACCGACCTGCTTCGACGTTTCGGTCGCACCCTTTTGGAAGGGGACCACCGCTGCTGCCGTGGTTGACGCGGATCCGCCGCTCGTCGATTGCACGGTGACCTGGGTGGCCTTGATGGTCGTTGAACTCACGGTTCCCAGTACGAGGATCTGTTCGCCCTTGGTGAGGGCGCTCTTCGAGGCCGAGCTCGTCCCCCTCTCGTATTTCGTCGAAGGGTGCTCGTCAACCGTCACCTCCTGACCGGTTGAGGTCGTCAGGGTGAAGCTCGACGTGGCCACGGACCCGACCCTGCCCGAAGATCCCCCTGCGGCCGGTCCAGAGCGCGTATTAGAACCCTGCCCTCCGGATCCAAGATGTCCAGCGGAACTGCTGGCGGCGACTGGTTGCGCAGCCCCTGCCGAGGACGCGCCGACGCCGACGAACAATCCGGTCGCCGAGCCCACCAGTGCAGCGGCAGCGAACAAACGCTGCCTCACGGTTGACGACGATCGCCGAACCTTGGGCCGGAATGCTGGCCCGGCCATGGTCGCTGAGACAGGCGGATCGGTCTCCCGGGAACTGATTGGTTCGTAGCTGCTCATGACGGCACTCCTTAAACTCAGGTGGCCAGAGTGCGGGACGTTCATGTGAGACCCCTGTAGGCCGGCTGCGTACCTGCTCCGAGTTTCTTGTGACGGGGCGTCCAAAGAGCACCGGCACCGACCGGCACGGGCATCCCAGTTCGCACCAGCCCGCAGCGCATGGAATCGGCGACTGCTGGAGAGTCAAGAGTTGACCCAGTCCTCTCTTGGCTACATCCGTGACGTCGAGTTGCGCCTGGTCTTCTCATCCCCGGCCCACGCCGATTCGGAGGGAATCGCGGTGTTACGTTGACCCGCGAAAAGGCCGTCTCGGGCCACGCGGTCCGGCCTTGGAGATGGAGGTGCAGATGGCGACATACGTGCTCGTGCACGGGGGCGGCCACGGAGGCTGGTGCTATCAGCGGGTCGCCCGCATCCTGCAGGCCGAGGGCCACATCGTCTACGCGCCGACAATGACGGGCCTGGGAGAGCGCTCCCACCTGCTGAACACCGACGTGGACCTTCACCGCCACATCGAGGACATCACAGCGGTGCTCCAGTTCGAAGACCTGCGCGACGTGATCCTGGTCGGGCACAGCTACGGCGGGATGGTCATCACAGGCGCCGCCGACCGGTTGGCGGACCGCATCGGACGCCTGGTGTTCCTCGATGCCGCCAATCCCGTCAACGGGCAGTCACTCGCCGATGTGGCTGGTCCCGTCATCAATGCCGTCCGGCCCTTCGGCGAGACCATCGACGGCATGGAGCTGGTCCTGCAGCCCGCGCCCGATGCCGGCCTGCTCTACGGCGTCACGGACCCGGACGACCTGGCCTGGATGGCCGAGCGCTTGACCGCGCATCCCTGGAAGTGCTTCGAGCAGCCACTCGAACTCACCAACGAGGCCGCGCTGTGGGCCATTCCGCAGTACCACATCGTCTGCACTTCGACACTGCCCACCAGGGACGCGGACCTGCTGGCAACGGCCCGCGCCGAGGGACGGCTCTGGGACATCGACACGGGACACGATCTGATGATCACCGAGCCGGAGAAGGTCGCGGACGCATTGCTCCAGGTCGCAGCGGCCTGACGTACACAGCGCGCTCCAAGCGTGTATGCCTATGAACCCGACGGGGGTCGGGTGGCTCTGTTTCGGGGAGGGAAGGACCGCACCATGGGTAGGGCATCGGGCAGCATCCGGGGCAGGGTGGGGCTGGCGGCAGTCGCGTTGACGGCGGGCCTCGGCGTCACGAGCCTCGCCGGCGGGACCGCGGGCGCGGCCGCGTCAGGCGCACCAATCACCATCGTGATGATCACATCGCTGACAGGCGAAGGCTCGTCCGAGTTCAGCAACGCGCCGGCGGGCTTCGACGCCCGCATCGCCCTGCAGAACGCTGAGGGTGGGATCGACGGGCACAAGATCAACGGAGTCGTCCTCGACGACCAGACCAGCCCGACGGAGATCGTGACGGCCGTCCAGGATGCGCTCTCCAAGAACCCGGTGGGCATCGTTTCGACCAGCCCCCTGTTCTTCCTGGCCGACAAGTACCCCCAGCAGGCGGGCATGCCTGTCACCGGTGGGTTCTTCGACGGTCCGGAGTGGGGCACGCCAGGGTTTACGAACATGTTCGCCTCCGACGTGGGCAGCGTCGACACCAAGTACCCGGTCAACACGGCCATCGGCGCCTTCATGAAGGCGCACGGCGGAACGGTGGTCTGCTCGTACGGGTACCAGATCTCGCCGTCATCGAGCCGGTCCGCCGTCGGCACGAACCTCTCGTTCGTGCATGCGGGCGGCAAGTCGGGCGTGCTCGACACCTCCATCCCCTTCGGGTCCGTTCGCGATGACAACGCCCGCTCTCGCCGCCAAGCAGGCCGGCTGCAACGCCTACTACGCCGGTCTGGACGACAACTCGAACGACGCGCTGGCGACCGCGCTGCAGCAGGAGGGTGTCAAGCCGAAGGTGATGGTCTTCCCGACCGGCTACGACCCACAGGTCATCGGTACGCCGGCCTGGAACGCTGTGCAGGGGGGCTACTTCGAGACCGAGTTCCGACCCTTCTCGCTGCCGAACGCCGGCACCGAGCAGATGCAGAAGGCGCTCGAGAAGTACGCCCACTTCACGAGCACGGAATTCCCGTCCTTCTCCCAGTACGAGTCCTGGCTCGGGGCCGATCTCATGATCAAGGGCCTGCAGCTGGCCGGCCCGACTGCGTCGCACGCCGCCGTCATCAAGGCGCTACGCGGCATCACGAGCTACAACGGCAACGGGCTGCTCCCTGAGTCAATCAACTATACCAACGACTTCGGGAAGGACCTGGCGAAGTCGTGCGGCTGGTACATGAAGGCCGAGAAGACCGGCTTCGTGGCGGTCTCGAGCCAGCCCTGGTGCGGGACGGACCTGCCCGGCACCACCACCGTGCAGGGCTAGCCGGTCGCCGAGAACTTCGGCTCAGTCCTCGATGGAGATGGCGTTCTTGGGGCAGGTGCGGACGGCCGCCTCGACCTTCTCGCGCAATTCCTCGGGAGGGTTGTCGTTCAGGACGTAGAGCAAATCGTCGTCCCGGACCTCGAAGACCTCCGGGGCCACGCCCATGCAGAGCGCGTTGCTCTCGCACAGATCGAAATCAACCACAACTCGCATCGGTACTCCCTCCACTCCCAACAAATACGTCGATCATCCGGGAGGCTACGCGACGGCCGGCGCCTTCCGCCTTTCGGGCCCTCGGTGCCCGCCCATCAGCCTCAGCGGAGCGCCATGAACCGGTAGATACGGGCGAAGTCGGCGCCCACTCTGCGGGCGTCAGGCGACGTGGCGTTCGACGTAGACCCCGAAGACGGATTCGAGCGCCCCCATCGACTCGCCAACGGTCACGTGGTGGTGTGCCGCCTCTATGAGTGACGGCATCAGGTTGACCGTCGGGTCCGACGCATCCTTTGCGAGACGCGCCAGCGAGGTACGCACCGCATCGTCGTCCCGCGCCTGCTTGATGCCGGCCAGCCGTTCCAACTGCTCGGTCTCGACATCGGCGCCGATGGACAGCGTGGACGGCGCGACACCGTCGTCCTCCACGTACCCGTTCACGCCGACCATGGTCCACTCGCCCTTGGCGATCTTCGACTGGAAGGCGTACGCCGCGTCCGCGATCTCCGCCACGAACCAGCCGTCGTCAATGCAAGCGAACACGCCCTCGAGTATCGACCCCGAGCCCGCCTCGTCCAGGTGCGCGAACATCTCCTCGGCCTGACGTTCCAGCTCGTCGGTGAGCGACTCGACGAACCAGGAGCCACCGAGCGGATCGGCCACGTGGACGACGCCCGTCTCCTCGGCAATGACCTGCTGGGTACGGAGAGCCAGGCGCGCCGCATGCTCGGTCGGGAGCGCCAGCGCTTCGTCGAACGAATCGGTGTGCAGGCTCTGCGTCCCGCCCAGAACGCCGGCCAGTGCCTCGATCGCCACCCGGACCAGGTTCACCTCAGGCTGCTGGGCCGTCAGGGAGACGCCAGCGGTCTGCGTGTGGAAGCGCAGCTGGCATGACCGGCCGTCCGCCGCCCCGTAGCGCTCCCGCATCCAACGGGCCCAGATGCGACGGGCCGCCCGGTACTTGGCGATCTCCTCGAAGAAGTCACTGTGCGCGTTGAAGAAGAAGCTGAGCCGGGGAGCGAAGTCGTCGACCGCCATGCCGGCGGCCACAGCCGCCTCGACGTAGGCGAACCCGTTGGCCAGCGTGAAGGCGAGCTCCTGCGCTGCCGTCGAGCCTGCCTCCCGGATGTGGTAGCCCGAGACCGAAACGGCATGCCAGCGCGGCAGCTCGGCCGAGCAGAACCGCATGACGTCGGTGACGAGACGCACCGAAGGCCGTGGCGGGAACACGTATTCCTTCTGCGCCTGGTACTCCTTCAGAATGTCGTTCTGGAGCGTGCCCGAAAGGGCGGCCCGCTCCACCCCAGTCCGGTCGGCCACACCCACGTACATGGCGAGGATCGGTGCGGCCGCCGAGTTGATCGTCATGGATGTCGAGACCTTCCCCAGATCGATGCCGGAGAACAGCGTCTCCATGTCGTCCTGGGTGTCAATGGCGACACCGGCCCGCCCTACCTCTCCCCGCGCCCAGGGGTCGTCGGAGTCACGACCAAGCAACGTCGGCATGTCGAACGCAGTGGACAGCCCATCACCGCCGGCCCGCAGCAACTCTTTGAAGCGGCCGTTCGTGTCGGCTGCGGTGCCGAACCCGGCGAACTGGCGCATCGTCCACAGCCGCGAGCGGTACATGGATGCGTAGGGCCCCCGCGTGTAGGGGTACTGGCCGGGCAGCTCCGCGCCCTCGGGCCCGTACACGGGCTCCACCGGCACGCCGGACATCGTCTCGAACCGCGCTGCCCTCTTGGGCGAACGATCGAATTGCTCCTGCCAGGTCTTCCGGTCGGCCATCCCACCAGATTACTTCAACGTCAAACTACTTTTCAACGCCCCCTACTCAAAGTCGCCGGCGGCCCCGCGCAGCTGCGCGAGCAGGGCGAAGAGCTCGGAGACCGTGGAGGACGGCACACCGATATCCGTGAAGACCCGTTCGTTCATGGCCTCGGTGGCGGCAGCGGCACTCTGCCGCCCGGCCGCCGTCAGTGAGGCGAGCCGACCCCGTCCGTCGTCAGGATTTGATTGGCGGGTCACGAGGCCGTCTGCCTCCAGGCGGTCGACTGCGTTGGTCACGCTGGCGGCGTTGACCTGCAGGCGCTCGCCGATCTTGCCCAAGGGCAGGACGCCCTGGCGCGAGAACGACAGCAGCATGAGCACCTCGTAGCGGGCGAACGTGAGCCCGAGTGGGCGAAGGACGGCGTCGGCTCGGGAGAGAAAGATCTGCTGCAGCCGCATGATGGAGGTCACAACGGCCATGCCCTGCGCCTGGTCCGGCCAGCCGTGCCGACCCCATTGACGCTCCGCCTCGGCGATCGGATCGAAGCTCAGCCGTCGCGGTTCGGCCATGGCCGCACGCTAGACCGTCGCCACAGAAGTGCGCTCCGTCGCGCGCACGCTCCTTCCGAAGACCTCTGTCGTGCCAGAACCACACGCCTTGTTGTTCGGCCCAGTTGTGACACCATGACTCGATGCAAAGCTTTGCATACGGCGTTCTGGGGTGTCACACTGCTGTCTCCGAATGCCTGCTGTGCAGGAAGGACCGCCATGAGATCTTTTCCGCCAGACTTTCTGTGGGGTGCGGCAACAGCCGGTCACCAGGTCGAGGGTGGCAACGTCAACGCCGACCTGTGGCCGATGGAGTGGGCCCCGAACTCGACCTTCAACGAGCCGTCAGGCGACGCCTGCGACCACTACCACCGGTACCCCGAGGACATCGCAACGCTCGCGGAGCTCGGGCTCAACGCCTACCGCTTCTCCCTCGAGTGGTCACGAATCGAACCAGAGCCGGGCTTCTACTCGCGTGCTGCACTCGACCACTACAAGCGGATGATCGAGAGCTGCTTGAACCAGGGCGTCATGCCCGTGGTCACGTACAACCACTTCACCGTCCCTCGCTGGATGGCGGGAAGAGGCGGCTGGAGCGCAGAGGACGCGCCTGGGCGCTTCGCTGACTACGCCTCGCGCGTGACACAGCACTTCGGTGATCTGATGGCGTGGGTCTGCACTCTGAACGAGCCCAATCTCATGGCGATGATGCGGAGTACCGGTGTCCTGGCCATGGGGACCGGCGATCGCCCGCCCGCCACGGAGCCCGTCGAGGAGCGATTTGGCGGCGTGGGCGGCTACAACCCGGCGCGCGTACCGGATGGGCATCGTGGCGGCCGACGTCGAGCAGATGACCCAGGCACATCGCCTGGCGGTGCAGGCGATCAAGTCGACCACCGGGACCATCAAAGTTGGTTGGACCCTGGCCCTCGTCGACCTCCAGCCCGCGGAGGGCGGGGAAGAACGGTGGCTCGAGGCGCGTCGGCTGGGCCAGACCGACTGGCTGTCCGTCTCGGCCGACGACGACTTCGTCGGGGTGCAGACGTACTCCCGGACCCGCATCGGACCGGACGGTCAGCTGCCGGTACCGGAGGGGACGGCCACCATGCAGACCGGCTGGGAGGTGTATCCCGAGGCGCTCGGCCACACGGTCCGGTTGGCCGCCGACTACGCCGGGGTTCCTGTGCTCGTGACCGAGAACGGGATGGCGACCGACGACGATGCGGCGAGGCTCGCCTACACCCGCGCCGCCCTCGAAGGTCTCGCGCAGTGCATCGAAGACGGGGTCGACGTGCGCGGCTACATCCACTGGACGCTGCTCGACAATTTCGAATGGAACGCCGGCTACTCCAAGACGTTCGGCCTCATCTCCGTCGACCGCGAGACCTCCATGCGCTCGGTGAAGCCCTCAGGCCACTGGCTCGGCCGAGTGGCCCAGCACAGCAACCTCGGCTGAATCAGGCCGGCCCGACGTCAGCGACGGTCGGGACCCGGCGGACCGTCGACCTCGAAACCGACCCGATCGATCTCGGGCGCCAGCCGCGCCAAATCGAAGCCGTACACGCGGGCGGCGTTCTCGCAGAGGATCTTGCGAGACACTGCCGCAGAGATACTCGGGTGTCTCACGAGCGCGTCGACTTGGACCTTCGTCTCGGGGAAGACCGACTCAAAATGTGGGTAGTCCACTCCGAACATCGCATTGTCACAGCCAATGGCGAACGGTCGGTACTCGGCACTCGGCCGAGCCAGCTCCTGGAGGGGAACTTGGTCTTCGGTGAACGGCGAAATGCCGGCGAAGCAATTGGCCGCCCAGTAGTCGCGAGCCGAGCCCTCGAACTGCCGCATGCGCTGCAGGGTCGCGGCCCACCCCGTCCAGTCGTCGCCCCAGCTGAGCCGACGGTCCAATTTCCGGATGACCGGAGCGATCCAATCGGCCTCGGTCTCGACGAACGCGACCCGGAGGTCCGGGAAGCGCTCAAACACCCCTCCAAGGATCATCTGCCACAGTGACCGACCCGAGTAGAAGGAGTGCTCGAGGGCCAGGGTCATGATGGCTGCGAACCCCGGGGGCCCGTAGGTCGGTGCCCCGGTGCCACCGTGCTGACTGATCGGCAGCCCGACCTCGACGCAGGCGGCCCACACCGGATCGAGAGAGGGATCGAAGAAGAAGGTCCCACCAGGCAGAAGGGCGGGCATCATGACGCCGCCCAAGCCGTGCTCCTTGGCCCAATGGACGTCCGCCACGGCCAGTTCGATGTCATCGAACGAAACGAGCGCCTGTCCGGCTCGACGGCCCGGCGTCTGCGCGGAGAAGTCGGCGAGCCAGCGGTTGTAGGCCAGACGAGCCTGGCGCTCGATCTCCGGGTCGGAGAAGGAACCGACGTCGTCCGCCGGCCTCGCCTGGAAAGGCAGTCCGTTCGGGAAGAGCACCTCGGCCACCACGCCCTGGCTCTCCATGTCCTTCAGGCGGAGATCAGAATCCCACTGCGACGTCGGGTCCAGTCCCGCGCTCGAAATTGCCGCTCTCGGGCGCACCGGCTGCCTCTTCCGACTTGGCCCAGTCGTCGAAGGCGTCGAGGAATCGCTTCTCGACGTAGTTCCGGTAGTCGCTCCGTGACGCCCTGACGTGTCCGTCCACCGAGATGATCGCGGTCTTCGACATCGTCCCCCTTTCGGCACGGCCTCGGCCGGGCGTCACGTCATGCTAACGATTGCACGGAGCAGAAACCAGGGTCGACAAGCCGATTTTCTAACAGTCATGTCATCCGACGATCGCCCAGCGGGCCCGCCACCGGACCGAGACGCCTGACGACCCCCTCGACGTCCACAGGTCCCGCCCGGCTGCCGAAACGGGGTGGGGGAAAGCTGTCTAACATCGCCGTCAGCTGATCAGAGGAGGAACGTGCGCACGGTTGTCGTAGGAGCTTCGAGTGGGCTCGGGCGTTGCATCGGTATCGGGCTCGCCCAGCGCGGGGCGCAGACCGCCCTATTGGCCCGGCGGCAGGAAAGGCTGGAGCGGGCCGCTGCGGAGGCGGGCTCGGGGACATTGGCCATTACCTGTGACGTGACCAGCACCGAGTCCTGCCAAGCGGCAGTGAACGAAGCCGCGGAGGGTCTCGGCGGCATTGACGCTCTCGTCTACGCCCCTGGCGTCGGCCCCCTCGTACGTCTGGCCGACATGGATGCGGACACGTGGCGGCACGTCTTCGACACCAACGTGATCGGTGCGGCGCTCGTCACCGCGGCGGCTCTCGCCCATCTCACCGAGTCCTCCGGCACTGCCGTGTATCTGTCGTCAGTGAGCGCGTCCGTCACTCCTCCGTGGCCTGGACTGGGCGCCTACGCGGTCAGCAAAGCGGCGCTCGACAAGCTCGTCGAGGCCTGGCGGAACGAGCACCCGACGGTCGGGTTCAGCCGGGTCATCGTCGGTGAGTGCATGGGCGGCGAAGGCGACTCGATGCCCGGATTCGCCGATGGCTGGGATCAGAATCTGGCGGCCGAGGTGATGCCCGTGTGGTTCGCGGCGAACTACATGAGCGGCTCGTTCGTCGGTATCGAGGATCTCGTCAGCGTCATCGATACGGTCCTCCGCCAAGGTTCCGTCGCGATCTCGTCGGTGACGGTTGCGCCCCGCCCCGCCGGATGAGCTGACCTTTCGTCTCGGGCATGCAGATCGAGCGTTACCCGTACCGAGCGAGCGCCTGGTGGGAGGGGCGGGTCGTGGCCCAGTCCGACTCGTGCCTGTGCGCCGAGACTCCCGGCGAGCTCCCGGTCCTCTACTTCCCCCTCGAGGACGTCGATCTCGACGGATCCGCGGGGTTGTCCGACCACGTCCGGCGGGCGGAGCCTGCCCGTGAGCTCGCCGGCCACGTCGCGTTCGATCAGGATCGGATACGGATTGAGGTCACGGACGAGGCCGAGGGGGACGCGGCGCGCGACGTGACGGTGAAGCGGTTCCCCACGTGGGGCGATGCCGCGCACCTGGTTGACGTGATGGACGTCCGTCCCACCGACGAAGGGCTCGGCTTTTTCGGTGTGGCCCGGAGCGACGGGCGGCGGCCCGTCGTCGAGGGGAGCCAGATGCTCGGGCAGGCCATCGTCGCCGCCAGCCGGCACGCAGCGGGCCGCCGCGTCATGACGGCCAGCATGATCATGTTGCGCGCGGCCGATGCGCGTCAGCCTCTCCGGTTCGAGTTGAAGGAACTCAGCTCCGGACGCACCTTCGCCGCCCTATCGGCTCAGGTGTCCCAGGGACAACAACTGTGCGCGGTCGGAACCCTGCTGCTCGATTCGCCCTCCGACGACGTCATCCGGCACGCTGCCGCTGCCCCGGACGTGCCGAGACCGTACGACTGCCCTCCGTACGATATGGGGGTGACCGGTCGCGATATACGGGTGGCCGACGGCGCCTACTCGAACGATCCCGACGAGCCGTCCGGGCCGCCCACCCTGGACGCCTGGGTTCGCTTTCGCCACGTCCCGGACGACCCTGCCCTCCACGCTGGCCTGCTCGCGCAATTCACCGGGCACATGTCGATCGCCGCCGCCCTGCGCCCCCACGAAGGCGTCAGCCAGGATCAGGCACACCGCACGCTCTCCATGGCGATCAACAGCATCAGCCTGTCGCTGTACGGTCCGGTCAAGGTCGACGACTGGTTGCTCTACCACCATCACTCGACGTTCGCCGGTGCCGGGACGACCCACGCCGAGAACCGGGTGTACGACCTCGACGGTGCACTGGTGGCCTCCTTCTCTGTCGATGCCATGGTGCGGCCGCTGCCCGGCGGCGCCAAGGGCCCGATAGACGCGCGGACTGCGCTATGAGCCTCACGACCGGGCGGGGACCACTCAGCGGCAAGCCGGCCGGACGCTTCACCGCTGCCATGCCGGAAAAGGTGTCCTACATCGAGCCGTTCCGCCGCCGCGTCACGGCGACCAAGGACGGCCGAACCGTCGTCGAGAGCGAGCGGGCCCTCCTGCTGCACCGGCCCGGCCAGCCGCCGGCCTTGGCCTTCCCCGCCGGCGACGTCGACGGGGCCCCGACTGACGACAGCGCGGAAGCCCCCGGCTTCGTGACAGTGGCGTGGGATGCCGTCGACGCCTGGTTCGAAGAGGACGAGGAGATGTTCGGGCATCCACGGAACCCGTACCACCGTGTGGACAGCCTGCGCTCGCATCGCCTGCTGCGCGTCGAGGCCGCCGGTGTCACCCTGGTCGATACCACCGAGACGATGGTCGTCTACGAGACGGCCCTCGAGCCCCGCCTGTACGTGCAGCCCCAGCACGTACAGGCCCAACTGACCGCGAGCGCAACGCGCACCTATTGCCCCTACAAGGGCACTGCGACGTACTGGAACGCCGCGGTCGACGGCGTTGTGCTGACGGACATTGCGTGGAGCTACGAAGACCCATTGCCCGAGTCGGCGCCGCTGCGGCACCTGCTGAGCTTCGACGACCAGAGGGTGTCGGTCGTCCACGACCTGCCGAGCGCCGACTGACCCATCCACATCGGAGCAGGTGAGGCGCCGTCGCTAGTGTGGTGCCCCGCGCCGTCCCAGGGTGCATCGGCGAGTGGGTGTACAGAACAAAGGGGCTTTGCATGGAGTTCGAGACACTGCTGTACGAGGAGGATGACGGTGTCGCCATCGTCACCCTGAATCGTCCGGAAGTGCTCAATGCATTCAACCAACAGATGCAGGCGGAGCTTCGGGACGTGTGGAGAGGCCTCCGCTCGAACGACGATGTCCGGGTCGTCGTCTTGACGGGGGCCGGCGAGAAGGCCTTCTGCTCGGGGATCGATCGGGACGAGGGGATCGCCGAGGACTATCTCTCCAACGAGGAGAACCGCTCCAAAATGCAGAGCCAGACGGGACCCGTCTCGACGCCCTTCATGTACAACGATCCCGGGGTCAACATCAATCCGAAGACCAACGATCTCTGGAAGCCAATCGTGGCTGCGGTCAACGGCATGGCCTGTGGCGGTGCGCTCTACCTTCTTGGAGAGTCGGACGTCATCATCGCAGCCGAGCACGCGACCTTCTTCGATCCCCATGTGACCTATGGAATGGTGGCGGGCTTCGAGTCGACCCACCTGTTGCAGAAGCTGCCTCTGGGCGAGGTGCTGCGGCTCATGCTCCTCGGGGCCTGGGAGCGCATGTCAGCCGATCGGGCCCATCAGATGGGCCTCGTCTCGGAGGTCACGCCGGCGGGAGAGCTCCTCGAGCGGGCCATGTGGGTGGCGCGGGCGATCGCCTCGGCACCCGTCCTGGCGATTCAGGGCACATTGCGGGCGATCTGGATGGCCCACGAAGTGGCGCGCCGCGAGGCCCTGGCCCAGGTCTCGACCTATGTCGCGCTGGGGACGCGGTTCGAGGACATCGCCGAGGGCCAGGAGACCTTCGAGTCGGTCCGCCCGGAGTGGCGACTGCGTTGAATTAGCTCGCCGTCGACGTACCAGGAACGTCGGTCCCGCACGAGGGCTGCGACGACAGCGGCGTGAACCCGTTCGGGACCGCCTTCATCACCCAGGCGCAGGTCTTGGCCGGGTCGTGTCCGAAGTCCGTCGAGTAGTTGAAGCTGACGGGAAGCAGGCCGTTTGCATTGTAGGACTTGAGCCCCCGCAAGTCCTTGATGACCGCGGCACGCGTCGGGTTGGCTCCCGCCATCTGCAGGCCCTTGATCATGAGGTCCGCCCCCGCCCAAGCCTCGTACTGGCCGAAGTTCGGGAAGTCGCTCTTGCTGAAGTGCGCGTACTTCTCCATAGCCGCCTGCATCTGCTCGGTCGCTGCGTTGGGAAGGTCCCACGGGCGGAAGAGGGAGAGGAAGTAGCCGCCCTGCAGCGTTGACCAATCCGCGGAGTGGATCACGTCAGGCTCGTAGCCCGTGGCGTAGATCGCTGCCTTCACCTTCACGCCAGCCTGCTTCAGCGCGGTCGCCAGGGCGTAGTTGGAGTCGGCGTCCATAGCGGGCGAGATCGCATTCACGCCATCCTGCTTGGCCACCAACGCTTCGGCGGTGAAGTCGACGCCGCCAAAGGGAACAGTGGTGTCGAGCACGCCGACCTTTCCCCCCGCGTCCTTGAACGATTGCGCCGTGCCGATGGCCGCCCGGCTGGACGAGGGCGAGATGCTGTAGCCGTACGCTCCGAGGACGGTCCCGCCGAGCTTCTTGAACAGGGTTCCGAGCTGCGTGTTGACCGGGTATTTTGGATCGACGCTGCCATTGTCGGCGGCGAACATGTTGGTGTACGGCTGCTCGCCCCACTCAGGCCCGTCGTCGTACGTGCCGGTCACCGGCAGGCCGGCCTGCTCGGGGTACTTGGCCGCGAGGAACATCAGGGGACTCTGTGAAACGATCCCGAACGCACTCTTGGAGATGGCGCTCTGCACGGCCGTCACGATCTCGGTGGGGCTCGTCTGGTCGTCAATGATGAGCGGGACGAGCTTGTGCCCGTTCACGCCGCCTTCGGCGTTCTGCAGGTCCAGCCGGGCCTCGAAACCCGCCGGGGAGGTGGCGTTCTCGGACCCTCCCTCGCCGGTGAGGTCGGTGATGTACGCGATGGTGATCGGCGCGGGCGACGCAGCCGCCGTGACGGCCGTCGTCCCGATCAGGAGCAGTGGCAGTCCCGTCAGCATGGCTAGCGCCACCGGGATCAACGCCCGACGTTTCCGCATCGTTCCTCCGGTCTGGTTCCGGTTCGTTGAGAGTCTTCGGGGACGTCCGGGCGCCTGGGGTCGAGAGCTCATCGGTGGTTGCACGTCCCCAACTGCCTCCCCGGATCCCCTGGCGGGGCTCCCATCTCTCCCTGCCTGCCTCAGACAAGCGCGTAGCTGGACCGAACGGTCGTTACTTTATCTGCTCGCCCACATGGGCGGGGGTCGCCGGCTCGGCATCCCCGAGATAGCGATCGATCACCTCTTGCCCCGCCTCCGAGGCCGGGCCGTACCAGCCCACCTGTCCCCGCATCAGGACGACACAGGCATCCGCCATCGCCAGGGCGCGGTGGACGAACTGCTCGGTGAGAACGATCGTGATGCCGGACTGCCGCGCCTCATCCAAGGCCTGGAAGACGGACTCGGTCACGATCGGCGCCAGGCCGAGCGACATCTCGTCCGCGATGATCAGCTTCGGTGAGACTGCGAGGGCCCGGGCCAACGCCAACATCTGCTGCTCGCCACCAGAGAGGCTTCCCGCACGCTGTGTCCTTCGCTGGCCCAGTACCGGGAAGCGCTCGATGGCCCGGTCGATGGCGGCGGCACGCTCCTGTCGTTTTTCCTGTCCGACCGCCATCCGGAGGTTGTCGACGACGCTCAGCCCCGGGAAGATGCCGCGCCCTTCGGGGATGTACGTCAGGCCGAGCTTCCGGATGCGGTTCGCCGGTTTTCCGGTGATGTCCTGTCCATCGAAGACGATCTGCCCCGTGGTCGTCGGCACCAACCCGGAGACAGCTCGAGCCAGCGTGCTCTTGCCCGCCCCATTGGCACCCAACACGGCCATGACGGTGCCCGGATCCACCGTCAGGGAGACGCCGAAGAGCGCGCGGGATGACCCGTAGCGGACATCGAGATTGTCGACGGTGAGGAGAGGTTCAGTCATGCCGAGCCTCCCCCCGCAGGGGCCGGCTCTGCGGGCGGACCCTGTTCCGGGTCGGCGTCCCCCAGGTACGCGGCCCGCACTGCGGGGTCGTTGCGGATCGCCTCTGGACTCCCGGCGGCAATGCGCTCGCCGAAGTCGAGCACGAACACGACGTCGGAGAGCGAGAGGACCGCCCCCACGTCGTGCTCGACCATGATCAACGAGACGCTGCGTCCCGGTTGATCGACGATCTGCCGGAAGACCGCCAGCAAGTTCTCCGAGGCCTTGATGTCGAGTCCGGACAGGGGTTCGTCGAGGAGGAGCACGCTGGGTTCGCTGGCCAGGGCCCGGCCCACCTCTACGAGGCGGAGGATCCCGAGCGGCAGAGCCGCCACGGGCGCCTTTTCCACTCTGGTGAGCCGCAGCAATTCCAGCAGCTCCTCCACCCTCTCGTTCTCCTCTGCGGAAGGTGGGAACAACGAACGGGGAACGAGCATGTCCGCCCAGAGTCGGGTCGGGGCGACTCGGGCTCTGTGCGCCAACACCAGATGCTCGCGCACAGTCAGTCCCAGGAAGAGCTCCGGCTGCTGGAACGTCCGGGCCAACCCCTTCCTCGCCCTTGCCCGGCAGGACGTGCGGGTGACGTCCTCACCGTGAAGATGCACCTCGCCCCCGTTGGGCCGCAGGAGACCGGACAGGACGGCGAGGAGCGTCGATTTTCCTGCACCGTTCGGCCCCACCAGTCCCGCGATGCGTCCCGGGTGGACCTCGAGACTCACCCCGGAAAGCGCAGCGAGCCCCCCGAAGCGAACGGTGATGTCGTGCGCCGAAAGAGCAGGTTCACCTGAGCCAGCAGAGGGGTCGGACGCGTGCGTCTCGCTCGGCGCGAACGTCACGAGATGTGCTCCGCGACGCGAGGTCGGCGGGGCCTGACCCACGTCGGGGGAGGCGAGACCCAGGTCGGCAGTCTCGGCACCCTCCCGCTGGGGCCGCACATGGAGGACCAACCTTCGCAGCCGGCGACTCTGTTCAGCGAGAACTCCGTCGGGATACTTGGCCGCCGACACTGCGCCGAGTCCGAACAGCACGGGCGTGACATTCGACGTCCATGTCGGGAGGTAGTTCTGGGTAATAGCGGGGAGAAGAGAGAGCGACACACCGCCGAGCAGGGCGGCCGCATTCGAGCGGACGCCGATCGTCACTAACACAGCGAGCCACACGACGCCCTCGAACGTCGCGAACTCGCTCGGCTGGAAGGTCGTCTGGGACAGGGCGAACATCCCTCCCCCGATGCCTGCGATGCCTGCTGCGAGTGCACCCGCAATGACCTTCATCTGCACGACGCTGATGCCCGACGTCTTGGCACCCGACTCGCTCCAGCGCGCTGCGTTGAGCGCGAGACCGGTAGTCGATCTTCGGAAATTGACGATGAAGAGCGCGATGACGATGAACACGGCCAGACAGAGGTACGCGAAGGCGCGGTCGGAGGAGGCGAAACCCGGCCGATTGAGGGTGAGCCCCAATCCCTGGTTCACGAAGCTCGGCAGGGTGAAGACAAGGTTCTCCATGAGGAGCCCGAACGTCAGGGTCACCAGGGCGACATAGAGATCGCCGAGACGAATGCTCAAGAGGCCCACCACGATCCCCATGATGAGCGCCACGACACCGCCGGCGACGACAGCCAGAAGAACCGGCCATCCGTGGTTGTTGGCGAGTTGGGCCGTCGTCAGGGCCCCCACGCCGGCGAAGGTGATCTGGCAGAGCCAGAGCATGCCGCCCTCACCCGTGACGATCGTCCACGAGAGCAGGATGATCGCGTACGCGAAGCCGGTGGCGATCACACCCACCCAGTAGCCCTGCACAATGAGGGGCACGACCCCCATTGCCGCGATCAGGAGCACCGGCCCGCCGTACCGGCCGACGACACCGAGCGATGCGGACTCGACCACGCTGCTCGTGGAGCCGGCGAGACGGCTCTCGCCCTGCGGCGTGATGGCGCGGTCGAGCGCCCCTCCCCACCCGTCCGACTCGCCCACCCTGCCGCGGCGGATGAGCTCGTACACGAGGACGACCGCGACGACAATGAACGGGACGGCATCGATGAATTCCGTTGTCCACGCGCTCGAAGGCGGGAGGTAACCCTCAATCAGGGACGTGGCGATACCCATGAGCAGCGCCACGCCCACCGCGACGGGGAGATTGCGGAGCCGTGCGGCAACCACGGCGGCGAACGACGCGGCAATGAGGATCGTGAACTTGTCGGGGTCGAGTCCGACGATTGGGGCAGCGAGCACACCGGCCAAGCCGGCGAACAAGGTGCTGACGGCCCAGACTCCGACGGAGATGAAGTTCGGGTTCGTGCCCGACAGGTCGGTCATCGCCGGCGAGTCGACCATTGCCCGCACCTTGAGGCCGACGTCCGTGAAGCGCAGGATCACTGCGCCCGCGACAACGGTCACGAGCACACACGCGTAGACGATGACCTGGTCGAGCGTCACCGCAACGCCAAAGACCTGGTAGACGGCGACCGACTGCGGAGCCAGGCCCGGGGCCGCCTGAATGGCCTGGTCGCCGAAGATCAGTATGGCCAGGGACGGGATGGCCACCAGCAGACCGATCGTCGCCACCACCTTGATCATGGGTGAGGCCAGCCGCAGATGGCGGAACAGGACCGCGTAGAGGAGCACCCCCAGCGCCGGAGCGGCCACGAGGATGGAGAGGACGGCGGCGGGCACGATGGACCAGCCGTGCTGCGTGTTGAGGAAGTAGTAGAGGCGAGCGATGAAGAAGGCCATCGCGCCGAAGGCGAAGTTCAGAATGCCCGACGCCGTGTAGGTGATGACCAGGCCGGCGGAGCAGATCGCGTAGATCCCTCCCAGCACCAGACCGGCGATCACGAATTGGAGCATCCCTACGGACCCCTCTCACCGGCCGGCTCCGCCGGCGTTTCTGACATTGACGTCGATTCAGATACTAACGATGCGGACGTACCCGTGCACGGCGGACGAAATAGCCGTTGAACTGGGGAAACGCAATCCTTTGAGCCACAGCCCGGGACGTGATACCTCAGCGCTCGCCGGGACCACCGATCAGTCCGCGCTCCACGATGTTGGCCGCCGCGTCGACCATGGCGGCGCTTCTCGGTTGCGACCCGAAAGCGCCCAGGAGGGCCACCATCACCACCGCTTCGATGTCGACATCACCACTGCCACCACCACCGAGGATCCGCACCATGCGCCGGCGCCCCCAGTCCAGGGCGGCGGCTGAGAGCGATCGCATCCGGGCGTCCTCCAGGGCAGCGTCGACCCAGACGCGGATCATCGCCGCCTCGCCCGACTGCGCGGCGTTGTAGCGGCGGAACCAGCGGCGGAGCTCCGGACCATTGGGAGTCGTCAGGTCGGGGATCCCCACGAAGGCGTCGCTAACGGAGCGCATCGCCCGCACCGTGAGGACGATGGCCAGTTCGTTCTTGTTCTCGAAGTAGCGGTAGAAGACGCCGTGGGAGACGGCGGCGGCGGCGGCCAGGTCGTCGACGCGGGTGGCGTGATAGCCGCGCTGCACGAACACGTCACGGCCGTTCTCCACCAGCGCGCTGAGCGCCGCACGCTTGTCCGTCCCGACCCGGATCGCCTCTTCCTTCAGCATCATGGCGCCGACGTCCGGTCCGAACTCCACGCGGGGCGGGCGGGTTCTGCTCTCCAGATGCACGTCGACGGGATCACTGCCGAAGAGCGAGCGGTACATCACGTTGGTGAAGGCGACCTCGACCCGTTCCCGCGGATACGCCTCCGGCGCGGCCGCTCGAAGGGTGTCGGCGTCGTCGAGGGTCCTGGCGAGACAGGCAAGCAACAGTGCGATCGAGCGGATCGAGTTGGCGCGGCGGCAGATCGCTGGTCGACAATTTGGAGCGAATCCGGGCCACGCTCTGATCCCTCACGCGTACCGCCGCCGCGGTCAGCTCTACGTCGTCTTCGAACGTCGACGGAAACGCCTGGAAGATCGGACCGTAGCGTGCATGGATGTCGCCGTAGCGGCCGACCCAGGCGCGCAGACCGTCCCATCCGGCGGCGTCCGGCGTCAGCGGGTCGATCGCCTCCGTCGACGCGCTCGATCTGGCGGGCGACCTGGCCCGCCAGGCTGCTGAAGACCTCTTCCTTCCCCGAGAAGTACTGGTAGAAGGAGACTCTCGAGCAGCTGGCCAGTTCGCTGATGCGAGCGATGCTGCACTGGTGGAAGCCTTCCTCACCGAACAGCTGCAGCGCAGCATCCAGAATGCGCTGCCTGGTCCGCTGCCCGCGTGGCGCACCCGCGGGTTGTCCGAGAAGGGAGCCCGTCGTGTGACGGGTTCGGCATCGGCGCGCTCCGCCACCGGTAACGCAACATCCCGCGCCGTCATGTCACGACCTTCGCCGTGGCCGCACGCGGATGCGCACGTGGCGGCCGACCACCCTCATCGGGTGTCACGGGCAGGGCGCCCCGTCAAGAGTCGGCGCGAACCTTGTCCTTCACTGACGGCACGATCGGGGGTGCGTCCTTCCAGTTCGGGAGTCCGCTGTCCTCCTTGGCCACGGGGTAGCCGTCGTCGTTGACCTGCGCCCAATGGGAGTGGTTGAGCTCGTGCAACGTGAAGCAGGCGTTCAACGCGTTGTAGAAGCCCATGTTGTCCACGCTCTGGTTCACCGCCTCCTTGACGAGCAGCGACGTCACCGACGGCAGCACGGCGATCCGCTCGGCGAACTCCAGGGTCCGCTCGGTCAGATCGTCGGCGGGGAAGATCTTGCTGACCATGCCCAGGCCGTACGCCTCCTCGCCACTGATCGAATCGCCCGTCAGGAGGCAGCTCCTTGGCCTTGCGTGGGCCGAACTCCCACGGGTGGGCGAAGTACTCGGTACCGCACATGCCGAGCCGGGTGCCCACGACATCGGCGAAGCGGGTGCCTTCGGCGCACACAATGAGGTCGCACGCCCACAGGAGCATCAGTCCGGCGGCGTAGACATCCCCGTGTGCCTGCCCGATGGTGATTTTGCGGAGATTGCGCCACCGCCGCGTGTTCTCGAAGTAGTAGTGCCACTCCTGGAGCATGAGGCTCTCGGCACCCTTGCGCGTCGCACCGTTGATCTTCCTCGTGTAGTGCTGGTTCGGCCCCGGCATGCCCTCCTCCATGGAGACCTTCGAGCCCATGTCGTGTCCGGAAGAGAACATCGGGCCCATGCCGCCCAGGATGACGACTCGGACCTCGTCGTCCGCCTCCGCCTCCATGAACGTGTCGTTCAGGTCGACCAGGAGGCCCCGGTTCTGGGCGTTGCGTGCCTCGGGTCGGTTGAGCATGATGCGCGCCACCTTCCCCGAGTCCAGCTTCTCGTACGTGACGAACTTGTAATCGCTCATATGGCGGCTCCTTGGCGAATCATTCGGAGAGTGACCCTACTGTTAGAAACACTTCGTTGCACCTTGTCCGCGCCCATCGGGCGCGCCGGACCGCGGTGCTGCGAGCTGAACCGAATCAGACCGCTGCGGCGGCCTGCTCGACGCGCATGATCCGGGCCAGGTTGCCGCCCATGATCTTCCGCACGTCGTCGTCGGCGAGTCCTTCCGGCAGGTGGTCGACGTAGCTGCAGGGCTCGGCCAGCCCCTCGGGGTGCGGGTAGTCGGAGCCGAACAGCACGTGGTCAGCGCCGATCACGTCGATGATCTCCCCCAGGTCGTCCTCGTGGAACGGGCTCACGTAGACGTTGTGCTTGAACTGCTCGACCGGGTCGCCGTCGAAGGCGTGTGGCATCTTCCTGTAGGTGTCGCCGAGGTGGGTGACGAAGGAACGGATCCACTCCCCGCCGGCCTCGATAGAGGCGATCCGGAGATCCGGGAAGCGGGCGAACACGCCATGACAGACAAACGCTGCCATGGTGTCCTGAATCGGCCGGTGGCCGCCGGTCATATAGCGGAACGAATCGAGCTTGAAGGGCAGCATCTCGCTGGGGCCGGTCCAGTCGTTCGTGTACCGCGTGTAGCCGCTGTCGGACGAGTGCATCGATACGAGGATGTCGGCGTCCACGACTGCCTGCCAGAAGGGGTCGAACTCGGGATAGCCGAATGAGCGGGAGCCGCGGAAACCCGGTACGGGCGCGGGGCGGATGAGTACCGTCTTCGCCCCTCGCTCCAGCACCCACTCGAGCTCTTCGATCGCCTTCTCGACGATCGGGAGCGTGATGACAGGCGTGGCGAAGATCCGATCCTCGTAGTTGAAGGTCCACTCCTCGTACATCCACTCGTTCAGGGAGTGGATCGCCGCGTGCGTCAGTTCGGGATCGTCCCGCATGCGCTCTTCCAGCAGGCTCGCCAAGGTGGGGAACATCAGCGAACGGTCGACGCCGAGCTCGTTCATCACCTCGACGCGGGGCTCCGGGTGGTGAAAGGCCGGGATGGCCCGCATGGGCTCCCCGATGATCTCCCGGTACGACTTCCCATCGGGATTGCCGTTCCGGAAGTACTCCTCCTGAGCGCCGGGCTTCGCCACGACCTCGAAGGTCGGGTTCGGTATGTACTCGCTCACTGTGCCGCGGATCATGATCTTGGTGCGGCCCCGCAGGTCGACGTAGTCGATGGCTCCCTTGTAGCGATCAGGGAGGTGTCGGGTAAACGAGTCCCTGGTCTCGTAGAAGTGGTTGTCGGCATCGAAGACCGGGAAATCCAAGACTCTGGGCATAGTGAAGAGGATATTGGTTTCTGACTGTGACGTCAATGTCATAGAACTATCCGGCCCAACCCGGTCGCATCCCCCACCGAGCGCTCAGGAGAGACGCCCCGTCTCTTCCTCAGCGGTTGGTCGGGAAATGCAACTCCACGCTGCTCGGGCCCGACTCGGGCCAGCGGGAGGTGACGACCTTGGGTCGGGTGTAGAAGCGGATGCCGTCAGGACCGTAGATGGACGCGTCCCCGAAGATCGAGGCCTTCCACCCACCGAAGGAGTGCGACGCCACCGGAACGGGGATCGGGACGTTGATGCCGACCATCCCGACCTGGACCTCTCGTTCGAACCGCCGCGCCATGCCGCCGTCCCGGGTGAACAATGCGGTGCCGTTGCCGTAGGGATTGTCGTTCACGAGCGCGAGAGCCTCATCGAACGTGGGCACCCGCACCACGCTCAGCACCGGTCCGAAGATCTCGTCGTCATAGACGCGCATGCCCGGCTTCACGTCGTCGAGCAGGGAACAGCCCACGAAGAACCCGTGCTCCCGATCAGTGGTCGATCCGTCGACCACGACCTTGGCGCCCTCCTCGGCTGCGCGCTGGACGTACGACTGCACGCGATCCCGATGCTCCGCCGTGATCAGCGGCCCCATCAGGGACGCCTGATCGTCACCTGCACCGACCACCACGTCGGGAATCCGGGTGGCGATGGCTTCGATCAGCGGGTCGGCCACGGGACCGACGGCAACGACCACCGAGATCGCCATGCACCGTTCGCCGGCCGACCCGTAGGCAGCGGACACCGCTGCGTCGGCGGCGGCGTCGAGGTCGGCGTCGGGGAGCACCACCATGTGGTTCTTTGCGCCACCGAGGGCCTGGACCCGCTTGCCGTGACGCGTCCCGGTCTCGTAGATGTGACGCGCCACCGGCGTGCTGCCCACGAAGGAGATCGCCGCCACGTCGGGGTGGGCCAGCAACGTCTCGACCGCCTCGCGGTCACCCTGCACGACGCTGAAGACGCCGTCGGGGAAGCCGGCCCGCTGCACGATCTCGGCCAGGACGAGCGAGACGGAAGGGTCCTTCTCGGACGGCTTCAGCACGAAGCAGTTCCCGCAGGCGATGGCATTGGCCATCATCCACAACGGCACCATGATCGGGAAGTTGAACGGAGTGATGCCGGCGACGACGCCCAGGGGTTCGAGCACGGTGCGAATGTCGATGCCCGTCGAGATCTCCGAATTGGACGATCCCTTCAGCAGGTTGGGGATGCCGCAGGCGAACTCGACGTTTTCGATGCCGCGCGCCACCTCTCCCTTCGCGTCCTCGAGGACCTTGCCGTGCTCACTGGTGACGGCGGCGGCAAGTTCGTCCCGGCTCGCATCGAGCAGCTCGCGCAGGCGGAAGAGCAGGCTGGCTCGACGGGTGAGAGACGAACTCCGCCACTCGTCGGACGCCTCGACCGCCGACGCGACCACCTCATCCACCTCAGCTGCGGAGGCCAGAGCGACCTCGCCGGTCTGCACGCCCTCGGGCTGGGTCGTAGACCGGGGCCACCCGACCCGATTCGCCGGCCGTCGGCCGGCCCGCGATCCAGTGCCCGATGCGCCTCGGGCCAGAGCCGGTCTTCTCGGAGTCAGTGGAGGTTGGGGACATGCCTTGCAGGATCTTACGGCCGGCGTAGGGGTCGAGTTCCTGCGCCACGATCTCGCTCCGAGCGGGAGGCCGGATTGATCGCCATCCGGAGCTCGTTGTGCCCGGTGCTCCATGCACGGATTCAGTCCGCGCCGGCACGAGGTCCGGTTGCCTCGAACATTCCTCTTCAAAGAGAAGCCCTGGCTCGACACCAAACCAGGTCGACGGCCCGTTGGTCAGCAGCCGCTGATCGTCATCACTTTCGTCGTCTATTGGCTGTCCATCTGTATAGGTCTGAGACTCAACGAATGCTCACTCTCTCTCCGGCTCGCGTATTCGATGAGATCTGACTCCTCAAGTGGCTTTGAGAGGAAATAACCCTGGAGGAGGTCGAATCCATAGCCGGACATTCGATCAAACATGTCCTTCGTTTCGACGCCTTCTGCTACAGCATCAAGACCGAGGCGGAGCGCGAGTTCTCGCACCGTTCGCACGATGGCATCGTCGGCGGCCGACGTGAGCGAGCGCATCACGAAACTCTGATCAACTTTCAGCTCGTCGAGCGGGAGGTCGGGGAGCGCCGCAAGGGACGTGTAGCCCGTTCCGAAGTCGTCTATCGAGATACGAATACCCGCATCGTGAAGTGGTCGAAGGAGACTGACCGCCTGCAGAAGGTCGATGGCGGATGTCTCCGTCACTTCGATGGTCAAGCAGCTTGCAGGCAAGTGCCGTCGGGCAAGCTCCTCGAGAACCCGATCGGGTAGATCCGGCGTATTGATGGTCGTGGGCGAGAAGTTGACCCCGACAGGAATGTTGATTCCGACGGATCGCCATCGGACCTGCGCCTCGAGTGCTTCACTCAGAACCCAGTCGGTGAGCCGTCCGATCAATCCAGTTTTCTCTGCCAGGGGGACGAAGCGAGTCGGCGACACATTGCCGTGGACTGGACTTGTCCAGCGAAGGAGGGCCTCGACCGATGCCAAACGAGCGGTAGCGGTCGCGATTTGCGGTTGGTAGGCGAGGGTCAGTTCACCGCGGTCGATCGCGAGTCGCAAATCGGCCAAGAGTCCAAGGTCCGAGGCGGTCATGGCACCAAAATCGCCGTCCCAGAACGACTCGGCTCGTCCTTGGACCGCGGCGCGGCCCGCACTCAGCGATGCGCGTCGGACGAGTTCAGGGACCTCGGTTCCGTCCCAAGGGGCTATCGCCAAGCCGACGTGGGCCCGAAGAGAGACCTCGATTTCGCCGACGAGGTACCTGCCTGCGCTCACCGCTCCAGCGAGGGTCCGCGCCAGCTCGACTGCTTGAATCTCGTCGGCGCCGCGCGTCGCATGTACGGGCTCTCCAAGGCCCAGTCCCAGCGTGACAACCAGCTCATCGCCGTCAACTCTGCCTATGAAAGTGGCAGGAGGCAGTACCTGACCCAGATCCTCGACTGCTCGCTTCAGGAGTTCGGTTCCGACTTCGTAGCCCAGCGCTCCTCGGGCATCGGCGATGCCCTCGAGCCGGATCACAGCGACGACGAAGGAAGGTCGCCTCGTGGATTGCCCGACGCGCTCGGACAGACCCACACCATTGGGCAGCCCGGTGTCATTGTCGAAGGATCGCTGGCGCCTCGAGGTCTGTGTGAGGAAACAGACGGTGATGGACGTCGAGAGGTCGACAAGTCCGACCGCCAAAGCAACGACGGCGGCCTTTACGAAGCCCAAAGCCGGTTGCGAGTCCCAGGATGAGACCGACAACCGAGACCAACTGTTGGCCAAGCAACGCTCGGTAGGGAAGGAAGAGCGCCGCAGTGATCCCTACCGGAATGGCCGACAGGAGGTACACGTACGTCGCTGTTGTTCCCGAACCAGCCCATGTCAAAAGGGCGATCTGGACCGAACTGACCGTGAGGAGGACGACCAGCCACCGGGTGTCCAGGCGGTGGACTACCTCGAGGATCAACCAGATCAGAACTGCCGACGCAACGATGAAAGCAACGGCCGGCACTCTGACCGACGATGTGTGGAGGAACAAGGTGGCCAGCGCCCAGGTCACAATGTTCAGCCCGAAGAGAATCCGGACCACGGAGAGTGGACTCAGAAGTTCTAGGGGAGCTTCGAGCGCGAACCAGGAACGGGTCTTGGGAAAGAGTCGATTGCGGATTTGGGCTTCGGATGACAGCCGTGTACTTCGAACAGCTTTGCTGTGATGACTCGGCGCAGCGAGGGACCCCGCCTCTTGCCCTACGGGTTCAACCTGCTCGCTGGAACCCGACCCCATAGGACCCTTATCGTCACGATCGATTGGCCCCTGAAGGCGCAGGACTCTCCCGGTCAGCCGATGAGGTGCTGCAATTCCGCCACGGCGGTTGCCCATCCGATTCCTTCGGGGTCGATCATCTCTCGGTGACCGACCCCGTCGACAGGGATGTAGCGAGCAGCGTCCCCGTGCTTCGTCGCTTGGATTTCGTATTTCTCGCTCATGGAGAGAGGCACGACGGTGTCGTTCGTTCCGTGAACGAGCACCTGGGGCACCCCGATCGGCAACAGGGCCATTGGCGACGAGCATCGGTAACGTTCTTCCTGCTGCTCCCAATGGCCGCCTAAGAAGCGTGCGGTCGCATCCGAGCCGAGTCCGAGACGATCGGCCTCTTTGAGGTCGACGACCCCGGCAAGAGAGACGGCGCCTCGAACCGTCACAGCCACGTTGTCCCCTGGACTCCCTGCGGGTAACCGACTTCGGGCTGCCGCCCACAGCGCGAGTTGCCCACCCGCCGAATGGCCGCAGGTCACCACGCGCATCGGATCGACGGCACCATCGATGACAGGCGATGTGGTCGATGGCCGCAGCAACGTCATCGAGTGTGTGGGGCCAGCCTCCGTCTCCGCCGAGGAATCCGAGACGCCGGTACTCGATGTTCCACGCCGCCCATCCCCTTTTGACCAAGGCTTTGGCCAGTCCGTTCATAAGTCGCTTCGTGTAAACGGCGCGCCAGAAGCCGCCATGGATGAGGACAACGACAGGGGGCCTGCTCGCTCCCTCGGCCGGGAGCCACAGATCACCGACATTGCTGCGGTGTGGCCCGTACCGGATGGTCGTCTGTTTCCTCACGAGAACCGAACGGTAGTAGCGACAGCGGGTTCGTCGAGGTCTCTCGGTTCGAAGTTGAGTACCTGCCCGGTTAAAGGTCATAGAGAGGTCCCGGCATGCTTCGGCCGAACCAGGCTTCGTGTCCGACATGGGCGTCCACGGTCACCATATCGCCGTTCCTCTGGAAACCTGAATGAGCCCTGTTTGGAGAGCCGAAGCGAGTGAGCGCTGGCTGGAACCAGGCCAGCCCTCCAAAATGGGCGGGGTCGGGATCAGGCAATGTCGGCCAGGGCGCGTAACATGGCCACCGTGTTCGATTGCGACGTCGACGTCAAAACTTCGTCTGTCCCCACGGCCAGGTCAGAGAGGTTCCATGCGGCCGCTTCCTGAGCTGACCCCGGCCAACGAGTGGTTCTGGACCTCCGGCGCCGATGGCGTCCTGCGCATTCAGGGGTGCAGCGACTGCGGCGAGCTGGTCCATCCTCCGGTTCCCATCTGCCCATACTGCCGGAGCCGGTCGTCGAAACCGACACCGGTCTCGGGACGCGGCACGATCGTTGGGTTCACGGTCAACGCCCATCGCTGGCTGCCGGACTTCGATCCCCCCTACGTGATCGCCAACGTCGCGCTGGAAGAAGACCCCCGCGTCCACCTCACGACGAACATCGTCGGGTGTGAGCCTGCCGACGTCCAGATCGGCCAGGAAGTCGCGGTCCAGTTCGACCAGCAGGAGGACGTCTGGCTGCCCCTGTTCGAGCTGACGGGCGAGCTCGACCCCGTCGACCGTGTCGAGGAACCGGTGCGACCGCTCCCCCGCGCCCCCCTGGGCGAGGAGCGCTTCGAGCACAAGGCCGTCCTGAGCGGCATCGGTCGTTCCACCTTCGGTCGGCGGCTGATGGTCGACCCGCTCTCACTCGCCGTCGACGCCAGCCTCGCGGCGATCGCCGACGCCGGGCTGACGATCGAGGACATCGACGGGCTGTCGACCTACCCGGGCATGAGCGGCGGCGGCATGAGCGAGGGGGGCGCCAGCGCCATCGAAGAGGCGCTGCGCATCCACCCGACGTGGATCAACGGCGGCGGCGACCTCCCCGGTCCGGGTGGTTCGGTCATTGCGGCTGCCTTGGCCGTCGCCTCCGGCCTCTGCCGCCATGTCCTGTGCTTCCGGACCGTGTGGGAGTCCACCTTTGCCGTCCTGACCGCTCGAGCGGCGCAGGCCGCCGCTGCAGACGGTAACGGCGGCAGGCAGCGGGCGGAACGGGTCTCCGGCCCGTTCCGCGAATGGCGCGCTCCTTTCGGCGCCATGTCCGCCGCCAACTGGATCGGCATGAACGCCACGCAGTACATGCACCGCTATGGCGCTCCCCCGCGAGATGCTCGGGCTGATCGCCCTCAACGGGCGGCGGAACGCTGCGCTCAACCCGACCGCCATCTACCGGGATCCGATGACGATGGACGACTACCTCTCGGCGCGGCCGATCACCTCCCCGTTCGGGCTCTACGACTGCGACGTGCCGTGCGACGGATCCATCGCCGTCATCGTCTCGGCGGCGTCGGTCGCCGACGATCTCCCGCACCCGGCAGTGCGCATCGAGGCGGTGGGCACCCAGATCCTCGAACGGGTGTCCTGGGATCAGGACACTCTGACCCACGAGCCGCAGGTCATCGGCCAAGCCGCGCACCTCTGGACGCGGACCGACATGCGGCCGTCCGAGGTGGACCTGGCGTTGGTCTACGACGGCTTCACCTTCAATGCCATCTCGTGGCTCGAGGGCCTCGGATTCTGTGGCTTCGGCGAGGCCTACGATTGGCTCGACGGAGGCCGTCGCATCGCGCTCGACGGCGAGCTCCCGGTCAACCCACACGGCGGGCAACTCTCGGAAGGGCGCACCCATGGTTTCGGCTTCCTCTACGAAGCGGTGATCCAGTTGCGCCACGACGCCGGCGCGCGCCAGGTCGCCAATGCCAAGACCGCCGTAGTCACCTCCGGCGGCGGGACGCCCTCCGGAGTCTTGCTGTTGCAGCGGAAGGACGCGTGACATTAGTGCCCGATCCTGACCCCACAACGACAACGGACGCGAACGAGAAACCCAGTGGACCCCGTTCCCGCAAAGGAGTCGAGACTCGAGCACGTCTTCTCGCGGCAGCCAAAGAGGTGTTCGAGCAGGACGGGTTCCTCGATGCCCGGATCTCCGACATCGCGGAGCGAGCGGGCCTCTCGCACGGGTCCTTCTACCACTACTTCGAATCGAAAGAAGAGGTTTTCCGGGAGGTGGCGGCCGAGGTGGAGCAACGCCTCAGCGAGCCGCTCTACAGCGTGATTCTGGACGCGAACTCTACGGCTTCCCCGTACCAGCGGATCCACGAAGGGATCCGGCGGAACTTCGAGAGCTACCGGGACGAAGCCCGCATCATGGGTGTGATCGAACAGGTGTCCCGCTTCGACGACACCCTGCGCGCCTTTCGCAACGAACGCCATCACGTCTCGTCGGCGCAGATCGCCGACTCGATACGTCGCCTGCAACAACACGGATTGGCCGACACGCGCCTCGACCCTGCGATCGCCGCCGCCGGACTCGGAGCAATGACGTACCGCTTCCCCGAAATGTGGTTCGTGCAGGGGCTCGTCGACTGCGACTTCAATCTGGGCGTGGAGCAGCTAACCCGGCTCTTCGTCAACGCATTGGGCCTGCAAGAACCGGCGGCGCCAGGTTCGGTCGCGAACCAGGCGGAGGATTTCGTCTCCGACTGATCCTTCTGTCGCGTTGACCCTGGCCCATAGGCGAAGGGCGCGACGTCATGACTCGGTCCATGGGGCCGACGACGATATGGTCAGGACGCGGCTACTACCACGTCACAACACTCGAACAGCTCGAAGGTTTGGCCGGCATACGCGTCAGGTGATTCACTATTCCCACCAACGGCATTAGTCGACCTTGACGGGTCCAGCGGGACTCCTCGTCGCTCAGCCCGTCCACGTTTCGCAGGACGGCGCCCCGAAGGTACCGGAGCCAGCTCAGCAATAGTTCACGCTCGTCGTGGTTCCCCTTCGGGAAACCAATCTCCTCGTCTGTGGCCATCATCCCACCGTAAGGGGTGAAGGAGGATGGAATCACCGCATCGCCCACGCCCCGGCGTTATACCGGCGAATGGGGCACCCTCACTCCGGTGCACAGATCCATGCGTCTGGGCGCTCACTGGCGACGGAGGTGGTCGACGCTCAGGATCCCTCGGACTCCATCAGAGCTGCACCGGCGCCCTAGGAACACGGTGGCGGGCCATTCGGTCGAAGGCCACGCGGTGTACCGGGGCGAGTAGCTTCCAGTAAAGAAAGCCCGGTATGCCGCGCGGCCTAAACGCTGCTACCTGGCGAAGGGCACCTTGACCGGCGCGGTACCCGAGCCAGGCGTCACCGGGGAACCATCCCACGCTCCGCAGTACTAGCTCGCCCGACCCGACCCGGGCGATGCGCCACCAGTCGACAAGCGCTCCCGGCACCACGGCCGCGGGTCGGCGTCGTCGAAGGCGTTCGCCTACGAGACGCCCGAGGACGAGGCGGGCCATCCACCCGGGCGCAGCGCCGTACCAGTTGAACCGACCGCCGATCGTCGCCAGATCGCGACCGACCACGTCCTCGATACCTGGTGGGACGGCGACATCGACGACGACGGAATAGACGCCGTCGACCAGGCCGTTTTGGCGTGCCAACAGTGAGCGAGTTACTTCCTCGTCCTGGTCGTCGAGCGCGGCGGCGAGCGCGCGATCGACCCCCATCGGCGTGACCGAGAACGCCCGTCTCGCCGGCTCGGGGTCGATCACCACCACCTCGGTGACGAGACTCTCGATCAGCGCATGGCTAACCGAGCGATCGACCGGCGTCACGAGGTCGACCCAGTACGAGGAGAGGTGCGGTGTGAGCCACGGAATGTTGATGATGCGACGGGGACGTAGACCCCGGACGCGGGCGTACGCATCGATCATCTCGCGGTACGTCGTGACGTCAGCGCCGCCGATCTCGTAGATGCCGGGGGCGACGTGGAGCGACTGCTCCAGATAGGCAAGCAGGTCGACGAGGGCGACGGGCTGGATCCGAGTGCGTACCCAACGGGGGCAGACCATGGCCGGCAGTCGCTCGGTCAGGTAGCGGAGCATTTCGAAGGAGATACTCCCCGAGCCAAACACCACCGCGGCCCGAAGCTCGATCACCGCCACGCCGGCAGCGGCGAGAGCTGAACCCACCTCGTGCCTGCTGGCCAGGTGTGCGGAGCTCGGCGCATCACCAAGCGCTCCGACATAGATGATCCGGCCAACGCCCACCTGTGCCGCCGCCCGACCGAAGGCGGTGGCCAGACGGAGGTCGACCTCACGGAAACCACCACCTGCGGCCATCGAATGGACGAGGTAATAGGCGACCTCGACACCTACCAAGGCTGTAGCGGCAGCATCCTCGTCGCCGACATCAACAGCGATTGCCCTCGCGTCCGTCGAGATAGACCCCACGGAACGGCCGAGGGCGACCACGTCGTGCCCACTGTCGAGCAGGTGCGCCGTCAGGGCACGTCCGACAAAACCAGAAGCCCCGGCGATGGCAACGATCATCGGGAGCCTTTCCTAAGAGAGGGATTCATTATCGCAGCTCGGCAGCCAGCCCACGTCTCCAGCACAGGACCTGCACTCCCAGAGCTAGGAGACCTTCCCCTTTGCGATGACGGAACGATCCACTCGGCATTGAAGAGTCGCCGGAAACCAAGAGCCGTGAGATGTCATTACTCTCAAACCTAAGGCTGGGCCGCCGCCTGATGATTCACGCTCAACAGTGTCCGTTAAGTATCGCTGACCTTGGACTGGGGCAGTCTTGCCTGGCTGTCTCGGGGTAATGTCGGAGCAAGGGAGAACCTCCGTGCGGCGATCTGCAAGACGCGACGACATATGGATGGGCGTCGGTGTGATAGCCGGTTCTCTGGTTCTCTTGGTTGCCGCTCTATGGGCGCCGTGGGCTACATATCGCAGTGAAGGCGTCACGCTCACGTTCAGAGCAGGTTGGCTTGATGTGATCCTCGTCCTTTGCGGTGCCCTTGCTCTGGTCCTTGGCACCCTGACCCTGGTTACATTTCGAGCGACCATCTACTGGGGCCTGCTGGCGACGAGTTGTGTGGCAGTGGCGTGTTCACTCGCTCTGGCGCTCACAAGAATCAAGGATGCGAACGACGCTGCTCAGAGTCTGACATCAGGGTCGACTCAGACGTCCTTTGGAGTCGGCGCCGTCCTTGGAACCGCGGCGGCGGTGCTGCTGCTCGTCCTTTGTGTCGTACAGCTGACCTCAATGAAGGAAAGGCGAACTCGCCTGGCTCCTGGGTAGCGTTCGCCACCTTTTCGGCAGCGTACGGGGCTCGTCGATATGCCTCTTCGCTGGCTCGACGCTAGGAGGTAATCAGGTTATGCCCCGCCCCAGAGTTGATCAAAGGCCGTCCAACAGAAGGTGCCGCCGTGGTGCCTGCGTCGGAGTAGGGCACCTTGCCCGCGCTACCGGTCGGGCGGAAACGTCCGGCACGGAAGGCGCAGAATTAGGCGGTCAGCCCAGAACCTCTGTCTTCCACTCCAGGAGCTGCGGAGCTAGGAGGGGCCAGCGGGCGAACAGCCCCTCCTCTCGCGCCTCGCCGCGCTCGATCCATTCACGGTCCCCCCACGGCGGCTCGACGAGGCGGGCACCGGGCACGATCTCCGCCAGGGCCTCCGACGTCGCCCTCGTGTGATGCGGGTCGCTCACACCGCTGCGGAAGACCAGTGCCGGAATCCCCAGGGCCTCGGCGTCCGCTGCGGGCAGTCCGGGCACAGGCTCGTCGGCGCGTGGGCAGTAGGCCAGCATCCAGCGTTCCATCGTCGCGATGAACGTGGCCGGGTCCTGCGTCAGGAAGCGATCGCGGTTGGACAGGTTCGACTCCTGCACTTCGGCCCATTCCGGCAGATCCGCCACGGCCTCCATGCCCTGGGTCCATGCCGCCTGCACCGATCCGCCGCAGTAGTGCGTCGCCAACGAGAGGAGGCCGTACACGCCGCCGCTGATCCACCAGATGGCGAGGCCAGCGGCCGTCTCGGGGTGGCGGGCGGCGGTGAGGAGCGACCGCGGGCGCCCCCCGAGCCGCCGGCAATGATCGCCGGCGTCATGTCGAGGTGGCTGAGCAGCGCGGCCAACGCGTCGGCCTGCATGGCGGATTCCGAAGAACCCTCGAAACACACGTCGGACGCGCCACAGTTGGGCCGGTCCCAGATCAGCACCTTGTTGCCGTGCGCAGCCAGCGCTTCGGCCAGCTGCCGCACGCCGGGTGACTCCTTGGTGAAGCGGCCGCCGGGCGTGATCACCCAGGGTTGGCCCGACTCCCCGATCACTTCGTGCGCCAGCGACAATCCGTTGATCTCTGAGATGGCGATGGGCACGTACGGACTCCTCGATCGGTGGTGACGGGTGGGTGGCGACTACGTCGTGGTCGGGCGGCCGCGGGGCACTTCGCGGAAGGGGACATCCTTGTCCAGGCGGCGCTCCCGCGGCATGCCCAACACGCGCTCACTGATCACGTTGCGAGCCATCTCGGTCGTCCCGCCTCCGATGCTGCCCGCCTGGCGCATCAGGAAGCTGATGGCGCTCATGGCGGCGGTGTCGCCCTCGACCCAGGCCGCGCCCGAGGGGCCGGCAGTATTCAAGGCCAGCGTGACGATGCGGGAGACCGAGGTGCCCTTGAACAACCGGACGAGCCCGGCCGCCTGGTCGGACAAGCGGTCCGATCGGATGCCCTCGCTGACACGCTCGGCCAGCTGACCGACCACGAGCTCGAGCATGCGCGCCTCACCGATGTTCTGGCGGACGGAGGCGTCGTCCAGTCGGCCGTGCTCCCGGGCGATGTCGTAGACGATCTTCGCATCCTGGCTGCCATGGGCCAGGCCGAGGGGCTCGGTCACGAGGGACGAGTTGTAGAGCATGCGCTCGTGGAACATCCAGCGCGTGCCGACGGTCCAGCCTTCATCCACCGCGCCGACGCGATCGGTGTCGGGCACGATCACGTCGGTCAGGAATTCCTGGCAGAACTCCCGCGAGCCGTTGTTCATCTCTATGCGGTGGACCTCGACATTGGGCTGGTGAATGGGCAGCATGAACACCGTCAACCCGCGGTGCTTCGGCTGGTCCCAGTTGGTCCGGGCGAGACAGAGCCCCCAGTCGGACCACCATGCCCCTGACGTCCACACTTTGGAACCGTTGAGCACCCACTGTTCCCCGTCGCGGACGGCTGTGGTGAGTGCCCCGGCCACGTCGGAACCGCCGCTGGGCTCGGACAGGAACTGCATCCAGAGCTCCTCGCCCTTCAAGATGGCGGGCAGGTGGCGCAGCTTCTGCTCTTCCGTGCCGAACTCCAGAATGACGGCGGCACACGGCGACAGGGTCGGGATCTGCACCCGCAGGGGGTACTCGTAGCCCGCGATCTCCTCGTTGAACACCTTCTGGTGCTCGGGCGACAGGCCCTGGCCGCCGTACTCGGCCGGGAAGCAGATACCGGCCAAGTCGGCGTCGAACAGCATGCGCTGCAGCTCGCGGTCTCGCTTGATGGTGGCGAGCTCCGCCTCGTCGTCGTTGCCGTTCCGCTCCCAGCGCAACTCTTCGGGGGTGACCTGCCGCAGGTTGGCCCGGATGTAGGACCGTGCCCGTTGCCGGAACTCCTCGAGGCTCTCCAGCCCCTCGGACGCCTCCACTCGCAACGCGCTCACGCCGCTGTCCCTTCCCGTGAGCCGACGAATGCGGCGATCCGCTCGTGGTGGTCCGCCGGCGTGCCGGCCAGCGCACGATTGACCGTCACCCGGCGTAGGAAGAGATGGAGGTCGTGCTCGAACGTGACGCCGATGCCTCCATGCATCTGCGTGCAGTCCTGCACCAGCTCGGCGCCGTACTCGCCGATGTACGCCTTGGCCGCGCTGACCAGCTCGGCGGCGTGGGGGTCGCCGTGCGCCACGGCGGCACAGGCGGTATCGCTGCTGGCATGGCTCGCCTGGAGCCACATGAACATGTCGGCGAACCGGTGCTTGAGTGCTTGATACGACGCCAGCGGCCGCCCGAACGAGTAGCGGTCGAACGCCCATTCGACGGTCATGTCGAAGGCCGCCTGCATGGCACCGACCGATTCCGCGTTGAGCAGCACGATGAGGCGCTCGAACTGGCGATGCACGTCCTCGTGCGCGTCACCGATCGTGCCCACCACGGCGTCGGAGGGAACCCTCGTCTCGTCGAAGGTCACGACACCGAAGCGCCGGGTCAGGTCGACCGTCTGCATCGGCACCCTCGACACACCCGGAGCGGTGGCCGGGACGAGCACCTGGGTCACACCGGCCGCCTCGCGGCAGGTGACGAGGAGGTGATCGGCCTGCCCCGCCGACTCCACCACGCGGGCCTCTCCGCGTAGGACGAGGTCGGAGCCCTCGTGGAGGGCCAGGACCGTCGGCTGCCACCGCTCGGACCCGAACGGCGGGGCGCACCAGGTGGCGATGCTCTCCCCGGACAACAGGCCGGCGAGCACGTCGGGTGCTGCGCCGTAGGCACTGAGCGTCGCCGCGACCACGTTGGTCACGGCCAAGGGCCCCGGCGCCGCGTGGCGCCCGAACTCGTAGGCGACGAGGCCGGCGTCCACGAGGCCGTCGTCGCTGATGCTGCCGCCTCCGTGCTCCTCGCTCACCAGTAGCGAGGTCCAGCCCAGCTCGGCGCCACGGCGCCAGTAATCGGGGTCGAAGCCGGCCGGGTCGTTGCGGAGTTGCCGAAGCGTGTCCGGCGGCGTCTGCTCGGTCAAGAAGCGGTCGGTGGTCTCGCGGAAGAACTGCTGGTCTTCGCTCAGGTTCAGGAGCATGGTGCTCCTCGCTGCTCACTCACGTGGTTCTCTTCGGTCCTCTCGGGCGCGACTGCATTGGGGTTGTCGTGCATCGGTGCGGTGAGGCTAGACGGCGCTCACGATGCCGATGCCGGCGGCCTCGTTGCGCGTGCGCCACTCCTCCTTCGACATTCGGGTGACGTCGACATCGGGCGTCGACGCCCGTAGCGCACGCACGGTCGCCTGCTCCTTGGGTGTGTGGAGGAAGGGGTCCCAGCCGTAGAAGCGGCAGGCGTTCTCCCAGGTGATCTTGTGGATCTCGTCGTCCCGGCACCCGGCGTCCTGAAACTCCTTCCAGGCGAACTCGGGCGAGTTGGGCCAGGTCGTGTCGGTGTGCGGATAGTCGCACTCCCAGGCGATGCCCTCGATGCCGATGCGGTCGCGCAGAAGCAGGCCCGACGGATCGGTGATGTAGCAGGCCAGGATGTGGTCGCGGAAGACCTCGGACGGCAGCTTGCCGCCGAAGTCGCCGTGCAGCCACTCCTGGTTGTTGAAGTGCCGGTCGATGCGGTCGAAGTAGAAGGGGATCCAGCCGATGCCGCCTTCGGACAGCGCGACCTTGAGTTCGGGGAAGCGCCGCAGGGTGGGCCCGAACAGCAGATCCTGGGCGGTGATGGCGCTGATCTGGCAGGCCAGCACCATCAGGTGATCGACCGGCGCCTCCTCGGGCCTCTGGATCACGGCGAAGCCGGCGCCGATGTGGAGCGAGAGCACCATGTTCTCCTCGCTGAGCGCGGCGAGCATCGGGTCCCAGTAGCCGGAGAGAAAGCTCGGGAACCCCTGCACGTGCGGCGTCTCGAGGAAGCTGATGGACCGGCAGCCCTTCTTGGCGATGCGCCGGACCTCGGCCACGGCCGCGTCGACGTCCCACATCGGCACGATGCCGAGCGGAATGAAGCGCCCCGGGTACTCGCCGCACCACTCGTCGATGGCCCAGTCGTTGTAGGCCTGCAGCATGACGAGGGCGATCTCCTTGTCCTGCGCCTCGGAGAAGGTCCGCGCGTTCCATCCCGGCCATGGTCGGGAAGCACATGGAGCCGAGCACGCCGTTGGCGTTCATGTCGCGCACCCGCTCGTGCACGTCGAAGCACCCGGGCCGCAGCTCGGTGTAGGTGCCGGGGTTGAAGCCCCACTCCTCCGAGGGCCAGCCGACCGTGGCCGACATGCCGAAGGACGTGCTGGTCTTCTCGCCCTGGAAGACCCAGCGGTCGATGCCGTCCTCGTGCACGACCTTGGGCGCCTCGTCGAGCCACTTCTTCGGCACGTGGTTCTCGTACATGTTGGGCGGCTCGATCATGTGGTCGTCGATGCTGACCAGGATCATGTCGTCGTAGTTCATCGCGTGCTCCTCTCCTGCGGGGGCGTGCTCACGAGGTCGTCACCGGCAGGGTCTCCCAGCCGCGGACTGTCGAGGTCCGGGCCCGCTCGGCCTTGTCGTAGTCGACCTCCCATTCGGGGAAGCGGTTCAGCACCTCGTCGAGCGCCACGCGCCCCTCCAGGCGGGCCAGCGCCATGCCGAGACAAAGGTGGATGCCGTAGCCGAAGGCTTGATGACGGCCGATGGCACGGTGGATGTCGAAGCTGTCCCCGTCGGTGAAGTGACGCTCGTCCCGGTTGGCCGAACCGTTCAGCAGCACCATGATGCTGCCCTCGGGCACCGTCCGGCCGTGGAGGTCGACGTCCCGGGTCACGTAGCGGGACTGCACCGGGGAGGGCGACTCGTAGCGCAACAGCTCCTCGATGGCGTTGGGGATCAGCGACCGGTCCGCCACCAGCTCGGCGCGCTGGTCCGGGTGGCGGCCCAGGACCTCGCCGGTGAAGCCGATCAGGCGCGTCGTGGTCTCGTTCCCGGCCCCGGCCAGCAGGCCGACGTAGCCGAGGACCTCCTCGCGGGTCAGCGTACGCGTCGTGCCCGTCTCGTCTTCGAACTCGGCGTTGAGCAACTCGGTCATCAGGTCGTCGGAGGGATGCTCGGCGCGCCAGGTGATGTAGTCCGAGAACGCCTCGAACTGGGCTGCGCCGTTGTACTCGGTCTCGTTCGGAACGCCTTCCTCGAGTCGCAGGCCCTCGTCGAGACGGTCCCGGATCGCCTCCTGGTCCTGCTCGGGAATACCGAGCAGCATCCCGATGACCCGCATCGGCATGAACTTGCCCAGGTCCGCGATGAAATCGAAGCTGCCCGAGCCGACGAGGGGGTCGAGCGTCTGCGCGCAGAAGGCCCGCACCTGGGGCTCGAGCGCCTGCATCTTCTTCGGCGTGAAGACGCGGGAGAGCAGGCCGCGGTGGAGGTCGTGATTCGGCGGGTCCTCGAAGAGGATGGACCCGGGCGGGATCTCCACTCCGGCCTTGATGATCTCGAGGACCGAGCCTCGTCCCGAGATGTAGGTCTTCCAGTCGAGCATGGCCGCGTCGACGTCCTCCCAGCGGCTCAGCGCGAAGAACTCGTACTTCTCGTTCCAGTAGAGCGGCGCCTCGTCGCGCAGCCGCTTCCACACCGGGTACGGGTCCGCGTCGATGGCGAAGTCGTAGGGGTCGTAGTAGACGCCGGGCTCGCTGGTCACAGTCACGTCGCGACCTCCTTCGCTACGCCGCCGGCCAGGCCAGCGACTTGACCTCGAGATACTGCTCGAAGCCGGGCACGCCGTTCTGGCGGCCGATGCCGCTGTGCTTGTAGCCACCGAAGGGCAGGTCCGGCCCGTAGGGGGCGCCGCCGTTGATGCTGAGGCCACCGGTGCGCACGCGCCGGGCCACCGCCAGCGAGTGCTCCACCGAGCCCGAGAACACACCACCGGAGAGCCCGTACTTGGAGTCGTTGGCGATGCGGACCGCGTCGTCCTCGTCGTCGAACGGGATGACGACCAGGACCGGGCCGAAGATCTCCTGCTGGGCGATCGTCATGGAGTTGTCGACGTCCGTGAAGAGCGTCGGCTCGACCCACCAGCCCTTGGCGAACTCGTCGCCCGTGGGGCGCCCTCCGCCGACGGCCAGCGTGGCGCCCTCGGCCTTCCCCTTCTCAATCAGGTCGAGGACGCGCTCACGCTGCTTGGACGAGATGACCGGGCCCATGATCACGTCGGGCCGCTGCGGGTCGCCGAAGGGCACCGCGTTGAACAAGCCCGTGAGCAGCTCGACGCCCTCGTCGTAGCGCGAGCGGGGCAGCAGCATGCGGGTCTGAATGGCGCAGCCCTGGCCGGCGTGGAAGCAGGCGCCCATGCCCATGAGGGTGGCGAAACCGAGGTCGGCGTCCTCGAGCACGATCGTGGCCGACTTGCCGCCCAGCTCCAAGAAGCTGCGCTTCATGGTGGCGGCGCCCTTCTCCATGATGCGCTGGCCCACTGCGGTCGAACCGGTGAACGAAATCATGTCCACCTTGGGCGAAAGCGTGAGCTCCTCGCCGATGAGGTGGTCCGACGACGTGACGATGTTGACCACGCCGGCGGGGATGTCGGTCTGCTCGGCGATGAGGCGGCCCAGGAGGGTGGCGTTCCACGGGGTGTCCGGGTGCGGGCTTCAGCACCACCGTGTTGCCGGTGGCCAGCGCCTGGCCCAGCTTGTGCGAGGTCACCTCGAAGGGGAAGTTCCACGGGACGATGGCCCCGACCACGCCCACGGGCTCCCGCCAGATCCGCCGCGAGTCGAGCGAGCCCTGCAGGCTGATGGCGTCGGGCAGCACCGTCTCCCACTCGAACTCGTCGATGAGCTTGGCCGGGTAGCTCAACGCGTCGGCGAGCGGCGCGTCGAGCTGCGGGCCGTTCGTCGTCATGCGGGGGCAGCCCACTTCGAGGATGAGCTCCTCGCGCAGTTCCTCCTGCTCGGCCTGCAGCGCCTCGTGGAGCTGCTCGAGGCAGTGCTTGCGGAAGGCATGGTTGGTCGACCAGTCGGTCTCGTCGAAGGCGCCGCCGGGAGCTGTCGATCGCCCGCTGCATCTCGGCCGTCGAACCGTCGGCCACCGAGCCGAGGACCTCCTCCGTCGCCGGGTTCACGTTCTCGAACGTCTTGCCCGAATCGGCCTCGACGAGCTTGCCGTCGATCAGCATCCTCTGCTCGGGGTTGACCTTCACTGCCTCACTCACGGTCGTCATCCTCTCGTCGTCCGGAACCACCCAGATCACGACGGCGGGCGATGCCGGCTACGACACGGAATGCCGCGGGCGCGTGCCTGGGAAGCCTCTCCTCGGGAGGGTATCTGACTTTGACGTCGCCGTCAAAAACGGCTGTATGCTGCCTCCGTTTCGGCCCCGTCCAGCCCGCCGATGCCACAGTGGTGGGCCCCAGCCCCAGAGGAGAATCGAGACCCGATGTCCACCATTGCTGCGTTCGTCGACGCACTGACCCTCGAAGAGGTCGGCACGCGACCGCTACCGGGCTGACAGCCTGAGCTCCACCCATGGCATCGTCTTCGGCGGGCAGCTGCTGGCGCAGTCCGTGATGGCGGGACTGGCCGGCCAGGAGGGAAAGGCGGTCAAGACGATCCACACCGTCTTCGCCCGCGGCGCGTCGCCCGAAGCCCCACTCGAGATCACGGTCGACCGCATGCACAGCGGGCGGTCGGTCGCCAGCAGCACGGTGACCATCAGCCAGGGCGACACGCTGGTCACCCGCTCGCTCGTCCTGCTGAGTGCCGACGAGCCGGACGTGATCCGGCATGCCGATGCAGCGCGCTCGGGCATACGCCCCGAGGACGGCAGCGGCACGCGTGCGCGGCGAAGGTGCCTGGGAAATCCTGATCGTCGGCGACGTCGATCTGAACGACCCCGAACTGGTCGGCCCACGCCGAGCTCGATGCCTGGGTCCGGTTCGTGGACGCGCCCGACGATCCCGCCACCGATCAGGCCCTCGTCGCCTACTCGACCGACGGCTTTCTCATCGGGACCGCCATGCGCCCGCACGCCGGCGTCGGGCAGGCGCAGGCGCACGTGACGCTTTCCACCGGGGTGCTGAGCCACACCCTGACCTTCCACGAGCGCTGTCCCGCCGCGGAGTGGCACCTGCTGCAGCAACGGAGTTCCTTCGCCGGGCACGGCCGGAGCCTACGGGCAGGGCGACATCTTCCGCAGTGACGGGCACCTCGCGGCCTCCTTCGTCCAGGACGCCATGATCCGTGCCCGGTCCGGCAAGGCCGGGGCGCTCTGATTCAGCCGGTCCGCAGCTGGGCGAGCTGACGGGCCAACCAGTCGTCCATGGCATGCATGGCGAGCTGCACCGCTGCCGCTCCGGGCACGAGGAGGTACGCGTGCGGCAACCCGGCGATCACGTGGAGCTCGCAGGGCACCCCGGCCTGGTTCAGGCGCTGGGCGTAGTCGATGTCCTCGTCGCGAAAGCCGTCGATGGCCCCGACGACGACGCACGTGGGAGGAAGGCCGGTCAGGTCGGTCGCCCGGGCGGCCGCGGCGTACGGCGGAACGTCGTCGGAGCCGTAGAGAGCACCGAGGTACGAACGCCAGCCGAATTCGTTGGAGTTCGCTCCCCACACGTAGAGCCCGTCCGCCCCGATGGAAGGCGTCTGCTGTCGGTCGTCGAGCATGGGGCAGTCGAGCAGCACGAAGGCCACCGGCACCTCGCCGCGATCGCGGGCCAGCAAGGCCAGCGCGGCGGCGAGCCCTCCCCCGGCGCTGAGCCCGTAGATCCCGATGCGGTCCTTGTCGATGCCGAGGTCGGTCGCGTTGTCGTAAGTCCAGCGCAGCGCGGCGTAACAGTCGTCGAGTGGGCCCGGGTAGGGCGTCTCGGGGGCGAGGCGGTACTCGACGGAGACGCCGACGACCCCGAGGCCGGGGCACCAGCGGTCGAGCAGCGGGCTGTCCATGTCGTAGGAGCCGATGACGTACCCGCCGCCGTGGATGGTGACGATGGCCGGCAGCAGTCCTGCCGCGTCGTTCGCCCGGTGCACCCGCACCTGGACCGGGGGCTCGCCGGGGACCACGTGGTCGGTGCGCGAGACGGCGGCGGAGAGATCTGGCGACGCGAAGGAGGCGGACCGCATGGCCGCCACGCCCTCGGCGTCAATGGTCGGGAGCTCGAACGCGTCGAGGAGTCGGCCGCAGTTCCGGGTCGAGAAGGTTCTTCACGTTCACGACCGGGCCGAAGTCCGCGCTCACGTGAATGCCACCCCGCCGCCGCGGATGGCCGCCACGACGCCGCCGTCGACCGGGACATCGATGCCGGTGATGAAGCTCGCCTCGTCGGAGAGCAGGAAGGCCGCCGCGGCTGCCACCTCCTCGGCCCGTCCGACACGACCGATGGCCGACAGGTTCACCAGCAGATCGTTCGTGTCACGGGCCTCGCCTTCTTGGCGTCCCATCGGCGTGTCGATGATTCCCGGAGTGACCGAGCAGATGCGCGCCCCCGCCTGGCCGAAGGGGACGGCCTCCCGCCGCACCAGGCGGTGCACGCCGCGTTTGCTCCACGTGTAGGCCATCCCGGGATCCTCGATCTCGGCCCCGACCGCCTCGCGGATGTTCTGAAGGAAATCGCCGGCGAGCGGATCGTCGAGGATGACGTCCGCGGCGAGGTCGGCGGGCTCGAGCGCCAGCAACGCGGCGACGGACGCGAAGCAGACCACCGCCGTCCCCGGCGACGCCAGAGGGCGGCAGCTCTCGACCAACAGCGCCGTGCCGACCAGGTTGATGGTGAGGATGTCGCGCCAGTCCGCCATGGTGGGTGACACGCCGGCGGCGTGGGCGACGGCCCGCAACGGGCCCAGCTCGGAGACCCGGGTGACGAGGCGGGCGATCGCCGTCGGGGTCCTCGATGTCGAGGACGAAGGGCTCGACCTGCGCACGGTGGCCGGCGGCCGCCAACAGGTCCGCTTGTGTGGCCAGCACCGCCTCGTTCCGGTCGACCAGCACGAGCACGTCGACCATTTCGGCCACACGTTCGGCACACGCCGCGCCCATTCCGCGGGCCGCGCCCGTCACGATCCCTACCGTCATGCGCTGTGCCCTCCCTGATGGCTGTCCGGACCGGACGTTACAGCGAGGTCGGAGCCGTCCACGTCCGGAGCGGCGTCAGACCGGGTTCGGGTCGATCCGAAGGGTGGCCACGGCGGTGACCTCGATGCCCTCCACAGTCTGGCGAGCCGCCCTCGGCGCCGCTCCGGTTGATGGCCCGCTCGTCGGTGCCGAGGTAGCTGGCGATGACCCGGGGGTTGTCGCGCACCGCGCCCGGTTCGCCCTCGGCGATGACCGCTCCCGCTTCCAGGCAGTACACCCGGTCACTGATGCCCATGATGAGGGGCATGTCGTGCTCAATCAAGAGGACCGACGCGTCGAGCTGACGTTGCACGGTGACGATCAGCGGGCCGAAGGCCTCGGTCTCGCGTTGCGCCAGCCCGGCCGTGGGCTCGTCGAGGCAGAGCACCTTGGCGTCGAGCGCCAGCAGGCCGGCGAATTCGACCACCCGGCGGGTGCCGGTCGAGAGGTCGGCGATGTAGTGGTCCCGGTAGGAGGTGAGACCGAGCAGCTCGACGAGATCGCCGACGGCAGCCCGATCGCGCCGGCTCCGTCGGGTCGCCCGCGGCAGGGCGAGCGCCGTCGAGAGCACGCCGGTCTCGCTCTTCCCCTCGAGCGCGACCAGGAGGGTCTCGGTCACCGTCAGCTCGGGGAACAGGGTGGCCGACTGGAACGTCCGGCCCAAGCCCAACGCGGCGCGGTGGGACGGTGGCTTGTCGCCGATCTCCTCATCACCGAGCCGCACCGAGCCGGAGGACGGGACGAAGCCCCCGATGGCATTCATCAGCGTCGACTTGCCGGCGCCGTTGCTCCCGATGAGCCCGACGATCTCGCCGCCGCCCACGCTGAGGGAGACGCCGTCGACGGCGACGTTGCCGCCAAAGGACACCCGGAGGTCGGCGACCGCGAGCGTCGGGATACGGGCCTCGCGATGCTCCGGTTCGGGGAGCGCCGCCTGGGCAGAGATCTTCGGAGCGGTGGAGACGACGTCCCTGCCGAAACGCCGGTCCGCCCACGACAAGACCGCGTCGCGGAAGTCGTAGGCGACCTGCATCAGTCCGCGGGGGAAGTAGAGCAGGATCCCCAAAAGACCTACGCTCGACGACAGCAGCCCGAGGACCTCGTTGTTGGGGGCCAGGGCGGGGATCCCGATGACCCAGAGCGAGCCGATGACCGCTGCGGTGACCGAGCCCATACCGCCGATGACCACCATCGCCACCAGGCTCAAGGACGTGTCCACTATGAAGGGGCTTCCCGGCCCGCTGAAGGAGACGTTCGCGTAGGCGCCGCTGAGTAGTGCGCCGCCCATCCCGGCCAGTGCGCCGGCAAGGGCGAAGGCACGAATCTTCTCCCAGGCGGGGCGGACGCGGTAGGCGGCGGCCGCGTTCTCGTTGTCGCGCACCGCCATGATGGAACGGCCGACGCCGCTGTCGCGGAACCGACTGGCGACCAGGAGCACCAACGCCAAGATGACGAGGACCACGTAGTAGTAAGTGCGCTGGCCCGGGAAGGACAGCGAGAACAGGTGGCCCGGAACGAACGGCAGGTCGGATCCGTCCGAGGACGCGCCGCTCAGGATGCCGAGGCTGAAGAAGTACTGCTGCGCGGCCAGCGCGAAGACGAATGTGACCACGGCCAGAGAGAGCCCTTTGACCCGCAGCGAGCTCAGACCAAGGATCAGGGCCAGCACGGCCGAGCCGGCGGTGGTGGCCACGATGGCCAGCCAGAACGGCACTCCCCCCTCGACCAGGCGGGCGGCGAACAGGGCCCCGAGGCCGGCGAAGGCCATCTGGCCCAGGGACAGCTGGCCCAGCCAACCGGTGAGCACCGTCAGCGACGTGGCGCAGATCGCGAAGGCCAACACCTCGGTGAAGGTCTGCTGGGTCGACGGCTCCGTGAAGATAAGCGGGAGGACGACGGCGATGGCCAGCAACAGGAATACGCCGCTCTTGTTCACGTTGCGGGCCCACCGGAAGGACTGCAGGCGCTCGGGGATGGGCCGCACTCTCGGCGTGAAGGCGAAC